>NZ_BJOG01000004.1 GCF_006540085.1 Microbacterium oxydans | reverse complement strand
CGAAGACGAGTCCGAAGACGAGTCCGAAGACGAGTCCGAAGACGAGTCCGAAGACGAGTCCGAAGACGAGTCCGAAGACGAGTCCGAAGACGAGGTGGGCGTCCCTCCCGTCAAGGGCCCGGGATCGTCCGCCAAGGCGTGGGCCGCGTACGCGCTCACGAAGGGTTTCGAGGTCGAGACGGACGCGAAGGCATCCGAGATCCGCGACGCGCTGGCTGAGGCCGGCATCCCCGTCGAGTAAGCAGAGAGGACCCTCCACATGGCGCTCACACCATTCGCCACCGCTGATGATGTCATCGCCGTGTGGGGGGAACTCACCACCGCAGAAGAAGACCGAGTTGAAGCCTGGCTCGTCATCGCTTCCAACAACCTCCGACTGATCGGACGCAAACGCGGCATCGACATCGACCAGTACATCGCTGGCGACGAGCTGCTGACCGAGGCCGCGAGGAACGCGGTCGTCGCGTCGATCCGCCGCGTGCTGCTGAACCCGAAGGGACTCCGGCAGCGCTCCACCACGACCACCGACGGTCCTTTCTCCGACACAGGGTCTGAGACCGTCGACTCCTCGTTGTCGTCGAGCGAGTTCTACTTCTCTGACAACGACCTCTCATGGCTTCCCGGAGCCCCCATGAACAAGCTCCGTTCGTTCTCCGTCCGGTCAGGGTTCCGGGCATGACGGCCCGATACGAACCCATCGTCATCCGGCGCGCCGTCGAGGTCTTCAACCCCGACGGCGACCCGGTAGGAACGGACTGGGCGGATCACCTCACTCTGTCCGGCAAGTTCGCACCCTCGAACCCTTCGGAGGCGCTGGAGGTCGGCAAGAACACCGTCATCACCGGGGGCACCGTCTACGCCCGGGATCTTCCCGCGCGGCCGGACATCACCTCCAACGACCGGGCCCGCGTGCGCGGCGTCGAGTACCCGATCGACGGTGAAGTCGGCGCGTGGCTCCGGCAGTCAACGTGGGCGGTACAGTTCGCGATCAAGGCGGCGATCTGATGCGCATCAAGGTGCACTTCCCGATGCTTCAGAGCCCCGGCGGGCAGCCAGGCGCCGCGAGGGACAACCACAAAGCGATCCGCGAGAACCTGCTCCTGGACACCACCGGTTCCGGGGTTGAAGACGCCCTCGTATCGGCGGCCGAACGCGCGGCGGGACCGGATCAGAACGTCTACGTCACCCGCGGCTATGGGCCTTCGGGGCGACTGTCTGTCTGGATCGTCGATGAGTCGACCAAGGGCCGGCGCGACCGCAAGAAGGACCTGCGGGCCGCGCTCGCTCGCGTGCAGATCTAGGAGTCGTCCATGGCCGAGTTCGCCAGCAAATGGCCCAACGTCCGACGATGGGCGATCGAACGAGTCCGCGGCGCGGTCACCGCAGACCGGGTGTCCGCTGAGCGCGACGAGAAGCTCAAACGACAGGTGGTGCTGAGCATCGCGCCCTCCCGGCTCGAGACGAGCGTGTCGAGGCAGTACCTCGTCACCGTCGAGTGCTGGGCGCACGACAACGCTGCCACCGCCAAGGACGACGCTTTCGAGCTCTGCACCGACGCTGCGTACTCGATCGAGTCCGCGCCACGAAGCGGTTCCCCCGTCGTGCGGGCTGAGCTCAACGCTGGCCCCGCGGAAGACCGTGACGAGGCCGGGAACTACTTCTACACGGCGACGATCCTCGTCGTCGTCCATCGACTCCCGTAGACGCGGGAACCACCACCAGTTGCCGGGTGGGTCCGAAAACGACACACAGGAAGGTAGCTGGCACATGACCGCTGCACTCATCGAAAATGGCCGGACCATCAACCCGGCCGACGTGCGCCTGGTGCAGGATGGTCGAATCCTGCTCGGCGCTTACGGAACCGCCGCCCCGACCGGCCCCGATTGGGACCCCACGGCGGACCTCGTCGCGAAGGTCCGCGCGGACCTCGGCTACTACGGCGAGGACGGTTTCTCCCTCACCGCAGAGCCCGGCGACAACAAGCGCTTCGTTGCACACAACGAGGACGTGGTCATCGACCAGGACGGCCCCGGCACGTGGGCGGTCGCGTTCTCCGGAATCCAGCGATCGCGCACGCTCACCGAGGCGTACTTCGACACCGTGGTCGACCCGGCCACCGGATCGTTCACCCTCACGAAGGCCTCCGTGAATACCTTCCGGGACCTCGTCACCGTCGGCATCTCCGGCGATGACGTGATCATCACGCACTACCCGCGCGTGAAGGTCGCCGATCGCGAGGCAGTCCAGTTCGGCGCCAACGCGATCAACGCCCTCGGGATGACGCTCCGCGCGTTCCGTGACCCGGTCCTCGGGTACCAGGTGAAGCAGTGGGATACCACGCTGATCGAGATTCCGCCGGCGGTGCCCACGATCACCACGACCGTTCCCGCCACCGAGCAGGCGGCGGCTGGCAACGTCATCCTCACCGGAACCGGGTTCACCGGCGCTACCTCGGTCAAGTTCGGGACTGCGGAGGCATCGTTCCAGATCCTCTCCGACACGTCCATCGTCGCTGTCATGCCCGGCGGTGCCGCGGGTGCAGCGAACATCACCGTCACGACCTCGGGTGGGACCTCCACCGCGAAGAACTTCGCCCGGTCGTGAACAAGCCCCGGGGGTGGTGGAGCGGCAACCCCGCCACCCCCGGACACATCCTCAGGTTGCCGAACCACTGAAAGGTTGCCGAACCATGGTCAATATCAAGCCCGCCTCCACCGACGCTCTCCCGCTGATCGAGTTCAACATCGAGGGTGTGGGCAAGTTCCAGCTCCCTGTTCTCGGCCAGCCTGGAGTTCCGTTCGGCATCACCTCCGCATTCGGCGTGTTCGAGAGCACCCGCGAAGGCGGCACCGACCAGCAGAAGCTTGCCGCATGGTCGCTGATGATCCAGACGCTCACCGACACGTTCCCGACCGCTGTGCGCGTCCTGTCGCGGCTCGACGGCGACGACGTCGCGGCCGTCTTCACTGCATGGGGCAAGGAGTCGAAGGACTACGACCCAAAAGCGTGATCATCCCGGCGCTGCTCCGTCACCACAAGGGGCAGCTCCGGCACGACCTTGCTCGCGTCGGCGTCAACCTCGACGACATCATCAGAGAGAAGACCTGTTGGAACACCGCGTGGGACCACATCCGCGAGATCCTCCATGACCCTTCGAGCCACACCGTTGCAGCCGTTCACGGGCACCGCTACGTACCGTCGCCCGCGGAGATCGCGGCGTGGGACATCCACGAGCGTGAGATGAACGCTCAACGGGGAAAGAACGCGCAGTACAAGCGATTCCCTCGCCCGTGGGCAGGAAAGCCTCCTACCTATGAGGTCCCTTCCGAACTGGAAATGACGCCCGATCGGGAAGCTCGTCGCGCACGACTCAGCGCCATGTTCTAACGACCCTGTTGCCGCGGGGACGATCCGAAAGGAGTAGTCCTCGTGGCAGAAGCAGTCCTGTTTGTCGAGCTCGTCCCCACGACCAGCGGCATGAAGCGCGGTATTGAGAAGGACCTCAACGGCACCTTCGATCAGGCGGAGAAGCGCGGCTCATCGGTCTTCTCGAAGATCGGAGGGCTTGCGAAGGGCGCTGCGCTTGCTGCGGCCGGTGCGGCTGCCGTTCTGACCGGAATTGCGGTCAAGGGCGGTTTCGACCGCATGCTCAAGATCGAGGACGCTCAGGCGAAGCTCGAGGGGCTCGGACACTCGGTCTCGGTCGTCGACCAGATCATGAGCTCGGCTCTCGCTGCGGTCAAGGGTACGGCCTTCGGTCTAGACACTGCGGCGACGGTTGCGGCTTCCGCTGTGGCAGCAGGAATCAAGCCGGGCCAGGAACTCGAAAAGTACCTTCGTCTCACAGCGGACGCCGCGACGATCGCGGGCATCTCGATGGACGAGATGGGTTCCATCATGAACAAGGTCCAGGCCAGCGGCCGGGCCATGACCGAGAACCTGAACCAGCTCCAAGACCGTGGTATCCCGATCCTCCAGTGGCTCGCGGAGGAGTACGGCGTCACGGCCGCCGAGATGTCGAAGATGGTGTCTCAGGGCAAAGTCGATGCGGAGACTTTCAACCGGGTGTTGCAGGAGAACATCGGCGGCGCCGCCCTCAAATCGGGCGAGACGACCCGCGGCGCGTGGGCGAACATGCTCGCTGCGATGTCGCGTGTTGGCGTCGCGCTCCTCGAGAACGTCTTCCCGTACTTCAAGCAGACCTTCAACGGGATTACCGAGTTCCTTGACGATCTGACGTCGAGGATCGGTCCATTCGCGGCCATCGCATCGGAGAAATTCGCCGTCGTCGGCGGCGCCATCAAGGGGCTGTACGACCTTCTCATTCGAGGGGACTTCACCTCTCTTATGAGCGATGTCTTCGGGTGGGAGGAAGACTCCCCGATCGTCGACTTCCTTCTCAGCGCCCGAGAAGCAGTTCTTGCGCTCGGCCCAGAGATCATGAGCCTCGCAGGCTACTTCACGCCACTCGGGGCAGTGCTGAACGTACTCGTTCCCCTGTTACCGCTGCTGCTGCCTCCGATGTTGGAGCTCGCACGGGTCGTTTCGGACTTCGCCTCGGTCATCCTTCCCGTCTTCGTCGAGTTCCTCTCCCAGGCCGCAACCGTCATCGCCGGCGCGCTTGTCGCAGCGCTCCCGGTCCTCGCATCGGCTCTGAGCGCCGTCGCAGGTGTGCTCAGCGGTGTCGTGGGATGGCTCTCGGACGTGTCTGGCATCCTCGGCCCGCTCGCGGTGTCCGTGCTGGCAGGGGCTGCGACATTCAAGGTGTGGCAAGGAGCCATCGTCGCTTGGAGCGCGATCACGAAGGCAGCGGCTGGAGTGCAGCTCGCGTTCAACGCGGTGATGAGCGCCAACCCCATCATGCTCATTGTCACAGCGATCGCCGCGCTGGTCGGTGGGCTCGTGTGGTTCTTTACGCAGACGGAACTCGGGCAGGAGATTTGGGCGAACTTCACCGGCGCCATCGGCGCAGCCGCGACTTGGCTGTGGGAATCAGTGTTGCAGCCTGTCTTCAATGCCATCGGCGAGATCTTCTCGTGGATCTACGAGCAGATAATCATGCCAGTCGTGACGGGGATCATGCTCTACATCGGCCTCTGGGCCGCGATCGCGCAGTGGCTGTGGGAGACCGTGCTCTCTCCCGTCTTCAACGCGATCGGACAGATCTTCACCTGGATCTACGAGAACGTGATCGTCCCGATCATTGACGGCATCATCGTCTACTTCCAAGCATGGGGCGCGATTTTCACATGGCTCTACGAGACGATCATCCAGCCTGTCTTCGCTGCGATCGGTGCCGCCTTCGTCTGGATCTACGAGAACATCATCGCGCCCGTCGGCGCGGCGATAGCCGGCGCGATCCAATTCATCGGCGATACGATCCACGCCGTCTTCTCCGGGATCGCAGATTTCGTAGGGTCTGCCTTCCAAGCGGTGCTGTCCGTGGTGCGAGGCCCGGTGAACGCCCTGATCGGGCTGATCAACGGAATCATCGATGGTCTGAACTCGATCAGCGTCGACATTCCCGACTGGGTGCCGATGGTCGGCGGGCAGACCTTCGGTCTGAACATCCCGAAGATCCCTCAGCTCGAGGACGGCGCACTCGTCAAGGCGCGCACAGGCGGCATCATCGCCAACATCGGTGAGGGCCGATACGACGAGGTCGTTCTCCCGCTGTCGCCGGAGGTGCTCTCGCGGGTCGGTGGCGGACGCGGCGGTGGCGACATCAACGTCTACCCGCAGCCGGGACAGTCCGAGGAAGAGATCGGCCGTGCTGCGGCCCGCTATCAGGCTCAGGCCGCGAGGAGGTTCGGATGACCGATCTCATCGTGCGTATCGGCGGGATCGAGTTTCGCGGATTCGCTGACCGTGACGACTACGGGTTCTGGATCGGCAAGGACGGTTGGCGGGGGTGGGACACCGCCCCCGCCGCCCGTGCTGATGTTCTGGAACGGCCGAACTCGCACGGAACCACGGACAGCCCTCAGTACCTGGGTGCGCGCGAGGTTGTGCAGAGCGGATTCTTCAGAGCTCGCGATGGCGCTGAACTCGCTCATATGGCCCGCCGGCTCTCTGGGATGCTCGCAGATGGCGGGTCGCGGAAGATCATGGTCGAACAAGCGGGGTCGACGAACTGGGCGAATGCGCGGAGGGGGCTCGGGCAGCCAGACATCGTGACCCACAACGACGGGAACCTCTTCGTGGGCGAGTACGAGGTTACGTACCGATGCCCTGACCCGCGCATCTATGGGGTCACGCATCTCGTCCCGCCCGCGGGAACCGCCACGAGCGTCGCGGTCTTCCACCGCGGCAACTTCCCGGCTCACTCCGTGGTGGAGATTCCATCCGCGCCGTCGAGCTATTCAGTGACATCGCCCTTCGGCACCTTCACAGTGACCGGTGCGACGGCGGGTGGCACTCATCAGATCGATATGCGAACGGGGCTCGTGACCAGGAACGGCGTGATCATGTCCGGCGTAGGACGTGGAGCCCTCTGGGCCACACCTCCAGGCAGATCAACCGCGTGGACGATCAGCGTCCCCGGCCGTGTGATCACGACCGACACATACGTTTAGGGGTGGCTGTGGACGAGTGGGAAGCCTGGATTCATGAAGCCATCACCGGCGCCCCCGTCGAACGCGTCTTTCCCGAAGCGTTTCCCTGGTCGACATCGCTTCTAGGTGACGGGAAAGCGACCACGACTTTCAAGGTTGATGACGTCCAGAAGCGGCTGACGCGAGATCGAATCTGGTCGTTGTTCGTCCCGAACGCGCGGATGCTCGTGCTTCGGCGCGGGTCATTTGTCGCGTACGCGGGCAAGATCGACGACTGGGACTATGACCGCGACTCCCAGGTCCTCATGGTCGCTTCGGTCGAGCTTGAGAACGAGTGGAGCTGGCGGCTCACCTATGGGGTGAGCGGATACACCGACGGCACTCTCACGGTGGTGAACCGTACACACTCCGGCGCAGTCCGAGCGATCCTTGCTCGTGCGACCCAACGCTCGGTCGAATGGAACTACCCGATCGACCTGCCATCGGATGCGGCGGGGACGTTCTCTGCGCAGTGGGACTTCTTCAAAAAGTTCAAGATCTCCGACCTCCTCGATCAGATTCGTGCGGAGGGCTATGAGATCTACTTGCGGCCGTACATCGACGCGAACGGGAATGTCAGGTTTCAGGCCAGAGTCGAGCAGAAGATTCTGATCGGGGCATCGACGTTCATCCTCCAAGCCGCAGAGTCGCCGCTCAGCGGCGTCAACTACAAGCTCGACGGTTCTAGGCAGCTCACCGGTCTGCAAGGCGTTGGCAACGGCACGGGGCAGGATCAGGAAGTTGCGTGGGCCGGTAGCGGCCCGTACACGATCCCCATTCGCGACGCGAAGAGAGACTTCCCCGACCTGGCCGGCCCGCGGCTGCAGGCCGCGACGAACCAGACGTTGGCCGATGAGCGGGTGCCGCTCGTGCAGTGGTCGGTTGGGCAGTTCACGATCAGCGAGAAGTGGTCTGCCGAGCAAGCCGCGGTTGGCAGGGCTTGGCAGATCGACTCCACCGGAGACAACGTCATCCCAGACGGAACTCATGCGCTTCGCGTCATCGCCCTAAGCGGGGATCTGTCAGACACCATGAAGGTAGAGGTGCAGAGTGCTTCGTAACCTCGAAGACGCATGGGGCTGGATCAAGAACCTCAACGCGAAGGTCGATCGCATCTTCTCCGGAGCTTTTCTGGAGAACGCCTCTATCACGAACGGGCGTCTTCGGATCATCGGGGGAACGCTCCGGGTGGACTCGGGCGGATCCGTCGTCATCGTCGGCACTCTCTCGATTGACGGCACCACCACTGTCACGGGAAGCTTCAAGGTAACGGGGCCATGGCGGCTCGAGGGCGACGGCACGATCACCGGCAATGTCGTCGGGACCGGAACGCTCACCTGGAACGGACCCTGGAATTTCAATGGCGCCGGAAACATCACCGGAAACGTCGAGATGACCGGAAACCTGAACGTCCAAGGCGCTGGACGCGTGAAGGTCGGCGGCATGACGTTGGACCCGACCATCTCAGGGGGCGCAGTCACCTTTCCTAACGGTGCGCAGGTGTTCACGAACGGATCGACCATTCAGGTATATCTGGGCAACGGCGTCGTCCAGGTGAGTGACGCTGAGGTGAAGATGCAACTCGGGGGCACCGCGCTGCGGCTGACGTCGGGGCACATCTACGGTGCGGGCATGGCGACAAAGGCGGTGGGGACCGTGCCAGGCGGATTCGTCGGCGCGATCGTGTACGACGCCGGCGAATGGAAGCGGCTGATCTAGGCGAAGGCCGGGCAGTACGAGAGGATCGCTCCACTGAGGATCGCGCTGGTGTCGTAGAACGCTCCGGTGGACGGGTGAGCCGTCTCGCCCTTGACAACACGGACGTCCTCGAGCGCAACGCCCGCCTCAAGCTGTCGGCAGGCCTCATGGCCAGCGTCGATCAGTTGCTGATCGGTGGCGTTCGGGATCTGTGTGTCCGGGAGCAGCGCCTTCCGGACGTACGCGAGTAACGCCGAGTCCGCATCGCTGATCTCAGGGGCCGCAGTCTCCGCGCTGAGCGGCACGGCGCTTTCCACCGGCAGGGCAGATTCGGTCGCCGCAGGCGCTGCGCGCTCGTCTCCCACCCCTGGTGCCGTTCCGGCGCATCCTGTCAGGGCTACCGCTACTAGTGCCGCCAGAACGGCGGCTGTTACCTTGGGCATGTCGATCCTCCAATGATCGGCGTCTGGCCCTCATCAGTGTCCGCTGATGGGGGCCTTCTTAATGCCCTGAATCGTACATCGATACTCCCGACCCCACTAGGGGCGATTCGGTTTGGAGGGGCTATGGCTCTCATCACTGGCGTGCTCTCGGACCTCAGCCGCTCCGCATTGGCGAACTCGGCGCGCAACCTTCAGCCGGTGATCGAGTTTCACCCCTCGGGGCCGGGCGTCCGCACTTCAGCATCCGTCATCTACGTGTCACGAGTGATTCCGACGACCCCGGAGGTTTCAACCGGAGCTTGGTCGGTCGACCTGGAACTTACGACGATCATCAACCCCGAGATCTGGTACGAGATCGTCATCCAGTGGCTCGACGAGGCGGGCAACTTCGTCAGCGTGGATCGATTGCCCGGACGGCTCTACGTGGATGGTGCCGGTCTGTTCTCGGATAAGTACCGAGCAGCTCCGAATCCACTTCAAGTCTGGGTCGAACCCAACATCGTCACACCGCCAGCGGGCTCTTCGCTTGGCGATCTCGTTCTCGATTCTGTTTCCGGTGACCTCTCGAGGGTCAGTTAGGGGTCTCCAATGGCTGCTGAGCTTGTTCCGATCGCAAACCTGAAGGGGCCGAAGGGCGACAAGGGCTTGCAGGGAATCCCTGGGGTGAACGGTGTCGAGAATGACGGCGCAATCGCGGGGTACGTCTCGACGGAGGGCTCTTCGGAGACCCAGACCGCTCTCGATCACCGCTTCGGGGCGGTGTTCAATGTCCGGCGCTATGGAGCTGTCGGTGACGGCACTGCGAACGACACGGCCGCGATCCAGGCGGCTATCGATGCCGCCGCGGCGGTGCGAGGAAAGGTCGTCTTCGCGTTCGGAGGCGTCTACTCAATCACGAAGGTGCTGCTAAAGACTGGGGTCACCCTCGATGTCACTGGCGCTACCCTCAAGGCGCGGTCGGCGGCAGGAGTGACGGCCCTCGTTGAGTCTCCCGCTTGGCTCGGTTCTGGTCATATCGAGGACGCGAGCGTCCTAGGTGGAACCTTCGATGTCAACGGTCTCATTTACGGGGCCGTGGTGCTTCGCGACGCTGACCGTATCCGTGTCGAGGGAATTACCGCATTCGGCTTCCCGACGACGAGCGCTACGGCGATCCGACTCGACTGGGACACGAACGACTGCCGCGTGCTCAACAACACGATCACTCATACCATCGACGACCCGTATGGAACGGTCTCGTCCGGGGTGGGGATCTCCTGCGTTTCCAACACGGTCGATGACCAGTCCGGTGGGCAGAACAACACGCTCACGTTCACGAACCCCACGAACCTGTCTCGGGGGCACATTATCTCTGGGAACCGCGTCAAGGGCGGCACCCACGGCATCGCCCTGGTCGGCGGCGCACAGTGTGTCGTGACCGGAAACGTGCTTGAGAACTTCGGTCACCGCGGCATCCTGCTCTCCCCGCGAGCGTGCGACAACGTCATCTCCGACAACGTCGTCCGGGACTTCAACTCCACCGGCATTCACATGGCATGGGGGTGCGAACGGAACACGATCACCGGCAACACGCTTCGCACCACCCGCTCGGGTGGTGAGGGTGACGGCATCAAGGGCTACTTCGGATGCTCGAACAACATCGTCGAGGGGAACTTCATCGACGGGGTGGTCGGCTCAGCGACTGGTGCCTCCATCAGGTTCGCTGTTGGGTGTCTCGGGAACGTGATCGCGAACAACCGCATCACCGGAGCCCTGAATGGGGTTCGAATCCAGTCGAAGCTACCGTCGCCGTACTACCAGCCGAACACGCCGCCGGCGGTGGTGGGGACGACTATCGCAGGGAACATGATGACGGTGTCCGGTACGGGCTCGGCGGGCATTCGTCTTGTCGAGGTCGACGGCATCCAGATCCAACGTGTTTCGCTGCTCGGGAATATCGTTATCGGCGGAACGGTCGGATTCGAGATCGTGGAAGCGACAGCGTTCGCGGTCAACTCGCTGACCGCGATCGGGAACTCGTTCGCTCCCACTACGAAGGCGACGCTCCCGCGCGGGGCTGCACACTTCCTGTCGATGTTCGGCAACGAGGGGCTCTACGAGGTCTCTCGCGGGGCTTACGTGCAGATGGCGAAGGGTTCAACCCCCTCCTCGCCCGCAAGCAGCGACGTTCGGCTGTACGCCGACGACAATGGCGCGGGCAAGACGCGACTGATGGCGCTCTTCCCGACAGGCGCGGCGCAGCAGGTGGCAATTCAGCCGTAGGGTGAGCAGCCATGGCGATATGTTGGTCATCGTGACTTCAACGACGCTGACATCGCCAGGGCTGCTCGCGCCTAGCGGGAAACTCGCTATGGCCGCCCACTGGGGCATCCTCGGTACCTTCGCATACCTGCTGATGATTCCGGTCGGGCACACCCCTGTTCTGTTGGTCGCTCTTCTGGTCATGGCCGCCTCGTCTGTGTTCCTCATCGCATCCGAGCGCCGCCCTCTCGTGCGAGAACTCCGAGTGCCGGCAATCCTGTCCGCTGCCGTGATCGTGCTCGGCGTCGTCGTGGGATTCGGCAATGAGGGATGGGCGCACTCGCTCATTGCCTGGGCTGCCGCTCCAATCCTGTTCTGGACTTGGGCGTCCGCGCTCACTGAGGAGCTCATTCGCAAGTTGCTCTGGGTGTCTGTGTGGGTCACGGTCGCACTGAGCGCGATCACGCTCCTCATCGCATTCACCATCCCGACAGGGTTTCCTGCGTCGGTCCTTCATCCGATCTTCGGAGGCAATTCGCGCGGCTTCGCTTTCGGCGCGACTATTGCCATCTACGGAACCAGCACCCTCATGGCGACCGCGCCCATGTGGGTCGTCGGGGCGATCCTTCCGCGCACGAGCGCTCTCCCCGATCGTCGATGGATGATCGCCGCAGCAGTGGCCTCCCTGGTCGCGACGGTTGTGTCGTCGCGGCGGGCAACGGTCGTGCTCGCGATCCTGATTCCCATCATCATCCTGATCGCCTATTGGCTCACGCGGGATCGATCTAAGCGCGTCACCATGAGCAAGCGGACGCGGTGGTTCATCGCCGGAGGCGCAGTAGTGCTGGTCCTTGCAGCGATCGGAGCCTCATTCACGGTAGTCGTGAGGCGCACCTTCCTCGGTGTCGTCGGCCTCGCCACGGGGCAAGCGCAGACTCTCGACGAGCGGCTACGGTTCGAGCAGCTACCTCGGCTGTGGGACGAGTTCATCGCCTCCCCGATCTGGGGTCAGGGCATCGGCATGACAATCGATGGCTACACCCGCCACCCCACTCGGGCGTGGGTGTTCGAAATGCAGTACCACATGCTCCTCGCGCACATAGGCGTGCTTGGCGCGGCGATGCTCATCGCAACCGTGGTTCTGATCATCATCGCGCTCTGGAAGGCGATGAAGGCTCGCCCGGACATGCGACCCGTCTTCGCGGTCGTTGCTGCTGCGGCGCTCTCCATTCTGGTCGGCAACGCGCTCAACCCGCTGTTGCAGGCTCCCGGGCACTTCTGGTCAGTGTTCCTCCTCATCGCCTGCATCAACGTCGCGCTGCGTCCCAAACGGCAGACCGACTGATCTAGTCCGAGCTCTCTGACGAAACCCTCACCATCCGGTGGGGGTTTCGTCGTTAACGCAGAAGGGCGGTGACCGCATGGGCGGCACGCTGATCAAGACAGACCTTGGCCACGGTCGAGGGTGGGCGTCCCCGAGCGCTGCGGCATCGATCCGACGCATCGATGCGCAGCTGGGTCGTCTGGCCGACATCAACGAGGCGGGCCGCTCCCCGGAGCAGGCGAACAAGAACCGCGCCGCATGGCTCGCCTACGAGCGATACCTCAAAGGCGGGCCGTGGGCGCCGAAGGCGCCCTACGCGCTCGGTGCCGACCAGTCGGTGCACTGCTGGGGTGGCGCCGCCGACTCGGACGACTGGTACGACCCGCGCGCCGCAGCCGTCTGGCGCGACAACGGGTGGAGGCAGACCGCCCGGTACTTCGACAGCAAGGGCCGCCCGACCGCGAAGGACGAGCCGTGGCACGGCGAGCACTTCGATCACCTCGACAACCACCGCAACGACCCGGCTGCCGGCGCGACGACCGCACCGGCCACTACGACCCTGGAGGACTCCCCCATGCGCACTATCCGCTGGAACGAGAAGCACGTCTTCACGCTGGGGGAGGAGAAGGTGTCCCACCAGGACGTCCCCTTGGATGCGATCAACGCCGCGATTATCCACAACCCCGATCAGAAGTACCTCGAGCTCGACGACGCGGGGCTGACGACCGCCTTGAAGACCTTCGGGGTGCCGTGGTCGGCGCTCGACGCGTGCATGCGCGGTCTCGCCTACGACATCTCGGGCTCGGTCGGGGGCCGGTACTGGTCGCGGGCCGTGGAACAGAAGATCGACACATCCCAGCTCGCTCAGACCATCGCTGGCCTACAGAAGACTGCCGCCTCCGTGCCGGCCGTCGAGGGATGATGCGGAGGGTATGGCTCGCGTCGATCTGGCACCCCGACGCGATTCCACCAGATGAGTGGAAGTACCGGTCACTGAAGCGTGTCTGGTTGCCGGTGTACGACCTGATCGCGATCGGTGCGGGGATCTGGGCGGCGCTCTTCGGCTCTCCCGTGTTGCACGAGCTCTTCGATGAACCGGTGATCGACACCATGGGGACGCTGCTAGCGATCGTTGCCACGACCTGCTTGCTTGGTGTCGCTTTTCCGCATTTGTGGAGGTGGGAGATCTGCGGCAAGGCGCTGCTGGTCGCGCTCCTCGCCGCCTACGCCGCCGCCGTGGTGCTGTTCCGAGCCAACCCCGCCGCATCTGCCGGTTTCGTCGCGTTCATCATCGTCCTTGCCCTGCCGCTCCCGATCTTCCGACTCACCCTGCTCGGTGAGGAGATCAAGGAACGGCGAGAGGAGGACGCCTGATGGACCCGCAAACGATCATCACCATCATCGGCGCTGGCGTGGGCGGGATGGGCGTCGTTCTCACCTTTCTCGCCACGCGAGGCAAGACCAAGACTGATGCGAAGACCGCGCTCGATGCGCGAATCGACAAGAGGGTCAGCGAGCAGCTCGAGGGCGCTTGGACAGAGATCACCGCACTCAAGACTGATGTCGCGACGCTCACCGAGAAAGACCGGCTCAAGTCGTCCGCGTTCGCCCGCATCCTGCGCGCGATCGCCCGCCAGTGGCCGACAGACCACGGGCCCGACCTTGATCCGTCCGACATCGCCCTGATCGAAGACACCATCCCTCCCACGTGGCTACGCAAGCATCACCCCCGACCCGAAGGAGATTCAATCTCATGACTGACCCCATCATCCCCGCTGCGACGAAGCTCGCCGCGAAGCGCGGTTTCATCCGCACCGCTACCCAGTCGCTCGCATCGGTGATCCCGATCGCAGCGATCGCGATCCCCACGACTGGTGACGCGCTTCTCGGCATCAGTCTCGCCGCGGCCGGCGCGGTCGCCACAGCGGTTCTCGCTGGTGCCGCGTCCGCGCTCTCGATCGTGTCGAACGGGATCCCGAAGGACTACGCCGACGTGACGCTGGTGCGCCAGGCCGTGCTGGACGCGCCCGAAGCTGAGGCCTCCGTCGAGATGGCCGTCCAGCGGGTCACGCTCCGCCGCGACCGGAAGCGAGGTTGATCATGGCGTTCACGAACGACTCGAAGGAAGCGGCGGCCCTCGCCGTCACTGCGCGCGGCAACTGGATCAGCCTGCACACGGCTGACCCGGGCGTCACGGGCGCATCGGAGGCCATCGGGGGCACTCCCGCGTACGCGCGGAAGCAGACCGCATGGGCTGGCGGTGCGGTCGACGGTGTGGTGTCCGGCTCCAGCGTGGCCGTGGATGTCGCCAGCGGCAACTACTCGCATGGGGGCATTTGGACGGCTGCTACCGGTGGCACGTTCGTTGGCGGCTTCGCGCTCTTGTCCCCGACCGGGCCGCTTCCCGGTCAGACGGTGGTGAACGTGGTTCCCACGGTCAACGTCACCTCGGTCGTCTGATCGATCTTCCTGGGCATCGGAGGTAGTCATGGCTGATGCCGCAGTGCTGGGAACCGCGTACACCCGTGTGAATGACTCTCTGAGTCCCGTGGTGAACATCGCTGACGTGCCGGTGGGGGCATGGGTGATCGTGTCGCTCATGTCCGCATCGTCCACGGCGACGTTCACCGCACCTGCCGGGTGGGAGGTGTTGAAGGCTGTTGAGACGACGGGCACGCGCCGCAACCAGATGTGGGGGCGTGTGAAGCAACTCGGCGACGGCAGCATGGCCACGTTCACCACGTCGGTGTCGAACGCGATGACGTTCGGTGTGGTGTGGGGGACTGGCGACTGGGCGAATCGTGTGGTCGGTGCCTCACGCACCCGATCCACGGTTGGCGCGTCGCCACGCAGCCAGAACATCGCCCCGTCACTTACGGCGCCGGCGAGCTCGGTTGTCGTCGCGGTCACGCAAGAGGCGACGAGCGCGCAGGTCGCCTCTGATGAGATCACCGCAGCCTCCCCTGCAGGGTGGACGCGGGCACGGTGGGTGGAGCAGATCCCCAACTACCTCGAGACCATTGGTATCTACCAGAAGTCGATGTCGGCGGCGGGTGCATCGGGTGACCTGACGGTCACCTACTCGTCGGCTCAGGACTCGAACGGGTGGGCGGTGCAGGTTGCGATCCCGAGCGCGGCACCGGTGGTCACGCCTCCGGGGTTCTCGTCGGTGTCGCAGATGCTCGCCACGCCGGGAGCAACCTGGGCGCACCGCGGCGGGTCGACCAACTGGCCCGAGATGAGCAAGTACGCGTACGAACAGGCCGCGCTGGCTGGTTACGGGGCGTTGGAGTTCTCCGCGAACCGGACCAGTGATGGTGTGTGGGTGGGGTGCCATGACGCATCCTTGAACCGCACCTCGCAGACCACCGGCTTGCCGGATATCTCGGCGATGACGTGGGCTCAGGTGCAGACGTACCAGAACTCGTTGAACGCGGCTGGGACTCCCCGACCGTACTACCGGCTTGACCAGTTCCTGGACGATTTCACCGGCACACACGTCGCGATCGTCGACCCGAAGCACGCGATCGGTACGTACAACACCGAGTTCCTGAACCTGCTCGACGCGCACGGTGGCAACACGAAGATCGTCGTCAAGTTCTACGGTGTCGGCGCAGGTGCTACAGGACTCGCCGATGCAGCCACTGCCCGCGGGTATCAGACGTGGGGCTACTTCTACGACACGGACGTGACGAGCGGTGGGCTCGCGGCGGATCAGTCCCATTGGTCGATCCTCGGCATGAACTACGACGCCGCACAGTCCGCGTGGGATGCGGTCCTCGCCTACGGGAAACCCGTGGTCGGGCACATCGCAGCATCGCAAGCGAACTACAACACGGCGATCAGTCGTGGTGCCCGGATGGTGCAGTGTGCCAACGTGGCAGGGATCGCTGCTGTCGGCGCGTCCACGCTCACCGGCACGGGCACCCTGCAGCTCTCCGGAACGGCTACCCGCACTCTGTCCATCACGCGGACAGGAGTGGGAACCCTCGGTCTCGACGGCGCAGCCGCCCGCACTGTCTCTGTGGCGCGTGCAGGTACTGGCGAGCTCGCAGTCACCGGAACGGCGGTCGTTGGTCTTGAGGTCAACGCGCACGGGGCGGGGGAGTTGGGCCTATCCGGCTCGGCCACGACGGTAGTCGAGGTGCAGCGAACCGGGGCAGGTGTCTTGGAGCTCGACGGCGCTGCGTCGGTGTCGGCAGAGATCACGCGAACGGGCGTCGGGGAACTCACCCTCACCGGGCAGGGCATCATCGACGCCCCGGCCGTTGAGTGGCCTGCTCGCCTGACTTTGGAAGCGTCGATCGACGCGCTCAACCTGACGGCCACCGTGCCGGAACTCACATTGGAGGCCACATGGTGAAGCAGGGCGACAAGTTCCCGGTGACGTTCGCCGTGAACCACGACATCACTGGGGCGACCGTGCGGCTCATCGTCCGCCACCTCTCCCGTGAAGGTGCGTTCGAGGAACTCGACCACACGGTGACCGACGCGACGGCTGGTGAGCTGACGCACACCCTCGACGGGACGTGGGCCGTGGGGAAGCACTACCTCGAGCTCGAGATCACCCAGTCCGGCGAGACGCGCACCGCGCCGACCACAGGTCAGTGTGTGATCCGCATCGACCGCGACCTCGACCAGCACTGACAGAAGCCCCCACTCGGCCACGTGCCGGGTGGGGGCTCTTTGTCGTTGGTTCACCGCACCCAACGGGCGACCTCGCCTGTGACGTCAAACCAGAGAAGCCCCCGCCACGATGGCGGGGGCTTCTTCTGCGTATACGGGAGACCTCGTTGTCTCGGTTCAGCGGGTACTGCGCGTCTTGCCGTTGGCGGGGTCACCGTTGACCCCCAAGGATCTTCTGGCGGTCATCACTACCCGCCGGCCCGAGTCGTTCATCCTGTGCATGACATCATTATGTGTCCGTAATTACAGACTTGTCAAGTCGATTTTACGTTTCGTCGTTCTGGGTGATCGCGAGAGGCGATTGCGCGCCAGACAGGGTGAGCGCGATCGCACTTGCCATCTGGTCGTGCGCGTCCGCGACGAGGTGCCCGTACACGCCTACAGTCGTAGTGATCGACTCGTGCCCCATGCGCGCCTGAATGTAGGGGAGTGGGATGCCCTGAGCGATCAACCACGAGGCGTGCGTGTGTCGCATGTCGTGGACGGTCGGCTCGCGACGCAGCGGCTCGAGGTCCAGAGCTCGGCACGTCTCGGCATCCGACGCCTTGATCACGGCCGTACGCCAGATGCGCGTGTAGAACGCACCGTGCCACATGTGCCCGCCTTGAGGCGCAGGGAACACCCATTCGTCGGATGCGCCCGGTTCGCCCATGATCGCCACGAGGTCGGGGAACAGCGAAACCGAGCGCCTCGACTTCGACGACTTCGGGTAGCTGAGGATCGGCGCGCCCTTCGCCTTCTTCCACGCGCGCGTCACTCGCACTGTCGGGGGATTGCCGTGGAGGTTCACGTCTGCCCATGTCAGAGCGCTCATCTCGCCCCACCTGAGCCCTGTGCCGGCGAGGAACAGCACCATACGTCGGTAGCGCTCGGGGATGAAGTGCAGCAGGGTGGCGAACTCTGCGGGCGTGAGGAACACGTTCTCGCGCTTCACTCCACGCGTCATACGCATCTTGTAGGCGGGATTATCGGTGCGAAACCCTTCGTCGACCGCGGACTTGAGCACGGCCGAGAGTAGGGCGTGGTAGTTCTTGATCGTCTTCGAGGACACGTGCTTCTGCTGAGCTCGCGGCTTGTGTCGATCACGCCAGACGGGTTGCTTTTCCTGCCACGCCAACCACGCGCCCACGTCAGGCTTCGTGATGAGGTCGATGGGAACGTCACCGAGAGTCTGCAGCCAGGATCGTTCAGCCTCAGCCTCGTATCCCTCGCGTGTGCCCTTTTCCACGCCCGTCAGCAGCCCGGATTCGGGGGAGAGGTAACGGTGGGTGTACTCGCGGAGTGTGGGTGTGGCATCGTCTCGTTGTCCACGCGACTGGCGAACCTGATCCGCGGCATCCCACCCGACACGATCCACGAGTGCCGCGAACTGATCGGCGCCCTTCTTCTCCAGGAACGTCGTCTGCTTCATCTGCCCCTTGACGCGCACCTGGACACGCCAACGCACCTCACCGGATGCGAGAGTGCGGGGAGAGACGCTAGCCATGATCGATCACGCTAGTTGCGGCCACAGACATCACTCGCCCCACTTCTTGCCCACTCGCGAGACTGGACTCCGATACTTGGAGGCTTCGACGCCGAGAGGTGAATCAGCGCCAAAAACGCATGTCGTGGGGAGACCTAGTGCGCGGATGTGTCCATACCCAAAGAACACGCGGGGTCGTGCGGACTCCTGCCTGCTTTTCGCTCGTTCGCGCATCACTCGATCACGCGTCCATCAGCGGCGAACGTCCGATCATATCGGAGCGCAGCCGGGTTGGGAAAGATATCCTCGGTATCGACCGAGAGCACCGCGTCGATAACTTCGTCGATCTGGTCGAGGCTCACAATCTGGCGCGCGCGGATCGCTTCGAACAATAGAGAGCGATAGGTGGGGCGATCAGGCTCGCCGTTGTGCCCGCCTCCAAGACCTACGCTGGAAGCCAGAGCGCCCGCGATGCGGTTCTCGAACGACAGGTCGGGGCTGTTCACCTCAATCGATATGTCGCCGTCATTCACTGCGGCGACGATCTCTTTGTTGATAGTCAGCGCGGCCCGCATCAAACGCGTCTGCTCGGATGCATCCCTCGCCCTGTTTCCATAGCGAGCTTCTCGTACCAGTTCTTGGCGACTCTTAGCCATGATCACTTCCTCGATTGAGGCGTGATCCGAAGCGATGTAGGCGGGGATGTAGGCGGCGGGGGTTTTATCCCCCGCCCGCCCTACTCCTTATTGGGGTGAGTAACGGGACTCGAACCCGCGACATCCGGCACCACAAGCCAGCGCTCTACCAGCTGAGCTATACCCACCATGTGCCCACCGGAGCGGGCAACCATACGAGTCTATTACATGTTCGGAGTGAACTCTGACACCGTACGGGAAGCGATCTCGCGAGCCTCGTCGCTGGACGGACCCGGCTCATCGACGAACACGGCCTCCCGGTAGTAGCGGAGCTCCCTGATCGACTCCAGGATGTCAGCAAGGGCGCGGTGACCGCCGTCCTTCGAGGGAGCCTGGAAGAACACCCGCGGATACCAGCGGCGCGACAGCTCTTTGATGCTCGACACGTCGACGTTGCGGTAATGCAGCCACTGATCGACCTGGGGCATGTACTTTGCCAGGAACATCCTGTCCGTGCCGATCGTGTTGCCTGCCAGAGGAGCCTTCCGCTCGAGCGGAACGAAGCGCTTGATATAGGCGAGAGTCTGCGCCTCCGCCTCTTCGAGCGAGAGACCGCCTGCGATCTCGTCGATGAGCCCCGAGGTCTCGTGCATGTTCGTGACGAAGTCATTCATGTGGTCGAGGGCCGCTTCGCTGGCTCTGATCACCACTTGGAACCCCGCATCGACGGGGTTGAGTTCGAAGTCGGTGATCACGACCGCGATCTCCACGAGTTCGTCGACTGCGAGATCGAGGCCCGTCATCTCGCAGTCGATCCATACGAGACGGTCGTTCTCGGACGCAGATACCATGTCGCCATCCTATCGACGGTCCCGACATCCCCGACCGGAACCGGCGTCATGATCGTTCGGCAGGAGCGCGATACTCTAGACGCGTGCGCCTCCGTAGCTCAGGGGATAGAGCAGGAGCCTTCTAATCTCTTGGTCGCAGGTTCGAATCCTGCCGGGGGCACCACGCAGGATCGAATCCCGGTGAGAGACGCGGAACGGGACCGGGCTCCTGGCCGTCGTCAGGAAGCACGCAGAGCCGCGACCGCGTCGTCCACACGCCAGAACTCGCCGACGACGCGGAACACGCCCGTCGCGAGGTGCAGCCGTTCGGCGCGGTACCGAAGCCCCAGCGGATCGGCGACGATCCGGAGATGACCCAGGATGTGCTCCCGGCGATCCTGCACCCTCCAGAGGTGATCGGCAGCGCGGACCAGATGCTCGCGCGCAGAGGAGAGTCGAGGCGTGGCGAACGGGACGTCGGGTAGGGAGGTGGTCAGGTGGTCGGACATCGGTACTCCTTTCATGATTCGAAGATATGACCGACCACCGACATTCGCCGTCGCAGGTTCCGTCGCTGTCATCGGGGCTTTCTCTCCACCGTCCGCGCGATCTGCAATCTGTCCACCGGTAGCGTCTTCACCGCATCCGCGGCCCGATGCTCCCGCGCAAGCTGGAGAAAGCCGGAAGAGACCCGGCGATCGAGAGGATACGAACATGATCGACACCCTGACCATCGTGGGACGAGTCGCCACCGACCCGACGCAGACACAGACAGGCGGAGGGGTCCCTGTCACCAACTTCCGCCTTGCCACCACGCACCGTCGCTTCGATGCCGCGACGCAGACGTGGACGGATTCGGGCACCAACTGGTACTCGGTGGCGGCGTTCCGCCACCTCGGAGAGAACGCCAAGGCGTCGCTGCGCACGGGAGACAGCGTCATCGTGACGGGGCGTCTCAAGATCCGCAACTGGGAGAGCAATGGGAAGCACGGCACCAGTGTCGACATCGAGGCAGACGCGATCGGCCATGATCTGCGGTGGGGAACCACGGCGTATCGCCCGCAGCCGCGTCCGCAGACGAGTATTCCCGACACGTCGACCGAATCACCGGATACGCGTGTCTCCGAGGATGACGTCGATGCGCTGGGCTCGGGGAGCGATTCATCCGCGTTCGCACTCTCCTGGTCGGCACCGGACGTAGAGGTGGCCGGGAGCGCGTGACGGGCGTTGCCTCGGCGACGGCGCACGGCTGCGCGCGTGAACGGGGCACGAGGACAGCGCAGGTGTGATGAGAAGGCGACGTAGACT
Source organism: Microbacterium oxydans (assembly GCF_006540085.1). Classification (GTDB taxonomy): domain Bacteria; phylum Actinomycetota; class Actinomycetes; order Actinomycetales; family Microbacteriaceae; genus Microbacterium; species Microbacterium oxydans. The sequence goes on along the minus strand of NZ_BJOG01000004.1, from coordinate 620,282 downwards.
CGGCACGTGCTTCGTCGATCGGTCCTTCCTCCGCCGCGCACAGCCGGTGCACTAGCCGCCGCCGCTGTCGTCGCCATGCTCCTGTCCGGCTGCACGCCGACCGCCGCACCGTCTCCCTCCGCCACGGCCTCCGCCTCACCGGACGCGGAATCGACGGCACCCGTCGGGCCCGTTCTCGTGCCGGATGGCAGCGCAGACGACAATCTGCCGCTGTTCACCGCTACCGCGGAGGGCGTTTGGGCGACCGAGCAGCGCGGCGAAGGTCGGGCGTACATCGACGCGCTGATCGGCGCAGGATTCGATCGCGATTCGATGCAGGTGACCCAGGACCTGACCACGGTGGGCAACCCGGCGGAGAGTCTGCAGTTCTCGGTCCGCTGGGGCAATGACGAGTGCCTCGTCGGCCAGGTCGGTCCTTCCACCGGTCAGGTCGTCACGGCGGTTCTCCCGCAGCTCGCGGAGGGGCGCTGTCTCGTCGGCACCACACGTCCGATCGACTGGTGAGATGCCAGGGGGCCGGTAGGCTGGAGTGTCGATCTTCGACGCCAACAGAAGGAGCGGTTTTCGGTGGCTGAGTACATCTACTCGATGGTTCGTGCGCGCAAGGCGGTGGGCGAGAAGCTCATCCTCGACGACGTGACCATGGCGTTCCTCCCCGGGGCCAAGATCGGCATGGTCGGTCCGAACGGCGCGGGTAAGTCGACCATCCTCAAGATCATGGCAGGACTCGACACCCCGTCGAACGGCGAGGCGAAGCTCTCCCCGGGCTTCACGGTCGGCATCCTGATGCAGGAACCTGAACTCGACGAGACCAAGACCGTTCTGGAGAACATCCAGGACGGGATCGCGATCAAGGCCAAGCTCGACCGGTTCAACGAGATCTCCGCTCTGATGGCGGATCCCGATGCCGACTTCGACGCTCTCCTCGCCGAGATGGGCTCGCTTCAGGAGGAGATCGACGCGGCAGACGGTTGGGACCTCGACTCGCAGCTCGAGCAGGCCATGGACGCCCTCCGCACCCCTCCGGGAGACGCGGCCATCGCACCGCTGTCGGGTGGAGAGAAGCGTCGCGTGGCGCTGGCGAAGCTGCTCCTCCAGAAGCCCGATCTGCTGCTGCTGGACGAGCCGACCAACCACCTCGACGCCGAGAGCGTGCTCTGGCTCGAGCAGCACCTCCAGGCATACAAGGGCGCCGTCATCGCGATCACCCACGACCGGTACTTCCTCGACCACGTGGCCGAGTGGATCGCCGAGGTCGACCGCGGCCGCCTGATCGGTTACGAGGGCAACTACTCGACGTACCTGGAGAAGAAGGGCGAACGCCTCGAGATCCAGGGCAAGAAGGACGCCAAGCTCGCCAAGCGCCTCAAGGAGGAGCTGGAGTGGGTGCGTTCCAGCGCGAAGGGTCGCCAGACCAAGTCGAAGGCGCGTCTCGCCCGATACGAGGAGATGGCTTCCGAGGCGGAGCGGACCAGGAAGCTCGACTTCGAGGAGATCCAGATTCCGGCGGGCCCGCGTCTCGGAAGCGTGGTCATCGAGGCCAAGAACCTGAAGAAGGGCTTCGACGGGCGCTCGCTCATCGATGGACTCAGCTTCAGCCTCCCGCCGAACGGCATCGTCGGCGTCATCGGGCCGAACGGTGTGGGAAAGACCACCCTGTTCAAGACCATCGTCGGGCTCGAGCCGCTCGACGGCGGAGACCTGAAGATCGGTGAGACGGTCAAGATCAGCTATGTCGACCAGTCCCGCTCCAACATCGACCCGAACAAGACGCTGTGGGAGGTCGTCTCCGACGGCCTCGACTACATCACGGTCGGCAAGACCGAGATCCCGTCGCGCGCCTACGTGTCGAAGTTCGGCTTCAAGGGCCCCGATCAGCAGAAGAAGGCCGGCGTGCTCTCCGGTGGTGAGCGCAACCGCCTCAACCTGGCGCTGACCCTCAAGGAGGGTGGCAACCTGCTTCTTCTCGACGAGCCCACGAACGACCTCGACGTCGAGACCCTGAGCTCGCTGGAGAACGCGCTGCTCGAGTTCCCCGGCTGCGCCGTGGTGATCACCCACGACCGGTGGTTCCTCGACCGCATCGCCACGCACATCCTCGCCTACGAGGGAACCGACGAGAAGCCGGACCAGTGGTATTGGTTCGAGGGCAACTTCGAGGCGTACGAGGAGAACAAGATCGAGCGTCTCGGCGCAGATGCCGCCAAGCCGCACCGCTCGACCCACCGCAAGCTGACGCGCGACTGACTCCGTCATGACCGCGACGCCGGGGCCCCGCCTGCACATCCCGATCCAGCTCCGCTGGGGCGATCTGGATGCGTTCAACCACGTCAACAACACCTCGATGCTGAAACTGCTCGAGGAGGCTCGCGTGCGAGCGTTCTGGCGTGCGGGCCCCGGCGAGGAGGCTCCATCGACGGCGGTGCTCGATTCGGGCATCGAAGAGGGGATCCTCACGCTGATCGCCCGCCAGGAGATCGAATACCTCGCGCCGGTGCCGTATCAGCGGCGACCGCTCGAGGTGCAGATGTGGTTCGGCAAGCTCGGCGGATCCAGCGTCGAGGTCTGCTACGAGGTACACAACGATCCGACGGCGGAACCTCGTCAGATCTACGCGCGCTCGACGGCGATCATCGTCCTGGTCGACGCGCAGACCGGTCGCCCGACCCGCCTGACCCAGGAGATGCGCGACGTCTGGGAGCCGTACGTCGGCGAATCGATCGAGTACACACACCGCTGACACCGGCCGCGGTCCCGGTCGCAGCGCGCCTCGACCGAAGCTGCCAGCTCTTCAAGCCGGTCGGGCCAGTCAAACCCGGCAGACGCTTCAGCGCTGCTGGTCAGTGCTGCTCGTCAGTCCTGATCGTCAGGGACGCGGATCATGATCTCCTGCGCGACGCTCGCCACGAACTCGCCGTCACGGGTGAAGATCCGGCCGGTGGCGAGTCCCCGTCCGCCGCGCGCGTTCGGGGACTCCTGCACGTACAGGAGCCACTCGTCCACCCGCGCGGGCCGGTGCCACCACATCGCGTGATCGAGGCTCGCGACTTTGAGACCGGGAAGCGCCCAGTACACGCCGTGCGCCCGAAGGATGGACTCCTGGATCGTCATGTCGCTGAGGTAGGCGAGGGCTGCGCGATGCAGACGCGGGTCGTCGGGGAGCGGAGCCCGCAGGCGCATCCACACGGCCTGCTGCGGTATGCGCTCGTCGTCACTGGGCAGATACAACGGCGAGTCGACGTGACGGATGTCCGCTGCTCGCTCGCTCAGCATCCGGGCCGTCCCGCCGGGGAGCCCCTGCACGCGGGCCTCGTCCGGAGCCAGGTCTTCCGGTGCGGGAATGCCCTCCGGCATCGATGCCGCATGTTCGACACCGGGGTCCGCGTCCTGGAAGGAAGCGATCATCGAGAAGATCGGCACACCGTTCTGGTACGCCTGGGCACGGCGCGTCGAGAAGGAACGTCCGTCGTGGATGCGGTCCACAGAGATCGTGATGCCCTGGCTCGCGTCGCCGGGGCGCAGGAAGTAGCCGTGCATCGAGTGCGCAGCCCGATCCTCGGGGAGCGTGCGTTCGGCAGCCAGGAGCGCCTGAGCGAGGACCTGGCCACCGTAGATCCGCCCGCTCGGCATCGGGTGCGAAGAACCCGTGAAGATGTCCTCCGTGGTCCGTGCCTGCGTCGAATCGAGATCGAGCACCTCGAGCAGTCGCTCGACGGTCCGGGTGGCGTGCTCGTCCGTGCTCATCTGTTCCTCTCCGCGCCCCGAGGCGCCGCTCCGTTGGTAGTTTAGAACGCGTGCCGCATCACCTCCTCCTCGCCGACCCGGACACAGCGAAGGACGTCCTCACGTTCGTGGGACGCGCGTCACGGATCACGGACGAGGGAGTACGGTTGCAGGCGGGGAACGGTGTGCTCGCCCTCACGACCGCGGCGCTCGCTCCCCATGGACTCTTCGACCAGACACCGACGATCCTCGCGATGCGGATCGTGCACGCCGACCCCGAGCTCGAGTGCGACATCGTGGTCGACCAGCTCTCGCAGACCGATGAGCCGCAGCGGCTCGGTCTCCCGGAGACCGGGATGTCGCCCGCCTGGGCCGGGGTGGCTCCGCCCCGTGGCTCTTGGGAGCCCGTAGGGGAGCTCGACGCATCTGTGATCGCGCAGCGCGCGCAGTGGGGAATCTCCGCCGTCGCCCGCGGCGCAGCCCCGGGATCCGGCGAAGAGGCCGTACGCGCCCTGCGTGCGGCGATCTGGGGCGAACCCGACGAGGACCTCGACGGCCTCCCTCGGGGAATCGCCTTCGCTGCCGACGCGATGGGGTTCATCTCCGGTGAGGAGCAGGTCCGCGTGTCGAAGTCGGGGCGGTGGACACGTCTCGCCTTCCGACGTGGTCACGTGCTCTCGCGCGGTCCCGTCGCATCGGGTCTCACGAGCGTCCGGGACACCGGCTCCGCGGGCTGAGATCCTCCGGGCGCCCGCGAGTCCAGCCGCAGTGCCACGATCCTGCTCACCAGCGCGCTTGTGCCACCCAGTACGAGCACGAGTCCCAGAGCGTCCAAGAGCGGGAACAGCCAGAGGTCGATCACCCAGTACTGCCAGTTCACGGATCCCCCGAGCAGCCCTGGCACCAGGGGGACGAAGAACCCCGCCACGATGACGAGCGCGAACGGAACGAGCCGGACACCGGCACGCGACCTCCCCTCTCCGCGCATCCGCCTCGCCCACCGCGGAGCCCTCAGCGTCGTGACGAGCAGAACGATCGACGCGAACGCTGTGACACCCAGGAGGATCCTGTTCGCGATATCCAGCGGATTCTCGTACGTCGCCGCGGACGCGTCGCCTTCGATCAGGTGACGCACCAGCTCGCCGGGGGAGCCCACCCCGTTCGTCAGCACCACGGCTGCGGTACCGGTGGTGGTGTCGAAGGCCATCGACCCGCCGAACGTCGCGAGAGTACCCGCGTGCGACAGGACGCCGGGCGCTGGTGCTCCGTCCGGACCGAGGTTCTGCCATCCCAGGGCATACGACACGGCGCCCGGTTGCACAGAATGCAGTTCCTCCCGCAGCACCGGATCCAGGATGTCCGCACCGACGTCACCCTGGTTGAAACCCAGCCATTGCACCATGTCGGAAAGCGTCGAGACCACACCACCGTTGCCGCCGCACCGGCCCGGCATCTCCGGCATGACATAGGCGACCCCGAGCACCACGGAGTAGCCGGGTGTGAGCCCGTCGACGCTCTGATCACAGGCGTCGACGCTTCGAGAGTCGAGCATCCCGAGCGGGGCGAAAAGCCGCTGACGGAGGAACTCGTCGAGGCTCTGCCCGGAGACGACCTCGACGATGCGGGCCGCGAGCGAGTAGTTCGTGTTGTGGTATTCGAAACGAGCACCCGGATCCGCGACGAGTCGTCGTCCTGTGAGTTCAGTCACCACCGCCCGCGTGTTGCGCGGCGCCGGCAGCGAGAACTCGTCGTTCGTCTGCAGCGAGAGCCCCGACGTATGAGACAAGAGCTGTCTGATCGTGATGTCCCGATGCCTGGGGTCGGCCATCGTGAATTCAGGGAGCCGCTCGACGACGAGGTCGTCGAGCGCCAGCGCTCCATCCTGCACGAGGAGCATGATCGCGGTCGCCGTGATCGACTTGCTCATCGACGCGATCCGGAACGGCGTCTGCGGAGTGATCGGGTCGCCCGCTCCATCACGGCCGTGCACGATCAGGTCGACGTCACCATTCGAGATGACCGCTGCCGCGACCCCGGGAGTCGCGAACGCCTCGGCGTAGCTCCTGACCGCGCTTTCATGCGCCGTCGACGCCTCGGCGGCGGCAGCGGAGAGCGTACCGCCGAGGATCGATGCCGAGACGAGACCGAGGATGCAGAGGATGCGCACGAGTCCACGGTAGGGAGCAGGACGCGACGACTCGAGACCCGCCGCCGCCGCTTCGGGTTACCCCGAACAAGCAGGATGGATCCCCCGAAGAGGTTCACCCGGAAAGCCCGGGACCGAGATCATCCGGCCAGAGCCGCAGCCCGTCCGGCGATGCGGCCGGAGAACAGACACCCGCCGAGGAACGTCCCCTCGAGCGCACGGTAGCCGTGCACTCCGCCACCGCCGAAACCGCTCGCCTCGCCAGCGGCGTACAACCCGGGGATCGGCTCGCCGACCGCGTTCAGCGCGCGCCCTTGGAGGTCGGTGTTGATGCCGCCGAGCGACTTGCGGGTGAGCACGTGCAGCTTCACCGCGACGAGCGGCCCCGCGGCCGGATCCTGAAGGCGATGCGGAGCCGCCGTTCGGATGAGCTTGTCGCCTCGATAGCTGCGCATGGAACGGAGCATGCCGATCTGCGCGTCCTTCGTGAAGTCGTTCTCCATCTCCCGATCGCGGGCGAGCACCTCGCGCCGCACGTTGTCGATGTCCAGCACCTCGCCGCCGGCGTGCCTCTGCATCTGCTCCAGCAGCGAATCGAGGTCGTTCTCCACGATGAAGTCCTCACCCTCGTCGAGGAACGCCTGCACCGGCCCTGTGGGCCCCTTCGCCAGGCGGGACTTCAACAGGAGGCCCACGTCCTTCCCGGTGAGGTCGGGGTTCTGCTCGCTTCCGGAGAGGGCGAACTCCTTCTCGACGATCTGGCGCGACGTGACGAACCAGGAGTGGTCGTGCCCGGTCGTGCGCAGATGAGCGAGAGTTCCGAGAGTGTCGAATCCGGGGAACAGCGGCACGGGCAGGCGAGTGCCGGTCGCGTCGAACCACAGCGAAGACGGCCCGGGGAGGATGCGGATCCCGTGCGACGGCCACACCGGATCCCAGTTGGCGATGCCTTCGACGTAGTGCCACATGCGATCGCCGTTGATCAGCCGGGCACCGGCGGCCTCGCTCACACCGTGCATCGAGCCGTCGACATACGCGGGCACCCCGGTGAGCATGTGGTCCGGTGCAGTGCCGAGGCGCGCGGGCCAAGCGGCGCGTACAAGGTCGTGGTTTCCACCGATGCCGCCCGACGAGACGATGGTCGCTGTCGCCGTGATCTCGAAATCGTCGACGACGTCGCGCGATGAAGGCTCACCGCGCTTCGACCCGCTCGTCGCGAGGATCTGCCCGCGTGCCCCGGTGACGGTTCCGTCGGTCACCAGCAGCTCGGAGACGCGGTGGCGGGGGAGCACGGTCAGGCGCCCCTCTCGCTCCCCTTGCTCGACAGCTGCGGCGAATGGCGCGACGATTCCCGGGCCGGTGCCCCACGTGATGTGGAAGCGGGGCACGGAGTTGCCAGGTCCGATAGCGCCGTAGCCGCCGCGCTCCGCCCAGCCGACGACGGGGAAGAAGCCGACCCCACGTTCACGGAGCCACGCGCGCTTCTCGCCGGCGGCGAACTGCAGGTACGCCTCGGCCCATCGCCGGGGCCACTCGTCTTCCGGGCGATCGAATCCGGCGTTGCCCAACCAGTCCTGGGTCGCCAGTTCCAACGAGTCCTTGATGCCGAGGCGCCGCTGCTCGGGGGAGTCGATGAAGAACAGCCCTCCGAACGACCACCAGGCCTGCCCACCGAGGTTCGTGCGCGGTTCCTGATCCACCAGGATGACACGCCGCCCGGCATCGAGCGCCTCGGCGGCGGCGACCAGGCCCGCCAACCCCCATCCGATCACCAGGACGTCTGCGGACAGGGGCGTTGTCGTCATGGGGTCTCCGTTGATTCCTGACGTGAGCGGGTCTCGAGCGTGGGCCGGCCGCCGGGTCCGGCGCCGATCCCGGAAGGTTCGCGTGTGTTCACCATGGCATAGGCCGCGCGCTCCAGGTAGTCCCACAGCGTGGTTTCGTGCAGGGGAGACAACTGCGCCTCGTCGAGCGCGGTGCGCATGTGACGAAGCCAACGGTCTCGCGCATCCGCATCGACGTGGAACGGCATGTGCCTCATGCGCAGACGCGGATGCCCGCGGGTCTCACCGTACGTCGTGGGGCCGCCCCAGTACTGCTCGAGGAACATCCGAAGACGGTCTTCGGCAGGGCCGAGGTCTTCCTCCGGGTACATCGGCTTCATGACGGGGTCCAGCGCGACCTCGCGGTAGAACACGGAGACGATCTTCCGGAAGGTCTCGTGCCCGCCGATCTCGTCGTAGAAGGTCACTTCTGGGTGCTCCCGTCGTCGTTCGGCTTCTTCCGCCGCCAGATACCTCGGTCGGGGACCACCGGCACGCCGGTTACCGCGTTCGGGCGCGTTCTCGGCGGGTTCGCACCGCGGACCCGCCGTGCACCGTCGAGCCCCGTCGGCACCACGTCGACCATTCGGGGCACGCCGATCTCCTTCTCGAGGAGGGCAGCGCGCAGGCGGCGACGCAGCTCCTGGGCCACGTCGTCCTTGGCATTGGCCCTGGCCTTGATGACGATACGCACCACGAGCGCGTCCCCGTCGATGGACTCCAAGCCCCACAGCTCGGGCTTCTCGATGATGCGCGTACGCCACTTCGGATCCTTCGACAGTCCCTGCGCGGTCTCGAGCATGATGTGCTCGACCTGTTCGAGGTCGGAGTCGGCCGGCACGCCGATGTCGATGATGGAGCGCGCCCACCCCTGCGACATGTTGCCGATCCGGGTCACCTCACCGTTGCGCACGTACCACAGCGTGCCGTTGACGTCGCGCACCTGGGTGATGCGCACACTCACGTATTCGACCACACCGCTCGCGAGACCGAGATCCACCACATCGCCGATGCCGATCTGGTCCTCGGCCACGAGGAACATGCCGTTGAGCACGTCCTTGACGATGTTCTGGGCGCCGAAACCGAGACCAGCGCCGACCGCAGCGGTCAGGAGGGTCAGCGAGCCGAGCAGACTCGAATCGAGCGCGTTCACGATCAGCACGATCGCGATCACGACCAGCATCACGTTCACGATGTTCTGCAGGATGGTGCCGAGCGTGCGTGTGCGCTGCACCAGGCGCATATCCGCGAGCGGAGAGCGCTCGAGTGCCTGAGTGTCGTCGACCGACGCCTTGTTCTTCGCGCTGTCGACGATGCGGTGCACCACACGTCGGATGACGAGCCGCAGGACGAGCCCGATCACGATGCAGCTGACGATGATGATGGCGACCGTCAGGGCATTCATGCCGACCTGGCCGAGCCAGGCGAGCAGCGCCTTCACCCAGTCGGGGAGGGGGATCTCCGCAGGTGGTTCGGTGACAGTGGAGGGAAGAATCATCACCTCCGATCCTAGCGAGCGGGCCTCTGTGCGGGCTGGGTGGAACCCCGCGTCAAAACGGAGACCATCCGGCCCGACCGCAGCGTGTCATTGGTGGACACACAGGGATCAGAGCGGATGGTCTCCGTTTTCGCTGGTGTTCGGGTATCAGTCCTCGGCGTCGCGGGCCTGCGCGGCCAGGGCGCGCTCGACATCGGCGAGGTTCTCGAGCACGAGGCGTCGCAGAGCAGGGGCGACATCCTGGTGCTCCGAGAGCCAGCCGCGGGTCGCGTCGCGCAGGGCGATGTCCGCCAGTGCGGTCGGGAACAGCCCCACGATCAGGTACTGCGCGATCTGGTAGGTCCGCGACTCCCAGATCGGCAGCAGCATGTCGAAGTACGCCGGGACGAACTCCTCGAGCACCGCAGCCCCCGCCGGGTGGGTGAACCCGAGTGCTGCGGAGCGCACGATCGTGTTCGGAGCATCATCGCGCTCGATCAACGACGCCCACGCGGCCTTCTTGGAGGCGGAGTCCGGCAGGGACGCGCGTGCCTGAGCCGCGAACTCCCCGCCCTTCGCGGTGTTGTCCGCGGCGAGAGCGGCATCGATCGTGGCGGCGTCCGTCGCGCCGATCGTGGCGAGCCCGGCGAGCAGCTGCCAGTTCAGGTCAGCGTCGATCTCCAGCCCGGGGAGCGTGTCCTCACCGGAGCGCAGACGTCCGACGATGCCCGCGTGCTCAGGAGTGACCAGAGCGTTGGCGAAGGCCGTGACGAACTGCAGCTGGCTGTCGCTGCCGGGGTCCGCCGACTCTGCCAGGCTCCACAGACCATCCGCCACCTTGAGGCGCGCGGCCTCGCGGTCGGCCGGTGCGACGTAGAGGTTCGCCGCGGTGCGCAGTTGCGCGAGCGTGGTGCGCACCGTCGTCGACTCGGTCTCACGCCCGATGTTGCCGAGCACGAGGTCGATGTACTCGGAAGCGCCGGTCTCGGCGTCGCGGGTCTGATCCCATGCCGCGCCCCAGACGAGCGAACGGGCGAGCGGGTCGTGGATGTCGGCGAGGTGTGCGATCGCGGTGGCCAGAGACTTCTCGTCGAGGCGGATCTTCGCGTAGGCGAGGTCGTTGTCGTTGAGGAGCACGAGGTCGGGGCGGGTGAGGCCCTGCAGCTCGGGGATTTCGGTGCGGTCGCCGTCGACGTCCACTTCGAGGTAGTGCGTGCGGGTGAGCGAGCCGTCCGTGAGGGTGTAGAAGCCGATGCCGAGACGGTGCGGACGGATGGTCGGGTAGTCGGCCGGAGCGGTCTGCGTGATCGCGAAGCGCGAGATCGTGCCGTCGTGGCCCTCGGCGATGACCGGCTCCAGCGTGTTCACGCCGGCGGTCTCAAGCCACTTCTTGGACCACGTGCCGAGGTCGCGGCCGCTGGTGGCTTCGAGCTCGGTGAGCAGGTCGCTGAGCTCCGTGTTGCCCCAGGAGTGCTTCTGGAAGTACTGCGAGACGCCCGAGAAGAACGCCTCGATACCGACCCAGGCGGCCAGCTGCTTCAGGACGGAGCCGCCCTTGGCATAGGTGATCCCATCGAAGTTCACCTGCACGTCTTCGAGGTCGTTGATCTCGGCGACGATCGGGTGGGTCGAGGGGAGCTGGTCCTGGCGGTAGGCCCAGGTCTTCTCCATGGCGTTGAACGTGGTCCATGCCTCGGTCCACTCGGTGGCCTCCGCCGTGGCGATGGTCGAGGCCCACTCGGCGAACGACTCGTTCAGCCAGAGGTCGTTCCACCACTTCATGGTGACGAGGTCGCCGAACCACATGTGAGCGAGCTCGTGCAGGATCGTGACGACGCGACGTTCCTTGACGGCGTCCGTCACCTTGCTGCGGAAGACGTAGGTCTCGGTGAAGGTGACGGCTCCCGCGTTCTCCATGGCGCCGGCGTTGAACTCCGGCACGAAGAGCTGGTCGTACTTGGCGAACGGGTACGGCACGCCGAACTTCGACTCGAAGTAGGCGAAGCCCTCGCGGGTCTTGTCGAAGATGTAGTCGGCGTCGAGGTGCTGCCACAGGCTCTTGCGGCCGTACACGCCGAGGGGGATGACGCGGCCGGAGGCGCTCGTCAGCTCCGAGAAGGTCGACTCGTAGGGACCGGCGACCAACGCCGTGATGTACGAGGAGATGCGCGGCGTCGGCTCGAAGCCCCACGTGGCGGTGACGTCATCGTCGTGCACGATGGGCTCGGGGGTGGGCGAGTTGGAGACGACCTTCCATGCGGCCGGTGCGGTCACGGTGAACTGGAACGTCGCTTTGAGGTCGGGCTGCTCGAAGACCGCGAACACCCGACGCGAGTCGGGCACCTCGAACTGCGAGTAGAGGTAGACCTCGCCATCGACGGGATCGACGAAACGGTGCAGGCCCTCGCCGGTGTTCGTGTACTCGCAGTCGGCGTCCACGACGAGGACGTTCTCCGCCTGCAGTCCCTCGAGCGTGATGCGCGAGTCGGCGAAGACCTCGTTGGGGTCGAGCTGCTCCCCGTTGAGGGAGATCTCACGGACCTCCCGCGCGATCAGATCGATGAAGGTGAAGCTCTCGGGCGTGGCGGTGAAGCGGACGACGCTCCGAGAGCCGAAGACCTCGGCGCCCTTGGTCAGATCGAGGGCGACTTCGTAGGACTGCGTGTCGACGACGTCGCGGCGCTCCTGCGCTTCGATACGGGTGAGGTTCTCTCCAGGCACAGCTGTACTCCCAGGGGTGAGGGGATGTCACCGGGGCTGGGCGCAGTTGGCGCCGACGGCAACCCTGACAGCCTACGCCAGTGCGGGGAATGCCCGATCTCCATCGCGGTGCAGGGGAATCGGATAGAAACGGTGCTCGCGCGCACTCCGGCACTCCGTAGAAGTGGGAGGATGGAGGGGTGACTGCGATCGAGCCGAATGTCGTCCCCTTTGCCTCGCCTGCTGCCTCCGGTGGTGCACCTTTCGTGACCGCACCGGTCGCCTATGACGCGATCCTGCTCGCCGGATTCGGCGGGCCCGAGGGCCAGGAGGATGTGATCCCGTTCCTCAGGAACGTGACGCGCGGCCGCGGCATCCCCGACGAGCGGCTCGAGGAAGTCGCGCACCACTACCGCCACTTCGGCGGGGTGAGTCCGATCAACGGTCAGAACCGCGTGCTCAAGGAGGCGCTGCAGAACGCTCTCGCCGAGCGGGGCATCACGCTCCCGGTCTACTGGGGCAACCGCAACTGGGCGCCGTACCTGGAAGAGGTCGTGACCGAGGCATCGGGCAACGGGCACAACACCCTGCTCGCCTTCGCCACGAGTGCGTACAGCTCGTTCTCCAGCTGCCGCCAGTACCGGGAGGACTTCGCCCGCATCCTGGAGGAGACCGGCCTGGGCGAGACCGTCACGATCGACAAGATCCGCCCGTTCTACGATCACCCCGGCTTCGTCGAGGCGTTCGAGACCGGTGTCCGTGAGGCCATCGAGAACTTCCTCGCCGAAGGCATCGCAGCCGCGGACATCCAGATCCTCTTCTCGACGCACAGCATCCCCACCGCCGACGCCGAGCGCTCGGGTGCCCGCGACATCGAGTGGGGTGAGGGCGGCGCCTATGCCGCGCAGCACCTCGCCGTCGCCGCATGGGTCATGGATCGCGTCCGCCAGACCGTCCCGGCGGCCGCCGATGTGTCGTGGGAGCTCGTCTACCAGTCCCGCTCCGGTCCCGCCTCGCAGCCGTGGCTCGAGCCCGATGTCTGCGACGTGATCGGCGAGCTGCCCGAGCGCGGACGCAAGGCCGTCGCCGTCGTGCCGGTGGGATTCATGAGCGACCACATGGAGGTCCTGTGGGACCTCGACACCGAGGCGGCGGAGGCCGCGGAGGAAGCGGGACTCTCCTTCACCCGTACTCCGACCCCCGGCGTATCGCCGGCATTCGTCGCGGGCATCGTCGATCTGATCGAGGAGCGCCTCCAGGGGCGTCCCAACGAGGAACGCGCTCACGTCACTTCCCTTCCCGGCGGGTTCGACGTGTGCCGCCCCGGTTGTTGCGAGAACATCCGGGCGGGCTTCAAGCCGGCTGCCGCAGGCGTCGCTCCGTGACCTCTCGGTGACCGGCGCGCGCTTCTAGGATGGGACACATGCGCATCCATATCGCCACCGACCACGCGGGCCTCGACTTCTCCACGCAGCTGCAGGACCATCTGCGCGCCGCCGGGCACGAGGTCGTCGATCACGGCCCCGTCGAGTACGACGCGGTCGACGACTACCCGGCGTTCTGCATCCGCGCGGCGCAGGCCGTCATCGCCGATCGGCGTGCGGGCGTCGAGGCGCTCGGCGTCGTCTTCGGCGGCTCCGGAAACGGCGAGCAGATCGCCGCGAACAAGGTCGAGGGCGTACGTGCGGCGCTCGTCTGGAACCTCTCGACCGCGGAGCTGGCCCGCGAGCACAACGATGCGAACGTGATCTCCATCGGCGCGCGTCAGCACACGTACGACGAGGTCACCTCGTTCATCGACCGCTTCATCACGACCCCGTTCTCGGGCGACGAGCGCCACGTGCGGCGCATCGGACAGATCGCCGACTTCGAACGCGACGGCTCACTGCTCCCGGACCCGCGGGCCTGACATGCCCGAGGGTCATTCCGTCCACCGGATCGCTCGGCAGTTCGACCGCAACTTCGTCGGCAAGACGCTGAGCGCTTCCAGCCCGCAGGGTCGGTTCGCCGAGGGAGCATCCCTGCTCGACGGCCGTGCCGCGGTGAGCGTGCAGGCGGTCGGCAAGCAGATGTTCCTGGAGACGGAAGGCGACCTGTGGCTCCGGGTGCATCTCGGCCTGTATGGAGCGTGGGACTTCGCCGGTGAGATCGTCGTCGACCCGACCATCGCCTCCGCCAACGGACGCATGGGCCAGACCAATCAGCGGGGCACGATCCTCGAGGACCCGATCCTCGATGATGCGGGGGAGAACTCGCTGTCCTCGATCGGTGCGCCCCGACGCACGCGGGTGCACGTGCGCATGTCCGAGCAGACGAAGGGGCTCGCTGATGAGGGCATGGAGTGGCCGCCGCCCGTGGTCGGCCAGGTTCGACTGCGTCTGATGACCGACATCACCGCGGCCGACCTCCGAGGGCCGACCGCGTGCGTCCTGCAGACGCCTGAGGAGATGCTCGCGACCGTCGCAAAACTGGGCCCTGACCCCCTGGTCGGCGATCCGGTCGAGAACGAGGAGCGTTTCGTCCGCGCTGTCAGGAAGAAGCCGACGGTGATCGCACTCCTGCTCATGGACCAGTCGGTCGTGAGCGGCATCGGGAACGTCTACCGCGCCGAGATGCTGTTCCGGCAGAGGCTGAACCCGCACACGCCGGGTCGCGACGTTCCCGAAGACGTCGTGCGCGCGCTCTGGCACGACTGGGTGCGTCTGCTCGCCATCGGTGTGGAGACGGGGCAGATGATGACGATGGACGGTCTGACCGGCGCGGACTACCGCGCCGCCATGGCCAACCGGGACGATCGTCACTGGGTCTATCACCGCGCTGGTCTGCCCTGCCGTATCTGCGGGACCGAGATCGCGCTGGAGGAGATCGGCGCTCGGAAGCTCTACTGGTGCCCGCGTTGCCAGGCGTGATCCGCCCGCGCCGCCACCACCGGATCTAGGCTGATCGAATGCGACAGAATCCCAGCTTCACGCTGGCCGATGTGCCCGAGATCCGCCGCGTGATCGAGGCGAACCCCTGGGCGACGATCATGAGCTCTGGCGGGGAGGGGCTCGTGGCCTCGCACTACGCCGTCCTGCTCGACGACGCCCACGACGACCTCACCGTCGTGGGGCACGTGGGTCGTCCTGACGACCTCATCCACGGGCTGGGGGAGGACCGAGAGATGCTGGGGGCCTTCCAGGGCCCACACGGCTACATCTCGCCCGGATGGTACGGCGATGTGCCCGCGGTACCGACCTGGAACTACACCGCTGTCCATCTGTCCGGCGTTCCCGAGATCCTGAGCGCCGAGGAGAACCTCGTCGTGCTCGACCGCCTCGTCGCGCACTTCGAATCCCTGATGCCGGAACCGCGACGCATGTGGGAGCGCCCCAACGACGCGGCCTACGTGGAGCGGCTGGCCGCGGGAACGGTGGGTTTCCGGTTGACACCGACACGAGTCGTCGCCAAGAGGAAGCTCAGCCAGAACAAGGCGCCGGAGACGGTCGAGACGGTGATCGAGGAGCTCTCCGGCGACGGACCCTATGCGAACCCGGCCCTCGCCGCGGAGATGCGGCGCGCGCAGGACGCACGCCGAGGAGGGGTGCAGCAGTGACCGAACGCGGCGCCGCCATCGACACCATCACAGCTGTGCGGATCGCCGGACCAGGACGCGAGTTCCTGATGGACGACGAACCGGTCGACATCTTCATCGCCGATGGACGCATAGTCGACATCGCCCCGACCGGTGCTCTGTCCGCCCGTGGCCGCGTCCTCGCCGCCGACGGCGCCTGGGCGGTTCCCGGTCTCTGGGACAACCACGTCCACACCGTCCAATGGGCGCTGACATCGGAGCGCGCGCCGCTCGGACACGCGGAATCCGCAGCGGCCGCCGCGGGTGCGATGAGTGGTGTTCCCCCGCTGGCGGACGGTCGACGCGTCGGGACCGGTTTCCGAGATGCGCTGTGGCCGGATCGTCCGTCACTCGAACTCCTGGACACAGCCACCGGCGGCGTTCCCACCTACCTCATCAACGCCGACGTCCACAGCGTCTGGTTGAACAGCGCTGCACTCGCTCGTGAGGGCTTCCGCAGCGAGGACGGCGTGCTGCGCGAGACCGATGCTTTCGAGATCTCGCGGCGCCTCAATGCCGTCGACGCCGCTCATGGTGACCGTGCGATGGTGCGGGCAGGGAAGCAGGCCGCGGCACGAGGTGTCACCGGCCTCGTCGACTTCGACATGGCGTGGAGTGCGGAAGCGTGGCCGCGACGGGTGCAGGCGGGCTTCGCCTCCCATCGCGTCGAGTTCGCGGTGTACCCGTTCGACCTCGAACGCGCCATCGACGCCGGGCTCCGCACGGGTGAACTGCATGAACAGACCGAGACTCCGGCCCGCGGGGCGGGGCTCGTGCGCGTCGGGCCGCTGAAGATCATCACAGACGGTTCCCTGGGCACTCGGACAGCCGCGTGCTCGCACGCCTACCCGGGAGATCCCGGCAACTTCGGCATGCTCACGGTGCCCTCCGACGAGTTGGTCGACCTCCTCACCCGCGCGACCGGCGCAGGACTGGGGGTGGCGGTCCACGCGATCGGCGACAGGGCCATCACCTCGGCGCTGGATGCCTTCACCACCACGGGCGCAGCCGGATCGATAGAGCATGTCCAGCTCGTGCGACACACCGACCTCGCGCGGTTCGCTCGCCTCGGTGTGATCGCCAGCGTTCAGCCGCAGCACGCCGTCGATGATCGCGATCTGGTGGACCGGCACTGGTCGGAGCAGACCTCGATCGGCTATCCCCTCGCATCACTGCGCGCATCAGGGGCACAGTTGCGCTTCGGTTCCGACGCCCCGGTGGCCCCGCTCGATCCGTGGCAGGCCATCTCCGCAGCGGTGTCCCGGACGGCCGACGCGCGAGCAGCATGGCATCCGGAAGAGCGGATCACGGTCGACCAGGCACTGGAAGCGAGCGTGCGTACTTCGCTGCGGCCGGGTGAGCCCGCCGACATCGTCCTGTGTGCGGCGGACCCGCTGACGTCGACGGGGCCGGCTCTGCGCTCGATGAGCGTGCTCTCCACCGTCTTGGGGGGATACGTCACACACGCGCACTGATGGGTTACTCGTGCAGCAAGGGCGGCCCTCGGAGAACCGAGGACCGCCCTTGCCACGTTCAGACGATGTCTGCGATCAGGCCGCGATGTGCGAGACGAGGAACCAACGGTCCTTCTCGAGGCCGCGCTGGATCTCGATCGCGACGTCCTGGCTGGTGAGGTCGACCTCGTCGAGGCCGTCCACAGCGGCCTTGACGTCGACGAGGATGGCGTCGATGTCGGAGATCACCGCGCGGATCAGCTCGTCGGACTGTGCGAAGCCGGCCGCGACCGACGTCGAGCCCGCCTTCTCCGCGACGGCGCTCACGCGTGCATCGATCGGCAGACCGAGGGCGACGATACGCTCAGCGGCGGTGTCGGCGAAGTCGCCGGCGTGGGCGACGATCGTGTCGAGCAGCTCGTGCACGCCGACGAAGTTCGCGCCGCGGACATGCCAGTGGGCCTGCTTGCCGTTGATGGTCAGTGCCTGGAGACCGAGGACGACAGGGGAGAGGAACTGGGCCGCCCCTGCAGCCACGGTCGGGTCGATGGCGGTGGTGGAAACGGTCTGTGCCTTGCTCATCTTGTGCTCCTCCGGAACGGTTTCTCGTATCTGATGAAGACAACGCTACTCAGCGTCAGACATTCCGCAAGCAAGCTGAGGCTCGGCTCACTTCCGCGTGATTCCGCGGAAGTGAGGGTAGTCTCGCCTCATGAGCATCGCGTCCGGAGCCTCCATCCTCGCCCTGCCGAACAGTACGCCGTCGATCGACGCGACGGCATTCGTCGCCGACGGCGCTCGCATCGTCGGCGACGTCAGCCTCGCGGCGGGCTCCAGCGTCTGGTACAACGCCGTCCTTCGCGGGGATTCGGCGCAGATCGTCATCGGCCCCGGCTCCAATCTCCAGGACAACATCTCCGTCCACGTCGATGCAGCGCATCCTGTGGTGATCGGCTCCAAGGTCTCGGTCGGACACAACGCGGTCGTGCACGGCTGCACGATCGGCGACGGAAGCCTGGTGGGAATGGGGGCGGTGATCCTCAGCGGTGCCGTCATCGGCGAAGGATGTCTCATCGCCGGAGGAGCGGTCGTCCTCGGGGGGACAGAGATCCCCGCAGGCTCTCTCGTCGCCGGCGTGCCGGCGAAGGTGCGTCGAGCGCTCAGCGAAGAGGAGCGAGCGGATCTCCTGGCCAACGCCGACATCTATCTCGGACACTCGCAGACGCACTCGGCGGCGACACGGGTGTGAGCGCCCCGGCCGCTAGGCTGGGACCCGTACGGGGCGGTGGCCAAGCTGGTTAAGGCAGTGGGCTCATAACCCAACGATCGTCGGTTCAAGTCCGACCCGCCCTACTCACGATCCTCAGCGGATCCCTGCTCACTCGACGACAGCAGCAGCGTGCAGCGATGCGGCGTCACGAACGGATCGAGTCGCCGCATCTCCAGAGGACCATCGCCCAGTCGGAGCACATCGCGCACGAGTTGCGCATGCACGGCGCATACGAGCGCCTGATCCTCGGCGAGCAGGCCGCGGTAGCGGCAGGGAGCAAGATCGAATCGGAGCGTTTCCTCGTCGACGACGGGGTTCAGACCGGCATCGTCGAAGTGCTCGTACAGGACGTCAACCTGCCGGAGGGCCTGCTCGCCGAGGCGCGGACTCTCCGACGTCACGGCGCGGAGCATGCGGCCCCTCACATCGGCGCCTTCGACCCGTGACCGTGCTCTCTGGCTCGAGGATGTCTCACGCACAGGATGGAAGACGAGGGGTGGACGACCGCGATGGCCGGTGTTGACGGGCTCACTGCGAATCAGGCCTTCGTCTTCGAGCACCCGCAGGTGGTCACGTGCGGTGTTCAACGGGATCCCGCTCTCCTCGGCGAGCGCGCCGGCGTCCCGGCCGGGCGTCTCCTGGATGGCGCGGAGCAGGCGCAGGCGCCGCGGTTGGGTCAGACCTCGGAAGTCATGGGCTCGACGGGGCATGGGGCGAGGATAAGCACGCAGGCAGAGAGGAGGGCGCGTTTCGGCCGGAAATAACCCGGTGAAAGGGCGCGCGCACTCGGTCCGGTCCGGCGATGGTGGAACGACCATGACGCTGAAGAGAAGGGAAGTCATGAAGCTCTCAACGGAGTCCGAGGCGGTCGTACGTGCGACCTCAGGAGTCGTAGCCGCGCACGCGGATGAGATCACCACGCTGTTCTACCGGGAGATGTTCACCGCGCACCCCGAACTGCTGCGAGTGTTCAACCGTGCGAACCAGGCTATCGGCGAGCAGCCGCGAGCTCTGGCCGCGTCGGTCGTCGCCTTCGCCGTGCACCTCATCGACCCGGACGCCCCCGACTTCACGCCGATCATGAGTCGGATCGCCCACAAACACGTCTCGCTGGGTGTCCAGGCACGCCAGTACACGATCGTCGGCCACTACCTCCTCGATGCGGTGCAGACGGTGCTCGGCGATGCGGTGACCACAGAGGTCAGAGCCGCCTGGGACGAGGTCTACTGGCTCTTCGGGTGCTCCCTCATCGCCGAAGAGGCGAAGCTGTACGCGCAGGGCGGCACCGATCCCGCCCATCCGTGGCGCAAGCATCGGGTGGTGGAGCGCGTCGTCGAGTCGGACGACGTCATCTCGCTCCTCCTCGCGCCTGTCGACGGCGTCGTCGCGTCACATCGGACGGGGCAGTATGTCGCCATCGCGGTGGACCTGCCGGACGGGTCCAGACAGCCCCGCCAGTACACGATCTCCTCCGGTCCGCGAGGCGATGCGCTGCGCGTGACCGTCAAGCGCGTCCGCGGCAGTGCAGGCGTCCCCGACGGTCAGGTCTCGACCTGGCTCCACGAGCACGCCCACCCCGGCACCGTGCTCGATGTGTCCCAACCGGCAGGTGACGTCGTGCTCGATGACACCGGGCATCCCCTCGTCCTCGTCTCCGCAGGCATCGGCATCACACCGATCACCGCAATCGTCGAGGATCTGTCCCGTCGCGCCCCGGACCGCACCATCCGACTCTTCCATGCCGACCGGAACCACGACGCCCATGTGCTGTATCCCTCCTTGCGGCGACAGGTGCTCGCGATGAAGGATGCCAAGGCGCAGAACTGGTACGCGGACGGGGCGGACGCGGCCCCGACCCTCCACCCCGCGCTCCCTGGGCGGATGGACCTCTCGAATGTCGAGCTCCCGGACGACGCGGTCGTCTTCATGTGCGGCCCTCTCGAGTTCATGCGCTCTGTCAGGGCGACTCTGATCGGCCGGGGGATACCTGCGGAGCGGATTGCCTACGAGGTCTTCGGCCCCGACCTCTGGCTGCAGCAGCCGACCGTCGACGCCGCCTGACGCGCGGAGCCGCGGAGGAGAAGGGTTCGCGCCGATGTCAAGCCCCTCCTCGGCGCCGCGACCCCACGCCATGCTTCCGGAGTGCGGCACCGCGCCGCAGAGACAGGAGGAACAATGAGCATCGGCAGCGGAATCGCGCTCTTCGTGATCGGGGCGATCCTCGTCTTCGCGATCAACGTCGACGTTCCCTGGGTCGACCTCGACATGGTCGGCTACATCCTGATGGGAGCAGGAGTCATCATCTTCCTCATCGGCATCGTGCTGCTCGCGCGTCGCCGGCGAACGGAGACGGTCTCGCGCACATACGTCGACCCTGCCACGGGGGAGCCGACCACTCGTCGCTCCGTGAGCTCCAGCGGCGACGAGGCCCTGTGAGTTGCGCCGCCCTGTGAGTTGCGCCGCCCTGTGAGCGACACCGGCTTCTGAATACACGCAGTGACGGCGTCGGTCACCACGGTGTCCGACGCCGTCAGTGCGAAGCGGTGATCAGTCCGGCGCGATGGTCTCGAGGTGCTCCTCGACCAGGACGATGCCGCCGCTCGAACTCGCCGAGTGCGCGAGCTCCTCGATCCACCTCCGGCTCAGATCGGGAGACTCCGGTTCCTGGAAGACGAACCTCAGAGGAATCGACGGGTGGAGCCAGAGGGTCGATCGCCCAGGGGCCTCACCCTCGGGGTGACGCCAGGAGAGGGTGAAGCTCTCGTTCCGGCGGAGCTTGGTGGCGATGACCACCTTGAGGTGCGCCAAGGCGCGATCCTCGATGTAGATCGGCGTCGATGTGTCGCCGTAGTACAGGCTGCCCATCAGCAGTGGCGGCGGGACACGACGGTCAGGGGGCGGGCCATGGTTCTCCTCGATGGCATGCTCGACGGACCGGGAAGTGGTCCGGGAATTCGAACTCTAGCCAACAAATCGACGCCCACCCTGCGCCTGACGCCCCACATTGCACTGAGCGAACAATCTGTTCGCTCAGTGTCACGTTCACAAGGCGAGCGTCACGATCACGAGGCGAGGACGGGCGCTGCGCCGTAGGCGTCACGATACGCCGCAGTGAAGCGAGACGAGTTGCTGAAGCCCCAGCGGCGCGCGATCTCGGCGACCGATCGGCCCTCGCCGTTGCGGAGATCCCGGTGCGCCCCGTCGAGGCGCGCCCGCCGCAGAGCGTCGGCGGGCGTCATGTCCAACGCTCGTCGAAAGGCGTACTGCAGTCCTCGTGTGGAGATGTACGACGCGGCGGCGACGTCATCGATGGTGATCGCCAGGTGCGCATTCGCGTCGATGTAGGCGAGCGCACGACGGACCGAGGCCGGCGCTCCGGCTCGCTGTGCCGGCCGCCTGAGGGAGTCGGTAAATGTGGTCGGGAACGCCGAAAGCGTCATCGCCAGGGCGTGCCGTTCGAGTTCGGCGAGGAGCAGATGATCTGTCGGCCCCGCGTTCACGGACTGATCCACGTACTCGAACATCCGCTCCCAGCGCCGAGCGTCGGCAGGGGAGTGCGGCACGAACCCCGTCGTGCGCAACTCCCGTCGGTCATCACCCGTGATCTGCCTCGCGCGCGCCTGGGCGGCGCGATGATCGAACACGAACGCCCGTACGCGCGCTGTCCGGTCCCATCGGGCTTCGACCTCGGTGCCGTCGGACATCCAGGCCGAGCCTGCATCCAGGGACTCGCGTCCCGACCAGACACGCGCATCGGGGGCGTCGACCCGACAGACCAGCAGCTGCTCCTGAGGTTCTGCCCGAGAGTGCACCTTGGCGGTGAGTCGGTAGTCGATCAGGGACGCGGTGCCGAGTTCCTCGGATCGCCAGTCGAAGCGGAAGCTGCGCGGATCCGCATCCTGCAGCGACGACGACGGAACGTACTGCTGCCATGTGGACTCCACCTGGGCCAGATCGGTGGACGTGAACTGCATGGGCTACTCCTCGTGCTACGCGCGTCGATCCCACTCGAAAGCGCACGATCAGGAGCGTATCCCACGATGCCTGAGCCTCCGCCGTGCAGGTATCCGGGATGCACCAGAACCCGCGAGGCCGCTCGTAGACTCGGGAGTATGAGCGTGCCTTCCCCGTATGCGGACCGTCTTCGTCGCCTTCCCGTGCAGCGTCGCGAGGTCGAGGTGCATGGGGGGACCACGGCCTACTGGGCGTACGGCCCCGACGACGCAGACACCACCGTCGTCGCGGTGCACGGTTTCCGAGGGGAGCACCACGGCCTCGAACCGGTGCTCGCGTTCCTGCCCGAGGTGCGGGTGATCGCGCCGGATCTTCCCGGTTTCGGCGAGTCTGCCCCTGTGCCACGACGCACGCATGATCTCGACGAGTATGCGGAGTGGCTCACCGACTTCGTCGCCGAAGTCGCCCCAGGTGCCGTGATCCTCGGCCACTCCTTCGGTTCGATCGTGGCCTCAGCCGCCGTGGCACGCGGACTGCAGACCCCGCGCCTGATCCTGCTGAACCCCATCGGTGCGCCGGCGCTCGAGGGGCCGAAGGGACTGATGACACGACTTGCGGTCCTCTACTACGCTCTCGGCGCCAGGCTCCCCGAGAAGGTCGGGACGGCCCTGCTGCGCAACCGGATCATCGTCCGCGTGATGAGCATCACGATGGCCAAGACGAGGGATCCGGAACTCCGCCGGTTCATCCACGACCAGCACGACACCTATTTCTCCCGATTCTCGGATCGGGATGTACTCCGGGACGCCTTCGTCACGAGCGTTTCGCACGACGTACGCGAGTTCGCCCCCGAGATCGACGTTCCGACACTGCTCGTCGCAGCAGAGCGGGACGACATCACACCCATCGAAGCGGAGCGGAGGCTGGCGACGATGTTCCCGGACGCCCGCCTCGTCGAGATCGCGCACGTCGGACACCTGATCCACTACGAGACCCCGGCCGAAGCTGCGGGAGCCGTTCGCCGCTTCCTCAGGATTCCCGTCGCGCGAGGCCGATGAGGCCGGCCACACGGAACGGGATGACCTCACCCATCGCCAACGACGTCTCCGTGCGTTCGACGCCCTCGATGGACAGGATGCGCGCGTCCGTGTCGAAGAGGTGTCGCGCATCGCGGCAGGCCACGCGCGCGAGCAGATCGATCGATCCGCTGAGGCCGTGCGCCTGCACGACCTCAGGGATCCGGGAAAGCTCGTTGATGATGCGGGGCAGTTCCGTCTGACGGACCCCGATGCTCACGAAGGCCTGCAAGGGGAAACCGAGCACATCGGGCGAGAAGGACCGCTCGTAGGACAGGAAGATCCCGCTCTGCTCCAACCGCGCCATCCGCGCCTGGATCGTGTTGCGCGAGAGCCCCAGGTTCTCCGCGAGCGCGACGATCGTCGTGCGCGGGTCGTCGGCGAGCGCGGCGAGAAGCTCGAGATCTATGCGGTCCAGTCCTGGCATAGTGCCAAACCTTAGCAGCACTCTCTCGAGCGAAATTGAGCAACATGCTCAAGCGCTCTTGGAATGCTTGAGCGAGGTGTTGACCGGACGTACTCTCAGACCATGCCGGTGATGACGCTGGCATCAGTGCGCGGAGCCTCACGAGGGCCGCCGAGGACGAGGAGGACGACGATGTCACCGCAGGCCACGCCCATCGCAGACACGGCACAGGATCTGGAGCTCTCGGAGCGCCTCCTGAACCCCGACGGAAGCCGCATCCCGAACCCCCGGCTGGACCCGTTCGTCGCCGACGTCGATGCCGAGCAGCTGCGTTCTCTGCTCCGGGACATGGTCATCCTCCGCCGCATCGATGCCGAGGGTGTCGCGCTTCAGCGCCAGGGACAGCTCGGACTCTGGGCGCCCTGCCAGGGACAGGAAGCGACGCAGATCGGGACGGCCCGTGCCCTCGCTCCCGAGGACTTCGTGTTCCCCAGCTACCGGGAGACCGGAGTCATCTATGCGCGGGGCGCGGAGCCCGGAGACTACGTGCGCATGTGGCGCGGTGAGGAAGGTGCGGCTCACGATCCCGCCGACCTCGGTGTCGCTCCCTTGCAGATCATCATCGGAGCGCAGACACTGCACGCGGTCGGCTACGCGCTCGGCATCCAGCACGACGGCGCTGACGAGGTGGCGGTGACCTACTTCGGTGACGGAGCCACCAGCCAGGGTGACGTGAACGAGGCGATGATCTTCGCCGCGTCGTACCAGGCGCCGGTCGTCTTCGTATGCCAGAACAACCACTGGGCGATCTCCGAGCCGGTCGCCGTGCAGTCGCAGTATCCGATCGCGGGAAGGGCGCCAGGATTCGGCATCCCCAGCCTGCGGGTGGACGGCAACGACGTGCTCGCCTGCATGGCGGCCATGCGCTGGGCTCTCGACCACGCGCGGTCCGGCAAGGGCCCCGCCTACATCGAAGCCGTCACTTATCGCATGGGTCCGCACACCACGGCCGACGATCCGACCCGCTACCGCGACCAGGAGGAACTGGATTCCTGGCGCCGCCGCGATCCGATCGCGCGGTTGGAGGCACACCTGCGCGCCAGCGGGGAGCTCGCCGAAGAGCACGTCGCCGAGACCCAGTCCGCAGCCGATCTCGTCGCCAAGGAGATGCGTGCCGCGTGCCTCGGCATGGTCACACGGCCGGCACTCGCCGTGTTCGACGGCGTCTACGCGGAGCCGCACACCGGACTCGAGCGACAGCGCGATGAGTACGCCTCGTACCTCGCCACCTTCGAGAGCGAGGTGTGACCATGACCGAGCTGACTCTCGGGAAGGCCCTCGGAGCCGGTCTCCGCCAGGCGATGCGCGATGACGACAAGGTCGTGCTGCTCGGGGAGGACATCGGCAAGCTGGGAGGCGTCTTCCGCATCACCGACGGACTGCTCGACGAGTTCGGCGCTGCGCGCGTGATCGACACGCCGCTCGCCGAGTCCGGAATCGTCGGCACGGCGGTGGGCCTCGCATTCCGCGGCTACCGACCCGTCGTCGAGATCCAGTTCGACGGCTTCGTGTATCCCGCCTTCGATCAGATCGTCGCTCAGGTCGCGAAGCTGCACTACCGCACTCAGGGCCGGGTGAAGATGCCCATCACCATCCGGATCCCGTGGGCGGGCGGCATCGGCGCTGCCGAGCATCACTCGGAGTCTCCGGAGGCCTACTTCGTGCACACGGCAGGACTGCGCGTGATCGCGGTCTCGAACCCGGAGGACGCGTATCGAAGCCTGCGACAGGCCATCGCCTCCGACGACCCCGTGATCTTCTTCGAGCCGAAGCGGCTGTACCACCACAAGGGCGAGGTCGACCTCGAAGCCCCGCTGGCCGACGCGCCGCCGATGGGTCTCGCGCGCGTGGTGCGGACCGGGACGGATGCGACCCTCATCACGTACGGCGCCATGGTGTCCACCGCGCTGCAGGCAGCGGACGCCGCGGCGGATGAGGGAACGTCGCTCGAGGTCATCGATCTCCGTTCCCTCTCGCCCGTCGACTATGACTCCGTCGCGGCTTCGGTGCGGAAGACGGGCCGCGTCGTGGTCGCTCACGAGGCGTCGCGGGAAGCGGGAGTGGCCGCGGAAGTGATCGCGAGCATCACGGAGCGCTGTTTCGAGTACCTTGAGTCGGCTCCACTGCGGGTCACCGGCCACGACATCCCCTACCCGCCCGCGAAGCTCGAGAAGTACCACCTCCCGGACCTGGATCGACTGCTCGACGCCGTCGACCGGGTATTGGACCGGCCGAACAGCCTGACGGGAGCAGAGGCATGATCGCGGAGTTCCGCCTTCCCGACCTCGGGGAAGGACTGACAGAAGCCGAGGTCGTGACCTGGCTCGTCGCTCCCGGCGACAGCGTCACTCTCAACCAGACGCTCGCAGAAGTCGAGACCGCGAAAGCGGTCGTCGAGCTGCCCTCGCCCTACGAGGGCATCGTCTCGACGTTGCACGCGGAAGCAGGACAGACCATCGCCGTCGGTGCTCCTCTGATCGCCTTCGATGTCGTGGGGGAGGAGCCGGCGGCCCCGTCGCCCTCCTCGGAGCCTGGGGAGAAGGCCGAGCCGAACCTGGTGGGGTACGGCGCCGCGCCCACGAGCTCAGGGCGACCAGCGCGGCGGGCACGGAGGATCGGCGCGTCCGCTCCGGCCACCATCGACACGGCCGTTCTCGAGGCGGCACCGCACGACGCTGCTCCGTCAGCCGTCGACGCCGTGATCGAGCGCCCACGCTCGACGCCCCCGGTGCGCGCCCACGCGAAGAGGCTCGGCATCGATCTCGTGCTGGTTGCGGCAGAAGTGGGCGACCGCCTCATCACCCGCAACGATGTCGACGCCTATGCGGAACGCGTCGGCGTGCACGATCGCGCCGGCGGCGGCGTGCATTCCACGTCGTCCGCTGCACTTCCGGCCAGCCCTGCCGCACTCGCCGGCGAGGAGCGCGAGACCCGGATCCCCATCCGCGGAGTGCGCAAGCATACGGCGGCGGCGATGGTCCAGAGCGCCTTCACGGCCCCGCACGTCACCGTCTTCCATACCGTCGACGTGACCGCGACCATGGATCTGCTGTCGAGTCTCCGCGAAGATCGATCGCTGAGCGCACATCGGATCGGGCCGCTCGCCGTGGTGGCGAAGGCGGTCTGCCTCGCTCTCGGGAGGACTCCTGGCCTCAACTCGCGTTGGGATGAGGCCGCCGGCGAGATCGTCCAGCACAACTACGTCGATCTCGGGATCGCGGCGGCGACGGAGCGCGGACTGATCGTCCCCATGATCAGAGATGCCGAGCGGCTGACACTCACCGAACTCGCGGACGCCGTGAAGTCCCTCGCCGAGGTCGCGCGTTCGGGGAAGACCTCGCCGGCAGTGCTCGCGGGCGGCACCTTCTCGATCTCCAACATCGGCGTGTTCGGTGTCGATGCCGGTACGCCGATCCTTCCCCCCGGTCAGTCCGGGATCCTGGCCGTGGGCGCGGTACGCCGTCAGCCCTGGGAACACCGGGGCGAGATCGCGCTGCGGCAGCTGATGACCCTCAGTCTCTCTTTCGACCACCGGATGGTCGACGGCGCGGAGGGCGCCCGGTTCCTGAAGGATGTGGCCGACCTCCTCGAGGAGCCGGGGCGGGCGATGCTCCTCAGCTAGTCGCGCGCACGGCAGCATCCGCCATCGCGATCAACACGGTCGCGGTGGCGGAGTGCCGTCTGGCCGCCGCACGCGTGCTGTGCGGCGTGGAGTTGATGAGTCCGAAGCAGGCCTGCACGCGCAGACGCAGCTCGTCCGGATCGGCGCCGTCCGTGCCGCCTCGATGCAACGGAGCCAGGGCCGCCATCCACAATTCGATGTAGGCGCGTTGCAGGCGGCGTACCTCGGCGCGGTCGGCATCGGACAGGAACGCGACATCGCGGTCCTGCACCTGGATCACCTCGGCGTTACCCAGGGCGAAGTCCACGTGGAACTCGATCAGGGCACGCATCCGCGCGTCGGGCGTCGGGGCTTCGTCAGCGACGCGGCGTCCGCCGTGGATGAGGTCCTGACTGACTTTGACGAGGACCGCTCCCAGCAGAGCCTGCTTACCGGCGAAATGACGATAGACGGCCGGGCCGGACACACCGACGGCAGCGCCGATGTCCTCCAGGCTCACGCCGCTGTACCCGCGCGCGGCGAACAGTCGCGCTGCGGCGTGCAGGATCGCATCGGACCGTTCGGCCTTGGCGCGGTCTCGGGCGGTGACCGGGCTTGTCATCTCAGTTAATCCTCGCTAACCTGAATCAACGGGTTAGTGAACACTAACCGAAAGTGCATGCACCGCGCCAGGGTTCGGCCCAGGGCGGACGTGGGTCGAGGAGGACATCACGATGCCGACATCCCAGGAGTCGCTCGCGCACGAACTGCGAGACCGCCTCGCCGCCGCCGCGCGCGGAGGACCGGACGCTTCTCGCGAGCGTCACCTGGCGCGAGGGAAGCTGCTCCCTCGCGATCGCGTCACCCGTGTGCTCGATGAGGGCAGCCCCTTCCTCGAGGTCGCGCCCCTCGCGGCTGACGGCCTGTACGGGGGAGAGGCGCCGGGCGCGGGCGTGATCGCCGGTATCGGTCTCGTGCACGGGCGGCACGTCATGGTGGTCTGCAACGACGCGACGGTCAAGGGCGGCACGTATTTCCCCCTCACCGTCAAGAAGCATCTTCGCGCGCAGGAGATCGCGCTGGAGAATCGCCTTCCCTGTCTCTACCTCGTCGATTCGGGGGGCGCGTTCCTCCCCAAGCAGGACGAGGTCTTCCCGGACCGCGAGCACTTCGGGCGGATCTTCTTCAATCAGGCGCGCATGTCCGCGGAGGGCATCCCGCAACTCGCCGCCGTTCTCGGCTCGTGCACCGCCGGCGGCGCCTACGTACCGGCGATGAGCGACGAGACCGTCATCGTGCGCGGCCAGGGGACCATCTTCCTCGGTGGCCCCCCGCTCGTGAAGGCCGCCATCGGGGAGATCGTCACGGCGGAGGAACTCGGCGGCGGCGAGCTGCACGCACGACGCAGCGGCGTCGTCGACCATCTCGCCGAAGACGACGAGCACGCCCTCGAGATCCTGCGCGACATCGTGGCCACGCTCCCTCCTCCCGCCGCCCCGGCCTGGGAGGTGCTCGGCAGCCGCGCTCCCTCCGAGCTGTCCAGCCTCTACGACGCCGTCCCTGTCGACGTCAATGCCGCGTACGACGTGCACGAGGTCATCTCGCGGTTGGTCGACGGCGACTCGTTCCTCGAGTTCAAGCCCGAGTACGGCACGACCCTGGTCACCGGCTTCGCCCGTCTCCACGGTCACCCCGTCGGCATCGTCGCGAACAACGGCGTACTCTTCAGCGAGTCGGCGCTCAAGGGCGCCCACTTCATCGAGCTCTGCGACCAGCGGGGGATCCCTCTGCTCTTCCTGCAGAACATCACCGGTTTCATGGTCGGCTCCGACGCGGAGGCCGGCGGCATCGCCAAGGACGGCGCCAAGATGGTCACGGCCGTCGCCAGCACCCGTGTACCGAAGCTCACCGTCATCATCGGGGGATCCTTCGGAGCCGGGAACTATTCGATGTGCGGGCGCGCGTACTCGCCGCGGTTCCTGTGGACCTGGCCCGCCAGCCGCATCTCCGTGATGGGGGGCGCGCAGGCCGCGTCGGTGCTCGCCACTGTCAAGGAGGACCAGCTCTCCGCACGCGGCGGCTCCTGGACGGCGGAGGAGCGAGCAGCCTTCGAGGCCCCGGTCCGGGAACAGTACGAGCACCAGGGCGAGCCGTACTACGCGACCGCGCGGCTCTGGGACGACGGCATCGTCGACCCCGCCCAGACCCGCGACCTCCTCGGCCTCGCCCTCGACGTCGTCTCCCGCAGCCCGCTGCCCGAACCGCGCTTCGGCGTCTTCCGGATGTGAGTGCTTTGTCCATGAATCCGACACCGACGTCGTCCGACGTCCTTTTCCACACCGTCCTCGTCGCCAACCGCGGGGAGATCGCCCGTAGGGTGATCCGCACGCTGCGGGCGCTCGGCATCCGCAGCGTCGCCGTCTACAGCGACGCCGATGCGACGAGCCCTCATGTCCGCGAGGCCGATCTGGCCGTGCGGATCGGGCCAGCGCCCGCTGCCGACTCCTACCTCGACATCGACGCCGTCATCGCCGCGGCGCGCGCCACCGGTGCGCAGGCCATCCACCCCGGCTACGGCTTCCTCTCCGAGAGCGTCGGACTCGCCGAGGCCTGCGAGGAGAGCGGGGTCGTCTTCATCGGTCCCTCCGTCGACGCGCTGCAGATCATGGGAGACAAGGCCCGCGCCCGCGATCATGTGCTGCGGTACGGGGTCCCCGTCGTCCCCGGCTTCGATGCCAAGGGACTGTCCGACGCCGAGATCGCCGAAGAGGCCGAGACCGTCGGATATCCGCTGCTGGTCAAGCCCAGCGCAGGGGGAGGGGGAAAGGGCATGGAGGTCGTCGCCGACGCGGCGGGGCTCCGCGGCGCTCTCGCCTCCGCCCGCCGGGTCGCGTCCGCCGCTTTCGGGGACGACGCGCTCATCCTCGAGCGGCTGATCAGACGACCACGGCACATCGAGGTACAGGTCTTCGGCGACGTGCACGGCACCGTCATCGCCCTCGGCGAACGCGAGTGCACGTTGCAGCGCCGGCATCAGAAGGTCATCGAGGAGGCCCCGTCGGCGGGGATCCCGGCCGACACGCGCGAGCGCCTGCTCTCCGCCGCGGTGCTCGCCGCCGAGAGCGTCTCCTACGTGGGGGCCGGCACGGTCGAGTTCCTCGTGGATGCCGACGCGCCGGACGAGGTCTTCTTCATCGAGATGAACACGCGGCTCCAGGTGGAGCACCCCGTCACCGAGGAGGTCACCGGACTCGACCTCGTCGCGCTTCAGCTCCGCGCGGCAGCGGGTCTTCCCCTGGACGTCACACCTCGCCTGCGCGGCCACGCGGTCGAGGCTCGGGTGTACGCGGAGGCCCCTGAGCGCGGCTTCCTTCCGTCCACGGGGACGGTGCTCCTCTTCGACCCACCGCCGGGTGTCCGCGTGGATGCGGCCATCGAGAGCGGCAGCGAGGTCACCGGATTCTACGACCCGATGATCGCGAAGGTGATCGCCTTCGCCGATGACCGCGCCACGGCACTGGCACGACTGGACCGAGCACTCGCGAGCACCGTCGTGCTGGGCGTCGAGACCAACATCGCGTTCCTGCGGATGCTGTGCCAGGACGCGCGGGTCATCGAAGGCGATCTCGACACCGGTCTCATCGAGTCCCTGCTTCCCCTCGAGACGGTGAAGCCTTCGGCGTCTCAGTTGGCTGCGGCGCGGGACGCCGTTTCGGATCCCCCCGCATCGGTGCGCACCAGCCCGCTGTGGCGTGAGCTGCCCGGGTGGCGCCTGGGGACCCAGGACGCGCCGCATGCTCCGTTCGTCGCGCTCACGGACGACGGCGACGAGGTCGAGCTCGATGAAGCGTCTCCTTCCCCCTCCAGAGCGGGCGTGCTGGCCGCAGTCGATGCCGAGGGAGCGGTCTGGGTCGCGGAGGAAGGTCGCACGATACGCCTGCGCCCTCTCGACAGGCGACAGCGGATGCAGCGCCGGTTGTCCGCACGAGACGCGGGAGCTGCGGCGACCGAGCCGGAGGGCCGTGCCCCCATGCCGGGCAGCGTCGTGGCGGTGCACGTGACCGACGGCGACACGGTGTCCGCGGGAGAAGCCCTCGTCTCGATCGAGGCGATGAAGATGGAGCACCCGGTACTGGCACCGCATGACGGTGTGGTGCATCTGCTGGTCGCGGTCGGCGACCAGGTGCGGCGTGACCAGCCGGTCGCCCGCGTGACGACGGAGGAGAGCTGAACATGGAAGAGCTGACCGACGAGGAGCGCGAGCTCGCCGCCATGGTGCGCGAATTCGCCGACACGGTCGTCGCACCGCAGGCCTACGAGGCCGATCGTACGCACACGCTGTCGATGGACGTCGTTCGCCAGATGGGCGATCTCGGATTGTTCGGTCTACCGTTCCCCGAGGAGTACGGCGGACAGGGCGGCGACTACATGGCACTCGGCATCGCGATCGAGGCGCTCGCGCGCGTCGACCAGTCCATCGCGATCACGCTCGAAGCAGGGGTCAGCCTCGGCGCGATGCCGATCTACCGCTTCGGTTCGGAGGAGCAGCGCCAGGAGCTGCTGCCGGACCTGCTCGCCGGGCGAGCCCTGGCGGGCTTCGGCCTCACGGAGCCGGAGGCCGGCAGCGATGCCGGTGCGACCAGGACCACGGCGCGCCTCGACGGCGACGAGTGGGTGATCGACGGCTCGAAGCAGTTCATCACGAACTCCGGGACCCCCATCACGCGGTTCGTCACGGTCACGGCGGTGACCGGGAACGAGGATGGGCGCAAGGAGATCTCCACCATCATCGTGCCGAACGGGACACCGGGGTTCACGGTCGAAGCGCCGTACGACAAGGTCGGGTGGAACGCGTCGGACACACATCCCCTCACCTTCGACGGCGCACGGGTTCCCGCCTCCAACCTGTTGGGTACGCGGGGGAGCGGCTTCCGCAGCTTCCTCAGCATCCTCGACGAAGGACGCATCGCGATCGCGGCCCTCTCGACCGGCGCCGCCGAAGGATGCCTGGAGGCCGCTGTCGAGTACGCCAAGAGCCGCACGATCTTCGGGGCCGCCCTGAGCACGCGGCAGAACGCGCAGTTCACTCTGGCCCGCATGCGCGCACGGGTGCACACGGCACGCCTCGCCTGGCATCACGCGGCACGACTCCGAGACGCGGGCAAGCCGTTCGCCGAAGCCGCGGCCATCGCCAAGCTGGTCGCGGGCGAGGCGGCGATGGACAACGCGAGAGACGCGACGCAG
Organism: Microbacterium oxydans; assembly: GCF_006540085.1. Taxonomy (GTDB): domain Bacteria; phylum Actinomycetota; class Actinomycetes; order Actinomycetales; family Microbacteriaceae; genus Microbacterium; species Microbacterium oxydans. Next base: position 587,735 of record NZ_BJOG01000004.1, on the reverse strand, counting down.
ATCTTCGGCGGCAACGGCTTCATGAACGAGTTCTCCGTGGCACGGCACTACCGCGACTCCAAGATCCTCGAGATCGGCGAGGGCACGACCGAGGTGCAGCTGCTGGTCATCGCCCGCGGTCTCGGACTCGCCGGGTAGCGTGGCGGTATGAGCACGCACGACGTCGTCCAGAGGGGTCTGTACTACGAGGAGTTCGAGACCGACGCCCGCTACCTGCACCGCCCAGGACGAACTGCGACCGAAGCCGACAACGTGCTGTTCACCACCCTCACCATGAACACGCAGGCCCTGCACCTCGATGCGGCTTTCGCCGACGGTCAGGAGCCGTTCCGCGCGCGACTGATGAACTCGATGTGGACTCTGTCCACCATGGTGGGTTCGTCCGTCGCGCAGCTGACGCAGGGGACCCTCGTCGCACAGCTCGGCTTCGGCGATGTCGCGTTCCCGCATCCGCTGTTCGCGGGAGACACCCTCTACACCGAGAGCACGGTCGTCGAGAAGCGGCTCTCCTCCTCCCGGCCGGGGCAGGGGATCGTGAAGATCGCCCACACCGGCCGGAACCAGGACGGTACCGTCGTCGCCACGGCCGTCCGCTCGGTGCTCGTCCACTGCCGTCCGGAAGGATCCCCCGCATGACGTTCGACCTCGGTCCGGCGCTGTTGTTCTGCCCTGCCGACCGGCCGGAGCGCTTCCGGAAAGCCGCGGAGCGGGCTGATGCGATCATCCTCGATCTCGAGGACGCGGTGCTCCCGGAGGCGAAGGACGAAGCGCGCAGGAACGTGATCGCCGCCGATGTCGACCCCTCTCGAGTGGTCGTGCGCGTCAACGCCCCCGACACCGAGGCCTTCGCCGCAGACCTCGCGGCGCTGGCTCAGACCGACTTCCGCACCGTGATGGTGGCGAAGACCGAGCGTGCGGACAGCTTGTCGGCGTTCGATGAGAGGTACTCGCTGATCGCCCTGTGCGAGACCGCCCGCGGCGTCCAAGCAGCCGACCGCATCGCCGCACACCCGCAGGTGTCCGCGTTGATGTGGGGGGCCGAGGATCTCGTCGCCTCCCTGGGAGGCACGTCTTCGCGCAACGCGGACGGCGCGTATCGCGACATCGCCAGGTACGCCAGAGCGCGTGTCCTCCTCGAAGCCGGTGCGCACGGCAAAGCAGCCATCGACGCCGTGCACATCGACATCGATGACCTCACTGGACTCGAGGAGGAGGCGATCGACGCCGCCGCTTCGGGATTCCGTGCGACGGCCTGCATCCATCCGAACCAGGTGGCGACGATCCGTGCGGCGTACCGTCCGGACGACGCGCTGCTCACCTGGGCGCGCGCCGTGCTCACTGCGGCCGAGTCGCAGCGCGGCGTGTTCCGGTTCGATGGACGGATGATCGACGAGCCGGTCCTCCGTCACGCGCGTTCGGTCGTGTCCCGCGCCGTCTGATCAGAGGACGGGCGTCTCCTCCAGCAGACGGAGATAGCCCGGTGCGGCGACGAACCGGTGCGCCGAGCCGTTCTGCAGCACCTCGCCGTCGCGCGGGAGAGTGCCGCCGGAGACGTGGTCGATCACGGCGCGGATCACGCCACCATGAGCGACGACGATGACCGACTCCGCACGCGGGGAGGACCGACGCCGCGCCTCGCGAGCGATCGTGTGCAGTGCTTCGATCGCGCGTTCTCCCACCTCGTGCAGCGACTCCGCACCAGGAACCTCCGCGTGCCAGTCGCCATACGTCGCGATGTAGTCGGGCACGAGCATGCCCTCACCATCGCCGAACTCGCGCTCGCGGATGTCGGGGACGACGCCGGCGACTTCCAGCCCCAGGCGCTCCGCGATGATCTCCGCGGTCTCCTTGGCGCGCAGCAACGGGCTCGTGTACACGGCGTGATGGGTTCCTGCCGCGAGCTTCTCCGCGGCCCATCGCGCGTCTTCGCGTCCCTTCTCGTTCAGGGGGATGTCGGTGGAGCCCTGGATGCGCCGCGCGAGGTTCCAGTCGGTCTGACCGTGGCGGACGAGGGTGAGGTGGGTCACGAGAGGAGTTCCTGGAGGGCGGGGAGCACGTCGCTGGTGCCCGCGGCGATGGTCACATGCGCCCAGGCATCCGCGCGCGTCGGCTCACGGTTGACGATGATCAGGGGGATGTTGCGTCGCCGCGCACGCTCGACGAGGCGGACACCGGAGTTGACCACGAGGGAGGAGCCCGCGACGATCAGGGCGGAGCTCGAACGCAGCAGCGACTCCGCTGCGCGGAAGCGATCCTGTGGCACGTACTCGCCGAAGAACACCACGTCAGGCTTGAGCATGCCCGCGCAGACGGTGCACACGGGGATGACGAAGCCTTCCGTGCTCTCCGGGAGCACGTCGCCGTCGGGGGCGAGAGCGACGTTCTCCGGCACGGTGATCCAGGGGTTGAGCTCCTCGATCTGCACGGCGACGTCGCGGCGATCGAAGACCTGACCGCACTGCAGACACAGCACGCGACGCATGGTCCCGTGGACCTCGATGACGTGCGAGCTCCCGGCCCGCAGATGCAGTCCGTCGACGTTCTGGGTGATCACGCCGGACACGTTCCCCGATGCTTCGAGTTGCGCCAGGGCGATGTGTCCCGCGTTCGGCTCGGCTCTCGCGAAAGCGCGCCAGCCCAGGTGCCCGCCGACCCAATAGCGCCGACGCGCCGCCTCGTCACCCAGATAGGTCTGGATCGTCATCGGATCGCTGCGCGTCCTCGCGCCTTCGCCACGGTAGGCGGGGATGCCGGAATCGGTGGAGATGCCGGCGCCGGTGAGGAGTGCGATGCGCTTCTCGCGCAGCAGCTCGGCGGCGTGGGCGATGGTGGCCGACAGCTCGGCGGGAATGGACACGCTCACAAGACCTCCTCGAGCGAGTCTACGGTGCCGAGGCCGACCAGGGCCTCCACGGGAGCCGCCGACGCCCCAGCGACCGGTGCTGCGCCGTGTCCTGACGGTGGCAGAGTGGACATCGTGGATCTCCTGCCTGTGACCGACGCCGCCGACCGACGTCTCGACGACTACCGCGGCCTCACCGATACCGCCCTACGAGCACTGTCGGAGCCGTCCGGTGGTCTCTACATCGCGGAATCGACGAAGGTGATCGCGCGCGCGGTCGCCTCCGGTCACCGTCCCCGCTCCCTCCTGGTGCAGGAGCGCAGGGTGGACGACATCCGTGCCATCGTCGGTGACCTCGACGTGCCGGTGTACGTCGTTCCGGACGAGGTGGCGGAGGCGGTGACGGGTTTCGCGGTGCACCGCGGCACCATCGCCTCCATGCACCGACCAGAACTGCCCTCCGTCCGCGAGGTGATCGACGGCGCCTCCCTCGTGCTGATCCTGGAGAACATCGGGGATCACACCAACGTCGGAGCAGCCTTCCGTGCTGCAGCAGGTCTCGGCGCCGACGCGGTGCTGGTGTCTCCGGGCGGGGCCGATCCGCTGTACCGGCGCAGCGTCCGAGTCAGCATGGGCACCGTCTTCCAGGTGCCGTGGACGCGCATCACGGACTGGGAGTCCGCGATCGCGGATCTCCACGCCGACGGCTTCGACATCGCCGCGCTGGCGCTGCGCGACGACGCGGTGACGCTCGACGCGTATGCGGCCGCACGTCCGGCGCGGGTCGCGCTGGTCATGGGGTCGGAAGGCGACGGACTCTCCCGCGAGGCCATGGACGGAGCCGACACCGTCGTCACGATCCCGATGTCCGGTGGGGTGGACTCCCTCAACGTGGCATCAGCGGCAGCGGTCGCACTCTGGGCGATGAAGGCCTGACGCTCAGTCCCTCCCGGGAAGGACGACGGGGGAGGGCTCCGGACGCTTCGCAGCGAGGTTGTCGCCAGATGACTGGTGACGGAGCCTTCTGAGCACCCACGGAACCAGGTGCTCCCTGGCCCAGCCCAGGTCTTCCGAGCGTGCCTCTCGCCAGGTGCGCAGCGGGAACGGCTCGGGCTGCATGGCCTCGAGATCGTTCGGCACGTTCAGGGCACGCAACGCCATGCGGGCCACCTCGTGGTGGCCGAGCGCGTTGTAGTGCAGTCGGTCATCGTCGAAGAAGCGCATGTCCTGCACGACCTTGAGCGCCCACTGGTCGGCCACGATGCAGTCGTATCGCTCGGCGATGGTGCGGACGTTCTCGTTGTAGATCGCGACCTTTCCGCGGAAGGCGCGGAAGACCGGCGTGAAGGCGGTGTCGATGCCCGTGAACAACAGCACGGCGGCGCCGGTGGAGGACAGCCGGGCGACGGCGTCGTCGAGCTGGCTCGCGATCGCATCCGGGTCGGTGCCGGGCCGGATCACATCGTTGCCGCCCGCACAGATGGAGACCAGATCGGGGCGCAGCGCGACGGCCGGCTCGATCTGGTCGGCGACGATCTGGGCGATCAGCTTGCCGCGGACGGCGAGGTTCGCATAGGCGAAGTCGTCGACCTGCGCGGCGAGCACCTCGGCGACGCGGTCTGCCCACCCGCGGTGGCTCCCCGGATGCGCCGGATCGGGGTCGCCGATGCCCTCGGTGAACGAGTCGCCGACCGCGACGAATCGGCGCCACGGGTGCGCGGTCTCGTTCGGGATGTAAGGGGTCCGAGTCGAATCCTGGTCGGTCATCCAGCTCTCCTTCACGAACGATCAGCGACGCGGCGATGATCGCGACGCAGTGACCGAGCCTACCCGCAGGGCTCGGTGCGGGGCAGGGCACGCGCGGGAATCGCGGGGAGTGATCCGGTGTCCCCGGCAGCGATTATCGTGGACTCGATGCTCTCTCCGTCCTTTCCTCAGCGTGCCCCATGGGGAACCGCGAACAAGCTGCGTGCCTGGCAGCAGGAGGCCCTCGAACAGTACTTCGCGGCGGATCAGCGCGACTTCCTCGTCGCCGCCACACCCGGCGCAGGCAAGACCACGTTCGCACTCACCCTCGCCGTCGAGCTCATGCGCATGGGCGAGGTCAACCGCATCATCGTGGTCGCACCGACCGAGCATCTCAAGACCCAGTGGGCGGACGCCGCGGCACGCGTGCACATCCGCCTCGACCCGCGCTTCCGCAACAGCGACTGGGCACCGGCTCGGCACTATCACGGCGCTGTCGTGACGTACGCGCAGGTCGCCGCGAAGTCCTCGGTGCACCGGCATCTCACGGAGGACGCCAAGACCCTGGTGATCCTCGACGAGGTTCACCACGGCGGCGATGCGCTGAGCTGGGGCGACGCCATCCGAGACGCGTACGGGCCGGCGAAGAGGCGCCTGCTGCTGTCCGGCACGCCGTTCCGCAGCGACACGGCGCCCATCCCGTTCGTGGAGTACCACCCCGATGAGTCCGGCGCCCGCATCTCGCGCACCGACTACAACTACGGCTACGGCCGGGCACTGGCCGACGGCGTCGTCCGGCCCGTGCTCTTCCACATGTACGCCGGCAAGATGCGCTGGCGCACCACCACCGGCGACGAGCTCGAGACGCACTTGGGCCAGGACAACACCAAGGACGTGACGTCGCAGGCGTGGCGCACGGCGCTCGATCCCGAGGGCGAGTGGATGCCGGCCGTCCTGTCGGCCGCGGACAGACGGCTCACGGAGATCCGCCACCACGTCCCCGATGCCGGCGGTCTCGTACTGGCGACGGACCAGACGGTCGCGCGCGCGTATGCGAAGATCCTGCACAGCATCACGGGCCAGCAGGCCACGGTCGTGCTCTCGGATGATGCGACGGCGTCGGAGCGGATCGAGAAGTTCAGCGCCAACGACTCCCGCTGGATGGTGGCCGTGCGCATGGTGTCGGAGGGCGTCGACGTGCCGCGTCTCGCCGTGGGGGTCTATGCGACGTCGTCCTCGACTCCGCTGTTCTTCGCTCAGGCCATCGGCCGGTTCGTGCGAGCCCGGCGTCGTGGCGAGGCCGCGAGCGTGTTCCTTCCGCAGGTCCCCGTGCTCATGGGGCTTGCGAACGAGATGGACAAACAGCGCGACCATGCGCTCGACCGGCAGTCGAAGGAAGACGACGGCCTGGAGGATTCGCTGCTCGAGAGTGCGAACCGTGAGGAGGAGACCTCGGACGCGCTGACGCAGGAGTTCAGCTACCAGGCGCTCTCGTCCGTCGCCCACTTCGACCGCGTGGTCTTCGAAGGACAGGAGTTCGGTCAGCTGGCCGAACCGGGGACCCCGGAGGAGGAGGAGTTCATCGGCTTCCCCGGTCTCCTCGAGCCGGAGCACGTGCATGAGCTCCTCATGCAGCGTCAGTCCCGCCAGTCACGCCTGCGGGAGGCACGTGAGGCCTCCACACCGCCCGACGAGTCGACGACGCTTCCCCCGCCCCTGCACCGCACCCTCAAGGAGCAGAGGCAGCTGCTGAACAGCCTCGTCGGCCTCTACGCGCGCCAGAAGGGTGAGCCGCACGGCGCTGTGCATGCCGAGCTCCGCCGCATCTGCGGAGGACCGGCAGTCGCGCAGGCCACCGTGACGCAGCTGCAATCCCGCATCGAGGTTCTTCGGAAGCGTGTGCGGTCCTGACATGATCTGCGCCCCGCCGTGCAGGGACGGCGCTTCGGATCCCCGAAATGCTGTCAATCCGCGCCTGGGTGAGGTCGTGCTGAGCATCCGCGGATAGCGTTGAACGGTTGCCCACGCATAGGGCGCCGCCATCTCTGGAGGATCCATGACAGCCCCCGCTGCCGCCACCCCGACCCCCGCCGATCGTCGGCGCTGGGCGCGCTACCTGGTCGAGGAGCGCGCCGAGGGCGCCGTCTATCAGAAGCTCGCTGCACGCCGAGAAGGCGAAGAGCGCGACATCCTGCTGAGCCTCGCCGATGCGGAACGTCGCCATGAGCAGCATTGGCTCGATCTCCTCGGTGAGGAACCGCGGCGTCTGCCCCGCGCCGGGGTCCGCTCGCGCCTACTCGGATGGATGGCCGGTCGTTTCGGATCGATCTTCGTGCTCGCCCTCGCACAGAGCGCTGAGGCACGGTCGCCCTACGATTCGGAGCAGTACGCCACTCCGGCCATGAGGGCAGACGAGAAGGTGCACTACGAGGTCGTGCGCGGACTCGCTGCGCGTGGTCGCAGGCGGTTGTCCGGTTCGTTCCGCGCGGCCGTGTTCGGCGCCAACGACGGCCTGGTGAGCAACCTCGCGCTGGTGCTCGGGATCGGCGCGACGGGCGTGAGCTCCGGCTTCGTGCTTTTCAGCGGGATCGCCGGTCTCCTGGCCGGCGCACTGTCGATGGGAGCAGGCGAGTTCGTCTCGGTACGTTCCCAGCGCGAACTGCTCGCGGCGACGGAGGCCAACGAGGACGCACACGCATCAGCGGGAGATCTCGACATCGACGAGAACGAGCTGGCTCTCGTCTACCGTGCCCGCGGCATGGAGCAGGAGGAATCCCTCGCGCGGGCACGCCGCATCGTGAAGGCGGCGCAGGCCGGCGTGCGTCAGGCTGCGACCGGTCCCGTGGACATCCAGCGCGGCGATGATCACGAGATCGTCGGCAGCGACTGGACGGCGGCCATCTCCAGCTTCCTCCTGTTCGCCTCCGGGGCGATCATCCCCGTGCTGCCGTGGATCTTCGGGCTTCAGGGCACCACGGCGATCATCGTCGCCCTCGTGCTCGTCGGCATCGCCCTCCTGAGCACAGGCGCGATGGTGGGAGTGCTGTCCGGGGGCCCGCCCCTTCGTCGAGCACTCCGCCAGCTCGCCATCGGGTTCGGGGCTGCCGCGATCACCTACGCGCTCGGTGTGCTGTTCGGCGTCGGCGCGGCCTGAACGATCCGCGATCCGGCGGGCGCTGCGTCCCCGCCGGATCGCGGAAGACGAACCGCATCGCGGAACGCGAAGAAGGCCCCGGATCCTGGGATCCGGGGCCTTCTTCTTCCTGTGCGCGGAGGGGGACTTGAACCCCCACGCCCTTACGGGCACTACGACCTCAACGTAGCGCGTCTACCATTCCGCCACCCGCGCAGGTTTTGGATGATCGTTGCCGACCGAAGAATGACATTACCATGTCCTCCGCGGCCTCTCGAACCGAGGCGCACGCCCGGGCGTGGCGCGACGTTTCGATAGCCTGGACCCATGACTGAACCGTCCCTCCCGGAGGTCGTGCGCATCGCGAGCGACCTGATCCGCTTCGACACCTCCAACTTCGGCGGCGGCAACGCGAAGGGCGAGCGGGAAGCCGCGGAGTATGTCGGGGCCTACCTGGAGGGGCTCGGACTCGAGGTCGAGTACTACGAGCCGATCCCGCGCCGCACGAACGTCATGGCACGAGTGGCGGGACGCGACAGGGAGAAGCCCGCACTCGTCGTGCACGGGCACCTCGACGTGGTCCCGGCCATGGCCGAGGATTGGAGCGTCGACCCGTTCGCCGGATTGGTGCAGGACGGGATGCTCTGGGGCCGTGGGGCCGTGGACATGAAGAACATGAACGCGATGATCCTCACCTCGGTCGCCGAGATCCTGCGTGCGGGTGAGCAGCCGGAGCGCGACCTCGTTCTCGCGTTCTTCGCCGACGAGGAGAACGGCGGGGTCGAGGGGTCGGCGCTCGTCGTGCAGAACCGCCCGGAATGGTTCGAGGGTGCCTCGGCCGCGATCAGCGAGGTCGGCGGCTACTCGATCACGGTCGACGACCGCCGCGCCTATCTGCTGCAGGTGGGGGAGAAGGCCCTGATCTGGATCCGTTTGGTGGCGAAGGGACGAGCGGGACACGGCAGCCGCCTGCACGACGACAACGCGGTCACGAAGCTCGCTGAGGCCGTCGCGGCGATCGGACGCACCCGGTGGCCGATCCGCCTGACTCCGACCACCAGAGCGCTGCTCGAGGGGCTGAGCACGCTGTCAGGTCGCAGCGCGGACGACCCTGACGCTCTCGCCGCAGCCGCAGGGCCGGCCGAGGCCTTCCTCCGCTCCTCGTTCCGCACTACCACGAACCCGACGGCGCTGACCGCGGGGTACAAGCACAACGTCATCCCGGAGCGGGCGGAGGCGCTCATCGACGTGCGAGTGATCCCCGGCACCGAGGACGAGGTCCTGGCCGAGCTCCAGCAGATCGTCGGAGACGAGATCGTCATCGAGACGGTCGTCCGTGACATCGGGATGGAGACGCCCTTCGAAGGGGATCTCGTCGAGGCGATGGTCGCCAGCATCGGTCGTCATGACCCCGGGGTTCCGGTGATCCCGTATCTGCTCGGTGCCGGTACCGACAACAAGGCGTTGGCGTACCTCGGGATCACGGGCTACGGCTTCGCGCCTCTCAGGCTCCCGGCCGACCTCGACTTCACAGGCATGTTCCACGGAGTCGACGAGCGAGTACCCGTAGAATCGCTTGTCTTCGGCCAGCGGGTGCTGACCGATCTGCTGCGCACGTACTGAGCGCCGCGCGCTCCGTGCCTCCTCCGACCTGAAAGCCCTCCATGCACCTGCTCGAAGCACTGATCCTCGGCGTCGTCCAGGGACTCACCGAGTTCCTCCCGATCTCCTCCAGCGCACACCTGCGCATCCTCGGGACTTTCCTCCCCTCCGGTGAGGACCCGGGCGCGGCGTTCACCGCGATCACCCAGATCGGCACCGAGGCCGCAGTCGTCGTGTTCTTCTGGCGAGACATCGTACGCATCGTGACCCAGTGGTTCCGCTCCCTCGTGGGGAAGGCGCCTCGCAACGATCCGGACGCGAGGATGGGCTGGTTGATCATCATCGGCAGCATCCCGATCGTGGTGCTCGGGCTGCTCTTCCAGGATCAGATCGAGACCGTGTTGCGCTCGATGTGGATCGTCGCGGTCATGCTGATCGTCTTCGGAATCCTGCTCGGTGTGGCCGATTACGTGGGGGCGAAGCGCCGCAAGCTCGACGACCTGACCTACCCGCACGGCATCGCATTCGGTTTCGCGCAGGCGCTGGCCCTGATTCCCGGCGTCTCCCGTTCGGGCGGAACCATCACCATGGGCCTGTTCCTGGGCTACGAGCGCGCCGCGGCTGCGCGTTATGCGTTCCTGCTGGCGATCCCTGCGGTGTTCGGCAGCGGCTTCTACCAGGTGTTCAAGAGCTGGGACGAGCCCTCGTTCTTCTCCTTCGGCGACACCCTCGCCGCGACCGGCATCGCGTTCGTCGTCGCGCTCGGCGTGATCGCGTTCTTCATGAACTGGATCTCGAAGCGCAGCTTCCTGCCGTTCGTGATCTACCGCATCCTGCTCGGAACCGTGCTGCTCGTGCTGCTCGGCACCGGCGTGATCGCAGCCTGAGCGCGAATCAGCGCTTGCGGTCTCCCGGACCGTCGTCCCGTCGACGGAGGTAGCGCTCGAAGGCCTGCGCGATCGCGTCTCCGGACGCTTCGGGGGAGTCCCACGTGTCGCGCGTGCGCTCGAGCTGGCGGATGTACTCCGCCATGTCCTCATCCTCGGAAGCGGCGGCGTCGATGGACGCCTCCCACGCGGCAGCCTCCGTCCGCAGCGCCTGACGGTCGACATCCACGCCGGTGAGTTCCTCGAGCCGGTCCAGCAGCGCGAGGGTCACCTTCGGCGAGGGAGTCGCCGAAGCGACGTAGTGCGGCACACTCGCCCACAGGCTCGCTGTGGGGATTCCCGCATTCTCGGCGAAGTGCTCGAACACCGTGAGGATTCCCACCGGGCCCTCGTACATCGATCGTTCCAGGGCGTGCGCCTCGCGCACCTGCTCGTTCTGGCTGGAGGCGAAGATCGATATCGGTCGGGTGTGCGGCACGTCGGAGAGCATCGCACCGAGGGTCACCAGCCCGGTGATGTCGTCACGCAACGCGACGTCGATGAACTCGGAGGCGAACGCCTGCCACGTGCGCGCGGGCTCGGCGCCGGTGAGCAGCCAGATCTCGGGACCGGGCCCGGGATCGCGCGGCCGCCACAGTCCTGCTTCCGGCCAGGTCAGCTGGCGTCGTCCCTCGGCGTCCATGCGTGTCGATGGGCGCGTGTACTGGTAGTCGAAGTACAGCTCGGGGTCGACGGAATGCACGAGGTCGTACTCCGAGGATCTACGCAGTGCCTCGATGGCGCCGCTCGCTGCTTCACCCGCATCGTTCCAGCCGTCGAAGGCGGCGATGACGATGCGCGGACCGAGAACATCCATCGAGGCTCCCTTCGAGATGGCGGTCGTGATCCTTCCAGGCTAGTCCGCGGAGGCGGGATGCGGGCGGCACCACGGCTAGCATGGGTTCAGTGAGCAGAAAGCCCAGCGCGGTCCTGTGGGACATGGATGGAACACTCGTCGACACCGAACCGTATTGGATGGCGGCCGAGACGGCGCTCGTCCAGTCGTTCGGAGGCTCCTGGACCCATGAGGATGCACTTCAGCTCGTGGGAAGCGGCCTGATCGACAGCGCGGTCATCCTGCAGAACGCCGGAGTCGCCATGGAAGCCGAGGCGATCGTCTCGCATCTCACCGACGTCGTGCAGGAGTCGCTGCGCACCCAGGGCGTCCCGTTCCGCCCCGGTGCGCGCGAACTGCTCCGCGACCTCCGCGACGCGGGGATCCCGACAGGGCTGGTGACGATGTCGTTGCGCCGCATGGCCCTCAACGTGGTCGACCTGATCGAGTTCGACGCGTTCGACATCGTGGTCGCGGGCGACGACGTGGACAACCCCAAGCCGCATCCCGAGCCTTACCTGCAGGCAGCGGCTCTTCTGGACGTCGACATCGCCGAGGTGATCGTCATCGAGGACTCGCCGACCGGGGTGCGAGCGGGCCTCGCCTCGGGCGCGCTCACCCTCGCGGTCCCGCACATCGTGCCTCTCGACCACCTCGGCGCTCACGAGCTGTGGGACACGCTGGACGGCCGAGGCGCGGTGGACCTGACCGATCTCTACGACAGCCGCGCAACCGCGACAGGAGCCGCCCGATGACCGAAGCCAGCCCGAACCGGCCGAGTGGCCCCTTCCGCGCCGGCGACCGGGTGCAGCTCACCGGCCCCAAGGGGCGCCTGCACACCGTGACGCTCCGCGAGGACGGCGAGCTGCACACGCATCAGGGCGTGCTCCGCCACCGCGACCTCATCGGACTTCCCGACGGCTCCGTCGTGGCGAACAGCTCGGGGCACGACTACCTGGCGCTGCGTCCGTTGCTGCGCGATTTCGCGATGTCGATGCCGCGCGGAGCGGCGATCGTGTACCCGAAGGACGCGGCGCAGATCGTGATGCAGGCCGACATCTTCCCCGGCTCGGTCGTGGTCGAGGCGGGTGTCGGCTCCGGCGCTCTCTCCCTTTCCCTCCTGCGAGCCGTGGGACCGGCGGGAACGCTGATCTCCTTCGAACGCCGCGAGGACTTCGCCGATGTCGCCCGCGGCAATGTGGAGACGTTCTTCGGGGAGCGCCCTGACACCTGGCGCGTCGTGGTCGGCGATCTCGTGGAATCCCTTCCCCGCGAGGTGACGCCGGCCTCCGTCGATCGGGTGGTGCTCGACATGCTCGCTCCGTGGGAGTGCATGGACGCCGTCGCCGATGCGCTGACCCCCGGTGGCGTCGTGCTCTGCTACGTGGCGACAGCCACTCAGCTCTCCCGTGTGGCGGAGTACATCCGCGCCACGGGTCTCTTCACCGAACCCGATGCCTCCGAGACGATGGTTCGCGGCTGGCATGTGGAGGGCCTCGCCGTGCGGCCTGATCACCGCATGGTCGCGCACACCGGCTTCCTGCTCACCGCGCGCAGGCTCGCGCCGGGTGCGGTCGCCCCCTCCGTGAAGCGACGGGCATCCAAGAGCAGCTATGGCGACGAGGACGTGGAGGCGTGGACCCCCGGTGCCGTGGGCGACCGCGAGATCAGCGACAAGAATCTCCGCAAGCGCGCACGGGAGGCGGAGAAGGCTGCGGAAGGGGCGCGCCTTGCCGCCGCATCGCGCGATTCCGGGCACGCGACGGAATAGACTGGAGCGCGTGCGTAAAACGTCCGCCGTTCTGGCCTCCCTCAGCCTCGCCGTCCTCGCCCTGACGGGCTGCACCGCGACCGCATCCGACGGTGTCGCCGCCTGTGATCGCGGTGGTGACGACAAGATCCTGAACGTCGCCGACGTGAGCGGTGACCTCGGTTCGCTGCCCGACGTCGAGGTCTTCGGGCCCGTCAAGTCCGACAAGACGGCCTTCGCCGATGTGACGGTCGGCGATGGCCTCGCGCTGGGCTCGAAGTTCCAGCCCGTGGTGCTCGATATCGCCTTCTACGGCGGCGACAGCGGCGAGAAGCTCTACCAGTCCGAGTTCAACGGCGACCAGAGCCGCGTGCACAGCATCGACTACTGGGCGCAGCGCTCTGCCGGTCTGTCCGATGTGCTGGAGTGCGCGACCGAGGGCAGCCGCGTCCTCGCCGTGCTCACCCCGGAGGACTTCGGCGAGCAGAACGTCCAGGCGTTCGGACTCGAAAAGGGGGAGAACATCGTGGCGGTCATCGACGTGCTCGATGTGATGCCGGCGAAGGCATCCGGCGCGTTGCAGTTCAATGACGCGCGAGGACTCCCCACCGTGGTGCGCGCTCCCGACGGCACGCCGGGAGTCATCATCCCCGACGTTCCCGCCCCCAAGGAGATCACCACGCAGACGCTGATCAAGGGCGACGGTCCGAAGGTGAAGAAGGACGACATCGTCGTCACCAACATCATGGGCGTCGGTTGGGACGACAAGAAGGTCACCACGAGCTCGTGGGGTGCCGATGCCAGCGTCAGCGTGGCTGCCGAACAGCTCGTCGGAGCCACGGTCGGATCCCAGCTCCTCGTCGTCTTCCCCGCCGCCGAGAACGCTCCGGCCACTGCGGTCGTCGTCGACATCCTGGGCGCAGTGACGGCGCCCACGCCGTGATGGCAGCCCGGATCCCCGCGGAGGAGCGTCTGACGAATCTCGTCGTGGCGCTGATGGCCACGGAGATCGGGTTGACCAAGCAGCAGATCCTCGACAACGTCTCCGGGTACCGGCAGCGCGCCGAGGCCGGTACCCGGTCGGATGCGCTCGAGAAGATGTTCGAGCGGGACAAGGACGAGCTGCGCTCACTCGGCGTACCCATCGAGACCATCGGGGACGCAGCGGATCCGAACGATCTCCGCGAGGCGCGCTATCGCATCCCGCAGGCGGAGTACGACCTCCCCAGCGACATCGAGTTCTCGCCGGCCGAGCTCGCGGTGCTGCAGCTCGCCGGAAGCGTCTGGAGCTCCGAATCGGTCTCCGGGGACGCGCAGTCCGGCGTCCGCAAGATTCGCGCCCTCGGCATCGACGGCGACGAGCCGATCATCGGGTTCGCGCCGCGCATCACCGCGCGCGATGCGGCGTTCTCGCCTCTGCAGGATGCGATCGAGCGGTGCAGGGTGGTCACGTTCGAGTACTTGAAGCCCGGAGAGGATGCGCCGCGCCGCCGCCGTATCCGGCCGCTGGCTCTGGTCGATTACGAGGCACGGTGGCATGTCTACGGCATCGATGTCGATGTGGAGGAGGACCGCACCTTCCTGCTCAGCCGGATCGTCGGGGACGTACGCATGACTCCCCAGAGCTTCGATCCGGTGCTGCGCGACGGCGCAGGAGATCGCGCACTCGCCGGGCTGGAGCGCGTCGCCGCCGAGAACTCGGCCCTTCTGGAGGTCACCCCCGGCACGGAGGCGGCGTTGCGGCTGGGACGACGCGCCTCGCCGGCTACGCAGGGCATCAACGTGCCCTTCGTCGACCTGCACATCCTCGCCGACGAGCTCGCCTCGTACGGACCGGAAGTACGAGTGGTCGACCCGGCACCCTTGCGGGAAGCCGTGATCTCGCGGCTGCGTGCCGTCGTGAACGCCCACTCCGGAGCGGAGGAGACGAAGTGAGCGCGATCTCGAAGCCCCTGCTCGCCGCCGATCGCGTGCGCCTGTATCTCACACTGGTTCCCTATCTCCTGGAGCACGGACAGGTCTCTCTCGAGGAGGCGGCCGCGGAGTTCGCCGTCACGCCGCAGGAGATGCGCGGGATGGTGGAGAAGCTCACCGTGATCGGTCTCCCCGGAGAAGCGGGGTACTGGCAGCAGCCGCAAGAGATGTTCGACATCAACTGGGACCTCCTCGATCTGGAAGACGTGATCGAGATCACGAACGATGTGGCTCTACGCCGCGTCCCGCGCTTCACCGCTCGCGAGGCTGCGGCGCTGCTCGCAGGGCTCCAGATGGTCGCGGCGGTCCCGGCCGTCTCGGACTCGGGTCTCGTCGCCGGACTGATCTCCAAGCTGTCCCGTGGCGCGGCGGACGCGCCCGCCGATGTCGTCGTCGCCCCCAGTGCCGTCGACGAGGTGCGCGAGGCGGTGGCCCGCGGACTGCATGAGGGCGTCGCGATCGCGTTCACGTATCAGGCTCCCGACGCCGCGCCGACCACTCGCACCGTGGATCCGATGCAGATCCTCATCACCAACGGTCAGTGGTACCTGCAGGGGTGGTGCCACCTGCGCAAGGCCATGCGCACTTTCCACCTCGACCGGGTCAGCGCGCCGGCGCTCACCGACATCCCGATCACGCATCAGGGAGATCACGTCCCCGAAGCCTTCGCAGGGCTCGAGGAGGAACGGACCGTCACGGTGCGGGTGCCGGAGAGGCTGGCTCCTCTGCTCGGCGGTTTCGTGCCCACCGGAACCACCGACGCGGTGGACGGTGCGGTCACAGCGCAGCTGCACCTCGCGGACCCGCGGGGTATCAAGCGGCTCGCTGCGCGCTTCGGCGGGGCGATGGAGGTTCTGGAGCCCGCGCTGGGCCGTACGGCGACGAGGGAGTGGGCTGCTGCGGGACTCGCGCTCTATCACCAGCCCGAAGCAGAGGTTTGATCTGTAGACTGGATCGAACGCTCACCGACGACGGGAAACCTGACATGTTCGCTGGAATGCAAGGCTGGCACCTGCTGATTGTGCTCGCCGTGATCCTCCTTCTGTTCGGTGCGGCCAAGTTGCCGGCTCTCGCGAAGAGCATGGGCCAGTCGGCTCGCGTGTTCAAGGGCGAGATGAAGGCCATGAAGGACGACGACGCCGCTCGCACCGACTCCGCAGCCGCCGAGCCGACCACGGTGAAGGACTCGGGCATCGACCCTGAGACCCCGCCCCGCGCCTGACCGGCCGTGGCAGCCATCGAACCGACCGTGATGCCGAAGGCGGATCGGGATCGACGGATGTCGCTCGGCGCGCATCTCGTCGAACTGCGCAAGCGCCTCATGTTCGCTGCGCTCGCCCTGCTCGTCGGAATGGTGATCGCCTTCCTCATCGCCGATCCGATCATCAACTTCATCACCGAACCGGTCCGCATCATCGCCGAGAAGCGCGGAGACGATTTCAGCGCGCTCAACTTCGGCACCGTCACGGCCGCGTTCGACATGCGCATGCGCATCGCGTTCTCGATCGGCATCTTCCTGTCCGCACCCGTGTGGCTGTGGCAGATCTGGGCGTTCATCATGCCCGGACTCACGCGCAAAGAGGTCAGGTACACCGTCGGCTTCGTGGTCGCCGCCGTTCCGCTGTTCTTCGCCGGCTGCTACCTCGGCGTCATGATCATGCCGCACATCATCGAGCTGATGTGGAGCTTCACCCCGGCAGGCGCGACGAACCTGTACTCGGCGCAGG
This sequence comes from Microbacterium oxydans, assembly GCF_006540085.1. Classification (GTDB taxonomy): domain Bacteria; phylum Actinomycetota; class Actinomycetes; order Actinomycetales; family Microbacteriaceae; genus Microbacterium; species Microbacterium oxydans. Next base: position 571,200 of record NZ_BJOG01000004.1, on the reverse strand, counting down.
AGTATTACGACTTCATCTTCAAGCTGATGATCGTGATCGGCATCTCCTTCGTGCTGCCGGTGTTCCTCGTCGCCCTCAACCTCGCAGGTGTGATGTCCGGACGGGCGATCCTCAAGGGATGGCGCGTCGCGATCATCATCGCGACGGTCTTCGCCGCGCTCGCGACACCCGCGGCAGACGTCGTCAGCATGCTGATGCTGGCAGGCATCCTCATCGTGCTGTTCTTCGCCGCTGCCGGTCTCTCGCTCATCTTCGACCGGCGCAAGCGCAAGCGTGACGAGGCATCAGGGCTTCTGCCGGATCCGGCATGAGTTCGCCTTCGGAGAAATACGCTCGCGCGCGGGAAGCGGGGGAGCATCCGCAGTCAACGGCGTTCGCGGCGCTGCAGAAGTTCGATCTCGACCCGTTCCAGGTCGCCGGCTGTCATGCACTCGAGGGTGGACGAAGCGTGTTGGTCGCTGCTCCGACAGGTGCAGGCAAGACGATCGTCGGCGAGTTCGCGATCCATCTCGCGATGCAGACATCGAGCGACAAGGCCTTCTACACGACGCCGATGAAGGCACTGTCGAACCAGAAGTTCCGCGAGCTGGTCGACGTCTACGGGGCCGATCAGGTGGGCCTGCTCACCGGCGACACCAACATCAACGGCAATGCGCGGATCGTCGTCATGACGACCGAGGTCCTGCGCAACATGATCTACGCCGACTCGGCGGCGCTGAGGGATCTGCGCTACGTGGTCATGGACGAGGTGCACTACCTCGCTGACCGATTCCGTGGAGCGGTCTGGGAAGAGGTCATCATCCACCTCCCCGCCCGCGTCCGCCTGGTGTCGTTGAGCGCGACGGTGTCGAACGCGGAGGAGTTCGGCGACTGGCTGGACACGGTGCGCGGCGATACCGAGGTCATCGTCTCCGAGATCCGTCCCGTGCCGCTCGAACAGCACGTCCTCGTCCGTGACGACCTGCTGCCGCTGTTCGACGATCGGGCGGGTCTGGCCACCGCGCAGGTCAACCAGGAGCTCATGCGGATCCGCTCCGCGACGGGCACGACATACGAGAACAACCGGCAGGCGCAGTCGTACCGCAGCGACCGCCATGCCGGACGTCAGGCGAAGCGTCCGCCGCGCGGGGGACGACGTCCGGTCCGTGCTGCCAACGCGCGCCGCATCGAGCGAATGGATCGGCCCGACGTCGTCCGTCTGCTCGAACGCGCGAATCTGCTCCCTGCCATCTTCTTCATCTTCAGCCGCGTGGGGTGCGATGCCGCGGTACAGCAGGTGCGCCGCTCCGGTATCAGGCTCACGTCCAACGAGGAGCGCGCGGAGATCCGCGCCATCGTCGAGGAGCGCACGCGGACCCTCCAGGACGAAGACCTCGGTGTGCTCGGCTACTGGGAATGGCTCGACAACCTCGAACGCGGAATCGCCTCGCACCACGCGGGCTTGCTGCCCGCTTTCAAGGAGGTCGTCGAGGAGCTCTATCAGCGCAAGCTCGTGAAGGTGGTCTTCGCCACCGAGACGCTCGCCCTCGGCATCAACATGCCGGCGCGCACCGTCGTCCTCGAGAAGATGGAGAAGTTCAACGGCGAAGCCCGCGTCGCCATCACCTCGGGGGAGTACACCCAGCTCACCGGTCGCGCAGGGCGTCGCGGCATCGACGTCGAGGGCCACGCCGTCGTGCAGTGGACCGAGGGCATGGATCCGCAGGCGGTCGCCGCACTCGCGTCCCGGCGCACGTATCCGTTGAACTCCAGCTTCCGCCCGACCTACAACATGGCCGTGAACCTGATCGACATGTTCGGCAAGCCCAGGGCGCGGCAGATCCTGGAATCGTCGTTCGCGCAGTTCCAAGCAGATCGGGCCGTCGTCGGGCTCGCACGCCAGGTGCGCGAGGCCGAGGAGTCGTTGGCCGGCTACCAGAGCGCGATGGCCTGTGAGCACGGGGACTACCCCGAGTACGCGGCCATCCGGCGCGAACTGAGCGACCTCGAGAAGAAGAACCGGCAGGACTCGAACGCCCCTCGCGCTTCACGCGACAAGCGGATGAAGCGAATCCAGTCGTTGCGCACGCAGATGCAGCGGCACCCGTGCCATCGTTGTCTGGATCGCGAAGCTCACGCGCGGTGGGCGGAGCGGTATTGGAAGCTCAAGCGCCAGACCGATCGGATCCGCCGTCAGATCGAGACGCGCACCGGCACGGTCGCACGCGTCTTCGACCGCGTGGTCGAGGTACTGGAGACGCTCGACTACCTCACCGAAGTCGACGGAGAGACGGCGCTGACCGAAGCGGGACGCACCATGCGTCGCATCTACGGCGAGCGGGATCTGCTCGTCGCGGAGTCGCTCCGTCAGGGACTGTGGGCGGGGCTGGATGCTCCTTCACTCGCGGCGATGGCGTGCTGCCTCGTCTATGAGCCTCGCCGTGACGAGGCGAATTCGGGGGAGCGGGGTCTGCCCCGAGGCGCCTTCCGGGCCGCATACGAGAAGACGACGACGCTCTGGGCCGAGCTCGACGATCTGGAGCAGGATCACCACCTGCCCGGGAGTGAGCCGCTGGCGGCGGGGCTGGCCGGGGCGATGCACTCCTGGGCCCGCGGCGGCATGCTCGACCGCGTCCTGATCGACGCCGACATGGCTGCAGGAGACTTCGTGCGCTGGGCCAAGCAAACGATCGATCTGCTCGATCAGCTCTCCATCGTCGCGGAAGATGCCGCACTCGCACGAACGGCACGGGCCGCGCTCGATGGCGTGCGCCGCGGCATCGTCGCCTACTCGTCGATGTGAGATGGACGGAATGACCTCGAAAACCGCGCCACAACGCGCCCTCCTGCCCCTCTGGGCTGCTGTGCTCGCCGCCGGACTGGCCGCCCTGGTGATGAATCTGGCGTATCCGGAGGCCGCGATCTGGATCTTCGCCTTCCCAGCGACAGCTCTTCTGCTGCTCGCGCTGATAGGACGACGGTTCGGGGGTGCGCTGCTCGTCGGGCTGGTCTACGGCATCCTGTTCTTCGGGCTCCTGGTCTCCTGGACATCGCGATACCTCGGCCCCATCCCGTGGGCCGCCCTGAGCGTCGTCGAGGGCGTGCTGACGGCGATCGCCCTCATCCCGATTGCGCTCGCCTATCGCTGGCTCCCGAAAGCCTTCCCCGGGACAGCGGGGCGCCTTCTGGGGCTCCCGACGGTCGTCGCGGCCCTCTGGGTCGGCCGCGAGCTGTTCGTCGGCTCCTGGCCCTACGGCGGCTTTCCTTGGGCACGTATCGGCATGAGTCAGGCCGAGAGTCCCCTCGCGTCCGTCTCCTCCTGGGTCGGCGTGAGCGGGCTCAGCTTCCTCATGGTGCTCGTCGTGGCGATGCTGATCGAAGTCGTGCGGCTGCGCGCATGGCGCCGGCCCTTGCGGCTGATCGCGCCGGCAGCCCTCGTGGTGGTGCTGCTGTTCACCCCGCTCTTCCCGACCGCGACCAGCGGCTCGATGCGGATCGCCGCCGTGCAGGGGAACGGCCCGACGGGGTACTTCGACGATCGCGAGCCGTTCGCGGTGATCCAGGCGCAGACAGAGGCGACCGCCCCTCTTTACGGCGAAGACGTCGACCTGCTGGTCTGGCCGGAAGGGTCATTGGACGCGGACCCTTTTCAGAGCGATGCGCTGGCGCGGCGGATGACCCTCATCGCGAACCGGATCGACGCACCGCTCCTCGCCAACGCGCCAACAGGTCGTGACGACCGCTTCTTCAACACCTCGATGCTCTGGAACCTCGACGGCACCGCGAGGCAGCTGCACGACAAACGGCACCCCGTCCCCTTCGGCGAGTACGTGCCGGATCGCCCGTTCTTCAACGCGCTCGCCCCGGAGCTGATCGGTCTCATCCAACGGGAGTACACGCCGGGTTCGAACCCTCCGATCGTCGACGTCGACGGGGTCCGCGTCGGTCTCGCCATCTGCTTCGATGTGATCTACGACGATGTGATCTGGCAGGGCCTGAACGCGGGGGCAGAGGTGCTGGTGTTCCAGACCAACAATGCCGACTTCCGTGGCACGGACGAGAACCTGCAGCAGCTGGCCTTTGCACGCATGAGGGCCATCGAGACCGGCAGAAGCGTGGTGAACGTCTCGACCGTCGGCACGAGCCAGATCATCCGTGCTGACGGCTCCACGGTCACGAGCCTGGACGCAGATGAGGCCGGAGCCATGCTCGAGGATGTCGAGCTGCGCTCCGGCCTCACGGCTGGTGTGGTGCTGGGCCCCTGGATCCAGGCAGTCGTGCTGTGGGGCGGTCTCGGCGCGCTCCTCCTCGGGTGGTGGCGCGCCAGGAGGCGCTAGGCGCCGATCTTCTCGCGGGTCGGGTCTTCTCCGGCACCGCGGCGGGCCCGGATGAAGGCGAGGCGCTCTTCCAGCAGCTCCTCGAGCTCGGCGCGCGTACGGCGCTCCAGCAGCATGTCCCAGTGGGTGCGGGCGGCCTTCTCGTCGCTCGCCTCGAGCGTGACGGCCTGGCCGTCGACGTTCAGTCGAGCCTCGGCACCGCAGGCGCGGCACTCCCAGGTCTGGGGCGGCTCGGCATCCGCCGCGAACATCAGGTTCGTGACGTGGCCGCATGTGTCACAGGTGTAGGTGGTCTCACGGCGCTCCATGAAAACGACGCCCTCTTCGCTCTGTAGGCTCTGGGCGCCGAGTCGGATGCCGCGCAGGCTGCGATCTGCCATTGTGTGGTCCTCTCGTCGCTGTCAGGTATAACGCTCCAGCCTGTGGGCTTCATCCACGCGGGCGAGTTCTCGGCGGAACTCACAGGTTAATCCCAGCGGAGGAGGTTATGAGGCGGGTCGCCGCTAACGCGGGGCGAGAGTCTTCAGGGCGAGATCAGCGCGGTCCGACACGATGCCGTCGACACCGAGGTCGATGAGACGGCGCATGTCTGCAGCCTCGTTGACGGTCCAGATGTGCACCTCCACTCCGTGCCGGTGCGAGGCCCGCAGAAGAGCAGGAGTCAGCACCGTCAGTGCGCGGTGGCGCTCCGGGATCTGCAGAGCATCGATGCCGCGAAGGATGCGCGCGGGGGAGAGGCGGAGTGCCGAGAGCGCTCGCAGGGAGGCGATCGTCGCGCTGCCTCCGGACGTGGCCGGACGAAGCGCCGCCCCTGCCCGCAACACGGACGCCACCGTTCCCCGTCGATTGGCGTCGGAGAAGCTCGTCACGAGCACCCGGTGCGTGTCGTCGACCAGGATCTTCCCGAGAGGCTCGACAGCGGACGACGTCTTCACGTCGATGTTGAACCGCACGTCCGGGAAGGAATCGAGTGCTTCTGCGACGGTCAGCAGGCCCCCGTGGTCCTCGAACAGGGTGCGCAGCTCACGTGTACTCACCTCACCGACCGGCCGGGGGTCGCCGGTGAGTCGTGCGATGTCGTCATCGTGGAAGAGCACCACGTCGCCGCTCGCTGTGACCTGACAATCGGTCTCGATGTACTCGACGCCGGCGGCATGGGCGGCCGCGAAAGCCCCGGCGGAGTTCTCCCAGACGCCGGAGTCCTCGCCCGCCGCGGTGATCAGACCACGGTGGGCGAGGACTCGGGGATTCCGCGTCTTCGAGAAGTACGGGTGCGTCACGCGCCGGGAAGCGTGTTCGACGGGCCCTGGCCGGGCTTCGGCGTGAACGCGCTGCCGATGCCCTTGAGCGCCTCGGTGAGTTCGCTGGGGATGATCCAGAGCTTGTTGGACTGCCCCTCGCTGATCTTCGGAAGCATCTGCAGGTACTGGTAGGCCAGAAGCTTGTCGTCCGGCTCGCCCTGGTGGATGGCGCTGAAGACGTTCTGGATGGCCTCGGCCTCACCCTGGGCGCGCAGCACTGCGGCTTGCTTGTCACCTTCCGCGCGGAGGATCTCCGCCTGCCGCGCACCCTCGGCTTCGAGGATCGCGGACTGCTTGGTCCCCTCAGCGGTCAGGATCGCGGCGCGGCGGTCACGCTCGGCTCGCATCTGCTTCTCCATCGAGTCCTGGATCGAGATGGGCGGGTCGATGGCCTTGAGCTCGACCCGGCCGACGCGGATGCCCCACTTGCCTGTCGCCTCGTCGAGGACGACTCGCAACTGACCGTTGATGTTGTCACGGCTCGTGAGCGCTTCCTCGAGGTTGAGGCCACCGACCACGTTTCGAAGCGTGGTGGTCGTCAGCTGCTCGACGGCGCCGAGGTAGTTCGCGATCTCGTAGGTCGCCGCACGCGCGTCGGTCACCTGGAAGTAGACGACGGTGTCGATCGAGACCACGAGGTTGTCCTCGGTGATCACCGGCTGCGGCGGGAAGGACACGACCTGCTCGCGCATGTCGATCAGAGGCCGCAGCCTGTCGATGAACGGCACGAGCACGTTGAGGCCCGGCGTCAGTGTCTTGTGATAGCGCCCGAGACGCTCGACCACCCCGGCCGTGGCCTGCGGGATGATGCGGATCGCTCGCGCGACGGTGACCACCACGAAGATGATCACGGCGATCACGAGGATCCACAGGATCGCTGTGGGGATGAACGATGCGTCGTTCACGGGGTTCTCCTAGTCGTTCACGGGACGGACGATGGCCGTGGCGCCGTTGATCGCGGTCACGGCGACCGGGGCACCCTGGGGGATGGGAACGGGGGTGGCGGTGCGCGCGGTCCAGGTGTCGCCGTTCGCGAGCTTGGCCTGGCCGGAGATCTGCGTGATGTCGTTCAGCGCGATCCCGCGAAGGTCTATGAGGGCGTCGACGTTCGACCTGGTCGGATCCTCGCCGCGGTGCAGGCGTCTGAGAAGGGGAGGGCGCAGGAACAGGATGAACAGGGCGGCAGCGGCGGCGGCGATGATCACCTGCAGCCACACGGGGACGCCGACCAGATCCGTGACGAGACCGACGACTCCGCCGAAGCTGAGCATGAGGAACGTGAAGTCCAGCGAGAGCATCTCGATCACCAGGAATACGGCGATGAGAACCAGCCAGCCGATCCACGCCCATTGCTCGATGAACGTGACGAACGTCACGATGTTGTCCATGCGGCCTCCTTTGTGGTCAACGTATCACGCGCAGAGCGCCGGATCAGGGCGCCACTGCGTGCGCTTGGTAGGGTGTGAAGGCCGTGCGATCACGGCTTTTTTCGCGCATCATGAGGAGTCACCGTGACCGACGTTCTTCCCGCAGGATCCCTCGACGGCAAGGTCGCCCTTGTCACCGGTTCATCGCGGGGGATCGGCGCCGACACCGTCCGCTACCTGGCGGAGGCCGGTGCCGACGTCGTCATCAACTTCCGCAACAAGGCCCCCCGGGCCGAGAAGCTCGCCGCCCAGCTGCGGGAACTCGGTCGCCGTGCGCTCGTCGTGGGTGCCGACCTCACCGACCCCGAGTCCGTCGCTGCGATGTTCGAGGCTATCCGCGCCGAGTACGGCCGCCTGGACGTACTCGTGCTCAACGCCTCAGGGGGCATGGAGTCGGGCATGGCTGCGGACTACGCGCTCACCCTGAACCGCGACGCGCAGCTCAACGTGCTCGACGCCGCTACCCCGCTGCTCTCTGACGGAGCACGCGTGGTGTTCGTCACCAGCCACCAGGCGCACTTCATCCGCACCACACCGACCATGCCGGAGTACGAGCCCGTCGCCCTCTCCAAGCGTGCCGGCGAGGACGCCCTCCGGGAGCGCATCCCGGGCCTCGCCGAGAAGGGCATCGGCTTCACGGTCGTGTCGGGCGACATGATCGAGGGCACCATCACGGCGACGCTGTTGGAGCGCGCGAACCCGGGGGCGATCGCCGAGCGCCGGGAGTCGGCGGGCAAGCTCTACAACGTCTCGGAGTTCGCTGCCGAGGTCGCCAGGGCGGCCGTCGACGCGGTGCCCGCTGACAACACGCGCCTCGTCGGTGACGTGAGCGCTTTCGCGGCCGAGTAAGAGCACGAGAAGAGCGGCCCCGTCTTGCATCGCAAGTCGGGGCCGCTCTCGTTTCAGGCGATGAGCGTCAGCTCGTCGCTCCGCCCTGAACGGCGGAGACGTATTCCTTCGCATCCCGACCGAGCGTGATGGCACGGACGATCTGGATGATTCCGAGCACGACCAGCGAGATCCCCAGCAGCAGCCAGAAGGCGAAGCCGGCGATCAGCGGCGAGAACAGCACGATGATTCCCGCGACGATGCTCAGGATCGCGTAGAGGACCGTCCAGACGCGCGATCCGTCGCTGCCCAGCAGGGACAGAGCGACGATGCCGTCGACGATCCAGCTGACACCGATGAAGATCACGACGACGAAGGCGAGCGTGGCCGCAGCGACGTTCAGGTTGAAGAACGCGATCACACCTGCAGCGATGTAGAGCAGTCCGAGGACGATGTGACCGACGCGCGCCCACCCGCCCTTGGCGCTCGAGAAGATGCCGAGGCCGACGTAGACGAGCCCGGCGACGATCAGGTACGAGGCGAAGATCGCCGTCACGATGACCGCGGACTTGACCGGCCAGACGAGGAGGACGATACCCGCGATCAGCGCGAGAACACCGGCGACGGCCAGCGTGACGCGGATCGACTTGAACAACGACTTCGCCTCTGCGAGTGGTTCAGACATGGTGAGGACCCCTTTCTGAGAAAATCCTGTGAGGATGCCCTTCAGGGTAGCGCCCCTGAGGGCGGGAGCGGGGGAGAAGCGCCCGCCCGCGTTTCTCTTCGTCACGCCGGGAAACTCCCCGACACGATTCCCCGACGTGGCAAGATCATCCTCGTGACGGACCTCGACCACGCTCGGCTGCGCGAGCTCGCCGTCATGCGACGGGTCCGCGATCGCATCGATCGGGAGTACGCCCGACCTCTGGATGTCGAAGCGCTGGCGCGCGGAGTGCACATGTCGGCCGGACACCTGAGCCGGCAGTTCCGCGAAGCCTATGGGGAGTCGCCGTACTCGTATCTGATGACGAGGCGGATCGAACGCGCCATGGCTCTGCTGCGGCGCGGCGACCTGACGGTGACGGAGGTGTGCTTCGAAGTCGGATGCTCCTCGCTCGGCACCTTCAGCACGAGGTTCTCGGAGCTCATCGGTGTCTCACCCAGCGTGTACCGTGAACGCGCCACCACCATCGAGGGAATACCGTCCTTCCAGGCGAAGCAGGTCACGAGACCGATCAGGAATAGAGAAGCGCCGCGCCCCGATGCCCACCTAACGTGAGAGCCATGAGAATCAGCATCCACTACGCATTCCTTCCGCACACCGATGCGGAAGCCGCCCTCGCGTTCTACCGCGACGCTCTCGGATTCGAAGTGCGCAACGACGTCGGCTACGACGGATTGCGATGGCTCACCGTCGGCCCCGTCGGTCAGCCTGAGACGTCGATCGTCCTCCACCCGCCGGCAACAGATCCCGGCATCACCGATTCCGAGCGGCAGACGATCCTCGAGCTGATCGCGAAGGGCAGCTACGCTGCTCTCACCCTCGCCAGCGATGACCTCGACACGCTCTTCGAGAGCCTGGTCGAGCACGGCACCGATGTCGTGCAGGAGCCGATGGACCAGCCCTACGGCGTGCGCGATTGCGCGTTCCGCGACCCGGCCGGGAATCTGCTCCGCATCAATCAGACCGCTTAGACCAGACCACCTGATATCTCCACCGCAGAGCCGAAGGACCCCGATGAGCACCGAAGCGCACCCTGCCGACACCCATGACCTCATCCGCGTCCAGGGCGCGCGTGAGAACAACCTCAAAGAGGTCAGCGTCGACATCCCGAAGCGCCGTTTGACCGTCTTCACCGGTGTCTCCGGCTCGGGTAAGAGCTCGCTCGTCTTCGACACGATCGCCGCGGAATCGCGCCGCATGATCGACGAGACCTACAGCGCTTTCGTGCAGGGCTTCATGCCGTCGGTGCCGAGGCCCGACGTCGATGTCCTCGAGGGACTGACAACCGCGATCATCGTGGACCAGGAGCGGCTCGGCGCGAACCCGCGTTCGACGGTCGGCACGGTGACGGATGCCAACGCGATGCTGCGCATCCTGTTCAGCAAACTCGGGCAGCCGTACATCGGCGGACCCACCGCCTTCTCGTTCAACATCCCGACGCAGAGAGCCAGCGGGGTGATGACGGGCCCTGGCGGTGAGAAGAAGATCGTGAAGGACGCGATCTACCTCGGCGGCATGTGCCCGCGATGCGAAGGCAGGGGAGCGGTGTCCGACCTCGATCTCGCCCAGATCGTCGACGAGTCGCGGTCTCTCGACGAAGGGGCCATCATGGTTCCCGGCTACACGGCGGACGGCTGGATGGTGAAGGGCTTCTCTCAGTCGGGGTTCTATCCCGCCGATAAGCCGATCTCGCAGTTCACCGACAAACAGCGTCAGCTCTTCCTCTACGGAGAGGTCACGAAGGTCAAGATCTCCGGGATCAACATGACCTACGAAGGCCTCATCCCGAAGATCACCAAGTCGATGCTGTCGAAGGATCTCGATGCGTTGCAGCCGCACATCCGTGCTTTCGTCGAGCGCGTCGCCACCTTCGCGGTGTGCCCGGAGTGCGACGGCACGCGACTCACCGAGGGTGCACGGTCATCGAAGATCGAGGGCGTGAGCATCGCGGACGCATGCCGCATGCAGGTCACAGACCTCGCGGACTGGGTCCGGGGGCTCGACCTTCCCGGCGCGGGTCCACTACTTCAGGCGCTCAGCGCGAACCTCGATGCCTTCGTGACCCTGGGACTCGGCTATCTCAGTCTCGAACGGCCTTCGGGCACGCTGTCCGGGGGAGAGGCACAGCGCATCAAGATGCTGCGCCACCTCGGTTCCTCGCTCACCGACATCACCTACGTGTTCGACGAGCCGACCATCGGATTGCACCCGCACGATATCCAGCGCATGAACGGGCTCCTGCTGCAGCTGCGCGACAAGGGGAACACGGTGCTCGTGGTCGAGCACAAACCCGAGACGATCATGATCGGCGACCATGTCGTCGACCTGGGTCCCGGTGCGGGCAGCGCCGGCGGAGAGATCTGTTACGAGGGAACGGTCGAGGGTCTCAAGGCCAGCGGCACCAAGACCGGCGATCACCTCGAGGACCGGGCGCAGTTGAAGGAATCGGTGCGCACCGGCACCGGCGCGATCGACGTCAGAGGCGCGACGGCCAACAACCTGCAGGACGTCGACATCGACATCCCGACGGGCGTGCTCACGGTCGTCACGGGCGTCGCAGGCTCGGGCAAGAGTTCCCTCATCCACGGGTCGGTCTCGAAGCGCGACGGCGTCGTGGCGATCGATCAGGCCGCGATCAAGGGCTCGCGACGAAGCAACCCCGCGACGTACACAGGCCTCCTGGAGCCGATCCGCAAGGCGTTCGCCAAGGCCAACGGCGTGAAGCCGGCTCTATTCAGCGCGAACTCAGAGGGCGCCTGCCCGTCGTGCAAGGGCGCCGGCGTGATCATCACGGAACTCGGATTCATGGACACGATCGAGACGCCCTGCGAGGACTGCGGCGGCAAGCGCTTCCAGGCAGCTGTTCTCGAGTACAAACTCGCCGGCAAGGACATCACCGAGGTGCTCGATCTGCCTGTGTCCGAAGCGCGGGTGTTCTTCGATGAGGGCGAGGCGAAGCTCCCGGCGGCTTCCGCCATCCTCGGCCGGATGGAAGACGTGGGTCTCGGCTACCTGTCGCTCGGGCAGCCGTTGTCGACCCTGTCGGGTGGTGAGCGCCAGCGGATCAAGCTCGCGATCCAGATGGGGGAGAAGGGCGACGTCTACGTGCTCGACGAACCCACGACCGGCCTGCACCTCGCTGATGTCGACAAGATCCTCGGGCTGCTCGATCGGCTCGTCGACGCCGGGAAGACGGTGATCGTCATCGAACATCATCAGGCGGTGATGGCCCATGCAGACTGGATCATCGATATCGGGCCCGGCGCCGGTCATGATGGCGGCAAGATCGTGTTCGAAGGGACACCTGCAGATTTGGTATCCCAAAAATCCACACTGACGGGGGAGCACCTCGCCGCCTACGTCGGAGCGTAAGGGCATGCCGGTCGACCGCTCCCACATTCGTGTCAAAGCCATGCTTGTGGCCACCCACAGCGACGGCGCTCGGCACCTCGTCAGCCAGCACGGTGCGACGGCGGAGAACCCGCTCGGCTTTCACCGGCTGATCGGCGGCGGTGTCGAACTCGGCGAGACACACGAGAAGGCGATACTCCGCGAAGTCCAGGAAGAGCTCCAAGCCGATGTGGTCGATCTGGCTTTCCCAGGCGTCGTTGAGAACATCTTCCGATACGACGGCGAGCTCGGTCATGAAATCGTTGCGCTGTACTGCGGCAGGCTGCACCCAGAACCTGCATTGGAGGGCGGCACCCTCACGGAGTCCGACGGATCGATCGTGCCGATCCTATGGCGCCCATTCGACGACGACGATGTGTCGGCACCGCTGTACCCGTCAGCGGCGAACCGCTGGATTCGCGACGTCGTCTCCCATGCAGCAGCCCAGGGAGCATGAGGGGCCCGAGAGCACAGAGTCCCATCTCTTCGCGCCACTCTCCACTCGTGAGCTATATCCGATAATGCACATTATGTCAGCTAGCAGAAAGCAGCCCGTCCCCCTCAGACTCGCGTGAGCGGGAGATGCGGGTGCGGTGGCAACTCGACATCGATCGGATCTCCCGCAGCCACGCGCCCACCCCGCGACACGATGCCCATCACGCCGGCGAGGCGGACGACCTTGCCGTCACCGGCGTTCCGCACCACCTGCTTGAGCAGCCTCGACTGGAATCCGTTGATCTGCTGGCACGGATTGCGAAGCCCCGTGACCGTCACCACAGTCTCTCCGATTCGCAGTCGTGATCCGACAGGCAGCGCGAGCAGATCGATGCCCTGCGTCGTGATGTTCTCGCCGAGGTCCCCTGGAGCCACGAGATGGCCACCCTCCTTCAGGGTCTCGAAGAGCTCGCCGTGGATCAGGTGCACCTGCCGGAGATTCGGTTGGGACGGATCGGCGGCCACCCGCGATCGGTGCTTGACCGTCGCTCCACAGTGCGCATCGCCGTCGACGCCCAGACCCTCTAGCAGCGAGATGGATCCCCGTGTCTCCTTGCTGAACGTGTGAGAAGCACTGGAATGGACCGCGACGACCCGAGCAAGCATGTCTTCATTGTTCCACGAGCCATCCAGCCGCTCACCGTGCGATGATCGGGGCGTGAGTCCCCCTATGCATGCGTCCGCGGGCTACGTCTGCCCGTTCTGCGCTTTCCTCGAGGGCACGCATGACGATCACAACCTGCCCACAGACGTGGTCGCTGTCACTGAACGCGCTTACGCCCGGATCGCTCCGAAGTGGTGGCCTGGGAACCCGGGCGCGGTGCTTGTCATCCCTCGGACGCATGTGGAGAACATCTACGACCTTTCGCCGTCGGACAGCGCGGCGGTGTGGGACCTCACCCAGAGAGTCGCCATCGGCATCCGCTCCTCATACGCGTGTGAGGGCACCTCGATCCGCCAGCACAACGAACCCGCCGGAGGCCAGGACGTCTGGCATCTTCACGTTCACGTGTTCCCCCGCCACCCGGACGACCGTCTGTACCAGCGGCATGATGACGCGGAATGGGTCGATCCGGCTCACCGCCAAGCCTTCGCGACCAGGCTCAGGACAGCCCTCGGCATGCCGTTCCAGCTCACCTGACGCCCGTCAGACTCGAGAGCATTGCGAGAATGGCCCGATGGCTCTCACAGGCAGCGGCTCCACTCGTCTCGTCATCCTTCGCGGCGATGCGGCGTCGGGGAAGACGACCACGGCAACATCGTTGCGCACAGCGCTGGGCGCGCGCGTCGCTCTGATCTCTCAGGATCACTTCCGCCGCGAGCTCCTCCGTGAGCCGGATCGGCGGAAGCTCTCCCGCGACGCCAGTGTCCTCATCATCACCACCGCCCGCCAGGCGCTCGACCTCGGGTATGACGTGATCCTCGACGGCGTGTTCAATCTGCGCGACTACTCGGAGGCGTTCGAACGGTTGTACCGAGACCACCTCGGGTCCACACGCATCTACCAGTTCGACGTCGGCCTCGAGGAGACGATCCGCCGCCACGCGGGCCGGCAACTTGCCCAGGAATTCGGGGAGGACAAGATCCGCGAATGGCACGATGGGTGGCAGCCACTCCCCTGGTTCGATGAACGACGGATCGGCCCCGAGATCGGTACCGATGAGCTGGTATCGATCATCGTGGAGGATCTCAGGGACCCGGCACTCCCCTCCCCTGGGCCGTCATAGGCTCGGCATACTCCATGCCCCTCTGTCAGGCGTGCAGCGCGCTGAACGTACCCCCGGCGGCGTCGGCTCCCCTCAGAGGCCGACACTGAACGTGATCATGGGCTCGCCGCCGAGCGGATGAGTGACCGGACCGGAAACAGGCCGGAATCCCTGCAGCTCATAGAGCCGGATGGCGGGGTTTCCTCGCCGCACAGCGAGCTCGACCGTGGAGTACCCGGCGTCCTTCGACGCCCGTATCGCGTCCTTCAACAGAGCTCTTCCCATCCCCTTGCCGGAGGAAGCAGGGAGCACAGCGATCCGCTCCAGCACTGCCGTGGTCTCGTCACCGGATTTCGGTGCCGTCAGAGCGAACCCAGCGAGAGGCTCCCCTGCCAACGCGAACCGCAGGAGAGGCCTGTCGAACAGCTTGCGCATGCGGGCGGCGACTGCGGCCGCGTCGACCTCTCCATCGCGGTATCGAAGAGCCTGCACCCAGAGATCGACACATCTCGCGATGTCGTCGGTAGTTCCCGCGGTGATGTCCGTCATACGGGCAATCGTCGCGCTCGAAAGGTCCGACGCCGCGAACCGGGCGCTAGTGCGCGGACCACACCCCGAGCTCGGTGCCAGACGGATCCGCGAAGTGCAGCCGACGCCCACCCGGGAACTCATACGGCTCCTGCAGGATCTTGCCCCCGGCCGCCACGATGGCCTCCTTCGTGGCGTCGAGGTCCTCGGAGTAGAGCAGCACCAGAGGGCCGCCGGCGGGACGCACCTCGTCGGCGAGCAGCAGACCACCGGCCTCGTTCCCGTCGGCGCGCGGAGACACGATCCCCGCATAGCCCGGGCCGTAGTCGTTGAAATGCCAGCCGAACGCATCGGCGAAGAAGCGCTTCGAGACATCGAGGTCGGTGACGACGAGCTCGACGTAATCGAGTGAGTGATGCAGAGGTGTGCTGGTCATGGCGTCAGGGTAGCTCCCACCTGCGACATCACAGATCTCATCTGCGACATCGCAGAGGAGTAGCGTTGAGGGGTGCCGCAGGTCTCCCACTCCCCCGTCTCCACACCGGGGTGGCGGGCCTGGCTGATCTGGTCGGTCGGCGTCGCCGCCTATGTGCTCGCGATCACCAACCGCACCTCGCTCGGGGCTGTCGGCGTCGAAGCGGCTGACCGGTTCCAGGCCGATGCTTCCACGCTGGCCCTGTTCGCCGTGGTCCAACTGGCGGTGTACGGCGGGATGCAGATCCCCGTGGGAATCCTGCTCGACCGTTTCGGATCCCGGCCGATCATGACGATCGGGATGCTGCTCATGGCCGCCGGCCAGTTGACCATGGCTCTCTCCCCCAGCATCGGCATCGCGATCGTCGCACGCGTTCTGCTCGGCGCCGGAGATGCCGCCATCTTCCCCGCCGTGCTGCGCCTGGTTGCCACCTGGTTCCCCGCGCAGCGAGGACCCCTCATGGTGCAGTTCACCGGCATCATCGGCCAGGCAGGGCAACTCATCGCGCTCGTCCCCGTCGCCGCGCTGCTACACGCCACCACCTGGACGATCACCTTCGGCAGCATCGCCGGGCTCGGGGTGCTGTTCACGATCCTCGTGGCGCTCGTCATCCGCAACCACCCGGTCGAGCGCGGCGCCGATGTCACGGTGAACACCGACACGGGAGTCGTGCGCGTCGTCACCTCAGCGATAGATACCGGCGTCGGCATACGCGCCGCCTGGGCGCACCCAGGGACCCGCCTCGCCTTCTGGTCGCACTTCACCACGCCGTTCGCGGGAACCGCGTTCGTGCTCCTCTGGGGTATGCCGTTCCTCACAGCGGCGGAGGGCCTGGATGCTGCACACGCCGCAGGCATCATCTCCGTATATGTCGTTGCCGGAATGCTTCTCGGTCCCATCATCGGCGACCTGTCGCGTCGACTGCCGAACCATCGCTCTCTCGCCCTCGTGCTTCCGGCCGTGGGGGTTCAGATGGCAGCGTGGATCTCTGTCATCGCCCTCCCCGACACCGCACCGCTCTGGCTCCTCTACGTCCTGGCGATCGCTCTCGGGACCGGTGGTCCCGCCTCGATGATCGCCTTCGACCACGCCAGAACGCACAACCCGACGCACCGCCTCAGCACCGCCACCGGCGTCACGAACGCCGGAGGTTTCATCGCCGCGCTCATCGCCATCTTCCTCATCGGTCTCGCGCTCGATCTGCAGGGCGCCGGCACGCCGGAGACCTACTCGCTGGAAGCCTTCCGGATCGCATTTCTCATGCCGATCCCGCTCTGGATCATCGGCACCGTCTTCATCCTCGTCGAGCGCAAACGTACGCGTGTCCGCATGGGGCTCGACCCCGAGCGCCGTCGCTGACGCGGCACGCGGCACGCGGACAGAGTCCACAGAATCAGCGCAGGAGGTGCTGCAAAGTCTCGATCACGAGCTCCACGCTGAGATGCTCAGGGACTTCGGCGTCTCCCGCCTCGAACTCCGCGAGCTCCACGCCCTGCACGGCACCTACGGGCAGTGCGGCGAAGATCCCGGCGATCTGATGCGGCAGCAGCCCGCCCCCGATGCGATAGGCCGCAGGGATGTAACCGGGCTCGAGCACGTCCCAGTCGACGTGTATCCATACCGGTCGTCCGGCGATGATGTCGACGATGCGTTCAGGCGTGCTCTCTGCCGGCCGAAGTACGGTAACCCCTGCCTCCGCCAGAAGATCCCCCTCGGCGGGGTCGATGTCCCGGCCACCGACGACGATCACCTGCTTCGGGTTGATGCCGGAACCGTGGCCGCTGTCCCAGAGGCCGCACGCCGCGGCGAGCACCATGCCGCCGAGGTACCCTGACTCCGTCGTCTCCGGGGTGTTGAAGTCGCCGTGCGCGTCGATCCACAGCACCACCGCATCCGGGTGATGCTCCGCGACCGTGGGGAGCGTGCCGAGGCTCACAGCGCAGGTGTTGGTGATCAGCAGGGGTGTCGTCCCCGCGGCAAGGGCATCCTGCAGCGCCGCCCGGATCCCGTGGAGCGTCTGCTCCGCCTCCGGTAACGCCTTCGTCCAGTCATCGACGACACTCGGGGTCGGAGTGCCGATGGTCTGTGCTTCGATCGACATCAGGGACGACACCGCCTCGCCCACTCGGCGCGCGCCGATCAAGGCGCCGTCGGTACGGTCGGCCACCCGGCCCTGAGAGACGATGAGCGAATAGGAGGATGCCATGTCCCTCAGCCTGGCATCAGCACAGCCAGCGGGACAAATGCGCTCCTCTCGCACATGTCGCCGACGAAGAATCGGGGCGCCTCAGCCGCGGCGAGGAGTCCATCCCGATGGAAGCGGGCCATCCTGGAAAGCGCGCTCTCGATCGCTTCGCGCCGACCAGCCCTGTGCCTGATCCGTGGTGTCGAAGGCGCCTCGAGCGAGCCTCAACCCCACGTCGTCGTGATGCATACGCGGCGCTCCCCCGCGACGAACGGATGCCCGAACGCTCCAGGCGTCGTCGGCGAAGCCGCCTCCGCGGAACACCCGGTAGTCGTCGTAGCGGGCGGGGTCGAGCAGGTCCCAGCACCACTCCCAGACGTTGCCGAGCGTGTCGAAGAGCCCGTTGAGATTCGGGAGCTTCCCGCCCACGTCCTGTGGCGAGGCCACCCCGTCCGCCGCCGTCCAAGCCGCATCCGCGAGCGGCGCATAGTGAGGGCCCGTCGCGCCGGCACGACAGGCGAACTCCCACTCCGCCTCTGTGGGCAGCCGGTATCCGTCCGCGGTCGTATCCCACGTGACGACCTCGCCGTCGAACGAGTAGCTCCGTTCCAGCCCCTCCCACTCCGACGCGGCATTGCAGAAATGCACCGCTCGCAACCAGCTGAGATCCGCGGCGGGGCGGCGGGGATGCCGTGCGGGAATGCCGAGCACCTCGGCGAGCTGTTCCTCCGTCACCGGGTACACACCGATCTCGAATGGTTCGAGAGCGACATCGCGCCTCTCCTGCCTGCGAGCATCATGCAGCGACACGGTGCCGGCACTGATGGCCGCGAGCTCGAAGTCACTCACCGGATTCGGCAACTGTCGGACGACGTCATGCGGGAACCCGTTCTACCCACGACGGGTACTTTGCCGCGCGGCCGTCTCCCGACGACGTCCTGGTCACACGCCGCCGCACCCAGGGCCCGACGAACTCGCGGTAATAGGCGAGGCCGGAGGGGCCCGTACCGAGCCGATCGCTCGGCGCCCACCACGTCTCCGGAGGCTCGTAGCCGAGAGCGTGCAGCACGCGGGCGGCCACACGGTGGTGACCCGATGCATTCATGTGCAGCCTGTCCTCCGCCCAGTACGCGCCGCGGGAGAGCTCACGGTCGGGCCAGTTGAGCGCACGGATCACGTCGGGACGATCTTCGACGCGACGCAGCACGGCCTCGGACAGCAGATCACCCCGCCGCTGCACGAGAGAGCCCATCGGGAGCTGACCACTCGGGTTCGCGCCGGAGAGCAGGATCATCGTCACCCCCTCCTCGTCGCATCGGCGCAGCACCCGGCTGAAGGCGTCGGCGATGTGCTCGACGTCGGTACGCGGGCGCAGCATGTCGTTGCCACCGCCGTTGAACGAGAGATGCGTGGGACGCAGGGCGAGCGCGGGTTCGAGCTGCTCTTCCACGATCGGCCAGGCGAGCTTGCCCCTGATCGCGAGATTCGCGTACTGGATGGGGTGCCCGGCGGCGTCCGCCCACCCTTGAGCCGCCAGGTCGGCCCAGCCGCGCTCCCGTCCGTCCGGGAGGACATCACCCACACCCTCGGTAAACGAGTCGCCGATCGCCACGAACCGCACATCTGCCATCATCCCAGCCTATTGCGGGACGACGACGCACGGCGCCGAGACCGGATGGGTCGCCCCCGCCTCAGCGGTCGTCGAGAGCCTGGCCGCCGCGATCGACGAGTCCCCACGCCGCAGCCGCAGCACCGAGGAAACAGACCCCGAAGACCGCGAACAGGAGCGGCGCGCCGCCCCCGACCAGGAGGATCGGGACAGAGAGCGGTGCGACGATCGATGCGATGCGCCCCACTCCAGCGGCCCAGCCCGCGCCCGTGCCCCGCAACGAGGTCGGATAGATCTCCGGGGTCACCGCGTACAGGGCACCCCAGGCGCCGAGGTTGAAGAACGACAGCGCCATGCCGGCGGCGATGATGGTGCCCTCCGTCGTCGCCGTGCCGAAGACCACGGCAGAGACCGCCGAGCCGAGGAGGAAGACGGAGAGCGTCAGTCGACGGCCCCAGACCTCGATGAGCCACGCGGCCACCGCGTAGCCGGGGAGCTGAGCCAACGTGATGATGAGCGTGAACCCGAAAGACCGCACCAGATCGAACCCGGCATCGACGAGGATGCTCGGGATCCAGATGAACGCTCCGTAATAGGCGAAGTTCACACCGAGCCACACCAGCCAGAGACACAGTGTGCGCAGTCGGAACTCCCGATTCCAGAGTGTCGCCAACCGTGCGCGGGCGGTGACGGCGATCGCTCGTGATGCCGGCTCCTTCCTGATGGCCGGAGTCGCCTCCACCCGCGCCTCTGCCTCGAACGCGGAGACGATGCGGTCGGCCTCTGCGATCCGTCCCCGCGACGCGAGCCAGCGAGGCGACTCGGGCATCCGCCACCGCACGAAGAGTGCGTACACCGCCGGGATGGCCCCGAGGGCGAACGCCCAGCGCCAGCCATCCTCCGAAGCGGGTATGACCAGGAACCCGATGAGAGCAGCTGCCGTCCACCCGAGTGCCCAGAACGCCTCCAGTACGACGATCAGGCGACCGCGGATCCGGGCGGGGGCGAACTCGCTCACGTAGGTCGATGCCACAGGAAGCTCGGCGCCGAGCCCGAGGCCGACGAGGAATCGGAGAACCAGAAGCGCCGCAAGCCCGCCCACGAGCGCGCTGGCTCCGGTGGCGAGGCCATACACGAGCAACGTCAGAGCGAACACCTGCCGTCGTCCGTAGCGGTCCGCCAGGAGACCGCCGAGCGTCGCACCGATGGCCATGCCGATGAACCCGACGGAGGCGATCCAGCCCGCCTCGCCCTTGGACAGCCCCCACTGCTGCGTGAGGGCCGCGAGGATGAAGGAGATCAGACCCACGTCCATCGCGTCCAGCGCCCAGCCGAGACCGGAGCCCGTGAGCAAGCGGAGATGCCGGCGCGTGAAAGGCAGGACGTCCAGGCGCTCAGCCAACGATGAGCGGCTCGGCAAGGCGGTGTTGGCCATGCTTCTCATCGTAAAGCCGAGCGCCGGGCGTCCTGCGCTCGATGACGTCAGTCCTGCGAGGCGAGGATCCGCTTCACGCGCGGGATCACCTCGGTGCCATACAGCTCGATGCTGCGCATCATCGACTCGTGCGACAGGGTGCCTGTGGCGTACTTGAGGTCGAAACGCCCGAGGCCGAGCGTCGTGATGGTGTCGGCGATCTTCGCAGCGACCCGGTCCGGCGACCCTGCGTAGATCGCCCCCTCAGGTCCCACGTCGTTCTGGAAACGTGCACGGCTGTACGCCGGCCACCCGCGCTCTCGGCCGATGGTGTTGTTCATCGCCTCGAATCCGGAGTAAGCGGCATCCCAGGCTTCCGCGTCTGTCGCGGCGATGTGGCCAGGCGAGTGCACCGAGACGGGATGCGACGTGGTACCGAACGATGCGACCGAGCGATGGTACAGATCGACGAACGGCTTGAACCGCACCGCCGGCCCCCCGATGATCGCGAGCATGAGGCCGAGACCGTGGCGAGCGACACGGACGACCGACTCCGGGCTTCCGCCCACACCGACCCAGGTACGCAGACCCTTCTCGGTCTTCGGGAACACGTTCGCGTTCTCCAACGACGGACGCATCGTTCCCGACCAGGTCACCGGCTCCTCTTTCAGGAGCTCCACGAACAGTTCGAGCTTCTGCTCGAAGAGCGCGTCGTAGTCTCGCAGGTCATAGCCGAACAGGGGGAAGGACTCGATGAAGGAGCCACGCCCGAGCACCACCTCGGCCCGGCCGTTCGACAGCGCGTCCAGCGTCGAGAAGCGCTCGAACACGCGTACGGGGTCGTCCGAGGACAGCACCGTGACCGCCGTGCCCAGCCGGATGTTCTCCGTGCGCGCGGCGATCGCCGCCAGCACCATCTCCGGGGCGGACACGGCGAACTCGGTGCGGTGATGCTCCCCGACCCCGAAGAAGTCCACGCCCACGGAGTCTGCGAGTTCCGCCTGCTGCACGATGTTGCGGATCGTCTGCGCCCCCGTGAGGAGCTCCCCGTCCGCATCTCGCGTGATGTCGCCGAACGTGTCCAGTCCGAATTCGATGCCCATGTCATCCCTTCCTATTCAGATGAATGAACACGTGACCGTCCGGCCGCATTCCCGTCAGCGCGGGAGCAGAGCGGTGCGCAACGTGTCGAGCCCGACGCCGCCCATATCGAGCGCCCGTTTGTGGAAGTCCTTGAACGAGAAGGCATCGCCTTCCGCCGCGCGAACACCATCGCGGACCTGCTCCCAGATGCGCTGGCCCACCTTGTACGACGGCGCCTGCCCCGGCCAACCCAGGTAGCGGTTCACCTCGAACTGCACGAACTGGTCCGACATGTTCACGTTCGCGCGCATGAAGTCCAGCGCGTACTCCGCGTCCCACACACCTGTGCCGTCGAGACGGGGCTTGCCGAGGTGCACGCCGATGTCGAGCACCACACGGGCCGCCCGCATGCGCTGACCGTCGAGCATGCCGAGTCGATCGGCGGGGTCGTCGAGGTAGCCGAGCTGCTCCATGAGGCGCTCGGCGTAGAGCGCCCAGCCTTCTGCATGGCCGGACGTGCCTGCGAGCAGACGGCGCCAGGAGTTGAGCTCTGCCCGGTTGTAGACGGCCTGCGCGATCTGCAGGTGATGTCCGGGGACGCCCTCGTGGAACACCGTGGTGAGCTCGCGCCAGGTGTCGAACTCGGTGACGCCTTCGGGGACCGACCACCACATGCGACCGGGACGCGAGAAATCGTCCGTGGGCCCCGTGTAGTAGATGCCACCCTCCTGGGTGGGAGCGATCATGCACTCGAGTGTGCGGATCGCCTCGGGAATGTCGAAGTGCGAGGCGCCCAGTTCAGCGACGGCCCTGTCGCTCGTCTCCTGCATCCACTTCTGCAATGCGTCGGTGCCGACGAGCTTGCGTGCGGGATCGGCCTCGAGATGGGCGACGGCCTCCTCGACCGACGCACCAGGGAGGATCTCGTTCGCGATGGCGGTCTGCTCCGCCACCATGCGGGCGAGCTCTTCACGACCCCATTCGTACGTCTCGTCGAGGTCGATCGTCGCGCCGAGGAAACGGCGGGAGTTGAGGGCGTACAGCTCGCGGCCGACGGCGTCGACCTCGCCCGCGACGGGGGCGAGCTCCTCGGCGAGGAAGCGGCGGAGTTCGTCGTAGGCGACGCGTGCAGCTGCCGAGTTGTCCGCGAGCGTGCGTGCGAGGGAGGCCGGGAGCTGGCCCTCCTCCGGGTCGGCCTCGGCGACGAAGGCGGCGAAGAACCCGTCGTCGGCCGTGTAGCGGTCGATCTGTGTCGCGACCTCGACCACCTGACGACGCGCCGGCGTCACTCCCTCAGCGATCCCGGTGCGGAGCGTCTCGACGTATCCGCGGAGCGCATCCGGAACCGCGGCGAGACGGGTCGCGATCACGTCCCAGTCCTCCACGGTCGCAGTGGGCATCAGGTCGAAGGCGGCGCGCACGTCCTGCGCCGCCGAGGCGATGACGTTGAGGTCACGAAGGTGCCACTTGGCATCGTGGAGTTCGAGATCGAGGCGGAGCTCGGCGCTGAGATCGGTCTTCGTCACCTCGTCGATCGCGTCGACGGGCTCGAGTGCCGAGAGACGGTCGAGTGTCGCGCGGGTGGCTGCAGCGATCTCCTCGTGCCCCTGCGGGCTCAGGTCGCCGAAGCGGTCGTTCACCTCGTCGCGGCCGATGTACGTCCCGAGTGTGGGAGCCAGTACCGCGATCGTGTCGACCCATTCATCGGCGACGGCGTCGATGGCAGAGGGGGTGCGAGGAGCTGAAGTCATACCTTTCAGCCTAATCCCCGGCCCCCTCCCACCGCCGGAGGTCAGTGCGCGGCTTCGTTCCAATCGCGACCCCGACCGACCTGCACATCGAGCGGCACGGACAGCTCGGCAGCATCGCCCATCCGCGCGCGGACGATCCGCTCGGTGGCGTCCCACTCCCCCGGCGCGACCTCGACCACGAGTTCGTCGTGGATCTGCAACAGCACCCGCGAGGAGAGGTTCTCGGACCGGAGGTCGTCGTGGATGTGCAGCAGCGCGATCTTCATGATGTCGGCGGCGCTGCCCTGGATCGGAGCGTTGAGGGCGGCCCGCTCGGCGTTCTCGCGGAGCACGCGGTTCGGACTCGCGAGGTCGGGGAACGGTCGACGGCGGCCGAAGATGGTCTCGGTGTAGCCGACCTCCTTCGCCTTCATCACGGATGCACGCAGGTAGTCGCGCACGGCGCCGAACCGCGCGAAGTACTCGATCATGAGCTGCTTGGCCTCGGACTGCTCGATGCGCAGCTGCTTGGAGAGGCCGAACGCGGAGAGCCCGTAGACCAGACCGTACGACATCGCCTTGACCTTGGTGCGCATCGCCGCCGTGACATCGCTCGGCTCGACACCGAACACGCGCGCTCCGACGAAACGGTGCAGGTCTTCCCCGCTGTTGAAGGCCTCGATCAACCCCTCGTCGCCGGAGAGGTGCGCCATGATGCGCATCTCGATCTGGGAGTAGTCAGCGGTGAGCAGAGCCTCGTACCCTTGGCCCACCTCGAAAGCACTGCGGATGCGGCGTGACTCCTCGGTGCGCACCGGGATGTTCTGCAGGTTCGGGTCGGTGCTCGAGAGCCGTCCGGTCTGGCTTCCCGTCTGCACGTACGTGGTGTGCACACGGTGGTCGTCTCCGATCGCCGAATCGAGCGACTCGATGATCTGGCGCAGCTTCGTGGCCTCACGGTGCTGCAGCAGCAGGCTCAGGAACGGATGCGGGTTGCTCTCCTGCAGATCGGCGAGCACCGCAGCGTCGGTCGAGTAGCCGGTCTTGGTCTTGCGGGTCTTCGGCAGCTGCAGGTCTTCGAACAGCACCTCCTGCAGCTGCTTGGGCGAGCCGAGGTTGAACTCGCGGCCGACGACGGAGAACGCCTCCTGTGCGAGGCCCTCCGCTCGGGCCGCGAGCTCACCCGAGAAGGTCGACAGCACGTCGTGCGACACGGCGACACCCGCGACCTCCATGTCGGCGAGGGTGAGCAGCGTGGGCAGCTCGATGTCGTCGAGGACCTTCGCGACCGACTCCGGGATGTCCTCGCGGAGAGCATCGGCAACTCGCAGAGCGAACCACGCCTCCTGAGACGGCGTCGCACCCTCGGTCTCGGGGACGAGCTGGGAAGGATCGGCCTCGGGGAGCTTCTCCCCCAGGTAGCGCTCGACGAGGTCGGAGAGGGTCTTGTCGGGGAAGCTCGGTCGCAGCAGCCAGCCGGCCAGACTCGTGTCGTATGCGAGCCCGCGAAGGCGGATGCCCTGGCGGATCAGCGCCTTCACCTGCGGCTTCGCGTCGTGGAGCAGCTTCGGTGCCTCGGACTCCAACCATCCGCGCAGATCGCCCGCGGCCTCATCCGACCAATCGGCTTCACGGACTTCGGTCAGCGTGGCAACGCCGATGCGTACGGGGACACCGCCCTGGGTCGTGACGCGGAGCGCGACATCGCCTTCCTGCGCCGCAGCCCAACTCGCGAGGTCGGCCGCAGGCACCTCGACGGGCACCGGGAGCACCACGACGGAGGCAGGGTCGTCAGCGACGTCGCCGGCACCGACGGCCTCGAACACCCGCGGCAGCAGGGTGCGGAACTCGAGACGGGCGAAGATGTCGCGCACGGCCTGCGCATCGATCGGTGCGACGGCGAGGTCAGCCGGGCCCACCGGAAGCTCGACGTCGGTGAGCAGACGGTTGAGCTTGCGGTTGCGACGGACGTCTTCGATGTGGTCGCGGAGGTTGCCTCCGACGACGCCCTTGATCTCGTCGGCGCGGGCGATCAGTTCATCGAGCGAGCCGAACTGCGTGAGCCATTTGACCGCCGTCTTCTCGCCGACCTTCGGCACGCCGGGCAGATTGTCGCTGGTCTCGCCCACGAGCGCGGCGATATCCGGGTACTGCTCGGGTCGCACCCCGTAGCGCTCCTGAACGGTCGCCGGGTCGTAGCGCTTGAGTTGGGAGACCCCCTGCACCGACGGATACAGCAGCGTGACGTCTTCGTTGACGAGCTGGATGGTGTCGCGGTCTCCCGAGACGACGAGCACTTCGAAGCCCTGTTCGGCACCTTGGGACGCGAGGGTGGCGAGGATGTCGTCCGCCTCGATCCCCTCCTTCGTCAGGACCGGGATGGACATGGCGGCGAGGCAGTCCTGCAGCAGCGGGATCTGCCCCTTGAACTCCTGCGGCGACTCGGACCGCGTGGCCTTGTACTCGGGGTACTCATCGGTGCGGAAGGAGTGCCGAGAGGTGTCGAAGGCGATCGCGAGATGCGTCGGCTTCTCCGCCTTGATGAGGTTGACCAGCATCGACAGGAACCCGTAGATGCCGTTCGTGTGCTGCTTGTCCTTGGTCGTGAAGTTGTCGACCGGGAGCGCGAAGAAGGCGCGGTAGGCGAGCGAGTGGCCGTCGACGACCATGAGGGTAGGCTTTGCGGAGTCCGTCACCCTGTCAGCCTAACGAGGACGACGGACACCCGCTGAGGAGGATGCATGGGCGATGTCGCGATGAGCGAGGGACTCGACTGGGCGACGGCCCGGGGAATGGGCGCCCTCGCCGAGAAGATGGGCATGGAGTTCGTCGAGTTCAGCGTCGAGCGCTGCGTCGCGACGATGCCGGTCGAGGGCAACACCCAGCCCGTCGGACTCATGCACGGCGGGGCCTACGTCGTGCTCGGAGAGTCACTCGGCTCGATGGCTGCCAATCTGCACGCCGGTGCCGGAAGGCTCGCTGTCGGGGTGGACATCAATGCGACACACACGCGATCGGCGACCTCTGGTCTGGTCACCGGCGTCTGCACGCCCGTGCACCTGGGACGGAGCATCACGGTGCACGAGATCGTGGTGACTGACGATCAGGGTCGTCGTTGCTCGACCATCCGCATCACCAACATGATCAAGGACCTTCCCGCCGGGCGCTGAGCGGTTCCTCCAGCAGGCGCTGGAACAGCAGATGATCCTGCCACTCCCCCGCGATCAGGAGGTACTTCGGCGCCATCCCGATGCGCTCGAACCCGTTTCCGAGCAGCACCCGCTGCGAGCCGAGGTTGTGCAGCAGCGTGGCCGCCTGGAGTCGGTGCAGCCGCAGCTCGGTGCGGGAGTGCTCGATCACCCTCGCGACCGCGCGGCTCGCGAGCCCACGGTGCACGCGCGTCGCATCCACCCAGTAACCGAGGTCTGCGCTCCAGAACGCCCCACGGACGATGTTGTTGAGGTTCATCCGTCCGCGGATCTCACCATCGTCGGACTCGATCACGAAGCGGATGCCACGCCCTGCCGATGCGTCGTCCACACACTGCTGTGCATGCGCCTCCTGCGAGGCGACGGTGAAGAACGCCTCCGAGCGCGTCGGCTCCCACGGCGCGAGATGCCCGCGGTTCGCCAGATAGGCACGCGAAAGCGCGGCACCGTCGCCCAGGCGCACGGGCCTGAGGATGTGCTCGGAATCGAGCCGGAAGGATCCGGCGTTCACCGCTACTTCTTGGGAGCGAGCTGCTCGATGATCGCCTTCGCGACGTCCTGCATAGTGAGACGACGGTCCATGGAGGCCTTCTGGATCCAGCGGAAGGCCTCGGGTTCGCTCAGCCCCATCTTCTCGTTGAGCAGACCCTTGGCCCGGTCGACGAGCTTGCGGGTCTCGAAGCGCTCGACCATGTCGGCGACCTCTGCCTCGAGCGTGATGATCTGCTCGTGGCGGGCCAGCGCGATCTCGATCGCCGGAAGGAGGTCGTTCGGCGTGAACGGCTTCACGACGTAGGCGAGGGCACCGGCCTCGCTGGCACGCTCGACGAGCTCCTTCTGGCTGAACGCCGTCAGGAGCACGACCGGGGCGATATTGCCCTTGTGCAGCTTCTCGGCCGCGCTGATGCCGTCGAGCTGAGGCATCTTGACATCCATGATGACCAGGTCGGGGCGGAGCTCAGTGGCCAGAGCGACCGCGGTCTCCCCGTCACCGGCCTCGCCGACCACATCGAAGCCGTTGTCGCGGAGGATCTCGACGATGTCGAGACGGATCAGCGACTCATCTTCGGCGACGACGACGCGTCGGGGTGCGGATGACGTGGGCTGTTCAGCCTGCTCTTCTTGCTCTGTCACACACCCATCCTAGTGGAGTGCCCCTGTCTGCAGGCCTCAGGCGCTCGGCGCGGACGGTCGCGCCTCCTGCTCTGCGCTAAAGTCGTAGACGCGACACACGAGCCGGCGTGGCGGAATGGCAGACGCGGAGCACTCAAAATGCTTTGTCCGAAAGGGCGTGTGGGTTCGAGTCCCACCGCCGGCACCCAACATCGATCGAACGAACGCGCGAATTCCGGCGCGGGCGACTGATCGACTATTCCGCGAGCACCGCGAGCTCCGCCAGAACGCGTGGATGCGCGAGGATCCGGAAGTGCCCGCCCGTATCGAGGCGCACGTTCTTGGCGCCGGCCAGTTCGCTGCCTTCGGGGATGTGAGGGTCGAACGCCGCGTACACCGAGACGATCCGCTCGTTCACCGTCACCTGCTGCGCCAGATCCACGATCGACGGGTCGAGCGGTGAGAACGCACGAAGCGTTCTGGAGAGCATCAACCGCGCATAGCGCGACCCGCCGAACGGTGCGGCGATCGCGAGCATCGACCGCACGCGCGTGCCCGCCGGACCGGTCATCACGGTCTTCCCCGCAAGGCCGCCCTTGCTGTGCGCGACGAGGATCACGTCTTCGAGCCCGCGCTCCTCGAGGAACGCCGCCACGACCGCGGCCATCTCGGCCACAGGACGCTCATTCCGGTGGAGCGCCTCGACGATGTGCACCGGATGACCACGTTCATGCATCGCGACGACGAGCGGCTGCAGGAACCGCCAGGTCTCGTAGACGCCGGGGAGCACGACGATGTGTGCAGCATCTCCGGAGACGAAGGACGACGGATCGGTGCGGTCGAGTGCCGCACGGACCTGCCAGTACCCCGCGTACGCGTAATCGGCTATCCACCATCGCGCGTTCCTCAGCACGCCGATGACGGCCTCCTTCGACGGCGATGCGTGTCCATGCCTGAAAGCTACCCGAAGCGGACGACAGAGGGGGCAGGACCGAAGTCCCACCCCCTCTGGATGACGTACGTCAGACGCCGGCCTTGTAGATCGGCGCGGCGCCGCGGATCGCATCGCCGACCTTGTGCACGCGAAGGTCGTTCGTGGATCCGACGATTCCGGGAGGGGAACCGGAGATCACGACGACCTTGTCCCCTTCTTCTGCCAGACCGTTGCCGAGCAGGTACTCATCGACCTGGTGGTACATCAGGTCGGTGTGCTGGACCATGTCGACCAGCGTCGAGCGGATACCCCACGTCAGCGCCATGCGGCGACGGATGCCGGGCTCCGGGGTGAAGGCGATCATCGGGATGCGCGAGCGCAGACGCGACAGGCGACGGGCGGAGTCACCGGACTGCGTGAAGACGCAGAGGAACTTCGCGTCGACGAACTCGGCGACCTCGAGCGCGGCGAGGGTGATCGCACCACCCTGCGTGCGGGGCTTGGTCGTGAGCGGCGCGATGCGCTCCAGGCCGTGCTCCTCAGTCGACTCGATGATGCGCGCCATGGTCTCGACCACGACGACCGGGTAGTCTCCCACGCTGGTCTCGCCCGAGAGCATCACAGCGTCGGCGCCGTCGAGCACGGCATTCGCGACGTCAGACGTCTCGGCGCGGGTCGGCACCGGGCTGTTGATCATCGACTCCAGCATCTGCGTCGCGACGATGACCGGCTTCGCCATGCGGCGGGCGATCTCGACGGCGCGCTTCTGCACGATCGGGACTGCCTCGAGCGGCAGCTCGACACCCAGGTCGCCGCGGGCCACCATGATCGAGTCGAACGCGTCGACGATCTCCTCGAGCGCGTCGACCGCCTGCGGCTTCTCGACCTTGGCGATGACGGGGACGCGGACGCCCTCCTCCGCCATGATCTCGTGGACGCGGATGACATCGGCGGCGTTGCGCACGAAGGACAGCGCGATCAGGTCGGCGCCGATGCGCAGACCCCAACGGAGGTCCTCCTCGTCCTTCTCGCTCAGCGCGGGGACGTTCACGGCGACGCCGGGCAGGTTGATGCCCTTGTTGTTCGAGACCGCTCCGGCGACGATGACCTTGGTGGTGACCGTCACACCGTCGGTCTCGACGACCTCGACGCGGACCTTGCCGTCGTCGATGAGGAGGAAGTCACCGGGCTTGACGTCCTGCGGGAGTCCCTTGAACGTCGTTCCGGAGATCTCCTTGTTGCCGATGATGTCCTCGGTGGTGATCTTGAAGATGTCGCCCTTGGCGAGTTCGTAGGGTCCGCCCTCGAACTTGCCGAGACGGATCTTCGGACCCTGCAGGTCGACGAGGATCGCGACGGGGCGACCAGCGTCCTCAGCGGCACGGCGCACGTTGGCGTAGTTGTTCTCGTGCACGGAGTAGTCACCGTGGCTGAGGTTCAGTCGGGCGACGTCCACGCCCGCATCGATCAGTGCGCGCACCGTCTCATAGGTGGAGGTGGCGGGGCCCAGGGTGGCGACGATTTTCGCGCGTCTCAAAGATTGCTCCAGGGTAGAAGTGGGGGATGGTGAATCAGGCGACGGTGCCGGCCTCAGCCTACGCGGGCTGGAGTCCGATCGCGACATCGCTCGGACGCACCGGCTCCGGGAGCACGGTGGTGCCCATCAGGAACCGGTCGACGTTGGCCGCGGCTGCACGCCCCTCGGCGATGGCCCACACGATGAGCGACTGTCCACGGCCGGCGTCGCCGGCGACGAACACGCCCGGCACCGTCGACTCGTAGGAGGAGTCGCGCCGGAACGCACCCCGATCGGTCACCTGGGGAAGCGTCTCCTCGGTGTAGCCGTCCTGCTCCGGTCCGGTGAAGCCCATGGCGATCAGGATGAGATCGGCCGGGATCTCCCGCTCAGTGCCGCTCTTGGGCACACGCCGACCATCGACGAACTCCGTCTCCGCCACGCGCAGTGCACGGACCTCGCCGACGTCGTTGCCGAGGAACTCGACGGTGGAGGCGAGGAACACACGCTCTCCGCCCTCTTCGTGAGCGGAGGAGACCTCGAACAGGGTCGGCATCATCGGCCACGGCTGGTGGTCGGGACGGGTGTCGCCCGGCTGCTTGCCGATCGCGAGGTTGGTGACGCTGAGTGCGCCCTGCCGGTGCGCGGTTCCGATGCAGTCCGCACCCGTGTCGCCACCGCCGATCACGATGACGTGCTTGCCCTCGGCGCTGATCTGATCCGTGACCTTGTCGCCCGCCACCGCGTGGTTCGACTCGACGAGGTACTCCATGGCGAAATGGACGCCGTCCAGGTCGCGGCCGGGGATCGCGAGGTCACGCGGAACCGTGGAGCCTGTGGCGATCACCACCGCGTCGTACCGGGCGCGCAGGTCCGGCCAGGAGATGTCCTTGCCGATCTCGACGCCGGCGCGGAAGCGGGTGCCCTCCTCCTGCATCTGGCGAAGGCGGGACTCGAGCTGCGTCTTCTCCATCTTGAAGTCGGGGATGCCGTAGCGCAGCAGTCCGCCGATGCGGTCGTCACGCTCGAAGACCGCGACGGTGTGCCCGGCACGGGTGAGCTGCTGGGCGGCGGCAAGCCCCGCAGGACCGGAACCGACCACCGCGACCGTCTTGCCCGTCAGCCGCTCCGGCGGCTCCGGCTCGACCCAGCCCTTGGAGAAGGCCTCGTCGATGATCGAGACCTCGATCTGCTTGATCGTCACAGCCGGCTGGTTGATACCGAGCACGCACGAGCTCTCGCACGGCGCAGGGCAGAGCCGCCCCGTGAACTCCGGGAAGTTGTTCGTCGCGTGCAGGCGCTCGATCGCCGCGCGACCCTCGCCTCGCCACGTCAAGTCGTTCCACTCCGGGATCAGGTTGCCGAGCGGGCACCCCTGATGGCAGAACGGCACGCCGCAGTCCATGCAGCGCCCTGCCTGACGGCGCAGGACCTGCTTGTCGCCGGGCTCATAGACCTCTTTCCAGTCCATGATGCGCACGGGAACGGGACGACGCGCGGGAAGCTCCCGCTCGGTCACCTTCAGAAAGCCTTTGGGATCAGCCACCGGTCACCTCCAGGATGCGGTTCCACACGATGTCGCCGTCGGGGTCGATCCCCTCGGCCAGCGCCTCCTCGCGCATGCTCCGCACGGCGGCGAAGTCACGAGGGAGCACCTTCACGAACTCTGCGGCTGCCGCCTCGAAGTTCTCGAGAAGACCCGCGGCCCGCGGCGACGCGGTGCGCTCGACGTGCGCGACCAGCAGGCTCCGCAGCACTTCGAGATCCGCGCGGTCGAGCGACTCGAGGAGCAACTCGCCGCTCCCGAGCGACTGCGCGTTCACCTTGCTGGTGTCGAGGGCGTGCACGTAGGCCACTCCCCCGGACATCCCCGCGCCGAAGTTCCGCCCGGTCGAGCCGAGGATCACCGCGAGCCCACCGGTCATGTACTCCAGAGCGTGGTCGCCCACGCCCTCGACCACGGCGGTCGCACCCGAGTTGCGGACGAGGAAACGCTCGCCGACGACGCCCGAGATGAACATCGTCCCCGAGGTCGCGCCGTAGCCGATCACGTTGCCGGCGATCACGTTCTCGTGCGGCGCGATCTTGGAGCCTCGCGGCGGACGGATCGTGATGTCGCCGCCCGAGAGCCCCTTGCCGACGTAGTCGTTGGCATCGCCCTCGAGCCGCAGGACGATACCCGGCGGCAGGAACGCCCCGAGCGACTGACCGGCGGTGCCGTGCAGAGTCACATCGATGGTGCCCTGCGGCAGACCGGCTGCTCCGTGCCGTGACGTCACCTGATGACCGAGCATCGTCCCCACCGCACGTTCGGTGTTGGCGATGGGCAGCTCGACCACGACGGGCTCGCCGTTGAGCAGCGCGCCCTTCGCGATGTCGATCAGCTTCACGTCGAAGTGCTTCTCGAGCTCGTGGTCCTGGGTGCGTGCGCTGCGACGCGGTTCGCCTGCCGGGAACACCGGGCCTTCCAGCACCGGAGTGAGGTCCAGCCCCTCGGCCTTCCAGTGCTCGACCGCGGCGTTGACCTCGATGAGGTCGGCACGGCCGACGATCTCGTCGATCGAGCGGTAGCCGAGCTCGGCGAGGAGCTCGCGCACCTCTTCGGCGATGAACTCCATGAAGTTCACGACAAACTCGGGCTTGCCCGTGAACCGCTCGCGCAGAACCGGATTCTGCGTGGCGACACCGACGGGGCACGTGTCCAGGTGGCAGACGCGCATCATGATGCAGCCGCTGACGACGAGCGGAGCGGTGGCGAAGCCGAACTCCTCCGCACCGAGCAGCGCACCGATGACGACGTCGCGGCCGGTCTTGAGCTGGCCGTCGACCTGCACCACCACGCGATCCCGCATGCCGTTGAGCATGAGCGTCTGCTGCGTCTCCGCGAGGCCGAGCTCCCACGGCGTGCCCGCGTGCTTGAGCGAGTTCAACGGGCTCGCACCTGTGCCGCCGTCGTGACCCGAGACCAGGATCACGTCGCTCAGCGCCTTCGCGACACCGGCCGACACCGCGCCGATGCCCGACTGGCTCACCAGCTTGGTGTGGATGCGAGCCTCGGGGTTCGCCCGCTTCAGGTCGAAGATCAGCTGCTTCAGGTCTTCGATCGAGTAGATGTCATGGTGCGGCGGCGGGGAGATCAATCCCACACCGGCCGTGGCGTGACGGGTACGCGCGACCCAGGGGTACACCTTGGTCGGAGGCAGCTGGCCTCCCTCGCCGGGCTTGGCACCCTGGGCGAGCTTGATCTGGATGTCGTCCGCCTCGGTGAGGTACAGGCTCGTCACCCCGAACCGTCCCGACGCGACCTGCTTGATCGAGCTGCGACGCTCGGGGTCGACCAGGCGGTCCGGATCCTCGCCACCCTCACCGGTGTTCGACTTCGCGCCGATGCTGTTCATCGCGACGGCGAGCGTCTCGTGCGCCTCCTTGGAGATGGAGCCGTAGCTCATCGCCCCCGTGGAGAAGCGCTTGACGATGGCGGAGACGGGCTCCACCTCGTCCAGCGGCACGGGCTTGCGAGTGCCGGTGCGCAGCGTGAACAGTCCGCGCAGGGTCTTCAGCTCGGCGGCCTGCTCATCGACGAGCTTCGTGTACTCGCGGAAGATGTCGTAACGTCGCGTCCGCGTCGAGTGCTGCAGCTTGAACACCGTCTCCGGATTGAAAAGGTGCGGAGAGCCGTCGCGGCGCCACTGGTACTCGCCGCCCGTCCAGAGCCTCTCGTGCGCACGTGCTGCCGCATCCTCCGGATAGGCGTAGTCGTGGCGCGCCTGGTTCTCGGCGAAGATCTCCTCGATGCCGATACCGCCGAGCTTCGACTCGGTGCGCGTGAAATACGCGTCGATGAACTCCTGGCTGAGGCCGACCGCCTCGAACACCTGAGCACCGGCATAGGACGACACGGTGGAGATGCCCATCTTCGACATGATCTTCAACACGCCCTTGCCGAGCGCGTAGATCAGGTTCTTGACGGCCTTCTCGGTCGTGATGCCCGTGATGTAGCCGGTGCGCACGAGGTGCTCTACCGTCTCCATCGCGAGGTACGGGTTGACGGCGGAGGCACCGTAGCCGATCAGGGTCGCGACATGATGCACTTCGCGGACGTCTCCGGCTTCGACGATGAGACCGACCTTCATGCGGTTCTCGCGCCGGATGAGGTGGTGGTGGATCGCCGAGACCATGAGCAGTGACGGGATCGGTGTCAGATCCTTGTTCGAATCACGGTCCGACAGGATGATGAACTCGGCACCGTTCTCGATGGCCTCGTCCACCTCGGCGCACATCTCGGTGAGCCGGTCGGCGAGCGTCTGAGGGCCGGCGTCGAAGTGGTAGAGGCCGCGGATCGTCGCGCTCGATCGACCGGGCATGGCCTTGTCGATGTGGCGGATCTTCGCGAGCTCGTCGTTGTCGATCACCGGGAAGTCCAGAGACACCGTACGCGTGTGCTCCGGCCCCCAGGTGAGCAGGTTGCTCTCCGGCCCGAGGCCCAGCTTGAGGCTCGTGACGACCTCTTCGCGGATCGAGTCGAGCGGCGGGTTGGTCACCTGGGCGAACTGCTGGGTGAAGTAGTCGAACAGCAACCGCGGACGCTTGCTGAGCACGGCGATCGGCGTGTCAGAGCCCATCGCGCCGAGCGGCTCGACACCGGTCTGACCCATCGGCGTGAGAAGGATGCGGACCTCTTCCTCGGTGTAGCCGAAGGTCCGCTGACGACGGGTGATCGACGCCGGCGGGTGCACGATGTGCTCACGCTCGGGAAGCTCGGCAAGACGCACGGCGCCGGCGTCGAGCCACTCCTGCCACGGGTGCATCGTGGCGAGATCGTGCTTGAGCTCGCTGTCCTCGATGATCCGACGCTGCGACGTGTCGACCAGGAACATCTTGCCCGGCTGCAGGCGGCCGCGACGCTTGATGCGCTCCGGTTCGAACTGGAGAACGCCGGTCTCGGATCCGATGACGACCAGTCCGTCGGTCGTCTCCGTCCAGCGTCCAGGACGCAGACCGTTGCGGTCGAGCGTCGCGCCGACGAGGGTCCCGTCCGTGAAGATGAGAGCGGCCGGTCCGTCCCACGGCTCCATCTGGTTGGAGTGGTACTCGTAGAACGAGCGCAGCTCCGGAGAGATGTCGGCCTGCTTCTCGTAGGCCTCCGGCACCATCATCATGATCGCGTGCGGCAGGCTGCGCCCGGTCAGCGTGAGCAGCTCGAGCACCTCGTCGAACGAGGCGGAGTCGCTGGCGCCGTCGGTGCAGATGGGAAGCAGCGGCGTGATGTCGCCGAGGAGCTCGGATTCCAGCTGCGATTGGCGGGCGCGCATCCAGTTGCGGTTGCCGCCGACGGTGTTGATCTCGCCGTTGTGGGCGAGCATGCGCAGCGGCTGCGCGAGCGGCCACGACGGGAAGGTGTTCGTGGAGTAGCGGGAGTGCACCACGGCGAGCTCCGAGGCGAAGCGCTCGTCCTGCAGGTCGGGATAGAACGGCTCGAGCTGCAGGGTGGTGACCATGCCCTTGTACCCGAGGGTGCGGGCGGAGAGCGAGACGAAGTAGGCACCGAGTTCGTGACCGGCGCGCTTGCGCAGACGGTAGGCGACGCGGTCGAGCGCGATGCCCGTGAGGGGCGCATCGGAGTGCGTCGCTCCGCCCGCGCTGACGAAGAGCTGCTCGAACGCGGGACGCGCCTCATCGGCGAGCTTGCCGAGGTTCTCGTTGGCCGTGGGCACCTCACGCCAGCCGAGGACGCGAAGCCCCTCGGAACGGGCGATCTTCTCGATGCCGGCCTTCTGCTGGCGGCGCTCGCTGGAATCGCGAGGCAGGAACGCCAGTCCTGCGGCGTACTCCCCCACCGGCGGCAGTTCGAACCCGACCACGGCGCGGAGGAACGCATCGGGCATCTGCGTCAGGATGCCGGCGCCGTCCCCGGTGCCCGCATCCGAGCCGATGGCTCCGCGGTGCTCCAGGTTGCGCAGGGCCTCGAGGGCCAACGCGATGATGTCATGCCCGGCTTCGCCGCGCAGGGTCGCGACCATGGCGAGGCCGCAGGCGTCCTTCTCGAACGCCGGGTTGTACATGCCCTGCTTCGGGGGGTATGCGCCGGAGGCGCCGTAAGGGGGCTGGAAGTACACCAGTTACCGTCCTCAGATCTTCGAGTGAAACCCGGGGACGACGTCGGCCCGCTCGTTCAGTGCAATGGTTCTCCCGCTACGAGGCGGCGTTATCGAGAGCCGTCCTCGCTCGTGGGAGCAGTGCTTGTGGCGGTGGCTCCTGCGGTGACTTCTTCGGCCGGAGGCTCGCTCACGTCTACGAAGTCAGAGGTATTGTCCTGCGATTGTACAACAGCGTCCGGGTCGGTCCGTTCGCGACCGGGCTGGTACGGCGACGGCTCCAGTCCGGGGTGACGACGCGTCTGCACGATGAGGATCGCGACACCGATGAGCACGCCGATGATGGCCGCGAGGACGTTGCTGCGCAGGCCCAGGATGATCTCGCTCGGATCGATGCGGATCGACTCCCAGAGGATGCGACCGGCGCTGTACCAGATCAGGTAGATCGCGAAGAGGCGACCCCACTGGAAGAAGAGCTTGCGACCGAGCCACAGCAGGACGATGACGCCGAGACCGTTCCAGATCACCTCGTACAGGAAGGTGGGGTGGAACAGCGTGCCCTCGGGAAGTCCAGGGGGGAAGGCCGAGTTGGTGGACGGGATCTCCAGACCCCAGGGCAGATCGGTGGGAAGCCCGAAGAGTTCGTTGTTGAACCAGTTGCCGAAGCGACCCATGGCCTGTGCCAGCAGCAGACCGGGTGCCAGCGCGTCGGCGAACGTCCAGAAGCGGATGCCTGTCCAGCGGCACCCGAGGTACGCGCCGATGGCACCGCCGATGAGCGCGCCGAAGATCGCGATGCCGCCCTCCCAGATGGCCCAGACGGAGCCTGGCTGGAACGGGTTCCAGGTGTTGATACCCTCGCCGAAGTAGTCGTTCGGGTGGGTGAGCACGTGGAAGATGCGCGCGCCGATGATCGCCAGCGGCACTGCGAGGATCGAGATGTCGATCACGACCCACGGCTCCGCTCCACGCTTGGTGAGGCGGTGGTTGGTCAGGAACGTCGCGGCGATGATGCCGGCGATGATGCACAGCGCGTAGAAGTGGATCCGGATCGGCCCGAGGTCGAAATACGAGACCGTGGGGCTCGGGATGCTGGCGAGCACGTTCGTGAAGGTGCTGTGGAGCGCGAGTGACATGAGTGCGATTCTAGTTCTCGTGATCGGGGCGTGCCGACGAGGTGCCGGAGGCCAGGTTTCGGGTGACTTCTGCGAGGGCCGGTACTCCGCCGTCACGCAGAGCGCGGACGAGCGCCGTGCCGACGATGGCGCCGTCGGCGTACTCGGAGACTCCGGCGATCTGCTCGGCGGTGGAGATGCCGATTCCGACGCAGGCGCGGTGAGCTCCGTGCGCCCGCAGGCGCCCGACGAGGGTGCGGGCAGCGCGGTCGAGTTCGGCGCGCTCCCCCGTGATGCCCATCGTCGAGACCGTGTACACGAACCCCGTGGAGGACTTCACCACCAGGTCGAGTCGTTCATCGGAGGAGGTCGGCGCCGCCAGGAACACCCGGTCGAGGCCGGTCCGCTCGCTGGCTGCGATCCACTCCCCTGCCGCGTCCGGCGTGATGTCCGGCGTGATGAGCCCGGCACCGCCCGCGGCGAGCAGGTCATCCGCGTAGCGATCGATGCCGTACTGCAGAACAGGGTTCCAGTAGGTCATCACGAGCACGGGGACATCGGTGGCCGCCGTGATGGCGCGGATCGCCGTGAAGAGGTCGGCCATCCGGAAACCCGCAGCCAGAGCCTTGGTGGTCGCCTCCTGGATGATCGCGCCGTCCATCACCGGGTCGCTGTACGGCGGTCCCAGCTCGATGATGTCGACGCCGTTCTCGGCCAGGGCGATGGCTGCCTGGATGCTCGTCTCGAGATCGGGGAAGCCGACGGGCAGGTACCCGACGAAGGCGCTGCGGCCGGCGTCCTGCGCACGCTGGATGGCTTGTTCGACGCGGCTCACAGCTGCGGTTCCCCCTTCGCGATGCGTTCTTCCTCTTCGCTCTCCTGCTCGACGTCGTGGGCCAGAGCGGCCTCGTCGTAGAGCTGGAAGTAGCGGGCCGCGGTGTCCATGTCCTTGTCGCCGCGACCGGACAGGCAGACGGCGATCAAGCCGTCGGGACCGAGCTCGCGACCGATGCGCAGTGCCCCGGCGAGGGCGTGTGCCGATTCGATGGCGGGGATGATCCCCTCGGTCCGGCTGAGCAGACGCAACGCCTGCATCGCCTCGTCGTCGGTCGCCGGGATGTACTCGGCGCGACCGATGTCGGCGAGCCAGGAGTGCTCGGGGCCGACACCGGGGTAGTCGAGACCGGCCGAGATGGAGTGGGACTCGATCGTCTGGCCGTCGGCATCCTGGAGGACGTAGGTCTTCGCACCGTGGAGCACGCCAGGGCGGCCGCGCTCGATCGATGCCGCGTGCTTCTCGGTGTCGACGCCGTCGCCGGCGGCCTCGACCCCGTAGAGTCGGACACCCTCGTCGTCGAGGAACGCGTCGAACATGCCGATCGCATTGGAGCCACCGCCGACGCACGCCATGACCGCATCGGGAAGCCGTCCCACTTCGTCGAGCAACTGCGCGCGGGCCTCTTCGCCGATGATCTTCTGGAAGTCGCGGACCATCGCCGGGAACGGGTGCGGACCCGCCGCCGTGCCGAAGATGTAGTTGGTGGTCTCCACCGAAGCGACCCAGTCGCGATAGGCGTCGTTGATCGCGTCCTTGAGCGTGCGCGAGCCGGAGGTCACCGGGACCACCTCGGCGCCGAGGAGGCGCATGCGAGCCACGTTGAGCGCCTGCCGTTCGGTGTCGACCTCGCCCATGTAGATGGTGCAGCCCAGACCGAACAGCGCTGCCGCCGTCGCCGTCGCCACGCCGTGCTGTCCGGCACCGGTCTCCGCGATCACGCGGGTCTTGCCGAGGCGCTTGGTGAGCAGAGCCTGGCCGAGCACGTTGTTGATCTTGTGGGACCCGGTGTGGTTGAGGTCTTCGCGCTTGAGGAAGATGCGCGCACCGCCGGCATGTTCGGCGAATCTCGGGACCTCGGTGATCGCGGAGGGGCGCCCGGCATAGGAGCTGAGCAGATGCGCGAGCTCGTCGCGGAACGACGGGTCGACGATCGCGGCCTCGTAGGCCACCGTGAGCTCATCGATCGCCGCGATGAGCGACTCGGGCATGTACCGCCCGCCGAACTCGCCGAAGAAGGGGCCGTGCTGGTCGCGCAGGCTCATCATGCCTCCAGGAAACTCTTGAGGGTGGCGACGGGGTCGCCGGTCACGAGCGCCTCGCCGATCAGCACGACGTCGGCGCCCGCGGAACGGTAGTGCACGACGTCAGCCGGAGTGAGCACCGCCGACTCCGCGATCTTGACCGCCGTGTCGGGGATGCGCTCGACCAGGCGCCCGAACAGGTCACGATCGAGTTCGAGGGTCTTCAGGTCCCGCGCGTTGACGCCGATCAGGGGGGCGCCGAGGTCGACCGCGGCTTCGAGCTCGTCAGCGGAATGCGTCTCGACGAGCGGCGTCATGCCCAGCTCGCCGATGAAGCCGAAGAGATCACGCAGCACGTCGGGCTCGAGGCCGGCGACGATGAGCAGGACGAGATCGGCGCCGGCTGCACGCGCCTCGAGCACCTGGTAGCGGGACGCGATGAAGTCCTTGCGCAGCACGGGGAGCGAGACCCGCGCCGTGACCGCCTCGAGGTCGGCGAGGCTGCCACCGAAACGACGCTCCTCCGTGAGCACGCTGATCGCGGACGCACCGCCCGTCTCATACAGCGATGCCTGAAGAGCCGGGTCGGGGATGTCGGCGAGTGCGCCTCTCGAGGGACTCGCACGCTTGACCTCGGCGATGATCTTCACGCGATCCGCAGGCGCGAGGAACGAGAGTGCGTCCTTCGCTGCGGGACGGGCGAGAGCGTCTCGCTCGAGGGCGGCCAGCGGTCGCGACAGGGCGCGACGCTCGGCGTCTGCGACAGCGCCGGCCGTCAGGTCGGCGAGCACCATTAGTGCGCCTTCGGAGCGTACTTCGGACCCTTCACGCCGTAACCGGCCTTTGCCAGCGCCCAGCCGACGATCGCGCCGATCGGGACGAGGGCCACCGAGGCGATGACGAGGACGGGCTGCTCGAAGCAGAACGCGACCGTGGCGGCGGCGAAGCCGACCAGCATGATGACCACAGCGGTCCAAGCGGCAGGCGAGTGTCCGTGGCCGGGATCGGCGATCGGGTTGGTCATGTTCTCCTCCGGGGGACGACGTGCGGTTCGGATTCAGTCTATCGGGGTCAGCGTGTCGGATCGGTTCCCCGGGATAGCTCGTCCCAGGAATCGACGGCATCGACGGGCCCGTCGTGCGCGACATCGACGCGGTCGGTGCGGTATCGGCGTCCACCGGCCTTCCACCCGCGCCACGTCGTGAGGACCACGACCGAGGCCGCCAGCAGGATCGCCCAGCCCACGAGCGCGATGTACGGCCAGGCCGAAGGCACGATGCTCGCGACCACCTCATGGACCGCCATGCCTCCCGCCAATCCGGTCACCTCGGTCACGGTGGCCCCGACGGCGTCGAAGGGTTCGGAGAGCAGCAGCTGGAGAGTCGACCAACCGAGGAACACGGCTGTCGCCGCCGCGAGCACGCCGAACACGAGGCGCACCGGCTTGCCCGCGATCGACAGCGCGGCGCCGAGAGCGAGCACAGCCAGGCTGAGCGGGGCGAGAAGCACCAGGGCGGACGCCCCGGGGACCAGGATCGCCTCGCCCGCGTCGGCGCGCTCCACGGTCAGCCAGGTCTGAGTCGACGAGATGATGCCGATCGCCCCGGCGAGAAGGAAGCCGGAGACGGACAGCGCGCGACCGCGTTTCGCGAGGCTCATGAGCGATCCGTTCCGGTGACGGCCTCGAGGTCGTTCGTGTCGAAGCAGGTGCGCGTGCCGGTGTGGCAGGCGGGGCCGGTCTGGGCCACGAGGAGCAGGATCGCATCGCCGTCGCAGTCCAGACGCGCCTCGTGCACGACCTGGATGTGTCCGGACGTGTCGCCCTTGCGCCAGTACTCCCGGCGGGACCGGGACCAGTAGGTCGCCCGTCCGGAGGTCAGGGTGCGTCGCAGCGCCTCGGCGTCGACCCAGGCGAGCATCAGCACCTCGCGCGTGTCCCACTGCTGCACGATGACCGGCGCGAGCCCGTCGGCGTTGAAGGCGACCTGCGCGATGCGCTCGTCGACGGATGTCGTCTGTGCTTCCGCGTCGCTCATCGGACGAGAACCCCCTCCGCGCGAAGCGCGTCCTTGACGTCGCCGACCGTGAGCGCGCCGGTGTGGAACACACTGGCCGCGAGCACGGCGTCGGCACCGGCTTTGATGGCGGGCGCGAAGTCCGATGCCTTTCCGGCACCGCCCGATGCGATGACGGGCACGGACGCCGCCTCCCGCATCAGGCGCACGAGCTCCAGGTCGAAGCCGTCTCTGGTGCCGTCCGCATCGATCGAGTTGACGAGAAGCTCGCCCGCTCCGCGCTCCGCCGCCTCCCGCGCCCAGTCGAGGGCGTCGAGAGTGGTCTGCGTGCGGCCGCCGTGCGTGGTGACGACGAAGCCCGAGTGGGTCGTGGGCGCGCGCTTCACGTCGAGCGAGAGCACGAGCACCTGCGCACCGAAGCGGTCGGCGATCTCGCCGATGAGCTCCGGGCGCGCGATGGCCGCCGAGTTCACGCCGACCTTGTCCGCGCCGACCGACAGCAGGCGCGCCACGTCGTCGACGCTGCGCACTCCCCCGCCGACGGTGAGCGGCACGAACACCTGCTCCGCCGTCCGCTGCACGACGTCATACGTCGTGGCGCGGGCGTCGACCGTCGCGGTGACATCGAGGAAGGTGATCTCGTCCGCACCCTGCGCCGCGTAGTGCCTGGCGAGCTCGACGGGGTCGCCCATGTCCCGCAGGTTCTCGAAGTTCACCCCTTTGACGACGCGCCCATCGGCGACGTCGAGACACGGGATGACACGGCTCGCGAGCGTCATCAGAGCCTCGCGTTGTGGATCGCGGTGACGAGGATGGCCCGTGCACCCAGCGCGTAGAGAGCGTCCATCACGGGGTTGACCCGGGAACGAGCCACCATGACGCGCACGGCCACCCACTCGGGGTCACGCAGCGGCGAGACCGTCGGCGACTCCACGCCCCCGGCGATCTTCACGGCGTCATCGAGGAGGGCGACCGGAAGGTCGTAATCGATCATGACGAAGCGTCGAGCGACCATCACACCGCGCAGGCGGCGAAGCAGCGTGTCCGCGCCCTCGGCGTCGACGGGTCCGGCGATGAGCACCGCCTCCGACTCCAGGATGACGGGGCCGAACACCTCGAGCCCGGCCTGACGCAGCGTCGTGCCGGTCTCGACGACATCGGCGACGGCATCGGCGACACCGAGGCGGACCGCGGACTCCACGGCGCCGTCGAGGGGCACCAGGTCGACGGCGATGTCACGCTCGTCGAGGAACGCGTCGACGAGGCCGGGGTACGACGTCGCGATGCGGAGCCCGTCGAGCTCGCTCACATCGGTGTAGCGTCCGGTCGGCGCGGCGAAGCGGAAAGTCGAGCCGGCGAAGCCGAGAGCTTCGATCTCGCGCGCACCGGGCATGCGTGCATCGAGCAGCAGGTCACGACCGGTGATGCCGACGTCGATCGCGCCGGAGCCGACATAGGTGGCGATGTCCTTGGGACGGAGGAAGAAGAACTCGACGTCGTTGTCGGCGTCGATGACGTGCAGGGTTTTGGGGTCTCGACGGCCGGCGTAGCCCGCCTCGGCGAGCATGTCGGCGGCGGTCTCGGAGAGCGAGCCCTTGTTGGGAACAGCGATGCGCAGCATGGATGGCTTTCAGTTCGAGGGGATCGGAACGGAGCGCATCACAGATGTCGATAGACGTCCTGCAGGCTGAGCCCCTTCGCGAGCATCATCACCTGGACGTGGTACAGCAGCTGGGAGATCTCCTCGGCGGCGGCCTCGTCGGACTCGTACTCCGACGCCATCCACACCTCGGCGGCCTCTTCCACGATCTTCTTGCCGATCGTGTGCACGCCGCCGTCGAGCTCGGCGACGGTGCCCGATCCGGCAGGGCGGGTCTCGGCCTTGACGCTGAGCTCGGCGAACAGCTCGTCGAAAGTCTTCACGCTTCCAGGCTAGCGGCTCGGGCGAGGTCTCTCAGCCGGGTGACGGCCGCCTCAATGTCGTCAGCCCCGTAGACGGCCGAGCCCGCGACGAATGTATCGGCGCCCGCGGAGGAGGCGATCTCGATCGTGCGGTCCGAGATGCCGCCGTCGACCTGGAGCCAGACACGGGAGCCGCGCCGACGGGCTTCTTCCGCGAGAGCGCGCAGCTTCGGCATCGTCTCCGGCATGAAGCTCTGCCCGCCGAAGCCGGGCTCCACGGTCATCACGAGGATCTGGTCGAACTCGTCGAGGACCTCGAAGAGCGATTCAACAGGTGTCGCCGGCTTCACCGCGACCCCGGCTCGAGAACCGATATCACGAAGACGACGGGCGAGAGCGACGGGCTCATCGGCGGCCTCGAGGTGGAAAGTCACGCTCGCGGCGCCGATCTCGGCATACTCGGGCGCCCACCGCTCGGGGTCCGTGATCATCAGGTGCACGTCGAGCGGGATCGGGCTGGTGGCCTGGATGCGCTCCACCATCTGCGGCCCGAACGTCAGGTTGGGCACGAAGTGGTTGTCCATCACGTCGACGTGCGCGAAGTCGGCGGTCGCGATCTTGGCGAGATCCGCCTGCATGTTCACGAAGTCGGCGGCGAGGATACTCGGGTTTATGCGCGGGGCGCGAGGGAGTTCCACAGTCCTAGTCTTCCTTCCCGGATGAGGTGTCGTCGATCGATGAGCGCTGCAGGAGCGCGAGGAACATCGCATCCGTCCCGTGACGGTGCGGCCAGAGCTGTGCGCTGCCGGAACCGACCCTGCCGTCCTCCGCGAGATCGATCGGGGCCATGGCGACATCCGCGATGACGGCCCGCGCATCGAGCTCGCGCACATCTGCACGGTCGCGGAGCACCTCCTTCACCACGCCCGTGGTCTCCGCGAGATGAGGAGAGCACGTGACATACGCGACGATCCCGCCAGGGGCGAGGGCATCGAGCGCGGCAGAGAGCAGCTCGACCTGGAGCGGCACGAGCTCGGCGACGTCGGCCGGGGACTTCCGCCACCTCGCTTCAGGGCGCCGCCGCAGCGCCCCCAGACCCGTGCAGGGGGCATCGACGAGGATGCGGTCGAACTCCCCCGGCCGGGATGCGGCCAGAGTCCGCCCGTCCTGCTCGTGCACCTCGATCTCACCGGGGACGGCCCGCAATGCCTTGCGCACCAATCGGGCCCTCACCGGGACGACCTCGTTCGCCTCCAGAGTGACGTCATGCTCACGGGCGACAGCAGCGAGGAGCGCCGTCTTGCCACCTGGCCCCGCGCACAGGTCGAGCCAGCGCTCACCGGCGGTGATGGGCGCGGCGCCGGCCAAGGCCAGTGCCACGAGCTGGGATCCCTCGTCCTGCACGCGCACGGTCCCACCGGACGCCTCGACGGCATGCCGGGGGTCGCCGCCGGCCGAGGCGAAGGCCGTGGGCGCGTACGGCAGACGAGGCTCCCCCGGCTCGGCGAGCCCGGGGAG
Source organism: Microbacterium oxydans (assembly GCF_006540085.1). GTDB lineage: Bacteria > Actinomycetota > Actinomycetes > Actinomycetales > Microbacteriaceae > Microbacterium > Microbacterium oxydans. Next base: position 526,493 of record NZ_BJOG01000004.1, on the reverse strand, counting down.
CGCGACGAGCGTGACATCGGGTGAGGCGTTGTCGGCCTCGAGAAGTGCCTCCAGCTCCTCGCTACGCCCCTCGGCGATCAGAGCACGACGCAGAGCGCGGATCACCCACACCGGGTGCGCGGAACGCAGGGCGAGTCGTTCGTCGTCGGAGCGTGCGCTGCTCTCGATGTGTTCCTGCCACTCGTCGCCTGATTCCCGGGCGATGCGACGGAGCACGGCGTTCGCGAAGCTCGATGCTCCACGCCCTGACTCCGTCGCGACCAGGTTCACCGACTCGTTCACCGCGGCGTGCGAAGCCACCCGCGTCGCCAGCAGCTGATGCACGGCGAGGCGCAGAGCGTCGAGGACGGCGGGATCGATGCTGTCGGGAGAACGATCCGCCGCCGCGGCGATGATCGCGTCGTAGGTGCCGAGCCGGCGCAGCGTGCCGTACGTCAGCTCGGTCGCGAGAGCAGCGTCCTGGGGGCTGAGTTGCGCTTCGGCGATCGCGGAGGGCAGCACGAGGTTCGCATAGGCATCGGTCTCGGAGACCGCACGCAGCACGCCGTACGCGACTCGTCTCGCGGGCTGCACGGTGCGGGCGGGACCGCGCTGCCCCCCGCGATGCGCGTCTCCCGATCGCTGCGCGCCACGCGGACCGGCGTTCTTCGGTGCCGTCCTACGGTTCCGTCGTTCTTCGCTCATGAACCGGCCACCAGTTCGTCGCCTCCACGCAGACCGCGCCACCAGTCGACAGCGTTCATCGCGCCCTTGCCTGCCGGCTGGACCCTGGTCACCGCGAGTGCACCGGTGCCGGTGCCGATGTGGAGAGCCGTCTTGGTGCCGCGGAGCCGCCCCGGCGCGAGGGGCTCGGCATCCGGGGCCGGGGTGGCTTCGAGCACCTTGAGGGGTTGACCTGCGACCGTGGTGTGCGCACCCGGTTCCGGGGTCACACCGCGGAAATGAGCGAACACGGTGTCGAGCGGCCGACTCCAATCGAGCAATCCGTCCGCGAGCGTGAGCTTGGCCGCGAAGGTGGGCTCGCCCTGTTGCGGCATCGACGACGCCGTACCCTCGGCGATCTCGGAGACCACCTCGGCGAGGAGCTGCGCGCCGTCGGCGGCGAGGAGCTCGAGAGCCTCCCCTGCGGTGGCTGCAGCGGGGACATCGACCTCGCGCATGGCGAAGACATCGCCGGCGTCGAGTTCCGCGACCAGCTGGAAGACGCTCGCACCGAGCACCTGATCCCCCGCGATCAGCGCACGCTGGACAGGAGCGGCTCCGCGCCAGGCCGGCAGCAGCGAGAAGTGCAGATTGATCCACCCCGCGCGGGGCGCCGACAGCAGAGGCTCGCGCACGAGCCCGCCGTACGCCACGATCACCCCGAGGTCCGCCTCGAGCGCAGAGATCTCCGCTGTCGCCGCGTCGTCCAGGCGCGCCGTCTTGATCACGGGAAGACCCAGTCCGACAGCCGATTGCGCCACCGGAGACGGGGTCAGGGTGCGACGACGCCCCAGCGGGGCGTCGGGACGTGTGACGACCGCAGCGATGTCGTGGGACTCCGCGAGTCGCTGGAGGCTGGGGACTGCGGCGGCCGGTGTGCCGGCGAAGACGAGGCGCATGAATGTTCTCCGGAAGGGTCAGAGCTCTGGTTCGAGGATATCGAGGCGGACGGAGAGGGTGCTCTTGGTGGCGCGCCCCTTTCGGCGACGACCGCTCACGGCTTCGGCGACGACCGCCGCGCGCAGGGCCGTCGCCACCCGCGCTCCGGCACCGTAGTCGAAGCGCACGAGCGCACGCACCCGTGGGGGCACGTCGTCGGTCTCGACCGGGACGGGCCCGAGCACCGCGTCCGAGGGCAGGGCGAGATCGCTGAGTGCGGCGAGGGCATCGGCGACGGCGGGGACCGATCCCTGCACGAGCGCCACGCGCGTCGTCGGAGGCATGTGCAGAGGTGCTCTGCTCTCCAGCTCCGATCGGGCATGGCCGGCCTGGTTCCAGGTGGCCAGCGCCTTCGCGGCCGCCCCGTTGACGCCCACGAGATGCACGGGCGCGCCGGGAGCCGCCAGCGCGGCCGCGTTCGACCACCACCGCAGACAGGACTCGGCGACCCGCAGGTCGGGGGCCTGGAGCATCCTCGGCCCGTCGAGCAGCACGACGGCACGGTATCCCCCATCGGCGATCGGCTCGGCACCACGGGTCGCGACGACGAGTGCGGGCTTCGCCGGAACCCGCTCCACCGGATGAGCGCCGTCCGCGACGATCACCCGCACACCGGGGAACGCGCGCCCCAGCTCGTCGGCCGTGCGCTCGCTGCCGGACGAAGCCAGGCGAAGCTTCGTCGACGAGCAGGCAGGACACGTCCAGGCACTGGCACCGCGTCCGCACCATCCGCACACCGGCACGGCACCGCGATGCTTCGCACCGAGTGGACCGCCGCAGTGGGCGCACCGGGCGGGCGCTCGACAGTCCGCGCACACCAGTGAGGGAGAGAATCCGGGGCGCGACACCTGCACGAGCACCGGGCCTTCCGCCGCCGCGGTGCGTGCGGCGAGGAACGCGGACGACGGCATCCGCTGAGCCGTCGGCTGCTCCATCTCCTGGGGCGTGCTGAGGACGACTCGCGGCAGCACTCGACGTGCTGCTCTGACGTCCTGCAGCCAGCCGAGGACGACCAGCCGTTCGACATCCGTCGTGCGCGTGTGGCCGGCGAAGAGCAGCGCCGACCCCTCCAGCTCTTGACGCAGCAGTGCCGCGTCCCGTGCATTCACATACGGGGCCAGCGGTTCCCCGAGAAGCGGGTCGCCGTCGTCCCAGATCGCGACCAGGCCTGCGACGACGGGTGAGTACACGGCCGAGCGGTTGCCCACCACGATGCACGGGGCGTCTTCGAGCGTGCGGAGGAAGCCACGATAACGGTCGGGGTTGGTCTGCCGGGAGTCGTGACGGACCACTGCGGCGGCGGGGACGAGCGCCTCCAGAGCCGCGAGGAGTCGATCGAGATCGCGACTGTCCGGGACGACGATGATCGATGATCGCCCCGCGGCGAGCATCCGCGCTGCCGATGCCGCAAGCAGACGGGCCCAGCCCTGCACGCCGTCGACGAGCTGGGGAATCGCCTCGACCGCGGCGCGACCACCGGAGTCGAGAACGGCGCCGAGCCCCTCGTACAGATCGACCGTGCTCTCCGCCACGGCCAGAGCATCGGCGTCGGGGACCTCGGCGGGCGTATCGGCCGTCCACGCCTTCTCGACACGCACCTGACGTTTGGGGATCACCAGGCGCAACACGTCGGAGGCCGAGCCCGCTGCCCGGTCGGCGACGCGACGAGCGAGGGTGTGCAGACGCGTGGGAAGCACGGGCACCGGAGACACGACGCTCTCGACCTCCGAGAGCGCCCGGTCGGCATCGTCCTCCGCGTCGATGTCGACGACGTAGCCGTCGATCACGCGTCCGGCGGTGCGCAGGGGCACGCGAACGCGAACTCCCAGGGGCACATCCCCCAGCTCAGGGGGAAGGGCGTAGTCGAAGAGCCGATCGAGTTGCGGAAGAGGGGAATCGAGGAGCACGCGCGCGATGCGCCGGCTCTCCGCAGGCATCAGGACCGCGGTCCCATCAGAGACCGGCGGCGCGGCGCAGCTCTTCGACGCGGTCGGTGCGCTCCCAGGTGAAGTCCGGGAGCTCACGGCCGAAGTGCCCGTAGGCCGCGGTCTGCGCGTAGATCGGGCGCAGCAGTTCGAGCTGCTCGATGATCGCCTGCGGGCGGAGATCGAACACCTCGTTGATCGCGCGGGTGATGATCTCGTCCGACACCTTGCCCGTGCCGAACGATTCCACGTACAGACCGACCGGGCGTGCGACGCCGATGGCGTAGGCCACCTGCACCTCGAGGCGGTCGGCCAGCCCCGCGGCGACGGCGTTCTTGGCGACCCACCGCGTTGCGTACGCGCCGGACCGGTCGACCTTCGACGGGTCCTTGCCGCTGAAGGCACCTCCCCCGTGACGCGAGGCTCCGCCGTAGGTGTCGATGATGATCTTGCGCCCGGTCAGACCCGCGTCCCCCTTGGGGCCGCCCGTGACGAAGGGCCCGGCGGGGTTGATGTACAGGGTGACGTCGTCGAGGTCGAGGCCTGTGGTCGCGAGCACGGGATCGATCACGTGTTCCCGGACCTGGGCCTTGACGTCATCCTGCGAGATGTCGGGGTGGTGCTGGGTCGAGACGACGACCGCATCGACGGTCTTCGGCGTGAAGCCGTCGTAGCCGAGCGTGACCTGTGTCTTGCCGTCGGGGCGCAGGAACGGCAGCTGGCCGTTGCGACGCACCTCGGTGAGCCGCTCGGCGAGGCGGTGTGCCGTCCAGGCGGCCATCGGCATCAGCTGCGGCGTCTCGTTCGTGGCGAAGCCGAACATGATGCCCTGGTCGCCGGCACCGAGCCCGTCCAGCGGATCGATCGAAGACCCGTCGCGGTGCTCCTGGGCGCTGTCGACGCCGTGGGCGATGTCGGTCGACTGTTCGCCCACCGAGACGCTGACACCGCAGGAGGAGCCGTCGAAGCCGGTGTCGCTGGAGGTGTAGCCGATGCCGTTCACGACCTGGCGGACGATCGTGGGGATGTCGACGTAGGCCTCGGTGCGGATCTCGCCGGCCACGTGGACGAGACCGGTCGTGACCAGCGTCTCGACAGCGACGCGGGAGCCCTTGTCCTTCGCGATGAGCCCGTCGAGGATGCTGTCGGAGATCTGATCGCAGATCTTGTCCGGATGTCCCTCGGTGACGGACTCGGACGTGAACAGACGCAGGGCGCTCATCGATACTCCAGAACGGGACGGACAGAGAGAGGGTGTTGCACCCATTCTGGACCGCGCCTCCGACAGAACGGAGGCGCGGCCTGGAATATCACTCTGCGTGACGAAGGCGGAGCTTGTCCTCGTTGATCTCGTGCAGCGCGATCGTGAGCGGCTTGTCCTCGACGGACGAGTCCACGAGCGGGCCGACGTTGTCGAAGAGGTTTCCCTCGTGCAGGTCGGAGTAGTAGTCGTTGATCTGACGCGCGCGCTTCGCGGCGTAGATGACGAGCTCGTACTTCGAGTCGACGCGGTCGAGCAGGTTGTCGATGGGGGGATCGATGATGCCGTTGTTGTGTCCGGCCATGGTGAGACCTCCTGATCAGGCGACGGGATCGTCGCGAAGACGGTGCGAAAGGCGCGCGAAGACGCTCAGCGCGCAGAGCTTGTAGACAATTCTACGACCTCGCGGGCCGCAGTGGCGACGTCCTCGTTCACGATGAGGTGGTCGAACTCGTTCTGAGCGGCGAGTTCGACCTTCGCGGTACGCAGCCTCCTGGCCCTTTCCTCGGCGTCTTCCGTGCCCCTGCCGACCAGTCGATGCACCAGTTCGTCCCAGCTCGGAGGCAGCAGGAAGATCAGCGTTGCTGCCGGTTCGGCGGCACGCACCTGACGCGCGCCCTGCAGGTCGATCTCGAGCAGTACCGTCTTGCCTTCGGCGAGAGCGGCGTCGATCGGCGCCCGCGGCGTGCCGTACCGCGAGCGGTTGTGCACCACGGCGTACTCGAGCAGCTCCCCGTCGGCGATCAACCGGTCGAACTCGTCGTCGTCCACGAAGTAGTAGTGCACCCCGTCGATCTCGCCGGGACGCGGGGGCCGGGTCGTGGCCGAGACCGAGAGGTGGATCTCCGGGTTGTGCTCGCGGATGTGCGCGGCGACCGTGCCCTTTCCCACGGCGGTGGGACCGGCGAGAACCAAGAGCCGACTGCGTGCGCCGCGGGGAGCCGCGGGCGGGAACCGGGAGTCCAGCCAGGCCTCCAGCACCCGACGCTGCCGAGCACCGAGCCCTCCGAGACGCTTGACCGGCGAGATGTGCAGCTCTTCCAGCACGCGGTCGCGCTTGCCCGCACCGATCGCGGGGAGCGCCAGCAGGAAGTCGGTGATGCGCATCGATCCCTCAACCGAGTCGGCGTCCGCCGTCGCGCGGTGCAGTACCGTCTGCGGCGTCACCACGCGCATCGTGAGGTCGCGTTTCACCGACGCTCTCGCGCGTCGACGCTCCACGGCACGGCGTGCGGCGGCCGCCCTGTCGACCTCGGGAACCGTACGCTGCGCGTCAGGCACGCGCCACCTCCAAGTACTCGGCCGCGCGAGCGGTGATCGTGGCAACCAGATGATCGGGTCCGGCGCCGAGGATGCTGCGGCTCTCGCTCGCGATCACCGCATCCGACATGGGCCCGAAGCGCACCCGGAGGTCGGCAGGCGTTGCGCCCTGCGCGCCGAAGCCGGGAGCGAGGATGGGAGCCACGGGTCCGAACGGGTGGATTCCCGCGAGGTCCCAATCCACGGTCGCGCCGATCACGAAGCCGAAGCTGCCCCACTCCCCCGCGTCTGCCAGCGCGGCGTTGCGGGCGGAGACCTCGCCGATCACCGATCCGGAGACGGTCTCACCTGTCGAGGTGACTGCGCGCTGCAGCCCCTCGGCCTCGGGGTTGCTGGTCGCGGCGAGGACGAACACTCCCTTGCCGTGCTCCTCGGCGAGGGCGAACGCCCCGTCGAGGGCGCCCACGCCGAGGAAGGGGCTGACGGTGAGCGCGTCGGCTTCCAAGGGCGAGCCGGGTGTGAGCCATGCGCGCGCGTAGTCGCCCATGGTCGATCCGATGTCCCCGCGCTTGGCATCGGCGATCACGAGCAGATCGGCCGCCCGTGCGGCCGCGAGCACGTCTTCCATCGCGGCGACGCCCCGCGAGCCGAAGCGCTCGAAGAACGACACCTGGGGCTTCACGAGAGCCACTCGCCCCGCGGCCGCCTCGACCGTGCGCAGACCGAAGTCCCGCACACCGCGCGCGTCGTCGGGGAGCCCCCACGCGGCGAGCAGGGCCGCGTGGGGGTCGATTCCGACGCAGAGAGGGCCGTGCGCGCGCAGCGCTGCCCGTACGCGTTCGCCGAAGCGTCGGCTCACAGTGCCGCCTTCCGGTCCAGCGCGTACTCCTGGAGGCTCTTCACCTGGAAGCCCTCATGGGCGGCGTCCATTCCGCTCACCGCTGCGCCGAGCACGGCGATCGTGGTGAACAGCGCCTTGTCGGCGGCGACGGCCGCAGCGCGGATCTCGTAGCCGTCGGCGCGAGCGGCGCCACCCGACGGAGTGTTCACGACGATGTCGATCTCCCCGTCGTTGATGAGGTCGACGATGTTCCGGGCGCCCGACTCCTGCGTCTCGCTGTACTTCTCGACGACCGTCACGGCGATGCCGTTGCGCGAGAGGATCTCCGCGGTGCCCTCGGTCGCGACGATCGTGAAGCCGAGCTGCTGCAGGCGGTGCGCGGGAAGGATGACCGCACGCTTGTCCGAGTCGGCCACCGAGATGAACACGGTGCCGGACGTCGGCATGCCCCCGTAGGCGGCAGCCTGGCTCTTGGCGAACGCCGTCGGGAAGTCACGGTCGATGCCCATGACCTCGCCGGTGGAGCGCATCTCCGGTCCGAGCACGGAATCGACCGTCTTGCCGTCGGCGGTGCGGAACCGCTTGAAGGGCAGCACAGCCTCCTTGACCGAGACCGGAGCGTCCAGCGGGACACGCGAGCCGTCCTGCTCCGGCAGCATGCCCTCGGCGCGCAGCTCAGCGACGGTGGAACCGGTCATGATGCGGCTCGCGGCCTTCGCCATCGGGATGCCCAGCGCCTTGGAGACGAACGGCACCGTGCGGCTGGCGCGCGGGTTCGCCTCGATCACGTAGAGCACGCCGGCGCTGATGGCGAACTGCACGTTGAGCAGTCCGCGCACGCCCACGCCCTTCGCGATGGCGAGGGTGGCGTCGCGCACGCGGTCGACGTCCGTGCGCCCCAGCGAGACGGGAGGCAGCGTGCAGCTGGAGTCGCCGGAGTGGATACCGGCCTCCTCCAGGTGCTCCATGACGCCGCCGATGTACAGCTCGGTGCCGTCGTAGAGGGCGTCCACGTCCAGCTCGATCGCATCGTCGAGGAATCGGTCCACCAGCAGCGGCTTGCCCTCCTCGATGACGACCTCGCCTGCGGTGCGCACGAAGTAGTCGCGCAGCGACGCCGTGTCGTAGACGATCTCCATGCCGCGCCCGCCGAGCACGAAGCTCGGACGCACGAGCACCGGGTAACCGATCTCCTCGGCGATGCTCACCGCTCCGTCGACGTCGATCGCCGTGCCGTTGCGCGGTGCGACGAGACCCGCCTCGTCGAGCAGACGGGAGAACAGCTCGCGCTCCTCGGCGAGGTCGATCGCCTCCGGACTCGTGCCGAGGACCGTGTAGCCGGCCGCTTCGATGCCCTTCGCGAGTCCCAGCGGCGTCTGGCCGCCCAGCTGGCACACGACGCCGAGGATGGTGCCGCTCGCCGCCTCCGCGTCGAGCACCTCGAGCACGTCCTCGAGCGTCAGCGGCTCGAAGTACAGGCGGTCGGAGGTGTCGTAGTCGGTCGAGACCGTCTCCGGGTTGCAGTTGACCATGATGGTCTCGAACCCGGCATCGGAGAGCGCGAACGACGCGTGCACGCACGAGTAGTCGAACTCGACGCCCTGACCGATGCGGTTCGGCCCAGAGCCGATGATGACCACCTTGGTGCGCTCGGACGGAGCGACCTCGGTCTCGAAGTCGTAGCTCGAGTAGTGGTAGGGCGTGAGAGCGGGGAACTCGCCGGCGCACGTGTCGACGGTCTTGTACACCGGACGGATGCCGAGGCCATGGCGGACACCGCGGACCTCGGTCTCGGACGTGCCGCGGAGCTCGGCGAGCTGCGCGTCGGAGAAACCGTGCTCCTTGGCGTAACGGAGAGTCGCGGCGTCCAGCTCGGGAGCCGTCCGCACGATCTCCGCGACCTCGTTGATCAGCACGATCTGGTCGAGGAACCACGGGTCCATGGCCGTCGACTCGAAGGCCTGCTCGACCGTCGCGCCCTTGCGCAGCGCCTGCTGCAGCGTGACGATCCGGCCGTCGGTCGGCGTCTTGGCGACCTCCAGGAGCTCTTCCACCGAACGGGTCTCCTCGCCCCAGTGGAAGCTGGAGCCGCGCTTCTCGAGCGAGCGCAGCGCCTTCTGCAGCGCGGTGGCGTAGTTGCGGCCGATGGCCATGGCCTCGCCGACCGACTTCATGGTCGTGGTGAGCGTGGCGTCCGCCGCAGGGAACTTCTCGAACGCGAAGCGAGGCACCTTGACGACGACGTAGTCGAGCGTCGGCTCGAAGCTCGCCGGCGTGACCCCGGTGATGTCGTTCGGGATCTCGTCGAGGCGGTAGCCGAGGGCGAGCTTCGCGGCGAGCTTCGCGATCGGGAAGCCGGTGGCCTTCGAGGCGAGGGCGCTCGAGCGCGAGACGCGCGGGTTCATCTCGATCACGATGATGCGCCCGTTCGCCGGGTCGACCGCGAACTGGATGTTGCAACCGCCGGTGTCGACGCCGACGGCGCGGATGATGTCGATGCCGATGTCGCGCATCTTCTGGTACTCGCGGTCGGTGAGGGTCAGCGCCGGGGCCACCGTGATCGAGTCACCCGTGTGCACGCCGACCGGGTCGACGTTCTCGATCGAGCAGACGACGACCGTGTTGTCGGCCGTGTCGCGCATGAGCTCGAGCTCGTACTCCTTCCAGCCGAGGATCGACTCCTCCAGGAGCACCTCGGTCGTCGGGGAGTCACGCAGACCGGCGCCTCCGATACGACGCAGGTCCTCCTCGTCGTAGGCGAAGCCGGAACCGAGGCCGCCCATCGTGAAGGACGGGCGCACCACGAGCGGGTAGCCGAGCTTCTCGGCACCGGCGAGGAGGTCGTCCATGGTGTGGGCGATGACGCTCTTCGCGACGTCGGCGCCCGCTTCGAGCACGAGCTCCTTGAAGACCTGGCGGTCCTCGCCCTTCTTGATCGCATCGACCTTGGCGCCGATGAGCTCGACGCCGTACTTCGCGAGGATGCCGCGCTCGTCGAGCGCCATGGCCGCGTTCAGAGCGGTCTGCCCACCGAGTGTCGGGAGGATGGCATCCGGCTTCTCCTTGGCGATGATCGTCTCGATGACCTCAGGGGTGATCGGTTCGATGTACGTCGCATCGGCGAAGTCGGGATCGGTCATGATCGTGGCCGGGTTGGAGTTGACCAGGATGACCCTGACACCCTCCTCGCGCAGCACGCGGCACGCCTGGGTGCCGGAGTAGTCGAACTCGCAGGCCTGACCGATGACGATCGGGCCGGAGCCGATGACGAGGACGGAGTTGATGTCGTCGCGCTTGGGCATTACTTGGAGTCCTTCTGGCTGGCGATGACCAGGTCGCGGAACCTGTCGAAGAGGTAGTTGGCATCGTGGGGGCCCGCAGCCGCCTCGGGGTGGTATTGCACCGAGAAGGCCGGGATGTCGAGGGCGCGGAGTCCCTCCACGACGTTGTCGTTGAGGCCGACATGGCTGACCTCCACCTTGCCGTAGCCGTGGGGGCTGTCGAACGTGCCCTCGATCGGCGCCTCGACGGCGAAGCCGTGGTTGTGAGCGGTGATCTCGACCTTGCCCGTCTGCTTGTCGAGCACCGGCTGGTTGATGCCACGGTGTCCGAACGGCAGCTTGTAGGTGCCGAGGCCGAGAGCCCGACCGAGCAGCTGGTTGCCGAAGCAGATGCCGAAGAACGGGAGTCCTTCGTCGAGCACCGAGCGCAGCAGCTCGACGTGGTCACCCGATGCCGCGGGGTCGCCGGGCCCGTTCGAGTAGAAGACGGCGACGGGATCGACGGCGCGGATCTCGTCGATCGTCACGTTCTGCGGAAGCACGTGCACCTCGAACCCGCGAGCGGCCAGGTTGTCGATCGTCGCCTGCTTGACGCCGAGGTCGAGCACGGCGAGGTTGCCGATCCGCTCCCCCAGTGCCGTGGTCACGGTGGCGACGTCGACCGAGACCTCCGCCGACAGGTTGCGGCCGGCCATCTCGGGAGCCTCGCGGACGATGCGCACCTGCTCCTCCGGGTCGAGCGCGGCATCCGGACCGGAGAAGATGCCACCGCGCATGGAACCCGCCGAGCGGATGTGTCGGGTGACCGATCGGGTGTCGATACCGCTGATGCCCACGATGCCGTCCTCCACGAGAACGTCATCGAGCGAGGCGTTCGCACGCCAGTTCGACACCACCCTCGAGGGGTCGCGGACGATGTAGCCGGCGACCCAGATGCGACGCGATTCCGCGTCTTCGTCGTTCATGCCGGTGTTGCCGATGTGCGGTGCCGTCTGCAGCACGATCTGCCCCGCGTAGGACGGGTCGGTGATCGTCTCCTGGTAACCGGACATGCCGGTCGAGAAGACCACCTCGCCCAGAGTGCGCCCACGGGCGCCGTAGGCGCGGCCGATGTGGCGGGTGCCGTCTTCCAGGACGAGGACGGCAGGGTCGGGGAGCCGGGCCGCTGAGGCCTGCTCGGGGGTGGTGGAGAGTGTCATGACGTTGCTCCTGTGTCGGGGGCGGCGGGGACGAGCCGCTGCAGGTCGGAGATGAGGTTCTGAGGTTCGCCGGTGGCGACGCGCAGGTAGCTGTCGACGACAGTGTCGTCGTCGATGTTCCATGCGATGCGCACGAGGCCACCCGGCTCGACGACACGGTCGATCGTGACCGTGGCGCGGTCGACGGCGACGAGACGGTCTTTCGCCAGGAAGACCGTCGGCGTGCCGTCGAGGCAGAGGGCGATGCCGCGATCCGTGACGGCTACCTCACCGCGGGCCCGGTATGCGAGAGGCGACACCGCGAGACGCTCGAGCGGCTGTCCGTGCCGTGTCGTCGACACGTACAGCACCTCGTCACGGCGGGCGACCTCCGCATGCTCGGGCACACCCAGCGGGGCCGAGAACACGGAATCGCGGCGGATTCGTCGTCGCCAGGCGCGCAGCATCACCAGCAGCACCAGGAGGGCGCCCGCGATGGTGATCGCGACGGCGAGATCCCGAGCGCTCATGCGCCGAGCTCCTCGACGACGCTGCCCCCGTCGACCGTGAGGACGCCGCCGTGCACCGTGTACTCCACCCGCCCGGGAAGAGCACGGCCGAGATAGGGCGAGTTCACGCTGCGACCGTGCAGGTCTGCTTCGGTGAAGACGCCGTCCACCGACGCGTCGTAGAGGGTGAGCTGCGCCGGCTGCCCGACCTCGAGCGGTGTGCCGTGGCCGGAGAGGCGTCCGATCCGCGCCGGTGCCGCACTCATCACGCGCGCGATGTCCGCCCACTCGAGCAGCCCGGTCTGCACCATCGACTGGTGCACGACGCGCAGCGCGCTCTCGAGACCCACCATTCCGTTCGCCGCAGCCTGCCACTCGCACGCCTTGTGCTCGCTGGGGTGCGGCGCGTGGTCGGTCGCGACGATGTCGATCGTGCCGTCGGCGAGGCCCTCGCGCACGGCGAGGACATCTTCTTCCCGGCGCAGGGGCGGGTTGACCTTGTAGCGCGCGTCGTATCCCCGCACGAGCTCGTCCGTCAGCAGCAGGTGATGCGGCGTCACCTCAGCGGTGACGCTGATGCCGCGCTTCTTGGCCCACCGGATGATGTCGACGGAGCCCGCCGTCGACAGGTGGCAGACGTGCAGCCGCGAGCCGACGTGCTCTGCCAGCAGCACGTCGCGCGCGATGATCGACTCCTCCGCGACCGCGGGCCAGCCGGCGAGGCCCAGCTCGGCGGACACCGTTCCCTCGTTCATCTGCGCCCCCTCAGTGAGGCGGGGATCCTGGGCGTGCTGCGCGATGACGCCGTCGAAGGACTTCACATACTCCAGAGCCCGACGCATGATGAGCGGGTCGAATACGCAGAAGCCGTCGTCGCTGAAGACGCGCACCTGGGCGCGCGAGGTGGCCATGGCGCCGAGCTCGGCGAGACGCTCGCCCTTCTGTCCCACGGTGACGGCCCCGATGGGCTGCACCGTCGCGTAGCCGGCAGCCTCGCCGAGGGCGAGCTCCTGCTCGACCACCCCCGCCGTGTCGGCGACGGGCGAGGTGTTCGGCATCGCGAACACCGCGGTGAACCCGCCGGCGGCGGCCGCCCTGGTACCGGTGAGAATCGTCTCCGACGCCTCGTAGCCGGGTTCGCGCAGGTGGGTGTGCAGGTCGACGAGCCCCGGCAGCGCGACCAGGCCCGCAGCGTCGATCACGCGCGCACCGGTGCGGGTGAGACCCGTCCCGATCTCGGCGATCCGCCCGCCCTCGATGATGATGTCGGCGCTCTCGGCACCGAGCAGCTGCGCACCGGTGATGACGAGGGTCTCGTTCACAGGTCTCCCCCTCGTTCGTCGTCTCGTTCTCCTGCGAGCAGCAGGTACAGCACCGCCATGCGGACGGATACTCCGTTGGTGACCTGTTCCAGCACCGTCGAACGGGCGGAATCAGCAGCTTCGGAGGAGATCTCCAGTCCCCGGTTCATGGGTCCGGGGTGCATCACAATGCTACCGCCCGGAAGCGCGGCCACACGCCGTGCGTCAAGACCCCAGCGGCGGGAATACTCCCGCTCAGTCGGGAAATACGCGGCATTCATGCGTTCCAGCTGAATGCGGAGCATCATGACGGCATCCGGCTCGTCCGCCAGCGCCTCGTCGAGGTCGTAGACGACCCGGACCGGCCAGAGCGACACGTTCTGCGGAACCAGCGTCGGCGGCGCGACCAGGGTGACGTCCGCGCCGAGCGTAGTGAGCAGCCAGACGTTGGACCGTGCGACCCGCGAGTGCAGGACATCGCCGACGATCACCACCCGCAGTCCGCTGAGATCCCGTCCGCGGCTTTCGGCACCGAAACGGCGCTTGCGGATCGTGAAGGCGTCGAGCAGCGCCTGCGTGGGGTGCTCGTGGGTGCCGTCTCCGGCGTTCACCACACCGGCCGATATCCAGCCGCTGGTGGCGAGGGTCTGCGGGGCGCCGGAACCCGGGTGCCGGACCACGACCGCATCGGCGCCGATGGCCTCGAGCGTCTGGGCGGTGTCCTTGAGGCTCTCGCCCTTGGAGACGCTGGAGCCCTTGGCGGCGAAGTTGATCACGTCGGCGGAAAGGCGCTTGGCAGCGGCCTCGAACGAGATGCGCGTACGGGTGGAGTCCTCGAAGAAGAGGTTCACCACGGTCTTGCCCCGTAGCGTCGGGAGTTTCTTGACCTCGCGCGACTGCGTGTCGGACATGTCCTCGGCGACGTCGAGGATGCGAAGCGCGGTGGTCCTGTCGAGGGTGCGGGTGTCGAGGAGGTGTCTCATTCGCCGATCGTCACCTCCTCCGCCCCGTCGTTCTCGAAGAGGCGCACGTTGACCCGCTCCGTGCGGGCCGAGGGGATGTTCTTGCCGACGAAGTCGGGGCGGATCGGGAGCTCCCGGTGCCCGCGGTCGACGAGGATCGCCAGGCGCACGACCGAGGGGCGTCCGATCGACTGGATCGCGTCCAGCGCGGCGCGGATGCTGCGGCCCGAGAACAGCACGTCGTCCACGAGCACCACGGTCTTACCGTCGATACCCCCGACGGGGATCTCCGTCGGCTGCGGCGAGCGGGTCGGGTGCTTCGCGAGGTCGTCGCGGAACAGCGTCACATCGAGGGAGCCGACCGGGACGGACTGCTGCGCGATCTCGCTGATCAGCAGGCCGAGGCGATGGGCGAGAGTGACGCCGCGGGTAGGTATCCCCAGCAGGACGAGGTTCTCGGCGCCTCGATTGGATTCGAGGATCTCGTGCGCGATCCGGGTCAGCGCTCGTGAGATGTCGGCTTCGTGCAGCACAGTGCGCATGCTCATCGGCCGCTCCCTTCTCCGCCTCACAGGACGGTGTTAAAGGTTGCTTGTGATGTCAGTCTATCGGAGCGCTCAGGCCTCCGCTGATCAGCTCGCCTCCTGCAGCACGGGATCGGTGACCTCGTCGATCTTCGAGGAACGGATCGGGTGCCCGGCCGTGGACAGGCAGCGTCCCGTCTTCAGGTCCCACTTCCAGTCGTGCATACTGCACGTGAGGACGCCGTCCTCGTCGACCTTGCCGGTCTTGGTGAGGTCGGCGCGCAGATGGGGGCAGCGGCGCTGCACGACCCAGTCGCCGATCTCGGCGTCCTCCGTCTGGTCGGTCTGCTCCTGGTACCAGTTCTCGACGTACTCGATCCGGTCGACCGAGAGGCACTTGAGGAACGTGGTGAGGAACTCGTTGAACTTGCCGCTGCGGCCCACCGAGAACTGCATCGAGAGGAAGATCGAGTTCGACCAGTCGATCTCGTGGTCGACGATGTTCGTCGAGACCAGATCGGCGGGGATCGTGTACCAGTAGATGCACTCCTCGCCCGCGTACTCGCGGACCTTGGCGCGGGGGAAGTCGACCACCATGTCCAGCTCGCCGATGCGGAAGCGGACGCATCCGCCGACGCCGAGTCGGATCGTGCGGGACTTCTTCAGCAGCGGCTCCCACCACTCCTTGATCGCAGCCAGCATCTCGGCCGGCGGGATGATCTCGGCGCGGGAGGCCTCCTCGTCGCGGATCTCCTGCTGACGGGATGCGCGCTGCTCTTCGAGATACTCCCACTTCTCGTCGAAGATGTGGGCGATCTCCGCTTCGGTGTACAGGGTCTGCTCGCTCGTCACCTCTCCACCCTCGACCGTGACGACGGTGCCGGGGATGAAGAGCTGTCCGTCGTACTGCGGAGCGAGCTCCTTCATATGCGCGAGGAACTGCTTCTGGTCCGTGAAGATCGACTCGCCGTTCTTTCCGAGTCCGTTGAAGTCGAACAGGTCGTCGCGGAGGAACATGGGCGGCCCTGCCATCGGGAAGACATGCGGGGCATCGACCTTCTCGATGTAGTACATGGCGCGCTTGTTCTGCGCCTCGCGCTTGAGGCGGGCGAAGTTCTGCTTGGCGTCGAGCGGCAGGTCGTAGACCATGGGCCACCAGATCGCGCCGGACACCTGGGTGAAGTATGCGTCGGGCTTGCCGAAGTCGAGGAGCTTCTCGAGGTCGAGCGGGTGCGAGTCGTTCTGGTTCAGCATCGAGCCGGTGCCGTCGTCGACGCTCAGCGAGGAGTCGCCGATCGGCCCGTCGCTGGGTGCTCGGAGCGGCGTGACCATCATCTTCAGCTCGCCCCGCTGGATCACCTGTCCGGCCGGGGCGTAGGTGATGTTCGTGTAGCCGAGCGCGCGGATGTCCTTCTCGAGATCATCCGTCGGGTACTCGGGCAGCAGCACCTCGATGTCCTTGCGGATGTACCGCTCGAGGAGGCGCGGGTCGAAGTGGTCGCGGTGGCGGTGCGAGATCCAGAGGAAGTCGGCGTCGCGGCCGTAGCGCTCCCAGTCCAGGCCGCGGTTGTCGGGGAACGGGAACCATGATCCGTAGAACGACGGTCCGAGGACCGGGTCACAGATGATGTTCCCGCCGACCGTCTCGATGAAAATCCCGGCGTGGCCGAGTCCCGTGATCCGCATTGCATTCCTCCCGAAAGTGAACCGTTCGATTGTACCGAGGGGTCCCTGTGCGACCGGTCGGCACCGCCGTGAGTATTCCGGTCAGCCGTCGAACAGCCCGCGGATATCGTCGGCGGAGAGCGACTGCGCGAACAGCGCCTCGTCGTCCAGTACCGCGGTGAACAGCCGTGCCTTGCGGCGCTGCAGGTCGAGCACCTTCTCCTCGATCGTGCCGGTGGCGATCATCCGATAGACGAACACCTGGCTGTCCTGGCCGATGCGGTGCGTGCGGTCGACCGCCTGCGCTTCGGCGGCCGGATTCCACCACGGGTCGAGCAGGAACACGTAGTCGGCCTCGGTCAGGGTGAGACCGAATCCTCCGGCCTTCAGGCTGATCAGGAACACGGGCTGCTCGCCGGACGTGAACCCGTCGACCACCTGCTGGCGATGCCGCGTCGAACCGTCCAGGTGCGCGTACGGGATGCCTGCGGCGTCGAGGCGGGCCGCGGCCAGGTCGAGAAACGACGTGAACTGGCTGAACACGAGCGCACGGTGGCCTTCCGCCTGCAGCTCGATCACCCGCTCGATCAGCACGTCGAGCTTGCGGGAGCCGATCTTCGCGTCTTCGGGATCGATCAGCGCCGGTGCGAGGCTGAGCATGCGCATCAGGGTGAGCGAGCGGAACACGATGAATCGGTGGCGATCGAGGTCTTCCAGCAGCCCGAGGACCTTCTGGCGTTCGCGCTGCAGGACCACGTCGTAGAGGGCGCGGTGGGAGGCACTGAGTTCGACCTCGAGGATCTGCTCCTGCTTCGCCGGCAGGTCCGGCGCCACGATCTCCTTCGTACGCCGGAGCAGGAGTGGTCGGATGCGCCGACGCAGCTGCTCGAGACGACGCTGGCGATAGGCTCCGCCCTCCTCGTTCTCCGGCACCTTGCCCTGCTCGATCGGCTGGATGTACTGCTCGCGGAACTTCCGTGCAGAAGCGAAGAGTCCGGGAGCGGTGAGCTTCAGCAGAGCCCAGAGCTCACTGAGGCTGTTCTCCATCGGTGTTCCGGTGACGGCGAACGTCACATCCGCTCGGAAGGAGGCGACGGCCCGGTGCAGCTTGGTCTCCGGGTTCTTCACGAACTGTGCTTCGTCGAGGATCAGACCCGCCCAGTCGATGCCCGCGTACTCGACCTCGTCGAGACGGGCGACAGCATAGGTCGTGATGACGACATCGGCCCCACGGATGCCCTCGTCGAGGGACGGGCCCTGTGTGGACCCCCGCAGTAGCACCCGCAAGGTCGGGGCGAACCGCGCCGCCTCGTTGCGCCAGGTGGCGAGCACCGAGGTGGGAACCACCACGAGGAAGGGCCGCCGCTCCCCCGCTTCCCGCGCGTGCACGATGAGTGCCAGCAGTTGGAGCGTCTTGCCGAGACCCATGTCGTCGGCGAGGATGCCACCGAGGCGATGGCTCCACAGGAAGACGAGCCAGTCCAGCCCTTCACGCTGGTACGGACGGAGGTCGGCAGTGATACCCGACGGCACGGCGACGACAGGCACCGAGGCGGCGGTGCGCAGGCCCTCGGCGGTCGCGCGCCAGTTGACGGCGGGCAGAGCTTCATCCGCGAGGTCTTCGAACTCCTCCCAGAGGTCCGTCTGGTAGCGGCTGATCCGCGGGCCGGTCTCCCATTCCTCGAGCTCCCCTGCCTCGTCGATCAGCTCGCGCAGCCGATCGAGGGCACGATGATTCAGCGAGAAGTAGCTGCCGTCGACGAGGAGGAGCTTCTTCCGGCCCTTGCTGAGCGCCGTGAACAGCGGTTCGAACGGGATGGTGCGTCCGTCGATCTTGACCAGGACTCCGAGATCGAACCAGTCCCGGTCGCTGCTCTCCACGGTCGACACCGTGATCTCGGGCTCTCCCGTGAGCTCGTGATAAGTCTTCCGACGCCCCGAGACCACGACCACGACGCCCTCGGCCTCGAGAGCGGGCACGAGGCGTGTGACGAACTCGGCGGCCGCGACATCATGGAACGAGCCTGTCGAGGCGAGCTCTTCTCCGAGGTGATCGGCCCACACCGCACGCAGAGTCTCGCGGAGCACATCTTCGGCGGCGGTGTCGCGCACGGCATCCCCGTCCTGCGCGAACGGAACCCTTCCGAAGCCGCGATACTCCCACTCGAACATGTACTTGACGGTGTCGCCTCTAAGGAATGACAGCGCGAGCACCGGGCGCGGGGCGGGCAGTGCGGGGAGCTCGACACGACCGGTCGGGCGCACCTCGATCCGACGTGCCAGCAGCGGGTAGGCGTCGCGGAAGAACGCGCCCTCGTCTCCCGGGGGAACCTCGAGACCTGTCCTCGCACCGAGCAGGGCGTGCACCGGCTCGCTGAGTGGCACCTCGGCGAGCGTCACCCTGATCGCACTCCCCCGCTGGGAGATCTCGTACACACCGCTGTGTCCGATCGTCTGCACCGAGGAGGGTTCCGCATCGTGCCCGTCGATCACGATGTGAGGGTGCACGGTGAGACCTCCGTCGTCGCCGCGTCCGACGGTCGCGCGGATCTCGGCACGATCGGCGAGCACGACGGTCGTGCTCTTCTGCATGGCGACGAGAGGGATCCCGACCTCCGAGGCGGCGCGAAGATGTCCCCAGAGGAGCCCTGACTCGATCAGATCGGCGACGAGCCAGTCGCCGGCCGTGCCGGACAGGAGCGTGTCACGCGCGATGCTGAGCAGGTCGGCGAACCACCGTGAGCGATCACGTCCGTACTGCGTCGGCGAGCGTCGTACCGCGTCCCAGGTCGCAGTCCCCTGCACCCAGGACCCGGTCGCGAGGCTCTGCTCGAGCGGCCGGATCCCGAGCAGGATCTCGCCTGTGCGTGTCGCGACGTCGCGGGCGGTCGCGGTCCGTTGGGGACGGGATGCCCACGGATTCGCCCCGCGGCCGTCGCGCACCCTGAGCTCGATGCCGAGTGCGAGCGGCGTATCGGCGTCGACGCGCGCCGGACCGAGGATGCTCCTCCAGTTCGCCGACGATGCGTCTTCCGGACGAGTCGGGTCAGAAGCGAGGGACATGCAGCCATCCTCTCCGACACCGCCGACAGTGCAGTCACCGACAGTGCCGCCACCGACAGGGCTGCCGTGTGCGACGGATCAGGCGGCTCGGGCCACCCGCGCGAGGACGCCGTGTACGAAGGCCCCGGAGTCGTCGGTCGAGAACTCCTTCGCGAGCTCCACCGCCTCGTCGATGGCGACGGCAGTGGGAACCTCGTCGTTGTGGAGGATCTCCCACACGGCGATGCGCAGCAGGGCGCGGTCGACAGCGGGCATCCGCTCGAGCTTCCAGTCCCTGCTGTGGGTCGTGATCTGCTCGTCGATCTCGTCGCGCGAGTCGATGATGCCGTCGACGATCTCACGGGCGTACAGCCACGAGGCCTCACGGGCGGGCTCGCTCGCCGCGCGTTTCGCCTCGGCAGCCAGCGTCACCGCGAGGTCGTCTCCGCGCACGTCGGAGGAGAACAGGATGTCGAGAGCGCGCTTGCGCGCCTTCGTCCGGGCGCTCACGCCTTACTTCTCGCGGCCGAGGTAGTCACCCGTGCGAGTGTCGACCTTGACCTTCGTGCCGCTCTCGACGAACAGCGGCACCTGGATCTCGTAACCGGTCTCGAGCGTGGCGGGCTTGGTGCCGGCCGAGGAACGATCGCCCTGCAGGCCAGGCTCGGTGTAGGTGATCTCGAGGACCACCGACGCCGGCAGATCGATGTACAGCGGGTTGCCGTTGTTCAGGGCGATCGTGACGTTCTGGTTCTCGAGGAGGAAGTTCTTCGCGTCGCCGACCGTGGCGGCGCCGACCGTGATCTGGTCGAAGTCGGTCTGATCCATGAAGACGTAGCCGTCGCCGTCCGTGTACAGGTACGTGTAGTCGCGGCGGTCGACGTTCTCGATCTCGATCTTCGCGCCGGCGTTGTAGGTGCGGTCGACGACCTTGCCGGAGACGACGTTCTTGAGCTTGGTGCGCACGAACGCACCGCCCTTGCCGGGCTTAACGTGCTGGAACTCGATGACGCTCCAGAGCTGCCCGTCGATGCTGAGGACGACGCCGTTCTTGATGTCTGCGGTAGATGCCATGCGCTGCGAGTTCCGTTCGTGAGTCTGCGGGGTCGGGCGGAGCCGACAGTCGATTCTAAGGGATGAGTGCTGCGAGCTGCCGCACGGCGTCCGCGTAGCCGTCCACTCCGCGCCCGACGACGCGCACGGCGGCGACGTCGTCGAGGTACGAGTGGTGCCGGAACGCCTCGCGAGCGTAGACGTCGGAGATGTGCACCTCGGCGAAGGGCAGGGACACTCCGGTGAGCGCGTCGCGAAGGACCACGGACGTGTGCGTGAGTCCGCCCGGATTGATCACGATGGCCACGCAGTCTTCACGTGCCGCGTGGATCGCGTCGATCAGCACCCCCTCGTGATTGCTCTGCACTGCGCGCACCTCGAAGCCCACGTCCGCCGCGGCATCGGCGGTGAGGCGCTCGACGTCGGCGAGCGTCGCGGTGCCGTAGATCTCCGGTTCGCGCGAGCCGAGCAGATTCAGGTTCGGCCCGTTGACGAGGAGGATGCGTCGGGTCACGCGCCCACCTCCTGGTAGGCGGCGAACATCAGCGATTCGTCCGGGGCCTGCAGCACCGTCGGCTTCGCGATGTCGTCGAGCAGGATGAACCGCAGCATGCCTCCGCGGCTCTTCTTGTCGCGCTGCATCGTGGCGAGCAGCTGCGGCCAGGCACCGGCACGGTACGACGTCGGAAGTCCCAGCGATTCCAGGATGGTGCGGTGGCGCTCGGCTGCCGTGTCCGACAGCCGTCCCGCGAGACGCGAGAGCTCGGCCGCGTACAGCATGCCGACCGAGATCGCGGCGCCGTGACGCCACCGGTAGCGCTCCGCGTGCTCGATCGCGTGGCCGAGTGTGTGGCCGTAGTTGAGGATCTCCCGCAGTCCGGCCTCGCGGAAGTCGTCCGACACGACCTCGGCCTTCATCCGGATCGCGAGCTCGACGGCACGACGGAACTCCTCGGTCGTCGGGTCCACGGCGCGTGCGGGATCTGCTTCGACGATGTCGAGGATCTCGGGCGCCCAGATGAAGCCGGCCTTCACGACCTCCGCGAAGCCCGCCGTCGCCTCGTTCGGGCTCAGGCTGGCGAGTTCGTCGAGGTCGCCGACCACAGCCGTCGGTGCCCAGAACGCTCCGACGAGGTTCTTGCCCTCGGCCGTGTTGACACCTGTCTTGCCGCCGACAGCCGCGTCCACCAGTCCGAGAACGGTCGTCGGCACCTGGATGAGCTGCACGCCGCGGAGCCAGGTCGCGGCGACGAAGCCGGCGAGGTCGGTGACGGAGCCCCCGCCGTAGCCGATCACGGCATCGGAACGCGTGAAGTCGGCCTGACCCATGACCTGCCAGCAGAAGGCGGCGACCTCGATCCGCTTGCCCTGCTCGGCATCGGGGATCTCGGCGAGGAGCACCTCGCGCGGCCCATCGGCAGCATCGGCGAGGAGGCGGTCGCGCAGTTCGGCAGCGCGGGCCGCGAGGGTCGGCGGGTGCACGACGAGCACCTTGCGCACCCCCGGTGCGAGCGCGGCCGAGACCCGATCGAGGATCCCCCGTCCGACCGTGATGTCGTAGGCGTCGTCTCCGGTGACGCTGATGGTCGTCGTGCTCATCGCTGCTCTCTCCTCCATGCCACGATGTCGTCCGCGATCTTCTGCATCGGACGACGTGAGGTGTCGAAGGTGGCCGAGGAGACCTCGTCGTACCACCCTCGACGCTCCTCGAAGATCTTCTTCCAGCGCTCCAGCGGGTCCTCCCCCGCCAGCAGCGGACGGCTGCTGCCGCGCAGCCGATCGGCGACGGCCTCGGGACTCACGGTCAGGAACACCACCGGATGCTCGGCGAGCAGATCCCGCGTCGCGGCCTTCGTCACCGCGCCTCCGCCGAGCGATATCACTCCCCCTTCGGAGAGCGCCTCGGCCACGGCCGCCCGCTCGAGGTCGCGGAAGTGCTCCTCGCCGTGCTGCTCGAAGATCACCGAGATCGGACCGTGAGCGGCGACGATCCGCTTGTCGGTGTCGATGAAGTCGACTCCGAGCCGACGCGCCACCCGCCGACCGACACTGGTCTTGCCGGCGGCCATCGGACCGACCAGCACCAGCGTCAGCGGATCAGCCGCGCTCGTCATGCGCGATGAGCGCCGCCTCGGACGCGGGGGTCGTGCGCAGCTCTTCGGGGATGCCAGCCAGGTATCCGTCAAGGTTGCGACGGGTCTCGCGGATGCTGTCTCCGCCGAACTTCTCCAGCACGGCGTTCGCGAGCTCGACCGCGACCATGGCCTCGGCGACGACGCCCGCCGCAGGCACGGCACACACGTCGGATCGCTGGTGGTGGGCGGTGGCATCGTCTCCGGTGGAGATGTCGATCGTCCGCAGCGCATGCGGCACGGTGGCGATCGGCTTCATCCCTGCGCGCACGCGGAGCACCGTCCCCGTCGACATGCCGCCCTCGGTGCCACCGGCTCGATCGGAACCGCGGGTGATGCCCTCGGCGGTGGCGAAGAGCTCGTCGTGCGCCGCAGACCCCCGTCGGCGCGTGGTCTCGAAGCCGTCGCCGACCTCGACCCCCTTGATGGCCTGGATGCTCATGAGCGCCTGCGCGAGGCGCGCGTCCAGGCGACGGTCCCAGTGCACGTGGGAGCCCAGTCCGGGCGGCAGCCCGTACGCGAGGACCTCGACGATGCCACCGAGGGTGTCGCCGTCCTTCTTGGCGTCGTCCACCTCAGCGACCATCAGCGCGGAGGTCGTCGGGTCGAAGCACCGGAGCGGATCCGCGTCCAGAGCATCCACGTCGTCCGGTGTGGGCAGCGAAGATCCCTCCGGCACGCGGACCGGACCGATCGACAACGTGTGGCTGACGAGCCGGATACCGAGCTCGCCGAGGAATGACCGGGCGATCGCACCGAGTGCGACGCGTGCGGCGGTCTCCCTGGCGCTCGCCCTCTCGAGGATCGGACGGGCCTCGTCGAAGTCGTACTTCTGCATGCCGACGAGGTCGGCGTGACCAGGACGTGGACGCGTGAGGGGTGCGCTGCGGCCACGGGACTTGTCCGTGAGCTCCACCGGCTCGGGGTTCATGACCTCGATCCACTTCGGCCACTCGGTGTTGCCGATCCGGAGCGCGATCGGACTGCCGAGGCTCTTCCCGTGTCGCACGCCGCCCGAGATCGTCAGCTCGTCCTGCTCGAACTTCATCCGTGAACCGCGACCGTAGCCCAGCTTGCGCCGAGCCAGATCGGCCTGGATGGCCTCGGAGGACACAGGGACGCCGGAGGGCAGTCCCTCCATGACGGCGATGAGTTCTGGGCCGTGCGATTCGCCGGCCGTGAGCACGCGGAGCATTGCTCCAGTCTCCCACGGGTTCGACCTGCCCCGCGCCGCGTTTCGTCGTCCGCGCCGACCGTCTCAGAGAGCGGCGCGCATGGCGGCGATCACAGAGTCCTCGTCCTGCAGCGCGATCGCCGGATCTCCGTTCCGGAAGATGCGGATCTGGCGCACGGCCTGGTGCAGCAGCATGCCGAGTCCGGAGATGGCACGGTCTCCGCCCCACAGCGCGGCGAGGGCAGATGGCCAGGGTGCGTACGCCACATCGAAGAGGACTCCGCCTGACGCGGCCAGTGCTGCGGCGACATCCGCGGAGAGCTCAGCGCCTCCGGGCAGCGTCGCCACGGTGAGGTCCACGTCAGTCAGCGGCGCGTCGAAGGAGTCGACGTCGACGATCACTCCGAGCCGTTCACCGAGTTCCACGAGTGCGGCAGCGGCTTCGGGGCGCCGCGCTCGGACGTCGACACGCACGGCGCCGAGCTCGGAGGCGGCGACGAGTGCGGACGACGCCGTGGCTCCCGCGCCGAGGATGCGCACCTGCCCCGCCTCGGGCACGTCGGCCTCCGTGAGAGCGTCGACGATGCCACCCACATCGGTGTTGAAACCGGCGAGATGCTCCCCCAACAGGAGCGTGTTGACCGCTCCGGTCAGCTCTGCGTGACGATCGACCGTCACCGCCGCACGGAACGCCGCCTCCTTCAGGGGCATGGTCAGCGAGAGGCCGCGCCACGTGTCGTCCAGCCCCGCGAGTGCCGGCTCGAACTCCTCAGCGGCGACTTGACGCCGGCCATAGACCCAGTCGAGTCCGAGCACGCGATATGCAGCGGCATGGAGCGCAGGCGACTTGGAATGCCCGATGGGATCGCCCCAGACCGCCAGACGAGAGCGCGTCACCGGCTCAACAACCGGCGTCGGGGTTCGCCCGGCACCACTCGCGCCATTTCTCGATGCCCTGCTCGTGCTCGGCCATCGTCTCGGAGAACTGCGTCTCCCCCGTCGCCAGGTTGATCGTGACGAAGTACAGCCACGGGCCGTCGGCGGGCGCCATCGCGGCCTTGATGGCGGCATCGCTCGGGCTGGCGATGGGCGTGAGCGGCAGACCGGTGCGCACATAGGTGTTCCAGTCGTTGTCGTCCTCCAGAGCTTCCTTGGAGCTCGAGACGACCCCCTCATGCAGCGAGCCGTACCCGTACTGCGCCGTCGAGTCCATCTGCAGCTTCATGTCGATGTCGAGACGGTTCTGGATGACCCTCGACACCTTCGCGAAGTCGTCGAGCCGGCCTTCGCGCTGGATGATCGACGCGATCGTGAGGATCCGCTCCGCATCGGCGGCGGGCACGCCTGCCGCGTCGAGCGATTCCCGCGTGCGGTCCACCATGCGCTGGATCACCTGCGGCGCCGTGACTCCCGGGTCGAACTCGTACACCGCGGGGAACAGCCAGCCTTCCAGACTCGGTGCGTCCACTCCGTACGCCGAAGGATCCTGAACCGCCGCTTCGAAGTCGGCCAGCGGAAGACCGAGCGTCTCAGCCATACCGGGGAGCGACGAGACGATCGTCCCGCCCTCGGAGACGGAGACGGCGTTGGCCATCTTGTTGCCATCGTCCTTCAGCGCCGCCAGGGCGGCTTCTGCCGTCATCTTCTTCTGTAGGCGGTACACGCCCGGATAGAAGGTCACGGCGAGGTTCTCGTCGACGATGTAGTCGTAGAAGACGTCTTCGGTCTTCGTCACACCGGCTTCATAGAGGGCGGTGGACACAGGCCCCCCGGTGTCCCCCTGCTTGATGGTGACGAGGGCTTCGCCGTTGGCCAGCCCGGGCTCCCAATCCTTCGACTCGCCCCACCCCATCGCATCACTGATCTTGTCGCCGTAGGTGTTCCACACCCACGCGCCGCCGGCGGCGATCCCACCGAAGATCGCGAGAACGATCACGAGCGCGATCAAGCAGCCCTTCCGCCGCTTCTTCTTCTTGGGCTTCGCATCGACGTTCTCATCGTGGGGGACGAAGAGGGCGTCGAGGCCACCGCCGATCGCGGGCCCCGCTGCATCGGCGACGGGAGCCGACGCCGGGACGGCCTCGGCTTGTGCCCGTGTCGTCGCGTCAGCCGCGTCAGCAGAGGCCCGCACCGGAATCGGAGACGGTGCCGACGCGTCCGCGCCGACGGCGTCATCGGCAGAGGCTCGCACCGGCGCGCTCGAAGGCTGCGCCGCCGGGCCGGCGGTGCCGCGGGCCGGTGTGGCCGTCCCCTCCCCCGAGGCCGCTTCCCTCGCGGCACGTCGCGATCCGGGAGCAGGCGCGCTGTCGTCCACGGTCGGAATCTGTCTCGTCGGTTCGGGCAGATTCTCGAACAGGTCCCCCAGCCGGGCATCGGTGTCGGGCTCGGGTGTGGCGCTGTCACGTTCAGACATCGTCAGGCGTGCTCCTCGTCAGGCGAGATGGTGGCACCGGCCGGGTTTCCGGTGCTCTTCTCCATGTCGATCGCCTGCTGCAGAAGCACCACGGCGGCGACCTGATCCACAATGCTACGAGACTTCTTCTGAGATCTCCCGGAACTGCGCAATGCCGCGTGGGCGGTCACGGTGCTCAGCCGTTCGTCCACGAGCCGCACCGGGAGCCCACTGCGCACCTGGAGCGCGGCCGCGAACTCGCGGGCATCCGTCGTCGAGGGGGTGTCCGTTCCCTGCATGTTCACTGGCAATCCGACGACGAACTCCAACAGGTCGTACTCCTGTGCGATCTGGACGATGCGGTCGATCGAGGCGTCATCCCGCGGCACGGTCTCCACCGGCACCGCGAGCATCCCGTCGGGATCGGAGCGCGCGACACCGACCCTCGCTCTTCCCACGTCGATGCCGAGACGCACTCCGCGACGGAACCCGCTCACGCGCTGTGCAGCTCCTGGGAGATGGCGTCGAGCGCCGCGGGGAGTGCGGCGACATCCGCTCCACCGCCCTGTGCGACGTCGTCTCGTCCGCCGCCGCCGCCGCCGAGCACGCCGGCTGCGCGCTTCGCCAGCGCGCCGGCCTTCGCGCCGGCCGACCGCGCCGCCTCGTTGGTGGCGACGACCACGACCGGGCGTCCGTTGACCACGGCGCCCAGTGCCACGACAGCCGCCTCAGAACCGAGCCGATCACGGACACCGTTGACGAGATCGCGCACGTCATCCGCAGAAGCCACGTCACCGAGGTTCTGCGCAGCCAGACGGAACTCTCCGACGCGCGTCGCAGCCTCGACGATCGACGGGACCTGACCCGCCCGCTCCTTCGCCTCGAACTGCGCGATGCGCTTCTCCGCCGCCTTGAGGCTCGCGGTCAGATCGGCGATACGCTCGGGCAGCTGCTCGCGAGGAGTCTTCAACGAACTGGTGAGCTGCGACACGATGGCACGCTCAGCGGCGAGCTCGCGGAAGGCATCGGCGCCGACGAGCGCCTCGATACGGCGGTTCGATGCCCCGACCGACGACTCGCCGACCAGGCTCACCAGTCCGATCTCGGCACTCGTGCTCACGTGCGTACCCGCGCACAGCTCGCGGGACCACGGGCCGCCGATGTCGACCATGCGCACCACGTCGCCGTACTTCTCGCCGAACAGGGCCATGGCCCCGGCTTCCTTGGCCTCGTCGAGCGAGACGATGCGCGTGGTCACTTCGAGCGAGTCCTGCACCGCGCGGTTCGTGATCTCCTCGATCTCGCTTCGGGTGTCTGCCGAGAGCGCCTGCGACCACGCGAAGTCGAAGCGCATGTAGCCGGCGCGGTTCAACGATCCTGCCTGCGTCGCCGTCGGACCGAGCGTGTCGCGGAGCGCGGCGTGCACGAGGTGCGTCGCCGAGTGCGCCTGGCGGGCGGCACGGCGGTTCGCGGCATCGACGACCGTGGTCGCGATGTCGTCGACGGCGACGCTTCCGCGCGTGACCTCGACGGTGTGGCTGATCAGACCGGGAACCGGCTTCTGCACATCCAGCACTTCGAGGACGTAGCCCGGGCCAACGATCGTGCCCTTGTCAGCGACCTGACCGCCGGACTCTGCATACAGCGTCGTCTCGGCCAGCACGACCTCGGCGATCTGACCCTCGGCGGCGCTGCGCACCGGAACGCCGTCGACGAGGAGTCCGAGCACACGCGACTCGACCTCGAGCGCCGTGTACCCGTCGAATCCGGTCTCGCCCAGGGCGCGCAGTTCACGGTAGACCGACACATCGGCGAGCTGCCGCTTGCGATTGCGGGCGTCGTCCTTGGCGCGCTGACGCTGCTCCTGCATGAGATTGTCGAAGGCGGCACGGTCGACGTCCAGCCCCGCCTCCTCGGCGACCTCGAGCGTGAGGTCGATGGGGAAACCGTAGGTGTCGTGCAGAAGGAACGCCTCCGGCCCGCTCAGCGTCTTCCCGCCGCCCTTCCTGGTCTCGTCGAGCGCGAGGTCGAGGATCGTGGAGCCGGCGACGAGGGTGCGACGGAACGTCTCCTCCTCGGCGAACGCCGACGCCGAGAGCACCGGCCAGTCCTTCTCGAGCTCGGGGTAGGTGGTCTTCATCACGTCGCGCGACGCGGCGAAGAGCTCGGGGAAGACCGGCTCGTCGACGCCGAGCAGCCGCATCGAACGGACCGTGCGGCGCATCAGACGGCGGAGGATGTATCCGCGCCCCTCGTTGGAGGGGCGGACTCCGTCGGAGAGGAGCATGAGCGAGGACCGGACGTGGTCGGCGACGACGCGGAACCGCACGTCGTCCTCATGCTGCACGCCATAGGGCCGTCCGGAGAGTTCGACGGCACGATCGAGCACGGGCCGCACCTGGTCGGACTCGTACATGTTGTCGACGCCCTGCTTGAGGAAGGCGACGCGCTCGAGGCCCATCCCGGTGTCGATGTTCTTCATCGGGAGCTCACCGACGATGTCGAACTCGGTCTTGCCGCGGATGTTCTCGATGAAGTCCTGCATGAACACGAGGTTCCAGATCTCCAGGAACCGCGAGTCGTCGACGGCGGGGCCGCCGTCCTTGCCGTAAGCGGGGCCACGATCGAAGAAGATCTCCGAGTCGGGGCCACCCGGGCCCGGCTGACCGGTGTTCCAGTAGTTGTCCGCGCGGCCGAGACGCTGGATGCGCTCGGGCTTGAGCCCGATGATGTCGCGCCAGATCGCTTCGGCCTCGTCGTCGGTCTCGTAGACCGTGACCCAGAGGTCCTTCTCGTCGAAGCCGAGACCGCCGTCGGACTCCGCGCTGGTCAGCAGCTCCCAGGCGTAACGGATCGCGCCTTCCTTGAAGTAGTCGCCGAAGGACCAGTTGCCCAGCATCTGGAAGAACGTGCCGTGACGGGCGGTGCGGCCCACCTCTTCGATGTCGTTGGTGCGGATGCACTTCTGCACGTCCGCGATGCGCGGGTGCGGAGCGGGCACGACCCCGGTGAGGTACGGGATCATCGGCACCATTCCGGCGACCGTGAACAGCAGGGAAGGATCGTCGCTGACCAGAGAGGCGGAGGGGACGATGAGGTGGTCGTTCTCCTCGAAGAAGTCGAGGTAACGCTGCGCGATTTCCGCAGTTTTCATAGGGGTGCCAGGTGTCCTAGGTCGCGTGGAGGGATGGTCGCGTTGAGCGATGCTGCGCGAGGCGCGCAGGAGGTGTCAGTTCTGTTCGGGCTCTGCAAGCCGAGCGTCTTCGGCGCGGTAGGCGTCGCCGATCAGGGAGGTGAAGCCGTTGATGCGGGCATCGACCTCGGCGAGGATGTCACGACCCCGCGGGTCCTTGTTCATGAAATGGGCCGCGACGAAGCCGCCGATCACTCCGATCAGGAACCACTGCAACTTCTTCATGACGCCATCCTTGCCTCTGAGCCGCGAAGGCGCGGTGATCCCATCGTATGCAAAAACGACGAGAGGCGTCGGGTTTCCCCGACGCCTCTCGTGTATGCGGTGTATCAGCGAGCCGCGTAGTACTCGACGACGAGCTGCACTTCGCAGGTCACGGGGACCTCAGCGCGCTTCGGGCGACGGACCAGACGTGCCTGGAGCTTGTCGAGCTCGACCTCGAGGTAGCCGGGAACGGGGGGCAGGACCTCGGCGTGACCGCCGGCTGCTGCCACCTGGAAGGGCTCGGTGCCCTCGCTCTTGGGCTTGACGTGGATAAGCTGACCCGGCTTCACGCGGAACGACGGGCGGTCGACGAGCTGGCCGTCGACCAGGATGTGACGGTGCACGACGAGCTGGCGAGCCTGCGCGGTGGTGCGGGCGAAGCCCGAACGCACGACGAGAGCGTCGAGACGCATCTCGAGAAGCTCGACCAGGTTCTCACCGGTCAGGCCGTCCTGACGACGAGCCTCGTTGAACGTGTTGCGCATCTGCTTCTCGCGGATGCCGTACTGCTCACGCAGACGCTGCTTCTCGCGCAGACGGACGGCGTAGTCGCTGTCTGCCTTGCGCTTGGTGCGGCCGTGCTCACCCGGAGCGTACGGGCGCTTCTCGAGGTAGCGGGCGGCCTTCGGGGTGAGTGCGACGCCGAGGGCGCGGCTGAGACGCACCTTGCGGCGGTCCTGGGACTTCGTGGTCACGAAGCGTTCCTTCCGATGACGCGGTCGCGGCTTTCGCGACTCGCGGACGTATCGTCCGCGTTCTGCCTTGGAGCGCACGCCGGGGCGCCAGCAAGGTGTGGTGTGAACGAGGAGATGCCCGAAAACTCGGTTTCGAGCCGCTCAAGTCTAACAGATCGTGTCTCTCGACCGGATCTGCGGGTCAGCGATCGCCGAGGATGCGACGGATGCGCTCGAGCCGGGAGCCGATGTCACGCTCCGCACCGAGGTTCTTCGGCTGGTAATAGCGTCGGCCGTCCAGCTCATCCGGCAGGTACTGCTGGGGCACGATCCCGAACTCGCTGTCATGGGAGTAGACGTACCCGCGGCCGTGCCCGAGTCGCTTCGCGCCCGGATAGTGAGCGTCGCGCAGATGAAGCGGCACCCTGCCGAAACCTCCCGCACGGATGTCGGCGATCGCGGCGTCGATGCCCACATAGGCGGCGTTCGACTTGGCGGTGGTCGCCAGGTACACGGTCGCCTCCGCGAGCGGGATGCGCCCCTCCGGCATACCGATGAATGCCACGGCATCGGCAGCGGCGACGGCGATGACCATTGCCTGCGGGTCGGCGAGGCCCACGTCCTCCGACGCGGAGATGACGAGGCGCCTGGCGATGAACCGCGGATCCTCCCCCGCCTCGATCATGCGGGCCAAGTAGTGCAGCGCCGCATCGGGGTCGGATCCCCTGATCGACTTGATGAACGCACTGATGACGTCGTAGTGCTCATCACCCTGACGGTCGTACCGCAGCAGCGCCTTGTCGACCGCCTGGGCGATGTCATCGGCAGAGACCTCGGGCGGCCCCGCACTCTCGTCCTCCTCGCCACCAGCGCCGTCACCGGGCTCTCCTGCTGTCGTGGCGTGCGACAGGGCCACGCCCGCACCGGCCTCCAACCCCGTGAGGGCGCGCCGAGCATCCCCCGATGCGAGTCTCAGGAGGGCGGATCGAGCTTCGTCGCTGAGCGTGACGGCTCCGTTGAGTCCCCTGGCATCGGTCACCGCACGGTCGACGAGCACGCCGATGTCCTCGTCGGTCAGTGGCTGCAGGGTCAGCAGCAGAGAGCGCGAGAGCAATGGTGAGATCACCGAGAAGGACGGATTCTCCGTGGTCGCGGCGATGAGGATCACCCACCCGTTCTCGACCCCGGGGAGCAGAGCGTCCTGCTGCGCCTTCGTGAAGCGGTGGATCTCGTCGAGGAAGAGGATGGTGGTCTGACCGTAGAGATCGCGTTGGTTCACCGCCTCCTGCATGACTTCGCGCACGTCCTTGACGCCGGCGGTGATGGCGGACAACTCGACGAAGCGTCGCCCCGACGAACGCGCGATGGCCTGTGCCAGCGTGGTCTTGCCGGTGCCCGGCGGCCCCCACAGGATGATCGATACGGCTCCCGGCGCTGCCGCCTTCGGATCAGCGAGGGCGACGATCGGCGAACCGGCCCGGAGCAGGTGACGCTGCCCGGCGACCTCGGCGAGGGAGGTCGGGCGCATGCGCACGGCGAGGGGCGTCTGCCCGGAGAGCAGCGGCGCGGAAGGGGTCACCCGCCAAGGCTACTCGGGGCGAGCGACATCGCCGTCTCAGGAAGTCGCCGTCACTGGAAGAGGTCGACGAACTCGAGCTGCCTCGCCTGCCCGGTCGTGCCGAGGGAGATCTGGTTGCCCGGCGCCGAGGAGACCACGCGCGGTTGCCACCCGATGCTCGACACGTGTCCTCGTCCGGACACCGTGTTGCCCGGACTCCACACCCGGAGAGCCTCCATTCGAAGCCCTCGACCGGTCGTCCCCGCCGTCACCTCGGTACCGGCACCCTGCGTGCAGACGGGTGTCATCCACCCGATGTTCTGCACATGGGCCTGAAGGCAGATGACCTTGCCGGTCTGCTGCCGCACCGCGACGGCTTCGAGACCCAGCCCCTGCCCCGTGGTGCCGCCTCCGGCGATCCATCCCCGCTGAGCGACGTGGCTGCGCACGGAGGCATCCTGCCGCGAGACCGTCGGAGTGGGCGTCGATACCGGATACTTGGCGAACACCTGCGTGGCGTAGCCGTTGACGAGACCGATGCCGATCGTCGTGTAGTCGCCGAGGATGTTCGCACGGTGCCCCGGCGAGTTCATCCATGCGGCGACGACGGTCGCCGACGAATAGCCGGATGCGACGTTCTCGGCTGCCCTGCTCCAACCCCCGGGAATCTGGCTCGAGTACTGCGGGTTGTGGTACATCCGGCCTTCGCGGGACTGGGTCGCCGACCAGTTCTGCGCGACCGTCGTCACATCCCCGTCCAGCACCAACGGCGCCAGTCCGTTGGCGGCCCGCGCGGCGTTCGTGTCCGCGAGGATCCGTGCGACATCCGCGTTCGGTGGTGGGATCTCCGCCGCGCTCACCGGCGGCACGACGCCGAGCACGGCAGTCGCGCTGACGACGAGGGCCGCGACCAGGTTTCGGGTCCACCGCATGAGCGTGCTCCTTTTCGTACTGAGGCGATCAATAGCCTAAAAGTAGTCGGTCCATCACGGAATGACGAGCGTTCGCCGTTGAACCGTGCCGAACGGCCGAACGCAGCGCATCGGTGCGACGGGCCGACGACGCTAGGCTCTGAGGCGAGGTCGCACAGCGACACAGTGAGGGGAAACAGGACAGATGGCAGCACGCGGGTCCAAGAATGCACAGCAGCGCACGCAAGCGGAACGCGCCCGCATCCATGCGGCCCGCAACGCCGTGCATGAAGGACTGATCCGGCGCCGCACCCGAGACAACGCGATCGGAATCATCGTCGGCGTCGTGATCGTGTCGGCGGCGATCGCGAGCCAGGTCGTGCACGCGCAGGTCACTGCCCCCGAACCCACGCCCACACCCACGGTCGCTCCGACCGGGACACCGGCCCCCAGCGAGACACCGGCTCCCACCGAGGAGCCCGTTCCCAGCGAGGAACCGGCGCCCACCGAGTAGCCTGCACACGCTCTCCTGACGAGCGCCCTCATCGGGGCTCGTCCACCGCCAGGCGATAGCCCCGCTTGACGACCGTCTGGATGAGATCGCCACGCCCCAGGGAGTCGCGCAATCGCCCGACGGCGACTTCGACCGCTCGATCGCTGCGATGGCCGCCGGGAAGCACCTGACCGAGCTCTGTGCGCGAGAGCACGCGGCCGCGGGCGAGGAACAGCGCTTCGATCAGTGCCACCGCTCCACCCGACAGGGGGACGAAGCCGTCGTCGAGAATGACGCCTCCGCTGCGAACCTCGAGGCGTCCAGCCACCGTGAGAGCGGATCCTGCCCCGCTCCGATAGTGCGCGAGGACGCTCTCCGCCAGCCCGGCCTGCGTCGACGGCTCGACGTGTCGAGCACGCAGCCCGATCGCCCGCAGTCGGGTGGCCTCCCGTTCCTCGACGGCGATGAGGAGCAGCCTTTCCGCCTCCGTCCGCCGCCGGTTGGCGTCGAGGGCGCCGGAACTCTCCGCCGCGTCGACCCACGCCGCCGTCGACGCCGTGAACAGCACAGCGTCAGCGCCGCCGGCACCTGCGCGGTGGACGGCGCGACACAGGGCGACCGGAGCCGGTGTCGTCACTCGAGGCGTGACGACACGCAGCAGTTCCGCCCCCGCTCTTTCCAGGACGCGACGCCAGCCGTCATCGTTCGACCCGCCCCTCCCGGCGGAGGGACCTCCGGCGGATCGCGCCTCGTCCGACACGATGATCCTGCATCCTGCGAGCACCGGGCGTGCCCCCGAACGCCCGGTCGTCATGCGGGGTTCTCCGCGCGCAGCGGCGAGGCGCGGTGCCGACCCATCGAGTGACCTCGATCGGCCCAGCCTGCGTCCATCGCTCTGACAGCGTTCCGTGCAGCATCGCTTGACGGCCTCGGATGCGGTGACACAGACTCACCGCTGGGGAGCGACTGCTCCTGGGCATCGCCCGAGCCCGTGCGCAGCGGGGACTCTTCGCACAGGATCCCGACCGCGGCCAGCCGTTCCCGCAACGCCGAACGCTGTCCCCGACGGACTCCCCGCAGCTCGATCCGCGAGTCGACGACCTGCAGCGACAGGCCGAGGTCCAGCGCGATGCAGCCGATGTCGACGAGCTGCTGCGGGCCGAACTCCCCTCCCCCCGCTGCGGAGAGGCTCACGCGACTGCCTGCAGACGCCGACCCGACCACACGACGTGCCCGCTCGCTGGAGGCGTCTTCCCCTTTCTGCGGCAACCGCTCGTCAGCCAGCTCCAAGAGCGCACGAGCCACAGCCAGACTGCAGCGCGCACAGTCGGGCTCCCTTCCAAGACGCACCCCGAACTCGGTGAATGTGGTCAATCCTTCTGTGCGGATCACTTCCCGGAGTTCGCGCGACGACATCCCGATGTGGACGCAAGCCGGGATCGTCCCACCCTCGTCCGGAGCCGTACGCCCCAGTTCCTCGGCGACCTCGCCCCGTAACCGTTCGCCGACAGCCCGCCGAAAGGCGACATGCCCGCTCGTATCGCCCATGAGGATGCCCCCGAGGAGAGTCTGCGCATCGTCGCTGAGGACCAGCTTGCGGTAGGCACCGCCGCGACGGGAGAGCGTGACGACGTCGACCGCACCCGGAGAAGCCGCCCACGGCTCGCCGAAGCTCACGATGTCGACCCCGGCGATGGTGCGGTGGAGACAGGCTTCGTGCCCCGTGAACCGCGTCGCTCCCCCGCACGCCCGCTCCGCTGCGACCTCCGCCGTGGAGTGCGCGCCCGCGGCGGAATCGACGGCACGGTCGTCGAAGCGGGCCGCTTCGCCGATCGCGAGGATGTGTGGATCCGAAGTGACGCACCGATCGTCGATGATGACCCCGCCCTGCGCGTGCACACCGAGCCCCGCGTTGCGGGCGAGTTCGTCACGCGGACGCACGCCGACAGTGAACAGCACGACATCCGCCCGTTGGAAGGTCCCGTCCTGGAACTCGAGAGCGGTGACCGCACCCGAGTCGTCCGCGTCGAGCCGCGTCGTCCTCGTACGCGTGCGCACCGCGATGCCTCGATCTGCGAGAGCGGACTGCAGCACGCCGGCACCCACCTCATCCAACCGGTCGGGCAGCAGGCGATCCGCATACTGCACGATCGTGGTTGCGACCCCCGCCGCGTCCAGAGCGACCGCCGCTTCTAGCCCGCGTCGGCCTCCCCCGATCACGACGCCGCGCAGCGGGCGCCCCAGGACGCCGGATCGCGCCTCGACGAAGGTCCGGATCGCTTCCGCGTCCTCGATCGAGTGCAGCACGAAGCACCCGGGAAGCCGAGCTCCCGATACGGCAACCTGCGAAGCGAACGAACCGGTGGCGAGCACCAGCGTGTCGTAGGAGTATGTGCGCCGGGAGCGCGTTCGCACGGTGCGGGCCGTGCGATCGATGCGCAGCACGCGGTCATCACGCACCAGCCGGACGCGGTCGTCACGGAAGACGGAGCGGTCCAGTTGGAGCTCTGCGGGATCGTCGCCGGAGAGGAGCCCCGCCACCTCGGACCTGTCGTACGGACCGTACCCCTCGTCTCCGATGACGGTGACCCGCGCGGCCGTTCCCGGGTCGCGGAGCAGCCGCTCGACGAATCGATGCGCCGCCATCCCCGCTCCGACGACGACGATCTCGCCCGGTGGGGATGTGGTGTCCTTCATACTGCTCCTGTCGACCGGATGACTGTCGTCCTGGCGACCCTAAGAGGGTCGTGTTTCCCGGAGATGACGAGCTGTGTGTCCTCCGTCGAAAGATCTCATCACAGAACGGTAACGATCCCGCGTGACGCCCTGGCCTCACCCGCGGCGCTTCGGCGTACTAGGCTGAGCCTCGTCCTTTCCGCCTCCCGCGGCCCGACCGCGCAAGGAGAATCACGTGTCTGCCAACGAGCCCACGAAGCCGACTCCCCCCATCCCCGGACCCCCCTCCGTGCCGATGCCCCGCAAGGCACCGACGCCGGCCGCCGTCACGCCTGCCGCACCGGTGCCCGCCGCATCGTCGACGTCGGCGGAATGGGGGCGCGTCACCGAGGACGGAACCGTCGAGGTCAAGGAAGGCGACGCGTGGCGCGTCGTCGGACAGTACCCGGACGGTACGCCCGATGAGGCCCTCGCCTACTTCGTCCGCAAGTTCGACGACATCGCCTTCAAGGTGCATGCACTCGAACAGCGCCATCAGGCCGGCGGCGCATCCGCGAGCGACCTCGCCAAGCAGGCGAAGCACCTGATCGACGAAGCCACCGATGCCGCCGCGGTCGGTGACCTTGCCGGTCTTCGCGATCGACTCAACGCTCTGACCTCGTCTCTCTCGGAGGCGACGGAACAGGAGGCGAAGCAGGCCAAGGAACTCGTCGACAAGGCGATCGCCGAGCGAACCGAACTCGTCGAGCGCGCCGAGGCGATCGCCGCACGTGACCTCAGCAAGGTGCAGTGGAAGCAGGTCACGGCTGAGCTCGGAGAGCTGTTCGACGCCTGGCAGGCGCAGCAGCAGAACGGGCCGCGCCTGTCGAAGGGAATCTCCCAGCAGCTCTGGAAGCGTTTCCGGGACGCGCGGGCCGTCGTGGACAAGCAGCGCCGCGCCTTCTACTCCGAGCTCGACGACGCTCACAAGGTCGCCCGCGACGCGAAGACCCGTCTCGTGGAGCGTGCGGAAGCCCTCGCCCCCCGCGGTACCGACGGCATCCCCGCCTACCGCAACCTCCTCGACGAGTGGAAGGCGTCCGGCCGCGCCGGACGAAAGGCCGATGACGCGCTGTGGGCGCGCTTCAAGGCCGCGGGCGACGCCCTCTATGCCGCCCGTGCCGAGCAGGCTGCCGCTGAAGAAGCGGATTCCGCTCCGAAGATAGAGGCACGCGAAGCACTCCTCGAAGAGGCGAAGGGTGTCGCAGACGAGCCCAACATCAAGCGAGCTCGCGCGCTCCTGACCCGCATCCAGCGGCAGTGGGACGAGATCGGACGCATCTTCCCCCGGGACAAGGAGCGGGCGCTCGACGACAAGCTCCGCGCCATCGAACAGGGTCTCAAGGCCCGGGAAGATGTGGACTGGAAGAAGAACAACCCCGAGACCAAGGCGCGCGCGAACGACATGAGCTCTCAACTGCTGGAAGCCATCGAGAAGCTCGAGGCCGAGGTCGCCGCGGCGGAGAAGGCCGGCGACACGAAGGCTGCCAAGGCCGCAGCGGATGCTCTGGAAGCACGCCGAGCCTGGCTGAGCGCACTCGGAAGCTGACCCGTTCTCCACAGGTCCCGCACGACGACGGACGAGGCGGGGTGCACTGCGTCAGACTGACGTGATGCACCCCGCCCTTCTGTACCTGCCCGGCGTTCGGCTGAGTGAGGCGGAGCTCAGCGCGGCACGGATCGACGGGCATGTGGTCGAGGTCGGGGACGCCTATGTCCCGGCGGACCTGATCGAGGGATCGGATGTCAGGGCGAGCGCTGTCGCATCGCTGGTGCGCGCAGGAACCGCGGCGTCAGGGCCGACGGCTGCGTGGATCCATGGCGCCGGCGATGGTCCACCGGGCGTGCATCATGTGCGACGGTGCGTCGAACGACGGATCCGTGCGACGACGAACTCACGACTCGTCTTCCACGACACCGTCGTCGCCTCTTCCGAACTGGAGTCGATCGGCGGAATCCTCGTCACAACGCCGGTGCGGACCATGCTCGATCTCGCCACGACCGTGCACCGCGATCCGCGCGTGCTGACCTGGATGGACAGACTCGCGCTCGTGTCGCCCGACGTGCCGGAGGAGGCGTCCGCCATGCTGCGCCGCATGTCGCGCGTTCCTGGAAGCCGCGCGGGACGGGCCGTGCTGGACAGGCTCGCGGTCAGGAAGAGGTGACGCGATAGACGTCGTACACGGCGTCGATCCTGCGTACCGCGTTGAGCACGCGATCGAGGTGCACGGCATCACCCATCTCGAAGACGAATCGGCTCAGAGCGAGTCGCTCGTCCGTCGTGGTGACCGTCGCCGACAGGATGTTGACATGGTGCTCGCTCAACACGCGGGTGACATCGGAGAGAAGCCCCGAACGGTCGAGCGCCTCGACCTGGATCTGCACCCTGAAGACGCTCTTGGTGGTAGGAGCCCAGGAGACCTCGACGAATCGGTCCTGTTCAGCACCCAGCGCCTTCACGTTCACGCAGTCCGCACGGTGGACCGAGACGCCGCTGCCACGGGTCACGAACCCGACGATCTGGTCGCCCGGAACCGGGGTGCAGCATTTCGCGAGCTTGACGAGGATGTCGTTGGCGCCGCGCACCAGCACGCCGGAGTCACCCGACCGCGGCTCACGCGTCTGCACGCTGCCGGGAAGGTCGATGGCCCCCGTCGCGGGGTCGTTCGCCGCGACGAGTGCGGTGACCTTCTCCAGCACGGATTGGGTCGAGACGTGCCCCTCGCCGACCGCCGCATAGAGCGCGGAGACGTCCTCGTAGTGCATGCCCCGTGCCACTTCCGTGAAGGAGTCATGGCTCATGAGTCGCTGCAGCGGCAGGTTCTGTCGACGCATCGCCCTCGCGATGGCCTCCTTGCCCTGCTCGATCGCCTCCTCGCGGCGCTCCTTCGTGAACCACCCGCGGATCTTGTTGCGGGCGCGCGTGCTCGCAACGAACCCGAGCCAGTCCTGGCTGGGTCCCGCGTCGGGGTTCTTCGAGGTGAACACCTCGACGACGTCACCGCTCTTAAGCTCGGACTCCAGAGGCACCAGGCGACCGTTGACCTTGGCGCCCATCGTGCGGTGGCCGATCTCGGTGTGCACGGCGTAGGCGAAGTCCACCGGGGTCGCGCCGGAGGGCAGCCCGATCACCCGGCCCTTCGGCGTGAAGACGTAGACCTCCTTCGCGCCGATCTCGAACCGGAGGGATTCCAGGAACTCTCCAGGGTCGGCGGTCTCGGCCTGCCAATCGGAGATGTGCGCGAGCCAGGCCATGTCGGTGTCGGACGCGCGGACCTCGGTCTTGCCGCCGCCGTTCATCCGCTCCTTGTACATCCAGTGCGCAGCGACGCCGTACTCGGCCTGCTGGTGCATCTCATGGGTGCGGATCTGGATCTCGACCGTGCGGCCGGCGGGGCCGATCACCGTGGTGTGCAGTGACTGGTAGAGGTTGAACTTGGGAGTGGCGATGTAGTCCTTGAAACGACCCGGCAGCGGAGTCCAACGTGCGTGGATGGCGCCGAGCACCGCGTAGCAGTCGCGCACGGAGGACACCAGCACCCGGATGCCGATCAGGTCGTAGATGTCGTCGAACTCACGGCCGCGGATGACCATCTTCTGGTACACCGAGTAGAGCTGCTTGGGGCGCCCGACGACCTTGCCACGGATGCGGAGATCCCGCAGGTCTTCGTCGATCTCCTCGACGACCTGGTTCAGGTACTTCTCGCGCTGCGGGGTGCGCTGCGCGATGAGGCTGTGGATCTCGTTGTAGATCTTCGGGTGCAGCACCGCGAAGGAGAGATCCTCAAGCTCCGACTTGATCGCCTGGATTCCGAGGCGATTCGCCAACGGAGCGTAGATCTCCAGGGTCTCCTTGGCCTTCTTCGCCGCCTTCTCCGGCGGAACGAAACCCCAGGTGCGCGCGTTGTGGAGGCGGTCGGCGAGCTTGATCAGCAGCACTCGGATGTCCTTGGACATCGCGACGATCATCTTGCGGACAGTCTCGGCCTGCGCGCTCTCGCCGTACTTCACCTTGTCGAGCTTGGTGACGCCGTCGACGAGCATCGCGACCTCGTCGCCGAACTCGGCGGTGAGATCGGTCAGCGCGTACCCGGTGTCCTCGACGGTGTCGTGCAGCAGCGCTGCGGCGATCGCCCGCGGCCCGAGACCGAGTTCGGCGAGGATCTGGGCGACCGCGAGCGGGTGGGTGATGTACGGCTCACCGCTCTGGCGCTTCTGCCCCTCGTGCTTCTCCTTGGCGACCGCGTAGGCCCTCTCGATCACCGAGAAGTCGCCCTTGGGGTGGTTCGCCCGGACTGTGCGGATCAGATTGTCGAGGTCATTGATCCTCGACGCGCGGGAGAAGATGCGGGGAACCAGCCGTCGCAGACTCGAGCCCTGCGATGACGTCTGCGGTTCCGCCATCTACTCACCTCCTGATCGATCAATCCTACGCGTGCTGTGCGGCACCGGCCCCGCTGAGGAACCGATCAGACCTCGACGGCCGCCCTGCTGCGAGCCTCTCGGATGCGGGCATCCCGTGCCTTCAGCTGCGGCTCGTTCTCGCGGAACAGCGAGTAGAGCGGAGCAGCCACGAAGAGCGTCGAGTAGGTGGCCACGAGAATGCCGACGAAGATCGAGAGCGAGATGTCGGTGAGCGACTCCGCGCCCAGCCAGAACGCGCCGATGAAGAGCACCGCGCCGACCGGCAGAGCAGCGACGACGGACGTGTTGATGGAGCGCACGAGCGTCTGGTTCACCGCGAGGTTGACCGACTCGCCGAACAAGCGGGCGGACTTCTCCCCGTCTTCGGTCGTGTTCTCGCGGATCTTGTCGAACACGACCGTGGTGTCGTACAGCGAGTACGCGAGGATCGTGAGGAAGCCGATCACGGCCGCCGGCGAGATCTCGAAGCCGGCCAGCGCGTAGATGCCCACCGTGATCACGAGCACGTCGAGGAGACCGATGATGGCCGCAGCCGACATCTTCCAGGTGCGGAAGTAGATCGCCAGGATCAGGAAGGTCAGGGCGAGGAAGATCGCGAGACCCCACAGCGACTGCTTGGTGACGTTCTCACCCCACGCGGGTCCGATGAAGGAGGAAGTGACGTCGGACGGATCGACGCCGTATGCCTTCGCCAGTGCCTCGCCGACCTGCTGGGTCTCGGCAGCGCTCATCTGGTCGGTCTGGACGCGGACGTCCTTGCCGCTGACGACGACGACCTTGGTCGCAGCGCCGGGGACGACCGATTGCACGGCTGTGGTCGCCGTCTCCTGATCGAGGCTGTCCGGCGCCTGCACGGTGAACTGCGATCCACCCGTGAACTCGATCGAGAACTGGATAGGACGGATGAGCGGCACCAACGCCGAGCCGACGACCAGGATGATCGCGATGATGAACCACAGACGGCGCTTGCCGACGAACGGGAAGGAGGTCTTCCCGGAGTAGAGGTTGTTGCCGAACTCATTCATGGAAGGCATCAGGCGTCTCCCTCACTTCCGGCTTTGGTGGATCTCTCGCCCGTGAGGGCCTCGGCGCGCTTGCGTTCGGCGATCGTCTGTCTGCGGTCGGCCTCGCCGCGGGACCGCGCGTTCTTCGCGCCCCGCCCGACCGACGCCGTGGTGACCTCTCGGTACTGCGAGCGGCTGCGGTACACGGCCCCGAGAGCTTCGGGATCGAGTCCGGACAGCTTGTGGCCGCCGCCGAAGAAGCGGGTGCGCGCGAGAAGTTGCATCACCGGGTGCGTGAAGATCACGAAGATGAACACGTCGATGAGCGTCGTGAGTCCGAGCGTGAAGGCGAAGCCCTTCACCGTGGCATCGGCCAGGATGTAGAGGACGACCGCCGCGAGGATGTTGATCGACTTGGAGATGTAGATCGTGCGCTTCGCACGACCCCAGCCGTCCTCGACCGCCGCGGTGATCGACTTCCCGTCACGGAGCTCGTCTCGTATTCGTTCGAAGTACACGATGAACGAGTCGGCGGTGAAGCCGATGGACACGATGAGACCGGCGACACCGGCGAGCGAGAGGCGGAACCCGATTCGCCACGCCAGGATGCAGATGATGATGTAGGTGAGCACCGCCATCACCGCGATCGACGCGATGATCACCGACCCGAGCGCTCGATAGACGATCAGCGAGTAGATCGCCACCAGCGCGAGCCCGATGAGGCCCGCGATGAGACCGATCTGCAGCTGCTGCGTACCCAGCGTCGCCGAGATCGTGTCGGAGCTCTGCACCGTGAAGCTCAGCGGAAGGGCACCGAACTTGAGCTGATCGGCGAGAGTGGTCGCGGACTCCTGCGTGAAGCTTCCGGAGATGCTGGGGCGACCATCGAGGATCTGCCCGTTCATCCGCGGAGCGCTGATCACGTTGCCGTCCAGCACGAAGGCGAACTGATCCCGCGGCGTGAGCCCGTCGATGCGGTTCTGGTTCAGGCGGGTGCTGACCTTGCCGAACGCATCGGCCCCGTCGCCGTTCATCGTGAGCTGCACCAGCCAGGCACCCGACTTCGGGTCGCGACCGGCCGAGGCGTCGGTGATGGCCGTGCCGTCGAGCTCTGCCGGTCCAAGGATGTACTTGGCGCTCCCGTCCGCCGAGCAGGCGATGAGCGGCTGGTCCTTCGGCGCCTTGGAGGCGTCGTTCTCCGGGTTCGCGCAGTCGTATGCCTGGAACTCCGCGGCCAGCTTGTCGGTGACCCAGGAGAGGTCGCTCGCGTCGGTCGGCTCGGCCGTCGGCGTCGAGTTCAGACCCGGATCCGGGCTGGGGTACGGCGTCGAGTTGCCGTCCTCGCCCACGAACTCGTTGGTCGCCGCCGTCGTGTAGAGCACGGGACGGAACTCCAGCTGAGCACTGGACTGGATCCGCTCCCGCGTCTGCGCGTCGGCCTCACCGGGGATCTGGACGACGATGTTCTGTCCGCCCTCGGTCGTGATGTCGGCCTCGGCGACGCCGGACGCATCGACACGCTGCCGGATGATCGCCGCGGCCTGGTCGAGCTGCTCGGACGACGGAGCCGCTCCGTCCTCGGTCTCCGCACTCAGCACGATCTGTGTGCCGCCCTGCAGATCGAGGGCGAGCTCAGGTGTCCACGAGCTCGCGGCCTCCCCGTTGCTGTCCTTAAAGACGTACACGCCCAGTGCGTTGATGCCGAAGAGCACGCCCGTCACGAGGAGCAGGCCGAGAAGGACCCGCCAGGCGTGACGGACGGGAGAGGATGAAGCCACGTGTGTTCAGCTTTCTGGAAGGACGGAGATCCGAGGGGCCGCGTCGGCCTCGGCGTTACTTGTCGTCGGCGTCGCGCTCGAGGCGAGCGCGGGTCTCCTCGGGGGTCTCGACAGCCGGGGCGACCGGCTCCTCGACGACACGCTCCTCGACGACACGCTCCTCGACGATGTCGTCCGACGGTGCGTCGACGACGACATCCTTGGGCTCGACCACGCGCAGGATGGCCTGGCTGTGCACGTCGATGATGGTGCCGGGAGCGATCTCGACGAGCGCGGGGGTGTCGAGGTCGTCGGGGTCGTACGCGACGATCGTCCCGTAGATGCCGCCCTGCAGGAGCACCTTGGCGCCCGGGACGGTCTTGGTGGCCTTCTCCTCCTGCTCGGCCTTCATCTGCTTCGTGCGCTTGCGCGTGTTGAAGATCATGAAGACGAGGAGAACGGCGAGGAGGCCGAAGAGCAGGAATTCCATGGGCATGGGGGAAGCGCCTTTCTCAGGTGCACGCTCCAGCCTTTGGGCGCGCGAAGGTATCCGGGAAGTCTTCAGTGATTATAGGTCATCCAACTTAAGCATCCCGTCCGGATGCGCGACACCCAGGTGCGCGTACGCCTCCGGCATCGCCACACGGCCGCGGGGCGTGCGCCCGAGGAACCCGATGCGCACGAGGTACGGCTCGACCACGCTCTCCACGGTCTCGGCTTCCTCACCGACGGCGACAGCGAGCGTGCTGAGGCCGACCGGGCCACCGCGGAACCGTCGGACGAGCGCTTCGAGCACGGCACGGTCCAGGCGATCGAGACCGATCGAATCGACGTCGTACAGATCCAGGGCCGCACGGACCTCGCGGATGGTCGCAACTCCCCCCGTGTGCACCAGCGCATAATCGCGCACCCGGCGAAGGAGGCGGTTCGCGATGCGCGGGGTGCCGCGGGACCGTCGGGCGATCTCGGCGAGCGAGTCGGTCGGGAGGTCGACGCCGA
This sequence comes from Microbacterium oxydans, assembly GCF_006540085.1. Lineage (GTDB taxonomy): Bacteria > Actinomycetota > Actinomycetes > Actinomycetales > Microbacteriaceae > Microbacterium > Microbacterium oxydans. Next base: position 482,359 of record NZ_BJOG01000004.1, on the reverse strand, counting down.
GCACGGCCGCGGATCGTGCGATCACCTGCTCCAGCTCGCCCACCTCGTAGAACTCGAGGTGACCGGTGAACCCGAAGCGGTCGCGGAGCGGGTTGGGCAGCAGCCCGGAGCGAGTCGTCGCGCCGACCAGGGTGAACGGCGAGAGCTCGAGCGGGATGCTCGTCGCTCCCGCGCCCTTTCCCACCATGATGTCGATGCGGTAGTCCTCCATCGCGAGATAGAGCATCTCCTCGGCGGAGCGCGCCATGCGGTGGATCTCGTCGATGAAGAGCACTTCACCGGGGACCAGGCTCGAGAGCAGGGCCGCGAGATCACCGGCGTGCTGGATCGCCGGGCCGCTGGACAGCCGGAGCGGACGTTCGCTCTCGTGTGCGACGATCATCGCGAGCGTCGTCTTCCCCAGGCCGGGAGGTCCCGCCAAGAGGATGTGATCGGCGGGACGACTCTGGATGCGGGCGGCCTCGAGGAGCAGCTGCAGCTGACCGCGCACCTTCTGCTGGCCCACGAACTCTCCGAGGCTCGTCGGCCGCAGGGCGCCTTCGATGGCGAGTTCGGTCTCGTCGGAGGGCTCGCTGGCGTCGAGGGGATCAGACACGCGCCTGGCCTCCCTGCGCCGGGCCGAGCAGGGCGAGCGTACGACGAAGCAGAGAGGCGACGGACGCGCTCTCCGCCTCTGTGGCATCCGCTGCCGTCTGGGCGGCAGCGTCTGCGGCGACCTTCTCCGACCAGCCGAGCCCCACGAGTGCCGCGGCCACCTGCGTGACGACATCGGCGCCGCCGCCCGCGGCGGGCTTCGCCGGAGCCGCGAACGCCTGCACCTTGCCGGCGAGCTGCAGCACGATGAGCTTCGCCGTCTTGGGGCCGATGCCGGAAACGCGTCGGAAGGGGGCGTCATCCTCCGCGGTGACGGCCTCGGCGATCTGATCGCTCGTGAGGTGCGAGAGCACGCCGAGTGCCGACTTCGGACCGACGCCGGTCACGCTGATCAGCAATCCGAAGATCTCGAGCTCACCGCGGTCGGCGAAGCCGAACAGCGACAGCGAGTCCTCACGGACGATGAGGCTGGTGTGCAGCAGCAGCTTCTCTCCCACCGTCGCGGTGTGGGCGACATCGGCGGGCACCGCGACCGCGAATCCGACCCCGCCCACATCGATGACGACCTGATCGGATGCCGCATGCAGGACGACGCCGTGCAGAGAGGAGATCATCCCCTCAGCCTACGGCGTCGCTCGTAGGTATGTTCGACCGACACGCTTCTCGGCCTCGGCCCAGGCACGCTGAGCGGGAGTCAGAGCCCCGGGGGCGGTCGCCGCTGCTCCCCCGCGTCGCCAGGCGTGGCAGAGGGCGATGGCCAGTGCGTCGGCGGCATCGGCCGGTTGCGGCAGTGCGTCGAGGCGCAGGATGCGGGCGATCATCGTCTGCACCTGCCGTTTGTCGGCAGCACCATATCCGGTGACGGCGGCCTTGACCTCACTGGGTGTGTGCGTGGCGGCGGGGAGCCCCGACTCGGAGGCGATCAGCAACGCGACGCCACTGGCCTGTGCGGTGCCCATCACCGAGTGCGTGTTCTGCTGCGCGAAGACCCGCTCGACGGCGACGGCATCAGGTCGATGCTCGGCGATCACGGCGCGGATCCCGGCGGCCACGATCGAGAGACGCTCCCCGATCTCCGCTTCCGGCGAGGAACGGATCACCCCGACGTGCACGAGCTTTCCGCGGCGCGATCCGTCGACATCCACGACCCCCACACCGCAGCGGGTGAGACCGGGGTCGATGCCGAGCACGCGCAGAGAGGAGGTCACTCCCCCAGGCTAGGCCGCCGATCCGACACCGGTCGCCCGGCGCGCCTAGGCGTCGTCGTTCTCCAGCTCCGCCTGGACCTCGGGACTCAGATCGAAGTTTGTGAACACGTTCTGCACGTCTTCACTGTCTTCCAGGGCATCGATCAGGCGGAAGATCTTGCGCGCGGTGTCGGCGTCGATCTCGACCTTGAGGTTCGGGACGAACTCGACGTCGGCGGACTCGTAGTCGATGCCGGCCTCCTGGAGCGCGCTGCGCACAGCCACCAGGTCGGTCGCCTCCGTGATCACCTCGAAGCCCTCGGCGTGCGGTTCGATCTCCTCCGCGCCGGCCTCGAGCGCCGCCATCATCACGTCATCCTCGGTGGTGCCCTCGGAGCCGACGACGATGACGCCCTTGCGGCTGAAGTTGTAGGCCACGCTGCCGGGGTCTGCGAGCGTGCCGCCGTTGCGGCTGAGAGCCGTGCGAACCTCAGCGGCCGCCCGGTTCTTGTTGTCGGTCAGACACTCGATCATGAGCGCGACGCCGTTGGGGCCGTATCCCTCGTACATGATCGAGAGGTACTCGACGGCCTCGCCGCCGATACCGGCACCGCGCTTCACCGCGCGGTCGATGTTGTCCTTGGGGACCGAGGTCTTCTTGGCCTTCTGCACCGCGTCGAAGAGGGTGGGGTTGCCCGCCAGGTCCGGTCCGCCGAGCTTGGCGGCGACCTCGATGTTCTTGATGAGCTTGGCCCAGGACTTCGCGCGCCTGGAGTCGATGATGGCCTTCTTGTGCTTCGTGGTCGCCCACTTGGAATGCCCGGACATAAGTCTCCGCTCGTCGTATCCGCATGAGCTCGCGCTCAGCGCATCGTCCATTCTAACGAACGCCTCGGGTGGCGCAGGATGGGAGCATGCGCAGATCACGACACATCTCTCCCGCCCTCCGCTCGGCAGGGGTTCCTGACGGCGCACCGGCGCCCGCCGACACCCTGCGGTACCTGCTCCACCTCCCTGATGGCTACGACGATGATCCGCACCGGCTCTGGCCGCTCGTGCTCTTCCTGCACGGTGCAGGCGAACGGGGTTCCGACCTCGATCTCGCCGCCGTCCACGGTCCGCCCAGACTGGCGGACGACGGGCAGGAGTTCCCCTTCATCCTCGTCACACCCCAGTGCGCCGCGGCGAGTCAATGGGTCGCCGAGCTCTCGACGCTGGCCGCACTGATCGATGAGGTGAGCTCCACACACAGGGTCGACGAGGAGCGCGTTTCGGTGACAGGACTCAGCATGGGCGGTTTCGGCACCTGGTCGCTCGCGGTGCGCTACCCCGATCGATTCGCGGCCATCGCACCGATCTGCGGTGGCCTGTGGATGCAGAGCGCCGCTCCGATCCGCGCGATCCCCTCCTGGGCGTTCCACGGCGACGCGGACGACGTCGTGCCGATCGCCGCGACAGAGCAGATCGTCGACGAGCTGCAGGCCCTCGACGCTGACGTGCGTTTCACCCGGTACGCGGGCGTCGGTCACGACTCATGGACCGAGACGTACGAGAACCCCGAACTCTATGAGTGGATGCTCTCCCATCGGCGCGGAGTCGAACGCGACGGACCCGGCGTCGAGAAGACAGCACGATGACGACGGGAGCAGATCGGCTCCGGCCCGACTGGCATACGCTCCCGATGCCACTTCGATCTCGGATCATCTCCGCGATCGGGGGTGATCTCGTGCAGGAGGCGCCAGCCCATGGCGGCTTCAGCGCCTCCTACGCGGGCGTCGTCACGACCACGACGGGGCGCGCATTCGTCAAGGCCTGCGGTGCGGATTGGCACGCGGACTCGCTGCACTTCCTCCGCGAGGAGATGCGCACGCTCTCGCATCTGCCGACCGCCATCGCCCCACGACTCCTCGGAGCCATCGACGACCCGACGGGTACGGCGCTCGTGATCGAGGCGATCGACGGCCGCCACCCGGGCCAGCCGTGGACGACGGCGGACCTGCACGCCGTAGCCAAGGCCCTGCGCGTGCTGTCGACCACCCCTGCGCCTTCGGATATGCCTCGAGCAGAGGCTGTCATGATCCCCGGTTTCACCAGGTGGACGGAGATCGCTGCGGATCGGGGGATGCGCGAGGCGCTCCCCCATGGCCTCCCCGCGCGGATGCCGGCGTTGCTGCGCCTCGAGGAGAGCTTCCGCTGCGCGGTACACGGCGACGTCATCGTGCACGACGATGTGCGCGCAGACAACATCCTGATCAGCGCAGGACGGGCACACCTGCTGGACTGGCCGCACGCGCGCAGGGGCGCCGCGTGGATCGACCTCCCCTGTCTGCTCCCCAGCATCGAGGCATCCGGAGGCCCCGCCTGCGAGGAGGCGTGGGCTGTGTTCGAAGAGCACGGCGCACCACCTCAAGCTGAGCTGCTCGCCGTGATCTCCGCCTTCGCATCGTTCCTCTGGTTCCAGCAGGCGCAACCCGATATCCCGCAGCTCCCCGGCCTGCGGGAGTTCCAGCGCGCGCAGGCGATGCCGGCTCTGCGGTGGCTCTCGGGCCTGATCTGAGCCGACGACCTACCGCGCCGCAGCGCGGCGACGTGCGTCTGCGCGAGCGAGAAAGCGCTCGTGGAACCTCGTCTCTCCCGTGATCTCCGGGTGGAAGCTCAGACCGAGCAGGTCGCCCTGCTCCACGGCGACCACGCGTCCATCGGGCAGGGATGCCAGCACGTCGGCCCTCGGACCGACCGACTCGACAACCGGTCCGCGGATGAACGCGGCGGACACCGGATCCGCGCCGAGTGCGGGAACGTCGAGTCGCGCTTCGAAGGATTCGACCTGACGGCCGAAGGCGTTCCGGCGCACGACCACATCCAGCCCTCCGAACGACTCCTGTCCCTCGATGGCGTCGACGATCTCGTCGGCGAGCATGATCAGTCCCGCGCACGTGCCGAGGACCGGCATGCCTGCCGCGATGGCCTCGCGGATGGGCTGCTGCATCCCGAAGACGCGCGACAGCTTGTCGATCACGCTAGACTCGCCGCCCGGGATGACGAGCCCGTCGACCGATGCGAGGTCGTCGGGGCGTCGCACCAACGCCACGTCGGCACCGAGACTCGAGAGCAGGGCGGCGTGCTCGCGCACGTCGCCCTGCAGCGCGAGCACACCGACCCTGGTGTTACCAGCCACGCTCGGCGAGACGGTGCGGCGCGGGAAGGTCGCTGACGTTGATGCCCACCATGGCCTCACCCAATCCACGCGAGACCTCGGCGATGACCTTCGGGTCATCGAAGAAGGTCGTCGCCTTGACGATCGCCTTCGCCCGCTCCGCAGGGTTGCCCGACTTGAAGATCCCCGATCCGACGAACACGCCGTCGGCGCCGAGCTGCATCATCATGGCTGCGTCCGCAGGCGTCGCGACACCACCGGCCACGAACAGCACGACGGGAAGCTTGCCGGTCTCGGCGATCTCGGCGACCAGCTCGTACGGTGCCTGCAGTTCCTTGGCCGCCACGAACAGCTCGTCCTTGGGCAGGGACGTGAGAGCCGCGATCTCGCCGCGGATCTTGCGGATGTGCTTCATCGCCTCGGAGACGTCGCCGGTTCCCGCCTCACCCTTGGACCGGATCATGGCTGCGCCCTCGTTGATGCGGCGGAGCGCCTCACCGAGATTGGTCGCGCCGCAGACGAACGGGACCGTGAAGCCGTACTTGTCGATGTGGTTCACGTAATCGGCAGGCGAGAGGACCTCCGACTCGTCGATGTAGTCCACGCCGAGTTCCTGCAGCACCTGCGCCTCGACGAAGTGACCGATGCGCGCCTTGGCCATCACGGGGATGGACACCGCATCGATGATGCTGTCGATCATGTCGGGGTCGCTCATGCGGGAGACACCACCCTGCGCGCGGATGTCGGCCGGGACGCGCTCGAGCGCCATGACGGCGACGGCTCCGGCGTCTTCGGCGATCTTCGCCTGATCAGCCGTGACGACGTCCATGATGACGCCGCCCTTCAGCATCTCGGCGAGACCGCGCTTGACGCGCGGCGATCCGGTGGTTGTCTGGTCTGCCATGGGAACTCCTGTCGGATGCACCGAAGTCGGGTTTGATCTAGATCAAACATAGCACTGTCCGATTCGACCTAGAATCGCTGAGGAGGACCATGAGCGACCAGATCACAGGCACCACCGCAGCGGACATCGCCGACAGCGTGCGCTCCCTGCGCGACCGCGGAATCCTCCGCCCCGGCAGCGTCCTCCCCCCGGTGCGGGAGCTCGCCGCCACGCTCGGTGTCAACCGGAACACCGCCGTCGCCGCGTATCGACAGCTCGCTCAGGCGGGGCTCGTGCTGTCTCGCGGACGAGCAGGGACCATCGTCGCCGGCTTGGAGGCAGTGGCGCAGGAAGGCTATGCCCCCGACACCGTCCTCCGCGACATCGGCACAGGGAACCCCGACCCCCGCCTGATCCCCGATCCTGCACCGGCCCTGATGACCATCGCCTCCCGCCCTGTGCTCTACGGCGAGCCCGTGATCGATCGTGGACTCGAGGAGTGGTCGACGCGCTGGATCTCGCGCGACCTCGACGGCGTCGACTTCCGTATCACCGTGACCAGTGGAGCGGTCGACGCCGTCGAGCGGCTGCTCGCCCAGGCGCTGATGCGCGATGACGCCGTCGCCCTGGAGGATCCCTGTTTCCTCGCGAGCATCCACACGGTGCGGCTGGGCGGCTATCGCGCGGTTCCCGTCCCCGTCGACGCCGAGGGCATGACCGTCGACGGTCTGCGAACCGCGCTGGAGGCGGGCGTCCGTGCCATCATCTGCACGCCGCGGGCGCAGAATCCGACCGGCGCGAGCCTCACCGCTTCCCGGGCCGCCGAACTCCGTGCCGTGCTCGCCGACCACCCGTATGTGCTGATCATCGAGGACGACCACTTCTCGATGCTCTCGCAGCGACCCTACGAGTCGCTCATCGGCCCCGAGCATCGCCGGTTCGCCCTCGTACGCTCTGTCTCGAAGTTCCTTGGTCCGGACATGTGCCTCGCGATCGCAGCGACGGACGCGGAGACCGCCGAGCGCCTCGCGATGCGGCTGAGCCCCGGAACGACATGGGTGAGCCACCTGCTGCAGCGTCTCGCCCTTACACAGCTGACCGACGAGACGGCGATGTCGGAGGTGGCAGCGGCTGCGGAGCACTACGCGCAGCGCAACGCCGCCTTCGCCGAACGACTCCGAGCGAGCGGTATCGAGGCCACGGTGTCCGACGGCATGAGCCTGTGGGTCGAGTTCTCCCAGCCGGCTCGGACCATCGCCGACCGCCTCATGCGCCGCGGATGGCTCGCCCGCACCGGCGACGACTTCGCGCTCGATGAGAAGGCGGAGCCCTCTCATCATCTGCGTCTCACCGTGCATGACCTGTCCGACGATGAAGCAGAGTCGCTGGTCGCAGACCTCGTCGCCGCCGGGCGATGACCACACCTCGCGGGCACCGGCCCGCCCTGAACGAAAGAGTCGGAGAATGAAGATCCTCTCCATCCAGTCAGCCGTGGCCTACGGGCATGTGGGGAACTCGGCCGCCGTGTTCCCGCTGCAGCGCATCGGTGTCGAGGTACTGCCCGTCTACACCGTGAACTTCTCCAACCACACCGGCTACGGCGCCTGGCGCGGTCCCCTGATCGCCCCGGGTGACGTCCGCGAGGTCATCACCGGCATCGAGGAACGCGGTGTCTTCGGCCAGATCGACGCCGTTCTCAGCGGCTACCAGGGCGGAGAGGGCATCGGAGACGTGATCATCGACGCCGTCGCACGAGTGAAGGCGTCGAACCCGAGCGCGGTGTACGCCTGCGACCCGGTCATGGGCAACGCGAAGTCGGGATGTTTCGTCGCCCCCGCGATCCCGGTGCTGCTGCGTGAGCGCGTGGTTCCCGTCGCCGACATCATCACCCCGAACCAGTTCGAGCTCGGCTTCCTCACCGACACCGAGCCTGACACGCTGGAGTCCACTCTCGCGTCGGTCGATCTCGCGCACGCGATGGGTCCGCGCACCGTGCTCGTCACCAGTGTCGAGCGCCCCGATCGCGAAGAGGGGACGATCGAGATGCTCGCCGCCGATGAGAAGGGTGCCTGGCTCGTGCAGACCCCGCACCTGCCCATGAAGGCGAATGGTTCCGGGGACGTGACCGCCGCGCTCTTCACTGCGCACTACGTCGAGACCGGCAGCGCCAAGGTCGCGCTCGAGCGCACGGCGTCCAGCGTGTACGACCTGCTCAAGGCGACGCTCGAGTCCGGAGAGCGCGAGCTGCAGCTCGTCGAGGCCCAGGAGTTCTACGCGAACCCGCGGCTGCAGTTCACGGCGCGCCAGGTGCGCTGAGCCGGGCGTCCGTCATCAGGTGGGGATGGGCAGCTCGCGATACGCGGCGAGCCAACCGGGGTGGTCATCGGGGCAGAGATACTTCATGCCTGAGATCGCCAGGCCTCCGAGCATGAAAGGCAGACCGGGGTCGCTCTCTTCGAACGCATTCGACCAGGAGCCGATGATCTCGGAGGAATCGATGTGGTCACCGACCTTGCCCGCATCGACCCGGTGCTCGGACTCGATCGCGACGAGGCAGACGTCGATCGTGAGCTCGAGGCTCATCCAGGCGACGTCCTCATCGGGTATGCCTGCCCAGACTCCGCTCTCGATCACGTCGTCGACCAGCGCCTGCTGTGCCGGGGTCTTCGGAGAGAGGCGTCCCTCGTTCTCCGCGAACCCCTGGGCGAGGTAGAAGGCGCGCCCCTCGTCCTCTACGCTCGTCGGTGCCGCCGTCGGTGTCGCCGTCCGCTGGGGATCGGGCTGCGGTGCACAGGCGGCCATGGATGAGGCGACGCCGAGGACGATCGCTGCTGCGGCGAAGCGATGCCGGAGAGCCATCGGGTTCAGCACACCGCGAGTCACGCGTTCGGGCGAGGCCAGGCGTCAGCCACGGCTTCGCGCACCTCGCCCAGCAGCTGCGGGAGCGCCTTGGTCTTCGCGATGATCGGGAAGAAGTTCGCGTCCGACGTCCACCGTGGCACCACGTGCTGGTGCAGGTGGGCGTCGACGCCGGCCCCCGCCACGGCGCCCTGATTCATGCCCAGGTTGAAGCCGTCGCAGCGCGAGACCTCGCGCAGCACGCGCATCGCCGTCTGGGTGAGCGCGCCGATCTCGGCGACCTCCTCCGGCGTCGCCTGGTCGTAGGTGGCGATGTGACGGTAGGGGCAGACCAGCAGATGGCCGGAGTTGTACGGGAAGAGGTTCAGCAACACGTACGCCGTCTCGCCGCGTGCGACGACCAGCCGCTCGGCATCCGGGAACTTCGGCGCCTCGCAGAACGGGCACTCTTCGCGCAGGGGCTCCGGTCCCGCCTGGATGTACGCCATCCGGTGCGGGGTCCACAACCGCTGGAACTCGTCCGGCACCCCGGCGAGGCGTCCGGCATCCTCCAGCGGCTGCTCCCCGTCGGTCACGCCAGGTCCCCTGCTGTCTGCACGAGGGCGTGGGAGTCGATGGCCGTGCGGATGCGCGCTACGGCGTCCGCGATCGGTACACCGTTCTCCTGCGCCCCGTCGCGGTAGCGGAAAGAGACGGTGCCAGCGTCGCGGTCCTTCTCCCCCGCGATCAGCAGCAGCGGCACCTTGCCGGTCGTGTGCGTCCGGATCTTCTTCTGCATGCGATCGTCGGACGTGTCGAGCTCGGCACGCACGCCCTGAGAGCGCAGTGTGTCGATCACGTCGCCCAAGTAGTCGGCGAAGTCGTCCGCCACCGGGATGCCCACGACCTGCACGGGAGACAGCCACACCGGGAAGTCACCCGCGTAGTGCTCGAGCAGGATCGCGAAGAACCGCTCGATCGAGCCGAACAGCGCGCGGTGGATCATGATCGGGCGCTTCTTCTGCCCGTCCTTGTCCATGAACTCGAGGTCGAAGCGCTCCGGCAGGTTCGGGTCGACCTGCACAGTCGAGAGCTGCCAGGTGCGACCGATCGCATCACGCGTCTTGAGGTCGATCTTCGGGCCGTAGAACGCGGCCTCACCGGGGACCTCTGTGAGCTTGAGCCCTGAGGCCACCGCGACACGGCGCAGCGCGTCGGTCGACGACTCCCAGAACTCGTCCGAGCCGATCCACTTGGACTTCTCGTCGTCCTTCATCGACAGCTCGAGTTCGAAGTCGGTCAGACCGAAATCGCGGAGCATCGAGAGGATGAAGTCGAGGACCTTGGCGACCTCGGCCTCGAGCTGGTCGGGCGTGACGAACAGGTGCGAGTCGTCCTGGGTGAAGCCTCGCACGCGCGTGAGACCGTGCAGTGCGCCGGAGAGCTCGTTGCGGTAGACCGTGCCGTTCTCCGCGAAGCGCAGCGGGAGGTCGCGGTAGCTCCGGGCGCGCTCCTTGTAGATGAGGATGTGCATCGGGCAGTTCATGGGCTTCAGGTAGTAGTCCTGGCCCTGCTTGGTGATGTTGCCCTCATCGTCGCGCTCCTCGTCCATCACGATCGGCGGGAACATGCCCTCCTTGTACGTAACGAGGTGGTTCGAGGTGAGGAAGAGGTCTTCCTTCGAGATGTGCGGGGTGTACACGTAGGTGTAGCCGCCCTCGATGTGGCGCTTGCGCGCGTGCTGCTCCATCTCACCGCGGATCACGCCGCCGCGCGGGTGCCACACGGACAGGCCCGACCCGATCTCCTCGGGGAACGAGAACAGATCGAGTTCCTTGCCGAGGCGGCGGTGATCGCGCTTGGCTGCTTCCTCGAGACGGTGCTGATACGCGCGGAGCTCGTCCTTCGTCGGCCAGGCCGTGCCGTAGATGCGCTGCAGCTGCGGGTTCTTCTCGCTGCCGCGCCAGTACGCGGCAGCGATGCGGGTGAGGTCCCATCCGTTGCCGATCATGCGCGTATTGGGCAGGTGCGGTCCGCGGCAGAGGTCCTTCCAGACGACCTCGCCGTCACGGGTGGTGTTGTCGTAGATCGTCAGCTCGCCCTCGCCGACCTCGACAGAGGCGCCTTCGGCGACCTCCTTGCCCGGGCCCTTGAGCCCGATGAGCTCGAGCTTGAACGGCTCGTTCGCGAGCTCGGCGCGGGCCTCCTCGTCGGTCACCACACGGCGGACGAACCGCTGGCCCTCGCGGACGATGCGCTGCATCTCCTTGGTGATGGCCTTGATGTCCTCCGGCGTGAACGGGGTCTCCACGCCGAAGTCGTAGTAGAAGCCGTCGGTGATGGGCGGGCCGATCCCGAGGTTCGCCTGCGGGTTGATGCGCTGCACCGCCTGCGCCAGCACGTGGGCAGCCGAGTGACGGAGGATGTTCAATCCGTCCGTGCTGTCGATCGTGACCGCCTCGACCTCGTCGGTCTCGGTCACGGTCGTGGCGAGGTCCTTGAGCTCGCCGTTGACGCGCATCGCGACGACGTTTCGGTCAGTGAACAGGGCGAAGCCGTCATTCGGCCGGGCGTTTTCAGGCACAGAAACTCTCTCCATCTGGGTCGATACCCAGGTTACTCGCATGATCCCGTCGTCCTGACCGCCACGAGCATGTCCGGCCCCGTCGTCTCACGGGAGGCCGTTCACGCCCCGGGGATCACGACTCCCGACTCGTAGGCACGGATCACCAGTTGGGCCCGATCGCGCGCCTGCAGCTTGGACATGATGCGATTCACATGGGTCTTCGCGGTGTGGGGTGAGATCACGAGTGCTTCGGCGATGTCCTGGTTCGAATCGCCCCGCGCCACGAGGAGCAGCACCTCACGCTCGCGGTCGGTGAGCTGTCGCAACGGCTCATCGTGCCATGCTTCAGCACGCGGGAGCTGCGGCAGCACCGAACGCCCGATCAGTGAACGAGTCGCCGCCGAGGAGAGGAGCGCGTCCCCCCGGTGCACGACCCGCACGGCGTCGACGATCTCCTCCGGCTCCGCTCCCTTGCCCACGAAGCCGCTGGCGCCGGCTCGAAGGGCTGCCACGACATAGTCGTCCTCCTCGAAAGTCGTCAGGATGAGCACGCGGGTCGCCGAGGACGGGGACGAACCCGTGATCTGGGCGGTGGCCGCGATCCCATCGAGCTCAGGCATCCTGATGTCCATCACGACGACATCGGGGCTGGACCGGCGCACCTGCGCGACGGCGTCTCGCCCGTTCGCCGCTTCGCCGATCACCTCGACGCCGCCGTCGATCAGGATGTCGCGAACGGCCTGGCGAACCAGCGGCTGGTCATCGACCACGAGCACACGGATCATCGCTGACCTCCTTCCAGCGGAATCCGCACATCCAGTCGGAACTCCTCGCCGACCCTGCCGGTCTGCACGTCGCCGCGAACGGCGACGACGCGCTCGCGAAGCCCTCGTAGCCCGTGACCCCCTGACGCGGCAGGAGCCCTCGCCTCATCTACCGCGGGATTGACGATGGTGAGTCGGAGCGAGTCCTGCTCAGTGCGGATCCGGACGAGCGCCGCGTCACCTGCCCCGTGCTTGTGGGCGTTCGTCAGACCTTCGAGGATCACGAGGAACGCGACGTGGTCGCTTGCCGGCGACAGCTGCGGTCGATCCGGGGCGTCCTGCAGCTCGACACGGAGCCCGGCCTCGCGGAACTGCGCGACCAGAGCGTCGAGGTCGGCGAGTCCCCGCTGCGGGCGCAGATCACGGACGTCCTCAGGATCGTCGGACCGAAGAAGTGCCATCAGTCCCCCGATGTCGGCGAGAACCGTGCGCGAGGAACGACGGATCGTGCTCAGCGCCTCCCGCGCCCGCTCCGGCCGGAGGTCCAACGCGGATGAGGCGACGCCGGCGTTCAGACTGATGACCGAGATCTGGTGCGCCACCACGTCATGCAGGTCGCGAGCGATGCGCACCCGCTCCTCGGCGACCCGACGTCGCGCTTCCTCCTCGCGTCCCTGCTCCGCACGTTCCGTGCGTTCGGTCATCGCGATGACGAATTCCCTGCGAGACCGGGTGGCGTCTCCCAGCGCGCCGGCGAGAGCGACGATGAACACGAACTGCAGCGCGCGGGCGTCCCAGAGATCGCCGCCGAGCGGAATCGCACTGACGAAGAACACGATCACCGTCGCCGCGCCGACGGCGGTGACCCCCACGAGACGCCCGCGCCGATCCACGGTGGCGAATGCACTGATCGCCACAGCGATGAGCGCACTCGGTGACACCACTCCGGCGAACGCCAGGAACACGGCGCATGCCAGGCTGACGCCGAGCGTGAAGAGCGGGAAACGGCGACGGAGCAGCATCGCGGCCGCCGGCAGGAGCGCGACCACCATCAGCCATCCGTCCGCGCGGAAGCCGTCGTCGGGGAACGGCGACACGGCGAACAGCGTCACGACGAGCACGGCGAGCACGTCGCCGAACAGCGACGCGATTCGTGGAGGACGAGCTGCCGACATCACACCAGTATTCCGCGCACCGTCGCGCCGGGGATCCCCCGGCGGGATGAGACGGGATACCGCGATCGCGGTACACGAATGCCCACGGCACGACGATGCGGTAGCGCACGCGCATCGGAAAGCTGGAAGGGAGGCTGCACACGGAGTGCGCTCGGAGAGGTCTGCATGAACAAGCACGTCAAGAGAACGCTCATCGCGGTCGCCTCCGTCATCGGGGTGGTCGCGCTGGGCCTTGCGACGACCACCGTGGGAAACGTGGTCGCGACCGCGATCGAACAGGATCGCATCGAACCCTACGGGCAGAAGGTCGCTGTGGACGGTCGGGAGATGAACGTGCTGATCGTCGGCGAGGGCGCGGAGGACGTGGTGCTCCTTCCCGGCTTCGGCACCGCATCGCCCGTCCTCGACTTCGAGCCGCTCGTCGCCGAGCTCGCGCAGGACCATCGCGTGATCGTGGTGGAGCCCTTCGGCTATGGGCTGAGCGACGGTACGGATCAGCCGCGCACCACCGAGAACATCGTGAGCGAGACCCACTCCGCCCTGCAGCAGCTCGGGGTCGACGAGTACGTGCTGATGGGGCATTCCATCGCGGGCCTCTACGGCATCCAGTTCGCGAATCGCTATCCCGACGAGGTGCGGGCGTTCGTGGGGATCGACAGCAGCGTCCCCGGCCAGCCGGGCTCCGACACGGAGCTGCCGGTCGGGCTGTTCGGCGCTGCGAAGAACCTCGGACTCGCTCGTCTCATCGCCTCGATTCGCGGCACGGGGTACGACGAGGCCGTCTACTCCGAAGAAGCACGCGCGCAGATCGCCCTGCTCACCGATCGGAACACGCTGAGTCCGACCTACCTGAACGCGATGTCACTGCTCCCCGTGAACTTCCGAGACGCACTCGGAACGACGTTCCCCGAAGACCTTCCCCTGCTGCTGTTCGTCGTCTCCGACAATCCGACCGTGCCCACGTGGCTGCAGGTGCACGAGGAGCAGGCCGCAACCGTCGCGGATGGCACCGTCGTGCCGCTCGACGGCGAGCACTACCTCCATCACACCCACACTCCGCAGATCGTCGATGCGTTCCGCTCCTGGGAGAGCGAGAGGCCGTCCCTCGTGGAGTGAGGCGGAACTCACAGCGGACGTCATCCGCGCACCGGGGAGCATCACGTAACGTGAACGGATGGACAGAGCAGTCGCACGATGGATCCTGGCGGTCGCGCTCGGCGCGATCGGGGTCGGCCACTTCCTCAGCACCCGCGGATTCCGTGTGGTCGTGCCCGATTGGGCCACCCGCCTGACTCGACTCGACAAGGACACGATCGTGATCGCCTCGGGCGCCGCCGAGATCGCGCTCGCCGCAGGACTGCTCGTCCTCCCGAAGGAACGCCGCCGCATCGGCTGGGCGACCGCCGCGTTCTTCGTCGCAGTGATGCCGGGCAACGTCCACCAGTGGCGGACCAAGCGCTCGACGCCGGGACTCGACACGGATGCACGACGTCTCGGCAGGCTCTTCCTGCAGCCGCTCCTGGTCCTGTGGGCGCTGTGGTCCACAGGCGACTCGACCCCACGCGGCCGACGCAGCCACCGGCGTCGCGCGTGACCCGAGATCGCGCACTCCACGAGAATGACATCATGACGTCCCCCTCGCTCGTATGGTTCCGAGATGATCTCCGGCTCGCAGACAACCCGGCGCTTCGGGCTGCCATCGATCGAGGGGAACCGGTGCTCGCGCTCTACGTGCTCGACGAGGAATCCCCCGGTGTCCGACCTCTCGGCGGTGCGGCCCGCTGGTGGCTCCATCATTCGCTCGCGTCGCTCGGGGAGCGCCTGCGCGAGCGTGGCGGTGATCTCGTGCTGCGCCGCGGCGCCGCCGAGCGTGTCGTGCGCGAGCTGGTTTCGGAGATCGACGCGGGAGCCGTGTTCTGGAACCGACGGTACGGCGGCGCCGAGCGCGAGATCGATTCGTCTCTGAAGACCGCCCTGCGGGCGGATGGGATCGAGACCGTCTCGTTCGCGGGCTCCCTGCTGCACGAGCCGTGGACTGTGACGACGGGCAGCGGAACGCACTACTCCGTCTACACGCCGTTCTGGCGCGCGTGCCTCTCTCTTCCCGCCCCCCGCGCTCCCTTTCCGGAGCCCCGCTCGATTCCGGGCGTGGGCGATGCACCCGCATCCGATGACCTCGGCGACTGGGGTCTGCTGCCCACCCGGCCCGACTGGGCAGGCGGACTTCGCGAGGCCTGGGAACCCGGCGAGCCCGCGGCGCGACGACGTCTGCGTCGGTTCCTCGACGAGGACCTCCGGGACTACGACCGGGCGCGGGACGAACCTGCCGCCGGAGCCACGTCGCTGCTGTCTCCGCACCTCCGCTGGGGGGAGATCAGTCCCTTCGCGGTATGGCAAGAGGCTGTCGGCGTCGAGGGGGCGGGCGGGTTCCTCTCCGAGCTGGGGTGGCGCGAGTTCGCCTGGCACACGCTGTACCACTCCCCCGATCTCGCCACCGAGAACCTCCGTCCGGAGTTCGACGCCTTCCCCTGGCCGCCGCTGGACCCCGCGCACCTGGACGCCTGGCAGCACGGCGAGACAGGTGTACCGCTCGTGGATGCCGGGATGCGCGAACTCTGGCACACCGGCTACATGCACAACCGGGTGCGGATGGTCGTCGCCTCTTTCCTGGTGAAGAACCTGCTCATCGACTGGCGCCGCGGAGAGGAGTGGTTCTGGGACACGCTGGTCGACGCCGACGAGGCGAACAACCCGTTCAACTGGCAGTGGGTCGCGGGCTCGGGCGCCGATGCGGCGCCGTACTTCCGCGTGTTCAACCCCGAGCTCCAGGCGAAGAAGTTCGACCCCCAGAACCTCTACATCTCCCGTTGGGCAGCCGACGCTCCCACAGAGCCGATCGTCGACCTCGGCGAGACGCGGAAGGCTGCGCTCTCCGCATACGACGTCGTGAAGAGAGCGCCGAAGTCACCGCGCGAATGAGCTGAGAGCGGACGCGGCGCTGCGGCATGCGATGAGGTGTCCGCGCCGTCCATGCCAGACTGGTGCCGTGACCGAGTCCAGGAAGCCAGCCGTCATCCGCGGCTTCGCTGCTTCCTCCCTGGCGATCTTCGTCGCCCTCGCCGGTCACGTCACCGGCGGAGGGCAGATGCCGGGGCCGCTCGGCATCCTCGTGCCGTGGGTGTTCTCATTCATGATCTGCGTGCTCCTCGCCGGGCGGTCGCTCTCGCTGATCCGCCTCGGGCTGTCCGTGGCGATGAGCCAGTTCCTCTTCCACACGCTCTTCATACTCGGCACGGTCACGCCGTCCGGCGTCTCGACACCACACGTGCACGGCGGCCCTCTGGTGATTCCCCCGACGACGGGCATTCCGGCGGAGGTGAGCGCTGACGCGTCCATGTGGGTCGGACACGCTCTCGCCGCCGTGCTTACGATCGCGGCGCTGTACCGCGGTGAGCGCCTGCTCATCGCCGTGCGGGATCTCGCCGCTCAGCTCATCCGGTGGGTGCGTCGGCGTGTCGATCACGTCCTCGTGCTCCCCGGTATCGACGTCGTCGATGCGTTTCCCGGGCGGTTCGACGTCGATGAGGCCACCAGCCTCATCCTTCTCGCGACTCTCAGAGGTCGTGCACCCCCTCTCGCCGCTGCGATCTGATCCGCGCCCTGGGCCCACCGGCCCCGTGGTGCGTCACCGCCGCGCGCTCGATGCGCGCGGGTTCTGAACGCATGCATGAACGTCGCGCACGCGACGTCTGATGAGAGGCCATTCCCATGTCCCCTGTCCGCAGGATTGCGGCCGGGCTGGCGTTGGCGACGGTCGCGACCCTCGCGATCGCCACACCCGCGTCTGCCCACGACCAGCTGGTATCCAGCACTCCGGCCGCCGATGAGCGGTTGGCATCCGCCCCCGGAAGCATCACGATGACGTTCTCCGGCGAGCTCCTGATCCTCGACGAGTCGCTGACCGGGGCCGTCGTCCTGGTCGTCGACGCCTCGGGAAAGGACTGGGTCGCCGGCGACGTCACGGTCGCCGGGCGCACCGTCACGGCCCCGCTCGCTCCCGAGATGCCTGTCGCGGGCTATCAGGTGCGCTGGCAGGTCGTGTCGGAGGACGGCCACCCGATCGCGGGCGTCATCCCCTTCATCGTCGGCGATGCCGAGCCGATGCGGGCCCCGACGGCCGGCGGCTCGACAGAGAACCCTCCGGCATCCGCAGGACAGTCGGATCAGACCGCAGCAGATTCCGGCGGCATCCCCAGGGTGCTGCTCATCGGCGCAGGCGGGGCGACGATCGCCGTCCTCGTCTTCGTCGCCATTCGATTCCTTCGCCGTCCTCGGACGGCAGCCGCACCGCCGGAAGCCGGCGGTTCCGCGGCAGATGACCTGTGAAAGACACCATCATGAACACCACGAAGAACCTTCCCCGTCTGGCAGCTGTGATCGCTGTCTCCCTCCTCGCACTCACGGGGTGCACTCCGGAGAGCACTCCGACCGAATCGGCGCCGCGCCCGGCCGGCGAGACCGTGACTATCGAGGATGCCTGGGTCAAGTCGGCCGACGAGGGCATGTCGGCAGGATTCGGCACACTCGTCAACAGCGGAGACGACGATGTGACCGTCGTCTCCGTCGCGTCCGAGGCGTCGAACATGCTCGAGCTGCACGAGACTGTCGAGAACGAGGCCGGAGAGATGGTGATGCGCGAGAAGGACGGCGGCTTCATCATTCCCGCCGGCGGGAGCCTCCCTCTGGAGCCCGGCGCCAACCACATCATGATGATGGATCTGACGGGTCCCCTCACCGCAGGCAGTGACGTCACCTTCACCCTGACCTTCTCCGACGACTCGACATTCGAGTTCACCGCACCCGTCAAGGATTACTCCGGTGCGAACGAGAACTACGAGGGCGGCGACATGCAAGACGGCTCGGGGCAGTGATGTCGGCGCCCGCTGAGGGCGCCCGCTCCCGTCGCACCGGGTCGACCCGGCGACAGTTCCTCCTCGGAGGAGCTGTCGCCGGCGTCGGCGCGGTCGCGGCGGTCGGAGTGGATCTCGCCCTGAACGATCAGAAGGACGACGCGAAGCCGGTCGCCGCTCCGATGAACGGCGACCAGACGGTGCCCTTCTTCGGCACGCACCAGGCCGGTGTCGACACCGCAGCGCAAGCTCACGGTGTTTTCGTGGGCCTCGACCTCCATGATGACGTGGACCGCGAAGGGCTCGTCCGCCTGATGCGGATCCTGACGGACGATGCGGCCCGGCTCACACAGGGGGTCCCCGCCCTCGCCGATTCCGAGCCGGAGCTGGCCCTCGCCCCGGCACGGCTGACCATCACCTTCGGCTTCGGCCCCGGCCTGGTCGCCCGCGCAGGCAGAACGAGCCCGACGTGGCTCGCGCCTCTGCCGGCGTTCGGTGTGGATCAGCTGCGGCCGGAGTTCTCGGACGGCGACCTTCTGATCCAGATCGCCGGTGACGACCCGCTGACGGTCGCCCACGCGACGAGGATGCTGGTGAAGGATGCCCGTGGCTTCGCGAGCATCCGATGGACCCAGCAGGGCTTCCGTCGCGCCTACGGTACAGAGCGCCCAGGGACGACGATGCGCAACCTCTTCGGGCAGGTCGACGGCACCACCAACCCCGAACCGGGAACGGCGGACTTCGACGGGGTCGTGTGGAGCGCGGACGGGTGGCTGGCGGGCGGGACGGGCATGGTGCTCCGCCGCATCCGGATGGACCTCGACAAGTGGGACCGGCTGGACCGCGGCGGTCGGGATGCCTCCGTGGGGAGGACCCTCGCCAACGGGGCGCCACTGACCGGGACGGAGGAGTTCGACGAACCGGATTTCGAGGCCAAGACATCGATCGGATTCCCCGTGATCCCGCAGTTCGCGCACATCCGGCGCGCGCGCGGCGATGGCAGCGAGAGGATCTTCCGCCGCGCGTACAACTACGACGAACGTCCGGTCGGCTCCGAGGTCTCCGAGTCCGGGCTGATCTTCGTCTCGTTCCAGGCCGACATCGAGCGGCAGTTCATCCCCATGCAGCGTCGACTGGACGAGCTCGACCTGCTCAACGAATGGACGGTTCCGATCGGGTCCGCGGTGTTCGCCATCCCGCCCGGATGTATGGAGGGCGGGTACATCGGGGAGACGCTTCTCGCATGAACCGGCGGATGTCGGGTCGATGAATGGATGCAGAGCCTGAAGCCTGGTTCGGGCCCGACATCCGTTCACCGGTCCGACATCCCTGCGCTCCGCCGTGCGGAGCGACGTGGAACACGAAAAAACCCCCGGAGAACCGGGGGTTTCTGTCTGTGCGCGATACTGGGATCGAACCAGTAGCGCGCACTCGTGCGCGCGCGCGTAATAGAGGGGACCGAACCCGCGTTAATCCGCCCATTCTGGGCGTTACTGGCACGCTACACTGTCCCTAACGAACCCAAACGGGGACTACCGCTGTTGCACGTTATTGCACGGCGGGAACAGAGCGACGGCCCCGCGGATGCCACCGCGAGGCCGTCAGAGGCCGATAGGAAGGATCGACCCATGCACGACATTACCGACGCCCGAAAGGCCGACCGATGAGCCGTGAGGCGTGGGGCGCTCTCCGCCGCCTGCCGTCGAAGCGCTGGCAAGCATCGTTCATCGTTGACGGCGTGCGGCACACCGGCCCCACGACGTTTGAGACGAAGGGTGCCGCCCGCGCCTATCTCTCGCGCACTCAGGCCGAGATAGCCGCGGGTACCTGGCTGAGCAAGGAGGACGCCGCCGCCGCCCGTCAAGCCGCCGCCGCCGAACGTGCCGCCGCCGAACGTGACGCCGAACGCCGCACCCTGCCGTTCTCCGCGTTCGCAACCGACTGGCTGAGCAAGCGCTACAGCGCGAGCGGAAAGCCGATCCGCGAGACGACGCGAGCCGAGTACCGTCGTCTGCTCGATGGCCCACTCGCTCCCCTGGCTGACACGCCGGTGTCGGCCATCGACCGCGCCGCCGTTGAGGACTGGCACGCCGCCGCGCTCGCGACGGGCAAAGTCACGCAGACGGCCCGCGCCTACGCCCTACTGTCATCCGTGCTCCGCTCCGCCGTGTCGCGCGGCCTGCTAGCCGAGGCCCCCGAGCCGATCCGCGGCGCGGCATCCGCGACGACCGGAAAGCCGGTCAAGCCGCCGACTCCCGAGCAACTGGCCGCGATCATCGACGCGATGCCCGAGCGCCTGCGGTCGTTCGTCATCGTCGCGGCGTGGTCCGGCCTGCGCTCCGGCGAGATGCGGGAACTCCGGCGCGGCGATGTCGTCGTGACGCGCGAGGCGGGCGCGGTCGTCAGCGTCGCTCTCCGCGTCTCCCGAGGCGTGACGCACACGACCGGCGGCGGTGCCATCGTCGGCGCGCCCAAGACGGGCGCGGGCGTGCGCGTCGTCCCGCTCCCCGCCGTCGCCTACCGGCCCCTGCTGTCGCACATGGCCGAGCGCGTGCCGCTGAACCCCGACGCCCTGCTGTGGTCTGCGGCTGACGGCGTTGCGCACCTGCGGCAATCGACGTTCGCCCGGCACTGGAAGAACGCCCGAGAGGCGGCGGGGCGTCCCGATCTGCCGTTGCACGGGCTCCGCCACTACGCCGCGAGCCACTACAGCGCCGCGGGCGCTACGTCGCGTGAGGTGGCCGACCGGCTCGGGCAAGCATCGGAGGGCATTGCACTCCGGTACACGCACGGCACAGGCCGCGAGGCGGCTCTAGTCGAAGCTCTCGACGCCTCGGCCCGGACGGCGTAGCGTCTCCCGCTCAGCCCCGGTCACGGTTCGCCCTCGCCGGGGCTGTCGTGTGCGTCAGAGACGCGACAGAATCTCGGCCTTCTTGGCCGCGAACTCGTCTTCCGTGAGAATTCCGGCGTCGCGCAAGGATGCGAGCTGCTGAAGTTGAGCGCCGAGGTCCGGCGCGGCGGCGGTCGGCGCTGGCGACTGCGGCGCGGCCTGCTGGACGACGACGGGCGCGCTTGCCTTCGCCTCAAGTTCCTGCATCGCGTTCAGGATCAAAGCCCGGAAGTTCGCCGCCTCATCCTTGCTCACGCGGAACGAAACGCTATTGATCGCCCCGCCCGATGCGGTCTGCACATCGACGGCGTAGTACATCAGGCCGTCCTTGCGGCTCGTGACGTTGGTCACGTACTTGAGCAACACCATGTCGTGCTCGTCCTTGCCGCCCTTGACGCCGGTAGCGAGGAGCGAAAGACCGCCGGTCATCACGCCCGCCGTGATCTTGCCGCCGGACACGCCGCGCGGGCGCTCCCACTCAAGGCGGTCAGGCCAGAGACGCACCTTCGCGTTCTTGCCGTCGATGTGGCTCACCAACTCGATGATCGGCTGGGGCTCGCCCGCCGTCACCGTCGGCGCGTCGTTCCTCGACGCCGTGTAATCCTGTTTCGCCTTCTCAAGCCCCGCCTGAGCCTGGCCGACCGCCTGCGATGTGGCGTCTTTCATCTTGTCGAACAGCCCCATGAATCCTCCTCAGAACGGTGCTTATGAGCAGACACTAGCGGAGCGCCCGCACTCTCGACCGGCCCTGACCCAACCGCGCGTCACTAGACAATAGGCTTAACCCCAAGTGTTTATCCCTCTGATCAGGACTTTACATCTGTCCTTGTGTGGCGTAGGTTTGGCTGTGACGGACCGGCCCCGCGGTGTAAGACGCGGGGAACCACTGGGCCGACGCTCAACCGAAAGGCACCCCGACGCGCACCCGCGCCGGGCTGATTCTCGATACCGGAAGCCCTTTCGATGCCTGAGCCGAGTCCCGTCTATCTCTCCCTGACCTCTGCCGCGGTCCGGTTCGATGTGAGCCGCAAGACGATCAAGCGCGCCATCGACCGCGGCGACATACCCGCCGTGAAACTCGGCTCCCGCGGCGATCTGCGCGTGCGCATCGCCGACCTCGACCGCTGGGCGCGCCCCGTGCGCAACGGCGCGGAGAGCGAGGGCTGAGCCGTGAGGATGCGTCTCATCTACCCGGAGGATGGCGAGCCATCTCTCGCTGACGATATTGCGGCGGGCCGGGCCGTCGAATGCCCGTACTGCTCGGACGCGACGGAGAACGTCGACTACTGGGAGCCCGGAGCCGAGTACGACTCGCACGTCGCCGAGTGCGAGGCATCCGCGAACCTTATCGAGCGATGGGCCGAGGGCTGAGCCGTGGCGATCCCCACGCGAGAGGCGATAGACGGCCTGCTCCTCGCCCTCGCAGACGATGACGGCGTGAGCGTCCACACGTCAGCGCTCCGAGTGCTCCGCGCCGTGCTCGACCGGATCGGCCCGGACGGATTCTGCTGGGCGGATGCGTTCGACCTCGCCGACGCCGCCCGGCTCCGTGTGACGAAGGGAGCCCGACGCGGCGCACCGGCCACCGACACGGCAGAGCGAGCGCTGAAAGCATGGGCCGCGCTCGGCGTGCTCGACCGGCTCGAAGCACGCTCCCAGGGCGGCGCGAGGCGGCATGTCCTGTACTACTGCCTGAGGCTCACGGGCATCCCCGCGCCCGTGCTCCCCCGCGGCCTCCGGTACGCCGTCCTGAGGCCGTGCGAGACGCCCGAGTGCGAGCCCGAGGTGACCGTGCCCGAGGGATACACGCTAGGTGGCGCACTTTCCGCGCCACCTGTCGCCGACTGGGAACGCGAGGCAATGCGATGACCCGCGCCGAGAGGGCAAGAACGACCCGCGTCCCTTACTCCCGACTGGTGGCGCACTTTCTGCGCCACCTAGAGGCGACCACCTCGCTACCGCTCGGCGGACGCCTCTCCGAGGCAC
This sequence comes from Microbacterium oxydans, assembly GCF_006540085.1. GTDB lineage: Bacteria > Actinomycetota > Actinomycetes > Actinomycetales > Microbacteriaceae > Microbacterium > Microbacterium oxydans. The sequence continues at coordinate 459,409 of NZ_BJOG01000004.1, read as the reverse complement.
CTCGCGACCCAGCCGCCGCACCATTCCCGACGACGCGACCCGGCGAGATTGTCGGCGGCTCCCTGCCGCTCGGCTCCCGCATCGGGACTGCCGCCCTCCGGTCGCTCCGCTCCCTGCGGTTGGCCTCTATGACCCCTGCCGAACTCCCAGCATCCACCATCACTACCCGGCCCCGTCAGGCGACCCGGGTACGCGCGCGCGGCGCGGGCGGAGAGGTCCGAACCGCTGTTCGTCATCGCATCGACTGGAGGGCCGCATGAATCCGTACGACTGGATGATGCTCATGCGGGAGGAAGGGCGAAACCCGCACCCGCCCGCCGACCTGCCCGGCCTGTTCGCCGACCGGCACCGCACTGGCATCTCGCTCGACGTGCTCGCCGCCATCCTCAGCGTGTCGTGGGCGAAGGGCGCCGGGCCGGACGGCTGGCCCCTGCGCGAACTCCCCCGCGACGAATGGGTGCGGCTGTTCCGCGAAGTCGGATACCTCTACGGCGGCGCATGTGCCCCCGAGGCGATCCCGACCGAGACGCTGACGCTCTACCGCGGCGCGGTGCCCGAGTACAGCCGCGGGCTGAGTTGGACGACCGCGCCGAACGACGCCCGATTCTTTGGCGCGCGGTACGACCGGGACCGGGCGCGCCTCTACGTGGTCGACGCCGAGCCGGGATGGATGCTCGGGCGCGTCCCTGCTGGGCCGTTCTCGCCCGGCGGTGAGTACATCGTGGATGTGCCCGAGGGCGCGGAGCGCCTGCACACGCCGCCGGTCGTCGGGCGTCCCTGGCGCGTGCTGTTCGTGTGCGTCGGGAACATCTGCCGCTCGCCGCTGGCCGAACTCGTGTTGCGCGACATGGCGGCTGAGCACGGCCTGAACGTCGAAGCGGCTTCCGTGGGCGTCTCAGCGATGCACGGCGACCCGATGGACCCCGGCACGCTCGCCACGGCGGAGCGGCACGGCCTCGACGGCTCCGCGCACTTCGCCCGCCGCCTGACGATGGACGACCGCAACGCCGATTGCGTCGTGCCGCTCGACCCGTTCGCGGCGGGCATCGTGCGTCTCGTGTTCAAGGGCACGGATGCACTCGTGATGCCGCGCCCCGTGCCGAACCCGTGGCGGCGCTCCGACGACGTGCAAGAGGACGCCTACCGGCTCATCGTGGACGTGTGCGGCGAAGTCTGCGCCGAGGCCCGCGCCGCGCTCACCTCCGAGGCGGCATAATGAGCGCGCGCTACTGGCTTGATACCAGCGACGGCGGGCCGATTTTGCCGCGTGATTCCGCATCCGTTGGCAGCGTGGCGCTCGCCGAGGCCGATTCATGCAACGCCCGTGCAACAGTGCGAGCGTCGCGAGCCCTCGCGCCCGCCGAGCCTCGAAGCGCTGTACGGCTCTCTGACGGCCTGAACTCCTCAGACGGCCAACTACCGCACCCCGGCTCCGTTCGCTCGCAGACGGCCCCGCCGCGCCTTAATCCGGCGGCATTCCTCGGCGTGGTCACCCTCGCGACGCGCTACAGCCTCGCTCAGCCCGGATACCTCGCCCTGCACGCCCGCATCCGCCGCCAGCGCGGGCCGGCCTCTGCACGCGCCTGCTGGCGCTGTGGCCGTCGGGCTCGCGTGTGGTCATGCATCGCCCCGCCCGGCGACCGCATCCGCGGCGTCTCCGGCTCCGCCGCTCCCGCGTGGTACTCGCTGAACCCTGACGACTATCGGCCCGCCTGTAGCCGATGCGCCGCCCTCGATGACCGCGAGCACGCCGAAGCCCGCCGAGCCGTCGCACACCTCGCGCTCTCCCCGATCCCGAAGCGCCGCCGCGCACCCGCTCCCCCGCCGACGGCACCCGAACCCCAGCCGCCCGCCCTATTCACCCTCGACCCGACCGACCCGACCCACTGGGAGATGTCATGACCCACACGCCCCACCCCGTGCCGCGCCCTCTCGGCGTCGTCGCCGTGCCCGCACGCACGCCTGCGCGCATTATGCGCGTGCACGCTCGCGTACACACGCCCGCGCGAGGCGGTGCCCGATGAGCGCTACGCCGTGCGGTCACCCCGACAATGCCGTGTACGTCACGAAGCGCGGGCGGCACGGATGCCGCGAGTGTGACTCCGCGGCGCGTCGCTCCCGCCCGAAGCCCGAACCCGAGTCAGCCCCGAGCGATCCGCCGGTGCAATCTGGTGCCGTCGCCACGCTCGCCCGCGACCTCGCACAGCGTGCCGTCGACGCCGCTCCCGAACTCGCGCTAGACCGGTTCGCCGTGGCGCTGACATCCTGGGCAACCGCCGAGGCCGTGGCGCAACTCATCCGCGAACGAATCGACGCCGCGTCGCCGTTCACAGACCGTGGACAGCCGCGCGCGTCCCTGCTCGCGGCGCACACTGCCGCAGAGCGCACCGCAGAACGGCTCCGTGACGGCCTCGGCCTCACACCCCGTTCGGCGGCGGCGATAATTGCCGCGGTTAGGGCGGGCGGCATCGGCCTGCTGAGCACACCCGAGCGCGAACGGCTGGGCGTCTGATGATCCGCCCGAGCATGGACCCCGAACGTATCCGCGCCGCCCTCGGCATCCCGACGCGCCCTCACGGGAGCGTCGAAGAAGCCCTAACCGCGCTCGCCGCCCTGAAAGCAAAGCGCGAGAGGCTGGGCATCGACACGCCATCGCCGTACCCACCCGGTGCCACGCCCGAGGAACGCCGCGCCCTCGCGCAGGCGGCGCTCGAAGAACTCGTGCGCGCTCACCGGCCCGTGTCGTCATGGGGACTGTCATGGCGATGACCCGTCGCACACCGCCGACCCTCGCCGAGCGCGAGGCACGGGCGCGTGTCGTGACCGCGGAGCGCGTCGCCGCCGACCGTGCCGCCGCCCGCGTGGCTCACGTCGCCGACGTTCGCGAACGCCTGGCACTCGCCGAGGCCCGCCGTTCCGCCCGACCGATCACCGGCATGAACGTGTACACCCAACCACCGACAACGCCGACGCTCGGCGCCCAGGCGACCCGTGAGCGCGCCGTGCCCGGCCTCACCGCCGCCGCCGAACTCCTTGCCGCCGAAGCACATGCCGATGCCCTCGCCACGATCCCCGAGAACCACACCGCCTACGACTGGAGCCGACCATGAGCCACCGCACCGCTGACAACGACCGTGAGCGCATCCACCTCGCCCGCCACCCCGGCCACATCTCCGACGACCGCCGCGACCAGACCGAAACGGCGTACCGCGAAATCGTGTCAGGCCGATACCAGGGCAAGAGCCGAAGCCTCGCGGCCCTCGACCTCGGACACGACCGCACGCCGGACGCCGCCGCCGTCGCGAGGCTCGCGAGCGAACTCAGCCGAAGCGCGGTCATGCCCGCCGCCCTCGCCATCTCGTGCCCCGAGCATCACGCCGCCCCCGGCGCGTACTGCTTCCGCGGCGCGCACGCCGTGTGCGGCGACCGCCTCGACCGACGGCCCCGCCATGCCTGAGCGTCGGTACCGCGGCGAATCGTGGTCGCATGCGCTTCTCCGCGCCGAACTCGCCGCCGCCGCGGAGCGCCGCGCCGAGCAAGAGCGCGCGGAGCGTGAGGCCGAAGCGAAGCGAGCCCGCGCCGCCCGCCGCCGCGCCGCCGCACCTACGCCGCCCCCCGCACCGAAACCCGCCGAGACGCCACCCGAGCCCAAAGCGCCCCGCACCCTCGGCTGGCAAGACCTAACCCCCGACGAACTCCGCCGATTCTGAGAGAGCCCCACCATGACCACGACCACCAAGCCCGACACCCGCCCCCTCCCCCTCGGCATCCGCCACCTGCCCGACGCCGAACACATCGCATGCAAGGACTGCGGCACCCCGTGCGGCCCCGACGCGCCCCGGACGACGTTCACCGTCACCGGGAGGATGGACCCCCGCGGGCGGCTGATCGAAGGACTGTCCGAAGTCACGTTCGGACAGTGCCCCGCGTGCGCCGACCTCGATGCACACGCCGCCCGCACTCTGGACACGCACCCCAGCATCCGCCGCATGATCGGCTCACCGAGTATCGGACAGCACCGCATCGCCTCGGCCTTCCGAGCGCTCGCCGCCATCGGCGCGACGCCCGCCGCGACGTACAGCGCCGACGGCCTCCTCTCGCTCCTCAACCGGCTCTCCTCGCGCGGAGCCGCCGCATCCTGGCACCGGCGGTTCGCGCCCGTTCGGGAGGAGGACGCACGCCGCGGGACAGCCGCCGTAGAGCCGTGGCTCCATGTGAGCCCGGACCTCCTCGCGGACATTCGCCACGAGTACGGTGACCACCTCGCCGACCGCATGCCGCCTCGCCCCGTTGCCTGCCCGACCGGCGGCTGTGCGTGGTGCGGGCTCGGCACTGTCCTGGCGAAGCGCACCGCGAAGCCGTGGACGCCGCACGATCTGAGCCCGGTGAGCCTCGGCGGCGTCGGACGCCCGATGCAAGCGCACCTCTGCCCGACATGCGAACGCGCCCGCGAGTTCGGCGACTCGATGTCCTCCGCGGTGCTCGACCTCATCGACGGCGACCGTGCGATGCGCCGCCGCGTGCCGCACGAGCCCGACCTCGACGGCGTGCACGGCTGGGCCGTCTCAGGCCACGAGCACCCGAACACGGAACCGTGGGCGCATCTCGACCTCGACGGCCTGCGGATGCTCCTCGCACGGGCGGACTACTGAGCCCGTGGGCGACCCGAGCGAACCGCGCCTCTCCACGTACCGCGGGAACGACGAAGCCCGGACGCTCGGCATCGCCCTCCTCCGCGCCACCGAACGCGGCGAGCGTGTCCCGTGCGATGGCCTCGACCCCGCGACCGTCCGCCCGAGCACGTGCGCGGCCTGCCCGCTCGCCGTCCGCGAAGCATGCGGCGACTACGGACGCGTATCCGGCCTCGTCGGCACGTTCGGCGGCGTGCGTCTCCGAGCCCGATAGAGTGCGCGGCATGGGCAAACCGCGCGTGCACGAAGTGGCTCACGAACTCGGCATCGACAGCAAAGTGCTGTTGAAGTTCCTCCGCTCCGATGGCGAGTTCGTGAAGTCTCCGTCGTCCACCATTCAGGTGCCCGTGGCGCGGCGCATTCGTCAGCGCTGGGCACGCGAGGGCGAATCGTTCCTAATCACGCTCCACTCGTCGGCTCTCGGCGACCTGTCGCGACTCGAATGGACGCCGCGCGCCATGCCCAGGAACCTCGACGCCGCGACGACTCTCCTTGCGAGCGCCGCACCGTCAGCGCGCATGTTCCGCCTACTGAAAGACGCGACCGCCGGGCGACGATTCTTCTACCTCCGCGCCGACGCACTCGGCGAGTTCGATGAGCCCACGCGACCCGACGCGCTCCCTCCGAGCGATTCCGGCGTTGCGTACCTCGCCGACACCGAGCAACTACTGATGTGGGCGGGCGGAGAATGCGCGGTGCCGACGTGGCGCGCGCTCTCACTCGCCGCCCCGAACGTGCGGGTGCATCCGGTCAGCGCTCTCGACCGCGACGCACCCCGGTTGCTCCATCGGCTGGCGTCGGCCCGCACCCGTGACCTCGGCGCGGCGCGCTCCGCCCGCACTACTCCTAACGAGCGTTCGGGCGCGACCGTGCGGGGCCGACCGGATGTCGTCATGGTCTACCGTCCGACCGGCGAAGGTGAGAGCCGAGGCCCGGCGACCGCGAGGCGCACTCCCGACCATCGATGGACCGTGCGCGGTCACAGCCGACGTCAATGGCACCCGTCCACGAAGACGCACGAAGTCGTCTGGATCGAGCCTCACACCGCGGGGCCGCGGGACGCTCCGCTGATCGACGTGGAGCACGTCGAAGTGTTCTGAATGCCCGCTGGATTGCACGTAGGTTGCACGCGGGTGACACTCGCCAGACCGGGGAATGCAAAAACCCCGGCTGAACCGGGGTTTTTATCTGTGCGCGATACTGGGATCGAACCAGTGACCTCTTCCGTGTCAGGGAAGCGCGCTACCGCTGCGCCAATCGCGCCCGTTGGGGCTATTCAGTTTTCCCGTGAGGTGGCGACGGGATTCGAACCCGTGTAAACGGCTTTGCAGGCCGGTGCCTAGCCGCTCGGCCACGCCACCGTGTGGATTGACCCCACGTGCTGCACGCCTTCCTGAGAAGACCTGCTGCACTCGAGCGGATGACGAGACTCGAACTCGCGACCCCAACCTTGGCAAGGTTGTGCGCTACCAACTGCGCTACATCCGCATTTCGTTCCCGGTTGTCCCGGGCACTCATGAAACATTAGCCGAAGATCCGCACTCCGCCAAACCGGCAGCGAATCTCGCGCGTGTCTCGCTGAGTGGTCTTCACCGCCCCGTAGCGTCCGGTAGTATCGGTTGACGTACCCCAGAGGTATGGGCGATTGGCGCAGTTGGTAGCGCGCTTCCTTCACACGGAAGAGGTCATCGGTTCGAGTCCGGTATCGCCCACCATCCAGCCCCCGGTCTGCCCGGGGGCTTTCTTGTTCTCTCATCACGTGCCCCGCGAGTTTCCTGAGAACTTGCTATGGTCGAAAGACGCTCATCCCCCGGAGCGATGGTCACGCGTTCACGGTGATCTCAGGCGTCAGATGCCCGGAGGCTCACCGACGCGATCCACGAATCCCGTTCGAGGATGCACTGCTGTTCGGTGCGCCCGGAAACGGCCGTCCCGAAAGGAGCCGCACCCCGGGCCACTCGTCTGTGTGCTGCGATGCGCCTCAGTGGTCCAGGTTCGTTCTCGCCATGTCGACCGCTTACCGCAGCCCCCGCAATCCCCAACACCAGACGACGCAGTACTCCCCCACCTAGCGGGACTCGTTCTCCATCGACACGCGGCAACGCCGCATCACGACGAGAAAGCGAGTACCCGGTGGAAGAATTCACCACACTGTCAGGCCCGATCGTGGTCCTGCTCATGCTGCTGTTCTTCGGCGGCAGCCTCTACATGTCCATCCGCATCTCCCGAAGAAAGGAGAACGCCGACGGATACATGACCGGCGGCGGCAAGATCGGCTTCGGTATCTCGGCCGCGTCGATGACGGCCACCTGGATCTGGGCATCCTCGATGTACGCCTCTGCGACATCCGGATACACCTACGGCATCTCCGGGCCCATCCACTACGGCCTCTGGGGCGCGCTGATGATCCTGCTCATCTACCCCTTCGGTCGACGCATCCGCAAGGTCGCGCCCCACGCGCACACGATCGCCGAAGTGATGTTCGCCCGCCACGGGCGCTCGAGCCAGCTCATGCTCGCCGGCTCCAACGTGCTCGGGAGCCTCATCAGCCTCACGTCGAACCTGATCGCCGGCGGAGCACTGGTCGCGATGCTGTCACCGTTCACGTTCACGCAGGGCATCGTCGCCATCGCGATCGGCGTTCTGGCCTACACGCTGTGGTCGGGGTTCCGGGCCTCCGTGCTGACCGACTTCGCGCAGGTCATCGCCATGCTGGGAGCGGTCGCGATCATCGTCCCGGTGATCTTCTTCGCCGCGGGGGGACCTGAATTGTTCGTCACGGGCGCGTCGAACCTCACTCCGCAGCAGCGAGACTTCTTCTCCTCGGATGCCTTCTTCAACCAGGGAGCGCCGTACATCGCTGCCGTGCTCGCCTACGCCATCGGGAACCAGACCATCGCACAGCGGCTCTTCGCGGTTCGCGAAGACTTGATCAAGAAGACCTTCGTCACGGCGACCTTCGGTTATGGCGCATCGATCATCGGCATCGGCATGCTGGGCGTGCTCGCCCTGTACGCGGGAGTCCAGCCCATGGACGGCGACGTGAACAACCTGATCCCGCAGATGGCGTCGACCTATCTGCCGCCGATCCTGATCTGCGTGTTCTTCGTCATGATCATCGGATCGCTGTCCTCCACCGCGGATGCCGATATGACAGCGCTCTCGTCGATCATGATGGCTGACGTCTACGGCCAGAACATCGCGGGGAAGAAGAACGCGAACCCGAAGACGATGCTGCTCGTCGGCCGACTCACGATGATCGGCGCGACGGCCGCAGCGCTCTGCTTCGCGTCGATGCAGTTCAACATCCTCGACCTGCTGGTCTTCGTCGGCGCGATGTGGGGAGCGCTCGTGTTCCCCGTCATCGCGAGCTTCTACTGGGATCGCGTCACGAACTCCGCGTTCAGCATCGCCGTGATCGCCGCCCTCGCCGCGTTCCTGCCGGTGCGATTCGAGTGGATCTCCCTGTCCGGCGGCTGGGGGCTCGTGAGTGACATCCTGTCGGTCATCGGGATCGGGGTGGTCCTCGCTCTGATGTCGTTCGGCTTCTTCGGCCTGCGGGTGGCACTGATCGTCGGTGGGCTCGCCACCGTCATATCGGCTCCGTTCGCGATCGGCTTCCTCCACGAGTATCCGGTGCTGTCGGGCTCGCTGGTGGCCTACGCGGTGAGCACGCTCGTCTGCGTCGGCCTCACGATGATGAACAGGACGAGGAGATTCGACTTCGATCTGATCAAGGAACGCACCGGCCGCTTCGACACCGTGGCGGTCGCGCCGACAGCCGATGTGAAGGGCGACAACACGCTCGCCGGAAAGGACGCCTGATGGAGACCCTGCTGTTGACCGCCTACGTGCTGGTGTGGCCGATCATCGTCGTCGGCGTGCTCGCCGTCGTGATCCGCGCATTCGTGAAGGATGCCAAGGAAGCGAAACGCGAAGGACGCGACATCATCTGACGATCGAAGACCCCGCGCAGGCATAGACGAACCGTCTGTGCGGGGTCTGCCGGGTACTGACCGTACCTCCCACGCTCTGACGACCGGGCATAACGTCGAGTGATGACCACTCACCTCACCTTGAACAACGGGGTCGCGATGCCCGCACTGGGTTTCGGCGTCTTCCAGACTCCCCCCGCCGAGACGGCGGACGCCGTCGCTTCCGCTCTGGAGGTCGGATACCGACTCATCGACACCGCGGCGGCCTATGGGAACGAACGCGGCGTGGGCGACGCGCTCCGGGCGTCGGGTCTCCGCCGCGACGAGGTCTTCCTCGAGACGAAGGTCTGGATCTCCGACTACGGGTATTCGGAGACGCTCCACGCGTGGGAGAAGAGCGTCCGCAAGCTGCAGGTCGACGTGATCGACCTCTTCATCCTCCACCAGGCCCTCCCCGGAGAGTTCGATCGCACCATCAGCGCCTACAGGGCTCTCGAGGCCCTGCTCGCGGAGGGCAAGGCACGAGCGATCGGCGTGAGCAACTTCATGGTGCCCCATCTCGAACGGCTGCTCGCGGAGACCACCATCGTGCCGGCGGTGAACCAGATCGAGGTGCACCCGTACTTCTCGCAGAAGCCGCTGCAGCGGCTCGGCACGGAGCACGGCATCCTCACCCAGGCATGGTCGCCGATCGGCGGCATCACGTCTTACCGAGGGGACGAGTCCCGAAGCACGTTCAACGACCCCGTGATCCGTGCGATCGCCGAGGCGCACGGCAAGACGACCGCTCAGGTGATGTTGCGCTGGCATCTCCAGAACGGCGTCCAGGCCATTCCGAAGTCCGTCACGCCCGCTCGCATCGCCGAGAACTTCGACGTCTTCGACTTCGTGCTCAGCACCGACGAGATCGGTCGCATCGACGATCTCGACTCCGGTGTGCGCGGTGGACCTGAGCCTGAGGCCATCACGCTCGAGGCGTTCGGGCGCGAGATTCCCGAAGAGTGAGGTCGGCGCCAACCGCCGCGCTACTCGATCTGGACACGGACGACGCGGTCGTCGCCTTCGCGCGGATCACCACGCCCGTCCGTGTTGTTCGTGAGGATCCAGAGCGCCCCGTCGGGAGCGACCGCGACGTCGCGCAGCCTCCCGAGCGCGCCGACCAAGTGCTCCTCGGCGATGCGGAGAGCGGAGAGCGGCGCTTCCCGGAGCCGCTCCCCTCGGAGGTTCGCAATGAAGATCGATCCCGACGCGATCGCGATGCCGCTCGGACTCGCGATGTCCGGCGGCCACTGCTGGATCGGATCGACGAACTCCTCCCGATCGGCGATGCCCTCGACCGTCGGCCACCCGTAGTTGCCACCGGGCTCGATCACGTTCAGTTCGTCCCAGGTGTCCTGACCGAACTCACTCGCATACAGGGTTCCATCCTCATCCCACGCGAGTCCCTGCGGGTTCCGGTGTCCGAAGCTGTAGACGGCTGATCCGGCAACAGGATTGTCCTCCGGGATCTCCCCGTCGGGCGTGATGCGGAGGATCTTCCCTGCCAGCGACTCCAGGCCCTGTGCGCCATCGCGATCTCCTGCGTCTCCGACCGTGACGTAGAGCATGCCGTCGGGGCCGAAGGCGATCCGTCCGCCGTTGTGGTTCCCGGCGGCCGGGAGATCGGAGAGGATCGTCTCCGATCGGCCGAGCTCCATCGCCCCCGGCAGCCCCGACAGGGCGAAACGCTGCACCCTGTTCTCGTCGGCGGCCGTCGAGTACGCGTACAGCCACGCATCCCGTACGGCGATGCCGAGGAGCCCGCCCTCGCCGCGCGGCTCGACGCCGGGAACCACGCCGACCTCACGCAGCGCCCCCTCGTCCGAGACCTCGACGATGCGGGCGGTGTCGCGTTCACTGATCAACGCGACGTCTCCGGAGAAGGCGATGGACCAGGGAGCCGCCAGACCCTCCGCGATCGTCGTGACCTCTCCCGCTAGCATGTCTCCGGACTCCGCAGGGCGCGTCGGACCCGGTGGCGTGGGAGTCGTCGGCGTGACGGCCGGCGGCGCGCACGCAACGAGTGCGATCGCGCCGAGCCACAGCGCGAGCGACGCCTTCATCATCCGCACCGCCGCCATCATCCTCGTTCCCTCCGCCGATGGACTCGACCCTACGCACGTCGCGCCCCAGGGTGAAGAGCGCGGGTGTCCGAGGGGGCGCGTAGCCTGCCACGGTGTCGTCCGAACTCACACTGCCGGGTCCGTGCGCCCTCTGCGGGAACGCGCGAGGTGTCCGCCGAGACGGCGCCCTGTGCTGCAGCTCCTGCGGTTGGCGGTACGGTGATGCCCCCGATACCGACCTGCCTCTCCCCCGGGTCGATGTCGTCTACTACATCCGCTTCCACCGCCGCGTGAAGATCGGCACGAGCCGCCGTCCGCGGCAGCGACTGGCGAACATCCGGCATGAAGAGCTCCTCGCCTTCGAGCGCGGAGGGCGAGCTGTCGAGCAGCAACGCCACAGGGACTTCGCCAGCATCCGTGAAGGAGGCGAATGGTTCACCTTCACGGATGAGCTCCGCACCCACGTCGCCGCGCTCCAGCGGGAGGGCGATCCCTGGCGGCTCTGCGGCCGCTGGTTGAGCGAGACGCTCCGCGGCGTCGAAAGCACACGCGACTAGCCCCGACATGACGATGCCGGGCGACTGCTTCGGGAAGTCCAGTCGCCCGGCACCGCGTCCGGGGGTGGGGTCAGGCCGTTGCGGCGCGTCCCCGGGCGGTCGCGGGCTGCGGCTGGGAGAACAGCACCACGACGATCACGGCGACTCCGACGACGACGTGCGGGAGCCAGACGTTGAGCGCCTCACCGGCGAATCCGAAGATCCACGGCGAGAGCGCCAGGAAGAGGCTGGCGACGATGTCGAACACGAGGTGGACGGGCATCGGGATGAAGCCGAAGGGGCCCCACTCGTACTTCGTGAAGAGGCTGTAGACGATCAGCCCGACGCCGAGCACGATCGGGATGATGACCGCTGCTCCGCCGACACTCGCGAAGCCGAACAGCCAGGGGGCGGCGATGAGCGCGATGCCGACGATGTAGTCGAGGACTCCGTGGACCTTGGTGGGGATGAAACGCATGATTCCTCCTTGGGTGGCGCCGCTTTTCGCGACTCACCGATGGTTCGAAGCACACGTCCGATCGGATTGCCCTCCTTCATGCGTCGATCGGAAATCGAGGTGTTCCGGCCGGTCCGGCACCGGACCGGCCCTGCACTTCCTCGCGGCCCGGTCCCAGACAGCACTGCTACGGTGAAGATGTCGGCATCTTGTCGGCATCAGGGAAGACTTCTCGTCGACCAACGGGCCTCATCGGTCATTTCGTTCTCCGTCGCCTCCTCTGTGTGAGCCCGAGGAGCGTCATGCCCACCCCGTCAATCCCGTCCTTCATCGACCCCGCGCACGCGTGGGCTGCGCCCATCGCCCTCCCCGCGGGGACGACGGCGATCGTCTACTGCGAAGGCCAGTTCGGCGAGCAGGACGGCAAGACCGCCAACGGCCTGGTCCGCCACTCCGAGAAGTACGAGGTCCTCAGCGTCATCGACAGCACTCACGCCGGCGCGGATGCCGGAATGTTCCTGGACGGGCGCGCGAACGACATCCCGATCCTCGAGGGTCTCCCCACGGCTATCGCGCACGCCGGCCATGTCCCGGACTACCTGATCTGCGGCGTCGCCCCCGCCGACGGACTGCTCTCCGCCGACCAGCGGACAGTGCTCCTGGACGGCATCGCCCGCGGGATGCACATCATCAACGGCCTGCACGAGTTCCTCACAGACGATGCCGAGTTCGTCGCGGCCGCGCTGCTCGCCCAGGTCACGATCACCGACATCCGCCGCCCGAAGGACAAGAAGGATCTCCACCTGTTCTCCGGACGCATCTTCGACGTGACCTGCCCGCGTATCGCGATCCTCGGTACGGATGGAGCGATCGGCAAGCGCACGACAGCGACGATCCTCGTCCGTGCGCTCAACGAGCAGGGCATCCATGCCGTATTGGTCGGCACCGGTCAGACCACGATCATCCAGGGCGGGAGATACGGCGTCGCGCTCGACGCCCTCGTGCCGCAGTTCTGCTCGGGGGAGGTCGAGAACCAGGTGGTCGCGGCGTTCGAGGGCGAAGACCCCGACATGATCATCGTGGAGGGTCAGGGTGCGCTCAGCCACCCCGCGTACATCACCTCCGCTCACATCCTCCGCGGAAGCCAACCCGCAGGCGTCATCGTGCAGCATGCCCCGGGTCGTGCGGTCCTGGGCGACTTCCCGATGGTCGCGATGCCGACGGTCACGAGTGAGATCACGCTGATCGAGGCTTTCGCAGACACGAAGGTCATCGGCGTCACCGTGAACCACGAGAACCTCACGGCACAGCAGCTCGCCACAGCCATCGACGAGATCGAACTCGACACCGGACTCCCCGCCACGGATCCGCTGACCCGGCCGCTGAGCGAGCTCGTCGAGATGGTGCTGCAGTCGTTCCCGACGCTCAGCCCGCGACGGACCAGCCGTAACGCCGCGTGAGAGCAGCCACGACCCGGTCGTAACGGCCTCGATCGAGGACGGCGGCCTCCCGCCGCAGTCCTCTCTCGTGCACGCTGTACAGCTGCTCGACGTCGACCCAGGACTCTCGACCCTGAGAGTCCCACGTACCCGTGCCGATCGAGAGGTAGTCCCGCTCGCCGTCGTGGGGTTTGCTGGTCATCCGGACCGCGTACACGCGATCGACGGATTCCCGGCCGATCACCAGAACGGGACGATCCTTCCCGCGTCCGTCGTTCTCCTCGTAGGGCACCCAGGTCCAGACGATCTCTCCGGCGTCCGGGGCGCCGTCCCGCTGCGGCGTGTACGCGACCTGCAGGTTCGTGATCCGCTCCGGGTCAACGCGGAAGGTCTGGGTACCGCGCGTGGCTCCGCGATCTGGTCCGGTGGTCGCGGTCCCAGGACGCTCGTGGGGTGTCCGTAGACGCGCGTCCGGGCGCCTCGGACCTGATGTCCGAGACGCCCGGCCGGAGCCCACTGCCTTGAGCAGGATCTCCGCGAGTGTTGCCAGGATGCCGTTGGTCTTGCTCACACGGTCACCCTAACCGCAGATCACGCGTCGGCGAGTGCGTAGCCCTCCTCGCCGTGCACGACCTGGTCGACACCGGCGATCTCGTCTTCGTTCGTGACGCGGAAGCCGATCGTCTTCTGGATGGCGAAGCCGATGATGAAGGCCACGACGAACGAGTAGATCAGCACGCCGAGGGCGGCGATCAGCTGCACCGCGAGCTGGCGCGCGTCCCCACCGACGAACAGTCCGGTCTCGGTGGCGAAGAACCCGAGGTAGAGCGTTCCGATGAGGCCGCCGACGAGGTGGATACCCACGACGTCGAGCGAGTCGTCGAAGCCCAGACGGAACTTCAGCTCGATGGCGAGTGCGCAGACGACACCGGCGAGTGCGCCGAGCAGCAGAGCCCATCCCGGAGTCAGGTTGGCGCATGCCGGGGTGATGGCGACGAGACCGGCGACGGCGCCCGAGGCGGCACCGACCGAGGTGGGCTTGCCGTCCTTGATCTTCTCGACCAGGATCCAGCCGAGGATGGCTGCGGCGGTCGCACCCAGAGTGTTCAGACCGATGAGTCCCACACCGCCCATGTCCTCCGCGAGCCACTCGGCGCCGGCGTTGAAGCCGAACCATCCGAACCACAGCAGAGCGGCGCCGAGAAGCGTCAGCGGCACGTTGTGGGGCTTCAGGATGCCCTTCTGGAAGCCGATGCGCTTGCCGAGGACCAGAGCCAGGGCCAGGGCCGCAGCACCCGCATTGATGTGCACCGCGGTTCCACCGGCGTAGTCGATCACGCCGATGCCGCTGTCCTCACCGAAGAGCGTGGTGCCGAGGTTCATGATCCAGCCGCCGCCCCAGACCCACGCGGCCACGGGGAAGTACCCGACCGTCGCGAAGATACCGGCGAAGATCAGCCAGCTGCCGAACTTCGCGCGGTCCGCGATCGCCCCGGAGATCAGGGCGACGGTGATGATGGCGAACGTGGCGCCGTAGGCGACGCCGAGGAGAGCGACGTTCGAGCCCTCGCCTGCGGCCAGGCTCGAGAGGCCGAAGTCGGCGAACGGGTTGCCTGCGAAGGCGGTCGGGCTGTCGACGGCGCTCATCGAGAAGCCGAAGAGAATCCACAGCACGGCGACGAGTCCGATGGAGCCGAAGCTCATCATCATCATGCTGACGACGCTCTTCGCCTTGACGAGACCGCCGTAGAAGAAGGCGACGCCGGGCGTCATGAGCAGCACCAGCGCTGTCGCGGTGATCGCCCACGAGATGTTGCCGGGAGCATCCATAGGAAAACCTCACATCCGAAGTAATTGAGAGCTTCAGTGTGACGACCTGCGGTTTCGTCAATGCGTGAGGTTTGTTTCCCCGCTGTTACAGCGCGGCTCCGCCCGTGAACATCGCGTTACGCGCGCCTACGGGCTTACGCAGAATGCGTGAGGGCGTTGAGTCGGGAGATGGCGCGCAGGTACTTCTTGCGGTATCCACCGGCGAGCATCTCGTCGGAGAACACCGCATCGAGGCTGAGGCCAGTGGCGAGGATCGGGATCTGCGCGTCGTACACACGGTCGACGAAGGCGACGAAACGCAGTGCCTCCGACTGATCGGTCAGCTGACGGACGTCGCGCACACCCACGCCGCCGAGCCCGTCGATGAGTCGGATGTAGCGCGACGGATGCACCTGTGCCAGATGGCGGATCAGATCGTCGAACCGGTCATCAGACGCGGTGCCCGTTGCGGCGGCCGCAGCGACGGCCGCAGCGTAGGCGTCGTCGTCGAGCACGACGGCATGACCGTCGAGGGCGCGCTGGCGGAAGTCGACGCCGTCGATGCGCAGTGTCTGGAAGCTGTCGGACATGGCATGGATCTCGCGCAGGAAGTCCTGTGCGGCGAAGCGTCCCTCACCGAGTGCGTTGGGAGGGGTGTTCGAGGTGGCTGCGAGTCTGGTGCCGGTCGGCACGAGCTCGCCCAGCAGGCGCGTCATGACCATCGTGTCGCCCGGGTCATCGAGCTCGAACTCATCGATGCAGAGCAGATCGGCGCCCTTGAGCAGATCGACGGTGTTCTTGTAGCCGAGCGCGCCGACGAGGGCCGTGTACTCGATGAACGAGCCGAAGTACTTCCGGCGGGCCGGCATCGCGTGGTAGATCGAGGCGAGCAGGTGTGTCTTGCCCACTCCGAATCCGCCGTCGAGGTAGACGCCCGGCTTGAGCTCCGGCTCCTTCTTCGCCCGGCTGAACAGACCTCCGCGCTTCACGGGAGCACCTCGTCCGGCGAAGCGCATCAGCGTCTCCTTCGCCTCTTCCTGCGAAGGGTAGGCGGGGTCGGCGCGGTAGCTGTCGAACGTCGCACTGTCGAACTGCGGCGGCGGCACCAGGCTCGCCAGCATCTCGGGTCCGCTGACGGTCGGCTGGCGCTCGGTGAGGTGCACGATTCCCGTGCGGCTGGTCGGGTCGGTCATCACGGTCCTGGATCAGGTGCTCACCTGTGTCGAAGTCTTACGAATCGGGCGCAGGGTGCTCGGCGGGGATCTATCGTCGAAGGGACGGAACAACACTACGCCGTCTGCAGCAGCACCCTCGTCCGCTCAACGCTTCGGAGACCCCATGGCCATCGAGTTCGATTCCTCCTCCCCCAAGTTCGCCGAGTACGCCGAGCCCGGCCGCCTGGTGACCACGCAGTGGCTCGCGGAACGGCTGGGAACCCCCGGCCTCGTGGTGGTCGAATCCGATGAAGACGTCCTGCTCTACGAGACCGGCCACATCCCTGGAGCGGTGAAGGTCGACTGGCACACCGAGCTCAACGACCCGGTGGTGCGTGACTACGTCGACGGCGAGGGCTTCGCCGAACTGCTCAGCCGCAAGGGCATCGCCCGCGACGACACGGTCGTCATCTACGGCGACAAGAACAACTGGTGGGCCGCCTACGCCCTCTGGGTGTTCTCGCTGTTCGGCCACGAAGACGTACGCCTGCTCGACGGCGGACGTGACCGCTGGATCGCCGAAGGACGGGAACTCACCCGGGAGGCGACCTCCCGGCCGGCTACGGAGTACCCCGTGGTCGAGCGCGACGACTCCGTGATCCGCGCGTACAAGGAAGACGTCCTGGCCCACATCGGCAGCCCTCTGATCGATGTGCGCTCCCCCGAGGAGTACTCCGGTGAGCGCACCACGGCACCCGCATACCCCGAGGAGGGGACGCTGCGGGCGGGACACATCCCCACCGCGCAGAGCGTTCCGTGGGCGAAGGCGGTCGCGGAAGACGGCGGATTCCGCCCCCGGGCCGAGCTCGACGTGATCTACCGTGACGGCGCCGGCCTGAATGACGGCGACGACGTCGTCGCCTACTGCCGTATCGGTGAGCGGTCGAGCCACACCTGGTTCGTGCTCAAGCACCTCCTCGGGTTCGAGAACGTCCGCAACTACGACGGTTCCTGGACGGAGTGGGGAAGCGCAGTGCGCGTGCCGATCGTCACGGGCTCAGAGCCGGGTACCGTCTGAGCGTGTGACAATGACAGGGATGAGCACGAGCGACGTTCCTGACACCCTTGCCGAGATCCGCGAGGGATTCCTGGAGACCCCGGAGTCGGATCGGCTCCTCCTGCTGCTCGAGTTCTCGGACGAGCTCCCGGACGTCTCGGACGCGGTCGCGGCGCATCCCGAGATGTACGAGCGGGTCGCGGAGTGCCAGTCCCCTGTGTACATCCACGTCGAGGTGCAGGACGACATCGTCACCATGCATGCGACGGCACCTCCGGAGGCGCCGACCACCCGCGGGTTCGCCAGCATCCTGGTGCAGGGGCTCACCGGTCTCACCGCCGACGAGGTTCTCGCCATCCCGAACGACTACCCGCAGTCGATCGGCCTCACGAAAGCGGTGTCGCCGCTGCGGATCGGAGGCATGACCGGGATGCTGATGCGGGCGAAGAACCAGGTCATGCAGAAGCGCTGAAACCCGTGGCTTCGAGCCAGTCCGTGATGGCCGTGGTCCATCCGGTCTGGTCGTAGTTCCACAGCTTCGTGTGACGGGCGACCGTGAACTTCGGCATGGTCACGAGGTCGGGGCGCGCATTCTGAAGGGCATGGGACGAATCCGCGGGCACGAAGCCGTCGTCGTCGCTGTGCAGGATCAGGATCGGTGCGGTCAGTTCGTCCGCTCGGGCGACCATGTCCAGGCGATCGAAGTGGATCGGCTCGTCTGCGCCGCTGAGGCGCGCGGTGAGAGGCGTCTGCAGCGCCCCCATGGCCAGCTCGGGCAAGGGCGGCCGCACCCCGGCAAGCTTCGCCTGGAACCGCAGCACCGTGCGCCAGTCGACGACAGGGGACTCGAGGATGATCCCCGCGATGCGGTCTCTGTGACCCGAACTCACCGCGGCCTGCAGCGAGACCGCTCCCCCCATCGACCAGCCCATCAGGATGACCCGCTCTGCTCCGTGTCGGAGTGCGTACGCGATGGCGGCATCGACGTCACGCCACTCCGATGCCCCGAGCGCATACGCACCGGCCCTGGTTCGGGGAGCCTCACCATCGTTGCGGTAGGACACCACCAGGGTCGGAAGGCCCGCCGCGTGCATGACCGGCACGGCGCGCAGGCACTCCGCCCGTGTCGCTCCTCGGCCGTGCACCTGGATCACCCAGGTCGACGACGACCCGGGGAAGTACCAGGCCGGACACGGGCCGGCGGGAGAGCCGATCAGAAGGTTCTCCCACTGCAGGTGCAGCTCGCTCGGAGTGGAGTAGTAGTAGCCGCTGAATGCCGCAGCACGATCCACGCGCGCACCGGGTTCGATCTGCGTGAGCAGCTTGCGTCGAACGGTCGTGGCGTCTGCGCTGAGCACCGCACCGAGCTTGACGTAGCCGTACGTCCCTGTCGTGAACAGGCCGTAGCGCCCGGGGAGCTCGGTGTCGGGAGTGCGCTGCAGTTCGATGGTCTGCGCACCGGTGTCGACCGCGAGGATCTGTGTATCGGTGGGTCGGCGCATCGGGGTGACGACCCGTCGGGCGACCGCGAACACGACGAGAGCGAACGCTGCCCCGAAGGCGAACAGCGCGGGGACAAGGAGCGTAACGGCGTGCCTGAGACTCTTCATCGCTTCCTGACTCTAGCCTGTTGCCGTGACCGCACACCCCGAGGCCGGGACGCCTTTCGAGAGCGCCGTGGCCGAACTGCGCGAGACCGAGTTCCGCGATGACATCACGGTACGCGAGATCGCCACGCCACAGGGTCTCGCACCCTTCGCCATCGCCCTCGCCGCCGACGTGCGCCCGGAGAGCGACGGCGAGTCGGTGTACGGCACGGGCCGCTTCGTCCTGCTGCACGATCCGGACGAGCCGGGCGCTTGGGGCGGCTCGTGGCGCATCGTGATCTTCGCGCAGGCTCCACTGGAGACCGAGATCGGCACCGATCCCCTGCTCGCCGACGTGACCTGGTCGTGGCTGGTCGACGCGCTCGATTCGCGGGATGCGGTCTACCACTCGGAATCGGGGACGTCGACGAAGACGCTGTCGAAGGGATTCGGCGGGCTCGCCATCGAAGGCGACGGAGCGCAGATAGAATTGCGTGCGTCCTGGACTCCGGAGGGCCCGTTCCGACCGCACGTCGAAGCATGGGCCGAGCTGGTCGGAATGCTGGCGGGACTTCCGCCCGGCTCCGAGGGCATCGCCGTGATCGGCGCGCGAAAGGCTGTACGTGACTGAATACTCCGTGATCTCGGATGCTGAGGAGTTCCGCGCGGCTTGCGCCGTACTCGCTGCGGGCACCGGCCCCGTGGCCGTCGACGTGGAACGCGCGTCCGGCTTCCGTTACTCGCAACGCGCCTATCTGGTGCAGGTGTTCCGGCGCGAAGCCGGGGTCTTCCTCTTCGACCCGCCGGCCATCGGCGATTTCGCTCCTCTCCAGGAGGCGATCGGCGACGTCGAGTGGGTTCTGCATGCCGCGAGCCAGGACCTGCCCTCGCTGCGGGAGCTGCGCCTCGAGCCTCCGGTGATCTTCGACACCGAACTCGCGTCCCGTCTGCTCGGGCACGAACGGGTCGGACTCGGCGCCGTCGTCGAGGACACGCTGGGCATCACGCTGAAGAAGGAGCACTCGGCGGCCGACTGGTCGACGCGTCCGCTCCCCGACTCCTGGCTCGAGTACGCCGCGCTCGACGTGCTGCATCTGATCGATGTCCGCGACGTTCTCGTGCTCGAACTGGAGGAGCAGAACAAGACGGAGTACGCCGCCCAGGAGTTCGCCGCCACTCTGGCCCGTGCGCCCAAGCCGCCGAGGGAAGACCCCTGGCGCCGGCTCAGTGGCCTGCACCAGGTGCGCGGGGCTCGTAACCTCGCGGTCGCACGTTCGCTCTGGCAGGCCCGCGAAGCGTATGCACAGGACCAGGATGTCTCCCCCGGCCGGCTCGTTCCCGACCGGTCACTCGTCGCCGCAGTGATGGCCAACCCGCCGTCGAAGCAGGCCCTCGCCGGTATCAAGGAGTTCCAGGGCCGCGCGAGCCGCACGCAGCTCGACAGGTGGTGGCAGGCGATCGTCGATGGGCGGGCATCGGAAGAGCTCCCGCGCGAACGGGTCCCGAGCGATACGCTTCCTCCCCCGCGCGCATGGGCCGATCGCAACCCCGAAGCGGATGCGCGGCTCAAGGCCGCGCGCCCTGTCGTGGAAGCCATCGCCGAGGAGTTGGGGATGCCGACCGAGAACCTCCTCACCCCGGAATACCTCCGCCGCGTGGCGTGGGATCTCCCCGGTGAGACGGCGGAGGAGATCGGGGATGCGCTGGCAGCACTCGGAGCCCGCCCCTGGCAGATTGAACAGACCGCACAGAAGATCGCGGCCGCCTTTGTAGAGGCGGCGCAAACGCCCGACAGCACCTCCGCACCCGCTTCGTAGGTTCGAACCAACCGATTCCTCCCTGTTTCCCGGGCTTCATAGACTGAGGCCACGCACTAACTTGGAGGCAGAGTGGCCGAGATCTCGGACGTCTTCTTCGTCGATGGAGTACGCACCCCTTTCGGGCGCGCCGGCGAAAAGGGCATGTACTGGAACACCCGCGCGGATGACCTCGCCGTCAAGGCGACCATCGGCTTGATGGAGCGCAACGCCTCCGTCCCGGCCGACCGCATCGATGACGTCGCCATCGCGGCGACGAGCCAGACCGGCGACCAGGGGCTGACGCTCGGGCGCTCGGTGGCGATCCTCGCGGGCCTTCCGCAGACGGTGCCCGGCCTCGCGGTCGAGCGCATGTGCGCCGGCGCGATGACCAGCGTCACCACGATGGGCGCATCGATCGGTGTCGGCATGTACGACTTCGCCCTCGCCGGCGGCGTCGAGCACATGGGGCACCACCCGATCGGCGGGAACGCCGACCCGAACCCGCGGTTCGTGGCAGAGAAGATGGTCGACCCCGGCGCGCTCAACATGGGCGTCACGGCTGAGCGCATCTTCGACCGCTTCCCGCACCTCACCAAAGAGCGCTCCGACCGCTTCGGCATGTTGAGCCAGCACAAGGTGCAGGCGGCATACGACGCGGGCAAGATCCAGCCCGACCTCGTGTCCGTCGCGATCAAGGGTGCCGACGGCGCCTGGGGCCTCGCCACCGAGGACGAAGGTCGACGCCCGCAGACCACCATGGAAGACCTCGCCGCGCTGAAGACGCCGTTCCGCCCGCACGGACGCGTCACCGCAGGCACCTCCTCCCCTCTCACCGACGGCGCGACGATGTCGCTGCTCGCCGGTGGTGGTGCGGTCAAGGAGTTCGGACTGGCGCCGAAGATGCGGATGGTCTCGTTCGCGTTCGCCGGGGTCCAGCCCGAGATCATGGGCATCGGCCCGATCCCGTCGACCGAGAAAGCCCTCAAGAAAGCCGGTCTCACGATCGACGACATCGGTCTCTTCGAGCTCAACGAGGCCTTCGCCATCCAGGTGATCTCCCTGCTCGACCACTTCGGGATCGCCGACGACGATCCGCGTGTCAACCAGTGGGGCGGCGCCATCGCCCTCGGGCACCCGCTCGCCGCGTCCGGTGTGCGCCTCATGATCCAGCTCGCGGCGCAGTTCGCCGAGCGTCCCGATGTCCGCTACGGCCTCACCGCCATGTGCGTGGGTCTCGGCCAGGGCGGTTCGGTCATCTGGGAGAACCCGCACTACGACGGCAAGAAGAAGAAGTGAGCGCGAACGTGACCGACTACGACGACATCGACTTCTCCCCCATCCAGACGCTCACCGAGGGCGAGGTCATCACACAGTCACCGGTGCGCGACATCCGTCTCGCCTCCGGCAAGGTGCTGGCACTGATCACGCTCGACAACGGTCGCGATCACACCCGCCCGAACACGCTCGGACCCGCGACGCTCACACAGCTGGGTGAGACCCTCGACGGCCTCAAGGCCAGGGCAGCGGCCGGCGAGATCCAGGCGGTCGGCATCACCGGCAAGCAGTACATCATGGCGGCCGGCGCCGATCTCTCGGACATCAGCAAGGTCGGGTCCCGGGACAACGCACGCCTCATCGCGCAGCTGGGCCACAAGGTGCTCGGCAAGCTCGGCGACCTCGGCGTGCCGTCCTTCGCGTTCGTGAACGGACTCGCGCTCGGCGGCGGACTGGAGATCGCTCTGAACTCCACATACCGCACGGTCGACGCCTCGGCGGCGGCAGTGGCGCTTCCCGAGGTCTTCCTCGGCATCATCCCCGGCTGGGGTGGCGCCTACCTGCTGCCGAACCTCATCGGCATCGAGAACGCGCTCGAGGTGGTCATCTCGAACCCGCTCAAGCAGAACCGCATGCTGAAGCCGCAGCAGGCGTTCGACCTCGGGATCTTCGACGCGATCTTCCCCGCGGCGAACTACCTCGAGAACTCGCTCTCCTGGGCGGATGCGGTACTCGGCGGCACGAAGGTCGAGCGCAAGAACGAGCCCGGCAAGCTCGAGCGCCTCACCAAGTGGCCTATCGCGATCAAGATGGCGCGCGGCATGCTGGAGTCGAAGATCGGCACCGTGCCGAAGTCGCCGTACGCCGCCCTTGAGCTGCTCGACAAGGCGAAGAGCGGCACGAAGGCGGAGGGCTTCGCCCGCGAGGACGAGGCGCTGGCGGAACTCGTGACCGGGGACCAGTTCGCCGCGTCGATGTACGCGTTCGACCTGGTGCAGAAGCGTGCGAAGCGTCCGGTCGGTGCGCCCGACAAGCAGCTCGCGAAGAAGGTCACCAAGGTCGGCATCATCGGTGCCGGTCTCATGGCCAGCCAGTTCGCACTGCTGTTCGTGCGCAAGCTCCAGGTGCCTGTGCTCATCACCGACCTGGATCAGGCACGTGTCGACAAGGGCGTCGCCTACATCCACGAGGAGATCGGCAAGCTCGAGGCCAAGGGACGTCTCGACTCCGACAGCGCGAACAAGCTGCGTGCGCTGGTCACCGGCACGACCGACAAGAGCCTCTACGCGGACTGCGACTTCGTCATCGAGGCGGTGTTCGAGGAGGTCGGCGTCAAGCAGCAGGTGTTCGGCGAGATCGAGAAGATCATCGCCGAGGACGCGATCCTCGCGACCAACACCTCCTCCCTGTCGGTCGAGGAGATCGGGTCGAAGCTCGCGCACCCGGAGCGTCTGGTCGGCTTCCACTTCTTCAACCCGGTCGCGGTCATGCCGCTGATCGAGATCGTGAAGACCCCGGTGACCGCCGACGCCGCGCTGTCGACGGCCTTCGTGGTCGCGAAGAACCTGGGGAAGAACGCGGTGCTCACCGCCGACGCCCCGGGCTTCGTCGTGAACCGGCTGCTCGCGAAGGTCATGGGCGAAGCCGCACGTGCCGTCTACGAGGGCACGCCGATCGCCGAGGTCGAGAAGGCCTTCGGACCCCTCGGCCTCCCGATGGGCCCGTTCCAGCTGATCAACCTGGTCGGCTGGAAGGTCGCCGCCCACGTGCAGGACACGATGGTGCATGCGTTCCCCGACCGGTTCTACGCCAACGAGAACTTCCACGCGCTCGCCGAGCTCGACACGGTCGTGGAGAAGGACAAGGGCGGACGCGTCGTCGGCTGGAGCAAGCAGGCGGAGAAGGTCCTGAAGCCGGCGGTGGGCAAGACACCGGCCACGGCCGCGACCATCCTCCAGCGCGTGCAGGACGGTCTGGCGCAGGAGATCAAGCTCATGCTCGACGAGGGCGTCGTCCCTGAGGTCGAGGACATCGATCTGTGCCTGATCCTCGGCGCCGGTTGGCCTTTCATCGACGGCGGCGCCTCACCGTACCTCGACCGCGAAGGTGCATCCGAGCGGGCCTTCGGCGGCTCCTTCCACACCCCGCAGATCCGCGGCGTCGAAAGCCGCTGATCGCCGGACGCCATAACCGAAGCGCCTCACCGGATTCCCAGCGAATCCGGTGAGGCGCTTCGTCGTCCGGCGCTCGGCAAGCCCTACCCTGGATCGATGAGCTCTCGCCCGTCTCCGCGCACCACCGAGCAGCCGATGGCCTTCAGCCGACGCGAGTTCTGGCGCGGCGCCGTTGCGACCTGGATCACCTTCAACGCTCTGTTCCTCCTGGTGACGACCGTCGTCCTCGCCATCATGTCGCGCTCCCTGCAGACCGTCTTCTCGATCCTCATCCTGGTGGCATGGTTCCAGCTCCTCTTCGTCGTGGCCACCTCCGCTCTGGCGACCGTCATCGGCAGCGGGGCCGCCTTCGTGCTGGGCCGGCTTCTGCGGACCACGGCGGGCATGCGGCAACACCTCATCGCCTTTGCAGGACTCGGTCTCGTGGTCGGAGGCGTCGTCATCGCGGTCGTCGGGACCTGGCCCGCGAACATGACCGGAGAATTCGGGTCCTTGTTGACGAACATCACCGAGCCCTACATCGCACTTCCCCTGCTGGGGATGAGCGCCGTCAGCGTCGCCCACGGCTGGTACTGGACAGCGTCACGGGCGCTGTCCGAAGACCCTGCACCACAGAGCCCTGTCGCCGAGGCTCAGCTCGCCGGCTGAACCGGGCGCGCGTCGTCTTCGCCGCGACGAGGCCAGTACGACAGCGCCCGCTCCGCCAGTGCGGTGATCGTCAGCGAGGGATTCACCCCGGGATTCGCGGGCACGGCGGCGCCGTCGACGACGTGCAGGCCGGGGTGCCCCCAGACCCGGTGATACCCGTCGATGACACCGTCCGTACGTGACGCCGAGATGACGGCACCGCCGAGGAAGTGCGCGGTGAGGGGGATGCCGAACACCTCAGGCCAGGATCCACGTGCAGCGGCTGGGACCCCGCTGTCCACCTCGACCCGCGCGGCGATCGCCGCCGCCGCCGCATGGGCCTGGGGCAGATAGCTCGGGTTCGGCTCCCCGTGTCCCTGTGCGCTCGTCATGATGAGGCGGCCGAAGCGGCGGCGCAGGGAGAGCGTGAGCGAGTTGTCCGCTGTCTGCATGACCAGCGCGATGATACCCCGCTCGCTCCAGCGGCGGAGGCTCCCGAGACGGAACTGCCGCACCGGGGAACGGAGCATCTGGGCGACCAGACTGCGCAGTCGCACCCCTATCGGACGTCCGCCGGGGACGATCACGGTAGCGAGTGCACCCATCAGGTTCGACCCCGGCCCGTAGCGGACGTTCTCGACGTGGGTGCGGTCGTCGACGTGGAACGACGTGGTGATCGCGACGCCGCGGGCGAGCTGCAGCGAGTCCGGGACGCTCACGGCGACCGCGCCGTCGAGGGCCTCCGAGTTGGTGCGGGTGAGCCGACCTACGGCGTCCGAGACCCGCGGCAGAGCCCCGGACTCCTTCATCCGGTGCAGCAGCTGCTGCGTGCCCCAGGTGCCGGCGGCGAGCACGACCTCCCGGGCGGTCACGGTCTTCCGCGCGCGGCGGACCCAGGCCCCGCTGCGCTGCGTTGTCACCGCGAATCCTCCTTCGGGGAGCTCACGCACCTCGCTCACCGTGCGGAGGGCCTCGATCGCGACTCCGTGGCGCTCCGCCAGAGCCAGGTAGTTCTTCATGAGCGTGTTCTTCGCGCCGACGCGGCAGCCCACCATGCAGTTGCCGCACAGCGTGCACCCGGTTCGATCGGGCCCCTCGCCGCCGAAGAAGGGGTCCGGCGTGCGCTCCCCCGGCTTCCCGAACCAGACCCCGACCGGTGCGTGCCGGAACGTCGAGCCGACGCCGAGATCGTCCGCGGCGCCGGCCATGATCCGCTCCACAGGGCCGGTGTGCGGGTACTGGTCGACGACGCCGAGCATCCTCTTGGCCGTCGCATAGTGCGGCGCGAGTTCGTGCTCCCACTCCGCGATGCCCTGCCACTGCGGGTCCGTGAAGAAGGCCGCGCCCGGCTGATACAGCGTGTTCGCGTAGTTGAGCGATCCGCCGCCTACCCCCGCACCGGCCAGGATCATCACATGCGGCAATCGGTGGATACGCTGCACACCGTAGCAGCCGAGCGCCGGCGCCCAGAGATAGCGACGGACGTCCCAGCTGGTCTTCGCGAAGTCGTCGTCCTCGAAGCGGCGACCCGCCTCGTAGACGCGAACTCGGTAGCCCTTCTCCGCCAGCCGCAGAGCAGCGACCGAACCTCCGAAGCCGGAACCCACGACCACGACATCCTCGTCGAACTCAGTCATCGCTCTCCTTCGGCACCATCATCGTGAGCGCGCCGGGAAGCACCGAGATGGTGCACTCATCCTCGCCGATGCGCTCGCCGTCCGCGTAGACCACGAGGCCGGGGGCCGAGACGGTCACGGACCGTGCACGCCGGTGCGCGACCTCAGCGCGCGCGAGATGCGTCCCACGCAGCAGCAGCGGGAAGAGACCCAGCAGGCGCATGCGGCCCAATGGCGCGACATGGACGATGTCGAGGAGTCCGTCGTCGGGGACGGCTCCGGCGCAGATCGGCATACCCCCTCCGTAGCTGGACGTGCTGCCGGCTGCGATCAGCGTGCCCGGTGAGCTCCTCGCCGCTTCCTCGTCTACGGCGATGCGGAATTCCATCGGCCGCAGTCGCACGAGCTCGATGAGCAGCGCGAGGTAGTAGCGAGGTGCGCCGTGCGGCCAGCGGAGCCTGTTGGTGCGGTCGCTGACCTTCGCGTCGAAGCCCAGCGCCGCGATGGTCAGGAATCTCCGACTGCCCTTCGCGGTGCGGACGACGCCGACGTCGATCGCTCGTGGCATGCCGATGAGGGCGAGCTCGGCGGCGGCCCGTGCGTCACCACGTGGGAGTCCCAGGGCTCGGGCGAGATCGTTCCCCGTGCCCGCCGGCACCAGGACGACCGGGACGGAGGCGGCGCACACCGTGTCGAGCACGCCGGCCAGCGTGCCATCACCGCCCACGACCACGAGGAGACGAGGGCCGTCGGCCAGCGCGGCGACGGCGAGCCGGGCGGTGTCGGCGGCGGAGGCACCCGCGTACGTTCGCACCTCGGCACCACGCTCCCGGAAAAGTCGAACGGCTGCCTCCGCCGCTCGCCCGCCCCGCCCCTTGCCGGCGAACGGATTCGCGAGCACGGCGATGTGCTCGGACACGTCAGTGCGTCCGTTCCGCGGGGATCACGGCGCCGGGGTTGAGTATGCCCGACGGATCGAGCTCCCTCTTGATGGCGGCGAGGATGCGGACCCCGGTCTCCCCGATCTCCTGACCGAGCCACGGCGCATGGTCCCGCCCGACCGCGTGGTGATGGCTGATCGTTCCCCCTGCGGTGATGATCGCATCGTTCACACGCGCTTTCACGGGCTCCCACGAACGGAGCATGTCGGTGCGCACTCCTGCGAGGACCGTGAAGTACAGCGACGCCCCGGTCGGGTAGATGTGCGAGACGTGGCACATGACGTACGACTTGGCGCCGATGTCCGCGAAGCCCTCCTTGAGCGCCGCCTCGACCGTCGAGCGCAGCGCCTGCAGGTTCGACCACGTCGTCGCGGTCTCCAATGTCTCGCAGAAGACGCCGGCGTCGAGAAGTGAATCGCGCAGATAAGGTCCGTCGAACCGGGTCCTGAGCCAGTCCTCTGCCGGGCCTTCCCCCGAGGAGGTCCCGCCCGCCGCGGCGAGGTGAGCACCGGCATGAGCCCGTCGTTCCGCGATGTCCTCGCCTTCGTACACCGTGACCACGCTGGCGCCCTTGGCCAGTGCTTTGCCGATCCGCCCGACCTGGGCGAGGCTGACAGCCGTCTCCGCTTCGTCGGACAGCCGGATGACGGTCGGACCGCCGCTCAGCTGAGCGACACGACGAAGCCCCTCGGCTCCACTGGCGAAGTCCGGAAACGACCAGGCCTCGAACACCCTCGCGCGCGGGATCGGGTGGACGCGCACCCGCACCTCGGTGATCACGCCGAAGATGCCCTCGGAGCCGAGGAACACTCGAATCAGGTCGGGCCCTGCGGCAGAGCCCGGCGACCGCCCGAGCTCGATGTCGCCGGTCGGGGTGGCCACTCTGATCCCGGTCACCATCGTGTCGAAGCGCCCGTTCCCCGCAGAGTTCTGCCCCGAAGACCGAGCCGCCGCGAATCCGCCGATCGTGGCATAGCGGAAGCTCTGCGGAAAATGACCGAGCTCGAACCCGCGCGCGGAAAGCAGCGCCTCCGCCTCCGGCCCCGTCGTGCCGGCCGCGAGCACGGCCTCACCACTGGTCTCATCGAGCCGCACCATGCCGCTCAACCGCCGCAGATCGAGACTGACCACGGCGTGATGCGCGCCCCGTTCAGGATCGAGTGCGCCGACGACGCTCGTCCCGCCACCGAAGGGGATGACGGCGACACCTCGCGCCGCCGCAGCATCGAGACACGCACGGACCTCGTCGTGGTCGGCGGGGCGGACGACGGCGTCCGGTGCGTCCTGTCGTGCCTCGCGTCGGCGAAGCAGGTCGGGCGTCGAGCGCCCGCCCGCGTGACGGACGCGGGCCTCCGGTGTGTCGTCGACGTTCTCGAGGCCGACGGCGAGGACGAACGCCGCGCGGTCTTCCGCTGTCAGACGCGACGGGCGCAGCTGCACCTCCGAGAGTTCGACGGCGGGAGCGGGCGTGCGGACGCGCCCCAACAGCATCGGCAGCAGAGCACGCACCGGCAGAGGCAGCCCCTTCGCCTTGGCCGGGTCGCCCCAGCCGTTCCATCTCATCAGCGAGTCCGCATCGACCCTGCCGTTCTCTTGGCCCATGCGTTACAGTGTGACACATCATGGAAGAACGTCAACCTCTCTGGGATGCCACGCAGACGAAGATCCTCGATGCGGCCGATGCGCTGATCGAGAGGCGCGGCGTGCACGGCGTGACCGTCGCGGAGCTCGCCCGGCGCGCAGAGCTGAGTCGGCCGACGATCTACCGCAACTGGAACGACGCCGATGACGTCGTCCGTGCAGCACTGCTGCGCCGTGTGACCACCATCCTGAGCGCCTTCCCCGCGACTGCGGCCACCAGGCCCGCCCTCGTCGACGATGTGCTGCGCTTCATCGGCCTGTTCCGGAGCGACGCCCTGTATGCGAGACTGCTGGCTGACGAGCCGGAAGCGTTCACGCGATACACGCTGCAGCGCGTGGGTTCGAGCCAGCGCATGATCCTCGGGTGGCTGTCCGCAGCGATCGGAACCGCACAGCTCGACGGATCGGTGCGCGACGGTGCACCGCAGGAGATGGCCGTCATGCTGCTGCTCATCGCGCAGTCCGCGGTGCTCTCCCACGGGACCGTCTCCGATCTGATCTCGGAGGCGGCATGGGAGCGCGAACTGCGGGCCGCGCTGGACGGACTGCTGCGCCCATGATCAGGGAGCCATCCGCGCTCAATGTCGCGCGACGGAGGACGGAGCTCACGCTCGCAGCCGAGGAGCGGGTCGACGTGCTCGTGATCGGCGGCGGCATCACGGGCGTGGGAGTCGCACTCGATGCTGCCTCTCGCGGACTCACCGTGACGCTGATCGAAGCCGAGGATCTGGCTTTCGGCACCAGCAGATTCAGCTCGAAGCTCGTGCACGGCGGCCTGCGCTACCTCGCCACCGGAGACTTCGCGACCGCGCGGGAGAGCGCGCACGAACGCCATCTCCTGATGACCTCGATCGCCCCTCACCTCATCCACCCCCTCGGACAGCTCCTGCCGTTCTCGCAGACTGTCACACTCCGGCAGCGTGTCGCAGGCACCGTGGGCATGGGGCTGGGCGATGTGCTGCGGATGCGCGCACACACACCCCGCCGGGTCCTCCCCGCCCCTGCCGTGGTCTCCGCGCGCACGGCCATGCGGTTGATGCCAGCCCTCGACCAGCGGGGCCTCCGCGGAGGGATGCTGGCCTATGACGGTCAGCTCGTCGATGATGCGCGCCTCGTCACGACGGTGGCCCGCACCGCAGCGGCCCTCGGCGCCCGCATCCTCACCAGGGTCCGTGCGCTCTCCCTGCGCGCAGATGGGGCCTCGGTCGAGGAGGCGACGACGGGCGAGCGTTTCGAGATCCGTGCACGTGCGGTCGTCAACGCGACGGGAGTGTGGGCGGGAGCACTCGATCCGTCGATCACGGTGCGACCGAGTCGAGGGACCCACATCGTGCTCGACGCCGCCGACCTCGGCGCTCCGTCGACGGCACTGACGGTCCCTCACGAAGGGTCGATCAGCCGATACGTCTTCGCTCTGCCACAGGCACACGGACGACTGATCGTCGGACTCACCGACGAAGACTCACCCGGCGCGGTCCCGCGGGTCGCTCAGCCGACGGAGACCGAGATCGAGTTCCTCCTCCACAGCCTCAACCGCGTTCTCGCCACCGCGGTCCGACGCGATCAGGTTCGTGGCGCCTTCGCTGGCCTGCGGCCGCTTGTCGACAGCGGAACCGACTCGACAGCCGACATCTCCCGTCGGCACCTGGTGGCGGCATCGGAGTCGGGCTTCATCTCGGTGCTCGGCGGGAAGCTGACGACCTATCGACGCATGGCCGAGGATGCCGTCGATCTCGCCGTCACGACGCGGAGTCTGCCGTCGTCGCGACAGAGTCGCACCGCGTCATTGCGGCTCGCGGATCGTGACGTCCCCTCATCGGACGAGCTGCTGGACGAGGCGACGGCCCTGACCGCGGCAGAGGTCGAGTACGCCGTCCGCGTGGAGGGGGCGATGACGGTCGACGATGTCCTCGACCGGCGCACGCGCATCGGGCTCGTCGACGCGGATAGAGCCCGCTGTCGTCCAGTGGTCGAGTCCGTCGTGGCCCGCGCGGTCTCCGCGCTTCTCTGACACCGGATCACGGCGCGGCCGGAGCCATCGCGTATCCGCCGCACAGCCGGGCAGGGAACGTGCGGGGAACACCGCATGAAATCACGGCGAGCAGGCCGCCCGACGACACATCGGCACTCGGCGAACCTGCACAGTGGTGACATGGACATGCTCTTCACGATGCTGGGCGGCAAGGGGATGTCGGGCCTGCTGAAGACCGGAACGGCCATCCTCACCACTCTCCTGGTGCTCCCCGCTCTCCTCAAGCTCTTCATCGTCACCGTCGACGAGGGCTGGGCGGCCATCCGAACCCGCAACGGCAAACCCATCATCCGCAACCGCCCTCAACGGCGTCCGTCCCAGCACGGTGGCGCGGTGGGCGAAGTCGTCGTGCTGGACCCGGGCTCACACGGGGCGTTCCCCCTGTTCTACTGGTACAAACTCGTCGACGTGCGGTGCCGCGCGACGGATCTGCCTGCGCGGGAGCTGAGCGGTGCGAGCGGTCATCAGCATCGCGTGCATGCCTCGTTCGAGTGGCGTCCCCTACCGACGGGGCACGATCTGCGCGTCTTCGAGTTGGATGTGGTGAACGTGAAGGAACGCGCCTCGAACATCGTCGGCGCGGCGCTGCGAGATGTGGTCCGCAGCCTCGAAGGAGCCGAGCTGCCGCACAACGACGAGATCAACACCCGGGTCATCGCGGCCAGTGCCGACGAGGTTCGCCGCGCCTGCGGCGTCGAGCTGGTGCGCGTGATGGTCACCGGCGACGCGCTCACCGACGGCTACCTGCTGTCGACCGCACTCCGAGAGGTGGATCGCGGAGCCCAGGCCGTCGCGGCACTGCACGCCCTGAACTGATCTCCCCCGGCACCACCGCCGGTGCGGGGCACTCTGCTGGAGCGGGAAACCCCCGGGACGGGTCTCAGTGCCTCTCGTGCAGCGGAAGGTCGATCGTCCCGGTCTCGCCCGCGTGACGCGCCTTGGGGATGCGGGTCCCGAGCACCTGCGAAACGATGTCCTGCGCGATCTTGGGCGCGGTGAGCCCCGCATCGGCGAGGATCTGATCGCGGGAGGCGTGATCGATGAACTCGTCGGGAAGACCCAGCTCGTCCACCGCCGTGTCGATCCCCGCCTCTCGAAGAACCTGCCGGACACGGGTGCCGATTCCTCCCACGCGGATCCCGTCTTCGATGGTGATCACGAGGCGATGGTGAGCCGAGAGCTCCACGATCGACGGCTGCACAGGGATGGCCCATCGCGGATCGATGACGGTGGCGCCGATGCCCTGCGCGCGAAGCCGGTCGGCGACATCGAGCGCCAGTTCCGCGAAGGGGCCGATGGCGACGATGAGCACGTCCTCAGTCTCGCCGCGGGCGAGTACGTCGACACCGTCGCTGAGCCGCTCGATGGCCGGGAGGTCGGCGGCGACCTCGCCCTTGGGGAAGCGGATGACCGTCGGTGCGTCCTCGACGTCGACCGCCTCTCGGAGGGCTTCGGTCAGTCGGGCGCCGTCGCGGGGCGCGGCGATGCGGATGTGCGGGACGATCTGCAGCATGGCGAGGTCCCACATGCCGTGATGGCTCGGCCCGTCGGGGCCGGTCACACCGGCGCGATCGAGGACGAAAGTGACTCCGGCGCGGTGCAGCGCCACGTCCATCAGCACCTGGTCGAAGGCACGCCCCATGAAGGTGGCGTACAGGGCGACGACGGGGTGCAGTCCCCCGTAGGCCAGTCCCGCGGCGGAAGCCACGGCATGCTGCTCAGCGATTCCCACGTCGTAGACGCGGTCGGGGAAGCGCTCGGCGAACGGCGCGAGGCCCGTCGGTCGCAGCATCGCAGCAGTCATGGCGATCACATCGTTGCGCTGCTCACCCACGGAGACCAGAGCGTCGGAGAAGACGTCGGTCCACCCACGACCGCCCGACGACAGGGTCTCCCCGGTCGTCGGATCGATCTTGCCGACGGCGTGGAACTGGTCGGCCTCGTCATCGCGGGCCGGCTGATAGCCGCGGCCCTTCTCGGTGATCGTGTGCACGATGACGGGGGCACCGTACGACTTCGCCAGCTCCAGCGTCTCGAGCAGCGCGGGGAGGTCATGCCCGTCGACGGGGCCGAGGTACTTGATGTCGAGGTTCGAGTACAGCGCCTCGTTGTTCGTGAACCGCGAGAGGAACCCGTGGGTACCGCCGCGGACACCGCGGAACACGGCACGGCCGACGGGACCGAAAGCACGGAAGAGGCGGTCGGAGCGCTGATGCAGGTCTTTGTAGGCCGCTGCCGTACGCACCCGGTTGAGGTAGCGCGACATGCCGCCGATCGTCGGCGCGTAGGAACGTCCGTTGTCGTTGACGACGATGACCAGGTTGCGGTCATTGTCATCGGAGATGTTGTTCAACGCCTCCCAGGTCATTCCACCGGTCAGCGCGCCGTCGCCGACCACCGCGACCACATGCCGGTCGGCGCGGCCGGTCGCCGTGAGCGCCCGGGAGATACCGTCGGCCCAGCTGAGCGAGCTGGAGGCGTGCGACGACTCCACCACGTCATGGGCGCTCTCCCCGCGCTGCGGGTACCCCGCGAGTCCGCCGCGCACGCGCAGGCCGGAGAAGTCCTGGCGGCCCGTGAGCAGCTTGTGCACGTAGGACTGATGCCCGGTGTCGAAGATGAAGGGGTCGTCCGGAGACGAGAACACGCGATGAAGGGCGATCGTCAGCTCGACGACGCCGAGGTTGGGGCCCAGATGGCCGCCGGTACGGGACACGTTCTCGACCAGGAACTCGCGGATCTCCGCGGCGAGTTCCGCCAGCTGCTCGGTCGAGAGGGCATCCAGATCGCGGGGTCCAGAGATGCTCGGAAGAATGGGCATCTGCGCCTCCTCACAGGCTTCGTCAAAGACGCCCGACACGGGTGCGGGCGTCGTCCTGATCCTACCGCCCCGGGCCGGGAGAGCTCCGAGGATGGAAGCCCCCTTGACACGACGGAGGGGCCCGTGTCCGAAGACACGAGCCCCTCCGCTACGCGATCAACCAGCGTGCGATCAGACGAGCGAACGCAGCACGTACTGCAGGATGCCGCCGTTGCGGTAGTAGTCAGCCTCACCGGGGGTGTCGATGCGCACGACCGCGTCGAACTCGACCGGCTGCTTGCCCTCGGGCGAGTGCTCGCTCGGGGTGGCCGTGACCTTCACCGTCTTCGGCGTGACGCCGTTGTTGAGCTCTTCCAGGCCGGAGATCGAGACGATCTCGGTCCCGTCGAGGCCCAGCGACTCCCAGCTCTCGCCGGCGGGGAACTGCAGCGGCACGACTCCCATGCCGATCAGGTTCGACCGGTGGATGCGCTCGAAGCTCTCCGTGATGACGGCCTTGACGCCGAGCAGGCTCGTGCCCTTGGCCGCCCAGTCACGCGACGAACCGGAACCGTACTCCTTGCCGCCGAAGATGACGAGCGGCGTGCCCTGCGCCTGGTAGTTCATGCTCGCGTCGTAGATGTACGACTGCGGGCCGCCCGGCTGCGTGAAGTCGCGGGTGTAGCCACCCTCGACGACCTGCCCGTCGTTCACGGCGGAGACCATGAGGTTCTTGAGACGGATGTTCGCGAACGTTCCGCGGATCATCACCTCGTGGTTTCCGCGGCGCGAGCCGAAGGAGTTGAAATCCTTGCGGTCGACGCCGTGCTCCGTCAGGTACTGGGCCGCGGGCGTCCCCGGCTTGATGTTTCCGGCCGGCGAGATGTGGTCGGTGGTCACCGAGTCGCCGAGCGTCGCCATCACGCGAGCACCTTCGATGTCCTTCACCGGGGTGAGCTCCATCGTCATGCCGTCGAAGTACGGTGCCTTGCGGACGTAGGTCGAGTTCTCGTCCCACTGGAACGTGTCGTCATCCGGCGTCGGCAGGTTGCGCCAGCGCTCGTCGCCGTCGAACACCGTGGCGTACTGCTTGATGAACTGGTCGCGCGAGATCGACGAGTCGACGATCTCCTGCACCTCGTCTGGCGTCGGCCAGATGTCCTTCAGGAAGACGTCTTCGCCGTCGCTGCCCTTGCCGAGGGCGTCGTTGTCGAAGTCGAAGTGCATCGACCCCGCCAGCGCGTAGGCGATGACCAGCGGCGGGCTGGCGAGGTAGTTCATCTTCACGTCGGGGCTGATGCGACCCTCGAAGTTGCGGTTGCCCGAGAGGACGGCCGTGACGGCGAGGTCGTGCGAGTTGATGGCCTCGGAGACCTCTTCGATCAGCGGTCCGGAGTTTCCGATGCAAATGGTGCAGCCGTAGCCGACCGTGTAGAAGCCGAGACCCTCGAGGTCCTTGTCGAGACCGGACTTCTCGTAGTAGTCGGTGACGACCTTGGAGCCGGGGCCGAGCGTGGTCTTGACCCACGGCTTCTGCTTGAGCCCCTTCTCGAGCGCCTTGCGTGCGACGAGACCGGCGGCGATCATGACCGACGGGTTCGACGTGTTGGTGCACGACGTGATGGCAGCCAGCGTGACGGCGCCGTTGTCGAGGATGTACTTCTCCCCGTCGGGTGTGGTCACGGGGACGGGCTTCGAGGCGTTGGCCGGCGCGCCGCTGTTGATGTGCACCGGACGCGTGGTGGGCTCCTCCTCGCCGGGAACCGAACCGGGGTCAGATGCCGGGAAGGAGTGCTTCGACTCGAGGTCGACGACCGAGTCCGAGGTCGATGCGGTCGCGTACGCCAGGATGTCCTGCTCGAACTTCGACTTCGCCTCCGAGAGGAGGATGCGGTCCTGCGGGCGCTTCGGGCCGGCGATCGACGGCACGACGGTGCCGAGGTCGAGCTCGAGGTACTCGCTGAAGGTGGGCTCGTGCGATGCGTCGTGCCAGAGCTTCTGCTCCTTGGCGTAGGCCTCGACGAGTGCGACGGCCTCGTCGCTGCGGCCGGTCAGGCGCAGGTAGTCGAGGGTGACGTCGTCGATCGGGAAGATCGCCGCCGTGGAACCGAACTCCGGTGACATGTTGCCGATGGTGGCGCGGTTGGCCAGCGGCACGGATGCCACGCCCTCGCCGTAGAACTCGACGAACTTGCCGACGACGCCGTGCTTGCGCAGCAGGTCGGTGATCGTGAGCACGACATCGGTCGCCGTGACACCGGCGGGGATCTCACCGGAGAGCTTGAAGCCGACCACGCGAGGGATGAGCATCGACACGGGCTGACCGAGCATGGCAGCCTCGGCCTCGATGCCACCGACGCCCCAGCCGAGCACGCCCAGACCGTTGACCATCGTGGTGTGCGAGTCGGTGCCGACGCAGGTGTCGGGGTAGGCGCGGAGCACGCCGTCGACGTCGCGGTCGTAGATGACCTTCGCGAGGTGCTCGATGTTCACCTGGTGCACGATGCCGGTCCCGGGCGGGACGACCTTGAAGTCGCTGAAGGCGGTCTGGCCCCAGCGCAGGAACTGGTAGCGCTCACCGTTGCGCTCGTACTCGATCTCGACGTTGCGCTCGAGTGCGTTCTCGGAGCCGAACAGGTCGGCGATGACCGAGTGGTCGATGACCATCTCGGCCGGCGAGAGCGGATTGATCTTGTTGGCGTCGCCGCCCAGAGCCGTCACGGCCTCGCGCATGGTGGCGAGGTCGACGATGCACGGGACACCGGTGAAGTCCTGCATGACCACGCGCGCCGGCGTGAACTGGATCTCGGTGTTGGGCTCAGCCGCTGCGTCCCAGGACCCCAGCGCCTCGATCTGCGCCTTCGTCACATTCGCGCCGTCCTCGGTGCGGAGCAGGTTCTCCAGGAGGACCTTGAGACTGAAGGGGAGTTTCTCGAAACCGGGCACCGTGTCGATGCGGAAGATCTCATAGTCGGTGCTGCCGACTGTCAGGGTGCTCTTGGCACCGAAGCTGTTCACCGTGGACACGAATCCGTCTCCTTCTATTCGGATGGGAGCGACAGGCGCCTCCATCTTGCTCGCCAGTGAGCCCCTGCGGCTAGCAAGGGGGACCTAACCAGTCTGCTCCGGGAAGCGCACCGGCGAAAGCCTGCGATTTATCTTGATGTCAAGATAAATCTATCACGCCTCGGGGGCATCCTCGCGCGCAGGCTCGCGGGGGTGGAGCGCCCGTACGACCAACCAGGTCACGGCGATGAGCGGTGCGAACAACGGCAACCCCATGATGAGCTTGAGCGTCCCGAGTGCCGTGACGTCGCCGGCGAGATACAGGGGCAGCTGGACGGCGAGGCGCGCGAAGAACAGCGAGGCCCAGGCGATCCCGAGCCAGAAGTACGCACGTCGCTTGCGGCGGTCGGTGCGCCAGGTGGTGCCCTCCCCCATCAGGAATCCGACCGCGAGGCCGATCAGCGACCATCCGATCAGTGCGGAGATCAGGATGACCGATCCGTAGACCGCGTTCGTGATGAGTCCTGGCACGAAGTTGTCCGCGCCGCGTCCGGTCCACAGCGCGAGCGCCGCGGCGGCCACAGCCGCGACGAGACCGCCCAGCGCGGCGGAGGGCGGCGACTTCTGCACCAGTCGGACGAGGGTGAACACCGCTGCCAGGCCGACGGACACCCCCAACGACAGGATCAGCGGCTCCGGGCGGATGGTGAAGAGGATGACGAAAGCGAGGCTCGGCAGCACGGACTCGAGGATGCCGCGCCATCCCCCCATCGCCGTCCAGACCACCTTGTGGGTGCTGGAGCCCTCAGCGGGATCGAGACCGGCACGACGCGCGGCACCGCCGAGCGCCGCCCCGAGGATCTCGGAGGTGCTCTTCTCGCGTTCGGCGTCGGGCTCGGGAGCGCTCACGCGGAACCCGGAGTCGCCGGCATCTTGAGCGGGATCAGGTCGCGCGGGGGCATCGGCGAGCCGCCGCGGACGACGACGATCGAGCGGAAGAGGTCCTCGACCTTCTCGGCGGCTTCGGGGTCAGACGCTCCTGCGCCACCGATCACACCGCGCAGGAACCAGCGCGGGCCGTCGATGCCGATGAAGCGCGCGAGACGCAGCCCTGATCCCTCCGCCGCCGTGGCAGGAACCTCGGCGAGGAGCTCCTTGCCCAGTGGGCCTTCGCGCTCCTCGACGCGACCGCCCTGAGCTTTGACCTGGTCGCGGAGCTGCACTCGGGTCTCGTCCCACAGTCCGCCGGAGCGCGGCGCCGCGAACGGCTGCACCTGCAGCGAGGAGTCGGCGTAGTCCAGGCCGACCGCGACGATGCGCTTCGACTGCTCCTCGACTTCGAGGCGCAGATTCAGACCTTCGCGCGGCAGGATCTTGATGCCGCCGAGATCGATGTACGGACGGACCGGGTTGGCCTCGGAGTCATCGAAGGGCCCGTCGGTGGCACGGTTCAACGGTGCCGACTTCGAAGGGGTCTCGTTGTTGTCAGTCATTGGCTCGTCCTGCTTCGCTCTGGTGGGTCGCTGCCTGGTATCCGGTGGAGCCGAATCCACCGGCACCACGGACGCTGTCCGGCAGCACGTCGACCGGGATGAACGTGGCGCGCGTGACCGGCATGATGATCAGCTGCGCGATACGATCGCCGACCGCCACATCGTACGCGCTCTTGGTATCCGTGTTGATCAGACTCACCTTGATCTCGCCGCGATAGCCGGCGTCCACCGTTCCGGGAGAGTTCACGATCGAGATGCCGTGCTTCGCCGCCAGGCCGCTGCGCGGTACGACGAATGCCGCATACCCGTCGGGTAGGGCGATGCTCACCCCCGTCGGCACGAGAGCGCGCTCCCCCGGCTCCAGGTGCACCGCCTCGGCGGCGACGAGATCGGCTCCGGCGTCTCCCGGATGCGCATACCCGGGCAGCACTGCAGCGATAATGGGGACATCAACGGAATCGGTCACCCCATGAGGCTAATGCAGAACCCCGTCACAGACTCACGTCCCCGCTACCGCGAGAGGCTCTCGCCGAGCCTCTGGCTGCTCGTGACCGTCGCGGTCGCCGGCCCCATGGTCTCGCTCGTCTTCGTGCCGATCGGCTCGACCGTCGCGCTCGTCGTCGGTGCGGCAGTATCGGCCCTGCTCGTGTTCGGTGTCATCGCCGCCACACCGGTCGTCTCGGTCGTCGGCTCCACCCTGCATGCAGGTCGCGCGCACATCGACACGAAGCACCTCGGAGCACCCACTGCACTGACGGGCGAGGAAGCCCGTCATGCCCGCGGCCCCGGTCTCCCGGCGCGCGGGTGGCACCTGATCCGCGGCGGCATCGACGGCATCGTCGTCGTGCCGAACCTCGACCAGGACGACCCCGTGGACGCATGGACGATCTCGACGCGGACGCCCGACCGGCTCGTCGCCGCGATCCGCGCTTCCCAGACCTGACGCGCTCACCCAACGACAGCGCGCCCCTGACCGAGACGGTCGGGGGCGCGTGATACGTCGCTCGAAGGACTGCTTACGC
Organism: Microbacterium oxydans; assembly: GCF_006540085.1. Taxonomy (GTDB): domain Bacteria; phylum Actinomycetota; class Actinomycetes; order Actinomycetales; family Microbacteriaceae; genus Microbacterium; species Microbacterium oxydans. The sequence continues at coordinate 420,217 of NZ_BJOG01000004.1, read as the reverse complement.
AGCGCACTCCTTGCAGATGGGCCCGGATGCGCCCTCGTGGTCGAGCTGCGAGCGGTGCTTCACGAGGAAGCAGCTCATGCATGTGAACTCGTCCTGCTGCGCGGGCAGCACGACGACATCGAGCTCGAGATCGGAGAGGTCGGCACCCGGGAGGTCGAAGCTCGACGGGTTGTCGGAGTCTTCGTCCCCGCTTGAGCCGGAGTTCTTGTCCGGCACACGCTCCTTGAGGGCTTCGATCGACTCGGAGTCGTCTTCGCTCTTTCGGGGGGCGTCGTAATCGGTTGCCATGCGGTAGATCTCCACTTTCATGGTGCGAGTGGGTGGTGCGCCGTCGGGTATTCGGCGGCCATAGTTTGCACGACCGGACGACATAACGCAAATGCTCGTCCGTGCGACAGAGGAAACTCACGGCACGCCCACGCTATTCCCGTCCGCGACCCCTCACGCGTGACACCATGAACGGACACCCATCAGAGGGGCATTCGCATGGAAAACGTCACCATCGTCGGCACAGAAGCAGGAGTCCTCGTACTCGCGACCGAGTCGGGCGAGCGGTTCGCGCTGCCCATCGACGACATGCTGCAGCGCGAGATCCGCCGCGCCACCCGTCAGAGCGAGCCGACGGCCCAGAAGCTCGCTGCGAGCCCGCGCGACATCCAGGCCCAGATCCGCGCGGGGCTCACCGCACCCGAGGTCGCGGAGCTGCTCGGCATCAGCGTCGACGACGTGGCCCGATTCGAAGGACCCGTCCTCGCCGAGCGCGAGCACGTGATCGGACAGGCCCTCGCCGTGCCCGTCCTGATCGGCAGCGAGGTCGAGCCCGACGCGCAGCCGACCTTCGGTGTGGCCGTCCGCGCCAAGCTCGCCGAGATCGAAGCCACCTCCGAGCGCTGGGCGAGCTGGAAGGAGGACTCCGGTTGGACCATCAAGCTCGAGTTCACCGCCAACGACGTCGATCACGACGCCCGCTGGAGCTTCGATCCTCGCCGCAGCGCGCTCTCACCGCTGAACGCCGACGCGACACAGCTCTCTCGGCAGGGCTCGCTCCCCGAAGGTCTCATCCCCCGCCTCCGAGCGGTCGATGCCGAGCGGACCTCGCCGTACAAGGACGAGAGTCGCTTCGACTCCGGCGCGTTCGGACCGCGGCTGGTACCCGCACCCGAAGCGGACGTGGAAGACCCCTCGCTCCCGGCCCGCTCCGACGCGGCAGCGCAGGACGCGGCGATCAAGCGCGCTCCCGCCGCGCAGACCACGAGTCCGGAGACGGCGGACCTCCTCGAGGCTCTACGCCGACGCCGCGGACAGCGGGAGACCGCGCCGCTGCTCGACGATGTGGAGGACACGGATCGATCGGACCAGAGTCCGATCGCACTGTTCGAGGCCCTGGAGCAGCCGGATGAAGAACCGGAGCCCCCGCAGCCCGCGCCGCAGAACAGCAGCTCGGACGCCGGCGACTCCACGGGACGCCGCCGTCGCCGGAACGCGATGCCGTCGTGGGACGAGATCGTCTTCGGCGCACGCACCGATGAGTGAGACGCGACTCGTCTGAGCCCCACCCGCGGCGGGGATGAGGGTCTGCGTCAGCGTTCGAACGCGCCGAGCCGGATCACCGGCACCTGTCTCTCCTCCGGTGTGAGCGCGCCGTGCTGGCCCACCATCCCGCGACTGCGCTGGTCGGCCGCCGTACCGTCGTAGAGAGCCCAGGCACCGCGAGCGATCGCGAGCAGGTCGCCGACGCGCGATGCGGCGGCATCTGTGACCTTCGGTCCGAAGAGGCCGTGACGTATCGCCTCCTCGCGGGTGAGCACGTCGGCCACCCCCTCCAGGTCGGCGCGCCATCTCGACGTCACCGCCGCGCGGTCCGCGTCGGGCTCCAGGTACGCGTGCAGCATGCGCGGTTCGCCGCCGATGTGGCGAATCCCCGCGACGTGCTCCTCCGCCAGGACGACCTGACGGTTCGGCGCCACATCGACCATCCCGTGATCCGAGGTGACCACGACGCCCACGCCCGCCGGGACACGTGCAGACAGCGCCGCGTCGACGTCCTCCAGCGCGGCGACCCACTCCGGGGAGGCGATGCCGTGCTTGTGACCTGCCTTGTCGACCTCCGGCAGGTAACAGTAGACGAGCGACCCCGGGTGCTCGCGAGCGAGCTCATATGCGGCTTCGACCCGCGAGGCCGCGGTCGTCGCGGGAACGAACTCGGCACCGCGCAGAGTGGCTCTGGTGAAGCCGCTGTGCGCGTACCCGGCGAACCCGACGGCGAAACTCTCGTGTCCGTCGCGGGCCGCTCGCTCGAAGATCGTCGGGGCCGACTGCCAGGTGAGCGGATCGATCCCGTCGGTCTCCCAGCCGCTGAGCTGGTTGACGAGCACATCGCGGTCGGGATCGAGCACGCGGTAACCGACGAGCCCGTGCTCCCCCGGCCATACACCCGTGACGATGCTCGTGAGCGCCGCCGCCGTGGTGGAGGGGAACACCGAGTGGGCGACGTCCTTCTTCGCCATCCCCGCGGTCAGGGAGCGCGCGTGTCCGGCATGGCCACGCAGGCTGATCGCCCCGAGCCCATCGATCACCACGAGCACGACCGAGTCCGCGCGCGGCAGAACCTCGGATTCGCCTCGGAGGGCGGCGAACAGGTCGCCCGCCACCCCGACGACACTCCGGGCGCTGGGCGCCGCGGACGGTAGCATGAAGGACATCCGAGCCAGTCTGACACAGGCTCCCGTATGCCCCCAGGAAGTCCATGCCGAAAACTCCGCCGCCCGAGCCCGTCGAGGAGCGCATCCAGGACATCGACCTCTCCAGCGAGATGCAGGGTTCGTTCCTCGAATACGCGTACTCGGTGATCTACTCGCGTGCCCTGCCCGATGCGCGCGACGGGCTGAAGCCCGTGCAGCGCCGCATCCTGTACCAGATGGCCGAGATGGGCCTGCGTCCGGACCGCGGCCACGTCAAGAGTGCGCGCGTCGTCGGCGAGGTCATGGGAAAGCTGCACCCCCACGGCGACTCGGCGATCTATGACGCGCTCGTGCGGCTCGCGCAGGAGTGGGCGCTGCGTGTGCCCCTGGTCGACGGGCACGGCAACTTCGGCTCCCTCGACGATGGGCCCGCTGCAGCCCGATACACCGAGGCACGACTCGCCGCCGCCGCGCTGGCCCTCACCGAGAACCTCGACGAGGACGTCGTCGACTTCATCCCGAACTACGACGGTCAGTTCCAGCAGCCTGCCGTGCTGCCGGCCGCCTTCCCCAACCTGCTGGTCAACGGCGCGAGTGGGATCGCCGTCGGCATGGCGACCAACATGGCGCCGCACAACCTCATCGAAGTGGTCGCGGCGGCCACTCACCTCCTCGAGAATCCGGATGCGACCACCGAGGAGCTGATGGAGTTCGTCCCCGGACCTGACTTCCCCTCCGGCGGGATCCTGATGGGACTCGACGGTGTCAAGGACGCGTACACGAACGGACGCGGCGCCCTCAAGGTGCGGGGCAAGACCTCCATCGAGCCGCTCGGCCCGCGGCGTACCGGCATCATCGTGTCCGAGCTGCCGTACATGGTGGGACCCGAGCGCCTGCTGGAGAAGATCCGGGATGCGGTGCAGTCGAAGAAGCTGCAGGGCATCAGCGACGTCACCGACCTCACCGACCGCAACCACGGACTGCGCGTCGCGATCGGCATCAAGACCGGCTTCGACCCGAACGCCGTGCTCGAGCAGCTCTACCGGTTGACTCCGCTGGAGGACTCGTTCAGCATCAACAACGTCGCCCTGGTCGATGGCCAGCCGCGCACGCTGGGCCTCAAGGAGATGCTGAGCGTCTACGTCGGTCACCGTCTCGAGGTCATCACCCGCCGCAGCCGATACCGTCTGAAGCGGCGCGAGGAGCGTCTGCACCTGGTGGAGGGTCTGCTCATCGCGATCCTCGACATCGACGAGGTCATCCAGGTCATCCGCTCCTCCGATGACTCGGAGCAGGCCCGCACGCGGCTGCGCTCCGTCTTCGATCTGAGCGAGCTCCAGGCGGAGTACATCCTCGAGTTGCGCCTGCGCCGTCTGACCAAGTTCTCGCGTATCGAGCTGGAGTCCGAACGCGATGCGTTGCTGGCGGAGATCGCCGCACTGCGGGAACTGCTCGACAGCCCGACCCTGCTCCGCGCCGCGGTCGCCAAGGAGCTCGACGCCGCAGCCGATGCATACGGAACACCGCGGCGCACACTCCTGATGAACGCGGCTCCGCCCAAGCCCCGAGCGACCAAGGGTGCGGTCGATCTGCAGATCGCCGATGCGCCCACCGTGCTCGTGCTCTCGACCACGGGACGTACCGTCCGCGTCGACCTCGGCGAGGGCCAGGAACTCACCGTCCCTGCACGTCGCAGCAAGCACGATGCGATCCTGACCACCGTCGAGACCACCGTCCGCGCCGAGATCGGGGCTCTGACCAACCTCGGTCGCGTCGTCCGCTTCTCCCCCGTCGACCTCCCGTCCGTGCCGGCGACGTCGGTGCAGCTCGCCGCCGGTACTCCCCTGCGCGACTACCTCGGTATCACGACCAAGGGCGAGCGCGTTCTGGGTTTCGTGCGTTTCGACAGCGAGACTCCGATCGCGCTCGGCACCGCTCAGGGCACGGTCAAGCGCATCGTCCCTTCCAGCCTCCCCGTGCGTCCTGACCTCGAGGTCATCGGCCTGAAACCGGGCGATTCGGTGGTCGGGGCGGCAGAGGCACCGGACGACGCGGAGCTGGTCTTCGTCACAACCGACGCGCAGCTGCTGCACTTCCCGGCTTCCGCTGTGCGCCCGCAAGGCGCCCCGGCGGGCGGAATGGCCGGGGTCAAGCTCGGCTCCGGCGCATCAGTGCTCTTCTTCGGCGTCGTCGATCCGGCCGCGGAATCCGTCGTCGTCACGGTATCCGGAGGTGACAGCGCTCTTCCCGGCACAGAGCCCGGGCGCGCCAAGGTGTCGTCCTTCGCGGAGTATCCAGCCAAGGGGCGTGCCACCGGAGGCGTCCGCGCCCATGCGTTCCTGAAGGGTGAGGACCGACTGACGGTCGCATGGGTCGGACCCAACCCGCCGCTCGCCGTCGATCCGACAGGCGCGGTCCGCAAGCTTCCGGAGAACGGAGCACGCCGCGACGCGTCCGGCCAGCCCGTCGAAGGTGTCATCGGCAGTATCGGCCGCACACTGGTCTGAGCACAGGCGAGCGGTCCGACCGCGTGAGAGCGAAAGGAAGCCGGCCCGGTCTGCACCGGGCCGGCTTTCTTTCGTCTGACGTCTCAGGCGTCGATCGACTCGCGCGACAATCGGTCGGAGGAGTCGATGATGAACTCGCGGCGCGGAGCCACCTCGTTCCCCATGAGGAGCTCGAACACGCGCCCGGCTGCTTCCGCGTCCTCCATCCGCACGCGACGCAGCAGACGACCCGACCTGTCCATGGTGGTGTTCGCCAGCTGCTCGGCGTCCATCTCTCCGAGGCCCTTGTAGCGCTGGATCGGCTCGTGCCAGCGCTTGCCCGCCTTGCGGAGCTTCGCCAACAACGCGTGCATCTCCTGCTCGCTGTACGTGTAGATCGTCTCGTTCGGTTTCGACCCCGGATTGATCACGATGATCCGGTGCAGAGGCGGCACGGCGGCGAACACGCGACCATGCTCGATCAACGGCCGCATGTAGCGGAAGAACAGGGTCAGCAGCAGGGTGCGGATGTGCGCGCCGTCGACATCGGCGTCGCTCATGAGGATGATCTTGCCGTAGCGGGCTGCGTCGATGTCGAACGTCCGACCTGAGCCTGCACCGATCACCTGGATGATCGACGCGCATTCGGTGTTCGAGAGCATGTCGCCCACGGATGCCTTCTGCACGTTGAGGATCTTGCCCCGGATGGGCAGCAGCGCCTGGAACTCGCTGTTGCGCGCGTTCTTCGCGGTGCCGAGGGCCGAGTCGCCCTCCACGATGAAGAGCTCGCTGCGTTCGACGTCGTTCGTGCGGCAGTCGACGAGCTTCGTCGGAAGAGTCGAGGACTCGAGCGCGTTCTTGCGGCGCTGGGTCTCCTTGTGCGCGCGCGCCGAGACGCGGGCCTTCATCTCCGAGACGACCTTGTCGAGCAGCTGCGACGCCTGGATCTTGTCGTCGCGCTTGGTCGAGCCGAAGCGCTCAGCCAGGTCCTTGCGGAGCACCTGAGCCACGATCTGCCGCACGGCGGGGGTTCCGAGGATCTCCTTCGTCTGACCCTCGAACTGCGGTTCGGGCACGTTCACCGTGAGGACGGCCGTCAGCCCGGCGAGTACATCGTCCTTCTCGAGCTTGTCGTTGCCGACCTTCAGACGTCGGGCGTTCTGCTCCACCTGCGCGCGGAGCACCTTGAGCAGCTCCTGCTCGAAGCCCTGCTGGTGCGTGCCGCCCTTCGGCGTGGAGATGATGTTGACGAACGAGCGGATCTTGGTGTCGTAACCGGTCCCCCACCGCAGCGCGATGTCGACGGCGCACACCCGCTCCACCTCGGTCGCGACCATGTGCCCGTCCGGCTGCAGGACGGGCACGGTCTCCTTGAACGTGCCCTCTCCCTGAATGCGCCAGTTGTCCGTGATCGGCGGGTCGATCGCGAGGTAGTCGACGAATTCGGAGATTCCGCCCTCGTACAGGTAGGAGGTCTCGGTGGGTCCGAGAGTGGTCGTCTCGCCATCGGAGTCGGGCACGGGGACGACCTGACCCGCCGCACGCTCGTCCTTGACGAGGATCTCCAGGCCAGGCACCAGGAAGGCTGTCTGTCGGGCCCGGGTCTCGAGCTCGGAGAGCTGGAACGCCGCGTCCTTGGTGAAGATCTGACGGTCGGCCCAGTAGCGGACACGGGTACCGGTCACGCCCCGGGGAGCTTTGCCGATCACGCGCAACTCGCTGTTCTCCTGGAAAGGAGTGAACGGCGCATCCGGCCGCTTCTCACCGGAATCGGCGAAGATGCCGGGCTCCCCGCGGTGGAAGGACATCGCATAAGTCTTGCCGCCACGGTCGACCTCGACGTCGAGGCGCTCGGAGAGTGCGTTCACCACGGAGGCGCCGACGCCGTGCAGGCCGCCGGAGGCGGCGTACGACCCACCTCCGAACTTCCCGCCTGCGTGCAGCTTGGTATAAACGACCTCGACGCCGGTCAGGCCGGTGCGCGGTTCCACGTCGACCGGGATACCACGTCCGCGGTCGTGGACCTCGACGCTGCCATCGGCGTGCAGGATGATATCGATCTTGGTCCCGTTGCCCGCGACCGCCTCGTCAACCGAGTTGTCGATGATCTCCCACATGCAGTGCATGAGGCCGGGCGACCCGTTCGACCCGATGTACATCCCGGGCCGCTTGCGGACGGCTTCGAGGCCTTCAAGCACCTGGAGATGATGGGCGGAGTACTCGGCATTCACAATCTCCGAGTCTAATCTCGCGAGCTGCCTCTCCTCCGCAGACACTCCCCGCGCGAAGCCAGTCGGGAAACCACGCGTACGCGCTGAGCGAAACACGCCGCAAACCGGGCATGCGTACAGGTGGCGCGTGGTTGTATTGACCAAATCGCTCAGCGAAGCCGACACCCGAGGAGGCACCGAGATGAATGCAACGACCGAACGTGACACCTCCATTGTCGAGTTCCGTCTGACCGCCATGGATCGCTGTGATTCGTGCGGCGCTCAGGCGTACATCGCCGCTGAGGTCAACGGATCCGAGCTCCTGTTCTGCGCCCACCACGGCCGCAAGTACGAAGAGAAGCTCCGCAGCATCGCCACCAGCTGGCATGACGAGACCGCGCGTCTCATCGAGACGGTCTGAGCGCTCCGCTGATCCCGGTCTGTTTACCGCGGTCCGCTGAACCGGTCGGCGGGCACGAGATCAGCCGATGACGGTCAGTCGGCGACGACTCTTCGCACACGCGGTGTGAGCCGGGTGAGGATCTCTTCTCCCACGGTGTCTATCCGCTCGGCGAGGGTCGTCGCCGACGCTTCTCCCTGCGCGCCTGCGCCGAAGACGACGACCTCCGCACCCACCTCAGCGCCGCGCCATCCGTCGACTGTCGATGAGGTGTGGCCGATGGAGACGAGAGTCCTGGCTCCTTCCGGTGTCCCGACCAGGCTCCCCGAGAGCGTGGAGGGAAGCCCGTCGAAGCTGCCGAGGCTGATCGTCACACGATCTCCGTCGACCGCGGACACCTTTGCGACGAGGCTCGCCGCTGGGCGGACTCCCTCGAGCTCCGGCCCCTCTGCCGACCGGATGCCGTAGCAGAACGCCCCGATGCGCGAGACCGTTCCGCGCAGTTCGGGACGCCACCACGATGCCGCGGATGCGGTCAAGTGCAGTGCCGCGGGGACCGATCCGGTCTCGCCCACGATACGCACCGCATCGAGGAAAGCGGCTTGCGCGATGTCATCTTCCTCGTCGCTCGCTTCCGCGATGTGGCTCCACACGCCTTCGAGTTCGAGCGCACCGGCCCGCTCGGCCCGTCTCGCTTCGTCGACGGCCGATGCCCAGTCCTCCGGCAGGATGCCGTTGCGGTGCAGACCCGTGTCGATCTTCAGGTGCACGCGCGCCGTCGTTCCGAGCGCCTCGGCCCGCGCGATGATCCGTCTGAGGTAGTCGGTGGTCCCGACACCGAGATCGAGGCGCTGCATCAGCGCATCGTCTATCTCCGAGTCCGTCGACGTCGCCCAGGCGAAGATCCTGGCGTCGCCGCCTGCGAGTCTGCGGACGGAGAGTCCGGTGCGGATGTCATAGCTGCCGAACCAGTCGATCCCGGCCTCCACCGCAGACCTGACCGCCCAGGAGAGGCCGTGCGCGTATGCGTCGTCCTTGACCACGAGCATCAGCGCGGACGGGGCCACACGGTCACGCACTGCCTCGATGTTCGCGCGAAAGATACTGCTGCTCAGGCGCACCTCGGGGCGGCTCACGCTTCCCACCCCCTCACGGCGTGGGCGCCGGCGACGGCGACCAGCTCAGCTGCAGTCATCCCGGTGATGTCCGCCCAACGTGTGACTCCGGATGCGGCCGGACCGGTGCCTCCGAAGTAGGTGACCTCGCTGTCGACATCGATGTCTGCGCCCTGGAGGTCTACGACGCACACGTCCATGGCGACGCGCCCCACGATGGGCATCGACGTCTCCCGGATCTCCACGGTCGCGTGATTGCCGAGTGCGCGCACGATGCCCTGAGCGTAGCCGCCCGTCACGAGTGCGACAGTGGTCTCCTTCTCCGCTCGATACGTGTAGCCGTAAGAGACGGCATCCCCTGGCCGGAGCCGCTTGATGGACAGCACCCGCCCTGCCAGCCGCATCACCGGCCGAGCCGCGAGCTGACCCTTCTCATCGGGGAGACCGTAGAGGAGGTTGGGGTCGATGTCGGGGTCACCGGTGGTGACGCCACGGATGCCCTCTAGCTGCAGTGCCTCGACCTCGCCCTGCGCGTCGACGAGGACGCGTTCCGCACCGGCGGCGGTCACGACCTGGGCGACGGCGAGGACGCCGTGTCCCCAGGCATCGCGCCTGAGGTCGGCGACCGTTCCACCGGCAGACACCGCTGCCGAGGCTCCCGCGGCCAGTGCCGCGCGGGAGATCATGGCTCGTGGCAGGGAGCTGGAAGTCGTCTCACACACGCCCTCCAGCCTAGCTTCCGGCTCCCAGGTCGACCTCGCCCGCCCCCGTAGACTGGAGGGGACCCCGACCCTGGAGCCTCATGTCTCGACTTTCCCTCGCGCCCCGCATCCGCTATCTGATGGGACGTGCCCGCCGCATCGACGTCGGATCGGTGGTGGAACGCGCCAAGGAGGCCTCCGCTCAGCACCACAGAGCCGTGCCGGCGATCGTCGTCGACATGCTCTGGTCGGCTGCCCGTCACAACGTCGGTTTCCAGGACTACATCGACTACGACTTCGCCATGCTCACGAAGGCCGAGCGCGACACGTACATGACCCATCCGGTCTCGAACCAGCTCTCGCAGCGCTACGATCACCCCGACTACCGCTGGATCTTCCAGGACAAGGTCGAGTTCGACAAGCAGTTCTCTCCGTTCCTGAAGCGCGAGTGGATGGTGGTCGAGGAGGGGAACGCCGAGGCCGTGCGCGAACTCACCCAGCGTCTCGGCACGATCGTCACGAAGGAGCCGGTGGGACAGGCCGGCACCGGAGTGCATCGCTATCACGCCGCCGAGATCGAGGACTGGGACGAGTTCCACCGCGGGTTGCTGGCTCGAGGCGAGCTCCTCATCGAGGAGGTCATCCGTCAGCACGATGCACTGGCGGCCGTCTGCCCCGGCACGGTGAACACCACCCGCATCACCGCGTTCTTCGACGGCGAGAAGGCTCACATCCTCGCCATGGCTCAGAAGTTCGGCCGCGGCGCCGTGAGCGACCAGATGACGTTCGGCGGGTTCTACACCATGCTCGACGAGAACGGCCACGCGGTCGGCGCCGGTTACGACTCCCACGGCCACGTCCATGAGACGCACCCGGACTCGGGCTTCCGCATCGCCGACTTCCAGCTGCCCTACATGGACGAGGTACGCGCCTTCATCGACCAGGTCGCCCGGGTCGTGCCTCAGGTGCAGTACGTCGGCTGGGACATCGTCGTCTCCCCCGACGGGCCGGTCCTCGTCGAGGGCAACTGGGGCGCGGGAGTCTACGAGAACAAGCCCAGCGTGACCGGTATCCGCACCGGCCACAAGCCCCGCTACCGCGAGGTCATCGGCTTCTGAGACGCGCAGAGACGAGAATGCCCCCGGAGAGATCCGGGGGCATTCTTCGTGGAGGGCTCAGACTTCGCGAACGATGCCGAGCGGCGTCGACTCCAGCCCCTGACCGAGCGGGTTGTCGCCGAGGATCCTGACGAGACGCTGCTCGCCCGCCTTGTCGAGAGTCGAGCCGAGGATGTTCCCGCCGAGGTCGTTGATGTCCACGACGGCGACCTCTGCCTGACCTCCGATGAGCGCCTTCAGACGAGCAGCCACGCCATCGGGATCCTTGGGGCCGAGAACCACAGCCTCGTTGTACGGAGGAATGGTGTGCTTGGTCGGACCGTCGATCGCCCGTGCCTTGTCGCCGGCGATGCGGTAGAAGTCGCCGCGACGGCCGAAGGCCTTGGTCACGGCCGCGACCGCGGAGGCGAACAGGATGCGCGGAGTACCGCACTCCCGCAAGGCCATCTCCATCGTCTCCGGCATGCCGAGACCGATGCCGTAGGGCGTGCGAGTGACGTACTTCGAGAGGAAGAGCGCGAGCTTCCGGGGCTTGATCTCGTCGAGGCGGTAGGACCGCCCCTGCGTGATGGCCACGATCTTCTCGGTCACGAAGAGGAGGTCGCCCGGCTGGACGGCATCCTTCGCGTACTCGCTGATGATCGCGTCCAGGTCGTCCTGGGGCATGACCACGCGGGTGCGCAGCGGGATGCGCGCATAGCTCTTGCCGTCGACACTCGCCTCGAGGGCCTTGCCGTCGTTCGCCTGGCTCATTCGAGGTAGTCCCGCAGGGACTGCGAGCGGCTCGGGTGACGCAGCTTGGCCATCGTCTTCGACTCGATCTGGCGGATGCGCTCACGCGTCACGCCGAACGTGTCACCGATCTGGTCGAGCGTCTTCGGCTGACCGTCGCCCAGTCCGAAGCGCATCCGGATCACTCCGGCTTCGCGCTCTGAGAGCGAGTCGAGGAGCTGCTCGAGCTGACGCTGCAGCATCGTGAAGCCCACGGCGTCGGCGGGGACCACGGCCTCGGTGTCCTCGATGAGGTCACCGAACTCGCTGTCGCCGTCTTCGCCGAGGGGGGTGTGCAGTGAGATCGGCTCGCGGCCGTACTTCTGCACCTCCACGACCTTCTCCGGGGTCATGTCGAGCTCGCGGCTCAGCTCTTCCGGAGTGGGCTCGCGACCGAGGTCCTGCAGCATCTGCCGCTGCACGCGGGCGAGCTTGTTGATGACCTCGACCATGTGCACCGGGATGCGGATCGTGCGGGCCTGGTCGGCCATGGCACGGGTGATCGCCTGACGGATCCACCAGGTGGCGTAGGTCGAGAACTTGAAGCCCTTGGTGTAGTCGAACTTCTCGACGGCGCGGATGAGACCGAGGTTGCCCTCCTGGATCAGATCCAGGAACTGCATGCCGCGACCGGTGTAGCGCTTGGCGAGGGAGACGACGAGACGGAGGTTCGCGCCGAGCAGGTGGCTCTTCGCGCGCTGGCCGTCGCGGGCGACCCACTGCAGGTCAAGACCGAGCTGGCTCGTCTTCTCGGCCGGGGTCATCGCCGACAGCTTCTCCTCGGCGAAGAGACCTGCCTCGATGCGCATCGCGAGCTCGACCTCTTCGGCCGCGTTCAGCAGTGCGACCTTTCCGATCTGCTTCAGGTAGTCCTTGACCGGGTCGGCCGTCGCTCCCGTGATCTGCGTCGAGTAGACCGGGACCTCTTCGTCGTCCTTGGACGAGATGACGATCGCGCCGGTCGGCAGCGGCTCGGTGAAGGCCGGCTTCGCATCCTCGTCTTCGTCCTCCTCGACAGCAACAGCTGCGGGAGACTCGTCTTCTTCGACGACGTCCTCGGACTTCTTCTTCTTGACGGGGGCGCGCTTCGCGGCAGCACGCTTCGCCGCGCTCAGGGGCGCGGGCTTCTCGGGCGCATCGGTCGCGACCGGAGCGTCGGCGGTCGTCTCTTCGGCAGCCTTCTTCGTCCGGGTGTTCTTCGTCGTGGCAGGAGTCACGTTTCGCCTTTCACGGAGCTGCTGTGTAGCCCCGGGACATTTCGGACACTAGTAAGACCCTTGTCAAGTCCAGTGCTCGAAAACACTGATTGACAACGGGTCAGAGTCCTAGTATCGCACACGTGTGGCGATGCGGACGCATTCCGGCGAACTTCGCGCGAATCCCGCTGCGCGCCACCTCAGCCGCGGCCCGGCTTGTCTTCGTCGCCGGACGGCCGAGAGGCCAGGTAACGCTCCAACTCGGCCGCGAGCTCATCGGCGCTCGGGAGGTCCCGTTCGCTGAAACCTCCCTCGTCGTAGGAGTCGTCGTCGGGGTTGCGCCCCGCCATGTAGGCGTCGTACCGGCGCTCGAGGTTGTGGACCATCTGCTGCAGCTCGTCGTTCCCGGCGACCTGCTCATCGACGCGTGCCAGATAGTCCTCGCGGCGCTCCAGGACGGAATCCAGGATGAGGACGAGACCCGTCGACGCCATCAGACGCTCCGCTGCCGCGATGACGGCATCGGGGTTCTCCGTCTCCGCGAGGTAATGCGGCACGAGCAGGACGAAGCCCACCGAGGCATCCCCACGCTCGACGAATCGGAACTCGAGGAGGTGACCGGCAGTCGCAGGCACCTGCGTGCGCGGACGCCATACGGAGTGCGCCACGGTCAGGTCACGCCGATTCCCGCTGACCGTCGTGCCGATCGGACGCGTGTGCGGAACGGGCATCGCGATCGAGTGCACCCAGTGCAGTCCCGAGACCTCGAACTCCGCCGCGAGGGCGAGCACCGTGCTCGCGAAACGATTCCATGCGAAATCCGGCTCGTATCCGGCGAGCAGCAGGAACGGACGACCGAGTGCGTCCGTCGCGAGCGACAGTTCGAGCCTCGGCGGCTTGAACTCGGTCAGGTGGTCCTGGTCGAAGGAGATCACAGGGCGGCGCGCCCGATAGTCGAGCAGTGCGTCGTTGTCGAACACGACGACGGGCTCAGGGGATGCGGTCTCCCGAAGGTGATCGATCAAGCCGGAGACGGCGCTTCCCGCGTCCGTGAAACCGGTCAGAAGCAGCACCAACGGCAGGCCGTGCGGCACTGTCGGCGCATTCGCGACGCGTTCATGGATCTCACCGGAGAAGGGCATGTGTCCATGCTACGAGCAGCCGCCTACCCGGGGGCGCGGCGCATCATGCTGAGAGCGAACACGCGCAGAGTGGGCGGACGACCATGGTGTGGCGGAGATCCTAGGATGGAGGCATGACGCTTCCCGTGCTCTCGCACACCACCGATCAGTTCCCCGGAAGCGCTGCAGATGCCGCAGTGCTCATCGTCGCCGCTCTCCCCGATTCGGCGGAGTCACTGGCCGGCTACCCCGGACTCGCCGATGCGCTGGCCGGCGTCGGATTCACCGGTTCGGTCGGATCGTTCACCCGCGTGTTCGTCCCCGAGGTGACGTCTTCGCCGTTCGCGGTGGTCGGCGTCGGCAGCTCGCCGGACGCTGCTGCCGTGCGCAACGCGGCAGGTACGGCGCTGCGTACGCTCACCGGCTTCGAGCACGTCGCGGTGGCTCTCGCCGACGGCCTCGAATCGTTCGCCGCTGCGGCGGCCGAGGGTGCGGTGCTCGGCGGGCACAAGTTCGACGGCTACCGCACGGAGAAGGGCAAGGGGCGCGCCACGTCGATCACGCTCCATGCCGCGGTCGACGACGACGACGTCGAATACGCACAGGTCCTGGGAGACGCGGTAGCGCTCATCAAGGATCTCGTGAACGTGCCCGCAGAGTGGCAGAGTCCGGCACAGCTCGCGCAGAGCGCCGCCGACAGCGTGGCCGACCTCGACGTCACGGTCGAGATCCTCGACGAGAAGGCTCTTGCCGAGCAGGGCTTCGGCGGCATCCTCGGCGTCGGTCAGGGGTCGGATCGCCCTCCGCGTCTCGTCCGTCTCGACTACTCCCCCGCCGACGCCTCACGGCACATCGCCCTGGTCGGCAAGGGCATCACGTTCGACACCGGTGGCCTTTCCCTGAAGCCGGCTGCCTCGATGGTCGGCATGAAGTTCGACATGGCCGGCGCGGCGACCTCTCTCGCCGCGATCCGCGCCATCGCCACACTGGGCCTCCCGGTCCGCGTGACCGCGTGGCTGTGCATCACCGACAACATGCCGTCGGGGCGCGCGCTGCGCCCTGGCGATGTCATCCGCATCCTCGACGGGACCACCGTCGAGGTCCAGAACACCGACGCCGAGGGGCGACTCGTGCTCGCCGACGGTCTCGTCGCCGCGAGCCGTGAGAACCCGGACGTCATCATCGATGTGGCGACTCTCACCGGCGCCATCGTCGCCGCACTGGGCCACCGGCACACCGGCGTCTTCGGCGACGTCGACACTGTTTCCTCGTTCATGTCGGCGACCGCTCAGGTCGACGAGCCGGCGTGGCACATGCCGCTGCCGGACTACATGGAGGAGTCGCTCGAGTCCCCCATCGCCGACCTGCAGAACGCGAACATGGGCGACAGGATGGGCGGTGCGTCCTACGCAGGCCTGTTCCTGCGCCGCTTCGTCGGTCGCACCTCTGACGCCGAGGACGCCCCGCGCATCCCGTGGGTGCACCTCGACATCGCGGGATCCGGCGAACACGCCGGCGCCCCGTACGGCTTCACCGAGAAGGGCCCAACGGGGGCGATGGTCCGATCGATCGTCGCCTTCGCCGCAGCATCCCACACGGAGGCATGACCTATGACAACCCACACCTTCGACATCGTCGTCCTGGGCGGCGGCAGCGGCGGTTATGCCGCGGCGTTGCGCGCGAGTGAGCTCGGCAAGTCCGTCGCGCTGATCGAGAAGGACAAGGTCGGCGGAACCTGCCTGCACCGGGGATGCATACCGACCAAAGCGCTGCTGCATGCCGCAGAGGTGGCCGAGCACGTGCGCGATGCCGCATCCGTCGGCGTCACCGCGAGCCTGGAGGGCATCGATCCGGCGGGGGTGCGCACGTACCGCGAAGGCATAGTCGCCAAGAAGTTCAAGGGACTGGAGGGGCTGGTCAAGGCGCGTGGGATCACCACCGTCAGCGGACTCGGCCGCCTGAACCCCGACCACAGCGTCAGCGTCGGAGACGACGTGTACGTGGGCACGGACGTCGTGCTCGCGACCGGCTCGTACAGCCGCTCGCTTCCCGGCTTGGAGATCGGCGGGCGGATCCTCACGAGCGAGCAGGCACTCGCCCTCGACGTGATCCCCGAGCGCGTACTGATCCTCGGCGGCGGCGTGATCGGGGTCGAGTTCGCGAGCGTGTGGCGGTCGTTCGGCTCCGAGGTCACGATCATCGAGGCTCTGCCGCACCTCGTCCCGAACGAGGACATCGCTCTCAGCAAGGGTCTGGAGCGTGCGTTCCGGCGCCGCGGCATCCAGTACTCCCTCGGAACCCGATTCCAGGGTGCGGTCCAGGATGGGACATCCGTCACCGTGACCCTCGAAGACGGCAAGGAGTTCACGGCCGACTACCTCCTCGTGGCCGTCGGGCGCGGTCCGGTCACCTCCGACCTCGGATTCGAGGAGGCTGGCGTGACGCTCGACCGCGGTTTCGTGACCGTCGATGACAACCTGCGCACCGGAGTCCCTGGCGTGTGGGCGGTCGGAGACATCGTGCCCGGTCTGCAGCTCGCACATCGCGGGTTCCAACAGGGCATCGCCGTCGCCGAGCGCATCGCGGGGCTGTCCCCCGTGAACATCCCCGACTCGCAGATCCCCAAGGTCACGTACTCGAGCCCGGAGGTCGCTTCGGTCGGGGTGACCGAAGAGGCAGCGGTCGCCGCACACGGTGCCGACGCGGTCATCGCCTACGAGTACAACCTCGCCGGCAATGGCAAGAGCGAGATCATCGGGACGGGCGGGCTCGTGAAGGTCGTCCGCCTCAAGGACGGCCCCGTCGTCGGCGTCCACCTGCTCGGCGACCGCGTCGGCGAGCTCATCACGGAAGGACAGCTCGCCGTCGCCTGGGAGGCGCACCCGGAGGACATCGCGCCCCTGATCCACGCCCACCCGACCCAGAGCGAGGCCCTCGGGGAAGCCTTCCTCGCCCTGGCCGGCAAGCCCCTGCACGCCCTCTGAGCACCAACCGGTGCCCGAGTCACTAAGCTAGACAAGCGTCATACAACTTCTTGAAGGAGACTCAGTCATGAGCACATCCGTCGTCCTCCCCGCTCTCGGCGAGAGCGTCACAGAGGGTACGGTCACCCGCTGGCTCAAGCAGGTGGGAGACACCGTGCAGGCGGACGAGGGCCTGCTCGAGATCTCGACCGACAAGGTCGACACCGAGATCCCCTCCCCCGTCAGCGGCGTGATCGAGGAGATCCTCGTGGCCGAAGACGAGACCGTCGAGGTCGGCGCGCTCCTCGCGCGCATCGGCGACGGCAGCGGAGCGGCTCCCGCCGCAGACGCGCCCGCAGCCGCGGCACCTGAAGCCGAGGCCGCACCCGCCGAGGCTGCCCCCGCGCAGGCCGCACCTGCGGAGAACGCCGCTCCGGCTGCTCCCGCACCGTCGGCAGAAGCACCGGCGCCCGCCGCAGAGGCCGCTCCTGCCGCACCCGCGGGCGACACCACCGACATCGTGCTCCCCGAGCTGGGCGAGAGCGTCACCGAGGGCACCGTCACCCGGTGGCTCAAGCAGGTCGGCGACAGCGTCGCCGTAGACGAGGCTCTTCTGGAGATCTCCACCGACAAGGTCGACACCGAGATCCCGTCGCCGGTTGCCGGTGTGGTTCAGGAGATCGTGGCCGGCGAGGACGAGACGGTCGCCGTCGGCGCCGTGCTCGCACGCGTCGGCTCCGGCGCTGCCCCCGCCGCTGAGACCCCGGCTCCCGCGCCCGCAGCCGAGGCACCCGCTGCGCCTGCGGCTCCCGCGCCCGCCCCCGCAGCCGAAGCGCCCGCTGCTCCGGCTCCTGCCGCCGCTCCGGCTCCTGCCGCCGCTCCGGCTCCTGCGGCTGCTCCGGCTCCCGCCGCTGCGACGCCAGCCGAGGCGAAGCTCGCGCTCCCGACCGAGAGCGACAACCTCTACGTCACACCGCTCGTGCGTCGTCTGGCCTCCCAGCAGGGAGTGGACCTGGCTTCCGTCACCGGAACCGGTGTCGGCGGTCGCATCCGCAAGGAAGATGTCCTGAAGGCTGCGGAGACGGCGGCGGCAGCGCCCGCCGCCGCGGCTCCTGCTGCTCCCGCGCCGCTCGAGGTCTCGCCGTTGCGCGGCACGACACAGCCGATGTCGCGGCTTCGCAAGGTCCTCGCGAAGCGTGCCGTCGAGTCGATGCAGCAGACGGCCCAGCTGACCACGGTCGTCGAGGTCGATGTCACCGCACTCGCCGACTACCGCGACAGCGTGAAGGCTTCTTTCCTCGAGAAGACGGGTGACAAGCTCTCCTTCCTGCCGTTCTTCGCGCTCGCAACCGCAGAAGCGCTGCAGGCGTTCCCGATCGTGAACGCGACGGTCGACGGCGAGAACATCGTCTACCCGGCCAGCGAGAACGTCTCGATCGCCGTCGACACCGAGCGTGGACTGCTCACGCCGGTGCTGCGCGACGCCGCCTCGAAGAACATCGCGCAGATCGCGCACGAGATCGCCGATCTGGCTGCTCGCACCCGCGACAACAAGCTGAAGCCCGACGAGCTGGCCGGCGGAACTTTCACGCTGACCAACACGGGCTCCCGCGGCGCGCTGTTCGACACGCCTGTGGTCTTCCTCCCGCAGTCGGCGATCCTGGGCACCGGTACCGTCGTCAAGCGCCCCGGACTCGTCAAGGTGGGCGGCGCGGATGCGATCGCCGTCCGGTCCTACGTGTACCTCGCGCTGTCCTACGACCACCGGATCATCGACGGCGCAGACGCGGCACGCTTCCTCGGCGCCGTGAAGGCCCGCCTCGAGGCTGCGCAGTTCGCCGCTCAGCTCGGAGCCTGACCGACACGAGTCATCCTGGCTGATCCGCGACGTCATAGACGTCGCGGATCAGCCATTTCTCGTCTGTGCGGAAAAGGACGACGATAGTCTCGTCCGAGGACGCGGCGTCGGCCATCCCCGCATCGCTCTCGGGGATCGCACGCAATCGCATGACCGCCACGTCGCCGTAGGCATCGACCAGCTCGGGTGCCGTCGGAACGCGGGGCTTCGCGCTGAGCGCATCGACGATCCCCTCCGCATTCCCGGCCACGGCGCTCTGACACGCGCCGTCTCCATCGGCGCTGCACTGCGCGATGATCCGCAGGAGCGCTGACAGCGCCGCGACGGGATCTTCGGCCGCAGCAGACCTCGGCTGCGTGGCCTCGCTCTCCGCAACATCCGTCGCACGGGGCGTCGGGACGTCGGACGCCTCCCCGGAGGATGCCGGCGCCGGTGTGTCCGTGTTGCCGGGCGCGCCACGGGCGCTTGTCTCCGACTCACCACCGGGAAGGAGCAGTCCTCCCACCAGCACAGCCGCTGCGGCGCCTCCCGCGATGGCAAGGGAACGCAGACGGACCTTCGAACGAGCCGTCGATCGCTCGCGTCCCCTCCTCGGCCGTGTGGATCGTCGGTGAGGATGTTGCGCCCCTCTCTCCGAGCGCGCGCGCAGCTCGATGATCGCCTTCTGCACCACGTCGACGATCGCGCTGATGGCGCGGGTGCGACCCGCGTCCCGATGGCGGACCCGGTCCGCGCGCAGGAGCGGCGCTCTCTCCCGAGCCACGGCGACGCGGGGACCGACCGCCCGAGCGACATCCCGAGCCCGCTCCGGGGTGTGGAACTCGCGCCGGAGAGGCTGCGGCGCAGCGACGTCGAGCACCATGGTCTCCCATGCCTCCGTGAGCTTGCGAGGCAGACGCGGCTGAGCGAGAGTCTTGTGCAGCCCCTCTCCGATGCCCGACAGGGCGCGACGGACCACCTTGTCCGCGGTCTGATCGCCGAGAAGCTCGACGAGCTCCACCACACCGGCCCTGACATCGGCGCCCTCCCCGATGACGAAGACAGGCCGCCCACCGTCGGTGAGCCACCACGTGCCCGTGTGCACCCCATCGATCCCTTCTCCCAACTCGTCGAGTCCACGAAGGAGGCTGACGACGAGAGTGCTGATCTCCCCCGCAGTGATGCCCGATCCCGCTGCCTCTCGACGGCCCAGGTATCCGCGCACCCGATCCGTGCACCACGGGAGCAACGCGTCGTGACCATCCCGGCGCCGGCTGACGTCGATGGGAGCGGCGATGTGTTCCGTCCCCGAGTAGCGCCATCCCGCCCATCCGCCGAGGCGCGCGACATCCACTCTGACGACCACCTCATCGCCGTGGGTCACGAGCGTGCCCGAGAAGGGCCCCTCCGCGGGATCGAGGGTGCGCACCACACGGTGCGCCCGCGGAACGAGCGGCGTTCCTCGACCGTCGTCGATCGCGATGTCTTCCATTCCTCCATCTCACCGCGGAGATCCTCCCGGAAGCCGCCAGGGCGGAGCGTCGGGACGGATCCTCTCTGATGCCTCTGCAGTGCAGGAGGAGTGGAATCCGGCCGCTCCGCTCCACGCGAACGCCGACATCACGAGGTCGTCAGACTCGGTAGGCTGGTGCTCATGGCAAAGCGTGCTCCTGAACCCGAAAAGCGTCCTGGGTTCTTCTCCCAGATCAAGTCCCTCTTCCGGTTCACACGTGAGGCCTACTCCTGGCTGCCGTGGGCACAGGCTGCGATCCTCATCGGCGGCGTCCTGCTCGGGCTCGTCGCGGGTTATCTGATCCCTCCCTTCCAGGTATGGACGCTCGTCCTGTGGGGCATCACGGGTCTGATGCTCGGCATCCTCGGCGCCCTGTTCCTGATGACGCGGCTCTCGACCTCTGCCATGTACAGCAAGATCGACGGCATGCCCGGTGCGACCGGCCACGTGCTGAGCACCAGCCTTGGTCGCAGTTGGCAGGCCTCGGAGACTCCCGTCGGCATCAACCCGAAGACGCAGGAAGCTGTCTACCGCACCATCGGCCGCGGCGGCATCGTCATCGTCGGCGAAGGCGCACGCGGACGACTGACCCGTCTCGTGAACGAGGAGCGCAGCAAGGCCCAGCGCGTCGCGCACGGCGTCCCGATCACCGTTCTGTACGTCGGACACGGTGACGACGAAGTCGCGATCGCCGACCTCTCGAAGACGATCAAGAAGCTCCCCAAGGCGATCGACAAGGCGACGATGGCCGCGGTCATCCGTCGCGTCGACTCGGTGTCGCAGTCGCTTTCCTCGCTGCCGATCCCGAAGGGCATCGACCCGACGAAGGTGCGCTCTCAGCGTCCGCGCTGATCGCACGCACCGCACGACTCAAGAGCGCGGCCGTCCTCCTTCGAGGACGGCCGCGCTCTCTCGTTCACTCGGAGAGCGGCTGCCGAGGCAGACGACGGACTTTCGCCCGACGACGCCGACGTTCCGGGACCATCGATCGCATCTCGTCGAGCTTGCCGAAGCAGAACAGCCGGTCGTCGGCTTCGAGCACGACGTGCTTGCGGGGATTCGGGATCACGCTGACGCCGCGGTGCAGCGTGAGGACCGTGATGTCCCGCTCCCACAGTCCCGCCTCGCCCAGCGTCTTCCCGACCAGGTCGACCGCACCGTGCACCATGAGCTCGGCGACACCGTAGCCCGTCGAGACCGTGAGACGCTGGCGCACGTCGATCTCAGGGAAAGCGACCTGCCCCGCGATGTAGTCGATGATGGCACCAGCGACATCGAGCTTCGTCGCGGTCTCGATGCCCTGGAGTCCGGGCGAGGAGTTGACCTCCATGACCAGCGGACCGTCTTCGCCCTCGAGCATGTCGACACCCGCGACCCGCAGGCCCATGATCTGCGCCGAGCGCACCGCCGCGCGCTCGTAGACGGGATCGAGTTCGACCGCCTCGACGGACCCTCCTCGGTGCACGTTCGATCGGAACTCGTCACCGGCAGCGGAACGTCGCATCGCGGCGACGACGCGGTCGCCGACGACCAGCGCTCTGATGTCGCGTCCGCGGCTCTCCGCGATGAACTTCTGGATCAGCACGTTCTGCTTGGTCGAGTGCAGGGTCTCGATGATCGCCTCGGCGACCTTCACCTGCGGAGCGAGGATCACCCCGATTCCCTGGGTGCCCTCGAGCAGCTTGATGACGACCGGGGCTCCGCCGACCCGTTCGATCGCCGGTCGCACATCCGCGCGGTTGCGCACGAAGGCCGTCGGCGGCATCGCGATGTTGTGGCGCGAGAGGATCTGATTCGCGCGGAGCTTGTCACGGGCGCTCGAGATGCCGTTGGCGGTGTTCGGCGTGTAGACGTCCATCTGCTCGAACTGACGCACGACGGCCGTGCCGAAGTAGGTGATCGAGTTCCCGATGCGAGGGAGGATCGCGTCGTAGTCGCTGAGCTGTCGTCCGCGGTAATGCAGGTCCGGTTCATCGGCCGTGAGGTCGATGGCGAAGCGCAGCGTGTTGAGCACCTTGACGTTGTGCCCTCGTTGGAGCGCGGCTGCACGCAGACGCTGGGTGGAGTACGCCTGCGGCGCGCGGGAGAGCACTGCGATCTTCACGGGGGGTTTTTCCTGCCAGGATGTATCAGGTGAGTAGGACTACCCCCCATTCAAACACCCTTACGGGGTGGCGAGAATGGGTGAGCCTGCCCGATCTCGGGGTGGATTGGCTGAAGGCCAAGATCGACACGGGTGCGCGCACCTCATCGCTGCACGCTTTCGACATCGTGGAGTTCGAGCAGGACGACGAGCCCTGGGTCCGTTTCAAGGTCAAACCCTGGCAGGACAGCCAGGAGGACGCGGTCGTGGTCGAGTGCCCGATCCACGACCGTCGTGCCGTGCGGAGCTCGTCAGGGCATGCCCAGGAGCGGCTCGTGGTCGAGCTTCTGATCCGGCTCGTGGATCGCGAAGTGCTCGCGGAGGTCACGCTGAGCAACCGTGACGAGATGGGCTTCCGGATGCTCATCGGGCGTGAAGCCCTGCGCCGCGGCTACATCGTCGACCCCGCCCGTTCCTTCCTCGGCGGACGAGCACCGCGCGAGGCGCGTCGGCGCAACCGCGGCCGCGACTGACTCCGTCGGGCGGAGCCGTCAGGTGCGGATGAGAACCGTGCCGACCGCCTTGTCGTGCAGACCGCGCTGGTCGGCGTCCCAGATCACGGCGGGTACGACGACCACGAGCAGGAGCGTGCGGACGATCGGGCGCCACAGCCCGACCCAGCTCCCGTCGAGACGGGCGAGACGCATGCCGAGGATGCGGTGCCCCGGGCTGCCGCCTGCGGTCGGGATGAAGACGATCTGCAGCACGGCGAACACCAGCATCGGGGCGAACTGGGTCAGACCCGCTTCCGTCGGCAGGGCGAACTGATTGAACCCGAGGAATCCGGTGGCGATGATCGTCGCCGCCGTGTAATCGATCAGAAGGGCGCCGATCCGGCGGCCGGGACGGGCGATGCTCCCCGAACCGGATTCGGGGAGTCCGAGTCGTTCACCGGGGTACGCGTTCACTGCATCCGTCACTCCCCCAGCCTACCGAGCGTGAAATGACGTGCTGACGCCCTCACGCTCGTAACACGCCCGAAACAAAGCGGATACCGTAGAGAAATCCCCCGTCCGTACTCTGCAGAGTGGCCGTGAAGCCATCGATCCGCATTACAGGAGTCGTACATGTTCAAAGATTCGTCCGAGGTACTGACCTACATCAAGGAGAACGACGTCAAGTTCCTTGACATCCGTTTCACCGACCTCCCGGGTGTACAGCAGCACTTCAACATTCCTGCATCGACGGTCGACGAGGCTTTCTTCACCGACGGTCAGCTGTTCGACGGCTCCTCGATCCGCGGCTTCGCGAGCATCCATGAGTCCGACATGCAGCTCATCCCCGACGTCACGACGGCGTACGTCGACCCGTTCCGCGAGGCGAGCACGCTCGTCATGCTCTTCGACATCTACAACCCGCGCACCGGCGAGATCTACTCCAAGGACCCGCGTCAGGTCGCCAAGAAGGCCGAGAAGTACCTGGCCTCGACCGGCATCGCCGACACCGCGTTCTTCGCCCCCGAGGCCGAGTTCTACATCTTCGACGACGTCCGCTACAACGTCACCTCGAACTCCAGCTTCTACAGCGTCGACTCCGAAGAGGGCGCCTGGAACACCGGTCGCGAGGAGGAGGGCGGCAATCTCGGGAACAAGACCCCCTACAAGGGCGGGTACTTCCCGGTCAGCCCGGTCGACAAGACGGCCGACCTCCGTGACGACATCACCCTCAAGCTGATCGACGCCGGTTTCATCCTCGAGCGCTCGCACCACGAGGTCGGCACGGGCGGCCAGCAGGAGATCAACTACCGCTTCGACACCATGGTGCACGCGGCTGACGACATCCTGAAGTTCAAGTACATCGTCAAGAACACGGCCGAGGAGTGGGGCAAGGTCGCGACCTTCATGCCCAAGCCCCTCTACGGTGACAACGGCTCGGGAATGCACACGCACCAGTCGCTGTGGAACGACGGCAAGCCGCTGTTCTACGACGAGGCCGGCTACGGCCAGCTCAGCGACATCGCGCGCTGGTACATCGGCGGCATCCTGGCGCACGCGCCCGCCCTGCTCGCCTTCACCAACCCGACGCTGAACAGCTACCACCGTCTGGTCAAGGGCTTCGAAGCTCCCGTCAACCTGGTCTACTCGGCCGGCAACCGCTCCGCCGCGATCCGTATCCCGATCACGGGCTCGAACCCGAAGGCGAAGCGCATCGAGTTCCGCGCACCGGATGCTTCGGGCAACCCCTACCTCGCCTTCGCCGCGCAGCTCATGGCAGGCCTCGACGGAATCAAGAACCGCATCGAGCCGCACGAGCCGGTCGACAAGGACCTCTACGAGCTTCCCCCCGAGGAGGCCAAGGACATCCCGCAGGTCCCGAACTCGCTGCTCGACTCGCTGGACGCCCTGGCTGCCGACCACCAGTTCCTCCTCGAAGGCGGCGTGTTCACCAAGGAGCTCATCGAGACCTGGATCTCCTACAAGTACGAGAACGAGATCCTGCCGATGGCGCAGCGTCCGCACCCGTTCGAGTACGAGCTGTACTTCGGGGTCTGATCGCCCTTTCGAAGCGACGACGAACGCCCGCCAGGGTCCTCCTGGCGGGCGTTCGTCGTGATCCCGGACGACATCACGCGGTGCGGACGATCGCCGGGGGCTCGTAGGTCCCGTTCAGCACCGCCTCCCCCGGGATGTACATGCGGATGATCGGCCGGAACTCTCCGGACGGCGTCGGCAGCCAGTTGGCCCGCGCCAGGGAGTCCTCGGGTGCGGAATGGCTCATGGTGATGGTCAGCGAGCCGTCGTCTCCATAGACGATTCCCGGCGTCCGGTCCCCGAGCGAATATCGGTCGATCGGGTTGTCCACCAGGAAGAACTCCGGCAACGAGTACATCGTCACGGACCAGAACGCGCCGACCGGGGGCGGCGGCGCGAGGTGGAGGGTGTAGTTCCTCTCCCCGGTGAGCTGCTCCCCGCGATCATCGACGTACGTCATGATGTACGCCGCCTCGTAGCCGTGATTGCCCCAGAGCCCCGCCTTGGCCGATCCTGCTCGCAGAGCCAGGCGCTGAAGCCCCTCGGGTGCTTTCCACTGAGGGTCGTCCAGTGCACCGATCTGGAAGAAGTCGAGGTTGTAGTCGAACACATGCAGAGTCATCTGCCAGCCGTTGATCACGGGAGCGGATCCGGACTGAAGGATCGCATCGAGCGCAGCGCTTCCCTCCGCGAACGCATCCTCGAGACGGGCCACGGCGGTCTCGCCGAGTCCGCCGACCGGAGCCTCGCCGGTGATCCCGAGTTCGACGAACGTGGCCTCGAGCGCACGGTCTCGCGCCGCGCCGGGGAAGGCCCGCGACCACACGCGGAACTGCTCCCAGAAGTCCAGAGCCTCGGATCCCTGCGGCGCGGCGTCGGGAAGCCCCTGTCCGGCAACTCCGCTCAGCGACATCGCGTCCTGCAGCGCGTGAACGGCCGGAAGATCAGCATCGCCGTCGACGGCCCAGCGACCGACGAGCGAGACGACATCCGTCGGCGCATCGATCTCGATGACGTCGGGGACGGCCTGCGTCTCGGACCGAGTCGACGGTCCCCGCAGGACCACGTCCTTCGCCCCTCCGCCTGTCGCACGGGTGCCCACGTACGCGAAGTTGTTCGTCCACGCATCGACGAACTGCATCACGTGATACCGATCCCCCGCGTCCGGCAGATGCAGCCGTACGGGACCAGCGCTCAGATCGATCTGCGCGAAGGAGTACACCGTGTCGTTGTTGATCGAGACGAAGTCGTCGTCTGCGCTCGCGAGCGTGCGGGCGTGGGCGATGGCGTTGAGAGGGGTCGCCGCCATGGTGCCGATGCCGTTCTGCACCGAACGTCGAACCTGTCCGAGATTGAATACCAGCGGGAAGGCATACAGGTAGGCGGTGACGGCGAGGGCGTCGCGGTGGGGAGCGTGTTCGGTCATGGCTCATCTTCTCGTCGAACGAGGGGGCGCGCCAGTGCCCGTTCCCGGCTTGACCCGGTGGACTCGCGAGTGATCAACTGGTGAGTCTGAGCATCGACCGGGGGAACCATGCGCCGTAGAAGAGTCATCGTGAACACCGACGCACACACGCCGGTCGCCGCCGCACCGTCTCAGCCCTCGAACGCGGTCGTCGCATATGCGAGGACCAACCCGTTCATGTTCGGCCTGCTGGGCGCCCTCGGGGTGCTGGTCGCCCTGGCCATCGGCGGAGTGATCGGCCAGCTCGCGACCGTCTTCGTCTACATCGGAGTGGCGGTCTTCCTGGCCCTCGGCCTCGACCCGATCGTCTCGTTCATCGAGAAGAAGCTCCCGCGCGCCGCCGCCGTAGCCATCGTCGTCGCTGCTGTGCTCCTCGCGTTCGCCGGCATCATCCTCGCCATCGTCCCGCTCCTCGTGGAACAGGTCGGCAACCTGATCAAGGACGGGCCGAAGATGGTCGAGGACTTCATGGCCAGCGCCTGGTACAAGGACGTCAGCAGCCAGTTCGGCACCATCGACGACGCCGTTCAGGGCGTCCTCGGGTTCTTCAAGGATCCCAACAACTTCTTCGACATCGGCGGCGGCGTCTTCGCGGTCGGCGCCGGTATCGCCGGCGGGTTCACCGGTGTCACCATCGTCCTGATCCTGACGCTGTACTTCATGGCATCGCTGCGCAGCATGAAGCACCTCGCGGCACGCTTCGTCCCGGCGTACCAGCGGGACACCTTCAGCGGCCTCCTCGAGGACGTCTCCGGGGCCGTGGGCCGCTATGTGATGGGCCAGGCCAGCCTTGCGCTGATCAACGGCATCCTGAGCCTGATCTTCCTCACCATCATCGGCGCGCCCGTTCCGGCGCTGCTCGCACTCATCGCCTTCATCGGGTCGATGATCCCGTTGGTGGGAACGCTGACGGCGTCGATCATCAACTCTCTGATCTGCCTCTTCGTCTCCCCCGTGACGGCGCTCATCGCGATCATCTACTACCTGATCTACATGCAGATCGAGGCCTACATCCTCTCGCCGCGGATCATGAGCAAGGCCGTCGCGGTGCCGGGAGCGCTCGTCGTCATCGCCGCCGTCGCCGGCGGTGCACTCGGCGGTATCCTGGGAGCCCTCGTGGCGATCCCCGTCGCCGCGAGCATCATCATCATCGTGCAGAAGGTGACGTTCCCGGCCCAGGACAGGAAGATCGTCCCGCCGGCATCGGCGCGCTGATCACGGCTCCTACCGGGGCGCCCTCAGCGGACGAGGAGAGCGTCGGCCTCGACGCGGACGTCGAATGCCGAGACCTCGCCCATCTCCTCTCCGTCGATCTCGAACACGAGAGGCGTCTTGAGCTCGACGGAGATGGTCTCCACCGGGAGGTGACGTGCCGAGTCGGTGCTGACGGCCTCATCCGTCGCGCCGAACAGGCGACGGATGCCGTTGTCCCACACGAATGATCGCAGCGTATCGAGCCACTGCAGCGCGCCGTCGGCGCTGATCATCAGCACGTCGAGCTTGCCGTCGTCCAGCACGGCGTCCGGCAGCAGTCTGATGCCGCCCTGCACCATCCCGCAGTTGCCGATCAACATGGTGTGGCCCCGCACCGCGACGGCCTTCTCCCCGTCGATCGTGAGGGTGATGTCGGTCATCTCGGTACCGGCGAGAGCGCGTCCCATGGCCTCGACATAGGCGAGCCAGCCCGCCTTGGACTTGAGGTCGTCGTCGGTCTCCACCAGCATCTGGGCGTCGACCCCGAATCCGACCATCACGGCGAACGCGTGCTCGGTTCCGTCGTACGACACCCAGCCGAGGTCGATGCGACGGGGCTCGGCGTCGCGCACCCGCTCCAGTGCGGCCTTCACGTTGTTCAGCGGTACCTCGAGGTTCCGCGCGAGGAGGTTGCCGGTCCCCTGCGGGACGATCCCGAGCGCAGTCTCGGAACCCGCCAACGACTCGGCGACCGCGCGTACCGTGCCGTCTCCCCCGACGGCGACCACGATGTCGCGGCCGTCTTCACGCGCCTGGCGAGCCATGCCGCGACCCGGGTCCTCGGGGGTCGTCTCCCACCAGCGGATGTCGTACCCGTCGTCGAACACTTCGCTCACCGCGGCTTGCAGGACCTCCTGCTCGACCTTCGAAGGGTTCCAGACGATGCCGATTCGCGCGTTGGTCATATCGTCAGCTTGGGACACGACACGCGATACCGCAAACCGACGCTCTCGACTCACCCGTAGAAGAGCTGCTCGAAGGTCTTCCTGGCGCGCCGGGTCACCCCGAGGTAGTCCTCCTCGAGTTCTGTGGCGGAGCGATCGGGATAGCCGAGCAGACGACCGATCGCATCGAGCTGACGGCGATCGGCGGGGAGCACGTCGCTGGTCTGCCCGGTCAGCAGAGTGATCGCTGACCTGAGACGACTAGACAGCAGCCACGCCGCGCGAAGACGCGCGGCGTCCTCCTCTGCGACCAGATCGGCCGCGACGGCGGCTTCGAGCGCACCGAGCGTCGAGGTCGTGCGCAGCCCGGGAACACCGTGCGCATGCTGCAGCTGGAGGAGCTGGACCAGCCACTCCACATCGCTCAGTGAGCCGGGGCCGAGCTTCAGGTGGCGACGGGGATCAGCACCCTGCGGCAGCCGTTCCCCCTCGACCCGCGCTTTGATGCGCTTGATCTCGCGGGTGCCCTGGAGGTCGATGGACTCCGGGTAGCGGATCGTGTCGGCAAGCGCCGTGAACCGGGCGATCAGCTTCGCGCTGCCCGCCACTCCGCGCGCCCGGAGCAGCGCCTGGGCCTCCCACGACAGCGACCAGCGGCGGTAGTACTCCGCGTATGCCTCGATGGAGCGGACGATCGGACCGTTCCGCCCCTCCGGCCTCAGATCGGCATCGAGGTCGAGCGGCAGCCGGTGATCGGTCAGGTGCTCGCGGAGGCCGGCCACGATCTGCGTCGCGAGCTTCTGCGCGCGCTGGGGATCGACACCGTTCGCGTCGTAGACGTACAGGATGTCGGCGTCGGATCCGAACCCCAGCTCGGCACCGCCGAAGCGCCCCATCGCGATGACGGCGAAGTCGAGCGCCTCGTCATCGACCGGGACGACTTCGCGCATCACCGCGCGGAGAGCGGCCTGGATCGTCGCCTCGGTGATCTCCGTGAGTGCGGTGGCGACCTCTTCGATCGTGAGGACATCGAGCACCGCCCCCATGGCCGTGCGCAGGAGCTCTCTCCTCCGCAGCGCCCTGACGGCCCGCAGCGCATCGCCGATCGTCTCATGGCGCGTCTGGATCGCTCTGGCCTCTTCGTCGAGGGCTGCGGCCCCGCGCGGGCGCAGCCGCCCAGCGTTGTCCAGCCAGGCCACGGATTCCGGGATCCACTCCAGGAGCTCGCCGATGTACCGGGAAGAGGACAGCAGGCGGGTGAGGCTCTCCGCCGCCCCCGACGAATCGCGCAGCATCCTGAGGAACCACGGGGTGTCTCCGAGACGCTCGCTGATGCGGCGGAAGGCGAGGAGCGCGTAGTCAGGATCGCTTCCGTCGGCGAACCACCGCACCATGATGGGCATCAGGTGTCGCTGGATGGTCGCCTTGCGGCTGAGCCCGCTCGTGAGCGCACCGATGTGGCGGAGTGCGCCCGCCGGATCCCGGAAGCCGATGGCTGCCAGGCGGTCGTGCGCCTGAGCGGCGGAGAGGGTCCGCTCCTCTTCCGGCAGACCGGCGACAGCGCTCAGCAGTGGACGGTAGAACAGGCGCGTATGGATCTCGCGCACCTCCCGCCGGACGCTCTCCCAGCGGGCCCACACACTGTCACCGCTCTCCGCGAGGCGTGTGCCCCTCGCCAGGATCCGCAGGCCTGCCGGAGTCCGAGGCATCAGATGCGTGCGGCTGAGCTCTCTCAGCTGGAGGCGATGCTCCATGAGCCGGAGCAGGCGGTAGTCCTCGGCGAACGCCGCCGCATCGACCCGCCCGATGTAACCGCCCTCGACGAGCGCATCGAGGCTCTCGAGGGTCCCGCGCGTGCGCAGCGACTCGTCGGTGAGTCCGTGGACGAGCTGCAGCAGCTGCACGGTGAACTCGATGTCGCGAAGCCCACCCGCCCCGAGCTTCAGCTGATACGGAGCGTCGTCCGGGTCGATGTGCTCCATCACGCGCTCCCGCATGCGCTGCACGCTCTCGACGAAGTCCTGCCGCGCGGCACTGGACCAGACCTTCGGCTGCACCGCGGCGATGTACTCCGCCCCGAGTTCCGCATCTCCGGCGAGGGGACGCGCCTTGAGCAGAGCCTGGAACTCCCAGCTCTTGGCCCAGCGGTCGTAGTACGCGAGATGGGATGCGAGCGAGCGGACCAGAGCACCTTGCTTGCCCTCTGGACGCAGCGCGGCATCGACCTCCCAGAGCGGCGGTTCCACCTCGATCGCGTCGAGGTTCCGCATGGTCTCGCGCGCGAGCCTGGTCGCGATGTCGATGGCACGCGCCTCCGTGACGATCTCTTCGTCGCTGCTGCCGCCCACGAAGATCACGTCGACGTCGCTGACGTAGTTCAACTCCCGAGCGCCGGCTTTTCCCATTCCGATGATGGCGAGACGGGTCGCCGCCACCTCATCCCGCCCCATCGACTCCTGCACCCGGGTCCGCGCCACCGCGAGCGACGCCTCCAGGGCAGCACCCGCGAGGTCGGCCAGCGCTGCCGACACGGGGCCTACTGCCATCTCCGGTGCCGTGCGCGAGAGGTCGAACGCGGCGATGGCAGCGAGATTTCGTCGGTAGGCGACTCTGAGCGCGACGACCGCGTCGTCCCCACCCGACTGCGCGAACCCGTCGCACGCACCGACTGAGGCCAGCAGCCGCTCCTGGAGCTCCTCGGCCGATGGCAGTGCATCGCGGGGTGCTTCCAGGACGCTCAGCTGGTCCGGGTGACGGAGGAAGAACTCGGCGAGTCCCTCCGAGGCGCCGAAGACCCGCCAGACACCGCGGCGGGTCTCCTCGTCGACGAGGAGCCCGCGCAATGACGACTCATCCCGACGCGCCACGCGGAGCAGCCCGCGGACGGCGGCATCGGGATCCGCGGCATCGGCAGCCTCGAGCAGCACCGTCCGCGGCTGATCGAGAATCTCCGCCAGCTCAGCGAGGCCTGCCGCGGCCTCGCTCAGCTCGGAGAAGCCGAGCCTGGCGAGGGCGGAGAGGGAGACCGAATCGTCAGGACGCGCCATCGGGCGGGTCAGAGCAGCTCGAGGTTGCTCTTCAGCTCGAACGGGGTGACCTGACCGCGGTAGGCCTCCCATTCCTTGCGCTTGTTGAGCAGCACGTAGTTGAAGACCTGTTCGCCCAGAGTCTCCGCGACGAGCTCGGACGCCTCCATGTACTCCAGGGCGTGGTCGAGACTCGCCGGCAGTGCCTCGTAACCGAGAGCTCGCCGCTCGGCGTCGCTCAGCGACCACACGTTGTTCTCGGCCTCCGGCGGCAGATCGTATCCCTCCTCGATGCCCTTGAGCCCGGCTGCGAGCAGGAGCGCGTAGGCGAGGTAGGGGTTCGACGCGGAATCGATGCCGCGGTACTCCACGCGGGACGACTGGCTCTTGTTCGGCTTGTACATCGGCACGCGGACGAGTGCGGAACGGTTCGCGTGGCCCCAGGTGACGAAGCTCGGTGCCTCGTCGCCGCCCCAGAGCCGCTTGTACGAGTTGACGAACTGGTTGGTGACCGCGGAGATCTCGTTCGCGTGACGCAGGAGGCCCGCGATGAAGTGCCGGCCCGTCTTCGACAGCTGGTACTTCGCGCCCTCTTCGTAGAAGGCGTTCTGGTCGCCCTCGAACAGTGACATGTGCGTGTGCATACCGCTTCCGGGCTGGTCGCTGAGCGGCTTCGGCATGAACGTCGCATAGACGCCCTGCTCGATCGCCACCTCCTTGATCACCGTCCGGAAGGTCATGATGTTGTCGGCCGTGGTGAGGGCGTCCGCGTAGCGGAGGTCGATCTCGTTCTGACCGGGCCCGCCCTCGTGGTGACTGAACTCGACCGAGATGCCGAGGTCTTCCAGCATCCGGACCGAACGGCGACGGAAATCGTGCGCGGTGCCGCCAGGCACGTTGTCGAAGTAGCCCGCCGAGTCGACGGGCACGGGCCCCTCCGGCCCGAACGACGAGGACTTGAGCAGGTAGAACTCGATCTCGGGGTGCGTGTAGAACGTGAACCCGGCGTCAGCGGCCTTCGCGAGCGTGCGCTTGAGCACGTGACGGGGATCGGCGACGGCGGGCTGGCCGTCGGGAGTCGTCAGGTCGCAGAACATGCGCGCGGTCGGGTCGATCTCGCCGCGCCAGGGCAGCGTCTGGAACGTCGTCGGATCGGGCTGGGCGAGCAGGTCGGACTCGTAGGTGCGTGTCAGCCCCTCGATCGCCGAACCGTCGAACCCGATTCCCTCCGCGAAAGCACCCTCGACCTCGGCCGGCGCGATGGCCACCGACTTGAGAGTGCCGATCACGTCGGTGAACCACAGTCGCACGAACTTGACGCCGCGCTCCTCGATGGTCCGGAGGACGAAGTCCCTCTGCTTGTCCATGGCTACTCTGCGCCCTGGCCCTTTGCGTCGCCCGTGTTCTGGGGGCCCTTGACGTCCCAGCCCTGCTCGACGGCCTCTTCCTCGGCCCAGGCGCGCGAACGCTCTTTGACGACCTCCGGAGCACGACGGGCCTCAGCCTCGGTGTCGAACGGACCGATGCGGTCGATGGAGGGCGAGATCATCCCGAACTCGATCTCGCCGGTCGTGGAGTTGTACCAGTACTTGTGGTCACCGTCAGACATGTCTGCCCCTTCTTCACGTGATGTCATCGATCCTACTGGCGTGCACCGCGGTCGCTAAGCTATCGCCCATGGCAAAAGCGATCGGCGTCGACATCGGCGGCACGGGTATCAAAGCAGGAATCGTCGACCTCGAGCACGGAATCATGGCGTCCGACCGGGTACGGGTACCGACCCCCGAGGGCGCATCGCCCCAGGACGTGCTCAATGCCGTGCAGACCGTGCTGAAGACCCTCGACGTGCACGACTCGACCCTGCCGCTCGGCGTCGCATTCCCGGCGATCGTCAAGCGCGGCAAGACCCTCTCCGCCGCCAATGTCTCCAAGGAGTGGATCGACTTCGACGCCGAGCGGTTCTTCCGGGACGGTCTCGGTCGCAACATCGTGTTCGTGAACGACGCCGACGCCGCCGGTGTCGCCGAAGCCCGCCACGGAGCGGCCAGGGACGTGCGCGGTTTCACGCTCCTCACGACGCTCGGCACCGGCATCGGATCGGCCTTCCTCTACGACGGCGTGCTCCTTCCGAACACCGAGCTCGGTCACCTCAACTTCGGCGAATACGAGTCGGTCGAGACCTACGCTGCGACGTCGGCACGGGAGCGCGAGAACCTCTCGTGGGCCGAGTGGGCCGAGCGTCTGCAGGCGTTCTACTCGCACATCGAGTTCCTGTTCAGCCCCGACCTGTTCGTCGTCGGCGGCGGCGTGTCGAAGAACGCCGGAGACTTCCTCCCGCTGCTCGACCTGAAGACCCCGATCGTCCCGGCGATCCACCGCAACAACTCCGGCATCATCGGCGCGGCGTCGCTCGCCGGGGACTGACCTTCGACAGGCTCAGCCACCCGGATCCGCACGAAGGCCCCGACGACTCTCCAGTCATCGGGGCCTTCGTGCGTGTGAGGCGAATGGGCCGACCTGTACGCCGGGTTCTGTTCCGGGGTTCTTCGCCCCTTCGACGGCCATCTCTCTCGGCGACACGTTGCCGTGGCACTCTAGCGGTCTACCCGAGGACTCGGCGAGCCGCGTCAACATCCTCTGTCTGACCTTGCTCCGGACGAGGTTTACCTGGCGGGCCATGTCACCATGACCCCCGGTGGTCTCTTACACCACCCTTTCACCCTTACCCCTTGCGGGGCGGTCTGCTCTCTGTGGCACTTTCTCGCGGATTGCTCCGGGTGGGCGTTACCCACCGTCCTGCCCTGAGGAGCCCGGACGTTCCTCGGTACGGTTGCCCGTAACGCGGCCGTCCAGTCGACCCATTCGCCTCTCCAGTCTACGTTCTCCTGCGCACACGACCGGCGGCTACTTCTCCGCGGACTCCGCGATGCGCAGGTCGAGGGGCACGTCGATGGGAAACGAGCCGAAGAGCCTCGTCGTGGCCGTGGCCGCGGCCTCGCGCACCGCCTCGGCAGCCTCCTCCGCGTGTTCCAGGGGAACGTGGAGGATCACCTCGTCGTGTAGGAAGAACGCCAGGTGCGCAGAGCGCGCGAACGGACCGGACGCCGCCGCCTCGGCGAACACCTCAGGGATCTGCTGCAGGCGATGCCGGATCTCCGCGAGCCAGATCAACGACCACTCGGCAGCAGTGCCCTGCACCACGAAGTTCCTGGTGAACCGGCCCCAATCGCGTCCACGCCGCCGTGCGAGCGCGACGACCGCGGGGTCGGCATCCGCACCGGTCGCGTCCGCCTGCAGCCGCACCCACTCCGTCGACGGACGAGGCGATGACCGCCCTAGCCAGGTCGAGACGATTCCCCCGTCCTCCCCCGTGCGCGCCGCGGCATCCACGAGCGCCATCGCCTTCGGGTAGACCTTGCGCAGCCGCGGGACCAGCCGGCCGCTGTCTCCGGTCGTGGCGCCGTACATCGCTCCGAGAACCGCGTACTTCGCCTCCTCGCGGGTGGAGACGGCCCCGGACGCCACGACGCCTGCATAGAGGTCGCTCCCCCGCGCCGCGCGGGCCATCGCTTCGTCGGAGGCCATCGCGGCGAGCATCCGCGGCTCGAGCTGCGCGACGTCTGCCACGACCAGGGTCCACCCCGGGTCGGCTCGGACAGCGGGGCGCAGGCTCCGCGGAAGCTGAAGAGCCCCTCCACCGGCGGACGCCCAGCGACCGGTGACGACACCGCCCGGGATGTAGACCGGACGGAACCGACCCTCATGCACCCACTCCGCCAACCATGCCCATCCGTTGGCGCTGAGCAAGCGGGAGAGCTTCTTGTAGGCGAGGAGGGGCTCCACGACCGGATGCTCGTGCTGGGCGAGCTCCCATCGACTCGTCGACTCCACCTGGACCCCGACGCGATGCAGCGCCCTGAGCAGCTTCTGCTGGCTATCGAGGTGGAGCGACGGATCGCCGAGGAGCGCGCGCACCCGATCGCCCAGCTCGACCATGCGACTCGGTGCTCCCCCGGCGGCAGGACGGGTGCCGAGGGTGTCGGTCAGGATGGCATCGTGCACGCCTTCATCCCAGGGCAACCCCGCGACCCGCATCTCCTCTGCGATGAGTCCGCCTGCCGACTCCGCAGCGCACAGGAGGGTGAGGCGTCCGTCCTGTGCAGCGGCCATCACCCTCCGCTGTGCGCGGTACTGATCGAGTGCGGTCGTGATCGCATCGTCACCGCTCACGTCGTCGAACACGTCGAACAGCGAGGGCACCGCTGCCGTCGGCTCTCGCCGCTCCCACTCCGGCGAGGCCGGGAGCGGGCTCTGCACCGACGACGTGTCGCGCAGGATGGCGTGGCACAGCACCAGATCGTGACTGCGGGTGATCCGAACGCCGTGCTCGAGCAGGAACGCGTAGGTCTCGGCGGCGCTGCGCATGACCCACCGCGGGGCATCGGAGTCCTCGACGGAGCGCACCCATTCCGGGAGCTCAGCAACACGCAAGGACGTGCGATCCAGCTCCTCGTCGTTCCGATCGAGCTCGATCGCGACGTACTCCTGCGCTCCGACGGAGACGAGTGCGATGCGGCGTTCGACCCCCGCCGCCGGCGCCGTCATCGCCGACGCGCGCAGGCGCGACTCATGCGAGCCCGGACTCCTCGGTGCGCACCAGGATGCACCCACATTCGGGGCAGGACACCACGAGGTCATCCGCCGCTCGCCTGATGTCGTTCAGATCCGTGCTGGGGAGCAGGATGCGGCACCCCTCGCAGGTACCGCGGGTCAACAGGGCGGCACCTGCGCTGTTCTTCGCGCGGCGGTCGTACTCCGCCAGCAAGGCAGGCGACACGGTCTCCGCGACGGCCGCACGATCGCGGGCGAGCTGTGCGCCGAGGTCGGTGGCTGCTGCGACGTCCGCCTTCGCCTGCGCGGTGAGCGCCGACCCCTCGGCGGTCGTCGTGTCGAGGAGCGCCTGCTGCGCGGCGACGGCGGCCTCTGCCTCTTCGAGACGGCCCATGACGTCGAGCTCGGCATCTTCGAGGTCACTCTGTCGGCGGGCGAGGCTGCCGAGCTCGTGCTCGAGCGCCTGCGCGTCCTTCGGATTCGTCGATGCGGCCAGGCGTTCGGCGTCGCGGTTCCGGCGTGCCTCGACGACGGCGACATCCGACTCCAGCCGCTTCAGCTCGGTGCGCACGTCGTCTCTGGTACCCGCGAGTGCGGTCAGCTCGCGGAGCTGGTCCTGACGGATCGCCACGAGCTCGGTGATCCGCTCCGCCTGGCTCGGCTTGGTCTTGGCACGCTCGGCCTGCGCGATGCGCCGGTCGAGGTCGGCGATGTCGAGCAGGGTGCGCTGGTTCTCGGGGCTGGCGTTCACGCTCTCAAATCTAGCCGCTGTCGCGACATCCGCCCATCAGTGCACGTCGCCGTCGACGTAGTACCAGTGCCGATCCTCGCGCACGAAGCGGCTGCGCTCATGGAGCGAGCCTCTCGTGGCGCGCTGCTGCCAGAACGCCTCGAACTCCACGATGCCCTCGCGGTCGAACGGGCCCCCGGCCTCGCGATCGATCACGAGCAGCCGCCGCCACCGCAGATCCGGTTCGAACTCGATCGTCCCCGGTCTCGTCGTCGGATGCCACGTGCGCAGGAGATGCGCCTCGTCTCGCAGAGAGAACGCGGTGTAGCGCGAACGCATCAGGCGTTCGGCCGTCGGCGCCGTCGCTCCGTGGAGGAGCGGACGGCAGCAACGGCCGTACACGTCGCCGGATGAGCAGGGGCACCGCTCGAGCTCGTCGATCATGACGTCATCCGACGCCATCTCCGCCTCCGATGTCATCCCCTCAGCGTACGCTCGGGGAAAAGGCCAGAAGGAGCACCGTGACCACTCAGCCCGTCGTCCCCTCGTTCACCGCTCACAACGGGTTCGCCCTCCCCGCGATCGGCTTGGGCACGTACGCCCTGAACGGCGATGCCGGGGCCGAATCGGTCAGCGCCGGCATCGGTGCCGGCTACCGGCTCGTCGACACCGCATTCAACTACGAGAACGAGGGCTCGGTGGGCCGTGGGGTCGCAGCTTCCGGGGTGGCACGTTCGGACGTGATCGTCACCACGAAGCTCCCCGGACGGCACCACTCCTCGGCGAAGGCGCGCACCAGCATCGAGGAGAGCCGCTCCTGCCTCGGACTCGACGTGACCGACCTGCACCTCATCCACTGGCCCAACCCCAACCAGGACGAGTACGTCCAGGCGTGGGCCGCGCTCGTCGACGCGCAGGCCAGAGGCGTCGTCCGCCAGATCGGCGTCTCCAACTTCCTCCCGGAGCACCTTGAGCGCATCGAGCGGGAGACCGGGGTCAGGCCCGTGGTCAACCAGATCGAAGTGCATCCGTACTTCCCGCAGGACGAGCAGCTGGCCTACCACCGCGAACGCGGCATCCTCACCGAAGCGTGGAGCCCGTTGGGGCGTGCGAAGGAGCTCTTCGACGAACCCGTGATCAACGAGATCGCATCGTCCCGGGGTATCACCACCGCGCAGACGGTGCTCGCATGGCACGTGGCCCGTGGCACGGTCTCCATCCCGAAGGCCTCGTCACTCGAGCACCAGGTGACGAACCTCGCCGCCGCGGAGATCGTGTTGGACGACGCGGAGGTGGCCGCGATCACCGCGCTCGGTCGCCCGGACGGGCGCCTGTTCGACGCCGATCCCCGGACCCACGAAGAGTCCTGACGACCGCTGGTCAGACGTTCTGCGTGCCGAGGACCCGCAGGAACTCGAGCTTGCTCGCGGATTCGCTCCCCGGCGCTGCCGTGAGCACGATGAGCGCCTGCGACTCGTCCTCGGTGAACAGCGCCTGACAGTCGACCTCGATCTCACCCAGCTCGGGATGCACCATCACCTTGTGCTGCTCGAATCGTCGACTCACCTCGTGCGCGTCCCACAACTCCACGAACTCCGAGCTGCGCACCGTCAGCTCCGCAACGATGTCACCCGCCCTCGATCGAGCACCCATCACCCCGTATGCGGCACGCAGCGAGCCCACGAGCGCACGGGCCTGTCGCGGATGGTCGGTTTCCCGGTAGCGCAGCCGTTCGGTATCGGGGTAGGCGAACCAGCGGTAGATGCCGCTCCGGTCGAGTCCGGTGAGGGTGGTCGCGTCGCCGATCAGCGGACGGGATGCGTCGTTCTGCACGAGCACTTCGTCGAGCACCGAGACGACGAACGCGGGGGTGTCGTGCAGCCGGTCGAGCACGCGGAGGATGCCCGGGCGCACGTACTCCGCGTGCCAGGCACGATCGGGGGCGATGTGTCCGCAGAGCCGGAAGAGATAGTCCC
Source organism: Microbacterium oxydans (assembly GCF_006540085.1). GTDB lineage: Bacteria > Actinomycetota > Actinomycetes > Actinomycetales > Microbacteriaceae > Microbacterium > Microbacterium oxydans. The sequence goes on along the minus strand of NZ_BJOG01000004.1, from coordinate 381,545 downwards.
GCTCGTCTTCGGTCAGCCGCAGGGCCCGGGCCAGGGCGGTGAGGATCTGGACACTCGGCTGAGGCCCTCGTCGTTGTTCCAGTCGCGTGTAGTAGTCCGTCGACATCGTCGCCAGCTGCGCGACCTCTTCTCGGCGCAGACCCGCGGTGCGACGCCGCGGCCCTGCCGCGAGTCCGACGTCGGCCGGGCTCAGCGCCTCGCGTCGACGGAGGAGGAATTCGGCCAGTGCTTCGCGGTCCACCTCAGAAGTATCCCCCGCTGCCGGCTCGCGTTCCAGGGATCGCCCGTCCCTGGATGACCGCTCTCTGGAGCGGCTGCCACAGGAGGACGACGGTGGGGATATGAACATCAGCGGAAACACCATCTTCATCCCCGGCGCCACGAGCGGCATCGGTCTCGCTCTCGCGTTGCGGCTGCGGGAACGGGGGAACACCGTGATCGTCGGAGGGCGCCGCGAGGACCGTCTCGCGACGATCGCCGACGAGCACCCCGACATCCACACCGTACGGGTCGACACGACGGATGCGAGCAGCATCGAAGCAGCGGCGGCCGAGGTGCTCGCCGCGCACCCCGGTCTCAATGTGCTCATCACGATGGCGGGCGTCATGCGGGCCGAGGACTGGAGCACGCCCTCGGGATTCCTCTCCGCCGCGGAGGAGACGGTCGTCACCAACATCCTCGGCCCCATCCGACTCATCGCCGCTTTCGTCGAGCACCTCCGCGCCCAGGGCGACGCGACGATCATGACCGTCTCGTCCGGACTCGCGTTCGCCCCGCTCCGGGTGACACCCACCTACAACGCCAGCAAGGCCGCGATCCACATGCTCAGCGAGTCCCTGCGCCTGCAGTTCGAGGGGAGCAGCGTGTCGGTGCTCGAGCTCGAGCCTCCCGCTGTGCGCACGGCGCTCATGCCGGGCCACGAGGACAACGAGTCGGCGATGCCGCTCGACGAGTTCATCGACGAGGTCATGGCCTTGATCGAGGCCCAGCCCGACGCCGCCGAGATCCAGGTCGAGCGGGTGAAGTTCCTCCGCTACGGCGAGGCCCGCGGTGATTACGATCAGGTCGTCGCCACGCTCAACCGCACGGACCCGCACGGCCGGTGATGCGGAGCGGGGTGTCGGCTTCGCAACGATCCCCCGCTCACGGACGCAGGGATGCCGCCGCAGTCGTGAGGGCGTCGGCGGACTGGCGCAACAGGGCCAGCTCCCCGTCGGAGAACGATGTGTTCCGGATCGGCACCGCCCCCGTCGCGCTCACGATCGACGGCACCGAGAGTGCGACACCGTCGATACCGTGGAAATCACGCAGCACGGTACTCACCGGCATCACGGCGTGCTCGTCACTCAGGATCGCCTCGACGATGCGCGCACTCGACAGGCCGATCGCGTAATTGGTCGCGCCCTTGCCCAGGATCACCTTGTACGCGGCGTCACGCACGTCCACGGCGATCTCCTGCAGCTCATCGAGGGTGAATCGCGGGTGCCCCGGAGTCTCCCACTCCAGGATCGGCACCGTGCCGATCGTGGCACGGGACCAGAGCGGGAACTCGGTGTCGCCGTGCTCGCCGATGATGTGCGCATGGACGCTCGCCGTCGAGACACCGGCGCGCTGTCCGAGCTTCCAGCGCAGCCTCGAGGTGTCGAGCACGGTTCCCGAGGCGAAGATGCGCTCGGGCGGAAGCCCGGTCTCCTCCTGCGCGATGACCGTCAGCACGTCGCAGGGATTCGTGACGATCACGTAGATCGCGTTCGGGGCGACCTCCAGCAGATCCGGCATCATGCCACGGATGATGCCTGCGTTGACCTCGGCGAGCTCGATGCGAGTCTGGCCTGGCTTCTGCTTCGCGCCGGCCGTGATCACGACGACGTGCGAACCCGCGGCGACGGAGATGTCGCTGCCGCCGATGATGTCGCTCGAGCCGGTGAACTGCGTGCCGTGAGCGAGGTCGAGCACCTCGGCCTCGACCTTCTCGGTCGCGATGTCGTAGAGCGCGACATGCCGCGCGGAACCCCTGATCAGTGCCGCATAGGCGACACTCGACCCCACACTTCCCGCGCCGACGACCGTGAGCTTCGAGTTCTCGATGATCTCCATGCGCTCAGTCTCGCAGTGGAACGTGTCGATGCGGGAGGGCTGTCGCCGGAAGAATGCCCCAGAACGGTCAGAGCGCGGCGGCCACAGCGTCGGCGGCGGTCGGATGTGTGAATCGGAAGCCGGACAGCTCCAGCACCTGCGGACGCACATCCGCATCCGGGAGCAGGAGCGAGTCGGCGGCATCGCCGAGTGCGATCCGGAGCGCCCAGGCGGGGGCGGGGAGCCAGAACGGCCGGTGCATCCGCTCGGCGAGAGCACGCCCGATGTCGTTCGCAGACGCGGGAGTGGGCCCCGTGAGGTTGACCGGCCCCGAGATCTTCGCGTCGAGGATGTGACGGATCGCACGCACCTCGTCGTCGAGTGAGATCCAGGGCCAGATCTGCGTGCCCTGACCGAGCGGGCCCGAGACGCCGAACCGGGTCAGCTGGATGAGCGGTTTGAGCACTCCTCGCCGATGGATGACGGGAGCGGTACGCAGCAGCGCGACCCTGGTGTGGTCCTCCGCGCGTCGGGCTTCGGCCTCCCACCGCACCGTCAGCTCCGCCAGGAACGTCTGCCCTGCAGCGGAGTCCTCCGTGAGGATCTCGCCGGGAGCGGAACCGTAGTAGCCGACCGCGGACGCCGAGACGAGAGCCGGAGCATCGGACCGCAGCGCACGGAGGGCGGTCGTCAGGGTGCGGGTGGCCTGCAGACGCGAGTCGACCAGCTGACGACGATAGCCGCGCGTCCACGGAAGTCGTCCGACGCTGGCACCCCCGAGCGCGACCACGGCGTCGGCGCCTGCCACGACATCAGGGTCGAGCGCGCTCTCGCCCGGCGCCCACTGCGCCTCATCCTCGGATCGCGGCGCACGACGCACCAGGGTGGTGACCTCGATACCGTCGGTGCGCAGCGAAGCGGCCAACGCGGAACCGATCAGGCCAGAGGCCCCGCTGATGACGATGCGTCCCGCCATGTGTGAAAGCTCCCCGCTGTCGATTCTGGAGTCCTGCCGTGCGGTACAGCGTACGCGCCGCGCTGCGCCCGCCCCTCGGGCCTTGCCTCGGCGACCGCGACGCGGTATGCACCGGGCCGGATCACTCGGCGCGCCTGTAGTGCGTCACGATCGCTCCGTTGCGCAGCGGCTCCGCCGAGACCAGTTCGAGCTTCCGCGTGTCGGACGATCGATCCCGGAACAGGGTCGGACCGTGCCCCGCGATCCGGGGGTGGATGAGGAACCGGTACTCGTCGATCAGATCGAGCCTGTCGAGTTCGGCGGCGAGGGCGCCGCTTCCGAGGAGAACACCCTCCGGCGTGTCGTCTTTGAGACGCTGCACGCCCTCTCGCAGGTTCCCGGCTATCCGATGGGTGTTCGTCCAGGGGAACTCATCGCGCGTGGAGGACACCACGTACTTGGGTTTGACCTCGAGAGCGAGCGCCCACTCGCGCAGCGCCGGCGGGGCCTCCACCTCGCCGCGAGCGACCGCGGGCCAGGCGTCCTCCATCATCTCGTAGGTCGTGCGACCCCAGAGCACGGCGCCGGAATCCTCCAGCAACCGCGTGAAGTAGGCGTGGGTCTCGTCATCGGCGATCCCCTCCTCATGGTCGACGCAGCCGTCCAGGGTGATATTGAGGCTGAAGGTCAGAAGTCCCATGTCGGGAGCCTAGATCCGCAGCGAGGCGACCGCCAGGGAGTCGACGGGAAGCCGAAGGGCAACGGACCCCGCATCTGCCCGATAAGGTCGCGATCATGGGTTTCTCGGTGCTCGGGCTCGCGCTGAGTCTCGCCGTGTTCGCCCCCAACCTGCTGCTGGTGTGGTTCCCTCCTCGACCGGCGATGGAGCGCGTCGCCGTGCCGAAGGTCGTCGAGGTCCTCGAACGTTCAGGGCAGGCACTCTGCGTGACGGTGCCGGTGATCACGGTGGGCGATCGCCCGCTCTGGTGGTGGGCGATCCCCGCGGCGATCCTCGTCGTGGCGTACTGGGCCCTCTGGGGGCGTTACCTCGTGTCGGGCAGACGACTGTCGTCGCTGTTCGCCCCGGTCGTCGGAGTTCCCGTTCCGATGGCGCTGCTACCGGTCGGCGTGTTCCTCGCCGGTGCCGCGTGGCTCCAGAACCCTTGGATCGCGATTGCGGCGGCGGTGCTCGCCGCCGGGCACATCCCGAACTCGGTGATCGCTGCGAAGCCTCGTTAGTGGTCGCGGCGGGGTGAGCCGTCTCGGTGGAGGTGGGCCCTGCCGGGATCGAACCGACGACATCCACGGTGTAAACGTGGCGCTCTACCAGCTGAGCTAAAGGCCCTGGTGTGCCCAGTCTATCGGGCGGACGATGCGCACCCGTGTCGTGGAAGAGGGATAGGCTGAACCCGGCGCGCGTTGTGCACAGCTGACAAGGCTGCCCGTGTCGCTTCCCGTTTCCTTGGCATGACCTGCCAGCTTGACGAAAGGTTCCCCCGTGACCGTGCACGACCAGGATCCGTACTCCCAGGGTCCCCAGGACAGCGACCCGGAAGAGACGGGCGAATGGCAGCAGTCGCTCGATGAGCTGGTTGACGCCAAGGGCCACGGACGTGGCCGCGAGATCATGCTCAGCCTCCTCAAGCGCTCCAAGGAGCTGCACCTGGGCGTGCCGATGGTCCCGACCACCGACTACATCAACACCATCGCGCCGGAGAACGAGCCCGAGTTCCCTGGCGACGAGGAGGTCGAGCGCCGGTACCGCGCCTGGATCCGCTGGAACGCGGCCATCACGGTGCACCGCGCCCAGCGCCCCGGCATCGGCGTCGGTGGTCACATCTCGACGTACGCGTCCTCCGCGGCGCTGTATGAAGTGGGCTTCAACCACTTCTTCAAGGGCGCCGACCACCCCGGTGGCGCCGACCAGATCTTCATCCAGGGCCACGCCTCACCCGGCACCTACGCCCGCTCCTTCCTCGAGGGGCGCCTCACCGAGGACCAGCTCGACGGCTTCCGCCAGGAGAAGTCGCACGCGCCGAACGGCATCCCGTCCTACCCGCACCCGCGCCTGATGCCGGAGTACTGGCAGTTCCCGACGGTGTCGATGGGCCTCGGTCCGATCAACGCCATCTACCAGGCGATGTCGAACAAGTACCTCGAGAACCGCGGCATCAAGGACACGTCCCAGTCGCACGTCTGGGCATTCCTGGGCGACGGCGAGATGGACGAGGTCGAGAGCCGCGGACAGCTGCAGGTCGCAGCCAACGAGGGACTGGACAACCTCACCTTCATCGTCAACTGCAACCTGCAGCGCCTCGACGGCCCCGTGCGCGGCAACGGCAAGATCGTGCAGGAGCTCGAGTCGTTCTTCCGCGGCGCGGGCTGGAACGTCATCAAGGTGGTCTGGGGCCGCGAGTGGGACGACCTGCTCGCCCGCGACACCGAGGGTGCGCTGCTCAACCTCATGAACGTCACCCCCGACGGCGACTACCAGACGTACAAGGCCGAGTCCGGCGCATACATCCGTGAGCACTTCTTCGGCCGCGACGAGCGGGCCGCGGCCCTCGTCAAGGACTACTCCGACGACGACATCTGGAACCTCAAGCGCGGTGGCCACGACTACCGCAAGGTCTACGCCGCGTTCAAGGCCGCGACCGAGCACAAGGGCAAGCCCACCGTCATCCTCGCGAAGACCGTCAAGGGCTACGGCCTCGGACCGCACTTCGAGGGCCGCAACGCGACCCACCAGATGAAGAAGATGACGCTGGACAACCTCAAGACGTTCCGCGACGCCATGCACATCCCGATCACGGATGCGCAGCTGGAAGAGAACCCGTACCTGCCCCCGTACTACAACCCGGGGCCTCAGGACGAGACGATCCAGTACATGCTCGAGCGCCGCAACGCGCTCGGCGGGTTCCTCCCGGAGCGCCGCTCGACCCACGTCGGGCTCTCCCTCCCGGACGATTCGGCATATGCCTTGCCCAAGAAGGGCTCCGGCACGCAGGAGATCGCCACGACCATGGCGTTCGTCCGCCTGCTGAAGGACCTGCTGCGCTCCAAGGAGTTCGGTCACCGCATCGTGCCGATCATCCCCGACGAAGCGCGCACGTTCGGCATGGACGCCTACTTCCCGTCGGCGAAGATCTACAACCCGAACGGCCAGCACTACACCTCGGTCGACCGTGAGCTCCTCCTCGCCTACAAGGAGAGCCCGCAGGGCCAGATCGTGCACGTCGGCATCAACGAGGCCGGCGCCCTCGCCGCCTTCACCGCGGCGGGCACGTCCTATGCCACGCACGGCGAGCCGCTGATCCCGGTCTACATCTTCTACTCGATGTTCGGATTCCAGCGCACGGGCGACGCCCAGTGGGCAGCCGGCGACCAGATGGCCCGCGGGTTCATCATGGGCGCCACGGCCGGTCGCACCACCCTCACGGGTGAGGGACTCCAGCACGCCGACGGCCACTCGCACCTGCTCGCCGCCACCAACCCGGCGACGATCTCGTACGACCCGGCCTACGGCTACGAGATCGCGCACATCGTGCGCTCCGGTCTCGAGCGGATGTACGGCGGCCAGCACGAGGACCCGAACGTGATGTACTACATCACGCTCTACAACGAGCCTCTCGTGATGCCGGCCGAGCCGGAGGATGTGGACGTCGACGGCATCGTCCGCGGTATCCACCGCGTCTCCGTCGGCGAGGGCGAGGGACACCGCGCACAGCTGTTCGCATCCGGTGTCGGACTCCCCTGGGCCCTCGAAGCGCAGGAGCTGCTGAAGAAGGACTGGGGCGTGATCGCCGATGTCTGGTCGGTCACCTCGTGGACAGAGCTGCGCCGCGACGGCCTCGCCGCCGACGAGCACAACTTCCTGCACCCCGAGGCCGAGCCGCGCACCGCGTACCTCACTCAGAAGCTCCAGGGTGCCGAGGGACCGGTCGTCGCGGTCAGCGACTTCATGCACGCCGTGCAGGACCAGATCCGTCCGTGGGTCCCGAACCGCTTCGCCACTCTCGGTGCCGACGGCTTCGGCTTCTCCGACACCCGTGCCGCCGCACGGCGCTTCTTCAAGATCGACGGCCCGTCCATCGTGGTCCGCACGCTGCAGTCGCTCGCCGAGGACGGCAAGGTCGACCGTTCGCTCGCGGCCCAGGCGATCGAGAAGTACCGCCTGCACGATGTGAACGCCGGGACCAGCGGCAACGCGGGCGGCGAAAGCTGAGCCCTCGGTGACAGGTTCTTCTCCCTCCGGCATGGACAAGGCCGCGACACTCACCTGGCTGCGCCGGATCTCCGGTGACATCGCTTCGGTGACGATCAAACGCCTGGAGGACACCCTCCCGTGGTACGCCGACATGCCACCAGCCCGCCGCTCCGCGGTCGGGCTGGTGGCCCAGGCGGGCATCACCTCGTTCATCCAGTGGTATGAAGACCCCACCTCCACGCCGTGGATCGCCGCCGACATCTTCGCGGCAGCCCCGCGCGAGCTGCTGCGCAGCGTGAGCCTCCAGCAGACTCTGCAGCTCATCCGCGTGACGGTCGAGGTCACGGAGGAACGCGTCGCCGGACGAGGCGACGATCTGCGGGAGGCGATCCTCCTCTACTCCCGCGATGTGGCCTTCGCCGCCGCTGATGTGTATGCCAGAGCCGCCGAAGCCCGCGGACTCTGGGATGCCCGGCTGGAGGCCCTCGTCGTCGATTCGATCCTCACCGGCGAAGCCGACGAGGAGCTGCCGAGCCGGATCGCCGCACTCGGATGGCATGGTCATGGCGAGGTGGCCGTGCTCGTGGGCACCACGCCCGCGCAGTTCGACGTCGACCTGGTTCGTCGCACCGCACGCAAGCTCGCGGTCGACGTGCTCATCGGCGTGCAGGGTTCCCGGCTCGTGCTGGTCCTGGGGCGCGCCCGCGTCGAGGGGCAGGAAGGCGAAGAGGAAGAGCTCGGGTTCCGGGAGATCGCCTCCCGCCTCGAGCCCTCGTTCGGTCCTGGCTATGTCGTGCTCGGACCGGAGGTCGCCGCACTCGTCGATGCGAGCCAGAGTGCCCGTGCCGCTCTCGCCGGTTTCGCGGTCGCCCGTGCATGGCGCGGTGCTCCCCGCCCGGTCGAAGCCGACGACCTGCTGCCCGAGCGCGCCCTCGCCGGCGACCCGCTCGCCAAGCAGACCCTCATCGAACGCATCTTCCGCCCGTTGCAGGCCCACTCGACCGACCTGGTCACCACGCTGTGGAGCTACCTCGACAACGGGCGCTCCCTCGAGGCCACGGCACGCGAGCTCTTCGTGCATCCCAACACCGTGCGATACCGCCTGAAGCGCGTCAGCGAGGTGATCGGCTGGGATGCCACCGGTCCCCGCGAGGCCCTCATCCTGCAGACCGCGCTGATCCTCGGCTCGATCGGCGCCGCAGACCAGGTCCGTCGACGCGCACCGCTTCGCCGCCCTTCGCGCTGAGTCGGCTTTCTGTACGCCACACACAAGGGTTTTTCGGAATCTTGTGATGGATCATCCACCGCTTCGCCCCGATCGTTGGCAGACTGGGTGGGTGATTGTCGTCGTATGCCCCGGACAGGGCTCGCAGACCCCCGGTTTCCTCGCCCCCTGGCTCGAGCTCGACGGAGTGGCAGACCGCCTCGCCGTGTACTCGGACGCCGCGGGGGTCGACCTGATCGAGCACGGGACGGTGTCGGACGCCGACACGATCCGGGACACGCGCGTCGCGCAGCCCCTGATCGTCGCCGCGTCGCTGATCGCCGGTGACGCACTGACGCAGCGAGCCGGACGCCGCGCCGACGGGATCGCCGGTCACTCGGTCGGTGAGATCGCCGCGCTCGTCGGCAGCAACGTGATCGATGCCGACACCGGTATGCGCCTCGTGGGCATCCGCGGGCGGGCGATGGCTGATGCCGCGGCGCAGGAGCAGACGGGTATGAGCGCCGTGCTCGGAGGCGACGAAGACGCTCTCCTCGCGCGCCTCACCGAACTCGACCTCTCGCCCGCCAACTACAACGGCGGCGGCCAGATCGTCGTCGCCGGCGCCCTCCCCGCACTCGCCGCACTCGCGGAGGAGCCGCTCAAGGGCACCCGCGTGGTCCCGCTGCAGGTCGCCGGAGCATTCCACACGCAGTACATGGCTTCCGCCGTCACAGCCCTCCGTGACGCCGTCGCCGACGTCACGCCGGCAGATCCCGACATCACCCTGTGGACCAACCGCGACGGCTCTGCCGTCACGGACGGCCCGCAGGCGCTGAGCTTCCTCGTCGACCAGGTGTCGTCGCCGGTGCGATGGGACCTCTGCATGCAGTCGTTCGCCGAAGCCGGCGTCACCGGTGTGATCGAACTGGCCCCGGCCGGCGCTCTGGTGGGTCTCGCCAAGCGCGGCCTCCGTGGTGTCCCCACCGTCGCCGTGAAGACCCCTGAAGACCTCGATGCAGCAGTCGCGCTGCTGAACGGAGAAGCCGCATGAGCGTCACCCTCGCCCAGCTCACGGGTCCCGCGTACACGCGCATCTACTCGTACGGCGCCGCCCGCGGTGAGAACGCCGTGCCCAACGAGGACCTGATCGGCCCGATCGACTCCAGCGACGAGTGGATCCGTCAGCGCACCGGCATCGTGACGCGCGCTCGCGCCGACAAGGGCACGGACGCGATCGACCTGGCCACCGCCGCGGCTGCCGAGGCGATCGAGAAGTCGGGTGTTCCGGCAGATCAGGTCGACCTGGTGATCGTGGCGACGATCAGCAACCCGAAGCAGACCCCCTCGGTCTCGGCGATCGTCGCCGACCGCGTCGGAGCGAATCCCGCTGCCGCGTACGACATCAACGCCGCCTGCGCCGGATACGCCTACGCGATCGCCCAGGCCGATGCGCTGATCAAGGCCGGGGCCGCCCGCTACGCGCTGGTCATCGGTACAGAGAAGCTCTCCGACGTCGTCGACCCGACCGACCGCAGCATCTCGTTCCTCCTCGGCGACGGGGCGGGCGCCGCATTGATCGGTCCGAGCGACACGCCCGGCATCGCCCCCGCCGTCTGGGGATCCGACGGTTCCAAGGCCGACGCCGTGGGAATGAACGGCACCCTCACCGACTTCCGCGACGGCGTGGTTCCGTGGCCGACCCTGCGCCAGGAAGGTCCCACCGTCTTCCGCTGGGCGGTCTGGGAGATGGCGAAGGTCGCGCGCGAGGCACTGGACAAGGCGGGTGTGGAGCCGGCCGACATCGCCGCCTTCATCCCCCACCAGGCCAACATGCGGATCATCGACGAGTTCGCCAAGCAGCTGAAGCTGCCGGAGACCACGGTCATCGCGCGCGACATCGAGACCACGGGCAACACCTCGGCTGCGTCCATCCCCCTGGCCAGCCACCGTCTGATGGCCGAGCACCCCGAGCTTTCCGGTGGACTCGCGCTGCAGATCGGATTCGGTGCGGGACTCGTGTTCGCCGCACAGGTCGTCGTCCTTCCCTGAGAATGCGCTGACTTTCCCTAGACTGTTCCACGGTTCCGAAAACAACCCGCAAGAAAGAGGAAGACCACATGGCTTTCACCAACGACGAGGTCCTCGCTGGCCTCGCAGAGCTCATCACCGACGAGACCGGCATCAACGCTTCCGAGGTCGCCCTCGAGAAGTCGTTCACGGACGACCTCGACATCGACTCCATCTCGATGATGACGATCGTCGTCAACGCCGAGGAGAAGTTCGGCGTCACCATCCCCGACGACGAGGTCAAGAACCTCAAGACCGTCGGCGACGCCGTCAACTTCATCGTCGCGGGCCAGGAGTAATCCCGGCAGGATGCCACCCCCGCACCTCGCGGGGAGTGGCATCCGCCGACCTGCCCTCTCACCCGTTCGACTTCGTTTCGACAAGGAACCACACCCCATGACCAAGCGCATCGTCGTCACCGGCATCGGCGCCACCTCCGCCATCGGCGGCACGGCCCCGGAGAACTGGACGAACCTGCTTGCCGGCATGTCCGGCACCCGCACGCTCGAACACGACTGGGTGCAGCAGTACGAGCTGCCCGTCACGTTCGCCGCCGAGGCGATCGTCCGCCCGGAAGAGGTTCTCCCCCGGCATGAGGCCAAGCGCCTCGACCCCTCGTCGCAGTTCGCGTTGATCGCGGCGCGCGAAGCCTGGGAGGATGCAGGTTCCCCCGAGGTGGCTCCCGAACGGCTCGGCGTCGACTTCGCCACCGGGATCGGCGGCCTCTGGACGCTTCTCGACGCATGGGACACCCTGCGCGAGAAGGGTCCCCGTCGGGTGATGCCGCTCACGGTCCCGATGCTCATGCCGAACGCCGCTGCGGGCAACCTGTCGCTGCAGTTCCATGCACGTGCCTACGCGCAGACCGTGGTCAGCGCCTGCGCCTCCAGCACCGAGTCGATCATCCACGCTCTCCACCACCTTCAGGATGGCCTCGCGGACGTCGTGATCGCCGGTGGCACCGAGTCGGCGATCCACCCCATCACGATGGCCTCCTTCGCCTCCGCGCAGGCGCTGTCCCGCCGGAACGACGACCCGGCCCATGCCTCCCGCCCCGGTGCGATCGACCGCGACGGGTTCGTCATGGGTGAGGGCGCCGCCGCACTCATCCTCGAGACCGAGGAGCACGCGAAGGCACGCAGGGCCAAGATCTACGGGTATGTGCTCGGCGGCGGAGTCACAGCCGACGCCTACCACATCACCGGGAACGACCCCGAGGGGAACGGTGCGGCACGAGCCGTGACCCAGGCCCTCGACGAGGCCGGCGTCACCGCCGACCAGGTCACGCACATCAACGCGCACGCGACGTCGACGCCGGTGGGCGACCCGAACGAGTACGTCGCGCTCAAGAAGGTCTTCGGCGAGCGGATCGACGAGATCCCGGTCTCCGCGACGAAGGCTTCGACCGGACATCTGCTGGGCGGCACCGGCGCGCTCGAGGCGATCTTCTCGCTCCTCGCCCTGCGCGACCGCGTCGCACCTCCGACGATCAACATGACGGAGCCGGACCCCGCGGTCCCGTTCCGTCTCTCGGGCGAAGCCACGCCTCTCGGCGACGGCCCGCAGATCGCGATCAGCAACTCCTTCGGCTTCGGCGGACACAACGCGGTCCTCGTTCTCGCCAGCGCCGACTGATACGCCACGCACACGAAGAGCGGCCCTCGGGATTCCGAGGGCCGCTCTTCGCGTATGCATGAGGATCGCACGGATGCATGAGTATCCACCGGTACTCGGTCATGCCCGTATGCACAGGTCATGCAGATGCACACGGATCCGTCAGGCGGAGCGGAGGCTCCCGAGCTTTCGCGAACGGGTCTCGCGCATCCGGGTGATGCGCGGGAGGAACCAACCGATCAACGGACCGACGCCGAAGGCGAAGAGGACGGTTCCTACTCCGACGGGGCCTCCGAGGAGGAAGCCGACGAGCAGCACGCTCCCCTCGATCAACGTGCGCACCAGCCATACCGCCCAGCCTGTTCGCCGAACGAGTCCCGTCATCAGGCCGTCACGAGGGCCCGGGCCGAAGTCGGCAGCGATGTAGAGGCCGGTCGCGAAGGCCAGCAGCAGCAGCCCGAAGACGAACATCGGAGCGCCGATCCATACCGAGGACGGCTGCGGGATCAGGGCGAGCGCGAGGTCCGCACTCGGACCGACGAGCAGGGCATTCAACACGGTGCCCAGCCCCACGCGTTGGCGCAACGGGATCCAGAGCAGGAGGACGACGATCGAGACCAGCACGGTCATGACGCCGTATCCGAGCCCGGTCTGCTCCGCGAGACCGAGTGCCAGCACGTCCCACGGTGCCACTCCGATGCCACCGCGCACCATGAACCCGAGCGCGACGCCATAGAGGAACAGACCGACGAGCAGCTGCACGAACCGCTCGACGAGGTCACGCCGACTGGTGGCGGTCACGGGGAGGAGCACGGAACGGAGGATCATCCCTCCACTCTGGCCCCTGTCCCCCCATCCGAAGCGATACCACTCACCGCAAAGTGGCCTGCGTAGATCAGTCCACTTTGCGTCATGCTGGACATATGGGATCACGTCTCGTCGAACAGCTCGGGGTGCACAACGTCGCCGGCGCCACGGCATCGGCGCTCGCAGACCAGATCAGGGCGCTGATCCTCGACGGCCGCCTCACCGTCGGCGAGCGTCTCCCGAGTGAGCGCGCCCTTGCGCTCGAGCTGCGCCGTTCTCGCTCCACGATCACTCGCGCGTACGGCATCTTGGAATCGGACGACTACGTCTCGCGCCTGCACGGGGGAAGCACGCGCGTCACCCTCCCGAATGGACATGCTGCTCCTGGAGCCGAGGCCGACGACGAGTCGATCGACCTCTCCATCGCGTCGATGGACTCGACGCCGGGGTTGTACGACGCGACCGTGCGGTCGCTGCCCCGTCTCGCGGCGCTGCGCGGCACCAGCGGGTACTCGCTCCGCGGACTCCCCGAGCTGCGCGAGGCGGTCGCTCAGCGCTTCCGCGATCGGGGCGCACCGACGTCGGCCGACGAGATCATCATCACCTCCGGAGCGCTCAATGCGATCAATCTGATCCTCGCGGCGATCGGGCGTCGCGGAGAGAAGGCGCTGGTGGAGCAGCCGACTTTCCCTCACGCGCTGGAGGCCCTGCACCGCCACGGGTACCGGCTTGTTCCGACGCCCGTGGATGCCGACGGGTGGGATGCCAGGCACCTGAACGAGACGCTGCTCAGCGCCCGGCCGCATGTCGCCTACCTCATCCCCGACTTCCACAACCCGACCGGAGCGACCCTTCCCGATGACGAGCGGTCGCGGATCACGACCACAGCCCGCAACGTGGGTACCCACCTCATCGTCGACGAGACGACCACCGAACTCGACATCGACCGGGGATGGTCACCGACTCCGATGGCCGCGGGCGGGCCCAATGTGATCACCGTCGGATCGATGTCGAAGATCGCCTGGGGCGGGATGCGCATCGGCTGGATCCGTGCGGAGTGCTCCGTCATCGCGCGGCTGCTCGCCGTGCGCCCCTCCTTCGAACTCGGCACGGCCCTGCTCGAGCAGTGCATCGCCGTCGAACTCCTCGCCGACATGTCGGCGCTCACAGCGCATGTCCGTCGACGTCTGCACGCCGGACGCAGCGCCGTCGAGGAAGGGGTGGCCGCCATCCCCGGGTTCCGGATGCCACATACGCCTGGCGGACTCTCCGCCTGGGTCGACATCGGCGCACCGCTGTCGACCGCGCTCTCTCTCGCCGCCCGCGAAAGGCAGCTCGTCCTTCCTCCCGGCCCCCGCTTCACGACGGGCGGAGTGCTCGAACGCCGACTGCGCATCCCCATCACGCTGCCCCCCGAGCGCATGTCGGAAGCGATGCGGCGGTTGTCCCTGGCCTGGGACGACGTGCGCGGCGGGAGCCCGTCCGCGTCCGGTGCGTTGCAGCACGCGGCCGTCATCTGACACGGACGACGAGGACCCCGCCTCGTTTCCGGGGCGGGGTCCTCGTCGTGCGGAGCGGGGATACGTCTTCTCAGCGTCCGGGATCACTCACCGGCATCCGATACTCACGCCTCCCCCGTTCCGGTCTGTGGCGCCGGGCTAGCCGACCTTATGGAGCCAGACGACTCTGGCGTCGTCGCTGGCATGACGGAAGGGCTCCAGTTCCTCATCCCACGCCGACCCCAGGGCGATGTCGAGTTCGCGCTGCAACTCGACGGCACTCCCTGCCGCGATCTCCATCGCGTAGCGGATGCGGTCCTCGCCGACCACGATGTTGCCGGCTGCGTCGGTCTGGGCATAGTGGATACCGAGGTCGGGCGTATGCAGCCACCGGCCGCCGTCGCTGCGCGGCGTGGGGTCCTCGGTCACCTCGAAGCGGAGGTGCTCCCACCCACGGATGGAGGTCGCGAGAGCCGCGCCGGTACCGACGGGGCCGTCCCAGTAGAACTCCGCCCGTCGGGCACCCTCGAGCACGGGCTGCTCGGTCCAGTCGAAGTTCACCGCACGCCCGATAGCGCGACCCACCGCCCATTCGAGGTGCGGGCAGAGCGCGCGAGGCGCAGAGTGGATGAACACCACTCCGCGTGCGTAAGCCGTCGCCATGATCTCTCCGTTTCATCAGGTGCGTCTTCCCCAACGACCTGAACCACGAAGTGGCGAGAATATGCGGTTGTGCGCCCATTCTCGCCGAGATCCCCGCAAATCACAAGCATGTGGTTCCACGACGAGGGCCCCGGTCCGTAGACCGGGGCCCTCGGGCGCTTCGACGGGCTCAGCGACCCACCGTGGAGATGCTCACGCCTCGCTCATGGCCTGCTTGACCTGCTGGCCCTTCGCGGCGTAATAGGCCGCGCGAGCAGCATCCTTGCGGGCCTGCTCGGCATACCCGAACTCGAGCGTCTCCTGGTCGACCTCGTAGTTGGGCACGTCGTCGGTGCCGTGGTACTTCTCGATGTAGGCGTCGAGCTCGGGGCCCGAGGTCCACGACGTGATGAGGCAGTAGCGGGGCTCGGTGCCGTTGTGGGTGGCCGCGTGCCACAGGCGCTGCGTGTCCACGATGAGCTGAGCACCGGCCGGGAGGGCGATACGGTACTCGATGCTCGGGTCGGTGCGGTTCTCACGCAGGACGAAGTAGCTGTCCTTGTCGTCCGTGAGGTTGAAGAAGCCACGGACGACCCAGCCGGTGCCATCCGGGTTGAGGCGGTTGTTGTCGTCCTGGTGGAGGTTGTAGAGGCAGTCACCGTAGGGCGTCGGCTGCAGCTCGATGACGCGGCACCGACCAACGTTCGCACCCGGCTCCTGAGCGCGCCGCGTCAGGTTCGGGGCCTTCTCGGTCTGGGAGTCGATCCAGACGCCGTCCTTGTCGGTGCGCGGCGGCTTGTGGTTCCAGAACCCGTTGCACTCGATGTCGCCGAAGGCACTGGCGAGAGGTGCGAAGCGGGTGTCGCCCGACGACTTCCAGTCGTTGTACTCGATGTCGAGCCACTCCTTGGGGTCGAGCTCCTGGTTGTAGCTGTCGAGGACGACGAATCCCTTTTCCTCGAGCGCAGCGGACTTGATGTATCCCATGATCGAGTCATGTTCCTTTCATCGGGGGCCAGCACGTTTTAACAGGCCCTGATAAGGCAAGCCTAACAGCGTCCCCCGCGAGCCCCTCGGAGGTAGACCGTGCATAACCGAATAGACTGATCGGGGCGCCCGGCCAGGCCTCGGCACCCGTCGCAACGGGAGGACGAGACACCAGCATGAGCACCGCGACCAACGTCGAGGCGACAGCAGTCAACACGATCGAGTGGCTCGCGGCGGGCGGCACCACCATCGTGGTCCCCGTGTATCAGCGGCAGTACCGATGGGACATCGGCGGCTGCGAGCGGCTGCTCTCCGACATCCGCGCCGTGGCAGGCGAAGACGACGCCCACCGTCACTTCATCGGTTCGATCCTCTCCGCGCAGGACAACGTCTCCTCCGATGCCGACCTCATCCTCATCGACGGCCAGCAGCGCATCACCACGCTGATGCTGCTCGTCGCTGCGCTGCATCACTCCATCCGCGACACCGACCCCTCACTGGCGGCCGATCTCGAACGCGTGCTCGTCCGCTCCGACTCCCCCGGTCGCACGAAGCTGCGCCCGCACGACGCCTGGGCTGACCTGTACGAATCGGTCGTGTTGGATCGACGCGGCGATGCCGATCGCGAGTCCCGCTTCGACGACAACTACGCCTTCTTCCGCAGTCAGATCCATGTCGACGAGGTACCCACCATCTGGCGAGGGCTGCAGAAGCTCGAGCATGTGTCGATCACCCTCGGCGCTCGCGCCAACGCCCAGCAGATCTTCGAGAGCCTGAACTCGACAGGCGAACCGCTGCGTGACCACGAGCTCATCCACAACTACATCCTCATGGGACTCAGTCACGCCGAGCAGATCGACGTCGAGACACGTTTCTGGCTGCCGATCGAACGGCACACCGGTGAGGCGATCGGCGCCTTCTGGCGGCACTACCTCGTGTTCGTCACCGGCCGCGAGGTCGCCGCAAACGGGGAGCACGGGGTCTACAGCGCCTTCCGGCAGTCGTTCCCCCGCGTCGACGTCGCCCACCTGCAGGCCCACGCGGCGCAGTGGCGACACTACGCGGAGATCTACGGCATCCTGCTCGACCCGTCGCAGGAGCAGGACCCCGGGATCGCGCAGCAGCTGCGTCACGTCAACACCTTCGGTCGTTCCTCGTACCCTCTCGTGATGAGCGCGTACAGCGACCACGTCCGCGGGGTCATCGACCGCGACGAGTTCATCGAGACCCTGGAGTGGCTGCAAGCCCTGTACCTGCGCCGTGCGCTGGTGAACCTGCCGGCCGAACGACTCGTCGCGAGACTGTGCCGGGCCCGCCGTGACGGCAGGGATGCGCTCGCGCGGGCGTTCGCTCGCATCACCCCGTCGGACGAGCGGGTGAGCGCGGTGCTGAAGTACAGCGAACTCCCCCACCCTGCCTACGTGCTCGGACGGTTGGAAGGCGTGGAAGACCTCGACGCCTACGACATCGAGCACATCGTCCCGACCGTGCCGGGCGACGCGTGGTCCGGCGACGGTACGCGCCAGTGGAGCGAGTACTCCGAGGACGAGCAGAACAGCCATCGCGCGCTCGCCCCGACCCTCGGCAACCTCACCCTGCTCGAGGAGCACCTCGCTGAGCGCGTGTTCGGCGCCTCGTTCCCTGTCAAGCGCTCGGACGCGTACGCACGCAGCGCGGTGCCGGCGACGCGAGAGCTGGCCGACGTCGACTCGTGGAACACCGCAGCGATCACACGCCGCACCGTCGCGCTCACCTCCGACCTGATCCGCATCTGGGCGCGACCCGCCCTCCCCGAGATCGACGACGACGGACTGACCCCGATCCTGGATGCCGTGCGCCGCCGCGGGTGGCCGACCGGATGGGAGCGGGAGTTCGACTACGTCGAGTATCGAGGCGAGCGCTGGGAGGTGCCGGACGTGAAGTACCTCTTCAACCGGGTCTTCCGCCGCGCCTGGACCGACACGAGAGACGCAGCCCTCGCCTACTGTGCCGCACACGGAGGGCCCATCTATCAGGACATGGCCTGGAAGGGTCAGTGGGATGAGCTCGGCGAGGGGCACTTCCTCTACATGGGCTGGGATTCCAACTACATGATGACCGCTGTGCAGGGTGTGCTCGAGGAGTCGGGCATCGCCTCGGAGGTCTTCGTCAAGTACTCCTACATCGGGAATGTGATGTGAACATGAGCACCATCGTGCGCAAGCTGCAGGACCTCACCGTCGAAGAGCACACTCTCACCGTCCCGCTGGTATGGGGCGACCCCATGGACCATCGAACCATCGACGTCTTCGCGCGCGTGGTCGCTCGCGAGGGCGGTGAGGCCCTTCCCTACCTGGTGTTCCTACAGGGCGGACCCGGCCACGAAGCGCCGCGCCCCTTCCACTCCTCGACGTCGCCTGCCTGGCTCGACGAAGCGCTCGCCCACTACCGTCTGGTGCTTCTCGACCAGAGAGGCACCGGACGTTCGACCCCGGTCGGCGATCTCGACCTCGAACGCGGTTCGGCAGCGGTCGCCGAGCATCTGACCCATCTGCGGGCCGACGCGATCGTGCGCGACTGCGAGGCTCTGCGCGAGCACCTGGGAGCCACCACCTGGAGCGTGCTCGGACAGTCCTTCGGTGGCTTCACGACCCTCGCGTATCTCTCCACCGATGCCGGATCCCTCGACGACGTCTTCATCACCGGCGGGCTCAGCGCGGTGGGGCGTCACCCCGACGATGTCTACGCTCTCTGCTACGACAAGATGCGGGATGCCTCCGAACGCTACTACCGCCGTTTCCCCGAGCACCGCGACGCGATGCGAAGGCTCGTCGATCTCGCGGACGCGGGCGACATCGTCCTCCCCGACGGAGAGGTCGTCTCACGCTCGCGCCTGCGGTCGATGGGATCCGCACTCGGCACCGACGACGGATGGCAGACCGTCTGGTCGCTCCTGGAGCGCGATCCCGCCTCCAACGCCTTCCGATACGACCTGATGCACGCGATGCCCTATGACGGCCGCAACCCGCTGTACTTCACCTTCCACGAGTCGAGCTACGCCGACGGTCACGCCACTCGGTGGTCGGCCGAGCGCACCGAGCCCACGGACTTCCGCGACGACCCGACGCTGTTCACGGGCGAGCACATCCGCCGTGAGTGGACCGAGTCGGTGCCGGCCTTCCAGCCGTGGCGTGATGTCGCCCTCGAGCTCGCAGAATTCGAGTGGCCGCAGATCTACGACGCCTCAGCGATCGTCGCATCGGGGGCCACCGGCGCGGCCGCGGTCTACGTCAACGATGTCTACGTGCCGTACGAGTTCTCCATCGAGACGGCGAAGCTCCTGCCCGGCGTACAGCTCTGGCAGACGAGCGAGCATGAGCACAACGGCCTGCGTTCCGGCCCCGTGCTCTCCCGCCTGATCGACCTCGCCCACGGCCGACGCATCCGCTGACGGCATCCGCCGAGAGGAGGATGTCCTTTCTCGCCGACCTGCCTATCCTGTAGTCGTGAAGGATGCGATGGCGTGGACGACGGTGGTCTTGATCCTCGCCGTGGGTCCTGCCCTGCTGATCTTCGGAATGATGCACACGTTCTCGCGCAAGCCGGTGGAGAAGAAGTACGAGCGTGTCGCGAACGGCGGCCTCGTCGGCGTGTTCGACAGCGTTTGGTCTCCCACCGCGCACGAGGCGGCACAGGAGCGCGATCGCCAGACACAGCGCACAGCCCCCGCGCCCTCTCCGGGCGATCCTCCGAGCTCTATCGACGACGGCCTTATCGTCATCGACATCTGAGCACGAGCATCTGAGTACGAAGAAGGCCCCACGCTCCGAGGAGCATGGGGCCTTCCGTGCGGCAGTCGTTACTTGGACGAGCCGCCGAAGCCCTTGAAGCGCTGGTTGAACTTCTCGACGCGGCCGGCCGAGTCCATGATGCGCTGCTTTCCCGTGTAGAACGGGTGCGAAGCCGAGGAGATCTCGACGTCGATGACGGGGTACTCCACGCCGTCGAGCTCGATGGTCTTGTCGCTCGAGACGGTCGAACGGGTGAGGAACGTCTCGCCCGAACCCAGGTCGCGGAACACGACAGCCTTGTACTCGGGGTGAATGTCAGTCTTCATGGGATTCCTTAGTTGCTGCCCTGGATTGTGCCAGGGACGAGGGAAGTCTGCGGTGCAGAGAGCACCAAGGGTCGATTCTATCAGACCCTGATCAGGACGCCGCGCGCGCGGCGTAGCGTCCGTCTTCGCTGCTGAGCACGATCGGCATCCCGAACGTGTCGGTGAGCGTCTCCGCTGTGAGCGTGTCGGCGATCGGGCCCGCCGCGACGACGGAGCCGTCACGGATCAGCAGCACGTGGGTGAACCCTACCGGGATCTCCTCGACGTGGTGCGTCACCATAAGCATGGCCGGCGTGGTCGGAGACGACGCGTATCCGCTGAGGAGCGCGAGGAGCTCCTCACGGGAGCCGAGGTCGAGGGAAGCCGTCGGCTCGTCGAGCAGCAGGAGCTCAGGGTCGGTCATCACGGCACGCGCGATCTGGACCCGCTTCTGCTCGCCGTCGCTGAGCGTACCGAACGTCCGGTCGGCGAGGTGGTCGAGACGCCAGTCACCGAGGACGCGGAGCGCGCGACGCTCGTCGATGTCCTCGTAGTTCTCGTTCCAGCGACCGAGCACGGAGTATGCGGCGGTGAGCACGGTGTTGAGCACGGTCTCGTCTCGCGGCACGCGCTTGGCCATCGCCGACGACGCGAAGCCGATGCGCGGCCGAACCTCGAACACGTCGGTCCTGCCGAGGGTCTCCCCCAGCACGGTCACCGTTCCGGCCGTCGGATGAATGAGCGTGTCGGCCAGCTGGAGCAGGGTCGTCTTGCCCGCACCGTTCGGGCCCAGGATCACCCATCGCTGGTCGTCGTCGACCCGCCAGTCCACGTGATCGATGATGTTGCGCCCCTCACGGCGCACGACGACGTCGGTGAATTCCAGAGCGCTCGGCATGCCCCCCAGCCTATCGGCTCAGGCGGTCAGCTCCGCGTAGAGCGCGCGCGTCGTCTCGGCGATCGCCGCCCAGCTGAACTCGTTGCGCGCCCTCTCGCGCCCGGCCTCGCCGTACGTACGTGCGCGGTCCGGGTCCATCGCGACCTCGGTGAGCACGGCTGCGAGGTCGGCCACATAGCGCTCCGGGTCGACCGGCGTGCCCGTTCCGTCCTGCGCCTGCTCGATCGGCACGAGGCGACCGGTCACGCCGTCGGCAACGACCTCGGGGATACCGCCGGTCGCCGTCCCGACGACCGCCGCACCACAGGCCATCGCCTCGAGGTTCACGATCCCCAGCGGCTCGTAGATGGAAGGGCAGACGAACGTCGTCGCGGCCGTGAGAATCGCCGAGAGCTCGTCGCGGGGAAGCATGCGCTCGACCCAGATGACGCCGTCCCGCTCCTGCTGGAGCAGGCGCACACCCTCCTGGACTTCGGCCATGATCTCCGGAGTGTCCGGAGCACCCGCGCAGAGGACGAGCTGCACCTCGGGAGGGAGGAGCCGCGCCGCCTGCAGCAGATACGGCAGCCCCTTCTGCCTCGTGATGCGGCCGACGAAGACGACGGACGGACGAGCGGCGTCCATCCCGATCGATCGCAGGAAGGCTTCGTCGTGCACCGGACGCCACCGGTCGACGTCGATCCCGTTGTGGATCACCCGCACCCTCGCCGGGTCCACCTGCGGGTAGCTGCGCAGGATGTCGGCGCGCATCCCGGCGCTCACCGCGATCACGGCGGCCGCGTTCTCGTACGCCAGTCGCTCGATCCCGCTCGACACCGCATAGCCACCGCCCAGCTGCTCGGCCTTCCACGGCCGAAGGGGCTCGAGGCTGTGCGCCGTCAGGACGTGAGGGATGCCGTGCAGCTGTGAGGCGAGGTGACCGGCGAAGTTCGCGTACCAGGTGTGACTGTGCACGATGTCGGCGTCGGCGATGGCCGACACGATCTCCAGATCCGTGCCGAGCGTCTGCAACGCGGCGTTGGCTCCGGCGAGTTCCGTCGGCGTGCGATAGGCGAAGGTACCCGCCTCATCGCGCGGTGACCCGAACGCGCGGACCTGGACGTCGAGGTGCCGTCGGAGCGCTGCCACGAGCTCGGCGACGTGCACGCCGGCACCGCCGTAGACCTCCGGCGGGTACTCCTTCGTGATCATTTCAACTCGCATGTCTGAACGCTAGTACAGCGAGGAGGATGGCATCTATGGTGGAGCCATGTCCGCTCCAAAGAAGGTCTTCGGGATCATCCTCGCCGGCGGCGAGGGCAAGCGCCTCATGCCCCTCACGGCCGATAGAGCGAAACCCGCAGTGCCGTTCGGCGGACAGTACCGGCTCATCGACTTCGCCATCTCCAACCTCATCAACTCGGGCCTCCGACAGATCGTCGTGCTGACGCAGTACAAGTCGCACAGCCTCGACCGGCACATCTCCCAGACCTGGCGCATGTCGGCTCTCCTCGACTCGTACGTCGCCTCGGTGCCCGCCCAGCAGCGCCTCGGCAAGCGATGGTTCTCCGGCTCCGCCGACGCGATCCTGCAGAGCATGAACCTCATCAACGACGAGAAGCCCGACATCGTCGTCGTGATCGGTGCGGATCACGTCTACCGGATGGACTTCCGGCAGATGCTCGAGGCGCACATCGAGTCGGGCGCCAAGGCCACGGTCGCGGGGATCCGCCAGCCGCTCGCGCTCGCGTCGCAGTTCGGCGTGATCGATGCCGACGCGGAGTCGGGCCGGATCAAGCAGTTCCTGGAGAAGCCGACCGACATCGCAGGGCTCGAGGATTCGCCGAACGAGGTGCTCGCCTCGATGGGCAACTACATCTTCGACGCTGATGCACTGATCTCCGCCGTCGAAGCAGACGGGGAGTCGCCCGTGTCAGGTCACGACATGGGCGGCGACATCGTCCCGTACTTCGTCGAGCGCGGCGAAGCGGGCTACTACGACATGAAGCAGAACGAGGTTCCGGGGTCCTCGCCGCGCGACCGCTCGTACTGGCGAGACGTGGGAACCATCGACTCCTTCTTCGATGCGCACAGGGACCTCATCTCGACACTGCCGATCTTCAACCTGTACAACATGGAATGGCCGATCCACTCGCAGGCGGTGAACTCTCCGCCGGCGAAGTTCGTCAGGGACTCCGTCGGTCGCATCGGCAACGCGATCGACTCGATCGTCTCCCTCGGATCGGTGCTGTCGGGCACGCACCTGGAACGCAGCGTGGTCGGTCCATGGACTCTGGCGGGGGGCGGATCGACCATCACGGACTCGGTCGTGTTCGATCACGTGCAGGTCGGGCAGGGTGCGCGCATCCACCGCGCCATCCTCGACAAGAACGTCGTCCTGGCCGATGGCGCGACGGTCGGGGTCGACCGTGAGCGCGACCTGGCCCGTGGCTTCACCGTCACCGAGTCCGGCATCACCGTCGTGGGCAAGGGCGTCTTCATCGAACGCTGACGCGTCATGCGGCGCTCAGGCGGTCCGGGCGGTCGCTAGGCTCGACGGGTGACCGCTGCGCGATTCCTCGTCGTCCTCGATGCTGATTCCACCCTCATCCGCAACGAGGTGATCGAACTCCTCGCCGACGAAGCAGGCCGTCGCGCCGAGGTTCAGGCGGCGACCGAGGCGGCGATGCGCGGCGAAGTGGACTTCGCGACGAGCCTGCGCTCCCGGGTCGCGGCCCTACAGGGAGTGCCCGTATCGGCGTTCGAGCGCGTCCGCGCGCGGATAGAGCCCACCCCCGGAGTCCGCGAGCTCACGGCGGCAGTCCACGATCGCGGCGGTGTCGTCGGGGTCGTCTCCGGCGGCTTCCACGAGATCCTCGACGCGGTGGCGCCGGAACTCGGCGTCGATCGCTGGCGAGCGAACCGCCTGGATGTCGTGGACGGCGTCCTCTCCGGCCTTGTCGAGGGCGACATCGTCGACGGAGCCGCGAAGGCGGCGTCCCTTCAGGAGTGGGCTGCAGAACTCGGCGTAGGTCCGCGCGCCACGATCGCCATCGGGGACGGCGCCAATGACCTGCCCATGATGGCGGTGGCGGGGCTCGGCATCGCCTTCAATGCGAAGCCCACCGTACGGCAGACCGCCGCGCTCGTGATCGGCCCGCAGGACCTCTCCGAAGTCATCGCTCTGCTTCCGTAGACGGATCCCTCTGGAGGTTGTCCGACGCCGCCGCTAGCGTCGACGCATGGACATCATCCTCATCCCCGGGCTCTGGCTCGATGCGTCCAGTTGGGAAGACGTCATCCCCTCTTTGGAAGCGGCGGGGCACCGCGCTCATCCCCTCACCATGCCCGGCCTCGGCGAACCGGCGTCGGCGTCGTCCGAGGTCGGCATCTCGGACTGGATCGATGCCGCGGTCGCGGCGGTCGATGCGCTTCCCGGTGAGGTCGTCGTCGTCGGTCACAGCGGCGGAGGAAACGTCGCATGGGGTGTCGTCGATGCGCGCCCCGAGCGCGTCGGCCGCGTCATCTTCGTCGACACGGCACCCCCGCCGACGGGAAGCGGCATCAGCGAGTTCGAGCTCGTCGACGGCGTGGTCCCCTTCCCGGGGTGGGACTTCTTCCCCGAGGAGGACGTGCACGATCTCGACGAGGCGACCCGTGTGCGCACGACACCGCTCACCCGGAGCGTGCCCGCGAGGGTGCCGACCGACGGCATCGTCCTGCGTGACCCGGCACGGTATCGCGTGCCGGCGACCCTGCTCATGGGTGGCGTGGATCAGTCCGCGTTCGAGAAGATGATCGCCCAGTGGGGCGAGTATGCCGACGAGTTCCGTGCGATCGACGATGCCGAGGTCGTTCGCATCGGTTCCGGGCACTGGCCGCAGTTCTCCATGCCGGAACGGCTCGGAGAACTGCTCACCGCCTCGATCGCGAGGTGAAAACCCCGGTCCGGATCAGTGGCCCATCCCGAGTCCACCGTCGACCGGGATGACCGCGCCCGAGATGTAACCGGCATCGTCACCGGCGAGCCATGTCACCACGCCCGCCACCTCGTCGGGGGTCGCGAACCGCGCGGCGGGGATGCTCGCCTTGTACTGCTTCTGCGTCTCCTCGGGGAGCTCCGCGGTCATGTCGGTCTCGATGAACCCCGGAGCGACGACGTTGGCGGTGATACCGCGCGCACCGAGTTCACGCGTGATCGAGCGGGCGAAGCCGACGAGCGCGCTCTTCGACGCCGAGTAGTTCGCCTGGCCGGCGGAACCGTACAGACCGACGACGCTCGAGATCAGGATGATACGACCGAATCGTGCGCGCAGCATGCCCTTCGAGGCGCGCTTCACCACGCGGAACGTGCCGCCGAGGTTCGTCGCCACCACGCTGTCGAAGTCGTCTTCGCTCATGCGCATGAGGAGGGTGTCCTTGGTGATCCCGGCGTTCGCGACGACGATCTCCACCGGGCCGAGCTGCTGCTCCACCTCCGTGAACGCGGCGTCGAGCGCGGTGGCATCCGTGACATCCGCCCGCACGGTGAGGGTTCCCTCTGGTCCTTCGCCGCTGCGCGCGGTGACCGCGACACGGTATCCGTCCCGCACGAAGCGCTCCGCGATGGCACGGCCGATACCGCGGTTTCCGCCGGTGACGAGGACGACGCGCTCAGCGCTCATGAGGACACTCCTGCTCTGGACCTGCGGTCCGAGGTCTCGGACCGTCATCGATCCTACCGACGATGCTCCGAGCGACGACGCCGCGCGCACCCTCATCGCGACGTTGACACAGGCGGGCGCTGCTGGAACCCTGATCGAGACGAAAGGGCAACATCGTGAGCGACAATCCTCCTCCTCCGGCAGGCGACGCGCCGTTCGCGCCGGTACCACCGGCCCCGCCGAGCGCCCCGCAGGCCGCCCCCGCTCTGCCTGCGTATCCGACCGCGCCGTACCCGCCCCAGCCCCCGCAGACCGCCCAGTCTCCGCAGACCGTCCAGTCTCCGCAGACCGTCCAGCCCCCTCAGCCCGGCCAGGCGTACCCCGGGTCCACTGCTGCGTATGCCGCCCCGGCCCCGCAGGTATGGCCGGTGCAGCCGAATCACGGGACCGCGACCCCTTACGGAGCCTATGGGACACCGACGTACCCGCTTGCTCCACCGCGTCCCACGAGCGGACTCGCCGTCACCTCCCTGGTGTGCGGCATCGCCGGTGTCGTCCTCATCTGGGCGATCCTCCCGATCCTCGCCTCCATCGCCGCGGTCATCACCGGTCACATGGCGCTCAAGCAGACCAAGAGCGATCCGAGCGTCGGAGGACGAGGAATGGCCATCGCGGGCCTGATCCTCGGCTATGCGATGATCGCCATCGGCGCCTTCACGCTCATCAGCATCATCATCAGCTTCCTGTTCGTCGGAGCGTTCAGCCTGCCGTTCATCTTCTCGCGCTGATCTGCGGCAGAAGCGGCACGCCGGGAGGTCCGCACCGGCGTAGGCTTGAGGCATCGTGAAGAACGCGCGTCAAATCCCGGCCGTCACCTCCCTGCCGCAGTCTCCGCAGGATGAGGGTGACCACCGTGTGCGTCGTTACGTGCTCACGATGTCCATCCGCATAGCCTGCTTCGCCCTGATGGTGCTGGTGCAGCCGTACGGATGGTACACCTGGGTCTTCGGGATCAGCGCGGCCGTGCTCCCGTACATCGCCGTGGTGTTCGCCAACGCGGGCAGCGACAGCACCGAGATGACAGCCGAGTCGCCGCGACAGGAGCTGGAGGCTCCCGGGCCCGCTCCGATCGCGAATGAGACGACCGGCCCGCAGGTGTTCACGATCCACGAAGGCCCGAAGGACCGATGACAGAGCTCGAATGCTCGCGCGCCGGCTGCCGGAGCGCGGCGACCAGACAGGTCGTATGGCGCAACCCCCGCATCCACGCCGCCGACCGGGAGAAGATCTGGCTCGCCTGCGACGAGCACGTGGACTACCTCCGCGACTACCTCGCGGCGCGGGACTTCCCGGTGACCGTTCGTGACGGGGCTCCCGCATGAGTCAGCGACTGCTCCGGTGGGGCGTCTACGTGCTGATCGCCATCGGATTCGCGATCGCGTGCGTCTTCCTGTCGAACTGGCAGTTCGAGCGGAACGAGACGAGAGCCGCCCAGATCGAGCTCGTCGAGCAGAACTACGACGCCGAGCCTGTCCCCCTGGCAGACCTCGTCGGGGAGGACGGCGCGCTCGACCCCTCGGATGAGTGGCGCCCGGTGACCCTGCAGGGCGAGTATCTGGCCGACGAACAGCTGCTGGTGAGAAACCGCCCGCACGGAGGAACCAGCGCCTTCGAGGTGCTGGTTCCGTTCCGCGACGCCGACGGCCGCGTTTTCATCGTCGATCGGGGCTGGGTACCTCCGGGCGACGGCGACGCTCCGGATTCCGTGCCTGCGCCGCCCGAGGGCGAAGCCGAAGTCACCGTGCGTCTGCGCCCGGGCGAGCAGCTTCCTGCTTCGGGCCGTGGCGCCCCCGAAGGTCAGGTGCCGACCATCAATCTCCCGGCCATCGCGAAGCTCGTCGACGGCGATGTGATCACGGGCGCCTACGGCCGCGTCATCAGCGAAAGCCCCGCGGGCGAAGGCACCCTCGGGGGATTCGACTCCCCCACCGACGACCCCGGCCCGCACCTGTCTTACGCGATCCAGTGGATCCTGTTCGCGCTGATGGGCTTCATCTTCATCGGCTACATCATCCGGACGGAGATCGTGAAACACCGCGAAGAGGTCGAAGGCGTGCCGTCTCCGGTCAAGGTCAGCCGCCGCAAGGACCATGACGCCGACGTGGAGGACGAGCTGCTCGACGTGCGCTGAGCGCGGTCCGCCGCAGTCACTCCACGGACCACGGCATGGGACGCTCCGGCAGCCGCGAGCTGTCGTCGGGAAGGTGTGGAAGCGCCTCCCCACCCGCGCGAAGACAGAGCCACCGCAGTTCACCGGGACTGTCCGGACGAGCCCGCCACGTGCGAGCGACCCCTTGCCCCACACGGACCACGGTCCCCGGCCCGACTTCCACCACATCGTCGTCGAGACCCATCTGCCCTCGCCCATGAAGGAACACGTACACCTCTTCGATCTTCCGGTGTACGTGCCAGTAGCCGGCTTCCTCCCCCGGCTGCAGGGCATTCGCGGTCATCCCGATGTACTGCATCGTCAGTTCGTGATCCACGACACGACGCCCGTCCCGCGAACGCGCGGCGTCGAAGCCGCCGTGATGCGCTCGCCATTCCTCGAGCGCTCCGATCTCCACCACCTGATAGCCGCTCATGCGTGCTCTTCCTGTCCGGCCGTTGTCCCTGTCATGGCCGCGGCCCCTGTCACCGTGAGATCCCACGCCGCATCCGTTCGCCGATACACGATCCGCGTGTGATCACGGTCGGCCGCCCCTTGCCAGAACTCGACGCGGGTCGGCACGAGCCTCCACAGGGCCCAGTCCCCCGGCGCGATGCCCGCCCTGGCCGCCGCAGACCGCGCCGCGAGATCGGCTGCGCTCTCGCCCTCGCCGGCCTCCTGAACCCGTCCACGTACACGGACGGCTCGCGCCAGCGGCTGCCACCAGAAGTTCAGCGCTCCGGCAGGGGTGCTCGCGAGCTGCGACCCTTTGCGAGACGAACGCGCACCGGCGAAGGCCCACCCTCGCTCATCGACGTTCTTGAGGATCAACGTCCGAGCATCCGGTATGCCGTCTCCGTCGACCGTCGCCAGGGTCGCCGCATGGGGTTCGGCGACTCCGACGGAAGCCGCATGTCGGATCCAGTCCAGGAAGAGCGGAACCGGGTCGACGGGAAGTCCTGTGACATCGAGTGCTGGCGCGACGCCGGTGAGCGCCGCTTGTGCACGCAGCCAGCTCCCGGTGTCGGGCGATCGGGAGTCCGTCGGCATGTTCTCGACTATGCCACGTACCTCAGCCGCCTAAGAATCGGAGCGCGCGCTCGGGCAGCACCCGCTTCGGTCGGGAGGCGACTCCGACGTCAGGCGAGCTCGATGAGGTCCTGGTACTCCTGGCTCCAGATGTCCTCGACGCCGTCGGGCAGGATCAGCACACGCTCGGGATTGAGCGACTGCACCGCCCCCGGATCGTGGGACACGAGCACGACCGCACCTTCGTAGTGTGCGAGCGCACCGAGGATCTCTTCACGAGAGGCCGGATCGAGGTTGTTGGTCGGCTCATCGAGCAGCAGCAGGTTCGCCGACGACACGACGAGCGTCGCGAGCGACAGACGCGTCTTCTCCCCACCCGACAGGACTCCTGCAGGCTTGAGCACATCGTCGCCTGTGAACAGGAACGACCCGAGCACCTTGCGCGCCTCGGTCTCGGTGATGTGCGGAGCGGCCGAGACCATGTTCTCGAGCACCGAGCGGTTCACGTCGAGGTTCTCGTGCTCCTGGGCGTAGTAGCCGACCTTGAGCCCGTGTCCCGGCTCGAGCTGCCCGGTGTCGGGCTGATCGACGCCGGCGAGCATCCTCAGCAACGTGGTCTTGCCCGCACCGTTGAGCCCGAGGACGACGACCTTGGAGCCGCGATCGATCGCCAGGTCGACATCGGTGAAGATCTCGAGCGACCCGTACGACTTCGAGAGGCCGGACGCCATCATCGGGGTCTTGCCGCAGGGTGCCGGCTTCGGGAAGCGCAGCTTCGCGACCCGGTCTTCCTGACGCACCTCGTCGAGCCCCGCCAGCAGCTTCTCCGCACGCGCGATCATCTGATGCGCCGCAGCGGCCTTCGAGGCCTTCGCACCGAAGCGGGCCGCCTGCAGCTGCAGGGTCGTGGCCTTCTTCTCGGCGTTCGCGCGCTCCTTCTTGCGGCGCTCCTCATCGGCCACCCGCTGACGCAGGTAGTTCTTCCAGTTCATGTTGTACGTGTCGATGACCTGACGGTTCGCGTCGAGGTAGAACACGCGGTTGACCGTCTCACCGACGAGCTCGACATCGTGGCTGATCACGATCAGCCCGCCCTTGTAGCCCTTGAGGAACTCGCGCAGCCACACCACGCTGTCGGCATCGAGGTGGTTGGTCGGCTCGTCGAGGATCATCGTCTGCGCGTCGGAGAAGAGGATGCGCGCGAGCTCGATGCGGCGACGCTGTCCACCGGAGAGGGTCGACAGCGGCTGGTCGAGGATGCGGTCGGGGAGCGAGAGGTTGTTGGCGATCGACGCCGCCTCCGCCTCCGCCGCATAGCCGCCCTGGGCCTCGAACTGCTCGGTGAGGCGGGCGTAGCGCTTCATTGCCTTGTCGGCCACTGCGGGGTCGTCCGACCCCATCGCGAGGGCCGCCTCCGTCATCCCGAGGTTGAGCTGACCGAGCCCACGGGCGTCGAGGATGCGCGTGCGCGCGAGGTCTTCGGGGTTGCCCGAACGCGGGTCCTGCGGAAGGTAGCCCAGTTCGCCGGAGCGGGTCACGCTTCCGCCGGACGGCAGCACATCGCCGGCGAGCACCTTGGTGAGCGTGGTCTTCCCGGCCCCGTTGCGGCCGACGAGTCCGATCTTGTCTCCGTCGGCGACGCGGAACGAGACGTTCTCCATCAGCAGGCGCGCGCCAACGCGGATCTCGAGGTCGTGCACGGCAAGCACAGCGGACGTCCGTTCTTTCGGGGAGGGTGTTCGGCCGATCGGCCAGCCTCCCAGTATAAGCCGCGTCGCCGAGAGTCGCGGTCAGCAAGATCAACCTGGAGAGTGAGCACGCCGATACTCCGGTGGGATGCCGCCCCTCCCACTCCCCGAATACCGTGCCGGAGTGGACATCCTCAACGACCTGATCATGCAGGCGATCGCCTCACCCTGGCTGTACCTGGTGCTGTTCGCCGTCACCATCGTCGACGGCTTCTTCCCCCCGGTGCCCAGCGAGACCGTGCTCGTGGCCGCAGCCGCCGTGGCCGCCTCGACGGGAGAGGGGAATCTCCTTCTTCTCGGGGCAGTGGCTGCCATCGGTGCGGCGATCGGTGACAACGTCGCGTTCCTGATCGGACGAGGGCTGGGCGCCACCCGCTTCGCGTGGATGCGCCGACCGCGCGTCGCCGCAGCGTTCGCGCATGCCCAACACGCACTCGATCGCCGCAGCGCCACGCTCATCCTCGGTGCCAGATACATCCCCGTCGGAAGGGTGGCGGTCAACATGTCGGCCGGGGCTCTCGATTTCCCTTGGCGCCGGTTCCTCCCGTTGAGCCTGATCGCCGGAATCAGTTGGAGCGTGTTCAGCCTCGTCATCGGTCTGCTCGCGGGCGCCTGGATCAAGGACCAGCCTCTGCTCAGCGCGGGGCTCGGCATCGTCATCGCGCTGCTCATCGGTCTGGTGATCGATCGGATCGCCGCCGTTCGCCGCCGCCGTGCCGCGGCGCCGCAACTGGCAGGATGAGAGCCATGGCACGCCGCCGCGAGCGTTCACCTCGCCGAACACGCATCAGCCGTCGCACCGCCGCCTTCGTGGCACTGTGCACGGCAGTGGTGGCGCTGTTCACGGTGCTCGTCTCGCTGCAGAGCGTCCTGTACGGCACACCCGTCCCGTTGTCGTTCATCCTCGGAGCGGCTCTGTGCGTCTCCCCGCTGCTGGCGATCTCTCATCCTCGCTGGGCCGTCGGCCTCTTCACGGCCGGGGCGCTCGCTCTCCCACTCACCGTCGTTCCCGAGCTCGCGATCGCGTCCCCATGGCCCTGGTCGGTCCCTGCGCTGCTGACATTCATCCTGTTCGTCGGAGTCGTCACATTCCTCCACGGTGCACGGCTCGGCGCGTTCGCTCTCATCCTCGGGGCCATCGCCTCGCTCGTCTCGCCGATGCTCCGCCCCGACATGGTGGCCGTGCCGGAATCGTCCGCCAGCGCCACGGCCGACCTCATCGTGACGACCTCCCTCGCCTCGGCCATGTTCCTGATCGCTTCGCTGATCGCCGGACGCGTCAGGGTGGCGGCCGAGCTTTCACGGGAGAGGGAGCACAGCGCACTCGAGGAGGCCAGACGCGCACTCGTGGAAGAGCGCACGAGGATCGCTCGCGAGCTGCACGACGTCGTGGCACACAGCATGTCGGTGATCCAGGTGCAGGCCTCGACCGCGAAGTACCGCATCCCCGACCTGGATGACGTGGCCGTCGCGGAGTTCGAGGACATCGCCGCGACCGCACGGAGTTCGCTCGCCGAGATGCGGCGCATGCTCGGCGTGCTGCGCACCGAGGATCAGAGTGCCGAGCTCGCCCCGCAGCAGGGCATCGACGACATCCCCTCCCTGGTCGACAGCATCCGCCGCGCCGGCGTCGAGGTCGGACTCGTCCTGGAGGGTGGGGACGCCGCTACGGCGGCGACACCCGCCGTCCAGATCGCCGCCTTCCGTATCGTCCAAGAAGCTCTGAGCAACGCCGTCCGTCACGCCCCTGGGGCACAGATCGCCGTGCGCGTGCGCGCCGAGTCCCGATCGATCCGGATCGTGGTGCACAACACCGCCCCGCCCCGCCTTCCGGACGGTCACGTGGGCGGATACGGTCTGCGCGGCATGCGGGAACGCGCGGAACTCCTCGGTGGGAGCCTCTCCGCCGGCCCCTCGACCGACGGGGGCTGGGAGGTCGAGGCCGTCCTCCCGGTCAGTCCGGACAGCCCGAATGATCCCTCACCGGCCGACCTCCCTTCATCTGCCACTCCTCTCGGTGCCACCCCTCGCGACACCGCCCTTCGCGATACCGCCCCTCACAACACCGCCCCTCACAACACCGCCCCTCACAACAAGGAACGCTCGTGACGATCAACGTGCTCATCGCCGATGACCAGGCCATGGTCCGTGCCGGCTTCGGGGCGCTCCTCGACGCCCACGACGGCATCAGGGTGGCCGGCCAAGCGGCCGACGGTGCGGAGGCGGTCACGCTCGCGGCGCGCCTCGACCCCGACGTGATCCTCATGGACGTGCGGATGCCGGAACTGGACGGCATCGAAGCCACTCGTCGCATCCTCGGGCCTTCGTACCCCGCGGCGCATATCCCCCGGATCATCATGCTCACGACGTTCGACATCGATGACTACGTGTACGACGCGCTCGAGGCCGGTGCCAGCGGTTTCCTGCTGAAGGATGCGCTGCCGGAGGAGCTCGTGCACGCCGTGCGCGTCGTCGCCGGCGGTGATGCTCTCCTCGCTCCCAGCGTGACACGACGCATGATCGAGCAGTTCGCCGGACGCCGACCCCGGACTCCACGCGCAGCGACGGCGCTCGCCGACCTCACCGACCGCGAACGGGAAGTCCTCGTGCTCATCGGTCGAGGCCGCTCCAACACCGAGATCGCCGCCGAGCTGTTCATCGCCGAGCAGACCGTCAAGACACATGTGGGCAAGGTGCTCGCCAAGCTGAACCTCCGTGACCGCGTGCACGCCGTGATCCTGGCGTACGACACCGGGCTCGTCGAGCCTTCGTCCTGACGACGCATCGCCGCGACTCATCCCGTCGTAGGGGGTACGACGGGACCCGAGGGTGATGTCTCCGCCCGCACCACGTCCATAGTCTCCTGGAACATCGCTTCCGAGGAGGACTCATGGCCATCGTCCAGACACCGCCCGTCGCCGCCGGGCTGCGCACATCCCGCGATACGGGCATCGACTTCCTGCGGGCTCTCTGCGTGCTCGGGGTCGTGTTGCTGCACGCGATCATGGTGGGCGTCACGGTCGGCGATTCCGGTCCGATCTTCGAGAACGCCAGCGACGGCACCGCGTGGATCGCTCCGCTGAGCTGGCTCCTGCAGGTGATGCCGCTGTTCTTCGTGATCGGTGGATTCTCCGGATTCCTCGCGCATCAGCGCATGCGGCAGCGCGGCGGCACGGCGGTCGGATTCGTCGCCGGCCGCGTTCACCGACTGTTGCGCCCGGCGATCCTGACGATCGCGGTCGTCGGGCTCGCGCTCGCTCTGCTCACGATCTTCGGCGTTCCCGCCGACCTCATCGCGACGGCCGGGTTCCGTTATGGCCAGCCGCTCTGGTTCCTCGGGGTCTTCCTCCTCTGCCAGGCGCTTCTCCCCCTCTTCGCCGCCGCTCACCGGCGTGCGCCGCTGTGGACGATCGCCGCCCTTGCCGCTGCCGCGATCGCGATCGACGTCCTCCGCGGAGTCTCCGGCGTCGAGGGCCTGGGCTTCCTGAACCTCGCCTTCGTGTGGATGGCCCTCCAACAGCTCGGCTTCTTCCTCGCCGATGGACGCATCGAGCGCCTCAGCCGACGGATCCGCATCGTTGCGGGCCTCGCGGCCGTCCTCGCGCTCATCATGACCTTCGCCGTCGGCGTCTACTCCGCCGACCTCATCGCGAACATCAATCCGCCGACGGCCGCCCTCCTCCTCGTGGGGGTCGCGCACACGAGCCTGCTCTCCCTGCACCGCGAGCGTCTCGAGCGATTCAGCCGACAGCCGCACGTGGCCGCGTTCACCGCCTTCGTGACGGTGCGGACCATGACGATCTACCTCTGGCACATGCCCGTGCTGCTGCTCATGGCGGGCTCGACCGCCGCCTTTGCGCTCCTGACCGGCGCCTCGCTCCCGGCACTGGACAGCGCGGCGTGGTGGTCGGGACGCCCGCTGTGGCTCGCGACGGCGCTCGCTCTCACGGCCGTCGTCGCCGTCGCGTTCACGCGGTTCGAATCGCAGGCCGCACCCGCCGCCGCGTCTTCGCTCGGTCGCATCGTCGCCAGCGCTCTCAGCGCCCTGGTCGGGATCGTCCTGCTGCTGGTCCTCGGTACGTCCGTCGCAACCGCCCTGATCGCACTCGCGCTGATCGCTGGTTCTCTGCGGCTGGCTTCGCTCCCGACGCCACGGACCGCAAGGCAGCGACCGTCGACGGTCCCCGTCGCGCCGGCCCTCGTGTGAGTCAGCCGATGCCTCTGGCCGCCAGGGCGTCTCCGACATCATCCGCATGCTTCAGAGCGAGCACGAGCAACGGCACCACCGTGCGGATACCCAGCCGTGCACCACGAGCCTGCTCCGCCTCCCGCACGCGCACGGCGAACCCCGCGATCACCGGGACGGTCGTGAGGGTCAGGGAGATCGTCAGGGCCACCGCCTCGGGATCGACTCCGAGCCGACGCAACGGTCGCAGCAGCTGCTGCAGGACATCGAGCAGCGCCGACATCCTCGTGGTCAGAGTGAGCAGACCGGCGAGGAGCAGCACCGCGACCACACGTCCTGTGCTGATCCATGCCGCCTCGGGCGACACGAAGATCAGGAGCGCAGCCGTGAGCACGAGCACGATCCAGCGCAGGCGCCACGCCTCGGCGGCGAGCACGCGGAACGGGAGTCCACTCACGCGGTAGAGCCCCACCACCACGAGGAGCGCGACCGCGATGCTCACCGGATCGTGCGGATACAGCGACAGGACGAGGGCTCCGAACGCCAGCATCCCCAGCTTGAGCGCGGCCGGCGCCCGATGCACGATCCCCGTCCCCGGGTGATACAGCGCGATCACGCGCACGCCTCCCGGTACGCAGCGATCACACGTGAGGGCACGCCGGAGGTCACGATGCGTCCCTCGTCGAAGAGCAACGCGCTGTCGCAGCGAGAGGCGAGTTCGAGGTCGTGTGTCACGATGACGATCTGTGCCTGGACCCCGAGCAGCAGATCGGCGATGCGACGGGAATTGCGCAGATCGAGCAGGGTCGTCGGCTCGTCGGCGACGATCACATGTGGATCGGCGATCAGCACGGAAGCCAGGGCGAGCATCTGCTTCTGCCCGCCGGACAGGGCGGCCGCCGGGACGTCCGCGTGCTCCGCCAGACCGTGCGTCTCGAGCGTCTCCCTCACGAGTTCGGACACCTCGGACTTCGGACGCCCTCGGAGCGAGAGTGCGAGGTCTTCGGCCGGAGTCGGCATCAGGATCTGCGCATCGGGGTTGGTGAAGACGAAACCGACGAGCTTGCGCACGGCGGTGCGGTCTCGGACGGTGTCGAGTCCGTGCACCGAGACGGTTCCGTCTCGCGGAGGGACGAGGCCGTTGAGGAGGCGCGCGAAGGTCGACTTGCCTGAGCCGTTGGCTCCGATCACCGCCGTCGTCCGTGCGGTCAACCCGACGCTGACGTCGTGCAGCACCATGCGCCCGTCGATCTCGACCGACACCCGGTCGAGGGTGATCGGAGCGGGTCCGATCGATGAGGAACTCTTCACCGCTGCTTCCTCCGCGTCGCACCTGAGCACTGTTCACCTGAACGTCGTTCACTATAATCGGAGCATGAGCCCAGAGCCCAATCCGGCCCGACACGACCGCGACAGCGTGGCACGGAGCGCACTCGCCCTGCTCGATGAGGTCGGACTCGCCGACCTCTCCATGCGACGTATCGCCGCGGGCCTCGACCTGCAGCCGAGCGCCCTCTACTGGCACTTCGCGAACAAGCAGGAGCTGCTCGCCGAGCTCGCCGACCGGATCACCGCGTCGATACCGCACGGTGGAACGGACATCATCGTCACAGCGCGCGGCATCCGCGATGCCCTCTTCGCCTATCGTGACGGTGCCGAGCTGGTCCTCAGCACCTACGCACTCCAGCTCGGTTCCTCCACTGCGCAGAAGGCTCTGGTCGACACCCTGCGTGCACAGGGTGCCTCGGATGCCGAGGATCGAGGAATCGCCATCCTCCACTTCGTGCTGGGCCACGCCACGCTCGTGCAGCAGCGCATGCACGCCGACAGCCACGGCGCGCTCCCGGCCGCGGAGGATGCGGATGTCACCGCCGGACTCGACCGCGTCTTCGACCTCGGGGTCGCTGCCCTCGCGGGAGCGCTCAGGTCGCCGGAGACTCGGCCGCGTGCCCGAGCCTGAGACCGGGCACCACAGCCAGCGCCACGAGGGCGATGCAGAACGCGAAGACGGCGCTGAACGCCCCGGCCCCGCCGCCGAGCGTCGCCACACCGAGACCCGCCAGCGCGATCGCGACAGCCGATCCTGAGGCGTCCGAGATCGACAACGCGGACGAGTTGAACCCCTGATTGGTCTCGTTCGAGTACGCGAGCGTCAACACGGTCAGGCGCGGGTAGAGCAGGCCCATCCCGCCGCCGGCGAAGGCCCAGCCGACGACCACCAGAGCGGGCGAGACATCGAAGACCGCAGCGAAGAGCACGCACAGCATCGCGATCAGCAGCGAGCCCAGGCTGATCGCCGTGATGCGGCGGTTGCCCAGACGCTCTCCGAACCGCCCCTGCAGGGCTGAGGCGCCTGCCCACGCCAGTGCCGCCAGCATCAGGGCGATGCCCGCCCAGGTCGCACTGAAGTCGAACTTCCTCATGAGCAGATACGGGATGTAGGCCTCCGTGGCGAAGAACGCACCGGCGACGATGCCGCGCATCAGCACGACGCTGGGCAACCCGGGTCCGGCTCGAAGCGTACCCCGTGGCAACAGCGGCAGCACCGCGAACCCGATCGCCAGCACGGCTCCGATCGCGACGGGCCACCCGATCGACGGCTCCATCTCGGCCGAGAAGCCGATGACGACCGCGAGTACCGCCACCACCACTGCGAGCAGCAGCCGGACGACGAGCGCCCTCCGATCCTGCGGTTCCCCCTGCCCCAGGTCGACCCCACGGAGCCGCACCGCGATCATGAGGAAAGCCGAAGCGGTGAGCACGGCCACGCCGAGGAAGGCCCAGCGCCAGTCGAGATACTCGGCGACGGCTCCCGCGAGGAACGGACCGACCATCGACGGAACGACCCAAGCCGCGGCGAAGGCGGCGAAGATGCGCCCGTGCAGGTGAGGCGGGTACAGCCGCGCCACCACGACATAGAGCGCGACCGTCTGTCCACCCGTCCCCAGCCCCTGCACCAGTCGCCCGATCAGGAACTGGTGCATCGTGACGGCGAAGCCCGAGATCAGCAGGCCGACGATGAAGAGCGACACGGCGACGTACAGCGCGCCGCGGGGACCCCGGGCGTCCGACCATGCTCCGGTCGCGACCATGCCGATCACGCTCGTGGCCAGCGTCCCCGCGAAGGCGACGGCGTAGAGCGCCTCTCCATTCAGGGCCGCGCTCACGATGGGCATGACGGTCGTGACGGCGAGAGCCTCGATCGCCGCGAGGAAGATCAGTGCGACCGCGCCGAGGGTCACCCAGATGCGGTGACGATCCCAGATCGTCGCGGCCTCGGACGGGGCGGTCATCGGCCGACGAGCGACGCTATGCGCTCGATGGCCTCGGTGAGGATCTCCGGACTGGTGCCGAAGTTCAACCGCACGTGGCCTGCGCCCTCCGCGCCGAAGGCGGGCCCGAAGTGCAGGGCGACCTTCGCGTCCTTCAGGATCCGTCTGGCCGGGTTGTCGCCCCACTCCAACGCGGTGAGGTCGATCCACGCCAGGTAGCCGGCATCGGGAATGCGGTACCGCGCTCCGGGGAGGTGCGCGGCGAGCAGATCCTCGAGCAGCAGGCGGTTCTCGTCCAGAGTGCGCAGCAGCCCGTCGAGCCACTCGTCGCTCTCCTCCGAGAACGCAGCGACGGCGGCGAGCAGACCGAACTGCCCGGTGCGCCATTCAACCTCGACCGGGAGTCCGCGCACCACGGCGCTCGTCTCGTCGTCGGCCGTGACCATGAGGGCGCATTTGAGCCCGGCGAGGTTGAAGGCCTTGCTCGCGCTCACGAGCGCGTACCCCACCCGCTGCGCGACATCACTCACCGCGAGGAAAGGTGTGAACCCCGAACCCGGCTGGGCGAGCGGCGCGTGGATCTCGTCCGACACCACGGCGACACCGAACTCGTCGGCGAGCTCCGCGAGAGCAGTGAGGCTGTCGCGTCCGTGCACCGTACCGGTGGGGTTGTGGGGGTTGCAGAGCAGGATGGCCGTCGCTCCGTCTTCGAAGACGGCGCGGATCCCGTCCAGATCCAGCTCCCACCGGGTCCCGGTGTCGCGGAGGGGAACCCGCTCCACCTCCGCACCGGCTTCGGCGACCAGGTCGTAGAAGGGCGGATAGACCGGCGGCGTCACGACCACGCGCTCCCCCGGCTGCGTGACACGGCGCAGGATCTCGACGATCCCCATGCTCACATCCGCCGTGCTGCGGATTCGCGCGGGGTCGGGCTCCCACCCGTAACGGCGGGATGCGAAGTCCGAGAAGGCCTGCGCAAGAGGGGTCCTCGACGCCATATAGCCGGTGTCGCCGATCTCGACCGCACGCTGCAGGGCCGCCGTGATGGCAGGCGCGAGAGGGAAGTCGGTCTCGGCGACGAACAGGGGAAGCACGTCGGCCGGATACTCCCGCCACTTCTCGCTCGTCCGCTCGCGAAGCTCGGCCAAGGGCAGGGCTTTCACCTGAAGCATTCGTTCTCCCGAGTCTCGCCCCGCGCCGGTGCGGAGTCAGCGAAGCGGGCGCGTAGTCGCGCCCGCTTCGTCCTGCTTGACGTTCTGTGCGGTCAGATCGCGAATCCGAGAGCGCGCATCATGTCGCGCCCGTCGTCCGTGATCCGCTCCGGACCCCACGGGGGCATCCAGACCCAGTTGATCCGGAAGCGATCGACGACGCTGTCCAGAGCCTGAGCGGTCTGATCCTCGAGGACGTCGGTGAGCGGGCAGCCGGCGCTGGTCAGCGTCATGTGGATGACGAGAGCGTCGTTCTCGTCATCCCAGGCGAGGTCGTAGATGAGGCCGAGGTCGACGACGTTGATCCCGAGCTCGGGGTCCATGACGTCTTTGAGAGCCTCGGTGACCGCGTCGTAC
Source organism: Microbacterium oxydans (assembly GCF_006540085.1). Classification (GTDB taxonomy): domain Bacteria; phylum Actinomycetota; class Actinomycetes; order Actinomycetales; family Microbacteriaceae; genus Microbacterium; species Microbacterium oxydans. The sequence continues at coordinate 341,877 of NZ_BJOG01000004.1, read as the reverse complement.
TTCTCGTCCGTGAGGGTCGCTGTCATGCGATCAGCCTACGCCTCGATGGGGGCTGCGGGGTCGAGGAAACGGTCGTATCCCTCGTTCTCCAGCCGGTCTGCGAGCTCGGGGCCGCCCTCTTCGACGATCTTTCCCGCGACCACCACGTGGACGAAGTCGGGGCGGATGTAGCGGAGGATGCGGGTGTAGTGCGTGATCAGCAGCACGCCGAGTCCGGTGGACTCCTTCGCGCGGTTGACGCCCTCGGAGACGATCTTGAGCGCGTCGACGTCGAGGCCGGAGTCGGTCTCGTCGAGCACGGCGAACTTCGGCTTCAGCACCTCGAGCTGGAGGATCTCGTGGCGCTTCTTCTCGCCACCGGAGAAACCCTCGTTGACGTTGCGCTGCGCGAACTTCGGGTCCATGCGCAGGTTCGACATGGCCTCCTTGACGTCCTTGGTCCAGCCGCGGATCGCCGGCGCTTCGCCGTCGAGGGCGGTCTTGGCCGTGCGGAGGAAGTTCGTCACCGTCACGCCGGGGATCTCCACCGGGTACTGCATCGCGAGGAACAGGCCGGCACGGGCCCGCTCGTCGACGCTCATCTCCAGCACGTCCTGACCGTCGAACGTGATCGAACCGGACGTCACCGTGTACTTCGGGTGACCGGCGATCGTGTACGCCAGCGTGGACTTGCCGGAGCCGTTGGGGCCCATGATCGCGTGGGTCTCCCCCGTGTTCATGGTGAGGTTGATTCCGTTGAGGATCGGGGTGGTCCCCGCCTCGGTCTCGACCGTCACATGCAGGTCGCGGATCTCGAGAACAGACATTCTTCAGACTTCCTTAATCACAGTCGGATCGATGAGCACGTCGTCGCCGTCGATCTGGACGACGTAGACCGGGACCGGCTCATACGCGGGGAGATTCTGGGGCTTGCCGGTGAGGAGGGAGAACGCGGAGCCGTGTGCCCAGCACTCCACCGTGTCGCCCTCCACGAAGCCCTCGGACAGCGAGATGTCGCCGTGCGTGCAGGTGTCGCCGATGGCGTGGATCACTCCTTCGCCGTCCTTGATCACCGTGATGGGCACGCCGCTCGGGTCCACGCGCAGCGGTGTGTCCTGTTCGAGGTCGGATACTCCGCAGACGCGTTCGGCGGTCATGCGCTCACCTCGGCGAGCTCCGCCTCGATGGCCGCCAGCAACTCGGTCTCGAGGGCGGGGATGCCGAGGCGCTGCACGATATCGGTGAGGAATCCGAGCACGACCAGACGACGGGCCTCCTCCTCGGTGATGCCGCGGGCCTGCAGGTAGAAGAGCTGCTCGTCGTCGAAACGACCGGTCGCACTCGCGTGCCCGGCTCCCAGGATGTCGCCGGTCTCGATCTCAAGGTTCGGGATCGAGTCGGCACGAGCACCCTCGGTCAGCACCAGGTTGCGGTTCGCCTCGTAGGAGTCGGTGCCCGTGGCGTCGGCACCGATCAGCACGTCGCCGATCCAGACGCTGTGTGCGCCCTCGCCCTGCAGCGCGCCCTTGTAGAGCACGTCGCCCTTGGTGTGCGCACCCTTGTGGTGCAGGTAGACCTGGCTCTCGAGGTGCTGACCGCCGTCGGCATAGGACAGCCCGTAGAGGTATCCCTCGGATCCGGCACCCGTGAGCTCCACGCTCGGGTTCACGCGCACGACACCGCCGCCGAAGCTGATGACGAAGTGCTTCAGCGTGGCATCGGCACCGACGGTGGCCTGGTGAGCCGCGGCGTGCACCGCGTCATCGTCCCAGCGCTGCAGGCTGATGACGGTCAGGCTCGCGCCGTCGCGCACGATGATCTCGACGTTCTGCGCGTACTGCGCGGAACCGGAGTGGTCGAGCACGACGGTGCCGCGCGAGTGCGGCTTCGCCTCGATGAGGATCTGACCGAACGCACGCTTATCGGCGCCCGTGCCCGTGATCGGGACCACGACCGGCTCGTCGAGCTCTGCCTCAGCCGGGAGCTGGATGTGCAGTCCACGCGGGCCATGCTTCCAGGCGAGGGCGCTGGAGAGATCTTCAGGACGGAAGAACTCCCCGTAGGGCCCTTCCTCATCCGAGGAGGGCTCCAGGAACGCCTCGACAGCGTCGAGATCGTAGGTCACGGCGTTCTCCTCGCCCGGCTCATCGGAGAAGAGTCCGGCGAGCTTCGCCACCGGCGTGTGCTTCCAGTTGACCTCGCGTCCGGTCGGTGCTCCGAAGTCGGACGGTTCGAACGAGTGCGGCCGCTCGGAGCGGGTCTGCACCGGGACGAAGCCCGCCGCCGCGACCTGAGCCGCAGGGTCGATGTGCGCGTTCGTGTGCTGCGCCTCACTGGGCGCTGTCGTCGAGGCCGCCATTTAGCCGACCGATCCTTCCATGCCCATCTCGATGAGCTTGTTCAGTTCCATGGCGTACTCCATCGGCAGTTCTCGGGCGATCGGCTCGATGAAACCGCGCACGATCATCGCCATGGCCTCGTCCTCGGGCATACCGCGGGACTGCAGGTAGAAGAGCTGCTCCTCGCTGACCTTGGAGACCGTGGCCTCGTGGCCCAGCTGCACGTCATCGACGCGGATGTCGATGGCCGGGTAGGTGTCGGAGCGCGACTTCGTGTCCACGAGCAGGGCGTCGCAGCGCACGGTGTTCGCGGAGTGGTGCGCAGCGGCATCGACACGGACCTCCCCGCGGTAACCGGCACGGCCGCCTCCGCGTGCGATCGACTTCGAGACGATCGACGACTGCGTGTACGGCGCCATGTGGATCATCTTCGCGCCAGCGTCCTGGTGCTGACCGGGTCCGGCGAAGGCGACGGACAGGGTCTCGCCCTTCGCGTGCTCGCCCATCAGGTAGATCGACGGGTACTTCATCGTCACCTTGGAGCCGATGTTGCCGTCGACCCACTCCATGGTCGCGCCTTCGTAGGCCACGGCACGCTTGGTGACGAGGTTGTACACGTTGTTCGACCAGTTCTGGATCGTCGTGTAGCGCACACGGGCGTTCTTCTTCACGATGATCTCGACGACGGCCGAGTGCAGGGAGTCCGACTTGTAGATCGGGGCCGTGCAGCCCTCGATGTAGTGGACGTAGCTGTCCTCGTCGGCGATGATCAGGGTCCGCTCGAACTGGCCCATGTTCTCGGTGTTGATGCGGAAGTAGGCCTGCAGCGGGATCTCGACGTGCACGCCCTTGGGGACGTAGACGAACGATCCGCCCGACCAGACAGCGGTGTTCAGCGCGGCGAACTTGTTGTCACCGGCGGGGATGACCGTGCCGAAGTACTCCTCGAAGAACTCGGGGTGCTCGCGCAGAGCCGTGTCGGTGTCCATGAAGATGACGCCCTGGGCCTCGAGGTCCTCGCGGATCTGGTGGTACACGACCTCGGACTCGTACTGCGCGGCGACTCCGGCGACCAGGCGCTGACGCTCGGCCTCGGGGATCCCGAGACGCTCGTAGGTCTCGCGGATCTCGGCGGGGAGGTCTTCCCACGTCTGCGCCTGCTTCTCGGTGGAGCGGACGAAGTACTTGATGTTGTCGAAGTCGATCTCGCTGAGGTCTGCACCCCACGTCGGCATCGGCTTGCGCCCGAAGAGCTGGTATCCCTTGAGTCGGGTCTTCAGCATCCATTCGGGTTCGTTCTTGAGGCTCGAGATCCCCCGGACGACATCTTCGGAGATGCCGCGTTTCGCGATGGCACCCGCAGCATCCTCATCGTGCCAGCCGAATTCGTACACCCCCAGACCGTCAAGCTCCGGGCGGTCGATCAGCACATCCGACATCCAACACTCTCCTCACAGGTCCCAAACGGTGTCATCCGCCCCGACACACCTGATCCCCGTCGAGTCTGCGGGAGCGGGTGCCGTTGGTGGGCCCTCATCACCGGCGCTTCCATCGCGCCTAAACTGTTGACGATGCTTCAGCGCTGTCAGCGCCCATCGCAACAATCCGATTCTACAGGTTCCGCCTGGCGGACGGGCCATGCCCGCCACGTCTCGCGCGGTCCGGAGGACTTATGCCCGAGACGTTGATCCCCACCACCTCGACGACGCGAGGGGTCGCTCCTCGTTCCGCGTCCTGGGGGCGTGCGTTGACGGTCTTCGCGTGGTTGTCGTTCCTCAGCGAGACCATCATCATCGGCACCGGCGGAGCCGTCCGCCTCACCGGTTCGGGCCTCGGATGCTCGGACTGGCCGCTGTGCACCCCGGACTCCCTCGTTCCCATCCTCGAGGTGCAGGGCATCCACGGGATCATCGAGTTCGGCAACCGCCTGATGACCGGTGTCGTCGGGATCATCGCCCTCGTCGTCGTGCTGCTGGTGCTGCACCTGTTCACCGGGAAGCGCGGCCTCGTCAACGCGCTCTGGTTCGCCTTGGGCGGGATCGTCGCGGCTGCCGCCGCGTTCGCCATCGCCGCTCCTCTGCACTTCCCCGCCTCGCCGATCGCCCTGGGGGTGCTGCTGGTCGCCGTGATCGCTGCAGCAGTCCGCTCCGTGCGCTCGACTCCCACCAGGCGCGACCTCGTCCTGCTCGCCTGGCTCGTGCTGATCGGCGTCGTCGCGCAGGCCCTCGTCGGCGGCATCACCGTCCTGACCGGGCTGAACCCGTTCATCGTCGGTTTCCACTACACGTCGTCGCTGCTGCTCGTCTGCATCACCGCGGCGTTCCTGGTGCGGCTCCGGACGCCCGCCGGCCCGCGAGAGCGCGCAGTGCCCGCCTGGTTCGCAGCCGTGACCCACGTGACGGGCCTCGCACTCGCCGTCACGATCGTGTTCGGCGTCCTCACGACGGGGTCGGGACCGCATTCCGGTGACGCCGACGTCCTGCGCCACGGCTTCGACGCGACGGTGCTTGCGCACGTGCACTCCTGGCCCGGCTACATCCTCGCCGCGCTGGTCGTCTTCCTGACGGTGACCGCCTGGGTACAGCGTCTGGAGCCCCGCCGCTGGCTCCTCGTCCTCGTGCTCGCGATCCTCGTCCAGGTCGGTGTGGGCGTGTGGCAGGCACGAGAGGGCCTCCCCCCGCTCCTCGTCGGGATTCACATGGTGCTGGCCTCGCTCTCGGCAGCCACCTACACGGTCGTCGTGCTGCATCTGAAGCGCACGGCCGCCGTCGAGGACTGATCTCCGCACAGTCGACTCATAGCTCCCGCATCGCGGGCTCATCAGCGCATCCGCAAGGGTGGGTGTCATGAACAAGTCACTCACTCGAAGCATCGGATTCTGGCTGCTCCTGGTCGTCTCCCTCGCCACGACGGCCGTCGGCGCCTGGCTGATCTCCGGTCAGATCGCCACGATGACGACCACGCTGCTGGATGGCACCGCCACCGGCGTCGAGGTCTACGTCGGACAGTCGCTCGTCGTCGTGGGTGCCGGAGTGCTCGCCGCAGGGATCGTCGGCATCCTGCTCACGCTCGGACTCGTCGCCGCCCGCGCACTCGTCGCGTCCCCCGCTCCTGCAGTCGTCGAGGCGATCGACTGGACCGCCGCCCCCGACGAGACGCACGCTCCTGTCACGGACACCGCTTCGCCCGTCACGGACACTGCGGCGGACGCCGACGCGGGATCCGACGCCGCTGCGGCGCCGGTGGCCGCGCTCGATGACGCGCCGGCGAAGGACGCGAACTCAGACGACTCCCCGTCGATCACCCGCTGAGCACCTGTGCGCAGGTGATCCCTGAGCACAGAACGACGGAGCGGCGCCGAGGACATCCTCGGCGCCGCTCCGTCGTTCTGGGAGACCAGCCTCCCTGCGTCAGGTCAGAAAGGAAGCAGCGGGTCGACCGCGACCGCGACGAAGATCAGCGTCAGGTATGTGATGGACGCGTGGAACACGCGCATCGGACGCGGCTCGGTCCCGTGGACGGCGCGGTTGTAGAGACGGTGCGATTCGTAGATGAACCATCCACCGAACACCGCGGCGGACACCGTGTACACGAGCCCCATGCCCGCGATCGGCACCAGGAGGAGCGAGCAGGCGACGGTGGCCCACGCGTAGAGGATCACCTGGAGGCCGACCTGGGAGGCGTTGCGCGTGACACCCAGCATGGGGACGTCGACGTCTTCGTAGTCGTCCTTGTACTTCATCGACAGCGGCCAGTAGTGCGGCGGCGTCCACAGGAAGACCAGGAGGAACAGGATGAAGGCGGGCCAGTCGAGCGAGCCGGTGACCGCCGACCACCCGATCAGCACGGGGAAGCAGCCGGCGATACCGCCCCAGATGATGTTCTGCTCGGTACGGCGCTTGAGGATCATCGTGTAGATCACGACGTAGAAGAAGATGGCCGTCGCCGACAGCGCAGCGGTGAGCCAGTTGGTCGTCAGCAGGAGCCAGCCCGTGGAGGCGACCGCCAGCGTCCAGGAGAAGATCAGCGCGCCGCGCGGGCTGACCTCGCCCGTGACGAGCGGACGGTTCTCGGTGCGATGCATGTGCGCGTCGATGTCGCGATCGAGGTACATGTTGAAGGACGCCGCGGAACCGGCGCTCATCGAGCCGCCGATGACGGTGGCCAGCACGAGCCACAGGTTCGGCATTCCTCCCTGCGCAAGGAACATCACCGGCACGGTGGACACGAGCAGGAGCTCGAGGACACGCGGCTTGGTGAGGGTGATATAGGCCTTCACCGTGCGACCGACGGACGACTTCCTCACGGTCTGATCAGACATCGTCGAGATCTCGATCGCCTCCTCCGCACGTGTGACCGGACAACCTCTCCAGTGTATGACACGGGATGACGTGTTCCGGCTCCCGGTCCCGCGTAGTGCGACTCACGTCACCGCTATGCTGAAACCACTCGCGCGCCCGGCGATGTGCACCTCACCGTGAAGTCGCGGACCTGCCAGGGAATACGGGCGCCCTCGAAACTGTCGGAAAGGGCATGAACGTGTCGGAATTGCAGTGGGATGAGATCGATCGACGCGCGGTGGACACCGCACGGATCCTGGCGGCCGATGCCGTCGAGAAGGTCGGCAACGGTCACCCCGGCACCGCGATGAGCCTCGCTCCCGCCGCGTATCTCCTGTACCAGCGCGTTCTGCGCCACGACCCGACCGATGTCGACTGGCTGGGGCGCGACCGCTTCATCCTGTCGGCCGGCCACTCGTCGCTCACCCAGTACGTCGAGCTCTACCTCGGCGGCTTCGGGCTCGAGCTCGACGACCTCAAGGCCCTCCGTACGTGGGGTTCCCTCACGCCGGGCCACCCGGAGTACGGCCACACCAAGGGCGTCGAGATCACGACCGGTCCTCTCGGGCAGGGCCTGGCCTCCGCCGTGGGCTTCGCCTACGCCGCACGCTACGAGCGCGGCCTGTTCGATCCCGAGGCCGCGGCGGGCACGAGCCCGTTCGACCACTTCGTGTACGTGATCGCCGGTGACGGCGACCTGCAGGAGGGCGTGACCAGCGAGGCCTCGTCGCTCGCGGGCCACCAGCAGCTCGGCAACCTGATCGCGATCTACGACTCCAACCAGATCTCCATCGAGGACGACACAAACGTCGCCTTCACCGAGGACGTCGCCGCTCGCTACGAGGCCTACGGCTGGCAGGTGCAGGTCGTCGACTGGAAGAAGACCGGCGAGTACGTCGAAGACGTCGCCGAGCTGTACGCGGCGATCGAGGCCGCCAAGGGCGAGACCTCGAAGCCGTCGCTCATCATCCTCAAGACCATCATCGGCTGGCCGTCGCCGGGCAAGCAGAACTCCGGCAAGATCCACGGCTCCGCGCTCGGTGCGGACGAGCTCGCCGCGACCAAGAAGGTCCTGGGCTTCGACCCCGAGGAGCACTTCGCAGTCGCCGACGACGTGATCGAGCGCACTCGCGGGCTCGCGGCCCGTGCCGCCGAGGTGCGTGCGTCCTGGCAGGAGTCGTTCGACGCGTGGGCCGTCGCCAACCCGGAGAAGAAGGCCCTTCTCGACCGCCTCGAAGCACGCGAACTGCCCACCGACATCGCTGCCGCGCTCCCCGCGTTCGAAGCCGGCAAGGAGGTCTCGACCCGCGCCGCGTCCGGTCAGGTCATCAACGCCCTCGCTGCGGAGCTTCCGGAGCTGTGGGGCGGTTCCGCCGACCTCGCCGAGTCGAACCTCACCACGATCAAGGGCGCCCCGTCGTTCATCCCCGCTGAGTGGTCGACGCATGAGTGGTCCGGAAACCCCTACGGTCGTGTGCTGCACTTCGGCATCCGCGAGCACGCCATGGGCGCGATCATCAACGGCATCGTCCTGCACGGTCCGACCCGGGCGTTCGGCGGTACGTTCCTGATCTTCAGCGACTACATGCGTCCGCCCGTCCGTCTGGCCGCCCTCATGAACGTGCCCAGCATCTTCGTCTGGACCCACGACTCGGTCGCCCTCGGCGAGGATGGCCCGACGCATCAGCCGATCGAGCAGCTCGCCACCCTCCGCGCGATCCCGAACTTCACGGTCGTGCGCCCGGCTGACGCGAACGAGACCGCTGCGACCTGGTTGGAGATCCTCCGTCGTCACGAAGGCCCCGCCGGCATCGCACTGACGCGCCAGAACATCCCGGTGTTCGAGCGCGGCGATGGTGCTGCCGAAGGCGACACCTTCGCCTCCGCCGACAATGCCGCAAAGGGCGCCTACGTTCTCGCCGAGGCGCCGAACGGCACGCCGGACGTCATCATCGTCGCCACCGGGTCCGAGGTGCAGCTGGCGGTCAACGCCCGTGAGGCTCTCGCCGCCGAGGGCGTCAACGTGCGTGTCGTCTCCGCCCCGTCGCTGGAGTGGTTCGACGAGCAGGACGCCGAGTACCGCGAGAGCGTGCTCCCTGCCGCCGTCACCGCCCGCGTGTCGGTCGAGGCGGGCTCCGTGCTCAGCTGGCGCGGCATCGTGGGCGACCGCGGCCGCTCGGTCGGCATTGACCACTTCGGCGCCTCCGCCGACTACAAGACCCTCTTCGAGAAGTTCGGCATCACCACCGAGGCCGTCATCGCGGCCGCCCGCGAGACCATCGCGGCCAACAGCACCAAGGAGAACGCATGAGCACCCCCACCGCGCAGCTCGCCGCCGCAGGCGTCAGCATCTGGCTCGACGACCTCTCCCGCACCCGCATCTCCTCCGGCAACCTGCAGAACCTCATCGACACGAAGAATGTCGTCGGTGTCACCACGAACCCGACGATCTTCGCCAACGCGATCACCGACAAGAACGACACGTCGTACGACGCGCAGGTCACCGAGCTCGCCGGCTCCGGTGCCACCGCGGAGGAAGCGGTCTTCGCTGCCACCACGCAGGACGTCGCCGCAGCCCTCGACGTGTTCCGCCCCGTGTGGGAGGCCTCCGACCACGTCGACGGCCGCGTCTCGATCGAGGTCTCCCCCGACCTCGCGCATGACACCGCGGGTACCGTCGCGCAGGCCAAGGAGCTGTGGGCCAAGATCGACCGCCCCAACCTGCTCGTCAAGATCCCCGCGACCAAGGCGGGGCTTCCGGCCATCGCCGAGGCCATCGGCGCCGGCATCAGCGTCAACGTGACGCTGATCTTCAGCCTGGAGCGCTACGCCGAGGTCATCGACGCATACCTGACCGGGCTCGAGACCGCGAAGGCGGCGGGCATCGACCTGTCGACCATCCACTCGGTCGCCTCGTTCTTCGTGTCGCGCGTCGACACCGAGACCGACAAGCGCCTCACCGCGATCGGCACTCCCGAGGCGGAAGCACTCAAGAGCAAGGCAGGCCTCGCCAACGCCCGCCTCGCGTACGAGCTGTTCGAGAAGACGTTCGCCGGAGATCGCGCCACGGCGCTGCTCGGCGCGGGGGCGAATCTGCAGCGCCCGCTGTGGGCGTCGACCGGCGTCAAGGACCCGGCTCTTCCCGACACCCTCTACGTCACCGAGCTCGTCGCCCAGGGCGTCGTCAACACCATGCCGGAGAAGACGCTCGACGCCACCTTCGACCACGGCGTCGTCACCGGTGACACCATCACCGGCGGCTACGACGACGCCCGCGCCGTGTTCGCGGGGATCGCCGAGCTCGGTATCGACTTCACCGACATCACACAGGTGCTCGAGGACGAGGGGGTCGCGAAGTTCATCGACTCCTGGCACGATCTGCTCGCGCAGGTCACCGAGGCTCTGGAGTCGCAGCGATGACCTTCTCGATCCACACGTCCGGCGCCGCGCGCGCCGCGATCGACGAGACGGTTCCCGCCCTCGTCCACGACCTCGTCGCCTCCCGCATCACCAGTGGCGACGCGACGCTCTGGGGTCCTGCGGCGGAGGCGGAAGCGTCTGTACGACTCGGATGGGTGGAAGCCGTCTCCGTCTCGCGTCCCCTCGTCGCCGAGATCGTCGCGCTCCGCGCCGACCTCAACGCCAAGGGCGTCACCCGGGTCGTGCTGGCCGGCATGGGAGGCTCCTCGCTCGCGCCCGAGGTCATCGCGCAGACGGCCGGCGTGCCGCTGACGATCCTCGACTCGACCGCTCCCGGCCAGGTGCTCGCCGCCCTCGATGAAGGGCTCGCCGACACGGTGCTGGTCGTGTCGTCGAAGTCGGGCTCCACCGTCGAGACCGACTCCCAGCGCCGCACGTTCGAAGCCGCGTTCCGCGATCTCGGGATCGACCCCGTCGAGCGCATCGTGGTCGTCACCGATCCCGGCTCACCGCTCGACGCCTCCGCCCGCGAGGCCGGATACCGCGTCTTCAACGCGGACCCGAACGTCGGCGGCCGCTACTCGGCGCTCACCGCCTTCGGGCTGGTGCCGTCCGGGCTCGCCGGCGTCGACATCGACGAGCTTCTGAACGAGGCCGAGGCTTCGCTGCTCGAGGTCGCCGTCGACTCGGCCGAGAACCCCGCCCTGCGTCTGGGCGCCGCGATCGCGGCGACGAACCCGCGACGCGACAAGCTCGGTCTGATCACCGACGGCACGCACATCAAGGGCCTCCCGGACTGGATCGAGCAGCTCATCGCGGAGTCCACCGGCAAGGAAGGCACGGGGATCCTCCCGGTCGTCCTGCTCCCGGTCTCCCCCGAGCTCGACCCGGTACCGGCTGACCTGCAGATCGTGCGACTGGTCGACGACGCCAACGAGTTCCACCTGCACGAGCGTCATGAGGGCGAGATCCTCGTCAGCGGGACGCTGGGCGCCCAGCTCATCGTGTGGGAGTACGCCACCGCGATCGCCGGACACCTGCTGCACATCAACCCGTTCGATCAGCCCGACGTCGAGTCGGCCAAGGTCGCCGCCCGCGGACTGCTCGACGCTCGCCCGGAGCCCACGGCGCCGGCGTTCGTCGAGAACGGTGTGGAGGTCCGGGTGTCCGACCCCGCCCTCGCCGCCTCCGGCACGGTCGAAGGTGTGCTGGACGCCCTCTGGGCCCAGCTCCCCGCCGACGGCTACGTATCCATCCAGGCGTACGTCAATCGCCTCGAGGTGCCGCAGCTCCAGGGCCTGCGCGAGCTCGTCGCCGCGGACTCCGGACGGCCGACCACCTTCGGGTGGGGACCCCGTTTCCTGCACTCGACCGGTCAGTACCACAAGGGCGGCCCCGCGCAGGGAGTGTTCCTGCAGATCCTGGAGCGCACCGAGGTCGACCTCGAGATCCCCGACCGGCCCTTCACCTTCGGGCAGCTCATCCAGGCGCAGGCCGCCGGTGATGCCGCCGTGCTCGCCGAGCACGGGCGTCCCGTCGTCACCCTGACGATCACCGAGTCCTCGGACGACGTGCTCGCCCTCTTCGAAGCCGCACAGAAGTAACAGCAGGAGAATCCCCCACCGATGTCTGTTCCCATCTCGCGCGGGCACAACCCGCTGCGTGACCCCGATGACCGCCGTCTCAACAGGATCGCGGGCCCCAGCGCCCTCGTGATCTTCGGCGTCACCGGAGATCTCTCACGCAAGAAGCTGATGCCAGCGGTCTACGACCTCGCGAACCGCGGTCTGCTCCCTCCCGGGTTCGCCCTGGTGGGATTCGCCCGACGCGACTGGGAGGACCAGGACTTCGCCCAGGTCGTCTACGACGCCGTGAAGGAGCACGCCCGCACGCCGTTCCGCGAAGAGACGTGGACCCAGCTGCTGCAGGGCATCCGCTTCGTCTCGGGTGAGTTCGACAACCCGGACTCCTTCCGCAAGCTGCGCGACACCATCGAGAAGCTCGACGTCGAACGGGGGACGATGGGCAACCACGCGTTCTACCTGTCGATCCCGCCGAAGGACTTCCCGCTGGTCGCGAAGCAGCTCAAGGAATCCGGTCTCGTCGGCGAGAACAGCGACGATGACGAGCGCTGGCGTCGTGTCGTGATCGAGAAGCCCTTCGGACACGATCTCGAGTCCGCGCGGGCTCTGAACGCCGCTCTCGAGGTGGCCTTCCCCGCGGACTCGATCTTCCGCATCGACCACTACCTCGGCAAGGAGACGGTTCAGAACATCCTGGCCCTGCGCTTCGCCAACGAGCTGTACGAGCCGATCTGGAACCGCAACTACGTCGACCACGTGCAGATCACGATGGCCGAGGACATCGGCGTCGGCGGGCGTGCCGGGTACTACGACGGTATCGGTGCCGCACGAGACGTGATCCAGAACCACCTGCTGCAGCTGCTGGCGCTGACAGCGATGGAGGAGCCGATCAGTCTCTCGGCCGAGCACCTGCGCGCCGAGAAGGAGAAGGTCCTCGCGGCCGTGCATGTGCCCGACGACCTGTCGCTCGCGACCGCCCGCGGGCAGTACGCGGGCGGATGGCAGGGTGGCGAGAAGGTCACCGGCTTCCTGGAAGAGGAGGGGATGAACCCCGAGTCGACCACGGAGACGTACGCCGCGATCAAGCTCGAGATCGACACCCGTCGCTGGGCGGATGTGCCCTTCTACCTGCGGACGGGGAAGCGTCTGGGCCGTCGTGTGACCGAGATCGCCGTGGTCTTCAAGCGCGCGCCTCAGCACCTGTTCGGCCGCGGCAACGCGTCCGAGCTCGGACAGAACGCGCTCGTCATCCGCGTGCAGCCGGACGAGGGCGTCACGATCCGCTTCGGCTCGAAGGTGCCTGGCAGTGGCTCCAACGTCCGCGACGTGACGATGGACTTCGGCTACGGCCACGCCTTCACGGAGGCGAGCCCTGAGGCGTACGAGCGTCTGATCCTCGACGTCCTGCTGGGCGATCCGCCGCTGTTCCCGCGGCACGAGGAGGTCGAGCTCTCCTGGAAGATCCTCGACCCGGTCGAGAAGTACTGGGCCGCCCAGGGCGGTCCGGTGGAGCAGTATGCGCCCGGCTCGTGGGGACCGGCATCCGCCGACGACCTGCTGGCCCGCGATGGACGAGTCTGGAGACGCCCGTGATCATCGACCTTCCCGACACGACCGTCAGCCAGGTCGCGAAGCAGCTGGTCAAGGTGCGCGAGGAGGGCGGAGCTGTCGCCCTCGGCCGCGTGCTGACCCTCGTCATCGCTGCCCGCAACGGAGTGGCGGAGGCGGCGATCGATGCCGCCAACGACGCTTCGCGGGAGCACCCGATGCGTGTGATCGTGATCACCACAGGTGAAGGCGAGTCCCGTCTCGACGCGCAGATCCGCGTCGGCGGCGACGCCGGCGCCAGCGAGGTCGTCGTCCTGCGCGCCTTCGGGGATGCCGCGAGCAACGAGGAGAGCCTCATCACGGGCCTCCTGCTGCCCGACGCCCCCGTGGTCGCCTGGTGGCCGGAGTCCGCGCCCGTCGCACCGGCGCAGTCCCCGCTCGGCAAGATCGCTCAGCGCCGCATCACCGACGCCGCGACGGCGCACGATGTCCGCGACCGGCTCGCGCTCCTCGGTGAGACTCATGCCCCCGGCGACACCGACCTGGCCTGGACGCGCCTGACCCACTGGCGCGAGCAGCTCGCGGCCGTGCTCGACCAGCCGCCGTACGAGCCGATCACCGGGGTCGAGGTGCGCGGAGCATCGGCATCCCCGTCCACCGCGCTGCTGGCCGCGTGGCTGCAGATGGCTCTCGATGTGCCGGTGCAGTGGTCGTACGAAGACCCCGACCAGTGGGCTGAGGGCATCAAGTCGGTGCGCCTGACGCGTGATTCGGGAGACATCCTCCTCGAGCGCCCGACGCCGGGCGTCGCCGTGCTCACGCAGCCGGGCCAGCCGAACCACGACCTGCACCTTCCCCGACGCACACTTCGCGAATGCCTCGCAGAGGAGCTGCGTCGACTGGACCCCGACGTCCTGTACGGTCGGGTGATCACCGAGGGCTGGGAGAAGCTGGGTCCGCCCGAGACTGGAGAGTGACGTCGATGACGACATCGTCCGCAGAGAAGCGCGTGGTGGTGGAAGCCACCCCCGCTGCCCTCGCCACCCGTGTGGCCGACCGATTCCTGACGCGGGTGCGTGCGCGCACCCGCAACGGTCGGCTCGCACACATCGCCCTCACGGGAGGATCGATGGGTGGAGCGGTGCTACGTGCCGCGTCCGAACACCCTCGTGCCGCCGAGATCGACTGGTCTCTGGTGCACTTCTGGTGGGGCGACGAACGCTTCGTCCCGCGCGACGATGTCGACCGCAACTCTCTGCAGTCGCGACAGGCGCTGCTCGACCACATCGCCGTGCCCGCGGAGAACGTGCATGAGGTCGCCGGCCCCGACAGCGGCCTGACCCTGGACGAATCCGCCGCGGCTTACGCCGAAGAGCTCGCACGGTTCGGCACCGACGAGCACCCGTGGCCCTCGTTCGCCGTGTGCTTCCTCGGTGTAGGCCCCGACGGCCACGTCGCCTCGCTCTTCCCTGATCGCGAGGAGGTCACGGTGACGGATGCCGCCGTTCTCGCCGTGCGGGACTCCCCCAAGCCTCCGCCGGAGCGCGTCACCCTGACCCGCCCCGTGCTCAACTCGTCCAAGCGCGTATGGCTCGTGCTGACGGGCGCGGACAAGGCCTCCGCGCTGGGCCTCGCGCTTGCGGGCGCCAGCTACACGAGTGTCCCTGCAGCCGGGGCGAAGGGCCGCAAGCGGACGGTCTTCTTCGTGGACGAAGCTGCCGCCTCCGAGGTCTCCGCCGACCTCATCGACCAGACCTACTGATTCCTGCGAGCCCAGCCCCTCCCGGGGACTGCGTCACGGGTGTTCCGAGGATCCATCGCCCCGCTGCGGCGCATCCGGCCCGACGGTGCCGTCGGCGCGCTCGGGAGCGCCCATCGCCGAGGGCGATGCCGTGGAGTCCTCCTGCCCGCTCCGCCCGGGGGCGCCCGGCGCACTGCCGCGCGGTATCCCCAGTTCCTGGCTGTCGCTGAGCACCTGGGGATGGTACCGGGCGAGCCCGACGACACCCCATACGGCGATCCCGCCGGCCACGGCGAAGATCACGAGCACCCACCACGGCGCGGCGGCTGCTTCGCCCAGCACGACCATTCCGATGAGCACCGCCACGAGCGGGTCGACGACGGTGAGTCCGGCGATCACGAGGTCGGGCGGACCCGAGCTGTACGCCGTCTGCACGAAGTAGGCACCGACAGCCGCAGCCGAGATGAGGGCGAGCACGCAGATGGCGGTGATCCACTCGAACTGGCCCGCCTCGATGCGCTTGATGACGACCTTGGCGAGCGTGGCCACGAATCCGTAGAGGATGCCGGCGCCGATCACGTAGAACAGCGCACGCATGCGGCGACGCAGGATCAGCCAGCATGCGCCGAGGACGATGATGACGGCGAGCAGGAGCGCCAGGATGGTGAAGAGCTCGCGGTCGGTCACCTCTTGCTCTGTCGCGTAGATCGCGGCGAAGAACACGAAGAGGAAGATCCCGCCGACGCAGCAGATGATGGCGGTCAACGATTGCCGTGTCGGCGAGTGGCCGGAGATCCGCGCATTGAGCAGCGTCGTGATCACGAGCGCGATCGCTCCGAGCGGCTGAACCACGATCAGCGGCGCCTGCACGAGCGCGGCGAGCTGACAGATGACGGCGAGCCCGAGCATGAGCGTGCCGATGAGCCACGACGGGCGGGTCAGGAGCCGCTTGAGCTGATCGAAGCTCAGTCCCGACGCACCGGTGGCACCGCTGAGACGCTCGACCTTCTCGACGCCGCGGTGCTGGTATTGCGCGCCGAGGGACATGAAGACGGCGCCGGCGAGGGCGAGCGGAATGCCGAGCAGCAGACCGGGGTTCTGGAACGCGCCGACGAGCTGATCGCCGACGTCCTCGACCGCATTCATCCACACCCCAGCACTCACAGTACGACCCTACCTGGCGCGCACCGCCGACTAGGGTTGTGACGTGGCTGTACTTCCGATTCGCATCATGGGCGATCCCGTCCTGCACTCCCCCGCCTCCCCCGTCGACGAGATCACCGACGACATCCGAAGCCTCGTCGCGGACATGTTCGAGACGATGGATGCCGCACCGGGAGTCGGCTTGGCCGCCCCGCAGGTCGGCGTGCCCCTGCGGATCTACACCTACGCATATGTCGATGACGACGACCAGCCGTGGCGTGGTGTCCTCATCAACCCCGAGCTTTGGATGGTTCCGCTCGAACCGGGCGAGGCCGATCCGGACCTCGAGTCAGAGGGCTGCCTCTCGTTCCCGGGCGAGCGATTCCCCCTGCGCCGGTCGGAGCGCGTGCACGTGACCGCGACGGACCTGGAGGGGCAGCCGGTCTCGATCGACGTGGACGGCTGGCGTGCCCGCATCATGCAGCACGAGTTCGATCACCTCGACGGCATCCTGTACGTCGACCGTCTCTCCGACGGGGACTGGAAGACCGTGCAGAAGATCGCCCGCAAGCGCGGCTGGGGGCGGCCAGGCGCGAGCTGGATGCCCGGCGTCGACGACCTCGAGGGGTGAGCCGCTCCCAGCAGAACCACAGCCTCCTCCGAGTTGCATCACAGACTCGGTGACGGCTAACGTGTTCGCGGCGGGGGCTTTCATCGTGCCTCCACATCACGCTTCGGAGGGGAAACAATCATGATGAAGATGCGCGATCGACGGGCTCTGATGCTCGCAGGATCGGCAGTGGCGCTCTCGGTCGCCCTGACCGGTTGCAGCGCCCTCAACGGTATTCTCGGCAGCGGTTCCGGCGACGCCAACCGCGATGAGGAGACCGGCCAGGTCACCGAGAGCTCGAACGTCGGCGTCTTCTCGGTGAAGCTGGGCGACTGCATGCTCGACACCGGAACCGGCATGCTCACGGATGCCAACGTCCTCCCCTGCACCGACCCGCACGACCAGGAGGTGTACTACGAGATCACGATGCCGGACGGCGAGTTCTCCGACACCGACATCGACGCGGCGACGCAGGAGTGCGTCGGAGACGCGTACACCTCGTTCGTCGGCGTCGCCTACGACGACTCCGCTCTCAACGTCACCACGCTCGTTCCCACCAAGGACTCCTGGGAGAAGAACAACGACCGCGTGATCCAGTGCATCATCTTCGACCCGGCCGGGCAGACCACCGGCTCGCTGGCCGGCGCCGCACGCTGACCCGCAGTCGCAGAGAAGGGCTCCGCCTCGTGGCGGGGCCCTTCTTCGTACCCGCGATGGTTCAGTCGTCCGAGGCGCGCAGAGCCAACCAGGCAGCCACGCGGTCGTCGGGGTCGGCCATGGACAGTCCCAGCAGATCCTCGATGCGTCGGATCCGCGCCGCCAGCGTCTGCCGATGGATTCGCAGTCGCGTCGCGCTCTCGCCCCAGGCGCTGTTCGTGGCGAGGAAGACACGCAGGGTCTCGATCAGCTCCGGGTGCTGTTCAGCACCCCTCAGCGGGTCGAGGAGCCTCCCGATGCGCTGCGTCTGATCCGGTCCCAGGTGCCCGAGCACCAGGGACACCGTGGGGATGGACTCGTACCTGACGACGCGCTCACCACCCGCCCGCGCGGTCTCGCTCGCCTGGCGGGCTTCGTCGACGCTGCGCGCGAGCGCGTCCGTCGCACTCGGACGACCGAGACCGAGGTAGAGCGTCGAGGCGAAGGTCCGCACACGATGCGCGATCTCCTCCGCGTGTTCCTCC
Organism: Microbacterium oxydans; assembly: GCF_006540085.1. Taxonomy (GTDB): domain Bacteria; phylum Actinomycetota; class Actinomycetes; order Actinomycetales; family Microbacteriaceae; genus Microbacterium; species Microbacterium oxydans. Next base: position 323,993 of record NZ_BJOG01000004.1, on the reverse strand, counting down.
CGGACGACACCGCGGATCAGTCCGCGCTGAGCGGCGAACACATGCTCGGCCCCGAGCTCGTCGAGCCACAGCGCGAGCAGATGCTCGGTATCGACGCCGCTCGTGCGCGAGACGAGGGCGAATCCCATGAGACTTCTCTCGTGCACACCCCAGCGGCGGAGGAGCCGGGCGGCCTCCTCCCCACCCTCGAGCACGGTCTCCAGCATCATCGAACGTCCGAGACGCTCGAGGTGGCTGCTGTCGCGCGTGCGCATCAGCAGGTCCAGCAGGGCCGCCGCTTGAGAGCTGAGCTCCCTTCCGCGCCCTGAGCTGTCGTTGCGCGGGGCGGTGACGAGCTGCGCGGTGATGTCTTGACCGGGGCCGACCGGATGCACCTGCAGGGCGCGATGGCGCACCCGGACGGGGCGACCGACGGCGACCGCGATCGCGTCGTCGATATGCAGGCTTCCCGCCCCGGCCGTCGTGATGACCTCGCCATGTCGGTCGAGAAGCACCGCCCAGCCGTCGATCCGGTGCGCGAGTTCGGCGATGACACCGGTGATCCCGCTTCGTCGAGCGGCGAGGGTCAGCACGCGCATCGCAGAGGTGATCGCCCTGGCTTCGGCTGCCTGGTCGACGGCGAGCAGCGCGGTCAGCGTCGGCGTCAACAGCTCGTCGGCGATACCCGCTCCGACGATCGACGTGATGCGTCGTTCCTCGAGCACCTGGTGCACCGCCGGCGTGTCCGCGGCGGTGACCACGACCGCGTCCTGGAGCAGTGCGAGCTTCTCCGGGTCGTCGACCAGTTCGCCGAGCTGAGCGACCTCGACGACGACCAGGGTGGTGAAGAGGTGCTCGGAAGGAGCACTGAAGGAGTCCAGACCGACGACGGAGTTCACGTGACGCGAGCTCGGCACCGCTCCGTCCAGAAGCCGTCCTTGGAGGTATCGCGCCACGGAGGCGACATCACGAGCCACCTGCCGATCATACAAAGTGTGACTCCCACGCAGTGAATCCACACATTCGTCGAATGCCTCCAGGTCGGCAGTCTCCTAGCATCGTCGGCATCCCCACTTACCCGAAGGATGTCATGAAAGCTGTTGTCTTCCGCGATCCGCAGTCTCCGATCGAGTTCGTCGACGTCGACCTCGCTCCGCCCCGCGCCGGCGAGGTGCGCGTCCGCATCGCCGCTGCGGGCGTCTGCCACTCCGACCTCCATGTGAAGCGCGGCGAGTGGGATGCTGCCGCGCCCCTGGTGATGGGGCACGAGGGCTCCGGTGTCGTGACCGAACTCGGCGCGGGCGTCACGACCCTGGCGGTCGGCGACCACGTGGTCCTGAGCTGGGTTCCGCCGTGCGGGGAATGTCGATACTGCCGCGCCGGCCATGAGGCGCGCTGCCAGAAGGTGGCGACGGTCGTCGCTCCCTTGGGCGTGCTCTTCGATGGCACATCGCGTCTGAGCCGCGACGGGGAGCAGCTCCACCACTACCTCGGCGTCTCCTCCTTCGCCGAAGAGGTCGTCGTGCCCGCGTCGGGTGCCGTCAAGGTCCGCGACGACGCCCCGCTCGATGTCGTCGCGGTCGTCGGTTGCGCCGTGGCCACCGGGGTGGGTGCGGTCCTCAACACGGCGGCGGTCGAACCGGGATCGACCGTGGTGGTGATCGGCTGTGGTGGCGTCGGCCTCAATGTGGTCCAGGGCGCGCGACTCGCCGGTGCGGAGCGCATCGTCGCGATCGACGTGCGTCCGGAGAAGACGCAGATGGCGTTGCAGTTCGGCGCCACGGACCGCATCGACGCCTCCCAGGGCGATGCCGTGGCGCAGCTGCGCGAACTCATCCCGGACGGTGTCGATTACGCGTTCGACGCGATCGGACGCACCTCCACCACCGAGCAGTCGATCCAGATGCTCGGCCTCGGTGGTGCGGCCGTGATCGTCGGGCTTCCCCCGACGGGCGCCCGCGCATCATTCGAGCCCCTCGTCCTCGCAGAGGCGGATCAGCGCATCCTCGGCTCGAACTACGGCTCGGTGCGCCCCTCCATCGATGTCCCGGCCCTCGTCGACCGCTACATGGACGGACAGCTCAAGATCGATCCGCTGATCTCGGGCCGCCGGCCTCTTGCCGAGGCCGCAGCCGCGCTGGATGACCTCGAGACCGGCTCGGCGCTGCGTACCCTGCTCATCCCCTGAGCACCCCATCCCCCATCCCCCATCCCCATCCCCATCCCCGACCCTGAAACCCGAATCCAGGAGAACCATGTCAGACACCGTCGTCGCCCCGCCTGGCGTCCCCCGGGATGCCGGTCTTCGCACCGGCGTCATGAGCGGACCAGAGCTCGCCGCCCAGGCCATCGCCAACATCGCTCCCAGCGCCGTCATCGCCTTCACGGCGGCGGCCATCTTCCTCGGTGCGGGCAACGGCACCATCTACGCCTTCGCCCTCGCCACCATCGTGATCCTGTGCGTCGGATACTGCGTGGTGGTGTTCGCCCGCAAGCACGCCTCCGCCGGGTCGCTGTACACGTACGTGTCCAAGGGCCTCGGCCCGTTCGGCGCGTTCCTCGCTGGTGTGACACTGCTGATCGGCTGCTTCGGCATCGCGGCGGCCTCCCTCAGCGGGTCCGTGAGCTACATGGCGCAGTTCCTCAGCATGCTGGGACTCCCCGCCCAGGGACTCGGCTGGGACATCGGCCTCGCAATCGTGCTCGGCGGCCTGGCGACGCTGTTCACCATCCGCGGCATCCGCCTGTCCGCGCGGGTGTCGCTCGTCCTCGAGCTCGTGTCCGTCGGCATCATCCTCGTGCTCCTGATCACGGCGCTGGTCTGGGCGGGTCCCGCCGCCTGGGACCCCGCGCAGGTGCTCGCGACAGGATCGTCGTTCCAGGGAATCGCGTCCGGCATGGTGCTCGGCATCCTCGGTTTCGTGGGTTTCTCCTCCGCCGATGCCCTCGGGCGAGAGGCCAAGGAGCCGTACAAGGCGATCCCCCGCGCGATCATGTGGAGCGCTCTCGGCGTCGGCGTGCTCTACGTCTTCGCCGCCTACACGCAGATCACCGTGCTCGGTGACGATCTCGCCACCGCCTCCAGCCCGCTGGAGAGCATGTCGGCCCTGATCGGGATGCCCGGCTGGTTCGCCGCCGTGCTCACCTTCGGCGTCTCCGCGTCGTTCTTCGCCGTCGTGGTCGCACCCCTCAACGTGATCGGCCGCATCGTCTACGTGATGGGCAAAGAGGGCGTCGTCGCCGAGCGCTTCGGACGCACGCACGAGCAGCACCTCACACCTCATCGCGTCCTGATCATCGCCGGAGCGGCGGCCGTCGCGGTCGACATCGTGCTGCTGCTCTCGGGAGCGGCGACCGGCGAGATCCTCGTGTGGGTGAACACCTGGGGCACCTACGGCTACATGGTCGCCTACGCCCTCGTGGCGATCGCCTGCGTGGTCTACACGCAGCGGGCGAAGATGCGCAACGGTCTCGTGAAGGTGTGCGCGACCGTCGCGGTCGGCACCATGGGCTACGTCTTCTTCGCGAACGTGTGGCCGGTGCCGGCGTTCCCGTACAACGTGATCCCCTACGTGTTCCTGGTGACGGTCGCCCTGGCGCTCACCCGGTACGCCTACCTCGCCCGACGTCGTCCCGACGTCATCGCCCGCATCGGCAACACCGAGACGAGCGCGATGGAGGGCGTCGGCTGACCCGACACCGCCGATCGAAGGAGCCTCTCCCCACGGAGGGGCTCCTTCTGTCGAGTCTGGACTCGACAGGATCTCTCGGCCCGCCGGAGAACGAGAAAAGCCCCCTCCGTGGAGGGGGCTTTTCCGATTGGCTCCCCGGCTTGGACTCGAACCAAGAACCTGCCGGTTAACAGCCGGCTGCTCTGCCAATTGAGCTACCGAGGAATGTGCGCCGCTGAGCGGGCAACTCGTCAAGCTTAGCAAACTCCCGGAGGTGTTCACGACACGGCGGCACGGTTCCGGGATGCCGGGCGTGTCGGGGTCAGTGCCGTGAGTCCGACTCCGCGTTCGGCACCCAGAGCAGGTCCTTGCCGACTCCGCGGGCCACGACATGCCCACTGCGGAGCATGAGGGTCTCGGCGTTCAGTTCGCGGATGAAGTCGGCGTCGTTGGTCACGAGGAGGGCCGCCATCGACTGCTCCCTGCGACGGCGGGTGATCGCGTCGAAGACCACCGGACGCACCTCGAGGTCGAGGTTCGCGAGCACCTCGTCGGCGATGAGCACCTTCGGCTCGAGCACGAACGACCGCGCGATGGCCACACGCTGGCGCATGCCGGCGCTGAGTTCGTAGGGGAACTTCGACGCGGTCCCGAGCGGCAGGTGCAGCTCGTCGAGCAGCATGGCCACGCGGATCGAGAGGGCCTTGGTGTTCACCCGGCGCTCCCGGATGAGGATCGGCTCCGCGATCACCTCGTTCACGGTGAGCCGAGGCGGCAGGTCTGCCCCGGCGCCCTGCGGAACGAAGCCGGTGCGATAGGTGAGGATGCGGTGTTTGCGACCGGGACGGCGCACATCGACGCCGCAGACCTGGGCGCTGCCTCCGACGACCTTGACCGAGGGGTCGGTGGAGCCGGCAAGGGCGGCGACCAACGTCGACTTTCCTGAGCCCGTGGGTCCGGCGACGCAGATGAGCCCACCGGGCGCCAGCGAGAACGTGACACCGTCGACCGCGCGCGTCGGCATCCCGTGGCCGATGCGGTCGATCACCAGATCGGAGCAGTCGATCGCGTTCGTTGATTCGGGCCTGCGGGACATGACTCCATCCTGCCGCCTGCCGGCCCCCGCTCCCCGTTACGACTCGGCGAAGCGCTGACGCTCTGCGTCGATGTCGCGCAGGCGCATCCGCAGCGCGCGACCACCATCGGAATCGGCAGGCACGCGTTGCACCGCACCGAGGAGCTCCTGCTTCTCGTGCTCGAGCTGCCGGAGCACGAGCCTGCGGGCGAGGTCGGCCACAGTGGCGACGGCCCGCTCCTCCGTCCGCTCGGGGAACGGCGTCATCAACAGCTCCCCCGCGAGGGAGCGGTAGGGTTCACGCACGCCGTTCACGGCCTCGGTCACCCAGCCGGCCCTGGTGCGGTCCGGAGCCGCCGCAACCGCCTCACGCACGGCGTCCAGCCCTGGAGTCCGGAAGGGTGCCTCCAACGCCCGGTTGAGCAGCGCCTGATCGACCTGGTGTCCGTACTGGAGCGCACCCATCAGCGCGTCGCGTTCGACCGCGACGTCGGGGCTGCGCGGCAGACTCGCCAGCGTCACCGGGGCGACGAGGGGAGCCCCCGTGACCGAGTCGATCTGCGGGGCCTCCCGACGCGGCTGCTGCGGGGTCGAGGCTCCGCGAGCGGCGCGTTCGACCTCACTGCGCACTTCGGTGGGGTCCATCCCGAGCCGCCGGGCCAGTACGCGTTCGTATCCCGGGCGAAGAAGCTGATCGCGGATCTCCGCCACGATGGGAGCGGCCGCCCGCAATGCACCGACGCGCCCTTCCACCGTGGAGAGGTCGAAGCCGCCGAGTTTGCGGTCGATCGCGAACTCGAACATCGGCTGCTTGGTGTCCATCAGCCCCCGAACCGCGGCATCTCCTCGCCGGAGTCGCAGGTCACACGGATCCATACCGTCGGGCGCGACCGCGACGAAGGTCTGCGCGTTGAATCGGTCATCCTCGGTAAAGGCACGCAGGGCCGCCTTCTGACCGGCTTCATCACCGTCGAAGGTGAAGACCACCTCGCCTGAGGCGTTGTCATCACCCATCACGCGGCGCAGCACCTTGATGTGCTCGGTGCCGAACGCCGTACCGCATGTGGCGATCGCCGTCGTGAGCCCCGCGAGATGGCAGGCCATCACATCGGTGTAGCCCTCGACCACCACGACCCGGCGTGGGTCGCCTCTGGCGATGTCGCGCTTGGCGAGGTCGAGCCCGTACAACACCTGCGCCTTCTTGTAGATCGGCGTCTCCGGGGTGTTCAGGTACTTCGGCCCCTGGTCGTCGTCGAACAGCTTGCGGGCGCCGAAGCCGATCGTCTGCCCCGACACGTCCCTGATCGGCCACACGAGACGCCCGCGGAATCTGTCGTAGACACCGCGCTGTCCGGTCGAGACGAGGCCGGCGTTGCTGAGCTCCTCGCGGGTGAACCCCTGCGCGGTGAGCGCCTTCAGCATGCCGTCCCAGCCACGCGGGGCGAAGCCGACTCCGAAATGCGCTGCAGCACCTGCATCGAACCCGCGCTCCCCGAGGAAGCGACGTCCTGCCTCGGCGTCCGGGGTGAGCAACTGCGCGCGGAAGAACTCCGCGGCTGCGGTGTTGGCTGCATACAGCCGACTCCGCCCACTCGTCTCGGGGGCGGCTCCGCCGTCCTCGTAGTGCAGCGTGTACCCGATGCGGCCGGCGAGACGCTCCACCGCCTCCGTGAAGCTGACGTGGTCCATCTCCCGGAGGAAGGAGTACACGTCTCCGGACTCCCCGCATCCGAAGCAGTGGTAGTACCCCACCTGCTGCCGGACATGGAAACTCGGGCTCTTCTCGTCGTGGAACGGGCACAGGCCCTTGAGGGATCCGACTCCGGCGGGCTTCAGCGCCACGCGCTCGCCGATGATGTCGGCGATGTTCGTGCGCGCCTTCACCTCATCGACATCGGCCTGACGGATCCGCGGCATCAGTGCGCTCTTTCCGCGACGGGAACGCGCTCGGTGTGCGGCCGCGCACCGGGGCGGGCGTGACGGGGAGTCCAGATCCCCACCTCGGCCGGGTCGATCTCCCCGACGAGACGGTTGTGCCAGTCGATGGCGCTCTGATCGGTGAGGCTCGCGATCTGATCCACGACGACTCTGGCGCGCTGGGCGTCGGTCTCCGCCGCGATGAAGTCGGCGGCGAACGCGGGCTCGAGCACATCGGAACCCGCGGACCACAGCGCATCGGTCGACCAGAGGGCATCGGCGAGCCTCTTCAGCACGCGCCGCTGCTCCTTGTAGACGCCCTTGCGGGCTTCGATCGTGACGATGGCCTGGCCCATGATGCCCTTCAACACGGCGATCTCCACCTCGATCACCCGCGGGACGATGACATGGGCGTTGTACCGGACCAGCGCCTTCGTACCGTACGCCTCCCTGGTGGCGGAGACCGAAGCACGGGCGAAACGTCCGATCAGGTCACTCGTGAGGTTCTTGAGCCGCGCGAGAGCCTGACGGGAACGGTCGAACGAGGAGAGCCACATCGGCTGCGACGCCAGACGGTAGAGCGCGTCGGCGAGCTCGTCACGCGTGAAGTCGTACCCGACCCACTGCTGGATACGCCCGACGAGTGCGTCGTGCTGAGCGGGGTCGGCGAGCTGGGCGACGTCGACGTAGCCGTTGACGATCGCATCCTCGAAGTCGTGGACGGAGTAGGCGATGTCGTCCGAGAGGTCCATGATCTCGGCCTCGATGCACCGGAGTCGACCAGGAGCGCCTTCGCGCATCCAACGGAACACGGCTTCATCCTCGGGGTACACGCCGAACTTCAGACGCCCACCGGGATCGGGGACCGGGCTGTCGACCGTCCACGGGTACTTGCACGTCGCGTCGAGGCTGGCGCGGGTCAGGTTCAGGCCGACCGAGCGGTCGCTGTCGTCGAGCACCTTCGCCTCGAGTCGGGACAGGATGCGCAGGGACTGGGCGTTCCCCTCGAACCCCCCGATGGGCTCTGCCCACTCGTTCAGTGCCCGCTCGCCGTTGTGACCGAAGGGAGGATGCCCCAGGTCGTGGCTGAGGCACGCGGTGTCGACGACATCGGCCGACACGTCCAGTGCGACAGCGAGCTCGCGCCCGACCTGAGCGACCTCGAGGGAATGCGTCAGACGGTTGCGGGCGAAATCCGCGGTGCTGGCAGGGCTGAGCACCTGCGTCTTGGCGGCGAGTCGGCGCAGCGCCGCGGAGTGCAGGACGCGGGCACGATCACGAGCGAAGTCGTTGCGCTCGGATCGATGGGTCTCGGCGAAGAATCGTTCGGCATCTCGCGCGTCGTAGCCGTCGGCGCGCAGGCCTGACTGGGGGTCAACCGCCACTGTTCTCGATCTCCGCTCCACGCATCATCTCCGAGGTGTCGGATGCGATCTCCCGCGACTCCAACCACTTGTCCGGCAGGGCCGTGCGCTTCGGGTGTCCTGCCCGCCCGCGCTGCCCCTCGGCGTCCGCACCGGGATACGGTGCCGTGTGATCGAGCCGGCCGAGGAGGTCGTCGATCTCGGCGAGGCTGGACGCCGTGGCGAGTCCGGTGCGGATGTCGCCCCCGACCGGGTAGCCCTTGAAGTACCAGGAGACGTGCTTGCGGATGTCACGGCATCCGCGATCCTCATCCTCGAAGAACTCGACGAGGAGCTCGGCGTGGCGGCGGAAGGCGTCAGCGACGAAGCCGAGCGTCGCGTCGACCGTCTTCCCCTCCCCGCCGAACGCGGTCGCCAACTCGCCGAACAGCCAAGGGCGTCCGAGGCAGCCGCGCCCGACCACCACTCCGTCGCAGTCGGTCTGCGCCATCATGCGCACCGCATCGTCGGCCGACCAGATGTCGCCGTTCCCCAGCACCGGGATGCTCGTGACCGCCTGCTTCAGCTCGCCGATCGCGTTCCAGTCCGCGAACCCGGAGTAGTACTCGCCGGCAGTCCTGGCATGCAGCGCCACGGCGGCGGCCCCGGCGTCTTCGGCCGCACGCCCTGCATCGAGGAACGTGAGGTGATCCTTGTCGATGCCTTTGCGCATCTTCACGGTGAGAGGGATGTCGCCGGCGGCTTTCACCGCCTGGTCGACGATGTCGGCGAACAGCTTCGACTTCCACGGCAGCGCCGCTCCCCCGCCGCGACGGGTGACCTTCGGCACCGGGCACCCGAAGTTGAGGTCGATGTGGTCGGCGTGATCCTCGGCGACGATGATGCGCACGGCCTCCGCGATGGTCTTCGGGTCGACGCCGTAGAGCTGGATGGACCGCGGCGTCTCGGACTCGTGATGCCGGATGAGTCGCATCGTGGTCTCGTTGCGTTCGACGAGCGCCCGCGAGGTGATCATCTCGCTCACGTAGAGCCCGGCGCCGTACTCGCGACACAGACGTCGGAAGGCGGTGTTGGTGATCCCCGCCATGGGTGCGAGGACGACCGGCACGTCGAGATCGATCGGGCCGATGCGAAGAGGGCGGGCGGGGGCGGTGGCGAGAGTCATGTCCTGTCCATTCTCCCAGACGCGGAGCCCGGAGGGATGCGGCGATCTAAGCTGTGCATATGACCGAATCCTCGCTCCGCACCATCCCGTTCACCGACGCGAAGGGCGAGGAGAAGACGCTCGACGATCTGGGCGCCGATGTGGTGCTCGTGGTCAACGTCGCATCCAAGTGCGGGCTGACGCCGCAGTACGAGCAGCTGGAGGAACTGCAGCGTCTGTACGGCGATCGCGGATTCACCGTCGTCGGCTTCCCCTGCAATCAGTTCTTCGGTCAGGAGCCCGGCTCTGTCGACGACATCCTCGAGTTCTGCTCGACGACCTACGGCGTCACCTTCCCCGTCAACGACAAGGTCAAGGTCAACGGCAAGAACGCCGCCGAGCTGTACAAGGCGCTCAAGGAGACTCCCGACGCCGGTGGCAAAGCCGGGCGCGTGGAATGGAACTTCGAGAAGTTCCTCGTGCTGCCGGACGGGGACGTCCTGCGCTTCCGGCCGAAGCAGAAGCCGGACGCCCCCGAGATCGTCAGTGCGATCGAAGCGGCGCTGACCCGCTAGAGCGCGCCGGCCCGTCAGACGGCCGCGGTCTCCGGCTCGGCCTCTCCGCGCTTGGACCAGAGGTCGCGGAGAACGTTCTCGAACGCCGCGGGCGGTTGCGCGCCGCTGATGCCGTACTGGCCGTCGACGACGAAGAACGGCACGCCCTGAATCCCGTAGGCGCGGGCCTGCGCCTGGTCCTGACGCACGGCGGGCAGGTACTGCTCGCTCTCGAGTGCTGCGCGGGCACGGTCTGCGTCCAGCCCGACCTCGACAGCCAGCTCGACGAGATCATCGATGCGACCGACGTGCTTGCCCTCGGTGAAGTAGGCGGACATGAGCCGCTCTTCCATCTCGTGCTGCAGCCCCTCTGCCTTGGCGAAGTGCAGCAGCTCGTGCGCCTTCACCGTGTTCGTGTGCTGCAGCAGATCGAACCGGTACTCGAGGCCGGCGTTCGCCGCCACACCCGTCACGTTCGAGAGCATCTGCTCGACCTGCTCGCGCGGCATGCCCTTGTGGCCTGCGAGGAAGTCGATCTCGTCACCGTCGAAGTCGACGGGGGTGTCGGGCGAGAGCTCGAACGAGTGGAAGGTGATGTTGACCTGCGGTGCGTCCTCGTCGGCCGCGACCGCTTCGAGCCCCTTCTCGAGGTTGCGCTTGCCGATGTAGCACCAGGGGCAGGCGATGTCGGACCAGATGTCGATGGAGATGGGTTCAGTCACACTGTTATGCAACCGCATGCACCTACGGGCTATTCCGAACCCGATCCGAGCCGCGGATAGGATTCTCGGATGCTCTCCGCCGAAGACCCGCTGCCCTCCGTCCCCGAGCGCGTGCTCGTCGCCGGCGTCTCAGGATCCGGCAAGACCACGCTCGCCCGACGGCTGGCCCGCCTGTGGAACCTGCGCCATGTGGAGATCGACGGCCTGTTCCACGGCCCCGAGTGGACGCCGCGCCCCGAGTTCCTCGACGACGTGCGGGCCTTCGCAGCGGAGGAGCACTGGATCACCGAGTGGCAGTACACGAGCAAGGGAACGGACGACATCCTCCCCCCGCGCGCACAGCTCGCGATCTGGCTCGACTACCCGTACCGCGTGGTGCGAGGCCGCCTGATCCGGCGCACGCTGGCTCGAGGCGTGCTGCGGCTCGAGCTCTGGAACGGCAACCGCGAGAAGGGGCCGTGGACCATGTTCCGCCGTGATCCGGAGGAGAACATCCTCGCGTGGCAGGCAGCGACACTTCACAAGTGGACGGAGCGCTTCCCCGCGTTGCAGGAGCGCTTCCCGCACCTCACGATCGTCCGTCTCCGTCATCCGCGGGAGACGAGACGGTGGCTGCGTGCTCAGGCAGAGGCGTCGGGAACGTCGATCGCACCGCCGAAGCGACGGTCGCGCGACAGGTAGATCCCGATCGCCCGCCACAGCTCCTCGCGCGAGAAATCGGGCCAGAGCGTGTCGAGGAAGACCATCTCGGCGTATGCCGACTGCCACAGCAGGAAGTTCGAGGTACGTTGTTCGCCCGAGCTGCGCAGGAACAGATCGACGTCCGGCATGTCGGGGACGTACAGATGGCGGCGGATCATCTTCTCGGTGATCGCCTTGGGCTTCACGCGCCCTGCCGCGACATCGTCGGCGATCGCCCGCATGGCATCCACGAGTTCGACCCTGCCGCCGTAGTTGACGCACATCGTGAGCGTGAGCACGTCATTGTCGCGGGTCAGTCGCTCAGCGTGCTGCAACTCCTTGATGACGCTGCCCCACAGGCGCGGCTTGCGGCCGGCCCAGCGGATGCGCACGCCCCATTCGTTGAGCTGATCGCGACGGCGGTGCAGGACGTCGCGGTTGTAACCCATGAGGAAGCGGACCTCTTCCGGCGAACGCGCCCAGTTCTCGGTCGAGAAGGCGTACACCGAGAGGTGCTTGACCCCCGCCTGGATCGCGCCGGCGACCACGTCGAGCAAGACCTCCTCCCCCGCCTTGTGCCCCTCGATGCGGTTGAGTCCCCGGCGGTTCGCCCACCGGCCGTTGCCGTCCATGACGATCGCCACGTGCTCGGGCACGGCCCGGAACGCGGGCGGGTACGAACCTGTCCAGTCCAGCGGTCGATAGGGGACGGCGTCCTTGTGCGTATAGGGCTTCGGGCTCACCGTGCTCCTTCTGAAGTGATGTCTGACACATGGGAGAGGGAGCGGATGCCGCGCTCCAGGTGCCATTGGGCGTACGCGGAGACAAGTCCCGAGGCTGCGGCGGTGTCGGCCGGCGCCGCTGCGTCGATCACGTCCCACTCCCCCGCGATGAGCGAACGGAGCAACGCCAGGGTCTTCTCTGCGACACGCGGGCTGCCTGCCGGGGAGCAGTTCTGGCAGACGAGCCCACCGAGCTGAGCGACGAATCGCGAGTGCGGCCCTGGGGTGCCGCAGCGGGCGCACTCGTCGAGCGATGGCGCCCAACCCGACAGCGACATCACCCGCAGCAGGTACGAGTCGAGGATGCTCCGTGCGACGTGCTCTCCCCGCGACAACGCCCGCAGCCCGCCGACGAGCAGCAGGTACTGATCGGGAGTGGCCTCCGCGTCGCTCAGACGGTCCGCCGTCTCCACCATGGCGTTGGCCGCGGTGAAGCGGTCGTAGTGTGCGGCGATGTCGGTGCCGTAAGAGCCGAGGGACTCGGCCTGCTGCACGATGTCGAGCGAGCGGCCCTGGTACAGCTGCACGTCGGCGACCATGAACGGCTCGAGCCTGGCGCCGAACTTGGACGACGTCCGGCGCACTCCCTTCGCCACCGCGCGGACCTTGCCGTGCCGTCTCGACAGCATCGTGACGATGCGATCCGCCTCACCGAGTTTGTGGGTGCGCAGGATCACCGCTTCGTCTCGATAGGTGGGCACCCTTCGATTATCCTCCGTGCGCGAGAATGAACGGGTGACCGAACCGCTCTTCATCATTCCGCTCTGGGCGGACCTGCTCGGCGTCGGCCTCGGCGGAGTCCAGGGCGCGATGTTCGCATCGGGTTTTCAGGGTCAGAGACGGCTCGACTGGCTCGGGGTGGCCATCATCGGCATCATGATCGGGATGGGCGGTGGTCTGATCCGCGACATCCTGCTCGGGCAGACCCCCGCCACGCTGCAGAATCAGTGGTACCTGGTCACTGCGGCCGGCGCCGCGCTTCTGGGCATGCTGCTCGCCGGGCTCTTCACCCGCCTGAACACCGCCATCGTCGTCCTCGATGCCGTGGTGATCGGCATGTTCGGCGCCTTCGGCACGAGCAAGGCCCTCGCCTTCGGGATTCCCGAGGTGCCGGCGGTCTTCATCGGCGTCTGTGCCGCGGTCGGAGGAAGCGTGCTCCGCGACATGCTGATGGGCCTGCCGACCGCGATCATGCACGTCGGCTCGCTGTACGCGGTCGCTGCCGGAGCGGGGTGCACGTTCATCGTGATCGCCGTCGCACTCGGGATGCCGATTCCCCTCGCGGCGGTCATCGGCATCGTCGTGACGGCCGTGATCCGGATCCTCGCGGTGACGTTCGATGTCTCGCTCCCGGAGCAGCGCCGTCTCTACCGCCGTAAGGTCGCCGCGGAGACCGGCGCGATCGCGATCGTGAAGCCTCAGGACTGACCGGTTCAGGTGCCGCGGAGGCGGTCCGCGCCGCGTACCATGCCGGCGAGTCCGTCGATCACTCGCTCGAGACCGAAGTCCCACGCCGTTCGAGCGTCGTAGGGAACGCCCATGGCTTCCCCCGCAGACTGACCCACCGACCTGGCGAGCGGCATCTCCTCACCGAGGTAGGCCGCCAGACGCGGTGCGGCCTCTGCCCACGATGCCGCGAACGCCGCTGCGCGCTGCTCCTCGCGCATCCGAGCCGCCGCAGCGAGAGTGAAGTCCAGCACGAAGCTCAGCGCCGCGTCACGCTCCACGTCGCTGAGACCGAGGTCGTCGAAAGCATGGAGTTCCCGGTCGTACTTGGCGATGGTGCCAGGGCCGAATGCGACACGGGGATCGTGAATGTCGATGAGCCATGGATGAGCGCGGAGGAGGCGCAGGTTGTCCTCGGCGACCGCCCGGACCGCCGCACGCCAGCCCGAGGCCTCCGCGGGCTCACTGCGAAGACTGGCGTGCATCGCATCCGCCATCAGCACGAGCAGGTCGGCACGGCTGTTGACGTGCGTGTAGATCGACATCGGGGTGAGGTCGAGGGACTGCGCCAGCGAGCGGATCGTCACCGCGCCGAGGCCGTCGGCGTCAGCCAGTGCGACGGCACGATCCACGACGTCATCCGCCGAGTGACGTGCCTTCGGCCCGCGCTGGCGGGTCACGGGAGCCGCGGGGCTGTGCCGCCAGAGCAGATCGACGAGATTCTTGGCCATCGGGAATAGCCTAGACCGCTTCCGCCTTAACCTTGTACACTGTACAGACTTTTGGAATGGAGAACCGTGAACATCACTCAGACCGCCCTCTCGTTCAACGTCCCCGACGTGGCGGCCTCCGCCGCCTTCGCCACGACGCACTTCGGCTTCGAGGAGGCGATGTCCGCGGACGGCTTCGTCTCGTTGCAGCACCCGGGGCCCGTCCCGAACATGATCTTCCTCCAGACCGGGCTCTCGACGTTCCGCCCACAAGAGATCGCCGGCTCCGCCGGTCAGGGCACCCTGATCGTCTTCGTCGTCGACGATATCGACCGGGAGTTCACCCGCATCGCCGACGCAGGCGCTCGTGTGGTCACCCCTCCGGAGACTGAACCCTGGGGCGAGCGCTGTGGTCAGTTCGCCGACCCCAACGGCCTCATCTGGCAGCTGGTGCAGTGGGTGGACTGACCTCTACCTCGAATCGCGCGATCGGTCCCCTCCTGTCGACGGACACGACCGATCGCGCGATTCGAACCGGGATCAGACGGTTGCCAGCTCCTGCTGACGCGTGCGGATCGAACGGTTCACACCCGAGACGATCGCCTTGAGCGATGCGGTGGAGATGTCTCCGTCGATGCCTACACCCCACAGGCGCTGGTCGCCGACCTGCAGCTCGACGTAGGCCGCGGCCTGCGCGTCTCCGCCGGCGCTGAGAGCGTGCTCGACGTAGTCGTAGACCGTGATGTCGAAGCCCTGTCCACGCAACACCTCGACGAACGCCGCGACCGGACCGTTGCCGTTGCCCGTGACGGACACTTGCTGATCGTCGTCGCGGAGCACCACGTCAAGTGCCACGTCGCCCGACATGTCGCTCCGGGTCTGGGTCGCGAGCAGTTCGAAGCGCCCCCACTTGGCTGCGGTGTCGGCCGCGGGGAGATACTCGTCGTTGAAGATCGACCAGATCTGCTCGCTGGTGACCTCGCCGCCCTCGGCATCCGTCTTGGCCTGCACGACTCCGGAGAACTCGATCTGCAGCTTGCGGGGCAGATCGATCGCGTGGTCGGCCTTGAGCAGGTAGGCGACGCCACCCTTGCCGGACTGCGAGTTCACGCGGATCACGGCCTCATAGGAGCGACCGAGGTCCTTCGGGTCGATGGGCAGGTACGGCACCGCCCACTCGATCTCGTCCACCGTGACGCCCTGCGCCTCGGCCTTGGCCGCCATGGCCTCGAACCCCTTCTTGATCGCGTCCTGGTGGGAGCCGCTGAATGCCGTGAAGACGAGGTCACCCGCCCACGGGCTGCGCTCGGGCACCGGCAGCTGGTTGCAGTACTCGACCGTGCGCTTGACCTGGTCGATGTCGCTGAAGTCGATCTGCGGGTCGATGCCCTGCGTGAACATGTTGATCCCCAGCGCGACGAGGTCGACGTTGCCGGTGCGTTCACCGTTGCCGAACAGGCAGCCTTCGATACGGTCGGCTCCGGCCATGTATCCGAGCTCGGCGGCCGCGATCGCGGTGCCGCGGTCGTTGTGCGGGTGCAGCGACAGAATCACGTTCTCGCGGTGCGCGAGGTTGCGGCTCATCCACTCGATCGAGTCGGCATACACGTTCGGCGATGCCATCTCGACGGTCGCCGGGAGGTTGATGATGACCTTGCGGTCGGGCGTGGGCTCGAAGACCTCGATCACCTGGTTGCAGATGTCCACGGCGAACTCGAGCTCGGTCCCCGTGTAGCTCTCGGGCGAGTACTCGTAGTACACCTTCGTGTCGGGGATCGTCTTCTCGAACTCCCGGCACAGCCGGGCGCCCTCGAGTGCGATGTCGATGATGCCCTGCTTGTCGGTGCGGAAGACCACCTCGCGCTGCAGCACGCTCGTGGAGTTGTACAGGTGCACGATGGCCTGCTTCGCTCCCGCGATCGCCTCATAGGTGCGGGCGATCAGATGCTCGCGCGCCTGCGTCAGGACCTGGATCGTGACATCGTCGGGGATGAGGTTCTCCTCGATGAGCTGACGCACGAAGTCGAAGTCGGTCTGGCTCGCCGAGGGGAAGCCGACCTCGATCTCCTTGTACCCCATGCTGACGAGCAGCTCGAACATGACGCGCTTGCGCTCGGGCGACATCGGGTCGATGAGCGCCTGGTTGCCGTCGCGGAGGTCGACCGCGCACCAGCGGGGCGCCTCGGTGATGCGGGCATCGGGCCAGGTGCGGTCAGGCAGCTGGACGGTGATCTGCTCGTGGAACGGCCGGTACTTGTGGATCGGCATCGCGGACGGGCGCTGAGTGTTCTGCATGATGGGGCTTCTTCTCTTCGTCAGGGTAAACGGGCCAACACAAGCGCCGCGACGAGGAAGGCCCTAGCTTTAGGACTCGTCGCGGCAGCTAAGAAGAAGCAGACCGCCGAAAGGCATGTGGTCATGCTAGCAGGGTTGACTCCGCCGATTCGACGGGTGTGAGACGTTTCCTTCGCTGTCGACACTCCCCGATATGAGCACATCGCCGCGTCGCCTGACCCTCGCCGTCGCCTCCGTCTTCAGCCTCCTGCTCCTGAGCGCCTGCACCTCCGGGCCCGGAGGCTCCGCGGCGCCGACGAGCACGTCTGCACCATCAGGGCAGGGGCTCGAAGACGTCCGGCCTGGCCTCCCGGAAGGGCGCGTGATCGGCGTGGGCACGGTGCTCGATGTGGCGGGCGAGGTACAGCTGTGTCTGCGAGCGATCATGGAATCGCATCCGCCCCAGTGCAGCGGAGTGCCTCTCGCCGGCTGGTCCTGGGCCGGACTCGAGGGCAACGAGTCCAGCGGAGAGACCACCTGGGGCGCCTACGCCGTCTACGCGACCTACGACGGTGAACGGCTCACCAACACCGATCCACCGATCATGCTCGCGTTGTTCGACCCGATCCCAGCGGAGGATCCGACGGGCGGCGTCGACGGCACCACACCGGCCGACGAGCTCACGAGGATCCAGGACGACATCGCCACCCGTCTCGGTGGAGAGGCGCTCACCGTCAGCACGGACCGCGGCTACGTCCGGCTCAGCGTCACGTGGGATGACGGTGCCATCCAGGAGGCCGCTGACGCGGAGTACGGTGACGGCGTCGTGATCGTGACCTCAGCGCTTCGGGAGATCGACTGAGCTACGGGATCAACGCGAGCTTGCCTCCGGGGTGACCCGTGGCGAGAAGTCGGTGGGCCGCGCGTGCCTCGGAGAGCGGAAACGTGCGGGCCAGGGGAACGACGAGATCGCCGTTCTGCGCCAGAGCGATCAACTCGCTGCGGACCTCATCCCGGAAACGTGCGCTCTCGGCCATGGAGCCGGCGATGGCGAGGATGCCGTCGGCCGTCGCGCGGTCAGCCGCGGCGATGGTCACGATCCGCCGACGATCGCCTACCAGTTCGAGCGATGCATCCACCGCTTCGTGCGTCCCCACGGCGTCCAATGCCGCAGCGATCGGCCCGTCCGCCAGAGCGCGCACACGTGCGGCGAGCCCCGAACCGTAGCGCACCGGGAGCCCTCCGAATCGTCGCACCTCGTCGAACCGGGACTCGCTCGCCGTTCCGATGACGCGTATGCCCCGCAGGCGTGCCTGCTGCAGCACGCTCGCACCGACAGCACCGGAGGCACCGTGGAGCAGGATCGTCTCCCCCGGCGCCGCACCGGTGACGGCGAGCATCTCCGCGGCAGTCGTACCCACGAGGAGCAGGTTCGCCGCCTCCGGATGCGTCAGGGTGGAGGGCTTCGCGAAGACCTTCTCAGCCGGGACGGTGACCGCGGTCGCATAGCCGCCTCGCACGCGGAAGGCGATGACCTCGTCGCCGATGTCGACAGCGCCCGAACCGATGCGGGTACCCTGGCCGATGGCCGAGACCTCTCCCGAGACCTCATACCCGATCGGCACCGGCAGCTCGACGCCCGGTCGGGCAGCAGCGACATGTTTCGCATCAGCGGGGTTCACCCCGGCGGCGAGGACGCGAATGGTGACCATGCCGTGCTCCGGAGCCGGAATGTCGTGCTCGACGAACTCCCAGAGGTCGGGCGAACCCCACCCCGCGGCGACCCAGTGCCGCGCTCGAGAGACCACCACCGTCATCGCTCGGACCTGCTCAGAGGACGCAGCGGAGGTTGTTGACCGTGCCTGCGAGGTTCGCCCAGCTTCCCGCGTTGACGGTGGTGACCGTGGTGCTGCCGTTTCGCGCCTGCACGTGGCCGGAGCTCCGCGCATTGGCGACCGACTTCGCGATGAACGTGGAGGGAATCGTGTTGACGCTGCACACGCTGAACGTGAGCTTGTTGCCGCCGAGCGACCCGGCGCTGTAGGCGCAGAACCGATCGGTCGCACAGCTCCCGACCGAAAGCGCCGACCGGAGCGCGATGGTCCCGATCGCGAGTTCCATGCCGAGCGCGGGCCACGCCGCATGCGTCGAATCGATGATCACACCGCCGGGCACTTCCTCGAGCATCGCGATGATCTCGGGAGCGACAGCGTCGTCGCCCTCCAAAGCAGCCTGCGCCGGTGCCGCACTGAGAAGCAGTATTGCGCTCAGCATCGTCGCAGCGACGATAACCCTCCGCCTCATCTGATCTCCTCCTCATCGAGGTCCCACATCTGATACGAGATGATCGAACCGGCGGCGAAGACGTCGTCTGCGATCAACACGGTGCGTTCGACGCCCACGATCCTGCCGGTGTCACGGGAGACCAGGATCAGATCGCTGGCGGCGCCATCCGGCGATATGACCCTGACGCCGTTCACTTCCCGCCCCAGACGGTCCTTCGTCATCCCGAGCGCTTCCCCGCCCTGCGCCTCCTCGAGGAGCGCGAGCAGCTCGCGGTGCTGCGCGTTCGTCAGCGTCCACTGGTCGAGGACCGACGTGAAAGCCACCTCGACGTCGTACGCCGTCGGGTTCTCAGGCATGCCGAAGGCACGGAGGATGGCGATCATGTCCTGACGCGTCTCGCCCGGCACGTCCGTCCAGGGGGTGTAGAAATCGCCCGGCGCCATGACGAGGTCGGTGACGACCTCCCCACTGCTGGTCACCTCGGCGGCGTTGCTCGCCACCGCGTCCTCCGGATCGTAGGGGACGCCGGCGACGATCGTCATCCGGCCCGAGCCGTCCGGTTCCCACGTGAGCGTGGAGAGCTGCGGGACGACCTTGCTGACCTTCGCCTCGACCTCGACCGAGAACCCCCAGAAGGCGGTCCGCACGGCGCGCTCCGGCGCTGCGGGTCCGGTCGGACCGGCGAGAGCCGCGTCCGCGTCATCCACCGTCTGCGCGACCGTGGTCGAGCCTTCGAAGTCGAGAGGCGATGGCATCCCGGCCACCGCGGCGCCCTGGGGCGAGAAGACGGCGAAGGCCAGGGCGGTGGATGCGGCGACCGCCGTCAGCCCGGAGGCCCAGCCGATCGCCCGCCGACGTCTCCTGCGAGGCGCCGCACTCGTGCGGAGGATACGATCCCTGGTCGCGAGAGCCAGGGCATCGGGTGCCGCCTCACGCGGCGTCGGTGCGGGATCGGCGTCGATCAGCATCCGTTCGAGTACGGCATCGTCAATCATCACCCGTTATCAGCCCCTCCAGACCCAGCTCCGCACGCAGGCGTTCCCGCGCACGTCCCAGCGACTTCCGCACCCGGAACTCGGAAGTGCGCGACAACTCCGCGATCTCCCCCACCGTGAGTCCGTCCCAGTACGTGAGCATGATGATACGCCTCTGGCGGGGAGTGAGGACAGCCAAAGCCCGCATGACCGCCACCCTGCCGACAGGATCGGGTTCACCTTCCTCGCCGGAGACGCCGAGACGCACGGCATCGAACACACCGTGCGGTGCTGACGTACGACCGGAGCGGGCACCCAGTCGCCGATCAGCTGCCCGCAGAAGCCAGACCCGACTCGGCGGACGGGCAGGGCGCAGCTTCGTCCAGGCGAGCAGGAAGACCTCAGAGACGATCTCGGTGACCTCGGCCTCGGCGCCGACCACGCCCTCGATGTGGTGTCGAACGGCTGCCCAGTGTTCGTCGAACACCCGGCTGAAGACCTCGTCGCGCAGCGGATTCGGGTCTTCGCTGCGGCCGCTCATGTCGTCGGGGTCGGCGGCCTTCCCGCCGCCATCGACGTAGTGCCGGATGTCATCTCAGAACCCGAGTCTGCCGAGCTGTTTCGGGTCGCGCTGCCACTCCTTCGCGACCTTCACATGCAACCCGAGGAAGACGCGCGTCCCCAGCAGTTCCTCGATGCCCGCACGCGCTCGCGCGCCCACCTCGCTGAGACGCTTGCCCTTATGCCCGATGATGATCGCCTTCTGGCTGTCACGCTCCACGACGATGGATGCGTGCACGTCGGTGAGGTCGGTGCCCTCCCTCGGCGCGATGTCGTCGATGACGACGGCGATCGAATGCGGAAGCTCGTCGCGCACGCCCTCGAGAGCGGCCTCGCGGATCATCTCGGCGATCCGGTCCTCCTGCGACTCGTCGGTCGTGATGCCCTCCGGGTACAGCGCGGGCCCCTTCGGCATCAGCGTCAGGATCTCGTCCGACAACACGTCGAGCTGCTCGCGGGTGAGGGCGGACAGCGGGACGACCGCGGCCCAGTCCTCGCGCAGCGAATCGACCTCCAGCAAACGCTCCGTGACCTCGTCACGGCCGGCCGCATCCATCTTGGTCACGATCGCGATCTTCTTCGCGCGCGGGTACCCGTCGAGGGATGCCGCGATCCGCCTGTCCCCCGGGCCCACCTTCTCATTCGCAGGAACGCAGAATCCGATGACGTCGACGTCGCCCAGCACCTGCTCCACGAGGTCGTTCAGCCGCTCGCCGAGCAGCGTGCGCGGCTTGTGGATCCCCGGGGTGTCCACGATGACCAGCTGCCCCTCCGGGCGATTGACGATGCCGCGGATAGCGCGACGTGTCGTCTGCGGCTTCTCGCTCGTGATCGCGATCTTCTCGCCGACGAGGGCGTTCGTGAGCGTCGACTTCCCGACGTTGGGGCGGCCGACGAAGGTCACGAAACCGCTTCGGGTGTCGTCAGTCATCGTCTCGATCTCCTTCATCCTGCGAAGCGTCGGGTTCCCCCGCCGCACGTTCCACGAACACCGTCGCGATACCTCGTCCACGCCCCCGCGATGCACCGCCGGTGAGCACCAGACCTTCCACGGTCGCCGTGGCGCCGGGCTGGGGAACCTGTCCCAGCGCCTTCCCGAGCAGACCGCCGATCGAATCCACGTCCTCGTCCTCGAGCTCGAGCCCGAACAGATCGCCGACGTCTTCGAGCGAGAGGCGAGCACTCACGCGATATCGTCCGTGACCGAGATCGACGAACTCCGCCGATACCTGATCGTACTCGTCGGAGATCTCGCCGACGAGTTCCTCGATGAGGTCCTCGAGAGTCACGAGACCCGAGATCCCGCCGTGCTCATCGATCACCAGACAGACGTGCACGGCATCGCGCTTCATCTGCTGCAGGAGGGTCTCCGCTCGCATCGATTCGGGGACGAAGGTCGCCGGCCTCGCGATCGGACGGATCGACGCCGCGCGCCACGCACTGTCGTCGCGGTAGGCGAACTGCACGAGATCCTTGAGGTACAGCACTCCCACCACGTCATCGGCCTCGTCGTCGACGACGGGCATCCGGGACACGCCGCGGTTCAGGAAGAGTGCCATCGCCTCGTCGGTGGTCGCCGTGGCATCGACCGTCACCATCTCGGTGCGCGGCACCATCACGGCGCGGACGAACTGGTCGGTGAAGTCGAAGACGGAGTGGATGAGGTCGCGGTCGTCCTCTTCGATGAGATCGTTCGACGCTGCCTCGTCGACCATGCTCAGCAGCTGATCCTCGCTGGTGAAGGAGCTGCGCCCCGTGCCGGGGGTGACCCGGTTTCCCAGCAGGACCAGGCCTTGCGCGAGGGGGCCGAGGATGATGCGGAGCCCGCGCACGATCGACGCGGTGCCGCGGATCATGCCCTCGGCGTGCTGACGCCCGAACGACCGCGGGCTCGCCCCCACGAGCACGAAGGTGATCGCCGTCATGAGCACCGCGGCGGCGAGCATCGCCCACCAGTTGTTCTCGATCAGGATTGTGAAGGCGACCGTCACGAGCACGGCTGCCGTCACCTCTGCGAGGACGCGGATGAACGCCACCGCGTTCACGTGAGCGTCGAGATCTGAGGCGATACGCTCCAGTGCCCTGGCCCTGCGGCCCTCGGTCGCCATGTCGGCGAGTCCGGCACGCGAGGTCACCCCGTACGCCGCATCGATCGCGGCCATGAGACCGCCGAACGCCACCAGCAGCACGGCGGCGATCAGGAGGAGAACAGCAGTCATCGTCGGCGTTCAGCAGCCGCGAAACCCTGGATCAGCTCCTTCTGCAGTCCGAACATCTCACGCTCCTCGTCGGGCTCGGCGTGATCGAAGCCGAGGAGGTGGAGCAGACCGTGGGTCGTGAGCAGGATGAGCTCATCCATCAGGGTGTGTCCTGCCGCCTGCGCCTGCGTCTCGGCCACCTGGGGGCAGAGCACGATGTCGCCGAGCAGGCCGGGGGCGGTCGGACGGTCTTCGGTCCCGGGGCGCAGCTCATCCATCGGGAAGCTCAGCACGTCGGTGGGGCCGGGCTCGTCCATCCACTGCACGTGAAGCGCCTCCATGGCGCCCTCGTCGACGAGGACGATGGCCACCTCGGCGTCAGGGCTGACGTGCAGCTGCGCGAGATTGAAATCGGTCAGTCGCTGCAGCACGGTCTCGTCGACGTCGATGGCCGACTCGTTGTTGATCTCGATCATGAGAGTCCTCGTTTCGGGGCGCGATCACGCGGTCCAGGTCGTTGTGCTCCCCGGCGATCGGCACGGTTGGCGAACTCCGCCGCCTGCTCGCGCTCGAATCGCGCTGCGGTGCGCTTCTCGTCGTACTCGCTGTACGCGTCGACGATGCGTCCGACCAGCGAGTGCCGTACCACGTCGTCGCTGGTGAGACGGGAGAAATGGATGTCGTCGATGCCGTCGAGCACTCGGGTCACCAGGCGGAGCCCCGACGACCCCTGCGGAAGGTCGACCTGCGTGATATCGCCCGTGACGACCATCCGCGTGCCGAAACCGAGACGCGTGAGGAACATCTTCATCTGTTCCGGCGTGGTGTTCTGAGCCTCGTCGAGGACGACGAACGAGTCGTTGAGGGTGCGCCCGCGCATGTAGGCGAGGGGTGCCACCTCGATCGTGCCGGTCGCCATCAGGCGAGGGACGATCTCGGGGTCCATCATCTCGTTGAGAGCGTCGTACAGCGGGCGGAGGTATGGATCGATCTTGTCGGTGAGCGTGCCGGGGAGGAAGCCGAGCCGCTCTCCCGCTTCGACCGCGGGGCGCGTGAGGATGATCCTGGTGACCTCCTTGCGCTGGAGCGCCTGGACGGCCTTGGCCATCGCGAGGTAGGTCTTGCCCGTACCGGCCGGACCGATGCCGAACACGATCGTGTTCTCCTCGATCGCGTCCACGTACTCCTTCTGCCCGAGGGTCTTCGGACGGATCACCTTGCCGCGCGTGGTCAGGATCGCCTCGCCGAGAACCTCGCTGGGGCGCGGTCCTCCTTCCTGGCGCAGCATCCGCGCGGAACTGGACACGTCGCTCGGTGCCAGGTCCTGCCCGGCCTTCGTCATGGCGAGCAGCTCCTCGACCAGCGCCCTCGCCTTCGCGACCGCATCGGTGCCACCGCTGAGTGTGATCTCGTTGCCACGGACGAGCACCTGCACATCGCGGTGCTCACGCTCCAGCATCCGCAGCAGCCGGTCCTGCGGTCCGAGCAGCTGCACCATGGCGACGCCGTCCGCGTAGATCTTCTCGACCGCCTCGGGAGGCCGGCCGCCCAGACTCCGCTCCTGGGGCTCGTGGTTCTCAGGCACCGACACTCTTCTCAGTCAATCCGCCGGCCAGCACGTGTGCGTGGACGTGGAAAACGGTCTGTCCGGCGTTCGCGCCGGTGTTGAAGACGAGGCGGAAGTCGCCGTCCTCCGTGTGCTCCGCCGCGAGCTCGCCCGCGAAAGCGACCATCTCGGCGAGCAGAGAGGGATCTGCGGCCGCGACCTCGACGACATCTCGATACTCTGCCGACTTCGGCACCACGAGCAGATGCACGGGCGCCTGCGGGGCGATGTCGCGCAGCGCGAACAGCCGGTCGGTCTCGCCGATGATGTCGGCAGGGATCTCCCCGTTCAGAATGCGCGTGAAGATCGAGGGTTCCGTCATACCGTCAAGTCTACTGACCGGAGCGTGACGACGACCTCGGGCCCGTCCCGTGCCGGTCGGGCGGGGTCACCATCGACCGAGTGCCACCGACAGCACGGCGATCGCGGCCGGGCCCGCCGTCGAGGTACGGAGCACCGTCTCGCCGAGGAGCACACGCTCTGCCCCCGCCTCCGTCAGGTGACGCAGCTCCTCGTCGGAGATCCCGCCTTCCGGTCCGACCACGAGCACCAGGTCGCGTCCGTCCGGCTCGATCTCCGACAGTCGCGTGGGCGCCGTCGGGTCGAGCAGCACGAGGCGCTGCGAGGCCGCGCGCTCCCTGAGCTGAGCCGTCGAGACGGGTGATGCGACGGCGGGCACCCAGGCGCGGTGGGCTTGCTTGGCGGCCTCGCGGACGATCGTCGCCCAGCGCTCCCGTCCCTTCACCGCCTTCGGGCCCTCCCACCGCGAGACGCTACGACTCGCCTGCCAGGGGACGATCTCGTCGACGCCGAGTTCGCACGCCGCCTGCACGGCGAGCTCATCGCGGTCTCCTTTCGCGAGCGCCTGTACCAGAACGACCCGAGGCGTCGGAGCGGGGTGCTCGATGCGCTCCGCGACACGGACCTCCACTCGGGAGGGAGACACCTCCTCTGCCACACCGGTCAGCCACACGCCCGCGCCGTCGCCGACGGTGACAGCCTCGCCGACGCGAAGACGACGGACGACGGCCGCGTGCTTGGCTTCGGCTCCGGTCAACGACACCAGGTCGTCGACTCGGGCATCCGTCGACGATTCGACGAGGAAGTGCAGTGCCATGATCAGTGGCTGCGGAAGCGGTCGCGGAGCTTGGAGAAGAGTCCCTGCTGGAACTGGGCGAGCTGGGGCTCCGGGGACTTCGCCTTCTTCGCGAAGTCCTCGATCAGCGCACGCTGCGCGGAGTCCAGCCGAGTCGGGGTCAGCACCTGGACGCCGACCCGCAGATCGCCGCGCTGCGTGCCGCGGAGCGGGGTGATTCCCCGTCCCTTGATCGTGAGCACGTCACCGGACTGCACTCCGGGACGGATCTCGAGGTCGACCTCGCCGTCGAGTGCCTGGATCTTGGTCTCGGTACCGAGGATCGCGTCGGTCATCGACACCTCGAGGGTCGCGAGCAGGTCGTCTCCCTCGCGGCTGAACGCCGCGTGCGGGTTGACGGTCACCTCGACGTACAGGTCACCGTTCGGTCCGCCCGCCTTGCCGACCTCACCGGAACCGGGAAGCTGCAGGCGGAGCCCCGTCTCGACACCGGCGGGGATGTCGAGCGACACCGTTCTGCGCGAACGCACGCGACCCTGCCCCCCGCAGGTGCCGCAGGGATACGGGATGGTCGTGCCGTAGCCCTCGCAGGTGCCGCAGGGCTGAGAGGTGACCACGTTGCCGAGCAGGCTGCGCACCTGACGCTGTACGTGGCCGGAGCCGCCACAGATGTCGCACGTGACCGGCGAGGTGCCCTCCTGACAGCACGACCCCTGACACGTCTCGCACAGCACGGCGGTGTCGACCTCGATGTCCCGATGCGCCCCGAACACGACGTCGCCGAGGTCGAGCGTGACCCGGACGAGGGCGTCCTGGCCCCGCTCCCGACGCGACCGCGGACGCGCACCGCGCCCTCCCCCTTGAGAAGCACCGAAGAACGTCTCGAAGATGTCGCCGAAACCGCCGAAGCCGCCGAAGTTCCCCGCGGCGCCGTCTCCGCCGCCCATGTCGTAGCGCCGGCGTGACTCGTCGTCGCTGAGGACGTCGTACGCATGCGTGACGAGCTTGAACTTCTCCGCAGCGTCGTCCCCGGGGTTCACATCCGGGTGCAGCTGCCGGGCAAGGCGTCGGTACGCCTTCTTGATCTCATCGGTGGAAGCGTCCCGGGACACCCCGAGAACCTCATAGTGGTCCGCCACAATCGCCTTTCTGCGTGTGTTCTCGTGGCGACCGCGTCAGCGGCCGGCCTCGTCTTCGTCGAGCATCCGCGACAGGTAGCGGGCCACGGCCCGCGCTGCGGCGAGATTGCTCGGGTAGTCCATGCGCGTCGGCCCCATCACGCCGACTCGCGCCGTGCCGCTGGGGGCGGCGTAGTTGCTGGCCACGATCGACGCCTCACCGAGGCCGAAGGGGGCGTTCTCGGTGCCGATGCTGGCCGCGAGACCCTGCTCGTCGGTCACCATCTCGCTCATCAGTCGCAGCAGCGTCACCTGCTCCTCGATCGCCTCGAGAAGCGGATGGATGCTCCCGCGGAAGTCCTGTTCCCGACGCGCGAGGGTGGCCGCCCCCGCCATCACCAGACGTTCCTGACGGAAGCTGCCGAGCTCGTCGACGACGACGCCGGCGAGCGTGCGGAGCACCGCGTCCTGAGGCTTGTCCTCCGCCCCGAGCAGCAGCTGAAGACGGTCGGATGCCTCACCGATGCCCTGTCCGGTGATCAACGACGACAGGCGTGCACGCAGCACCGCGAGGTCGGACTCGTCGATGATCTCCGGCAGGGGGGCGATCCGCTGTGACACGCCGCCGGCATCGGTGACCAGCACGATCAGCAGCCGGTTCGGTGCCAGGGCCACCAGTTCGACATGCGTCACGTGCGCACGCGCGAACGACGGATACTGTGCGAGCGCGACCTGACCCGTCAGCTGCGTCAGCACCCGCACCGTGCGCACCATCAGGTCGTCGAGATCGGCCGGTTCGCCCAGGAACGACTCGATCGCCGAGCGCTGTGCCGAAGAGAGCGGGCGCAACTGGGCGAGATGATTCACGAAGACGCGGTAGCCCTTGTCTGTGGGAACCCTCCCCGACGAGGTGTGCGGAGCGGTGATCAGCTCTTCATCCTCGAGCAGCGCCATGTCGTTTCGGATCGTGGCGGCCGAGACGCCGAAGGAATGCCTGTCGACGATCGACCGGCTGCCGACGGGTTCGTGGGTCTCGACGTAGTCCTGCACGATCGCGCGGAGAACCTGCAGCCCTCGCTCTGTGACCATCACCCTTCCCTTCCGCTGGCACTCGGACGTTCAGAGTGCCAATCCTACCCCGTGCAGCTGCGGGTTCTCCGTACCGCGGACCGACGACTCTAGGATGACGCTCATGACCTCCTCCCCGTATGCCACCCTGTCGACCGGCATCGTTCGTGGCGTCGAGGAGGCGGGGATCGTCCGCTACCTCGGCATCCCGTATGCCATGGCGCCGTTCGGCGAGCACAGGTTCCGCGAGCCGCAGCCTGTCGCGACCTGGGACGGCGTGCGCGACGCACTGGAGTTCGGCCCCACTCCGCCTCAGGTTCCGTATGCGGGCGCCATCGGCGAGCTGCTCGGCTCGGTGCGGATCGACGGAGACGACATCCTCACGGCGAACGTCTGGGCTCCGTCCGACGCCTCCGGCGCCCCCGTGCTGCTCTGGATCCACGGCGGCGCGCTCGAACGCGGCACCGCCGCTCTTCCGCTCTATGACGGCGCGGTCTTCGCGCAGGCGGGAATCGTCTTCGTGTCGATCAACTACCGACTCGGCTCGGAGGGTTTCTCCGTCTTGGAGGGCGCCCCACGGAACCTCGGCCTGCGCGATGCGGCTGCGGCCCTCGAGTGGGTGCACCGTGAGGTCGCCGCTCTCGGCGGCGACCCGACACGGATAACGGCGATGGGCGAGTCCGCCGGTGGAGCCATCGTCGCCGGACTCCTCGCTCGGGCGGACTCCCGCGCACTCATCAGTCGCGCCATCATCGAGTCCGGACCACTCCAGGCGCAGACTCCGAAGAAGGCCGGACGTGTGACGGCTCGACTCGCGAAGCGACTCGGAGTACGAGCCGACCGCGTCTCTTTCGCCGCTCTGACGCCCGAGAAGCTGTTGGACGCACGGAAAGCTCAATCCGCCGGATCGTCTCCCCTCGGCGGGGCTCCGGCGTTCCAGTTGGCGATCGACCCCGAGAGCCTTCCCCGGTCACCGCACGAGGTGCTTCGCGAGATCGACACGCCGCTACTCATCGGGAGCAACACCGACGAGTATCGGCTCTGGTTCCCACCGGAGGTGCTGGCAGGCATCGGAGAGTTCAAGCTGCAAGCCGCGCGACTGCTCTCCCGCATCCCTCGACGTGCGGTGGCGGCCTATCGATCCGCGTTCCCCGACGCCGGCGCTGGAGAGATCCTGGGGCAGCTCGTCACGGACGTGATGCTGCGTGCTCCGTTGAGCCGGGTGGCAGCCGCGCGTCCGGAGAAGACGCACGTCTACGAGTTCGCCTGGCCGAGTCCCGTCCGCGATCTCCGCGCGGCACACGCGCTCGAGCTCGGGTTCGTGTTCGATCGCCTCGATGACGAGGAAGCCGCGCGTCTGGCAGGTCCCGACGCTCCGCGTGATCTCGCCGCCGAGATGAACGCGTCGTGGGTCGGGTTCGTGACGTCGGGCGATCCTGGCTGGCCGGCCTACGGTGACGATCGCCTCACGCGGGTGTTCGACGCCAGGAGCACGACGGTGCCCCAGAGGCGTGCGGCGGCGATGGACCTGCTCCCCGGGTGACGGACGCTTCAGCCTTCAGTCGGTCAGTTCGCGGACGACGGCATCGGCGAGCAGGCGACCGCGTAGCGTCAGCTGCACGCGCCCTTGAAGCGCTGCGAGTGGTTCGACGAGACCGTCGGCGATGAGTCCGGCGACCCTGCTCCTGTTCGCCCTCGGGACTTCGTCGATCGCGATCCCCTCGCGGATGCGGCTGAGCAGCAGGATCCGCTCGAGCGTGCGCGAGTCGTCGTCCGGACGCTCCGTGCCTGCTGCCGGCGACTCGGATGCGGCAAGGCGCTGGGCGTACGCCGCGGGGTGCTTCACGTTCCACCAGCGCAGACCGGCCACGTGGCTGTGCGCTCCGGGACCGAAGCCCCACCAGTCGTTCCCCCGCCAATACGCGAGGTTGTGTCGGGAGCGACGATCGGGCGTGCGCGCCCAGTTGCTCACCTCGTACCAGTCGAAGCCGCCGGCAGCGAGTCGGGCGTCGGCGAGCTCGTACATGTCGGCCTGGAGATCGTCGTCGGGGGTCGGCACCTCCCCGCGGCGGATCTGACGCGCGAGCTTGGTTCCGTCTTCGATGATGAGCGCGTAGGCCGAGATGTGGTCCGGCTCCAGCGCGAGTGCGGCATCGAGCGACGCCTGCCAGTCGGCGAGGGACTCCCCCGGTGCGCCGTAGATCAGGTCCACGCTCACGGCAAGGCCCGCATCCTTCGCGGCGGCGACGGCCGTGCGCACGTTCTCCGGGCGGTGCGTGCGATCGAGGGCGGCGAGCACGTGGGGAACGGCAGACTGCATGCCGACCGACATCCTCGTGACTCCTGCTCGTGCCAAGGTGTGCGCCACTTCGGGCGTCACCGTGTCGGGGTTCGCCTCGACCGTGACCTCCGCGCCCGCTGCCAGGCCGAACGCATCTGTCGCCGCTCCGAGCATGCGTGCGAGGTCGCCGGCGGGGAGAAGCGTGGGAGTGCCGCCGCCGAAGAACACGGTGTCCATCGGCCGCAGCGCTCCCGCGTCATCCAGCACTCGACGAGCGAGGGCGATCTCCGCGATCAACGTCGACGCGTAGTCCTCCTGCTTCGCCCCGCGCAGCTCGGTCGAGGTGTACGTGTTGAAGTCGCAGTAGCCGCAGCGCACGGTGCAGAACGGGATGTGCAGGTAGGCGGAGAACGGCACATGCTCATCGATCCGAAGATCTGCGGGCAAGCGTCCGTCCGCCGGGGCGGGGTCTCCGAGAGGAAGTGGTCCCGCCATCAGACGGGAGTCGCGTACAGCGGGGAGATCGCCCGAAGATAGCGCGCGAAGAGCTCGCGGCGGCGACGCTTCACGAGAGCGGGGATCGTGCGGTAGAGCAGGCCGTTCGGCGCGTCGAAGGCGCGCACGGTGAACCACACCTCGTCGTTGTCTTCACGCCAGTCAACGTCGAACGACTCTTCTCCGCTGACCACCGATCCGCCGACGGTTCCGAGTACGAACCCGACACGACGGGTCTCCTCCGTGACGGAGATCACGCGGAGCTCGGAGTCGGCGCGCATGCCCGCGACGCGCCCGCGGAGGTGCAGGGTCATCCCCGCGCCGACGAACGGCATGCCCTCCGCGTCGTAGCGCTGCTCGACGTCGCGCTTGCTCGGAGCGATCGGGTTGCCCTCGGCGTCGAAGCTCACGCCCGCATAGGCAGGTCCCGGTGCGGGGCGCACGTCTTCGACCGTCAGGCCGGCAGCGCGCTGTGCCGTCCACGACAGAAGCGCTTCGCCGGCGGTCTGGAAGCGTTCGATCCCGCTGCCGATCCGCCAGGATTCCTCCGCCGGGATGCTGCGCTCCGGCGGGTACTGCATCAGATCCGGAGCATGGGTCGCACCCACGGCCGCATAGTCCACCGTGTCGTCTCGGAAAGTCCCGCGCCGCATGACTTCCACCCTACTTCGGGTTACCTGAGCGAACACCCCCACGCGCCGCGGAGCGTCACATCGTGGCTCAGCGCGAGACCGACGACGCCCCCGCCTCATCCTGAACGATGCGGACATACCGGTCGTGCGTGGCTCGCTGCAGCAGCAGGAGCGCCGGCGCCAGCAATCGCCAGAACCAGGTCGAAGGACGCGAGACCGATCGCGCGACGAAAACGCCGTGCTCGTCGATCAGGAACGACTCCTCGCCGTAGATCGGATGCCCAGGACGGGTTTCGTAGCCGAAGCCGTTCTCATCCGCCCATACGACCCGTACGGGCTCCACGAATCGAATACCGAGCAGACGCTTCGCGAGCACGCCCTCGACGCCTGCGGCAGGCGCACCGGCAGGGACTTCGAATCCCGCACGGCGCTTGAAATCCCACGAGCTCACCAGCGCGGCGACCGCAGTTCGCGCGGCAGGGCCGACGACCGTTGAACGCTCGGAGAGGCGCATCCCCTTCGGCACCGCGCGGATCGGGCCGCGCGTCATCCCCCGCTCATACGCCGGGAACGGCACCGGTTACTTCTTTTCCTTGCCTTCGACATCGCCGGAGAGCGCAGCGATGAACGCCTCCTGCGGCACCTCGACACGGCCCACCATCTTCATGCGCTTCTTGCCCTCCTTCTGCTTCTCGAGGAGCTTGCGCTTGCGGGTGATGTCACCGCCGTAGCACTTGGCCAGCACGTCCTTGCGGATCGCGCGGATCGTCTCGCGGGCGATGATGCGTGCGCCGATCGCGGCCTGGATCGGCACCTCGAACTGCTGGCGAGGGATGAGCTTGCGCAGCCGCTCCGCCATCATCGTGCCGTAGGCGTAGGCCTTGTCGCGGTGCACGATCGAACTGAAGGCATCGACCTTCTCCCCCTGCAGGAGGATGTCGACCTTCACCAGGTCGGCTTCCTGCTGCCCTGAGGGCTCGTAGTCGAGCGACGCATACCCCTGGGTCTTCGACTTCAGCTGATCGAAGAAGTCGAAGACGATCTCGCCGAGCGGCATGTTGTAGCGCAGCTCGACGCGCTCCTCGGAGAAGTACTCCATGCCGAGCAACGTGCCTCGACGCGACTGGCACAGCTCCATGACGGTGCCGACGTAGTCCTTGGGCAACAGGATGGCCGCCTTGACCATGGGCTCCGACACCGAGCCGATGCGCCCATCGGGGTACTCGCTCGGGTTCGTGACGGTGACGGTCTCGCCGGTGTCGCTCGTGAGCACCTCGTAGATCACGCTGGGCGCCGTGGTGATGAGATCGAGTCCGAACTCCCGCGCAAGACGCTCGGTCACGATCTCCAGGTGCAGGAGTCCGAGGAAGCCGCAGCGGAATCCGAACCCGAGGGCGACCGAGGTCTCCGGCTCGTACTGCAGGGAGGCATCGGAGAGCTTCAGCTTGTCCAGGGCCTCGCGGAGCTCCGCATAGTCGCTGCCGTCGATCGGGTAGATGCCCGAGAACACCATCGGTTTCGGGTCGGTGTATCCGGGGAGCGCTTCGGATGCGGGCTTGCGGGCGTTCGTGATCGTGTCGCCGACCTTGGAGAGACGGACGTCCTTCACGCCGGTGATGAGGTAGCCGACCTCACCGACCCCGAGCCCCTTGGTGAGAGTCGGTTCAGGGCTGGACACGCCGACCTCGAGAGCCTCGTGGTTCGCGCCTGTCGACATCATCTGGATGCGCTCGCGGGGCGACAGGCCGCCGTCGATCATGCGGACGTACGTGACGACGCCGCGGTACGCGTCATAGACCGAGTCGAAGATCATGGCGCGGGCCGGAGCATCCGCGTCACCCCTCGGCGCCGGGATCTCCTGGACGAGCCTGTCGAGCAGGTCCTCCACGCCGGCGCCGGTCTTACCGGAGACCCGCAGCACATCCTCCGGCTTCCCGCCGATGAGGGAGGCCAGCTCCTTCGCGTACTTCTCCGGGTCGGCCGCCGGGAGGTCGATCTTGTTCAGCACCGGGATGATGTGGAGATCGTTCTCGAGCGCGAGGTACAGGTTGGCGAGGGTCTGCGCTTCGATGCCCTGTGCGGCGTCGACGAGCAGGATCGCTCCCTCGCAGGCGGCGAGGGACCGGGACACCTCGTACGTGAAGTCGACGTGACCCGGGGTGTCGATCATGTTCAACGCGACGGTCTGCCCATCCAGCTCCCAGGGCATCCTGACCGCCTGGCTCTTGATGGTGATGCCGCGCTCACGTTCGATGTCCATACGGTCGAGGTACTGCGCGCGCATGTCGCGATCCGAGACGACGCCCGTGATCTGGAGCATGCGGTCGGCGAGCGTCGACTTGCCGTGGTCGATGTGGGCGATGATGCAGAAATTACGGATCTGCGCAGCCGGCGTCGCAGCAGGCTGAAGAGGAGTGAGAGCGCGTGGGGACATGTCCACTCGATTGTACGGTCAGGGGAGGCTAATCCCCGATTCGGCCATACCGGTGATAGTCTCCCGAAGTTGCCAGGGAAAATCCGTGACACCGGATCCCGCAAGCGATAAGACTCCGTCATACACCCCGTGATGGTCGTCGCGTCGCAGAGTTCGGTGGATGGCGATTGTGTATCCAACTGACTCAGCGTTGCGTCGGCAGATCCCGAGCGCGTCTGTAGAAGAGAAAGACTTACCCCCCTTGATCAAGTACCTCTTGCGCCGAGCACTCGGCTGGCTGCTCATGATCGTGGTCGCCACGAACCTCACGTTCTTCCTGGCGTGGGGCTTCCTCGATCCGCGCAGCAACTATGTCGGGCGCCGACCTCCGCTCACCCCGGAGCAGATCGACAACGTCCTGATCCCGCGCAACCTCAGCGACAGCGTTCCGCTCATGGAGCGCTGGTGGAACTGGTTCAGCAGCATCCTGTTCCGGTGGGACTGGGGCCTGAGCCCCACGGGCCAGTCGGTCAACGAACAGGTGTCTTACCGCATGTGGGTCAGCGCCGAACTCGTGCTCGGTGCGACGATCATCGCCGCGCTGCTCGGTATCTGGCTCGGTGTCTACACGGCCTCACGCCAGTACAAGCTCGCCGACCGCATCGGGCAGGCGACATCGATCATCACGATGAACCTGAACATCATCGTGGCCGGTCTCGGCGTGGTCCTCCTCGCGATCTCGCTCAACGAGTGGACCGGGGTGCGGATCTTCTACGTCACCGGTTCATCGAGTCCCGGCGTGACCGGATTCTTCCCCGTCATCATCGACACCCTGCAGCACCTGACACTTCCCACGATCGCGCTCGTGATCGTCGGCTACGCCCAGTACCACTTCCTGCAGCGGTCGCTCCTGCTCGACAACATCAACGCCGACTACGTGCGCACCGCCCGCGCCAAGGGCCTCACGAAGGCGCAAGCCGTCCGCAAGCACGCGCTTCGCACCTCGCTCATCCCGGTCGCGACACAGGTCGCCTTCACGATCCCCACGATCTTCACCGGCGCGATCCTGACCGAGCAGATCTTCGCCTGGCAGGGCATGGGCCGGTACTTCCTCGACACCATCAACCAGAACGACATCAACGGCGTGGTGGCCGTCGCCGCCTTCGGCGCCGTGCTGACCGCGATCGGCGCAGTGCTCGCCGACATCGTCGTCGTCGTCCTCGACCCGCGAGTGAGGGTGAGCTGACCATGACCGCCGAAATGATCGATCCTCTCGTCGAGCCGCCAGCGGCCCCGCCGACCGCGGACCGCGCCACGGGGAAGTCGCTGTCCAAGTGGACGCTCTACACCCGACGCTTCATGCGCAACAAGGCCGCTGTGGGCGGTGTGGTCGTGCTCATCGTGCTGGTCCTCTTCTCGACACTGGGGCCTCTCCTGTCTCCGTACGCCGTCGACAGCATGGACTTCCTGGCGCTGAGCCAGCCGCCGTCCGCTGCGCACTGGTTCGGCACCAACGGCGCCGGCAACGACACATACACGCAGACGGCCGTGGGACTGCAGCGATCGCTCATGATCGCCATCACCGTGTCCGTCGGCACGACGGTGCTCTCCGCACTCGTGGGAACGGCGGCCGCCTACTTCGGTGGCTGGTTCGAGCGGTTCGCTCTGCTGTTCATCCACTTCATGATGGTGGTCCCCACCTTCCTGCTGCTGTCGATCATCTCGAACGACTCCGGTGGCGTGTGGTGGGTCATCGCGCTCGTGATGATCTTCGTCGGTTGGTTCTTCCCCGCCCGCATCATCTGGACCATGACGCTCTCGCTGCGTGAGCGCGAGTACGTGCAGGCGGCGCGCTACATGGGCGTGCGTGGCCTGCGCATCGTGACGCGTCACCTGATCCCGAACATCGGCTCGCTGCTGGTGATCAACTTCACCCTGGGCATCGTCGCCGCAGTGACGACCGAGACGGGCCTTTCGTTCATCGGGTTCGGCGTCAAGATCCCCGACGTCTCGCTCGGCTCCCTGATCGGCGAGGGAAGCACGACGATCACCAGCTCACCCTGGCTGTTCTACTTCCCCGCCCTGATCCTCACGTTGCTCACCGTCTCGATGGCGCTCATCGCCGACGGACTGCGCGACGCTCTCGATCCCACTTCGGCTGCAGGAGGCCGCGCATGAGCCCTGTACTCTCCGTCCGCGACCTCACGGTCAGCTTCGCCTCCGAGGCCGGCAGGGTCGACGCTGTCCGCGGCGTCTCGTTCGACCTCGAAGCCGGAAAGACCCTCGGGATCGTCGGCGAGTCGGGTTCTGGCAAGTCCGTCACCTCCCTCGCCGTGATGGGACTGCTCGACGAGAACGCCAAGGTCTCAGGGTCCATCGTGTTCGACGGTCAGGAACTCCTGGGAAAGACGGACTCGCAGCTCTCGGCCATCCGCGGCAACGGCATCGCCATGGTCTTCCAAGACCCGCTCACCTCGCTCACCCCCGTGTACACGATCGGCGCGCAGCTCATCGAAGCGCTGACGGTGCATCGCAGCCTCAGCATCAAGGAGGCGACAGCGCGTTCGATCGAGCTCCTGAAGCTCGTCGGCATCACCGAGCCCGAGAAGCGGATGAAGTCCTTCCCGCACGAGTTCTCCGGGGGCATGCGTCAGCGTGTCGTCATCGCCATCGCGATGGCCAACAACCCGAAGCTGATCATCGCCGACGAACCCACCACGGCTCTCGACGTCACGATCCAGGCGCAGATCCTCGACCTGATCGAGAAGGCCCAGGCCGAGACTGGCGCCGCCGTCATGATGATCACCCACGACATGGGCGTCGTCGCCCGCACCGCAGACGACGTGATGGTCATGTACGCAGGCAAGCCCGTCGAACAGGCTCCGGTGCGCGAGCTCTTCCATCAGACGCGCATGCCCTATTCGATCGGCCTCCTCGGCGCGATCCCCCGCGTGGACAAGGCCGAGAAGGAGCCGCTCACTCCGATCAAGGGCAACCCGCCGCTGCTGATCAACCTCCCGGATGCGTGCCCGTTCGCCGACCGCTGCCCCATCGTGATGGACGCCTGCCGCACGCGTGAGCCCGAGTTGCTGCCCGTGCTCACCGGCGGCGGTGAGGAGCACCGCGCCGCGTGCATCCGCGCGAACGAGATCACCGATGGCGGCCTCCTCGGCGGCCTGCCGGTGTATCCGGTGCGCGAAGCGCCGGAGAGCGCGCTGACCCGCCTGCCCCGCGAGGAGCGACCCATCACGCTCGAGGTGAAGAACCTCACCAAGACCTTCCCCCTGCTCAAGGGCGCGTTCCTGAAGCGCAAGGTCGGCGAGGTGCACGCGATCAAGGGCATCAGCTTCGACGTGCGCGAAGGTGAGACCCTGGCCATCGTCGGCGAGTCCGGTTCCGGCAAGACGACGACACTGCTGCAGATCATGGACATGGTGAAGCAGACCGATGGCGACATCATCATCGCCGGAACGAGCGTCAACGACATCCACAGTCACAAGGTGGAGCGCGCGCTGCGTCGCGACATCCAGATCGTGTTCCAGGACCCGATGGGAGCGCTCGATCCCCGCATGACGGTTGCGGACATCATCTCGGAGCCGCTGTCAGCGATCGGCACGTCGAAGGTCGAGGCTCATCGACGGGTCAAGGAGCTGATGGATCTCGTCGGCCTTAACCCCGCACACAGCGACAGGTTCCCGCAGGCCTTCTCCGGCGGCCAGCGCCAGCGCATCGGCATCGCCAGGGCTCTGTCCACCAACCCGAAGATCCTCGTGCTCGACGAGCCGGTCTCCGCGCTCGACGTGTCCATCCAGGCCGGCGTGATCAACCTCCTTGACGACCTCAAGGTCGAACTCGGCATCTCGTATCTGTTCGTCGCGCACGATCTGTCCGTGGTCCGGCACATCGCCGACCGCGTCGCAGTCATGTACCTCGGCGACTTCGTCGAGCACGGCGACGTCGACGACGTCTTCGACAACCCCCAGCACCCGTATACGAAGGCGCTGCTGTCGGCGATCCCGGTTCCGGACCCCGATATCGAGCGCACGCGCGAGCGGATCGTGTTCGACCCGGCGACGGCGACGTCCCGCGCCGTCCCGTCCTGATCGGCCACGGTCACCGTCCGGTAACGGTTAGTCCGGATTCACTTGCCGCAGGCGCATTCGTGCACCCGGCGAACTATTCTCCCCTTATGACACGCCGCAAGGCGAAAGGAGCACCATGAAGCAGTACAAGCTGATGGGAGCGCTGGCACTCACCGGCGCTTTCGCACTCGCACTCAGCGGGTGCGCTGCCGGCAACACCGGCAGTGGCGACAAGAACGACGAGGGCGACGCCGCCGGGGTCGAGATGTCCAACTACAACCCGCAGCCGCGCGAGAACCTCAAGGAGGGCGGCGAGGTCAACTTCGCGCTCACCGAGATCCCCGCCCAGTTGAACGCCTTCAACAGCGATGCGAGCGCCAACACCACGCGCGTGGCCGCCTGGTACATGCCGCAGATCATCCTCATGAAGCCGGATGGCACGCAGTACAAGAACGACAACTACCTCTCCGAGTGGAAGAACGAGGTCAAGGACGGCAAGACCGTGCTGACCTTCACGTTCACCGACGAGGCGCACTGGAACGACGGCACCGACATGGACTGGACTGCCATCGACGCCACGTGGAAGGCCAACCGCTCGTACGACGAGGGCTTCAACCCCAACGCGACCGACGGCTACAAGGAGATCGAGTCCGTCGAGCAGGGCGACACCGCGAAGACTGCGATCGTCACGTTCAAGGGCGAGTTCGCCTGGCCGCAGATGCCGTTCAACGGCGGCGTCATCCACCCGGCCCTCGCCGACCCGACCGCGTTCAACGAGGCGATGAACGAGAACCCGCACCCTGAGTGGGGCGCAGGTCCGTACACGGTCGATGAGTACGACGCCACCAAGGGCTACATCTCGTTCAAGCCGAACCCCGAGTGGTGGGGCGACGCTCCGCTGCTCGACAAGGTCACGATGACGGGCATGGACTACCCCGCCGGCGTCAACGCCTTCAAGAACGGCGAGGTCGACATGACCGAGACCGGATCGCAGGAGCTCATCGATCAGGTGAAGGACGTCGATGGAGCCGTGATCTACCGCGCTCAGCAGACGGCCAACACCATCCTCCAGGTCGACTCGACCAAGCCGCAGTTCGAGGACGTCAAGGTCCGCGAGGCGTTCTTCAAGGCCATCAACATCGACCAGCAGAAGCAGATCGCCTGGAACGGCCTGGGCTACAAGGAGGACCCGGCCGGTTCGCTGACGCTGTTCTCGTTCCAGCCCGGCTACTCCGACTCCATGAAGGAGGCCGGTTGGAAGTTCGACGTCGAGGGCGCCAAGAAGCTCCTTGACGAGGCAGGCTGGGAGGAGGGCTCCGACGGCATCCGCGAAAAGGACGGCGTGAAGCTCTCCGTCGTCTACCCGATCTGGAGCGACTCCGCGACGCAGAAGGCTCTCGCGCAGTCGCTGCAGGCTCAGGAGAAGGCGGTCGGCATCGACGTCAAGGTCGAGGTTCGTCCTTCGAGCCAGTTCTCCGACGACTACACGTCGAAGAACTGGGACGTCTCGGGTCTCCGCTTCACGTCCTCCGACGCCTTCGGTGCTGCCTGGTTCTGCCAGCTGTACTGCTCGGACTCGGGTCTCAACCTGTCGGGTGTCGGTGACGCTGAGCTGGACGCCGAGATCAAGGACAAGGTCGAGTCGCAGAGCGACCCCGAGGCGCAGACCGCTGCCGCGATGAAGCTCGAGCCCGAGATCTACAAGCGCTGGGGCCTCATCCCGCTGTACAACGGACCGCAGATCTACACGGTCCGCGAGGGTCTCGCCAACCTGACGCCTGAGCCCTACCTGGGTCTGGATCTGTTCGGCATCAGCCCGGTCGAGAACGTCGGCTGGGAGAAGTAACACCCTCTGACACGAATCGTGTCTAGGCGGGGCCGGTGGTTCATCCACCGGCCCCGCTTTCCTTATGCTGAACCCGTGAGCGCACAGATCGTCTTCGTGCACGGCATCCGCACCTCGGCCACGATGTGGCGATCGCAGGCCGTCTATCTCGAGGAGCTGGGACACGCCTTTACCGCCGTCGACCTTCCCGGCCACGGATCACGGATGCAAGAGGATTTCACGCTGCACGAGGCGCTGCACACGATCGACGTCGCAGTGCGCGCGGCCGCGGACAAAGGACCCGTCGTCCTCGTCGGCCATTCCATGGGCGGACTGCTCTCGCTCGCCTACGCCGGCGGTGCCGAGGCTCCGCCGATCGCCGCCCTGGTCGCCGCCGCCTGCACGTCCCTGCCCCGCGGCACCGGTCTCGCCGCGTACCGCCTGTTCGCCCGCGCCGTCGACTCCCTCCCCGATCGCGGGATGTGGCTGACACGCCAGATGCTCGCCGCCACCATCCCTCTCGAGAACCGTTCGGACTTCGCCGCCGGCGGCTACGCGCTCGACACGCAGGACGCCGCACTGCGCAGCCTCGCCGCACTCGACATCGCCGCAGCCGTTCCCCGCATCGCTGTTCCGCTGTGGTTCGTGAACGGGCAGTACGACCAGTTGCGGCTGAACGAGCCTCTGTTCCGGCAGCTCGCACCACATGCGGAGCTGATCGTCGTGCCGCGCACCACCCACCTGGTCACCGCGATGCGTCCGGAGATCTTCAACGCCGTGCTGCAGCTCGCCATCGCGACCGTCGAGCAGGCGGATGCAGCTCAGGCGGATGCAGAAGACGTGGACGTAGAGGAGCTCGCCGCGCGCTCACGCCGCCGTGGACGGCTGCCGAGCGAACGCCGTGAGGAGTCCGCCGACCAGTGACAGCACGGCGGCTGCGACGAACACGAGCCAGAACCCGCCCACGAGTGCGACCAGGCCGGCTCCCAGCACCGGACCGATGAGTTGCCCGAGGGCGGCCGTCACGTTGACGATTCCCAGATCCCGCGCGTGGTCCTGCGCATCCGGGAGGAGATCGGCGGCGAAAGCGAGACCGACCGTGGAGAACGCCCCGTATCCGAGACCCATGAGGGCCGCGGCCACCATGGTCATCTCGAACGTCGGGACGAGCGCGATCGCCACCCCGGACGCCGCTTGCACGACCGTTGCGGCGACCGTGAGCGTTCTCCTGTTCCCGGTGCGATCGGACGCGATGCCGGTGACCACGGAGGCGACGACGACGAAGACCGTGTACACGACGATGAGCAGCAGCAGGTTGTCCTGGGCTGTCGCGCTGGGCTGCCCGAGGCCGTGCAACAGGAAGAACAGGAACAGCGCGGTGCCGAGGGCATTCCCCACGTTCGTCACCAGTCGACCGGAGAGCATCCACGCGAAGTCGCGGTCGCGGAGCGAGGCGAGCCGGCGCCCTCCGTTGCGCTTAGGCCGCAGCGCCTCCGTACTCGGCGGATCCGGCAGCAGGAGTGCGGTCGCCGTGCCGACGACCGCGATGATCCCGGCGAGCAGCCAGTACCCCTCGCGGATTCCGAGGCCGAGGAGTACCACGAGCCCCACTCCGACGACGATGCCGACGGCCTGGCTGGAACCGACCGCGGCAGATGCGGCACCTCGCTGCGTCGTCGGCAGCTGATCGGCGATGAGCGCGGTGAAGGCCGCCGATGACACGGCGACGCCGATCGACACGCCCACCCAACCTGCGCCCACGGTCCACGGACCGTCGGCGTAGCCCGTGAGCACGAGGCACACCGCCGTCAGCAGAACCCCGCCGACCGCCCAGGGGCGACGGCGGTGTCTGCCTGCAGCCGCACGGTCCGAGAGCGCACCGGCGGCGGGACCCGCGAGGATGCCTGCGAGCCCGCCGATGCCCAGAACCAAGCCCGAGGAGACGACCCCGCGAATCCAGTCGTCTTCCGGAGTGTCGAGCTGCAGCGGGAGGAGGAGCTGCACCGGAGTGAGCTGCACGGTCCAGATCGCCAGCCAGGCGAGCGTGAACAGCGACATCCATCGCGCGCCGGCTCGTATGGTGCGGGGGTGCTCGGGGGTGTTCATCGCTTCTCCCCCGCTGCACGCGAACTCCGGATGACCTCTCGATACCAGTCGTACGAGGCTTTGGGCGTTCGCTCGCCCGTCTCGAAGTCGACGTGGACGAGGCCGAATCGCTGGGTGTAGCCGTCGGCCCATTCCCAGTTGTCCAGCAATGACCACACCGTGTACTCCTCCACGGGCACTCCGGCCGAGATCGCATCGCCGACGGCCTGCAGATGCCCGGCGAGGTACGAGATGCGGTCGGTGTCCTCCACGCGGGTCGCGCGCTCGGGCTCGGGGAAGGAGGCGCCGTTCTCCCCGATGATCACGGGCGGCATGTCGGGATGGCGACCATGCAGGTCGATCAGCAAGTCGCGCAGTGCGCCGGGCATGATCGGCCATTCGGGACCGAATCCGGTGACCGGAACGCCGGGCGTCGGCACGATGTCGAAGGGGATCGGGCTTCCCTCTTCGGCGTTCGTGACCGTCGTCGGATTGTAGAAGTTGACGCCGTAGAAGTCGATCGAGTGGCCGATGGCTTCGAGGTCGCCTTCCTGCACGGGCATCGGGGGCAGGCCGAGTGCTTCCAGGTCGGGGTAGGTGCCGGCGAGGAGCGGCTCGCTGAAGACCCTGTTGTGGATCAGGTCGTAGATCGCCGCGGCCTCATGGTCTTCGGCGGTGTCACCCAGCGGCAGGACCCAGGTGTGGTTGTTGACCAAACCCACCGCGACAGCACCGCGATCTCGGAGCACCGCCGCTGCGCGGGCGTGCGCCAGCAGTTGATGATGGGCGGTAGGCAGGGCACCGAACAGGAGTTGCTTGCCTGGCGCCAATGCGCCGACCGCATACCCCTGGAGGGTCGTCATCGCGGGTTCGTTGAGGGTGTACCAGTTCTGCACCCGATCGCCGAGGCGATCAGCCACAAGCGCCGCATAGTCGGCGAAGCGCTCGGCGGTGTCGCGCTCGAGCCACCCGCCGTCGGCTTCGACGCTGCTCGGCATCTCCCAGTGGTACAGGGTGGGGAACGGCTGGATCCCGGCGTCGAGAAGCATATCCACGACGCGCGAGTAGTGGTCGAGCGCTGTGCTGTCTCCCGGACCCAGGCCGTCGGGCTGGACGCGAGCCCACGGGATCGAGAACCGGTATCGGTCGAGTCCGAGACCGGACGCGAGAGCGACGTCGCGTTCGGGGCGCCGGTAGCTGTCGCACGCGGGGTCGGCCATGGATCCGTCGAGGACGGCACCCGGCCTCTCGAGGAAGTCGTCCCAGATTGATCGCCCGGATGCACCGGTGGGCCGGGAGCCCTCGATCTGGAAGGCGGACGTCGCTGCGGACCAGCGGAGCCCGGAGGGCATGGGCGAACGGGAGGGCTCGAGGGTCATGTGGCTCCTAGACATCAGTGTCGGGATAATGATGATTCTGCACCCGGTACCGTCGAATCCGCGACTGAGTCTCGCGTTCTCGCCGCCGTTTCGCGTCAACGGCCCGTCTGCTGGTAGACTCGACTCTTGGCTTGCGTGTGGGTTCTTCCCTCACGACCGCTGTGCAGCAGCCCTCTTCTGCTGCCGGCATTCCGAACACTCCTGTACAGAAAGCGTCCACACGTGGCAAACATCAAGTCGCAGATCAAGCGCAACAAGACCAACGAGAAGGCTCGCGAGCGCAACAAGGCCGTGAAGAGCGAGCTCAAGACGGTCATCCGTACCACTCGTACGGCCGTCTCCGCCGGCGACAAGGCAGCCGCAGAGGCCGCCCTGAAGAAGGCCGCCGTCAAGCTCGACAAGGCCGTCAGCAAGGGTGTCCTGCACAAGAACCAGGCGTCGAACCGCAAGTCGGCTCTCGCCAAGCAGGTCGCTTCCCTCTGAACCGACGCTTCTGAGAAAGGCCCGTCCCGATATCGGGGCGGGCCTTCTTCGTGTTCGGGGTGAGCGCACCCGGCGATGGACTATTCGCCGAAAGGCTGTCGTGTGGCGATGACCGTCACCATGCGCTCCAAGGCGAAGATCGGATCGCGCGCGGCACCCTTCACCTCGCCGTCGGCTCTGGCCGTGGCCTGGATCGCCATCCCGAGCGAGCGCTCGTTCCAGCCCGCCAGATCGCGACGGGCACGGTCGACCTGCCAATCCTTCATCCCCAGGCGCTGCGCGAGTTGACGGCTCGGCTCGCGGTTGCCGGCCACGCGGGCCATGGTGCGCAGCTTCATCGCGAAGGCTGCGACCA
Source organism: Microbacterium oxydans (assembly GCF_006540085.1). Lineage (GTDB taxonomy): Bacteria > Actinomycetota > Actinomycetes > Actinomycetales > Microbacteriaceae > Microbacterium > Microbacterium oxydans. The sequence continues at coordinate 280,737 of NZ_BJOG01000004.1, read as the reverse complement.
TCGGGACCGGGTCGGCCCCCGAGGAAAGTGCGTGGCGGAGGGCCATGAGCGCCTCGCCGTAGCGGCCGGCGATCGCGGTGTCGGCCACGACGAACGCCGAGACCTCGACTCGTCCGCCGTAGTACTTGGTGACGACCTCCTCGGTGATGTCGCCGTCGACATCGCCGATGAGCTGCTGGCAGGCTGCGGCCAGCTCTGTGAGGTCGTCGGCGAACGCCGAAACCAGGGCGCGCAAGGCCGGAGGAGCGATGCGCTTCTTCGCCGCGCGGAACTCACCGGCTGCGAAATCGACCCGATCGCCGTCGCGCTTGATCGCCGGGCAGGCGATCTCGATGCCGCCACCGGAACCACCGCGAAGAGCGTCGAGGAGCTTCTTGCCCCGCACGCTGGCTCCGGTGTGCCGGAGAATGACCGTCGCCCCCTCCTGCGGGTGGTCGAGGTACGACACCGCCTCCTGGATGAACGCATCCGAGCACTTCTCCACGCCGGAGACGCGCACCAGACGCGGTTCTCCGAACAGGGACGGCGACGTGAGCGACAGGAGCGTCCCTGGTGCGTAGTCGTCGGCGCGTACGTCACTGACTTCGAGCGCAGGGTCTTCGGCGCGGAGGTAGTCGCGCACACCGGCGATGGCCCGCTCGGCGCAGACCTCTTCCGGACCGGAGACCAGCACGACCGGGGCCGGGCGCGGCTCGCGCCAGGAGACCTGGGGGATCTTGGTGGGCTTCGCGCCGCCGCGGGAAGGGGTACGCGAAGCTGCCATGGAACCAGCCTACCGGCGGTCGCCGACATGGCTCCGCCGTCACGGTGGCGTCTTCTCGGTCCAGATCTGCAACTCCCCGTCATCGAGTGCGAGCAGGATGCGCCCGTGCACGTCGGTACGGAGCACGCGTGCACAGGCGTCGGTCAGAGCATCGATCGTCTCGGCGCGGGGGTGCCCGTAGTCGTTGTCCGCTCCGACGCTGAACAACGCCACGCGCGGCCGGATCCGCCCATACAGCTCTGGATCCTGATCCGCGCTGCCGTGGTGAGCCACCTTCACGACCGCGTACGGAGCGAGTCCTCCTGTCCTCTGCAGCATGCGCTGTGGTGCGGCGGAGAGATCGCCGAGGTAGAGGGAGCGCGGCACACCTCCCCCGGCGAATTCCAGCACGACGCTCGCGTCGTTGCCGGAGGGGAACGCCGGTGACCGGCGTGGCGGCCAGAGCACGCGCCAGGCGGCATCGCCGAGCATGCCGCGCCGTCCCGCCGATGCCTGCTCGACCTCGGCTCCCTCATCGGCGAGGTCGTCGATGAGGCGTCGATCGGGCGGATCAGCCATCGGACCGTGAAGGACCGTCGACACCCGCGCCTGCACAGCTGCGGTCCCGCCGACGTGATCGAGGTCGAAGTGCGTGAGCACCAGAAGATCGATGTGCTCGATGCCGAGCGACCGCAGACAGGTGGACAGCAGATCCGGATCGGGCCCCGTGTCGATCAGCGCCACCCGGCCTGCCGAGCGCACGAGCACCGCGTCGCCCTGCCCGACGTCGCACACCGCGATCGCCCAGCCATCCGGAGCCGCCGCGGTCGCCAGCGGTCCATCGAGGAGTACACGTGATCCGGCGAGCGAGAGCACCACCACGAGCACCAGTGCCGCAACCCGCCTCAACCAGCGAGAGATCCGCCCGGCTGGAGTCGCCTCCGTCGAGCTCGGGGCGCGTATGAGGACTGCGGCGATGGCCGCGCTCAGCAGAGCAACCAGGAGCGCACTGCCGAGGCCCGCCGGCACGGTGACCTGCGCGCTCGGAAGCTCCGCCGTGGTGGTGGCGGTCGTCGCGATCCAGGCAGCGGGGAGCCACGCCGAGGCCGCAAGGAGATCGGCGAGCATGGGCAGCGGTGCGGCCAGGCACGCGAGGAGTCCGATCACCGTCGCGACCGGCGCCGCGGGCGCGGCTATCAGATTCGCAGCGACTCCGACCAGGGACTGCTGCTCAGCGAACAGCGCGATGACGGGGCCGCACGCGAGCTGCGCGGCGAGCGGGACCGCCAGAGCCAGCGCGACGGGTCCTGGCACGGCTCGTCTCAACCCGTGGGCGAGAGACGGGGCGAGCAGGATCAACGCCCCCGAGGCGACGACCGACAGCGCGAATCCTGGCGTCGCCGCCAGCCACGGATCCGCGACGAGTATCCCCGTCGCGGACAGAGAGAGCACTCCCGCCCCGGCGCTCGGCCTCCCGCACAGGATGGTCAGCATCCCCGCCGCTGCCATCACCCCAGCCCGGACGACGCTCGGCTCCGGAGTCACCAGCACGACGAAACCCGCCAGGCCCGCAAGCGACAGCAGGACGCGCAGCCAACGGCCGCCCCCGCAGAGGGCCGTGAGCCAGAAGATCGCGCCGACGACGATCGCGCAGTTCGCACCGCTGACGGCGGTGAGGTGGCTGAGCCCACTCGCGCGCATGTCGTCGTTCAAGGCCGTCGTCACCGCGCGGGTGTCGCCCACCGCAAGGCCGGGCAGGAGGCCTGCTCCGGGCTCCGGCAGGCGTAGCGCCCTCTCGACGAACGTGCTCTTGATCGCGGCTGCCGCGGCGAACACACCGGATGCGGGGTCGACGATCTCGGCCTCGCTCGCGAAGATCACGAGAGCCGAGCGCTCCCCGGCCTCCGTGATCGATGACTCGCCCACCACCCGTATCCGCGCACCGAGATCGAACCCGTCGGCGGGGTCCACTCCGACGCGGACCGGGACCGTGGAAGGGGCTGCCCGGCCAGGCGGCCCGAGTGTCGTAGCCGCCGCCTCGAACCACAGCCGCCCGTCCCGTCCGAGCGATGCCGAGGAGGTGACCTCGGCCGACGACTCGATGACGCGCCCGCCCCATGCGCGGGCCTCATCCCGCGCGGGAAGAGCGAACCCGACGGACACGGCCGCACCTGCCATCGCCGACAGCACGACGATCGTGACACCGGCCTCGGCGCGCTGAGTGTTCTTGGCTCGCAGCCCGGAGCGGCTGAACACCAGCACACCTGCCGCGGCTGCCGTACACGTGCCGGCACACACCCACGCGAGTTCAGGCAACAGCACGCACAGCAGCGCGGCACCCCATACGGCTGCCGCCACAGGGAGTAAGCGCAGATCGCGCGCCCTCACACCCTGACCCCGTCGCGCAGTCCCTCGAGGAGCTTCTCGCCGATGCCGGGCACGGCCAGAAGGTCGTCGATGGAGGCGAAGCGACCGTTCTCCTCTCGCCAGGCGACGATCCGCTCCGCCAGCGCGGGTCCGATACGCGGAAGCGTCTCGAGTGCTGTCTGATCCGCCGTGTTGAGATCTATCCGCGCGTCGCCCGGTGGCGCTGCCGCCCCGCCGGGTGCATCCGTCATCGCGCCTGTCGCCGGCACGACGATCTGCTCCCCGTCTTCGACCACCCGTGCGAGGTTTACGGCGCTCAGGTCCGCATCGGTGGTCGTTCCACCGGCAGCGGCCACCGCATCGACGACTCGCGCGTCGAGATCGAGCACGTAGAGCCCCGGCCTCTCGACAGAGCCGAGCACGTGCACGTACAGCTCACCGGTCGACGAGGGCCCCGGGCTCGCACCTGCTCCGGCGCCGGTGTCCGTGCCGGTGTCCGTGAGTGACACGGTTTCGACAGGCGCAGACTGACCACGCAGAATGCCGACCCCGACGGCAGCCGACAGCACGACGAGTGCCAGCACCACCGCCGCTCCCACGCTCAGGCGCAGACGGCGCCGGTGCGGAAGAGGTGCCTGGGGAGAAGCCATCCGGCCACGCTAGGAGACAACGATCCCCCGGTGGTGCGCAGTAGACGCCCACAGTGGACAACCCGAGTGGATCCTCCTCAGTGGAGAAGAGACGATCAGCCCTTGACGACGAAGCTCACGATCTTCGGTGCGCGTACGACGACCTTGACGATCTCGCGGTCACCGATCGATCGGATCACACGCTCATCGGCCCGGGCCAGGGCCTCGAGCTCCGACTCGCCGATCCGAGCGGACACCTCGAGCTGCGCACGCACCTTGCCGCCCACCTGCACGACGGCGGTGATGGTGTCCTCGATCAGCAGTGCGGGATCGGCGGAGCGCCAGGTCACCAGCCCGACGGAAGGCTCATGGCCGAGGATCTCCCACATCTCCTCCGCGGTGTGCGGGGCGATGAGGTCGAGCATCACGGCGATCGTCTCCGCGGCCTCGCGCACGGCGGGGTCGCCGGCACCAGCGGCGCTGTCGATCGTCTTGCGCGTGACGTTCACCAGCTCCATCAGGCGCGCGACCAGCACGTTGAACTTCGTCTGCTCGACGAGCGCCGGCGCCTCGGAGAGGAGCTTGTGCGTCGCGCGGCGGAGAGCGGCGTCACCACCGTCGAAGACCACATCGACCGGGCTCGACACCTCCCCCGCGATGCGCATGGCACGCGCCAGGAACTTCTGGGCACCGGTCGTCGAGACGTCCGCCCAGTCCTTGTCGTCCTCCACAGGACCGGCGAAAGCGAGGCCGACACGCAGCGCGTCGGCACCGTGCGCGTCGAGCTCTTCCTGGAACAGCACCAGGTTGCCCTTGCTCTTGGACATCTTCTGTCCGTCGAGCAGGACCATGCCCTGGTTGATGAGATTCGAGAACGGCTCGGTGAAGTCGATCAGGCCCATGTCGAACAGGACCTTCGTGATGAAGCGCGCGTACAGCAGGTGCAGGATCGCGTGCTCCACGCCGCCGATGTACGAGTCGACCGGCGCCCAACGAGCCGCCTGAGCAGGGTCGAACGCGACGGTCTCGCTGTTCGGCGACAGGAAACGCAGGAAGTACCACGAGCTGTCGACGAACGTGTCCATCGTGTCGGGGTCGCGCAGCACGGGGTCGCCGGTCTCGGGATCGGTCGTGCGCACCCAGTTCTCCGCACCACCCAGCGGCGAGGTGCCCTTGGGCTTCAGGTCCAGCCCTTCGACACTCGGCAGCTTCACGGGGAGCTTGTCCTCGGGAACCGGGATGATCGTGCCGTCCTCGCCGTGCAGCATCGGGATCGGGGTACCCCAGAAACGCTGACGGGAGATGAGCCAATCACGCAGACGGTAGTTCTTCGCGGCACGACCGGTACCGGAAGCCTCCAGCTGCTCGATCGCACGCGCGATCGCATTGCGCTTGGAGAGCCCGTTCAGCGCACCGGAGTTGATCATCCGACCCTCACCCGTGAGCGCGATGCCGGTGGTGGCCGGACTCTGCTCCTCGAGCGCCGCACCGGTGTCGATCGGCACGCCCTCGTCATCGACCTCGATCACGGGCATCGCACCCGTGACAGGAGCCGTGGTGTCGACGACCACTTTGACCGGCAGGTCGAAGGCTCGGGCGAAATCGAGGTCGCGCTGGTCGTGCGCCGGCACGGCCATGACCGCGCCATGGCCGTAGTCGGCCAGCACGTAGTCCGCCGCCCACACCGGCAACTTCTCGCCGTTGACGGGGTTGATCGCGTAGCGCTCCAGGAAGACACCCGTCTTCGGACGGTCCGTGGACTGCCGATCGATGTCGGTCTCCTTCTGCACCTGCTCCAGATACGTCTGGAAACGCTCACGCACCTCGTCAGGCGCTCCGGCCGCGAGCTCCGCCGCCAGGTCGGAATCCGGAGCGACCACGAAGAACGTGGCCCCGTGCAGGGTGTCGGGTCGCGTCGAGAACACCGTGACCGGCTCCTCGCGCCCCTCGATGAGGAAGTCGACATCGGCTCCCACCGAGCGGCCGATCCAGTTGCGCTGCATCTGCAGCACCTTGTGCGGCCAGAAGCCCTCGAGCTGGTTCAGGTCGTCCAGCAGTCGATCCGCGTAATCCGTGATCCGGAAGTACCACTGCGTCAGCTTCTTCTTGACGACCTCGTAGCCGCAGCGCTCGCAGCGCCCGTCGACGACCTGCTCGTTCGCGAGCACCGTCTGATCGTTCGGGCACCAGTTGACGGGGCTCTTCTTGCGATACGCCAGGCCGCGCTCGTACAGCTTCAGGAACAGCCACTGGTTCCAGCGGTAGTACTCGGGGTCGGACGTGTGCAGTACGCGGCTCCAGTCGAACGAGACGCCGTACTGCTCGAATCCGACCTTCTGCTGCGCGATGTTCTGGTAGGTCCACTCACGCGGATCGGCACCCTGACGGATCGCCGCGTTCTCCGCCGGCAGACCGAAGGAGTCCCAGCCGATCGGGTTCAGCACGTTGTGTCCGCGGTGACGCCAGAACCGAGCCACGATGTCGGAGTAGAGGTAGTTCTCCGCGTGTCCCATGTGCAGGTCACCGGAGGGATACGGGAACATCGCGAGCACGTACCGACGCGGCCGGGTGTCGTCATCGCCACCCGTGAGGAACGTGCCGTTGTCCGCCCAGTACTTCTGCCACTTGTTCTGGATGGCGTGCGCCGACGGGGTCTCGTCGTCGGCAGGAGCGGTGGACAGGTTCTCAGACAACGAACGCACGACCAATCTGGTGGAAAAAGCGGGATCAGTTCAGGATATCGGAACGCCAGAGGGCAGGCATTCCGGCGCCGAGTGCGGCGAGCGGCGCCCGAGCCTTGGTCGCGACCTCGGCCACCTCGGATGTGGCGACGGACCCCCAGGTGATTCCTCCGCCGGCACCGACGATGGCCTGCTCCTCATCGATCAGGATGCTGCGGATCACCATCGCCAGGTCGAGGGCGCCGTCGACGCCGACGTATCCGAAGCACCCGGCGTACACGCCGCGTGGCCCGCCCTCCAGCTCGTGGAGGCGAGTCATCGCGGAGAGCTTCGGGGCTCCGGTCATGCTCCCCGCGGGGAAGGCCGCACCGAGCAGATCCCCGACTGTCGTCCCCTCGACCGCGACGCCGCTGACCGTGCTCACCAGCTGATGCACGGCGGGATAGCTCTCCACCACCCAGAGTCCCTCGACACGGATGCTCCCCGCCGCGCACACCTGCGAGAGGTCATTGCGCATCAGGTCGACGATCATCACGTTCTCGGCACGTTCCTTGGGATCTGCGGCCAGTTCTGCGGCGAGCGCGGCGTCTGCGACGGGCTCGGCGCCTCGGGGTCTGGTGCCCTTGATGGGTCTGGTGCGGATGATGCCGCCCGCTGCGTGGAGGAACTGCTCCGGGCTCGCACTCAAGAGGGTGCGTCCGCCGATCCGCACGAAGCCCCCGTGGTGCGCGGGGGTCGAGGTGCGGAGGCGGTCGTAGACCTCGACGGCATCATGCGTGCCGGACACAGTGAAGCGGGTGGTCAAGCACAGCTGGTAGGCGATGCCCTCGCGGATGAGCTCTCGGCAGCGTTCGATGAGTGCGATGTACTCGCGCGGGTCGTGCCGTGCTTCGGCGACGCGCGTCAGGGGCCCGGTCGCCGTGCGGAACCGATCCTGGTTCTGGCTCTCCCTCGTGTACGCGGTGACCGCCGCTTCCCAGCTCTCCAGTTCGCTCTCAGCGCTGAGCGCCCAGACCTGTCGGTGCGAATGGTCGAAGGCGATGAGTCGCTCGGCGCTCAGCCATGCCCCATCTGTCTCGTCGCCCGTAGGGGACACGGGTGCCCCTGCAGCCGCGGCGCCGCTCTCGTAGTCGAGCCAGCCCACCCAGCCCCCGGTGAACGGCGGCTGCCCCGGCGTCGGGGCTGCAACGTCGAGGCGGACGTCGCGCGGAAGCGTCGAACGCTCCCCTGTGCCGATGAAGCTCCATCCCGTCGTCGCATCCGCGCCCGCGTCGAGCCAGAAGACATCGGCGTTCCCCGTTTCGAGCATCGGGAACACCGACGACGGCTCCGTCCACTCGGGAAGGGGTCTGGCGCTCAGCAGTACAGGCACCTTGCCAGCCTAGGACCGGGCGGCTCCCGTATTCTCGTGGGGTGGACGACCTCCTGATCTGGCTCCTCGACACCGTGCAGTCGATCGACCCGGTCGCACGCACGCTCATCGCCGGGCTCGCCGTGATGCTGGAGACGAGCATCCTGATCGGTCTCATCGTCCCCGGTGACACGATCGTGATCATCGCCTCGATGGGTGTCGCCACTCCCCTGGAGGGCATCGCGATGGGCGTCGCCGTCGTGATCGGCGCCCTCATCGGCGAGAGCATCGGCTTCTGGCTGGGCCGCTGGCTCGGACCACGAATCCGCGTGTCCTGGTTGGGGCGCAAGATCGGCGAGCACAACTGGGTGCGCGCCGAGAACTACCTCGAGCGCCGAGGGGGCATCGCGATCTTCCTCTCCCGGTTCCTCCCCGTGCTGCACTCGCTCGTCCCCCTGACCGTCGGCATGAGCGAGTACCCGTACCGCAGGTTCCTGGCGTGGACGGCTCCCGCCTGCGCGCTCTGGGCAACCGCATACGTGAGCGTCACATCGCTCGCGGCCGGCAGCTTCCGCGAGCTCGTCGATCGCGTGCACTTCGCGGGATACATCTTCGTCGGCGTCATCGCACTGTTCCTGCTCCTGGCGTTCCTCGGAAAGAAGCTGCTGCAGCGCCTCGAGGCCCGTCACCTGGAGGGGCCCGAAGCGGAGGCCGACGCCGACGTGAAAGACTGAGTCAATGGCATCGGCTCCCCCAGCCCCCCGGATCCACTGGTTCGCCCGACTCGAACACCGCCTCCACGTCTGGCGTGAAGGTCGTGCGCGCCGTCGTGGTCGTGTCGCGACGATCCTGCCCTTCCCCGGCTACGGCGGCCCCGGGTGGGTGCGCGTGGTCGGACGTGTGCTGATCGTGCCCCCGCAGCGCCGCACACGTCACGGCGAGCCGGCGAGTGTACGCGGGTGGCGCAGCTTCGTCGGCATCCCCGTGGGCTTCGCATCCGTCAGCGTGCATCTCGGTGACACCACCCATCAGGTGGCGGCCGACCGCGGTGGCGTGGTGGATGCCATGATCCGCGTCGACCTCGAACCCGGCTGGCAGACCTTCACCTTCTCCGTCGAGGGGCAAGCCCCCGTGGAGGCGAGAGCGTTCATCGTCGCCGAGGAGACCACGTTCGGTGTGGTCTCCGATGTCGACGACACCGTGATGGTGACGGCGCTGCCTCGTCCGTTCATCGCGTTCTGGAACTCCTTCGTACTCGACGAGCACGCCCGACTCCCCGTACCCGGGATGGCCGTGCTCCTCGACCAGTTGCTGCGACAGCACCCCGGCGCCCCCATGGTGTATCTCTCCACCGGCGCCTGGAACGTCGCCCCCACGCTGTGGCGCTTCCTCGGTCGCCATCTCTTCCCCGCCGGCTCCATGCTCCTGACCGACTGGGGACCGACGCATGAACGCTGGTTCCGCAGCGGCCGCGAACACAAGCTGACCAACCTGCGGAGACTGGCGACCGAGTTCCCGCACGTGAAGTGGCTCCTGATCGGCGACGACGGGCAGCACGACGAGGCCATCTACAGTCAGTTCATGGACGAGTACCCCGACTCTGTCGCCGGTGTCGCCATCCGTCGCCTGCTTCCTGCCGAGGCCGTGCTCGCCGGTGGGCGCGCCGGACACGAGCCGCACTCCGAGGACACCGCCCCCTGGGTCAGCGCCGAGGACGGCGCGGGCCTTCGCGACCTGCTGGGCGAAGCCGGCATCCTGCACTGACATGCCCATCGCCCGCCAGGAGTGGCTCCTCCGCGAAGAGAAGCACCGTGAACGTGCCGACGAGCTCACCGCCGCGCACCGTGACAGGGCGACCAGGGCCGAGAAGCACCCGGTGTGGGACTTCCTCTTCACCTACTACTCGTACAAACCGGCTCAGCTGCGTCGCTGGCACCCCGGCGCCGGTGTCGAGCTCGCGGAGGCCGTCGAGCGACTCGAGTGGCGGTGGTACACGACAGGCAGCAGCGCGGACAGCGCAGTTCCCGATGCGGCGGCTTTCGGCACGGAGAAGGCAGAGCTGGCAGCGCTCATCGAGAGGATGCTCCGCCGCACGGCGTCGCGTCCCGGACAGTTCGGATGCTTCGGACTGCACGAGTGGGCCATGGTGTACCGCGCGGACGAGACCCGTCACTCGGTTCCGTTGCGCCTCGGGCGGGATGGAACCGACGCTGTGGTCGAGAACCACGACCTTCGCTGCACCCACTTCGACGCCTTCCGCTTCTTCACTCCCGAGGCCGTGCCCCGCAACCGCACCTCGTTGAGCAGGGACGAGCAGCCGCTGTTCGAGCAACCGGGCTGCCTGCACGCCGGCATGGATCTGTACAAGTGGGCCACCAAGCTGGGACCCCTCATCCCGGGTGAGCTGCTCCTCGATTCGTTCGAGCTGGCCCGAGACATCCGCCTCCTCGACATGGAGGCCGCGCCCTACGACCTCTCGCCCTGGGGCATCGTGCCCGTGCCCATCGAGACACCGGAGGGCAAGGCCGAGTACGTCCGCCGGCAGCGAGGGTTCGCAGACCGTGGTGCGGCACTCCGGTCGGCCCTGCTGGATGCCTGGCTCGGCGAGGGAGCCCGCGAGGCGGCCTGAGCGTCAGCCGACGGGCTCGCAGTCGTCGCAGGTCGCCCATCGAGCCGTCGCGGCAGCCATCTGAATGCGCAGCGCCACCACCCGCGTCGCTGCTTCTTCGAGCCTCTCGGCCGGAAGCGCGCCCGCATCGACCGCCGCCCCGATGCCTGCCGCCATCGCCCCGGCAGTCTGCGCGTCGGAACCTGCGATCATCAGCACCAGGTCGTTCCCTGCGGCGATCGCCGCCACGCCGTTCGCGACCGGATCGGCATAGGCGGGGTCTCCCGACGACAGCAGCATCCCCAGGTCATCTGTCACCGCCACCCCCGTGAAGCCGAGCTCTTCTCTGGCGATGTCGTGCCAGACCGGCGAGAGCGACGCGGGAAGCGGGTCGATCTCGGTGTAGGCGAGGTGACCGTACATGAGCAGGGAGGCCCCGGCGTCGATGCCCGCCTCGAAAGGCACGGCTTCCGTGGCACGCCATTCCTCCCGACCCATCGTGGAACTCGGGATCGCCCGGTGCGAGTCGCCGGGCGCGGCGCCGTGGCCGGGGAAGTGCTTCAGCGCCGAGGCGACGAACTGCTCCTGTGCGGTGGTCGCCGCCGCGACGCGCTCGGCGGCGGACGCGGGGTCGATTCCGAGTGCCCGGCCGTGGATGAACGAAGCGGGATCGGACGTGTAGTCCGCCACCGTGCCGAAGTTCACCGTGATCCCGGCGCGTGCCACCAGGGCGCCCCGTGCGGAGAACGCCGTCGACGTCTCCGCGACCGGGAGCCCCTTCAGCGAGGTCGAAGCGGGGAAGCCGTCGCCGTGCAGTCGGGACACGAAGCCGCCTTCCTGGTCCACGGCGATGAGCGGTGGAAGGGCGGGATCGACGGTGAGCGCGGCCGTGAGAGCCTGCAGCTCCGCTTCCGTCGCGGGGATGTTGGCGCCCATAAGGATGAATCCGCCCAGCCCCGATGCCATGTAGGCATGCAGGGCCGCCGGATCGGTTCCCGCGACGTGTCCCATGACCACCGTCGATGCCTGCTCCGCGACCGACATCTCCGCCACCCGCTCTTCAGCGCGTTCCACGAACTCCTCGGAGGAGACGCCAGACGAAGTCTCGGCCGCCGCCGCGCGTATTGGCGTGTCCGTGAAGGTGGAGGAGGCTGTGGCCGGCGTCGCTGCGCACAGCCCCGCCATCGCGGCGAGCGCCAGGGCACCCACCCCGTACCTGCGGACCCGAGACGTCATGCTCGTCGCGGTGATGCAGAGGCGTCAGCAGGACAGCGCATCGGCGATGGGGTCTGCCGAGTCGGCGTCGCCGTTGCCGAAGCGGATCGTCCGGCCGACCGTACACGGTTCCTGCAGGGATGCCGCGATCACAGCTGCGACGTCGGCACGGGAAACGGCTCCCCGCCCCTCGGGATCGATCTGGATGCGTCCGGTCGGATCGTCGAACGTGAGAGTCCCCGGAGCGAGGATCGTGCCTTCGAGGCCGGTACCGCGCAGGTGCTCGTCGGCAGCCCACTTGGCATCGGCGTAGGGGAAGAACGAGTCGTCCCGCGGGACACCGTGGTCGGCGGTGGAGCCGAGCCACGACACCATCACGTACCGCCGGACACCTGCGCGCTCCGCCGCGTCCATGGAGCGCTGCGCAGCGTCACGGTCGACGGCATAGGTGCGCTCGGGTGACCCCCCACCCGCGCCGGCCGACCAGACGACGGCATCGTGCCCGCGGATGATCTCGGCGAGCGCGTCGACGTCCATGCTCTCGACGTCGGCGACCAGGGCTCTCGCCCCACCGGCTTCGACCTCGGAGGAATGCTCCGGGTTCCGGATCACCCCCGTGACCTCGTCTCCCCGTGCGGCGAGGAGCGGCGCGAGCAGCAGGGCGATGCGGCCGTGGCCGCCGAAGACGATGATTCGCGACATACCTTCACCCTACGCGCCCTCTCCGACCTCAGCGCGGGGTCTGGTCGCTGTCGATGACGAATGCCTGCGGATGGTCGGGGAGGTAACGCACCACGATCAGCTGGCCACCGGGGATGTAGGCGTCGCGGTCCGGGTACACGGCCGGGGTGAAGAAATTGCTCTCCAGCGTGTACTCGACGCCCTCGGCTGTCGTGAACGTCACCCAGTCGCCGTCGAGGGTCGCCGCCGTCGGCCGTCCGTTGTCGTAGATGTACGCGCGGGTCACCGGAACTCCGATGAGGCTGAGGATGCCGATCACCAGGCAGGCGAGCATGAGGAAAGCCAGGATCCGCGCCCCGATGCGTACGATCGCAGCCCCGGCCCGCCCGCGCGGACGCTGATCGGGGCGCAGCAGCCCTTCCCTCTGGCGGATAGCCCGCAACTCACCACCCGGCGCGGTTCCGCCGGCGGAGAGCGCGAACAGGCCGAGGATGGAGAAACCGGCGATGAACACCATCGCGTATCCGTGCGACGCCGGGAAGTTCACGAGCCAGATGAGGGTGTCCATCGGGTTCATCGTCCCGCCTCCTTCTCGATCGTCACCGCGACCGTATGCGGGTCCTCCCGCCGGTAGTACGCCCAGACCGGAGCGCCGACCTGCAGATGCGGGATGGCCTGCGGATACACGAACACGGTGGTGTCCGCCTCCCAGGTCGCCACGCCTTCCGGTGCCATCAGCACACGGAGCGCGAGCTCGCTCTGCCCTTCGCGACGTCGCCCCGTCGGACGGACCTCGAGCACGGAGGCCGTCACCGCGGTCCCGCTCGTGCGGGCGCGCACCTGTGACGGGTCGATCAGCCCCCGTTCGATCCTCCACTGGAGCATGGCGTCACGCACCGCGGGATCGGTGAGGTCTGCGAGCACCACGGTGTCCTGGTCGATGAGGCTGTATCGCACCGGCACGGGAAGTCCGACCTGCAGGGCGGACATGTCAGAGGCGTCGACCAGCATCCGCATCTGGGCGACGAACTCTTCCCCGCTGTTCGGGGTCACGCGGATGAACAGGTCGTACTGCGGCACATCGTTGACGGTCAGACCGGTCCGGCTGACCTCGACGATCGTGCCGACACCGATCTGCGTCTCTCCGCGCACCGTCTTGCGACGCCCGAGGCCGGACAGCATGCCGCCGAAGGTCAGCAGCAGCCCCCAGGCGACGCCGATGAGGATCGGGGCGCCCAGGGTGTCCTCTCCGGCGAAGGGAAGGATCGAGTGTCGTTGATCGACTCCGAACAGGCCCTCGCCGACCCACACGACGAGCCAGGCGGAGAGCAGCAGCCAGACGACGAGGAACACGATGCGGAGCATGCTCTCAGCGTATCCAGAGTCCGATCCCCTCCCCGCCCGGAGGGTGTTCCTCGTGCGGAACACCGTCCTCTACACTCGGGGCAACGACACCGCCCCGAGGTGTCCTCCGGACAGCAGGACGACGATGCCCACACCGCTGATCGAGCGCGAGATCACCGCGCCTGTGTCTCTCACCACCCCGGACGGGGAACTGAACCGGGATGCGCTGGGATGGTCGCGCACCCCTGTCCACGACACCTCCGGCATCCCCGGGCGCGGACATTGGGGCCGCAACAAGCGGTGGGAGTACTGGAACGTGATGACACCGTCCCACATCATCGCGTTCACGGTGTCGTGCGTCGACTACATGTCGCTCCACGAGGTGTGGGTGCTCGATCGCGCGACCGGGCATGACATCGGCGCCACGGTGATCTCACCCGGGAGCCGAAGTGCGACGCTGCCTGCGTCGATCGGCGATGGGCCCGCGAGGGCGCGCACCCGTCGGATCACGGTGGACGTCGATGAGAGCTTCGACGGCACCCGCCTGCGCGGGAGTGCACCTCGCGTCTCATTCGACCTGCTCGCCGGTCGTCCCGCAGGGCATGAGGCGCTGGGGGTCGTCGTGCCGTGGCGTCGGGGCGACGACATCCCCCGGTTCCAGTACACGGTGAAAGACGTCGCCCGTCCGGCCAGCGGCACGGTGACGGTGGACGGCATCGCGCACGACGTACCCGCGGGAAGCTGGGCGGTGCTCGATCACGGTCGCGGACGCTGGCCGTACCGGGTGCAGTGGAACTGGGCGGCCGCGAGCGGGGTCGTCGACGGACGCGTGATCGGACTGCAACTCGGCGCGAAGTGGACCGACGGTTCCGGGGCGACCGAGAATGCGCTGCTCGTCGACGGGCGACTGTCGAAGATCAGCGAGGAACTCGTGTGGGACTACGACCCCGGACACTTCATGCGCCCGTGGCACGTGCACGGAGTGAAGGCCGATCTCACCTTCACACCGTTCTACGACAAGCGCTCTCGCACCAATGCCGTGGTGATCGCCAGCTCCACGGACCAGTTGTTCGGCGTCTGGTCGGGCTGGGTGCTCGACGACACCGGGAAACGGGTGCGCGTGGACGGCATCGAGGGGTTCGCTGAAGAGGTGCTCAACCGCTGGTGACGCGCGATTCTGCGGACTTCAGCGCGCGCTGCACGCCCTTCGCCGCGGAGCGACCGGCCCGATTCGCGCCGATCGTGCTCGCAGACGGCCCGTAGCCGACCAGCTGCACGCGAGGATCGCGGACGGCGGTCGTTCCGCGTCCGTTCCGGTCGAGCTGGATGCCTCCGGCAGCGCTGCGCAGATGCAATGGTGCCAGATGACCGATCGCGGGTCGGAAGCCGGTCGCCCACAGGATCGCATCGACCCGCTCGAAGCTGCCGTCGGACCAGCGCACACCGTCGGGTTCGATGCGCTCGAACAGCGGACGCCGGTCCGCGTAGGCGCCCAGACGCTCTGCTTCCCGCTCCTGCGGGCGGAGCATGAGTCCCGTGACACTGACCACGCTCTGCGGAGGAAGCCCTGCCGCGACGCGCTGCTCGACGAGCGCGACCGCTGCAGCTCCCGCCTCCGGGGTGAAGTCGTCGTCGCGCCAGACCGGCTCACGGCGTGTGACCCACAGCGTCTCGGTGATCGGGGCCAGCGCGCCGAGGAACTGCACGGCTGAGGCGCCGCCGCCCACGACCAGCACCCGCTTGCCGATGAAGTGCTCCGGTCCCGGATAGTCGACGGTGTGCAGCTGCTCTCCGACGAACGTCTCCATGCCGGGGAAATGCGGGAGGAACGGATGGGACCAGGTACCGGTCGCATTCACGATGGTGCGGGTCGTCCACTCCCCCTCCGCGGCTCGCACGGCCAGGAGACCGTCGCGGTCCTCCACCCGATCCACATGGACGGGGCGCAGCACGGGAAGTGCGTGCCTCCGCTCGTACGACGCGAAGTACGCCGGCACAGCCTCATTGGCGCGAGCACCGTCGCGGGCAGGAGGCGTGTCTCCCGGCAGCTCTGCAACGCCGTGCACGTCTCGCATCGTCAACGCGTCCCACCGATGCTGCCATGCGCCACCCGGGCGCTCGTCCGCATCGAGGACCACGTGCGAGATACCCAGCCGGGACAGGTGGAACGATGCCGAGAGACCGGCCTGTCCTGCGCCGATCACCAGACTGTCGAGGATGCTCACGCCGGATCCAACACGCGACGCCGCGTGCTTGTTCCTCCGCGCCTTCTCATCCGCGCCCTCATCCGTCGTGACGCGCCCGGGATGCCCCCACCGATTGGTGCTCCCGTCGATTCGTGTAGTACTCTTTTCAAGTTGCTCCGGCTGGTTCGGAACAGCGTCTGGGCCTGTGGCGCAGCTGGTAGCGCACCTGCATGGCATGCAGGGGGTCAGGGGTTCGAGTCCCCTCAGGTCCACGAAAAACCCCTGGTTATCCAGGGGTTTTTGCGTTTCTGAGTGGCACCTTCTCGAGGTCACTCACGACTTGCTCACGTTATTTCGATCATCTCGGTGATGACGGATGGGTCATCGCACGCGTGACCGACGCTCCCGGATGCCCAGTGGCATTCAGTGTCGATCCGGGATACATCCCCAAATCCTGCTCATCGCCCTGCTGGATTCAGCCGACGCTCACGAGGTCACCGCGTGCTGTTGAACCCGAAGGGCCGAGTGCAGGTAAAACGCGGCTATCACCAGCGCCACCACGCCGCCGACCAGCGCCAAGGTCCGATCAGGCACGCCGAAGGCACCCAATGACGAGGCGACTCCCTGGATCAAGAAGAAGGCACTGAGCAGAAGCGCACTGCCACGCGTGCTGGTCATCTTCCACCACGGACGCGGGGCATCGGATTCGCCGGCGCCCCTAAAGGTGCGCGCTGCGACGACGACGGCTGCCACGAGAGCCACGGTCGCCCACGCGAATCCGAGTTCGTAGCCGATGGCTGCGAGTGGAACCGCGGTGAGCGTGATCCCGACGACGAAGACGAGCAGGTACCCGACCTTTGCGGCCGGTGTCTTGATACGCATCATTTCCCTCCTGACTTACGGTACTGCCGTGTACGTCGTGCAGCTGCAGTAGTTGAACCCGCAGTTGTAGTACGTCACCTTGAGGCGCCACTTGTTCCAATACGCCTTCTCGACCTGGGCTGCGGGAGCGAGGTGACGAGCAGTGGCGCAGATTCTGACGTGGCGACCCGTGGGAGCCAGCTGATGAAGGTTGGGAGGTCACGAGCTGCTCCCGCTGAATAGCCGAACCTGCGGGGTTCTTCTTCGTCTCACGGGACGGTGTGACATGATCGGCACGACAGGAGGCCCGATGACGGAGACACCCCTCGCCTACACCGACCGGGTGCGTGCGGATCGCGGATATCTGACCGTGAGCGAGCTCATCGCGGACGCGCGAAACGTCTTCCTCGACCCGTACTCCACGCTGGTGTCGGCACACGTTCGCATGGGCACGGGGAACGTGTTCTTCCCGCACGTCCGATTCGACGCCGGCCCCGACTCTCTTCTCATCGGTGACCGCAATCACTTCTTCGAAGGGACCAGGATCGATGCCGGCGCCGGCGGACGGATCGACATCGGCGAGGAGAACGAGTTCGGCCCGCATGCGGTGACGCTGCTCGGCAATCGCCCCGACTCGACGGTCACCGTCGGCGACCGGGTCCGTCTTCGCGGGAAGATCGATGTCGGCGGAGCCTCTCGTCTGGGAGACGGCTGCCAGATCCTCGGCGATGTCAGCGCGATAAGCGTCGACCTCGGCGGCGGAGGCAGCTATCGAGACGTCGATCCTGATCTGCGCGGCGCCGTGCTCAAAGGCCGAGGCCACGCCAGCCGCATCGTGCTGCACCAAGGGCACGTCATCAACGGCGACGGCGATTTCGCGGCGGCCGCCATCGAACGACAGGCGGTCTACCACCCCCGTCCCGACCCCACACGCGATTCGGGTCGCTGAGGGTCGCCCCTAGCGCGCCCCTCCCCGAGCGTCAACCCGATTCTGCGTCGTCGACGCCCGTCCTACCGTGAAGCCATCTCCACGAAAGGACGCGACCATGTCGAACCCCATCATTCCTCCCCTGCCTCCGATACTCCACGATGACGAGGCCGACGTTCCGACGAAAGACGTCGACGGCGAGCGTGTCCTCGACCCCGATGCCGACGACGCGCTGGTCGACAGCGCCGAAGCGGACCGCATCGCCGCCGGGGCCGACGAAGACGACACCCACGACGACTGAGCGCCGCGGGAACCGCCCCGCCACTGCTCTCCTCGACTCCGCCGACCCCGTCGACTCCCACCGCTCCGCCTAGACTTGCCTCATGGCACCGGTGGTGGCGACGTGGTCAGGAAGAGGCTCATCGAGCGTCTTCCGCGGTGTGCTGTCCGCCGTTCTCCTCGTAGCCGCGATCATCCTCGGACTCCTGGGGATGCACACCCTGAATCTGCACGGGACGCCATCCGCCGAGGCACCGGCAGCAGTCGCGATGCCGGTGAGCGACACCGCCACGACGCCCGCTCACCATGCGGCGGCTCCGCACGGCGCGGCGCAGGCTCACCCCTCCGGGAACTCGACCAACGCCGGCGACATGTCCTGTGCAGGTTGCGGCAGTGACGACCACGCCGGCATGGCGATGATGTGCGTACTCGCTCTGCTGCTCGCACTCGCGCTGGTCATCGCTCCCAGTGCGCTCCGGGCCTGGGCAACCACCGTCTTCCGGTCCTCTCCGACCGGGGCCCTCACCTCCCGCGCGCTCCCCCAAGCCCCTTCGCTTCACGTTCTCTGCATCAGTCGCACCTGAGCGGCCGTCGAGCCCGCACCCCTCGTGCCCGGCTCCACACCACTCACCTTGCGCGCGCCGTCATCCGCGTGCGCGCGACGACTATGCGTATTGGAGAACACCATGAAGAAGATCCGTGCTGCGGTCACGACCGCACTCGCCCTGTCCACGGTCCTGCTGCTGTCCGGCTGCGCGACCGGCGACACTGACGGCTCGATGCCGGGGATGGACCACGGCTCGTCGTCGGCACCCGCCGGCGTCGACGAGGCGGACATCATGTTCACCTCGATGATGATCGTCCACCACCAGCAGGCCATCGAGATGAGCGACATCGTGCTCGCGACTCCCGGGGCCGACCCAGGCGTCACCGCTCTCGCCCAGCGGATCAAGGCCGCTCAGGGACCGGAGATCGAACAGCTCGAAGGCTGGCTCGACGAGTGGGGCGTCGGCCCCGACGATCGCGACGCGGGTGCGATGGATCACGGGAACGGGATGATGAGCGACGACGACCTCGCGGCCCTCCGCGAGGCCGACGGCGCCGAGGCCTCCCGACTGTTCCTCGAGCAGATGATCGCGCACCATGAGGGGGCCGTCGAGATGGCGCAGACCCAGGTCGACGAAGGAAGCGACCAGGAAGCGGTCGAGCTCGCCCAGACGATCATCGACGCGCAGACGGAGGAGATCCAGGAGATGAAGGACCTCCTCTCCTCTCTCTGACCCATCCCCGGGCCGGTGTCGGCGCCGCGCAGTGCGGCACCGGCCCTCCTCCGCACGAAGGAACCACGCCATGAACCTCCCCACCATGCCCGCCGTCGCCCACACGCTCCAGCGGCGTCGGCTGTCCGTCACGCTCGCCGCCCTCGCAGCCACCGGTATCGCCCTGACCGGATGCTCGGCCGGCGTGCAGACGACGCCCTCGCAGACCTCACCCTCGCAATCGGCCTCCACGCCATCGACGGACGCCGGCTCGGCGGCAGTGGCACAAGAGCTGCTCGCCGTACACGATCTGGCGGAGCTCGATGTCCGCGAGGTGATCGCACGGCTCGAGGCGACGGCCCTCGTGGATCGTCCTGATGACCTCCTCGCCTCGGTGCAACCCGACACGCTCGTGCTTCGGGACGCCGGTGGCAGGGAGGGCAGACTTCCCCTGCCCGACGACGCCGTCTACGTCTCGATCGCGCCGTTCCGCGATCAGACCCACGAGTGCCACTTCCACAGCCTCACGACGTGCGTGGGCGAGCTCGCCGACACGGAGGTCCGTGTCACCCTGACGACCGACGACGGGAGCATGGTGGTCGACGAGACCCGACGAACCCAGGACAACGGCTTCGTCGGCGTATGGGTGCCCCGCGGCCTCGAGACGACGCTGACCGTCGAGAGCCAGGGGCTGATCGGCTCCGTGCCACTGTCGACGACTTCTCCCGACGACCGCACCTGCATCACGGATCTCCAGCTGCGGTGAGCCGACCGACGACGCTCTGAGCTCGTCCTGCCGCCGCGTGGCATGAAGAAGCGCACCCCTCCGTGTACGGAGGGGTGCGCTTCTGCTGTCGACGTGCGGCCTGCTAGGTCGCGAGCAGCGGCGGCACGTGCGAGATCGAGATCGGACGCGTGGCCCTGCTCGACCCGCGCATCCTCTCGACGTCCTCCAGCACTTCGAAGGCCGTACCGTATCGGGACGCGAGGGGAAGGTCGCGAAGCCACGTGACCTCGACCTCGGTCTCGGCCAGTTCGTACACGCACGCCACCACATGGCGCGGATCGTTCGGCGAGTAACGGAGGTCGTTGATCACCCACTCCGACGCCGTGATGCGATTCAGTATGAAACGTGGATCCGGAAGTTCAGACATATGCGGGCCCTCCAGGACTCTCTCTTCCTCAAAGAGTGCGCCACGGTTCGGCTCGCGCAAAGCCCCTTGACACTGCTCGCGAAGGATGCCGCCGCGGGGTCAGGAGGCGTTGTCGGCGGCCTCGGCCGAGGCGACCTGCGCGCGCCACCAGGGTGTCTCGATGAATCCTCGCTTCATGAACACCAGTTCCATGGCCGCGTTCCATCCTCTGACTCCCTTGAGGTGCGCGATGGTCCCGGTGAGGAAGTCGTGGAGCGTCTCGGTGCTCGGCAGGATGATCTCGCAGTAGAGGGAGTTCTCCTCGAGCGCTGCGGCCAGGAAGCGCACCGAGACGTGCTGGGCGAGGGTGCGTGCCACCGAGGCGATCCGAGAGGGTTCCACCCGAAGGATGAGAAGTGTCTCGGCGCTCATGCCGAGTGCGGACGCCGGAACCATGGTCACGGTCGTCAAGCACCCGCCGTTGCGCATGCGTTCGTACCGGCGACGGACGCTGCTCTCGTTCATGTCCAGCTTGTCGCCGATCGACTGGAAGGAGGCACGACCGTTGTGTCGAAGCTCCTCGACGATCGCGCGGTCCGCGTCATCGAAGTGCGTGGGATCGCAGGTGTTCGGCGCGGGCATGTACGACTGCGGATCGCTCGCGGCTTCGGCGTGCGCGTCGTAGAGCTGCCTCCCCCAGTCGAAGCTCACCTTGTAGGTGTGCACGACCAGGTCGCTGCGCCAACGCTCGACACCCGGTATCGCCTGCAGGTCCGTGAGGACGTGCGCGTAGGTGGCGGAATCCCCCGGGATGACGACCTCGGCGAACACGTCGAACTTGCCGGTGACCAGCGTCACGAACCGCACGTAGGGCGAACCGATCAGAGCCTGCGCGACGCTCAGCTGGGAACCGGGCGTGCAGTTGATCCGGACGAAGAAGGTCTCGACATGGCCTTCACTGCCCAGCGTCGGAACGATCCCGACCCGCACCAGCCCCTCGGCGAGCAGCTGCTGTCCGCGTCGGGTGACCGTGGAGACGGCGGCTCCGGCGAACTCGGCGATCGACGTCCAACTCGCTCGGCCGTCCTGCTGCAGCGCGACGACGATCCGTCGGTCGAGGTCGCTCACTTCCCTCGTGAGATCGACGCTGCTCATCGGGTAGGCGGATACACCCGGTGCAGGAACGTGCGCACGGTCTTCGTCCACGCCTCTGCCTCCTCGATCTGCGGGGAGTGCCCCGACTTCTCGAACACCACCATCTCGGAGTCCGGGATGAGATCGGCGATCGTCTGGCTACACGATACTGGCGTGATCCAGTCCGTCCGGCCCACGGTGATGAGTGTCGGCACACCGATCTCGGGCAGGCGCGGTTTGAGGTCGTAGTTCGGGAGGTTCACCGAGAAGGCGTAGTTGTGCGCGCGATAGCGGTACGGCGTCGCCTGCACCTTGCGCTCGGTCGCTTCCGGGTCGTACACGAAGTCGTACAGGGGCAGGATCTCGCGCCAGCAGTCCTTCAGGTCCTCGTCGTCGTGGACCTGTCCGACGTCGATGCGGTCGAACTTCTCCATGTCGATCGTGACACGGTCCGAGGCGAGGGCGTTCTCACGCGCCAGGTGAGCGTTGGAGTTGTCCGGAGAGGTGTCACGCAGCACGATCGCCTGTACGTGCTCCGGGTATCGCAGTGCGTACTCCATGGCCATGAAACCGCCGTACGAGCCACCGGCGATCACGATCCTCTCCGCACCGATCCACTCCCGCAGACCGTCGATGTCCGCCGCCCACTGCTCGTGGCTGTAGGTGCCGAGGCCCTCGCTCGCTCCGCTGCCGCGCGCATCGAACACCACGACGCGGTATTCGTCGGCGAGTCGGCCGAAACTGGCTCGCGGTTCGGCGCGGGACCCGAGGCCGGGGGCTCCGTGATGGGTGATGATGACCGGAGCGCCCTCGGGACCGAGGACCTCGACGGCCAGGTGGTTCCCGTTGATCTCGACCCATTCGTGGTCACTGGTGGCTGCGGCGAACTCCGGGGATACCGGCGGGGTGGATGTCATGTTCTCTGCTTCTCTCGGATTCCGTGGGTCAGAGCGCGATCGTGCACTCGTCGAGGCTGCGCGGGAAGGTGGTCAGGGGTTCGGCGCCGGTGGCGGTCACGAGCATGCTGTCGCTGATCCGGTAGCCGGCGTGGCCCGGCACATAGATACCGGGTTCATTCGAGACGACCATTCCCGCCTCGAGCTGCGTGGCGTCTCCGTCTTCCAGCCATGGCGCCTCGTGCATGCCGAGACCGATGCCGTGCCCCTGCCGGTGCCGGATGTACTCTCCGAGTCCGGCGTCGCGGATCACATCGAGGCACAGGCGGTTGGCCTCACGGCACTCGAGCCCCGCACGGATGGTCTCGCGACCGCGCAGCTGTGCCGCGTGGATCGCGTCGTGGTACCGCCGCTGCTGCGCGGTGGGTTCGCCCAGCACGAAGGTGCGCTCCCCCTCGATGAACCGACCGCCGACCGCGCAGCCCAGGGAGAGCATGAAGGTGTCGCCGGCCTTGAGACGGTTCACCGAGGGGAGCCCGTGCGGGAAGGCGGAATTGGGCCCTGAATAGACCAGTCCCCCGGCCAGCAGTGACGCGACGACGACATTGCGGTGCTCGGCGTACATGATGCCGGTGCCGGTCGCGGTGACGTGTCGCTCGAGCTCGGCCTCGGTCGGAAGATCTCCCCCGGCCGCGACCGCCGCCTGCACCAGCTGCACGCCGGCGTCGAGCATCCGGTCGGTGACACGGGCCGCTTCACGGTGCAGCTCCACCTCCTCGGGGAACTTCACGTAGCGGGCGCGGGTGAGCAGCCCCGAGGCGACGAGATCGGCATCGGGCATCGCCTCCCTCGCCGCAGACAGGCGGGCGGACGGCATCGACGCCGCGAACCCGACCCGCCCGCGAGGTGAGACCGCACGGGCGAGCACTTCGAAGGGCGCGACGACGCCGGGATACTCGAAGAACGCGACCAGTTCCGCACGGGAAGACTGCGATTCGGCGTACTCGCGTTCCAGCTCGGGCAGCAGCATGACCACGCGGCCTCCCGCCTCGAGCCAGATCGCCACCGGACGCTCGGACGGGTGGTGGAAGAAACCGGTGAGGTACGCGATGTCCTCGGGGTGATCGGTGAGGAAGGCATCGAAACCCGCTTCGGCCATCCGCTCGCGCACCCTGGTCTGTACCCGGTCGAAGAACTCGGGCGCGAGACGCTGGTCGAACTCGGTCATCACGGACTCCTATCGGGCGAGGTGGCGCGGGTTGCGCGCGTCGTTGTAGGCGATCGAGAGCAGTGTCGCGGAGAGCACCAGGATGAGGATCGCGATCGAGGGGAAGAGCGTCAGCCACCAGGCGCTGACCATCGCACCGGCCTGCTGCGCCTCGTAGAGGATGCGCCCCCAGGACCAGGTCGTCGGGTCGCCGAGGCCGAGGAAGGCCAGTCCCGCGGCCGAGAGCACAGCCCGTGAGGCCGTCACCACCACGGAGACGACGACCACCGGGGTCACAGCGGGCAGCACGTGCTTGGTGATGATCCACACCGGAGACGTGGTCATCAGCCGCGACGCGTCGACGTAGGGCAGACCGACCACCGTGAGCGCTTGAGAACGCACGAGGCGGGTGACCTCCGGCCAGGAGAACGCGGCGACCACGAAGATGATGGTCGATGTGCTCGGCCCCACCAACGCGGCGATCAGGATCATGAGCGGCAGCACGGGGAGCGAGAGCGTCATGTCGACGATCACGCTGATGAAGCTGTCGAGCTTGCGGAAGTACGCTCCGAGGACCGCGATGATCGTGCCGAAGACGATCGCGATCAGCGAGGCCGCCACGGCCACCAGCACACTCTGCTGCGTGCCCCAGATCACCTCGGAGAACACGTCCCGCCCGAGAGCATCGGTGCCGAACCAGTGGTCACCGCTCGGCGGACGCAGTACGTCGGGTCCGTAGCTGGCCGGATACGGAGCGATCAGAGGCGCGGCGAGAGCCACGATCACGAGCAGGATCAGCAGTCCGAGGGAGATCATGCCGAGCGGGTCACGGCGGAACGCACGCCAGGTGTGGGCGCTCGCCCGCTCGCTGCCTGCAGCGGTCGGCTCACTCGGGGTCAGGGCCTCTGCGGAGGGCATCGGAGCGGTCATGAGGTCTTCACTCTCGGGTCCAGGTAGCCGTAGATGATGTCGGTGATGGTGTTCGCCACGACCACCGTGACGGCGAGCATGAGGAACGCACCCTGCAGGACGGGGAAGTCGAGCTGGGTGACTGCTTCGTAGATGCCACGGCCGATGCCGGGGTAGGCGAACACCGTCTCCGTGAGCACGGCGCCGCCGACCAGGAAGCCGAGCTGCAGTCCGATCAGGGTGGTGGTCGGGAGCAGGGCGTTGCGCAACGCATGCTTCCAGAGGATGCGGCTGCCGCGGATGCCGTTCGCCTTGGCGAGGAGGATGTAGTCCTCGCCGAGCGTCTCGATCAACGTCGATCGCATCGTCAGGACGTAGGAGCCCACCTGGATGAGCATGAGCGACACCGCCGGCAGGACGAGGTGCTGCGCGACGCTCAGATACCACTCGAAGCCGTAGGTGTTGTTGGTGTAGGCCCCACCGATCGGGAACCACCCCAGATTCCGACCGAACACGAACAGCAGCAGGATCGCGACGCTCGGCACGAACAGCGACTGCCCGGTGACTCCGAGCACCTGCACCGCCCTATCGACGAACCGTCCCTTGTGGGAAGCCGCGGCCACACCCAGCGGTACTCCGATGAGGATCGTGAGCACCAGCGCCGTGATGGTCAGCAGGAGCGTCCACGGCAACCGCTGCAGCAGGACGTCCGTGACCGGGATCGACTGTGTGAAAGAGATGCCGAGGTTCCCCTGCAGCAGCTGCCACATGTAGAGCCCGTACTGCACGATCAGGGGCTGGTCCAGACCGTACTGCTCGAGGATGGTCGCCCGGATGTCGTCCGTCATGTTCGGACTCGCCAGCGCCAGCGCCGGGTCGCCGGGAAGCAGACGCAGCAGCAGGAACGTCACGGTCACGGCGAACCAGATCGTGAGCAGACCGCGACCGGCGCGACGGAGAATGAACGATGCTCGGGACACCCGGGCGACCTTCCTCGAGATTTCGGTGGTTGTTA
Organism: Microbacterium oxydans; assembly: GCF_006540085.1. Classification (GTDB taxonomy): domain Bacteria; phylum Actinomycetota; class Actinomycetes; order Actinomycetales; family Microbacteriaceae; genus Microbacterium; species Microbacterium oxydans. Next base: position 255,312 of record NZ_BJOG01000004.1, on the reverse strand, counting down.
CTCGACCGGGTGCGCGCTCGCGAGCGAGAGCGGGTTCACGATCGAGAGCAGCTCGCTCGGCTTCGCGATGAAGCCGGCCCACTCGTCGCTGGCTGCGAAGAACAGGTTCTGCGTGTACATGATGTTGTCGTAGACCTGCTCATGGACGATCTTGTTCGCCTTGCGCATGATCGAGATCTTCTCGTCCTGGTCGAAGGTGACCATTCCCTCCTCGATCAGGGCGTTGAGGTCGGGATCGTCCACGTGCGTGTAGTTGATCGCCCCGCCGGGGAGATACGACAGCGAGAAGTTCGTCACCGGGTCGTCCATGATGGCGAAGTTGCCCGCATAGATGTCGTAGTCGCCCTCGCTTGTCATGGAGAGGTAGGTGTTGCGCTCGGTGCCCTGCAGCTCGATCGTGATGCCGGCTTCTGCCGCGCTGTCCTTCACCATCTGGGCCCACTGGCTGGTGACGCTGTCCTGCAGCGAGTAGATCAGCCGGAACGAGACCGGGAACTTCCCGCTCGCGTCCGCCGCGTAGCCGGCCTTCTCCATGAGCGAGCGCGACTTCTCGGGGTCGAACTCGTACTCCTTGACCGACTTGTCGTAGTACTTCGCGAGCACCGGCATCAGCGCACTGGAGCCCGTCGAGACGGCCTGCCCTTGCAGCACGACAGTGCGGATCGCGTCGTAGTCGACGGCATGGGCGAGTGCCTGACGGACCTCGGTCTTCGCGAGGTCCGGCCTGTCCATGTTGTAGACCAGGTGGGCGTAGCCGAGCCCCGGAGCCTCGATGACCTGCAGACCGTCGGTGTTGCCGAGCTGCTCGACCTGTGCCGGCGGCAGCGCGTTCGCGATCACATCGATCTCGCCGCTCTGCAGTGCCAGGATCTCGGTGTTCACGTCCGGATACACGCGATACACGACCTCGGCGGGTCCGGGGACGCCGCCCTTGACGAGCGGGTAGTCCTCGACGCGCTTCAGCGTGTAGTGCTGACCCACCTGGAAGTCGCTCATGATGAACGGGCCCATGCCCACCCATCCCCCGTCGCTGCCGTCGTTCGCGAACTCGGCGATCGATCCCTTCGGCTCGAAGACGTGCTGCGGGACGACGACACCCCAGAACCCGATCTCCTCGACGATGGACGAGTCCGGCTGGGTGAGAGTGAGCTCGACACGGGTGTCCGACACGGCTGTCGCGGTGTCGAGGTTGCCGAGCTGTCCGTAGAACGTGCCGGGGGCCTGATCGCGCTTGACCGCGTTCAGGGTCCACGCCACGTCTTCGGCGGTGAGGGGCTCGCCGTCGCTCCAGGTGAGGTCGTCGCGGATCTCGTAGAAGCCCGTGGTGTCATCCACGTAGCCCCAATCCGTGGCCACGTGGGCTTCCTTGCTGCCGTCGTCGCTGATGCTCAGCAGGTGCGGATACATCAGGTTCGTGATCCACGAATCCGTTCTGCTGTTGCCGAGCACCGGGTTGAAGTTCACGACATCCGTCGTCGTGCCGATGCTGATCGTCTCGTCGCTCGGACCGGTGGAGCCGGACGACTCCCCCGGTTCCGGCGCGGACGGGGCGCACGCGGCGAGACCGACAGCGAGAGCCGCGGCCGCACCGAGGGCGAGGAACTTGCTGTACTTCATCAGACCCAGACCTCCTCGAGTACGCGCATGGTGTTCCCTCCGACGACGGCGCGAATCTCGTCGTCGGAGTAGTCGTGCTTCACAAGCCAGCCGATGATGTTGTAGAAGGCTTCGGCCGGGTTCTCGATGCCGTCGACGTACGGCTGCTTCTCGTAGTCGACGTTGGCGTGCGCCTGCCCTAGCGACAGGTTCGAGGAGAACGCGTCGTGAAGGCCGACGTGGTCCCCGAACAGCGTGTCCGGTCCGAAGCTCACGTGCTCCAGGCCCACCAGGTCGACGCAGTACTGGAAGTGATCCATCACCGACTCCAGCGAGTGCTTCGGGTGCTGGGGCGAGATGGTGGTGTGCGGAGCCGCCTCGATGCCGATCACACCGCCGCGCTTGGCGCACTCGATGATCGTCTCGTCGGTCTTCATGCGGTTGGTCGGCCACAGCCCACGAGCACCGGCGTGCGTGATGAAGACCGGCTTCGTCGAGTGGGCGATCACATCGAGGCACGTCTGGTCCCCGGAGTGGGAGATGTCGATCGCGATGCCGAGCTTGTTCATCCGCTCGACCGCGCGCTCGCCGAAGTATGTCAGTCCGCCGTCGCCCCGCTCCTTCAGTCCGCCTCCGAGCATGTTGGCCTCGGAGTAGGCGATGCCCATCTGACGCACGCCGAAGCCGTACAGCACGTCGAGGCGGTCGACCTCGTTCTCGATCATGGTCGACGCCTCGAGCGCGAAGATGTGCGCGACTCGGCCGGTCTCCGCCGCGTGGCGGATGTCCTTGATCGACTCGGCCTTGATCACGAAGTCCTGGTGCGCGAGGTCGGCCATGCGAACACCGAGGTCGAACAGCACGTCCTGGTACTTCCACCCTGCGTCGCTCGAGATGCAGCAGGTGCCGTCCATACCGTTGTCGAACACGGCCGTGAGTCCGGAACGGGCGAGACCCTGGTAGCCGGTGGGTTCGCGACCCTGGCGGATGTGGTCGCGTAGCTCGCCCATGTCCTCGGGGAAGACCTGCACGTGCTCGTGCAGGGAGATCACGGTCTCCTCGCGGAGCAGGCGCTCGGTGCGTTCGCGCTGCGCATCGCTCAGGCCGAGATCGTAAGCCGGGACGCGGCCGATCTGCTTGGCGTAGCGGAATTCGCGGTAGTCCTTGCCGGCTTCCAGATAGTCGTACGCGGTGTAGCCGGTGTACCGGCCAGCTTGTTCGAGCACGGATGCGCTCCTTCGGTTCGATGATGCGGGTGGCCCACTCGGTCACCAAGCGGGAGTTTCCTCGAATCTGGAGGATTTCGGCATAGATGTCAACAGCTGTGATTATTTCCAGACGAAATGTTTCCTGTTCGAAACAATTCAGAGGCTGGAAGCTGGCATGATGGCACCCATGGAGAACGCACCCGCCCCCCGGAACACCGTCGTCCTGGACGTCAAGGGACTCACCGTCACCCTCACCGGCGAAGGCCGGCGCAACCGCGTGGTCGATGGCATCGACATCACCGTGCGCCGGGGCGAGGTCTTCGCGCTGCTGGGCGAGTCCGGATCAGGAAAGTCCATGACCGCCCGCGCGATCATGGGCCTCATCGACAACGGGGATGTGGAGGCGGACACCCTGACGCTCAGCGGGACCGATCTCCTCTCCCTCTCCGCCGAACAGCACAGGCGCCTGCGGGGTGTGCACGTCAGCCTGGTCATGCAGGACGCCCTTTCCGCGTTGAATCCGGTCCTCAGCATCGGCGATCAGATCATCGATCTGATCCGTGCTCACCGCAGCATCGGCCGGAGCGCCGCCCAGGCGCGCGCGGTCGAGCTGCTGGCCCTCGTCGGTATCCCCTCCCCCGACAGGCGTGTGCACGATTACCCGCACCAGTTCTCCGGCGGCCAGCGCCAGCGCATCCTGATCGCCATGGCGATCGCGCTGGACCCTGATCTCATCATCGCGGATGAGCCGACGACCGCGCTCGATGTGACGGTGCAGGCCCAGATCCTCGATCTGCTGCTCTCCCTGCGTGATCGACTCGGAATGGGGATCCTGCTCATCACGCACGACCTCGGTGTCGTGATGGAGGTCGCGGATCAGGTCGCCGTCATGCGCACCGGTCGCATCGTCGAAACGGGATCCGCCGACGTCGTGCTCACCGAGCCGCAGCATCCGTACACGGTGCAGCTGCTGAACTCGATGCCGCGAGATGTGAGCCCGGCGGCGCAGGATGCCGACACCCCGCCGATCCTGGAGGGACGCGGCCTCGAGCGCACCTTCCGTTCGGGAAGCGGGCGCCGTGCGCACCGGGTCGCCGCGGTAGCCGACGTCGACCTCGACCTCCGCCAGGGCGAGATCCTGGCGATCGTCGGCGAGTCCGGAAGCGGCAAGTCGACTCTGGCGCGGATGCTGGTCGGGCTCGACTCCCCCGATGCGGGAACCCTGCGCTACCGCGACCAGGATGTGACGAGAGGGCGGCTCCGCGATCGGAAGATCCTGCGGCGTGGGGTGCAGATGGTGTTCCAGGACCCCTACATGTCACTCAACCCTCGGATGACCGTGCAGCAGATCATCGCCGAACCGCTCGCCGCGACGCACTCGGGAACGCCGTCGAGCAGGCGCGAGCGCGTCGCCGAGCTGCTGGAACTCGTCGGCCTCACCGCCGAGATGGGTTCGCGTTTCCCGCACCAGTTCTCCGGCGGACAGCGTCAGCGCATCGGCATCGCTCGGGCACTCGCACTCGACCCGGACGTCCTGGTGTGCGACGAACCCGTCTCTGCGCTGGATGTGTCGATCCGCGCACAGATCATCGACCTACTGTGCGAGCTGCGGGAGCGACTGGGAATGTCGATCGTCTTCATCGCGCACGATCTCTCCCTCGTGCGGCACATCGCCGACCGCGTCGCGGTCATGTACCTGGGCGAGATGGTCGAGATCGGTGAGACCGAAGACGTCTACCTTCGCGCAGAGCACCCCTACACCCGGTCGTTGCTCTCGGCCATTCCTCCCCAGACACGCGCCGACCGGGGCATGCTCGCGCGCCGCACCCGAATGAGCGCGTGAACGCGGAGCAGCGCGGAGTCAGCGCCCCGGTCGCACCGTGAGGTCGGTGATCTCCGCATCGCGTGGAAGATCGAGCGCCGTGAGGATGGTCGTGGCGACCGCGTCCGGCGTGATGAACCGCTCGGCGTCGTAGTCCTGGCCCTCCTGCTGGTGCACGCGCTCCTGCATGGGAGTGGCTGTGCGGCCGGGATAGATCGACGTCACCCGCACTCCGTGCGCGGCCTCCTCGGCGCGCAGCGCATCGGCAAGCGCACGGAGACCGTGCTTCGACGCCGCATACGCCGACCACCCGGCGTTGGCGCGGAGGCCCGCTCCCGAGTTGACGAACACGATCTGCCCCTGTGACACGCGCAGGACGGGCAGAAGCAGGCGCGTGAGCTCGGCAGGGGCGATGAGATTCACGGCGAGCTGCTGCTCCCACAGCGCGGGAGCGAGATCAGCCACATCGCCGAGGTCGACGACGCCGGCGACGTGGACGAGCGCATCGATCCGCTCGGGCAGGTGCTGCTTCGACAGCGCCCACGACAGTCGCCCCGGCTGGGAGAGGTCTCCGACGAGGACGGAAGCTCCGGGAAGCGTCTCCGCGATCTGTCTGGCACGCCCGGCATCGCGGGCGAGCGCCACGACGTCGTCGCCGCGATCCAGGAGCCGTCCAGCGAGAACAGCCCCTATGCCGGAACCCGCACCGGTGACGAGGTGCGTTGACACGTCAGCCCTGGTCGGTGGCGGCAGGCACCGCCACGTCGATCGGAACGACGGGGCAGTCCTTCCACAGACGCTCCAGCCCGTAGTACACGCGCTCCTCCTGGTGGAACACGTGCACGATCAGGTCACCGAAATCGAGCAGCACCCAGCGAGCCTCCGCCCGACCCTCTCGGCGGACGCGCTTGTGCCCGGACTCGATCAGGCGGTCTTCGATCTCGTCGGCGATCGCGGCGACATTGCGCTCGCTGTTTCCGGTGACGAGCAGGAAGATGTCGACGAGCGGAAGCGGCTCGGAGACGTTGAGTGCGACGAGATCCTCTCCGCCCTTGTCGACGGCGGCCTGTGCTGCCAGACGCAGCATCTCTTCGGCGGTTTCAGGTGATTGCATCAGAACACATTCGTGGTGATGGCGATGATGACGACGACACCGACAGCGAGGGCAAGCCCTCCGGCGACGATCGCCAGGGTGATCATCAGCCGGTTGCCCTTCTCAGGCGCCGGCGGACGGATCACCTCGCCGGCGGGCTTGATGGTGCTGACCGCCGAGCTGGCGGCGATCGGCGTAGGCGACGACGCGGGGGGAAGCTCGCCGTCGATGAGAACGGCGTCGACATCCTTGCCGTCGGTGGTTCCGAGTGCGTGGCCCTGCGAACCCATGCCCTGCGGCAGTTCATACGACCCCGTCACGAGGATCTCGCCGGTCGATGCGACGGGACCGGAGAGCGATCCCTCTCCGGGAGAGGGTGTGAAGATCAGCGCATTCGGCGCGGAGTGCTGGGAGCCGGTCGAGTCGCCGACCGTGAGCAGCTCATCGAAAGACGGGCGGAAGGGCGCGTGCGGGTCGGGAGCGTCTGCGAGCAGCCCCTCGCCGAAAGCGGAGTTGACGGTCGGGCGTGCGTCGCCGACGACCTCATCCCCGGCGTCGTCGACATCGGCGAGCACGTCGTCAGGATCCTGCTCGCCGGCGTCCTCTGCCTGGGCGGGAAGCCCGAGGGCCGCAGCCACATCGTCCTCATCGCCCGTGGACGCCGCCGTGGTCTCCAGCGGGACCTCGCCCACCGCGTCTGCGGCGACCGATGCCCGGACGGGCTCTACGGCGACGTCATCATCATCGTCGTCGTCGTCGGCATCGCCCGGCTCTTCGTTGCGGGTGAAGTCAGGAACGCCCGACACGATCTCCGCGGGCGCGGCAGCGGCGTCTGAGGGGCCCGCTTCGGCGGGCTGCTCCGCTTCCCCGTCGCCGGCAGCAGCGACGCCGTCTTCCGAGGTGCCTTCCGGTGTGACCACCGGCACGGAGGCCGTGCGGACCTTCTCGAGCTCGCGCACCTGACGACGCGTGAGCGGTGCGTCACCGTTCGCGGCGTCGACGACCGGTGCCGGTGCGACCTCCACGGGGTCGGCGGCCCGAGGCAGTGGCGGCGCGGGGGGCGCGGCTTCCGCCGCGGCGGCGGCCTCCTCGCTGGTGATGACGGGGGTCGAACCCGTCAGACGGATCTCCCGCAGCTGCTTGCGCGTCAGCGGACCCTGCTCCTGGCGATCCGATGTACTCATGCCTTGCTCCGATACAGATGATGCTTCGCTATGTACTGAACGACCCCATCAGGGACCAGATACCAGACCGGCTGATCGTCGCGAACGCGTTCACGGCAGTCCGTCGATGAGATCGACAGCGCCGGCACTTCCAGTTGGCTGACGTTGTCGCTCGGGAGGCCGTCGGTGCTCAGGACGTGTCCCGGGCGCGAGACCGCGACGAAGTGGGCCAACTCCCACAACTCATCATGGTCCCTCCAACTGAGAATTTGCGCCACGGCGTCGGCTCCGGTGATGAAGAAGAGGTCCGCATCCGGGCGATCACGCTTCAGATCGCGCAGCGTGTCGATCGTGTAGGTGGGCCCCTCACGGTCGATGTCGACCCGGCTCACGGTGAACTGCGGATTCGACGCGGTGGCGATCACCGTCATGAGGTAGCGATGCTCGCTCGGCGAGACGCCCGACTTCTGCCACGGGTGACCGGTGGGAACGAACACCACCTCGTCGAGGCCGAAGGAGTTCGCCACCTCGCTGGCTGCGACCAGGTGGCCATGGTGGATGGGGTCGAACGTGCCGCCCATCACACCTATGCGCGGGGGGCGCGTGGTCGCAGCGTCGTTCATGGGGGCCTAGTGGCCGTGTCCCGCCTCGTGGCCGTCCTTGCCGTGCTGTGCGGCCCAGGCCTCGGCCTTGGCCGAGTGGCGGTTGGCGACGTTCTTGTAGGAGAAGGTCACCAGTCCGAGGAAGGCGAACACGACCGCAGCGATGGCTCCGAAGATCACCGTTTCGAGCGCGACGTTGCCGTGGTGCTCTGTTTCGGCAGCGGCCATCGCGATCTGTGCGACGAGGTTCATCCTGACTCCGTTTCGTGGCGTGCTGTTCGGGATCCTGTGAGGTACAGCGTCCCCCAGTCTAGCCCTCAGCCGCGGGTCTGCCCCGACCCACGCGCGAGCCATTTCGTGCTGGTCAGCTCTGCGACGCCCATCGGCCCTCGAGCGTGCAGCTTCTGGGTCGAGATGCCGACCTCCGCGCCGAAGCCGAACTCGCCGCCGTCCGTAAATCGGGTGGACGTGTTCACCATCACGACGGCGGAATCCACCTCGGCCAGGAAGCGCTCCGCATTGCGCGTGTCGGTCGTGATGATCGACTCCGTGTGACCCGTGCTGTAGCGGCGGATGTGGTCGAGCGCCTCGTCCAGGGACTCCACGACCTTGATCGCGATGTCGAGGCTGAGGTACTCGGTCTTCCAGTCCTCCTCTGTGGCGGGGATCACGTTCGACATGAGGCCGACGACCATGTCATCGCCGTGGATCGCGACGCCCTCGCTCTGCAGCGCGCTGGCCACCAGCGGGATCAGACGCGGTGCCGCCTGTCGATGCACGAGCACGGTCTCCACCGCATTGCACACGCTCGGCCGCTGCACCTTGGCGTTCACGACGATGTCGCTCGCCCAGTCGTCCGGGGCGGTCTCATCCAAGAAGATGTGAACGTTGCCTGCCCCGGTCTCGATCACAGGCACGGTCGATTCGGTGACGACGGTCTCGATGAGGCCGGCACTTCCCCGCGGCACCAGGACGTCGATGAACCCTCGCCCGTGCATGAGCGCCTTCGCGCCGTCCCGGCCGAAGTCGTCAACCGTCTGGATCGCCTCGGCTGTGAGCCCTGCACTCTCCACCGCCCGCCGCATCACGTCGACGAGCACGGTGTTCGACTCACGGGCGGCGCTCCCGCCACGCAGCACGACGGCGTTGCCCGACTGCAGCGCCAGAGCGGCGATGTCGACCGTCACGTTGGGGCGGGCTTCGTAGATCGCGCCGACGACGCCGAAAGGTACGCGCACCTGCTCGAGGGCGACACCGTTGGGCATCCGGTGGCCGCCGACGACGCGCCCGACCGGGTCACCGAGAGCGGCGACCTCACGCACGGCGGCCGCCAGTGCCGCGACACGCTTCTCGTCGAGACGCAACCGATCGATGAGTGACTCCCCGATGCCCTCCGCGCGTCCGCGGGCGATGTCACGACCGTTCGCCTCGATGATCTGCACAGCGGAATCGCTCAGCGCCACAGCGATCGCTTCGAGCACTCGCGCCTTCTCATCGCTCGTGAGCGCAGCCGTGGCGCGAGAGGCCTCTTTGGCGCGCTCCAGGCGCACCTGCGGGGTCTGGTCGGTCATCCGCCCAGTTTATGAGGTGGCCGGCTCGAACCAGGTCCCTATTTCGGCGCCGGCCAGGGCCTGCGCTACGAGGTCGGCGCTGGTGACCAGCACACCGATGCCAGACGCCGCGGCAAGACGGGCGGCGGAGACCTTGGTCGCCGCTCCCCCGGTGCCCACGCTGTTGACGACGGTCGCCCCGAACTCCAGGCCGGTGAGATCGGCGTTCGGCGCGACCACGTCGATCGGCTCGGCGCCGGGATCGGTCGGAGGCTTCGTGTACAGCGACTCGATGTCGCTGAGCAGGATGAGGGCGTCCGCCTCGATCAGCTGAGCGACCAGCGCACCGAGCCGGTCGTTGTCACCGAAGCGGATCTCCTGTGTCGCGACCGTGTCGTTCTCGTTGACGATCGGAAGCGTGCGCAGGCCGAGCAGGCGCTCCATCGCGCGACGGGCGTTGGAACGCGACGTCGGGTTCTCGAGGTCACCGGTCGTCAGGAGCACCTGGCCCGCGACGATGTCGAACGGACGCAGCGACTCCTGATAGCGGTACATCAGGATGTTCTGGCCGACGGCGGCCGCGGCCTGCTGGGTCGCGAGGTCGGTCGGACGAGCATCCAGCCGCAGGAAGGGGATGCCGGACGCGATGGCACCCGACGACACCAGCACGACCTCGATCCCCCGCGCGTGCGCCGCAGCCAGGGCTTCGACGATGACGGGGATCCGCCATGAGGAGTCCCCGCTGATCGAGGACGACCCGACCTTGACGACGATGCGGGACGCGGTGGCGAGGTCCGCGCGGGTGCGTGCTGTCACTCGCCGTCCTCGCGGTACGCGGCGAGACGCTGCGTCTCCACCTCGGCGCGGGCTTCGGCCTTCGCGTCCATGCGCTCGTAGTACTGCTCACGGCGCTCGGAGGTGGTCCGGCGTGCGTTCGGAGCCAGACGCGGGTCGGTTCCGCGCGGCGCGGCCATCGCCTCGGCGGCGGACGTCATGGTGGGCTCCCAGTCGAACACGATGCTGTCGCCCTCGCCGATCACGACGGTCGACCCCTGCACGGCGCCGAGTCGGAACAGCTCGTCCTCCACTCCGAGCTTCTCGAGTCGATCCGCGAGGTAGCCCACGGCCTCCTCGTTCTGGAAGTCGGTCTGCTGCACCCAGCGGACCGGCTTCTCGCCAAGGATGCGGTACACGTTGCCGTAGGTGCCGCCCTCGACCCGGATGGTGAAGTCCTTCTTGGAACCACGCGGGCGGATCACGACGCGCTCCGGCGGTGTCTCGAGCGCCGCTTCGGCGCGGGCCTTCTCCACCAGCTCACCCAGTGCGAAGGTGAGCGGGCGCAGCCCCTCGTGCGAGACGGTGGAGATCTCGAACACGCGGAACCCACGAGCCTCGAGATCGGGGCGGACGAGGTCGGCGAGGTCGCGCGCCTCCGGCACATCGATCTTGTTCAGCGCGATGAGCTGCGGGCGCTCCAGCAGCGGAGTCTGTCCCTCGGGGACCTCGTACGCGCCGAGCTCGGCGAGGATGACGTCGAGATCGGAGATCGGATCGCGTCCCGGCTCGAGAGTCGCGCAGTCGAGCACGTGCAGCAGTGCGGAGCAGCGCTCGACGTGGCGGAGGAACTCGAGACCGAGCCCGCGGCCCTCGCTGGCGCCCTCGATGAGACCGGGCACGTCCGCGACGGTGTAGCGGAAGTCGCCCTGCTGAACGACGCCGAGGTTCGGGTGCAGGGTCGTGAAGGGGTAGTCGGCGATCTTGGGCCGCGCGGCCGAGATCGCGCCGATCAGGCTCGACTTGCCGGCGGACGGGTAGCCGACGAGAGCGATATCGGCGACCGTCTTCAGTTCGAGGACCACGTCGCCCTCGTATCCGGGCGTGCCGAGCAGGGCGAAGCCCGGTGCTTTGCGCTTGGGGGTGGCGAGAGCGGCGTTACCGAGCCCGCCCATCCCGCCCTTCGCGACGACGAACCGCTCGCCGGGGATGATCATGTCGATGAGGACTTCACCCGCGGTGTTCTTCACCACGGTGCCGACCGGCACGGGGAGCTCGAGCGTCTCACCCAGGAAGCCGGAACGGTGATCGCCCATGCCGGGACCGCCGTTGCCGGAGGACCGGTGCGGCGAGTGATGGTACGACAGCAGCGTTCCGGTCTGCGGGTCCGCCACGAGGACGACGTCTCCGCCGTCGCCGCCGTTGCCTCCATCGGGACCACCCAGCGGCTTGAACTTCTCGCGGTGCACGGAAACGCAGCCGTTGCCGCCCTTACCCGCACGAAGGTGCAGTGTGACGGTGTCGACGAACGTGACCATGTGCGGATTCCCCTGTATGTGAGTGGTGTTTCGGTGTGCAGATACACGGACGGGGCGAGCCGAAGCCCGCCCCGAACCGGATAACTAGTGTCGCGCTGTGATCACTCAGCTGCGGCGACGATGTTGACGACCTTGCGGCCGCCCTTCGCGCCGAACTGGACCGCACCGGCGGCCAGAGCGAACAGCGTGTCGTCGCCGCCACGGCCGACGTTGACGCCGGGGTGGAAGTGCGTGCCGCGCTGGCGGACGATGATCTCGCCGGCGAGGACCTGCTGACCGCCGAAGCGCTTCACGCCGAGGCGCTGAGCGTTGGAGTCACGACCGTTACGGGTTGAGCTTGCGCCCTTTTTATGTGCCATGTCCTAGTCCCCTCTGGCTTACTTGATGCCGGTGATCTTGACGCGCGTGAGCTCCTGACGGTGGCCCTGGCGCTTCTTGTAGCCGGTCTTGTTCTTGTACTTCTGGATGATGATCTTCGGGCCGCGGAGGTTGCCGATGACCTCAGCCGTGACCTTGACCTTGGCCAGCGAGTCAGCGTCGGTGGTCACCGTGGCGCCGTCGACGAGCAGCACAGCGGCCAGCTCGATCTTCTCGCCCTGGGCAGCCTTGACACGGTCGAGCTGAACGATCGTGCCGACCTCGACCTTCTCCTGCCGCCCACCGGCGCGCACTACTGCGTAAACCACTTCATACCTGTTTCGTTGGGGAGCTCGCGGCTCCGAGATCTCACGGGAAGACTGTTGCTTGCATGCACCGTGGAACGGCGGGCGCGAACGCAAGGCTCTCCGCTTCGACCGACGAGGACGACGCGGCATACGCACCAAGGGACTACTTTACCGGATGCGGGTCGGTGTCGCAAAGCGAGGTGGGTCCGTACATCGCGGCTCGCTCCAGCAGCCCCTGCCCCACCGGCGCGGACCTAGGCTGAAAGGGTGACCGTACTCGTCGACGACCCGCTCTGGCCCGCCCACGGACGCCTGTGGGCGCACCTCGTGAGCGACGAGAGCCTCGACGAGCTGCACGCGTTCGCGCGCGAGAACGACGTCGCCGCACGCGCTTTCGATCTCGACCACTACGACGTGCCGGAGGAGACCATCCCCCGGCTCGTCGCCGCCGGCGCCCAGCACGTCACGGGCAAGGAGCTGGTGCGCCGACTGATCGCCTCAGGACTCCGAGTCCGCAGCCGCGACCGGCGCTGAAGGCTCGTTGTTCACCGAGACGGGCGTGCCGGTGAGCGCCGCTGTGCTCACCCGACGACGTCCTCGCCCCTGACCCGGCGCCTTCGGCTCCGGGAGAGCGTCGAGGACGGAGTCGAGCAGCGCCTCGGCGGGAGACTTCGGGCCCTTGCGGTCGCCGCCCCGCTTCTTGCGAGCCTTCTTCGGACGATCGGCACCTGCGGGCGCTTCCGACGTGACGTCGGCCGCCTCGGCTTCCGGCGCCCCATCCGCCGCCGGAGCGATGGTGGAGGCGGCGATCTGCGCGAGGGCCGACTTCGCCCCCTCCGTGATGCTGTGGGTGACCGCGGAGGCAGCCGGAGCGCTCTGGTTCTGACCGTTCCCGTTGCCACCGCCGCCGCGCTGACGACGCCCGCTCTGCCCGTTGCCGCCGTTGCCGCCGCCGTTGTTGTTGCCGTTGGAGCGGTGCTTCACGACCGGGTCGTGGTGCACGATGACGCCGCGACCTGCGCAGACCTCGCAGGCCTCGCTGAAGGTCTCGAGCAGGCCGAGCCCCAGCTTCTTGCGCGTCATCTGCACGAGCCCGAGCGAGGTGACCTCGGCGACCTGGTGCTTGGTCCGGTCGCGGCTCAGGCATTCGATCAGGCGCCGCAGCACGAGATCGCGGTTGGACTCCAGGACCATGTCGATGAAGTCGACGACGATGATGCCGCCGATGTCACGCAGGCGCAGCTGGCGGACGATCTCCTCCGCTGCCTCGAGGTTGTTCTTGGTGACCGTCTCCTCGAGGTTTCCGCCCGAGCCGACGAACTTGCCGGTGTTGACGTCGACGACCGTCATGGCCTCGGTGCGGTCGATCACGAGCGAGCCACCAGAGGGCAGCCACACCTTGCGATCGAGAGCCTTCTCGATCTGCTCCGTGATGCGGAACGCATCGAACGGATCGGTCTCGTCCTCATACGCCTCGACGCGCTCGAGCAGGTCGGGAGCCACGCTCTCCAGGTAGGCGCGGATGGTCTGCTGCGCATCCTCACCCTGGATGAGCATCTTGGTGAAGTCCTCGTTGAAGACGTCGCGGACGATCTTCACGAGAAGGTCGGGCTCCGCGTGCAGGAGCGCGGGCGCCTGCTGGTTCTCGACCTGCTTCTGGATGTGCTCCCACTGCGAGGTGAGACGCTGCACGTCACGCGTGAGCTGGTCCTCGGTGGCACCCTCGGCCGCCGTGCGGACGATCACCCCGGAGGACTCCGGCAGCACCTCCTTGAGGATGCGCTTGAGGCGTGCCCGCTCGTTGTCGGGAAGCTTGCGGCTGATGCCGTTCATGGAACCGCCCGGCACGTAGACCAGGTAGCGGCCGGGCAGGGAGATCTGGCTGGTGAGACGAGCACCCTTGTGTCCGACCGGGTCCTTGGTGACCTGGACGAGCACGCGATCGCCGGGCTTGAGCGCCAGTTCGATGCGGCGCGGCTGGTTGCCCGTCTCGACGCCGTCCCAGTCGACCTCGCCGGAGTACAGCACGGCGTTGCGTCCACGACCGATGTCGACGAACGCGGCCTCCATGCTGGGAAGCACGTTCTGCACGCGTCCGAGGTAGACGTTGCCGATCAACGACGCGTCCTGGTTCCGGGCGACGTAGTGCTCGACCAGCACGCCGTCTTCGAGGACACCGATCTGCGTGCGGCCGTTCTTGGAGCGCACGACCATCTTGCGGTCGACGGACTCGCGACGTGCGAGGAACTCGGCCTCGGTCACGACGGGGCGACGACGACCAGCGTCACGCCCGTCCCGGCGACGCTGCTTCTTCGCCTCGAGGCGGGTGGATCCCTTGATGGCCTTCGGCTCGGTGATGTACTCGACGACGCGCTGACGCTGACGCGGCTCTTCGCGCTGGTCGTCACCCTCGGAACCGCCACGGCGGCGACGGCCGCGGCCACGACCCGCGGGCTCGTCCTGCGACTGCTCGCGCTCGGCGATCCGGTCGAAGATGCGCTCGCGCCCCGGCTGCGCGGGGAGCGGGACGATCTCAGGCGCGTAGAAGTGCAGCTGTGTGGAGACCTGCGAGACGAACACCTCGGGAAGCAGACCGAGCGACACAGCAGTCACCGGACCCGGAGCTTCGGGAGCGGCCGGAGCTTCCTCCTCGGTGACGGTCGCCTCGACGGCGGTCGTCGACTGCGCGACCGACTCCTCTGCGGTGGCTTCCTCGACGACTCCGGCTTCCGAGGGCTTCTCCGCGACGGCGGACTCCCCCTCCGGCACCTCGAGCGCCTCAGCAGCAGCCTGGGCCTCGGCAGCCGCTTCCGCGTCAGCGGCAGCTTCGGCTTCCGCCTCAGCCACGGCATCAGCGACGGAATCGGCCGCAGCAGCGGCATCGTCGGCAGCAGCCGCGGCATCGTCCGCTGCGGCGTAGCCGGCGGCGACAGCATCGGCAGCGGCGTCCTCGGCCCGTTCAGCGGCGTCGGAGTTCTCGTCACCCTCGATCGACGCCTCTGCAGGGCCGTCGACATCCGGAGCGGTGGGCTCCGTCAGCTCTCCCGCGGCGTCAGCCGGGAAGTCGAGGGTGGGGGCGTTGTTGTCATTGTTCTCATCGGCCATCTCTGGCTTACTCCCTGCACGGGACACTAGGTTCCCCGTGAAATCTCATGCGGTACCCGCGGGTTCCGCGAACTCACTCGGTCTGCGACCGGCTCATGGCTCTGATCGCGTGGGGCATTGGACCCCGAAGTCTTCTCGACGCGTGTCGCGGCAAACGCCGTTCATCGCATCACAGGCCATTATCGCACCAAGTGGGTCGGTTCGCGGTATCCCGTCGTCCGCAGCGAGTTTTGTCCGGCCTGTTCTCGCCCCATCCATAGCAGGCGCTGGGATAATCCCCAGTATGAGCGAGCAGCGCACCCGCCCCGTCGTCTACGCCGTCTGGCTGATCATCGCGAGTGTGGTGGGCTGGTTCGCCGCATTCCAGCTGACGGTCGAGAAGTTCGTCCTCGCGGCCAACCCCGACGCCGTGCTGAGCTGCAACGTCAGCGTGATGATCCAGTGCGGGAAGAACCTCGAGTCGTGGCAGGGAGAGGTCTTCGGCTTCCCCAACCCGATCCTCGGTATCGCCGGGTGGATGGCACCCCTCTTCGTCGGCGTCGCACTGCTCGCCGGCTCACGGTTCCCCCGGTGGTTCTGGCTGACCTTCGGCGCCGGCGTGACCTTCGCCTTCGGCCTCGTCTGCTGGCTGATCTGGCAGAGCATCTACGCCCCCAACCTCGGTGTGCTCTGCCCGTGGTGCATGCTCACCTGGTCCGTCACCATCCCGACCTTCTTCGCCACCATGCTGCACCTGACACGAAACGGCAGCTTCACCGGCAACGAGAAGGTGCAGGAGCGCGCGAACCGGCTGATGGCCTGGGTCCCGCTCGCCACGATCCTCGCGTACGCCGTCGTGATCCTCCTCGCTCAGCTGCGCGGCCTCGACCTCCTCGGCGAGGTCATCGGCATGATCTTCTGAGGCTGCAGCACGGAAAGAGCCCGTCCACCGAGATTCGGTGGACGGGCTCTTCGCATGTGGACGGGTTCTCAGTCGAACCAGATTCCCAGCTCGCGCGCGGCGGACTCGGGGCTGTCGGAGCCGTGCACCAGGTTCTGCTGCACCTTGAGGCCCCAGTCGCGACCGAAGTCGCCACGGATCGTGCCCGGTGCGGCGGTCGTGGGGTCGGTCGTGCCTGCGAGCGAGCGGAAGCCCTCGATCACGCGGTTGCCCGCGAGCCGGATCGCGACAGACGGGCCGGAGAGCATGAACTCGAGCAGCGGCTCGTAGAACGGCTTGCCCTCGTGCTCGGCATAGTGCTCGGCGAGCAGGTCACGGTCGGGCTCCACCAGGCGGATGTCGACGAGGCCGTAGCCCTTCGCCTCGATGCGGGCGAGGATCGCGCCGGTGAGGCCGCGAGCGACGCCATCGGGCTTGACGAGGACGAGGGTTTCTTCGGTGGCCATGTCATTCACTCTCTGTGTCTGAGATCTGCGTGGTCTGAGTCTCGGTCGAGGGCTCGACGGGGCGTCGTGCGTCCAGTCGGGCCCCTCCGATGGTCGCATACGCCCACATCCCGCCGAAAATCAGGACGACGAGCAGGATGGAGGGGACGAAGAACGCCGACAGCGCGACGAGGGCCTGGACGACCCACCCGGCGGTGAGTGCCCAGGGCTTCGCGATCATCCCCGCGATCACGATGCACGCGAGGGCGAGCACCGCCCCGGCGACGATCGCCCACCACTGCTCGACGCCATCGGGGAGCTGACGCAAGCCGAAGATCGTGAGTCCGACGAGGAAGACCACGATCGCCTCGAACCCCAGCACGACGGGTGCGAGCTTCTGCACGAGGGTGCGCGGCGGGCGCGGACGACGCGCTGGTGCGGCATCGGCGCTCATGCGCGCCACCCCGCCTTCCAGTCCTCGTCCTGCGACAGCGCGATCGCCTCTCCGGCGAGCACCACCGAGCCCGCGATGATCACCGCGCGGCGGTCGGAGGAGGCGGCCCACTCGCGCGCGGCGTCGGCGGCGTCGGCGAGAGAGTGGTGCACGGTCGCCCGCTGGCCGCTCTGCTCCACGAGATCGGCGATCGCATCAGCATCGCTCGCTCGATCCGAATCCGGAGCGGTGGCGAAGACGTGTGCAGCCCTCGGGGCCAGCTCGGCGACGATGCCCGCGGCATCCTTGTCGGCGAGCACACCGAGCACCAGACCCCACTCGTCGAAGTCGAAGCTGTCGTCCAGTGCCTGCGCGAGCGCCTTGGCGCCGTGCGGGTTGTGCGCCGCGTCGACGATCACGGTCGGCGCGATGCCGAGCAGCTGCAGTCGGCCGGGAGAAGTGCTCTCCTGCAGGCCCGCGGTGACGATGTCGGCCGCGATGCGCTGCGTGGCGCCCCCGATCAGCGACTCCACCGCGGCGACAGCGAGGGCGGCGTTGTGCCCCTGATGCGCCCCGTACAGCGGGAGGTACTCCTCGGTGTAGTCCCCCGCCAGGCCACGGATCGTGAGCAGTTGCCCACCGACCGCGAGTTTCTGCTCGGCGAGACCGAACTCCTCGCCCTCGAAGGCGATGGTGGCGTTGCGCTCCGCAGCCACCCGGCGCAGCACCTCGGCGGCCTCCGCGGGCTGCTGAGCGGACACCACGGCGGCGCCCTCCTTGATGATGCCCGCCTTGACCTCGGCGATCTCGGCGATCGTGCTGCCGAGGCGGTCGGCGTGGTCGATGTCGATCGGCGCGAACACCGCGACGTCGCCGTCGGCCGTGTTGGTGGAGTCCCATTCGCCGCCCATGCCCACCTCGAGCACGAGCACATCGATCGGAGCGTCGGCGACCGCGACGAATGCCAGCACGGTCAGCAGTTCGAAGAAGGTCAACGGAGCGTCACCGGCTGCCTCGAGCTCGGCGTCGACGATGTCCACGAACGGCTCGATCTCGTCCCACGCGTCCGCGACGGCCTCGTCGGCGATGGGCTCGCCGTCGATCATTATGCGCTCGGTGAAGCGCTCCAGGTGTGGACTCGTGAACAGCCCGGTACGCAGATCGTGCGCACGCAGAAGGCTCTCGATCATCCGGGCCGTCGACGTCTTGCCGTTGGTGCCCGTGATGTGCACGACGCGGTAGGTGCGCTGCGGGTCGTCGAGGAAGGCCAGGATCCGGGCGGTGCGCTCCTTGCGCGGCTGCACCCAGCGCTCTCCCGCTCGGCTCAGCAGCGCCTCGTAGACGGCATCCGCCCTGTCAGCAGCACTCATGCTCCCGCTCCCCTCCTGGTCACGTCGATCGTGAAGTCGCCGATGTTCGCATACGTCCCGGCGGAGATCACAGCGGAGAACTCCGGCGTCGCGCTTCCTGCACCGGCGAGGACCGCACCGTGACCGAAGATCGAGTCGCCCTGCGCGTCGATCACGAAGTACTCCTCGGCGAGGGTCTCCGCAGCGATGCCTGCCAGCTCGAACGCCGAGACCACGGCCGCGGTGTCCGCATCGTCCTGGAATCGGAGCACCAGCCGGATGCGGTCGCTCACGTCGAAGTCGGCGTTCTTGCGCGTCTCCTGCACGGCGCGGATCACATCTCGGGCGAGCCCCTCCGCCTCGAGCTCGGGGGTCGTCCTGGTGTCCAGCAGCACGAAACCCCCGCTCGGCACGATGGCCAGAGCCTCCCCCTCCGGACGGCCGGTCGTCTCGAGCACGAGCTCGTACTCCGACGGCTCCAGCGCGATGCCGCCGGCTGTGATGACACCGGCCTCCTCGCTCCAGTCGCCAGAGCGTGCGGCCTGGATCGCCTTCTGCACGTCCTTGCCCAGACGCGGACCCGCCGCGCGGGCGTTGACGCTGAGGCGGTGCGCGATGCCGTACTCCGCTGCGGTGTCATCGGCGAGCGCGACGAGTTCGACCGACTTCACGTTGAGCTCCTCGCGGAGGATGTCCTCGAACTGCCCGAGCGACGCCGCGAGAGGCGAGACCACGGTGAAGCGGGCGAGCGGAAGACGCACACGCAGCTTCTCCTTCTTCCGCAGTGCGTTGCCCACGCTCGACAGCTCGCGCACGGCGTCCATGGCGTCGCGGATCTCGTCCGCTGCGGGGAACTGCGCCTCGTCCGGCCAGTCGGTCAGGTGCACGCTGCGCCCACCGGTCAGGCCCTGCCACACGCGCTCGCTGATGAGGGGCACGAGAGGCGCTGCGACGCGGGTGAGCGTCTCGAGCACGGTGTAGAGGGTGTCGAACGCCTCACGGCTCTTCGGGTCTTCCGTCACGCCTGTCCAGAAGCGATCGCGCGAACGTCGGATGTACCAGTTCGTCAGCACCTCGGCGAAGTCACGCAACCGCGCGGACGCCGTCGTGGAGTCGAGACCCTCCAGGTCGGCACGCACCTCGCGGACGAGGTCGCCCAGACGAGCGAGGATGTAGCGATCGAGCACATCAGTGGAATCGGTGCTCCACTGCGCCTCGTAGCCGGCGGCGCCCGATGCGTTCGCGTAGGTGGCGAAGAAGTACCACGAGTTCCACAGTGGCAGCAGGAACTCGCGGACGCCGGAGCGGATGCCCTCCTCGGTGACCGCGAGGTTTCCACCACGCAGCACCGAGCTCGACATCAGGAACCAGCGCATCGCATCGGAACCGTCGCGGTCGAGCACCTCGGACACGTCGGGGTAGTTCCGCAGCGACTTCGACATCTTGTAGCCGTCGCTGCCGAGGACGATGCCGTGGCAGCTGACGCCCGTGAACGCCGGGCGGTCGAAGAGCGCGGTCGAGAGCACGTGCATCACGTAGAACCAGCCGCGGGTCTGTCCGATGTACTCGACGATGAAGTCCGCCGGGGAGTGCGAGTCGAACCACTCCTGGTTCTCGAAGGGATAGTGCACCTGGGCGTAGGGCATCGAACCGGAGTCGAACCACACGTCGAAGACGTCTTCGATGCGGCGCATCGTGCTCTTGCCGGTGGGATCGTCCGGGTTCGGACGCGTCAAGTCGTCGATGTACGGGCGGTGCAGGTCGATCTCGCCCTCAGGGTTGCGCGGAAGCGTGCCGAAGTCGCGCTCGAGGTCCTCCAGCGAGCCGTAGGTGTCGACGCGCGGGTACTCGGGGTCGTCGCTCTTCCAGACCGGGATCGGCGATCCCCAGTAGCGGTTGCGGCTGATCGACCAGTCGCGCGCGCCCTCGAGCCACTTGCCGAACTGTCCGTGCTTGACGTTCTCCGGCACCCAGGTGATCTGCTCGTTGTTGGCGAGCATGTCGTCCTTGATGTCCGTGACGCGGATGAACCAGCTCGACACCGCCTTGTAGATCAGCGGGTTCCGGCAGCGCCAGCAGTGCGGGTACGAGTGCTCGTAGCTCTGCAGGCGGATCAGACGGCCGTTCTCGCGGATCAGCCGCACGAGGGGCGTGTTCGCGTCCATCCACAGCTGGCCGGCGACATCGGTGACGTTCGGGAGGAAGCGTCCGCCGTCGTCGAGCGACAGGATCGTCGGGATCCCCGCAGCACCGGCGACCCGCTGGTCGTCCTCACCGTAGGCCGGAGCCTGGTGGACGATGCCGGTTCCATCGCTGACGGTGACGTAGTCGTCCACCAGGATGCGCCAGGCGTTCTCGGTGCCGTAGGTCTCGGTGTCGGCGTAGTAGTCGAACAGGCGGTCGTAGGTCACATCCTGCAGCTCGGCACCGCGGACCGTCGCGTCGACGGCGGCGAGCGCGTCATCGGCGCTCTCGTACCCGAGGTCCTTCGCGTATCCGCCGACGAGCTGACGGGCGAGCAGGTATCGGTGCGCCGAGGCCTCGATCGCGGCATCCGTCGTCCCTGCGGCCTGGTGCACGTCCGCTGCGCCGTTCGGGCCTGCCGGCAGTACCACGTACTCGATGTCCGGCCCCACGGCGAGCGCGAGGTTGGTCGGGAGCGTCCAGGGGGTGGTCGTCCAGGCGAGGGCGCGCACGCCGGTGAGCCCGAGCGCCTCGGCCTTGGCTCCGGTCAGCGGGAAGGTCACCGTCACGGAGGGGTCCTGACGCATCTGGTACACGTCGTCGTCCATACGCAGCTCGTGGGCGCTGAGCGGGGTCTCGTCACGCCAGCAGTACGGGAGCACCCGGTATCCCTCATAGGCGAGGCCCTTGTCGTACAGCGTCTTGAACGCCCAGAGCACGCTCTCCATGTAGCCCAGGTCGAGCGTCTTGTAGCCACGGTCGAAGTCGACCCAACGCGCCTGACGGGTGACGTAGTCCTGCCACTCGTGCGTGTAGGCCAGGACCGAGCTCTTCGCCTTCGCGTTGAAGACGTCGATGCCCATCTCCTCGATCTCGGCCTTCTCGGTGATGCCGAGCTGCTTCATCGCCTCGAGCTCGGCGGGAAGTCCGTGCGTGTCCCAGCCGAAGACGCGATCGACCTTGTGGCCGGTCATCGTCTGGAAGCGCGGGAACACGTCCTTCGCGTACCCCGTGAGCAGGTGGCCGTAGTGCGGAAGGCCGTTCGCGAAGGGCGGGCCGTCGTAGAACACCCACTCCGGCGACCCCTCGCGCTGCGCGATCGACGCGCGGAAGGTGTCATCCGCCTCCCAGAACGCGAGCACCTCCTCCTCGATCTGCGGGAAGCGAGGGCTGGGCGCGACGGAGTCGGCGGCGGGGCCGAAGGCGGAACGGGGGTAGGTCATCGTGGCTCGCAGTGGTCGTCGTGGCGGATGCTCATGCGAGGACGACCCTCACGGACCGCGGTACCACCTCGCGTGCCGCGCCCTGCGGCGCGACCACTCTCACTGCGGCTGTGACGGGCCTGCCCCGCTCGGTTCTACTGAGCGCGGCCCGAAGGTCACGCCGTTCTTCCGAGAGCTCCCCGGTGATGGCCGGATCGATGCTCGTCCCACCAGTGTACGCGTGCCCACTGCTCCCCGGCGCATGGTCCTTCCCGAATGGCGACCGCGCACGACCGCGCACGATGTCGTCGGCCCGCCCTACGCTCGGAACATGGCCCGCACCTCCGACTCCCCCGCGTCTCCCCGCGTCACGGCGCCCGATCTGCCGCCGGTGCTCGAACCGGCTCGGGCTGCCCGCAGTGCCGACCTCGTCGCCGCTCGACTCGATCTGGCCGGTACCGTCGACCTCGCCTATTCGACGGTCGAGCAGTGCGTCGTGAGCGCAGACGCCGATGCCGTCGACCTCACCGGGGCATCGGTCGTCGACGTCGACATGTCGGGGGTGCGCATCGCCTCGCTGCGCATGCGCGACGCGGGTGTGCGGCGAGTGCGGATCAACGGCGGCCGCATCGGGACCCTCGACCTCAGTGAGGCGCATGTCTCGGAGTTCGACCTGCGCGATGTGCGCATCGACTACCTCAACCTCGGTGCGGCGAAGGTCACCGATCTCGAGATCACAGGGTGCGCCATCCGCACGATCGACATGCCGCGGGCCGA
Source organism: Microbacterium oxydans (assembly GCF_006540085.1). Lineage (GTDB taxonomy): Bacteria > Actinomycetota > Actinomycetes > Actinomycetales > Microbacteriaceae > Microbacterium > Microbacterium oxydans. The sequence continues at coordinate 232,886 of NZ_BJOG01000004.1, read as the reverse complement.
GCTCACGCGAGTGCGCTTCACGTCCACATCGAGTGACGAGGTGGACTCGCGGGGCATGCGGGCGAAAGACCTCGATCTGCGCGGGCTCGACGCTCTCGGCTACCTCGACGCCAACAGCCTGCGCGGTGCCACGCTCACCTCGTTCCAGGTGCAGCAACTGGCACCCGTGCTCGCCGCAGGAATCGGCATCCTCGTCAAGGACTGACGGCGCCGCTCGCGTCGATCAGCTCTCTCGTGAACGGGTGCTGCGGTGCCGCGAACACCTCCGACGTCGGCCCCTGCTCCACGATCCGGCCGTCCTGCATCACCAGCACGTCATCCGCGACCGATCCCACGACATCCAGATCATGGGAGACGAGGATCATCGTCAGCCGGCGTTCGCGCTGCAGCCCGTCGAGCAGACGCAGCACCCGCTCCCGCACCGAGGGGTCGAGCGCGGAGACGGGTTCGTCGAGCACCAGCACGTCAGGATCTGCGGCGAGGGCACGGGCGATGGCCGCCCGCTGCCTCTGTCCGCCGGAAAGGGCACTCGGACGTCTGCCTGCCAGTGCGGGAGCCAGGCCGACCTCGGCGAGAAGTTCGACCACCCGAGCAGGGCGCGCGGTGCGGGGCACACCACCGGCCTCCAGCGCTTCCCGCAGCGATCGACCGATCGTCCAGCGCGGGTCGAAGGCGCCGAGCGGATTCTGATGCACCAACTGCACCCGTCGCGGTGCGTTCCACTCCACGGCGCCGCTGTCCGGGGCGTCGACGCCGACGATCATGCGGGCGAGAGTGGTCTTGCCCGACCCCGACTCCCCCACGATGCCGAGCGTCCGCCCATCCCTCACGACGAACGAGGCATCGACGACCGCTGGCACGGTGCCGAAGCTCCGTGACACGCCGTCGACTCTCAGCACCGATGCGGAATCCGTCGGCGTAGCGGTTCGGGGTTCGTGGATCGTCGCGGCGATGAGCTGCTTCGTATACTCGTGTCGAGGGTTCTCGAGCACCTCGGCCACCGGACCGGACTCCACGACCACGCCGCTCCGCATCACCAGGACACGATCGGCGATCCTCCGGACCGCTGCGAAGTCGTGGCTGATGAACACGAGGGCCGTCCCCGCGTCCGCGATCTCACGCAGCAGTCCGAGGATCCGCGCCTGCACGGTGGCGTCGAGCGCGGTGGTCGGCTCGTCCGCCACGAGGACGGCCGGGTTCGCGGCGAGTGCGGACGCGATGAGCGCACGCTGCCGCAGACCTCCGGAGAGTTCGTGCGGGTGCTGTCGCGCGCGGCGCTCCGGTTCGGGCATCCACACGCGCTCCAGCAGCTCCCGCACACGTGTCGCTCGCGGCGCCCGCCCCCGGACGACCCTGTGGAGGAGGAGCGGCTCGGCGATCTCCGCCTCGATGCGCCGCAGGGGATCGAGGGAGACCAGCGCGTCCTGGGAGATGAGCGCGATTCCCGATCCGCGCACGCCCCTCCACGCCCGATCGGAGAGACCGGCGGCATCCCTCCCGTCCACCACGAGCCCGTCCAGGGTGACGTCAGCGGCTGCGGGAGTCAGCCCCAGCAGGGCACGCGCCGTGAGGGACTTGCCGGCGCCGGACTCCCCCACGATCGCGACGCACTCACCGCGGTCGACGGCGAAGGACACGTCATCCACGACCTGCTTCCCGTCGAACGAGATGCGGAGTCCTCGAACCTGCAGTGCAGCGTTCATCCTGTCCTCCCGTCTGCGCGAGCCCGAAGGATTCGCCCGATGACGGTGGCCGAGACCACGGTCAGCGTGATCGCGACGCCGGGGAAGAGGGAGATCCACCAGGCCTGGCCCAGCACATTGCGGCCCCCGGCGAGCATCAATCCCCACTCGGGCGTCGGCTCTGAGGGACCCAAGCCCAGGAAGCTGAGTCCCGCGGCCGCGAGGATGCTCGAGCCGATGCCGATGGTGGCGAGCACGCTCAGCGCACCGAGCACGCCCGGCAGCACGTGCCTGCGGAAAGCGCGCCAGCGCGGGACGCCGAGGATGCGCGCGGCTTCGACGTGCTCGGTGACGCGGAGCGTCTGGGTCTGCACGCGCGCCAACCGGATGTACACCGGCAGGGCGGCCAGGGTCACCGCGATCGCGATGTTCACGGGTCCCGGTCCCAGCACGGCGACGACGACCAGCGCGACCAGGAACTCGGGGAACGCCATCAGCACGTCGTTCACCCGCATCACGGTGGTGTCGACGCCCCGCGGTGCGACCCCGGCGAGCGCGCCGATCATGAGCCCGAGGACCAGAGCCACCCCGGTGGCGAAGAGCCCGATGCCCAGCGATCTCCCCGCGCCGTGGACCACCCGCGAGTAGACGTCGCGCCCGCTCTGATCGGTGCCGAAGAAGTGCTCCGCGCCGGGCGGCAGCAGGGCGGAGCGGACATCGGTCTGCAGTGGATCGTGCGTGGCGAGGACCCCGGGCCAGAGCGCCGCGAACACGATCACGGCGCTCACCACGATGGCCGACCAGAGGAGCACAGTCTGCGCGCGCCTCATCGGGTGCTCCGGTCACGTGCTGCCCTGATACGCGGGTCGATCAGGGGGTGCACGATCTCGACCAGCAGGTTCACGGTGACGAACACCACGGCGCTCAGGAGGATGATCCCCGTGATGACCGGAAGATCGCGGTCGCTGATCGCCGCGAGCGTCACGCGTCCGAGACCGGGTCGGGCGAACACGGTCTCGACCAGCACCGCTCCGCCGAGGACGGAGCCGGTCAGATAGGCGGCGAGCGTGACGGCGGAGGCTGCGCCGTGACGCAGTCCGTGCCGGAGCGTGAACCACGAAGGACTCGCCCCACGCGCGCGCACCGTCTCAGCGAACGGCATGCGCTCGGCTTGCACGAGGCCGTCCCGAAGCACCTGACTGAGCAGCGCGGCCACCGGCAGCGCGAGCGTCACCGCCGGGAGGACGATCGTGGCGGGGTTGCGGGCTCCGGAGACCGGAAACCACCCCAGTCCGAAGGCGAAGACGCTGAGGAGGACCAGTCCGATCCAGAACACCGGAGACGAGAGCACCACCAGCTCCACCGCCGCGGCGGCCGTGCGTCCTGCATCGCCGCGTACGAGGACGGCGACCCCGACGGCGAGCACGACGGCGATCACCAGTGCGAGCGCGGAGAGCTGTACCGTCGCTCCCAGCTGGCGTCCGATCACCTCTGTGACCGGCATCCGCAGCTGGTACGACTCCCCCAGGTCCCCGCGGGCCAGCTGGCCGATGAAACCGAGGTACTGCTCCCACGGCGGCCGGTCCAGTCCCAGGTCGGCGCGGATGCCGTCCTTGACCGCCTCACTCACCTGTGCCTGAGGTCCCAGCATCACCGACACGGGATCTCCGGGGATCACTCGGAACGCGAGGAATGCGACGGTGGCGGCGCCCCACAGGACGATGACGACGGAGGCGATCAGGCCGGCGATGCGGACGAGAGCAGCCTTCACCACCCGTGCCCTCCGCTCAGCCGGCGGTTCAGCCGACGGTCACATCGTAGAACAGCGGACGGCCGTACAGGTCGTACTCGACGCCCTCGACGCGGTCGCCGACGGCCGTGATCGCCGACGGGCTGTACAGCGGCACGATGGCGGTGTGCGTGGCGTTCCACTCCTGCAGCTGGGTGTAAAGCCCGTTCCGCGTGTCCTGATCGCTCGTCGCGACGGCCTGTTCCAGCAGCGCATCGATCTCGGGGTCGCTGACCTGTGAGGCGTTCTGGAACCCGTCGGTGTGCAGGTGACTGCGCAGCAGGTCGGGGTCGACACCGGAGAAGCCCCAGTCGGTCAGGTCGAACGTCTTCGGCTCGTACTGCTCGTTGTAGGCGCCCGGTTCGAGCACCTCGCGCTCGACCTCGAAGCCGATCCCCTTGAGGTCGGACTGGATCGCGTTGGCCAGCGCGGCACGGTCGTCGGGAACCGGAGTCCAGGCGATCCAGCGCACCGAGAGGCGCTTGCCGTCCTTCATGCGGATCCCGTCGGTGTCGCGGGCCGTCCAGCCGGCCTCGTCGAGGAGCGTGTTCGCCTCATCCTGGTCGAACGGCCAGCTGCCCTCGAGGGACGCGTCGTAGCCCGGAGTCGTCGACCCGAGGATGCTCCACGCCCGCGGGAACTGCCCGAAGTAGATCTCCTCCACCGCGGCGTCGATGTCGATGCCACGGGCGAACGCCTGACGCACCTTCTCGTCGGCGAAGACTCCGTACTTCTCGTTCAGATACAGCGAGTACGGCAGACCCGGGTACTCGATGGAGTCGACCGTGATGCCGTCGCCGAGGTCCTTCGCGAGGTTCGGCGGGATGTTGCTGGCCAGGTCGGCTTCACCGCTTTCGACGACGCCCGCGCGCACAGACGCCTCCGGCTGGATCTCGACGCGCAGGGTCTCGAACTTCGGAGCCTCAGCGTCGTGCGGGCCCCAGGCGTAGTCGTCGTTGCGGGTGTAGACGATCTCCTGGTCGGGTGTGTACTCGGTGAGCTCGAACGGGCCGGTGCCGACGGTGATCCCGGGGCCGCCCGCTTTGAGCTTGTCGGCCGACTTCTCCAGCACGGCAGGCGAGTAGAAGCCGAGCTGCGGCGTGCTCGCCGCCTGCAGGAACGGCGCGTAGGGCTGCGTGAAGGTCACCTTGACGGTGTGATCGTCGACGACCTCGGTGCCGTCGTAGAAATCGGCGCCGAGCATGCTGGCTGCCTGGGCCGACGCGGTCTCGGGGTCGACGATGCGGTCGAAGTTCGCCTTGACGGCGGCAGCGTCGAACTTCTCGCCGTCGGTGAAGGTCACGTCGTCGCGGAGCGTGAAGGTGTACTCCGTGCTGTCCGGTGAGACGTCCCAGCTCTTCGCGAGCCACGGGCTGAACGATCCGTCGTCCTCCTGGAAGACCAGGGAGTCGAGCACCGCCCGCTGCACCATGCCGGAGACATCGAGCTGGCTGACCTGCGGATCCATGTGCCCTGCGGACAGATTCGCGCCCTCGATCGACCACACGAGCTCCCCGCCCTCCCCATCGGCGCCGGGCGCAGCACACGCACTGAGTACCAGCGCAGCGGCAGCGGTGAGCGCCGCGAAGGGCAGGAGACGGCGCACAGATCTTGCGGGCATGACGGTTCCTCTGGACGAGCGGGTCGGGGTCCCTCCATCCTACGGCTGATTCTTGGACGGGGTCGATCTGCGCCGGCGACCCGTCACCGTGACGCTCGGTAGACTGTTCGGCACACCCCACACTCAGGCACGCTCACACAGTGCCGCATACATCGCTCGAGGAGACCTCCATGCCTGCTTCCGAAACGGCGCAGAACCCCATTCCCGACAAGCCAGCACTCGAAGGTCTCGAAGCGAAGTGGGACGCCGCCTGGGCTGAGCAGGGCACGTACCTGTTCGACCGTCTGCGCGCCACCGAGCTCGGCCGTGAGGGCGTCTACTCGATCGACACCCCGCCGCCGACCGCCTCCGGCAGCCTCCACATCGGCCACGTGTTCTCCTACACGCACACCGACGTCAAGGCGCGGTACGAGCGCATGCGCGGCAAGACCGTGTTCTACCCGATGGGCTGGGATGACAACGGCCTGCCCACCGAGCGCCGCGTGCAGAACTACTACGGCGTGCGCTGCGACCCGTCTCTCCCCTACGACGCCGGCTTCACCCCTCCCTTCGAGGGCGGCGACAACAAGTCGAGCCGGGCTGCCGACCAGCGGCCGATCAGCCGCCGCAACTTCATCGAGCTGTGCGAGCGCCTCACGATCGAGGACGAGAAGCAGTTCGAGGCCCTGTTCCGTCAGCTCGGGTTGAGCGTCGATTGGACGCAGACCTACCGCACCATCTCCGACGACACGATCCGGCAGAGCCAGCTCGCGTTCCTCCGCAACATCGAGCGCGGCGAGGCATACCAGGCCCTCGCGCCGACGCTGTGGGACATCGACTTCCGCTCCGCGATCGCGCAGGCCGAGCTCGAGGACCGCGACCAGCAGGCCGCGTACCACACGATCGAGTTCCCCTTCGCTGACGGCTCCGGCTCCATCGCGATCGACACCACGCGCCCGGAGCTCCTCCCGGCGTGCATCGCGATCGTGACCCACCCCGAGGGGCCGCACAAGCACCTCATCGGCACCAAGGTGCGCACGCCGTACTTCGGCGCCGAGATCGAGATCCACGGCCACCACCTCGCCCAGCCCGAGAAGGGCACCGGTGCGGCGATGGTCTGCACCTTCGGCGATGTGACCGACATCATCTGGTGGCGCGAGCTGCGCACCACCGCCGGCGAGTCCCTGCCGAACATGACGGCGATCGGTCTCGACGGCCGCTTCCTCGCCGAGGCGCCGTCGATCGTCACAGACCCCGACGCGCGTTCCTGGTACGTGGAGAACGTGGCGGGCAAGACCGTCTTCAGCGCCCGCAAGGCGATCGTGGAGAAGCTGCAGGAGACCGGCGACATGACCGCCGTCGGCAAGCCCTTCCAGCACGCCGTGAAGTTCTTCGAGAAGGGCGACCGCCCGCTCGAGATCGTCTCGACCCGGCAGTGGTACATCCGCAACGGCGCCCGCGACGGCGAGCTGCGCGACCAGCTCCTCGCGCACGGAACCGAGCTGGCGTGGCACCCCGACTTCATGCGGGTCCGCTACGAGAACTGGGTCGGCGGCCTCACCGGCGACTGGCTCGTGTCCCGGCAGCGGTTCTTCGGCGTGCCGATCCCGCTCTGGTACGCGTTGGACGAGAACGGCGAGCGCGACTACGACCGGGTGCTCACCCCGGATGCGGCCGCGCTGCCCATCGACCCGACCACGGATGTCCCGGCGGGCTACACCGAGCAGCAGCGCGGGGTGCCGGGCGGGTTCGATGCCGAGGCCGACATCCTCGACACCTGGGCGACGTCCTCCCTGACCCCGCAGCTCGCGGGCGGCTGGCAGCGCGACGAGGAGCTGTGGCAGCTCACTGCTCCGTTCGATCTGCGCCCGCAGGGACAGGACATCATCCGCACCTGGCTCTTCTCGACCATGCTGCGCTCCACGCTCGAAGACGGCCGCACCCCATGGAAGAACGCCGCCATCTCCGGCTTCATCGTCGACCCCGACCGCAAGAAGATGTCGAAGTCGAAGGGCAACGTCGTCACCCCGGCCGACGTGCTCGACACCCACGGCTCTGACGCGGTGCGGTACTGGGCGGCCTCGAGCCGACTCGGCATGGACGCGGCCTTCGACCCGCAGAACCCGACCCAGGTGAAGATCGGCAGGCGTCTCGCCATCAAGGTGCTCAACGCCGCGAAGTTCGTGCTGTCGTTCCCGGTGCCCGCGGGCGCGCAGGTGACGCACGCGCTCGACGCCTCGATGCTCACGGCGCTCGACGGGGTGGTGGCCGAGGCGACCGCCGCCTTCGACCGGTACGACGCGGCCAGGGCGCTGGAGTTGACCGAGGCGTTCTTCTGGACGTTCTGCGACGACTACCTGGAGCTCGTGAAGGAGCGCGCCTACAACCAGAACGACGTGGGCCAGGCCTCGGCCGCCCTCGCGCTGCGTCTGGCGCTGTCCACGCTTCTCCGCCTGCTCGCGCCGGTGCTCTCCTTCGCCACGGAGGAGGCCTGGTCGTGGTTCGAGGCGGGCTCCGTGCACACCGCAGCGTGGCCCGAGAAGCTCGGCATCGAGGGCGACCCGGCCGTGCTGGCCGCCGCGAGCGAGGCGCTCATCGGCATCCGGCGCGCGAAGACCGAGGCGAAGGCGTCGCAGAAGACCCCGGTCTCCCGTGCCGCCATCGCCGCTCCCGCAGCGAAGGTCGAGGCCCTGCGCGCCGCGGCGGACGACCTCCGCGCGGTCGGCCGCATCGCCGAGCTCGAGATCACCGAGGCGGAGGAGTTCGCGGTCACCGCGATCGAGCTCGCCCCGGTCGAGGCCTCCTGATGCAGCTCGGCACGCGCTGGGCCGCGGGTGCACAGCCGCCCGCCTCCGTCCCCGAAGCGCTGCGTCCCGCCATCGCCGAGGTCGAGTCCCAGGGCCTCACCGGCCACTGGACCCTCACCTGGCTGGAAGGGCGTGCGATCGCCGAGCTCGACGCCGGCTGGGAGGTCCTCCAGACCGCGTCCGGTGAGGTCGTCGCCCGCCCGTTCGCCGACTGAACCGCACCCGCCATCGGGACGAGACCCTCTGATACCCGTGCGGATATCAGGGGGTCTCGTCGCGCGGCCCCGGGCCATGGCGTCAGCGGCGGGTCACTCCCCGTTGCGCGAGGGCATGGTCGACGGCACGGGGGTCCTGCCGGCGGGTCTGTTGTTCGCGCAGCAGATCGAGCGAGAGCTCACGCCGCTCCGCGCGATGTGAGATCCGATTCTCGACGTACGCCGTCAGCCGATCGGCCAGTCGGAGCAGCCGACGCTCGGTTCGCGTCGGTGCGACGAGATGGAGAGTTGCCGCGGTCATGATGCCTCCTCGTTGTCGACGGCGGGCGAGGTCGTGCGCGGGGTCGGCAGATCGAAGAGCTCGGCGCGGAGCGAAACCCGCCGCACGTCCGGCCCCTCCTGGCCCCGGTACCGCTCGATGGCGCTCTCGACGATGGCTTCGAGTTCCTCGCGGAGCGACATCGCCTGCTCCGGTGTCATGTCGAGGTGCGTGGTGATCGTGATCCCGACGTCTCGCCACGCTTCGGGGACCTCGGCCTGCGGTCGGTTCAGGTAGCTCATGAGGGTCTCGTGGCGGACGCGGAAGAACTCCGAGGTGACGATCTGCGCCGCGGCGCGGTTCGCCGGCGAGGTCATCTCATCGGGGCCGGGCACGTCGATGCGCCCCTTGGGCCGTTCCCACCATCGCTCCCTCGCCGTGCCTCGCCCCTCCACCTCTCGGATCAGGTCGTGAGCTGCAAGCGCACGCAGGTGATAGCTGGTGGATCCCGATGTCTCTCCCACGAGGGCCGCAAGGGAGCTGGCGGTCTGCGGACCTCGCGCCGCGAGGATGTCGAAGATCTTGACCCGCAGTGGGTGTGCCAGCGCCTTGAGCGCGCTGGCGTCGAGCGTCCTGACCTGCGTCTCGTTCGTCATGAATGCAAAGATACCCTTGCAAAGAGTTCTTTGCAAGCTTTTCTTTGCATGTGCTCAGTCGATTGCGTCGCGCGCGGCGACGAAGGCGCCGACGCAATACTCGATCTGCTCCGCCGTGTGCACCGCCGACAGCTGCACGCGGATCCGTGCCAGGCCGCGCGGCACGACCGGGAAGCTGAACGCGGTCACGTAGATGCCACGCGCCTGCATCTCCTGAGCGATCCGCGCCGTCTTCGCCGCGTCCCCGAACATGACGGGGACGATGGGGTGTTCGCCCGGAAGCAGATCGAAGCCCTCCGCCGTCATGCGCTCGCGGAACAGCGACGCGTTCGCACGCAGCCGCGACCGAAGGTCCGCGGACCCTTCGACGAGATCGAGGGCGGTCAGCGTGCCGGCGACGATCGCGGGGGCGAGAGTGTTCGAGAACAGGTAGGGACGAGAACGCTGACGCAGCAGAGCCACGGTCTCGGCGTGCGAGGCGACGTACCCGCCCGATGCGCCCCCGAGCGCCTTGCCGAAGGTTCCGGTGTAGATGTCGACACGATCGGCTACTCCGCAGAGCTCCGGTGTGCCACGACCGTTCTCGCCGACGAAACCGACCGCATGGGAATCGTCGACGAAGACGAGAGCGTCGTAACGGTCGGCGAGATCGCAGATCTCGGCGAGAGGCGCGATGTAGCCGTCCATCGAGAACACGCCGTCCGTCACGATCACACGGAATCGGGCGTCCGTTGCCGCCTGCAGCTGCGCCTCGAGATCGGCCATGTCCCGGTTGCGGTAACGAAGCCGCCTCGCCTTCGAGAGTCGGATGCCGTCGATGATCGAGGCGTGGTTCAGCTCATCGGAGATGATGGCGTCCTCGGGTCCGAAGAGTGTCTCGAACACTCCCCCGTTCGCGTCGAAGCACGACGAGTACAGGATGGCCTCGTCTGTGCCGAGGAAGTCGGCGAGGCGGCGCTCCAACTCGAGGTGCTGCTCTTGCGTGCCGCAGATGAAGCGCACACTCGCGAGGCCGTAGCCCCACTCCTCCAGGGCCGTCGTCGCGGCCGAGAGGATGCGCGGATCGTCGGCGAGACCGAGGTAGTTGTTCGCGCAGAAGTTCAGCACGTCAGCGCCGTCAGCGGTGATCTCGGCGTTCTGCGGCCCGCGGATACCGCGCTCGCGCTTGGTCAGGCCGGCCTCCTCGATCGCCGCCAGCTCGTCCGACACATGCTTCTGAAAGGTCCCGTACATCACAACTCCGTCCAGTCGAGGATGATCTTGCCCGTTCCCGCCGATTCGGCGGCGGCGAATCCGCGTTCCCATTCACGAGCGGGGACGACTTCGGCGATCACTCGGCCGATGGCATCCCGCAGGGGCGCACTGGTCTGCAGCATCGCCCCCATGGCGTTCCACGTCTCGAACATCTCGCGTCCGTAGATCCCCTTGATCGTGAGCATGTGGGTGACGAGCTTGCCCCAGTCGATCCCGAACCCGGCACTCGGCAGACCCAGCATCGCGATACGCCCACCGTGGTTCATGTTGTCGATCATGGCGGGGAGGGCCGATGGCGCACCGCTCATCTCGAATCCGATGTCGAAACCCTCGCGCATTCCGAGCGCCTGCTGCGCCTCCCTGATATCGCGGACCGAGACGTCGACGATTTCGTCGGCGCCCATCCGACGAGCCATCTCCAGACGCGGTGCGCTGACATCCGTCGCGGTGATGAACCGCGCCCCGGCGTGCCTGGCGACGGCGATGGCCATGAGCCCGATCGGGCCGCAGCCGGTGACGAGCACGTCTTCTCCGACGAGCGGGTACGTGAGCGCCGTGTGGACCGCGTTGCCGAGCGGATCGAAGATCGCGCCGAGCTCGGGAGTCACCTCGGCGTGGTGCACCCACACGTTCGCCGCAGGGAGCGCGAGGTACTCCGCGAACGCACCGTCCCGCTGCAGACCGAGACCGATCGTCCGGATGCACATCTGCCGGCGCCCTGCCCGGCAGTTGCGACACGTCCCGCAGACGATGTGGCCTTCACCGGAGACGCGATCACCCACGGAGATGTCGTGCACGCCGGGTCCGACCTCCACCACTTCGCCGTAGAACTCGTGACCGGGGATCAGCGGGGCGGCGATCGCCGACGCCGCCCAGTCATCCCAGCGGAGGATGTGTAGATCGGTTCCGCAGATGCCGGTGCGCAGCACCCGGATGACGACCTCGTCGGCGCCGGCCTTCGGTTCGGGACGCTCGACCAGCTCGAGCCCCGCGCCAGGCGCGCCTTTGAACAGTGCTCTCATGCGGACAGTGCCTTCATGATCTCGATCACATCGCATCCACGGTTGTAGATCAATCGGCATCGTCTGCACCGTCCATGTAGCCGCCGCTAAACTGTTCTCGTGGAACTCCATCAGTTGCAGATCCTGAGAGAGCTCGGCGCCCTCGGCAGTGTGACCGCCGTGGCCGACGCGCTCCGAGTCACTCCTTCTGCCGTCTCCCAGCAGCTCGCAACCCTGCAGCGTGGTGTGCCGACACCGCTGACCCGCAGAGTCGGGCGCACGCTCGCCCTCACACCCGCCGGCGAAGTACTGGCGACTGCCGGCGCCGAGGCGATCGACGCCATGGCGGCGGCACGACACGCCCTGGACGACTTCGAGGGTTCTGCGACGGGAGTCGTGAGCATCAGCGGGTTCCACAGCGTCGGGCAGGCGCTGTTCGGAGCACTCGTGCGGGAGCTGTCGTCCGCAGCGAACGCGCCATCGGTGCAGCTCACGGACGAGGATGTCGCGCAGACGGATTTCCCTGCGCTCACAGCACGCTACGACCTCGTGCTCGCGCACCGCATGGAGCATTCCGAACCGTGGCCCGCGCAGGGTGTGCGCAGCCTCACCCTGATCCGCGAGCCCCTGGACGTGGCGGTAGCGGCCTCACATCCGCTCGCCGGTCGTGCCAGCCTCACACCGGCCGACGTCGCAGGAGAGCGATGGGTCACCAGTCGCATCGGCTACTCCCCCGACGACGTGCTCCGTGCCGTATCGGCGGTGGCCCATCGGCCCGTCGACATCCAACACCGCATCAACGACTACGGCGCGGTGTCGGCCGTCGTGGCCGCCGGAGGGGTGATCGGGATGCTACCGCGCTTCACCTCGCGCAGCGTCGACGACCGCGACCTCGTGCGCGTCCCTCTCGAAGGTGTGAGCACGCACCGGATGATCGACGTGCTCGCGCGGCCCGAGACACTTCGTCGTCGATCGGTCCGCGTGGTCGTGGAAGCCCTTCGCGGCGTGATGACGCGCCTGAGCGAGAGCGGGTCCTGAGCACGCCCGGCGCGGTGGATAGGCTCGGAGGATGACCGACGCCACCAATCCGCTGCTGCTGCCGTCGACGCTTCCCTACGGGCTCCCCGACTACGCCGCGATTCGGCCGGAGCACTATCTCCCCGCTTTCCAGGCGGGTTTCGAGGAGCAGCTCCGCGAGATCGAGCGCATCACCGTGGTGCGCTCGATGCCCACGTTCGAGAACACCCTTGAGGCGCTGGAGCGATCCGGCGAGCTGCTGGATCGTGTCGCGCACACCTTCTACACGGTGAGTTCGGCCGATGCGACGCCCGAGATCCAGGAGATCGACGAGCAGCTCGCGCCGCTCATGGCAGCGCATGAGGATGCGATCACGCTCGACAGCCGGCTCTACTGGCGTGTACAGCAGGTGTACGAGCAGCTCGACGCGCTGAACCTCGATCCGGAGCAGCGGTACCTCGTGGAGCGCCGTCATCGCGAGATGACCTTGGCCGGTGCGGGCCTCGACGACGAAGCGAAGGCGCGGCTGACCGCCATGAACCAGAAGCTGTCGACCCTGACCAACACGTTCGAGCGCAACCTGCTGAACGACACCAACGACCTGGCCGTGGTGTTCGACACGGCCGACGAGCTCGACGGATTGAGCGCGGGAGAGCTCTCCGCTGCCGCACGTGCCGCCACGGACAGGGACTTGGACGGAAAGCTCCTGATCACCCTCCCGCTCTTCACAGGCCACCCTGCTCTGGCGCAGTTGCGCCCGCGGGAATCGAGACGTCGCATCATGGCGGCCTCGCTCGCACGCGGGTCTCGCGACAACGCGAACGACAACCGTCCGGTCCTTCTCGCGATCGTGCGTCTGCGGGCGGAGCGTGCACAGTTGCTCGGCTACGACTCGCACGCTGCCGCCGTGACCGCGGATGAGACGGCAGGAAGCCCGGAGGCGGTCGAGCGGATGCTCCGACGCCTCGCCGGACCATCCGCGCGCAACGCCCTGGCCGAACGCGCAGCTCTGCAGACGATCGTCGACGAGACCGAGCAGATCCCGTTCCCGGTCGAGGCGCACGACTGGGCCTTTTACACCGAGCGGGTGCGCACTGCACGATACGACATCGACTCCAGCGCGCTTCGGCCCTGGTTCGAAGCGGAGCGCGTGCTCCAGGATGGCGTCTTCTTCGCGGCGACGCAGCTCTACGGCGTCACGTTCTCCGAGCGCGATGACCTCGCCGCGTATCACCCCGGCGCGCGCGTCTTCGAGGTGCGCGACGCCGACGGCTCGCCGGTCGGTCTCTACGTGCTCGATCTGTACACGCGCGATTCCAAGCGCGGCGGCGCGTGGATGAATGCGATCGTCAGCCAGTCGCGACTCCGCGGCACCGCTCCGGTCGTGGTCAACAACCTGAACGTGCCGCTTCCCGGAGAAGGGGAGCCGACGCTCCTGACGCTCGACGAGGTGACCACGCTGTTCCACGAGTTCGGACACGCTCTGCACGGCCTCTTCGCGACTGTCACCTACCCACACTTCGCGGGGACGAACGTGTTCCGCGACTTCGTCGAGTTCCCGAGCCAGGTGAACGAGATGTGGATCCTGTGGCCGGAGGTCCTCGAGAACTACGCGCGTCACCACGAGACCGGCGCTCCACTCGATCCCTCGATCGTCGAGCGCCTGCGAGCGACCGAGACGTTCGATCAGGGGCACGCGACCAGCGAGTATCTGGCTGCCGCATGGTTGGACCAGGCCTGGCATCGTCTCGGCACGGATGCCGAGGTCGACGACGTCGCCGCTTTCGAGGCCGCCGCTCTGGCGGACATCGGCCTGAAAGACCCGACCGTGCCGACGCGGTACTCATCCACCTACTTCGCCCACGTGTTCGCCGGCGGCTACAGCGCGGGGTACTACTCGTACATCTGGAGCGAGGTGCTCGACGCCGACACGGTCGACTGGTTCCGAGAGAACGGTGGTCTCACCCGGGCGAACGGCGACAGATTCCGCGCACGACTCCTCGGCGTGGGAGGTTCCAAGGATCCTCTCGAGGCGTACCGCGACTTCCGGGGCCGCGATGCGGATATCGATCCGCTCCTGAAGAGGCGTGGACTGGGCGACTGAGGCGTGAGACGCTGAGCGCATGAACGCCTTTCGCGACGCCCCGTTCGGTCCTGCGGACCGCCTCGACCTCGAGTCCGTCCCCCTCGCCGTCATCCGCCACGAGGGCATCCGCCTCGCCGATCTCCCGGAGGCGTTCGACGCCGGCTACTCGGCGATCGCGCTCACCTTCGCCGGAGGCGTGCTCGTCCCGACCGGCCCGGCACTCGCGGTGTATCACGGCGATCCGATGGGCGTCTTCGACCTGGAACTCGGCTTCCCCGTGCAGACGGCACCGGCGAACCCCATCCCCACCGCGAGCGGCCGCGTCATCGTCGCTTCGACGCTGGCCTCAGGACCCGCGGTCGCGACCACGCTGTTCGGCTCCTATGAGGAACTGGGTGGCGCATGGGCCGCCCTCGTCGAGCGCGCGTCGGCGCAGGGGCTTCGTCCCGGGGGGATCTGGATCGAGATCTACGTGTCCGACCCGAGCGCTCCGGCACCAGAACTGCGTACGGACCTGATCATGCCGATCGGCTGACGAAACCCGTCACGCGCAGAGCCTCGTTCGGAGTCACCGTCCGAGCTGGTCCATGGCTTTGTACCAGGTGAGCTGGTGGTAGCTCTGCGGGAGGAGGTCGCCGAGTCCATCGAGCGACAACACATGTACGACGATCGACTCGCTGTCGTCGAGAGACTGCTCCGCGACGCGCGCACACCCGCGCGCGAGGAAATGATGCACCCGGTTCGTGTGGTTGCCGAAGTTCGCCCAGGTCGATCCGAGATCGATGAGATCGTCGGCGGCATACCCGGTCTCCTCGAGCAGCTCACGGCGCGCCGCAGCCTCCGGCGACTCACCAGGCTCTACTCCCCCGCCGATGGTGCCGACGGCCACGACGCCTGCACCGTGCCGATACTCTTCGACGACTATGGCGTCATCGTTCCGGTCGAGGGCGAGGACGGAGATCCAGTCCCCGTACTCCAGCACGTAGTACGGGGCGATCGACACACCGCTGCCATTCACGCACTCGTCGGCGTGGAGGCGGATCCGCCGGTCGGCGACGAGCGTCTCGCGCGCCACCGTCTTCCAGGGAGCCGGCTCCGCGCTCATGCGCTCTTGCGCTTGCGCTCCATCACGATGGTGGGCGGTGCGCCTTCGTCGACGGCAGCGCGGGTCACGATGACCTTCGCCACGTCCTCGGCGGAGGGGATCTCGAACATGATGGGTCCGAGCACGTCTTCCAGGATCGCCCGAAGACCGCGAGCACCGGTCTTGCGCTCGACGGCGAGGTCGGCGATGGAGCGCAGTGCCTCTTCTTCGAACTCGAGCTGCACGCCGTCGATCTCGAACATCCGCTGATACTGCTTCACCAGCGCGTTGCGCGGGCCCGTCAGGATGTCGATCAGCGCATCCTGGTCGAGCGGTGACACGTTGGTCACGACCGGCAGACGCCCGATGAACTCGGGGATCAGCCCGAACTTGTGCAGGTCTTCCGGAAGCACCTCGCTGAACAGGTCGAGGTCCTTGCCCTTGTCGTGCAGCGGAGCACCGAAGCCGATTCCATGCTTGCCGACGCGGGCCGACACGATGTCTTCGAGACCCGCGAAGGCTCCGGCGACGATGAACAGCACGTTGGACGTGTCGATCTGCAGGAACTCCTGGTGCGGGTGCTTGCGACCGCCCTGGGGCGGCACCGAGGCGACCGTGCCCTCGATGATCTTCAGGAGCGCCTGCTGGACGCCCTCGCCCGAGACGTCGCGCGTGATGGAGGGGTTCTCCGCCTTGCGGGCGATCTTGTCGACCTCGTCGATGTAGATGATGCCCTGCTCGGCGCGCTTGACGTCGTAGTCGGCGGCCTGGATGAGTTTGAGGAGGATGTTCTCGACGTCTTCGCCGACATAGCCGGCCTCGGTCAGAGCGGTGGCATCGGCAACGGCGAACGGGACGTTCAGCCGCTTCGCGAGCGTCTGTGCGAGATACGTCTTCCCACAGCCGGTCGGGCCGATGAGCAGGATGTTGCTCTTGGCGATCTCGACCTCTTCGGCCTTCTGCTCAGCGGTCTGAAGAGTGCCGTGGGCGCGAACGCGCTTGTAGTGGTTGTAGACGGCGACGGAAAGAGCGCGCTTGGCCGGCTCCTGGCCGACGACGTACTCCTCAAGGAAGGAGAAGATCTCACGCGGCTTGGGAAGCTCGAACTCGGCGACCCCGTCGGCAGACGACTCGGCCATGCGCTCTTCGATGATCTCGTTGCACAGTTCGACGCACTCGTCGCAGATGTACACACCGGGGCCGGCGATGAGCTGCTGCACCTGCTTCTGGCTCTTTCCACAGAAAGAGCATTTGAACAGGTCAGCGCTTTCACCGATGCGGGCCATGCGCGTCCTCCTAGGGGGGATCAGAGATCGTCCTTCGAGCCTAACCGCTGCTTACGACACCGGGCCGCATTGAGGGCACTCGACATCGCGCCCATTGGACGGCGAAGGGATCGACAGCCGTCTGGCGCCTTCTCCGGGCGACGGCTGCCGACCCCTTCGCGAGATCGACTGTTCGGTCAGACCATGCTCTTCGTGTGCCAGACGGTCTTCACCTCGGTGAAGGCGCCGATCCGTTCCGGCGAGGCGACGACCTCACCGGGGGTAAGCACACGCTTGAGCGTCTCCGCTGCGGCGATCTGCATGTCCACCCAATCCAAGGCGCCGGCACCCGCGAGGTCGAGGGCGTTCACGTCCTGGTGGGATGCCAGCCATGGAGCCATCTCCGCCGGCGAACCCGTCAGCACGTTGACGACGCCACCGGGGACATCGCTGGTGACGAGGACCTCGGCGAGGCTGATGGCCGAGAGCGGGTGCTGCTCACTCGCGATGACGACCACGGTGTTCCCGGCGACCAGCGCGGGAGCAACGACCGACACCAGGCCGAGCAGCGCCGAGTCCTGCGGTGCGATGATCGCGACGACGCCCGTCGGCTCCGGCACGGAGATGTTGAAGTACGGCCCGGAGACGGGGTTCGCGTTGCCCGCCACCTGGGCGTACTTGTCGCACCAGCCGGCGTACCAGACCCAGAGATCGATCGCCTCATCGACCTGCGCGGCCGCAGCGGCGGACGACACGCCCTCCTGCGCCGAGATCTCGTCGATGAACTGCGCACGGCGACCCTCGAGCACCTCTGCGACGCGGTACAACACCTGTCCGCGGTTGTAGGCGGTCGCCCCCGACCAGCCCTTCACCGCCGCGCGAGCGGCGACGACGGCGTCACGGGCATCCTTGCGAGAGCCCTTCGCGGCGTTCGCGAGGAAGGCCCCCTTGGAGGAGAGCACCTCGTACGTGCGGCCGGACTCGCTCCGCGGGAACGCTCCGCCGATCGCGAGCTTGTAGGTCTTCGGCACGGTCAGTCGCTTGCTCATGCTGCGGCTCCCTTGAGGTAGGCGGTGAGCCCCTGACGGCCGCCCTCGCGACCGTATCCGGACTCCTTGTAGCCGCCGAACGGGCTCGACGGGTCGAAGCGGTTGAAGGTGTTCGCCCAGATGACACCGGCACGCAGGCGATCGGCCACCGCGAGGATGCGCGATCCCTTGTCGGACCAGATCCCGGCCGAGAGGCCGTACGGCGTGTTGTTCGCCTTCGCGATCGCCTCGGCCGGTGTGCGGAAGGTGAGCACCGAGAGCACAGGCCCGAAGACCTCGTCGCGGGCGATGCGGTGCGACGCCTCGACGCCGGTGAAGATCGTCGGCGCGAACCAGAAGCCCTGCTCCGGGATCGCGCAGTCCGCCGTCCAGCGCTCTGCGCCCTCGGCCTCGCCGATGTCGCTCAGCTCACGGATGCGGGCGAGCTGCGCTGCGGAGTTGATCGCGCCGATGTCGGTGTTCTTGTCGAGAGGGTCGCCGAGGCGGAGGGTCGACAGGCGCGACTTGAGCCGATCGACGACCTCGTCGTGGATCGACTCCTGCACGAGCAGTCGGCTTCCGGCGCAGCAGACGTGGCCCTGGTTGAAGAAGATGCCGTTCACGATGCCTTCGACCGCCTGATCGATGGGGGCGTCGTCGAACACGATGTTCGCGGCCTTGCCGCCCAGTTCGAGCGTCAGCTTCTTCGGAGTGCCGGCGACAGCCCGGGCGATGTCCCGTCCGACACCGGTCGAACCGGTGAAGGCCACCTTGTCGACGTCGGGGTGACGCACGAGCGCAGAGCCCGTCGCTCCGGCACCCGTCACGATGTTGACGACACCGGCCGGAAGGTCGGCCTGCTGCAGGATCTCGGCGAAGATCAGCGCGGTGAGGGGCGTCGTCTCGGCCGGCTTGAGCACCACCGTGTTGCCGGCGGCGAGAGCGGGAGCGATCTTCCAGGCCAGCATCAGCAGCGGGAAGTTCCACGGGATGATCTGACCCGCGACGCCGAGAGCCCGCGGGTTCGCGCCCAGTCCCGCGTGATCGAGCTTGTCGGCCCAGCCCGCGTAGTAGAAGAACCAGGAGGCGACGAGCGGCACGTCGACGTCGCGGCTCTCCTTGATCGGCTTGCCGTTGTCGAGGCTCTCGGCGACGGCGAGCTCACGGGCGCGCTCCTGCACGAGGCGGGCGATGCGGAAGAGGTACTTCCCTCGGTCGCGACCGCTCATCTTCGACCAGGTCTTCTCGTAGGCGCGACGCGCGGCGGCGACCGCACGGTCGACGTCCTCATCACTCGCCGAAGCGATCTCGGCGATGTGCTTCTCGGTCGCCGGTGAGATGGTGTTGAACGGCGTGCCGGAGCCGTCGACGAACTCGCCGTCGATGAACAGCCCGTAGCTGTCCTTGAGGTTCAGGACCGCGGTGGACTCCGGTGCGGGAGCGTATTCCAGAAATGACATGTTCGTCTTCCCGTCAGTCGATCGTGACGTAGTCGGGGCCCGAGTAGTGGCCGGAGCTGAGCTTCTGTCGCTGCAGGAGCACGTCGTTGAGGAGGCTGGAGGCGCCGAAGCGGAAGAGGTGCGGCTGGAGCCACTCCTCGCCGACGGTCTCGGCGACGGTGACGAGATACTTCACCGCATCCTTCGACGAGCGGATGCCACCGGCCGGCTTCACACCGATCTTCTCTCCGGTGCCGCGGTACCAGTCGCGCACGGTCTCCAGCATGAGGAGCGTCGTCGGGAGGGTGGCTGCGGGCTGCACCTTGCCGGTCGAGGTCTTGATGAAGTCCCCTCCCGCCAGGATGCCCAGCCACGAGGCGCGCTTGATGTTGTCGTAGGTGTTCAGCTCGCCGGTCTCCAGGATCACCTTGAGCGAGGCGTACGAACCGTCCTCACGACGGCAGGCCTCCTTGACCTGGGCGATCTGGTCGAAGACCAGGCCGTACCGGCCGGACAGGAACGCTCCACGATCGATCACCATGTCGATCTCATCGGCGCCCGCAGCCACCGCCTCGGCGGTGTCGGCGAGCTTGATCGCAAGCGAGGAGCGTCCGCTGGGGAATGCCGTGGCGACGGCCGCGACGGAGATCAGGCCGTCATCGGGGTCACCGTGCATCCCGCCTAGCGCGGTCACCGCGTCGCCGACCATGTCACCGTACACGCAGACCGCTGCGACCCGCGGGGTCGAAGGATCCGCGGCGTCCGGATTCTTCGCCTTGGCCACGAGAGAGCGCACCTTTCCGGGAGTGTCAGCTCCCTCGAGCGTCGTGAGGTCGATCAGCTTGATGATCGTGTCGAGCGCCCACGCCTTCGAGGTGGTCTTGATCGACCGCGTGCCGAGCCCGGCAGCGCGCTGCTCCAGACCGACGGCATCCACGCCGGGAAGTCCGTGCAGGAATCGCCGGAGCGTGGCGTCGTCGGGCTCGCCGCCCAGAACGTCCACCGCCGCCCTGCGACTGAGTTCTTTGGTCGTCACTGTTCCTCCAACAATGCTCGTGCTGTGGTCTCATCGGTCACCAGAACGCCGCACAGGCCGCTGGTGACCACGGTGCGTGCGATGTCGTGCTTGGCGGGGCCCGCCGTCACGAAGATCGCACGAGCGGCTCCGCGCAGACGGTCGAGAGAGACTCCGACGGTCCGTGCATCGAGCTGCGAGTCGACGATGTTGCCCTCCGCGTCGACGTAGCGCCCGAGGACGTCGCCGACGGCGCCGCGTCGTGCGAGCTCTTCGACATCCTCCGCACTGAGGTAGCCGTTCTCGACATGGGCGGACGAGGCATCGCAGGGTCCGGCGGTGAAAAGGAACGCCTGGGCCTCGGCTGCCTCTTCGAGGACGGCGGCGACGGTGCGGTCGGACTCGATCGCCTGCTTCGTCTCCACGCGCTCGAGGATGGCCGGGCTCGGCAGCAGTGAGACTTGCCCCGAAGCGCGCTGGGCGATCGTGACGGCGAGGCCTGCTGCGCCTCCGGAGCGTCGGTTCAGGCTCACTCCCCCGTTGAGCTGCACCACGGTCACGCCGTTCGCCCAGCCGTCCGGAAGCGACTCGGCCACGGCACGGAGTGTACGGCCCCAGCTCACCCCGAGGGTGCGGGGAACGGGGCGCAGCGCGGTCAGGAAGTCGGCTGCGGCCTGAGCGACACGTTCGAGGGTGCCGTCATCGCCTTCCGGAGCCGGCACGACCACGGCATCGGTGAGGCCGAAGCGCTCGACGAGAAGCCGCTCCAGGCCGAGTCGGCGGGCGCGCGGGTGCACGATCTCGATGCGGACGATGCCGCGTTCGCGGGCCTGGGTCAGCAGACGGCCGACCTTCCAGCGCGAGATCTTGAGGAGTCCGCCGATCTCGTCCTGGGTCTTGTCCTCGTCGTAGTACAGCTCGGCGACGCGGACCATGAGCAGATCTTCTTCCACGGCTTCCTCCTTCCTCCTCCAGAGTAGGCCCTCATCAGCGTTCGCGCACCACAGTGCTCATATGCGCACTTTGTCGTCGGGTCGTGCACATCCGCCGGGCACGACGAAGGGCGCCCGTCGGATGACGGACGCCCTTCGATCGATCGGGTCAGACGCGCTTGCGCGTCGTGAGCACCTGGTCGACGATGCCGTACTCCAGCGCCTGTGCGGCGGAGAGGATGTTGTCACGATCGATGTCGCGGTTCACCTGCTCCGGGGTGCGGTTGGTATGTCCCGCGAGCGTCTCCTCCAGCCAGGTGCGCATGCGGAGGATCTCCGCGGCCTGGATCTCGATGTCGGACGCCTGGCCGTGGCCGGCCTCCCCCATCGCGGGCTGGTGGATGAGCACGCGGGCGTTCGGGAGCGCGAGACGCTTGCCCGGCGCACCGGCAGCGAGCAGCACGGCCGCAGCCGAAGCCGCCTGGCCGAGCACCACGGTCTGGATCTGCGGCGCGACGTACTGCATCGTGTCGTAGATCGCCGTCATCGCGGTGAACGAACCACCAGGCGAGTTGATGTACATCGTGATGTCGCGCTCGGCGTCCTGGCTCTCCAGAACGAGGAGCTGTGCCATCACGTCGTCGGCCGAGGCGTCGTCGACCTGCACGCCGAGGAAGATCACGCGGTCTTCGAACAGCTTGTTGTACGGGTCCTGGCGCTTGAAGCCGTAGGCGGTGCGCTCTTCGAACTGCGGCAGCACGTAGCGGCTGGAAGGCAGGTCACCGGCTGAGCGGAAGGTGGGTGTGTACATGAGCGTCCTTTCGCTTTCCGTTACTCGGTGTCCTGGTCGGTTCCGCCGCCGCCGATGACGTCGGAGGCCGATTCGCGGATGTGATCGACGAAGCCGTACTCGAGCGCTTCCTCGGCCGTGAACCAGCGGTCGCGGTCACCATCGGCGTTGATCTGCTCGACCGACTTGCCGGTCTGGGCAGCGGTGATCTCGGCGAGGCGGTTCTTCATCGACATGATGAGCTGCGCCTGCGTCTGGATGTCGCTCGACGTTCCGCCGAACCCGCCGTGGGGCTGGTGCAGCAGCACGCGTGCGTTGGGCGTGATGTACCGCTTGCCCTTGGTGCCGGCGGTCAACAGCAGCTGCCCCATGGAGGCGGCCATTCCGATGCCGACCGTGACGATGTCGTTCGGCACGAACTGCATCGTGTCGTAGATCGCCATGCCCGCGGTGATCGATCCGCCGGGCGAATTCACGTAGAGGTAGATGTCTCGCTCGGAGTCTTCTGCGGCGAGGAGAAGGATCTTCGCGCAGATCTCGTTCGCGTTCTCGTCGCGCACCTCCGACCCCAGCCAGATGATGCGGTCCTTCAGCAACCGGTCGAAGACGCTCGTTGCGAGGAGGGGTTCTGCAGCCATGTCAGCTCCTGATTCCGTGTTTCAGTGATTCGAATCTACCGGCGACAACGCAGCGCCCAGGCCGTGTTCGCCGTCGGCATATCAGGTGTCGGCGTCCGCGATCTCGTGGGCATAGGCCGTCATCGAACGGTGGTAGCGCGGCAGATGCGGGACGAGGGCGAGCAGTGCCACGGAGAGACCCTCTGCCGGGCGCCCGGCGCTGGCCAGGATGAGGGCATGCACGCAGGCGACGGCGTCGCGATAGGGGCCGTCGGGCGCGAGCTCCTCCTCGGCACGGATCACGGCGAGTGCTTCGTCGTACTCGCCGAGATTCCGGAGCGAACTGGCCATCTGGATCACGCACTGCGGACGATGCTCACCATCCAACCCCAGAGCCAGCGCGCGTCGATACAGGGCGACAGCCTCCGCCGGCCGGCCAGCGGAATCCCGTGCACCGCCGCGCTCGAACTCCGCGCGAGCGTCGTCAGGGCCGCGCTCAGCGGCGAGGGCGTCGATGCGGCTGATCGTGTCGTCACCCACCGCTTCGCCCGTCGCGTCGTCCCACACCTCGTCGATGCGCTCATCCCACGTCTTCATCGCTGCCCTCTCCTCGGATGGAAAAGAGGGCGGACGCCGCAGCACCCGCCCTCTTCACTGGATCGTGTTCGATCACTCGGCCTTGTCGGCCGCCTTCTTGGCCGGAGCCTTCTTGGCAGCAGGCTTCTTGGCCGGAGCCTTCTCGGCCGGAGCCTTCTCAGCGGCGGGCTTCTCGGCGTCGTCGGCCTCGGCGGCCTTCTTCGCCGGAGCCTTCTTGGCGGCGGGCTTCTTGGCAGGAGCCTTCTTCGCCGGCTTCTCCTCGGCTTCCGCGGAGTCCGCGTCCGCAGACTCGGCCTCGTCGTCGGTGACGATGAAGTCGGACAGATCGACGGGCTTGCCGTTGCTGTCGACGACCTTCACCTTGCCGAGCGCGATCGCGAGCGCCTTGTTCCGGGCGACCTCGCCGACGAGCGCCGGGAGCTGGTTCGAGGACTGCAGCGCCTCGACGAACTCCTGCGGGGCCATGCCGTACTGGGCAGCCGACTGGATGAGGTACTGCGAGAGCTCCTCCTGCGAGACCTGCACGTCGGCCTGCTCGGCGATCGTGTCGAGAAGAACCTGCGTGCGGAACTGCTTCTCGCTGGCCTCGGTGACCTCGGCGCGGTGCACGTCGTCCTCGAGACGGCCTTCGCCCTCGAGGTGGTTGTGCACCTCGTCCTCGATGAGCTGCGGCGGAACCGGGATCTCGATCTGCTCGAGCAGCACCTCGACGAGCTTGTCGCGTGCGGCGGAGCCCTGCGTGAACACGCCCTGCTGAGCGACGCGCTCCGCGAGGCTCTCACGGAGCTCGGCGATCGTGTCGAACTCGCTCGCGATCTGCGCGAAGTCGTCGTCGGCCTCGGGAAGCTCGCGCTCCTTGACCGCCTTGACCGTCACGGAGACCTCGGCCTCGGACCCGGCGTGGTCGCCACCGACGAGAGCGGAGCGGAACGTGGTGTCCTCACCCGCGGTGAGCGACTCGATCGCGTCGTCGATGCCCTCGAGCAGCTCGCCCGAGCCGATCTCGTAGGAGACGCCCTCGGCGCGGTCGATCTCGGCGCCGTCGATCGTGGCGACGAGGTCGAGCTCGACGAAGTCACCCTTCGCGGCAGGCCGGTCGACCGGCACGAGCGTGCCGAAGCGGGCGCGCATGTTGTCGAGCTCGGCGTCGAGCGCAGCGTCATCGGCCTCGACAGCGTCGACGGTCACGGTGATGCCGTCGTAAGAGGGCAGCTCGATGTCGGGACGGACGTCGACCTCGATGTCCACGAGCAGGTCACCCGAGAAGTCCTTCTCGTTCGGCCACTGCGTGATGTCGGCCGCCGGGCGCCCCACGACGCGCAGCTTGTGCTCGTTGGTCGCCTCGCGGAAGAACTTGTCCAGGCCTTCGTTCACGGCGTGCTCGATGACCGCGCCGCGACCGATGCGCTGGTCGATGATCGGTGCCGGGACCTTGCCCTTGCGGAAGCCGGGGATCTGGACGTCCTGAGCGATGTGCTCGTACGCGTGAGCGATGCTGGGCTTGAGGTCGTCCGGGGTGACCGTGATGGTGAGCTTGACCCGGGTCGGGGTCAGCTTCTCGACGGTGCTGTTCGCCATGCTGGTGTGTTCTCCTTGTGATTTCCGCTTCGAATCGCGGCTGTAAGGTCCGTGGGGGCCGTGTCGGGGCGACAGGAGTTGAACCTGCGACCTCCCGCTCCCAAAGCGGGCGCTCTACCAAACTGAGCTACGCCCCGGGGAATCCGCATGCGGATTCAGCCCCACCGAGTCTAACGGACAGGAGCATGCGTCAGAGTCCGGTATAGTCGATGAGTCGGTAACCGAACCTTTCGAGGCTCGGATTCCGGGGCTGTAGCTTAGTGGTAAAGCCTTAGTCTTCCAAACTAATGATGCGGGTTCGATTCCCGTCAGCCCCTCCACTCGAGAAGGCCCCCGCCATACGGCGGGGGCCTTCCGCATTTCCGGTCGCCTCGTCGAATACGCTGACAGCATCGCTGCACGCAGGCTCCGACCGGAAGGCATCATCGAATGGGTCAGTCGCCCCGCGACGGCGGGCATCAGCTTCCCGTCGTCTTCTCTTCCGGGGCCTCGTCCTCCACGCCGACACGGTCGCGTCGGAGGAGACGGCCTGGGCTCGTCATCGGCCTGCTCGGCGGCGCCGCGCTGATCGCGGCGTTGGCCATCGTCCAGGTGAGCGCGAACCTCGGTTACGACGATGCGGCGTCCCGCTACGAGAGCGCAGCACAGACGACAACGACCTCGAAGACGCAGCTCCGCGCCGACATCGCTGAACTGCGAACCGTCACCGACGCAGCGGGCCAGGTGGTTGCAGGGGGCGATCAGCCGATCTCCGTGCCCGACGAACTGCACGCGAGCTTGGCCTCTGCCGTCGAGGAGGGCACCGCTACCGCGTCAGACGCGGACGGCGTGGTCTCCGTGGCGATCGCTCCGCTGAGCGAGAAGCCCGACTGGTTCTGGGAACTGTTCGGTGCCACCTCGGAGCTCGAACAGCGACGTGACGAAGTGGAGGACCTGTCCGTCGACGTCGCCGGCGCGGCCGGCGACGTCTCGTCGGCGCACACGGCGATGACGGAGAGCGGCCTCGCAGTGATCACGACGGCCGGAGCGGCTGCGCCTGGATTCGAAGCGGCACATCTGTCGGCCCGCAACGACGCGGTGATCGCGCTACGCGACGCCGCCGCCGATGCCACCGCCGCGACGACGCTCGACGAAGGCACCGCAGCCGCCTACCTCGCCCTGCAGACCGCGGCGGCGCAGGTCGTCGCCACCGAGAGCGAAGAACTGGCGGAGAAGGCAGGCCCGCTCCTGAACTCCCGGCTCGAGATCGAAGCGTTCGCCCGCTCCCTCGCGCCCGGCGTGCTCCTGGACTTCGACTGGGCGCCGGTCGTCAGCGGCGCCGGTTACAACGGCAGCATGGGCGGCTACACGACCTGGTGGTGGGGCGAGTCGGGGCGGGCGACCATCGCGTTCTCGAACTCGGTCGCCGAGCAGTGGCCGGCCGTTCGCAGCAAGGCACTGATCGCGCACGAGGTGGGGCACGCGATCAGCGTGAGGTGCCAGAGCATGTACGACTCCTCCACGCAGGACAGCATCGAGAAGTGGGCGACGGCGTGGGCCATCAGCATGGGCTACACCGATGATGCGAACGGCGTCTGGGCGTACGGGTACCCGCCGCAGAGCTACATCGATGCGGCGGCGGGCTGCCGCTGACCGCCGCCTGATACGGAAGAAGCCGCCGCGATCGCTCGCGACGGCTTCTTCGATGTCAGCCTCGAGGTCACTGCCCCCGACGCTCGCGCAGCTGCGTGAGCGCGTCGTCGAGCAGCTGGACGGCTTCCTCGTCCGTACGGCGTTCCTTCACGTAAGCGAGGTGCGTCTTGTACGGCTCCGCCTTCGCGAGCGCAGGAGGATTCTCCTTGTCGCGACCGGCGGGGAGCCCGGACTGCGGGTGGTCGATCGTCTCCGGGATCTCCTCTTCGGGGAGACCAGCGGCGAAGTAGCGGACGGTCTCGTTGCCGAGACCATCCCAGTAGGAGACCGCGATGCGGTCGGCGTGATAGCCGTGGTCCTGCTCCCCCATGGGGCCGGAGCCCACGCGGGTGCCACGGATCGCGTTTCCACCGGTAGCCATCAGATGACCTC
The DNA here is from genome assembly GCF_006540085.1 of Microbacterium oxydans. Lineage (GTDB taxonomy): Bacteria > Actinomycetota > Actinomycetes > Actinomycetales > Microbacteriaceae > Microbacterium > Microbacterium oxydans. The sequence continues at coordinate 206,111 of NZ_BJOG01000004.1, read as the reverse complement.
GAATTTCGTGATGAGGCCCAGCGCGACGATGGAGACGAACCATGTCAGAGCCAGGACGACGGTGAAGCGGTTGAGGTTCCGCTCCGCAAGCCCGGACGAGCCGACCGCAGAGGTCATGCCCCCGCCGAACATGTCGGAGAGGCCGCCACCGCGGCCCTTGTGCAGGAGGATGAGGAGGGTCAGCAGAACGCTGGTGATGCCCAGCACGACCTGCAGGACGAACTCGAGAATTGCCACGAGAAAGAGCCTTTCGCTGGGGCCGGAGCGCCCCCGTAACGGTCAAGTATACGGTGCAGCGGGGCCGAAGCCCCGCCGCACTCACACGCCGACGTGCTTCTCGAAGCGGATGATCGCGGCGAACTCGTCCACGACGAGGCTCGCCCCGCCGACGAGTGCGCCGTCGACATCGGGCTCGCGCATGAAGCTGGCGATGTTCCCCGACTTCACGGAACCTCCGTAGAGGATCCGCGTGCGCGCTGCCGCCTCGTCGCCGAGCACCTTCGCGATGACGGCGCGCAGAGCGGCGCAGACGTCTTGCGCCTGCTGAGGCGTCGCCGCCTGACCGGAGCCGATCGCCCACACGGGCTCGTACGCCACGACGATGTCCGCCTTCGGCGAGACCCCCTCGAGCGCTGCCTCCAGCTGCGACACCGGAACCGCACTGGCACCGAACTTCTCGAGGTCGCCGGCCGTCTCGCCGACGCAGATGACCGGCACCAGGCCGTGCTTGAGCGCTGCCTTGACCTTGGCGGCCACGACATCGTCACCTTCGGAGTGGTACTCACGACGCTCGGAGTGGCCGATGATCACGTACTTCGCATCGAGCTTCGCCAGGAACGCTCCCGACACCTCGCCCGTGTATGCGCCCGAGTCGTGTGCCGACACATCCTGCGCTCCGAGCGCGAACGGGATCTTGTCCGCGTCGATGAGGGTCTGCACGCTGCGAATGTCGGTGAACGGCGGGAACACCGCGACCTCGACGGATCCGTCCTCGTGCTTCGCATCCTTCAACGTCCAGTGCAGCTTCTGCACGAACGCGACCGCCTGCAGGTGGTCCAGGTTCATCTTCCAGTTTCCCGCGATCAGCGGGGTACGAGAGTTCACACCCATCCGAGGACCTCCAGCCCAGGTAGTTTCTTGCCCTCGAGGAACTCGAGGCTCGCGCCGCCACCGGTCGAGATGTGACCGAACTGGTCGTCGCTGAAGCCGAGCTGGCGCACGGCTGCAGCGGAGTCTCCCCCGCCGACGACGCTGAGGCCGTCGACCTCGGTGAGCGCTTGCGCGACGGTCTTGGTGCCCGCTGCGAAGGCAGGGAACTCGAACACGCCCATGGGGCCGTTCCAGAACACGGTCTTCGACCCGCGGATGACCTCGGCGAAGCGTGCCGCCGTCTCCGGACCGATGTCGAGCCCGATGCCGGAGGCACCGAACGGCGTCGACTCGATCGCGTCGGCCGCGGCGACCTCGTGCGCGGCGTCGGCGCCGAAGGACGCGGCCACCACGACGTCGGTGGGGAGCACGAGCTCCACGCCGCGCTCAGCCGCTTCCGCGATGTAACCGCGCACCGTGTCGAGCTGATCCTCTTCCAGAAGGCTCGAGGCGACGGCGTGCCCCTGGGCCTTGAGGAAGGTGAAGAGCATTCCGCCACCCACCAGGATCTTGTCCACGCGCGGGAGCAGGTGCGAGATGACGCCGAGCTTGTCGCTGACCTTCGAGCCGCCGAGCACGACCGCATAGGGGCGTTCGGGGTTCTCGGTCAGGCGGTCCAGCACGTCGAGTTCCGCGGCGATCAGCAGACCGGCCGCCGACGGGAGCAGCTCGGCGAGCTCGTAGACGCTGGCCTGCTTGCGATGAACGACGCCGAAACCGTCGGAGACGAGCACGTCGCCGAGTTCTGCGAGCTCGGCCGCGAAGGCACCACGCTCGGCGGCGTCCTTCGAGGTCTCCCCCGGGTTGAACCGCAGGTTCTCGATCACGACGACCCCGCCGTCCTCGAGCGATGCCACGGCCACCTTGGCGGATTCGCCGACCGTGTCGCGCGCGAACGCGACCGGGGCGCCGAGCAGCTCGGAGAGCCGCTGAGCCACCGGCTCGAGGCTGTACTGCGGGTCGGGCGCACCGTCGGGTCGGCCGAGGTGCGAGCACACCACAACACGGGCGCCCGCGTTGATGAGTGCGTTGAGGGTCGGCAACGAGGCGCGGACACGGCCATCGTCCGTGATGATCCCATCCCGCAGGGGGACGTTGAGATCACAACGGACGATGACGCGCTTGCCCTCGAGCGACCCCAGGGTGTCCAGGGTGCGCAGAGTCATGTGTCTGAGCTTAGAGGCGCTCGGCCACGTACTCGGTCAGGTCGACGAGACGGTTGGAGTAGCCCCACTCGTTGTCGTACCAGCTGGACACCTTGATCAGGTTGCCGCTCACGTTGGTGAGCGTCGAGTCGAAGATCGAGGAGTGCGGGTTGTGCACGATGTCGCTCGACACGATCGGGTCCTCGTTGTACTGGAGGTAACCCGCGAGGCGGCCGTCGGCGGCGGCCTTCTTGTAGGCCTCGTTGACCTCGTCGACCGTCAGGTTCTCACGGTCGGTGATGAGGGTGAGGTCGACGATCGAGCCGGTGGGAACCGGCACGCGGTACGACGAGCCGCTCAGCTTGCCCTGGAGCTCAGGGAGCACCTCGCCGATGGCCTTGGCCGCACCGGTCGATGCCGGGGTGATGTTGATCGCGGCGGCGCGGGCACGACGGAGGTCGCTGTGCGGGCCGTCCTGCAGGTTCTGGTCGGCGGTGTACGCGTGCGCGGTCATCATGAAACCGCGGTCGATGCCGAACGCGTCGTTGAAGACCTGAGCCAGCGGCGCGAGGCAGTTCGTGGTGCAGGACGCGTTGGAGATGATGTGGTCGGTCTCCGGGTTGTACGTGTCCTCGTTCACGCCCATGACGAACGTGCCGTCGACGCCCGTACCGGGAGCCGAGATGAGGACCTTCTTCGCACCGGCCTCGATGTGCTTCTTGGCGAGCTCGGCCTTGGTGAAGAAGCCGGTCGACTCGATCACGATGTCGACGCCCAGCTCGCCCCACGGGAGGCCTGCGGGGTCGCGCTCGGCGAACGCCTTGATGGTCTTGCCGTTGACGGTGATGCTCTCGTCGTCGTAGCTGATCTCGGCGTCGAGGACGCCGCCCACCGAGTCGTACTTCAGCAGGTGCGCCAGGGTCTTGTTGTCGGTGAGGTCGTTGACGGCGACGATCTCAAGGTCTGCTCCCTGCGCGAGAGCCGCGCGGAAGTAGTTGCGTCCGATGCGGCCGAAGCCGTTGATACCGATCTTGACAGACACTCAGGTCTCCCTGTTTCTCGTGCATCGCACGCGGCTTTCCAGCGAGCGTGAGGTGCGGGGTTTTTTGGCTGAGAGGGCGTCCCGACGAGCCGTGGCCCGTCGGGACGCGACCCGATTACGACAGTACCAGCAGGCCGTTCGTCTGCTGACGGGCGACCTCGAGGCGCTGGGCGACGTTCTCCCAGTTGGCGATGTTCCACGCGGCCTTGACGTAGTCGGCCTTCACGTTGAGGTAGTCGAGGTAGAAGGCGTGCTCCCACATGTCGAGCTGGAACAGCGGGATGGTGCCCTGCGCCGTGTTCGACTGCTGGTCGAAGAGCTGCTGGATGATGAGGCGCGAGCCGATCGAGTCCCAGCTGAGCACCGCCCAGCCGGAGCCCTGGATTCCGGTGGCCGCGGCGGTGAAGTGCGCCTGGAACTTCTCGAACGAGCCGAAGTACTCATCGATCGCGGCCTTCAGCTCGCCCTCGGGCTGACCTCCGCCGTTCGGCGACAGGTTGGTCCAGAAGATCGAGTGGTTGACGTGACCGCCGAGGTTGAAGGCGAGGTCCTTCTCGAGCTTGTTCACGTTCGCGAGGTTGCCGCTCTCGCGAGCCTCGGCGAGCTGCTCGAGAGCGGTGTTCGCGCCGGCGACGTAGGTCGCGTGGTGCTTGTCATGGTGCAGCTCCATGATCTTGCCGCTGATGTGCGGCTCGAGGGCTGCGAAGTCGTAGGGAAGGTCGGGGAGCGTGTAGGTCGCCATATCGCTTTCATCCAATCCGCGCCGCGCCGCGGCGCTTGCCGATCCTCCGCGCCGCCGATGTGCGGCGTAGAGCGGACGTGATTCATCCTACTGACGACAACGCGGCCACGGCCCCGATCCTTCCGCCGTATGACGAAGACCCGCCGTCCGGATGCCGGACGACGGGCCTTGGTCGAGGATGCGGATCAGACGTCGAGTCCGACGGGGACGGCGGCTTCCGTTCCGGGAATGCCCTCCTGCTGCGCGCGCTTGTCCGCCATCGCCAGCAGGCGACGGATGCGACCGGCGACGGCGTCCTTCGTCAGTGGCGGGTCGGCATGGTGTCCCAGCTCGTCGAGGCTGGCATCACGGTGCGCGAGACGAAGCTCGCCCGCCACCTTCAGATGATCGGGGACCTCGTCGGCCAGGATCTCGAGGGCACGCTCGACACGCGCGCACGCGGCAACGGCGGCCTGTGCGGAACGGCGCAGGTTCGCGTCGTCGAAGTTCACCAGACGGTTGACGCCGGCCCTGACCTCGCGGCGCTGGCGGAGCTCCTCCCAGGCGATCGCGGTCTTCTGCGCTCCCATCTCGTTCAGGATGGTGCGGATGGCCTCGCCTTCGCGCACGACCACGCGCGGCATACCGCGCACCTCACGGGCCTTCGCGGCCACCCCGAGTCGATGCGCGGCGCCGACGAGAGCCATGGCCGCCTCCGAGGACGGGCAGACGACCTCGAGCATGGCGGAGCGTCCTGGCTCGCTCAGGCTGCCGGCCGCGAGGAACGCGCCGCGCCACAGGCCGGCGACCTCGGCCCGGGAACCGGTGGTGAGCCGGTTGGGAAGCCCACGGACGGGCCGTCGACGCTGATCGAGCAGACCCGTCTGACGGGCCAGGGTCTCCCCCTGCGCGATCACGCGCACAGCCCAGCGTGCACCGTCGTTCGCGGTGCTCGACTGCACCTGGGCGATCTCCGGGCGCACGCCGTAGATCTCGGCGAGGTCGCGGGCGACGCGTCGTGCGAGAGTCTCGGCATCCACCTCGGCCTCCACGGCCACACGGCCGGCAATCGAATGCAGACCACCGGCGAACCGGAGGATGGCGGTCACTTCCGCGACTCGCACCGTCGGGGGTGCGTTGCGGATGCTGACCAGCTCGGCCTTGACGTCGGTGGTTAGTGCCACGACACTCCTTCACGTTCACGCGCCGGATCGCGACGCAAACGTCCAGCTTACTCGGCCGGACGGCCCGCTACTCTCGGCTCAGGTCCCGGTGACGGACGTTCACGGCCACTCCGGGGATCGCAGCGAGGCGGCGCGCCAGCTCTTCCGACATCGCCACGGAACGGTGCTTCCCGCCGGTGCAGCCGATAGCGATCGTCGAGTGGCTCTTGTTCTCGCGCTGGTATCCCTCCAGCACGGGCACCAGCGCCTTCGAATAGGAGTCCAGGAACTCCATCGCGCCTTCGCGGGAGAGGACGTACTCGCGCACGGGCTCGTCCTGTCCCGTCTGACCGCGCAGCTCCTCGTTCCAGAACGGGTTCGGCAGGAATCGCATGTCTGCCACGATGTCGACGTCGGTCGGAAGCCCGTACTTGAATCCGAAGCTCAGCAACGTGACCCGATGCCGCGCCTCGCCCTCCGCCGAGAAGATGTCGGAGACGTGCGTGGCGAGCTGGTGGATGTTGAGCATCGAGGTGTCGATCACCAGGTCCGCGCCTTCGCGGATCGGGGCGAGGCGCTCACGCTCGGTGCGGATGCCGTCGAGCAGAGTCCCCTCCCCCTGCAACGGATGCGGTCTGCGCACGGACTCGAATCGACGCACCAGCACGTCGTCCGACGCGTCGAGGAACAGCACGCGGACGGAGCCACGGGAACGCAGCGCACGCGCCACACCGGGGAAGTCGTCGAAGAGGTTGCGTCCACGGACGTCCACGACGGCGGCGACCTTGGGCAGAGCCGTGCCACCCATGTCGGTCAGATCGAGCAAAGGACGCAGGATCTGCGGGGGCAGATTGTCGACCACGTACCAGCCGAGGTCCTCGAGTGCGTTCGCCACCGTCGTCCGACCCGCGCCGGACATTCCCGTGACGATGAGGAACTCGCCCTTTTCCCCGTCAGACATCTCTCAGTGCTCCCTCTCCCCCTCGACCTCCAGCCTAGCGAGTGGAGAGGTGCGTGTAGATGTTCTGGGCGAGCACGGGACCGATCCCCTGGACCTCTTCGATCTGCCCCGGTTCTGCCGCGCGAAGAGCGGTGACCGAGCCGAAGTGCTTGAGCAGCACCTTGATGCGCGCGGCACCCAGCCCGGGAACCTCGGCGAGGACGGAGCCGATGTCGTTCCGCCGCTTCTTGCGCTGATGCGTGATCGCGAACCGGTGTGCCTCGTCGCGAAGCCGCTGCAACAGGTAGAGGGCTTCGCTCGTGCGCGGGAGGATCACCGGGAAGTCCTCGCCGGGAAGCCAGACTTCTTCGAGTCGCTTCGCTATGCCGCACACCGCGATCTCGGTGTGTCCCGCATCACGGAGCGCCCTGGCCGCCGCTTCGACCTGAGGCTGTCCGCCGTCGACCAGAAGCAGCTGCGGTGGATACGCGAAGCGGGGCTTCCGACGTGCTGTCGCCTCGCCGACGTCTTCCCCGACGACCTCGTCTGTCGTCGGGTCGATGGCCTCCGGCTCTTCGGGTCGGTCGAGGTAGGCCAAGCGACGACGGAGCACCTGATACATCGAGTCGGTGTCATCCGTGGTCTCGGCGATGTTGAACGAGCGGTACTGGTCCTTGCGGGGAAGGCCGTCCTCGAACACCACCATCGAGGCGACGACATTGGTGCCGCCGAGGTGCGAGATGTCGAAGCACTCGATCCGCAGCGGCGCTTCGTCCATCCCGAGCGCCTCCTGCAGGTCAGTGAGAGCCTGCGTGCGGGCGACGTAGTCGGTCGTGCGCCGTGTCTTGTGACGGATCAACGCCTGCTGTGCGTTCAAGGTCGCCGTGCGCATGAGATCTGCGCGTTGGCCGCGTTGAGCCACCGCGATCTCGACCTTCTTGCCGCGGCGTTCACGCAGCCACAGCTCGAGCTCCGCGGCGTCGTCGGGCAGCGTGGGCACCAGGATACGCCGCGGCACGTCCTGCGCTTCGCCGTAGGCCTGCTGGAGAACCTGCTCGACGAGTTCGCCGCTGGAGATGTCGATCTCCTTCTCGATCGTCAGAGCACGCACACCACGGACCCTGCCGCCGCGGATGACGAAGTGCTGCACCGCCGCCGCCAACTCGTCCTCGGCGATGCCGAACAGGTCGGCGTCCTCATCACTGGGGAGCACGAGTGCACTCTTGCCCAGCACAGCTTCGATGGCCGAGAGCTTGTCCCGATACCTGGCTGCGGCCTCGTAGTCCATCGCCGCCGACGCGGCCAGCATCCGCTTCGTGAGCTCGCGCGTGAAGCGCTCATCACCACCGGCCATGAAGGCGACGAAGTCGTCGACCATGGCACGGTGCTCCTCGATGCTCACCGTCATCGAGCACGGACCACCGCACTTGCCGATCTGGCCGGGGAAACACGGCCTGCCCGTCTGCATGGCGCGACGGTAGCTGGAGTCACTGCAGGTGCGGATCGGGAACGCCTTGATCATCAGGTCGATCGTCTCGTGCACGGCCCACACCTTCGGGAAAGGGCCGAAGTAGCGAGCGCCGGGGATCTTCCGGTTGCGCGTGACGATCACACGCGGTGCTTCGTCTGCGAGCGTGACAGCCATGAAGGGATAGGACTTGTCGTCCTTGTACCGCACGTTGAAGGGCGGATCGAACTCCTTGATCCACATGTACTCGAGCTGGAGCGAGTCGACATCGGTCGGGACCACCGTCCACTCGACGGACGACGCCGTCGTGACCATGCGTCGGGTCCGCTCGTGCAGGGTCCGCAGCGGCGCGAAGTAGTTCGACAGCCGCTGCCGGAGGTTCTTCGCCTTCCCCACGTAGAGCACGCGACCGGCCGAGTCGCGGAACCGGTACACGCCGGGGTCGGTGGGTATCTCTCCGGCCCGCGGCTTGTACGGCAACACGTCGGCCATCAGCTGGCCTTCCGCGCGGAGCGCCCCTCACCCAGGATCTCGGCGAGGAAGAGACCGGTGTGGCTCTCCTCGACGCGCGCGATCTGCTCCGGGGTACCCGTGGCGACGATCTGTCCGCCGCCCGAACCGCCCTCAGGGCCGAGATCGATCACCCAGTCCGCGGACTTGATCACGTCGAGGTTGTGCTCGATCACGATGACCGTGTTGCCCTTGTCGACCAGTCCGTTGAGCACTTCGAGGAGCTTGCGGACGTCTTCGAAGTGCAGACCCGTCGTCGGCTCGTCGAGCACGTAGATGCTGCGTCCATTGCTGCGTCGCTGGAGCTCGGTCGCGAGCTTGACGCGCTGCGCCTCACCACCGGACAGGGTCGTCGCCGACTGGCCGAGTCGCACGTACCCGAGCCCGACGTCGACGAGCGTCTTCATGTAGCGGTGGATCGCCTGGATCGGCTCGAAGAACTCGGCTGCCTCCTCGATCGGCATCTCGAGCACCTCGGCGATGTTCTTGCCCTTGTAGTGCACGGCGAGCGTGTCGCGGTTGTAGCGCTTGCCGTGGCAGACCTCGCAGTCGACGTACACGTCGGGCAGGAAGTTCATCTCGATCTTGATCGTGCCGTCGCCCGAGCAGGCCTCGCACCGGCCGCCCTTGACGTTGAAGCTGAAGCGTCCGGGCTGGTAACCGCGGACCTTCGCTTCGGGCGTCTCGCTGAACAGGGTGCGGATGCGGTCGAACACTCCCGTGTACGTGGCCGGGTTCGACCTCGGGGTGCGACCGATCGGGGCTTGGTCGACGTGCACGACCTTGTCGAGGTTGTCGAGTCCGGTGACCCGCGTGTGCTTGCCGGGGACGGTTCTCGCACCGTTCAGCCGCGACGCCAGCACCTGATACAGGATGTCGTTGACGAGAGACGACTTCCCGGAGCCGCTGACCCCGGTGACTGCGGTGAGGACGCCGAGCGGGAAGTCTGCGGTGACATTGCGGAGGTTGTTCGCCCGAGCGCCCACGACGCTCAGCATCCGCTTCTTGTCGATCTTCCTGCGCTTCTTCGGCATGGGGATCTCACGACGGCCGGACAGGTACTCCCCGGTCATGGATTCCGTGTCGGCGAGCAGGGCGGAGTACGGTCCGGAGTGGACCACCGCACCGCCGTTGACGCCCGCGCCGGGGCCGATGTCGACGACCCAGTCCGCTGCTTCGATCGTCTCTTCGTCGTGCTCCACCACGATCAGCGTGTTGCCGAGGTCGCGCAGCGTGAGCAGCGTCTCGATCAGACGGCGGTTGTCGCGCTGATGCAGACCGATCGACGGCTCGTCCAGGACATAGAGGACTCCGGTCAGTCCGGAGCCGATCTGCGTCGCGAGACGGATGCGCTGCGCCTCACCACCGGACAGCGACCCCGCCGAGCGGCTGAGGTTGAGGTAGGACAGACCCACCTGCAGCAGGAAATCGAGACGAAGGCGGATCTCACGCAGCACCTGAGCCGCGATCTTGGCTTCACGCTCGGTGAGTGTGAGCGTCTCCATGAAGGCACGCGCGTCGGCCAGGCTCAGGTGCGAGACCTCGGCGATCGAGTGCCCGTGCACCTGCACCGCGAGGACCTCGGGCTTGAGCCTGTCGCCGTCGCACACGGGGCACGGCACCTCGCGGAGGTACTCGCCCCAGCGGTTGCGCTGGTTGTCCGATTCGGCCTGCAGGTACTGGCGCTCGATGTAGGGCACCACACCCTCGAAGCCCGAGGTGTAGCGCATCTCGCGACCGTAGCGGTTCTTCCACTTCACGGAGACCTTGTAGTTCTCGCCACGCAGCACAGCGTTCTGCACATCGGAATGCAGTTCACGCCACGGAGTGTCCAACGAGAAGTCGAGGTCGTTCGACAGTCCCTCGAGCAGCCGCTCGTAGTACTGGAACAGCCCCTTGCCCTGCGTGGTCCACGGGATGATGACGCCCTCGCGGATCGACAGGTCTTCGTCACCGAGCATCAGGTCGACGTCGACGGACATGCGCGTGCCGAGGCCGGAGCATGCGGGGCAGGCTCCGAACGGCGCGTTGAACGAGAACGTGCGCGGTTCGATCTCGGTGAGCGTGAGAGCGTGGCCGTTCGGACAGGCGAGCTTCTCGGAGAAGGTCTGCCAGGCGTCGTCGCCCTCGCCGTCGACGTAGTTGATCTGCACCACACCGCCGGCGAGTCCCAGCGCAGTCTCGACCGAGTCGGTCACGCGTCCGAGGATGTCGTCGGATGCGACCAGGCGGTCGACCACCACGGCGATGTCGTGCTTGTAGCTCTTCTTGAGCGTGGGAGGCTCGGCCAGCTGGATCAGGTCGCCGTCGACGATCGCGCGTGAGTACCCCTTCGCGCCCAGTTCCCGGAAAAGGTCGACGAACTCGCCCTTCTTCTGCGAGACGATCGGCGCGACCACCTGATACCGCGTGCGCTCGGGGAGCTCCATGAGCTGATCCGCGATCTGCTGCACCGTCTGACGCTGGATCCGCTCGCCGCACTCAGGGCAGTGCGGGATGCCGATGCGCGCCCAGAGCAGTCGCATGTAGTCGTAGATCTCGGTGATCGTGCCGACCGTGGACCGCGGGTTGCGGTTGGTCGACTTCTGGTCGATCGAGACGGCGGGGCTCAGCCCTTCGATGAAATCGACGTCGGGCCGATCGACCTGACCGAGGAACTGGCGCGCGTACGCGCTCAGCGATTCGACATAGCGGCGCTGCCCCTCGGCGAAGATCGTGTCGAACGCGAGGCTGGACTTTCCCGATCCGGACAGACCGGTGAACACGACGAGCGAGTCGCGGGGAATGTCGATGTCGACGTTCTTGAGATTGTGGACGCGGGCACCGCGGACACTGAGTTTTCCGGGGGAGGCAACAGGGACGATGGGCACCGGACAAGTCTACGAGGGGCCACGGACATTGGCTCCGTCGTGCCGCACCGCGATGCTCTCCCCCTCCACCCGTTCGGACTCTCGGGGGTGAGCGTCCGCTCTCCGGGCGGCGTGCAGGGCCAGCAGGACTCCGACGGCGAGCGCCGCGGCGGCGAGCGGTGCGAGCGGGGTGAGGCCGTGCACGACATCCGAAGGCGCGAGCAGCCACACGCCGAACACGACGGGCTGCGCCAGCAGCTGGATGACGAGGAGACGCGCGAGACTCGACCCCAGAACGGGAAGCGCGACACGCGAGGAGATCGGGATCACCAGGCTCAACGATCCGAGCACGTGGATCGCATGCACGAGCAGCACGGCCAGAGCGGTGCGCCCCGGATCCGGGTCCGTCAGGAGAATGCCGAACACGAGGCATGCGGCTGCCAGCCAGGCGGCCAGGGAACGTGGGAGCACGACGGCGAGCGCTGCGGCGATCACGGCGACGCCCTGCCACAACGGGAAGGGGACGAGCACGAGCGCCCCTCCCCACGCGATACCCACCACCAGCAGTCGGACGACGACCCCCGGAACGGCCGCCCGCACCCGGAACGATCGGAGTCGGCGCTTCACCTCCGTACCATCCGCATCCGTTGCTGGCGAAGAGCCGCGAGCCTCATCGCGACGTCGGCATCGGAATCCGTCCATCTGACGACCTCGACGCCGGCGTGCTCGAGCTCGACGAGGATGTCGGAGCGCTCCGCCAGCAGGGTGCGCAACGCGATGCGCTGTTCACGCGTGAGTCGGCTCTCCTCCGGTGCAGGGAGGACGTCGACGGCCACCACGGCGTGGCCTGACGCCCGCCAGCGAGTGACCAGCTGAGCGGCGGCGCCGTCGAAGAACGTCGAGAGCACGAAGATGATGGAACCCGGCGGCACGACCGGCGACCGGCGATACCGGGGGTCGCCCTCACTCTGACCCGTCGCCGCGATCACGTCGCGAAGGCGGGCGAGGTGACGCGGGCCGCCGCCGGCGGGAAGGCTCCGGCCGCCGGGCGACAGTGCGTGGTACGACACGCGATCGCCGACGCCGATCGCAGCGGTCGCGATCGACAGCGCGGCTTCGCGGGCGTGGTCCAGGGAGGTGACACCCGATCGGTCGGCGTCGTCCGTTCCCCAGGATGCGACGACCGTTCCCAGGTCCTCTGCGGTGTCGATCGCGATCACCACCGATGAGTCGCTGAGGGCGGCGGTGCGTCGCACGAGCAGGTCGCCGGGTCGACGGGCGGCGCGCGCGGTCGCCCGCCAGTCGACACGACGCAGCTCGTCACCGGGGGCGAACGGATGGATGTCTCGGAAATCGCCGCCCTGTCCGGGCCGAGACCCCTCGTGGGCGCCGTGCAGGCCCGTGAGCCGTGGCGCGACCGGCAGCTGCCCGATGCGCTCCTGCCTCGGTGGCGTGTGCCACTCCAGCGCGACGCGGGGTGCCGGCTCCGACACCCAGGCGCCGTCGAGAGCCACTCCTCGGGCCGTCACGCCGAGGAGCTCGACAGGACCAGAGTGCTGCAGCCGGTTGCGCGATGTCAGGATGGAGCGCCCCGGCAACACGTCGGCGACCCCGGACCGCCGTTCCTCCTGGTCGACCGCGACCTGGAGCCAGCCGGTGTCGAGGTCGGCGCCCACCGCCCCCACCACATCCGACGAAGGGGCGGAACCCTCCGGCCGTGCCCGCAGCTCGATCGACAGCACGCCGTCGTGGGGACGGCGCAGCAGTACCCACACCGTCGCCAGTGCGAGCGGGAGACCGATACCGACCACATCGGGCCGAGAGAACACGAGGCCGGCGGCTGCGACGATCGCGGAACCCGCGAGTCCTATCGCGATCACAGGCGTCCGACTCCAGCGCACATGCGAGCGCGCCGTGACGCGGACCGACTCTGTCACCGTACCGCAGCCGCTGTCGGAGGAACCGGAGTCACCTCGACCACCGTCGCGACGAGCGAACGAGGATCCACTCCCTGGGCCCAGGCCTGCGGCGTCAGCGTGAGTCGGTGAGCGAGGACGGACCCCGCGATGCGCTTGATGTCGTCCGGTCGGACGTAGTCGCGATCATCCAGGGCGGCGAGCGCTCGGCCGAGCAGGACGTGAGCCTGTGATCCCCGAGGAGAGGCGCCGACGGCGACGTGCGCCGCGTCCCGGGTGGCCCTCGTCAGCTCGACGCAGTACCTCGCGACATCGGCATCGACGTGGATCCGTTCGACCGCCGCCTGGATCGCGAGGAGCCCTGCTCCGTCGACGACGGACTCGACGGAGGCATCCGGGCTCTGCCGTCTCACGCGGTCGAGGATGATGCGGGTCTCGTCCTCCGGCACGGGGTAGCCGACCGCGAGCCGCACCATGAAGCGGTCGAGCTGCGCCTCGGGAAGCGCGTACGTTCCCTCGTACTCGATGGGATTCGACGTGGCGATCACATGGAAGGGACGCGGCAGGGCGAAGCTGTTGCCCTCGACCGTCACCTGACGCTCCGCCATCGCCTCCAGCATCGCCGACTGCGTCTTCGGCGTAGTGCGGTTCACCTCGTCGGCAAGGAGCAATCCGGTGAAGATCGGCCCCGGCCGGAACACGAACTCGCCGGTGGCCGGTGCGTAGACGTAGGAGCCCGTGACATCCCCGGGAAGCATGTCAGGGGTGCACTGCAGACGTCGGAAGTCGAGGCCGAGCGCCGAAGCCAGGCTCCGCGCGGCGAGTGTCTTGCCGAGGCCCGGGACGTCTTCGAACAGCACATGGCCGCCAGCGAGGATCGCGGCGAGGGCGATCGTGAGAGGCTCGTCCATCCCGACGACGGCTCCACGGACGCTGTCGAGCACCCGACGCCCGGTCTCGGCGATCTGCGTGGTCTCCTGGCTGGTCATCCGGGCTCCTCCATGTCGTTGGGGATTCTGTCGATCGCATCGAGCACCATCTCGATGTCGGTGCGCTGCACTTCGCGACGGTGCAGGGCGTCCCGCACCCCCTCGCCGAGGAGTGCGTCGATGCGTGCGTGCTGTGCGGGGTCCTCGAGGTCGAGACCGTGCAGGGCGAGGCGTCTTCGCAGCACCGCCTGCACGCGACGCACGACGACGTGGCCGGCGACCCCCGTGCGGGTGTTGATCGCCCATGCCATGCGGGAGACCTCAGAGCCGTGCGAACTGCGGCTCGGCGCTTCCGGAGGCCACTCGGGTCCGACCTCGATGAACTCCTGACGACAGGCGAAGACCACCGCGAGGGCGAGGATCATCCAGGCGAGCACGAACGGCTCGGGGAACCCCAGCTGTCCGAGCAGGAGGAGGACGCCCGCGGCGCCGATGACACCGACGCTCACGACGAGGACGCGTCTCTTCATCGCCACCCCTCCTGGATGCCGCGAAGACAGTCGGCAGCTCGGGCACGATCGTCTTCGTCGGCATCGTGACCGCCGAAGCGGACGCGTTCGTAGAGGCCCAGCAGGGTGACGACGTCGTCGGTGATCCCGGCGCGTCTGCCGATGATGCGCACGGTGAACTCTGAGGGCGTCTCGTTGACACCGCGCCCCGCACCGGCATCCGCCGCGGATTCCTCCAGCCCCACCCACGCCGCGATGATGCTGTCGCCGGGTCGGGACCGGTCATCGACCGTCCGCAGCGCCTCCGCGATGCCGCGCCGGATCGTCGCCTCGTCCGGGTCGCCCCCGGCTGCAGGCACTGCGACGACGTGTGCATCCAAGGCCGACGCCGTTCGGCGCGCGAGAGGACGGTCGCGCCAGAGGCCGACGAGGTAGCGGATCAGGAGGCGGGCGCCGAAGAACACCATCGCGAGCACGGCGGCGAGGACGAGCGCGGCGAGGACGTATCCGATGATCGCGAGCAGCGGAGAGTCCTCCGGTGGATCCCTCGGAGGGGGTGCGGTCTCCGCCGGCGCCGTCGGCCCCGTGCCCTCGCCGGCCCGTGGTTCGGCATCGGCGAGCCATCCCCCGAACTGCGGAAGCCCCTGCGCCGCTGCAGCGAACATGATCGTCGCGAAGAAGCCGGCGATCGCGACGAGCGGAAGCAGCAGCATCCGTGGGCGATTCGACCTGGCAGTCTCATGCACCGGGACCGAGGGCTCGGAGCGGGACATGCCCCCACCCTAGGGGCTGCGTCTCCCCCGGACCGCCATCACCTCCGGCAGAGCCGGACGCCGACGACAGGTCAGCCGAGGTCGGGACGGCGCCCGGCGAACGGGCCCAGACCGTCGCGGAGCGCCGCGATCTCGTCGATTCCCATACCGACCGCGGCCATCACCTGGTGCGGAACCTCCACCGCGCGCTCGCGCAGCGCAGCGCCCGCCGACGTCAGAGTGATCTCGAGTCGCCGCTCGTCCTCGGTGCTTCGCTGACGCGCGACCAGCCCGTCCGCCTCGAGCCTCTTCACCAGCGGGGATGCGGTCGCGGGCTCCATGGCCAGGTCGACGGCCAGGTCATTCAGCGTGCGAGGAGCTCGTTCCCAGAGCGCCAGCATGACGAGGTACTGCGGGTGCGTCAGGCCGAGTGGCTCGAGGATCGGTCGATACAGGGCGACGACGTTGCGCGCCGCTGTCACCAGGGCGAAGCAGAGCTGGTTCTCGAGCCGGAGCAGGTCGTCGGTGGGGGTCACAAGGGAGACTATACATCTGCACTAATAGTTAGTACACTAATCAACATGGCACAGGACTCCGACCGCCCGCCCCTCCGCACTCGCATCCGCGAAGCAGGAGGACTGTACTCCTGGGTGAACACGAACCTCATCCGGTTCGCAGGACCCGCCTCCGTCGGCCCGTACGAGAAGACGCCCCCACCCAGCGCGGCCGAGCGGGCCGAACGCGCCTGCCCTCTCTGCGGGGCTCCGATGACGCAGCACGAGATCGACCGCTCCGGACCCAAGACGCTGGTGCACTGCCCCTAGGGCGAGCGGCCGTCCGCGCCCTGGCACGCGATCGTTGAGAGCGCGGGGATCCGTGTCAGCCCTGCTCCGAGCTCTCCGCCCTCGAAACGGCGGACTCTCGAGCGACATCCAGCCAGAACATGAGCGCTGTGTCGTCTTCGATCGCCGTCTGCGAAACGTCGAGCCACCCCGAACTCATGGTGCGCGCCCCCATCACTGCGCGTGCCGCGCCTGGCTCGGTGAGCAGCGCGGCGCCGTCCTCATCCGCCACACGGACCAGCAGCACTCCCCCAGGACGCGCGCCCACCAGGATGTGCCCGTCGTCGAGGAACGCTCTCGTGCCGAACATGCGCCGCTCTTCGATCTCCGTGTCTGCTCCGAGCAACGCGCGCACACGATCCGCCAGCTCGTTCCCCGCAGCGTCCATCGTTGGTCCCCGCTTACGCGTGTCCGGCGCGCTCCATGGCGCGGAGTTCCTTCTTGAGATCCTGCACCTCGTCGCGCAGACGCCCGGCGAGCTCGAACTTGAGCTCCGCCGCAGCCGCGAGCATCTGGTCGGACAGATCCTGGATGGTGGCCTCGAGCTGCTGCGCGCCCTCGGCGGCGATCCCGGTACGACGCAGGTTGGGCGTCGGCGATTTGCCCTTGCCCGTCGCGCGGCCACGACCCGACAGCATCTCCGCCGTGTCTGCACCTTCACGGGCCAGCACCTCGGTGATGTCAGCGATGCGCTTGCGGAGCGGCTGCGGATCGATGCCGTTCTCCTTGTTGTACGCGACCTGCTTCTCCCGACGTCGGTCGGTCTCCTCGATCGCCTTCGTCATGGAGTCGGTCATCTTGTCGGCATACATGTGCACTTCACCGGACACGTTTCGTGCCGCACGGCCGATGGTCTGGATCAGAGACGTACCCGAGCGCAGGAACCCCTCCTTGTCGGCGTCGAGAATCGCCACAAGGGAGACCTCTGGAAGGTCGAGGCCCTCGCGCAGGAGGTTGATACCCACGAGAACGTCGTACACGCCAGCGCGCAGCTCACTGAGCAGCTCGACGCGGCGCAGCGTGTCGACATCGGAATGCAGGTAGCGGACACGCACACCGTGCTCGCCGAGGAAGTCGGTGAGCTCCTCGGCCATCTTCTTGGTGAGAGTCGTGACAAGCACACGCTCGTCGCGCTCGACCCGCACGCGGATCTCCTCGAGCAGGTCGTCGATCTGCCCCTTCGACGGCTTCACCACGATCTCCGGGTCGACGAGGCCGGTCGGGCGGATGATCTGCTCGACGACGCCGTCGGCGATCCCCATCTCGTACTTCCCGGGAGTGGCCGAGAGGTACACCGTCTGTCCGATGCGGTTCTTGAACTCGTCCCAGCGCAGCGGACGGTTGTCCATCGCGCTCGGAAGACGGAACCCGTGGTCGACCAGCGTCCGCTTGCGGGATGCGTCGCCCTCGTACATCGCGCCGATCTGCGGCACCGTCACGTGCGACTCGTCGATCACGAGCAGGAAGTCGTCGGGGAAGAAGTCGAGCAGCGTGTGCGGAGGCTCGCCCGGCATGCGACCGTCCATGTGACGCGAGTAGTTCTCGATGCCGGAGCAGAAGCCCAGCTGCTGGAGCATCTCCAGGTCGAAGGTCGTGCGCATGCGCAGACGCTGCGCCTCGAGGAGCTTGCCCTGACGTTCGAACTCGGCGAGGCGCTCTTCCAACTCGTGTTCGATCGTGCCGATGGAGCGCTGGATGACGTCGGTACCGGCCACATAGTGCGATGCCGGGAAGATCGGCACGGCGTCGAGCTTCTCGATGACCTCGCCGGTCAGCGGATGCAGCGAGTACAGCGCCTCGATCTCGTCACCGAACAGCTCGATGCGGATGGCGTGCTCTTCGTAGACGGGGATGATCTCGATGGTGTCTCCGCGCACACGGAAGTTGCCCCGCGAGAAGTCGACATCGTTGCGGTTGTACTGCATGGCGATGAACTGACGGATGAGCGCATCGCGGTCATAGCGCTCCCCCACCTGGAGGGCGACCATGGCCCGCAGATACTCTTCCGGCGCCCCGAGTCCGTAGATGCAGGACACTGTGGAGACCACGATGACATCGCGTCGGCTCAACAGCGAGTTGGTCGTCGAATGCCGCAGTCGCTCGACTTCGGAGTTGATCGAGGAGTCCTTCTCGATGAAGGTGTCGGTCTGCGGTACGTACGCCTCCGGCTGGTAGTAGTCGTAGTACGAGACGAAGTACTCGACCGCGTTGTTGGGCATGAGCTCGCGGAACTCGTTCGCGAGCTGGGCGGCGAGGGTCTTGTTGTGCGCGAGCACGAGCGTGGGACGCTGGACCTGTTCGACCAACCAGGCCGTCGTGGCGGACTTGCCGGTACCCGTCGCGCCGAGAAGCACCACGTCTGTCTCACCGGCATTGATGCGCGCCGCCAGATCGGCGATGGCCTTCGGCTGGTCTCCGGCCGGCTCATACTCGCTGATGACCTCGAAGGGGCGGACACTGCGCGTGGGTTGCATACCTCCAGGGTATGCCGCCCCTCCGACATCGAGGCCGTCGCGCAGGATCAGCCTCGCACGGGAGTCCACACGTACGGCGTTGTCGTCGACACCTTCACCAGTCCCGACCGCTCCAGGATCGGGCGCGAGAACTCAGTGGAATCGGAGTGGAGGTAGCGGACCCCACGCGCGAGAGCCGAGCGCGCCCGCTCCGCCGTGAGAGCGCGGTAGATGCCGCGGCCTCGCCACTCCGGGAGCGTCGCACCGCCCCAGAGACCGGCGAACTCGGTGCCGGCCACCGGCTCGAGCGTCCCGGCGCTGATCACCTCGTCGTCCACGACAGCGATCCACAGCTCCGCCGAAGGGTCTTCGCGCAGGTGCACGACGAGCTCCTCCGACCTCGAACGCCAGTCGGGGTCATCGAAGACGCGGCCCTGCATCTCACCCGCCGCGAACACGTCGGCATCACTACGGCTCCGCCTGATCGTGACGTGCTCAGGAACGTCGACGTGCCGCGCGAGCGGGCGGGCCTCACCGATCATGATGGACTCCGGCTCCTCCGGCACGAAGTCGCGAGCGACAAGAGCGTCGTGCAGGCCGGGGGCACGATCGTGACCGCGGGTCTTCCACTCGACCGACCTCACCTCCGGACGCCCCGCGAAGTGGTCGGCCGCCGCGTCGACCAACAGCGCGACGTCGTCCGCATCCACGTCGCCGAGCTCGGCATACGTGACGAAGCCGCGTCCGCCGGGGAACGTCGCCATCAGGAGCGGTCCGTGCGCCACCGCGTTCGATGCCCCCGCGATCTCAGGATGTGTGCGGAGCTGACGGTCGTACGCTTCCAGGAACTGCAGCTGCATGATGAGATCCTCTCAGACGGCGGGGCGGCCGCTCTCGGCACCACGGAGAGCGGCGACCGCCGCGAGCGCGGCAGCACCGCACATCGCGACGATGACGGCGACGAACCAGCCCCAGGTCGTCGCACCGAACACGAGACCGAGCAGCCACCCGAACACACTCGACCCGGCGTAGTAGGCGAAGTAGTACAGCGAGGATGCCTGTGCCCTGCTGGCGGGGTCCGCCGCGACGGGCGTCCACCCCGAGGCGATGGCGTGCGCGCCGAAGAACCCCGCCGTGAACAGCACGAGCCCGGCCAGGACGACGCCGGCCACCGGAAGCAGCAGCAGTGCGGCACCCACGGCCATCACTCCGATCGAGGAGAGCAGGACCGGGAATCGCCCGGCCCGCGAGGCGAGCGCCCCGGCCCACGGCGACGACACCGTGCCAGCCAGGTATGCCAGGAACAGCAGGGTGACCAGCCAGGCGGGAAGGAGGAACGGTGCGGCCGAGAGATGGAACCCGAGGTAGTTGTACACCGCGACGAAGGCACCCATCAGCAGGAATCCCTGCGCGTACAGGGCCCACTGCAGAGGTGAACGCAGAGGCGCCAGGAGCTTCGCCAGGATGCCGGGCCCTCGATCGGCGCGCAGACGACCGGGGACGAATCCCCTGGCGCGGGGTGTGAGCCAGAGGAAAAGAACGGCGGCGAGCCCGCACATGACAGCGACCGAGAGGATGCCGGTCCGCCAGCCTCCCACTTCCCCGATGATCCCCGAGACGATGCGCCCGAGCAGTCCACCGACCGTGGTCCCGGCGATGTAGCTCCCCGCGGCAGCGGCGGTATGACGTACTTCGACCTCTTCGCTGAGATAGGCCAGTGCCACTGCGGGTACGGCCCCCAGCGCCATCCCCTCCGCGAATCGCAGGACCAGCAGCGCGGCGATCTCTCCGCTCAGCGGAGCGACGAGGCCGAGTCCCGTGGCGGTGAGCACCCCGGTGGCCATGGCAGGCACGCGACCGATGCGATCGGCCACCATCGACCAGGGGATGACGGCCAGCGCCAAGCCGAGCGTGGCAGCCGACACACTCAGCGCAGCCGTCGCCGGCGTGACCGAGAGCTCGGCCGAGATCTGCGGCAGCACGGCCTGTGCCGAATACAGCTGCGCGAAAGTCGCGACCCCGGCGAAGAACAGACCGACGAGGAGCCGGCGGTACTCGCGTGATCCCGGGGTGTGACCCGCGAACGTCACCGTGAGCTGATCCGCTGCCAGAGGGCGTCGGCCTGCTCGATCGTGCTCTCCACGGTGCCCGACGTATCGATCACGACGTCGGCGATCGCGAGACGGCGGTCGTCGGATACCTGGGCGTCGATACGCTCCTGCGCTGCACCCTCACCCATGCCGCGCAGCTCGACGAGACGCTCGCGGCGCACGTCAGCCGGCGCGTGCGCGACGACGATGAGATCCCAGGGATCGTCTACCCTCGCCTCGACCAAGAGCGGCACGTCGTAGACGACCACGGCATCCGCGTCGCCGCGGACGGCCGCATCGAAGCGCCGCTGGGATTCCTCACGGACCGCGGGGTGGACGATCGCGTTGAGCTGCGCGAGGAGACCCGCATCGCCGAACACCTTCGCACCGAGCGCCGCCCTGTCGAGGGAGCCGTCCGAGGAGATGACGTCGTCGCCGAAGGTCTCGGCGATCCTGACGAGCACCGGCGAACCGGGAGACTGCACATCGCGAACGATCTGATCGGCGTCGACGATGACGGCACCGTGCTCGGCCAGGCGGCGGGCGATGGTCGACTTCCCGGAAGCGATACCGCCGGTGAGTGCGATGAGAGGCATGCGGTCAGTCTAGGCTTCGCCCCGACGCGACTCATCTCGCGCGCAACTGGCGACGGGAGCTGATCACACCGGTATCGAAGCCGGCCAGGTGGAGTCCGCCATGGAACCGCGCGTGCTCGATCTTGATGCAACGGTCCATCACCACGGACAGTCCCGCGCCCTCGGCGATCGCCGCGGCATCCTCGTTCCACGAGCCCAGCTGCAGCCACAGCGTCTGCGCGCCCGCGTCGATGGCCTCCTGTGCCACGCCGGGGAGGTCGTCGTGGCGTCGGAACACGTCGACGATGTCGGGGACGACGGGCAGATCGCTCAGGGTCGCGTAGACGGGCTGCCCGAGGATCTCGGTCTCCCGCGGGTTCACCAGGTAGACGTCGTAGTTCGTGCTGGAGAGCAGGTAGGTCGCGACGAAGTAGGACGCGCGGGCGGGGTTGTTCGACGCCCCGACGATCGCGATCGACCTCGCGCGTCGCAGCAGGCCGAATCGCTCCTGCTGGTTCGGTCCGCTCCAGGTGCGCCCCGGCACCGCGACCGCGACGGGAGTCCCACCGGGCAGTGCACACGTCGCCGCATCGGTCACAGCCGGCAGCGCGCAGGCATCGCCCGAACTCGTCGTGCTCATCGGTTCGCTCCCGTCGCCGTGGTGAGGGCCTGGTCGAGGTCCCAGATGATGTCGTCGGCGTCTTCCAGACCGACTGAGATGCGGATGAGGTCGGGACGCACGCCCGCGGCGACCAGCTGATCCTCTGTGAGCTGCCGGTGCGTCGTCGAGGCCGGATGGATCACGAGCGTGCGCGCGTCGCCGATGTTCGCGAGGTGCGAGGCCAGTTGCAGATTCTCGATCAGGGTCTCCCCCGCCGCGCGACCGTCCGGCGCCGCGACCCCGAACGCGAAGACCGAGCCGGGACCGAGAGGCAGGTACTTGGCTGCGCGTGCGTGGTGCGGGTGTCCTTCGAGCCCGGCCCAGGTGACGTAGGCCACACGAGGGTCCGAGGCGAGCCAGTCCGCGACGACGCGGGCGTTCGCGAGGTGGGCGTCTATGCGCTGTGGAAGGGTCTCGATCCCCTGGAGGAGGTTGAACGCCGACTGCGGGCTGAGCGCGGGGCCGATGTCCCGCAGTTGCTCGGAACGGAGCTTGGTGAGGAAGCCGTACTCGCCGAAGTTGTCCCACCACTTGATGCCGCCGTACGACTCGACGGGTTCGGTCATCTGCGGGAACTTGCCGTTGCCCCAGTCGAAAGCGCCCTTCTCGATGACGACGCCGCCGAGGGTGGTGCCGTGTCCTCCGAGGAACTTCGTCACGGAGTGGATGACGATGTCGGCGCCGTGCTCGAGCGGACGGGCGAGGTAGGGCGTGGCGAGCGTCGCGTCGACCACGAGCGGGACACCGGCCGCGTGGGCGATCTCGGCGAGCCCTTCGATGTCGGCGATCTCCCCGGAGGGGTTGCCGATCATCTCGACGTAGACCACCTTCGTCTCCGGACGGATCGCGGCGGCGAAGTCCTCGGGATCGGTCGAGGCGACGAACGTGGTCTCGACTCCGAAGCGACGCAGCGTGACGTCGAGCTGCGTGACCGTGCCACCGTAGAGCTGGGCGGCGGCGACGACATGATCGCCTGCTCCGACCAGGGCCGCGAACGTGATGAACTCCGCGCTCATCCCGGAAGCCGTCGCAACGGCGCCGATTCCACCCTCCAGCGATGCGAGGCGCTCCTCGAGAGCCGCGACCGTCGGGTTTCCGATACGCGAGTAGATGTTGCCGTACTTCTGCAGGGCGAACAGGTTGCCGGCATCCGCGGCGTCGTCGAAGACGAACGAGGTGGTCTGGTAGATCGGCACCGCCCTGGCCCCGGTGGTGGCATCCGGCGTTCCCCCCGCATGGAGGGCTCTGGTGCGGAATCCGAAGCGGTGTTCTTCGGTCATGATGTCCTCGATTCAGAAGCGGAGTTCAAGAGCGCAGTTCCGCTGTGGAGAGCACGTCGGCGATGTCCGCGACGGCCCAGGGATTCTGCAACGACGTCGTGTCACCGAGCTGCAGGGCCTCGCGACCCTGCCTTCGTGCCTGCTCAGCCTCCCAGAGCTGCGCCAGGAGCCGGCGCATGATCTTGCCCGACCGGGTCTTGGGCAGGTCGGGGACCACGACGATGTGCTTCGGCTTGGCGACGGGGCCGATCGACCGCGCGACCTGAGCGCGGAGGTCGGCCGGCGTCACCTCGGCCCGGCCCGAAGCCGTCACGAACGCGACGACGGCCTGGCCGGTGACGGGATCGGAGACCCCGGCTGAACCGGCTTCGCCGACGGTGTCGTGAGCGACGAGGGCCGACTCGATCTCGATGGTGGAGAGTCGGTGACCCGAGACGTTGACGACGTCATCGAGTCGCCCGAGGATCCAGATGTACCCGTCGATGTCGACGGTCGCCCCGTCGCCGGCGACGTAGAAGCCGCCGAACTCTCCCCGACCGGCGTAGGCCGACCAGTACGAGTCGCGATAGCGCTCCGGATCACCCCAGACGGTGCGGGCCATGCCCGGCCAGGGTCGGCGCACGACGAGCGTCCCCGAACGTCCCGGTTCGACCGGATGCCCCTCGGCATCGACCACCGCGGCATCGATCCCCGGGAGCGGCACCGAGGCCGAGCCCGGCTTGAGGCGCGTGACGCCCGGCAGCGGGGCGATCATCGCGGCACCGGTCTCGGACTGCCACCAGGTGTCGATCACCGGCAGCGCATCC
The DNA here is from genome assembly GCF_006540085.1 of Microbacterium oxydans. GTDB lineage: Bacteria > Actinomycetota > Actinomycetes > Actinomycetales > Microbacteriaceae > Microbacterium > Microbacterium oxydans. Next base: position 182,311 of record NZ_BJOG01000004.1, on the reverse strand, counting down.
CGGCCGAAGTTCTTCCGGAACCATACCCACGCCTCGGGATTGATCGCCTCGCCCACCGTACCGAGCAGACGGAGCGTCGAGAGGTCGTGGCCCCCAGGGAGATCGGCGCCGAACCAGGTCATGAAGGTACGGATCAGCGTGGGCGCCGTGTAGTAGACGGTCACGCCGTAGCGCTCGATGATCTCGAGGTGCCGCTCCCGGTGCGGCGAGTCCGGCGTGCCTTCGTAGATGACCTGGGTCAGCCCGTTCGACAGCGGACCGTAGATCTCGTAGGTGTGCGCGGTCACCCAGGCCAGATCGGCCGTGCACCAGTGCACGTCGTCGGGCTTCGCGTCGAAATGCGCCCAGTGCGCCCAGCTCGCCTGCGTGAGGTATCCGCCCGACGTGTGGACGAGTCCCTTCGGCTTCCCGGTGGTGCCGGACGTGTAGATGATGAAGAGAGGATGCTCGGCATCGAACGCCGGGGCGTCGTGCGCCGGCGATGCCGTGTCGACCGCCTCGTGCCACCAGACGTCCCGACCTTCGGTCCACGGCACCTGCTGGCCCGTGCGTCGGAGCACGAGCACATGCTCGAGGTCGGGGAGGTCCGCGGCCGCCGCATCGGCCGTCGACTTCACCTCGGTGGCGGTGCCGCGTCGGAACTGTCCGTCGCTCGTCACCAGCAGCTTCGCTCCGGTGTCCTCGAGGCGGAAGCGCACGGCCTCCGCGGAGAATCCCCCGAACACCAGGGAGTGCACGGCTCCGATCCGGGCACAGGCGAGCGTGATGACGATCGTCTCCACGAGCACGGGCAGGTAGATCACCACACGATCACCCGGCTCGATGCCGAGCGCCACGAGAGCATTCGCGGCGCGTGCGACCCGCTGCTGCAGATCGGAGTACGTCACCGCGATGCGGTCGCCCGGCTCCCCTTCGAAGTACAGCGCCACCTCGGCTCCCCGACCGGCATCGACGTGCCGGTCCACGCAGTTGACGGCCACGTTGATCCGCCCTCCGACGAACCAGCGCGCGGCGGGAACCGCATCTCCGATCGGAGGCTCCCACTCGTGCGCGGTGTCCCACGGCTTCGCCCAGTCGAGGCGTCGAGCGGCGTCCTCCCAGAACGCGACGGGATCCGCTGCCGCGCGCGCATAGGCCTCACCGGAGACGTTCGCCTCCGGGAAGTCGTTCGACGGCGCGTAGACGCGTGTCTCCTGCAGCCGGGCCTCGGTCACGCTCACACCCACCGTCGCAGCAGGTACTTCTCTGCCAGAGCGAGGACTCCGTTGGTCACCGTACCGAGCAGTGCCAGCAGCACGATCGAGAGCAGGATCCGATCGACACGGCCACTGTTCTGGGAGTCGGTCAGCAGGAAGCCGAGGCCCATCGAGGAAGCGATGAGCTCTGCGGCCACCAGGAACAGCCACGCCTGTGCGAGCGCGAGGCGGAGCCCGGACACGACGGACGGTACGACCGCGGGCAGCTGCACGATGCGGAACAGTGACCATCCGCGCAGGCTGAACGAGCGCCCGGCCTCGACGAGCTGCGGATCCACGTGTCGGAGCGCCGAGGCGACGGTCGTGTAGACGGGGAAGAACGCTCCGATCGCGATCAGCGTGACCTTCGACTCCTCACCGATCTGCATCCAGAGGATGAGCAGCGGCACCCAGGCCAACGAGGGCACAGCCCTCACGGCGGCGAGCGTCGGGCTCAGCAGCACGTCCCCGAGCCGTGACAGGCCCACCACACCGGCCGCGGCGAGTCCGATCACCGAGCCGATCGCGAATCCGAGCAGTACGCGCTGCACCGAGATGGCGATGTGCGTCCAGAGCTGCCCGGTCTCGGCCAGCTCGATGCCTGCCTGGAGGACCGAGACGGGTGTGGGCAGACGGTAGGGCGGGACGAGTCCGTTCGTCGTCACCACCTGCCAGACGATCAGGATGATCGCCGGGAGCAGCAGCCCTGCCACGATCCGCACGACGGGGCGGTCCCAGGATCGTCGTGCGCCGCGGTTCGGACGTCGGAGCTCGCCCTTGGCGAAGTCGAGCGCGTCCCGCGAGTCCGCGGGCACGAGCACGCGCTGGTCGAGTTCGCTCACTCGCCGCCGACCGCCTTCTCGGCGAACGTCGCGTTCACGATCGAGGACAGTGCCTTGTCGACCGACTCCTTGCCGCCCTGCACGTCGCCGGACTCGACGAGCACGGGCGCGATCTTCTCCAGGACGCCGATCTGATCGTCACCCGGGATGCCGCTCACGTCGAGGTTCGAACGCTCCTGGATCACGGTGGTGGCGACGCCGATGTCGATGCCTGCCACCTCGGCGAGGAGCGCTGCCGTCTCGTCGGGGTTCGCCAGCGCCCACTCTCGTGCCTTCTCGTACGCATCCACGACCGCTTGCGCGAGGTCGGGGTGGTTCGTGATGAAGTCCTCGGTCGCGTTCAGGAACCCGTACGTGTTGAAGTCGACGTTGCGGTAGACGAGCTTGTCGCCCGACTCCGCCTCGGCGGCTGCCATGATCGGGTCGAGGCCGGACCACGCATCGACCGAACCGCCGTCGAGGGCGGCACGACCGTCCGCGTGCTGAAGGTTCTGCACCTCGACGTCCGACAGCGACAGGCCCCCCTCTTCGAGAGCCTGGAGCAGGAAGAAGTACGGATCGGTCCCCTTGGTCGCGGCGACGGACTTGCCCGTGAGGTCTTCGATCGACGTGATGTCGCTGTCCGGTCCGACGACGATCGCGGCCCACTCGGGCTGCGAGAAGATGTCGATGACCTGGATGGGCGAGCCGTTCGCTCGGGCCAGGAGCGCTGCGGAGCCGGCCGTCGAGCCGACGTCGACCGAACCGGACCGCAGCAGTTCGTTCGCCTTGTTCGAGCCGGCGGACTGTACCCACTCCACGGTGACGTCATCTCCGAGGATGTCCTCCAGGATGCCCTGGTCGCGGATCACCAGGCTCAACGGGTTGTATGTCGCGAAATCGATCGACAGCGTGTCGGACGACCATTCGGTCGTGCCGGATGTGGGCTTCGCGTCGGTGGCAGCAGCGTTCTCTCCGGCGACGCAGCCGGTGGCGACGAGCATCATCGTCCCCGCAATGGCGATCGCAGGGATGATTCGGCGGGTGGTGATGCTCATCGGGTCTCCTCGGCGGTGCGGTGGTGGGTGTCTACGCCGAGGCCCTCGAGGAGCTCGGCGCGCAGGTCGGCGAGACCACGATCGGCGCGGTCACGGGGACGGGCGCCTGGCACGGTGATCGTGCGGGCGATGGATGACTCGTCAGGCCGGGTCGCGCTCAGCGTGCGCAGGAGCAGGACGCGATCGGCGAGATAGAGCGCTTCCTCGACATCGTGCGTCACGAGGAGCACGGTGGTCGGCTCTGCGGCGTGGATCTTCAGCAGCAGATCGTGCATCCGCAGGCGCGTGAGCGCGTCGAGCGCCCCGAAAGGCTCATCGAGCAGCAGGACACCGGGGTTCCTGGCAAGGGCTCTGGCGAGGGATGCACGCTGCGCCATCCCGCCGGATACCTCTCGCGGTCGCTGATCGGCGGCATCGTCGAGGCCGACCAGGTGCAGAAGTTCTCGCACACGATCGCGTCCCGCGCGCCGCGCGGTGCCGCGCGGCAGGCCCAGTTCGACGTTCTGGGCGATCGTGCGCCACGGGAGCAGTCGTGGCTCCTGGAAGGCGACGGCGGTGCGGTCGTCGACCGCCGCTACGGGTGTGTCCTCGAGGCGGATGGCACCCCGTGTCGGGGAGTCCAGACCGCCGACCAGACGGAGGAGCGTCGACTTTCCGCAGCCGGAAGGCCCGACGACGGCGACGATCTCTCCGGCGGAGACCTCGAGGTCCACGCCGCGCAGGACGTCGCGGCGTCCCCGCGCGAGAGGGAAGGACCGTTCTACACCTTCGAGCCGCACTTCCTGCGCTGCACCGGCCGCCGCAGAGGCATCGGTCGTATGCGGCGCCGGCAGCAGGGTGGTCATATGCCCATGCTGGCCGAGCGCGTGGCCTGTTACGAATGCGGTCGTAATGTTGCGTCACGGGCGGGCAGCCGCAATCCGCACATGCGAAACGGGCCGCCACACCCGCCCGAAGGCGAGGTGACGACCCGTTTCAGAATGCTGCTTAAGCGTTGCCGCCCGAGAGCTTCTCGCGCAGAGCGGCGAGAGCCTCGTCGTCGGCGAGGGTGCCGGCGCCGGCAGCCTCGCTCGTGAAGGACTGGCCGCCGAAGTCTTCGCCGGCCGCAGCCTCGGCCTCGGCCGCCTTGACGACCTGAGCCTTGTGCGCCTCCCAGCGAGCCTGGGCTGCAGCGTACTCCTGCTCCCATGCCTCGCGCTGGGCGTCGAAGCCTTCCTTCCATGCACCGGTCTCGGCGTCGAAGCCCTCCGGGTACTTGTACTCGCCGTTCTCGTCGTACTCGGCGAGCATGCCGTACAGGGCCGGGTCGAACTCGGTGCCGTTGGGGTCGACCGACTCGTTGGCCTGCTTCAGCGACAGCGAGATGCGACGACGCTCGAGGTCGATGTCGATGACCTTGACGAAGACCTCTTCGCCGACGGAGACGACCTGCTCGGCCAGCTCGACGTGCTTGCTGGAGAGCTCGGAGATGTGGACGAGGCCCTCGATGCCGTCTGCGACGCGGACGAACGCACCGAACGGAACGAGCTTGGTGACCTTACCCGGCGTGACCTGACCGATCGCGTGGGTACGGGCGAAGACCTGCCACGGGTCCTCCTGCGTCGCCTTCAGCGACAGGGAGACGCGCTCGCGGTCGAGGTCGACCTCGAGGATCTCGACGGTGACCTCCTGGCCCACCTCGACGACCTCGGAGGCGTGCTCGATGTGCTTCCAGGACAGCTCGGAGACGTGCACGAGGCCGTCCACGCCACCCAGGTCGACGAACGCACCGAAGTTGACGATCGACGAGACGACACCCTTGCGGACCTGACCCTTGTGCAGGTTGTTCAGGAACGTGGTGCGCGACTCCGACTGCGTCTGCTCGAGCAGCGCGCGGCGGCTCAGGACGACGTTGTTGCGGTTCTTGTCGAGCTCGAGGATCTTGGCCTCGATCTCCTGGCCGAGGTACGGCGTGAGGTCGCGGACGCGGCGCAGCTCGATGAGCGAGGCCGGCAGGAAGCCGCGGAGTCCGATGTCGACGATGAGTCCACCCTTGACGACCTCGATGACCGTACCGGTGACGACGCCGTCGTTCTCCTTGATCTTCTCGACGTCTCCCCAGGCACGCTCGTACTGTGCGCGCTTCTTGGAGAGGATCAGACGGCCTTCCTTGTCCTCCTTCTGGAGAACGAGGGCCTCGACCAGATCGCCGACAGCGACGACCTCGTTGGGGTCGACGTCGTGCTTGATCGAGAGCTCACGCGAGGGGATGACACCCTCGGTCTTGTAGCCGACATCGAGGAGGACCTCATCGCGGTCGATCTTGACGATCGTGCCTTCGATGATGTCGCCGTCGTTGAAGAACTTCAGGGTCTTCTCGACCGCGGCCAGGAAGTCCTCAGCAGATCCGATGTCGTTGATGGCGACCTGCTTGGTGGCCGGGGCGGTCGTTGCGGTAGTCATGTAGTGGGTTGTCCTTGTTGAATGGAGACTCGGGCTGAGAGGCAAAGACCGCGCACGGCCGACAGCATGCTTCACAGCAGTTGGATTTTGGTTTTCTCGCCACGAGGGCATGCGCATGCACGCCACGAGTGACGGTTAAGGCTATCAGAAGTTCTGATACAGCAGGAGTCGGATTCGGCGGACCGACCGACTGTGGATAACTCCCGCGGGCTCGTGGCGCTTCCGACTACCGTGACGGGGTGATCTCGCCGACTCCCGCTCCCGCCACATCCCGCCGCTTCGGCGCCTTCACGATGGTTCTCGGCGTCATGGTCCTCGCCGGATGCACGCCGTCGCCAGCCCCGACGCCCACTCCGACCGCAGTGTTCGCCTCGGAAGAAGAAGCCTTTGCCGCCGCCGAGGAGACGTTCACCGAGTATGTCCTCGCTCTCAACGAGATCGACACTTCAGACCCGACAACGTTTGAGAGGCTTTTTGAACTTTCGAGCGGGAGTGTCGAGAGAGCAGATCGCGAGAATTTTTCGGCGATGCATGCAGAAGGACAAGTCGTTAGAGGCGACACGCGAGTGCTCTCCTTCAGCGGGGCGCACAGCGATGAACCGTTGACAGAGGTAACCGCCTCGGTCTGCTTAGACGTGAGCGCAGTTGAGATTGTTCGCCCTGACGGATCCTCAGCAGTCAGACCAGATCGTCCCGACGTGTACGGGCTTAGCGTCACTTTCTTAACCGCCGACTCAGGCGCACTGCTAGTCGATTCGGCCGTCTCAGACGAAGAAGTTCAGTGTCCCGCGTCGTAGCCGTGATTGGCCTCGTTGTCGCTCTCTTTCAGTTGAGCGAGACCGACAAACCTCCGGGTTTCTCGGACTTTATTGCTGGAACCGACGGCACCCACGTAACGACCACTGGCACCCAGACGCAACCCTCCTCCGGTACACCCCACAGCGGCTCGCCCCGAGGAGACGCTCCGCCCTCCCCCTCCGGCCCCGGATTCCCCGTGCACGAGTTCGACTTCGATTCCTGCCTCGACGACTGGAACAGCTCCCGCGGGTGCTTCCGCGCGGTGTCCGATGAGGAGCCGCCGACCGATCCCGCGCAGGACGCGACTGCCGCCCCGACCATCACCATCGACGACCTCGCACAGTTCGCGCCCGATCCCGTGGCGAATGTGGGAGAGCCCGACAACCTCGGCGTCGCCGGCATGCCGACGAACTTCGTCGCTGCAGCAGCGGTGCACACTCGCTCAGGATCGCTGTTCGGCAAGGTTCTCACCGTGCGGTTCACGCCTGTCGGGTATGAGTTCGTGCACGGCGACGGCACCTCCGCGACCTCGAGCACAGGCGGACAGACCTGGTCAGCGCTCGGCCAGGCACCGTTCACGCCCACCACGACGAGTCACACCTATGACGAGCGCGGCACCTACCGGGCCCGCGTCACCGTGCGCTACACCGCAGAGGTCGATCTCGGCGGGGGCTGGTTCCCGGTGACCGGGCAGCTCACGATTCCTGGTCCGGCTCGGGAGATACGCATCTTCGAAGCGCACACCGCCCTCGTGGCCCACACCTGCGAGCAGAGACCGACAGCACCGGGGTGCTGAGCCGGACCGACAGGCGCGCTATCGCACGGCAGTCACGACCGCCGCAGCACCGTCGGCATCGACGAAGCCCTCGAGGGTCAGGACGGCGTCGTCCTCGATGCCTTCCGCAGGCACGAAGGTGATCTGCGGGACCAGGTCCATCGTGCACACCTCGTTCGCACTCGGCTCCAGTCGGATGATCCCTTCCTTCGCATTCACGGTTTCCAGCGTTCCCGAGGCCGGCACGCAGGTGGACGAGCCCCATGTGAGGATCGCGAGCTCATGCGCGTCTATCCACGCCGCCGCCGGGGTCTGCCGCGACATCCGATCGGCTGGGATGATCTCCCCCGTTGCGAGTGCCGGCAGGGTGAGCTCGGCCTTCTCTCCCCCGACCTCGGTCACGGTCAGCTCGACAGGGCGGGAGGAGTCGAACCCGGCAGGGAGGCCGAGGTACAGGCCGTGCGCCGTCTGCACAGCGGCGCACGCCTGGTCCGGCCCGGCGACGAGCACGATCTCCAGCGACTGCTCCCCCGCCACGAGGTCGCCGATCTGCGGTGAGCATGCGTCGCCCCACGTCTTCAGCACGAACGACGTCGCATCAAGCCACGCCGCCCGCGGCGCGTACGAGGCATCGGATGCGTCGGGGCCGGATGTCGACTCCGGAGCCGGGGATGTGCCCGCAGATGCTGCACAGCCGGCCAGGACTCCGGCGAGCACCACCCCGCCCAGGATCACAGCGGACAGCGTTCGAGGGAGAGCATTCATACTCCTGTGTGTCACGACACCCAGGATCGTCTCATCCACGGCTGGTGGGCCACGCCGCCGACGCAGGGGGCCGGTGCCGGGTCGGAGACCCGTGTCAGACTGTGCTCGTGACCGATCGCCTCATGCTGCTCGACACCGCCAGCCTCTACTTCCGTGCGTTCTACGGCGTCCCCGACAAGGTGACCGCGCCGGACGGCTCTCCGATCAACGCGGCGCGGGGTCTGCTCGACATCGTCGCCAAGCTCGTCACGCTCTACGAGCCCACGCACGTCATCGCCTGCTGGGACGACGACTGGCGGCCGCAGTGGCGCGTAGATCTCATCCCGAGCTACAAGACGCACCGCGTCGTCGAGGTCATCGCGAATGGGCCCGATGTCGAAGAGGTACCCGACCCGCTCGAAGCGCAGATCCCCCTCATCCGCGAGACGCTCGCTGCGATCGGCATCCCCATCATCGGTGTCGCCGACCATGAGGCCGACGACGTCATCGGAACCCTGGCCACCGACGCCACGATGCCGGTAGACATCGTCACGGGCGACCGCGACCTCTTCCAGCTCGTCGACGATGCCCGCGATGTGCGTGTGATCTACACCGCGCGTGGCATGAGCAATCTCGAAGTCGTGACCGACGCGACGGTCGTCGCGAAGTACGGGGTACTCCCCTCCCAGTACGCCGACTTCGCCACGATGCGCGGCGATTCCTCCGACGGCCTCCCCGGCGTCCCCGGTGTCGGAGACAAGACCGCCGCGACGCTCCTGCAGGCGCACTCCGACCTCGAGGGTATCCGCGCCGCTGCCGAGACGGGAGAAGGCATGAGCGCCGGGGTACGCGCGAAGATCCTCGCAGCGACCGCCTACCTCGACGTGGCTCCGACGGTGGTCGCGGTGGCCAGGTCCCTCCCCATCACTGCGCCGGACGTTCCACTCCACGTGCTCGACCCCTCGGAGGTCGACGCGGCGAACACCCTGGCCGAGAAGTGGAATCTCGGCGGCTCCATGACGCGCGCGGTCGCCGCTGTGTCGAAGGCCGCCCTCGCGTCCTGATCGTTCTCGGGGCCGCTGCGTCTACTCCGCCCAGGCGAGCAGTCGGGAAAGCCCCCACGTCGTGACGATCCGCGAGGCGGGAACGCCTGCACGCTCTGCGCGCTCGGCGCCGTGATCGAGCAGAGAGAGCTGTCCTGGTGCGTGCGCATCCGAGTCGATGGAGAACAGGCATCCCGCCTCGAGGGCGATCGCGATCAGTTCGTCCGGTGGATCCTGCCGCTCGGGGCGGGAGTTGATCTCGACGGCGACGCCGTTCTCGGCGCACGCGGCGAAGACCGCAGTCGCATCGAACACCGACTGCGGGCGGGTCCCCCGCTCTCCTTGCACCAATCGCCCGGTGCAGTGGCCGAGCACGTTCACCCGCGGATGCGACACCGCGGCAATCATCCGCGCGGTCATCGGTCGTGCGTCCATGCGCAGCTTGGAATGCACGGACGCCACGACGATGTCGAGCTCGCCGAGCAAAGAGTCCTCCTGGTCCAGAGTGCCGTCTTCGAGGATGTCGACCTCGATACCGGCCAGAAGCGTGAAGCCCTCACCGGACTCATTGCGCACCAAGGGAATCTGCTCCCGCAGCCGTTCGGCGGAAAGCCCACGTGCCACGCGAAGTCGCGGCGAGTGATCGGTGATCGCCTGATACTCGTGCCCGAGCGCACGCGCTGCCGCGGCCATCACCGGGATGGGCGTGGTGCCGTCGGACCAGTCAGTGTGCGCATGGAGATCACCGCGCAGCTTCGATCGGAGCACGGATACCCGCTCCGGCTCGACATCGCCGCGCAGTTCGACCAGGTACTCCGGCACCTCCCCGGCCTGAGCCTGCCGGATCACCGCGAACGTCGACTCCCCGATCCCCTTCGCCGCGCGCAGCCGCGTGGGGTCGGCGCGGACGCCCTCGGGAAGGTCCTGCAGCGTCGCCGCCGCCTGCCGGAACGCCTTCGCCCGATACCGGGAGGCCCGCTCGCGCTCGAGCAGAGATGCGATCTCCAGTAGCGCGTCGACGGGATCCACGGTCACTCCTTCGGTGCAGCCAGCTCGCGACTCACCGAGATCCACTGGTCGAGCTTGGCCAGGGCGCGGCCGTCGTCCACCGCAGCCGCTGCCTTGTCGTATCCCTCACGAAGGCGTTCGAGGATCGGTCGCTGCACCTGTGTCGCGTCCTGGGAGAGCTCGAAGGCGACGATGCCCGCGGCGGCGTTGAGGAGCACGATGTCCCGCACCGCGCCCGTCTCGCCCGCGAGGGTTCGCCTGAGCACCTCTGCGTTGTGCTGCGGTGACCCTCCGATCAGGTCCGCGAGGTCGGCGATCGGGATGCCTAGATCACGCGGGTCGAGATCGTGCTCATGGATGTCTCCGCGCGTGACCTCCCAGATGCGACTGTGCCCCGTGGTGGTCAGCTCGTCGAGCCCGTCATCCCCTCGGAAGACGAGCGCCGTCGCGCCACGCGTTCGGAACACACCGGTGATGAGGGGAACGCGCTCGATCTGTGCGACGCCCACCGCATTGGCCTCCGCGCGGGCCGGGTTGCAGAGCGGTCCGAGCATGTTGAAGACCGTGGGAACGCCGAGCTCGGCGCGGACGGAACCGGCGTGCCTGAACCCGGGATGGAAGGCCCCCGCCCAGGCGAACGTGATCCCGGTGCGATCGAGGATGGAGGAGACCGACGACGGATCGAGCGACAGCTCGAGACCGAGAGCTCCGAGCACGTCGGAGGAGCCGGACGCCGAGCTCGCGGCACGGTTGCCGTGCTTGACCACCGGCACTCCGGTGGCGCCGATGATGATCGCCGCGGTGGTCGAGACGTTCACCGTACCGACGCGATCGCCGCCGGTACCGACGATGTCCAGCACGTCAGGAGAGACGGGAAGAGGCACCGCGGCCTCGAGGATCGCGTCACGGAATCCGACGATCTCGTCGATCGTCTCCCCCTTCGCCCGAAGTGCGACCAGGAAGCCGGCGAGCTGAGCCTCGGTGACACTCCCTTGCATGATCTGGCGCATCGCCCACGTCGACTCCCACACACTGAGATCGCGGCGCTCCAACAGAGAGGTGAGCACGTCGGACCAGGTCAGGGAATCAGCCATGTGTGCGATCCTATCGGCGCGGAGAAAACATGCAGATGCTTCCGGGCGGACGTGCGATCAGCGCCCATCCCTTGTTTCCCGCGGATTCACCGGCTATTCGCAGTGTTTTCTTAGGGTCCCCTAAGTCGAACTCAGGCAATCCTGGGCCCGCAGGTGCAAGAATCACGCCCGCGGATCGGCCATAATGGAGGGGTGACGACCTCAGCGACGTATGCCCCGGCGGCGAGAACGATTAAGCGGCCCAACCCGGTAGCTGTCGGCACCATTGTGTGGCTCGGCAGCGAGGTGATGTTCTTCGCGGGACTCTTCGCGATCTACTTCACCCTCCGCAGCACCTCTCCGGAGCTGTGGGCGGACCGGACCGAGCTGCTGAACGTCCCGTTCGCCGCAGTGAACACTGCGATCCTGGTGCTCTCCTCGTTCACGTGCCAGATGGGCGTGTTCGCGGCAGAAGACCTGCAGCCCTACAAGATCGGCAAGGGACAGAAGAACGGCGCCGGCCGCCGTCGTCTGTTCGGCTGGGGAATGGTCGAGTGGTTCTTCCTCACCTTCGCCCTCGGCGCCATCTTCGTCTCCGGCCAGGTCTGGGAGTACGCGCAGCTGGTGGCTGAAGGCATGCCGATCAGCGCCGACTCGTACGCCTCCGCGTTCTACCTGACCACGGGCTTCCACGCCCTGCACGTCACGGGTGGCCTGGTCGCGTTCCTGCTCGTCATCGGCCGCGCCTACGCGGTCAAGAACTTCCGGCACAAGGAGGCGACCTCCTCGATCGTGGTGTCCTACTACTGGCACTTCGTCGACGTCGTCTGGATCGTGCTGTTCCTCGTTATCTACTTCCTGAAATAAGAGCGGAGCTGATCCCCGAGATGGCACGAGAGAAGAAGCGCCGTTCCAGCGGTCGTCGCAGCCCTTTGGCGGCGGCCGCGCTCATCGGAGCAGGCCTCATGATCACCGGCGCTGTGTACGCCGGAGCGACCGCCGCGTTCGCCGCGACCGACACCCAGTCGGCTGCGACCTCGCAGCTGACGGTGGAAGACGGCAAGAAGCTGTTCACCGCCAACTGCGCCACCTGCCACGGTCTCGACCTGCAGGGAACCGCCAACGGCCCCAGCCTGTACGGCGTGGGTGAGCTGGCCACCGAATTCCAGCTGTCGACCGGCCGCATGCCGCTGCAGATGCAGGGCCCGCAGGCTCCGCAGAAGGCACCGCAGTTCACCGAGGACCAGATCCTCGCCATGGCCGCCTTCGTCCAGTCCGAGGCTCCTGGCCCGACGTTCCCGTCGGACCACATCCTCGACGGCAAGGGCGATGTCTCCAACGGTGCGGAGCTCTTCCGCGTCAACTGCGCGATGTGCCACAACGTGGCCGCAGCCGGTGGAGCGCTCACCGAGGGCAAGTACGCTCCCGGTCTCGGCGAGACCAGCGCACTGCACATGTACGCGGCAATGGTCACCGGCCCGCAGAACATGCCGGTCTTCGGCGACATGAACCTGTCCGACGAGGACAAGCGCGACATCATCTCGGCACTGCTCTTCCAGCAGCAGTCCGTGCAGATCGGTGGATTCTCGCTCGGCTCGCTCGGACCGGTCTCCGAGGGCCTGTTCGTGTGGATCTTCGGTATCGGCGCGCTCGTCGCCGTCACCGTGTGGATCACGGCGAAGTCCAACTGACGCTTAATCATCGAAGAGGAACGTACGAGGAGCACCATGGCACACGACGACGACTCGCAGGCTCTTGACAGGGCCTACCAGCCCTCTCCAGGGCTGGGTGTCGCAGTCAGCGATCCCGTGCAGAACCCCGGGCTTCCGCCGCACCGCGAGCGGATGACCGACAAGGACCCGCGCGCAGAGAAGGCCGCTGTCCGCACTGTCTACACGCTGTTCTACCTCTCGCTCGCCGGGAGCATCTGGGCGGTCGCCGCCTACATGCTGTTCCCGATCGAGAGCGGCGCGCTCATCGACATCCGTCAGAACAACCTCTTCATCGGTCTCGGCATCGCTCTCGCGCTGCTGGCCCTCGGCATCGGTGCGATCCACTGGTCCAAGGCGCTCATGTCCGACAAGGAGTTCATCGAGCACCGCCACCCGACCCGCGGCAAGGACTCCACGCGTGAGGCGGCCATCAAGGCCTTCTCGGACGCGAACGAGGAGTCCGGTTTCGGCCGTCGCACCATGATCCGCAACTCGCTGTTCGCCGCGATCGTCGCCTCGATCATCCCTGGCGTGACGCTCTTCCGCGGACTGGCTCCGCACTCCACACCGGATGACCCCACTGCGGGAGATCCGGTCGTGCTTCTCAAGCACACCATGTGGGAAGAGGGAGCACGCCTGGTGCGCGACCCCGACGGCACACCGATCCGCGCGGCCGACGTCACGCTCGGCTCCGCTTTCCACGTGATCCCGGAAGAGCTCGCCACCCTCAGCCACAGCGACGGTTACCTCGAGGAGAAGGCCAAGGCCATCGTGCTGATGATGCGCCTGCGTCCCGAGCAGCTGATCGAGGCCGAGGACCGCAAGGACTGGTCGTACGACGGCATCGTCGCCTACTCCAAGGTCTGCACGCACGTCGGCTGCCCTGTGGCACTGTACGAGCAGCAGACACATCACCTGCTGTGCCCGTGCCACCAGTCGCAGTTCGACGTCACGGACCACGCAAAGGTCATCTTCGGCCCGGCGGCACGTCCGCTGCCGCAGCTGCCCATCACCGTCGATGACGAGGGCTACCTGGTCGCACGCAGCGACTTCACGGAACCCGTCGGCCCGAGCTTCTGGGAGCGCCATTGAGCACCGCAACGCTGTCCAAAGAGGACAAGGACACCAAGGCGCCCCTCGGCGGTCGCTTCGTCGGTGCCGCGTCGAACTACATCGATGAGCGCACCAGCCTCTCCGGCTTCGTCAAGGAGCTGGGACGCAAGATCTTCCCCGACCACTGGTCGTTCATGCTCGGCGAGATCGCCCTGTGGAGCTTCGTCGTCGTGTTCCTCTCCGGAACCTTCCTGACGTTCTTCTTCCAGGCGTCGATGGTCGAGACCCACTACACCGGCGCCTACGCGCCGATGCGTGGAATCGAGATGTCCGCGGCTCTCGAGTCGTCACTGCACATCTCCTTCGACCTGCGCGGTGGCCTTCTGGTCCGCCAGATCCACCACTGGGCGGCTCTGGTGTTCATCGCCGGCATCGGCGTGCACATGCTCCGCGTGTTCTTCACCGGTGCGTTCCGCAAGCCGCGCGAGCTGAACTGGGTGATCGGTTTCATCCTCTTCATCCTCGCGATGGCCGAGGGCTTCACCGGCTACTCGCTGCCCGACGACCTGCTCTCGGGTAACGGTCTCCGCATCATCGACGGAATGATCAAGGGCCTCCCCCTGATCGGCACGTGGACCTCCTTCCTCCTGTTCGGCGGAGAGTTCCCGGGCACCGACATCGTCGGCCGCCTCTACACGCTGCACATCCTGCTGCTGCCGATGCTGGTGATCGCGCTGATCGTCGTGCACCTCATGCTGATGATCATCAACAAGCACACGCAGTTCGCCGGCCCCGGCCGCACGAACGACAACGTCGTGGGCTACCCGATGATGCCGGTCTACATGTCCAAGATGGGCGGCTACCTGTTCATCGTCTTCGGCACCATCGTGTTGATCGCGACCTTCTTCCAGATCAACCCGATCTGGAACTACGGCCCGTACGACCCCTCCCCCGTCTCCGCCGGCACGCAGCCGGACTGGTACATCGGCTTCGCGGATGGCGCCCTGCGTCTCGCTCCGTCGAACTGGGACATCGTCTTCTTGAACCACACCTGGTCCTTCGGAATCATCGCGCCGGTTCTGGTCCTCGGTCTGTTCATCGTGGCCGTGGCGATCTACCCCTTCATCGAGGCGTGGGTCACCGGCGACAAGCGCGAGCACCACATCGCGCAGCGTCCGCGCAACGCCGCGACCCGCACCGCGATCGGTGTCGCCGGTGTGGTCTTCTACGCCGTACTGTGGGCCGCTGCATCGTCCGACCTCATCGCGACGCACTTCATGCTCACGATGGAAGGCGTCATCCACACGCTGCAGGCGCTGCTCTTCCTCGGACCTATCCTCGGCTACTTCATCACCAAGCGCATCTGCATCGCGCTGCAGAAGAAGGACCGCGAGATCGTGTTGCACGGTTACGAGTCGGGCCGTATCGTCCGCCTCCCCGGCGGCGAGTTCATCGAGGTGCACCAGCCCGTCGACAAGTACGACCGCTGGAAGCTCATCGACGTCGACACCTACGAGCCGCTCGTGGTGCGTCCGAACGCGAAGGGTCGCATCCCGTGGACGGAGAACCTCCGTTCTTCGATCTCGCGCTGGTTCTTCGAGGACCGTCTGGCGCCGCTCACCCAGGCGGAGGTCGAGGCCGCGGATGCTCACCAGCACCACGTCACGGCTCAGAACGACGAGACCGAGGCTGCGGAGATCCAGGGCGCGCATGAGCGTGCAGGATTCCCCGACGCCCCGCTCACGGTCGACGAGACGCACGTCGACGAGACGCCCAACACCCCCAGCACGGTCATCGCGACCGAGCCGGTGAAGAAGCCCCGCAAGAAGTCGGAGGACGGCGAGTAGTCGCCGCTCCCCCACTGATGAAGGCCTCGTCCACGCGGACGGGGCCTTCATCGTTGTTGCCGAATGAGAGGATCGAACCATGTCTTCCGCCGTCCAACTGATCCGGGCCACTTCCCTCGCCGATGCTCCCTATGCCTACGCCGCGACAGCCCCGTCCGGATCACGTCTCATCTTCCTTGCGGGCGCGTGTCCGCTCAACGACGACGGCTCGACCGCCGCGCCCGGCGATTACGCGGCACAAGCAGCCAGGTGCGTGGAGACCCTCGAGGAAGCGCTCGACGTCGCCGGCGCGTCCCTCACCGATGTCATCAGCACACGAGTACTGGTAGCTTCCTCGTCCCAGGCTGACCTCGTCACCGCCTGGGATGTGGTCCACGCCGCCTTCGGCGCGCACGACGTCCCCAGCACCCTCCTCGGCGTCACGGTGCTCGGATACGACCACCAGCTCGTGGAGATCGAGGCCATCGCCGCCGTGGCCGACTGACCTCGGCCAACTGATCCTGGCTGCTTGAACATGGAGATCGTCATCCGTCCGGCCACCCCTGACGACGACACCGCCACCGAACGCATCGAGATCGCCGCGGATGCGCTGCTGGTCGACCGTTTCGGCGCGGTCGACTGGCCTCCCCCTACGCCCGCGGTCGAACGCACGTCGTCGCCGGGGTTCGTGCTGGTCGCCGAGCACACCGACGACACAGCAGTCGAGCCCCCTGTCGTCGGGTTCGCCCACGTGCTGGAGATCGATGGTCATGCGCACCTCGAACAGCTTTCCGTGCTTCCGTCATACGGGCGCCGGGGAATCGGTCGTGAGCTCGTCGAGGCTGCTCTCACGGAGGCACGGAACCGCGGGTACGCAGAGATCACGCTCCGCACGTATGTGGATGTGCCCTGGAATGCCCCCTTCTACAGCTCCTGTGGTTTCGTCGCGAGCGATCCGGACACTCCGCTGCTCCGGAAGCTCGTCGAGGTCGAATCCGCGCTCGGTCTCTTCGAGTATGGTCCGCGCGTGCAGATGACTGCATCACTCTGAATTGCGGGAGCGGAACAGGCCTCCTGCGATTCGTGGGGAGGATGTGACCGCATTCGCACGTCACGAGACGGGATTCCGCTGTCGACGTCTCGCATCGGCTCCTTAGGCTGAGGGAATGATCGATCGCACCGACTTCTATGAGGCCAAACTGACCTACGAGACCGACTCCAGCGACGTCCATGCCGCAATCAAGGCCGGTGAGAACCTGGTGGTGATCGACGTCCGTTCGGACGAGGCATGGGCTCAGGGGCGCGTCGCCGGCGCCGTACACATGCATTACAGCGAGATCGCCTCCCGTGCCCCGAGGGAGATCCCTGCGGACACCGATGTCGTGGTCTACTGCTGGAGCCCTGGGTGCAATGCGGGTGCGAAGGGTGCGCTCGAGTTCGCACGCCTCGGCTATCGGGTGCGCGAGATGATCGGCGGCTTCGAGTACTGGGTCAGGGAAGGGTACGCGGTGGAGGACGCCGATGGCGTGCATCATCGCCCGGTGGATCCGCTCACCGGAATCGCTCGGATCCGCACCCGCGCCTGAACACGGCTGTCGCTACACAGGAAGAAGGCCCCCGGACGGATCCGAGGGCCTTCTTTCGATACGCGGTATCAGCGGGCGAAGTTGCCGCGGTAGTACTCGTATACCCAACCGACGATCGCGACGACGAAGATCGCCAGCCCGATCGGGAGGAGGAAGTGGCCGACTGCCAGGCCCACCACGAAGACACCGGCTGATGCGGCCAGGACGATGGGCCACCACGACCACGGGCTGAACTCGCCGAGCTCCGGGTCACCGTCGTCGATGTCCGACGTCAGGATGTCCTCCGGCAGCTCGCCGCGCTGGGCCTTGTGGGTGCGGTCGAGGTAGAACGCGATCATCGCGGCCATGAAAGCGGCGAAGAACAGGGCGACCGTGCCGACCCACTCGACCCGCATGGCGAAGTCGTCGTTAGGCGTGGCGAGGATGTGCCAGCCGGTGTAGACGACTCCGACGAGGGCGAAGAACGCCGTCAGGATCCACCAGAGAATGACGTTGTCGCGCATGACTTAGTGGGCCTCTCGCTCGCCGGGAGCCGTCGTGGCGAACTCCGCAGCTTCCGGGTGATTCAGGTCGAACGCAGGACGCTCGCTGCGAATGCGCGGGATCGACGTGAAGTTGTGTCGCGGCGGCGGGCAGGACGTCGCCCACTCGAGCGATCCGCCGTAGCCCCACGGGTCGTTGACCGTGACCTTCGGAGCCTTGCGTGCCGTGATCCAGACGTTCAGGAAGAACGGCAGCATCGAGGCACCGAGGATGATGGCACCGATCGTCGACACCTGGTTCTGCCAGGTCCAGCCGTCGGCCTCCGAGTAGTCGGCGTAACGACGCACCATGCCGTCGACACCCAGCCAGTGCTGGATGAGGAACGTCATGTGGAAGCCGATGAACAGCAGCCAGAAGTGCACGTAGCCGAGACGCTCGTTCAGCATGCGTCCTGTCCACTTGGGCCACCAGAAGTAGAAGCCGGCGAACATGGCGAACACCACGGTTCCGAACACCACGTAGTGGAAGTGGGCGACGACGAAGTACGAGTCGGAAAGGGCGAAGTCCAGCGGCGGAGCCGCGAGGATGACACCCGTCAGACCACCGAAGACGAACGAGACGAGGAAGCCGAGTGCGAAGACCATCGGCGTCTCGAAGGTCACCGAACCTCGCCAGAGCGTACCGATCCAGTTGAAGATCTTCACACCCGTCGGCACAGCGATGAGCATGGTCATCAGAGCGAAGAACGGCAGCAGGACCGAGCCCGTCACGTACATGTGGTGAGCCCACACGGCGACGGACAGCGCCGCGATGGCGATCGTCGCGTAGACGAGGGTCTTGTATCCGAAGATCGGCTTGCGGCTGAACACCGGGAAGATCTCGGAGACGATGCCGAAGAACGGCAGCGCGATGATGTAGACCTCAGGGTGTCCGAAGAACCAGAACAGGTGCTGCCAGAGCAGGACTCCGCCGTTGGCCGGGTCGTAGATGTGCGCACCGAGGATACGGTCTGCAGCAGCAGCGAAGATGGCCGCGGCCAGCACCGGGAACGCCATCAGGATGAGCAGGCTCGTGATGAGCGTGTTCCACGAGAAGATCGGCATGCGCCACATGGTCATACCGGGCGCACGCATCGTGATGATCGTGGTGATGAAGTTGACGGCACCGAGGATGGTACCGAAACCGGAGATGCCGAGACCGACCATCCAGAGGTTTCCACCTGCGCCAGGCGAGAACGACGCTCCCGCCAGCGGCTGGTACGCGAACCATCCGAAGGAGGCCGCGCCCTGCGGGGTCAGGAAGCCGGCGACGGCGATCGTGGAGCCGAAGAGGAAGAGCCAGAAGGCGAAGGCGTTCAGACGCGGGAAGGCGACGTCAGGGGCACCGATCTGCAGCGGCAGGATGGCGTTGGCGAACCCGGCGAACAGCGGCGTCGCGAACATCAGCAGCATGATCGTGCCGTGCATCGTGAAGAGCTGGTTGTACTGCTCCTTCGTCGGGATGATCTGCATGCCCGGCGCGAACAGCTCTGCACGGATGACGAGAGCCATCACACCGCCGAGGAGGAAGAACATCACCGACGCGATCAGGTACATGTACCCGATCGTCTTGTGGTCGGTGGAGGTGATCCACTTGACGACGATGTTGCCCTTCTGCTCGACGCGCGAGGAGCTCATGAGAGCGGCCTGGCGTGCGGGCAGAGTGCTGGGACGCGAGCGGGGGGACTCGTCGGTACGGGGAGCTTCTGTGGTCGACATGGCTTACTCCCCTCCTTCCTCGGTGTCGGTCTTCGGGGTGGTCCCCGGCAGGTTCGCGAGACGGTCGTACGCACCGGTGATGTCGCCGGTGTTGCCCTTCTCCTCGAGCGATGCCACGTAGGCGTCGTAGTCGCTCTGGGAGACCACCTTCACGTTGAAGAGCATCATGGAGTGGTACTCACCGCAGAGCTCGGCGCACTTGCCGGCGTACTCGCCCTCTCGAGTCGGGATGAACGACCAGGAGTTGTCCTTCCCGATGAACATGTCCTTCTTGTACAGGAAGTCGATGATCCAGAAGGAGTGGATGACGTCGCGCGACTGAAGGTTGATCGTGACCTTCTTGTCGACGGGCAGCACCAGGGTCGGCAGCTGTGCCTGGTCGATGTTGCCGTCCTTGTCGGGCTGCGCCTGGACGCCCATCGTCCAGACGGCGTCGGAGTTGTCCTCCTCCTCGCCGTCGTACTGGAAGTCCCAGGCCCACTGCTTCGCGATCGCGGTGATCTCGACGTCGGGGTCGTCCCACTTCGCCTCGATCTCGGACTGGTCGCGAGCCGTGAAGAAGAACATGCCCAGCACGAGGATGAGCGGCACGATCGTGTAGAAGATCTCGATCGGCATGTTGTAGCGCATCTGCACCGGGAGGCCGGTCTGGCCCTTGCGGCGGCGGTAGGCGATCGCAGCCCAGGCCATCAGGCCCCAGGTGATGATGCCGACCGCGAGGAGCACGATCCAGGAGTTGACCCAGAGCGACGAGACGCGCTCGGTCTGGTTGGTGGCTGCGGGACCACCCTCCACGAAGCCCGGAAGAAAGCCGTTCAGCTCGGTGGGAGAGCATCCCGCCAGGGCCAAGGCTGCCGCAACTCCCACAGGGAGGGCGGCCCAACGAAGGCTGCGTTTCGAGGGCACGATGCACCTTTCAGATCGCGAACAGAGCACACCCAAGTCTAGGGCAACCTCACACCTGATTCATGCCATCCACGCAGGTAGTGAAACCAGAACGGCCGCCGTCACCAGCGGTGACGGCGGCCGTGTGCACGGCGCGGGATCAGTGGAAGCTGTCGCCGCAGGCGCAGCTTCCCGCCGCGTTGGGGTTGTCGATCGTGAAGCCCTGCTCGGAGATCGTGTCCTTGAAGTCGATCGCCGCACCGTCGAGGTACGGGACGCTCATGTTGTCGATGATGACCTCCACGCCGTCGAAGTCGACGGTCTCGTCACCCTCGAGGTAGCGCTCGTCGAAGTACAGCTGGTAGATCAGGCCCGAGCATCCGCCCGGCTGCACGGCAACGCGCAGCCGCAGATCGTCGCGGCCCTCCTGCTCCAGGAGGTTCTTCACCTTGGTGGCAGCAGCGTCGGTCAGGGTGACGCCGTGTGCGCGGGTGGTCTCTGGGGAGAGTGTGGTGTCGCTCATGTCGCTCCTTGTGACGGGCCGCGGGTGCACGGCTTCTCGGACGATTCTACCGCCGCTGATCTCAGACGGCTCCGCGTTCTTCGTCATTCATGCGGGCGAGCAGCAACGCCTCGGTCGCGATCGCATGGCGGAAGGTGTCGAGATGCAGCGACTCGTTGGGACTGTGTGCGCGCGAGTGCGGGTCCTCGACACCGGTGACCAGGATCTGCGCGTCGGGGAACTCCCGCACGAGGTCCGCGATGAACGGGATCGAGCCGCCCACTCCGAGGTCTACGGGAGGCACCCCGTAGCCGTCGCGCATGGCGTCGCGGGTGAGGGCGACAGCCCAGCCGCTGGTGTCGACGAGGAAGCCGTCACCGAGGTCGATGTCGGAGAAGGTGATGTCTGCTCCGAACGGCGCGTGCGCGCGGAGATGACTCTCGAGAGCGTCGTAGGCCTCCCTGCCGGTCTGGCCCGGTGCCACCCGCGCGCTGATGACCACCGTCACCTCGGGGAGCAGGGTGTTGGAGGCCGCCGCCACACTGGTGGCATCGATCCCGATGACCGTCACCGAGGGCTTGTTCCAGATCCGGCTGAGGATGGTGCCGCCGCCGATCGGCGTGGTGCCGGGCAGCAGGCCCGCCTCGTCTCGCAGCGTCGCCTCGGTGTATTCGGGAGTGGGAGCGTCCCGCTCGGTCATGCCCTCGACCGCGACCGAACCGTCGGCGTTCCACAGTGTGGAGAGCAGTGTGACAGTCGCCATCATCGCATCGGGCACGGCGCCGCCGAACATGCCGGAGTGCGAAGCGTGGTCGAGGGTGCGCACACGCATCGTGAAGCGCGCATTGCCACGGAGCGAGACCGTGAGCCCCGGGGTCACGGAGTCCCAGTTACCGGAGTCCGCCACGACGATCGCGTCCGCGCGGAGAGCGTCCTTGTTGTCGGAGAGGAACTGCGCGAACGAGCGGGAGCCGTACTCCTCCTCCCCCTCGATGAACATCGCGATGCCGAGGTCGAGATCGTCGCCCAGCACCTCGCTGACCGCGCGGATCGAGGCGATGTGCGACATGATGCCGGCCTTGTCGTCCGCCGCCCCACGGCCGTAGAGACGCCCGTCACGCACCGTCGGCTCGAACGGCGGAGTCTCCCACAGGGCATCATCCCCCGGAGGCTGCACGTCGTGGTGGGCGTAGAGCAGGATCGTCGGCTTGCCGTTGCGCGCGGCACGCGTGGCGAGCACAGCCGGCTGTCCCTGCTCGTCTGTCCCGGGGATCGCGGCGCGGAGCACGCGCACCTCGTCGAACACACCGGTGCCGGATGCCAGCGCGGCGACAGCCTCTGCGCTGCGTTCCAGCTGCGTCTGATCGAACGCCGGCCAGGCCATGCCGGGGATGCGCACCAGGTGGCCGAGATCCGACAGCGCAGAGGGGATCCCGGTCGCCACCGCCTCGAGGACGGCGGCGTCGGACTCACGGGGAGGAACAGGAGAGGTCATGCGAGTAATCTTAAGGTGATCCCCCACCGGCGAACCGAGGAACTCCGTGTCCACTACTCCTACCTCCCCTTCCACGAACGACGACGCACCCGAGACGACCTCCGTCGGCAAGGGGCGCGCGACGCCGAGCCGTGCGGAGCAGGAGGCAGCTCGTCGCCGGCCCCTCGTCGCCAACACCAAAGAGGCGAAGGCGGCGGCCAAGGCGGAGCTCAATGAGCGCCGTGCCCGCGCGCAGGCAGGCATGGCCGCCGGTGAGGAGAAGTACCTCCCGGTTCGCGACAAGGGCCCGCAGCGCCGCTGGGTCCGCGACTACGTGGACGCGGGGTGGCACCCGGCCGAGTTCGTGATGGGTGTGATGGTGCTGGTCATCCTCGCCTCGCTGGTGCCGGCGAACACGGCCATCTCCTTCTACGCCTACATCGTGATGATGGGCTACCTCGTGATCGCGATCGGCGGCATGGTCCTGCTCGGCATGCGGGTCAAGCGCAAGGCGGCCGCGAAGTTCGGCAAGGACCGACTCGAGCGCGGCCTCGGCTGGTACGCCGCGATGCGCGCGCTGCAGATGCGCTTCATGCGTCTGCCGAAGCCGCAGGTCAAGCGCGGCCAGTACCCCGCCTGAGCAGTCCCCTGTTGATCTCGCGACCCCAGAACGGGCCGCGGTAGAGGAACGCCGTATAGCCCTGCACGAGCGTCGCACCTGCGTCGATGCGCTCCTGCACGTCCGAAGCGGTCTCCACTCCCCCGACCGCGATGACGCAGAAATCTGCGGGAACCGCGTCGCGCACGACGCGCAGCACTTCGAGGGACCGCTTCTTCAGCGGCGCCCCGGAGAGCCCACCCGCTCCCGCGGCCTCGACGGTCGCCGCATCCGTACGCAGCCCGTCTCGACTGATCGTCGTGTTGTGGGCGATGATCCCCGCCAGCCCCTCGGCGACGGCCAACTGTGCGATCGCCGTGATCTCATCATCCGGGAGGTCAGGCGCGATCTTCACGAGAAGTGGCGTGCTGCCGGAGGCTTCCCTGACCGCGCGAAGAAGCGGCGAGAGCGTCTCGACAGCCTGCAGGCCGCGCAGCCCCGGCGTGTTCGGTGACGACACGTTGACGGCCAGATAGTCGGCGAGCGGAGCGAGGCGCGTCGCCGAAGCCACATAGTCGGCGGTCGCGTCTTCGACGTCGACGACACGGCTCTTGCCGATGTTGACGCCGATGATCGTGTCGGGCGCGCCACGCCGCAGGCGCGCGAGTCGACGAGCGGCGGCATCCGCTCCCGCGTTGTTGAAGCCCATCCGATTGATCACGGCCCGGTCTTCGACGAGACGGAACAGCCGCGGCTTGGGGTTTCCCTCCTGAGGGATCGCCGTCACGGTGCCCACTTCCACGTGCCCGAACCCCAGCGCGGCGAGTCCCCGCACGCCCACCGCGTTCTTGTCGAACCCCGCAGCGACACCGAACGGCGAGGGGAAGGTGAGACCGAGGGCTTCGACCTGAAGCGACGGATCCGGTCGAGTGAGAGCCCGCGTCGCCCAGGAGAACGGAGGCGCCCCGAGCACACGGATCACCGCCATGCCGGCGTGGTGGGCGAACTCGGGGTCGAAGCGCGACAGGACAGCGCGAAAGAGCAGCGGATACATCCCTGCCAGATTACCGCTCCGCGGACTCCCGCTTCGTGTGGTCGGCGCGCAGGTCGGTGATGGCGGACTCGAAGTCCTCGAGCGAATCGAACGCCTGATAGACGCTGGCGAACCGCAGGAACGCGACCTCGTCAAGCTCGCGCAACGGTCCCAGGATGGCCAGACCGATCTCGTTCGTGTCGAGCTGCGAGACGCCGGTCTGCCGCACGGCCTCTTCCACGCGTTGAGCGAGCACCGCGAGGTCTCCCTCGGTGACCGGACGTCCCTGGCACGCCTTGCGCACGCCCGTGATGACCTTCTCCCGACTGAACGGCTCCATCACCCCGGAACGCTTGATGACGTTGAGGCTCGCCGTCTCCGTCGTGGTGAACCTGCCACCGCACTCCGGGCACTGTCGACGACGCCTGATCGAGAGTCCGTCATCGCTGGTGCGTGAATCGATGACGCGGGAATCGGGGTGTCGACAGAAGGGGCAGTGCATCTGACCGATCCTACGCGGTGAAACGCGCCTCGATCGCTTCGCCGTGGGCAGGAAGCACCTCGGTTTCGGCCAGGGCGACGACTCCAGCCCGCACAGCCGCCAGGGCAGCTCTGTCGTAGGAGATCACCTGCTGCGGGCGAAGGAAGGTGTACGAGCCGAGACCCGGGGCATAGCGCGCCTGCCCTCCAGTCGGCAGGACGTGATTGCTGCCTGCCATGTAGTCCCCGAGGCTGACGGGGGTCTGGTCGCCGACGAACACGGCCCCGGCGCTGGTGAAGGCCGCGGCAGCCTGCTCGGCGTCGACGAGGTGGAGTTCGAGGTGCTCCGGTGCGTAGGCGTTGCTGAAGGCGGTGGCCATGTCGCGATCGTCGACGACGACGATCGCGGACTGCGGCCCCGACAGCGCGGCCGCGACACGTTCGCTGTGGCGCGTGCCGGCGGCGATGCGCTCCACTTCGGCGGCCACCTTCTCGGCCAGATCCGCCGCGTCAGTCACGAGCACCGCCGATGCCTGCTCGTCGTGCTCCGCCTGGCTGACGAGGTCTGCGGCGATGAGCCGAGGATCCGCGTAGGCGTCGGCGACGACGAGGATCTCCGTGGCCCCGGCTTCCGAGTCCGTTCCGACGACGCCGGCGACGGCGCGCTTGGCGGAAGCGACGTAATTGTTCCCCGGACCCGAGACGACGTCGACAGGGTCGAGGTCGAGCGACGGCACTCCGTGGGCCAGCGCGCCGATCGCGCCGGCGCCACCCATCGCGTACACCTCGGTCACACCCAGCAACGCGGCCGCCGCGAGGATCGTCGGGTGGATTCGTCCGCCCTGGTCCGACTGCGGCGGCGATGCCAGGGCGATCTCCTGGACACCGGCGACCTGTGCCGGCACGACGTTCATGACCACGCTCGACGGATACACGGCTTTGCCGCCGGGGATGTAGACCCCCACGCGGTGCACCGGCTGCCAGCGCTGCGTGATGACGGCCCCTTCCCCGATGTGCGTCACCTGCGTCGCGGGAACCTGGGCTGCCGACGCGAGGCGCACGCGACGGATCGCCTCCTCGAGCGCACTCCGCACCTCCGGCGCGAGCTCTTCCAACGCCGTGATGAGGTGATCGGCGGGCACGCGCACTGCGTGTTCCGTGACTCCGTCGAATCGTTCGGCCTGCTCCCGAAGAGCCGCCTCACCGCGCTCGCGCACGTCGTCGACGATGCGCGCTGCGGTGTCCAGCGCTTCGGCTCTGGCC
Organism: Microbacterium oxydans; assembly: GCF_006540085.1. Classification (GTDB taxonomy): domain Bacteria; phylum Actinomycetota; class Actinomycetes; order Actinomycetales; family Microbacteriaceae; genus Microbacterium; species Microbacterium oxydans. Next base: position 156,662 of record NZ_BJOG01000004.1, on the reverse strand, counting down.
TGCGTTGCCCTGGGGACGGCGGCGAGCATGCCCGCGGGCGAGAGCTCGCGCCCTCGCAGATCGATCGTGCGCATTGTCAACCCTTCGTGATGTCGGAGATGTCGTGGAGGTAGCCGATCCGTCCGTCGTCATGTCGGACGACGAACGCACCCCCACGGTCCTCGATCACGAGAGCCCACGCGCTCGGGCCGATGCGGAAGAGCGGCTCTCCACGCTCGTCGTGGACGTCGCGCTCGGACGGCGCGAGGATCCAGAACGGCTGGGCTGCGGGCGCCGTCGCTCGGGGATTCGTCGCCTCGAGGTCGGCGTCCGTGACGCCCTCCAGGATCAGCGGCTCCGGCTCTTCCTCGGCCGTGCTCGTCTCATACGTCGCCGCTGTCTCGAGCAGCGACTCGATGCTCCCGGTATCCGAGACGATCTCCGGCTCCTGGTTGCGGGAGCGACGTGAGTACGAGGGAACGTAGTCCTCGTCGGACTCCTCCGGCGTGGTGCCGATCCCGCCACCGGACGCGTGTGCCGTGAGCGGCACCTGCTCGGCGAGGTCGAAGCGAGCGATCTCGTCCGTGGCCTGGTGGCCCGACAGCTCGACATCGCGGTCGATGACGAGAGGAAGAGCCGAGCTGTCGACGATGACGTCGGTCTGCGTCTCGGACTCCTCAGACACCTCGAGCTCGTCGGAGGTCGCAGGTCCGCGCGACGGCTCTTCGACCGTGTCGGTGATCGCGGGCTCGGGACGCGGTCGCGCGATCACGGGACGAACGGGGTTCGCATTGCGGTGTGCGAGCGTCACGAGACGCCCGTGGAAGTCTTCCTTGAGACCCGGGATGATCGGGGCGAACACCGTGAGGACGACGAGCGCCACAGAGGTGATGGCCAGGGCGACTCCGTTCCACGGAAGGGTCCAGACGCCACCGGAGACGAGCGCGGAGATCGCGAGCCACAGGCTGCCGATCCAGACCACGGCGGACACGGAGAACGCGACAGAGGCGAACTGATCGATGCCGAGTGAGCCGACCCGGCGGATGCCGTCGGGCGAGAATCGGCGGAGCACCAGAAGGAACACGGCGACGGTGGGCAGCGCGATCGGAAGCACCCACTGGATTCCGACGCCCCAGAGCGAGAGGTCGCCGATGAGCGGGAAGAACGAGAACACGAACGAAAGCAGCCACACGCCCACGATCAGCAGCTCGCGCAGCGTGAACCCGAGGATTCCGAACTCCGGCGTGACCTCTTCGTCGTAGAGGACACCGTCGTCGTCGCTGAAGACCTCGTCCTCAGGATCCGTTTCGGGGAGATCCGTGCTCATGCGTGGTCCTTTCGTCACGGGGCTCGACGGGTGGTTTCGTCGTGCTGCCGACGGCTCACGATCCTACCCCGCTCACCCCAGACAGGTGGGCCCGAGCAGCGACTTGAGGTCACCGAACAGATCCGCGGACACCTTGACGGGCATCGGCACCTCGAAGACCTTCGCCGTGCCGCCCCGGTGCACGCGGAGCACCACCTCGGTGTCTCCGTTGTGGCGCCGGAGCACCTCCGCGAGTTCCATCATCACCCGCTCGGTCGCCCGCTGCTCGGCGAGGACGAGTGCCAACGGACCGGCCGCGTCGAAAGAGCCCACGTCGGGAGCGAACGCCGACTGCGCGTGCAGGTTGAGCCCGTCGTCGCGCCTGGACACGCGCCCGCGCACGGCGAGGATCGCGTCCTGCTGCAGCGTGTGCTGGAACTCGGTGTACGTCTTTCCCATGAACATCACGGTGACCTCACCGTTGAAGTCCTCTACGGTGATCATGCCGTACGGGTTTCCGCTCGCCTTGGCCACGCGGTGCTGCACGCTGGTCACGAGTCCGGCCACCGTCACCTGGTCGCCGTCCTGCAGGTCTTCGGAGTTGTTCAGATCGTTGATCGAGATCGACGCATGCTTCGCGAGCGGTACCTCGAGTCCGGCGAGAGGGTGGTCCGACACGTAGAGCCCGAGCATCTCCCGCTCGAACGCGAGCTTGTCCTTCTTGACCCACTCGGGTCTGGCCGGGACCTTCGCCGGCGCGACCTCTTCGGTCCCGTCGTACAGGCTGTCGAAGTCGAAGCCGATCGCCCCCTGGGCCTCGTTGCGCTTGCGGTCGACCGCCGCCTCGACCGCATCTTCGTGCACCTCGTACAGCGCGCGACGGGTGTCTCCCATGGAGTCGAACGCGCCCGCCTTGATCAGGGACTCGACGGTGCGCTTGTTCGAGACGTGCAGAGGAACCTTCTCGAGGAAGTGATGGAACGAGGTGAAGCGCTCGTCCTTGCGGGCCTTGACGATGCCCTCGACGACGTTGCTGCCGACGTTGCGCACGGCTCCGAGGCCGAAGCGGATGTCGTCGCCCACGGCGGCGAAGAAGTTGATCGAGTCGGAGACGTCGGGCGGGAGCACCTTGATGCCCATCCGACGGCACTCGTTCAGGTACAGCGCCATCTTGTCCTTGGAGTCGCCGACGCTGGTGAGCAGCGCCGCCATGTACTCGGCGGGATAGTGCGCCTTGAGGTATGCGGTCCAGTACGACACCAGGCCGTACGCGGCGGAGTGCGCTTTGTTGAACGCGTAGTCCGAGAAGGGCAGCAGGATGTCCCACAGGGCCTTGATCGCCGCCTCGCCGAAGCCGCGTTCCTTCATACCGCCGGCGAAACCCTCGTACTGCTTGTCCAGCTCGGACTTCTTCTTCTTGCCCATGGCACGACGGAGGATGTCTGCCTGTCCGAGGCTGAAGCCGGCGACCGCCTGAGCGATGGCCATGACCTGCTCCTGGTAGATGATGAGCCCGTAGGACTCCTGCAGGATCTCGGCGAGAGGCGCTTCCAGTTCGGGATGGATCGGAGTGATCTCCTGCAGGCCGTTCTTGCGCAGGGCGTAGTTCGTGTGCGAGTTGGCGCCCATGGGCCCCGGACGATACAGGGCGATGAGTGCCGAGATGTCGCCGAAGTTGTCGGGCTTCATCAGCCGCATCAAGGAACGCAGAGGCGGACTGTCGAGCTGGAACACACCGAGGGTGTCTCCGCGGGCGAGCAGCTGGTACACGCCGGGGTCGTCGAGGCCGAGGTGCTCGAGGTCGAGTTCCTCACCTCGGTTGGTGCGGATGTTGTCGAGCGCGTCGGAGATGATCGTGAGGTTGCGGAGCCCCAGGAAGTCCATCTTGATCAGACCGAGCGACTCGCACGACGGGTAGTCGAACTGCGTGACGATCTGGCCGTCCTGCTCACGGCGCATGATCGGGATGATGTCGAGCAACGGGTCGGACGACATGATCACACCGGCGGCGTGCACGCCCCACTGACGCTTCAGGCCCTCGAGACCCAGCGCACGGTCGAAGACGGTCTTCGCCTCCGGATCGGTCTCGATCAGGGTGCGGAACTCGCTCGCCTCCTTGTACCGCGGGTGCGCCGAGTCGAACATGCCGTCGAGGGGCATGTCCTTGCCCATCACGGGCGGCGGCATCGCCTTGGTGAGACGCTCTCCCATGCTGAACGGGAACCCGAGCACGCGCCCGGCGTCCTTCAGCGCCTGCTTGGACTTGATGGTGCCGTACGTGACGATCTGCGCGACGCGCTCGGAGCCGTACTTCTCGGTGACGTAGTCGATGACCTCGCCACGGCGCCGGTCATCGAAGTCGACGTCGAAGTCGGGCATCGATACACGGTCGGGGTTGAGGAATCGCTCGAAGATCAGTCCGTGCTCGAGCGGATCGAGGTCGGTGATCCTCATCGCGTACGCGACCATCGATCCGGCACCGGAGCCACGGCCGGGACCGACCCGGATGCCGTTGTCCTTCGCCCAGTTGATGAAGTCGGCGACGACCAGGAAGTACCCGGGGAACCCCATCTGCAGGATGATGCCGGTCTCGTACTCGGCCTGCTTGCGCACCTTGTCGGGGATGCCACCCGGGTAGCGGTAGTGGAGCCCCGCCTCGACCTCTTTGATGAGCCAGCTGTCCTCGGTCTCGCCGTCCGGCACCGGGAATCGCGGCATGTAGTTCGCGGAGGTGTTGAACTCCACCTCGCACCGCTCGGCGATCAGCAGCGTGTTGTCGCATGCTTCCGGGTGGTCTCGGAAGAGCTGCCGCATCTCGGCCGCTGTCTTGATGTAGTAGCCGTCGCCGTCGAACTTGAACCGGTTGGGGTCGTCCATCGTCGACCCAGACTGCACGCACAGGAGAGCCTCGTGCGCGTCGGCCTCGTGCTGGTGCGTGTAGTGCGAGTCGTTGGTGGCGACCAGGGGGATGTTCAGGTCCTTCGACAGACGGAGCAGGTCGGTCATGACACGCCGCTCGATCGACAGGCCGTGGTCCATGATCTCGGCGAAGTAGTTCTCCTTGCCGAAGATGTCCTGGAACTCGGCCGCCGCCGCGCGCGCCGCGTCGTACTGTCCCAGTCGCAGACGTGTCTGGATCTCCCCCGAAGGGCAGCCTGTCGTGGCGATGAGTCCCTTGCCGTAGGTCTGGAGCAGCTCGCGGTCCATACGCGGCTTGAAGTAGTACCCCTCCATGCTCGATCTCGAGCTGATGCGGAAGAGGTTGTGCATGCCCTCGGTGCTCTGGCTCCACATCGTCATGTGGGTGTACGCGCCGGAACCCGAGACATCATCGCTCTTCTGGTCGGGCGAGCCCCACTGCACGCGAGTCTTGTCGCTGCGGTGGGTACCGGGGGTCATGTACGCCTCGAGCCCGATGATGGGCTTGATGCCGGCGTTTCGTGCGGCGTTGTAGAACTCGAAGGCCGCGAAGGTGTTGCCGTGATCGGTGACGGCGATCGCGGGCATGCCGTATTCGGCAGCCGCCTGGGTCATCGCATTGATCTTCGCCGCACCGTCGAGCATCGAGTATTCGCTGTGCACGTGCAGGTGGACGAAAGAGTCGGATGCCATGCCTTCGAGTCTACGGCGGGGCCCCGACACCGGAGGTCGGTGTCGGGGCCCCGTCGAGACTCGTCACGGCAAGGTATCGACCACACTCGTCTCGAAGGTCATCCGGACGTCCGGCACGTCACTCGGGATCACCCCTTCGCCGACCGAACTTGTGTCGGTGATCTCGGTCACGAGCCCCGTCGCCATCTCGATCGTCACCGTGAAGCGCCTCAGCGATGTCTCCGCAGTCGCGGACGAGCCGAGCTGCGAGTCGAACGTGACCACCCGTTCGCCGTTGAGTTCGGCACCCACCGTCGACCCGGGGAGCAAGCTGAGTGCGCGGTACATCGACGCCCGCAGCTCCGGGTCCCCGACGTTGTGCGAGAGCAGTCCGATGATCAGCCACCCGACCTTTCCATCGGCCCAGCCCTGCTCGTCCGGGCCCAGGTGGTCGCGGATCCAGCCGATCATGGCGTCGGGGTCACGTGGCATCGACTCGAAGAACCACAGGACGTCTTCGACGCCGCCCTCGGACAACCGGGGGGCGGCCGAGGCGAACAACGAGACGGCCGGCCCGTAGCCCTGCATCGCCGCACTCTGCTCCGCATGCCCCTGCGTCTGATCGCCGTAGACGCTGCCTGCGACCGGAGCGCCCCACTCTCCGTACCACTGCGAACGCAGATCTGCAGGCGAGTAGTCGGCGCCACTGCGACTGATCACCCAGCCACTCGACGCCGCAGCTCGCGAGACACTGTAGCCAGGTTGCCCGGCTGTATCGAGATCGGCGTCGAACACGCCCAACGACTCCGTCGTCCAAGCACGGCGCTGATACTGCCCGGGAGCAAGCTGGGGCGGCGCGAATCCCGCCGCGGAGTTCGCAGCTCCCAGCAGCGCCTCAGGCCCTGTCATCGGAGTGGCTGTGGGGGTCGGCACCCGGCTCGGCACGAGCTCGGAACCAGGCGCACGTGTCGGCACCGCTTCCACCGTCGGTGCGGGGGCTGGCGCGGCGATGCCGCTCATCACGAGCACCCCGGTGGTGACCGCAGCCACCGCGCCGAGCGAGGCTGCGGCTATCAGCCACGACCTTCGCGCTCCTCGAGCACGTGCCGGCCTGCGCTCACCTTCGATCGCGGTCAGGAGAACGGCTCGCGCGGCCGCGATGTTCTCCTCAGCGCCGTCGATGTCGGGCCTGGTCTGCTGGGCCTTCTCAAACATGTCCAAGGGTCTCCCCCTTCTGCTGCTGCTCGAATGCCTGGATCCTTCGGGTGGAGTCCAGCCGTGTGCGGACCCTGTTCAGGCGCGATCGCACCGTTCCCACCGGTACGGCGAGTGCGACGGCGATCTCCTCGTATGTCAGCCCCTGCCACGCGTAGAGCAGGAGCGTCTCCCTGTCCTTTGGGGCGAGTGCCGCGATCCGCGTTTTCAAGGATTGGACTTCGCGCTCGGCGTCGACCCGCGACATCGCGTCGTCCAGACCTCCGAGCGACGAATGATCCTGCTGAGAGACGGACGCTGCGAAAGACCTCCAGTGTTTCGCTTCCACTGCACGATGGCGGCGGATCAGGCGCGAGGCTATGCCGAGGAGCCACGGCGCCGCCGACTCGACGTCCGTGTCGAAATCGGCTCGGCGGCGGAATGCGACGAGGAACGTCTCGCTCAGGACGTCTTCCGCCGCGTGCCCGCCGATGCGATACGTGGCGAAGGCGTTGACGGCGCGCGCGTGTCTGTCGAAGAGCTCGGCGAACACCGCCGGATGCTGAAGAGATCGCTGGATGATCTCGCTGTCTGTGGTCACGCTATGTATTGGCCGTGCGCCGCAGAGCGGTTCACGGTTTCTTCGACGACGTCGACGATGCTCCGAGTTCGAGCCGCATCAGGACTCGGGGGAACCCGTCCAGTACGGACCGGGTGTCGGCGGCCCTCTCGAACCCCGCGCTTTCGAACAGCGACCGAGTGCCGACGTATGCCATCGTCAAGTTCACCTTCTCGTCGCCGTTGTCGACGGGGTACCCCTCGATCGCCGGGGCTCCGCGCTCCCTCGCGTAGGCGACTGCGCCCTCGACGAGTGCATGCGTGATCCCCTGCTTCCGGTACCCAGGGCGAACCCGGAAGCACCACAGCGACCAGACGTCGAGGTCGTCGACGTGCGGGATCAGCCGGTTTCGGGCGAAGCTCGTCTCACGACGCGGCTGGAGGGCCGCCCATCCGACCGGTTCCCCGTCCAGGTACGCGATCACTCCGGGAGGAGGATCCTGATGGCAGAGTTCACGCACGCGATCGGCACGGGCCTGACCCCTCAGCGCAACATTCTCCTTGTTTCCGATGCGATAGCTCAGGCAGAAGCACACGTTCGATGTCGGCTTCCTCGGCCCGACGAGTGTGGCGACGTCGTCGAAATCGGTCGCGGGACGAACCTCGATGGTCATGCGCCCAGTGTCGCGCACCTCACGGACACACGTCCGGCGAGACACGGGGATCATTCCCCGCGCAGCACATCCAGAGCGTGCTCGAAATCCGCGGGATAGGGAGACTCGAACTGCACCCAGTCACCCGTCGTCGGGTGCGCGAAAGCGAGCTGATGCGCATGCAGCCACTGGCGGGTGAGCCCCAGCCGCGCCGACAGCGTCGGGTCGGCGCCGTACAGGGGGTCGCCGACGCACGGGTGCCGGTGCGCAGCCATGTGCACGCGGATCTGATGCGTGCGGCCGGTCTCGAGGTGGATCTCGAGCAGCGATGCGCCGGGAAAAGCCTCGAGGGTCTCGTAGTGCGTGACGGACGGCTTCCCATCCGGGACGACGGCGAACTTCCAGGAGTGATTGGGGTGGCGCCCGATCGGAGCGTCGATCGTGCCGGCGAGCGGGTCCGGGTGCCCCTGGACGACCGCGTGATAGATCTTCTCGACCGTGCGGTCCTTGAACGCCTGCTTCAGCACCGTGTAGGCGTGCTCCGACTTCGCCACGACCATCAGGCCGCTCGTGCCCACGTCCAGCCGGTGCACCACGCCCTGGCGCTCCGGCGCTCCGCTGGTCGAGACACGGAAGCCCGCCGCGGCGAGGGCACCGACGACGGTGGGCCCCTCCCAGCCGAGGGAAGGATGAGCGGCGACGCCCGTCGGCTTGTCGACGACGACGATGTCGTCATCGTCGTAGACGATGCCGAGCTCCGGCACCGCGATCGGGACGATCTTCGGCGCCTCCTTCGGCTGCCATTCGATGTCGAGCCAGCCGCCTCCTCGCAAGCGATCGGACTTGTCGAGCGTGACGCCGTCGAGACGCACTCCCCCGGCGGCGGCGACGTCAGCAGCGAAGGTGCGGGAGAAACCCATCAGCTTCGCCAGGGCCGCATCGACACGCGAGCCGTCGAGACCGTCGGGTACAGGCAGTGACCGCGACTCCACGGTCAACGTCCCTCCGCCGCGGGTGCCGCGCCCTCCGAAGGCGTGTCGTCATCGACCTTTCGCAGGGGCGCCGCGTCGGCTGCGTCGACCATGTCGTCATCGGTGTCGGTCGCCTCGACCGCCGCTGCAGCCTCGGCCTCGGCCTCCGTCTGCACGAGCTGGTGATCGCGTTCCCGCGTCCCGTCGAAGCGCAGGCCGACCACGACGAGCAGCGCCACGGAGATCATCCCCGTCACGATGAAGACGTCCGCGACGTTGAAGATCGCCGGCATCATCCACGGCATCGAGATCATGTCGACGACATGTCCCATAGGGAAGCCGGGCTCGCGGAAAAGACGGTCGCTGAGATTGCCGAGCACTCCGCCGAGAAGGCAACCGAGAACGACAGCCCACAGCCGGGACTTCAGACCGAATGCCTTCCAGACGATCACGCCTGCCACGACCGCGAGGGCGATGGTGAAGATCCACGTGACTTCGGACCCGAGCGAGAAAGCAGCTCCGGGATTGCGCACGTAATACAGCTGAAGGAACTCGCCGAGCACGGGGACCGGCTCCTGATAGGGCAGGTTCTCGATGGTGAGGTACTTCACAAACTGATCGGCGGCCAGCACGAGCGCTGCGAGAATCGCAACGATCGCGCCGGCCGCCGACCGAGGAAGGGGACGGCGTCCTGACAAGAGGGCGCCTTACAGACCGATCGCGGAGACGGGGGTCGAGTCCGTGGAGGTCGACTTCTCGTCGAGCTCGCGGAGCTGGCCCTCGATGTAGCCGCGCAGCTGCGAGCGGTAGTCGCGCTCGAAGTTGCGGAGCTCGGTGATCCGAGCCTCGAGCGTGTTGCGCTCGCGCTCGAGACGTGCGGTCTCTTCGCGCTGCTTGGCCTCGGCCTCGGTGCGGATGCGAGCCACCTCGGTCTCAGCCTCGGAGATGAGCTGGTTGCGCTTGGCCTCGCCCTCGGCCACGTGCTCGTCGTGCAGACGCTGCGCGAGCTCGATGATGCCGGCGGTGGCGGTCGCGGATCCGGTCGGAGCCGGCTCTGCCGGAGCCTCGGCGACAGGAGCGGCGGCGGGGGCCTCGGCAGCGGGAGCGGCGGCCTCAGGGGCAGCACCGGACTCGTACGCGGCCAGCTTGGCCTTCAGCTCGACGTTCTCCTCGAGAGCCTTGCGCCACTCGATGACGATCTCGTCGAGGAAGTCGTCCACCTCGTCCGGGTCGAAGCCGTCCTTGAAGCGGACGTGCTGGAACTGCTTGGTGACGACGTCATCCGGGGTAAGTGCCATGGGTGGCTCCTCTTTCGATGAGTTCGATTGCCAGTATCGATGTATGGCGTGGTCGTGATGTGGCGCGAACCCGGGGCGCGCACCTGGGTGCCAGCATAGCCCCCGCGCATCGGTGCCGCGATGTCACGACACTCAGAGAGCGGGAACTCACCGCAGCCGGAACACGGGACACGCCGGAGATTCAGCGGACGAACAGTCGGACGATGTTCATCAGAATCAGGACGATCAGCAGTGTGAGTGCGAACCCGAAGTCGAGCGACAGCGAGCCGATCCGCAGCGGTGGGATGATCCGTCGGAAGAACCGGATGGGGGGATCGGTGAGCGTGTAGACCGCCTCGGCGGCGACGAGGCCGAAGCCCTTGGGCCTCCATTCCCGATTGAACATCGGGATGTAGTCCAGGATCAGCCGTGCGAAGAGCACGATGACGTACAGGAGGAGCACCAGATGAACGATGCTCGCGAGGACCGAGACCAGCTGCACGGGCTACGACTGGTCGAAGCTCGCAGACTCGGCGTCTGCGTGTGCGATGCCCCCGTGACCCGAGACCGCGATGTTCTCCGGCGACAGCAGGAACACCTTCGAGGTCACGCGCTCGATCCGGCCGTAGAGGCCGAGCGAGAGCCCACTCGCGAAGTCGATGAGGCGACGCGCATCGGCATCGCTCATCTGCGAGAGGTTGATGATGACCGGGACACCCTCGCGGAAGCTCTCCGCGATCAACTGGGCGTCACGGTACTGCTTCGGGTGGACGGTGAGGATCTCGTTCACGGCTCCTGCAGACGGCTGGCGGACGGCGACGGGGCGGCGAAGCGGCGTGACGGGGGCCGGTGCCGGCTCCTCGCGGTCACGATCGCGTTCGCGGTGAGCGCGGGCGGGCGCCTGCGCTTCTTCTTCGTAGACCTCTTCCTCGTCGGCGAGGCCGAGATACACCATGGTCTTCTTCAGTGGGTTACCCATCGTGTCCTCCGGTTCGAACGTGTCGGGCTGGTCTGTTCACAGGTTAACCCCGGTCAGGCCGGGGGCCGGTGATTGCGGAACCGATCCGCAGGTGTGTCGCGCCGGCGGCGATCGCCTCGACGAAGTCCCCCGTCATCCCGGCAGAGATCCACGATGCCGAAGGGTCGATCGCACGGACGCTCTCCGCGATGCCGTGCAATCGTGCGAAGGCGGAGGCAGGCTCCTCGTCGAGCGGCGCCACCGCCATCACGCCGCGCAGGCGCAACGACGGCAGCGAGAGGACGTGCTCCGCGAGAGCGACCGCCTGCGCCGGCGCCGCTCCCCCGCGGCCGGGATCGTCGGTGAGGTTGATCTGCACCAGCACATCGAGCTGATCGTCATCATCGGCCGCGCGGTGCAGGGCGTCGGCGAAGCGGTCGCGATCGACCGAATGCACGACTGACGCGCTCCGTCGGATCGCACTCGCCTTGTTGGTCTGGCCCTGGCCGATGAAATGCCATCGCAGATCCAGCTCGGTGAGCTCGCTCTCCTTCGCCGACAGCTCCTGCTGACGGTTCTCGCCGACGTCGCGCACTCCGAGCTCGTGCAGATCACGCACCAGCGACGCCGGATGGAACTTCGTCACCACGATCCTGGTGATCTCGTCGTGATTGCGTCCCACGGCTTGCGCGGCTGCGGCGATCCTGTCATCGATCGCCGACAGCCGCGCAGCTAGAGGCGCGAGCCCAGGGCCGTCGACCGGAGAGGTCACTTCAGGAATTCAGGGATGTCGATGTCGTCGTCCGCGAAAGCCGGCTCGATGCTGGTGGTCGGGACGCGCTGCTGGATCGGCTCGGGCTTGACCGGCTCAGGCTTGTTGTCCGTCTCCTCGTCGAGCGCCACCTCGGGGAGCGGAGTCGTCGAGGGCCGGGAGACGACCATCGGGTCCAGCCGCAGCGAGGGCTCACCGCCGTCGAAGCCTGCTGCGATCACGGTCACGCGCACCTCGTCGCCGAGCGTGTCGTCGATGACGGTACCGAAGATGATGTTTGCCTCGGGGTGAGCGGCTTCCTTGACGAGGTCTGCCGCGTCATGGATCTCGAAGATACCGAGGTTGGAACCACCCTGGATCGACAGCAGAACGCCGTGCGCACCCTCGATGCTCGCTTCGAGGAGCGGGGACTCCACAGCCAGCTCTGCGGCCTTGATCGCGCGATCTGCACCGCGAGCGGAGCCGATGCCCATGAGCGCGGAGCCTGCTCCCTGCATCACGGACTTGACGTCGGCGAAGTCGAGGTTGATGAGACCGGGGGTCGTGATGAGATCCGTGATGCCCTGCACACCGGCGAGGAGTACCTGGTCGGCCGTGGCGAACGCCTCGATCATCGAGATACCGCGGTCGCTGATCTCGAGGAGACGGTCGTTCGGCACCACGATGAGGGTGTCGACCTCTTCCTTGAGCTTGGAGACGCCGGCCTCAGCCTGGCTCTGGCGACGGCGACCCTCGAAGGAGAACGGCTTGGTCACGACACCGATGGTGAGGGCGCCGATGGACTTCGCGATGCGTGCCACGACGGGCGCACCGCCGGTTCCGGTACCGCCACCCTCTCCCGCCGTCACGAAGACCATGTCGGCCCCGGTCAGCGCCTGCTCGATCTCCTCGGCGTGGTCCTCGGCGGCACGACGCCCCACCTCGGGATCGGCACCTGCACCGAGACCGCGGGTGAGTTCACGGCCGACGTCGAGCTTGACGTCGGCGTCGCTCATGAGCAGCGCCTGCGCATCGGTGTTCACGGCGATGAACTCGACTCCGCGGAGGCCGAGATCGATCATGCGGTTCACGGCGTTGACGCCGCCACCGCCGACGCCGACGACCTTGATCACGGCGAGGTAGTTCTGGTTCTGGCTCATGGCCGGCCTCCGATTATTCGAGCCTGGAAGTGGGTGAACCTTAAACCTCAACTAGAGGTGTAAAGTATTTCCCGGTATTGCGTTCTCTTTGATCGAAGGTAAGCGCCGCCCGGCCGTGCACGCGCGAAGACACGGGCGTGTCGCCCCATTCCCGACGAAAGCACTCAGCCGACGACGGCGACTTCGGGAGACGTCACGTCGATCGAGCCCGCCGCCGGATTCGCCGCCATCGTCTTCGAGAGCACGACGGCCTTCAGCGCCGACTCCTCCGCACTCCCCCAGACCACCGTCAGCCCGCCGTTGAGGGTGAGGGTCACGTCGTCCGCCGTCGTCGCGCGGACGCCGGTCAGAGCGGCGCGGACGTCCGCGGGAAGGGTGCGCACGACGAGGCCAGCGCTCCGGAACGCCGCCGATTCGACACCCCCGACGACGTCGAGCACCGGCTGCCCTGCCGGCTGATCGGAGGTGGTCGAAAGGACCACGCCGGCGGCGTCCACCAGTGTGTAACCGGCGTCGGAGCGGAGCACGCCGACGGGAGTGCGCTCGACTATCCGCACGGTGAGGTCATGCGGCGGGCGCGCTTCGAGGGCGTATGTCTCGATGAGAGGGAAGCCCAGCAACGCGGCCTTCACCTTGCTGGAGTCGACCAGTGCGAGTGGAGTGCCGAGCTGATCCCCCAGTGCCGCCTCGATCGCGGCGGGATCGAGACTCGTGGCACCTTCGACGGTGATCTTCTGCACGGCGAACAGCGGACTGTACGCCGCGGCGACGCTGCCCCCGACCAGCAGCAGTGCGGCGCCGATGCTGCTCAACCAGACGATCCTCCGCCGCCGCGACCTCTGCGTGAAACGCCGGATCTCCGCACGAAGAGCCTTTCGACGCGCACGTGCCGCGCGCCAGACATCCATCGTCGACGTCGGCTGCGGGTCGCCGACCGAGGTGCTGTCCGGCTCCTCGCCGGGTGCCGGGTCAGGAGTCGACGGAGTGTCCTGACCGGCTCCGGGATCGCGTCGCCGCCGACGGGACCTCTCCTCCGGCGCGGCGTCCTTCTCGTCCGGAGACTCCGGGCTGGTCGGAAGCGGTGCGGGCCGGCGCATCGGCTACTCCTCGTCGGTCCGGCGCAGAGAGTCCAGGACCTGCGGGATGATCTGGTAGACGTTGCCGCACCCGAGCGTGACGACGAAGTCGCCGTCTCGCGCGACCGAGGCGGTGTAGTCGGCGGCCTGCTGCCAGTCTGCGACATAGTGGACGTGCGACGGGTCACGGAAGGCACCGCTGACGAGCTCGCCCGTGACACCGGGAACGGGGTCTTCTCTGGCCCCGTAGACGTCGAGCATCACGGTGTGGTCGGCGAACTGCTCCAGGACGTCGGCGAACTCCTGGTACATGTGCTGCGTGCGCGAGTAGGTGTGAGGCTGCTGGATCGCGATGATCCGACCGGACCCGGCGATGCTGCGCATGGCTTCGAGCGCTGCTCGCACCTCCGTGGGGTGGTGCGAGTAGTCGTCGTACACGGTGACCCCACGCTCGACGCCGTGCTGCTCGAGGCGACGCACCGTACCGGCGAAGCCCTCCACCGCGCGAACGGCGTCGGCGAGCGGATAGCCGAGGGCGCGGAGAACGGCGACGGCGCCGGCCGCATTGATCGCGTTGTGGATGCCGGGGACGGCGAGCTGCATGCGGGCGTGCTCGTCGCCGTGCGTCAGCGTGGCGGCGACCGGTCCCGCAGCCACGATGTCGGTGACGCGCACATCCGCGCCGTCTGCCTGCCCGAAGGTGAGCACGTTCGGGTGCGAAAGGCCCGCACCGACGCGCAGTGCGCCGGCGTCGTCGCTCGAGATCACCACGGCCTCGGTCGCGGCGTCCGCGAACTGCACGAACGCCTGATGGAAGGCTTCGTCGGAGCCGTAGTGGTCGAGGTGGTCGGGGTCGACGTTCGTGATGAGCGCCACAGCCGTGTCGTACAGGAGGAAGGTGCCATCGGACTCGTCTGCCTCGATGACGAAGAGGTCGCCGCTCCCGGTGGCGCTGGACACGCCGAGCTGCTCGATCACGCCGCCGTTGACGAAGTGCGGGTCGGCGTCGAGGTCGCGCAACGCCGTGACGATCATGCCCGTCGAGGTGGTCTTGCCGTGCGCACCCGCCACCGAGACGAGGCGCCGCGTGCCGATCAGCCAGTGCAGAGCCTGGGACCGGTGGATGACGTGGAGGCCCCGCTCCTTGGCGGTGACGAACTCGGGGTTCTCCGGCCAGATGGCGCCGGTGTGCACGACCGTGTCGGCATCACCGAGGTGGGCGGCATCATGACCGACGTGGACCGTCGCCCCCGCGGCGGCCAGCGCCCGCAGGTTGTCGCTGTCTGCGCGGTCGCTGCCGGACACGCGGATGCCCGCGTCGAGGAACATCTTGGCGAGTCCGCTCATCCCGGATCCACCGATGCCGATGAAGTGCGCGGAGGTGATCGTCTCAGGAATGGGGAGGGAGAGGTCGGGTCTGATCATGTCCGCTTCAGTCTACTTTTCTTCCGCTTCGTGGACGCGTCAGGCAGCCGCGAGTGCACGGTCGATGAGGGTGATGACGTTCTCGGTTCCTGCGCGGGTTCCGGCCGTCTGGGCAGCCGCAGCCATCTCCGCGATCCGCGCCCGGTCTTCGAGCAGCGGCACCACGATGCGCCGCACGGCATCGCCGTCGAAGGTCGCATCGTCGAGCAGCTCGGCAGCTCCGGCAGCGACGGCCGATGCGGCGTTCAGGCGCTGCTCGCCGTTTCCCACGGAGTACGGGACGTAGAGCGCGGGTATCCCCAGCGCGCTCACCTCGCTCACCGTCGCCGCACCGGAACGGGAGACGATCAGATCCGCGACGGCGAAGGCAAGATCCATGCGGTCGACGTAGCGGCGCAGCACGTAGCCGCCCGTACCGGGATCTGCCAGATCACTGCGCTCACCGGTCACGTGCAGCAGCTGCCATCCGGCGTCGAGGACGTCTCGCCATGAATCAGCGAGCGCCTCATTGAGTCGCTGCGCGCCCAGCGAGCCGCCGAAGACCAGGAGGACGGGCCGTTCGAGGTCGAGACCGAAGTAGTCCGCCGCTTCAGCGCGCGACGCCGCGCGGTCCAGAGCGATGACCTCTTGGCGCAGAGGCATGCCGACGACCTCGCCACCACGAAGCGGGGTCCCCTCGAACGCGACGCCGACGGCAGCTGCCCGCCGCGCACCGAGCACGTTCGCCAACCCCGGCTTGGCATTGGCCTCGTGCACGACGAACGGCACGCGCTCACGGCGAGCGGCGACATAGGCAGGCGCGGAAGCGTATCCCCCGAAGCCGACGACCACGTCGATGCCGTGCTGACGGATATGGGCGCGCACCTGGGAGACGGCGCGACGGAACCGTGCGGGGAACGACATCGCCTGCTTGTTCGGTCGGCGCGGGAACGGCACCTTGTCGACGATGAGGAGCTCGTAGCCGCGTGCAGGGACCAGACGGGATTCGAGCCCCTCGGCAGTGCCGAGCACGAGAACGGTGGCCTCGGGATCGCGGGCGCGGAGGCCATCGGCGACCGCGAGCAGGGGATTGACGTGACCGGCGGTGCCACCGCCGGCGAGGAGATACGAAGTCACCTGGTGACCCTACCCCGCTCAGCTGGTCGCTTCTCGGTCACAGGGATCGTGCGCGCGAATGCGAGCAGCACACCGCACGCGATCAGCACGGCGAGCAGAGCGGTACCGCCCTGCGACATGAATGGGAGCGGGACACCCATGACGGGGAAGACGCCGATGACGACGCCGACGTTCATGACGGCCTGACCGACGATCCACACGGTGATGCCGCCGGCCGCCACCCGGATGAAGGGGTCGGAGGTCTTGCGGATGATGTGGAACGCGCCGATCGTGAAGAACGTGAAGAGGGCGAGAACGACGATGCACCCGATCAGTCCCAGCTCCTCGCCGACGATGGCGAAGATGAAGTCGTTGCCCGCCGCAGGGAGCCACCCGTACTTCTCCTGCGAGTTGCCGAGACCGAGACCGAAGATGCCACCGGTCGCCATTCCCCAGATCCCGTGGATCGACTGGTAGCAATCGGTGTAGTAGAGCGCCATGTTGTCGCACGTCGCGGTGATGCGCCGCATGCGATCCTCGCTGGACAGCGCATAGGCGAGCACGGCGACGACGCCGAGGATCAGCGGGATAATGAACAGCCGGAGCTTGACCCCCGAGAAGAACAGACAGCCGAGCAGGATGAGCACCAGGACCATCGCCGTGCCGAGGTCCTTCCCCGCGAGGACGGTGCCGATCGCCAGTGCCCCGACCGGGATCACCGGGATGAAGACGTGATGCCAGGTGCCGAGCATCGCGCGCTTGCGCAGCAGCACGGCCGCGATCCACAGGGCGAGAGCGAGCTTGAGGAACTCGGACGGCTGGAGCGTGAAGCCGGCGATCCGGATCCAGTTCCGGTTTCCGCCGTCTTCGATCCCGAGCGGGGTGAACACCAGCATCTGTAGGGCCACGGCGCCGAAGAGTGCCGGCCACGCCATCCGCTTGAGGAACTCGATCGGCAGGCGGCTGATCAGGAACATCAGCGGGATGCCGAGGAGTGCGAAAACCCCTTGACGAAGCACACCGTCCAGCGGATTGACGCCCTTGGACACGGCGGTGGCGCTGGTCGCCGACAACACCATCACGAGGCCGAACAGAGTGAGCAGCAGGGCGGTGGACGCGATCAGCAGGAACTCGGTCGACACCGGGGTGAACCGGCGTCCCAGCGAGACCCTGGCAGCGAGACCGCCGGCTTCAGAGCGCGGAGGGCGGGATACCTGTGTCATCGGCACTCCCCCGGTCGATCCAGTCCCGCACCGCCTCGGCGAAGCGATGGCCCCGTTCCGCGTAGCCGGAGAACTGATCGAAGGATGCCGCCGCCGGGGCCAGCAGGACTGTTCCCTCGTCGTCGACGATTCCCGCGGCGATCTCCACGACACGGTTCATGACCTGTCCAGTGTCACCAGCATCGACCTCGAACACCGGCACCCCGGGCGCGTGTCGCCGGAATGCCGTGACCACGGCAGAGCGCTCGACGCCGATCACGACGGCCGCCCGGGCTGTCGTCCCGACGTCGGCGACGAGGTCGGAGATGTCGACCCCCTTCAGATCCCCGCCGAGCACCCATACGGCTCCCGGGTACGCGCGCAATGATGACGCGGCCGCATGCGGGTTGGTGGCCTTGGAGTCGTCGATCCACGTGATGCCGCGATGCCGCGCGATCACCTGGATGCGGTGAGGATCGAGGCGGAAGGACTGCAGGGCCGTGTGGATGGCCTCGGGCTCGACGCCGAGCGACCGCGCCAAGGCGCTCGCTGCGAGGATGTTCTGCACGATATGGGGAGCGGCGAGACCCGCAGCCTCGAGGTCGGCGACGGTCGTCAGCTCGAGAGCGCTGCGAGACCGGTCGTCGAGGAAGGCCCTGTCGACGAGAAGGCCC
The DNA here is from genome assembly GCF_006540085.1 of Microbacterium oxydans. Classification (GTDB taxonomy): domain Bacteria; phylum Actinomycetota; class Actinomycetes; order Actinomycetales; family Microbacteriaceae; genus Microbacterium; species Microbacterium oxydans. Next base: position 138,792 of record NZ_BJOG01000004.1, on the reverse strand, counting down.
TCAACCACGCCGAGGTCGCTCGGACCGGGGATCCCCAGGTCGAAGCCGATCGCCCTGGCGCCTTCGACGACCTCCGCCTCCTCGACCATCTGCCGTGTGGCCTCGTCCGCCTTGTTGTAGACGCACGCGATCCGGGTGTTGCGGTAGACCACGGCCTTCGCGTCGCGGTAGGCCTGAGCACTACCGTGCCAGACGAGATGATCGTCGGCGAGGTTGAGGCACACGGACGCGTAGGGGAAGAGCTCCCCCTCGGCCCGCGACTGCCCCAGGTACCAGAGCTGATGGCTGGAGAGTTCGACCACGAGGACGTCGAACCCTGCGGGGTCGCGTACCGCGTCGAGCACCGGCACACCGATGTTGCCGCACGGAGCCGCACGCAGTCCTCCCTCGACGAGGAGGGTGGCTGTCAGCTGGGTCGTCGTGGTCTTGCCGTTCGTGCCCGTGATGAGCACCCAGTCCGCCGGTGTGCCGTCGGAGCGCAGGACCTTGTCACGGACGCGCCAGGCGAGTTCGACGTCTCCCCAGATCGCGACATCCGAATCCTGCGCCCATCGGATGACCGGGTGCGACGGCGAGAACCCCGGCGAGGCGACGATGACCTCGGGGGCGAACTCGACCAGCACGGCAGGGACTTCTGCAAGCGGACCCAGCTCGAGCCGGGCGCCGATGACAGGAAGCAGACGCTCGTACTCCTCTTCGGCGGCTTCGCTCAGCACGAGCACGTCCGCGCCGAGTTCGGCCAGCGTGTCGGCGACCGAGAACCCGGTCATGGAGAGGCCGAGCACGGCGACCCGCAGGCCGCTCCAGTCGGCGTTCCAGCTGGTGAGGCCTGCCAGCCGATCAGTCGACACGGGTCAGCCATTCGACGTAGAACAGACCGACGGCAGAGACGGCGAGCAGCCCGGCGATGATCCACATGCGGACCACGATCGTGACCTCGGACCAGCCGCGCATCTCGAGGTGGTGGTGGAACGGGCTCATCAGGAACAGCCGCTTGCCGCGCGTGATCTTGAAGTATGCGCGCTGCAGGATGACCGAACCGGAGGACAGGACGAAGACACCGGCGATCACGAGCAGGAGCAGCTCGGTCCGGGTCAGGATGGCCATCGCGGTGATGACACCTCCGATCGCCATGGATCCGACGTCGCCCATGAAGACCTTCGCCTTGGGGGCGTTCCACCACAGGAATCCGATCAGGCTGGCGGCGAAGGACGCGGCGATGATCGCCAGGTTGAACGGGTCGCGCACTTCGTAGCATCCGCCCAGGGCATCGGGGTCTCCGCCGATGCAGGGCTGCTTGAACTGCCAGAAGGCGATGAGGCTGTACGCGCCGACGACGATGACGCCGGCTCCGGCCGCGAGACCGTCGAGACCGTCCGTCAGGTTCACGCTGTTCGAGGTGGCGACCCCGATGATCGAGATCCACACGAGATAGAGGATCCACCCGAGGATCACGCCGAAGGCGAAGAGGTTGAGCCAGGTGATGTCGCGGAACAGGGAGATCGCGGAACTCGCCGGCGTCTGGCCCCACTTGTTCGGGAAATTCAGCGCGACGATGCCGAAGGGGATCATGACCAGCAGCTGACCGATCACCTTGCGCCAGCCCGACAGTCCGAGACTGCGCTGGCTGCGCACCTTCATGTAGTCGTCGATGAACCCGACGGCACCGAAACCGACCATCAGCCAGATCACGAGCAGCGCCGAGAGCGCCGGCACCTCTCCGCTGACCAGAACACCGGTGAAGTAGCCCACCATCGAGCCGACGATGAAGATGACGCCGCCCATCGTCGGCGTTCCGCGTTTCGCTTCGTGGCTCGGGTTGTGGACGGACTCCGGGGTGCGGATCACCTGCCCCCAGCCCCACTTCCGGAAGAGCCGGAGGAAGACGGGGGTCAGGAACAGGGTGAAGGCGAGCGAGATCGCCGCCGACATGATGAGAGACCTCACGAGAACAATTCTCCCAGACGATCGCCGAGATGCCGGAGGCCCACGGAGTTGGATGACTTCACGAGCACGCGATCGCCGTCGCGGAGCTCGGTGCGCAGATACTCGAACGCCGCGTCCTGGTCGGGCAGATGCACAGCCTCGCTGTCCCACGAGCCCTCTCCGACGGCGGCGAGATACAGCCGTCGCGCCTCAGCGCCGACGACCACGATCCGCTGGATGTTCAGACGCACGGCGAGCAGCCCGATCCGGTCGTGCTCCTCCCCCGCGCTCTCCCCGAGCTCGCTCATGGCACCGAGGACGGCGACCGTGCGCTCTTCGGGGCCGGTGATCTGCGCGAGAGTGCGCAAGGCAGCGGCCATGGAATCCGGGCTGGCGTTGTAGGCGTCGTTGATGATCCGCACGCGGTCGTTGCCCAGGGGCTGCATCCGCCACCGTTCGGCGATCTCGACGGTCTCCAGACGAGCCACGGCATCGACGGGCGAGACGCCGAGGACCAGCGCCGAGGCGATCGCTGCCAGAGCGTTGGAGATGTGGTGAGCCCCGAGGACCCGGAGCCGCAGGGGCAGGCTCTGCCCGCCGACCTCGACGATGCAGGCGGTGCCGGAGGCCGACACCTCGATGTCGCGGGCCCGCACATCGGCCGTCGGGCCCTGGCCGAAGCCGACCGTGCGCAGCCCGCGGGAGTCCGCGAGCTCTCGCATCGCCGCGACTCTGGGGTCGTCGACGTTCAGGACGGCAGTCCCCGGCACCCGGGCCGCCGCGACGAGCTCGGCCTTGGCCTTCGCCGTCGCTTCGATTCCGCCGAAGCCGCCGGCGTGCGCCATGCCGACCATCAGCACCACGGCGATGTCGGGCTCCACGAGACCGGCGAGGTGGGCGATGCTCCCCGGAGCCGCCGCTCCGAACTCGCTCACGAGGTACCGCGTGCTCTCCGTGACGCGAAGCATGGTGACGGGAGCGCCGACTTCGTTGTTGAACGACTTCACGGGCGCGACGGTCTCGCCCTCGTCCTCGAGGATGCGTGCGAGGAAGTTCTTGGTGGTGGTCTTGCCGTTGGATCCCGTGATGCCGACGATGCGGAGCCGACCCGCGGCTCGGACCCGAGCGACGACCTCGCTGGCGAGTGCGCCGAGTGCGGTGACGGCATCCGCGACGATGATCTGGCTCACCGCGATGTCGACGGGATGCTCGACGATGGCCAGCACGGCGCCCGCCTCGACGGCGGATCCGACGAATCGGTGGCCGTCGGTCTCGGTTCCGGGTTTGGCCACGAAGATCGAGCCGGGGCCCATCATCCGCGAATCCGTGTCGACCAGGCCATCGACCACGGTCTCGGGTGTGTCTGGTGCGACCACGCGAAGATCACCGCCGACTGCGGCGGCGATCTCAGCGAGCGTCAGGGCGATCATGTCATCTCCATGCGCGGCTCTCGCCGACTATCCGAACTTGGGGAGGAGCTCGTCCATCGGGACAGAGGACGGCATCACGCGATAGGTTTTCATCACCTGCGTCATCGCCTTCTGGAAGGCGGATGCGGTGGCCGCGGACGATACAACCTTAGTCGGCTCGTCGAGGGTGACCACGACGACGTACTGCGGATCGTCGACCGGTGCGAAGCCCACCATGCTGGTGTAGTACACCCCGGACTTGTATCCGCCGTTGCCGTCGGAGACCTGGGCAGTACCCGTCTTGCTGGTCACGCGGTAGCCCGGCACCTGGATGCGCTCCGCATTGCCGCCCTGCACCGCGACGTTCTCCAGCATCCGGGTGAGCTCGCCTGCCGTCTGCTCCTTGATGATCTGCTCGTGCTTCGGATCTGCCGGTGTGGTGACCTTGCCGTCGGATCCCGTGCACGACTCGACGAGCGAGAGATCGATCTTCTCTCCTCCGTTGGCGATCGCCTGGTAGGCGCCGGCGAGCTGGGCTGCCGTCACCGTGAAGTACTGACCGAACGTGGTCGTGTACAGCGACTGGCTGTCCCAGTCCTTGACGGGGTGCAGGATGCCGCCGACCTCGGACGGGAAGTCGAGTGTCTTGTCGCCGACCCCGAACCGCTCGAGGTAGTCGTAGCGGACCTCGGGACTCACCATGGTGCCGAACTTCGACAGTGCGACGTTCGACGAGTCGATGAGTCCGCCGGCGAGGGTGTAGTTGTAGGCGGGGTGGGTGAAGGCGTCGTTGACGACGGCGCCGTTCGGGAACTTCTCGCGAGAGGCCGCGCTGACGGTGCTGTAGGGGGTGAGGCCGGCGCCCTCGATGGCTGCAGCCGCGGTGATCGCCTTGAACGTCGAGCCCGGCTCGAAGTCCCTGTGGAAGATCTGGCTGGCCCTCGTCGCCGGTGTCGAAGCATCGAGATCGTTGGGGTCAAGCGCGGGCCATTCGGCCGCCGCCCTGATCTTGCCGGTCTTCACCTCGACCACCGTGACCGTGCCGCCCTTGGCGCCCTGGGTCTGCGCCTCCTCGGCGATCATCTGCTGCAGGTACCAGTTGAGGTCGCTGTTGATGGTCAACTGCACGGAGCCGCCGTTCACGGCGTCGACCGTGCGCTCGCTCCCGGGGATCACGACCCCGTCCTTGCCGATGCGATAGCTCTCCTCGCCGTCGACGGGCGCGAGGCAGGAGTCGTCCAGCTGCTCCACGCCGGCCTGCGCCTCGCCGGAGCTGTCGAGGTAGCCGAGGAGGTTCCCGGCGACCGCGCCGTTCGGGTAGACCCGGGTCTCGCGCGCCTTGAGTGCGAGATAGGAGCCGACTCCCAAGTCCCTCAGCTTCATGTACTGCTCGGTGTTCAGCCCCTTCTTGAGGGGTGCGTACTGGCTGTTCGGGTTCTCGGCGAGGGCGTTCGACACCAGCGCACGCACTTCCTCCCCGGTCTGCCCGGTGATGGCCGCGATCTTCTCGGAAGCCTCGGCCCACGGCAGCTTGGGGTCGTTCTCCTCCATGAGCATGATGACCTGGGGGCTGAGCTGAGCGTCGTAGACCATCACGCTGGAGGCGAGCACTGTCCCGGAGGAGTCGACGATCGATCCGCGCTGTCCGGAGATGGCCGAACTCGCCCCGATGTGCTCGAGAGAGTCGGAGACATGCTCGTCGGCGCTGACCACCTGGATGTCGACCAGCCGCACGACGAAGGCGCACAGCACCGAGAGGATGACGGCGAGGGCGACGACTGTGCGTCGCCGCGGTCCGCGGGTGGCTCGTGTCGTCATGGGATCTCTCCGTCGATCGTGGGTGTCAGTGCGTCGTGGGGCTCGGCAGGCCGTCGGTGATCGACGGCGGAAGCTCTTGTGTCGGCTGCTCGGTCGTCGCTGCGCCGTCCGTCTCCTGTGCAGGAGGGGGCGGCGGTTCCACGATGAGCGAGTTGCTCACGGCTCCGACGCCGTCAGGGTTGACCGTAGAGGTCCAATCGGCGCCGTCGCCGGTACCGAAGACGGCTCCATCGCTGAGGCGCAGATACGACGGCGATCCGGCGACCACCATTCCGAGTCCGGCCGCGCTGCTCGCGAGCACCTGCGGGGAGCTGACCCCGGTCAGTTCCTCCTGGAGAGCGTGCGTCTTGAGGTTGAGTTCGCGCTGCTGCGACGAGAGACTGGCGAGGGTGAACGAGTCCTGGGTGATCGCGAGCGAGAGCGCGATCTGCGCGGCGCCGATCGCGAGCGCTCCCCCCAGCGCGACGAGCGCATAGGCGAGCTTGGGCTTGCGGCGGGCGGCGGGATGCGTGACCGGCTGCAGCTTCCGCTGCGGAGTCTTCTCCGGCGCGACCGGCTGTACCGGCTTCCGGACGACGGCGTTCAGGCTCATGCGCTCTCCCGCAGCTTCTCGGCGGCGCGCAGACGCACCGGGATCGCCCGCGGGTTGCGCGCGCGCTCATCATCGTCGGCGAGTTCTGCGCCCTTGGTCAGGATGCGGAATCGCGGGGCGTGTTCGGGGAGTTCGACCGGAAGACCGGCAGGTGCGGATGAGGCGGCCGCGGCGGCGAACGCCTGCTTCACGAGGCGGTCTTCGAGCGACTGATACGACATCACGACGATGCGTCCTCCGACGCTGAGCGCATCCATGGCCGAGGGGATCGCGTCGGCCAGCACATTGAGTTCCGTGTTGACCTCGATGCGCAGCGCCTGGAAGACGCGCTTGGCGGGGTGGCCCGCTCGTTGCGCGGCAGCGGGAGTAGCCGCGATGAGGATGTCGACGAGCTCGCCCGACCGCGTGATGGGCTGCTTCTGACGTGCCTCGATGATGAAGCGGGCGTAGCGGCCGGCGAGCTTCTCCTCGCCGTACCGCTCGAAGATGCGACGGAGGTTGCCTTCGCTGTACGTGGCGATGACATCGGCGGCGGTGACGCCCTTGGTCTGGTCCATCCGCATGTCGAGCGGAGCGTCCTTGGAGTACGCGAAGCCGCGCTCGGCCTCGTCGAGCTGCAGGGAGGACACCCCGAGATCGAACAGGATGCCGGACGCGCCCTGCGCATGCAGGCCGATCTCGTCATACACCGTGTGTACGAGAGTCACACGGTCGCGGAAGCGGGCCAGCCGCTCCCCCGCGATGCGCAGCGCATCGGTGTCGCGGTCGAGCCCGACCAGACGGATGTTCGGGAAGCGTTCGAGCAGCGCCTCTGAGTGGCCGCCCATGCCGAGGGTGGCGTCGACGAGGACCGCACCGTCCGCGTGAAGGGAAGGAGCGAGCAGCTCGACACAGCGGTCGAGCAGGACGGGGGTGTGGATGTCTCGGAGGTTCATGATCTTTCTCGGGGTGACCTTCGGCTCTGATCCCCCTCCGCTTCTCGACCCGGCACCGGGGAAGTGTGTCGGGGCGGGAGCGGCGGGGCATCACAGCCGTGGTCAGAAGAGTCCCGGAATCACCTCCTGCTCGAGGTCGGAGTAGGTCTCCTCGCCGGCGGCGAGGTAGGCGTTCCAGCTCTCCGCGTCCCAGATCTCGGCGTGGGCGCCGACTCCGGTGACGATGAGTTCCTTCTGCAGACCTGCGTACTGACGCAGGTGCGCCGGGATGGTGATGCGGTTCTGGCTGTCTGGCATCTCCGCGCTGGCTCCGGAGAGGAACAGGCGCATGAAGTCACGCGCCTGCTTGTTGGCGAGCGGTGCCTGCCGGATCCGCTCGTGCATCGCCTCGAACTCGGCCGTGCTGAACACGTAGAGGCACCGTTCCTGCCCTCGGGTGACGACGATGCCGCCGCCGAGGTCTTCGCGGAACTTCGCAGGAAGGATGACCCGTCCTTTGTCGTCCAGCTTCGGAGAGTGCGTACCCAGCAACATCGGCCACCACCCCCTCTGCGTCCGGCCAACTCGAGGTGCGCCCCACTTTACTCCACTTTCCTCCACATACCTACGACCAATCCGCAGACGATCGCGGTCAGTGCGAGCGGGCACGCCAAAAAACCGCGAGATTCCGCGGTGGAGGAAGGTGGAGGATGAGTGGAGGGATCTGCCGGGTCAGCGGCCGACCCTCCCCCGCCCGGCGTTAACGACCGAAGCCCGGATGCTGAGCATCCGGGCTTCGGTGGTGAAGATGTGAGAGAGGTCAGTGACCGTCTTGGCGTCGATCCCATCGATCGTTCATACGATCCATGAACGACGCGGATTCCTGTCGCTTCGGTGCGGAGTGCTCTCGCGGTGCCGTCGCGGTCGTCCGCCGAACGGGCGTCACGGCCACCATGACTCCGGCGAGCATCGCCGCGAAACCGACGACGCCGACGACGATTCCCCAGACACCGCCGAGGATGACTCCGGCGACCAGACCACCGACACCGGCGAGCAGCAGGAGCGCACCGTAGACGAGATTTCGGTAGCTCAGAGCTCGGTCACCGGACGGCGCGGTCACGACGTCGGCATCATTGTGAAGGAGATGGCGTTCCATCTCGTCGAGCAGACGCTGCTCCTGTTCGGAGAGTGGCATTTCGTCCCCCTCGGGTATCGTGCCTTCCATTCTACGCGCGCGAAGGCGTCCGGGGCTAGCAGTTCGACCCACCCTTGCTTTACGTATGCTGGGAGTCGTGCCGTCCTCCTCCCCCGTCCCCGACGCCGTCGCCGCACACCTCGACCGCTTCCTCTCGCGGATGCGGGACGAAGCGACGGACTACGGTCCGGACGCGGCGGCGTTCCTCGACGCGGCCGCCGGCACCCTCGACGGCGGCAAACGCCTGCGTGCGCGCTTCTGCCATGCGGGTTGGCGTGCCGTCTCGGCTTTCAGAGACCGCGACGCGACAGAGCCCGATGCACTGTGGGACATCTGCACCGCGCTGGAGATCTTCCAGTCCGCGGCGCTCGTCCACGATGACCTGATCGACAACTCGGACACACGCCGTGGCCGTCCGGCCGCGCACCGTGCCCTCGAGGCCTCACACCGCGCCGCGGGATGGGCGGGCGACGCAGACGCCTTCGGCCGCGCCTCAGCGATCCTCCTCGGCGATCTCCTCGTCGCCTGGAGCGATGACCTGCTGGAATCGGCCCTCGACGGGCAGCCGCACGCACGCGCCGTGCGTTCCGAATACGCGAGGATGCGGAGGGATGTCACGACCGGTCAGTTCCTCGACATCGCCGAGGAATCGGCGTGGAGCGTGAACGACGGGAGCCTGCACGCGGAACGGGCGTTGCGCGTGGCATCGCTCAAGTCCGCGAGGTACAGCATCGAGCAACCTCTGGTTCTCGGCGGCGCGTTCGCCGGGGCCGAGCCTGATCAGACGGAGGCGCTGCGCCGCTTCGGACATCCCGTCGGCATGGCCTTCCAGCTGCGCGACGATGTGCTCGGAGTGTTCGGCGACCCGTCCGTCACGGGCAAGCCGACCGGGGACGACCTCCGGGAGGGCAAGCGAACCGTCCTGATCGCTCTCACCAGGCAGACGCTGGACGCGTCCGCGCGGAACCTGCTGGACGAGATGCTGGGCGACCCGGAGCTCACGCCGCAGCAGGTGACGTTCCTCCAGGCCACCATCCGCGACTCGGGGGCCGTGGATCAGCTGGAGGCGATGATCACCGGCTATGCCCGCGACGCCGATCGCGCCCTGTCAGGCGCCCGACTGGACAACGCCGCGGTCGGTGAGCTGCGTGATCTCGCACGAGCGGCGACGGTGCGCTCGGCCTGACGGATCAGGCGAGCGTGCGCGCCAAGCGCCGCACGGAACTCTTGTGCCCGGCCAGCAGGGCGTCGATCGGGGAACGCCCCAGGCTCTCCTCCTCCGCGAGGAGCCAGTCGATCAGCTCGTCGTCGGTGAACCCGGCGTCCTGAAGCACGATCACGGTGCCACGCAGTGAGCTCAGCGGGTGTCCGTCGACGATGAAGACGGACGGCACCGCGAATGCTCCGTTGCGACGAGAGCCGACGAGATAGTGCTCATCGATCAGACGGCGCACACGGCCGAGGGGTTCGTCGAGCACCTCGACGAGGTCGGGCATCGTCAGCCACTCGACGGCGGCAGGGGTTCCGGCAACGTTCTCAGACACGTCGCCCACTATCTCACCTCCGGATGATCTGCGCATGTCGGCACTCCAGCCACACTGTTCACTTGCGTCACTTCTGTTGACTTCTGTTTACATCCGTGTCAGCGTGAAAAGCTCGAAAAAGGGGGCAGACCTTGACTCTGAAGACCGCCACACGGCGAACGCGACACCTGCAGATCGGAGTGCCTGCAGCGGTGCTCGGAGCACTGGCGACCACTCTCACCGCTGCGCCGGCCGGAGCGACTGTGCACGCGGACACGACTGCCGTCGAGCGGCCTCGCCTTCTTCCGGCACGCGTCGCACCCGCCGAGGCCGCACCATCGACCTACCGCGTCCAGCCCGGCGACACGGTTTCGGCGATCGCCTCGCGCTTCGGATTGCGCACGGTCGATGTCCTGACCTGGAACGGACTCTCCTGGCGCTCGGTGATCCACCCCGGCCAGACACTCACGCTCGCGCCCTCGCCCGCGCCGGCAGCCCCTGCGACGCCCCAAGCCCCTGCTCCCGCGGCCGCCGCGACGCATCAGGTCGTCTCCGGCGACACCGTGTACGCCATCGCCCGGAAGTACGGGACCTCCGTCGATGCCGTCCTCGCGGCGAACGGGCTCACACGCGCCTCGGTGATCTACCCCGGCCAGAACCTCGTCATCAGCGGCTCGGTCGGCGCGCCGACTGCTGCCGCTCCCATAGCGGCCGCGGCGCCGACCCCGGCTCCGGCCCCGGCTCCGGCCCCGGCGTCCGCCGCGTCCCATACCGTCGTCGCAGGCGACACCCTGTTCGGCATCGCGCAGAAGTACGGCACCACCACGCAGGCGCTGTACGCCGCGAACGGTCTCGGGCCGTCGTCGATCATCTACCCGGGCCAGGCCCTCTCCCTCCAGGGCACGCCGCCGACAGCGCCTGCACCGGCCCCGTCGGCGACCCCCTCGGCGGCGAGTGGCCCGCAGACAGCGGTGCTGACGGCCGAGCAGGCCTCGAACGCCGCGCTCATCATCCGCGTCGGCCGCGAGATCGGGGTGTCCGATCGGGCGATCGCGATCGCTCTCGCCACCGGCATGGTCGAGTCGGGTCTGCGAAACCTCGACTGGGGCGACCGCGACTCACTCGGCATCTTCCAGCAGCGTCCGAGCACCGGCTGGGGAACGTCGGCGCAGATCATGGACGCCGATCGGAGCACTCGCGTGTTCTACGGAGGGCAGAGCGACCCCAACGGCCAGGTGACCCGCGGGCTTCTCGACATCCCCGGCTGGGAGAACATGACCTTCACCGACGCTGCTCAGGCGGTCCAGATCTCGGCCTATCCCGAGAGGTACGGACAGTGGGAGGCGCAAGCATATGCCTGGCTCGCGCTCCACGGTTGACGACATCCGGGAAAACCCGCAGGCGCGAGGGGTGAGCCGCTCCCCTGTCTTTCAGGCAGTTCTCCATAGAATTCTGACGTGACGACCAATCAGCAGGCCGACCCCCTCATCGGGCGGCTTGTCGACGGCCGGTACCGCGTCCGCGCTCGCATCGCTCGGGGCGGCATGGCGACGGTGTACGTCGCGACCGACCTCCGCCTCGAACGACGCATCGCTCTCAAGGTGATGCACGCGCACCTCAGCGACGACTCCGCTTTCCAGAGCCGCTTCATCCAGGAGGCGAGAGCCGCTGCCCGCCTGGCCGACCCCCATGTCGTGAATGTGTTCGACCAGGGGCAGGATGGCGAACTCGCCTATCTCGTGATGGAGTACCTCCCCGGCATCACGCTGCGTGAGCTCCTCCGCGAGCAGAAACGTCTGACGATCCCGCAGACCATCACGATCATGGACGCGATCCTGGCGGGCCTCTCTGCGGCGCACCGCGCGGGGATCGTGCATCGCGATGTGAAGCCGGAGAACGTCCTCCTCGCGGAAGACGGTCGCATCAAGATCGGCGACTTCGGATTGGCACGGGCGACCACCGCGAACACCGCGACCGGACAGCAGCTGCTCGGGACGATCGCCTACCTCGCCCCAGAACTCGTCACGCGCGGCACCGCCGATGCCCGCAGCGACATCTACGCCCTCGGCATCATGCTCTACGAGATGCTGGTCGGCGAACAGCCGTACAAGGGCGAGCAGCCGATGCAGATCGCGTTCCAGCACGCCACGGAATCGGTACCGCGTCCCAGCGTGCGCAATCCTGCCGTGCCGGAGCAGCTCGACGAGCTCGTGCTCTGGGCCACCGAGAAGTCACCGGACGATCGACCGGACGATGCCCAGCAGATGCTCGAGCGCCTGCGGGAGATCGAGCGCGACCTCGGCATCGCCCCGACCGCGGCCAGAGCCACCGCCCCGCAGCACAGCCACGGTGATTCCGGAGACCTCACCAAGGTGATGCCGGGCACCATGCCCCTCGCCGACCCCACGGCTCCCGTCCCTGCGACACTGGACAACGCGACGCTCCTGCGCAGACGCGCATCCAAACGTCGCGCCCGCGGTGCCTTCCTGCTCGCTCTCGTCCTGCTGCTCGCGGTGCTCGCCGGCGGGGTCGGCTGGTGGTTCGGTTCCGGCCCTGGTTCGCTCATCGCCGTACCAGCCGTCGCCGGCGGCACGTACGACGCGGCAGCAGCGACCCTGACCGAAGCCGGGTTCGTCCCCACGCAGAAGGACGAGTTCTCCATCGATGTCCCCGCCGGAACGGTGATCGAGACCGATCCGGCCGAGGGCGTGCGCCTCGACAAGGGCGCCTCGGTCTCCGTGATCGTCTCCGCAGGACCGGCGTCCCACACCCTCGATCCGCTGAACGGACGCGCCGAGCAGGATGCGCGCGACTACCTGGCCGGACTCAACGTCAATGTCACGGACACCTCGCTGCGGCTCTTCTCCGACGCCGACGCCGGTATCGTCATCAACGCCTCCGTCACGCCCAGGGCGGGCGGGGAGTCATACATCTGCGGCGACGGGTGCGAGATCTTCGAGGACGACACCGTCGAGCTGTTCGTCTCGGCCGGCGAGTTCCCCGACGTCGCCGGCATGTCGGTCGACAAGGCGACGTCCACCCTCACGGACAAGGGACTCACCGTCACCGCCGACCCGCAGTACGTCTTCAGCGACAGCGTGTCCAAGGATGTGGTGATCGGTGTCGCCGATCGCGCAGAAGAGGGCAACTGGCGGCCGGGAGACAGCGTGCAGCTGATCGTCTCGAAGGGCCCGGAGCTCTTCCCCGTGCCCGACGTCTCGGGCAAGACCCTGAATGAGGCGAAGAAGATCCTCTCGGACAAGGGTTTCAAGTCGACCTACGCCGCCTGGGGAGACCTGCCCGGTTTCGCCGAGATGGCCAAGGTCACCGGCCAGGATCCGGGCTCGGACAAGTCCCTCCCGCGTGGCGGCACCGTGAACCTCTCGATTCAGCTCAGCGGCTGAGAGGCCCTACCCGTTCGGTCGAGCGCTCGCGTGTGCGACGAAGAACGAAAAGGAGCCGCCCTCCCCGATGGTCCCGGGGAGGGCGGCTCCTTTTCATCCCGTGTGGGAGGTCAGCGCTTCTCGAGCTCCTCCGCCACCAGGAAGGCGAGCTCGAGCGACTGCATGTGATTCAGACGCGGGTCGCACAGGCTCTCGTAGCGAGTGGCCAGGGCCGCCTCGTCGATCTGCTCGGACCCGCCGAGGCACTCGGTGACGTCGTCGCCGGTCAGCTCGACGTGGATGCCGCCGGGGAACGTGCCGACCGCGCGGTGCGCTTCGAAGAAGCCCCGCACCTCGTCGACGACGTCGTCGAAGCGACGCGTCTTGTAGCCGGTCGGCGTGGTGATGCCGTTGCCGTGCATCGGGTCGGTGACCCACAACGGCTGGGCGCCGGAGTCACGGACCGCTTCGAGCAGCGGCGGCAGGGCGTCGCGGATCTTGCCCGCTCCCATGCGCGTGATGAAGGTCAGGCGCCCGGGCTCGCGCTCGGGGTCGAGCTTGTCGATCAGCGCGAGGGCGGTCTCGGGCGACGTGGTCGGTCCGAGCTTCACTCCGATGGGATTGCGGATCTTGGAGAAGTAGTCAACGTGCGCACCGTCGAGCTCACGCGTGCGCTCTCCGATCCAGAGGAAGTGGGCGGAGGTGTTGTACGGCGTGTCCGTGCGCGAGTCGATGCGCGTCATCGGACGCTCGTAGTCCATCAGCAGACCCTCGTGCCCGGTGAAGAACTCGACGCGCTTGAGTTCGTCGAAGTCGGCTCCCGCCGCTTCCATGAACTTGATCGCGCGGTCGATCTCCGCCGCCATGCGCTCGTACCGCTGGTTGGCCGGGTTCTGCGCGAAGCCCTTGTTCCAGGAGTGCACCTCGCGGAGATCGGCGAACCCGCCCTGCGTGAAGGCACGGATCAGGTTCAGCGTCGATGCCGCCGTGTGGTAGCCCTGCAGCAGTCGACCGGGATCGGCCGTGCGGGAGCCCTCGGTGAAGTCGTAGCCGTTCACGATGTCGCCGCGGTACGCGGGCAGCGTGACGTCGCCACGGGTCTCGGAGTCGCTCGAGCGCGGCTTCGCGAACTGCCCCGCCATGCGGCCCATCTTGACGATGGGCATCGAGGCGCCGTACGTGAGCACGACCGCCATCTGCAGCACCGTCTTGATGCGGTTGCGGATCTGCTCGGCAGTCGCTCCGGCGAAGGTCTCGGCGCAGTCGCCGCCCTGGAGCAGGAACGCCTGGCCGGACGCCGCGCGCGCGAGCCGGTCGCGAAGGTTGTCGACCTCGCCGGCGAAGACCAGCGGCGGGAGGGTCGCGATCTGCTGGGAGACGTCGGCGACGCGGTCCGCGTCGGGCCACTGCGGCTGCTGCTTGATGGGAAGCGAGCGCCATGCATCAAGGGCTTCGATGTGGTGCGGGAGCATGCGTTCCAGCCTAGTGGTCGCCGGTACCACCGAGATCCGCGTCGGGCCTATGTGACGCGGGTCGGGATCCGGTCCTTGACCGTCGACGCGTAGACGTCTTCGTACTTCTGCTCACCGAGACGCTGGAGCGCCACCATGATCTCGTCCGTGACCGAGCGGAGGATGTACCTATCGTTCTCCATGCCGGCGTATCGGGAGAAGTCGAGCGGCTCCCCGATCACGATTCCGACCCGCACGATGCGGGGCAGTCGCCTTCCGATGGGCATCGCTGTGTCGGTGTCGACCATGATCACCGGCACGACGGGGACCTTCGCCTCGAGCGCCATCCTGGCGATGCCGGTCCGGCCCCGGTACAGCTTGCCGTCGGGGCTACGCGTCCCCTCGGGGTAGATCCCGAGCAGATCGCCCCCGCCCAGCACCTGGAGCCCCGTGTTGAGTGACGCCTCGGAAGCCTTGCCACCCGATCGGTCGATGGGGATCTGCCCGGTGGCCTTCATGAAGAACTTCGTCGCCCACCCTTTGAGGCCCCGACCGGTGAAGTAGTCGCTCTTGGCGAGGAAGGACATCGACCGGTCGATGACCAGTGGAAGGAAGATGGAGTCTGCGAACGAGAGATGATTGCTCGCCAGGATCGCCGCCCCGTTCGCGGGCACGTTGTTCCTCCCCACGATCCACGGGCGGAACACCGCCTTGACCACGGGGCCGATCACCACGTACTTCATCAGCCAGTAGAACATCGTGGTGAAGTCTAGCGCCGCGCCCGGGCTCCGACCGAGCGGTCTCTTCGGCTCTCCCGCTTCCGCGACCCAGTTCCACCTGGAGAGCGACTGGGTTCCATGCCCTAGACTCGATGGAAGTCCGTGCCCGACCGGTACCGAAGGAGCTGCCGTGGTCCAGTTTGAAGTCCCCGCGATCGTCCCCGCCGATCCCGACGCGAACGTCGCCGACCTCCTGGTGAAGCGCGTGGAGGCGACGCCGGATCGGGCGTTGTTCTCCGTCCCGGAGGGAGACGGGTGGCGCGACATCTCCGCCGCCGACTTCCAGACCGCGGTGATCGCCCTCGCGAAGGGCTTCGCCGCAGCAGGCATCCAGCCCGGAGAGAAGGTCGGCTTCCTGGCGCGCACCACATACGAGTGGACCCTCGTCGACTTCGCGTTGTTCTACACCGGCGCCGTGATGGTGCCGATCTATGAGACCAGCTCCCCCTCGCAGATCCAGTGGATCCTCGAAGACTCCGGTGCGATCGCGCTCATCGTGGAGTCGCCGGAGCATTTCGCCCGCGTCGACGAGGTGCGCGGCGACCTGCCTCTGCTCCGCGAAGTCTGGCAGCTGCACCTCGGAGCGATCGACACTCTGACGGCCCAGGGCGCGTCGGTGAGCGACTCCGAGATCGAGCGCCGGCGAAACCTCGCTGTCGGTTCCGACATCGCGACGCTCATCTACACCTCGGGGTCCACAGGCCGCCCGAAGGGATGCGTCCTCACGCACAGCAACTTCGTCGAGCTGTCGCGCAACTCGGCGAAGGCACTGGACGAAGTCGTCCAGACGCCCGGCGCATCCACACTCCTCTTCATCACCACCGCGCACGTGTTCGCGCGATTCATCTCGATCCTCGATGTCCACGCCGGAGTGCGCACCGGGCACCAGCCCGACACGCGCCAGCTCCTGCCTGCACTCGGGTCGTTCAAGCCGACCTTCCTCCTCGCCGTGCCGCGCGTCTTCGAGAAGGTCTACAACTCGGCGGAGCAAAAGGCGGAAGCCGGGGGCAAGGGGAAGATCTTCCGCGCCGCCGCCGAGGTCGCGGTCGAGCACTCGAAGCTGCTCGAGGAGGGCAAGCCGATCCCGTTCGGCATGAAGCTCAAGTTCGCGCTGTTCAACAAGCTCGTCTACAGCAAGCTCCGTGAGGCCATGGGCGGCAACGTCGTCTACGCGGTGTCCGGCTCCGCTCCCTTGGGCTCACGACTCGGACACTTCTTCCACAGCCTCGGTGTGGTGATCCTCGAGGGCTACGGCCTGACGGAGACGACGGCCCCCGCGACGGTGAACCTGGCGGACAAGTCGAAGATCGGCACCGTCGGTCCCGCTCTCCCCGGCGTCGGTGTGCGTCTCGCCGACGACGGCGAGATCGAGGTCCGCGGCATCAACGTGTTCAAGGAGTACTGGAACAACCCGGAGGCGACGGCCGACGCCTTCAGCGAAGGCGGCTGGTTCCACACGGGCGACATCGGCAGCTTCGACTCCGAGGGATTCCTGACGATCACCGGCCGCAAGAAGGAGATCATCGTCACCGCCGGCGGCAAGAACGTCGCACCCGCCGCGCTCGAGGACCCGATCCGCGCGAACCCGATCATCGGCCAGGTCGTCGTGGTCGGCGACCAGCGTCCGTTCATCTCGGCCCTGGTGACGCTCGACCCCGAAATGCTCCCGACATGGCTCGCGAACAACGGACTCGAGGGCACGATGTCGCTCGCCGATGCTTCGAAGAACGCGGCGGTGCGCGCGGAGGTGCAGCGTGCGGTCGATGCCGCGAACGGCCGTGTCTCGCGCGCGGAGTCGATCCGCAAGTTCACGATCCTCGACTCCGAGTGGACGGAAGCCTCCGGTCACCTGACGCCGAAGCTCTCGATCAAGCGCAACATCATCATGAACGACTTCGCCGACGAGATCGCCGCGATCTATGACGAGCCCGTCGCCACCACGAACGTGCCGATCGGCGGCTGACCCTGAGGACACGAAGAAGGGCCCCGCAGGTGCGGGGCCCTTCTTCGTGTGCTCATCAGAACCAGGAACTCTCCCGCACCTCCCGCATCGCGATCTTGCGCGTTTCCGGGTCGAGGCGAGTCAGGAAGAGCTTGCCGTCCAGGTGATCGGTCTCGTGCTGCAGAGCCTGGGCGAGGAGGCCCTCGCCTTCGAGGACCACCGGGTTGCCGTCGAGGTCGATTCCCTCCACGCGTGCCCATGGATGGCGCTGCGCGTCGTGCCACAGGCCGGGAACCGAGAGGCAGCCCTCCCCCGTCGGCTCGGGCTCGCCGCGGACTTCGGTCAGCACGGGGTTGAGGACATATCCGATGTCACCGTCGATGTTGTAGCTGAACGCGCGCAGGGCGACGCCGATCTGAGGCGCGGCCACGCCTGCGCGCCCGGGGAGCTCGACGGTATCGACCAGGTCTGCGACGAGGGCGCGCACTCCGTCGTCGATCTCCTCGATCGGGGCGCAGACCGTGCGCAGGACGGGGTCGCCGAAGATGCGGATCTCGCGGACGGCCATCAGGCGGCCTTCGCCCGGAGGCCCTCGACGAGCAACGCGGCGAGTTCGCGGGCGGCGATCCGTGTCTCCGGCAGGAGGTTGGCGAACACGATCGCCCCTCCCCCGGCGATCTGCGGGTCGTACGGCACGCGGACGACACTCCGGGCCCGCGTGGCGAAGTGCGCCTGCAGTTCGTTCAGACGCACGAGCGGAGCGCCTGGCGTGGACTGATTGAGGACGACGATCGCCTCCCGCGCCTGCTCCGCGTACCCGTTGGTCTCGAGCCACGTGAGCGTCTCGGATGCGAGTCTCGCCTCGTCCACGCTGAGCCCCGAGACGATGACGATCTGATCCGCCAGGTCGAGGGTCGCCGACATCACCGAGTGGACGATCCCCGTCCCCGTGTCGGTGAGGACGAGCGAGTAGTAGTGAGCGGCGACGTCCGCGACGTCGCGGTAGTCGCTGTCGCTGAAGGCCTCAGCGATGCGCGGGTCGGCATCGGAGGCCAGGACGTCGAGGCGTGTCGCGTCACGCGCAACGATCGCGGAGATGTCGTGGTAACCCCTGACGTCGTCGTGGATCCGGACGAGGTCGCGCACCGACTTGCTGTGGTTCGGTCGCACGATCCGCTCCGCGAGCGTGCCACGGTCGGGGTTCGCGTCGACCGCGATCACCCGGTCCTCACGCGCATCGGCCAGGGCCATGCCCAGGAGCGCGGTGATCGTGGTCTTGCCCACCCCTCCCTTGCGGGAGAGCACCGGCACGAAGCGCGCTCCGCCCGCGATCGGCGCCGCGATCCGCGCGGAGAGGGCTTTGCGCTCCCGCGCGCGGCGCCCGTCGCCGATGTTGATCCGCCGGCCGGAGACCGCGTACAGCAGATGACTCCACGCTCCCTCAGGCTCGGGCTTGGTGATCTGATGCGGATCGAGCAGTCGGTCTGCCGTCAGCAGATCAGCGGATTCGCGTGAGGATTCGCCCAGCTCATCCAGGCGTTTCGACGTGAGTGTCACGTCCTCGCGACCCGCCGGGCGTGCCGGCTGGGCCACGACGGGCCTCTCTTCGGGGATGGACACGGTGGTCTCCTTCTCAGCGGGTGTCCGCACGGCGGGTGCCGGTGCAGATGCCGTCGTCTCGGTCCGGGCCTGAGCGAGGAAACGCGCCGCAGCCTCTTCCTCGGCAGCCTCTTCCTCGGCAGTCTCTTCTGCGGCAGCCGCTTCCTCGGCAGCACGCTCACGAACGGCGTCGGGATCGTCGGCGATCGAGTCGCCGGGCTCCTCGTCATCGACGATCACGGCATCGATGACGGCGTCCGCATGCGGACGCGAACCGATCGCTGTCGCATCGATCGCGATCGGCTCGATCACGGGCGAATCGATCACACCGGTGACGGCATCGGGCTCTGCGGGCGGCTCCTCCGCCGACGCCGCATCGATCGAGGGTACCTCGGGCAACGGCTTCGTCTTCGTCTTCGTCTTCGCCGGAAACGCCGTCTCCTGTTCGACGGCAGGCACCGGATCGATCACGAGGTCTCCGATGACCTCGCCGTCGATCACCTCGTCGTCGGCGAGATCGTCGTCCTCGTTCATGGGCAGGGTCACACGGACCTGGGCCGTCCCGCCGAGGATGCCGATACCGGCCGTGTCGAGAGACGCGGCTTCGTCGAGCACCCCCAGCGAGTCATCCTCGGGGTCGGTGGTGTTCTTCGGTGTCACGATGTCGCTCCAAGCCTGCGCGAGCCCCGGGTGCGCACGGATGCGCGGCCCTCGCCCGCACAAGATTAGTGCGCCGGGCGGATCACGACCAAAAGATCTCCGGCGTCCACCTGCTGCGTCTCGGCGATGGCGTGCCGCTCGATGACACCGTCGACGGGTGCGGTGATGGCCGCCTCCATCTTCATCGCCTCGATGGATGCGACGGGTTCACCGGCGTGCACGGTGGCCCCCACCTCGGCCTTCAACGTGACGACACCGGAGAACGGTGCGGCGACCTGGCCGGGAACCGAGGTGTCCGCCTTCTCCACCTCGATCGCATCGACCTTGACCGCGCGATCACGGACGAACACCGGACGAAGCTGCCCGTTGAGGGTGGTCATGACCGTGCGCATGCCCTTGTCATCCGCGTCGCCGATGGCCTCGAGTCCCACGTAGAGCCGCACGCCCCGGTCGATCTCGACCTGATGCTCCTGGCCGGCGACGAGGCCATAGAGGTAGTCGCTGGTGTCGAGCACCGAGAGGTCGCCGAACAGTTCACGGCGCTCGGCGAACTCCGCACTCGGCGCAGGGAACAGCAGGGTGTTGAGCCGCGCTCTGCGCTCAGAGCTGGTGCCACCGAGCGCTGCTTCATCGTCCGCGGTGATCGCCGTAATCCCGGTGCGCACCGACCGTCCTGCGAGGACCTTGGTACGGAACGGCTCTGGCCATCCGCCGGGAAGGTCGCCGAGTTCACCAGCCATGAATCCGACGACCGAGTCCGGCACGTCGTACTTCTCGGGGTTGGCCTCGAAGTCGGCCGGATCGGCTTTCACCGCCGCGAGATGGAGCGCGAGGTCTCCGACGACCTTCGACGACGGCGTGACCTTGGGCACCCGCCCGAGGATGCGGTCCGCGGCGGCGTACATGTCCTCGATGAGTTCGAAGTCGTCGGCCAGACCGAGTGCCTTCGCCTGCTGCCGGAGGTTGGAGAGCTGGCCGCCGGGGATCTCGTGGTGGTAGACACGGCCCGTGGGTCCGGGCAGTCCCGACTCGAAAGGCGCATACTGTCGACGGACCGCCTCCCAGTACGGCTCCAGGTCGGAGACCGCTCCCAGGGAGATGCCGCTGTCGCGCTCCGTGTGGGCGAGCGCAGCCACCAGGGACGACAGCGAGGGCTGGCTCGTGCTCCCCGAGAGGGGTGCCGATGCGGCGTCCACCGCGTCGACGCCGGCCGCGCTGGCGGCGAGAAGCGTGGCGAGCTGGCCTCCGGGGGTGTCGTGCGTGTGCAGATGCACGGGCAGGTCGAAGCGCTCGCGCAGCGCCGTCACCAGCTTGGCCGCCGCCGCGGGTCGCAGCAGACCAGCCATGTCCTTGATGGCGATGATGTGCGCGCCAGCTTCGACGATCTGATCCGCCAGGCCCAGGTAGTAGTCGAGCGTGTAGAGGTCTTCTGCCGGATCGAGCAGGTCACCGGTGTAGCAGAGCGCGACCTCGGCGACGGCGGTCCCCGTGTTGCGGACGGCCTCGATCGCCGGACGCATCTGCTCGACGTCGTTGAGGGCGTCGAAGATGCGGAAGATGTCCACCCCGCTGGCGGCCGCCTCGGCGACGAACGCCTCGGTCACCGCGGTGGGGTACGGGGTGTATCCGACCGTGTTGCGCCCGCGCAGCAGCATCTGGATCGCCACGTTCGGGAGCGCAGCCCTGAGCTTGTCGAGTCTCTCCCAGGGGTCTTCGCCGAGGAAGCGCAGCGCGACGTCGTATGTCGCCCCTCCCCACGCCTCGACCGACAGCAACTCGGGAGTCAGCCGTGCGAGATAAGGAGCCGCGGCGACGAGGTCCTTCGTGCGCACACGCGTGGCGAGGAGCGACTGATGCGCGTCGCGGAAGGTGGTGTCGGTGATCGCCAGCGCCGTCTGCGCACGGAGACTGCGTGCGAAACCCTCCGGTCCCCGTTCGAGAAGCCTCTGGCGAGAGCCCGGAGCCGGCTCGGTCGTCAGATCGACGGAAGGAAGCTTGGCGACCGGATCGATGACGCCGGGGTGCGCACCGTGCGGCTTGTTCACCGTGACGTCGACCAGCCAGTTGAGCAGCTTCGTTCCACGGTCCTTCGAAACCCGGCCACGCAGCAGCTCTGGACGCTCATCGATGAAGGACGTGCTGACGTCACCAGCGATGAACGCGTCATCTTCCAGGAGAGCCTGGAGGAAGGGGATGTTGGTGGAGACACCCCGGATGCGGAACTCCGCGAGCGCTCGACGTGCGCGGGCGACCGCCGCAGGGAAGTCACGACCGCGGCACGTGAGCTTCGCGAGCATCGAGTCGAAGTGAGGGCTGATCTGTGCGCCCTGGTGCACCGTGCCGCCGTCGAGACGGATGCCGGCGCCTCCCGGCGAGCGGTAGGTGGTGATCTTGCCGGTGTCAGGACGGAATCCCTGAGTGGGATCCTCCGTCGTGATCCGGCATTGGAGCGCCGCTCCGCGCAGGTGCAGATTCTGCTGCTGCAGACCGAGGTCGGCGAGGGTCTGGCCGGAGGCGATGCGCATCTGGCTCTGCACGAGGTCGACGTCGGTGACCTCCTCTGTGACCGTGTGCTCGACCTGGATGCGCGGATTCATCTCGATGAAGACGACCTCGCCCGTGCGCTCCCCCGCGGTCTCCAGCAGGAACTCGACGGTTCCCGCGTTCTCGTAGCCGATCGACCGGGCGAAGGCCACGGCGTAGCCGTGCAGCGCCGTCCGCACGCTGTCGTCGAGGTTCGGCGCCGGAGCGATCTCCACGACCTTCTGGTGGCGCCGCTGCACCGAACAGTCGCGCTCGAACAGGTGGACCGTCTCACCCGTCTTGTCGGCGAGGATCTGCACCTCGATGTGCCGAGGGCGCACGACCGCCTGCTCGAGGAACATCCGGGCGTCGCCGAACGCGCTCGCAGCTTCCCGCATCGCCTCCGCGAGAGCGGGCGCGAGATCACCTGCCGTCTCGACACGACGCATCCCGCGGCCTCCACCACCGGCCACGGCCTTGGCGAACAGCGGGAAGCCGATCTCCGCCGACTGGGCGACGAGTGCATCGACGTCGTCGGAGGCTTCTGTGGATCGCAGCACCGGTACTCCGGCCTCGACCGCGTGCCGCTTCGCCTCGACCTTGTTCCCCGCCATCTCGAGCACATTCGAGGGTGGGCCGATGAACACGATGCCGTTCGCTGCGGCCTTCTCGGCGAGCTCCGGGTTCTCGGAGAGGAACCCGTACCCGGGGTAGATCGCATCGGCGCCGGACTCCAGCGCGACCCGGATGATCTCGTCGACATCGAGGTAGGCGCGGACGGGATGACCGCGTTCGCCGATCTCATAGGCCTCATCGGCCTTCAGCCGATGCACGGAGCCGCGATCTTCGTAAGGGAACACCGCGACGGTGCGCGCTCCCACTTCGACTGCCGCACGGAAGGCGCGGATCGCGATCTCGCCGCGATTCGCCACAAGGATCTTCTGGAACATGCACACCTCTGGAAGCTCGATGCGCAGCTTTTTCGATGCGCATGGGGCGGGGCTGAGTGTTCCCCCAGCCTAGGGGAAGGTAACGTTGTCTCCGTGCACGTACTCAGCGTCAGCTCTCTCAAGGGAGGCGTCGGCAAGACGACCGTGACACTCGGGCTGGCCTCAGCGGCTTTCGCCCGAGGAGTCCGGACGCTCGTCGTCGACCTCGACCCGCAGTCCGACGTCTCCACCGGGATGGACATCCAGGTGGCCGGACGACTCAACATCGCCGATGTCCTGGCGAACCCGAAGGAGAAGGTCGTCCGTCAGGCGATCACGTCCAGCGGGTGGGCGAAGGTGCACCCCGGGACGATCGATGTCCTCATCGGCAGTCCCTCCGCGATCAATTTCGACGGCCCGCACCCGAGCGTGCGCGACGTGTGGAAGCTGGAGGAGGCGCTCGCATCCGTCGAGTCCGAGTACGACCTCGTGCTCGTCGACTGCGCACCGTCGCTGAATGCCCTGACCCGCACGGCGTGGGCGGCGAGCGACCGCGTCATGGTCGTCACCGAGCCCGGCCTCTTCTCCGTCGCCGCAGCCGACCGTGCCCTCCGCGCGATCGAGGAGATCCGCCGCGGTCTCTCGCCGCGACTCCAGCCGCTCGGCATCGTGGTGAACCGCGTGCGTCCGCAGTCCATCGAGCACCAGTTCCGCATCAAGGAGCTCCGCGACATGTTCGGCCCTCTCGTGCTCTCCCCCCAGCTTCCGGAACGCACGTCTCTGCAGCAGGCGCAGGGCGCCGCCAAGCCCCTGCACATCTGGCCGGGCGACTCCGCTCAGGAACTCGCCGCCGACTTCGACCAGCTGCTCGACCGCATCATCCGCACCGGACGCATCGCCGTGCCCGAGAGCGGTCAGCAGAGCTGACACGTCCGACGCATACAGCGAAACGGCCGCCCTCTTCGAGGACGGCCGTTTTCTGTCTGTGGGTGAGGCGCTGTATCACGCCGAGCGCTTGGTCCGGCGCGCGGACAGCTCGTCGACCGGGTCGGGCGCCGTCGCGTCGAAGGAGACGAGCGTCGACTCCACCTCGCGGAGGACCTTGCCGACGGCGATGCCGAACACACCCTGCCCGCGGCTGACGAGGTCGATGACCTCGTCGTTCGACGTGCAGAGGTAGACCGAGGCTCCGTCGCTCATGAGCGTGGTTCCGGCCAGGTCGCGGATACCGGCACGCCGGAGCTCTTCGACGGCCGTGCGGATCTGCTGCAGCGAGATGCCGGTGTCGAGAAGGCTCTTCACCAGCTTGAGGACGAGGATGTCACGGAAGCCGTAGAGACGCTGCGAGCCGGAGCCGTTCGCGCCGCGCACGGTGGGCTCGACCAGCTCGGTGCGCGCCCAGTAGTCGAGCTGACGGTAGGTGATACCGGCGGCACGCGCTGCGACCGCACCACGGTAGCCGACCTCGTCATCCATGGCCGGGAGTCCGTCGGTGAAGAGGAGTTCGGGTACGAACCGCGGGTCGCCTGCGAGCTCATCCGCATTCATCTGAAATCCTCTCTGGAACGGTTTCTTCCACGGTAGAGCAGTGCCAGGGCACCGGCAATCACATCCGTGTGGCCGCGAAGGTGTGTCGCAATCAGTTCGTTACGAAAGCACGCGCGAGAGCGCATCCTTGACGAAGAGCGATCGCACCTCATCGATGCGCGAGGCCAGTTCGGGGGCGAGTTCGCTGGCCTTCGCCCGTGACGCGGCGTCGGTCCGGCGCAGCAGCGCGGACATGGCGGATTCGATCAGGGCGACCTCACGTTCGGCGCCCTGACGCAGCGAGCGCAGGTGCCGTGGCTCGATGCCGTGGCGGTCGAGCGCGACCAGGCCGCGCAGCAGCGTCACGGTCGCCTCGGGATAGCTCTCCTGCGCGGTGATGACCCCTGTGCTGATCGCGTCGTTGAGAAGCTGCGGTCCCGCTCCCGCCGCGGCGAGGAGTTCGTCTCGGCGATAGCGACGGGGCGACGGGGCGATCGACGGCGGTGGCAGCAGCGGAGTCGAGTCCCCGGCGGCATCGGCCTCATCGAGTTGCTCGCGGATCACGCTCAACGGAAGGTAGTGATCGCGCTGCAGGGTGAGCCCGAGACGGAGACGCTCGATGTCGGACGCCGAGAACTTCCGGTAGCCGGAGTCCGTGCGAGAAGGACTGACGATGCCCTGCACCTCGAGGAACCGCAGTTTGCTGGAGGTCAGGTCGGGAAACTCCGGGGTGAGCCTCGCGAGCACCTGACCGATACTCAGCAGGCCCGCGGACGCAGAGCGTTCGCGGGCGGGAGAGGCCGCCATCAGGCGTTCGCCGCCTGGCGGTCCTGCGGGGAGGCGAAGAAGTTCAGACGGAACTTGCCGACGCGGAGTTCGGAGCCGTCAGCCAGAGTGCTGCGGTCGACGCGCTCACCGTTGACATAGGTGCCGTTGAGCGAGCGCTGGTCGATGATCTCGAACGTCGATCCCGTGCGGGTGATCTCCGCATGCCGACGGGAGACGGTCACATCGTCGAAGAAGATGTCGGCCTCGGGGTGGCGACCCACGGTCGTCACATCGGTGTCGAGGAGGTACCGTGCCCCGGCGAGAGCGCCGGAACGGACCAGCAGAAGAGCCGATCCTGCAGGCAGCGCGGCGATGGCCGTCTGCTCGACGTCGGTGAGCTCCACACCGAACGGCACGAAGGACAGATCGGAATCGTGTCCGAACGTCTGCGTCACGTCGTGTCTCTGCTCACCGGAACGGTGGATCGCGGCTTCTCCGGCCGGTCGGCTGTCGCTGTCAGTCACTGTGCCCTCCTGGTTGTCCAGACTAACGGATGCCGAGGGGCTCGCGGGAGGGCGCATCCACACTCAGCCGTCCCATACCGAGGATTCATAGGCTGTACTCGTGAAGACCAAAGCTCTGAGCCGCTCGGCCGCACCGATCGCCCTCGCCGCGACCCTGCTCGCCGCCCTCCTCGTGTTCCTCTCCCCGCTATCGGCCTCGGCGCACGACGCGCTCGTCTCGTCGTCACCGGCAGCCGACGAGTCGGTCGAGACGGTCCCCGACACGCTGACCCTCACCTTCAGCGCGAAGCTGATCGGCGGCGAGGGCGCGACCGAGGTCGTCGTGACCGACCCCGCGGGGAACCCGATCACGGACGGGCCGGCGACGGTCGACGGTGCGATCGTCACGCAGCCCCTGCAGGGCGCGGGACCGGCCGGTGCCTATCACGTGATCTGGAAGGTCGTGTCGAGCGACGGGCACCCCACCTCCGGCGAGTACTCCTTCACCGTGACCGTGGGGGACGAAGGAGCCGCCACGGAGGAGCCCAGCGCCGCACCGACGACGGCCGCGCCGACCGCGGAGCAGACGGCATCCCCCGAGGTGACGAGCACGCCGACCGCGAACGCGGATGACGAGGCGGGTGGATCGGCGGCGATCTGGATCGTCGCGATCCTCGCTGTGCTCGTGGTCGCCGGCGTGGTCGTCTGGATCGTCATGAGCCGCCGCCGAGGCGCGGCCGCGACCGATTCCGACACCCCCTCGGAGCGATAGGCTTAAGGCATGCCACACTACGACGTCGTCATCCTTGGTGCAGGTCCTGGCGGATACGTCGCTGCGGTTCGCAGCGCGCAGCTCGGTCTCTCCACCGCCATCATCGAGGAGAAGTACTGGGGTGGTGTCTGCCTCAACGTCGGCTGCATCCCCTCCAAGGCGCTCCTGAAGAACGCGGAGCTCGCGCACACCCTGAACCACAAGGCCGACTTCTTCGGGATCTCCGGCGAGTTCACGATCGACTTCGGCAAGGCGTTCGACCGCAGCCGGGAGGTCGCGGAGGGTCGCGTCAAGGGCATCCACTTCCTGATGAAGAAGAACAAGGTGACCGAGTACAACGGTCGCGGCACCTTCACCGGCCCCAAGGCGATCTCGGTCGCCAAGGCCGACGGCTCCACCGAAGAGGTCACGTTCGACAACGTGATCATCGCCACCGGCTCCAAGGTGCGTCTGCTCCCCGGTGTCACGCTCAGCGAGAACGTCGTCACCTACGAAGAGCAGATCATGACCCGGGACCTGCCCGAGTCGATCGTCATCGTCGGCGCCGGCGCCATCGGCATGGAGTTCGCCTACGTCCTGACGAACTACGGCGTCAAGGTGACCATCATCGAGTTCCTCGACCGCGCACTCCCCAACGAGGATGCGGACGTGTCGAAGGAGATCACGAAGCAGTACAAGAACTACGGCGTCGACATCCTCACCTCGACCAAGGTCGAGTCGGTCGTCGACAACGGCTCGTCCGTCACCGTCACCTACACCGGCAAGGACGGACAGCAGTCGTCGATCGAGGCCGGCAAGGTTCTCATGTCGGTCGGGTTCGCCCCGAACATCGAGGGCTTCGGCCTGGAGAAGACCGGCGTGAAGCTGACCGAGCGCGGCGCGATCGACATCGACGACCACATGCGCACCAATGTGGAGGGCATCTACGCGATCGGCGATGTGACCGCCAAGCTGCAGCTCGCCCACGTGGCCGAGGCCCAGGGTGTGGTCGCGGCCGAGACCATCGGCGGCGCCGAGACCCAGACGCTGGGCGACTACCGCATGATGCCGCGTGCGACGTTCTGCTCCCCGCAGGTCGCCTCGTTCGGCCTCACCGAGCAGCAGGCCAAGGACGAGGGACGCGAGATCAAGGTCGCGACCTTCCCGTTCATGGCGAACGGCAAGGCACACGGCCTCGGCGAGCCGGTCGGCTTCGTCAAGCTGATCGCCGACGCCGAGCACCTCGAGCTCATCGGCGCGCACATGATCGGCCCCGATGTGTCGGAGCTCCTCCCCGAGCTGACGCTCGCACAGAAGTGGGACCTCACGGCTCTCGAGCTGGCCCGCAACGTGCACACGCACCCGACGCTGTCGGAGGCGCTGCAGGAGGGCTTCCACGGCCTCGCAGGCCACATGATCAACTTCTGATCGAGACTCCGCAGAAGGCCCGGTCCGCGCACAGCGGACCCGGGCCTTCTGCATCCCGGAGCCGGCGTCAGATCCCGCGCATCGTGAGCAGACCCGTCGTCCAGCCCCGCAACGGCGCCGAACCGAGGGCGCGCATCACCAGCTCCCTGCCCTGCACGACCGCAGCCGGCGCCGGCGCGCCCATCGACATATAGAACCTCGAGCGTCGTCCGGCCATGGCGGCAGCCCGGCGCACGCGATGGTCGTAGGCGGCGAGGTCGGGAACCCGTGTCGGGAGGGAACGGACGAGCTGCTCGGCGAGGCGCACGGCGTCGGCCCACCCCAGGTTCATCCCCTGCCCTCCGATCGGGCTGACCTCGTGCGCGGCATCACCCAGGAGCACGGCCCTCCCCCGATGCACCCGTGTGGCCATGTGCTGCGCGGCGACGAACGACGCCGGTTGCGCGCCCACCGGGAGCTCGAGGTCGATCCCGGTGCGCTGCCGGACGGCCGTGCGGAAGCCCGCTGCGGAACCGACCCCCTCGTCCCCCTCCCTCACCACCCATCGGCGCCGCCCAGCCGGCAGCGGGAAGCACTCGACGAGTCCATCCGGCTCGCAGTGCAGGATCGCGCGGTCACCCGGAGTCTCGTCGTGCACGTCGAGCATCGAATACGACCCGCACCCCGGCCGAGGACGCCAGCCGATCCGCAGGTCACCGCGCAGTCGGCTCCGCACCCCGTCGGCGACCACCACCATCGATGCGGTGACCTCGCGTGATCCTTCGATCGTCTCCGTCGCGACGACGACCTCGTCATTGGTCTGGCGCACCTCGCGCACCTCGCAGCCGACGACCAGAGCGTCGGGAGCGAGCGCGCGCAGACGGGCGCGCAGCACCGCATCCGTGTGAGGTTGCGGAAGCACCAGGACCGGGCGGTCGCGGTCGAAGGTCAGCGTCGCCAGAGTCCGCCGACGGCTACGCACCTCGCCGCCCGCGAGTCGCAGCGCGTCCGCCCGCACCTCGCCGCCGACCCCTGCCGCGTCCAGGGCATCCAGGCCGGGACGGTGGATGCCGATGGCTCTGGTCCGGTCGTCGGTCCCCGTCCGCCGCTCGCAGATCGTCACCCGCAGCCCCTCCTGCGCCAACAGACAGGCCAGCAGCAGACCGACAGGACCCGCACCGACGATCAGGACGTCATGTTCGGGCATGCGCTCCCACC
This sequence comes from Microbacterium oxydans, assembly GCF_006540085.1. Taxonomy (GTDB): domain Bacteria; phylum Actinomycetota; class Actinomycetes; order Actinomycetales; family Microbacteriaceae; genus Microbacterium; species Microbacterium oxydans. The sequence continues at coordinate 109,975 of NZ_BJOG01000004.1, read as the reverse complement.
CACCGCAGCTCCAGTCGAGAGGGCACGCTGCCGCGGACGACCCATCCGGGAGGAGCGATCGCCCTGAGCTCGGCCGTCGTGTACGAGCGGCGGATGCTGATGAGACCGTCCTCACGGATGAACGAGTCCGCGAGGAGGGTGCTCGAGATCGTCCAGGTGGCCGCGGAGAACAGCGCATGAGCGGTGCGGCTCCGGGCGATGTCACGGTGCGAGACCATCCCGCCGGGAGCGACGAGCCGCACGGAGTCGTCGAGCACCGTCCGCAGCTCGGCATCGTCGAGATGATGCAGCACGTGATTGGACAGCACCATGTCGTAGATCTCTCCCGCAGCCACCAGCTCGGTCGTGAGGGCACGACGGTAGCGGATGCCCGCGCCGCGATCGTGCGCCGATGCCCAGCGGATCGCCCGCACGTCGGCGTCGAGCGCGGTGACCTCTGCATCGAAGCCGTCCCGACGCAGTCTCCAGGCGAGCAGCCGACAGAGATCTCCCCCACCCGCACCGACGTCGAGGATACGCAAGGCGCGCGACTGCTCCCTGGCGTGCGCGGCCCGTGGCCGGACGTCACGCCGGTAGAGGCTACCCGGGCGGGAGACCAGAGCGTTCACGAACCCGAACCGCCCATAGGTCCGGGCCAGCATCCGCGCATCGGCGTCCGGGTCGTCCATCAACTCGCGGGTGTCGACGTCCCGCGTCGTGAGAGGCCGGGTCATGAACGAGGCGGTGCCACGACGGTCATCAGCGCGCTCTCGGCGGTCAGCCCCGGCCCGAAAGCCATCGCGGAGACGCGGTCACCGGCACGGGCACCCTCCTCCTCGAGGATCCGTTTCAGGATGAACAGCACGGTCGCGCTGGACATGTTGCCGTTGTTCCGTAGCACCTCCCTGGCCGGGTGCAGTTGAGCGTCGCTGAGGTTCAGCCGCTCCTGCACCTTGTCGAGGATGCTGCGTCCGCCCGGATGGATGGCCCAATGCTGCACGGCTTCCCCCACGCCGCCGCCTTCGAAGGCCTGCCCGAGGTCCTCTTCCGGACTGTACAGCGGCCGGAGCGCACCGATGATGGTCTCGCCGATGATCTGCGGGACGGCCGTGGAGAGGATCATCTCGAAACCGGTGTCTCCGATCGTCCAGGCCATGTCCTTCTCGCCTTCCGGCGCGATCGCGGTGTGGAAGCGATCCAGGCGCAGTGCGGGAACCGGGGAGGGGAGGTCGCGTGCCGTGACGATTCCGGCGGCCGCACCGTCGGCGAACAGCGAAGACGCGACGATCGTGTCGGGGTTCTCCGAGGTGCGAAGGTGAAGGGTGCACAGTTCGACGCTCACGACCAGGACGACCGCGTTCTCGTCCGCGGCGCAGAACTGACTCGCGGCCCGGAGCGCCGGCATCGACGCATAGCAGCCCATGAATCCGAAGTGGAAGCGCTGCACGGCATCGGAGAGGCCGAGCGCGCGCACGATCTCGTACTCGGGACCAGGGGCGTGGAACCCGGTGCAGGAGACCGTGATGACGTGTGTCACATCGGCGGGGCGGAGGTCGGGGTCGGCGTCGATCGCCCGCCGCGCGGCCTCGACGAAGAGCACGGTGGCCTCACGGGTGTAGAAGTCGTTGCGCGCTTTCGTGCCCGGAGCGAGCAGCATGCCCGTTCGGCGGTCGAAGAAGACGGGGTCGGTGACGTCCGAATCGGGTGACAGCTCATCGATCACCGTGTGGCGGGTGTCGATGCCCGAGACGTTGAACGAGGTCGTGACGATCCGTTGCGCGAGTCTTCCCAGGTCGGGCTGCTGTGCGAAAACGTCACGCACCTGCTCCTGCACGAGAACGGTGTCGGGGACGATCGTCTGCAGCGATCGAAGCACAGGCGTTCGGCTCATGGTGTCACTCAAGCACTGCGCACCGCTCGGGGGGAAGGGGTTGCGCCCGAGCGCTGTCCGCCCTAGACGCCGAGAGCTCTGGCGAGCTTCGACCCCGACGCCGACTCCGTGCCTCCGGCAGCAGCCACCGCCTGCTCCACCGCGTCGAAGAACGCGGTGCGTCCCGCCTCATCGGAGGGCGCGGCGAGACCGAGTTCCATCTCCCACTCACGCCATTCGCGCGTCACGTTCCCGCGCAGATCGGTCGCTCGCACCCGATCGTCGACGAACTCGGCGACCACCCCGTGCGGGCCGCTGAGCAGATAGGCGGTGCGGTCGTTCTCGATCCGGGCGAGCGGGGTGAGCGGAGCTGTCGTCCATTCGGAGATGGTCTCGGCCACGGCGGGAGGGAGCGTGTCGCCCTCTCCCAGCGGCCAGCCGAGTTCGAGTCGACCGTCTCCCTGTCGCGGGCCCTTCACGTGCCAGCCCTCGTCGGGGCCGCCGGTGCGACGACGCAGCGCCACTCCGGCACGCGAGAGAGTGCCGTCAGCGGTGTCGAAGTACCGGGCGTCCAGGGCGCGGACCTCTCCGGTGCTGACCGCCTCGACGCCGGGGATCCTCTCCCACCGGGGCAACGGGGTCTCGAGGTCGACGTCGTACTTGCGCTCGACCTCGACCGTGCGGGACGGCTCAGTCATCCTCGAGGGTGAGGTCCTCGAGCGACTCCTCGAACCAGTAGTCGACCTCGGTGGGACCGTCGCCCTCTCCGGTGTTCTGCGGTTCGCCGCGGCGGTTGTACACCACCTGCGTCTCGCTGTAGGGGACGATCAGCTTGTCGTCCGCGTCGCCGAGGGGGATGATCTGCCCGTCGAGCGGGCCGCCGTGAAGTCGTGCGAGTGCCATGTGCTCAGGGTAGCCCCGTCGTCGCAGAATGCGGGCGAGGCGTGCGGGTTCAGCCGAAGGCGACTCCGAGCAGGGCGCCGGCGATCATCCAGGGCCCGAAGGCGATGCGGGTCGCTCCGTCGGCTCTGCGCAGCAGGATGAGCACCAGCGCATAGAGCGCGCCCAGCACGAATGCCGAGGCCGCCCCGATCATCAGCGCCTGCCAGCCGTGCCATCCCAGCACCAGGCCGATGACGGCGGCGAGCTTCACGTCTCCCCCGCCCATCCCCGCGCGGCTGACCATCCGCAGCACGGCATAGAAACCACCGAGGACCACAAGGCCGATAGCGGCGCGCACGGACGACGCCCACTGCCCTGCGGCGAGAGCATCGATCGACACGAGCACCAGGAGGACACCGAGCGTCGGCAGCACGATCCGATCGGGGAGACGGTGAGTGCGGGCGTCGATCACGATGAGCCAGCCTCCGACACCGATCAAGGCAGCATGCACGAGCGCGATGAGCGTGAGCCGGATGTCCATCCCGGCAGGTTAGGAGATCGAGGGAGCACTCTTCGACAGCCTGTGGACAACCCCCTGGCGGATGTCCGATGTACGAACTATCGTCGATCAGACGACTTGTTATATTAGAATATATCTTCGAGAAAGGATGCAGGTGATCGGGCTCGACGCAATCGCCTCGCTCTCCCCCACGGGCGACTCCCGTGCGGGAGAAGTGCTGCGGCTGCGTCGCGAGATCAGCCGGATGCAACGACGGCGCAGCGAACAGGCGCTGCTGCCCCTCGACCCTGCTTTCGCCTCACTCCTTCCGGAAGGGGGACTGCAGACCGGCACCTCCTACTCCGTGTCCCCTTCGCCGAGCCTCGTCCTCGCGCTGCTCGGCGCCGCGTCGCAGAAGGGGCTGTGGTGCGCCGTGGTCGGCATGCCGACCCTCGGCGCGGAAGCCGCAGCCGCATTCGGCATCGACCTCGCCCGCCTGATCCTCGTACCGACGCCGGGAGATCGCTGGCTCGCCGCGACATCCGCTCTGGCCGAGGTCGTGCCCCTGATCGTCGTCTCCCCCGGCTCACGCGCACGAGACGCCGATGTCGCCCGGTTGAGCGCTCGTCTGCGCGATCGCGGTTGCACACTCCTCGTCACCGAGACACCGGGGGCGGAGCGCTGGCCACAGAGCGAAGGAACCATACGCCTGCATGACCCGCACTGGCACGGACTCGGCGCCGGATGGGGACTGCTCTCGGACTGCACGGTCACGGTGACCGCCCGGACACGGCACAGCCCTCGTCCGTCGAGCGTGCGCGTGCAGCTGCCAGGAGGACATGGTGCGGTCGAGACCGTCGGAGCCGAGCTCACCGCGCTGCCGGCGCTCGCTCCGGAGACCGCTTTCGTTCCGGAGACCGCCATATCGAGCGGATCCCCGCCACCTGAGCTCCTGCGATGGGCGGAAGCCGGATGAACAGCCCGCTCCGTGTGCTGGTGCTGTGGTTCCCCGATTGGCCGATGCGGGCGGCGCTCGGCATCGCTCCCCCGCACCCGCCCACCGCCCTGGTGCAGGCGAACACGATCGTCGCCTGCACCGCGTCCGCCAGGGAGCACGGTGTGCGCACCGGTCAGCGCCGCAGGATCGCGCAGGGGCACCTCGCCTCTTTGCGCGTGCTCTCCCACGACCCCGACCGCGACGAGCGGGCCTTCCTGCCGGTGCTGCACCTGATCGAGAAGCATGCGCCAGGGGTCACGCTGCTGCGACCGGGACTCGCGATCCTCCGCGCCAGAGGCATCTCCCGCTATCACGGAGGAGAGGCGGAAGCCGCCGAAGCCCTCACCGCCGTCCTGGCCGATGCAGGGTTCCCCGAGGTGCGGGTCGGCGTCGCCGACGGCCCGTTCACGGCTGAGATCGCGGCGCGCGGCACCGCACCATGCACAGTGGTGCCGCCGGGGGCGTCCGGAGAGTTCCTGGCACCGTATCCCGTCCAGGTGCTGCGCGACGAGCAGATCGCCGGACTCCTCGTCAGGCTCGGCGTGCGCACGCTCGGTGAATTCGCATCCCTCACCGCGCTCGACGTGCGCGACCGTTTCGGCGAGCACGGCGCCCGCTTGCACGCCCTCGCCGCCGGTGCCGACTCCCGTCCGCTGACGCCGCGCCCGCCCGATCCGGAGCTGGTGCGGGCCATCGAGTTCGACTCCCCGCTGGGGGGAACGGACCAGGTGGCCTTCGCGGTGCGTCAGACGGCGGACGCGGTGATGCTCGCTCTGGGCGACGCCTCCCTCGTCTGCACGGAGGTGCGGATCGATCTGACCGACGACAACGGCGCCGTCTTCTCCCGGTCCTGGCTGCATCCGACCTGTTTCGACGCCTCCGACCTCGTCGACCGGGTGCGCTGGCAGCTGGAATCCCTGGCCGCGCAGTCCGCGAAGGAGCCGGTCGACGAGGCGCGGGCGTTCGGCGGCATCGTGGCGGTGCGGATCGTTCCCGCGGCCGTGGACGATGCCGCGCACCACCAGCCGGGGCTCTTCGGCTCCGGCACGGATGAACGTCTGCACCATGCGGTCTCGCGCGTGCAGACCATGCTGGGCCATCAGGGTGTGGTCACCGCCGCCGTCGCCGGTGGTCGCTGGCTCGCGGATCGCCAGGTGCTCACCCCGTGGGGAGAGCGCACCGTCCCGCCCCGCGACCCCGGCTCCCCGTGGCCGGGGAGCCTTCCCGACCCCCTGCCGGCCGAGGTCTTCCGACCGCCGAGACCCATCGGCGTGTTCGCTGCGGACGAGAGCACCATCAGCGTCGATGAGCGGGGTTCGCTCTCGAACGACCCCGCCCGCATCGACGGATCCGCCGTGCAGGCCTGGGCAGGACCCTGGCCCGTGCACGAACGACGCTGGGCGCCAGGGGGCGGGAAGCGGGGACACCGGCTCCAGATCGTCGACGACGACGACCGTGCGTGGTTGGTGTTCTGCACCGGCGAGCGCTGGTGGGCCGAGGGGAGGTACCGCTGATGGGCTGGCACAATCCGCCGCTGTCCTGGAACGATCTGGAGCGCACCCTCAGCGGCGAGGAGTCGCGCCCCCCGGTCGCCGAGCCCCGAGGGCAGCGGACGGATCCGGGACCGGTGAGCCGCCGACGCAAGCGCACTCCCCCCGTCGCCGTCCCCCGCCCCGCGGACGCGGTCCCCTACGCCGAGCTGCACGCTCATTCGTCGTACTCGTTCCTCGACGGGGCGTCGTCCCCCGAAGACCTCCTCGCCGAGGCCGAGCGACTCGGCCTGACCGCTCTCGCCCTCACCGACCACGACGGCTTCTACGGAGCCGCGCGCTTCGCCGAGGTGGCCGATCTCATGGAGAGCCCGCTGCAGACGGTGTTCGGGGCAGAGCTGTCGCTCGACCTGCCGGCGCCGCAACGGGGTTCCGCGGATCCCGCAGGCGAGCACCTGCTGGTCCTCGCCCGAGGCATGGAGGGATACCACCGACTCTCGGGGGCGATCACTTCTGCGCAGCTGCGGGGAGGTGAGAAGGGGCGCCCGGTCTACGACCTGGACGATCTCGTGGCACGCGCGGACGGGCACTGGACGATCCTGACCGGATGTCGGAAGGGCGCCGTGCGTCGCGGACTCGAAGCGGGGGACGCGGGCACGCCGCTGGGGTCGCTCGTCGACCTGTTCGGAAGCGACAACGTCGTCGTCGAGCTCTTCGATCACGGCGACCCCCTCGACACTCGACGCAACGACGCTCTCGCCGACCTGGCGCGTCGGATGCGGCTGCCGGTGGTCGCGACCAACAACGTGCACTACGCCACACCGGCACAGGCGCCGCTCGCCGAGGCCGTGGCCGCGGTCCGCGCGGTGCGCAGCATGGACGAGCTCGACGGCTGGCTGCCCGCGCACGGAGGGGCGCATCTGCGCAGCGGTGCGGAGATGGCGGCGCGCTTCCAGCGGCACCCCGGGGCGATCTCGTACGGGCTCGAGCTGGCCGCGGCCTCGGCCTTCCCGCTTCGCCTGGCTCGACCGGCCCTGCCGCAGCAGAAGGTTCCGGAGGGGCACACTCCGATGACCTGGCTGCGTCACCTGGTGTGGGAGGCCGTGCCGTCGAAGTATCCACGACTGGACGATGACGGCCGGCACCGGATCGCCCGCGAGCTCGACGTGATCGAGGAGAAGGACTTCCCCGGGTACTTCCTGATCGTGCACGGCATCGTCGCGGAGGCCCGGAGGCGCGGCATCCTCTGCCAGGGCAGGGGGTCGGCTGCGGCGAGCGCGGTCTGCTACCTGCTGGGCATCACCGCGGTCGATCCGATCCTCTACCGTCTGCCCTTCGAGCGGTTCCTCGCGACCACGCGGACGGAGGAGCCGGACATCGACGTCGACTTCGACTCCGACCGCCGTGAGGAGATCATCCAGTGGGTGTACGAGGAGTACGGGAGGGAGCGGGCTGCCCAGGTGGCGAACGTCATCCAGTACCGCCCCAAGAATGCGGTGCGCGACATGGCCAGGGCTCTCGGCCACTCCCCGGGCCAGCAGGATGCCTGGTCCCGCCAGGTCGACGGCTGGGGAGCGGGACTGGAACCCGCAGAGGGGCACGACATCCCCGAGAACGTGCTCGCCTACGCCGGAGAGCTGCTGAAGGCGCCTCGACATCTCGGCATCCATTCCGGGGGCATGGTGCTCACCGCGCGCCCCGTCGGAGAGGTCGTCCCTGTGGAGCACGCCCGCATGGAGAACCGCACGATCATCCAGTGGGACAAGGACGATGCCGCCTTCATGGGGTTGGTGAAGTTCGATCTGCTGGGACTCGGGATGCTCGCCGCCCTCCAGCACTGCTTCGACCTGATCCGGGAGACCACGGGTGAGGAGTGGACGCTCGAGACGATCCCGAAGGAGGAGGCCGGCGTCTACGACATGCTCTGCCACGCGGACTCGATCGGCGTCTTCCAGGTGGAATCCCGTGCTCAGATAGGGCTGCTCCCCCGCCTGCAACCGCGGAGCTTCTACGACCTCGCCATCCAGATCGCCCTCATCCGGCCCGGCCCCATCCAGGGCGGGGCCGTGCACCCGTTCGTCCGGCGCAAGATGGCGAAGGACCGCGTCGACGAGGAGAACCGGGAACGGGTGTCTCGGGGAGAACCGCCGGTGGAGTTCACCATCCCCTACCCGCACAGCGATCTTGAGGACATCCTGAAGCGCACGCTGGGCATCCCGATCTTCCAGGAACAGCTCATCCAGATGGCCACCGCCGTGGGCGACTGCACAGCGGACGAAGCCGATCTGCTGCGCCGGGCCATGGGCTCCAAACGGGGCCTCGAGAGGATCGAGAAGGTCAGGGACAAGCTTTATGCGGGGATGGCGAGGCGCGGGCTCGTCGACGAGGCGGCGGATCGTATCTATGCGCAGATCCAGGCGTTCTCCAACTTCGGTTTCGCCGAATCGCACTCGCTGTCGTTCGCACTCCTCGTCTATGCCAGCTCCTGGTTGAAGCTGCACTACCCCGCCGCGTTCCTCGCGGGACTCCTGCGCTCGCAGCCCATGGGCTTCTACTCCGCCGCGACCCTGACCGCGGATGCCCGGCGGCACGGAGTGGAGGTGCGCCGCCCCGATCTGCATCTCTCCGGTGCGATGGAGCTGCTGGAGCCGCTCTCCTCGGACACCCCGAGAGGGCCGACCGGCCAGGATCCGTGCCTGAGCGTCCCTCAGCCGCCGGTCCTGCGCTTCGACAGGTCTGCCGCGGATGAATCCGCCGCGCACCGCAGAGACGGCGGGTCCGCTGTGCGGCTGGGACTCGGCGGCATCCGTGGGATCGGCATGGCGATGGCCGAGAAGATCGTCGCCGAGCGCGAAGCGAACGGCCTCTATCGGGACCTGAACGACCTGGTCAGACGCACGGATGCCACGTCCGCCCAGCTGGAGGCGCTCGCCACCGCCGGGGCCTTCGACTGTCTGGGCCTGGAACGCCGGGAGGCCATCTGGATGGCGGGAGCCGCCGCCGAGGATCGCTCCCGTTTCCTCCCCGGGACCACGGTCGCGGTGCAGCCGCCCCTGTTCGCCGATCAGAGCAGCTACGAGCGGCTCTCCGCCGACCTGTGGGCGACCGGGGTGTCGACCGACGACCATCCCCTGACGCACTTCCGGGAGGCTCTGCGCGCTCGCGGCGTGCTGACAGCGGTCGACCTGCAGAGGCACGAGGCGGGTCGACGCATCGAGGTCGCCGGGCTCGTCACCCATCGTCAACGACCGGCCACGGCTTCCGGGATCACCTTCGTGAACCTCGAGGATGAGAGCGGGCTGGTGAACGTCGTCTGCTCGGCCGGGGTCTGGAACCGCTACCGCCGCGTGGCCCGAGACTCACCGGCGCTCATCATCCGCGGCATCCTGGAACGATCGGCCGAGGGCGTGGTCAATGTGCTGGCCGATGGGTTCGAGGATCTGCGCACCGGTCTCACCCATCGCTCCAGAGACTTCCGGTGACGCTGCGCGCCGGGTTCACCAGAAGCGCTCCGGCTCCTCTGCCGGCGGGCGATCGGCTCCGCCCCACCGGTCCGCCTCGGCCTTGGCGGCATCGGCAGCCGCGTCGGCTTCGTGGAGAGCCACCTTGGCACCGGTGTACCCGGGACCGAGGGGATCGACGAGCAGCGTGGTGTGGGCTCCTGCGCCTCCGATGGTGACCGTGCACCTCAGCACCCGCCCGATCCAGCGGGAGAAGTCCCCACTCGGGTCCTCTTCGCGTCGGTAGCGGATGCCGGTGTCGAGGTCGACGATGGCCAGGACCACCGGCTCATCGGTGAGCGGATCGACCTGCTCCGTCACGTCGATGCGATGGCCGTGAGGGATGGCGACCTGAGCGGTGAGCACGAGCAGTCTGTCCATGAGTCCACCCTAGAGAAGCACCAGAGGAAGACAACAGCGAGTCCCCGCTACCCGAATTCGAAAATTTCTTTGTCCCCCAAATGGCGGACAAGCCGATTAAGCGATATTCTGCTCTCGTAGCGGGGGCTACGAGGCTGATGACCTGGGGAAATCAGCCGTGAGCGCAGCGAGATCTTCGCCGCCTCCCCTACCGTCCGGGAAGGGCGGTGAGCCCTCTCGGCGGCACCGTCTGGGGCGGGTCATCGAGAGGGCAAATCTCCCCACTGCACTGCACTGGACTCGATCCACGGCCTCCTTCGCATCGCCGCAGCGATCGTGCACCTCCGACGATCACCGCGCGAGACGTGTGCGCAGGGATTCCAGGAGAAGGTCGGCCCCGAGCTCGAAGGTGCGATCGGAGCGGGCGCTCCCCCGCTCGGCCCCGTCGATGAGGCGTCCGAGCGTGCGGGTCGGCTCCCCCGGCTGCCAGATCTCGTCAGGCGACGCGAGATCGAGACCGAAGCCGATCGCGAAGGCGTCGATGACGGCGATCACCGAGAGCACCTCGTCCTCGGGAAAACCGCCGTCGACGAGCGCCGAGGCGAGGTCGTCATATGCGGCGATGACGGCCGGATGCGTGATCGTCTTCCCCACGAGCAATGGAACGAGCTGCGGATGGTCGGCATACATCCGGCGCTGGGTTCGCAGCACCGCGAGCACGAAGACATCCCAGGGCTCGCCGTCCCACTGCACGAGGTATCCCTGCACGAGCTGCCCGCGGATGAGTTCGAGTATCCCGTCCATGCCGTCGACATGGTTGTACAGCGACGAGGGGCGCACGCCGAGCTCGCGGGCTATGGCATTGACCCCGAAGGGCCGGCCGCCTCTCGCGAGAGCGAGGCCCGCGGCGCCGATGATCTCCGGAGACAGGAGCGGTGTGGAGGGCCTCGGCATCGGGGGCTCGCTTTCTCCGGCGGACCGGTCGTGAGTTCGGGGGTTCCGCAAGAACCCCCTCCTGTGCATAATAATGAACACCATTCGTTTACGAACACCATTCGTTTATGAACTCGTGCCCCATCCGACGCACACCCGTTGTCTCCCCTTCCCGCGCACAATGCCGTGCCGACTCCCCTTGGAGCTCCATGACCACGCTCGATCTCCGCACCAGAATCCCTCTCCGCTTCCCGACAGCGGCCGCGACCTTCGCGATCGGCATCGCCGGGTACCTGGGCGTCAACCTGTCGCCGTACATGATCACGGCCGCCCAGACCGGCCTCGGCCTCGACGTGCTCGCCGCCAGCTGGCTCGTGACCGCGACACTCCTGCTCACCGCCGTGACCGGACTGGCGATCGCTCCGCTGTGCGCCGGCACGCATCGCCGAACCGTGGCCCGCGCGGGACTAGGTCTCGCCGTCGTCGGCTTCGCGACCGCCGCACTCGCACCCGCCGCCATGCTCCCCGGCCTCCTCCTCGGCGGCGCCGGAGCGGGCGGAGCGGTCGCCGCGTCGGGCGCAGCGCTCGCCGCGTTCCGCAACCCGGACCGGGTCGCCGGCTTCAACGGACTCGCGAACCGGGGCGTCATCACCGTGGTGCTCGCCGTCATCCCCCTGATCGGCCTCGCGCCGATCGATGTGTTCGGCGCGCTCGCCCTGTTCTCCCTGATCGGGCTCGTCGCCACCGCCTGGCTGCCCGCCGCCCCCGTCGTCGCCCCGCAGGCCGGAGCAGCCGTCGCCGAGGCGATGCCGATCGAGGTGCCGCCGACCGGGACGGTCAGGACGTCCCCCACCCGCACACGGACCGTCACCGCGGCCGGCTTCGGCCTCCTGCTGGTGTTCGCGCTGTGGGCGGCCAGCGAGGACTCGCTGTGGGCCATGGCGGGCGTGATGGGTGCGGAACAGGCCGGATTGACGCCGGAGGGACTCGGCATCGCGCTGAGCGGCGCGACGGCCGGCGGACTGCTCGGTTCGCTGCTCCTCATGATCGTGGGGGCACGTCTCGGGCGCGCGGTACCGCTCGTGATCCTGCTCGTCGCCGGCGGCGCGCTCAAGATCGTGGAGGGCTTCGTGACCGATCCCACCACGTTCATCGTGATCTTCATCGCCTGGAACTCGGTGTACGCGATCGCCTTCATGTACTTCGTGTCGACATCGGCGGCCCTGGATGCCGACGGCCGCTGGTCGGGCCCCCTGCTCGCGGTGTACCTCGTCGGGTCGGCCCTCACCCCCGTCATCGGCGCAGCCCTCGTCGGCGTTCTCGGCTATCAGGGATTCGGGGTCGCCCTCGGCATCGCGAGCTTCGTCCTCGCCGTACCCGCCGGGGCGATCGCCCTCCTATCGACGCGTCTGGAACGCATGACCTCTCAGGAGACCACCGCATGACCCGCACCCTCTATCGCAACGCCCGGATCTTCACGGGAGACGAGTCCCGCTGGGCGGAGGCCATCGTCGTCGACGGCGAGGAGTTCATCCACGTGGGCTCCGAGGCGGAAGCCCCGCACGCCGACGCGGAGGTCGATCTCGGAGGACGCGTCGTCCTTCCGGGGTTCACCGACGCGCACACCCACCTGCTCATGATGGGCGAGGCGCTCGGACAGGTCGGACTCACCGACGCCGCATCGCTCGAGGAGATCCAACGCCGGTTGGACGAGGCCCGCCGCACCACGTCGGGAGTACTGCGCGGACGCGGCTGGCTGTTCGACGCGATCCCCGACGGGGAGCCGACCGCGACGATGATCGATGCCGTCGTCGCCGATATCCCCGTCTACCTCGATGCCAACGACTACCACTCCTGTTGGGTGAACACGGCGGCGCTGCGCGAGCTGGGGATCACGCGGGACACCCCCGACCCGCTCGGCGGACGCATCGCCCGCGACGCGTCCGGCGAGCCGACGGGGATGCTCTATGAGACCGCCGCACAGCAGTACGCGTGGGCGCAGCGCGACGCCTCCACGACGGACGCTCAGCGGGATGCGGCAGTCGCACGGGTCGTGTCCGCCTACCTCTCCGCCGGCGTGACGGGGGCCGTCGACATGGCGTTCGACGAGCTCGGACTCGCTGCGCTCGAAAGGGCAGCCGAACGCGGCGAGCTGCCCCTGCGCGTCGCCGCGCACTGGTTCGTCGCGAACAGCGGAGACGATGCGGCGAACCTCGCGCAGGTCGCTCAGGCGTCGGCGCACGCATCGGCGTCGACGGCGGGTGTTCGCGTCGTCGGGATAAAGCTCGTGCTCGACGGCACGATCGACGCGTGCACTGCCGCCATGGGAGCTGCCTACGCCGACGGCTCGAACGCCGAGCCGATCTGGCCGGCCGCGCGGCTGCTGCCGGTGGTCGCGGCGGCGGACGCGGCGGGACTTCAGATCGCGATGCACGCGATCGGCGACGCCGCGAGCGCACTCGCCCTCGATGCGATCGAGCACGCCGTCGCGGTGAACGGCGACCGCCCGCGTCGGCACCGCATCGAGCACCTCGAGTACGCCGCGCCGGGAACCGCCGGGCGGATGGCGCGGCTCGGGGTGACGGCCTCCATGCAGCCCGTGCACGCCGACCCCGCGATCTTCGCGAACTGGGCGGCGCAGATCGGCGACGATCGCGTCGCCCGCGCGTTCGCATGGTCGGAGTACGACGAAGCAGGAGCACTCCTCGCCTTCTCGACCGATGCGCCGACCGCCCCCTACGAGGCGCTCGCGAACATGTACGTCGCCGCCACACGTGCCTCGGCGCTGGTTCCGGGTGTGCCGGCCGTCGACCCGACTCAGGCACTTCCGCTGGAACGGGCCATCGCGCACGCCACCAGGGACGCCGCGGCATCGATCGGCGACGGCACCTGGCGCGGCCGCATCGCGGTCGGATACGCCGCTGACTTCGTGGTGCTCGACGCCGACCCGTTCGCGGGCGATCCTGCCCTCCTGCTGGGGACACGCATATCGCAGACCGTGATCGCCGGACGCACCGTGTACGAGAGCTAGCGCGAAGAGCACCTCTCCTGCGCATTTCCAGGATATCGCCGAGGTGGGGGCTTGCCGCAAGGCCCCCACCCTGGGGCAGAATCGACCCTCGCTCGTGCGAATGACGCCCGGCGTGAAGGAGATCCATGCCTTTCGACCCGTTCCACCTCGCGGATGATCTGCGCGCGAAAGCCGCTCCGGAACTGATCGCCGATGACCGCGAGCATCTCCGGAGGATCGCCGACGCTCTCGAGCTGCAGCGCGCAGATGTGATCTCGCGACTGACGCAAGCGCGCCGCCGGGAAGCGGACCTCGGAGATGCCGTCGTCGACCGGGACCTGGAGATCCGCCGACTGAGCGGACGCCTTCGCGTGCTCGAGTGCTTCGGCCTCGACATCTGCCTCGGCCGGATGACCCTCGACGATGGCGAACATCGGTACATCGGCCGCACCGGCCTCGCGGACGCGGACGGGTTCCGGCTCCTCGTCGACTGGCGTACTCCTGCCGCAGAGCCGTACTTCGCGGCGACCCTCGAGCATCCGCGCGGTGTGATCTCCCGACGTCGCTACCGCTGGACCGACGGACGCATCCGTGACTACTGGGATGAGGCGCTGAGCGACGCGGCGTTCGACGGCGCGGCCTCCCTCGACGATCAATCTGCGTTCATCGCCAGCCTCGGAACTCATCGCACGGCCAGGATGCGCGACGTGCTCGCGACCATCCAGGCCGACCAGGATGCGATCATCCGCACCTCGTCCAGGGGAGCTCTCGTCGTCGACGGCGGCCCGGGCACGGGCAAGACGGTCGTGGCACTGCACCGCGCCGCCCAACTCCTCTACGCGGAGCCGCGCCTCACGCAGAGTGCGGGCGGCATGCTGCTGATCGGCCCTCATGCGCACTATCTCGCATACGTCGAGGACGTGCTTCCCAGCCTCGGCGAGGACACCGTGCGACTGGCGACCATCCGCGACCTCGTCCCGGAGGGAGCCTCGGCCTCCGACGAGCGGAGCACCGAACACGACGCCCGAGTGGCGCGGCTGAAGGGCACGCTCGACCCCGTCTCGCTGCTCGACGCTGCCGCGAGGTGGTTCGAGCGCCCGCCGCATCACGCCATGCGTCTGGAATCGCCGTGGGCCGACCTGTGGCTGAGTCGCGACGAATGGGCTGAACTGTTCTCGAACGCCGACCCTGCCATCTCGCACAACGAGGCACGCGACGAGGTGTGGGAGGAGATCCTCGAGCTGCTGACGGACCAGGTGGACGACGAGGATGCGCCGCCCCACATGGTGCGGAGGTGGCTGCGTCAGGACGAGGAACTCACCGGGACGTTCATGCGCGCCTGGCCGATGCTGTCCCCGACATCGGTCGTCGCACGACTGTGGAGCTCACCCGAATTCCTGCGGCACTGTGCGCCGGGGCTTTCACCGGAGGAGATCGCACTCCTGCAGCGGGACGGGTCGACGGCATGGACCGTGTCGGACCTCCCGTTCCTGGACGCCGCGCGCCGCCGCATCGGCGACCCCGATACCGTCCGCGACGAGCACCGACGCCAGGCCGTGATCGCTTCCGCCCAGGAGCAGATCTCCCATGTGGTCGACCACCTCATCGAGGACGACGACAGCGAGATGAAGGTGATGTCGATCCTGCGGGGCCAGGACGCAAGGAATGTGCTGCTCGGTGTCGACGCTCCCCCCGCGCTGCGACCCGACGAGCTGTCCGGACCGTTCGGACACATCGTCGTCGACGAGGCACAGGAGCTCACCGACGCGGAGTGGCGGATGCTCATCGCCCGCTGCCCTTCGAGGAGCTTCACGATCGTGGGAGACCGCGCGCAGGCACGTCACGGATTCACCGAGAGCTGGGAGGCCCGACTCGCCCGCGTCGGACTCCGCGACGTCAGGATCTCTCATCTGGGGGTGAACTACCGGACGCCGACGGAGGTGATGGAGGCCGCTGCTCCAGAGATCCTCGCGGCGATCCCCGATGCGAACGTCCCGTCCTCGGTGCGCGAGAGCGGAATGCCGGTGCGTCATGACGTCGTCGCCGCACTCCCGCGCCTGCTGGAGGCTTGGGTCGACGCGCATCCGGACGGTGTGGCGTGCGTGATCGGCGCCCCCGACTTCGCCGCGACCGCGCGCGTGCGATCCCTGGCGCCCGAGGGTGCGAAGGGCCTGGAGTTCGACCTGGTCGTGCTGGTCCATCCCGATCAGTTCGGACATGACGTGACCGGCGCCGTGGACCGCTACGTGTCCATGACCCGATCCACCAGCGAGCTCATCGTGCTCCGGTGAAGCGACGCTCGCGACCTCACCCGACGAGGACGCGACCGGTGAGGGCCTGCCAGCGCTCCTCGCGCCGCTCGATCCGTATGGGGTATGCGAACGCCGCCGTCACCAGGGGTGTCGTGAGCACGGCGTCGGCCTGCCCCTTGGCAACGATCTCCCCCTTCGCGATCAGTGCCGCATGCGTGGTCGACCGGGGCAGCTCCTCCAGGTGATGCGTCACGAGGACGGTGGCGAGTTCGGGCTGCGTGCTGTGCAGCAGATCGAGCGTCTCGAGGAACTGCTCCCTCGCCGCGACGTCCAGACCCGTCGAGGGCTCGTCGAGGAGAAGGAGCGCGGGGTCGGCAAGCAACGCGCGAGCGATGAGGGCTCTTCCGCGCTCTCCCTGGGACATGGTGGGCCACGTTGCGGCCTCGATCGCCTCGAGACCCAGCAGCGCCATGAGGTGCTCGACGCGCGCCAGGATCGCCGGGGAGGGCTCCCATCTGTTCATCATCTCCGTGGTCCCCGTCGCTCCGGTGAGCACGACCTCTCGCACCGTCAGCGGCGAGCGCAGTGGGTGACGCGGATTCACGTGACCGATGGACTCCCGCAGCTGTCGGATCTCGACGCGTCCGAGCTGCTGTCCGAGCACGTGGACAGAGCCTCTGGTCGGGTGCGCCTGCGCACCGCACATGCTCAGGATCGTGCTCTTACCCGCTCCGTTCGGCCCGATGACGGCCCAGTGCTCGCCCTGCCTGACGGTGAGGTCGATGCCGGTCAGGATCTGCCGCGCGTTGCGGACGACGTCGACGCCCCTCAGCGCGAGGACGTCGCGGGGGACGGAGCCGTCGAGACCCTTCGCCGACATCACGACAGCGCCTCGCGAAGGGTGAGGAGATGAGCCCGACTGCGTTCGGCTGCGGCAGCTTCGTCGTGGTCGGCGATGGCTTCCACCTGCTCGGCGTGCGCGTCCTGGTCGGTGTCGTCCCCGAACGACCGCCGAATGCGGAGCATCTCGACCATGGCTTCACGCAACCGCGGGGTGAAGCTGTCGAACAGGTCGAGGAGCACCGGGTTGTGCGCGGCGGCCACGATCGTCCGATGAAAGGCGGTGTCGGCGTCGACGTGTGCCTCGATATGGGAGCGGTGCGCGGCGCGATCGGCGAGAGCACGGCGGATGCTGCGCAGATCCGCGGGAGTGCGTCTCGCGGCGGCGAGCGCGGCGGCCTCCGTCTCGATTGCGATGCGTGCCTCGATCACCGCGACGATGTCGGCCTTGCGCAGGACGGCATCCCAGTCCTCCGGGGCTTCGAGCGCGGTCACATAGACTCCAGCCCCCTGTCGCGAAGCCAGCACTCCGCGCCCGGCGAGCTGCCGGATCGCCTCGCGCACGGTGGATCGACCGACACCGAGCTGCAGGGCGAGCGTCGTCTCGCCGGGGAGCTTCTCCCCCAGCGCCCATTCCCCGCCCGTGATGCGTTGCCACAGCAGCTCGGCCGCCTGGTCCGCCAGCGGCGCCCGTCTCACCTGTGCCATTCGCGCGGCCTCTCGTCTACTTGTCTGAGGGGTTCTGCTACAGTCTAGCCATGTTCTCGTCAGAGCACCTCCTTCTTCGCCGCCACGGCGGGGCGTAGCCGGACCGGCACCCCGCCGTGGGGTCGAGTGTGCCGGTCTCCCCTCTCCGAGAAGGACGCCGCATCACCATGACCACGACATCGCCCATCCATGACTCCGCCGCCGGCATCGACGGCGCTCCCGCCTGGAACCGGCAGAAGAACTCGCCGATGCCCTCGCACCGCTACCGCGACGTCTACTCACGCGTCGAGGTGCCGCTTACCGAGCGGGACTGGCCCGCCCATCGACTCACGGCCGCCCCGCTGTGGGTGCCGGTCGACCTGCGCGATGGCAACCAGGCTCTCGCCGAACCGATGGATCCAGCCCGCAAGCGCCGGTTCTTCGAGCTGATGGTGCGGATGGGGTACAAGGAGATCGAAGTGGGATACCCGTCGGCGTCACAGACCGACTACGACTTCGTGCGGCTGATCGCGGACAGCGACATCGCACCGGAGGACGTGACGATCGTGGTGTTCACCCCCGCGCGCCGCGATCTCATCGAGCGGACGGTGGAGTCCGTCCGCGGCATCGCCAACCAGGTCGTGATCCACATGTACACCGCGACAGCCCCCGCGTGGCGCAGCCTGGTGCTGGGGCACGAGCGCGAGGAGCTGAAGCAGCTCATCCTCTCCGGCGGCCGCGACGTGTGGGAGCTCGCCGGGCATCTGCCGAACGTGCGCTTCGAGTTCTCCCCCGAGGTGTTCAACCTGACCGAACCCGACTACGTGATCGACATCTGCGATGCGATGACCGAGCTGTGGCAGGCCACCCCCGAGCGGCCGGTGATCCTCAATCTGCCGGCGACGGTCGAGATCGCCACCCCGAACGTGTACGCGGATCAGATCGAGTACATGCACAAGAACCTCGCACGCCGTGACTCCGTGGTCCTCTCCGTGCATCCCCACAACGACCGCGGGACGGGTATCGCCTGCGCCGAGCTCGCGGTGCTGGCCGGAGCGCAGCGGGTGGAGGGCTGCATCTTCGGAAACGGCGAGCGCACGGGCAACGTCGACATCGCGACGCTCGCGCTGAACCTCCACGCGCAGGGCGTGGATCCCATGATCGACTTCTCCGACATCGACGAGATCCGCCGCACCGTCGAGCACTGCAACCGGATCGAGGTGCACGCCCGCCACCCCTACGTCGGCGATCTGGTGCACACGGCGTTCAGCGGCACGCACCAGGATGCGATCAAGAAGGGCTTCGCCGAGCACCGCGCCCGCGCCGCCGCGGAGGACCGCGATGAGAGGGAGATCGAGTGGCGGGTCCCCTATCTGCCGATCGACCCCGCGGACATCGGTCGCGGCTACGACGCCGTGATCCGCGTCAACTCGCAGTCGGGCAAGGGAGGTATCGCATATCTGCTGGAGAGCGAGTACGGGGTCGAGCTGCCTCGGCGCCTGCAGATCGACTTCGCCCGGCACGTGCAGCGGCACACCGACGCGACCGGAGCCGAGGTCACGGCGGCAGAGCTGTGGGACGTCTTCGAGGCGGTCTATCTCCGCCCCGTTTCGGGCAGTGATTCCGGGACCCGTCTCGTCTCCTACGACTCCGCCGACGGCGAGGGGAACCCACGCACGCGCATCACACTCCAGGTCGAGGGCCGCGAGCACACGACGGTTCACCGTGAAGGCGGCCCTATCGAGGCTCTCTCTGCGGCACTCTCCGCCCATGGCGTGCGCCTGGACATCGTCGGGCTCCACCAGACGAGCGTCGGATCGGGGGCGGAGAGCGATGCTCTGACGCTCCTCGAACACCGCACCGCGGCGGGGAGCTCGTGGTCGGCCGGCCGCGGACGATCCGTACTCTCCGCGAGTCTGTCCGCAGTCATGGCGGCGGCGGTCGCCCGCTCTGGAAGCTGACTCCTGCCTAGAAGTTCAGTCCTGGTCGCCGACGTGCCCGGGCGCCGTGAGGGAGAGCACGCGTTCGACGAAGGCGGCGTACTCCTCCATGTAGTGCTCGAGGAACTTCTTCGTGCCGGCATCCTCGACCGTGCCGTCGGGGCCGAACATCTCAGGACGGTAGGTCAGATACGCCTCGGGGGCGTTCAGCTGAGGGGCGTTGAGGAAGCTCAGCACACTGCGCATCGAGGACTGCATC
Source organism: Microbacterium oxydans (assembly GCF_006540085.1). Lineage (GTDB taxonomy): Bacteria > Actinomycetota > Actinomycetes > Actinomycetales > Microbacteriaceae > Microbacterium > Microbacterium oxydans. The sequence continues at coordinate 90,477 of NZ_BJOG01000004.1, read as the reverse complement.
ACCGCGGTGCCGATGGCGCCGGTGGAGGCTCCGATGATGCCGGTGGGCTTGCGGGCGAACGAGTTGTGGCCCCACGGCCGCGACCCCCAGTCGATCGCGTTCTTCAGGGCGCCGGGGATCGAGCGGTTGTACTCCGGCGACACGATCAGGAGGCCTTCGGCGCGCTCGACCGCGTGCTTGAACGTGGTCACGGCGGCGACCGGATCGAGTTCGTCGTCACGGTTGTACAGCGGCAGATCGCGGATCGGGATCTCGACCATCTCCAGGCTGGGCGGGGCCAGCTTCACGAGCGCGGTCGCGACGACGCGGTTGATCGAGTCATGGGCGAGGCTTCCGATGAGGTAGCCGATCCGGTGTGCCATGCGGATACTCCCTTGCTTGTTCGGATGTGCTTGTCGGACGTGTTCGCGTTCAGGCTAGCCCCGTGTCCCGGCATAGCAAGCCCCTTCCATTGCCCCGCCGCCCGTGCACCGAGGCTTGAGCACGAGGAACAGAGCCCGCGATTCTTCGCCCGGATTCGCCTCAGGCCGTCGAGGCACCCCGGCACCGCGCGATGCCGCTGCTATTTTCGGACCATGAGATCTCCCCGCCTCGAACGCTTCGCCCTGGGAGCCGCGTTGGCTCTCGGAGCAGTCACCCTCGCTGGATGTGCCTCCGGCTCAGCCCCCACCTCCAGCGCTGTCCCCACCTCCACCCCCGCTCCCGCCGTCAGCCCGAGCACGACATCGGAGCCTGCCCCCACTCCGACCCCCAGCTCCAGCTCCGGAGACTTCGGGGACTTCACCGCCACCCAGCTGGTCGAGATCTGCGTCGACTCGACGCGATCGGGTTTCGCCGGCGACGTGCAGTTCGACTCGGCCGCCAGCCGCATCGAGCACCGCAGCGTGACCCCGGAGTGGCTCGTGATCGTCCCGGCGCAGACCTCCGGCTTCCAAGGAGAGGCGCAGTGCACGATCGGTGGTTCTCCGTCGAATCCGGACATCGGGCTGTCGTCCGCGTCGATCGAGCGCCTCCCCGAGGATCAGATCCAGAAGTTGATCGACGGGAAGAACGAGGGCGGCGACCGCTGATGTGCGGCTCAGAACCGACGGTGGAGTCGTCGAGCCCGCCGGCGCCTCCCCTTCTCTCTCGAAGATCGGCCCTGATCGCCTCCGGAGTCGCAGGTGGCGCCGCGATGTTCGGGCTGAACGTCGTGGCCCCCGGAGAAAGAGCGGCTGCAGCCGGGACGTACATCCGGCCGTGTGGCTACGCACCGATCTCCGACTCCTGGCAGGGGCACCGCAACCGCAACTCCGCGGAGCCGGGCACCGACTACTCCGTGCCGAGGGGCATGCCCGTCATGGCCGTGACGAATGGCCTCATCGTCGATCGCAAGGACACCACGTCCACGGCGACGGGCCGCTACCTGGCGCTCCGCGGGGACGACGGCAACTACATCCGTTATCTGCACCTCGACTCGAGTGTGGTCCGAGTGGGCACGCGCGTGACGCAGGGAACGGTCATCGCCTACTCGGGAGCGTCCGGTTTCGACAGCGAGACCGGCTACGGAGCACACGTCCACGTCTCACTCTGGATCGGCGGCTCACCGAACCAGCTCGGATTCAGGAACACCGTCGACTTCGAGAACTACGTCATCGACAACTCACCCAGTCAACCCCCCGCCTCGGAGGATCCCGTGCCCACCCATCAGTCCACCACCTACGCATGGAACACCGTCATCCCTGCGAACTCCTGGATGCCCGTGCGCGTCGGGGCAACCGAGTTCTATCTCGCGGTACTCGCCGCCGGACGGCGTGAGACCGGAGACGTCGTCGTCAACCTGCGGGCATCCGGCGTCGCTTCCGCCCTCCAGCTCCGTGTGGTCGCGGAGGCTCTGAACTCCGCTGGCGCCGTCGCACAGTCGTTCGTGCAGCCCACCGTCGAGATCCCGAAGACCGTCTCCAGTGACGGGATCACCCACGCGCAGTACGTGATGCCGTACACCCTGGTCGGTCCGGTCCGGCTCTACGCGCATGTGCGGTCGGTCGGCGGCACCGCGAAGATCGAAGAAGTCACGGTCAAGAAGAACTACTGGCCGGCGTGACGCCGCGCCTGCTGTTACGGTCCCGCTTCCAGACGCGATGACCGTCAGATCGTCCGGCCCGCCTTCGGGGGCCGGACGATCTGCATGTACTGTTCAGCGGTCTACCTCGCCCGAGCGTCTATCGGACCACGGCACGTTGATCTGGGGACAGCCCGCTACTGTCACTGACATGCACCCCAACGAACCGAAACCCCCTTCAGTGCTGCCCGGAGTAGGTCGCAGAACGTTCATGACGGCCGCTGCGATCACGGCGGCGGTCACTGCTGCCGGCGTGGGCGCGGTCGGTCGCCCGCAATCAGCGGCCGCTGCCGTGACCTGGGGTTACCCGTTCACGTTCCGTTCCGGGCGCTCGCGCGGCTTCGTCGGACAGTACCCGGCGCACGCCGGAATCGACTACACCCCTGGTTTGGGGACGCCGATCCACGCAGTCGCCGATGGGACGATCGTCATCAGCGGTATCACCGGGAACAAGGGCGCCTACGGCGAGAGCATTCACATTCAGCACGCCGACGGCTATCGCACCGTCTATGCGCACATGCTCGAGGGCACGCGCATCGGCACAGGGCCGGTTTCGCGAGGGCAGTTCATCGGCAAAGTCGGTGACACCGGCCAGTCCACCGGTCCGCACCTGCACATCGAAGTCCAGCGCAACGGCGTGGCACTCAACCCCGATCCCTACATCGACGACGCGCCGCTCGCAGGGAGCGGACCGACGACACCTCAACAGGAGACAGCAATGGAAGCAATCGTGAAGGTCCCGACCGGAGCCGTGGTTCACCTCAGGTACGGCGGGAAGACCGACTTCGCCAGCCAGCAGCAGTACAACGACTTCCGCATGCAGGTCGACACCCTGCGCAGCCTCGGAGCAACCGATCTCATGCCTCTGCCCGAGCTCTCGAAGGTGCCCGGAGTTTCCTGGGACACCTTCACCTTCCTCGCCGGCTATATCGGGGCGCCGACGGCGTAGTCGCGAGCGAGTGACGGAAGGCTCCCACCATGCCGAGTGCTCGGTGGGAGCCCTCCGCACGGCGCCGGAGACGGAAAAAGCCCCGGAGTTCCGCGTTTTTCAGCGGTTCTCCGGGGCTTTTATGGTCGGGCTGACAGGATTTGAACCTGCGACCCCTTGACCCCCAGGCGTCCAGACGGCGTCGTCAAGGCTGAATCCCGCGTGACGCCGGGGCTCAGATCATGCAGGACGCTTCGTGCGATGCATGATTTGCATGATTCTGGTCCCCTTCTGGTCCCCCCCTCCCCGCTGATTGAAGTGTCTGGTGGTTACGAAGGCACCTGTCGCCCAGGGTCGAAGCCCAGTGACGTTGCGAGGGCGCTACTCCCCCATCCCTCGTCTGTGATCTTCCAGATTGAAGCGATGTGAAGCGACTCCAAGTATCGTGCGTGCTCGTCGCCAATCGGCTCGGAGAACACGGCCAACAAGTGCGGCTGCCGAGTGTCGTTCCGGTACCAGAAATAGCGGTACTCCAAAAGCTGTGCGGTCGCTTCGCGCACTGCTTTGGTTGCGTTGCCGCGATATACCTGTTTCACCTCAACAAGACAAACCTCGCCGACCCGGGTCAGTTCCATGTCTCGAGGATGGACATTGGTCGCGGGTTTCCAGCCGCGCGCCGCGGCAGCGATACCGAAGGTCCTCAGCGTCTCTTCATGATCTCGTCGTTTCGTCAGCACCTGACCTTGCAGTCGAGCAATGTACTCGCCGCTGTCTTTGGGTTTGAAGTCGGCGAGAAGCTCGGCTTCAGTATCATCACGCAGGCCCGCGCGGTATCGCTGCGCCTCGGCAATCGAAAGCGGACTGAGTCGCCACGGACCTCCGCGCGTCGACGGCAGCATCTCTCCTCGATGCTTGAGCTGGTCGTATAGGGAGTCGACGTTGTTCTGCCACGCGGCTTCGCCTCGTCTACCAACGCGCGGCCGCATGTCCTCGGCGCTGAACTCGTCCCCAAAGAGGTGCGTGATTCGCGCATGCACCTGCCGCCGGTATGCCTGCTCGCCGAGGTCCACGACCGCAGTGAACAACCAGCGCCGCACAATGGCACGAGACGATTCGGTCATGTGTCAACCGTAGCTTTCAGCCATGTCCACACAGCCGCCAGTTCCGGTGCGTCTTCCGGCTCGGAGAACTCTGTCCGACCCGGATGCCCGTACGTATACGAGGACTCTCGCTAGAACCAAAGTCGCCAAAGTTCGACCACACCCCAAACGAGCGCGGTTCCAAGAGCAGCGGCCACCGCGCCGACGAGCACCTGTCCGACGACTCCCAGGGCACCCGCGGCGGTACGCTGGCTCCAACTCGGTCCGACAGCTTCACGTAGCGTCTGCGGCCAGCGGAGGAAGCTCGCGATCACGCCGACAAGTCCGCGCTCATGCTGAAGCGCGTTCTCGTACCGAGTACGCGCCTGACCGATTGCGAGATCGACCGCTGACACCACCATCTGGGGCTTGAGCTCGTCAGGACGTTCTAGCGCGAAATGCCAGTTCGCGATGGGGTTGACGGTCGTCATGTAGGCAGCATTGCGCATCGTGAACGTGCCACCGCCGTTGGCGCTGTATGCCTCCTGCGCAGCACCCGCCGCGATTGCGGTGTCCCTCTGGAGCTGGGACCACTTGTCGTCCGAAACGGCGGGAACTAGCCTCGGTAGATCCCAGTCGCCACCCACAGGCTTCGAGGCGTTCATCAACTCGATGAAGGCGTGACGGAACTCATTCAGCCGTTCACCCTGCTGCTCAATTCGAGTCGACGGTTTCCCCATAGTTCCATCCTTGTCAGCAGTACCGACTCTGCTCGACCGACACGCTCTAGGGCTGCCTCCGCCGGGTCTTCCAAGAACGTCCGCGCATTCCGCGCTGGTCGTCGATCGGACCCGCCTCAACGGAAGCCGCAAGCCTGCGCTGATCGCGGTGCTGGGCGTGCGGCTATTGCTTCTTCTTCGTGAGGTTGAGGTTGTATGTCTGGCAGGCGCAGCGAAGCGACTCTTCGGCTCCGGTCCTTCCGCTCACGGCGATCCATGATTCGCAGTCAGCGTTCTCGCACCGGAAAAGCGAGAGGAAGTCCTGTGCCGCAGCGAGCACAGGGCGGAAGTCGGCCGCGGTGCCATTGGCCCAGTCGTTGTTGTGGACGAGCTTATTGAGAAGCCACGACTCGGCATCTTGCTCTGGGACGACGGCGTTCCGGCGCTGCTTGAGCTGTTCAACTCGTTGGGTCTGCGGCTGGTTTCCCCAGGATTGCGCCGAGCTCGCGGCCAAGCCCAAAAGCTTTCCGTGGCGGCCTTTGATGGAGTCCAGGAACGCCGAGAGGTCGTAGGTGCCGTCGCTGCGGTAGGGCACCGACCCCCCGATGCTCTCGGCGATATCGGACGTGCTCGCTTCGAGTGCTCGTCGGAGCTTGTGGGCAGCACCGGCTACGTCTTCTTTTTCGAGGTCGGCTTCGATTGAGGCCCACGCATCGCTCACGCCGTAGGCGGGGCCGGCGTCGACTGTCCAGCCGTAGAATCGTGCCATCGAGGCGGACTTGACGAGTCCGGATGCGCGCATCTGACGAGCCCAAACCTCGTCATGCGTGGTGATGATGAACTGGACGCCAGCGAACTCGGTCTTTAAGAGTTCAGCGAAGCGGCGCCGGTGGTTGGAGTCGACGGACATCACGACGTCATCGAGTACCGCGTACTTGAAATCTGGGCCGAGAAGCTGCTTCACCAGGGCGAGGTACAGGCAGACACCCATCCCGTCCTGATGACCTTCGCTGTGATAGGCCACGGGCGGGAACATGCCGAGCTGGTAGAAATCGACCTTTAGGTCGAGGCTTCCCGAGCTGGGGACGAGCTCAGCGCGAAAAGCCTCCTCATCGTCTGCATTGACGAACTGGTAGTAGCGGCTGAAGTCGTGTTCGACAGTGGCGTACAGGGTCGACAGTGCTTCGTCGGCGGACGCACAGTAGAGGTCATAGGCTTCCTGGGCGGCCTTCTTCACAGCGTCGGACTTCTTGGCGTCTACGCGCGCGAGCCGAACGCGGGTCCATCGGTCCTTGGCGAGATCAAGGAAGGTGCGCGCAGCGTCCTCGTCAGACTCATCAGGGGCATCTTCGAGCGCGGTGCGGAGCGCGTCGAAGGCCTCCGTCAACAGCTTCGGAGGAACGTGAGCCGTCACAGAATGCGAGGCGTCGTGGGCGGTCACAGCCTCGAAGGTGCCGACCGTTCCTTCCAAGACGGCAAGCGAGTCCGTCCAAGACTTCAGAAGATGCGGAAGATCCTCTGATCCGAAGTTGCGTGCGGACGGAACAATCCGCTCTGCCTGCTCGCGCAAGCCTCGGAGCGCCGTCCTGTATGAAGCGGCCGCCGTGGTGACTTCACCGCGTAGCTTCTGCGCTGCCTCGGTGGCGGCGATGCGCTCGGCGATGTGTGCTTCGAGGCTCTCCTGGGACTCCCAAGCTAGATCGCAGAGCGGGCAGGTGGCGGCCTCGACCGCCGCGAGCCCCAGATCGAGTAGCTCTCGGTGCCGGATCGCGTCCATCATGGATGGGTTGGCCACGAAGGTCGCGACCTTGCCTTGAAGTTCCTCGCAGGCCATCTTGATCGCATCGTCTTCGGTGATCACTGTGCGCAGCGTGGCGAGTTCGCGTCGAGCGCTATCCAGGTTGATCGAGCTGGACTTCCGCCGTTCACCCGATCCCTGCAGGACGTCAGTATCAACGGTGAGCTCGATCAGGGCCGCCAGCCCAAGAATCTCGCGACGCTTGTTGATTTCGCGCAAGACCTCGGCAGACAACAGCGAAGTCAGGCCAAGATGCTGTTGGAAGGACCGTTCGGCGAGCGCGCGCTCCGACGCGCCCGTCTTGGCGTCCGTTGCGGCCTTGAACGAGGCCGCTTTAAGCGACTTTCGCAAGGCTTCGACGCGATCGAGCTTCAGGAGCGCCTGCACTTCGGCGGCGCGCTGCCCGGGCTTGGCGACAATGTATTTGATCAGCTCGCGGCGCGAGAGGGTGAGTTCGGGATGATCCGCCGCCGCTTGGAGTGCCCTGCGCATAGCGGGCGTGTCCGGAGTGAGCGTAAAGGTGGCGGCAGTCTTCACGCTGCGCGTGATCGTGGCCACCTCGCCCGATTCGGTGTCCCTCACGCGGAGCACGACCTTAGCGGCGGCGGGGTCGTCGCGCCGGTGGACATGCGGTCCGTGACGTAGAAGCGTCACGCCCGCGGTTCCGTCGCCGGCTAGGCGCGCGATGCTACCCGTGAGGCCGAAGTCGATGGCGTCGACGACACCGCTCTTGCCAGACCCGTTCGGCCCGTATACAACGAACGACTTGGCGGCCAGGTTCAGATCGATGGAACGGATGCCTCGGAGCTCCTCGACGTGGAGGTGTTCAAGCTGGATCATACGGGCTGGTCTCCCACGTTCGTCTTGGTCGCCTCGAGGAGAGATTCTGCTGTAGGCACGCGATCGCTGCGGACGAGTTCCATCAACTTCGCGGCCAGCTCGACCGAGATCGCGTCTGATGCCGCTAGACGGTTCTCGAAGTCGCTTAGAATCTGGCCTTCAAGAGGTGTGGGCACTGTGGCCTCCTACTGACATTGTGACGAAGAAGAGGACTGGTGAAGGTCTTGGTAGGGGCGTGGATGTAATGATGACCGAGTATCCGAGGGCAGAGGGAAGCGGATCGATGATTAGCCGGTCTGGCTCAAGTGGATGCCTCTTTAGATTCGAGTAGCGCGTCGATTGGCTTTCGGTGGTCTACTCATCTCGTCCGTCGAACCACCGAATGGGAACATCGGAGTATCCGCTGACGCGTTGCTCCAAGAGGTCTGCGCGACGGCGCAAGAAAACGTCCGGGTCCGCCAACGATTCCAGCAGTGGTCCACCCGGAAGTAGTTGCGATTCAAGGGCAGCTTCCGGGACCGTGCTCAGGAAGCTGCCGCGTTCCCGTCGCACTTGGCGAGCTGACGCACGCGTCATCAGAACCATCCCGAGGACGCGCAGATGAAGATCCCCCTCGCCGCGCGGAAACAGGCTGACGACAACTGCGTCTTCAGCAGGACTAACGATCACTTCGCCAGTCAGGAAATCACGCGGTTCCTCTGCCGCGAGGAGCGAAGTAAACGCCGACCACAGGGCTGACTGTTGTCGGCGGGTTGCACTTTGAAGCAGTCGACGATCAATCGCGAAAGAAGCTGAGGACCAGTCCGGGTTCACCTCAGACAGTAGTCGAGAGTCCAACGCTATTCGGGTACTCGAACCGACCCCATAGTCCATCCCCAGTGAACGGGCCCAGAACCAGGTAGAGAGCTCAGCGTTATCCTCAAGCGAGTCCCGTCCCAAACGCATCGCCCGATCAGCGAGCGGCAGCAACAGACCGCGGTATGGCATCCAGGAAGGCGCAGGGATCCCAATGTTGCGGAGCTTCAAGACAGCCGCTTCAGTTGCGGCCACTGCCGGGTCCCACGAGCCACGAATGTCCCGCGCTTTGAGGCCGAGGAGCGCGGGCTGACGAACGTCACCCTCAAGATTGAGCGAGATCGTTTGGATCACCGGAAGTCCATCGTCTCCGAGCCAGTGCGCAATCGGCTCGCTCTCGCGACGCGCTGTTTCCCACCTATCCCGCAGATTCCATTCCGGCTCGTATACCCGCGCGACGAGCAAGTCGAACGTGTTTAGCCGCAAGCCGGTCAAATTGATCCGTTCGAAAATCCGAGCAACGGCTGCCGGTGGTAGGTCGTTGTCAAGCAATACAGCCGGGAACGCATATGTATTCAGTCGTCCAAGGTGAGACCGGTAGACATCCGCCAAGAGTCTGCCGACCTCTCCGCGCTCCCTCTCCGGTGTCGCTTCGATCACGCGGTCGCGCCAGGCGAAAAAGTCTGACGCGGTTCGAAGTTCATGCAACGGCACCAGGCGTTCTCGACTTTGCCGCTCAAGCGGGTACTCGCGTTTCCACTTCCCGCGTGGGACAAGCTCGATGAGTTCCTCAATCGCCTCGGCGCTCCCGTCGGAGTTGGCCAAGTCCTGCGCGCGAAGGATGAAAGCAACGTCTCCGCGCCCCCGGATCGCGTGAAATAGGGCGGTGAGACGCTGCTGCCCGTCGAGGACGACATACCGCACATCGTTAGCGAGATCTGGACCGTCCTCAAACTTCCGAACTTCAAAAAACTTCGGCGCTCCACTCATCAGTAGGAGGCTCCCCGCGGGCCAATCGGAGAGCAGAGTCGCAAGCAAGCTGACGACGTCCGAGTCCGACCAGTCGAAGTCACGCTGAAACGCGGGAAGTACGGCCGTGCCTTCTTCCACCGAGTCAAGCAAATCCTCAAGGCGAATCTGCTTCGCATCAACAGCTAGTGCGCTCATTACCTAGACCTCATCCAATCGGTTCATGCCGGCCAGGAGCGGCTTATAAGCCGTGAAGAAGTTCGTCGGATACTCCTCCGGGCTCTGGTTGTACACGAACGCAACACGATCGCGAAGTTCGTCCGAGTCTCCGGGAGCCGCGAGGGTCACAATCGTCGTTCGATCGATCGTGACAACCTCATAGCCGAGGTCGAGATCATGCTCTACAACGCTAAGTTTGCTTCCTCGGTGCAACTGTTCAGAACCCTGCTTTGCGTCGCGCCACAGTCGAGCAGCTCGCGCGACCACGTCGCCAATATTGTCGGCGAGCCTTTCGGCAGTAACCCCGCGCAACTCGGCTTCCCGCGCGAGATAGGCTCCGCCATTCACCGGCACTGCGATGGTCACCGACAGAGGCCGCTCACGTGCGACGTCTCGAATCACGTAGGCGTTTCTGTCGAGCCAATCTCCGTTGTAGGTAAGTACGGTGATGTCATTCGCGGACGCGAGCAAATGCTGCCAGTCCAATTTTGAACGAGGAGACACATCCTGCAACCCCGACTTCGCGATACTCGATCCGAGCCGAAGATAGTGCCGGAGATCCGTGCTGTGATCGCGGCGAACAAAAAACTCCCAGATGAGCGAAACGACTGCCAGACCGAAAAGAACTCCCAGCACATTGGTGGCCGCCGCGTACAACCACGGCCAGAGATTGTCGCGGAAAAGCTCCAGAAGGACTAGTGCCGCGAGCGTTAGGACACCACCGATAACCGCGAGGGTGAGGACACTTCGGCGTGTCGCCGCGAAGGCCTTATCCATAAGGGTGCTCTCGCCCATTGCCAAGGAGCGCGTCTACGCGTGACTGCTCGGCGAGACTAACGCTATTCATCGCTCGACCGCCAGGACTGGCTGCGACCGTCGCCGACGCGCTTCTTTGTGCAAGTTCACTGGGGTGGCGTCGATTACTCGCCGCACCATTTCGGCGATGAAGTACCCCGGCTGGAGGTCAGCGGGGACAAGCTCGACACGGATCGCAACGTGAGGCAGGTTTGCCAATGCTTCCTCAACCGCTGAGAGTTCGACGCTTTCCTCGGCGACCTCGTCGTCTTCGAGTGGCGTGATACCTGCCTCGGCAAGGGGGTCTTCCCCGTCGCCAGGGTCATCGTTGCCCTCGTCGACGGCCAGGTGCGCTCCGTATTCAATGATAATGAGAGCAACAGCGTGATAGGCATCGTCTTCCCTGCCAAGCTTCTGGAGCAGATCAATTAGCCATTCGGCTTTGTCAGGTGACTCGTCGAAGATCGTGGAACGAAGCCCGTACGCGAAGCCGAGCGCTGCGAGGGGATGTCGGAGACGAAGGTTCTTGGCGTCGCCGTAGGATTCTTCTACACGGTTGGCGGCGTTCTTGCCGAAGCTGGAGTCCATTCGTTTCGTGCTGATGAGCAACTCGGGTCCGGCAACCCAGTTCGACATGACCACATCGACCTGTTTGAGGTAGTTCTTACCCAGAATGCTGGCGCTCGATGCTGCTGCGCCGGCCGGTGGGGTCTTAGCGCGGAGTCGTTTCCAGAGCGCTTCGCGCTCCTTAACGGTGACCTTCTCAAGCAGGCTGACCACGGGTCCAGGAAGGATTCGCGGTGCGGTCGGTCGGGGCCACACTGCGTCCGCATCAAAGCCCGCGCGGCGGAGTTCGTACGAGAGCCACACATCGAGTGCAAGTGCCGGGACACCCGTTGTCGTTGGGGCCTTCAAGTAGAGAGGCACCCCAAGAAGGCGGGTAAGTGTTGCGTAGTCAGGTTCGTAGACCAGGTTGCCGTCGGGGCCCTTCGTCCACGGGTTGCTGTGGACGCCTTCGGGTGCCGCGTCGGCGACGATGCGGTCAAAAATGGCCCAGGCTTTGGCCTTCGTTGACGGTTCAGCGGCCACTTCGTCCCCTCGCTGTGCGTCGGTGTGTCATAGCCGCGTGAGCTACCCGTACTCGAGCCAAGTCAGCTTCCGAGACAATGCCCGCGCCTGTGAGCAGGACGCGGTCCACAAGTTCAACGGCCTGGGCGAGCTTTCCGTGCTGCAGCAGCGTCGCGACCCTCGGTTTGATAGCGCGGAGTGCGTCGGCGTGCGCCTGAATGTGTTCGGTCGAAGGCATGGCCCAGACATCGGCTTCGCGAGGTTCGAGCTTGAGAATCCCGCCCCCGTACGAACGACCGACCATTTCAGCATTCAGAAGGGTGACGGAGTTCAGACTGGCGAGAGGCAGCAACTCTCGCCCCAGCGCCCGAACACCGTCCTTGAGGTAAACGCCGTGGACAGAATTCAAGTGCCCAGCCTGCGCGCTGTTGGTGGTCAGGCGTGGGGTATCGGCGTTCATGCAGGTCAGCAGCAGGTCCGCTGGCGGCAGGAGCGGGACTCGATACCAGGGCTTACGGACCCGGCACTTGTATGCCTCGTCGACGCCGGCGAGATGACCGGTCGCAATGTATGCCTGAGCCGCGGGAGATGGGGTCTCGGACGGGCGGAACAGCCAGGTCGCCTTGCCCTTCTGCCCGAGTCGGGTCATGGCATCACTGGAGAGCTCCAGTCCACGGAGATGCGAGCTGCCGGGCGGGGAGAGCCGGATCAGGTCTTTGCGAGTGAGACCGAGCTCTTTCACCCGTGCGGGCGAGAGGGCAAAGTACCGGTTGTTGCCGGTCACCATCCCGAGCGTGGTGTCACCCCAGGCCTCGAGGTTGGTGAAGTGTCCGCTAGCTTTCAGGGTGCGGAGCGGCTCGATCGCGTCCGGGTCGACGAGTAGGCCAGTCCACTTGGCCGCCGGGTCCGGTGGCGTCCAGGTCAGCGGGCCGCTGAGCGTGGAGAGAGCTTCGGCGTCTTGTGCCTGATAGATGGTGGCGTGATCGGTCGGCCCTTCGTCAAACCCGTCGGCGAGGAGAAGGACCACGTCAGCCTCGGCCTCGGGGAACACCTGCTCGGTGAACAGCACGAGCTCTACGCTGCGGAAGCGATCGAAGAGGAACTGTCTGACGGCGGCGGCGTAGTTCACGCTGAGCAGTTCGGCGGGCAGCACAAGTCCCATCCGGCCGCCGGGTTTGAGGAACAGGGCGGAGTGGATGGTGAAGGCTGCCCAGCTGGAGGCGAGCGCCGTCAGTGCGACGCCTGCTTTGAGCGCGGCGGCGCGGGAGCGTGTGCGGGACTCTCCGGTGAAGTCCTGGTAGCGGATATACGGCGGGTTTCCGATCACCACGGAGTAGCGGGGCTCGGGTTCGACGAGGAAGAAGTCGCTAACGATCAGGTTGGGGTCTCCCCCGGCCTCCTTGACCCGGGTGCGGGCGATACGGGCGCTGTGCGGGTGGATCTCCACCCCGTCCACGCGGGGCGCTGCGGTGTCGCCGTTGGCTAGCTCTTGGAGACGCCGGACGGCTTGCACAAGGAACGCGGCATCGCCGGCTGACGGCTCCAGCACCGTATCCTCTGAGGTGCGGACTGCCCAGTTCGTGATGTAGCGGGTGATCGCGTCCGGGGTGAAGAACGCGCCGCGAGCCTTCCGCAGCTCAGCCGTGTCGACAGCGGCGGGTGCAGAGGAATCGAACATGTCTTCATTCTGGCGCACGCATCTGACAATCGTCGTGAGGCCGCGCTCAACATCACGGCGCGAGTTGTCCCGCCGATCGTTGGACTTCGTTCCGCCAGGAGCGAGGACACGGTCGTTGTGGCCAGATCGACAGGAAGTGTGCCAGATCACATCTCGCGGGCACGCTTCCTGTCGATCCCGCACTTAGCTTGCTTGGGCGAACACTTTGTCGAGCAGTTCCGCGGTGACCGGGTTCACGGTCTCGTTACGCTGGATGTAGTGCTGCATCGTGATCCTCGGGTCGGTGTGCCCGAGGAGCTCGGAGGCGAGGAGCGCGCCCCGGGCGTCGTTGACGACGGTCGCGACGGTCCGGCGGAATCGGTGCGGGGTAACGTTCTCGATCCCGGCCGCGTCCATCACGTCGCGCAGGAGCCGGCGGACGTTGTTCGTCGTGTGCGGCGTCCCAACCCGCGTACTAAACAGGAGCGCACACGGTTCTGTGTCTCCTGTACGGAGAAGTCGCAAGCGGATCGCCTGCAGCGCGAACGACGGCAGTGCGACGCGGCGGACAGAGCGATCCGTCTTCGGATGATCCTGCCGGTGGGTCGGCTCACCCTTGCGGCTGATGATCGTCCCGGCAATCCTTGCCGTCGGGATCGGACCATCCAGGTCGAGATCCTGGACTCGGATGGCGAGGACTTCACCGATGCGGGCGGAGGTGCCGAGCATGACCTCGACGATCTGGCCGAGTTGCCGCTCCGGCCTCGGTCCCGCCAGTATCCGCCGGGACTCCCAGGCCTTGATCGCCGCCCGGATCTCATGCACCTCGCCGAGGGTGAACGCGTCCGGGATGGTCTTCTTCCGGTGCAGTCGAGAGACGTGGTCCATCGGGTTGCGGGGCAGGATCTCGTGTCGGACCGCGAGCGCGAGGGCGAGTCGAAGGACGACGCGGGCGTGCTTGGCACGGCTGTAACTGCGCTTGGCGAGTTGTTTGAGGAAGTAGTCGCAGCGGGCGACCCCGATCTCCCGGAGAGTGAGGTCTTTGAATGCAGGGAGCACGAGGGCGCGCATGTCACGCTCGTAGAGATTCCTCGTGGTTCGTGAGAGGCGGTCTTCGATCTCCATGTCTTCCAGCCAGTACGCGACGAGCTCCGGGAACGAACTGTCGGCGCTCATCCCGTTGAATCCGGGCTGGTAGAGGGAACGTTCGGCGAGCTTCTGCTTGAGCTTGCGCTCCGCGGCGGCCCGTGACGGGCCCGTGGCCTGGACGAGCCGGTTGCTGCCATCCCAGTCCCGGTACCGGGCGCGGGCCACATGGTTGCCGTTCGGCTGGGCGCGGGTGGCGATGATCCCGAAGGTGCCGATCGCTGTGCGGGGCCTACCCACGCGCGCCCTCCCCCGCTCCAGGAAAGGTGGCGGCGCCGGCGGGCTCGCGCATGGTGTCCATCCAGGCGCGGATGTCGGTTATGCCGAACATGATGCGCTTGCCGAAGCGGTAGGCGCGGGGGCCTTTGCCGTTAGTGCGCCAGTCGTAGATGGTGGAGACGGGCACGCCGAGGTAGTCGGCGAGTTCGTCGATGTTCAGGAGCGGTTCCAGGCCGTGCGGGCTGGACTGGTGTTGATTCATCCCTCCAGTCTCAAAGGACAGATGACCGGATCTGTTCTCCCGCCCTGCTCCCCCGTCGAGTTGCCCGCCGCCCGGCACGCGAATCAGCGCCTGCCGGGCGGCGTCGCTGTTCGAACAGTGCGGGCGAGGTCGCGATGCAGTTCCTATGGCATGCGCGCCGTTGTCGGTTCAGCAGGCTCAATCGGCCGACGTGTACGGCGGTCGCGGCGGCGGGTTGCCGATTCCTCAAGGCGAGCGCGGACGAGGAGGACAACGCTGATCGGCCCCATGATGAGGAACTTGAGCGCGTTCCAGCAGAACAGGAGCACGAGGAGGTTCAGCCAGCCGGGGCCGCCGTCCTCGATCAGGGTGAGGCAGTAGTTAGCGGCGAGGAAGTACGGCGCGGCGAGGAGCATCGCGGGGGTGCCCCATTTCAGGCCGCGGCGGGTGCGGATCGCGTCGAGCGCGATGTTGGTGGGCATGTAGCGCCGCAGGTAGTAGCGGGCGTGGGCGCTGAGCGCCCAAAGCAGCCGGATCATGGCATTGTCCTCTCGTGGCACGGTCAGATGACGAGACAGTGCGTAGAGAGCGGCCCGAGGGCCTGTCCGCAAGGACGCCAGATCAAGGAGGAATCTGCCTCGCTCCCAGGGTACGACCCCCCTGCGACATCCGTAAGAGGTGCGCCCGCTCGTTCGGGTGACACTCGCACACCTGTCTGGCACACACGGACGGGAGCCGGCATGGCCACGATCACTTCTCTCTCCAAGGACGAGCGCGCCGCACGGGTCGCTCTGGCTGCAACCTTGGAGCCAGACGACGCGGTGACCGGGCGACTCATCGCTGCGGTCGGCGCAGTCGAGACCGTCCGCCTGGCAACTGGCACCGGCGCGTTCCCGAAGAAGGTCGATGCGATCGAGGCCGGGCTGTGGCGTAACAAGGTCGCCCCGCGCTTGGATGTCCAGGCGGTCACACGGGTGCTGACAGAGACCGACCGCCTCGGGCTGCGCGTTCTCGTCCCTGGCGACAGCGACTGGCCGACCGCTCTGAATGACCTGGGCGAGCGCGCCCCGACTGCCTTGTGGCTGCGTGGTGCGACATCGTTTCTCACCGCTCCGCTGAGCGATCGCGTGACGATCACCGGAGCCCGCGCCGCCACAAGCTACGGCGAGCACGTCACGGGCGAGCTCGCCTCCGATCTGACACATGCCGAACGAATCATCGTGGCCGGCGGCGCCTACGGCATCGACGCCGCCGCACACCGAGCCGCGCTCGCCACAGGCGGGCAGACTCTCGCCGTGATGGTCAGCGGACTGGATCGGCTCTACCCCTCCGGCAACCGTGAGCTGCTGGAACGAGTCGGAGACCTCGGGCTGCTCGCCAGCGAGATGCCGCCCGGCGCGACACCGACCAAGTGGCGCTTCCTCGCCCGCAATCGCATCCTCGGTGCCCTCTCCGGTGCGACCGTCATCGCGGAGGCCGGCTACCGTTCCGGCTCCCTCAACCTCGCCGCCCGCGCCGCGCAGCTCGGGCGTCCGGTCGGCGCCGTGCCCGGCCCGGTGACCAGCGTTTCCAGTGCTGGGACGCACCGGCTCCTGCGCGAAGGCATCGCGTCACTCATCACCGATGCCACAGACGTCACGGCACTCCTCGACCCGCCCGCAGGCGTGAGCGGGAAGGCGCTCGCACGTGAGTCGGCCATCACCCCGTCCGCGCGCCGGGAGGGGCGCGCGCTGTAGGCGGCCTCCGGTCGGCGTCACCGCCAGTTGTCGCAGGTGATCCCTACGCTGGGGGTCATGACTTTCACCGCTCTGCATCGCGCCCTCGGGGTCGGTCCTGGACCGCTGACGGACGAGCTGCTGGATGCGGCGGTGAGCAGCGGAGTCGTGGAGACGAACGATCTGGACTGGAAGTCAGAGCTGCCGCCGGCGAAGGGCATACCGCAAACGGACTTCCCCAAGGACGTTGCAGCGATGGCGAACAGCGGCGGCGGCGTCATCGTGTTCGGAGTACGCGAGTCACAGAAGGCTGCGACAGAGCGCGTCGACGTCGGAGAGTTTGATGAAGCGTACGAGCGATCCCTGCGCTCCGCGGCGATCACCGCGATCTCCCCACCTGTCTTCGGCCTCAACGTGCACCGTCTCGGAGCTGATGGTGCCCGCGCTGTAGTCGTGGAAGTGCCGGCAAGCGTTGACGGACCGCACCTGATCTACCGCAACGACTACTTCGGCGCTCCGGTGCGCAACGACTCCGACACCGTATGGATGAAGGAACGCCAGATCGAGGCAATGTACCGAGCCCGCTTCGATGAACGCCGCCACGCCAGCGAAACGCTCGACAACCTGTATGCCGAGACTGCGGGCGGGCGCGCCACGAGCGAACGCGCCTGGTTGATCGCTGTCGCCCACCCGCGCGTCCCTCGACTCCACAACCGCCTGACACGCGACGGCGCGCGCGGCGTGCTGACCAAGGCGGAAGGCTTCGCCTTGCTCTACGCCGGACGTAGCGGTGTGCACCCGCTGGAAAACGTCGACCGGCACAATCCACGACCGGGGTTGCGCCGCCGGATCGCCGTCAACACCGCAACGGGCGACCGATCGCTGTGGAGGGAAGCATGGGCGAGCCTCCACCACGACGGATCAGTCACGCTCGCAGCCGCAATCGGCGGCCACCGCATGAGTAGCGACGGATACTTCGAGGGATGGCAGATCCAGTCAGACGCGGTCGAGTGCGGCGTCGCAGACCTGATGGCTCTCATCCGGGCGACCGCCGACGCGACGGGCAACGATGAGTACGACTTGCGCGTTGGGGTCGAGTGGACCGGTTCAGAGCCCTTGATGATCCTGACTGTGGACAACTTCGGCCGGTCCTACGGCGGTGTCTCCACGCCGTTGCACCGCTACATACCTGTCGAGAGCACCGTAAACGCGGCGGCTGCCGATCTTGACTTCTACTGGCGCGTTCACGACCTCGCTCAGGACTGCGTGAATCAGGGCGGTGTCTCGAACGTACGGATGATCCAACCACCAGATCGAACCGAGTAACCGAACCGCTACAGCGACGGACTGACGCTCTGCGGCCGGGTGCGCCGGGCGCGCTCCTGCTCTGGCTGTTCGGCCTGGGCGAGGTCTTGCACCCTGTCGAGCGCGGCACGGGCGCGGGCAGCGTCGAGCTTCTGCGTCTCGGTCTCGGCGCGTGCTCCGAGGGGTGCAGGCCCAGTGACGCCGTAGCGGTCACGGTAGGCAGCGAGGGTGCGAGCGGCGTTCCGCCATGCGTGGGCTGCTCGCGCCTGCTTCGGCTGGAGGCCGAGTTTCGTGATCCACTCGTGCTTCTCAGTGAGCGCGGTGTCGAGGAGCACATCGGCCCGGGTCTCGATAAGGTCGCGTCGCTCGGTCAGCGCCTGCCGCATCTCGGACGGCACTGTGCCAGTGGCTTCGGGGATGAGGCCGGCGATCAAGCGTGGTGCCTTCCGCGCGCGACCGGACCCCGCCGGCCGCGCGGTCGCCTTGGCGACGCGGTAGTGCAGGACGGCCGCGATGTCATCGGCGTCCCCGAACCCGCGTGCTCCCACGAGGCGCGGCAGTAGGGTCTCGACGTCGTGCTGGTTCGCCTCTGCCCGGCGGAGCTCTGCGGTCAATGCGCCGAATGCGGGTGAAGCGATCGCGTCGTCTGCGTCGTCGTCGCTGAGCCCCGACGAGCGGACGAGTGCGGCCCAGCGGTCGTGTTGTGCGGCAGCAGCCAGGGTCTCGTACTCGGCAGCGAGCTGCGCAATTGAGCCCCAGGCGTCCTGCTCGGCGGTGATCGTCTCGTGCGCCGACAGCTCGGCGCCGACGTGCTGCAGCATCCCGAACAACACCGACCGGGCGGTGGCCTCGGTGTTCTCACCGGGGTGCAGGCCGTCGTGGGCGGGGTCGGGCTTATCGACAGCGACGTAGGCGATGTTCTCTTCGCGGCCACGGGTCATAGCGACGTAGAACGTCTCTCTGGTCATCGACGCATCCGCCAGGACGTGCGAGGAGTCGACCGTGATGCCCTGCGCCCGGTAGGACGTGACGGCGTAGCCGAGGTCGAGATGTTCGGCCGCGTACTTGGCCGGGACCACGACCGATGCGCCCCATCGCTTGCCTGCGCGGCGGAGGGTGAGGGCGCCGTCGTCCCGAACCTCGGTGATGTTCCATCTGTCGCCGTTACGGACCCAGGACCGGCCGGCGCGCAGGCGACGGTCGTTGCGGCGGGTGATGACGGTATCCCCGGTCGCGGCTCTCGTGCCGTCGTGCAGCTCGACCTCGCGGCGGGCGTTCACGATGCCATCGAGGATCAGATCAGCCCGCGCCCTGTTGTTGAGCGCTCGGACGGACTCGTTGGAGTCGGTCACGAGGACGCTGGCTCGCCCGGCCAGGGTGTCCGTACGCCAGGCGGTGTAGGCGGCGTCGATCATCTCCTCGGTCTCCCCGCCGATCACGCGGCCGTGCTCGGCGTAGGTGTCAATGACGTCGGTGCGGCCGTACCGCAGAGCGAGGGATGCGGTCTTCTCCCACACGTTGACGAACCGGTGCACGTCGACCAGCTCCGGGGCGTCGTCGCGGTCGTGAACGAGGAGGGAAAACGCGCCCCCGGCAGAAACGGACTGTAGCTGGGCGTGATCCCCGACCAGCAGCACCTTCGCCCCGGCCTCCGCCGCCAAGGTGGTGATGCGGTCGAGGGAGAGCGTGCCCGCCAGCGACGCCTCATCGACGATGACGAGCTGACACTTGCGGAACGTCTCGCCGGTGCGGTCGTGGGTGTCGAGCCACTTCGCGGTGTTCTCGGTCTGGATGCCGAGGTCATCGGCCAGGACCTGCGCGGCGACCGCGGACGGCGCGAGCCCCACCACGCTGCCGCGCCCGTGCTCGTGCTCCCACGCCCGCCGCAACGCCGACATCGCCGTCGTCTTCCCCGCCCCCGCCGGGCCGACCAGCACATCGACCCTGCGCCCGGAGACCGCGATCTTCGTCAGCGCGGCCGCCTGGTCGTCTCCGAGCATCCGGCCCTTGCTGTCGGGGCGCTTCGTGATTCGTTCGACGGTGGTCAGCGGCACCGTCGGCGCCGTGGTGGTGCGGGCGCGCTCGAGGAGGCGGTCTTCGGCGGCCAGCAGCGCCTCGGAGGAGAACAGCGCGGAGTGCTTCGGACGGAACACGCTCGTGCCGTCCGGTCGGCGGAACTCCGCCGGGCTGGATGCGAGCTCCGGCGGGGTCAAGCGCAGCGAGGCCGCCTCGGCAGCGTCAACGACCATTCCGACGATGGCTTCGCGATCCTCGGTCGACGCGAACCGGTAGGCCATTGTCTGCCGAGCGGCCTCGGCGGTGAGGTTCCAGCGATGCCAAGTGGAGCGCTTTTCCGCAACCGCGGCCACGACGTCTGCCCCGAGCGAGTCGATCACGTCCAAAGGCACGTCGTCGGCACGCAACAGCAACGGCTCCTCGTTCGCCGTCACGCCGCGCGCCCACGAGGTCGCATCCGACCCGAGCACCCTCCCGGCCCGTTCCCGCCACGAAGCCGTGAGGGCGGCCAGCGACCGCACCTCCTTCTCCGGCCGAGTGGAGAGCGTGGCCTGGGCGCGGAGCTTCATGATCGTCGCCGGCGACGGCCGCCGCCCATGCGTCTCGACGTAGCGCTCGATGAGCCGGTCGCTCTCTGCGTCGATGTGCTGGGCACGCGTCGAGAACTCCTTGACCAGTGCCTCCGGCACCCCGGTGACCGCCCAGGCGGGGTTCCGGTCGCGGCCCATGTCGCGCGCCTCCCAAGAGACGCCGAGCATTCGGGTGAGGTGGTCCGCGAAGACCGCCTCGTGCAGTTCGGAGAGCGCGACCACTGCGGCGTGCATCGGCCGCCCATCCAGGCTGCGCCATTTCCCGTCGAGGACGGTCTGGACCTTGTTGCTGATGACGACGTGCGTGTGCAGATGGGGGTCGCCCGCCCGGCTGTCGTAGTGGTCGAACGCGGTGCCGATCAGACCTGCGACGTCGACCTGTGCAACCGCGCCGTCGCGGCCGGTTGCACCCGTGCGGGTCGCTGCAACCTCCCGCTCCATGAACGCAACCACCTCCGCAACCGCCGAGTGATGCGCGTCCGCGATAAGCGCCTGCGTCCCCGCATCGGCCACCGCCCAGAGCACACTGGCGGACTTCGGAATGGAGAAGGTGAAGTCGTAGCCCGCAACCGCCCGGCGCGTCCCGCGTGCGGCCTCCTCGGCCTCGATTGCTACGGTCGCCTCCGCACGGCTGGCCGGCCCGAGGTCGGGATCGAGCGCGGCGACGCGCTGCGCGATCCGCTCGGCCACGGACTTGTAGGCCGGATACTCCAGCCCGAGCGGAGCACCCGTAACCGGGTGCCGACCGAGACCGAGGAGGAGTTCGAGCTGGCCTTCGGTGACCTGATCGCCCTCCGCGATCACCCCGCCAAGCGCCGCGACGCCAGCGCCAAGCCACTGGCCCGGTGGAGTGCCAACCTCGGCGTAATAGCGCGTCAGCGGGGTCGAGAGCAATCTGTCGCCGTCGCCCGCAACGACCGTGCGTAATAGGTATCTGTAGCCGTAACCCGCGGACATCACTCGCATCGAGACCGTCACATGCAGCAGGTACGCCTCCCAGCGCTTGCCACGGCCGATCGCGTCAGGCGGGCAGCCTCTTGCAGGCGAACTCCCCGACCTGATCCTCGATGAGGAACTCGTCCCCAGTCAGGTCGGCGTACATTGCCGCGATGCCCTCCGGTTCACCCGCGGCTCGGAAACGGACGCGGTCAGAGTCCGTATGGATCAGATAGGCGCTGCACTCGCACGAAGCCATGAATGCGTAGAACCGTCCCTGGTGCGCTTCTCGCAAGAGCGCAACGGGGTAATAGATGTCGTGCTTGCGGCATAGCGCGGGGACTTTGACTGCACCATTTTCGAAGGCACTCCGCGGGAGGTGAGCTGCGTGGGACCAAGGTTGCAGTCGCACCTCACCGTCCAGTGCACGCAACGTACCCCCGTCTGCAAGTGCGAGCAGAGACTTCTCCGTGCATGTCCGTCCAGCTGGCCACGTCACCGACGTGTCTGATGGCCACAACTGTGGCATCCCGAGATCCGTCGTCGTGTCCGCCTGAAGACCCGGAGTGGTGAACCGCACACCGTGCAGCAGGAGCGCACCGACGACGACCGTCATCGCGTACCCCTGAGGCAGCGCCGGCTCGGGGAACCCCGGAATGCGAACCGTCAGCGGGGTAACACGTACAGCCGAGAACCCGTTGATTCCCTTGAATCTGCCGACCCAGAACTGACTGAACTCCAGCGGTTGCATCAACTCGCGACGTTCGTACAGTGCCCTGTACTCCGACGGAGAGAGCCCGTAGCCGTTCTCCCTCTGTTCCTTGCTGGACAGGAGCATCGCTGTCAGCGCGGTCTTCTGCACCCACGTCGCGATCGCTGCTTGATCTTCGAGCGTGATCGTTCCGGGCTCGTCCAGGATCAGCGGGGTCAACACCCGCTGCGCGACCGTTTCGAGATTGCTCATCCACCCGTTATTACACGGAGCACAGAAGCTCTTCACCGTTTGCCGGAATGGGGGCTGCTCCCCCATGTCGCGCGGCAGAGCATTCAACGGACCCGCATGATGACGCATCGGTGCGAGATCCAAACCAATCCTGCTCACCCACTGACCGAAAACGTGCTCGCGGGTCAGGGGCCCCGGCGACCCACAGAAGGCACAGGATTCAGGCATCCACCCATTCTCCGGCACGGATACCGTTCCTCGACCTGCAAGAGGCGTGGTGGCTCTGAGGTGACGTTGGAGAGGAACTCCAGCGAGTCCAACGCAAGGTTAGGGCGAGGCAGGCCGCAGGAAGTCTCCGCGGGCACACAGCGGGTGCGCAGCATCCATCGCCTGCGCCATGGATTCGATGACGACTCTCCCGTCTGACATTGAGCTAATGACAAGCGCACTGGCCGATTACTGCATCAGATGGCCGATCTCTGCATGCTCTGCGCGCACTTGTAGTTATTTAGAGACGGTCGGTCTAAATTCGCTGTCATGACCGACATCGCAGCTCGACCACGCCGGGGACGGCCCCCGAAGATCCCTCGCGAGCACGGAGACACGCGGGAAGCGCTGTTGCGCTGCGGCATGGAAGTCCTCACAACGCAGGGCATGAGCGCGACCGGCATCGACGCGGTCCTGAAGC
Source organism: Microbacterium oxydans (assembly GCF_006540085.1). Lineage (GTDB taxonomy): Bacteria > Actinomycetota > Actinomycetes > Actinomycetales > Microbacteriaceae > Microbacterium > Microbacterium oxydans. The sequence goes on along the minus strand of NZ_BJOG01000004.1, from coordinate 67,710 downwards.
GTGTCGGCGTGCCGAAGGGCTCCTTCTACCACTACTTCGACAGCAAGGACGCGTTCGGATTCGAGGTGCTGCAACGGTATGCGGACTACTTCGCTCGCAAGCTCGACCGATGGCTGCTCGAAGAGGGGCCGTCGCCGCTGGAACGCCTGACGCGGTTCGTGGACGATGCCAAGGCCGGCATGGTGCGACATGACTTCGAACGAGGGTGCCTAGTCGGCAACCTCGGCCAAGAGGTCTCCTCCCTCCCCGACGGCTACCGTGAAGCGCTCGAAGACGTGCTTCGCGACTGGGAACGTCGCGTCGCGGCGTGCCTGCGACTGGCCGCAGACGCAGACGAGATCCCGCCCGGCTCCGACTGCGACGAACTGGCGTCGTTCTTCTGGGTGGGTTGGGAAGGCGCGATCCTTCGCGCCCGCCTGACCCGCGACGTCCGACCGATGGAAGTGTTCTTCGCCGGTTACCTCGCATCTGTCCGCATCCATCCCGGGAGAGCATGATGTTCAGCGCAATCTCCATCGACAAGACCGACGCCGGACACCAGGCAGCGCTGCGCGAACTCGACGAGAGCGAGCTACCTGACGGTGACGTCACGGTGCGCGTGTCGTACAGCGGCCTGAACTACAAAGATGCCCTCGCGATCACGGGAAAGGCGCCAGTCGTGCGTCGCTTCCCGATGGTGCCCGGGATCGACCTCGCCGGTGTCGTGGAACACAGCGACAGCCCCTCTTATGCGCCTGGTGACCGGGTGCTGGTGAATGGATGGGGCATCGGCGAGACGCACTGGGGCGGCCTCACCCAGCGGGCTCGCGTGAGCGCGGACTGGCTCGTGCCGGTTCCTGACGCGATCTCGGAGCGGCAGGCCATGTCGATCGGCACGGCCGGATACACGGCGATGCTCTCCCTCATGGCCCTCGAATCGCACGGCCTCAGCCCTGATGCGGGTGACGTCCTCGTCACGGGCGCGAACGGCGGAGTCGGCGGGTTCGCGATCGCGCTACTGGCAAGCGGCGGCTACTCGGTCGTTGCGTCGACCGGCCGTCCCGCTGAAGCCGACTACCTGCGCCGCCTCGGCGCGATGACGATCATCGACCGGACAGAGCTGTCGGAGCCCGGCCGGCCGCTCGGCAAGGAACGCTGGGCGGCTGCGATCGACTCCGTCGGCAGCCATACCCTTGCGAATGCCTGTGCCGGGACGAAGGCGGGCGGCGCCGTCGCCGCATGCGGGAACGCACAGGGCATGGATCTGCCCGCCACCGTCGCACCGTTCATCCTGCGCGGGGTGAGCCTGCTCGGCCTCAACAGCGTCACCCAGCCCCACGACAAGCGCGTCGCAGCATGGAACCGCCTGGCCGACGAGCTCGACCTGGACTTGCTGCCCGCTATGAGCCGCGAGGTCGGCCTGAGCGAGGCCCTCTCCGTTGCCGATGACCTTCTGGACGGCCGCATCCGCGGCCGGATCGTCGTCGACGTGAACCGCTGACCATCCCCCAAGACCACACAAACGAAAGAGGAAGTCCATGACGAAGATCACCGTGCTCGGAGCCGGCGGACGCATCGCAAAACACGCCATCGCCGCGCTCCTCGAGGAGCCTGCCAACGAGCTGACCCTCTACCTGCGTCGCCCCCAGAGCCTGCCGGATGTTCCCAGCGTCCGCGTGCAGGTCGTCGAGGGTGACGTGCTCGACAAAGATCTCCTCACACGCACTGTCACGGGACAGGACATCGTCTACGCGAACCTCGGCGGAAGCGACATCGAAGCTCAAGCCCGCGCCGTCGTCGCAGCGCTGACCGCCGCGGGAACGCGACGTTTGATCTGGATCTCGACCCTCGGCATCTACGACGAGGTTCCCGGCGAGTACGGCAAGTGGAATCACCAGATGCTCGACGGCGGATACCTGCAGACGTACAGCGCCGCCGCGAAAGTGATCGAGGAGTCCGACCTCGACTACACGATCATCCGTCCCGCCTGGCTGTCCGACGATGATGAGGTCGACTACGAGCTGACCCAGAAGGGCGAGCCCTTCCAGGGCACCGAGGTGTCCCGCAAGAGCGTCGGCGCGCTCGTCGCCGAACTCGTCAAGAACCCGGCCGACAGCATCGGCGCCTCGCTTGGCGTGAACAAGCCCGGCACCGACGGCGACAAGCCGTCCTGGTACTGAACGGAGCATGCCATGACCGCTTTGGACACGCTCACCGAGAACGGCTTGTCCCTCGGGATCGAGCTGCCCCTGGACAACGATCTCGCCCGACGAGACGTCTCCGGTCACGGGCTCTTCCCTGACCTGACCCGGCATCAGGAGCGTGCGCAGCTCGCCGACAGGCTCGGGTTCCGGGCGCTCTGGCTGCGGGACGTGCCGATGTGGCGACCGCGTGACTTCGGCGACGCCGGACAGGTCTTCGACCCCATCCCCTACCTCGGCTACCTCGCCGCATCGACCGAACACATCCTGCTCGGAACAGCGGGGATCGTGCTCCCCTTGCGGCATCCAGTTGCGCTCGCGAAGGAAGCTGCAACCGTCGATGTCCTCTCCGGTGGGCGGCTGCTGCTCGGCCTCGCCTCGGGCGACAGGCCGGGTGAGTACCCGTTCTTCGGAGTCGATTTCGATCGTCGGGGAGAGACCTATCGCGACGGTGTGCGCGTGCTGCGTGAGATCTGGGCGCAGGCGGCGCTGGGCCGGATCGATCAGGACTCATTCCTGCCCGCCCCTGCGGACGGGACGATTCCACTGATCGGGATCGGTGGCGCGCAGCAGTCGCCTGCGTGGGCGGCAGAGTACCTCGACGCGCACATGACCTACCACCGTGCAGGTCCGCAGATGCGCGCCGTCGCTGCGCAATGGCGGGCGATATCGCTCAAGCCGTTCATGACGAACCTCTACCTCGACCTCGCTGAAAACCCGGATGCTCCCTTCGAGCCGATCCGCCTCGGTGCACGAGTCGGCACCACCGGTCTCACCGATTACCTCACCGGACTGGCAGCGGCAGGGGTCGCGCACGTCAACCTCGTGCTGCGGCCGGGACGACGAGACGTCGAAGACGTCATGGAGGAGATCGGACAAGACGTCATCCCCGCCCTCCGAGCCCGAACCGCATCAGAGCCAGCCGGCGCAGACATCCGATCGTGACCGAATCCACCGAATCAAGAAACCAACGAGCAGGGAGAACGATTGAAATGAGCAGCACAGACACCGTCGCCACGACCGCGAGCGACCCGACAGCGGTTGTCGCGACCGCGCAGTTCCTCACCCCCGTCGTACTCGGCCTTCAGGCGCTGACCATCAACGCCAAGCAGGCGCACTGGCACGTGCGTGGCGCGAACTTCGTCGGCGTCCACGAGTTGCTGGACACCATCGCAGGCAACGCCGGCGAGTTCGCCGACGCGGCAGCGGAACGCATCGTCGCCCTCGGCCTTCCGCTCGACGCCCGCGTCAGCGCGGTCGCCGAGAAGAGCTCCGTGACAAGCGTTCCGGTCGGCTTCGCGAAATCAGACGACCTCGTGCACGCGGTGATCGCAGACATCGACAGGCTCCTCGCGGACGTCCGCGCAGCGGTCGATGGCCTCGACGGGATCGACCTCACCAGTCAGGACGTCGCGATCGAGATCCAGCGAGGTCTCGACAAGGACCGCTGGTTCCTCGTGTCTCACATCGCAGCCTGACCGACCTGCCAAGGCGCCTCTCACCGGTCCGGTGAGAGGCGCCGCGCGCACTACGTCGTGCAGTCGGACAACACGGGCTAATCGAGAATCGCGGTGACTTCGAGCTCAACGAGAACGTCCGGCTCGAAGAGGTAGTCGACCCCGATCAGGGACGCGGGCGGCAAGGGCTGAGGCAGCTTCAGCTCCTCAGCCACCCGAGCGATCCCGTCCATGAAAGGTGCGATCTTTTCGGGCTCCCATTCGGTGACGTAGAAGGTCAACCGAAGCGCATCGTCGAAGGATGCACCCGCGCCTGCGAGCGCACGAGCTGTGTTGCGGAGAACCTCCGCGACCTGACCCGCGAGATCGTTGATCGCGATGGGCTTTCCTTCCGCACTACGGGCGATCTGGCCGCTGATATGCACGTGACGCGTGCCGGTGCCAATGGCGACGTGATCATACGGCGTTCCTGGCTGGAGACCGGCAGGACTGAAGCGTGTGACTGGCATAGAAGGTCCTCTTCGTTGGTGGTTTACTATTGATACTTGGTAGTTGAAGGACACTTCAAGGAGACCTGGTTTCATGGCCGATACCGACGCCGTATGCGAAAGCGAGCTGCGTATCGCGACGCCGCATCGCGAGCTGCTCGACCAGGTGCTCGACAAGTGGTCACTCAGCGTGCTCAACGAACTGTGCGAGCGACCCTGTCGGTTCAACGAGTTACGGCGTGCGATTCCGGGAGTGACGCAGAAGTCCCTCACGGCGACGTTGCGTCGGCTGGAGCGAAACGGAGTCGTGCAACGCCGAGTCATCAGCACGCGGCCGGTGGCCGTCGAGTACGGGATCACCGCCTTGGGCAAGACGTTGCGCGGGCCGATTGACGCGCTCGTCGCCTGGGCAGATGAGCAACTGCCGAACATTGAACGCGCACGCATCGCCTTCGACGAAGACGAACAGTAGACGTCGGGACATCTTTCCCCTCGCGACCAAGCAAGAGCGCGGCTCAGCTCTCTGTCGGATGTTCAGGCTTTGCGCCTTCTCTGTCTCCCATGACGGCGTCCACCATGCCCATCGTCGCGTCGAACTGCGTCATGACCAGCGCCGCTGTGCTCGCGAAGCCGCACGCGAGAAGGATGAGCAGCGAGGGGACGAACTCAGTCGGATCGGGCACCCAGCCTCCCAATGTCCATGGCAGGACCATGGCGATGACGATGCCGGCGCTCGAGAGCCATTCGTTCACGAATAGAGCGCGTGAGGAGCCGGACCCGCCCCTCGCGAGGATACGACGTCCTGTTTCCACTGTCATCGCTACCAGGAGGATGCCGAGGACGATGAAGCTCAGCGCGCCCCAGAGCGGATCAAGCGACGCGAGCACGAGCGGAACAAGGAGCGGAATGGAGTAGGCGGTGAAGACCCAGCGGACCGACGAACGGAGATACCGGTCCGCAGCCTCCGACGCTGCGAGTCGGCGGTGCATCTCCGAGTCGATGTAGAAGAACACGCCCACGATGAACGTGCCGAGCATCGTTCCCGATACTCCGGCGAGCCCCAAGAGGAAGTCATCATCCGTACCTGACATCGTCTGCGTCCCTTCTTCCCTGGGCACCTGTGAAGCGGGCAATCCATGCGGTCGCAGGATTTCGTGCCAGATCGGCGAGGCTTCCTCGCTGCGTGATGCGCCCTGTCTCAAGGACGATCACCTCGTCAGCGAGCACCTCGACGTCTTCACGGTCATGTGTGACGAGGATCGTCGGACCGGCGAACTGGCGGAGACGCAGACCGAGGTCGGCACGCACCTCATCCCGGAACTCCACGTCCAGCGCCGCGAGCGGCTCGTCGAGGAGCAGTGCCTTCGGCTCGGATGCGAGGGCACGGGCTAGCGCTACACGCTGAGCTTGCCCGCCGGAGAGTGCACTGGGGTATCTCTCTGCCAGGTCCGCCATTCCGAAGCGAGACAGCCAGGGGTATGCGCTGCGCCGGGCGGCGGACCAACGCCCACCGCGGACTTTGGCTGAGAAGGCGACGTTCTCGCGCACCGTGAGGTGAGGGAAGAGGAGCAGGTCTTGGAACATGACGCCGATCCTTCGCTGGTCAGCAGGAAGACCGGCCAGATCCTTGTCCCCCAGTCGAATCGTGCCGTGGGACTCGGTGAAGCCTGCGATCGCCGCGATGGCGCTGGACTTTCCGGCACCGTTCGGTCCGACGACGGCGAGCACACTTCCGGGATCCGCTTTCAGCTCCACGACTACGTCGAAGGCGGGGCGTGGGATACGTGCGGAGACGGTGAGCTCGAAGGTCATGCGGTGCCTGGCAGCCATCGGTCGCGGAGTGCGAGGAGCACACCCAGTGATACCGCGAGCAGGACGAGTGCGAGGGCGATCGCGGTGTCGGGGTCCGAGTTCATCGCGAGGTACGACGCGATCGGGAGTGTGCGCGTCACGCCGGGGAAGGAGCCGGCGAACGTGATCGTCGCGCCGAACTCGCCGAGCGCGCGGGCGAAGCACAGCACGGCGCCCGCGGCGATTCCAGGCGCGGTCAGCGGAACCGTCACGAGGCGGAAGATCTGCCACGGGCTGGCGCCCAGGGAGGCGGCGGCTAGTTCGCTGCGGCGGTCCGCTGATCGCAGCGCGCCTTCGACGGCGAAGACGAGGAAGGGCATCGCGACGAAGGTTTGCGCGAGCACAACGGCACCGGTGGTGAAAGGAATAGTGATGCCGACCTGCGTGAGCCATTGCCCGAGGATGCCTCGCCGTCCCAGCAGGAGAAGCAACGCAATGCCGCCGACAACGGGAGGCAGTACCAGCGGGATAGTGATCGCCGCCCGCAAGAGGCGGCGCGGCAGGACCTTCCAGTGAACGGAATGGCTCAGCAGGACGGCTAGCGGGATACCGAGGACGAGACTCAGGCCGGTAGATAACGTCGCTGTGAGTAACGAGAGCCCGAGCGCCTGCAGTACCTCTTGCCGAACGAAGAGTTCGCCCAGCTGGCCCCATGGTGCACGCAGGATGAGTCCGAGCAGCGGGAGAACGAGCAGCGCGAGACCGATCACCCCGAGGGCGAGGATGACCGGCTGCCGGCGTTCACGGGGTCGCGAAGCCTGCATGCTCGAAGACCTGACGTGCCTCATCGGAGCGGAGGTAGTCGATGAACGCCTGTCCTGCGTCGGGGTTCGGTGCCTCGGCAAGAAGGGCGACCGGATAGTTGTTGATCACCTGCTGCGCCTCAGGCACATCGATGCCTTCCACCGCGCTCCCTACTGCGACGACGTCGGTCACGTAGACCAGTGCGGCGTCGGCCTCACCCAGAGAGACTTTCGTCAGTGCGGCACGCACGTCCTCCTCAAGTGTGTCCGGTTGGGCCTGAACACCAGCAAGGTCGAGCAGGGACTGCGCTGCGGCTCCACACGGCACCGCGGTGTCGCACAATGCGATTGTCAGCTCAGGCCGTGCGAAGTCGGCGAGACCGGTGATCCCTGCAGGGTTCCCGGCGGGAACCGCGATCTGCAGCGTGTTCGTGACGAGCACTTCCGGATCGGCAGCCAGGCCTGCGTCGACGACAGACTGCATCGTCGCCTCATTCGCTGAGAAGAACACGTCCACCGGGGCACCGGAGACGATCTGCTCGGCGAGCGCCGACGATCCGCCATAGCTGGCGACCACGTCGACATCTGCGTTCGCGTCCTCGAACCTCTCGGCGAGGACGTCGATCACGTCGGTCAAGGAGGCTGCGGCCAACACTGTCACCGTTCCGGAGGTCATGTCGTCCTTGCTTGCCCCGACATCCGATTCGTCGCTTCCCGTGCCGGGCGATGAGCATCCAGCGAGCAGAAGGAGCGCTGCGGCTGCCGCAAGGAGGGAGGGGGCACGCACGACAGGAACTCCTCTGAAAGACGGTCGGTCAGGCGAACGAAGTTGCCGACCTGTCTCAAGCCTCCCGTAGCCGAGGTCGTGAGAATGGCCTGCGACTGCTGGGCTTTGTCTGCTCTCTGCTGTCTCGCCGCTTCCGACCTCACCCGCTGGGACCGGCTCCCTAGCCTGAAGGCATGCCGGTCAATCCGCTCTCTCCGACCTTTCAGAGGCAGCGCGTCCTCACGGGCTTCGGCGTTCCCGCTCAGGAGCGTCTTTCGAGAGCGCATGTGCTCGTGATCGGCGCGGGTGGGCTGGCCAGCACCCTGTTGCCGGTCCTTGCTGCCGCAGGCGTCGGCAGCCTCACGATCGTCGATGACGACACTGTCGCCGAATCGAACCTGCACCGGCAGACGATGCACACGCCCGGCGACATCGGTCGCAGCAAAGCGGTCTCAGCCACCATAAGGCTCGCGTCGCTCGCTCCTGATGCTGAGCTCCGCGCCGTCGAGGGGCGTTTCGACGCCGTGACAGCCGAGGGTCTGCTGCACGGTGTGGACGTGCTCGTCGATGCCAGCGACAACCCGGCAACAGTGATGCTGGCAGACCGTGTTGCTGCCGAACGCGGCATTCCGCTCGTGTGGGGGTCAGCACTGGGGTACGCCGGCCAAGCAGGCGTGGCATGGGATGCCAGAGGCACCGACTACCGCGACTTGTTCCCGCATGGTCCGGACTCCAGTGCGGACACCTGCGACATGATCGGCGTGCTGCCGAGCGTATGCGCCGTCATCGGGGCGTTCATGGCGACCGAGGCACTCAAGCTCCTCACCGGCATCGGAGAGCCGTTGATCGGCCGGGTCGCCGCGTACGACGCACGCACCGGCCGCACCCGCGAGATCGCCTACCGGCGCGACGAGTCCGCCCGTGCCGCAGCGCAGAGCATCGAGACCACTCCGCTGTCATCCGACGATCAGAACGCCGTCTCGCCCGAGGAACTGCGCGACCTGCTCACAGCTTCCTTCCCGCCGCTGCTGATCGACGTACGCGAACCGTGGGAGGCCGACATCGCAGCGATCCCGGGAAACGTGCTGATCCCCTTGACCGAACTCCCTCGCCGGGCACCAGAACTCGACACCGGTCACCCCATCGTGCTGTACTGCCACCGCGGCACACGCTCACGCCAAGCGCTCGATCAGCTCCTCCAACTCGGATTCTCCGATGTGCGGCACCTCACCGGAGGCATCGATGCCTGGGCTGTCCGCATCGACCCCACGGCGAGCAGGTACTGACATGCCCCGCACATCGGTCGCTGAGCACACGGCCCGAGTCCGCACCCTCCTGAACGCCGTGAGCCAGCGCCCCGTCGAGCAGGTCGCCCTGTCTGACGCGCTAGATCGGGTGCTTGCCCACCCCATACGGACTCCGATAGATCTGCCCCCGTTCCGGAACTCACAGATGGACGGCTTCGCCGTCCGTACGGTCGACCTCGCGCGGACGCCAAGCAATCTGCCGCTGCGCGGTGCGATCCCCGCTGCTCCTGGCACACCTGGGCCGCTTCGCCCTGGCCATACCGTCCGGGTCATGACCGGTGCGCCGATCCCCGACGACGCCGATGCGGTCGTCCCTGTCGAACACGCCACCGTCCAGGGAACGACAGTGACGTTCACGCGGAAGCCGGACGTCGGAGAGTTCGTGCGTGAAGCCGGCTCTGACCTCGCGGGCAGTGAGCCTCTGTTGTCTGATGGCTTCCGGCTCGCTCCTCGCCACCTGGCGGCGCTCGCAGCTGCGGGAGTGGCGTCCGTCCCCGTTCGCTCACAGGTACGTGTCGCAGTGATCTCGACCGGAAGCGAGCTGGCCGCTCCCGGTGAGCTTCTGGCTCCCGGCCAGATCTACGACGCCAACGGCCCCGCACTCGCCGCAGCGGTACGAACCGCCGACGCCCTCTTGGTCGATGAGCATCGTGTCGTCGATGACACGGCCGCGTTCGCGCGCGCTCTCGACGCGTCGTGTGCGGCGGGAGCCGAGATCTTGCTCACCAGCGGGGGCATCTCGGCAGGCAACTACGAAGTCGTGAGGGAGCTTCTGGAGCCGCTCGGGGCGCACGTCGATACTCTCGCGATGCAGCCGGGCGGCCCCCAAGCCACTGCCATCTACAAAGGCGTTCCCGTGGTGTGCTTCCCAGGCAATCCCGTGTCCGCGCAGCTGTCGTTCATGCTCTTCATCGAGCCGGTCCTCCGTGAGGCAGCAGGACTGCACGCGCGACAGCCCGAGCCGCGGACCCTGGCCGAGCCTCTCACCTCTGTCGCCGGGAAACGGCAGTTCCGCCGTGGTGTGGGGTTGCCTGGAGGCCGGGTGGCACCGGTTGGCGGCCCTTCCTCGCACCTTGTCGCCGCCATGGCGGCATCCGACATGCTCATCGATGTCCCGATCGATGCCGTCACCCTCGACATCGGGACACGCGTGGAGACCTGGAATCTATGAACGAACTGCCGCACCTCGACGATCACGGCCGGTCGCGGATGATCGACATCGGCGGGAAGGCGATCACTCGGCGCACGGCGATCGCGACCGGCCGCCTCGACACGACACCGGCGGTGCTGGAACTGCTCGCCGCCAACCAGCTGCGCAAAGCAGACGCGCTCCCGACAGCGCGGGTCGCGGGCATCCAGGGCGCCAAGCGCACCAGCGAACTCGTACCCCTCGCGCACACATTGCCCCTGGAGTCCGTCACCGTGGACTTCGAGCTCAGCACCTCATCGGTGGAGATCCGGGCCACGGTCGCAGCGACGGCGAAGACTGGGGCCGAGATGGAAGCCCTCACCGCCGTCGCCATCGCCGGTCTCGCTCTGCACGACATGATCAAGTCCGTCGATCCGGCCGCCGTGCTCGGAGACATCCACCTCATCGAGAAGACCGGAGGAAAGCGCGGGCACTGGGTTGCAGACGCATCCGTGCCCGCAGAACACGGACAGGCGGTCGTGATCGTCTCCTCAACGAGCACCGCGGCCGGTACGCGCGAGGATCTCACCGGTCCGGCAATCGCAGACTGGCTTCGCGACCACGGGTATCGGCCAGACGAGCCCGTCGTTGTCGCTGACGCGGATATCTATCAGGCGCTCACGGATGCTCTCACCAGCGAGCCGGTATTGATCGTCACGACCGGCGGCACCGGGGTGCATCCCGAGGACCGCACCCCCGAGGCGACGAGCGCGGTGATCGAGAGAGCACTTCCCGGCATCGCCGAGGCCATCCGTGCAGCGGGCCGCGCGGCGACGCCGACAGCCTCGCTCAGCAGGGCGCTTGCAGGGATCGCCGGACGCACGATCGTCATCAACCTGCCTGGATCGCCACGCGGCGTGGAAGACGGCCTCATCGCACTGGAGCCGCTCTTGCCACACCTGCACGACCAGCTGGCCGGTGGCGGACATGCCTGACCCGATCGGTTTCGTCACCGCTGCTCCGCTGGACAAGACGCAGCTGGAAACACGGATACGCAGTAGGAAGAACGGGGCGGTGGTCACCTTCGAAGGCATCGTGCGCGACCATGATCACGGAGAGGACGTCGGCTCTCTCGACTACGAGGCGCACCCCGACGCGGAACGAATCCTCATCGACGTGTGCACGAGGATCGCTCAAACCACGGACTGCGATGTCGTCGCCGCTCACCGCATCGGGCACCTCGAGATCGGCGACGTCGCACTGGTCACGGTCGTCGCCGCCCCGCACCGGGCAGAGGCGTTCGCCGTCTGCGGGAACCTCGTCGACGCGATCAAGGCAGAGGTTCCGATCTGGAAGCACCAGCACTTCACCGACGGCAGATCGGAGTGGGTGGGGTTGTAGATACACCGCACGACCTAGCGAACCCGCCGGGTGAACGATGGTGCAATCACCGAGGAAAGAGGCGCCAGATGACTGGCATTGAGACTGAAGCACACAACTTTCATGGCAACCGACTTCCCCCGTCAGAAGCCGCCCGCGTCGCACCCACCGATGCGGCCGCTCGGACCGTTCTTGCGAGCCTCTGATGTCGTTGCTGCGTGGTGGTGATGCGTTCCCCGCCCTCGAGCTGCTCGAGGTGGGAGGCACACGCCGAACGATCCCGGCCGTATTCGCCGGGCAGTACGGCGTGGTTCTCTTCTCTCGCGGAGCAGGCTGCCGGTCTTGCGTGGAGCAGCTGCGTGCGTTCCAGCGCGGCCTACGACGCTTGTCCGCCGCGGGTATCGCTGTCGTCGCGGTGACTGCGGACGAGGAGCCGATAACCGCGGAGCTCGTGGCGCGCTATGGGCTGACTTTTCCGATCGGACACAGCGTGGACGTGGAGCAGATCACCGCCGCGACTGGAGCGTTCGTCACCGTGGACCCGCCGCAGTTGCAGACGACCGGATTCGTGCTGGATCCCGATGGGACGGTCGTGATCAGCGTGTACTCCTGCGGAACGTTGGGACAACTCGTTCCCGACGATGTCCTCGAACTCATCCGGGAGTTGCCTCAGCATGCGGATGCGAATCGGAAGCAGGCAGACCGATGAAAACCATCGATGCCATCTCGAGAGCGCGGATGCAGACCGCTGCGAGAGCAGTCGGCAAGGATGTGCGCAACCAGAACAGGATGCAGACACATCCTCTCTTGATCGTTCCGCCGGAGAAGCGACGTTGACCTCGTCTCCGAACGCCTCAGGTGCCACTGGGACAGCCGTCTGGGAGGAGCTCGCTCAGGAGGTCCTCAGCAGAAACCCACGCGGCCGGATACTCGTCGCCATCGACGGCGTGGACGCTGCAGCCCGCATGCACTTCGCCGACGCCCTGGCGGCAGCGCTGCGTGCAGTGGGACGTCACGCGACTCGTCTCAGCGCGGCCCCGTTCACGGACGATGACGCCGTCCGAACCATACTGCGCATGTTCCGCCACAACGGACCTGAGAGCGAGCTCGCTGCCGCGCCTGAGGACAGGATGCTGATTGTCGACGGTTGGTCACTGCTGCGCTCTAGCCTGCGCTCGGCGTGGCACTTCACCGTCTTCCTCGACGGCGGTGAGCCGGCGCACCCAGACACCCATGAACGGCATCTCCGCTACATGCGCGAGGACATTCCACGCGAATCATCCGATGCCGTGTACGAGGTGAGCGACAGCATGCATCCCCAGCGCTTGTACTCCGATTCCTGCTGAGACAAGGATCTGGGCAGCACCGCGGTCGTCTCACGTAAGAGGATGGCAGCGCAGGAGACGAATGCAGTTCACGACACGTGGACCCCCGCGGTGGATCGGACCTCAGCCGCTTGTGGTTTGGCTCAGCCGCCGGAGAACGGGGGCAGCACGTCCACCTGCGCGGAGACCGGTCGCGCGGGATCGCGTGAGGCGATGCCGTCGACGAGGAATGTCCCCTTTGCGATCACCGGCTCGAGTGCCGGGTGAGCTGTGAGGAGCGCGTCCTTCGCCTCTCCGAGGGTCGTCGCCTCGACGTGCTCTTCTTCGCAGCCAGCCGCTTCAGCGGCGGCTGCGAAGTATCGGACGAGTATGCGTGACATCGTCAGCCTCCGATCGCTCCCATGGAACGGGCCGGTCGACGAAAGCTCTTCTCTTCCATCCCGTGCCCAGCCTGTTTGTCCCACATCGTCGCCCGCCAGGCGTCGGCGATAGCGGCATCGTCTGCTCCACTTCGCAGCATCGTGCGCAGGTCTGTCTCGTCGTCTCCGAACAGACAGGAACGTACCGAGCCTTCGGCTGTCAGCCTGGTTCGGTCGCACGCGTCGCAGAAGCTGCGTGTGACGGACCCGATGATGCCGACGGTGGCCGGGCCTCCGTCGACGAGCCACTCCTCTGCGGGAGCGGACGGGTCTTCACGCCCGGCCGGGGTCAGCCGGTATCGGCGTCCGAGCACAGACAGAAATTCTTCGGCGGAGACGAGGTGGTCTCTGCGCCATGTCTGATCTGCATCCAGCGGCATCTGTTCGATGAACCGCAACCGCACGCCGTTGGCAAGCGCCCACGCCAGCAGGTCGGGCGCATCCGCGAGGGTCTCGCGCAGCGCCACCGCGTTGATCTTGATCGGGCTGAGCCCTGCGTACTGTGCCGCCTCGATCCCCTTGAGCACGGCAGGCAGGCGATCGCGTCGGGTGACAGCGGCGAAATGCTCGCGGTCGATCGTGTCCAGCGACACGTTGATCCGCGTCAGTCCAGCCTCCACAAGCTGCGGCGCCTTGCGGTCGAGGCCGATCCCATTGGTCGTCATCGACACCGGCAGGCCGGGCACGGCTGTCGTCGTCTGGCGCACGATCTCGACCAGATCAGGTCGCGTAAGCGGCTCGCCGCCGGTAAAGCGCACCTCACGGACTCCGAGATCGTGGACGGCTATGGTGACCAGACGCGCGATCTCTTCCGGAGTCAGCAACTCCCCGCGAGGGACGATGGGCAGGCCTTCCGCCGGCATGCAGTATGTGCAACGCAGCGAGCAGGCGCTTGTGATCGATACGCGCAGGTCTCGCGCGGTGCGCCCGAACCTGTCCACGAGAAACGGTGTCTCGGGTCGGCCGACCGTCGAGCGCGCGCGATGGCGAACGGTCGGCATGCCGAGCGCAACAGGGCACATGGTCACAGACTTCTTCTCGATGCTTGCGGGGGGGCGAGGTCGCCCGGTGGGGCGTCCTGTTCCACAGTGTGGTCGGCACAGTGGCCCGTTTTCACCCCGGGGACTCATCACCTGCAGTCATGGGCAAGTTCCGCGCAGGACCAGGCGATCAGCGAGAGAGCTCCCGCAATATCGTCGGTGGTGTACAGCCAGAGAAGACGGAAGGGGCGATGTATGTCGTTCACTACTCGCGGATTCGCGGGACGCCGGCGTGGACCCGATGATCAGCTCCCTCCGGGACAGACGCTGTTCGACAACTGGCCGGTGCTCACCGCCGGTCCCACCCCCTATGTCGATACCGAGACGTGGGATTTCGCCATCCTCGATGAGACCGGTACCGAGCATCACTGGAACTGGGAGCAGTTCCTGGCGCTCGGTGCCGAGGACATCACGGTCGACATCCACTGCGTCACGCACTGGTCCAAGCTCGACATGGCCTGGCGCGGGGTGAGCCTGGACAAGCTGTTCGAGAACGTCGAGACATCCCATGACTACGTCATGGCGCACTCCTACGGCGGCTACACCACGAATGTGCCGCTTGAGGATCTCCTGGATGGCAAGGCCTGGATCGCGACCGAGGCCGAAGGCGCACCGCTCGACGCAGAACACGGCGGGCCGGCACGTCTCCTGATCCCGCATCTGTACTTCTGGAAGAGCGCGAAGTGGGTCCGGGCATTGACGATGATGCCGACGAACGACCCTGGGTTCTGGGAGCAGAGCGGCTATCACATCTACGGTGATCCGTGGAAGGAAGAACGCTACTGGTGATGGAGCAGACCCGGCTCGCTCCGCTTCGCCCCCGCGTGAGGCCGTCGTGGTTCGTCGCCACGGTTTCGGAGGTGCGTCCAGAGACGCCGACTGCGGTTCGGCTGGTGCTCGATGTCCCGGGGTGGCCGGGGAGCGAGGCGGGCAGCCATCTCGATCTGCGACTGACCGCTCCGGACGGCTATCAGGCGACACGTTCGTATTCGATCGCATCCTCCGAGACGGGCGGAACGATCGTCCTCGCGGTCGATGAGCTGCCCGATGGCGAGGTGTCTCCGTTCCTCGTCCGTGAACTGCGCGTCGGTGACCAGCTCGAGGTCCACGGACCGCTGGGATCGTTCTTCCTCTGGCGCCCGGGACAGAGCCAGCGCCCCGTGCAGCTCATCGCCGGCGGGTCAGGTGTCGTGCCCCTCTACGCGATGGCGGCGTCTCATGCGGCCGCATCCGATCCCGTTCCGTTCCGGCTGCTGTACTCGGTGCGCACCCCGGAGGACGTCTACTTCCACCAGGAGCTCCTCGAGCTGTCGGACGGGTCGTTCGCCATCGACCTCGTGTACACGCGACGAGCGCCAGCCGGATGGCGGGAGCCGGTCGGACGGCTCACAGAATCGGCTGTCGCGGCGCGGACGCTCCCTCCGGAAGACCGCCCACGCATTTTCGTGTGCGGTTCGACAGGCTTCGTCGAAGCCGTCGCGCCCTGGCTCGTGAAGCTCGGCCATGCGCCGCAAGACATCCTCACCGAACGATTCGGAGGCCTATGATGACCAGCCACCTCGACGGGAACATCCTCGCCGGACCTCTCGCCCAGTTCCTCGTGCCCGATGCAACGATGATCGAAGGACGGTGCGGAGGTTGCGGGCGTATCGCGCCCCTTGGCGAGGCAGTCGTGTATCCGGACGCCCCGGGGCTGGTCGTGCGCTGCAAGACGTGCAGCCACGTGCTGGCGACGATCATCGACGCCGGTGAACGCCTCTTCCTCAGCTTCGCGGGGATGACTGCGTTCGCGATGAGGCGGGATCAGGCTGAGGAGTCGGTCTCAGTCGCGTAGGCCCCGAGTTGTGCGATAGCCATGTCGAGAGCGGCACGCATCGGATAAACATCTCGACTCGCCTTCGCCAGAAGATAACCTCCCTGCAGTGCCGATAGCAGCCCACTGGCAAGCGCTCGCGAGTCCGCATCGCTGCGCAACACGCCGCGTGTCTTCAGCCTCTCCACGGCATCGATCAGCATCTCCAGCCACTCATCGAAGTGGGCAGCGATCGCCCGGCGGGCATCCTCGTTGTGGTCTGCGATCTCGTTCGCCAGAGACCCGAGCGGGCACCCGTACGCGCCGTTGCGTAGCGCGTTGCGTTCGACGAGCTCATCCCGCCACAGCTCGAACCCACGTAGGGATTCCACCCGTCGAAGGCGCCGGCGCTGCTGCGTCAGGACGTCCTCCGCCCGGGTCTCGATGACTTCCTTCACGAGTGCGTCCTTGTCGGCGAAGTGCTGATAAACCTGAGACTTCGATGTCGCGCTGGCGGCTCGGACGTCGGCAAGGGTCGTCGCCGCAACGCCTCGCTCATACATCAGCTGGTTCGCTGCGTCGACGATACGCGCCCTCGTTGCCGCCCCTTTCGGCGTCAACCGGCGCGCACTCGTTCCGTCGGCAGTCACGCCTCCAGGGTAGTCTCCTCCGTCCGCAGGACTCGAAGTCGTCCGTCACGCGATGCCAGCCCGGCCGGCCCAGTGAAGTCCAGCGGAGCGGGACGCTCGCATCTCACACCTTCACAATAATGGATCTCGAAGTCCTTATCCAAGTCGACCCGAAACACCTAAGGCGATCCGAGCGCCCTGCTTTTCAGACCTATGACACCTCTCATCGATCGACGTCCGGCTCATACTTTGGTCTGGCGAGTCCTTTTCTGTCGTCGTAGGCTAGTGGTCATGATGTGCGGGAAGCCACGCGGCTCACGGATCTTCCGTGTGCGCGAGAACGTCCGAGCCGAGGGCTCGGTGCGGCTGCCCACGCGCGCCCGTCGAGAACGTTGCGCGCTCCGCAGGAGAGGGGCGTTCGGTGGACCTGCCTGTCAAGCTCGGTGACGCGCAAGAGTTTCTGATGCTCGTTCCCTCGCCTCTTGCGGAGCGGGTGGCTGAGGACGAGCGCCTGGTCGTGGCGGCCTATCGGTTTCGTAGGGGCCTGGGCATCCGGGCTCGACGGGCGTTGGCCTCACGCATCGAGCATGAGGTGACCGCCGCGCTGCACATCGTTCGGCCCGGAACGGTGGTGGTGGCGTTCGACGGTGCCGGCACGATGTCTCGAGCCCGAGTACACAGGTTGGCGACGGGCGTAGTCGGTGAGGTGAGCAGGAGCGCCACCAATCTCGTCGGCGCGGACACGACCGTGATTGGAGTCGTGGTGATGTCACCGGCCGAGCGAGATCTCGCCGCCGCGTGCGTGCGGCATGTCGCAGAGCAGCCACCGCACCGGGGCGACGGGCTCGTCTTTCACGCCAGCGACCTCCGCCGGGCGAACATCTATGAGCTGATCGAGGAAGCAGTCCTGTGATGACGGTCAGCTCTCCCCGTGGTCGCAGCGAGGACCACCTGTTAGTCATCTACCAGCGTCGGAACGCCTCGGTCCTGTCGCTGCAGGGGCGGGACGCTGAGCTGACCCCCGGGAGCATCGTCGTTGTCCCCCGCTCGACGGTGGAGAGCGCGATGCCCACCGAGGATGCCGATCGCATGATCGTCGAGGTGCCGTTGGGTGTGGTGGGGTTGACGGCGGATCAGGTCGCTGAGGTCTCGGGTGTCGACCTGCAGGAGCGGACCTCGCTGGCGGCGCTGCTGCGGTCCGTGCTCGGGGGCGTGATGGACTCCGAACTCAGCCTTCGCGACGAGGTCGACGTGTTCGCACCCGTCGCCGACCTGCTGAAAGTCACCCTGCTCAGCGCCCTCACTCCCGACCGCGCCACGACCCGGTATCCGCTGGCCGAGCAGATCGTCACCTACGTGCTCGACAACCTCACCGACCCCGGCCTCGGAGCCGCCAGGATCGCGAAGGACCTGCACGTGTCCGAGCGTCTGCTCTACGCAGAGATGTCCCGCGCGGACATCAGGCTCGCGCAGCTGATCCAATCCCAGCGCCTGCGCCGCGTCCGCGACGCCCTGACCGCACCGGCCACCATCGACGTCCCCATCGGCGTCCTCGCCCAACAGCACGGATTCGTCTCCGCCAGCCACTTCAGCCGCATCTTCCGCGAAGAATTCGGCACCACACCCCGCCAATGGCGCAACAACACCACGCCACCGGCACCGTGAGATCACCGCTCGCGTGTCAGGCCTCCGTTGCGACCTTCCCGCGCGATCAGGTCACGGGACGCGCTGTCGTCGGCGCGGATCTGATGGGCGGTCTCGAGCACTTCGTCGATGTCGCTGTCGGGGATGACGACGGCTCCCGATGAGTCGCAGAAGATGTACTGGCCCGGATAGATGCCCACTCCTTCGATGACGACGGGGATATTTGCCTGAAACGGCGTGACCACTGCTCCACCCCAGGCGACGGCCTCTCCCGAGCACCATGCGGCGAACGGTTCCGCGGCCAGTTCGTCGAAGTCGCGAAGGCGTCCGTCAGTTAGGACGCCGGCGAGGCCGACGTTGGTCGCACGGGAGAGCTTCGTTCCACCGGCGAGAGACGTCGAGCTGTGGCCGTTGCTGGCCATCACGAGGACCGTATTGCCGGGATTAGCTGCTGATCCGTCGACGGCCTGGTGGAACAGCCGTCCGAAGGTGTATTCCTCCGGGTCAAGTATGGCGTGGCAGGTCGGGAAGAAGGAGATCGTCGCGACGCGCCCGAACAGGATGCGTTCGGGTGTCGGGCTGACGAGCCCGGTGATATGGGCGCGGTGACGGTGCTTCCGGCCGAGCGCATCGGTCAGGTCTGCGCATGTGAGGACTGCGGCTGACGCTGCGCGACGTCGCTCCACCGCGTTGTCTTCATCTTCGTTCACGGTCGTTCCGCATCATTCCTCCGTCACTGATGACGTGGGGGCGCGCCACCGGCTCAGCGGTGGCACGCCCCCACGTGGACATGGTCAGACGGAAGCCTCGGTCGCCTGGATGCGGCGGGGCAGGACCCAGCCGGCACGAGGGTAGTGGCAGTTGTAGCCGTTCGGATACCGCTGGAGGTAGTCCTGGTGCTCAGGCTCGGCCTCCCAGAACGGGCCGGCGGGCTCGATCGTGGTGACAGCCGATCCTGGCCACAGGCCGGAGGCATCGACGTCGGCGATCGTCTCCTTGGCGACCTGCTCCTGCTCGGGGGTGAGCGGGAAGATCGCCGACCGGTAGCTGGTGCCGATGTCGTTGCCCTGACGGTTCAGGGTCGACGGGTCGTGGATCTGGAAGAAGAACGCCAGGATGTCCCGGTACGTCGTCTTCGATGGGTCGAAGACGATCTCCACGGCCTCGGCGTGGCCGGGGTGGTTGCGGTAGGTGGCGTGATCGTTCTGCCCGCCGGTGTATCCGGCGCGGGTGCTGATCACGCCCGGCTGCTTGCGGATGAGCTCGTCCACGCCCCAGAAGCAGCCGCCGGCCAGGACGGCCGTCTCGGTGCCGGGTGTGCGGGTGACCTCTCCGGTGTCGTGAATTCCACTGGTCATGATGCGTGCTCCTTCGTGGTCGTGGTGGTGGTCTCGAACAGTGAGCGGAACTCTCCATACCCCTCGGCCTCCAGGTCGGAGACGGGGATGAACCGCAGCGCGGCGGAGTTCATGCAGTAGCGCAGGCCGCCGGCGTTCGCGGGGCCGTCGTCGAAGACGTGCCCGAGGTGGCTGTCCGCCCCGGTAGAGCGGACCTCGGTGCGGGGCATCCAGAGGGATCGGTCCGTCTTCGTGTGGACGGCGTCAGCGACGACCGGCTTGGTGAAGCTGGGCCATCCGGTTCCGCTGTCGTACTTGTCGGTGGATGAGAACAGGGGCTGTCCGGAGACGACGTCCACGTACAGGCCGTCCTCGTGGTTGTCCCAGTACTCGTTGCGGAAGGCCGGCTCGGTGCCGTCCTTCTGGGTGACGCGGTACTGCTGGTCGTTGAGGCGGCTCAGGGCCTCAGAAGTCTTGCTGTAGTCGTGCGACACGATGTCCTCCTTGTTCGGCGCCGCTGGCTGCGGCGTCACTGTTGATAACGCCGGGGTGACGCGGTTTGGTCCCGTGAGCCTGGGAGTGGGCTGTGACTTCGAGAATCCTCCTGTTGTTGTTCCGGGCTATGAGGTACGGCCTTCGGTGAAGCCCCATGTCGTACCTGACTCGCTGTCGTTGAGCACGATCCCGGCGGCGTCGAGTTCGTCACGGATACGGTCTGCGGTGCGGAAGTCTCCGGCCGCACGTGCCTGGGCTCGCTGGTTGAGCGCCTGTGCGACCAGGGCCTCCACTGCGCGCTCGGCGTGCGGGGGTGTGGCCGTTGATTCGTCCCACGGGCTGTCGCGCGGGTTGATGCCGAGGACGCCAGTCATGGCGAGCACCGCATCCAGCGTGTCGGCACCGGCCCGCGCGTCGTGCTGGGCGAGGGCGGTGTTACCCCGCCTGACCTCGTCATGGAGGACCGCGAGTGCCGTGGGGATGTTGAGGTCCTCATCCAAGGCGTTTCGGAATGCGACCGGCAGCATCTCCGCGTCCGCCGTCCGCCTGGAGTGGTTGGTGCTCCGGGTGATGAAGTCTTCGATCCTGCGCATCGCCGCCGTGGCTGCTCGCAGGGCCGAGTCGGTCAGTTCCAGGTTCGACCGATAGTGGGCCGATCCGAGGTAGTAGCGCAGGTCGAGAGGACGCATGTGCTGCAGTAGATCGTCGAGGGGTGTCGCATTGCCGAGGGACTTGCTGATCTTGTCGCCGCTGGACGTGACCCAGCCATTGTGCATCCAGTAGCGCGCGAATCCGTATCCGGCGGCACGGGACTGCGCCTGTTCGTTCTCATGATGAGGAAAGCGCAGGTCGAGCCCGCCACCGTGGATATCGAAGCTCTCTCCCAGGTAGCGGAGAATCATCGTCGAGCAGCTCAGATGCCATCCAGGGCGTCCCGGCCCGTAAGGCGAAGCCCATGCTGCGCCCGCGGTACTCGCCGTTCCTGTCGCCGCATCCGAGAGAACCGACTTCCAGAGCGCGAAGTCGCGAGGGTCACGTTTCTCCGTCGCCTGATCGGTATGTTCGTCTCCGCGGAGAGTCCCGGTCTCCTGTGAGGTCAGAGACCCGTAGTCGGGCCATGATGAGACGTCGAAGTAGACGTCCCCCGCTTCCCCTCCCGCTCGGTACGCGTGGCCTCGGGCGATCAGCCGGTCAATGAAGGTAAGCATCTCGGCCGTGTGCCCTGTCGCGCGCGGCTCGATCGACGGCGGCAAGATGCCGATCATGCGATACGCGTCGGCGAACGCCCTCTCATGACGAGCCGCCCACGCCCACCATGGAACGCCCGCCGCCTGGCTCGCGACAAGGATCTTGTCGTCCAGGTCGGTGATGTTTCGCACCAGAGTCACGTCGAGATCGTGGCCGATCTGGAGCCATCGTCGCAGCTGGTCGAAGACCACTGCCGAGCGGAGATGACCGACGTGCGGCGGAGCCTGAACAGTCGGACCGCACAGATAGATGCCGACGTGGCCCGGTCGCAGGGGCGCGAACGTGCGCAGCGATGACGTTCCACTATCGAAGAGCCGTAACGTCATCGATCAGCCCATCTCACGGGTGCGCTGCTCTCGGAGCGCACGGAGGTGGACAGCGGCCCAGGAGCGGAAGGGGCGCCAGCGTTCCGCGACCTCCTCGAGCACCGAGTCGGGCCCGTACTGGTAGGAGATCTCGGCGTAGAGGCGGCGTTCCGCGCGCGGAAGGATGTCCTGGGCGTTGGCGCCGCGGATAAGGATGAGGTCCGTGGCGAACGGGCCGATGCCTGTCACCGCGAGCAGGTCGCGGCGAGCCGATTCTTCGGGCATTGCTCGGAGCCAAGGACCGTTGAGCAGTCCGGTGAGTGCGGCCTCTGCGACAGCCCGGAGATACTCTGGCTTCCGACCGGGTAGGTCTAGTTCTCCGGCGTCGATGGCGCGGATGAGCGCATCGGGCGCGGGAAAGGCCCCGTCGTTGCCGTGCGCGACGATAAGGTCGCGGCGGAGTCGGGCAGCGACTGGGACGCGAGTGCGCTGCGACAAGACACACCAGGCAGCGGCTTCGTACGGAGAATGGAAGCCGCACGGGCGATATCCGGGGAGAGCCCTTTGGGCGGTGGCGATGATCGGGTCGCGATCGCCGACGGCCGGCCATCCCCGCGCGTCCACATCGAGAGAGAGGAAGCGCCGCACCTGCTCAGCGGCTGCGGCCAGATCGCCCGGGCCGGACAAACCTATCTGGGCGCACTCCCGGCTCTGGGTGACCTGGGCGGACACAGACGTCCAGTCATGCTCGCTCACAAAGCGTGCGGAGAGGACGTCCGGATCACCGCCGGCCTCGATCGCGGTAGGGGTGAACTCTTCCCAGAACCGCTTGCTGGTGCGCAACGACCAAGGCCCGAGCACTGGGACCGAGAGGGTGTGCTGCGCCATGGTGGTGTTAGGCGCGGGCGTGAATGGTGACGACGTAGCCGTCGGGGTCTCGGAAAGAGAACTGCAGTCCGAACGGCCCCTCGAACGGTTCCTGCACGATCGGCACTCCCGCGTCGACGAGTCGTGCATGCACGCCTTCCGCGTCATCGTTGTGGAACCAGACGCCGATGCCGGCGCCGAGCTGAGGGATCGCGTCGAGATCCACGCCCGGGAACGGGTCGCGGATGGCGAACGCGGCACCTCCTGCGGAGAAGACGGTCGCTGCCGGGTTCGAGTCTGGGAGCCGCGTGAGTCCGACGAGCTTGTCGTAGAACTCCGCGGGGACGGCGCGGTCCCGCACCTGGAAAGAGACGAAGTCCGGGCCGGTGGTTGTTGCTGCCATGAGCAGGCTCCTGTTCTGTTCAATAACGCCAGTGTCAATATCCTGACACTCAGTGGAGTGTGTGTCAAACTATTGACATGGATGCATTGGACCGGAGCCCGGAGTCGCTGGGGGTGCTGATCAAGGAGACGCAGTCGCTCCTGAACCAGCGAATGGACGATCGGCTTCGCCCGCTCTCGCTGAGCGTGCCGCAGTACGCGTGCTTGACCGCCTTGCAGGACACGCCAGGTATCACGAGCTCCGAACTCGCCCGGCGCGCGTTCGTGTCTCGCCAGTCGATGAACGTGCTGCTGCAGGGACTGGAGAAGCGGGGACTGGTGACCCGCTCGAGTGATCCTGGGCCCAGGCGAGAACGGAGCGTGGTGCTGAACGACGCCGCAGAGCTCCTCCTCGAACGCGCGCATGAGGAAGTCTCCTCGGCTGTTCAACGCATGACCATGGAGGTCGAACCGGTGGAGCGCGCCCGTCTTTACGAGCTTCTGGCCCGTTGCCGAGACGCCCTGCTCATTCCTTGACGGCATTCTCAGGCCCGGGGAACTGGTACCGGCCGACGGCGGTGTAGGAGCCGCGGCGGAAGCGGAGACCAGCGATTCGCTCGTCTTCGACGAGCCAGCGCAGTTCGTAGCACGCTCGGTAGTCTGGCGGCCAGAAGGAGCAGAACTGCCCCCCTGCATCCACGTACCACTCCCCCAAGGTGGGTCTTCCGTCCTCGACGTACACGGTCTTGCCGTTCTCGGCGAATGCCTGCGTCGCCCCGTCCTCGTACAGGATCGATGCGGCCGTCAGCGCGCGAGGGATATCCGATGCTCGAACTTCCTCCGCGTCGATGACGGTGAGGTCAGACAGAGGCTCGTTCATCCGTACGTCTCCTCTGGTCTGATCTGCTGCGAGAGTTCCAGTCGGCTCTCGTCCTGGGTCTCCTCGAGGCGTGGTGTGGTGTTGTTGCGCCATTGGCGGGGGGTTGTGCCGAATTCTTCGCGGAAGATGCGGCTGAAGTGGCTGGCTGAGACGAATCCGTGCTGTTGAGCGAGGACGCCGATGGGGACGTCGATGGTGGCCGGTGCGGTCAGGGCGTCGCGGACGCGGCGCAGGCGCTGGGATTGGATCAGCTGCGCGAGCCTGATGTCCGCGCGGGACATCTCTGCGTAGAGCAGACGCTCGGACACGTGCAGGTCCTTCGCGATCCTGGCGGCTCCGAGGCCGGGGTCGGTGAGGTTGTCGAGCACGTAGGTGACGATCTGCTCGGCCAGCGGATACCGGGTCGTGGCGCGGTCGGGAGTGAGGGCGCTGAGCAGGGTGACTTTCAGCAGGTCGGCGACGGGTGCGAACACGTCGACCTCGTCGCGAAGGCTGAGTTCGGAGTCCATCACGCCCCCGAGCACGGACCGCAGCAGCGCCGCCAGCGAGGTTCGTTCCTGCAGGTCCACACCCGAGACCTCAGCGACCTGATCCGCCGTCAACCCCACCACACCCAACGGCAGTCGGAAGAAGTCCCCGATGACTCCTTCGTCGAAGGCGTGGACGTAGGGGCTCGTGCTCGGGTAAACGACGATGCTGCCCGGGGTCATCACGGTCTGGTCATCACCACGGCGCAACATCGACCGGTTGCCGCGCTGGAAAACCACGAACAAGGACTCGTCGTCGTCCGACATGATCATCCGCTGAGGACGCATAGCGAGGGCCGCCAGCGAGGGCACCGTCTTGACGGACAACGCTCTCAGCTGCCCAATGTCTTGGTACGACACGCTCACATGCGCCTCGCGGCCCTGCGGGTCGAGAGTCAGGTCTGTCTGAACGAGGTTCTCGCAGAGCATCGTACGGATCGTCTCCACGCGGTCACGTGGATCGACGCTGCGCGAGTCCCATGTCTGCTGCATCATTACAGCCTCCGCCGTTCTCCCGGGCTTCCCCGGTCTGATTCCAGACTATTGCCGGTCATAGTCGCCCTCGTCAATGACGACATGGATAGCTGCCTCCTCGGCGGAGGCGGCGCCGTTATCGATGCCGATGTCGGAGGCCCAGAAGTCGGAGGATGGGTCTGGGTTGCCGGGTTCGGTCCAGATCAGCCGTCCAGCGCGTACCGATCCGACCTGGTCGTCAAGGATCTCGCCGTCCGTGCCGATGATGTCGCCGATCCCGTCGCCCATCGGCTCTTCGGGTTCGTGCTCCGGCACCTCACGCGCCAAGCGAGCCGCCAGCGGTTCTCGAGTACGTGCTTCGCGTGCGGTGAATCCCCACGACAGTTCGGATGACCGCCGCTCCGGTGGAGAGTATCCCGGGCCGTCGTCATCAGAGTCTTCGCCGAGAAGATCCGAGTCGAGGCTCTCATCCGGCGGAAGCAGATCGAACTCGATGTCCTGCCCGCTGACCGATCCATCAGTCATGATGGGTTCCCTTTCTTTCCCCCGGCGCCTGGTCTATCGGCGTCACGTGCAGGCTCTTCGTCACCGGGTGATATCACCGGTACGGCGCCCTGCGCGAGCTTCAGCCGCGTCCACACGTTCATGTTGATGACGACGGCTGCGATCTCCGCGATCTCACGCTCATCGAAGAACACCGTCAGTCCTTGATGCATTTCATCGAAGTGCTCGTGCTCGTAACGTGTCAGCGCTTCGCAGTACGCCAGTGCAAGTGCTTCGGAACCGGAGAACATCGTGCTCTGCCGCCAGCTCGCCAGGTGCGCGACCATCGCCGCGCCGATGCCTACCTCCACGGCGATACGCGTGTGCAGGATCAGGCAGTACGAGCACGGATTGATCTGAGCAACCCGCAATCGGAGAAGAGCAGCTAGGCGATCACCGATCGACAACTTTGCCGTGTACCCGAACCCCGCAGCCATCTGCTTCGCAAGCTCATGGAAGTCAGAGAGATCCGGATCAAAGCGCACATTCTCGAAATCGATCTGCTCTGATATCACGATCTCTCCTCACCGTAGGGCACGGTTCGCTGGCTTGCCGGAGTTCCGACGCCTCCTCCGACGGTAGATCCGCTTCTCTGCCCCGTGTGGCCTGCCCCTGCAGAGAGCTGTCTTCTCCCTGCAACCGCCCGCCCCGCTTTCGAACGCGGCAGGTCGCGGACATTACGCTGCACAGCCAGGCCACCTGGACAGCACCCGGCTCCGTATCGTGACCCGAAGGGGCGTGCTGCCCGCCGTGAAGAGAGAGAAGACGATGCCGACCTCGAGAGTGATCCTCGCCAGCGGCTGCTTCTGGGGAGCCCAGGAGCTCTTCCGCTCACTCCCGGGCGTCGTGAGCACCCGCGTCGGATACTCCGGCGACGACGACACCCCCAACGCGACCTACCGGGATCACGGGGATCACGCAGAAGCCCTCGAAGTGATCTATGACCCCTCGATCATCCGATTCCAGATACTGCTGGAGTTCTTCTTTCAGATTCACGATCCCACCACTCGGAACCGTCAGGGAAACGACATCGGGCGCAGTTACCGATCAGCGATCTTCACGACGACCGAGGGACAGAGGAAGGTCGCCTTCCACGTGATCGAAGCGATCAACGCTTCCGGCCGCTGGCCAGGAAAAGTCGTGACAGAGGTGGGCGAAGCCGGCTCGTTCTGGGAGGCCGAACCCGAACACCAGGACTACCTGCAAAAGCACCCCAATGGCTACTCGTGCCATTTCATCCGACCCGACTGGGTACTACCGGGCCGCTGACCGAGATCTCGCGATAGGAGAGACATGAAACATCCCGACGGAATGATCGGCTTGACCGCGACCGACGCCGACACTGACCTCCCGGCTGCATCCTCGGACGCAGCCGAAGACTTCGTCATCACTGAGAACGTCGAGTCCGAGCTGTACGAAGCGACCGTGAACGGCAAGCTCGCCGCCGGCCTGCTCTACAGCAGAACCGGCGACCGGGTGCTTCTGCTCGCGACGTCCGTGTTCCCCGAGTTCCGCGGAAAGGGAGTCGCGGCGCGACTCCTTGGAGGCGTCCTCGACCGTCTCCGCGAGGACAAGAAGACCGCGACGGTCTCGTGCCCCTTCGCCGCCGCGTACATCCGCGCTCATCCGGAGTATGCGGACGTCGTCGACACGCGATTCCCCGGCAACCCCCACGGACACCACCACTGATCATCATGCGCACAAGAGGAGAACCCACATGGCAACCGTCGAACTGACCGAGGACAACTTCGAGGTCACGATCAATCAGAACGACATCGTCCTCGTCGACTTCTGGGCGGACTGGTGCGCACCATGCCATCAGTTTGCGCCGGTCTTCGAGAAGTCGTCGCAAGACAATCCGGACATCGTCCACGCGAAACTCGACACGGAGTCGGAGCAGCGCATCACCGCGGCGGCCCAAATCACCGCGATTCCCACTCTGCTCGCCTTCCGCCAGGGGTTGCTCGTCTTCAGCCAGGCCGGCGCCCTACCGCCCACTGCCCTGGCCGAAGTAGTAGAGAACGTCAGAGGACTCGACATGGACGAGGTCAGGAAGGACCTCGACTCCGATGGCGGCTCAGCCAAGGAGGATCGGTGATGACGACCTTGCATGAACCACGCCCCTACATGGACAAGGCCGTCCCAGAAGCATGGGAAGCCGCGTCTGCGTTCGCGACCGCTGTGTCTGAGGCCGCTTCGCAACGCGGACTCACTCCCGCCGAGAGCGAGTTGATCAAGGTTCGGGCGTCGCAGCTGAACGGATGCGTCTTCTGTCTCGATCTGCATTCGCGGCAGGCAAGGCGCGCAGGCGTTAATCAGCAACTACTCGACATCTTGCCCGCCTGGCGCGAGTCGCCCCTGTTCAGCGATCGAGAGCGCGCCTTGCTCGCGATCGCTGAAGCAGCCACCCGGCTCCCGCTCGACGCCGCCGTGAATGTCGAGCTCGCGCAGGCCCGAAGCACCCTCACCGAGGAGGTGTTCGCGGCCGCGGAGTGGGTCGCTGCGGCCATCAACATGTTCAATCGGATCTCGATCCTCAGCCAACACCGCGTGCGACCACGCGACTCGGAAGGCAAGCTGAGCTGACGGTGTGCCGTGCGCAGCGTGGCCGCTACGCCAGAGGACGCGTTCGAGGCCGCGCACGACTTGCCGCCCAATCAACCGATCAAGTTCACGCG
Organism: Microbacterium oxydans; assembly: GCF_006540085.1. Lineage (GTDB taxonomy): Bacteria > Actinomycetota > Actinomycetes > Actinomycetales > Microbacteriaceae > Microbacterium > Microbacterium oxydans. The sequence continues at coordinate 39,825 of NZ_BJOG01000004.1, read as the reverse complement.
CCCCTACCCAGCGGTTCAAGCGCCAGGCGATATCGCGGCCATAGAGATGGTGCGTACGGTCCCGTCAAGCCGTACCGTGTTCCGGCACGCGAAGATACTCAACGTCGTCGAGGGCTCTTGCGCCCTCGATACTGCTGAGAGCGTGCACGTCCTGCGTCCTGGCATGTCTCTTGCCCTCGGCACCGGCAAATGGTGTCGCTTGCGGCCATCCCCGTCCGTACGCATCTGGGCCATCTACGCCGACGAGCAGTTCTGGCGCACCCAGATGGCATGGTTCCTCCCCGACGCAGAACGAGTAATCGCAGGACTACATCCCCTCGAGTGGGACGGCCGCGCGATCGTCCTTGCACCAGGAATCGCTGCGCTGCGGCAGGTCGAGCCGATATGGCGACAGATGAGCATCCTGCGCAGCGGGACCCACTCGCCCGAAGTCGTCGCGACTCACACTCTCGAGCTTCTCGCGCGATGGATGAGGTTGATACTGCCGTATTTTCTGGATGAAGCGTCGGACACCACCACGGCGCCGTGGACACCTATCAATGGACGACTGACCGACACCGGATCTATTGGCTACGTCGGTCAGGCAATCCGGTTGCTTCGCGGGCGCATCGCAGAGCCGTGGACCGTTGGAGCGCTCTCACGAGAGCTCTCCCTCTCACGGACCCACCTCACCCGCATGTTCGTACAGCACGCCGGCGCCGCCCCGATGCGTCTACTCACTGAACTCCGGCTCACTGAATTCGCGCGGCTCATTGAAGAAACCGATATTTCCGTGATGCGTGCCGCGAGCGAAGTCGGGTGGAGTGACCCGCGCGTAGCATCCCACTGGTTTCATCGTCGCTACGGCATCACGCCGACACAGTACCGACGCACACCACACACGGTTCCTGAAGATCGACAAAGCCACGCTATCGCTGCCAACGACACCAGCCGGTAACCTCTGCGGACTCGTCGTATGAACCGCTCCACTCGACGCGTGTCCCACGTTTCACCGGCGACGTCGACAGGTCTTGGACTGCCGTGTAGAACACGTCAAATACGTCGGGTTCATCGCGGAGCCTGACGGCCACAGGCCCAGTCCGTTGTCCGTCTCTTCTTCCTGATCCGCCCGGCGCACCTCATGGTCGCAAGGGTCAACGGCTTGTGCCGTTGGCCTCGCCGGGAGGAGGTCATTGATGGCGACGGACGAGGAGGCGCGAGCGGCGCAGGATGCGCGGCTCCAACAGCTCCACGAGCGGCTAACGGCTGCAGTCGATCAGCTCGTCTCGGGTGAGGACTGGAAGCGTGCGCTGGAGTTCGCGGCCCGGTTCCGGGCGAAGTCGTTCAACAACACCCTGCTGATCTGGGCTCAACATCTCGATCTCTACGAGGCAGGTCGCACAAGCGCGCCAGAGCCGACCTTCGTGGCCGGTTACAAGCAATGGAAGGCGCTGGGTCGCTCGCCGCTCGCGGGCGGGTCGATGCAGATCTTCGCCCCGCTGATGGCGCGGTTCGCGTCCTCGACACCGCAGAACCCCGGATCATGGCGCCGCCTGGACAGGTACGAGAAGCCGAAGCCCGGAGAAACGGTCCGGTCGAAGATGGTCCGCGCGATTCCGGTGCGTGTCTGGGACGTCTCGATGACCGACGGCCCGCCGATCCCTGAACGCCCGGCGCCGACGCTGATGGAAGGCCAGGCACCGGACGGCTTATGGGAAGGGCTATCGGCACTGGTGGCGGCCGAGGGCTTCGCGGTGCTGCGGGTCGAGCACGAGGGGATGATCCACGGCGCGAACGGCCTGACCGACTTCCAGGCGCGCACGGTCGCGGTGCGGACGAACATGGACGAGGTCGCGCAGGTGAAGACTCTCGCGCACGAGCTCGCGCATGTGATGCTGCACGGCCCCGACAATCCGAATGCGACCGGGCATCGAGGCGTCGGCGAGGTCGAGGCCGAGTCCGTGGCGCTGATGATCGGTGCCGCGCATGGCATGGACACCACCGCCTACACGATCCCGTATGTCTCAGGCTGGGCGGGCACGGTGAAGGACAGGGACCCGGTCGAGGTCGTGCAGGCCACCGGCGAGCGAGTCCGCAAGGTCGCGGTGACGATTCTCGACGCGCTGCCCACCGTCCAGGTCGGCACCGGCGACCCGCCCGGCCTATCCCGTGAGCCGGCTGGGACTTCGCGTGTGGCTGGCTCAGAGCGGATCGCACCCCAGTCGGTGCCGGTCGAGTCGGCGCGTTCGCCACGTCCTGCGGGCGTGGCGGTGAGGAGCCTGTGATGAGCGTCGCCAGCGTCCTCGCCTCGGTGTCAGGCCTTCCATTGCCGCAGGCCGCCGCACGGCTCGCGGCTGCTGGGGTGCCGGTGTTCCCGTGCGTGCCGGGCGCGAAGAACCCGCTGTTGAAGCCCGACGAGGAGAACCCGCAGGCGCAGCCCGGCGGGTTCCACACGGCAACCACCGAGACCCGTCAGGTGGCGGCGTGGTGGCGGCGCTGGCCGTCGGCGAACATCGGCATCCCGACCGGCGCTGCCTCCGGGGTCGAGGTCGTCGATGTGGACCGCAAGCCCGGCGGTGACGGGTTCGCGGCGTTCGAGCGCGCCCGCCGTGCCGGCCTGGTGCCGGGGTGGCTGGCCGTGGTCAGGTCGGCGTCGGGCGGTGCGCACTTCTACTTCCCGGCCGACCCGGACCGGCCGCAGCGGTCGTGGCAGGCAGCGAAGGCGCATGTCGACTTCCGCGGCGACGGCGGCTACATCATCGTCCCGCCCTCGGCCGTGACCAGCTCCGGTACCTACGAGTTCGTCGCCGGCGCCGACCGTGTGCCAGGACCCGTGGATGCGGCTCGACTGCGGGGCTTCCTCGACCCGCGCCCGGAGCCTGCCCCGCACCAGGCGCGCGGCCCGATCCGCTCGCAGGACGCGGCGCGGCTGGCCGCATGGGTCGGGATGCGCGCCGAGGGCGAGCGCAACCGCGGCCTGTTCTGGGCATCGTGCCGTCTCGCGGAGGCGGGCCTGTCGCTGCCCGAGATGGTCGACGCGCTCGCCCCAGCGGGCGAACGGGTCGGCCTCCCGCAACGGGAGATCGAGACGACGATCCGCTCTGCGTACCGCGCCACGCACGCCCAGCCCGCGTCCGTCGTCGGGCAGAGCGATGCCTCGCGCCAGCCGGCGCGGCTCACGGGGCAGGTGCTCTCATGAGTTCCGCGGTGCGGACGCGGGGCGGGCGGGTCGCGGTCGTGACGGCCGTGGCCGGGACGGTGTTCATCGCGGCCGGCGCGTTCTGGCTCTCGTTCACCGCCCTCGCGGACCTCGCTCGCCGCTCGGGCGTGGATGCCGGGCAAGCGTGGGCGTGGCCGCTCATCGTCGACGGGATCATCGTCGTCGCCACGGTCGCTGTCGTCGCCCTCGGGGGCCAGCGGTCGGCTTGGTACCCGTGGCTGCTGCTCGCGGCCGGTGCGCTGGTGTCGGTGACGGCGAACGCGATCCACGCCGTCGTTGCGGCCGACGCCGACGTGCCGGGCGTGCTCGCCGCGTGCGTGGCGGCGGTGCCGCCGCTGGTGCTGCTGGCGATCACACACCTCACCGTGATCCTCACCCGCCCCCTTCCCGTGAGCATCGAGCCCGCCGAGGAGTCTGCGCCTGATGAGGACATGCCTGATGCTGCGCCGGCGCCGCCGACAGTCGTGCCTGTGCGCCAGGTAGGCCGGGAGCTCGCGGCGCGCCTGCGGGAGGAGGGCTGGTCGAACAAGTCCATCGCCCGGCGCCTGGGCGTGCACCCATCCACCGTGGGCCGCTGGTTCGCCCCGCCCGCAACGACGAGGAGTCAGGAGGAGACGCCATGAACGACGACCAGCACACGACCGCTCTCCACGAGCAGGTCGAGCGCGAGCCCGACCAGCGGGAGCGCGACGAGACGCCGCGGGAGCGCGAGACCTCGGCGCTCGCCCGGCACCGCGACCCGTCGCTGACCCAAGACGCCACGGAGGCGGCGAAGAAGCAACGGCCGGGCGTGGAGTGGGTGCGCCCGACCGACCTCATGGCCTCTCGCTCGGCCCGGATCGCTGGGCGGGGCATCGACTTCCAGGCCGAGCTCGCCCGCCGCTCCCGCCTTGTTCCCGGCCAGGCATACCGGGCGACGCGCACCGGGGCACGCACGGGTGTCCGGTTCGTGAGCGAGCGTGCCCGGAAGCTGCCGCCCGTGACGGCGTTCGGCCGCGGGTCCGGGGAGCACTACTCCTGGGTGTCGCGCTCCGGGATCGGGCTCGGGTAACCATGTTCGCCCCCGGCGCGACGGCGCGAAGCCAGGCCACTGGGGGCCGTGTGCGCACCTGCCTGTCAGGAGGTGCCGTCATGGAGACTGCCACGGCCCGCGACCGGCGGGCACGATTCGAGGACTCGGAGGCGCTGCGCGCCCTGCTCACCCGCCTCCACGAGGCGGGGCGCGGAGCGTGGCGCCATGACCCGGAGGCCGCTGCGCTCATGGAACATGCGGCGAGAAAGTACGCGGCGCTGGCCCGCAAGCACGGGCTGGACCCGTGGGAGGCGGCGTCTGCGGCATTCGAGGCGATGCGCGGTGCCGCGACCCGCCGGGCGGAGGACCCGTGGGCGGTGATCACGCGGGCGGTGCAGGTGACATGCACCGCGGAGGAGCGCGGCAACGGGCTGCTGTGCTCCGTCCACCAGGCCCGCCGGCCCCGCTACTCGGTGTTCCATGACGCGGAGCGGTTCAGCGATCGGGAGAACCCGCTGCCCGACTACCACCCCGCGTTCCGGTTCGATCCCTTCACCGACGGGGAGCCGGATGCCGATGGCGATGCGGTGCCGGAGCGGGCAGTGAATGTGACCGCCGCGATCGAGGACACCATCGCGTTCCTGAGCTGGGTCGGGTGGGAGCCTGCGACGGCGCGGGCTGCGGTCGAGTACATCACTACGCGGCTCGCGGAGTCGGTGTCGCGGGCGTCGGCGTTCGAGGTGCTGCGCCGTGACCGGCAGGCCCGCGCCCTCCTCGACCTCCCCAGCGCCTCCTGGACGGCGCTGCTGCGGGTCGTGCTCGGCGTTCCCGACCCGGCCCTCACGCACACGAACGCCGGCCGCGGAATGCTCCGCCGCCTGCTAATCGGCCAGCCGCTGCGAGCACTCCTCACAGACGACAACCTCGTGATCACCGCCGGACTCGCCGCACCCAGATTCGGTGCCGGGAGCGGCGGGTCATGAGCACGCCACTGGAAGGACGCATCGAGCTGGAGCGCGCGGTCGATTCGATCATCGTCGGCGCGCGGCACCGGCACGACCACGGCGACCTGACCCCATTGGTCGAGTCGATCCGTCGCCACGGGCTGCTGCAGCCGATCACGGTCACCCTCGACGGGCACCTGATCTGCGGAGCCCGCCGGCTCGCGGCGATCAAGCTGCTCGGCATCAAGACCGTCAACGTGTGGGTGCGGTCCGGGGTCTCCGACCGGCTCGGGCAGCTCCTGGCGGAGCAGGACGACAACCAGCTCCACAAGCCCCTCACCCAGCTCGAAGCTGCCGCCCTCTACCGCGAGCTGAAGGCCCTGCTGGCCGAGGACGCCGCCCGCCGACAGGAGGCCACCAGGTTCCAAACGTCCGCCGAAGATGCAGAAGACGGTGGTGCCAATTTGGCACCACCGCAGATCGAGCAGGGCAAGACCCGCGCGCAGGCCGCTCGGATGGTCACTGGCCGCGCCTCATACACGACGTTGGAGCGCATCGGCCGGCTGGAAGACCTCGCCGCGGACGAGTCCCAGCCCGAGGCGGTGCGGGCGCGCGCCGCGCAGGAGATCGAGCGGATCAAGACCGGCGGCAGCGTCTATCCGTCGCATCTGCGCGTGAACGCGGAGCTGTCGCTGGCGGAGCTCGATCAGCTCGCCGCCGACCTGGCACAGCCCGCCGGGCTGCGCGAGCGGGCCCGTACCGAAGCGGATGCGGTGCGGGCCGCGGAGCGGGAGGCGAAGGCCGCAGAGCTGGAGCAGTTGGCGCAGTCCGCGCTCGCCCGCGTCAAGGCAGCCAAGACCGGCAGGAAGGCGAAGCGGCCCGCACTGACGGCGGTGGAGCCGGGCCTCCCGGTGCCGTTCCCTCTGACCGTGTTCACCGCGACGTGGGACGACATGGCCTCGTGGTGGAAGCACTACGACCCCACCGAGGTCGGCCCGGCACTCACCACCGAGCAATGGGCACGGTTCGAGGAGACGATCGCCGGCACCGTCGCGTTCGCCGATGCCGCGCGCGTCGCCCGGGAGGGCCGGCCCGAGCAGACCGCCTGAACAGGGCGGTGGCGCGCACCTTCCTGGCAGCCACGCATCCCCTTGTTGCCGTCCGGGAAGGACCCCTGTTCATGGACCCCGCCGCCCCCGATGACCGTCGCCGTCGTCGCCTGCTGATCGCCGCCACTGCCGCAGGCCTCGCCCTGCTGATCCTCGTCGGCATCGGCATCTACGGACTCGTCCGCGGCCCCGCCGCCCCGGCCGACCCGGCACCGAGCGAACGACCCTCCACCACGACGCCAGTGACGCCCGGCCCGATGCCGGGCGGTGAGCTGGAGCCGCTGCCGCAAAGGCTCGGCCCGGAAGCGTTCGCCCGCGCGGTCGCGACCGCGCTGTTCACCTGGGACACCACGACCGGGCACACGCCTTCGGACTATGCGCAGGTGCTCGCGGATGCCGCCCACGGTTCCGAGGCGGATGCGTTCGTGGGCGACGTACGCGCCTACCTCCCGACGACGGAGGCGTGGGCGCAGCTGCGCCAGTACGCGACGCGCCAGTGGCTCACCATCGACGAGGTGTTCATCCCGGAGGCGTGGGAGACCGCCGTCGATCAAGCCGCCCCCGGCCAGATCCCGGCCGGGGCAATCGCCTACACCTTCGAGGGCACCCGGCACCGCGACGGCACCTGGGGCACGACGCCGGTAGAGGCGTCCCGCCCGGTCGCGTTCACCGTGTTCCTCGTCTGCACCCCGCCCACGCCCGGCCACGGCGCGGCATCAGGTTCGTGCGAGGTGCTGCGGCTGTCCGAGCTCGACACCCCGCTGCACTGAGCCGGGAGCGTCGCGATGAAGAAGCTCGCCGTCCTCGCCCTCACCCTGCTGCTCATCGGGCCCTCCACGGCCCTGCTGGGCGTCGCCGCCCTCGGCGGCACCTCCGCGACCGCCGCCGTCTGCACGCCCGGCTCACTCGCGGTCGGCCCGATCCCGGACTCGCTGACCGCCACCACCCGCAACGGGGAGACGGTCACGCTGGACCGGCAACAGCTCACGCACGCGGCGACGATCATCACGGTCGGCAGGCAGACCACCGGCGTCGGACGCGACGGGGTGCTCATCGCACTCATGGCCGCCCTCACCGAATCCACCCTGCGGATGCTTGCCAACACCAGCGCCTACCCCGAGTCCGCGGACTACCCGCACGACGGCAACGGGTCGGATCATGACTCGCTCGGCCTGTTCCAGATGCGGCCCGCCAGCGGCTGGGGCACCGTCGCCGAGCTCATGGACTCGACATACCAGGCCAGGGCGTTCTACGGCGGCGAGTCCGGCCCGAACTACCCGTCCCCGCGGGGGCTGCTCGACATCCCGGGCTGGCAGCAGCTCGACCCCGGAGAGGCCGCGCAGGCCGTCGAGGTCAGCGCCTACCCGGACAGGTATCAGAACTACCAGCCGGTGGCGCAGGCGATCCTCGACGCCCTCACCCGACCCGCGCCCTCCGGCAACGGCGGCGGGGATGAGACACCGGTCGTGCCCGAGACGACCAGGATCGTGCTCCCGCTTCCCGAGGGAACCTGGGTGCGGACGAGTCCGTTCGGGTGGCGCAATGACCCGATCACCGGGGAACGTCGCTTCCACGCCGGCTCGGACTTCGCTGCCCCCGATGGAACCCCGATCTATGCCGTCGCCGACGGCGTCGTGGTGCGCGCGAACTACACCGACGCAGGTGGCGGGGTCATCGTCATCGAGCACACCGTCGGCGGTGAGCGGGTCGCGTCGATGTATGTGCACATGTGGCAGCACGGCATCCACGTCGCCGAAGGCGACACCGTGACCGCCGGGCAGCACATCGGAGACGTCGGCTCCTCCGGGCACTCGACCGGCCCGCACCTCCACCTACAAGTCCACCCCGGCGGCGCAGGAGCGGACCCGGTGGACTCCGACGCCTGGCTCACCGAACACGGTGCCGAAGGGATTGCGGGCGGCGAAGCCGCCCCCGCCCTCTGCACCGCCGGGGGTGCGTGATGGACGTGTTCCCCGACTTCGGCGGCGTGGGCGGCGCCGCAGACCTTCGGTCCATCGTCGGCGCGCTGCTGATGTTCGTGCTCGTCACCGCGGTGCTCATGCTCATCGTCTGCGCCATCATCTGGGCGATCGCGTCCGCCAGCGGCAACTACCAGGCCGCCACCAAGGCGCGCACCGGCCTGCTCGTCGCGGTCGGCGCCGCCGCGCTATCCGGCGCCGGCGTTGCCTGGCTCAACTTCCTCCTGGACGTCGGCACCCGGCTCTGACCGCCCCCGCCTGCGCTGGGAGCGGGTGTGCACCTGACCGTCGAGAACCCCGTCTCGACCAGTCAAGGGAGCACAACCGTGATCGACATCGACCCCAACAGCTCGGGCCTTCCGGGCATCGAGCAGCTGCGCATCATCGTCGGCGCCGTCATGACGGTGGGCCTGATCCTCTCCGTCCTCGCGCTCATCGTCTCCGCGATCGTCTGGGGTCTCGGATCGAACAGCAGCAACCCCCACCTCGCCAGCCGCGGCAAGGTCGGCGTCCTCGTCTCCTGCGGGGCGGCGATCATCTGCGGCGCCGCGGTCACGCTGGTGAACTTCTTCTGGGGCGTCGGGCAGGCCGTCTAATGACGACCCGACATGACCTCCGACGGCGGGGGTGGGCGCGGTGAGCGTCTGCGACGTCCCGGTCATCTCCTCCGTCTGCGACGCCGTCGGCGAAGGCACCGCCTCCCTGATCGCGGCTCCGTTCGACTGGCTCGCGCAAGCGATGGCCGGGGCCGCCGCATGGCTGTTCGAGGCCGTCTGGTGGGTGTTCGACACCACGACCCTCGTCGACGTCACGAGCGCCGAGTACGTCGGCGTCTACAACGTCCTTTTCGGTGTCGCCGTGTTCGTGATGCTGATCTTCTTCTGCCTCCAGCTCATCACCGGCCTGGTCCACCGCGACCCCACCGCGCTCAGCCGTGCGGCGCTCGGCCTGGCGAAGTCCGTCCTCGGCAGCTTCTTGGTGATCACGCTGACGGCGCTGCTGTTGGAGGTGACCGATCAGCTCGCGGTCGGGATCGTGCAGGCTACCGGCAACACGATGGAAGGGATGGGGACCCAGATCGGGCTCCTCGCCGTCGCCCTCGGCGCCATCAACATCGGCGGCCCTGGCGTCGGGGCGATCCTCACGATCTTCCTCGCCGGCCTGGCCATATCGGCGGCGGCGATCGTGTGGTTCTCCCTGCTGATCCGCAAGGCGCTGCTGCTCGTGGCGATCGTATTCGGCCCGGTCGCCCTGGCCGGGGCCACGTGGGACGCGACCAAGGGCTGGTTCGCCAAGTGGGCGGCCTTCGTGATCGCCCTGATCTTCTCCAAGCTCGTCCTCGTCGTGATCTTCCTCGTCGCGATCGGGCAGGTCTCGGCCCCGATCGAGGCCGACCTGGCCTCCATCTCCGACCCCATCGCCGGCGTCGTGCTGATGTTCATCGCCGCGTTCGCGCCCTACATCACCTACAAGTTCCTGTCGTTCGTCGGCTTCGACATGTACCACGCGATGTCGTCCGAGCAAGAGGCGAAGTCCGCGCTGAACCGGCCCGTGCCGGTGCCATCTGCCCCGCAGGCCGACACAGCCAAGAAGGTCCTCGACGGCGGCACCGACACGGGCAGCAACCCGCCAAGCGGTGGAGGCGGCGCAGGCGGAGGCTCGACACCGCCCCCGCCTCCTCCCGGTGCGTCGGCTGCGGCCCCTGCCAGCGCGGGAGCGGGCACGGCGGGTACCGGCGCCGCTACATCCGGTGCCGGAGCAGGGGCTGGAGCTGCCGGCGCTGGCGCGGCTGGTCCCGGTGCGGCCGCGGGGCCCGTCGGTGCCGCGGTGGTCATCGGAGCCGCCGTGGTCAAGGCCGCAGCGGCCGCCGGCCCGAAGGCAGGCAAAGCCGTGGGCGGCGCGGCGGACAGCCAGGCCGGCGCGGCGGCCGAGCAGGCATCCCCGCCGCCGTCGCAGGGCACCCCGCCGCGTCCCGCACCGTCAACGCCGCCCTCTCCCGGGCCTGCAGAGTCCTCGCCCGCGCCTCGGCGCCGGCAGGACCCGCCGCCTCCGCCATCGTCCGCACCGGCCGGGAAGGAGTAACACCTGATGGTCACGAACTCGACTAGCGACTACCCGCTGGCACCGGTGCAGTTCTCCCGGCTCGCCAGGCGCGGCATCATGCTCGGCCTGTCCCTGCCGCAGCTCATCGTCCTGGGCGTCGCGGTGCTCACGGTCGTCTTCTCCCTCTACGCCGCCGGCGGGATGGGCTTCGCCTGGACCGCACCCGTCTGGGGCACCTGCGCCCTGCTCGCGGTGATCCCTGCCGGGGGCCGGAAGGTGATCGAGTGGGTGCCGGTCCTCGCCCGCTGGGCCGCCCGGACCTATCTCGGGCAGCTCGTCTACCGGCGCCGCGTCATCAAGCCCCGCCCCGCCGGGACGCTCTCCCTACCGGGCGATGCGGCGCCGCTGCGGGAGTGGGAGGACCCCGAGACCGGGGCTGCGATGATCCACGACCCGCACGCACAGACCCTCACCGCGATCCTAGGCGTCTCCCACCCCGCGTTCGTCTTGCTCGATCCGGGTGAGCAGCAGCGCCGGGTCTCCGGCTGGGGCCGCGTGCTGGCCGCCGCGTGCCGTTCCGGACGGATCGCCCGCATCCAGGTGTCCGAGCGGACCCTGCCGGATTCCGGGACGGGCCTGGCGGAGTGGTGGCGCACGCACGGCACCGACGACGGCTCCTGGGCCGCGACCACCTACGCCGAGCTCATCGACCGCGCCGGCCCCGCCGGAGAACGCCACGCGACGACCATCTCGCTCGCGCTCGACATGAAGGCCGCCGCCCGGCAGATCAGGACCAGCGGTGGCGGGATACGGGGTGCGGCCGCGGTGCTGCGGCAGGAGATGAGCACGCTGACGACGGCGTTGCGCGCGGCGGAGCTCACGTCGACCGGGTGGCTGGCGCCCGGCGAGGTCGCCGTCGTCCTGCGCTCGGCCTACGACCCCGCCGCCGCGCCCGCGCTGGAGCGGCACGGGGACCTCGGCCGTGACCTGGCGACGGCCGGCCCGGTCGCGGTCACGGAGACCTGGGACCGGCTGCGGTCGGACTCCGCGCACCATGCGGTGCTGTGGATCACCGAGTGGCCTCGCTCGCAGGTGTATCCCGGCTTCCTTGCCCCGCTCGTGCTGTCCAACGGCATCCTGCGCACCCTCGCCCTGCACTACACCCCGGTTCGCGCCGACCAAGCAGCGCGGGACCTGCGGAAGAAGAAGACCGAGCTCATCTCCGATGCCGCCCAGCGGCGCAAGATAGGGCAGATCGACGACGCGGCCAGCAGCGCCGAGCTGGACGACGTGCTCCAGCAGGAGGCGGACCTGACTGCCGGGCACGGCGTCCTGCGCGTCTCCGGCCTCGTCTCCGTGTCCGCGCCGACCGTGGACGAGCTCGACGCGGCGGTGGCGGCGGTCGAGCAGGCGGCGATCCAAGCGTCCTGCGAGACCAGGCGGCTCGTCGGTCAGCAGGCGCAGGCGTTCACCGCTGCCGCGCTGCCGTTGTGCCGGCCGGTCTGACTCGGCGCACCTGCTCACCAACCGTCACGCCTTCTTGTGAGGAGCCTTGATCATGCCGATCTTCGATGACCCGCTCGCGGACGCCGCTGAGGCGTCCGCCGCGCTGCGGGGCCTGGCCCACGCGACCCGGACGTTCGCGAGCCCCGCCGACACCTACCCGGTGATCGGAGAGCTGCTCGCCGGCGTCAGGTCGCTGCGGCAAGTGCTCGACCAGCTCGCCTCCGCCCATATCAACGCCCGCGCCAGGGCGCACGACGACGCCGGGAATCAAGCCGCTGGCGCAACCTCGGCTCTCGCGGCTGCCGACGAGCTGCACCAGGCCGGCACCCTGCTGGACACCGTGGAGTGGCGGCTGGACGCCGCCTCCCAGCACTCCGGCCGCATCGCCTGGCACCCAGCACCTGCCGTCGAGGACGGCCCGGCGAGGCGGTGGGTCAGCGTCGTGTTCCTGGAAGGCTCCGAGGCCGACGAGGTGCTGGAGCTGATCGACCGCGACGGGACGGATGCAGCGATCGAGCACCTGGCCGGGCACGACTACGGAGCGGAGACCACCCAGGCCGCGCTCGAGAACGGATACGTCTACGACGAGCCCCCGGCAGGTGCGCTCGACAAGGTGGCGACCAGAGACGTCTACACGCTCACCTACAACCCCTTCCTCGGGCACGTCTCGCTGCTGCGCGAGCACGACACTATGCGCGATCCGGCACTCCTCGGCGTCGACGCCCCGGCCTCCGCATCCGCATCGGAGTCGGGGCGGGAAGCGGAACGCGCCGCGCACAAGTCCACGCGTGCAGTCGGCGCCGCGGTCAGTCGGGGGCGAGACGGGGCCGACTGGTTCACCCGCCGCCCCGGCACCGCCTCCGCACACGGCCGGGGGCTGGCGCTGTGACCGGGCAGGACGACAGCCGCCTGCACACCGCTGTGCTCGTCGGGCCCGAAGGCGAGCGGCGCCGGGCACGCAAGGCCCGCCGGCAGGCGGCGGCGAAGGTCGAGACCGATGCCCGCCAGCATCGCAAGCTAGAAGCTCGGGCGAAGTGGGAGGCGGAGCAGGCTGAACGCCGCAGCACGAGCTACCTGCCCGCCGCCGGCGAGGCGGGACCTGCGGCGTTGCGGACGCCGGGCCGGTTCCGGCTCCCCAAGCACCAGGACACCTCCGCGACGCTCGCCGGCCAGTACCCCTTCCTGGCCGAAGCCGGCCTCGGCAGCCAGGGCGTCTTCGTCGGCCAGGACCTCTACAGCGGCGGATCGTTCGTGTTCGACCCCTGGGTGCTCTATCAGCGGGGGCTCATCACGGCGCCGAACGTCGTGCTCGCCGGCATCGTGGGGAGCGGCAAGTCGTCCCTGGCGAAGTCGCTGTACACGCGCAGCCTGCCGTTCGGACGCAGGGTCTACGTTCCCGGCGACCCGAAAGGGGAGCATACGAGTGTTGCGGAGGCGGTCGGCGGGCGGGCGATCATCCTTGGCCACGGCCTGCGCAACAGGCTCAACCCGCTCGATGAGGGCCACCGGCCGTCTGCGGTGTCGGATGCGGAGTGGGCGATGCAGGTCGCCTCCCGCCGCCGCGACCTCATCGGCGCCCTCGCAGAGACCGTGCTGGATCGGGCGCTGTCGCCGTTGGAGCACACCGCGATCGACCTCGCCCTTCAAGACGCTGTGAGGAGCGCCGAGGTCCCGATCCTGCCGATGGTCGTCGACCGCATCCTCAGCCCCAGCCGCGTCGACGACGAGGACGGCCGGCTCGCGGAAGATGGCCGGCTCGTCGGCCACGCGCTCCGTCGGCTCGTCGCTGGAGACCTCCAAGGCCTGTTCGACGGGCCCAGCACTGTGCGGTTCGACCCGTCGTTGCCGATGGTGTCGCTCGACCTGTCGCGGGTCGCGGAGAACAGCACGCTGATCTCGGTGCTGATGACCTGCTCGTCCGCATGGATGGAGTCCGCCCTGTCCGACCCGGCAGGCGGACAGCGATGGGTGATCTACGACGAGGCGTGGCGGCTCATGCAGTACCCGGCGCTGCTTCGCCGCATGGACGCCCAGTGGAGGCTGGCGCGGCACTTCGGGATCGCGAACATGCTCATCTTCCACAAGCTCTCCGACCTGGACAACGTCGGCGATGCCGGGACCGCGATGCGCGCCCTCGCCTCGTCGTTGCTGGCGAATGCGGAGACGCGGATCGTGTACCGGCAGGAGCCGGACCAGCTCGGCTCCACCGCCCTCGCGCTCGGGCTCACCGGCACCGAGCAGAAGCTACTCCCAGGGCTCGGAACCGGGCAGGGGCTCTGGCGGATCAAGGACCGCAGCTTCGTCGTCCAGCATCAGCTCCACCCCGCCGAGCTCGCCGCGTTCGACACCACCGGCCGTATGACGAGCGATTCCCATGAGTTCAGGAATCTCGACGTGCCTTCAGGAATCCCGAACGATCGGCAGGATTCCTGATGCCCCGGCCCCGCTACAAGCGATCCTGGGGCGAACCCGCATCTCGAGACGGGAGTGTCGAGCCCGTGCCGGTCGTGCTCCCGCTCGTCGCCATCGCCATCGCCGAGGACGGCCGCATGACCGTCACTGTCGACGGGGCGCCGTTCGAGCCAGAGCCGTTCGCGCCGCCGTGGCGGCGGGAGGACTTCGCCCGCGTCCTCGACCAGCTCACCGACCTGCGCCGCTCCCCGGTGCGGGTCGAGGTGCGCGAAGCGGAAGGAACCGTGTTCACCGACATCATCACCCCGAGCAGGCGCCGCCGCACCGAATCCGATCCAGAGCCGGCATCGGAGGAACCGGCCCGCCGACCGGCGACGGATCTCGTCGTGCTGCACGGGGAGGGGTTCGTGCCGGGTGAGGACGTCGCGATCGCCGTCGTCATCGCCCACGGCGACGCCGCCCCGGATGGCACCATGCGCGGCATCATCGAGGCGGCACAGCTCGCCGGGAGCCCGACCCGCGAGGTCATCCTGCTCGGCCGGGTCTCCGGCACCTTCACGATCGGGCACCCCGAATGAGCACGCCCCGGCCCGCGGGGGCGCTCGGGGACGAGCTGAGCAACCTCGGCATCGGCATCCTCATCGGTGCCGCGGTCCTCGCCGCCATCCTCCGCGGCGCCGGGTCTGTCGCCGCCTGGATCACCGGGACCGGCCAGCCCACCGGCGGGATCGAGGCGGGCCTGGGTGTGCTGCTACACTCCGGCGACCCCGCTGCCGCGCTCGACGCTCCTGGCCTGAACGTCGTCGCGTACTGGATCACCGCCGGTCTGCTGGTCCTCGGCGCCGGGGTGGCCGGCTGGTGGGCGTGGCGGTTCTTCCGCGAGCACGGCCGCCGCGTGAAGACGGACCCTTACCGCATCGCCGGGATCGCCACCCGCAGCGAAGTCGCCAAGGCCGCCTCAGAGGCGGCGCTGCTGCGCCGGGCCGGTCACCTGCGGCCCTCGCTCCACCAGCCGCGGCCGGAGGATGTCGGCTACCGGATCGGCGCCTCACATGGCACGAGCGTCTGGGCGTCCGTCGAGGACAGCATCCTGCTGATCGGCCCGCCCCGCTCCGGCAAGGGTGCCCACATCGTCATCAACGCCATCTTGGACGCCCCTGGCGCAGTCGTCACGACGAGCACCCGCCCGGACAACCTCACCGCGACCCTCCGCGCCCGGCAGAAGATCGGCCCGGTCGCGGTGTTCGACCCGCAGCACCTCGCCGAAGGCCTGCCCGCCGGGCTCAGGTGGTCACCCATCCGCGGGTGTGAGGACCCGCTGACGGCGATGATCCGGGCGACCGGCCTCGCCGCCGGCACCGGTCTCTCGGCCGGCGGGGTCGAGGGCGGCGGGTTCTGGGAGGGCAAGACGAGAACCGCGCTCCAAGCGCTACTCCACGCCGCCGCCCTCGACCACCGGCCACCCTCGGAACTGTTCCGCTGGACCCTCGACCCCTCCGCCGCCGCGGACGCGGTCGCGATCCTTACCGCGAACCCGCGAGCCGCGACTGGGTGGGCGGACTCGTTGCAGGCGATGATCGACTCCGACCCCAGAACCCGCGACTCCATCTGGCAAGGCGTCTCGCTTGCCCTGGCCGCGCTGGCAGACCCGCGCGTGCTCGACGCCGTATCGCCGCGCGAAGACGAGGACTTCGACCCCGAAGCGTTCCTCCGCGACCGAGGAACCCTTTACCTGCTCGCCACCGGAGCCGGCGCCAACAACTCCGCTGCGTTGGTGGCTGCGTTCGTGGAAGACGTCGTGGAAGCTGCCCGCCGCCTCGCCGCCACCAGCCCCGGCGCCCGCCTCGACCCGCCACTGCTGCTCGCGCTCGATGAGGTCGGCAACCTCGCCCCGCTGCCGTCGCTACCGACGCTCATGGCTGAGGGCGGCGGAACCGGGATCACGACGATGCCCGTCCTCCAAAGCCTCGCGCAGGCGCGGGAGAAGTGGTCGGAAAACGCGGCCGGCGCGATCTGGGACGCCTCCATCGTCAAGATCGTCCTGGGCGGAGCGTCGAACTCCAAGGACCTGCACGACCTCACCACGCTCATCGGCGAGCGCGACGAGGTGACCGACTCCACCACGGTCGGAGACCACGGCTCCCGCTCCGCGCAACGCTCCATCCGCCGCGTGCCGATCATGCCGCCCGACACGATCCGCACCCTCCCGTTCGGGACTGCACTGGTGCTGCTGCGCTCCGCACCACCCATCGTCACCCGGATGCGGACCTGGACCGACCGGCCCGACGCGAAACAGCTGCGCGACGACCGGGCCGACATCGAGGCGACGCTGCAGCACCGCTCGGAGGAGCCGCCGGGCGCACCTGCCTGACAGAGCGGCCCCATCGTGGGGTCGCCGCCGATGTCAGAAAGAGGGGCAGTCCAATGGCTCTCCACACGCAGGAATCCGTCTCGGGGTTCATCGCCTCCGACCCGCAGCTCACCTACACGGAGCGGGGCGATGCCCGGTTCTACGCCAAGATCGGGCAGGAGCACTATCGCAAGGAGCCGGACGGGTCGTTCACGCAGACGGAGACGACCTTCCACGACCTCGTGGCGTTCAAGAAGACCGCCGAGCGCGCCCACGACCGGCTCGCCAAGGGAGACAAGTTCGTCGCCGAGGGCTACACCCGCGAGTACGACCGCGCCACGCCGGAAGGCGAGGTGGTCAAGTCCGAGGAGTTCGTCGCGAAGAAGCTCGGCCACGACCTCGCCCGCACGAGCTACGAGGTCGACCGCACCCGCCGCCAGCCCGCCACGACGCAGGAGCCTGTGGGACAGGCGGCCGGCGCAGCTCATCGCGAGAGCTCGGGCACCGCCCCGGCGCTCGGGCTCTGAACGGCGGTGACCGCGATGAACCAGAACGACACCGCCCCCGAGACCGACGAGCCGGACCTGGACGAGGAGTCCGAGGAGTTCAACGGGCCGCTGATCCCGGAGCCTCCGCGCCCGATCAACTGGAACCTCCTGACCAGCGAGGAAGCGGAGGCCGAGTGGCTGGAGCTGAACCGCTGGGTCGACTGGCTGCGCCGCACCTACGGGCTGCCTGCTTCGGTGGTTCCGCCGTTCTGGCACCGCCACCCGGAGCTGTTGTGGGAGCTGAGTGCGCTGCATCTGCATTGGCTGTCCGCCTACGACCCGGAGCAGAACGGCTCCGCGCCGCTGGGCTGGCATCGCGACTTCGCCGACGCCCGCCAGCGGCTCCGTGACTGGGTCGCAGCTTCCGGAACCCGGCTCGACCGAGACCGCCCGACCCGGCAAACCACCTGGCCCGGGGAGGACCCGGCAGGCCCGGTCGAGGACACGATCATCGCTCACCGGGATCAGGACTTCGTGCAGTTCGTCCTCGACGATGTCGCCGCGCGCCGCCAGGCCGAGGACGACTTCTATGCCGGGCTCAACCCGAACACCGGAGAAGTCGCATGAGCGATACCGGCGGCACGATCGTGGTCTCCCCTCTCATGGACAGTCGCGAGATCGCCGCCTATCTCAAGGTGTCCGAGTCGACTTTGTCGAGGTGGCGTTCGGCTGGTCAGGGGCCGCCGTTCCTGCGGCTGGGCGGGATCGCCCGGTACCGCATCGACGCGGTCGACGCCTGGCTGGCGGGGCTGGAGCACAGCCATGCCCAGGAAGGCTGAGCCGCTCCCGCACGCGCAACCGAAGCCGGTGCCTCCGGTCGGCGTGAGGATCTCCACCGACCTGGAACGTCGCTCCTACGGCATCCGCGCCCGTGCCCGCTGGACGGACCCGATCAGCAAACGCCGCATCATCCGCTCCGAGATCGTCGCTGACGAGGCTGCAGCGCATGAGTTCTTCGACTCGCTGCGGCAGTCCTCGGCCAAGGGCATGGACGTGTCCATGACGCTCACCGAGTTCGTCACCACGATCGGCGACCGATGGGCGCGCGGCCTCGACCCCACCTCCACCGGGGAGACCTACGGGTACGGGCTCAAGCTCCGCGTGCTACCTGCCCTCGGGCACCTACCCGTCACGCAGATCACCGCCGGGATCATCGACCGCACCATCGATGCCTGGGAGAAACGGCATGGGGCGTCAACGATCAAGAACTCGATCGCACCTCTCGTGCGGGTCCTCGACGAAGCAGTGCGCGACGGGCTCATCCCGATCAACCCCGCGAAGAACCGTGCCAAGCGCAGCCTGAACCGCAATGCCTTCCGTCTCCAGCCTGCGGAGGATGCTTCCCCACGCGCCCATGCGATCCCGGACATGGGCACGCTGACGAAGCTCGCTGAAGCCTGCGGGAAGGTCCACCAGTCGTACTCCGACTTCGTCATGCTCGCCGCCCTCCTCGCAGCGCGCTCCTCCGAGGTCTCGGGCCTTCAGGCCGGTGACGTCCGGTTCGACAAGAACATCGTGGTGATCGCGCGGCAGACCTACCCCGGCAAAGGCGGGCTCATCACGAAGCAGACCAAAGGCCGCAGAGAACGCCGCGTCCCGATCCTCGACCCGCTCCGACCGGTTCTTGAGCGGCTCACGGAGGGGAAAGAGCCCGAGGATCGGCTGCTGGTCGGCCCGAAGGGCGGCGCTCTCACGACCGCGACCGTGCGGGACGCGACGAACTGGGACCAGATCGTCAGCGATCTCGGCCTGCCCGACCTTACCCGGCACGGCCTCCGGCACACCGGCGCGACGTGGATGGCGGACGCCGGCATCCCGCTGCACGTCCTTCAGGACATCCTCGGCCACGCCTCCGTCGAGACCACCCGCGGATACCTGCACCCCGACGACCGCCACCTCGCCTCCGCTGCGGAGCAGGCCAACGCCTTCCTTGCCCGATCCGCCAAGGCCAGCAGACCGAGCCGGCGCGGGGCCTCGAGGTCACTGTGACGGGGAGCCGGGAGCCACGACGGAGGCTCTGGTCCCCTTTTGGTCCCCTTATCCACAGGCAACGACCTCCAGAGAGCCAGATACGCCCTCCGACGTCTGTGAGCCGGCATCGATGCCTTGGCGAGGGGACCAGAGGGGGACCAACAAAAACCCGTCGCCAGACATGACGAAGCCCCGATGAAAATGGCTTCTCATCGGGGCTTTTCTGTCGGGATGACAGGATTTGAACCTGCGACCCCCTGACCCCCAGTCAGGTGCGCTACCAAGCTGCGCCACATCCCGTGGCATCGATTTTCAGTTATTTCGGGCCGACCGGAGGGGGTGAACCCCTTGACCCCCAGTCAAGTGCGCTACCAAGCTGCGCCACAGCCCGTTGTTCTGCGCTCTCGCGCAGGCAACTCCCCTATCTTAGCCGTATCCGCACCCCCTCCGCGAACCGAGGCGTTGCGAGTGTCGGATGCCCCGCGTAGCGTCGCGTCATGGCGACGATCACGACCGAGCTGGCGACGATGGCGCGCTGGGACGATGTCCAGCACGCGCTCACGGGTGGCGGAGACGGCGCCAGTTGCCAGTGCATCTGGCCGGTGCTGAGCAATAAGGACTGGAACGCGACCACGACGCCGCAGCGCACCGAGATGTTCCGCACCGAGATCGACGAGGGGCCACCTCCAGGGATCGTCGCCTACGTCGATCGCGAGGCTGCCGGTTGGATCCGTATCGGCCCCCGCACGCGCCAAGCCCGGGTTCCTCGCACGCGTATCATCGCTGCGGCGAGCACCGAGCCGTTCGAAGACGAGTCGGTCTGGGCGGTGACGTGCTTCGTGGTGCGCCGAGAGCACCGTGGCAGCGGGCTCAACCTCGAGCTCTTGCGCGCGGCCGTGGAGTACGCCCGAGAATCCGGGGCGCGCCTCATCGAGGGGTATCCCGTCGACACCCGCGGTGAGAAGCAGCGCTCCAACGACCTCTTCCACGGCACTCTCGGAACATTCCTCGCGGCCGGCTTCATGGAACGGGCCGAGCTCAAGCCGGGCCGCACGCTCGTGGCACTCTCCTTCGATGACGACGGATGATCGCAACCGATGAGAAGCCGCTAGCGTGAAGTCATGAGCAACGAGACTCCGACCATCGACGATCCCGAGCTCGGCACGTTCACGCGCGCACGCTCGGAGCTCACCGATGGGACGGTGCTGACACACGATTGGTTCGTCGGCTCGATCTCGGTCCACGGCACCGACCTCGAGCTGATGATGGAAGGCTCGGCCCCTGACGAGGTCGAACCTCTGCTCCCCCGACTGCGGGACACGGTGAAGCGACTCGACATCGTGCGACGCATCGCCACGGATGCCGTCGTCACGAAGTTCAGCGCGGGCGAACCGGGAAGTCTCGAGCTCGACGAGGCCAGCACAGACCTCGCCGTCGAGGCCATCGAAGCGGCCGCCGACGGCACGGTCGTTCTCCATCTGACCGACGGCTGCGGCGAGCACTTCCCCGAGGGATACTGGCCGGCTGTGCATCTCGGTGTCGACGACAGCGTCGTCGAGGTCACCGTCGAATCGTGAACAGCAGCGCCATGAGGGACGGGTCGCAGGCCCCGTCGGTGCCGCGACACGACGACGAGCTCCAGCGGCGCCGCGTGCTCTTCGCCTCCGCGTTCCTCCCCTACACCGTCGTGTCTCTCCTCCACGTCGTCCTGCTGGCGGTCGACAGCCCGCTCGCCGCGCCTACCAAACTGCTCCTGATGCCGCTGCTGGCTGTTCCGGTCGTGGTCTCTGCGCGACGCCTCGTTCCGCGCTCCGCGCTGATCCTGCTGCTTGCCGCCGTGTTCTTCTCCTGGCTCGGCGACGGAGCCGGGACATTCCTCCCCGGCGGCCCCGAACTGCCCCTGATGCTGCTGTTCTTCGGCATCGCCCACGTGGCCTACATCCTGCTCTTCGCACGTCACCTGTCGACCCGGCGCATGCCCTGGTGGGCTCTCGTGTACGCCGGCTGGTGGGTCGCCATGATCGCCGTGCTCGGTCCGCACACCGGTGGCCTTCTCGTCGCCGTCGCTCTCTACGGACTGGTGCTCGCGGGGACCGCCGCCTTCTCCGCGCGCTGCCATCCCGTCATCGCCGTCGGAGGGTCGTTCTTCCTCGCGAGCGACACGATCCTCGCTTTCCGACTCTTCCTCCCCGATTCCCTGCCGCCCTGGAGCAGCCCCGCCGTGATGCTCACCTACACGATCGGGCAGGGACTGATCGTCGCCGGCGCTCTCGTGGCACTGAGGAAGAGCAGTTCCTGATGGATGCCGCACGCATCGACAGCTGGCTCTGGGCTATCCGTGTCTACAAGACGCGCTCGGCGGCGACGACGGCATGCCGCGCGGGGCATGTACGCGTGAACGGAGACAGGGTGAAGGCCGCGCAGCAGATCCGGGTGGGCGACGAGGTCCGCATCAGGATCGCCGGGTTCGATCGAATCCTCTTCGTCCGCCAGCTGCTCGTCAAGCGTGTCGGCGCTCCCGTCGCCGCTCTCGCCTACGACGACCGGACGCCCGAACGAGAGCCTCAGGCAGCACTGGGCGTGCGCGACCGCGGAGCGGGGCGACCGACCAAACGCGAACGACGCGACATCGATCGGTTGCGCGGCCGCAACGATCATCTCCCGAGCTGATATCTCGGCATGCATCGTGGCCGCACCTTCTCGCTTTCGAAGCTTTGTTCTAAACTGAGTGCATGGCGAACGATAAGAAACCCGACCTCGACCTCGATCTCGAAGAACGTCGTCGAGTTCTCGACGCCTGGGTCGCGACCCGTCGCCGCATCGCCGCACTCGAGGCCGAGGCAGCCGAGTTGCTCACGGAGCAGATCGCCATCCACGATGCCGATGTCGCCTCGAGCCCGTTCCACCGCGATGCGATCTACCGGTCGATGGTCGCGGAGTTCTCGGCTGCCGGCCGTCTGCCGAAGGGGTCCATGGAGTTCGCCTTCGCAGACGCCCAGGCACTGGTCGGTCATCTCCCCGCGACCCGCGCTTCGTTCTCGCGCGGCACTGTCAGCGCTGGACACGTTCGCGAGATCGCCAGGGCCAGCGCCATCGTGGCCGAGGCCATCCGCAACCGCAAGATCGATCCGGCAGTCATGGAGCTGTTCGAGACGGCGGTGCTGGTGGTCGCCGAGCAGGACACCGCAGCGCGCACCAAGGCGCACGCTCGACAGGTCGTCGCCGCCCTCGTCGGCGAGACGCTCGTCGACAGACACCGACGTGTGGCCGAGGAACGGTGCGTGACGGTGAAGTCGCTCGACGACGGGCTCGCGCTGCTCACCGCCGTGCTGCCCGAGTGGATCGCCACCGCCATCGCCGACCGACTGAATCAGATGACACGAGCGGTCGTACGCGCCCGCGATGACCGCGATGTCGTTCCTCCGCCCTGGTGGTTCGACGACGGGCGTGAGGGCATCAGCCCCGAGGACATCTCCCTCGACGATCCGGTGTTCGACCTCCTCGATGACCGTGTGATCCGTGGCATCGACGAGAGCACGTTCACGACCGACCCCGACGTCGTGCGCTTCCCGGCGGACACCCGTACGTGGGCACAGACCCAGGCCGACCTCTTCGCTGATCTGCTCCTCACGGCAGACCCGAGCGCCGCACACGGGGACGGCCTCGACGGCATCCAGGCCCGCGTGCAGGTGACGATCGCGGCCAGCACCCTCACCGGCGCTGACGACGACCCGGCGGAGCTCGACGGGCACGGAGCGCTGCACCCCGACGTCGCGCGCGAGCTCGCAGCGCGCAACACGGGCTGGAGCCGCCTGTTCCTCGACCCGTCCGGCATGGTCGTGGAGACCGACACCTATACGCCGACCGAGGGCATGCGGCGTTTCCTCCGCGCGCGCGACCGACACTGCCGGTTCCCGGGATGCCGGATGCCGGTGCACCGCTGCGAGATCGACCACAACCACGATCATGCGAAGGGCGGCACGACCGCGCTCGACAATCTCGCGCACTTCTGCCGGAATCACCACACGCTCAAGCACCCGGACATTCCGGAGGCGCATCGGTGGACCGCTCAGCAGGAGAAAGACGGCAGCGTCACCTGGCACAGCCCACTGGGCCGGGACTACGCCGATTCGCCCCCTCGAAGGGTGATGTTCGTCTGACGCCGGGCTGCCGGGTCGACGGTGACCGGACCGCGACGCAGGGACTCGACGTCAGCCCTGCGCGTCGAGCAACTCGAGCAGCCATCCCGCCGACCTGATGTGCGCGGCGCCCGCGTAATCGGCCCGTTCCCGAAGGCCGCGGTCGCTGGTGACGGCGACGACGGATTCCTCGCGCGCGACCCGACGCTCGATCTCAGCGACGATCGCGTCGTCGCCCTCCGCCTCGGCACGTACCAGGCGGACGGGTCCCGGTTCGTCGGGGATGCCTCGCGCCTGTCCCTCGACCACCAGCGAGACCTCGGGGAACCACACATCTCCCCCGAGCTCCAGCTCCTCGGCGGGAACAGCCAAGCGTTCGAGACGGCTGCGAAGTCGAGCCGCCGCTCCGGCACGGTCCTTCCACCAGCCGTCCGGGACCGAACCGACGACGTTCGCCGCATCCACCACGATCGCAGGACGCGTCCCGAGCAGCGCCCGCAGCGCAGGCCACGACGCCCCGAACCCCGGGTGCAAAGGGCGGGCGTCGACCTCATCCACCGGCACCCATTCCAGGGCGACGCTCTCGGGGTCGCTGATCACCGGCTCGAACGGCACCTGCACGTCGGCGATGACGGTCGTGTACGACCAGATCCCGAGGTCGAGCACGCTCGTGAACCGGGCGCGCACAGCACCGTCGGGCACGCCGGCCTCTTCCTGGGCTTCGCGGACGGCTCCGTCGATCGCGCTCTCCCCCTCGTGCAGCGCCCCGCCGGGAAGCCCCCACGTCCCCCCGAAGTGGCTCCAGGAGACGCGGTGCTGCAGCAGGATCCCGCGCGCGGGATCGTAGGCGAGAAGACCGGCGGCGCCGAAGCGCCCCCAGTACTTCTCCCCCGACTCCGAGATCACCCAGGCATCGCCGGGATTCCGCGGCCCCTCGGGGCGACGCGGCTCACCGGAAGCAGGAGGTACGACAGTCACACACTCAGCCTTTCACAGCATCGGGGCGACGGCACCACGGCGCGACATGCGCCGGAACAGATCAGCGCTGACGCTTCTCGCGCACGCGCATGTTGATCACGATCGGCGTGCCCTCGAACGAGTAGAGCTCGCGCAGACGCCGCTGGATGAACCGGCGGTACCCGGGGTCGAGGAAACCGGTCGTGAACAGCACGAACGTCGGCGGGCGCGTCGATGCCTGCGTACCGAACAGGATGCGCGGCTGCTTGCCTCCACGCAGCGGGTGCGGGTGCTCGGCCACGAGTTCCGCGAGGAACGCGTTGAACTTGCCCGTCGGAATACGACGGTCCCAGTTCTCCAGCGCGGTCTCCAAGGCGGGAACGAGCTTGTCGAGGTGACGCCCGGTCTTCGCGGAGATGTTCACGCGCGGGGCCCAGGCGACGTGTGCGAGGTCCTGCTCGATCTCCCGCTCGAGGTAGCGACGGCGATCGGCGTTCTCGAGGTCGTCGTCGTTGAGGCGGTCCCACTTGTTGAACGCGAGGACCAGTGCACGACCCGACTCCAGCACCAGGTCGATGATGCGCACGTCCTGCTCGCTGATCGACTCGGAGACGTCGAGCACGACGACGGCGACCTCCGCCTTCTCCAGCGCAGCGGAGGTGCGCAGCGACGCATAGAAGTCCGCGCCCTGCGCCATGTGCACGCGACGACGGATGCCGGCGGTGTCGACCAGACGCCACATCTTGCCGCCCAGCTCCACGACCTCGTCGACCGGATCGCGCGTGGTGCCGGCGAGATCGTTGACGACCACGCGCTCCTCGCCGGCCGCCTTGTTCAGCAGCGACGACTTGCCGACGTTCGGGCGACCGAGGATGGCGACCCGGCGGGGTCCGCCGATCTCCTGCTTGGCGACCGCCGAGACCTCGGGAAGCTTCTTCATCACGGCGTCGAGCAGATCGGCGACACCGCGTCCGTGGATGGCGGACACCGGGTGCGGTTCGCCGAGACCGAGGCTCCACAGAGCTGCGGTCTCCGGCTCCTGCCGGGCGTCATCGATCTTGTTGGCGACCAGGAACACGGGCTTGCCGCTCTTGCGCAGCAGCTTCACCACGTGCTCATCGGTGGAGGTCGCACCCACCATGGCGTCGACGACGAACAGCACCAGGTCGGCGAGGTCGATCGCCACCTCCGCCTGCATCGCGACAGAGCGGTCGATGCCGCGGGCGTCCGGCTCCCACCCGCCGGTGTCGACGAGCGAGAAGCGACGGTCTCCCCACTCCGCCTTGTACGTCACGCGGTCGCGGGTCACACCGGGGGTGTCCTCCACGACGGCCTCACGGCGACCGAGGATGCGGTTCACGAGCGCGGACTTGCCCACGTTCGGCCGTCCGACGATCGCCACCACGGGAAGTGCGGGACTGTAGTGGATGCCGTCCTCGCCGAGCGTGATGCCCGCGAGGAGCTCCGCGTCCTCGTCGTCGAGCTCGTAGTCGGAGAGGCCGGCGCGGAGGGTCTCCGCACGCTGCTCGGCGAGATGCTCGTCGAGCTGGTCCATCTTCTCGGCGAGCTGGTCGGGGCCGCCTTCGTATTCGTCGTCAGCCACGGGGTGCTCCTTGGATTCGTTCGATCACCGTGAGGACGGCGTCGATGGTCTGGGGGAAATCGAGCTCCGTCGAATCGACGACCTCGACGCCTTCTGCAGCGTTCAGGAAGTCGACGACGGCACTGTCTGAGGCATCGCGCTTGTGCAATGCCGCGGCGACAGCAGCCGCATTCTCGCCGGCGAGTTCACCGGCACGTCGCGCAGCCCGCACTTCGGGGGCTGCGGTGAGAAGGATCCGTACAGGGGCGTCCGGTGCCACCACGGTCGTGATGTCACGTCCCTCCACCACGACGGCGGGATACGACGACTCGGCTACCAGCCGGCGGAAGAGCTCGTTGACCTGTGCTCGCACCTCGGGCACGCGCGCCACGCCGCTCACCGCTCCGGAGACTCGCGGGTCGCGGATGGCCTCGGTGACCTCCACGTCTCCGACGAGCACCGTGCGGTCGTCGGGGTCGAGGCCCAGTCGCACGGGGAAGTCGGTCGCCGCAGCGAGGACGGCCTCGGAGTCGTCCGTGTCGGCCCCGCGGTCGAGCACATGCCAAGCGAGCGCACGGTAGGCGGACCCGGTGTCGAGGTACCCGAAGCCGAGCTTGCGCGCCACAGCCTTGGAAACGCTGGACTTGCCGGAGCCGGCGGGGCCGTCGATCGCGATGAACTTTTGTGCGTCGGTCACGTGCGCCTCCGCGGCGGAGAATGAGATGTCAGTCATTGGTGCTCCCCGCGATACGCCAGCCGCGTTCCTGGAGCCCGGTGATCGCGCCGTGCAGAGCCGCCGGGTCGACGCTGATCTCGGCGAGGCCGAACTGCGCTCCCGGCGAATGCTCGAGGCGCAGGTCCTCGACGTTGACTCCGAGTTCACCCAGCTCGCCGAAGAGCCGCCCGAGTTGCCCGGCGGTGTCGTCGATCATGACGACGAGGGTGTCGAAGCGCTGGTTCTGTCCATGCTTGCCGGGAAGACGCTCGACCCCGTCGTTGCCCTGGCGGATGGTCTCGGCTACCGTGCGGCGGGCGCCGGGGGCGGCCGGATCGCGCAGGGCGTCGGAGATCTCACCGAGGTCGGAAGCGAGGGCATCGAGGATCTCGACCACCGGTTCGGCGTTCGCCCCGAGGATCTGCACCCAGAGTTCCGGTGCCGACGCAGCGATGCGCGTCGTGTCGCGGACGCCCTGGCCCGCGAGACGGAGCGCCCCTTCCTCGGCCTCTGCGAGGCGACCGGCGAGCAGACTCGCCACCACCTGCGGCACATGCGAGATCAGCGCGACAGAACGGTCGTGCTCCTCCGGGGTCATCTCGAGCGGCGTCGCTCCCACATCGAGGGCGAGGGCCTCGACGAGCGCGAGATCGGAAGCTTTCGTCTCCGCGTCTCGGCACACGACCCAGGGGCGTCCGATGAAGAGGTCAGCGCGAGCAGAGATCGCCCCACCGCGCTCACGGCCGGCGAGGGGATGCGAGCCGATGTAGCGGGCGAGGTCCACGCCGCGCGTCTGAAGAGTGCGGAACGGCTCGAGCTTCACACTGGCGACATCGGTGACCACCGCCTGCGGGAACCGCTCGAGCTCGGCCTGGATCACGTCTGCCGTGACATCGGGCGGAACGGCGACCACCACGAGAGAGGGGGCGTCGTCCTCCGCCGCGATCCGGCCGGCGCCGTAGTCGACCGCGAGGCGCAGTTGGGCCGGCGAGGCGTCGGACAGCACCACGTCGACGCCCTTCGCACGGAGGGCATGACCGATGCTCGCGCCGAGGAGGCCCGCGCCGACGATGCGGACGGTCCCGGAGAGACGCGGCGCGACGAAGCCCGCTCTCCGCCCCGCGGGCGCACTCGTCGTATCGGTCATTCGCTCTCCTGCTCGCCTGGCGCCTCGGCGACACCGGAATCACGGCGCGACAGGGTCAAAAGCGCGCCGAGTTCGATTTTACTCAGTTCCCGCGTCTTTCCGGCCGGGAGGGTTCCCAGGTGGAGCGGACCGAACTGTCGACGGACCAGTTCCGTGACCGGGTGGCCGACGGCCGCGAGCATCCGACGGACGATGCGGTTGCGACCGGAGTGCAGTGTCAACTCCACCAGGCTCGACCCTCGTGAGGTGTCCAGGAGCCGCGCCTTGTCGGCGGCGATCGGTCCGTCCTCCAGTTCGATGCCCTTGGTGAGCTTCGAGATCGTCTGTGGCAGCACCGTTCCCTCGACCTTCGCGATGTACACCTTGGTCACGCCGAACGACGGGTGCGCCAGCACATGAGCGAGCGCGCCGTCGTTGGTCAGGATGAGCAGACCGCTCGTCTCGGCATCCAGCCGTCCGACGTTGTACAGCCGCTCCTCGTAGTCGGCGGTGAACCGGCGCAGATCGGGGCGGCCATTCTCGTCCTTCATGCTGCTCACGACACCGGTGGGCTTGTTGAGCATGACGTAGCGCTTCGAGACGTCGAGCTGCACGGCGGTGCCGTCAACGTCGACGAGGTCGTTCTCCGGGTCGATCCGTCTCCCGAGTTCGGAGACCACGATGCCGTTGACGCGGATGCGGCCTTCGGTGATGTACTGCTCGACCACGCGGCGTGAAGCGACTCCTGCAGCGGCGAGCACCTTCTGCAGGCGCACGCCTTCGGGTGCAGCCCCGGAATCGTTCGAGGCGGTGTTCGAGGCTGCGTTCGAGGCGGTGTTCGAGGCGTCGTGGCCGGTCATCGGATGGTCCCTTCGTCGAATCCGTCTGCGCCATCGTCGAGCAGCGGGGAGATCGGGGGCAGCTCGTCGAGGGAGTTGATGCCCAGATGCTGGAGGAGCGCGTCGGTGGTGCCGTAGTTGATCGCACCGGTCTCGGAGTCTGCGAACAATTCGGTGATCAGTCCACGAGCGACGAGCGTACGGACGACGGAGTCCACGTTCACCGCGCGGATGGAGGCGACCTGGCTGCGCGTGACCGGCTGCTTGTAGGCGATGACGGCAAGGGTCTCCAGGGCGGCCTGCGAGAGACGTGCGGGAGCCTGACCGCCGATGAATGCCGCCACCACGTCGTCGAGCTCTTCCCTGACGTAGAGACGCCACCCGCCGCCGACCTCCCGAAGCTCGAAACCGCGTCGCGGTCCCTTCCCGCGCCCGTCGTAGTCCTCGACCAGCATCTCCAGGGTCTGGCGCACGGCAGGAACCGGCGAGCCGACCGCGGCGGCCAGGGCGATGAGACCGATCGGCTCATCCACGATGAAGAGGATCGCCTCGATCCGCTCGGTCAGAGGAATCTCCTCGGCACCGGCCAGGTCGGCGTTCGTCTCGTCCGTCACATCATCGGTCATAGTCGGCTCCCAGGGTCGCCAGCGTCTCATCCGACCAGGAGTCGGCTGCCCAGCGCAGCGTCAGCTCGCCGAGCGGTTCCAGTTGTTCGAACGACAGCGCCGCGTGCCGGTAGAGCTCCAGCACCGAGATGAACCGTGCCACGACGATGCCCGGCTCGGTCACGCCGGCCACGAGTTCGCGGAAACTCACCGACTCGGTGCCGCGCAGCAGCGTCACCACGATCGCCGCCTGCTCTCGGATGCTGACCAGGGGCGCGTGCAGGTGATCGAGCCCGACGTGCGGGATCTCCTTCGGGGCGAAGGCCAGGAGGGCGAGAGCGGCGAAGTCGTCGACGCTCAAGGACCACACGAGCTCCGGCGTCTGACGTCGGTGCTTCTCCTCCAGACGGACAGCGCGCACGTGACGACGGTCCTCGCGCTGCAGACAGCGGGCGAACCAGGTCGAGACCTCCTTGAAGGCCCGATACTGCAGCAGGCGTGCGAACAACAGGTCGCGCGCCTCGAGCAGAGCCACCGCCTCGGCATCGACCAGCTCGCCCTGAGGGAGAAGACCGGCGACCTTCATGTCGAGCAAGGTCGCGGCCACGACCAGGAACTCGGACGCCTGATCGAGGTCCTCGTCGTCGTCGAGTTGGCCGAGGTACGCGATGAACTCGTTGGTGACCGCGCTCAGCGATACCTCGGTGATGTCCATCTCGTGCTTCGAGATGAGGTTCAGCAACAGGTCGAAGGGGCCGTCGAAGTTCGACAGCGAGACCGTGAAGCCGCTGGCTTCGGCGGACGCTCCTTCGTCTGCGCTCTCCTGGAGCGACGGGTCGACGGGTGCTTCGTCAGGCGACGGCGCCACGGGCGACCAGCTCCCGCGCCAGCCGCAGATACGCCTGAGCGGCGGCATGCTCGGGGGCGAACTCGGTGATCGGCACGCCCGACACGGAGGCGTCAGGGAACTTCACGGTGCGGCCGATCACGGTTTCCAGCACATCGTCGCCGAATGCCTCGACCACACGTTCGAGCACCTCACGGGAGTGCAGCGTGCGCGGGTCGTACATCGTCGCCAGCAGGCCGTCCATCGTGATCGAAGGGTTGAGCCGGTCGCGGACCTTGTCGATCGTCTCGATCAGCAGCGCGACCCCGCGCAAGGCGAAGAACTCGCACTCGAGCGGGATGATCACGCCGTGGGCCGCCGTCAGCGCGTTCACGGTGAGGATGCCGAGCGAAGGCTGGCAGTCGATCAGGATGACGTCGTACTCCCCCGCCACCTGGCGCAGGACGCGGGCGAGGATCGTCTCTCGCGCGACCTCGTTGACGAGGTGCACCTCGGCAGCGGAGAGATCGATGTTCGCCGGCATGACATCGAGGCCCTCGACACTCGAGTGCACGATCGCATCGTGGGCGTCGCGCTTGGTGTCCAACAGCAAGTCGTAGATCGTCGGCACGTCGTGGGTGGGGATACCGAGGCCCGCAGAGAGCGCACCCTGGGGATCGAAGTCGACCGCCAGCACCTTCCGGCCGTATTCGGCCAGCGACGCGGCGAGGTTGATCGACGTGGTCGTCTTGCCGACGCCGCCCTTCTGGTTGCACAGCGCGATGATGCGTGCAGGGCCGTGGGACTTCAGCGGCTCGGGGATCGGGAAGCCGTGATACGGACGGCCGGTGGGTCCCATGGGGGTCTCGTCGGCCTTCTGCGCCTTCGCCCTGGACTTCGCCACTTTCTCAGCCACCCGTTCTCCTGCTCCGTCGTGCTTGGTCGATTGTACCGGCCGTGCGGTTCTCCGGCCGCCTCGGCACGCGGCAGAGCGATCGGCGAGCGGCAGAGCGATCGGCGCGCGGCAGAGCGACCGGGCCGGTGCGGCACCCCTCATCGGGCGCGCGGGTGCGACGTCGCGTAGATGTCGCGGAGCGCGTCGACGGAGACGTGGGTGTAAATCTGCGTCGTCGCGACCGACGAATGCCCGAGGAGCTCCTGGACCACGCGCACATCCGCCCCACCCTGCAGGAGATGCGTCGCGAACGAGTGCCGCAGGGTGTGCGGGGAGACGTCGACCGTGATCTCCGCTCTCTCGGCGGCAGCGCGGATGACGAGCCAGGCGCTCTGGCGTGAGAGCGGGGCGCCCCGAGCGCCGAGGAACAGTCGGGCAGAGGCACGTCCCTTGGCCGCCAGTCCCGGACGCACGCGCGTCAGGTACGCGTCCACGGCGGCGCGCGCGTAGGAGCCCACCGGCACGATGCGCTCCTTGGCCCCCTTCCCCCGCAGTCGCAGCACGTCGCCGTGTGCCAGGTCGTCCACGTCGAGGTCGATGGCCTCCGACACCCGGGCTCCGGTCGCATACAGGAGTTCGAGCAGCGCGCGATCGCGGATGCCGAGCGGGTCCTCGGGCGATGGCGCGGCGAGAAGGCGCTCGACCTGCTCGATGGTCAGGGCTTTGGGGAGCCGTCGCGGCGCCTTGGGCGGGCGGAGCCGGCCGCTGGGGTCGTCAGCCTCGATGCCCTCGCGTGCCAGGAAGCGGTGCCAGCCCCGGACCGACGACTGCAGGCGCGCGAGGCTCGTCGAGGCGGGCGGCGGCTGGGCAGATGCCCGCTCCGCGATGAACCGGTCGATCACGGCAGGGGTCACTTCAGCCGTGTCGGCGATCCCTTCTGCGACCAACCACTCCTGATAGACGCCGAGGTCACGCCGGTACGCCGCGACCGTGTGGGCACTCAGGCCCCGCTCGACCGTGACATGACGCAGGTAGGCGTCCAGGGCGCGCTCGAGCTGCATCGTCAGTCCCGGTCGCGCAGCCTCTGCGATGCCGCGAGCACCCCGATGGCGAGGATGCCGTTGCGCATCCGCCCCTCGAGCACCGCCGAGACGGCGTCCGAAAGCGGCACCCACGCCACCCGGATGTCCGCCTCCTCGTCCTCCCGGTCGTGTGCCGCGTCAGCCGAGGAGACCCCGGTCGCGAGGAACACGTGGATGATCTCGTCGTTCCCGCCCGGAGTCGTCCAGGAGGAGACCAGGGGTTCCCAGCGCTCGGCAACGAGGTCGGCCTCTTCGGCGAGCTCCCGCCGGGCTGCGGCAAGAGGCTCCTCCCCCTCCACATCCAGCAGTCCTGCAGGGAGCTCCCAATCCCGATGCCGAATCGGGTGACGGTACTGCTGGATCAGCAGGACGCGCCCCTCATCGTCCAGGGCGACGATCGCCACCGCGCCGGTGTGATCGACGTACTGTCGGACGATCTCACCGTCTCCGTAGCGCACACGGTCGGAGCGGACGTCCCAGACCCTGCCGCGGTATACGAGATCGCTGTGAAGGACCTCCGGTTCGAACGGCTCGTCGCGGAGGTCCTGCGGCGACTCAGTCATCCGCGCTGACGTCGAACAGCTCGCTCGCGCGGTTCCGCTCGATCGCTGCGCCGACCAGTCCGCGGAACAGCGGGTGCGGAGCGGTCGGACGCGAGCGCAGCTCGGGGTGCGCCTGAGTGGCGATGTAGTACGGGTGCACGTCGCGGGGAAGCTCGACGTACTCGACGAGGTCGAGCTCCGGGTTGAGACCGGAGAACACCAGTCCGGCCTCCGAGAGACGGTCACGATAGGCGTTGTTCACCTCGTAGCGGTGACGGTGGCGCTCGGAGGCTTCGGGCGCACCGTACAGTTCACGGGCGAGCGATCCTTCGGCGAGGGCGGCCTGGTACAGACCGAGGCGCATGGTGCCCCCGAGGTCGCCTCCGTCCAGGATGTCGACCTGCTCGGCCATCGTGGCGATGACGGGCTCCGCCGTCTCCGGGTCGAACTCGCTCGAGGATGCACCTTCGATGCCGGCGACGTCGCGTGCGTACTCGATGACCATGCACTGCAGGCCGAGGCACAGGCCGAGCGTCGGGATGCCCTGCTCACGCGCGAACTTCAGCGCGCCGAGCTTGCCCTCGATGCCGCGGATGCCGAAGCCTCCCGGCACGCAGATGCCGTCGAGCTGGGCCAGCTGCTCCCTGGCGCCCTCCGGGGTCTCGCAGAGGTCGGAGGGGATCCAGCGGATGTTGACCTTGGTCTCCTGTGCGAAGCCTCCGGCCTTGAGAGCCTCGGTCACCGAGAGATAGGCATCGGGGAGGTCGATGTACTTGCCCACCAGGCCGATCGTCACCTCGTGCTTGGGGTTGTGCACCGCGTGCAGCACCTTGTTCCAGCGTGTCCAGTCGACGTCGGCCGCCTTCTGGTCGAGGCCGAGGCGGCGCACGATGTACGAGTCGAGTCCCTGCTCGTTCAGCGTCGAGGGGATGTCGTAGATGCTCGGCAGGTCGACGGTGTTGATGACGCCCTCGACATCGACGTCGCACATCAGCGCGATCTTGTTGCGGTTGCTCGCGCTGACCGGGCGGTCGCTGCGGAGCACCAGGGCGTCCGGCTGGATGCCGACCTGGCGCAGGGCCGCCACGGAATGCTGCGTCGGCTTGGTCTTCTGCTCCCCCGAGGCGCCCATGAAGGGCACGAGCGACACGTGCACGAAGAACACGCTGTCGCGGCCGAGCTCGTGACGCAGCTGGCGCGCGGACTCGAGGAACGGCTGCGACTCGATGTCGCCGACGGTGCCGCCGACCTCGGTGATGATCACGTCGGGACGCGGGTCTTCCGACGCCTGCAGGCGCATCCGGCGCTTGATCTCGTCCGTGATGTGCGGAATGACCTGCACCGTGTCGCCGAGGTACTCGCCGCGACGCTCGCGGGCGATCACCTGCGAGTAGATCTGGCCAGTGGTGACGTTGGCCGCCTCCGACAGGTTGATGTCGAGGAAGCGCTCGTAGTGGCCGATGTCGAGATCGGTCTCGGCGCCGTCGTCCGTCACGAACACCTCGCCATGCTGGAACGGGTTCATCGTGCCCGGATCGACGTTCAGGTACGGGTCGAGCTTCTGCATCACGACGCGCAGGCCGCGGGCCGTGAGGAGGTTTCCGAGGCTGGCCGCCGTCAGTCCCTTGCCCAAAGACGAAACGACACCACCAGTCACGAAGATGTGCTTGGTCGTGTCGTTCTTGGGTCCCGCAGAAGAAGAGTTCATCACGGGCTTCGATCCTATCAGGCGGTGGGCACTCGGAGGCTGAGAAGTTCACGCGCGTGGGTCAGAGCGGCGTCGGAATCGGTGAGCCCCGACAGCAGACGTGCCATCTCGGCTTCGCGCTCCTCCCCCTCCAGACGCCGCACGCTGGAAGCCGTGACCGCGCCGTCATTGGCCTTCACGACCGACAGGTGGTTGTTGGCGAAAGCTGCGACCTGCGCGAGATGTGTGACCGCGATGACCTGCGACTTCTCGGCGAGTCGGGCGAGTCGGCGTCCGACCTCGATGGCCGCAGCGCCGCCGATGCCCGCGTCGACCTCGTCGAACACGAACGTCGGAACCGGGTCGGTCGCGGCGATCACGACCTCGATGGCCAGCATGACACGGGAGAGCTCGCCACCAGAGGCTCCCTTCGAGACCGATCGCGGCTCGGCGCCGGGGTGGGGCGCGAGGAGGATCGCGACATCATCTCGGCCGTGGGCGCTCTCGGTGCCCTCGGAGACCGCGACTTCGAGGCGGGCGTCCGGCATGGCGAGAGCGTGGAGCTCCTCCGTCACAGCGGCGCCCAGACGAGAAGCCGCCTCGGTGCGCACCGCAGTCAGTGCATCGGCGTGCGCGTCGAGCTCGACCCTGGCCGCATCGCGCTCGGCGATCAGCCTTTCGATGCGGTCACCGTCGTCGTCGAGCTCGGCCAGCCGCGCGGATCCGGTCTGCCAGAGAGTCAGAGCCTCATCGAGCGAGCCGTGGGCACGGATCAGGGTCCCGAGCGCCGCACGCCGCTCTTCGACCGCCGCGAGCTCATGCGGACCGGTCTCGTCGAGGTCGGCGAGATAGGCGGAGAGAAGCCCCGCCGTGTCGGCGATCCGGTAGCCGATGTCGGCGAGGTTCTCCCCGATCTCGGTCAACTTGGCATCAGAGGCTCGTTCGAGCACGCGACGTGCCTCCGCGACGAGCGCCGCGGCATCGGGCTCGCCGTCTTCGCTCGACAGCGCGGCGTGGGCGAGAGATGCTGCGAGACGCAGCTCCTCGGCGTTGGCGAGACGCTCGGAGCGCTCGGTGAGCTCCTGGTCCTCCCCCGGCTCCGGCGCGGTCGCCTCGATCAGTGCGATGGCCTCCCGCAGTCGCGTGGCTTCTTCGGCCCGCCGATCCCGGTTCTCGGTGATCTCCGAGATCTCGGCGTCGAGCGCACGCCAACGAGCGAAAGCGGCCGCATAGGTGTTCACGGCTTCCGCGATCGGAGCACCACCGAAACGATCGAGCGCATCGCGCTGGGCGGTCGCTGATCGCAGCCGCAGCTGCTCGGACTGGCCGTGGACCACGACAAGCTCTTCCGCGAGCGAAGAGAGTACTCCCGCCGGAGCGGCGCGGCCACCCACACTCGCGCGGGAGCGCCCTTCCGCGCTCAGCGTGCGCGACACGTAGAGTTCGGCGCTGCCGCCACCCGCGGGCTCCAGCTCTCCGCCGGCGTCGGCGACGATCTCTGCGACGCTGCCCTCTTCGGGGACGATCCACACGCCGGCGACCGATGCCTGCGACGCACCGGCGCGCACCGCCCCGGAATCGGCGCGCTGGCCGAGGAGCAGCCCGAGTCCGGTGACGACCATGGTCTTGCCCGCACCGGTCTCACCCGTGACCGCGGTGAAGCCGGGGCCCAGCGGCAGAACGGCATCGGCGATGACGCCGAGCCCCTGCATCCGCATCTCCTCGATCATGACGACCTCTCGCTCACGACGTCGCTTCCGTCGCCTGGCCACGCCACCCGGCGACGGGCAGCTGGAACTTGCGCACGAGACGGTCCGTGAAGGCCGTGGGGTGCAGGCGCGCGAGCCGCACGGGACGTGAAGAACGACGCACCACCACACGAGCGCCCGGCGGCAGTTCGTGCGAACGGCGTCCGTCGCACCACAGGATGCCGGAGCCGTCCGTGCGCTCGAGCATCTCGATCGCGACCGACGCGTCCGGGCTGACCACCAACGGCTTGGCGAACAGCGCGTGCGCAGACAGCGGCACCACGGCGATTGCCTCCACACTGGGCCAGATCACGGGGCCTCCCGCCGAGAAGTTGTAGGCGGTCGATCCGGTCGGAGTGGACACGACCATGCCATCGCAGCCGAAGCTCGACAGGGGGCGTCCATCGATCTCCAGCACGATCTCGATCATCCGCTCACGGCTGGCCTTCTCGACCGTCGCCTCGTTGAGCGCCCAGGTCTCGTAGACGACCGTGCCATCGACATCTTTGACCCGCACCGACAGCGCGAGCCGTTCTTCGACCTCGTAGTCGCGATCGATCACACGGCGCACCGCTTTGTCCATGTCATCGCGGTCGATCTCCGCGAGGAAGCCCACATGCCCCATGTTGATGCCGAGCACGGGTGCGCCGCTGTCCCGCACCAGTTCCGCGGCTCGCAGGATCGTCCCGTCCCCGCCCAGCACGATCGCCAGCTCGAGGTCGGCCGGGTCGACGGAACGCCCGAGCACGTCGGTGTCGACGAAGAACGGGTCGACGGCCGCGAGGTCCTCGTGATCGTCGACGGCCAGAACGGGTCGCGCTCCGGCCTCTCGAAGAGCGTCGATCACCCGACGGGCGGCCTCGACGGTGTCGACACGGCCCGCGTGAGCGACGACCAGGATGCAGCGCTCGTTCATCGTCCTCCTGCCAGTCGGTTGATGGTGTCCAGCCATTCTGTCGGATTGCTGCCCCGCCCCGGGGCGAGGTGCACGAGATACTCCGCGTTCCCGTGCGTACCGAGAATCGGGGAGGGAAGGATCCCGAGCATGCCGAGTCCCAGATCCCACGCGCTCCACACCGTTCTGGCGACGGCGTCGGCGCGCGTTGCGGGGTCGGTGACCAGACCGCCGCGGACGGCTGTGCGCCCGACTTCGAACTGGGGTTTCACGAGCAGGAGGATGTCGGAGTCCGGCACTGCCACGGCGGCGACGGCCGGAAGCACGAGTTCGAGGGAGATGAACGAGAGGTCGCCGACGATGAGATCGGGTGCCGCCGTCTCGCCGGTCGCCGCGGTGAGGTTCTCGCGTGTCATGTGACGGACGTTGTAGCCCTCGACGGCGATGACGCCGGGGTCGGCGGCGATGGACGGAGCGAGTTGCCCGTGCCCGACGTCGACAGCGAGGACCGTGCGCGCGCCGCGTTCGCGCAGCACCTGCGTGAATCCGCCGGTGGATGCGCCCATGTCGAGCGCGAGACGCCCCTGCACCGGGACGGCGAAGCCGTCGAGACCCGCGATGAGCTTGTGCGCGGCCCTGCCGACGTAGTGGTCGGCTCCGGCGATCGTGATCTCGGCCCCCTCGCCGACCGACGTCGACGCCTTCACGACCGGTCGGCCATCGACACTGACGAGCCCCTCTGAGATGAGGGTCGCCGCGTGGGTGCGCGAACGGGCGAGTCCTCGGGAGGCGAGGGCGGCGTCGAGTCGCGTCATCGGGATCCCGACGTCTCCCGCTGCTCGACCTTCGCACCGGTCTCGAGGCGACGGGAGAGCTCGTCGTGCAGCGCAGAATACGCGTCGGCACGGGCGGGAAGCGGCTGACCCTCGATCAGGCGCAGCCGACTCCACAGACCATCGGTCGGTGCGCTCGTCGTCTCATCGCTCACGGTTCTACTGTACGCGGCCCCTCCGACGCAGGAGGGCGCCACGCGACGGCGTCAGGGGCGGTGGAACGGATCCTCGTAGAGACGCTCGGGAACCCGCAGCACGAACACGGGCGTTCCCGAAGCCCAGATGGCGGCAGCGCCCGCCCGCAGGAGATCGATCTGCTCTGCGGACTCCGCCACGATCTCGACATCGGCACCGGTGACACGCACGGCGGCGCCGTTGACACGGAAGACGCCGTCCTGCTGAGTCACTTCAGGGTACGGAAGATGCAGCTCGCGCAGGTCGCCGAGGATGTACGTAGGACGCGACCCCTCCGGTGCCGCCAGCACATGCTTCGGCCGATCGATGCCCGTGAGCACCAGAGCGGAGTCGATGCCCGCCCGGCTGGCGCCCATGATGTCGGTGTCCAGACGGTCACCGATGAAAAGCGCCTTCGTCGCACCGAAGCGTGCGAGCGCCTCCTGGAAGATCGGCTCCTCCGGCTTCCCCGCGACGGTCGCGAGCCGGCCGATCGCGGTGTGGACAGCGGAGACGAGCGTTCCGTTCCCCGGCGCGACGCCACGCTCCCGAGGAATCGTCCAGTCCGTATTGGTGGCGATCCACGGGATCCCGCCCTCGTCCTCCGGGAGCTTCAATGCGAAGGCCGCCTCAGCGAGATCGGTCCAGGCGACCTCGGGCGCGAAGCCCTGCACCACGGCGCTGGGTGCATCGTCCGCGCTGCGGGTGACCGTGTAACCCGCCTTCTGCACCTCGTCGACGAGCCCGTCACCGCCGATGACCAGGATCGTCGCCGGTGCGGGCACGATCTGGGCCATCAGACGCATCGCGGCCTGCGGGCTGGTGACGACATCCGTCGCCTCGACGTGGAGCCCGAGGCTGCTCAAGTGCTCAGCCACGGACGCGTCGGTCCGCGCAGCGTTGTTGGTGATGTATCCGAGCCGAGCGGACTTCGCCGCCTCGTTGAGACTCTCGACCGCGAACGGCAGTGCCCCGGGACCGGCATAGACCACCCCGTCGAGGTCGGCGAGGACAGTGTCGACACCGTCGAGCGGAGTAGGTGCCGACCGCTTCCGAGAGAACAGCGCCACTACGCCTCCGGCTCCGACTCGTCGTCCTCGTCCGCGTCCTGATCTTCGTCCTGATCCTCGCCGAGCAGCTCGCGCACCTCGTCTTCGACCGAGGGCTCTTCCTCGTCTGATGCGTCGGACTCAGATGAATCGGACTCAGCCGCATCGGACTCAGCTGCATCGGAGTCAGCTGCTTCAGACTCAGCCGCTTCAGACTCAGCTGCATCGGCGTCCGCCTGGGACGCCGCGGCCGAGGCGTCGTCCTCGCCGGGGAACTCGCCCTCGATGAGGCTGTCCTCGATGAAGATCTCTTCGTCGCCCGCTTCGTCGATCCCGAGTGCTTCCGCGGCGACCTCGGCACGGTGCGCCCAGAACTCCGCCTCGTCGGTGCGCCCGAGGTCTTCGAGCACGGCGGCACGGGCAGCGAACAGAGCGGGGCTCCATTCGAACGCGCGATCGGGGTCGAGCTCGGGGATCTCCAGCTCACCGAGCGCGAGCTCGAGATCGCCCTGATCCAGCCGGGCTCCCGACATGGCGATGGCGAGTGCGACGCGGACAGGCGTTTCGAGGGCGGAGCGATCCACTGCACGCCCGGTCTCGAGCGCCCGGTCAGAGCGACCGATACCCCGCTCACTGTCAACCATCAGAGCGATCTGATCGTCCTTACCGGAGATGCGACGGTAGGTGCGCAGTTCGCGCAGCGCGAGAGCGAAGTCCTCCGTGGCGTACGCAGTGATGCCGAGGGTCTCCCGGACGATCGCGATGCGACCGGCGCGTCGGGAGGCGGCCAGTGCGTGCTGGTGGGCGAGCGCAGGATCCTCATCGATGAGCCGTGACGCCATCGCGAGGTGACGGGCGACGTGCTCGGCATTCTCCTTGCTCAGCGTCTTGAGCTCGTTGCGCGCCGCCCCGTTGAGGTCACGCGCGGTGACATCGTCGGGGATGTGGGGCTCATCGAACCGCGGACGCTCGTTGGCGGCCTGCGCCGGCCGCTCCCGACCCGCTCCCCCGCGCTGCGGGAAGGAACGCCCAGCGGAGCGGTCGCCGCCCTCGCGGTT
>NZ_BJOG01000003.1 GCF_006540085.1 Microbacterium oxydans | reverse complement strand
CACAGGCTCGCTCATGCGGTGACCCCCTTGGTCTTGGCGGCCTTGCGCACGCGGCGCGCGGCTTCGGGTGCATTGCGCAGCTTCGGGTTGATGACCTCGTCGATGGCGAAGTTGATCAGCGACAGGCCGGCGCCGAGGAGCGCGATCATGAGTCCCGGCGGGACGAACCACCACCAGGCCCCACGTCCGAGCGCCTGCCCCGACTGTGCGTCGTTGAGGATCGATCCCCAGGTGATCGACGAGTTGGGTCCGAGGCCGAGGTACGACAGGCCGGCCTCGCCGAGGATCGCGAAGATGATCGCGAAGAGGAACTGGGCCGCCAGCAGCGGCAGCAGGTTCGGCATGATCTCGACGAGGATGACGCGGAACGACCGCTCGCCCGCGACCTTCGAGGCGTAGACGTAGTCGCGTGTGCGGAGCGAGCGCGTCTGCAGCCGGAGCACGTACGCCGCCCCGGCCCAGGAGGTGATGCCGAGCACGAAGGCGACGAGCTGCCAGCTGCGCTGCGGGACGAACGAGGCGATGACCATCACCAGCGGCAGTCCGGGGATCACGATCATGACGTTCGTGAGCAGGGCGAGGCCGTCTTCACGCCACCCACCCAGGTAGCCGGCGAGCACACCGAACAGGAGGGAGAGGACGATCGCGATGCTGCCGGCCGTCACGCCGATGAGCAGCGAGCCCTGGGCACCGGTCGCGAGCTGGGCGAACATGTCGTTGCCGAGCTTGGTCGTGCCGAGCCAGTGCTCGGCCGACGGCGGCTGAAGCGCTGGGTTGGCCGTGCTCCGCGGGTTCTGGGAGAAGATCGGCGCGATGATCGCGAACAGCACGATCGCCAGCACGATGCACACGCCCACGATGAACTTCGGCGAGGTGCTGGGCAGGATGCGGCGACGCTTTCGTTCCTGACGCTGTGTGGCGAGAGCGACGGTGCCCTCAGGGGCGACGGTGGGTGGCTCCTCCGTGAGGAGCGGGTTCTTCGTGTCAGACATTCTGGCGAGCCCTCGGGTCGATGAAGCCATAGACGAGGTCCATGATGAAGTTGGCGGCGAGCACCGTGAGCGTGATGACGAGGAACAGCCCCTGCATCAGCGCGTAGTCGTTGTTGGTCACGGCCTGGAACATCAGCTTGCCGATGCCGGGGTAGGTGAACACCTGCTCCATGACGATGGAGCCGGCCACGACGAAACCGAGCGTGATCGAGAAGCCGGCGATCGAGGGGATCGCGGCGTTGCGGGCAGCGTAGGTGGTGAGCACCCGGCGCGGGCGCAGGCCCTTGGCCTCGGCCGTGAGCACATAGTCCTCGGCGAGCGTCGAGACCATCATGTTGCGCATGCCGAACATCCAGCCGCCGACCGAGCTGATCACGATGGTGACGGCGGGAAGGATGGCGTGGGCGACGGCGTCGCTGAAGAAGGCCCACGTCGGCTCGGGGCCGTCGGGGAAGTCGAACACGTCGTAGCCGCCGAAGATGGGGAACCAGCCGAGGCCGACCGCGAACACCGCCACCAGGATCAGCGCCATCCAGAAGTACGGGATCGACTGCAGGACGGTGGTGGCAGGGATCAGATGGTCGACCCAGGTACCGCGCTTCCATCCGGCCCAGGCGCCGAGCACGACGCCGAGGACGAAGGAGATGATCGTCGCCGTGCCGACCAGGATGAGCGTCCAGGGAAGAGCACCGGCGATGAGCTCCGTCACCGGGGTGGGGAACTTCGTCACCGAGACGCCGAGGTCGCCCTGGAACATCCGCCCCCAGTACGCGAGGTACTGATCCCACAGCGACGAGTCGTCGCCGCCGAGCAGGAGCCTGATATTGCGGATGGTCGTCTCTGAGACGTCGCCGCCCGCCCGCTGCATCTTGGCGATCATGATGTCGGCGGGGTTTCCCGGCATGAGCCGGGGAAGAAAGAAGTTGATGGATATCGCGGCCCAGAGCGTGAACGCGTAGAACCCGATTCTTCGTGCATAGAACTTCATGTCACTGTTTCCTGACTTCCTTCTTCCCCGACTCCTCTCGTGTTACTTGACCGGCTGCAGCTGCGTCAGGACGTAGCCTGCCGCGATCGCACCCCAGGACGGCGGGAAGGCGTAGAGGTCTTCCTCCGTCGGCCAGCCCGTGTAGTCCTTCGTGTTGTAGAAGGTCTGCGTCGCGTTGATGACGAGCGGGATGTAGGGCAGGTCACGCACGATCTCGGTCTGGATCGTTGCGTACAGCTCCTTCTTCGTCGCCTCGTCGTTCGTGCTGATCGCCGACTGGATCGCCGTGTCGACGACCGGGTTGCTGTAGCGGCTGAAGTTCCAGCGTCCTGCGGGGATCTCGGTGCCGACCGGGGTCGTCGACTCGACGGCCGTGCCGCCGAACCAGTCGCGGTAGATCTGGAACGGGTCGGCGACGGACGTGCCGATCACACCACCCATGATGAGCTGGAACTCGCCACCCTGACGGGAATCGGAGAACTCCTGCCACTGCACCGTCGATGCCGTGATCTTGATGCCTGCGGCCTCGGCCTGCTCGGCGATCAGCTTCGCGGCGTCGTTGTAGTCGGTCCAGCCGTCGACCGAGGTGAGCGTGAGCTCGAGCGGAACCCCGCCCTTCTCGTAGATGCCGCTCGAACCCTTGGTGTAACCGGCGGCCTCGAGGATCGAACCGGCCTCGGCGGCGTTGGCCTCCTGCGGGCTGACCTCGTTGGCCGGGTCGGCGAGCCACTTCTCGTCACGCGGCAGCAGCGTGAAAGCCGGCGAGATGTCGCCCGTGAGGCCGACGAATGCCTTGTCCTTGATGATGCCGCGGTCGATCGCCACGTTGAGCGCCTGACGCACCGCGACGTCCGTCTGCGGGCCGGTGCAGCCGAGCTCGGCGTTCGAGCAGGTGTAGAGCACCGTCGGGTCCTGCGGGGTGTTGATCCAGTCGATCTTGCCGTTGCCGGTCACGTCATCCGGGTTGGGGATGAACATGCCGGTCCAGTCGAGCTTGCCGGCGGCGAGCAGGTCCTGTGCCGTCTGGTTGTTGTCGACCGCGATGTACTGGACCTTCTTGACGCCGAGCTTGTCGGCATCGCGGTAGTTCTTGTTCGCGACGAGGGTGTAGGACTCGCTCGTGGTCTTGTCGACCACGTAGGGGCCGGATCCGACGGGCTCCTCGTTCGTGAAGTTGGCGAAGTCCTTGACGTCCTTCCAGACGTGCTCGGGGAGGATGTAGCTCGACCCCATCCGCTGGAACTCGGTCGTGTACTGGGCAGACGAGTACGTCAGCACGGCGGTGGTGTCGTCCGTGGCCTCGGCGGAGATCAGACCGTTGCCCTCGGGGTTGTTGGCCTCGTAGTTGAACGAGAACGCGACGTCCTTGGCGGTCAGGGGCTCACCGTCGCTCCACTTGAGGTCGGGCTTGATGGTGACCGTGATCACCGTGCCGTCCTCGTTGTACTCGAACGAGTCGCCGATCAGGCCGACCGGCTCGGAGTCCGCGGTCTTGTTGTAGAAGAACAGCGGCTCGTAGATCGGCCCGAGCGCGCCGTGGAGCACGGTCGGAGCGAACGGGTTGTAGTTCGCGGCGATGGGGGTCTGGCTGCCGGCCCAGACACGCAGGGCCTTGTCGCCATCGGCGTTGCCACTGTCGCTGCCGCCGCCACAGGCGGTGAGGCCCAGGGCGAGGACGGATGCACCGGCAATCGCGGTGAGCGCGATCTTGCGCCTTCCGTTACGGATCATTTCTCTTGTTTCCTCTCGGTGCTGCACTGCAGGAGGGATCGCTCCGGATGGAGCAGAACCCCGGAGGTGGGGTTCTCGGGCCCGGGGAGACGACCGGCGGCCACTCCCGAAGGGGTTTGTTAGGACAGTAACCTAACAAACCCCGTCCTCGTGGACAAGCCTCCTCGCGCTCCTCAGATAACGTTTCGGACTCAGCCCGAATCCTCGTCACAGAGGACCACTAAGAGTCTCGATGACACTAAGATCGACATCGGAGGTTAAGGTGCGAATGACTCAAAGCGGTGACATCCGAGTCGCCGTCTCGACGGTGATCCTGACGCTGCGGAGGACCGACGACGGACGGGCGGTGCTCTCCCTGCCCCTCGTGCTGCGCACGCGCGAGCCCTTCGCCGGCCAGTGGGCACTCCCCGGAGGTTGGCTCACATCGACGGAGTCTCCCGTCGATGCCGCGGCCCGCACCCTCGCCGAGACAACGGGACTCGCCCCCAGCTACCTCGAGCAGCTGTATGCCTTCGGAGCGGTCGACCGCTCCCCCACGCGGGTCGTCTCCATCGTGTACTGGGCCCTGTTGCGGCAGGACGACGTGACCGCGCAGAGCGCCGCACATCGCGCAGCCGGGCACAATCCCGAGAACGTTCGCTGGTTCGACGTCGAGGAGCTGCCGGACCTCGCGTTCGACCATGACCGGATCGTCGAGTACGCGCTGTGGCGACTGCGCAACAAGGTGGGGTACAGCCGAGTCGCACAGGGGTTCCTCCCCGCCGAGTTCACGCTCGCCGAGTTGCGCGAAGCCTATGAATCGATCCTCGGACGCGCCCTCGACCCCGCCAACTTCCGTCGCCAGGTGGAGGCGGCGGGCAATCTGCTCCCGACCGACCGGTTCCGCACCGGAAGC
This sequence comes from Microbacterium oxydans, assembly GCF_006540085.1. Lineage (GTDB taxonomy): Bacteria > Actinomycetota > Actinomycetes > Actinomycetales > Microbacteriaceae > Microbacterium > Microbacterium oxydans. Next base: position 53,750 of record NZ_BJOG01000003.1, on the reverse strand, counting down.
CACCGGCCCGCACGTCTGTATCGCGACAACACTGACATCGAGCTCGCCGATCGCGGCCCGCTCCGACCCGAGGAAACGAGCATCCGATGAGCATCACCTTCGTCCCCGCTCCCGCCGTACCACCGCTGGACCCCTCCGTCGACCATGCGATCCAGGCGATCGTCACCGGCGCGTCCACGGACGCCACGTGCGCGACGGATCTCGCCGCAGGACCGTGGGACTTCGACGCGCGGCCCGGATACGGACCGGGCTCATCGATGGGAGACGTGATCCCGACCGGTGCCCCGCGACAAGGCGAGCTGCCTTCCGAGTACCGCGAGGCTTCGGAAGAGGAACTCGACGGGAGGATCCGGGCGGCCAAGGCCACGCTCGGCGACCGGGTGCTCATCCTCGGACACTTCTATCAGCGCGAAGAGGTCGTGCAGCACGCGGACTACGTCGGGGACTCGTTCCAGCTGGCGACGGCGGCGAAGGGCAGAGCCGATGCCGAGGCGATCGTGTTCTGCGGCGTGCACTTCATGGCCGAGACCGCCGATCTGCTCTCGCAACCCGATCAGGCGGTGATCCTCCCCAATCTCGCCGCGGGGTGCTCGATGGCCGACATGGCCGACATCGACCAGGTCGAGGAGTGCTGGGAGCAGCTCGAGGACGTCTTCGGAGACCTCGCGGCCGCAGACGCCGACGGCCGCGTGCCCGTGATCCCCGTGACGTACATGAACTCCTCGGCGGCGATCAAGGGCTTCGTCGGGCGACACGGCGGGATCGTGTGCACGTCGTCGAATGCGCGGACCGTGCTGGAGTGGGCATTCGAGCGGGGGCGGCGGGTCCTGTTCTTCCCCGACCAGCATCTGGGCCGCAACACCGCCAAGGCCATGGGAGTGCCGCTCGATCAGATGCCCATGTGGAACCCGCGGCGAGCGCTGGGCGGATCCTCCGCCGAGGAGTTGCTCGACTCGCGTGTCATCCTGTGGCACGGGTTCTGCTCCGTGCACCGACGCTTCACGGTCGACCAGATCGACCAAGCGCGCACCGATCACCCCGGTGTCCGCGTGATCGTGCACCCCGAATGTCCGATGGAGGTCGTCGACGCCGCCGACGAAGCAGGGTCGACCGAGTACATCCGCCGGGCGATCGACACGGCGACCGAACCGACCACCTTCGCGATCGGCACCGAGATCAACCTCGTCCGTCGACTCGCTGCGCAGTATCCGCAGCACGAGATCTTCTGCCTCGACCCCGTGGTGTGCCCGTGCTCGACGATGTACCGCATCCACCCCGGCTACCTCGCGTGGGTGCTGGAGGAGCTGGTGGCCGGTCGCACGCCGAACCGCATCACCGTGTCCGACGACGTCGCCGCCCCCGCTCGGGTGGCGCTGGAACGGATGCTCGCGGCGAAGCCCCCGGCGGTCGCGGGCACACGATGAAGGTCATCATCGTCGGGTCGGGCATCGCGGGGCTCACCGCGGCGCTGCACGCGCACGAGTCGGGTCACGACGTGACGATCGTCACCAAGGGTGACCTCGGCGACGGCTGCACCGGGTTCGCTCAGGGGGGTGTCGCCGGAGCGTACGGCCCGGGCGACTCCCCGTCGTCGCATGCCGCCGACACGCAGATCGCCGGCGCCGGGCTGTCCGATCCGGACGCGGTGAGTGTGCTGGTCGCCGACGGCGCGGAGCGGATCGCCGAGCTGATCGCACGGGGTGTCGGCTTCGACCGCGACGACGACGGTTCACTGCGACTCGGACGCGAGGCGGCGCACAGCCACGCCCGCATCGCGCATGCGGGCGGCGATGCCACCGGGGCGGCGATCTCCGCGGCCCTCGTCGAATGCGCACGTCGCGCGCGCATCCCCGTTCTCACCGGCGCTTTCCTTGTCGACCTCGTGAAGCGCGACGGTGTCGTTCGGGGTATCCGAATCCGTCGCGACGGTGTGCTCTCGACCCTCCAGGCCGACGCCGTGATCCTCGCCACCGGCGGTGCCGGCCAGCTCTACGCCCACACCACCAACCCCGGAGGAACGACGGGTGACGGCATCGCCGCCGCGCTTCGCGCAGGTGCAGCGGTCGCCGATCTGGAATTCGTCCAGTTCCATCCCACCGTCCTCGCCTCCGGCCCGGCGTTCCTGATCTCCGAGGCGGTGCGCGGTGAGGGCGCGGTTCTGGTGGACGACCGTGGCCGCCGGTTCGTGTTCGACAGCCACCCCGACGGTGAGCTCGCGCCGCGGGACGTGGTGTCGCGAGCGATCGCACGGCGTGCCGCGGCTCAGGCTGCGCCCGTCAGGCTCGACGCCACGATGCTCGGAGCCCGCACGCTCGCGCTCCGCTTCCCGACCATCGATCGTGTCACGAGAGAGCGTGGCTTCGACTGGGCGAAGAGCCCCCTACCCGTGACCCCGGCGGCGCACTACCTGATGGGCGGCGTGGTCACCGACCTCGACGGACGCACTACGGTGCCAGGGCTCTTCGCCGTAGGAGAGGTCGCCCGCACGGGCGTGCACGGGGCCAACCGGCTGGCATCGAACTCCCTGCTCGAGGGCGCGGTCTTCGGGGCTCGCGCGGCGGCAGCGCTCACGATGCCCTGGCCTCTTCCGGAACAGGAGCACACCCCTTCCGAGATGAGCCTCGACGCGAACCTCGTCGACGCCGAACCGGGGTTCACCCGCTCTGGACTACAGCGGCTGATGTGGGACGAAGTGGGCCTGCTGCGCACGGGCGAGGGCCTCACCCGGGCGCTCGGCGTGCTGCAGGGGTGGGCCGGCGCCCCCACCACGCCCACGACCGTGACGGAGCACGAGGATGCGAACCTGCTGCTCCTCGCGCAGGCGACGGCGGCGGCGGCTCTGAAGCGCACCGTTTCCGTCGGAGCACATCATCGTGTCGACACGGATGCGACAGGTGCCCCTTCTTCATCCCCCACACCCTCATCGATCCTGGAGACCGTCTGATGCTGACCCCCGCCACTCTGCACCGCGTCGTCGGCGCCGCACTGGAGGAAGACGCTCCGTGGGGCGACCTCACGAGCACCACGCTGCTGCCCGCCGAAGCCACGGCCACGGCCGATCTCGTCGCACGAGAGGCCGGGGTCTTCAGCGGAGGCGAGGTCTTCGCCGCCGCCTTCCGTCTCACCGATCCGTCCGTCCAGGTAGATCTGCACGTCGGCGACGGTGACGAGTTCGTTGCAGGAGACGTCCTCGCCTCGGTATCCGGTGCGGCGCGCAGCGTACTGACCGCGGAGCGCGTCGCCTTGAACTTCACGCAGCGGATGAGCGGCATCGCCACGCTCACCGCCGCCTACGTGGCGGCCGTCGACGGCACCGAGACGCGGATCGCCGACACCCGCAAGACCACTCCCGGTCTGCGCGCCTTCGAGCGTCACGCCGTCGAGTCGGGCGGCGGCCGCAATCACCGGCACTCCCTGTCCGACGCGGTGATGGCGAAGGACAACCACCTCGCGGTGCTGAAACGCTCGGGCCTCGACCTCGCGGCCGCCCTGCGCGCGGCCCTGTCCCGGCTCCCCCATACGACCCACGTCGTCGTCGAGGTCGACCGTCTCGACCAGATCGACGCCGTCCTGGACGGTGGAGCGGACACCGTGCTGCTCGACAACTTCTCGCTGGACGACCTGGAGCGGGGCGTGGCCCTCATCGGCGGTCGAGCCATCGTCGAAGCCTCGGGCGGTGTCACCCTCGACACGGTCGGCGAGATCGCACGCACCGGTGTCGACGTGATCTCGGTCGGAGCTCTGACGCATTCCGCCCGCGCCCTCGATCTCGGCCTGGATCTGCGGATCGACTGACGGTCATGCTCTACCTCGATCACGCGGCGACCTCACCGGTGCGTCCGGAAGTGCTCGAAGCGATGCGTCCCTTCCTCACCGGGGTGTTCGGCAATCCGTCGAGTCACCATACGGCGGGCGAGGCCGCGGCGAGCGCCCTCGACGGCGCCAGGGCACGGGTGGCCCGCGTGCTGGGGATGCGGACGAACGACGTCGTGTTCACCGCAGGAGGAACAGAGGCGAACAACCTCGCGGTCAAGGGCATCGCGCTCGCCGCTCTGGAGGCGGGACGGCGCCACCTGGTCATCTCCCCCATCGAACACGAGTCGATCCTCGAGTCCGCCGGGTATCTCCGACGCTTCCACGGCGTCGAGGTGACGATGATCCCGGTGGACTCCCGAGGGCGTATCGCCCCGGATGCGCTGACCGCGGCCATCAGGGAAGACACGTCGCTGGTGTCGTTCGGTCACGCGAACAACGAGATCGGGACGGTGCAGGACGTCACAGCCCTGGCAGCCGTCACGAGCGCGGTGAAGGTCCCCCTGCACCTCGATGCCGTGCAGTCGGCCGGGTGGCTTCCCCTGCGGGATCTCGGTGCCGATGCGTTGTCGATCGCTGGTCACAAGCTGGGTGCCCCCAAGGGCATCGGTGCGCTCGCGGTCCGCGGACGCCTTCCCGTGGAGCCCCTGCTGCACGGCGGCGGTCAGGAACGCGGTCGACGATCCGGCACCGAGAACGTCGCGGGAGCGGTGGCGTTGGCAACGGCCCTGGAACTCGCCGAGCGGGAGCGAGAACTCGTGGCGGCGCGGGTCGCCGCCACGAGCCTGCGCTTCGCCGCCCTGGTGCTCGCCGCCGTGCCTGCAGCAGCACTCACCGGCGACCCGGTGCATCGTCTGCCCGGCACCGCGAGCTTCACGTTCGCCGGCACCAGCGGGGAGGCCGTGCTGCTCGAGCTCGAGCGCCGCGGAGTGATCTCCTCGAGCGGATCGGCGTGCGCGGCGGGCAGCGACGACCCCTCGCACGTGCTGCTCGCCTGCGGAATCGCTCCCGAGGTCGCACAGACGTCGGTGCGCTTCACGTTCGGTCGCGAGGAGCTGGCCACGGACGCTCCCGAGCGCCTGGCGGCGCTCGTCGCGGAATCCGTGCGCGCGGCCCGGGGCTGATGCCCGGCCATAGACTCGGCACGTGACTGCCTCCGCCCCGATCGTGACGCTGATCGTCCCCGGACGCGACATCGCCGCCTTCGCCCCCGCTGCGCTCGACTCGCTCCGCGCACAGACCGAACCCCGCTGGCGGGCGATCCTGATCGACGACGGTTCGACCGACGAGACGGGCGCGATCTTCGATGACGCGGCCTCCGCTGACCGACGTTTCACGACCATCCGCCATGACGCCTCCCGTGGCCTCGGCGCCGCCCGCAATGCCGGTCTCGCCCTGGTGGACACCCCCTACCTCGGCTTCCTCGATGGCGACGACGAACTGCGGCCGGACGCCCTCGCCCGGATGACGCACACACTCGAACGGACGGGAAGCGATTTCGTCGCCGGAGCCTACGTGCGCGCACGCCCTCAGGGAGATGCGTACCTCGCCGGTCGCGTGCAGCCCTGGGTATCCGCAGCCACCTCCCCGGAGAGGCTGGGCACCACGCTCACCGCACATCCCCGGGCGGTGTCGAACATCGTCGCCTGGTCGAAGCTGAGTCGCACTCCTTTCTGGCAGGATCTCCGCTTCCCGGAAGGCGTCGCCTACGAGGACCAGATCGTCGCCCAACAGATGTACACCCGCGCACGGGCGTTCGACGTCATCCCGGATGTGGTCGTGCACTGGCGTCTCCGCGCCGACGGCACCTCGATCACCCAGGGCAAAGGTCGACTCCCCGTACTGCGCGACTACCTGGCAGCTCTGCGCGGCGGCATCCGCGTGCTGCACGACGCCGGCGCACGCGCCTCGGTCGTAGCGCGGATCGAGCTGATCCTCGCCATGGACATCCCCTCACTCCTCGACATCGCGGAGCAGCATACCGACCCGGCATACGCCGCCGAGGTCGATGCCTTCATCGCCGAGCTCCGGGCACTCCCCGAGTTCGCCGATGCCACTCCAGACCCCTCCCTCGCCACGGCTCTCGCCTGGTGAGCGCGGACCACCGATCGGCGGACACATGAACGACTACCTCTCCTCGCTGTTCTCCCTCGAGGGACGCACCGCTGTCGTGACGGGCGGCAGCTCCGGCATCGGTCGAGGGATCGCCACCGCGCTCGCTCGTGCCGGCGCGGCCACGGTCGTGGTCGCCCGCGGTGAGGAACGCATCAGCGAGACCGTCGATGAGCTGCGTGCGCTCGGCTGCCGGGCGACCGGTGTCGTCGGCGATCTCAGCACGAGGGCGGGAATCCACGCCGTCGCCGCAGCGGCTGTCGAGCCCTTCGGGGAACCGGACATCCTCGTCAACTCGGCCGGCATCAACATCCGGCCGCCCTTCCCCGACATCACCGAAGAAGACTGGGACGCCACGATGACGGTCAACGCGCTCGCACCGTTCCTGCTCGGCCAGCACTTCGCGAAGGGCATGGCCGCACGCGGATACGGCCGCCTCATCCACATCAGCTCCCAGCAGGCGCACCGGGCCTTCGTGGGCAGCGGTGTGTACGGTGCGTCGAAGGGTGCCGTGGAGTCGCTCATGCGCTCGGAGGCCGAGGCCTGGGGCGGGACGGGCGTCACGAGCAACACGCTGGTGCCGGGGTTCGTGCTCACGCCGTTGAACGCCCGCCTGCAACAGGACCCGGAGAAGGTCGCCGAGCTCGCGGCCCGCACGATGATCGGACGCAACGGTCTGCCGAGCGACTTCGCGGGTGCGGCGGTGTTCCTGGCCGGGGCAGGATCGGGCTACGTCACCGGTCACTCGCTGTTCGTCGACGGCGGGCTGTCGGTGCACTGACCTGAGACTGCACTGACCTGAGACTGCACTGGCCTGAGACTGCACTGGCCTGAGACTGCACTGGCCTGAGACTACTCAGGGCCCCGGCGGGTAGACCCGCTCGTCGGGTCTCGGCTCGGCCAGCAGAGGCACAGCGGCGGTGATGGTCGCGACGGCGTCTTCGCCGGCGGAATCGGCAGGCGCTCTGTCGGCGCGGCGCTCAGCGAGAGGAGCCGCAGCGCCGCCCGTCACCGCCTCCTCGACCGCTGCCTCGGTGTCGAGCACCCGCGACGCCGCCACCTGCTCAGCCGCGAGCTCGGCATAGAGTCCACCGAGCGCCAGCAGCTCGGAGTGAGTGCCGGACTCGATGATGCGCCCCGCTTCGAGCACGTGGATCACGTCCGCGCCCATCACGGTCGAGAGCCGGTGGGCGATGGAGAGCGTCGTGCGCCCCTTCGCGGCCTCGTCGAGCGCTTCCTGCACCACGCGCTCCGACACCGTGTCGAGCGCCGAGGTCGCCTCGTCGAGGAGTAGCACCGGCGGGTCCTTCAACAGCACGCGGGCGATCGCGATGCGCTGCTTCTCCCCGCCGGAGAGCCGATACCCGCGCTCGCCCACCACGGTGTCGTACCCCTGCTCGAAGCCGGCGATGATGTGGTGGATGTTGGCGGCCGTGCACGCCGCGATCAGCTCTTCCTCGGTGGCATCGGGCTTCGCATAGCGGAGGTTGTCACGGATGGTCGCGTGGAACAGGTAGGTCTCCTGGGACACGATGCCCACGTTGTCGATGATCGACTCCTGCGTGAGGGTGCGCACGTCGGCGCCCGCGAACATCACGGCCCCTCCCTTCGCCTCGTACAACCGCGGCGCCAGGTACAGGATCGTGGTCTTGCCCGCGCCCGACGGGCCGACGAACGCGACGTGCTGACCCGGTTCCGCCGTGAACGACACACCGTCGAGAGTCGGCCTGGCGTCAGCCGAGGCATCGGGGTACCGGAACACGACCTCGTCGAACTCGATGCGCCCGCGGGGTCCAGGAGCCTGATCGACGGTGATCGCGTCGGGGGCGTCCTGGATCTCCGGCACGAGGTCGAGGTACTCGAAGATGCGCGCGAACAGCGCGGACGAGGTCTGCAGATCGAGCGAGACCCTCATGAGGCCCATCAACGGCATGAGCAGCCGCGCCTGCACGGTGGTGAAGGCGACGACGGTTCCCGCGGTGATGGCTCCGGTCCCGCCGGCGATCAGATAGCCGGAGACGAGATAGATCACGGCGGGCACACTCGCCATGATCACCTGCACGACGGCGAAGAACCCCTGGCCGCTCATCGCACGCCGCACCTGGAGCACGACCTGGTTGCGGTTCTCCGCCTGGTACCGCTCCGACTCGGTGCGCTGCCGGTTGAACGCCTTCGACAGCAGCATGCCCGACACGCTCAGGGTCTCCTGGGTGATCGAGGTGAGCTCGGACAGCGACTCCTGCGTCTCCCCCGCGATCCTGGCGCGCACCTGCCCCACCTTGCGCTGCACGACGATCAGGAACGGCATCATGACGACGGCGATGAGCGTCAGCCGCCAGTCGATCAGGATCATCGCGACGAGCGAGGCGATCACGGTCACGACGTTGCCGAGGATGCTGGTGACGGTGTTGGTCAGCACGCCGGACACGCCACCCACGTCGTTCTGCAGCCTCGACTGGATGACGCCCGTCTTGGTGCGCGTGAAGAATCCGAGCTCCATCGCCTGCAGATGCTCGAAGAGCTTCACGCGCAGATCGCCGGTGACGCTGTTGCCGACGGTCGAGGTGAGCCAGGTCTGCGCCACCCCCAGCCCCGCGGAGACCAGGAACAGCGCGACCATAGCGGTGACGAGCCAGGCCAGCAGTTCGAGGTGCGGGCTTCCGCCGTCCACCGGGAACAGCGCGTCGTCGAAGATGCGCTGCACGATCAGCGGCGGGATGACCGCGATCGCGGCGCCCAGCACGACCAGGATGCCCGTGAAGAGGATGCGCCAGCGGTAGGGGCGGAACAGGGAGACCACCCGCGCCCCGAGACCGTTGATCCGCGGCGCCTCGGCGTTCAACTTCCGCTGCGCGTCTTCATCGACTCCGCGGAAGCCACCTCCCCGCGGGCCACCGCCCATGCCGCCGCCCATGCTCATTGCGCCAGCGTACCCACGCGCGCGGACATCGGGCCGCGTGTATCCGCCTTCAGCGGATATCTGTGAATACGGAATGAAATGTCCGCGGCTGCCGTTACGCTGAATGACTCTTGCGAACTCTCGCGATATCCATTTCTTCTTCGCCCTGGAGGCCGCCCATGTCTGCCGTCGATACCGGCTCCATCTCGACGACTCCCGCCGCGGCAGGGGGCGAGATCCCCCGCAAGGACATGCGGGTGATCTGGCTGCTGCTCGTCGCCGCCTTCGTCGCCATCCTCAACGAGACCACGATGGGGATCGCGATCCCCCATCTGAACACCGACCTCGGCATCCCGCCCGAGCTCGGCCAGTGGCTCACGAGCGCCTTCATGCTCACCATGGCCGTGGTCATCCCCACGACCGGGTTCATCCTGCAGCGGTTCACGACGCGCCAGGTCTTCATCGCCGCGATGATCGCGTTCTCCCTCGGCACGCTCGTCGCTCTCGTCGCCCCCGGCTTCGCCGTGCTGCTCGTCGGCCGTGTCATCCAGGCCGCAGGTACCGGCATCATGATGCCGCTGCTGATGACCACGATCATGAACGTCGTGCCGCCGCAGTCCCGCGGTCGCATGATGGGTCGCGTCGGTCTCGTCATCTCGCTCGCTCCCGCGATCGGCCCGACCCTCGCCGGAGCCGTGCTCGAGCTCGCCAGCTGGCGCGCGCTCTTCGGCATCATCCTCCCCATCTCGCTCATCGCCCTCTTCATGGGTGTGAAGTGGATGACGAACCTGGGTGAGACGCGGTCCGTGCCGCTCGACGTGCTCTCGATCCCGCTCGCGGCTCTCGGGTTCGGCGGGATCGTGTTCGGTCTCAGCCAGTTCGGCGGCGAGGGCGGATCCGGCGAGACCGCAGGGATCATCTCCCTGGTGGTCGGTGCCGTCTCACTGGGGCTCTTCGTGTGGCGTCAGCTCGTGCTGCAGCGCATCGACGACGCACTGCTCGACCTGCGCGTGTTCCGCTCGAGCAACTTCACGCTGTCCGTGATCATCATGTCCATTCTGGCGCTGTCGATGTTCGGCACGCTGACCCTGCTCCCGCAGTACCTGCAGAACGTGGCGGGGCTCAACCCGCTCCAGTCCGGCCTGATCCTGTTCCCCGGTTCGCTGCTGATGGGCCTGCTCGGACCGATCATGGGCCGTGTCTACGATGCGCGCGGCACCCGCCCGCTGCTCATCCCCGGCACGATCATGGTGTCGGCGTCGCTGTTCTTCTACTCGACCGTCGGTGAGCACACCGTGTGGTGGGTGCTCATCATCGTGCAGGCTGTCATGTCCGTCGGTCTCGCGATGTCGTTCACACCGCTGTTCTCGGCATCGCTGGGTTCGCTCCCGCGGTCGCTGTACTCGCACGGTTCGGCCGTGCTGAACACACTGCAGCAGGTCGGTGGCGCGGCAGGTGTCGCACTGCTCCTCGTGACCTACTCGTCGATCCTGCACGCGGGCGAGCAGGAGGGCCTGACGACTGCGGTCGCCGGCGCTCCCGGCGCACGCATGGCATTCCTGATCGCGGCGATCATCTCGCTGGCGACTGTGGCGCTCAGCCCGTTCGTCCGCAAGCCTGCAGACGATGCGGGCGAAGGGTTCCACGGCGGGCACTGACCGCGCCGGGACGGCCTGAGATGGCGTCTGCTGCTTACTCGCTCTTCGGGGCGGGGAAGTGGCAGACGCCATTGCTGCAATAGCCGGCCGCTTCCCCCTCGAGCAGGTTCAGAGAATCCAGGAGCGGCTGCAGCCCGACGGGCGCGTCCTGCTGCACGGAGTCCTGCTGCGTTTTCTTCATCCCTCGATCGTACGCCTGCCTGGAGGGAGTGGCACCGAAGGCGCCCGTAGCACGTCGACAGCAGATCGACAGCCGTTCTCCCCTACGGTTGAGCCATGCTCAAACGACTCCTCGCCCGCGTGTTCTGGGCGTTCAGCAGATGGAAGCTCGTGAGCGAGTCGGCGCCGACGCGTCCGACGGTGCTCGTGGGAGCACCCCACACCTCGAACTGGGACTTCGTGCTGATGCTCGCCATCGCGTGGAAGCTCGACATCAGCGTGCACTGGCTCGGGAAGAAGAGCCTCTTCCGCGGTTGGCGGGGTCCGATCATGCGGCGTCTCGGCGGTATCCCCGTCGACCGCACCGACCCGGCGCGCGTGGTGAAGGATGTCGTGGGCCAGGTGCACGACGGCACCGTCTTCGGACTGGTGGTCACCCCCGACGGAACACGCGGGGGCAACGAGTACTGGAAGTCGGGTTTCTACCGGATCGCACGAGAGACGGGCATGCCGGTCACTCTCGGTTTCGTGGATCGGACGACCATGACCACCGGCCTCGGACCGACGATCGATCTCACCGGAGACGTCGCAGCCGACATGGACCGGATCCGCGCGTTCTACGCCGACAAGGCGGGCGTGCGGCCCGACCGACGTACCGAGCCGCGGCTGCGCGAGGAACTCCCCACGACCACCGAACCCGAGTCTCCTCAGGACGCGCCGGCGCCGTGACCTCAGTCCTCGGCCTCGCTGTGCTTTCGCGCGTAGGCGAGGTCTGATTCGCTGAGGGACTCCACCATCCCGACCACGGCGCCGGTGATCACCCGGATCTCCTCGCGCACGGCATCGTCCAGATGAGAGGTGTCGCTGTTCAGCACGGCGCGGCGCCCGTCCTGCGAGAGCTCAGGCCACCAGTCGCGGATCGGTGGGAGCGTCATCTTGCACTCCTTCGTTCGGGGGACGCAAGCGGCTGGACAGCGCCAGGTCGGGAAATCCACACTGAGACCATGACATCAGACCCATCGCGTGGAGAACACGAGCGCGACGACCGTGTCGACGGACGCGACGAGACCGCCAACGAGCGGGCGGATCGCAACTGGGACGAGTTGCTGCAGGAGTTGCGGGTCATGCAGACCGGCACCCAGATCCTCACCGGCTTCCTTTTGGCTGTCGCCTTCCAGCCGCGGTTCACCGACATGGACGAGCTCCAGCGTGACCTGTATGTCGTCCTCGTCGCTCTCGCAGCTGTGGCGACCATCTTGGCCCTCGCGCCGGTCGGAATGCACAGGGCGCTGTTCGGACGTCGTCGCAAGCCCGATCTCGTCCGCATCGCCGCCCGGATCGTGCGTATCGATCTGGTCGTGATCGGTGCGTTGACCGTCGGGGTGACCACGCTGATCGTCGACTTCACGGTGAATCGGACGGCGGGTGTCATCGCTCTCTTCGCGGCGCTCGTCCTGATCGGAGCCCTATGGCTCGCTCTGCCCCGAGTCATGCGCGGAAGGCCTCTCACCCGCGGAGCAGGACCCGAATGAAGAGGGCGTGGTCCGCGGGTGAGCGGACGTTCAGCGTCCCGCGGGGCTGCGGTTCTCCGCGCTGACCATCCAGGCGAACTGTTCGAGCCGCTCGATGATCGCGTGCAGCAGGTCCGCCGAGGTCGGATCCTCCTCGTCGACGGCATCGTGCACGTCGCGAGCGGTGGCCACGGCCGCCTCCAGGCGCTCGGTGACCAGGTCGATCGTCTCGGTGGTGGACACCTCTCCCGCCGGGAACTCGGGAAGCGAAGAGGTCTTCGCGATGGTGGCACTGCGCCCGTCCGGCACAGCGTGCAGGGCACGCATGCGCTCGGCGATCGTGTCGCTGAAGGTGCGAGCGTCGTCGATGATCTCGTCGAGCTGCCGGTGCGTATCGCGGAAGTTGCGTCCTACGACGTTCCAGTGGGCCTGCTTGCCCTGGATCGCGAGATCGAGCAGGTCGACCAGCACCGCCTGCAGGTTCTTCGCGAGCGTGGTCGAGGCGGTGAAGCCTTTCTCCGCGTTCTGCTGCCTGGTCGTCTTGACCGCGCCCTTCGTCGAGCCGCCGGTCTTCTTGGTGGTTGTGGTTTCAGCCATGGTGTGACCTCCTGATCGCGACGCTAGCCCTGGCGATCCTCCACGGCGAGGGGGTTGACACCGCGGGCGCCCACCCCGGAATGTGACTCGGGTGAGTGACGCAGACATCGTGAACGAAGAGCACCGCCCCGACCAGCACGCCGCACCGGGTGAGGTGGTCATATCTCCCATCAGCGACCGCGACGCCGGCGAGGTGCTGACCGTGCAGAGGGCGGCCTTCGTGTCGGAAGCGGCGATCTACGGGAGCGTCGACATGCCACCGCTGACGCAGACGCTCACCGAGCTGGAAGCGGAACTCCGCTCCGAATCCGGGCTGACAGCACGCATCGACGGGCGGCTCGTCGGCGCGATCCGGTACGTGGAGCAGGACGGGCTGTTGCTGATCGGCAGGATCGCGATCGCACCGGACATGCAGGGCGAGGGAATCGGCCGCCTCCTGCTCGAGAGCGCCGAGAAGGCGTCGAACGCGGATGTGGCCGAGCTGTTCACGGGCAGTCTGAGCGAAGCGAACATCCGCCTCTACGAGTCGTGCGGGTATGAGGAGCACGAGCGTGTACCTGACGGCGACGGCACCGCGCAGGTGTTTCTGCGCAAGAACCTGCGAGCAGGGTAAGAGCCTCCTCCGAATCCCCGCAAGGGGGTTGAGACACTCGCCGAGGTTCGGCATCGTAGCCCGGACATGTCGCGACCGTGACATGCCCCAACCGGAAGGAGAGTCTCGTGCTCACCCTCACCGACAACGCCTCCGCCATCGTGACGACTCTGGTGAGCCGTCAGACCGACGCCCCGGATGCCGGGCTCCGCATCCACTCGACAGAGCCTCAGAACGCCGAGGGCGGTGCGCGCCTCGCCGTGCTCGTCGCCGCCGACCCGGAGCCGCAGGACCAGGTCGTGGAAGTGGCCGGCACCCGGCTCTTCCTCGATGAGTCGGCAGTCGCTGCTCTCGACGACAAGATCCTCGATGCCGGCGTGGACGACGAAGGCTCCGTGTCCTTCGCCGTCACCCCACAGGTCGCCTGACCGAAGGATTCCGGATGCCGCGGCCGAATCGGTCGCGGCATCCGTCTGTCCGGAATATCACGATCCGACCCCGTCGGCCTGCCCGTTGCTGCGTCGTCACCCCCTATCGATACCGTGAGACCATGCGACGTTCACTTCTGCCTGCGCTGGCTCTCGCCGGCGCGGCTCTCCTTCTCGCCGGCTGCACCTCAGCTCGCCCCGCAGCCGAGCCCACCACCGTGCCCAGTTCTGCACCCTCGTCGCCGACCCCTAGTCCGACCCCCACTGTGGAGCCACGGATCGTCGTGTCCCTCGACGGCATCGCCGTCACCGACGAGACGGGCACCCGCGACGCCGCTCTCGACGACACCGAGGCGGTGCTCGACCTGTTGGAAGAGACGACGGGAGAGCTCCCGGAGCCGGCGAAAGTGGAGACCTTCCCGGGTTACGACTTCTCGTTCGTGAACTACATATGGGACGGCTTGCGGGTGTTCACCGACACTGAGCACGAAGGTCCGGCCTCTGTGGCGATCACCGGAGCGTCGCTCGACGGTGTTCCGATCACCGCCGCAGACGGTCTCTCCGTCGGATCCACGCGTGCCGAGCTCCTCGATGCGGGCGCCTGGGCGCTCGACGATGCCGAGGACCCCGCCACCGCCGAGTTCCTCGGCCTGGGAGGACGCGAAGCGCCAGGGACCGAGTCGCTCAGCCGCCCTGGCTCCACCGGCATCATCTACACGCTCTTCTGGTTCGACGGCGACACGGTGAAGCAGATCCAGGTCCCCGCGAACGACTACAGCGACCTCTGAACGACACCACGTACCCTGGAAGCAGTCCGCAAGCCCGTGCGGATCATCGAAAGGCTCCCGTGAAGATCTCCCTGCTCCGCCGCTTCGTCGTCCTGGCGGATGAACTCCATTTTCCGCGCGCGGCGGACAAGCTCGGGATTCCGCTGGCTTCGCTCTACACCTCGATCGACAAGCTCGAAGCCGAGGTGGGCCACCCCATCGTGCACCGCGAAGGCCCGACGCGGCTCACTTCCGTGGGTGAGCTGCTCCTCGTGGAGGCGCGTGCCGAGGTCGCGGCTGCGCCGGAGCCGGTTCGCAGCGCCCCTGCCCCTGCCGGAGGCAAGGCCAAGGCGTCGAAGGGCAAGGGGCGTGCTCCCGCGGTGAAGGGCCAGCCGAAGCCCTACAAGAAGCGGCAGGGCCGGTAGGCGAACGGGTCGCTCAGTCCCAGTCGAGGTACTCCTCGATCACGACGGCCGTCTCGATGGGGAAGGTCATCGGGAACATGTGGTCGCCACCTTCGATGGTCTTCACGCTCGCGCGCTCGGGCGCCGTGGACTGCAGCTGCTCGCCGTTCGCCGGAGGCGTCTCGATGTCCTTGCTGCCCTGGATGATGAGAACGGGCATCACCGGCGCGAGCGGCGTCGCGTCGTCTTCGACGGCCAACAGGGCCAGGCCGTTCACGCGGTCGGCGTGGGCGACGGCGAAAGCACGCGCCACCGTACCGCCGAAGCCGTGTCCGCCGATCCAGGTGTCTCCGAGGCCCACGTGGTCGATCACGGCGAGCGCGTCGTCAACCCGCGCAGCCAGCGTCGCCTCGTCGTGCTTACCCTCGGCACGGTGGCCGATCCGCAGCACATGGAAGCCCGCTTCCTCCGCAAGGTAGTGCGCCACGACGCCGAGCACATCCGCCGCCACGTCGCGCTCCTGGATCAGGACCAGCTTGACGGGTCCGTCTCCCTCGTCGACGAAGGGGATGGCGCGGCCGTCGGGCTCGAAGATCTGGGTCTCGGTCATCGGCGTCAATCTCCTCGTGCCGTCAGGGTCAGGAACTCAGGCGGAACGCCCACGGCGGACACCAGCGACCGGACCGCGACCGGAGCCGCCGTGCTCCAGCGTATCCCGACCTGGCGGTCAGCGAGACGACGACACCTTCGAGCGCACTCGGTCAGACGATCACCAGGCGCGCCCGCGGAGATCGATGGCACCTGCCGGCCACGAATCCAGCGGAGCCTCGACCGGGAGCAGCAGAATCGGCGGCCCCGGCGGCTGCGTGACCGGGCGCCCGGCGCGATCGACCGATTTCTCGGCTGCCGTGACCCGCTGCCACCCGCACGACGCGTAGAAGGGGACGACCTCCTCACGGCACCCCAGGTAGCCGAACTCGATACCACCGGCATCGATCATCGACGCGGTCGCGGCCGCCATGAGTCTCGCACCCGCTCCTTCGCCCCGCGCACGCGGAGAGATGAGGACTCCGCCGACACCCGCGATCACGACCTCTGCGGTGCCGACGCCGATCGTCCGCCGCGCCCAGCCGACGTGGCCCACCACGTCGTGCCCGAGTCGAGCGATGACGTGCAGGTCATGGGGCGCGTAGCCGTAGGGCTGATCGGGGTCCCACTCGCCGAACCGCGCGAGATACTCCACGTCGAACAGTTCCCACAGCCGCGCCACGTCATCCTCGGTCAGACGCTCATGGGGGACGGTCTCGATGACGAAGGTCGTCACGCCTCGACCACCTGCCCCGCCTCCACTCTCCAGTGGCGGTCGGTCTTCACGGTCGCGAGCATCCGCCGGTCGTGGGTCACGAGCAGCAGGGTTCCTTCATACGACTCGAGGGCCTGTTCGAGCTGCTCGATCGCGGGCAGGTCGAGGTGGTTCGTCGGCTCATCCAGGACGAGGAGGTTGATGCCACGGGCCTGGAGCAGCGCGAGTCCTGCGCGGGTGCGCTCTCCGGGCGAGAGTTCGTCGACCGCACGGGTGACGTGGTCGGCCTTGAGCCCGAACTTCGCAAGGAGGGTGCGGATCTCGCCCGAAGCCATCTCGGGGACCAGAGCCTCGAACGCCGTCGCGAGCGGTTGCGAGCCGGTCAGTTGCGCACGGGCTTGGTCGATCGCACCGATCTGCACGCTCGCGCCGAGGCTCGCCGTCCCCTCGTCGGGAAGCTGACGTCCGAGCAGCCCGCGAAGGAGCGTCGACTTGCCCGCACCGTTGGGGCCGGTGATGCCGATCCGCTCCCCCGCGTTGACCTGCAGCGACACCGGGCCGAGTTGGAACGTCCCCTGTCGGAACACTGCGGAACTCAGCGTCGAGACGACGGAGCTGGAGCGCGGCGCCGAGCCGATCGTGAACTCGAGCTGCCACTCCTTGCGCGGTTCGTCGACTTCTTCGAGCCTGGCGATCCTGCTCTCCATCTGGCGCACCTTCTGCGCCTGCTTCTCGCTCGACTCGGCCGAGGCCTTGCGCTTGATCTTGTCGTTGTCTGGCGCCTTCTTCATCGCATTGCGCACACCTTGGCTCGACCACTCGCGCTGAGTTCGCGCACGGGAGACGAGGTCGGCCTTCTTGTCGGCGAACTCGTCGTACTTCTCGCGCGCGTGTCGACGGAGCGTGGCCCGCTCCTCCAGGTACGAGTCGTACCCGCCCCCGAACACCCTGTTGCTGCCCTGCGCCAGGTCGAGTTCCAGCACACGGGTCACACACCGCGCCAGGAACTCGCGGTCATGGCTGACCACCACGGCACCGCCACGGAGCCCCTGCACGAACGCTTCGAGTCGCTCGATGCCGTCGAGGTCGAGGTCGTTCGTCGGCTCGTCCAACAGCGCGATGTCGAAGCGCGAGAGCAGCAGGGCGGCGAGTCCGACCCGCGCAGCCTGCCCACCCGACAGCGACGTCATCATCGTGTCGGCGGGATCATCGCCGAGGTCGAGTCCGAGCTCGGCAAGCACCGCCGGAAGCCGCTCGTCGAGATCGGCGGCACCGCTCGCCAGCCAGCGATCCAGCGCGACCGAGTAGGTGTCAGCGGGATCCGTGCCCGGAGGTGCGAGGCTCGGGTCGCCCAGAGCAGCGGCGGCGGCATCCATGTCCCTGGTCGCTGCTGCGCATCCCGTGCGGCGGCCGATGTACTCGGCGACACTCTCGCCGGGGACGCGCTCGTGCTCCTGCGGAAGCCAGCCGACGAAGGCATCTGAAGGTGAGAGACGGATCGTCCCGGCCTGCGGTTCATCGACGCCGGCCAGCAGCTTCAGGAGGGTCGATTTCCCTGCGCCGTTGACCCCGACGAGGCCGACCACGTCGCCTGCCGCGACGGTCAGATCGAGCGAGTCGAAGAGGGTGCGGTGGCCGTAGCCGCCGGCCAGCCCTTGTGCCACGAGAGTTGCGGTCATCCGTCAATCCTGTCACCCGTGCGGGTGGTGCACGGACGCGTCAGCCGTCGAGGCGCTCGGCGAGCCATTCCTCCAACTGATCGGCATACGCGCGCGCTCGGTAGCGGCGAATGCGCGCCATATCCTCGACGTCGGTCGTCTCGTTCAACGCCCGATCGTTGCCTGCTTCGACGATCTCGACGACCTTCGCAAGCATGCCGTCCTGCAGGACACGCTTGAGATAGGCGTGATCGCCGGTGATGCCACCGCCACGTTTCATGGACATCGCCCCCGCCGGCTGGAGGATCTGCAGGAACCTTCCCAGGTGCCGGTCATCAGTGACGAAGACGCATGGAACCTCGAACGCGCCGCGGAACTCGGGGAGAGAGGGCATCGTCGCGACTCGCGAATGCGTCAGGTCAAAGCTCGTGTTCCACAGTGCGTCGAGCGTTGAGGCGAGGTCCTTCTGCTCGCGCAGCTTCATGATGTTCAACGCCATCTCACGCCCCGTGTGATTGCCTGCCAGCAGCAGCGCGCCCAGCAACACCTCGCGTGAGCCACGGGCGAACAGCTCCTCGGCGAACCCGGCGAGGACACGGAACCCGGACTCGGGACTCCTCCCCTGCAAGTACAACTGATATGCCTTCAGCATCACGGCGTAGGACGGAATGAGGAGGTTCTCTCGAACGATCTCGAACTCCTCTGTGCCTATCTCGCTCGGATGCTCAGCGTCCACGGGAACACGAGGGTCGGGTAGAGCCTCACCTTCGAGCCACGCTGTGATCCGCGAGCGGTCACCGGCGAGCAGCTCCTGCGCGTTCTCGCTCCGGCGCCGGTAGTTCGAGACGTCTTGCAGTCCCGCCCGCCGCATGACCCCCTCGCCTGCACCGAGGCCGGGCAGGACCCGTGCGTCAGCATCGAGACGGCGGACAAGATCCGCCATGCGTCGATTCACCACTCCGTCGGCGTACTCCGTGCCCTTACGCGCGATGGTATCCAGGTGCGCCGTCACGTTCGCATCCAGGAGGAGGGTCCTGATGGGGCCCTCGTATCGGGCGGGAAAGTACTGGTACGTGGGCATCTGTCGTCCTCTCGTCCTCGTCCACGACGCTATCGTGACGGTGCAGACGAGCACGGATTCGCGTGCGCAGTGACAGGTGTCCGGAGCTTCCCCGCCGAACTCAGTTGTTGAAGCGGAACTCCACGACGTCGCCGTCCTGCATGACGTAGTCCTTGCCCTCGAGGCGGGCCTTGCCCTTGGCGCGGGCCTCGACGACGGAGCCCGTCTCGACCAGATCGTCGAACGAGACGATCTCGGCCTTGATGAAGCCCTTCTCGAAGTCGGTGTGGATGACGCCCGCAGCCTGTGGCGCCTTCGATCCCTTGGGGATGGTCCAGGCGCGGGCTTCCTTCGGACCGGCGGTCAGGTACGTCTGCAGGCCGAGCGTGTCGAAGCCGATGCGGGCGAGCTGGTCGAGACCGGACTCGTCCTGGCCGGTCGAGGCGAGGAGCTCGGCCGCGTCTTCCGGGTCGAGGTCGATGAGCTCGGACTCGATCTTCGCGTCGAGGAAGATGGCCTTCGCCGGGGCGACGAGGGCGGCGAGCTCCGCCTTGCGCGCGTCGTCGGTCAGCACGGACTCGTCGACGTTGAAGACGAAGATGACGGGCTTCGCGGTGAGCAGACCCAGCTCCCGGATCGGCGTCAGGTCGATGCCGGCGACCGACAGCAGCACACCGCGCTCGAGAGCATCCTTCGCCGCGTTCGCGGTCTCGAGCACGATGGGCTCGATCTTCTTGCCGCGCACTTCCTTCTCGTACCGCGCGATCGCCTTGTCGACGGTCTCGAGGTCGGCGAGCATGAGTTCCGCGTTGATGGTCTCCATGTCCGAGGCAGGATTCACCGTGCCGTCGACGTGGACGACATCGTCGTCGGCGAAACCGCGCACGACCTGAGCGATGGCGTCGGCCTCACGGATGTTCGCGAGGAACTTGTTGCCCAGACCCTCACCCTCGCTCGCCCCGCGCACGATGCCGGCGATGTCGACGAACGACACCGCTGCGGGCAGGATGCGCTCGCTGCCGAAGATCTCCGCGAGCTTGTCGAGGCGAGGATCGGGCAGGTTCACCACGCCGACGTTCGGCTCGATCGTCGCGAACGGGTAGTTCGCCGCGAGCACGTCGTTCTTGGTGAGTGCGTTGAAGAGGGTGGACTTGCCGACGTTGGGCAGGCCGACGATACCGATAGTGAGAGCCACGGGGCACGAGTCTACCTGGCTGAAGACGCACGATCCTGCGGGATGCTGTGCGAGCGAGGCGCGAGATCAGGCGAACGCGCGAGATCAGGCAGACGCCGGGCCGTTCGGCCTGATCCGGCGCGAACGCCTGACGCGGCGCAGCGGCCCGAGCCGCAGAGCCGCGCAACGGACCTCAGTCGCGAACGGCTCGATACGCCCGCGTGACGTACGGAAGGTCGATCGTGGCGTCCCCGTGCAGGTCGAGCTCGTCGAAGAGCGCGTCGAGCTCGCGCGCGATGCGTGCCTTCTCCTCGTCCGAAGCGGTGATGATGTAGCTGCGTGACGCCGCCATCCGGTGCAGCACGTCGCGCGTCACGGGGCGGGCCCATTCCCAGCGCTCCTGCTCGAGTCCGCTGAACGGCGCGGAGACAGTCGGGTCCCCCTCGGCGAGCATGTTCTCGGCGTGGCTGCCGTGCATGATCTCGGTGAGCCTGCGCACCCAGTCGACACGGTCGTCGCGGATGTTCCAGATGAGGCCGAGCACTCCCCCTCCGCGCACGGCGCGCCCGATCTCGGCTGAGCCGGCCACCGGATCGACCCAATGCCATGCCTGCCCCAGCACGACGGCATCGACACTCGCGTCCGGAAGCGGCAGCTGCTCGGCCGATCCCTGGAACGTCGGCACGCCGGGCACCGCACCGCGGAGCGTCGCGAGCATCACGGGGTCGGGATCGACGGCGACGACCTCGGCGTCCGGCGCCTCCGCGAGAACCCTGGTGAGCTTTCCTGTGCCGGCACCGACATCGGCGATCCGACGTGAGCCGTGCGGCATGCGCTCCAGCATCCATGCCACGGCCTCGAAAGGATAATCAGGTCGACCGACCTCGTAGTTTCCCGCCTGCGCTCCGAACGACGTCGCCATGTCCTCAGCCATGTCGCCAGCATACGGCGAGTCTCCGAGACGTCTTCGAGGGACCGGGGGAAGGTGGGGATGTGCCACTGGACTTCACTGCGATCGACTTCGAGACCGCGAACTCCAGCCCGGCCTCTGCGTGCTCGGTCGGACTGGTCCGCGTCCGCGACGGCCAGGTCGTCGCCACCACCGGTTGGCTGATCCAGCCGCCACCTGGCCATGACGAGTTCCAGGAGTGGAACGTGCGCATCCATGGCATCCAGCCGGAGGACGTGCTGTCAGCCGCGACCTGGGTCGACCAGTTCGACCGCCTGTGCGCCTTCGCGGGTGCCGATGTGCTGGTCGCGCACAACGCCGGCTTCGACCTCAATGTGCTGCGCCGCGCGTCTGAGGCCACGGGCCAGCTGTGCCCGCCCTACCGGTCGCTGTGCAGCCTGCAGGTCGCCCGCAAGACCTACACGCTCGACTCGTACCGACTGCCGGTCGCCGCTGCTGCCGCGGGGTTCGAGGAGTTCTCGCACCACGATGCCCTGGCCGATGCCCGTGCGTGTGCCCAGATTGTGATCGACGCCGCCTACAGAGCCGGTGCAGGCGACGTCTTCGCTCTCGCCGACGCGCTGAGTCTGCGGGTCACCGCTCCGGTTGCTCCTGTCGCACCCGCACTGGAGCGTGCGGTCGCCTGACCCGCACCTCGACCGCTCCGTGCGCGGCGACCTCCGAATGTCGGAGGCGGGCCCCATCATGAACACATGGATGCTCTGGCTGTCGTTCTCCTGCTCGTCGCACTCGCTGCGGGCATCGCCGTCGGCTGGTTCCTGCGCGCCGGCCGAGGCGCCGCCGATCTCGCGCGCGCTCAGGCCGAGCTGGCCGCTGCGCGCGACGACCGAGACCGTCAATACGACCTGTACCGCGATGCCGTCGAGCACGCGCGAAACGAGCAGCGCGCCGAGGCGCAGCGGGTGCAGCAGCAGAATGCGGTGCTCACCGCGCTCGCCCCCGTGCGCGAGAGTCTGCAGCAGATGCAGACCAAGGTCACCGCGATCGAGCGGGAGAGGCACGCTCAATTCGGCACGCTCGAGGAGCAGCTGCGCCGAGCACAGGAGTCCGATGAAGCGCTCCGGGCGACCACCGAGTCCCTCGCGGGAGCTCTGCGCTCCAGCGCCACGAGAGGCGTGTGGGGCGAGACGCAGCTCCGCCGTGTCGTCGAAGCCGCGGGCCTCACCCGACACATCGACTTCGACCTGCAGGCGACGATCTCCAGCGACCGGGGCCAGGGCCGTCCCGACATGGTGATCCGGCTCGCGGGTGGCAGCTCGATCGCGGTCGACGCCAAAGTGCCGCTCGACGCGTACCTCGAGGCATCTGCGCTTCCGGGCGGCGACGCCCAGGAGCCTCAGCGTCGAGCATTGATGCAGAAGCACGTGAAAGCAGTCCGAGCGCACATCGACGCCCTGGCGAAGAAGGCCTATTGGGCGGGGCTCGATGCGAGCCCGGAGTTCGTGATCTGCTTCCTGCCGAGCGAATCGCTGCTGGCCGCCGCGATCGACGAAGACCCGACGCTGCTCGACTACGCATTCGGCCGACGAGTCGCGCTCGCCTCCCCCGTCAACCTCTGGGCCGTGCTCAAGACCGTGGCGTTCACCTGGACACAGCAGGAGGTCTCGACCGAGGCTCGCACATTGCTCGCGCTCGGCACTCAGCTGTACGACCGGCTGGGAACCCTGGCCGGACACGCCGACGATCTGCGCCGCGCCCTGGAGCGCACCGTCGACAGCTACAACCGGTTCGCCGGTTCGCTCGAGACACGCGTGCTCGTGACCGCTCGCCAATTCCCCGGGGTCGACGCGTCGGCGCTCTCGACAGCCCCCGCGGTGACGACAGGGGCGGCCAGACGATTCACGGCACCGGAGCTGATCGCCTCTGAGGAGAGCACCCACGAACCGGAGTCAGGCGACGCGGTGGCTGACGCGGCGCGCGACGAGTCGGTGCTCCGCGCAGACGTGGGCGACGTGCGGATCAGACTCGACGAAGAACGCTGATCCAGCGCTCACCGAGCAAGAGGGCGCCGTGATCAGGCGATACCGGGAACGCCGCTGAGCAGCAGGATCACCAGACCGCTGGTTGCCAGGAACGCGCCGATCATCCACCATGCGCTGAGCTCGTGCCCCTCATCGCGCCGGACGCGGAAGAGAACATCCGCACGTCGGGCCGGGTCTACTGCCGGTGCGACGGGAGCCACGGTCGGGGGCTTCGGAGCGGATTCCGCGTCCGCGCTCACCCGGAGGATGCGCCCTGTGTTCGTCGTGACGATCCTGGTCGCGGCGGCTTTCGAGCCGCTCGTGTGCTGCGTTGTCATCTGTTCGCCCTCCTGTGCCTGCGGTGCCTGGCGGCTCCGTCGACGGCGACAAACCCAGTGACAATTGTGACACGGGGGCCCGGCGAACCGTGGATCGTCGGAGTGTGAGGCGATACCGGCTCGATAACGATGCCGACGGCCTCAGCGCCGACGATCACACGACGGCGAACACGAGAAGCGTCAGAGCCACTTCGAGACGAGGTGCTCGGACGCGATGCGACGGAGCGTCCCCGAGGCGCCTCTGAGCACGACGCTCTCGGTGTACACATAACCGCGCTCGCGCCGGACACCCGCGACGAGCTGGCCATCGGTGACACCGGTCGCGACGAAGATCGTGTTGTTGCCCTGCACCAGATCGTCGGCCTCGTACACCTTGTCCATGTCGAGCCCCGCGTCGATGCCGCGCTGGCGCTCGTCGTCGTCACGCGGCCAGAGCCGACCCTGGATGTGGCCGCCGAGCGCCTTGATCGCACAAGCCGTGACTATGCCCTCGGGGCTGCCTCCGATGCCGACGCACATGTCGGTGCGGGCGTCGTGGCGTGCCGCATTGATGCCGCCGGCGACGTCTCCGTCACTCATCAGACGGGTGCCGGCACCGGCATCGCGGATCTCCTGGATGAGCTGCTCATGACGCGGACGGTTCAGCACCGAGACGACGATCTCGTCGACGGGCTTGTCGAGAGCGCCGGCGAGCTTGCGGATGTTCTCCCCGATGGGCAGACGGATGTCGACGACACCGACGCCGGCGGGCCCCGTCACGAGCTTGTCCATATAGAAGACGCTCGAGGCGTCGAGCATGGTGCCGCGGTCCGAGACGGCGATCACCGACAGGGCGTTCTGTCGACCGGCAGCGGTCAGTGAGGTCCCGTCGATGGGGTCGACGGCGATGTCGCACAGCGGCCCTCGGCCGGTTCCGACGATCTCGCCGTTGAAGAGCATCGGGGCGTTGTCCTTCTCGCCCTCACCGATGACGACCCGTCCCTGGAAGTCGACCGTGCCGAGGAAGGCCCGCATGGCGTCGACAGCCGCGCCGTCCGCAGCTTCCTTCGCACCGCGACCGATGAACGGCACAGCGCGGATGGCCGCAGCCTCCGTCGATCGCACCAACTCCATCGCCAGGTTGCGGTCGGGACGAAGCGGGCTCAGATCAGCAGTAAGACTCACCATGCGGTCAGCCTAGCCATCGTGAGCTCCGAATCCGCCGCTTTTCGGGCACGATCCGCCGAAGGAATCGCTGTTCTTAACAGCTACGCAGAAGCGGACGTGCTCGCCCCCGGCCGCGACTGCGGTATCGGCGCGTGCGCCCCGATAGAGTGGCAGCTGTCCCGGCTTCCCCTATCGCAGGAGTTCTCATGCCCGTCGCCACCCCGGATCAGTACGCCGAAATGCTCGACCGCGCGAAGGCCGGCGGCTTCGCGTACCCCGCATTCAACGTCTCCAGCTCGCAGACGATCAACTCCGTCCTCCAGGGCCTGACCGAGGCCGGCTCCGACGGCATCATCCAGGTCACCACCGGTGGTGCCGACTACTTCGCCGGCCACACGGTGAAGGCTCGCGCCACGGGCGCTCTCGCGTTCGCGCGCTTCGCCACCGAGGTCGCCAAGAACTACCCGATCACCGTCGCCCTGCACACCGACCACTGCCCCAAGGACGCACTCGCGGGCTTCGTCGAGCCGCTGATCGCCGCTTCGGAGGAAGAGGTCAAGGCCGGTCGCAACCCGATCTTCCAGTCCCACATGTGGGACGGCTCCGCTGTTCCCCTCGCGGAGAACATCGAGATCGCGAAGGATCTGCTCCCCCGCATGAAGGCCATCAACGCCATCCTCGAGGTCGAGATCGGCGTCGTCGGCGGCGAGGAGGACGGCGTACAGCATGAGGGGTCGAACGAAGCTCTCTACACGACCTTCGCCGACGTCGACCAGGCTGTGCAGGCGCTGGGTCTCGGTGAGCAGGGGCGTTACATCGCGGCCCTCACCTTCGGCAACGTCCACGGTGTCTACAAGCCCGGTGGAGTGAAGCTGCGTCCCGAGCTGCTCGGCGAGATCCAGGCGGAGGTCGCCGCGAAGTACAACACCGGCCCCAAGCCGCTCGACCTCGTGTTCCACGGTGGCTCGGGCTCGACCGATGAGGAGATCGCCCTCGCGGTCGCCAACGGCGTCATCAAGATGAACATCGACACCGACACCCAGTACGCCTACACGCGTGCCATCGCCGACTACATGTTCAAGAACTACGACGGCGTTCTGAAGGTCGACGGCGAGGTCGGCAACAAGAAGCAGTACGACCCGCGTGCCTGGGGCAAGATCGCCGAGTCGGCCATGGCCGCCCGCGTGGTCGAGTCGACCCGCCAGCTCGGCTCGTACGGCCAGTCCAAGAGCTGATCGGTCGCGAGACACAGAAGGGGCCCGGCATCCTGCCGGGCCCCTTCTCGTTCTCCGTGGAAGCTGCGCCCGCGCAGACCTCACGGAACGTCCTCAGGGACGCGTCATCTGCTCGAGGTGCGCGATGAACGCCGGATCGCCCATCATCGGCACGGCGATGCAGACCGACACCACACCCATGGTCACGATGGCCCCGACGATCGGAACCCACCACGTCACACGTCCACGGCGGAGGCGACGGATCGAGAGCGCGGCGGTGACCGACCACCCGACGGCGAGCAGGATCGCGGCGATCGTGCCCCAGGTCCTCGCGGACGCGAAGTTCGTGAACTCGCCTTCGATGCCGATGATCTTCATCGTCTGGTTCATGACGCTCGGCAGGTCCAGGTACGACAGCCCGGTGACGACGACATTGATCAGTCCGTACGCCAGCATGGCGATCGTGGCGAAACGATCGAGCGGGTGCGCCCGCTTCGCGGGGGAACCGCCCGAGGGGCTCGACGCCGCGACCGCTCCCGGCACGGCCGGCAGTGGTGACGCTGCAGCGGCTGGAGCGATCACAGGCTCATCGATCGGAGGCAGACCCGCGGCCCGTCGCTGCTCCTCCGGGGTCGCGAGTTCTCCGTACTGGGGCCGCTGATCGCTCATCTCGCCATGCTAACGGCATACCCTCATGCCGCCTCCCAGCAACTGCGTGCCGAAAACGATAGCGGCCCCGGAGAAGTGGGGACTTCTCGGGGCCGCGGACGTGAAGCGCTGGGGACGCTTCTCATCCAGGTCGACCGCCAGCGCTGGGGACGCTCGAGGCGGTCGGTAGCGCTCTTGTATGCCGCTACTCCCCCCATAGTAGGAAAACGCATGCCGCCGCGCCAGGGGTCTGACTTCAGATAGTGAAATCCTCGTCGGATGACCCGCTGTCCAGCGCATCCGCGCCGAGTTGCAGCGAGAGGCGCCTCGCGGCGACCTGCAGCTTCGACACCAGCTCCCTGTCGACCACATCGCGCTCGGCGTTCAGCGAGATCGCGAGCGACGCGGTGACGCCAGGGGCGATGACGGGCACAGCGAGGCAGGTCGCACCGATGGCGTACTCCTCGTGGTCGACAGCCCACCCCGGCGAGCGCTCCAGCTGTGTGAGCAATGTCCTGCGATCGGTGATCGTACGCGGGGTGAGCTCGGGCAGCCGATGGCGGGACAGGTAGTCGAGGCGATCCTCCTCCGAGAGGTCGGCGAGGATCTGCTTGCCCAGCGCAGTCGCGTGGGCGCTGGACTGCAGCCCCACCCAGAGCTCGATCCGAGGGTTCCGGACCGCGTCGACGATGTCGACCAGATGCATCTCCCCGTCGTCGAAGCGCGACAGGTAGGCCGTGGCTCCCACCTCCTCGGTCACCTCGCGCAGCGCCGCGCGCACTCGAGCGAGGAACACGCCCCTGGAGCCGATCTGCTGCTGGAACGACGGAAACCGACTGCCGAGCACCACGCCGTCCGGCTCCGACGACAGATACCCCTCATGCACGAGCGTGCGCACCAGGTTGTAGGTCGTCCCCGGCGTCAGTCCGGTGATCGCCGCGAGCATCTTCGGCGGAAGCGGGCGTGGGGAGTTCGCGACGATGTCGACCAGTCGCAGAGCGCGTTGCACCGACCCGATGAGGGTGGGCTCCGCCTCCGCGGCGCTCAACGCTACGCGCCTCCTCCGGATGCACGACCGCCGAGAGCCCGGGCGTCCCGCTGACCTGCAGCGTCCTGACGCAGTTCCTTGGGCAGGGAGAACATCAGATCCTCCTCAGCGGTCTTCACCTCTTCGACATCGCGGTAGCCGGCGTCGCCGATCGCATCGAGCACCTCGCGGACCAGAACCTCGGGCACGGATGCTCCGCTGGTCACACCGACCGTCTCGACGCCGTCGAGCCACTCCTGCTGGATCTCCTCGGCATAGTCCACGCGGTAAGCGGCCTTCGCTCCGTACTCGAGGGCGACCTCGACCAGACGCACACTGTTGGACGAGTTCGACGAGCCGACCACGATCACGAGGTCTGCCCCGGCGGCGACCTTCTTGATCGCGACCTGACGGTTCTGCGTGGCGTAGCAGATGTCGTCCGACGGCGGATTCTGCAGTTCGGGGAATCGCGTGCGCAACCGGTTGACCGTCTCCATCGTCTCGTCCACCGACAGCGTGGTCTGCGACAGCCAGACGACCTTGTTCGGATCCTTCACCACGACGGTGTCGGCTTCTTCGGGGGAGTTCACGACGGTCACGTGGTCCGGCGCCTCTCCAGCCGTGCCCTCCACCTCTTCGTGCCCGTCGTGACCGATGAGCAGGATCTCGAAGTCGTCGCGCGCGAAGCGCACGGCCTCGCGGTGCACCTTGGTGACCAGAGGACAGGTGGCATCGATCGCGTGGAGTCCCCGATCGGAGGCCGCGTTCACGACCGCGGGTGAGACGCCATGGGCGCTGAAGACGATGTGCGTACCCTCGGGGACCTCATCGACCTCTTCGACGAAGATCGCACCCTTCTCCTCGAGCTCGGTGACGACGTGGATGTTGTGCACGATCTGCTTGCGCACGTAGACGGGGGCGCCGTAGCGTTCGAGAGCCTTCTCCACCGCGACGACCGCGCGGTCGACACCCGCACAGTAACCGCGCGGGGCGGCGAGCAGAACACGCTTGTGTCCGGCCACCGGGTTATCCTGAAGCCGCCCGGCCGCCGCACGCACTCGTGGGAGGCGGGGCACGGGGAGATGAACGGCAGTCGAAGTCACCCTTGAATTCTACCGTCGCGCAGCTGTGCACGGCCGGGGAGGTTCGAGGGCAGGGAACGGGAGCGGATGACAGTCTTCGAAGCGACGACGGGCCAGGGCGAGACGCCGCCGGCCGACTCGGTCGCACCCCGCGATTCCACCGCAGACGCCCCCACCTCCGTCACCCGCCTCAACGCGACGATCCGCGACTTCATCGCGCGGTGGAACACGGTCTGGGTCGAAGGCGAGATCACCTCGTGGAACGTGCGAGCCGGCAACGTGTTCGCGCGCCTGAAGGACACCAGGTCCGACGCGCAGATCTCCATCCGCGTGTGGTCGAGCGTGCGTGCGCGCATCCCGTCCGACATCGGCGTCGGCGACCATGTGGTCGCCGCGGTCAAGGCCGACTACTTCGTCAAGGCGGGCGACTTCAGCTTCGCCGTCTCCGCGATGAAGCACGTCGGGCTCGGCGATCAGCTGGAACGCCTCGAGAAGCTCCGCGTGCAGCTGCGGCAGGAGGGGCTCTTCGATCCTTCGCGCAAGAAGCGCCTCCCCTTCCTCCCGCACGTGATCGGCCTCATCACGGGCGAGCGCTCGGACGCCGAGAAGGATGTGCATCGCAACGCCGAGCTGCGCTGGCCGCAGGTGCGCTTCCGCACCGAGTACGCCGCCGTGCAGGGGGACCGCTGTGTCCCGGACACCCTCGCCGCGCTCGCTCGGCTCGACGCTGATCCCGAGGTCGACGTGATCATCATCGCCCGCGGCGGCGGCGACCCGCAGACGCTGTTGGGCTTCAGCGACGAGAGACTCGTGCGTGCGGTCGCCGCGGCATCGACGCCCGTGGTGAGCGCGATCGGGCACGAGAACGACCACCCGCTTCTCGATGACGTCGCCGATCTCCGCGCCTCGACGCCGACCGATGCCGCGAAGCGCGTCGTGCCCGACGTGGGAGAGCAGCGAGCCCTCATCGCGCAGCTGCGGTCGCGAGCGACCTCACGGCTCACCCAGCGCCTCACGCACGACATCGCCCAGCTGGAGCAGCTGCGCTCGCGACCGGTGCTGCGCTCGCCCGCACCGATCATCGATGCCCGCGCCCAGGAGACGTGGCTGCTGCTCGGGCGTGGACGGGACGCCGTGAACCGACAGCTCGACGACGCCGGGCGCCGCACGGGAGAACTCCGCGCATCCCTGCGAGCCCTCTCCCCCGCGGCGACCCTGGCTCGCGGCTACGCGATCGCCCACCTCGACGGTGGTGTGATCCTCCGCGATGCCACCGACGCTCCCGCCGGGAGCAGCCTCACGATCACGCTGGATCGTGGATCGCTGGCAGCCCGCTCCGAGGGCGAGATCCCCGAAGGGGACTGAGCAGAGCGTCGGCGTCGATCGACGTAAGATGGAGGAGTGAGCGCCCTGAACGACACCCCCGTGGACACGCTGTCGTTCGAGGCGGCCCGTGACGAACTCGTCAAGGTGGTCGCAGAGCTCGAGCAGGGCTCCCCCACACTCGAGCATTCGCTCGCGCTGTGGGAGCGCGGAGAGGCGCTGGCCGCACGCTGCGAGGAGTGGCTGCTGGGAGCGAAGCGGCGTCTTGACGCTGCTCGTGCCGCGGCTTCCGATGCCGACGACGCCGGAGAGTCATGAGCAAGCAGCCCCCCATCATCGCCGAGCTCGGCCGTCCGGAGACACCCGACGAGACCGCCGCCAGGAAGGCGGCGTCGAGCAAGGCGTACCGATCGAGCCAGACGGTGCGGAACCTGGTCGCAGCGCTTCTCGTGACACTCGCCGTGGTCGCCGTCATCATCTTCGCGGTTCCCCGCGGCGCACCCGTCGAGCAGAAGCCCCTCGACGTCGCCGCGGTGGCCGAGGGGGTGGAGTCCTCGATGGACCGCCCCGTCCTCATCCCGGAACTCGGCGACTTCTGGCGCGCGAACGGGGCCGAGATGCAGGGTGGCGCGACCGTCGTCTGGGAGGTCACGCTCGCCCCCAAGTCGGACAAGGAGCGCGGGTTCATCAAGGTGGACCAGGCCTTCGACGCGGATTCGTCCTGGGCTCCGCAGCGCTTGAACGGCATCGCGCCGACCGACACGGTGCGCATCGGCGGGCTCGACTGGGACGTCTACAAGCCGGGTAGCGCGGAGTCGAACGCCAACGTCACCTACGCCATCGGCACGCAGGCCGGCGCCGACTACATCCTGCTCTACGGCTCACGGTCGGCCGATTCCACGGCCGAACTCGCCGAGAGCCTCATCCCGCAGATCCGCACCATCTCGGAGACCCCATGACCCACCCCCTCACCCCCGCCGCCGCCTGGACGCAGATGCAGGACGGCAACCGCCGTTTCGTGCAGGACGAGCCTCGCCACCCGAATCAGGACGTCGCTCGCCGCAAGGACCTGACCGCGGCGCAGCACCCGGTCGCCACGCTCTTCGGATGCTCCGACTCCCGCCTGGCCGCCGAGATCATCTTCGACCTCGGGCTCGGCGACCTGTTCGTGGTGCGCAACGCCGGGCAGGTCATCGGAGAATCGATCGTCGCGAGCCTGGAATACGCCGTCGCCGTTCTCGAGGTTCCTCTGATCGTGGTGCTGGCGCACGACTCATGCGGTGCGGTGCGCGCCGCCATCGACGGCACGGCGATCGATGCCGCTCCCCTGCCGCCGCACATCTGGAAGCTGATCGCCCCGATCGTGCCGGCCGCGCGCAAGGTGCTGGCGGAGAGCGGGGGCACCACCGTCGCCGAGATCGACTCGGAACTGGTCGGCATCGAGCACCTGCGCAACACCGTGAACGATCTGCTGCAGTCGTCCGAGATCATCAGCGATGCCGTCGCGGCTGGTCGCCTCGGCATCGTCGGCGCCAACTACCGTCTGGCCGAGGGCACCGCCGTGCCCGTGATCACGGTCGGCATCGACACCGACGACGACATCCAGGGGATCGACCCCGCAACCAAGGAGGGTTCGGAATGACCGAGCAGGACTACCGCATCGAGCACGACACCATGGGCGAGGTGCGGGTGCCCGTGAATGCGCTCTACGGCGCTCAGACGCAGCGCGCCGTGGAGAACTTCCCGATCTCGGGCAAGGGGCTGGAGTCGACGCAGATCGCCGCCCTCGCTCGCATCAAGAAGGCCGCCGCACTCGCCAACAAGGAGCTCGGCACCCTCGACGGCGCCATCGCCGACGCCATCGCCCAGGCCGCCGACCAGGTCGCTTCGGGCGCGCACGACGGTGAGTTCCCGGTCGACACCTACCAGACCGGCTCCGGCACCTCGTCGAACATGAACATGAACGAGGTGCTGGCAACGCTCGCCACGCGCATCCTCGGTTCGACCGTGCACCCCAACGACCACGTCAACGCCTCGCAGTCGTCGAACGACGTGTTCCCGACCTCGGTGCACATCGCGGTCACCCAGGCACTCATCGACACGCTCATCCCCGCACTCGACCACCTCGCCGTCGCTCTCGAGGCGAAGGCGGAGCTGTGGAAGGACGCGGTCAAGTCCGGCCGCACGCACCTCATGGACGCGACGCCCGTCACCCTTGGACAGGAGTTCGGCGGCTACGCGCGTCAGATCCGTCTGGGCATCGAGCGCGTGCAGTCGGCTCTCCCCCGCGTGGCCGAGGTCCCCCTGGGCGGCACCGCCGTCGGCACGGGCATCAACACGCCGCTGGGCTTCCCGCAGAAGGTCATCGCGCTGCTCGCGGCCGAGACCGAGCTGCCCATCACCGAAGCCAAGGACCACTTCGAGGCGCAGGCGAACCGCGACGGTCTGGTCGAGGCCTCCGGTGCTCTCCGCACCATCGCGGTGTCGCTGACCAAGATCAACAACGACCTGCGCTGGATGGGGTCGGGCCCCAACACGGGCCTCGGCGAGTTGCACATCCCCGACCTGCAGCCCGGATCCTCGATCATGCCGGGCAAGGTCAACCCCGTCGTGCCCGAGGCCGTGCTCATGGTGTGCGCGCGCGTGATCGGCAACGACGCCACCGTCGCGTGGGCCGGCGCATCCGGTTCCTTCGAGCTGAACGTCGCCATCCCGGTCATGGGCACCGCGGTGCTCGAGTCGATCCGTCTGCTGTCGAACGCCTCGCGCGTGCTCGCCGACAAGACGATCGACGGTCTGCAGGCGAACGTCGAGCGGGCGGCGGCCTTCGCGGGCATGAGCCCGTCGATCGTGACGCCGCTGAACAAGCTGATCGGCTACGAGGCGGCGGCGAAGATCGCCAAGCACTCGGTCGCCAAGGGCATCACGGTGCGCGACGCCGTGATCGACCTCGGCTACGTCGAGCGCGGCGAGCTCACCCTCGAGCAGCTGGACGAGAAGCTCGACCTGCTGTCGATGACGCACGCGGGCTGACCCGCCCACGATGAAGCGGATGCCGCGAGGACTCGATCCTCGCGGCATCCTCTGTCTCCGGGCGCCGCGTCTCGGGTTCTCAGCGCAGACGCATGACCAGCCGACGATTGCATGAGCGTTCGGCGGGACGGCACCTGCATCCGGCATCGCCTCATGCAGGTGCACCAGTTCACGCACGAGCCCGAGCGAGCGCAGCCAGAATCGCTGCTGCGACCACGTCCCACGAGTACACGATCATCGAGTAGTCGAAACGGAGCGTCTCGAAGCCGAGGTCGGATGCGACTGCGTCTCGCATGAGATCGCGATGCCGTTTCGCAGCATCCTCGTGGTTGTCGCGACCGTCGGCCTCGAGGATGACGCGGCCCTCGATCACGAAGTCGACCCGCCCGACCCCGCCGACGGTCACCTGGGTGCGCACAGCCACTCCGATCAGATGGAGCCGCAGCCGCACCAGGGATTCCAAGCCGCTCTCCGCGTCCGGACGTGCGAGGTCGACGAGCCAGCGCGCCGTCGCAGGAAGGGCGGAGCGGACGTGCGCACGCGCCGCAGCAGTCAGCATCCGCTTGTTCCAGGCCGACTCGTACGCGGCGAAGAAGAACTCCTCCCCGTAACAGGCGTATGCGTGTGTCAGCGCGACCTCTATCGGCGCGATGCCGACATCCATGCGTCCGCGGGTGAAGTGAGCGACGCAGCCGCACTGCTTCGGATGATGCCGTCGCCCGCCGAGCCCCATCCAGACATGCACCTCAGCGGGAACCTCCAGCGTCCACACCTCTCGAATCCTCAAGGCGCTCCCGCAAGTGAGGGCTCCCCCGTGGGCCGCTGCTGTGACCACTTCGGTCGCGGCTCCTCGAGATGCGAACACACCAGAACGCACTCGGACGATACGACCGGCCCTGCACTCCGCTCCCAGCCGTGAGCGTGAGCATCCGAAGCCCTGAAGCCGGGTGCCGCGTGCGACCCCTCCCAAGCGTCCGAGGAGCATATTGACGTCGATCATCGTTCGATTCTGGGGGCCCACGCCCGCTCGGCCGGCCCACCTTCACGCCATCGGTGAACACGAGCGCAGAACAGGCCGCTGTGCAGTCCGACTGACCTGCTCTCCCCTCTCACGCGCATGACCATCCGACGATCGCATGACCAGGAACGGCGAATCATCATGCAAGCGGACGGGGTTCATGCACGCGGACGGGGTTTATGCGACCGGGGGCTGCACCGAGACAAAGAAGCGGATGCCGCGAGGACCGAGCCCTCGCGGCATCCGCTGTTTCCGTAGTCAGCTGAGTTCTCCACCCTCCAGGAGCTCGGTGACGAGGGCTGCGATGGCCGAACGCTCCGACCGCGTCAGGGTCACGTGTCCGAAGAGATCATGTCCCTTCAGGGTCTCGATCACGCTGGCGATGCCGTCATGACGACCCACGCGGAGGTTGTCACGCTGACCGACGTCATGGGTGAGGATGACGCGCGAGTTCTGTCCCATGCGGCTCAGCACCGTCAGGAGCACGTTCCGCTCGAGCGACTGGGCCTCGTCGACGATCACGAACGCGTCGTGCAGGGACCTTCCGCGAATGTGGGTGAGCGGGAGCACCTCGAGCAGTCCGCGCTCGACGACCTCCTCGATGACGTTGCCCGACACCACCGAACCCAGCGTGTCGAACACCGCCTGACCCCAGGGCCCCATCTTCTCGCCCTGGTCGCCCGGGAGGTAGCCGAGCTCCTGCCCACCGACTGCGAACAGGGGCCGGAACACGATGATCTTCTTCTGCTGCTGCCGCTCGAGCACCGCTTCGAGTCCTGCGCACAGCGCGAGCGCCGACTTGCCGGTGCCCGCACGCCCGCCGAGCGAGACGATGCCCACCTCCTGGTCGAGGAGCAGATCGATCGCTATGCGCTGCTCCGCGGAGCGGCCGTGCATGCCGAAGATGTCGCGGTCGCCGCGCACGAGCCGGTACTCGCCGTCTCCCGTGACGCGACCGAGCGCCGACCCGCGCTCGGAGTGGATGATCAGGCCGGTGTTCACCGGGAGCCCCCGAGCCTGCTCGCTGATGCCGACCTCGCTCTCGTACAGGTCGCTGATGTCGTCACCGGAGAGGTCGAGAGTCGAGATCCCGGTCCACCCCGAGTCCACCGCCTGCTCGGCGAGGTACTCCTCGGCGCGCAGACCGAGGGAGGCGGCCTTGACGCGCATCGGCAGGTCCTTCGACACGATCGTGACGTCCTGGCCGTCCTGTGCGAGATGCATGGCGACGGAGAGGATCCGGGTGTCGTTGTCGCTGAGGCGGATGCCCGCGGGAAGCACCGAGGAGTCGGTGTTCGCGAGTTCGACCCGGAGGGTCCCGCCCTCGCCGACCTCGACGGGGAAGTCGAGACGCCCGTGCTCGATGCGCAGATCGTCGAGGTGGCGAAGGGCCTGTCGCGCGAAGTAGCCGATCTCCGGATCGTGGCGTTTGCCCTCCAGCTCCGTGATCACGACGACGGGGAGGACGACCGAGTGCTCGGCGAACCGGAAGAACGCCTGCGGATCGCTCAGCAGCACGGACGTGTCGAGGACATACGTGCGCAGATCCTGATCCGGATCGGCGGAGGATGCTCGTCTCGTCGTCTTACGGGTGGACTGCTGCGCGGTGCTGGTGGCCTGCTGCGCTGTACGTGTGGTCACGACCCACTCCCGACCCGGGGAATCCCGGTAGTTCGAACGAGTCGACCAGGGGGTCACGAGTCGTCAACCTGAGGCCGACCCGACCGGGCGCCTTGCCCGATGCCTAGAACGTACGACTGTGCGGACGATTAACCCGAACTCGACACGCCAGCGATTCGTTACGCGCTGATGAACGTCTCGTTGCCGAACGCACGCAGGGTGTCGTCGAGGAGCTCGAGGCTCGCGGCATCCGTACCTGCGTGGGGAGCGATGCGCACCGCCGCACCCCGCGCCGTCACGACGATCCCGGCGTTCGCGAGCGCGGCGGCCAGGCGCCCGGGTTCCGCCGGAGCGAGAGACACGATGCCGGCACGCTGATGGCGCTCACGCGGGGAGCTCACCTCGATGCCGTGACGGTCGGCGATCTCGATCACGGTGTCGACGTTCTCGACCAACCGTGCCTCGATGGCGGCGACGCCGGCGTCGCGCACGTCCCGCACCCCGATGGCGAGTCGCCCTGCCGCGAGCGTGTCCGGCTGACTGACGGTGAAGGCGCGCGCGGACGGAGCGGGTGCCGGCAGCTCGTCGACGAACAGACCGGGCGACGTCGTACCGGTGATCCCGGACAGCACCGGGGCGATGCGCTCCCGTGCGCGCGGGGAGAACCACCCGAACGCACTGCCGCGGCCGGCGCGCAACCACTTGTAGCCGTGCCCTACCACCACGTCCGCCGCAGAGTAGTCGGCATCGATCACCCCGAACGACTGGACGGCGTCGACGATGAGCAGCCGATCGGGACCGATCGCCTCGCGGAGAGCGGCGAGATCGGTGCGGAAGCCGGTGCGGAAGTCGACGTGGCTCACAGCGAGTGCGACGACATCGTCGTCGAGGGCATCGGTCACCGCATCAGGGGTCACGCGGCCGTCACCGGGCGTGATCCAGCGCGGCGTGACGGCGCACTGCGATGCCGTCGACGCGCGCTCCACCGTCAGGCTCACGCTCGGGAACTCGGCGGTGCTCGCGATCACTCCCCCGGTGAGACCGAACAGCGCGTGCATGAGCCCGTGCGTCGAAGAGGACTGCAGCGTGACGTCGGCCGCATCGGCGCCCAGCAGCTCGGCGACGAGTTCCTGTGCCTGGCCGATGCGCTCTCCGACGAGAGCGAGTGAGGAGGGCCGTCCGCTTGCCAGCAGGTCGGCATCGGCGAAGACCTCTTCCCGGACGGACGGCGACAGCGGCCCGAAGGCGGCCCAGTTCAAGTAGCCGGACTCGTTGTCGAAGGAGTCGACGTAGTCCTGGAAAGTGCTCACTGCGTCATTGTGGCACGGCTCCGCTCGGACCCGTCGCCGCGTCAGCGCCCGAAGCGCCTGTCCCGATCGGCATAGTCCCGGATCGCACGCAGGAAGTCGACCTGGCGGAGGTCCGGCCCCAGCGCCTCCACGAAGTAGAACTCGCTGTGCGCACTCTGCCAGAGGAGGAAATCGCTCAGCCGCTGCTCTCCACTGGTGCGGATCACGAGATCGGGGTCGGGCTGTCCCCCGGTGTACAGGTGCTCGCCGATCATCTCGGGCGTGAGGTGGGCTGCGAGGTCTTCGAGCGTGCCGCCTGACGCCTCGTGCTTCGCGATGATGCTCCGTACCGCATCGACGATCTCGTTGCGCCCGCCGTACCCGACCGCGAGGTTCACGTGCAGCCCGGTGTGATCCTTCGTGCGCTGCTCCGCGTCGGAGAGCACTCGCGCGAGCTCGGCGGGGAGGATGTCGGAGCGGCCGACGTGCTTCACCCGCCAGTTCCCCTCCAGGGACAGCGCCTCCGCCAGCTCCGCGATGATCTCGATGAGGTCGGCGAGCTCCGCGGAATCCCGCTTCCTCAGATTGTCGCTCGAGAGGAGGTAGAGCGAGACGACCCGCACACCGAGCTCGTCGCACCACTCCAGGAACTCGCGCATCTTCGCCGCACCCGCCCGGTGTCCCTCCGCGGGCGTGTCCAACCCGAGCTGACGGGCCCACCGGCGATTGCCGTCGATCATCATCGCGACGTGATGCGGCACACGAGCCGGATCGAGGTGACGACGCAGCCGACTCGTGTAGAGCCGGTACAGCGGCCCGCGTACCGGGCTCTCGCGTGGAATCACCCACCTACGCTACCGTGCCGCGGCCGTCCGCACCGTGTGGGAACGCTGGATATATGTGCCGTGAGCGGTATGCGGGGCCGCCTAGAGTGAGCACGTGAGCACTCCCGAGCACTCCGGTCCCGACGTCCCTCAGCTGCCCCTTCTGGACGCAGCCGCCGCGGATGCGGCCACCGACGTGAAACCGACCTGGCGAGGGTGGATCCACGCCGGCACCTTCCCGGTCGCCGTGGTCGCCGGAATCGTCCTGATCGTCGTGGCCGAGGGAGCCGCGGCGAAGTGGGCCTCCGCTGTGTTCATGCTCACGTCGCTGCTCCTCTTCGGCAACTCCGCGCTCTACCACCGCATCGACTGGAGTCCGAAGGTGAAGGTGATGCTCAAGCGCATCGACCACGCCAACATCCTGCTGCTCATCGCCGGTACCTATACGCCTCTGGCCGTGCTGGCGCTGCCACCGCAGAAGGGCATCCTGCTGCTCTGCCTGGTGTGGGGCGGCACCCTCGTCGGCATCCTCTTCCGCGTCTTCTGGATCAATGCGCCGCGTTGGCTCTACGTGGCCCTTTACCTGCTGCTGGGCTGGGCCGCCGTGATGTACATCGTCGATCTGATGAACGCGAACGTCGCGATGATGGTGCTGGTGATCGTCGGCGGTCTGCTCTACACGGGCGGCGCGATCGTCTACGCGCTCAAGAAGCCGAACCCCTGGCCGGGCCATTTCGGGTTCCACGAGATCTTCCACGTGTGCACGGTTCTCGCGTTCCTGTGCCACTGGACGGCGTGCCTGCTGATCGCGCTGGCGCCGCTTTCTCCCTCGCTGGGTGCGCCGTGACGCACGGTCAGCGCGTGGGCGAGTCGTCTTCGGGAGCGTCGGGCCGGTCCGAGGTCGACGGCTCCGCACCGGGGGCGGCCGTGCCGTCGGCGTGACGCGCCGCCTCTTCGGCATCCAGCTCATCGCGCACCTCTTCGCGGTAGCGGACACGGCGGATGCGACGGTTCATGTCCCAGATCAAGAGGATGACCGCGATCACGACCACGACGATCGCGGCGAAGCCCACGAACCCCGGGGTGACCGACACCGGATCGACGGTCATGCTCGGCGTCGGCATCGGGGTCTCGGACAGAGAGAACATGAATCGGCCTTTCGTACGCAGGTCGCATAACCTGGTAACACCAGCCTAACGACCGGAAGACTCCCCTGTGACGACCGCACGAGACCTCGACGAACGCTATGGCCGAACCCGACGGCGGCGCACGCCCTGGATCGTCGGCGGCGCGGTCGCCGTGATCCTGCTCGGCGCGTTCGGCTGGATGACCGTCGCTCAGTCGATGGCGTCCGTCGACGCCGACGATCTGGGCTTCGAACTCGTCGACGAGCACTCGGTGAACATCACCTTCCAGGTCACCGGAGTGCAGGGCAAGAACGTCGTGTGCGCCGTCGAAGCGCTGGACGAGGAGTTCGGCGTCGTCGGCTGGAAGATCGTCGAGATCGAAGCAGGAGACAGCCACTCGCAGGCGCGTTCGGTCACCATCCCGACCGTCGCGGAAGCCACGACAGGTTTGGTGAACGCCTGCTGGGTCGCCTAGACTCGTGCCAGACAGACGACGCCCCGGCACCGTGCCGGGGCGTCTTGGCATATCCCCCGCAGCATGCCGGAGGGATCCCGAAAGAAGGAGCTTCGTCATGTCCACCGATGCTCAGGTTCCCTTCCTCACGCAGGAAGCGTACGACCGGCTCGTCGCCGAGCTGGAGCACCTGTCCACTGTCGGCCGCGACGAGATCGCCAAGCGCATCGAGGCGGCCCGCGAAGAGGGCGACCTCAAGGAGAACGGCGGGTACCACGCCGCGAAGGACGAGCAGGGCAAGCAGGAGGCCCGCATCCGCACTCTGGAGGGTCTGCTGAAGACCGCCAAGGTGGGCGAGGCTCCCGCCAGCCGCGGGATCGTCGAGCCCGGAACCGTCGTCACGGCCCTCGTCGCCGGCGGCGAAGAGGTCTTCCTCCTCGGTAGCCGCGAGATCGCCGCAGGCAGCGACCTCGACGTGTACAGCGAGGCCAGCCCCCTCGGCCAGGCCATCCTCGGTCTCAAGGTCGGCGAGAAGTCGTCCTACGAGGCTCCCAACGGTCGCGACATCAGCGTCGAGATCGTGAACGTCGAGACCTACACCGGCTGAGACGCCAGACGGAAGCGCCCCCTCCTCCGCTCGGACGAGGGGGCGCTTCCGTATGCGCGATCGGTCGTGCTCAATCCGGGACGAGGATCGGCTCGAAGCCGGCCAGACGCAGAGTGTCGAGCGTGTGCTCGGAGTGCTCGGGACCGCGGGTCTCGACGCTGAGTTCGAGGATCACCTCGCTGATCTGCAGCCCGTGTCCGTGACGTGTGTGCATGGCCTCGATCACGTTCGCTCCGGCCTCCGCGATCAGCTCGGACACGCGGGCGAGCTGGCCGGGCCGGTCGGGCAGCGGGATGCGGATCGTGAGGTATCGACCGGACGCGGCGAGTCCGTGCGAGACGACCCGCTGCAGCAGGAGCGGGTCGATGTTCCCACCTGACAGCACGGCCATGGTGGTCCCCGTCGCGGTGACCTTGCCGGCGAGGATGGCTGCGACGCCCGCGGCGCCCGCGGGCTCGACCACGACCTTCGCCTGCTCGAGGAGGATGAGGATGGCTCGCGCCAGATCATCGTCGGAGACCGTGACCACCTCGTCGACGAGGTCCTTGATGATGTCGAACGGGATCGCACCGGGGCGCGCGACCAGGATGCCGTCGGCGATGGTCGGCCTCGTCACGATGTCGACGGGCTCTCCCGCCTCGAGCGATGGCGGCACGGCGGCGGCGTTCTCCGCCTGCACGCCGATGATCCTGACCGAGCGTCCGAGCTCGGCGGCACGGGCCTTGACAGCTGCGGCGACCCCGGCGATGAGACCTCCACCGCCGATGCCGAGCACGACGGTGTCGACCTCGGGCGCATCCTCCAGGAGCTCGAGCCCGAGCGTGCCCTGCCCGATCACGACGTCGCGGTGATCGAACGGGTGGATCAGCACCGCGCCGGTGCGCTCGGAGAACTCGGCGGCGAGACGCAGCGATGTCGCCACCGTCTCCCCCTCCAGCACCACTTCCGCTCCGTAGCCGCGAGTGGCGAGCAGCTTCGGCACCGGCACACCCAGGGGCATGAAGATCGTCGCGGGGATCCCGAGCGCTTGGGCGGCGAGGGCAACCCCCTGGGCATGGTTGCCTGCGGAGGCCGCGACCACTCCCCTGGCGCGCTCCTCGGCGCTCAGCTTGGACAGCCGGTAGGCCGCCCCGCGGATCTTGAAGGAGCCCGTGCGCTGGAGATTCTCCATCTTGAGCAGGACGGGTGCCCCGAGGATGTCGGAGAGGGCCCGCGACGGCAGCGATGGCGTGTGCGAGATCACCTCAGCCAGACTCTGAGCGGCGTGCTCGAACTCGGTCAGGCTGGGGACTGCGCTCATCGATTCCTCCGTCTCCGCTCGCGCGGAACTGTGCTCCAGATCAGATCTCCGCTCGGTCCGACGCCGGTGCGCCAGGAACCCGAGCTGATGGTCACGGCGGCGACGTTGACGAACGCCGCCAACGGGACCGCGAACAGGGCGCCGGGGATTCCGGCGATCATCGCTCCTCCGGCCACGACGAGCACGACGGCGAGCGGGTGCACCTTGACCGCGGAACCCATCATGATCGGCTGCAGGATGTGTCCCTCGATCTGCTGGACCGCCAGCACCACGACGAGCATCCACAGAGCGATCCACGGCCCGTTGTAGACGAGGGCGAGGAAGACGGCGACCGCGCCGGTCACCACGGCACCGACGATCGGGATGAAGGAGCCGAGGAACACGAGCACCGCCACAGGGAGCGCGAGCGGAACCTGCAGCAGGAAGGCGCCGAGGCCGATGCCGATCGCATCGATGGTGGCCACGAAAAGCTGCGTGCGCGCGTAGTTGACGATCGTCGTCCAACCGTTGCGGGCGGCGCCGTCGACGGCCGGACGGGCGCGACGCGGGAAGATCTTGAGGGTCCAGCGCCAGATCCCGGCTCCATCGGCCAGCAGGCAGATGAGGATGAAGAGTGCGAGCACGGCGCCCGTGGCGACGTGACCGACGGTCGTGCCGATCGCGAGTGCGCCCGTCCAGAGCACCTGTGCCTGTTCGCTGATGAGGTCGAGACCCTGCTGGAGGTAGTCGGCGATCTGGGTGTCCGAGAGATTCAGCGGCCCGTCGTGCAGCCACACCTGGAACTGATCGAACGCCTCGGTCGACCGCTCCTGCACGTCGGGAAGCTGGGCGCGCACCTGCCAGACGACGAGCCACATCAGCCCGGTGACGATGGCGGCCGTCCCGATGAGCGAGATGGCGATCGCCAGCCATCGCGGGAGGCCGCGTCGCAGCATCCACGAGAACGCGGGCCACAGCAGCGCCGTGATGAGGATGCCGACCATGAGGGGGATGACCAGGAGCTTGAGCAGCATCACGAGCCAGATGAAGACGCCGATCGCAGCGGCGATGATCAGCAGCCGCCAGGCGTAGCTCGCGGTGATCCGCAACGGCAGGGGCACGGTCTCGTCGGCCTCGGTCGTCACGGTGCGGTCGGTGGAGACCGGGCGCGGACGGAAGAGATCACGCAGCCGGGGTCGCTGGTCGTCGCTCATCGCCCAAGTCTAAGGTCATGCCGTATGCCCTCGAACGCATCTTTCCGAGCGCGGAGCGATGTCGGCGCGCGGCGCTACCCTGGCGAGGTGACAGACACCCTCAGCTCGACCCAGGCACGTCGCATCGCGCTGGCCGCTCAGGGATTCACCCGAGCACGACCGGCGACGGTCGCGGGGCGGCACGTGCACCGGGTCATGGACCGGCTCGGAGTCCTGCAGATCGACTCCGTGAACGTGTTCGCGCGATCGCACTACCTCCCGCTGTTCTCACGGCTCGGCGCGTACGACCCCGCGCTGCTCGACCGCATCTTCCTCTCCCGCACGACGCACTACGTCGAGTACCTCGCCCACGAGGCCACTTTCATCCCTGTCGAGGACTGGCCGTTGTGGCGCTTCCGCATGGACGACTTCCGCCGGCGCTGGGCGGGCGAGGACTCGTGGATGAGCAGCAACACCCGCACCGTGCAGTGGGTGACGGACGAGCTGCGTGCGCGCGGCCCGCTGCGACCGGCCGACCTCCGCGAAGACGCACCGCGGGAG
Organism: Microbacterium oxydans; assembly: GCF_006540085.1. GTDB lineage: Bacteria > Actinomycetota > Actinomycetes > Actinomycetales > Microbacteriaceae > Microbacterium > Microbacterium oxydans. The sequence goes on along the minus strand of NZ_BJOG01000003.1, from coordinate 10,901 downwards.
CGCGGCACCTGGTGGGACTGGGACGATGTGAAACTCGCGCTCGAGCACCTGTGGCGCACCGGTGACGTCGCGATCAGCGGGCGTCGCGGATTCGAGCGCACGTACGCGCTGGCGGAGCATGTCATTCCCGACACCATCCGCTCACGGGAGGTGTCCCGCGCCGAGGCCATCCTCGAGCTGAGCCGGCGCGCGGCGCGATCGAGTGGCGTCGCCACACAGTCGGATCTCGCCGACTACTACCGCATTCGCGACCGCGCCGCAGTCGCCCGCTCGATCGCCCAGCTCGTGGATTCGGGTGAGCTGATCCCGGTGAAGGTGCGGGGTTGGGAACGTGGCGGGCGCCCGCTCCCCGCCTGGCGGCATCAGGATGCGGTGCTGCCGCGCAGAGTGGATACGGCGGCGATCCTGACGCCGTTCGACCCGGTGGTGTGGTTCCGGGACCGGGCCCTCCGTGCATTCGGCCTCGACTATCGCATCGAGATCTACGTGCCGGCCGAGAAGCGGCGATTCGGCTACTACTCCCTGCCTGTGCTCGTCGGCGACCGCATCGTCGCACGGGTGGACCTCAAGGCCGATCGGACCACATCGACTCTGCAGGTGCAATCCGCGTGGTGGGAGCCGCAGGCGCGTCCCGGCGACGCGGAGCCGATCGCCCGGGAACTCGCACTCGCCGCCGCCTGGCAGGGTCTGGAGCACATCTCGGTGTCCGGTTGGGGTGAGGCCACGGCGGCGCTTCACACCGCCCTGGCCGCGGGCACGGGAACAGGTCCGGCCGTGCGCCGCCATCTGCATCCCCGAGAGAGTCCCGCATGAACAAAGAGTCCCGCAGGAGCAGAGTGCGGCGGCGCTGGGTGATCAGCGGCGCCGCGATCGTCGTCGTCCTCCTCGCCGCAGGGGTGTGGATCTGGCAATCCTCCGCGCGGTCGACCACCCCGGAGGAAGCGGCACTCGAGTACCTGCAAGCCCTGGAGTCCGGCGATGCCGATACCGTGCGGGCCACCGGAATCGTGGTCACGGAGGCCGCACTCGACGCCTTCGACGCCGCGAGCGCGCTGGTGCGAGACGCCGAGGTCACGCGCGTGCGACACAGCAACGGCAGCACGTCGGCGGCGGTGGAGGTGTCGTTCGAGCTCGATGGAGATGCCCACGACGCAGTGCTCGCGCTCGACATGGCCGACGGCCGCTGGCGTGTCGACTCCTCGGGGCTCGGCAGGGTGACCCTCGACTCGACCATCGGTGCTTCCGTCGCGATCGGCACCACCGCTGTCCCCACGGGCGAAGCGGTCGCTCTCCTCCCCGCGCTGTACACGGTCTCTGCGATGCCGGCGACGCTGCTCGAAGGCGAGAGCGCTGTGACGGTCATGCCTGCCGTCGAGGTCACGACCGTGGTCGATGCCACGCTGCGCCCGGAGGCGACGGCGGTCGCCCAAGACCACGTGGACGACATCGTCGAAGCGTGCACCGTCCCCGGGACCGAGACGCCGGACGGTTGCGGACTGCGCATCCCCTGGGGAACGGAGTTCCGTGATGTCGACGGGTTCCGCTACCGGGTCGAGGAGGCTCCCGCCGTCACTCTCACCCCGGCAGGCTTCACCGCGGACGGCGGGGTGCTGGTCGTCACCGTGACGGGGACCGGCGCAGACGGCGCCGGACTGACGACGACGTACCGCACGGACTCCTGGACGCTTCGCGGCGACGTGTCCTTCACCGCCGACGACCTCGTGCTCTCACCGTGGTGACGAACGCCGTCGCCGAACCGTGCGTCAGAAGTGCACGCGTCAGAACTGCACGCGCGGAGGCTCCGAGATGGCGCTGCTGTCGGCGACCTCGAAGAACTCGCGCTCGGTGAACCCCAGCCCCTTGGCAAACAGGTTGTTGGGGAAGACCTTGATCTTGGTGTTGAGCTCGCGCACGCCGCCGTTGTAGAACCGGCGCGCCGCCTGGATCTTGTCCTCGGTGTCGACCAGGGCCTGCTGCACCTGGAGGAAGTTGGTGCTCGCCTGCAGCTGCGGATACGCCTCAGCGACCGCGAACAGGCTGCGCAGAGCCTGCTGCAGGTGCCCCTCGGCGATACCGGCTTCTCCGGGCCCTCCCGCCGACAGCGTCTCGGCACGCGCACGGGTGACGTTCTCGAAGACCGCCTTCTCGTGCGAGGCGTAGCCCTTCACCGTCTCGATGAGGTTGGGGATGAGGTCGGCTCGTCGCTTGAGCTGCACGGTGATGCCGCTCCACGCCTCGTCGACGCGCACATTCAGCTGCACCAGCGAGTTGTACGTGGCCCACAGATAGATGCCGACGAGCAGGATCACTCCGACAACGATCAGTACCGGCACGAGCCATTCCATCAGAGGCCCACCCTTCCTCGTGTTTCTCTCATCCTAGACGCGCAGCCTGCACGTGGACTGGGCGTACGCGGCGTCCGCCGCCGTCGGTTCAGCTGCCGAGCACCCGTTCGAGATAGCGGTTGCCGAACCGACGTTCCGGGTCGAGCCGGTCGCGCAGTGCGATGAAGTCGTCGAAGCGCGGATACCGCTCCCGGAGCGTCTCCGCGGTCAGCGTGTGGAGCTTGCCCCAGTGCGGACGTCCGCCGAACCCGTGCATGATCTCCTCCACCGCTCCGAAGTACTCCGTGGGGTCGGCTCGCCAGTATCGATGCACGGCGATGTACGCACTGTCGCGCCCGTGAGCGGTGGAGAGCCAGCGATCGTCGGCTGCGGCGAAACGCACTTCGATCGGGAACTCGATCCGCCACCCGCGCCGGTCGATGAGAGCCCTGACTGCCTGGAACGCCGCCACGACGTTCTCGGCCGGGATCGCATACTCCATCTCCCGGAAGCGCACGGTCCGGCTCTGGATGAGCACGCGGTGCGACAGCTCGGTGTACTCGCGATCGCCGGTGAGCTTGACCGCGAGCCGGCTGAACGACGGCGTGATCGCCGGGACGACCTGGCCGGCTGCGCACACGACGCGGTAGACGCCGTTCGAGAGCACCGTCTCGTCGATCCATCGCCCGACCACAGGGAGCGGCTTGCGGACCGTCGCTTCCGGGAGACGCGCCTGGCGCTTCGTCAGGGCGACGTCGGTGTGCGGGAACCAGTAGAACTCGAAGTGGTCGGATGAGGCGACGCGCTCGTCGAGGGTGGCGAGCACTTCGTCCAGGGCGACCGGCTCGTCGATGGCGTGCATCACGAACGCGGGTACGCATTGCAGCGTCACCTCGACGATGATGCCGAGGGCGCCGAGTCCCAGTGCCACCGCAGGCAGGAGCTCGCTCTCGTGCTCCTCGTCGATCCGCAGGAACTCGCCAGCGGCCGTGACCATCGTGACGCCGACGACCTGGGTGGCGAGGCCGCCGTATCCGGCTCCCGTGCCGTGGGTGCCTGTGGAGATCGCTCCGGCGATGGACTGGCGATCGATGTCGCCGAGGTTCTCCATCGCGAGCCCGTACGGCGCCAGGAGCCCGGGGATGCGGTGCAGCCGCGTTCCGGCGAGCAGAGTCACCCGGCCGGTCTCGGCGTCGGCGGAGACGAGGCCCTGCAGGTCGTCGAGCTCGAGCAGCACACCAGGAGCGATGGCGATGCCGGTGAAGCTGTGACCGGCCCCCACCGCCTTCACGGGCAGTCCGTGCCTGACCGCGGCGATCACCGCGCGCTGCACGCCCTCCGGGCTGCGCGGCCGCTCCACGCGTACCGGACGCACGGACGCCGAGCGACCCCAGTTCTGCCAGGTGCCGCCGATTCTCGTCACAGGAAGGCCTTTCCCTCGCCGCGGTATGTCGGCAGCTCGTCGACGATCTCGTCGCCCGAGATCAGGTGATAGCTCTCGATGCGCTCTGCCGGTTCACCGCTCTTGGCATGGCGGAACCAGACACGGTCTCCCACGCCGAGCGACGCGGCCGCCGGCCCCTGCAGCGGCGTCTGCACCTCGCCGGCGGCTTCGCGGGAGAGGGTGTGGAGCCCCTCTGGCCACACAGCACGCGGCTGCCGGGAAGCCACAGCGGGGCCGGAGGCGATCCACCCGCCTCCGAGCACCGTGGCGATGTCGGCGGCGGGGCGGCGCACCACATCGAACGCGAATGCGGAGGCGGGCGCGGGACGGAACGACCGGTAGCCGTCGAAGAGGTGTCCGCCGAGCAGCCCGCTGCCCGCGCTCGCCTCGGTGAGGGACTCGTCGCTGCCCGTGAACTCGAGCGAGCCCGTTCCCCCGCCGTTGAGGATCTCCAGGGGTGCCACGGACCCGACTGCGGCGACGATCTCGGCTCGACGCTCACGCAGCTCGTTGCGCGAGCGCGCCTGCACCATGCGGATGAGCGGCGCATCGGGACCGGCGTCGTCGCCCTGACCGGCGATCTGCGCGTCGTACATCTGCAATCCGACGAGGCGGAACCCGGGGCGGGCGACCACCTTTCGGGCGAAGGCGGCGACCTCGCCCGCGCTGAACAGAGCAGAGCGGCGCACTCCGATGTGGCCGAGGATCGAGGACCGCCAGGAGGCATCCACGTCGATGGCGACGCGGAGCTCGGGGCGCGACCGGGGACCCGCGACGCTGTCGATCAGATCGAGGTGCACGAGGTCGTCGACCATCAGCGTGATACGCCGCGCGGCCTGCTCGTCGGCGAAGAGCCGCGCCAGTCCCGCGCGGTCCACGGTCGGGTAGCCCAGCATGATGTCGTCGTGGGTCTCGGCGAGCCAGAGCGCCTCTTCGAGCGTGAAGGCGAGGATGCCGCGGTACCCCGGCAGCTTCAGCACGGCGTCGAGCACGGAGCGCACCCGCACGGACTTCGAGGCGACGCGGATCGGGAGTCCACCGGCCCGCACCAGAAGGTCCATCGCGTTGTAGCGGAGCGCCTCGCGGTCGATCACCGCCACGGGTGCCGGGAGGTGTCCTGTCGCCGCGGACAGGCGCGGCCAGTAACGGGCCGGGTCCTCCCACTCAGGGGCGACCGCGGAGGCACCGTGGACGGGGCTCAGTTCATCGATGAGGTCGAGCACTCCCCCACCCTAAGGCCTCGCGGACTCCGGTTCACCCCTGACGGCACGGCGTCGCAGTCGAGCGCGGCGATAGGCTGACCGGGAGGCCCCCGTAGCCCAATGGCAGAGGCAGGCGACTTAAAATCGCTTCAGTCTGGGTTCGAGTCCCAGCGGGGGCACCGCCGACGCTCAGTCCTCCCCCTGCGCGACCGCCTTCCGCTCACCCGCTGCCTCCCGTATCCGGCGCACGATCAGGACGACGAGAGCTATCGCGATGGCGGAGTAGACGGCGTAGTCGAGATAGCCGAGGTACTGCTCCAGCTGCTCGTGCTGGGTGCCCAACGCCGCTCCGACCCCGAGGAGAAGAGCGTTCCACAGTCCGCTCCCGATGATCGTGTAGACGCTGAAGGTCACGAGGTTCATCCGCGACGCGCCGGCGGGGATCGAGATGAGGCTGCGGACACCGGGAACCATCCGTCCGACCAGGACGGTCCAGCCGCCACTGCGCACGAACCACTCGGATCCGCGTTCGAGGTCGGAGCGACTCACCAGTTTCGTGGCAGCAAGCATCCGCACCGCCCGGTCCATTCCGATCGCCGCACCGAGCCAGTACAGCAGCAGCGCCCCCAGCCACGACGCCAAGGTGCTCCAGAAGATCAGCGACCCGAGATTCAGGGAGCCGCTCTGGCTCAGGTATCCCGCAAAGGGCAGGATGACCTCGCTCGGGATCGGCGGCACGAGCACCTCGAGAAAGACGAGCACGCCGACGCCGACGTCTCCGAGGGCTGTGAGGACGTCGGCGGCGAATCCGGTGAGGCCGGTGAAGCCGTGTTCGGCGGCAGCAGTGGGAACCATGCGGGGTCAGCGCCCGAAGATGTCGCCGATGCCGGGGAGGCCGAGATCGCCGAGCTGCTCGCCCCATCCACTCGCTGCCTCTCCGACCCCGGATACCGTCTCGCCGGCGGCCCCCATCAGCTCGCCTGCGCCGCCGGCGAGCGACTCGATGTCGACGCCCTCTGCGAGCGCTCCGAAGTCGACGCCGATGTTCGCCGCCTGCTCCAGCAGAGGCCCGGCCACGGTGCTGACCACCGCTCCTCCGGCCACGACGCCGAGAAGACCGACGGCCGCGCCCCCTGCGGCGACGGCAGCGCCACCGACGCCTGCGCCCCGCACGCGCGAGAGCAGTCCGCGCATCCGTCCGGGGTTCATGGCCTCTGCACGACCCGCCGCTCTCGCGAGGTCGTCGGCTGACGAGGAGCGCGGCCGCTCTCCTGGGGCAAGTTCCTGTCGCATTCGAGCCTCGACGAGCGCACGCTGCTCGGGCGAAAGTCGCGCGAACGCCTCGCGGTGGATCTGCTCGACACGCTGCGGATCGGCCGTCTGCAGAAGGTAGTCGTAGCGGGCGATGGCCGCCCGATCGGCATCGGTCACGGACGGCGACGCGCGCGAGGCACCAGCCGCGGGCGGCGTGTACGGGTCACCGGCAGCCGGCGGCGTGTACGGGGCACCGGCTGCGGGACCGGGCAGCGAAGTCCGTCCGGCATCCCCCTGCCCGCGCACGGCGTCGACGGCGCCGCGCAGCATCCCGCTCCAATCCGTCGACCGGGATTCGTCGTGCGAGCGCGATCCGCCGGCCGAGTGGCCGTTGCGCCCTGAGGAGGCATTCTTCTCCAGCGCTTCGGAGGCCATTCCGATCAATCGGGAGAGCTTTCCCATGAGTGGTCCCTTTCGTGGTGCGGACCACCGGGGATCCACGACGTCGGGACGACGGCAGGGTTCACTCAGCAGCCCGCGATGCGGGTGCCAAGGTCTCCTCCACCCTCACGGGCCGGCGGGCCGGAGCACGATCTCGAGCTCGTAATGACGACTTCGCCGCATTCGGGAGTACTCCCCTTGCCCGCGAGACGATACCGACCGCACCTATGCGTCGCCTCGGAACGACCCGCCACGACGACGATCGGCCCCGGCGCAGTGCGCTCGGGGCCGATCGTCGTCGTGCGGAAGGTGTTACTTCGCCGCTGCTTCCGCCGTCTCGGGAGTCTTCTCCGCGACGGGCTTCTTCGCAGCCGGCTTCTTGGCAGCAGGCTTCTTCGCGGCGGGCTTCTTTTCCGCCGGGGCGGCCTTCGCCGGAGCATCAGCCACGGGCGCAGCGGGAGCGGCCGGGCGCGGACGCGCGGCGAACTCCTCGAAGACGTAGCGCGGGTTCTGCACCGTCTCGAGGTTCACGAGATCACGGCCGAGCCACAGGTTGTTCCACCAGCCCCACAGCACGCGCCACTTGCGCTCCCACGTCGGCATCGCGAGACCGTGGTAACCGCGGTGCGCGAGCCAGGCGATGAAGCCCTTGAGCGCGATCTTGCCGGACTGGAAGACGCCGTTGTACAGGCCGAGACCTGCGACAGCGCCGAGGTTCTTGTGGAAGTAGTCCTTGGGCTTCTCGCCCCGGAGCACGGCCACGAGGTTCTTCGCGAGGAGCTTCGCCTGGCGGACCGCGTGCTGGGCGTTCGGCACGCAGAAGCCTCCGACGCCACCACCCGAGAGATCGGGGACAGCGGAGACGTCTCCGGCTGCCCATGCACCCTCGACGAAGGCCTCGGGTGTGCCGACGCGCAGATCGGCGCGGGTCTGGATGCGACCGCGCTCCTCGACCGGCAGATCTCCGCCGCGCACGACGGTCGGGTTGGCCATGACGCCGGCTGTCCACACGATGACGTCGGTCGGGATGACCTCGCCGGTGGAGAGCTCGACGTTGCCGTCGACCGCACTGGTGAGCTGCGTGTCGAGGTGCACGTTCGCGCCGCGCTTGGCGAGGTCCTTGAGCACCCACTCGCTCGTCTGCAGCGAGACCTCGGGCATGATGCGGCCCATCGCCTCGATGAGGTGGAAGTGCGTGTCCTCGAAGCTGATCTGCGGGTACTTGCCGACCAGCGCGGACGCCAGCGAGCGGAGTTCGGCGAACACCTCGATGCCGGCGAAGCCACCACCGACGACCACGACGGTCAACAGACGGTCGCGCTCGGGACCGGCGGGGAGCGAGGCGGCCTTGTCGAAGTTCGACATGACCTTGTCGCGGATCGCGACGGCCTCTTCGATCGTCTTCAGTCCGATCGCGTTGTCGGCGATGCCGGGGATCGGGAAGGTGCGCGAGACGGCGCCCGCCGTGACGACGATCTGGTCGTATGCGAACTCGTACGGCTCTCCCAGCGGCGGCGTGATGGTCGCGACCTTCTGGGCGTGGTTGATGTTGGTCACCTTGGCGGTGAGCACGTTGGTGCGCTTGAGGTGACGGCGGTGCGCGACCACCGAGTGACGGGCCTCGATGGAGCCCGCGGCGACCTCGGGGAGGAACGGCTGGTACGTCATGTACGGCAGCGGGTCGACCATGGTCACGTCGGCTTCGCCCTTGCGCAGGTGCTTCTCGAGCTTCCACGCGGTGTAGAAACCCGCGTACCCTCCGCCGACGATCAGGATCTTGGGCACAGTGCTGTTCTGAGGCACAGAAGAACTACTCCTCGGAGTCGGGGGTGTGGCGTACGGAAATGCGCGCCGATCGGATGCGCCGGGCAGCAGCGGTGACGCCAAGCGCTATCAGGATACCAGGGACTGTGAGCGCAATGAGCGGCAGGGTACCGTAGCGCAATGAATCCGCGCTGGGAAGCAGCGGTGAGCCGGGATCGGTGGGTGCGTCGGCCGCCGGCAGAGGCGGGATGTCTACCGGCGTGACGGGCGCGGCCGTCTCGGGCTCCGTCTGTGCACGGCGGAAGACGCGGATCCACTCGGCGAGATCCCCCATCGGGTTCTCGCTCACCGCCGGAAGGTTCGCGGAGATCGCGGCAGCGGCGTCGACCAGCCCATACCCATACAGCGGGTCCTGCGGTTTGACCGCGTCGGGGACGGGGATGGCGGTCTTGATGATGCGGTTGATCACGTCGATCGCCTTGATCTCGGGGTGCGCCGAGCGGATCAGGGCAGCGACCCCTGCGACGATCGGGGCTGCGCCGCTCGTGCCGCGCCACGGCGTGACGGTCCCGTCGGCGGAGACTCCGATGAGTCCTTCGCTGGGCGCGGAGATGCCGATCGTGATGCCCTGTGTCGAGGCCTCGATGCTGGCCGTGCCGGTCTGGTCGACGCCGCCGACCGTCAGCACCCCGGGGATGGTCGCGGGAGCACCGATGATGTTCGTGCCGCTTCCCCTGTTCCCCGCCGCGACGACCACCACGACGTCGTGCTGGAACGCGTAGAGGAATGCCTCATCCCAGCTCTCATCCCAATCGAGCGTGTTCGTGGTGAAGGAGAGGTTGATGATGTCGGCGCCGTTGTCGACAGCCCACTTCATGCCCTTCGCGACCTGCTCCGTGAACGGCACGGCCGCGGCGGCGCCGAATCCGACGGAGATCGAGAGCAGGTTCGCCTCCGGAGCGACGCCGATCATCCCGGTGCCGTCGGGAGCGCCTCGTCCGGCCGCGAGCGACGCCACCCAGGATCCGTGATTGCCGTCGACGGCACCCAGAGGGGTGCGGCCATCCGGCGTTCCGGTTCCCGATACGTCGGTTCCGCCGACCACGGCGTCGCCGAAGACGGAGGGCACCTTGGCGATACCCGTGTCGATCACGGCGATCGTCACGCCCTCGCCACGTGTGGTCTGCCACGCTTCGCGGATACGCGCGCCGTCGAGCCAGTACTCCGAGGCCCGGACCGGGTCGGCCGGGTCGTCCGGGACCGGTGGCGGGGTGGCCGTGGCCCCGATGAGCAGCACGGACGCTGCGACCACCACGATGGCGGCAGCGCTGCGCAGCGTCCGGCGCACGGTCATGCCGTGGAGGCCGCCGCGTCGCGGGTGGCAGCGCCGGGGTCTTCGCAGCGGCAGACGGCGGGCGACCAGGAGGAACGCGCGAGCGCCGCGTCGCCGATCGGGTTCACTCCAGGACCGGCGGCCAGGGCATGCCCGGCCAGGGCGTGCAGGCACTTGACGCGCGTGGGCATGCCACCCGCGGAGATGCCGTCGATCTCGGGGACCTCGCCGAACTCGGCACGATCCGCCAGGTAGGCCTCGTGGGCTGCGAGATAGGCCGCAGCCATGTCGTCGTCCTCGGCGATGAGTGCGGCGAGCTCGGGCATCACCTGGGTGGCTTCCAGCGTCGACATCGCCGCCGTCGCCGCGGGGTGCGTGAGGTAGTAGAACGTGGGGAACGGCGTGCCGTCCGGCAGGCGCGGCGTCGTGGCGACCACCGTCGGGTTGCCGCAGTCGCAACGGGCCGCGATACCCACCACACCCCGGGCGGAACGGCCGAGCTGGGCCGATACGACGGCGAGTTCGGCGGGCGTGGGGGCGGGGAAGGGCGGCGTGGTCACCCCACCAGCGTAGGGGAGGCTGCGGGGAAGATGCTCGGAGCGGATGCTCAGCGAGTGACGGCGGCGGTGTCGCTGAGCCCGGACGACACGAGGGTGCGCAGCAGCTGCGGCATCCAGTCCGTCGGCTTCTCGACGAGCGTGTCGCTCACCGGCTCCTGCTCCCGCGGGAGGGCAGCAGGATCGAGGTCGTTGTCGATCAGGTAGACGACCTCGCCTGGTTTCACGTAATAGAGGCGCTCGCGGGCCTGCGTCGTGATGTACGCGGGGTCGTTCCAGCGCTCGCGTTCGGCTTCGAGCGCCGCGATCTGGTCTTCGCTCACCTGCACGGAGGCCTCGAGGGCTGCGATCTTCTGACGCTGGTCGATGAAGGTCCCGAGCGTCGGCACCAGCACCCACGCGCCGAGCACCACCAGCGAGAGCATGATGACGGAGAAGGCGGAGAGGCGGATGCCGGAAGCCCACTCGCGCACATCGACGCGGGGGGCTCCGCCTCGGCTCCCCGCCGCCGCGCGCGCGGTCGAAGGCGCCGCCGCGCGCGCGGTCGAAGGCGCCGCCGCGCGCGCGGCCGAAGGCGCCGTC
>NZ_BJOG01000002.1 GCF_006540085.1 Microbacterium oxydans | reverse complement strand
GGTCGAAGGCGCCGCCGCGCGCGCGGTCGAAGGCGCCGCCGCGCGCGCGGCCGAAGGCGCCGTCGCGCGGGCCTTCGGCGTCGCCCTGCCCTTGCCTTTCGCCGCGGGTTTCGGCGTGTGCGCTCCCGGAGACGGCGAAGGAGGAGCCGGTCGTCGTGCCACGGCTCCTCCTTCGTCGTGCCGCATCAGCGGCGGTGTTCACCGCCCGTAGGCGGCTCTGCGTGCGTGTGTGCGCTCAGGCCTGGTAGCGCGGGAACGCGGAACGGCCGGCGAAGACCGCGGCGTCGCCCAGCTCCTCCTCGATGCGCAGCAGCTGGTTGTACTTCGCGACGCGCTCGCTGCGAGCGGGCGCGCCCGCCTTGATCTGACCGGCGTTGGTCGCGACGACCAGGTCGGCGATCGTGGTGTCCTCGGTCTCACCCGAACGGTGCGACAGCATCGCGGTGTAGGCCGAGCGCTGTGCGAGGCTGACCGCGTCGAACGTCTCGGTGAGCGTGCCGATCTGGTTGACCTTCACGAGCAGCGAGTTGGCGACACCGCGCTTGATGCCGTCGGCGAGACGCTGCGGGTTGGTGACGAACAGGTCGTCGCCGACCAGCTGCACCTTCGAGCCGAGCGCCTCGGTCAGGTGCTTCCAGTTGTCCCAGTCGTCCTCTGCCAGAGCGTCTTCGATCGTGACGATCGGGAAGTCGTTGACGAGTCCGACGTAGTACTCGGTGAGAGCGGCGGCGTCCCAGTCCTTGTTGTCGAGGCGGTAGACGCCGTCCTTGAAGAACTCGGTGGCGGCGACGTCGAGGCCGAGCGCGATGTCGGTGCCCGGCGTGAAGCCGGCCTTCTCGATCGCCTTCACCAGGAAGTCGAGGCCCTCGCGGTTGCTGGGGAGGTCCGGGGCGAAGCCGCCCTCGTCGCCGAGGCCGGTCGCGTAGCCCGCGGCCTTCAGCTCGGCGCGCAGCACGTGGTAGGTCTCCACGCCCCAGCGCAGTGCCTCGGAGTAGGTCTCGGCACCGATCGGCGCGAGGAAGAACTCCTGCATGTCGATGCCATTGTCTGCATGCTCGCCACCGTTGATGACGTTGAACAGCGGAACGGGGAGCACGTGGGCGTTCGGACCGCCCAGGTAGCGGAACAGCGGAAGGTCGGCCGAGTCGGCCGCGGCCTTCGCGACCGCGAGGCTCACGCCGAGGATGGCGTTGGCGCCGACGCGCTTCTTGTTCTCGGTGCCGTCGACCTCGATGAGGATCTCGTCGACGATGCGCTGCTCGCTGGCCTCGACACCTTCGATCGCCGGTCCGAGCTCGTCGATGATGGCCTCGACGGCCTTGAGCACGCCCTTGCCGCCGTAGCGGCTCTTGTCGCCGTCGCGGAGCTCGTACGCCTCGAACGCGCCGGTGGATGCACCGGACGGCACGGCCGCCCGCTGCACGATGCCGTCGTCGAGGAGGACCTCCACCTCGACGGTCGGGTTTCCGCGCGAGTCGAGAATCTCGCGTGCGCCTACAGCCTCGATCAGTGCCACTGATGTGCTCCTTGCTCAGGGGGGAAAACGTTGTGTGGAGCGTCGTCGATCCGCGCCCAGTCTAGCCCGGCCTCCCGACGGCTCCGAGGACCCGCCCGTCAGACGACGACCGCGATCGCGAAGCCGTCCCATCCCTTGGCTCCCACGGTCTGCAGTGCCGTGGCATCGAAGCGCGGGTCCTCCCCCAGCATGCGCAGACCTTCGCGCGTGCCGACGACCTTGGGGTCGTCGGAGTCGTCACGGACGATCTCGCCCTCGCGCCCGATGTTGTCGAGAACGATGACGGTGCCGGGGTGACCGAGCTTCGCCGCCCAGTCGAGGTAGATCGTGTTGGACTCCTTGTCGGCGTCGATGAACACCAGGTCGAATCCGCCGACCAGGGTCGGAAGCACGTCCGCTCCCCTGCCCACCCGGATGTCAACGCGGTCTCCGACGCCCGCGGCGTCGATGCTGGCGCGTGCGACCGCCGCGTTGTCCGCCTCCGCCTCGACCGTCACGACGCGACCATCGGAGCCGACGGCGCGGGCGAGCCAGATCGTGGAGTACCCGCCGAGGGTGCCGATCTCGAGCACCCTGCGCGCGCCGCTGATCCGGGCCAGCAGATGCAGGAGCTTGCCGGCCACCGGAGCGACCTCGATCTCGGGCATGCCCGCGTCACGCTGGGCGGCGAGCGCCGACTCCAGGTCGGGGTCGGGACCGACGAGCAGGTCGGCGAGGTAGGAGTCGGCATCGGACCAGGCGGCGGGGGTGGATTCCATGGCCTCAGCCAACCCCCGCCGCTGCCCTCCGTCAAGGGCGCGGCGTGGAGAGCAGACGACCGGGCGCGTCAGCGAGCTCGGGCTGCCGTCGGAACTGGCCGGTCGACACGAGCACGAGCACGACCGCGGCGATCACGACCCAGCTGGCGACCCCCAGGGGACCTGCGAGAGCGAGGTCCGGCTGCGCAGCGGCGAAGATCATGACCATCCCCGCAGCCGCGTTCAACGAGCCGTGCGCGATCACGGCCGGCCACACGGAGGCCGACCGCAGACGCAGCCAGCCGAGCAGGATGCCCCAGGCCACGCATCCGCCGACCATGAACAGCACCCCGGTGATGTCAGTGCGCCCGAAGTTGTAGCCGAGCAGGATGACCGGACTGTGCCAGAGACCCCAGATCACGCCACTGAGGATCAGCGCAGGCCAGGTCCCGAGCGGGCGCAGTGCCGGCAGCAGCCAGCCCCGCCACCCGAGCTCCTCTCCGAATGCGAAGAGACTGTTGAACAGCCCGCCGACCGGGATCATCGCCAGCTGCGCGAACACGATGACCTGGACCGGAGGAAGCGGCGTACCGGCCGGGACGGCCTTCTCCAGCTCGGCGGCGAAGGCCGCGAACGTCAGGTCGAGCTGCACAAAGCCGAGAGCCGCGGACAACAGGATGCCCAGTGCCACCAGGAGCGGCGGCGCGAGCCAGCCAGCCAGCCACCATGAGCCAGATCACACGTTTCGCGGGGCGCAACGGCCACAGTCCGAGGAAGCGGGCGCGCCGCCCTGGCGCGGGGACGCGCATCAGGAACGTCACCACCAGCGCGGCGATCGCAGGGGTGAACATCATGATCGGCAGCAGGAAGACCGACATCGGCTCGGCGAGACCGTCGCCCAGCCACAGTGGCAGCGCCACGAGCCAGGCGAGGGCGAAGGACACCGCCACGAAGACGATCACCGCGGCCCAGGGCACGCGACGCGCGTGCAGGATCCGGTCGTTCATGAGGTCGCCTTTCCGTCGTCGGTCGAGGGGGAATCCGGTGTTCGCGAGCGGTCGACATAGGACTGCAGCAGTGCGGCAGCTTCTTCCGCACCGTCGATCGTCGCGATGAAGGGCCGTCGACCGCGGCGGGACACCTCGATCGCCGCGCCACGTCGCATGACGATGCCCGTGCGGCCGTCGACGGCGATGCGCCATCCCCATCCGCCGAACTCACCGAACGGCGAGATGTCCACGGCGCGGGCGGACTCGACCTCATCGAGAGGGATGCGAACGCGTGGCCACCCCAGCAGGGAGCGGGCGGAGAAGCCTTCGGGCGTGACCTTGATGCGGAAGGACGTGGTCGCCGCCACCGCGAAGCCCACGACGAGCGCGACCACCGCGACGATCCAGCCGCCCTCGACGCCGGTGCCGAGCATGAACGCGGCGACCACGACGAGGCCGAAGAGCACCACGAAAAGGAGCAGGAGCGCCCCGCGCGGCATCGTGGTCGTGGCGACCCACACGACGCGCTCCCCCTTCGCGACGTGCACGGCGTACCGAGGCTCGAGTGTGCGTCCCTGTTCCGCTCGCACGCGCGGCTGCACGACCCACGCGATGGCACCGACCACCGCGAGCGCCCCGAAGGCCAGGGCCATGACGCCGCCGATCCCCGGAGCGTCAGCCGGGTCGGCGAGGTCGCGCTGGATCGCGAGCGAACCGAGGCTCGTGACGGCGGCGAGGGACGACATGCCGGCGGCGAGCGCGCCCATCATCCGTGCAGCGCCGCCCCAGTGCGCACCGACCGCGGCGAGTGTCACGATGGCCATCAGCACGGGCAGCCCGAGGCCGACACCGAGGAGGATCCAGAGGTACGTGGCCGGAGCTCCGAAGCCGTCGGCACCGTTCAGCCCCCAGTGCGTCGCGACCTCCGGCGGCAGCGCGGGCAACCACGTCAGCAGGACCACGACGGCGATCGCCGTGATGACGACCGGCAGGATCACCGCGACGAGGAAGAAGGCCAGCCGGGCGCGTCGCAGCAGCGGAGGCGGTGTGCGCGTGAGGTCGTGGGTGGTTTCGTGATCGCTCATGGCGAATCCTCCTCGGGGTTGTCGATCGGGCGCATACCTGTGTCGGCATCGCGGTGGGCGCGGACGATGCCGGCGAGCGTGTCGGCGGAGACGCCGAGCGCTGCGGCGCGACGCACCAGGTCGTCGATGTCGTGCGCGAGTTCGGCCAGGGGCGCGGCCGAGGCCGCGATGACCGCTCCCCTGCCGCGACGGAGATCCACCAGGCCCTCGTCGCGCAGCTGCTGGTACGCGTGCAGCACGGTGTGCTGGTTGATGTCCAGCGCTTCGGCGACGTCGCGCGCCGCGGGAAGACGATCGCCGGGCGCCAGCACGCCGACGAGGATGTCGGAGCGCACCGAAGCCGCCACCTGGTCGTACAGCGCCCGCGGGCTGTCGAGATCGACGCGGATCAGCATCCGGCCCTCCTCTCCTCGAATCTCTACTTATTCTATGCGAACTATAACAACTGTGACAACCCTCCAGACGGCTTTGTCGGACTCGGTCGGGTGCTCCACACTGACCTCATGCGCATCACTCCCCGCCGACTCGCGATCGGCATGAGCCTCTGGATCCCCAACCTCTTCAGCGGGATCCGCGTCCGTCGTTTCCGCGAGGACTGGACGCACGCGACCGTCGAGCTCCACGTCAACGTCTTCACCCGCAACTACGTCAAGACCGCATTCGGCGGATCGATGTCGGCGATGACCGATCCCTACTTCTTCATGCTGGTCATGCATCAGCTCGGACGCGACTACGTCGTGTGGGACACCCGAGGCGAGATCGAGTTCCTCAAGCCGGGACGTGGAGTGCTGACGGCCGAGTTCGAGGTGTCGAAAGAGAAGGCCGCAGAGATCCGGGAGCGGGCGCACGGGGGCGCCAAGGTGCTCGAGTGGTTCGAGACGGTCATCACCGACCGGGAGGGCGACGTCGTGGCGAAGGTGCGTCGCGAGGTCTACATCCGGGAGAAGAAGCGCGTCACCGCCTCGCGGGGTTGAACCCGGCGCCGAGCGTCGAAGACCTCGCGATCAGCGTCGGGGCGAGTCGCACGGTTTCGCGCGCGGTCGACGCCCCCGACACCAGTCCGAGGACGAGCTCGAGGGCCGTGCGTCCGCTCTCCTCGAACGGCTGGCGCACGGTGGTGAGGTCGAGCGCCTCGGCTACCTCGCCGTCGTCGTAGCCGACGACCGCCAGCGGCGGGGTGTCGACGTCGGAGCGCAGGGCGGACAGGACGGCGACGGCGAACTGGTCGTGATTCGCGACGATCGCCGTCGCTCCTGCGGCTCGGGCTGCGGCGATCACGCGATCGTCGACCGAGGACGGATGCGCCACCGCCAGGTCGGTCACCCCCAGGTGCTGCGTCAGCCCCTCGATGCGGAGCATCCCGGCCGACACGTACGCCGGCGAGCGCTGCGGCTCATGGACGAAGAGCACACGGCGATGCCCGAGCCCGGCGAGGTGGCGGCCGATCTGCGCACCGCCGTCGCGGTCGTCGACGAGGACGACCGGACCGCCCACGTCGGACCGCGTCGGCACCACGTCGACATAGACGACCGGGATGCGCGCCGCCTTGCTCGCCCGCCGCGCTGCTCCCCCGAGCGGAACCCCCATCACCACCAGACCGGTCGCGTCCGTGCGCGTGGGCAGCACGTCGAGCAGCGGCTCATCCGCGGCTGCCGCGGAATCGAGGTCGTAGGGGATGATGTCCACCGCCGCGTCCCTGGCCCGCCGGAGCATTCCGGAGAGGCGGCGCAGATACGACGGGTAGGTCGTGAACGGCGCGGCCACCGCGATGCGGGCGGCACCGACCCGGCGGCCTTGCGTCATCCGATAACCGAGGGTCGTGGCCGCCGCGACGATGCGTTCGCGGGTCTCCGGTCGTACCCGGTGGGGGGCGCTCACCGCCAGCGAGACGGTGGAGATGCTCACCCCGGCGCGCTCCGCGACGTCGTAGATGGTGACCCTGCCTGGTCGTGCGCGCATCGCCCGTGTTCTCTCTTCATCGAAGTTCTTCGATTGCCCAGACTAGGTCGGAACTCGTCTTGCGGGAACCCCGCCGAGACGCGAACCCATCGAAGGAGATGCCCGATGCCGACAGCACGGTCCCGGTTCCGACGCCCCGCGCTCGACAGCGCGGTGGCGGCGTGGGAGGAACGCGTCGCACCGCTGCTCGCCCCGGAGCCCGCAGACCCCGCGGGCCGCCGCCGGGTCGCGGCTCAGAATGACGACGCCGTGAGCGCCGCGCTGGGTATCACCCCGCTGCCGACCGCCACCGAGGACCACATCGTCCCGGTCGACGGGCACCCCGACGTGCGCGTGCGGGTCTACTGGCCCGGTGAGGAGCGCACACCGCCAGGGTCGGGGCTCCCCGTGCTCGTGTACTTCTACGGCGGCGGGTTCACCATCGCGGGCATCGACTGGGTCTCGTGGGATGCGCGCTTCCGGGTCAGAGCACACGACGCCGGCATCGTGATCGTCGCCGCCGATTACGCCCATGCGCCGGAGGAGCGCTTCCCAACGCAGCCGGAGCAGTGCTGGTCGGCGTTCGAATGGACCCACGCGCACGCGGAGGAGCTGGGGGCGTCGCCCGAGAGGATCGCCATCGGCGGAGCATCGTCGGGAGGCGACCTCGCCGCGGCCGTGACGCTCATGAACCGTGATCGCTCCGCGCATCCGATCGCGCTGCAGCTGCTGGAGAATCCCGCCCTCGATCTGACCATGGGACATGCCGACATGAGTGGCATCGATGCCCGCATGCCTGGCGTCATCGTGCGCGCGGTCGGCCGGACGCTCGTGCGTCAGTACGTCGGAGACGATGCCGCGGCGGCACGCCGACCGTACGCCTCCCCGCTGCGGGCCGCCTCTCACGAAGGCCTGCCGCCGGCACTGATCCTCACCTCGGAGCTCGACCCCCTGCGTGGTGACGGGGAAGCCTATGCGCGCGCACTCTCGGCGGCCGGCGTGCCGGTGACGGCGATGCGCTTCATCGGACAGACCCACGGCTCGCTGGGATCGACCGGGTTCGTGCCCTCCGCAGACGTCGCACACCGTCTCGTCGTCTCCGAGCTGCGCACGCTCCACCCAGGGGCGACCGCATGAGCGCTCCCGAGTACCTCGAGCCGCCGTTGGGTCCCGAGATCCGCGAATGGATCCAGCGCATCGGCGAACTCTCCGCGACGCTCCCCGACCTCGAGTCTCGCGAGATGGCAGCCCGTCGCCGGGCGCAGCGCGAGTTGAGCGACCGCCTCGCCGTCGAGTTCACCGCTCCCGTTCCCGCCGAGGTGGAGATCGACGATCTCGTGGTGTCGGGCGGAGCGGAACCGCTGCGTGCCCGTCGGTTCCGCCCGACGTCGGCGATCGGGGCGATGCCGACGATGCTGTGGCTGCACGGCGGCGGGTGGACGGGCGGCACGATCGACGAGATCCTCAACGACCGCCTGTGCGCGGATCGCGCGCTGCGGTCAGGAGTGCAGATCGTCGCGCTCGAGTACCGTCTGGCTCCCGAGCACCCGTTCCCCGCCCCCGTCGAGGACGCCGTGGCCGCTCTCGCCGACCTCCGCGAGCGCGCCGCCGAACTCGACGTCGCTGCCGACCGGCTCGGTGTCGGAGGCAACTCCGCGGGGGCGACGATCGCGGCGACCACCGCTCTGCGCCTGCGCGACGCCGGAGAGCCGCTGCATCACCAGGCGCTCGAAGTGCTGCCCGCGGCACTGCGGCTGTTCGGCGACTCGATGCACCGCCGCCTTCGGCCCGCCGAGCGCACGGGCATCGAGCACCTCGCCGGGCTGTATCGCGCGGGAGCGCCGCTCGCCGAGGCCTCACCACTGGATGCGCCGGATCACCGCGGGCTCGCGCCCGCACTCATCCTCGCCGCCGAGTACGACCCGCTCCGCGACGGTGCCATCGCGTACGCCGACAGCCTGCGTGAAGCAGGCGTCCCCGTCGTGCTGCACATCGGGCTCGGGCACGACCACGCGTCTCCCGGGCTCACCGGATGCTGGGAGGGAGCCCGCGAATGGCGCGACGCCTTCGTCGAAGAGCTCGCCGGTGCCTACCGCGCCGACTCCCATCCGATGCCCCGACCGCCGGACGGAGCCGCGACCATCACCGGCACGCAGCCATGAACAGTTCCCACCCCGACCGAGACCAGGAGACGAAGATGTCCACCCACGCCGTCGATCCCGTGTTCCCCGCAGATCCCGCTCCCCCGCTCACCGCCGATGCGATCCCCGGACAGCGCCAGACGCGCCTGTTCTGGATCACCTTCGTGCTCGCGTGGTTCGGCTCCGGCATCGCCCAGGGCGTCGCCGGTGTCGCGATCCCGCAGCTGCTCAAGGAATGGGACCCCGACCAGGCGACGGGCAACCTCAGCATCATCCTCACCCTCGGCGGCGCCGCCATCCTCATCACGACGCCGATCTTCGGTCGGCTCAGCGACCGCTCGATGTCCCGCCTCGGCATCCGCCGCCCCTGGATCCTCTCCGGCGCGCTGATCGCCCTGATCGGCTACGTGATCCAGGCGACCGCGCCGAACCTCCTCGTGCTCGGCGTCGGCACGATCCTGGTCCTCGTCGGATGGGGCGCCGTGTCGATGACCGTCCACACCCTGTTCGCGGATCAGATCCGCCGCAGCATCCGCGCGATCATGTCCGCCGTCACCGGAGCGGCCACCGCCATCGGCATCCTCGGCGGAGTCTCCCTCGCGGGCATCGTCGCGCCCATGGGCCAGATCGGCATGTTCCTGATCCCCGGCGGCCTCTCCGTGGTCCTCGCGCTCACCCTGTTCTTCACGCTGAAGGACATCCGGCGACTGCTGCCCGCCGAGCCGCTCGACTGGAGCGGGGTGCTCGCCACCTTCTGGTTGAGTCCGCGTCGCTACCCGGACTTCGCATGGGCGTGGGTGTGCCGCTTCTTCATGACCGCGTCGATCGTCTCGGTCACGAGCTATCTCTACCTCACGATCTCCGGCCGCTTCGGCATCGACGACCCGACCGAGATCGCCGCCGTGCAGACTCAGGCCACAGCGGCCTTCACGCTGATGAACCTGGTCATGGCGTTCGTGTTCGGCGTGATCTCCGATCGCACGGGTCGCCGCAAGCCGAGCGTCATCATCGGCGCCCTCGCGAGCGCCGGAGGGCTCATCCTCGCGATCTCCTTCGGCGACATCGCCTTCTTCCTCGTCGGCATCGCGATCGTCGGGGCGGGGCAGGGCGCCTACATCGCCGCCGACGTCGCACTGATGACGGAGTGCCTCCCCTCGGTCGAGGACGCCGGCAAGGACCTCGGCATCGTGGCTCTCGCCTACCTGCTGCCGGGCATCCTCGTCCCCGTTTTCGGATTCTTCGCGACCCGCATAGGCTCGCCCACAGGTGAGAACTTCGCGGCCCTCTACATCGGCGCGGTCGTGATGGCCGTGATCGCCGCGTTCGCGGTCACCCGAGTGAAGGGCGTGCGATGACCGATGCTCCCCGCCTGGGCGGCGCCGCGCGGCGCGAGTACCGGCGGCTCGCCCGCGTCGCCGACATGCCGGCGAAGACGCACCAGGACGTCGTCCGGACGACCGGCATCCGGGTGGCGTCGGACGACGGCGCCGCGCTCCTCACCGACCACTGGCACGCGGAAGGATCCGGAGGCGACACGATCCTGATCCGCACGCCGTACGGCCGCGACGGGATCGCCGGCGTCGCGCTCTTCCTGGCCGAGCGAGGGCACCATGTGGTCGTGCAGAGCTGTCGCGGCACCTTCGGCTCCGGCGGGACGTTCGATCCGCTGCACGACGAGGTCGCCGACGGGCAGGCGACGATGCGGTGGCTGCGCGCGCAGCCGTGGGCGACCGGACGCGTGCACTCGTGGGGCGGGAGCTACTTCGGGGTGACCCAGTGGGCGTACTGCGACGGCGACGACCGCCCCGACGCGCTCGGCATCGCCATCTCCGCGCGGCGCTTCGACGATGCCATCCTCTACCCGGGCGGCGGATTCTCGATCGACACCCCGCTCACGTGGGCATACGCCCTCGACATCCAGGAGCGGGCGCTGCCGTCGAAGGCCTGGGCGCTGCTGCGTGCCCGGCGCGGATTCCGTCGCGGCGCGCTCGCCGTCCCGCCGGCGGATGCCGTGCGCGTGGCCCGAGGCGCCGATCCGCAGTTCTACCGCGACTGGGTCGAGCACAGCGATCAGGGGGACCCCTGGTGGGAGCCGATGCACTTCGCGCAGGACGTCGACTCCATCCCGCCCGTCACGCTGGTCGCCGGCTGGCAGGATCTGTTCCTCGTGGGCCAGCTCGACGACTACGCTGCCCTGCGCGATGCGGGTCGTCCGGTGCGCCTCATCGTCGGCGACTGGGTGCACGGGGCGCCCGACATCACCGTCATCGGCGTCCGCGAGGTGCTGCGCTCGTTCACCGGAACGGCGCAGACCGAAGGGGTGCGCATCGACGTGACAGGTGGCGGCGGCTGGCGGGAGCTGGACAGCTGGCCCCCGCCGTATACGGCCGTGGAGCTGGAGCTCACCCGCGACGGGCGCCTCGACGGCACGGGCGTCGCCAGCCCCGCGGCCGACCTCACGTACCGCTACGATCCGGTGGCCCCGACCCCGGATGCGGGCGGCAGGACCCTCAATCCGTTCTCCGCCGGGCGCCGCCCCCAGCACACCCGCGAACGCCGGGCGGATGTGCTCGTCTTCACGGGCGACCGGCTTCCCGACGACCTCCTCGTCATCGGCACGCCCATGATCACGCTGTCCTTCGCGTCCTCGAACCCGCGTGCCGATCTGTTCGTGCGTCTGTGCGAGGTGGACGCGCGAGGGGTCTCGCGGGCGCTCACCGACGGGTACCGGCGCCTTCGGCCGGAAGAGGTGCACACGGACGAGACGCACACAGACGAGGCGGGCCGGATCCGTCTCGAACTCGCGCCTCTCGCCCACCGGTTCGCGGCGGGGTCACGCCTGCGCGTGCAGGTGTCGTCGGGCGCGCACCCGCTGCACCTGCGCAACCCCGGAACGGAGGACCCGGTGCGCGACCACTCGCGGCTCATCCCCAGCGATCAGACCGTCCGCGTCGGCGGCACGGCGCCGGCGACCCTCACGCTGCCCGCACTGGCCGTCGTGCCGTCACGCTCGCACGCCTCTTCACCCGCCGTTCACCGGCGCGTGACACGATGACGGGATGCCCCTCGCCCGTCGCCTGACGCTCGGAGACGCGGTCGCCATCGGTCTCGGCTCGATGATCGGCGCCGGTGTCTTCTCCGTGTGGGCTCCCGCGATCGGGGTCGCTGGCAGCGGCGTCCTCATCGCCCTCGCGATCGCCGCGGTCGTCGCATACGCCAATGCCACCTCATCAGCGCAGCTCGCCGCCGCCCACCCGGTCGCGGGTGGCACCTATGCCTACGCCCGCGCGGAGATAGGCCCCTGGTGGGGCTTCATCGCGGGATGGAGCTTCGTGATCGGCAAGATCGCGAGCTGCGCGGCGATGGCCATGACGTTCGCCGCCTACGCGGCACCGGCCGGCTGGCAGTTGCCCGTCGCGGTCGCCGCTGTCGTGCTGCTCGCCGCCGTGAACTGCCTCGGCGTGACCCGCACCGCCCTGGTCACCCGCATCCTCGTGGTGTGCTCCCTACTCGGCCTCGCGGTCGTCGTGGTCTTCGGGTTCGCCGGCGCTCCGGCGGCGAACCCGACCCCCCTCCCCGATGCCACGGCCTACGGAGTGCTCCAGGGGGCCGGCCTGCTGTTCTTCGCATTCGCGGGATACGCCCGGATCGCGACCATGGGTGAGGAGGTCGTCGATCCCGGACGCACGATCCCCCGTGCCATCGTGCTGGCGCTGGGTGGCACGGTCGTCGTGTACGCGCTGGTGGGACTCGTCGTCGTCCTGGTGCTCGGCGCCGGTGCGACCGATTCGACCGCTCCTCTGGTCGATGTACTGGTGGCCGCCGGGGCATCTGCCTGGGCGCCCGTGATCCGCATCGCTGCTGCCGCCGCCTCCCTCGGTGCCCTGCTGGCTCTGCTCACCGGGATCGGTCGTACGGCCCTGGCCATGGCTCGCGAGGGTGACGTCCCTCGATTCCTCGCGAAGATCGATCGGCGCCATCAGGTCCCGCAGCGCGCGGAGATCGCCATCGCGCTCATCGTGGTCGCGATCGTCCTCATCGCCGACCTGCGCGGCGCCATCGGCTTCTCCTCCTTCGGCGTGCTGCTGTACTACCTGATCGCGAACGCCGCCGCATTCCGTCAGAGCGGGTCCGCGCGTCGGTATCCACGGGTGCTGCACGTGCTCGGAGCGCTCGGCTGCCTGGTGCTGGTGAACACTCTTCCCGTGCTGGCCTCACTGATCGGTACGGGGGTCGTCCTCCTCGGGGTCGGATACCGGCTGCTGCGGCTGCGGTTCGAAAGAGCCTGAGCCCCGCGCACGCCTGAGCTCGACGCGCCGCGGTCAGCCCCGCGCCTGGGAGCGGTACATGCGCGGTGCGATGCCGAGGACCGCCTGGAAGTCGCGCGTGAGATGCGCGTGATCCGCGTAGCCGAGCTCGGCGGCGATCGAGGCCAGGTCGGTCTCCGGGTTCTCTCGCGCTCGCTGCGCCGCCTCCTGCAGCCGCCGACGTCGGATCATCGCGGCGGGCGAGAGCCCCACGTGGCGGTGGGTCATCCGCTGCAGGGTGCGCACCGAGACGGCCAACCTCGTGGCGGCCTCCTCGGGGGTGAGCGCGGCGCCATCGCCCATCAGGACGTCCATGAACGCGTTGGCCCGGCGTGCCGGTTCGCCGACCGGCCCCGCACGATCCTCGAGCCACTGAGAGAAGGCCTCGACCGCCCGCTCGCGTCGCCCCTCGCCCGAGCTCATCGTCGACACGACGGCAGCGCGCAGCGCGCCGGTACCGCTCCCGTCGTCGAGTTCCCACTCGTCGTCGACGAGAGACGCCGGATCGTCGATCAGCACGGCGACCGCTGCCGGACGCAGCAGCGCCCCGACGGCCCAGCCGCTCCCCCGCAGATCGCGGTACGACGCCCGCGTCGTCGCTCCGGCGAGCGTGACGGTGTTCGCGTCGACGACCAGGTTCAGCGCCGGATACGCCACGATCTCCTGCCGTGACGAGCGCCCAGGCTCGATGTCCCACTCCGGGATCCAGAACCACTCCACCAGCTCCGCGGCTGCCGGCGGCGGTGGCAGCCGGTGGAAC
Source organism: Microbacterium oxydans (assembly GCF_006540085.1). Lineage (GTDB taxonomy): Bacteria > Actinomycetota > Actinomycetes > Actinomycetales > Microbacteriaceae > Microbacterium > Microbacterium oxydans. The sequence continues at coordinate 349,850 of NZ_BJOG01000002.1, read as the reverse complement.
TGCGGAAGGCGAGCGGGGTAGAGCACCCCGCGGGTCGGGTTCACCATCGGCCCAGCGTAGGCCCCGACGCCGACAGGGCGAGGCTGTCGCGGATCTTCAAGCCGCCGCCGCATCGCCCGTTCTACCGTGGCGTCATGAGCACAGACCACACCACGACGCACACCCCCACGGCCGGCGCGAACGGCACGTACACGACGAACGGGCGCCCGCACAGCGCCACCTCGCTCACCCCCTTCCTCGCCATCCCCGACGCGAAGCAGGCCATCGCGTTCTACCGCGACGTCTTCGGGGCCAGAGTCGTCGACGTGACCGAGTTCGGCGGCGTGGTCGCGCACGCCGACCTGGACTTCGGCCTCGGCCTGCTCCAGCTCGGGGAGCCCAATCCCGAGTACCACCTCGTGCGCTCCCCCGGTGGCGACGACGACTGCTACTCGATGGGGCTGTACGTCGCGGACGTCGATGCGGTCGTCGAGAAGGCGGTCGCCGCGGGAGCGACCGTGCGCGAAGCACCCGCACCGTTCGTCTCCGGTGATCGCTTCGCCAGCATCCGCGATCCGTTCGGGGTGCGCTGGTCTGTGATGACGCGCGTCGAGGACATCTCGGACGAGGAGAGCAGTCGTCGAGTGGCGGAGTGGGCGGCGTCGTTCAGCGGGTCTCCTGCGGACGAGGCGAGCTGAGCGACCGCTCCGCCGCGCGGCACACCGCCGGAAGCAGTGCCTCGGCCGTACGGCGGTAGCCCAGGGCGCTCGGGTGGAAGCGGTCGAGGCTGAACATCGCCTCGGGCTCGTCGAAGAACATCGGACCCACCGCTCGACGCAGATCGACCGGCTCCGCGCCCGCCCGCCGCGCCGTCTCGTCCTGGATCTCGGCCAGGCGGCGCGACAGACCGGAGGCGATCCGCCGCAACGGCTGCGGCACGGCGCGGAGCGCGCCCAGGTCGGGACACGTGCCGACGACGACCTCGGCATCCATGCCGCGCAGCCTGCGGATCGCCTCATGCAGATGCTGTGCCGACAGCGCAGGAGGCAGTCGGTGCGTCACGTCGTTGCCGCCGACGACGATCACGGCGACGTGCGGAAGATATCCCTCGGGGAGCGCATCGAACTGGCGCGGCAGATCGGGAGACTCCGACCCTACGACGGCCACCGTGCGCAACCGCACCGGTCGCTGCAACCGGCGCCCCGTCGCCTTCGCGAGCCGAGCGCCGAGAGTCTCCTTGCGGCGCTCGGCACCGAGACCGGCCGCGATCGAGTCGCCGAGCATCAGCAGCTCGAGCGGCTCGCCGCTGAGGGACCGGCGCCAGACACGATCCGCGTCGAGGGAGTGCTCCCCCAGCGGCTTCCCGATCCGCCGTCGGGCGAGCGCGGCCTGCTGCACCAGCACGACGCGGACGACCCCGAGGACAATGGCCAGAGCGGCACCCGCCAGGACGATGCGGACGACGAACGCGGTGCCGATGCGACTCACCCCACGATTGCACCCCGTCGGCGTGAACGCGGCGTGAACGCGCATCGGCCCGGGAGGTTCCGGATGCCGGCCGCAGGAGGCTCAGGACAGGGGCTTGAGCTCCAGGTCTGCGGCACCGGCGGACACGATCGCGAACGAGGTGTAGCCGTCGACCGCCGAACGCTCGAGCAGCGCCTTGACGTTCTTGGTGCGGCGCTCGAGTCGGACCCTGGCGCCGTCCGCGATGAGCGCGGCCTTGTGCGTGACGAGCTCGTGCACCGGAACGTCGGCGTCGTGGATCAGCACGACCGCGTTCGTCGTGACGTCCGACTCCTCTGCGATCAGGTCGACGAGGCGCTCGAACCCGAGCGAGAAGCCCACCGCGGGCACCTGCTGCCCGAGGAACCGGCCGATCATGCCGTCGTAGCGTCCGCCACCGCCGAGGGAGTAGCTGACGGACGGATGCGCGAGTTCGAAGATCGTGCCCGTGTAGTACCCCATGCCGCGCACGAGGAACGGGTCGAAGACGAGCGGGATGTCGGACTGTCCCCGTCCCGCAGCCACGGCCTCGCCGATGCCGACCAGGTGCTCGACCAGGTCGGCCGGAGCTCCGTCGGGCAGCGCCTTGCGGATCTGCCGCTCGCCGAAGGGGTTGTACTCCAGCGTCTGCGGGCGGCGGAGGAAGGCGTCGAACGCGTCGGCGGCTGCGGTCGATGCGCTGCGCTCACGGAGCTCGGTCGCCACTCCCTCCGGACCGATCTTGTCGAGCTTGTCGATCGTGATGAGCACGCCGGGACGCTCCTCGGCGGTGAACCCGAAGCTGTCGAGCATCCACTCCAGCACCCGGCGATCGTTGATGCGCACGGTCGCCCCGTCGAGGCCGAGGGCGTCGACCGCGTCGAGCGAGGCGACCATCAGCTCGGCCTCGGCGCGTGCGGTGTCGTCCCCCATGATGTCGATGTCGCACTGCACGAACTGGCGGTAGCGGCCCTTCTGCGGGCGCTCCGCCCGCCAGACCGGTCCGATCTGGATCGAGCGGAAGACGGTCGGCAGTTGACCGCGGTTGCTCGCGTAGAAACGCGCGAGCGGCACCGTCAGGTCGTAGCGGAGGCCGAGGTCGGAGAGCGCTGAGGGGTCGTCGGCGGCGGCGCGGATCGCGTCGGCATCCAGGCCACGGCGGAGGATGTTGTACGAGAGCTTCTCGTTGTCGCCACCGATGCCGGCATGCAGACGGTCGTACTCCTCGACGACGGGCGTCTCGATCTCGTCGAATCCATGCGCGAGATAGCGCTCGCGGATGACGGAGAGCACACGCTCACGGCGGGCCTTGTCGGCGGGGAGGATGTCGCGCATGCCGCGCGGCGGGTTCACGGTAGCCACGGTTCCATCTTTCCAGGTCTGCCGACTCGGTCGTGCCGGGATGGGGTCGCGCCGGGATCAGCGCGCGGCTTCGGCGGCGCGCACGTCGTCTTCCAGCGCACGCAGCCGCTCGCGGAGGGCGCGCTCGGCGTCCCACCCCTGCTCGCGGGCGGTCGCCACCAGCGCGAGGAGCGCGTCCCCCAGCTCTTCCTCCGAGGCGGGGGCGGCGGCAGAGGCGACCCGCTCGACGGGCACTCCTGCGCCGATGGCACGCCCGGCGATCTTCTGCGCGAGCGCGAGCGCCGGCATCCCGCGCGGCACTCCGTCGAGCACGCTGCGTCGGGTGCGCTTCTCCGCGGCCTTCGCGGCGTTCCAGTGCACCAGCACCTGCTCGGGAGTCTCAGCCACCTCCCCGGCGAACACATGCGGATGACGACGCACCATCTTCTCCGTGAGCGTCTGCGCCACGTCGTCGATGTCGAACGGATCGTCCGGGTCCTGCGCGGCGATCGCCGCGTGGAACAGCACCTGCCAGAGCAGATCCCCCAGCTCCTCGCGCAGGTCGTCGCGAGAGCCGACCTCGACGGCATCGATCACCTCGTGCGACTCCTCGATCAGATAGGGCACGAGGTCGCGATGCGTGATCTGCTGCGACCACACGCAGCGCTCCCTGACCGCGCGCATGGTCTCGGCAGCCTCGCGCAGCGGGTCCTCCCCGGGCGAGCGGACCTCGGATTCAACGCTCACGGTTCCTCCTTCTCCCGATGACCGGATCACGACGACCGATCACGGCGACCGATCACGACGCGCGATCACGACGATGCGGATGAGAGCCGACGGTACCAGCGCGCACGCAGCGACACGATGATGCCGGAGAGCACCAGCGCGATCAGCGAGCCCACCAGCACACCGAGGATCGCCTGATCCCTGATGCCGCCGTCCTCCGCGAAAGCGAGGTTCGCCAACAACAGGGACACCGTGAACCCGATGCCGCCGAGAGCGCCGGCCGAGAGGATGTCGGCGAACGGCAACGCCGGGTCCGATCCCTTCGGGCGGATGCGCATCGCGATCCAGCCGAACAGCGAGATGCCGATGATCTTGCCCACCGGCAGGGCGACCACGATCGCCCAGAATGCCGGGGACAGCTGCGTGATCGAGACGGCGGGGATCACGACGAACGCCGCGACGAAGGCGAACAGCGGCAGGATCGCCCCGTTCACCGTCGGCTCGAGCGCGTGTCTCGTGCGCTCGGCGGGGACGGGTGCCATCACGAGTCCGAGCAGCACGCCGGCGATCGTCGCGTGGATGCCGGAGGAGGCGACCAGACCCCAGGTGACGACGCCGACCAGGACCATGGCAACGGCGATCAGGGGGTGGCCCTTCGCATGCAGGAGTCGGCTCAGCGCCCAGAACACGGCCACGCCCACGATCGCGAGTCCGAACAGCAGCCACTGCACATCGACGGCGAACAGCACGGCGATGAAGACGATCCCGATGATGTCGTCGAGGATCGCCAGGGCGAGCAGGAAGACGCGCACCCGGGACGGGAGTCCCTTGCCGAACATCGCCAGCACCCCGAGCGCGAAGGCGATGTCGGTCGCCGTCGGGATGGGCCAGCCCGGTGCCGTGACGCTGTCCCCACCGGCGATCAGCAGGTAGACCGCGATCGGGACGAGCACTCCTCCGGTGGCCGCGATGGCAGGCTGCACCGCCTTGCGCGGGGAATCGAGTTCACCGTGGGTGAGCTCGTGGCGCAGCTCGATGGCCACGACCAGGAAGAAGACGGCGAGGAGACCGTCGGACACCCAGTGCGCGATCGACAGGTCGAGGGCGGTGCCTGGCACGGCGATGTGGACGTCGAGGAAGGCGGCGAGCGCATCATGCGTCGGGAGGTTCGCGAGCAGCAGGCCGAGCCCGGCCGCGAGAAGGAGGAGGACGGCGGGGAACTGCTGTCCGCGGAGGGGGTTCGCTGAGATGCGCATCCCGTCCATCGTAGGTCGCGCGCGTGCCGCGCACCCGGACGGCGCGGTGACCGAGTACGTCGTCATGCGTGCAGGCGACCCCTCGCACGCGGGATACTCTCGAGGGGTGACCCCCGCACACTCCTTCTCCGAACCCACGAACACCGAGGCCATCCGCGTGATCGGCCGATTCGAGGCGGGCCAGGGCATCCCCGATGCCATGCGCACCGACGTCCGCATGCTGGGCCAGCTGCTCGGTCAGGTGCTGCGCGAGGCCGGTGGCGACGATCTGTTCGACGACGTCGAACGTCTGCGCCTCGCCACGATCCAGGCCTATGAGGACGAGACCTCGGACGCCTTCGAGCGCGCCGCGGCCATCGCCGAGTCGTTCACGGTCGCCCGTGCCGATGAGGTCGCCCGCGCCTTCACCTGCTACTTCCACCTCGTGAACCTCGCGGAGGAGCATCAGCGCGTGCGTGTGCTGCGCGAGCGCGCCGGCCAGCCGGGTCGCGAGGACGCCGCGGACACCGTCGCCACCGCATACGCGCGCCTGCGCACCGAGGTGGGCGACGACGAGGCGCGACGTCGGCTGGAGGGGCTCCGCTTTCACCCCGTCTTCACCGCGCACCCGACCGAAGCGCGCCGTCGCGCGGTGTCGTCGAGCATCCGCCGTCTGTCCGAGCTGCTCACACAACACGATGCGGCGAGCGAAGGCGGTGCGGAGGAGCACCGTGCGCGCCGGCGCATGCTGGAGGAGATCGACACGCTCTGGCGCACGGCCCCGCTGCGGTCGCAGAAGCCGACTCCGACCGACGAGGTGCGCACCGTGATGGGTGTGTTCGACGAGACGCTCTTCACCACGGTGCCGCACGTCTACCGCCGCATCGACGATGCCCTCCGCGGAGACGATTCGGGTGCGAGCGCTCCGGTGGTCCCCGCGTTCGTGCGCATCGGCTCCTGGGTGGGCGGTGACCGCGACGGCAACCCGTTCGTCACGGCCTCCGTCACGCGGGAGGCGTCGCAGATCGCGGCGGACCATGTGCTCCGCGGCCTCGAGCGCGCGCTGGGGCGCATCGGCCGGACCCTCACTCTCGCCGCCGACGACACGCCGCCGAGCGCCGAGGTCACGGCGCTCTGGGAGCGCTTCGCCCAGACGGAGCCCGACCTGGCGGCCGAGCTCGCCACCCGCTCCCCCGATGAGCCGCACCGTCGCGTGCTGCTCGTGCTGGCGCGCCGCGTCGCCGACACCCGCCGCGGAGACGGCGGCCAGCCCTACGCGCGTCCCGAGGAACTGCTCGCCGACCTGCGGGCGGTGCAGGCGTCGCTCGCGGATGCCGGCGCGAAGCGCCACGCGTTCGGCGGGGTGCAGCACCTCATCTGGCAGGTCGAGACCTATGGCTTCCACCTGACCGAGCTCGAGGTGCGTCAGCACTCCCAGGTGCACGCGAAGGCTCTTGCCGAGCTCGATGCGGGCGAAGCCGTCAGCGCACAGACCGAAGAGGTGCTCGACGTCTTCCGCGCGATCGCGGACATCCAGCACGACCGGGGTCTGCGTGCGGCCGGGCGGTACGTCGTCTCCTTCACCCAGGCAGCCTCCGACCTCGCCAACGTGCACCGTCTCGCCCGATACGCGCTCGGCGACGATGCGCCTGTGCTCGACGTCGTGCCGCTGTTCGAGACCTTCGCGGACCTCCAGGCCGCCCCGGGCATCCTCGCCGAGGTCGTGACTTTCCCGGAGTTCCGCGAGCGCATGGCCGCGACCGGCAACCGGCTCGAGGTCATGCTCGGCTACTCGGACTCGTCGAAGGACGTGGGCCCCGTCGCCGCGAACCTGGCGCTGTACGAAGCCCAGGAGAAGATCGCCCGCTGGGCGCAGGACAACGACATCGAGCTGACGCTCTTCCATGGTCGTGGCGGCGCACTCGGACGAGGTGGCGGCCCTGCCAACTCGGCGATCCTGGCGCAGCCGCCGCACTCCGTCGACGGCCGGTTCAAGCTCACCGAGCAGGGCGAGGTCATCTTCGCGCGCTACGGCGAGCCCGCGATCGCGATGCGGCACATCGACCAGGTCGCCGCGGCCACCCTGCTGGCGTCGTCCCCCACCGAGGAGGAGCGCACCAGCCGTGCGGCAGAGCGCTACGCCGAGGTCGCCTCGGCGATGGACGCGGCCTCCCGTGAGCGCTTCTTCTCGCTGGTGAAGGCCGAAGGGTTCGCATCGTGGTTCGCCACCGTGACCCCGATGGAGGAGATCGGTCTGCTCGCGCTCGGCTCGCGCCCGGCACGACGCGGGTTGTCGGTCGAGTCGCTCGAGGACCTCCGCGCCATCCCGTGGGTGTTCGCCTGGACGCAGGCCCGCATCAACCTCGCCGGCTGGTTCGGACTCGGCTCCGCCCTGCAAGCCGTCGGCGACGAGGAACTTCTCGTCGAGGCGTACCGGGAGTGGCCGCTGCTGCGCACCATGATCGACAACGTCGCGATGAGCCTCGCCAAGACCGACGAGCGCATCGCCCGCCAGTACCTCGCCCTCGGCGACCGCGACGACCTGGCCCAGCTCGTGCTGGACGAGCTCGCCCTCACGCGGCGCTGGGTGATCCGTCTCACCGGCGGCACCGGACTCCTCGAGAACAAGCCCGTGCTGCAGCGGGCCGTGCAGCTGCGCAGCCCCTACGTCGACGCCCTCTCGCTCCTCCAGCTCCGGGCGCTGCGTGCCCTGCGTTCGGCGGATCACGGCCCGACCGGCTCCGGAGCCGACGCGGAGCAGCAGCGGCTGCTGCTGCTCTCGGTCAGCGGGGTCGCCGCCGGGCTGCAGAACACCGGGTGACCCGAGCCCTCCCGCCGGGTGCGCTGACGCGGCTGTGGCCGACGCTAGAGTGAAACCTCCGCCTCACCCGGCTCTGCTTTCGCGCGCGACACGATCGCCCGCACCCCATCCCCCACCAGAAAGCCCTTCCGCGTGACCGCTACGTCTCCCGCCGACTTCCATCCGCTCGCCGACTCCGTGCAGCCCGTCTTCGACACGGTGCTCGCCCGCAGCCCGCACGAGCCGGAGTTCCACCAGGCCGTCCACGAGGTGCTGCACTCGATCGCACCCGTCCTGGAGCGTCACCCGGAATACGTCGACGGCGGCATCCTCGAGCGCCTGGTCGAGCCCGAGCGTCAGATCCTCTTCCGTGTGCCGTGGATCGACGACGCCGGGAAGCTGCACGTCAACCGCGGCTACCGCATCCAGTTCTCCTCCGTGCTCGGCCCGTACAAGGGCGGGCTGCGCTTCCACCCCTCGGTGAACCTGTCGATCATCAAGTTCCTGGGCTTCGAGCAGATCTTCAAGAACGCGCTCACCGGTCAGGGCATCGGCGGCGGCAAGGGCGGGTCCGACTTCGACCCGCACGGCCGCTCCGACGCCGAGGTCATGCGCTTCTGCCAGTCGTTCATGAACGAGCTCTACCGGCACCTCGGCGAGCACACCGACGTCCCCGCGGGTGACATCGGCGTCGGCGGGCGCGAGATCGGCTACCTCTTCGGTCAGTACCGCAAGGTCACCAACCGGCACGAGTCGGGCATGTTCACGGGCAAGGGCACCGGATGGGGCGGGGCCGAGGTGCGCACCGAGGCCACCGGCTACGGCGCGGTGTTCTTCGCGCAGGAGATGCTCGCCGTGCACGGCGACTCCCTCGACGGCAAGCGCGTCGGCATCTCGGGCTCCGGCAACGTGGCCATCTACGCGATCCAGAAGGCCACCCAGCTCGGTGCGACCGCGGTCACTGCGTCCGACTCGTCCGGCTACGTCGTCGACGACGCCGGCATCGACCTCGACCTGCTGCGTCAGATCAAGGAGGTCGAGCGCGCCCGCATCGTCGAGTACGCCAACCGTCGCCCGAGCGCCCGCTTCGTGGAAGGCGGCAGCGTGTGGGAGGTGCCCGTCGACATCGCGGTGCCCTCCGCCACGCAGAACGAGGTCTCCCTGGCCGATGCAGAGGCCCTGATCGCCAACGGCGTGCGCGCGGTGTCGGAAGGTGCGAACATGCCCTGCGTGCCCGACGCCGTCGGCGCCTTCCAGAAGGCCGGAGTGCTGTTCGCCCCCGGCAAGGCCGCGAACGCCGGTGGCGTCGCGACCTCGGCGCTCGAGATGAGCCAGAACGCCTCCCGTCAGCGCTGGAGCTTCGGCGACAGCGAGAACAAGCTCCGCGAGATCATGGGCGACATCCATGGCGCCGCCTTCGACGCCGCGGAGCGGCACGGCGTCCCCGGCGACTACGTGGCCGGGGCCAACATCGCCGGCTTCGAGCGCGTCGCCGCCGCGATGCTCGCTCAGGGCGTCATCTGACCTTCCGGTCGCGATATGTCAGCTGTTTCCACCTTTTGAGCTGACATATCGCGACCGGAGCGGGTCAACTCTCGTCGACCGGCACCTTGACCACCTTGTTGTACCCGGTCACCGCCTGGTTCTCGTCGAACGCGACGACCTTCTTGCGGAAGCCCTTGGTGATGATCGCGAGGTAGACCACCCCGATCGCGGTCCACACCAGACCGCCGCGCAGCGCGTCCTCGTGCAGGTTCGCCCACAACAGGCCGGTGAGCACCATGCCGATCCCCGGCATCACGATGAAGCTGAAGATGTCGCCCGGGGTCTTGCGGCGGCCCTTGCGGATCGCGAACCAGGCGATCACCGAGATGTTGACGAACGTGAAGGCGATCAGCGCGCCGAAGTTGATCCACGCCGCGATCAGCTCGAGCGTGAAGGGGATCGCGAGCAGCGAGATGGCGCCCACCAGCACGATGTTGAACGTCGGGGTGTGGGTGCGGGGGTTGATGTAGCCGAACGCCCGCTGCGGCAGCACGTTGTTGCGCCCCATCACCAGCAGCATGCGAGACACCGAGGCGTGCGAGGCGAGACCGGAGGCCAGGGTCGCGCAGAAACCGGCCGCGGTCAGCACTGCCATGAGCACGGGGCCGCCGACCAGGTTGCCGATGATCGGCAGCGTCGAGTCCTCGACGAACTGCATGTCGCCGCCGGGGGCGAACTCGTTCCAGTCGGGGAAACGCAGCTGCGTGAGGTAGCCCGAGATCAGGAAGATCGCCCCACCCAGCAGCACGGTGAGGAGAATCGCCTTCGGCATGATCTTCGGATCCTTCGCCTCCTCCGCGTACATGGTGACGGCATCGAAGCCGATGAACGAGAAGCACACGATCGTGGCGCCCATCAGCACCGCCCCCATGGTGGCGCCGTCGTGGAAGATCGGCGTCAGCGAGGCGACCGTGCCCGCACCGTCGCCGCGCATCAGCTGTGCGACGACCATCACGACGAACACGGCCATCACGACGATCGAGAACACCAGCAGGATCATGTTCATGTTCGAGGTGCCGCGCATCGTCAGGTAGATGATGCTCGTGACCAGGATGCAGTAGAGCACCACCCAGATCCACCCGGGGATCTCGGGGAACAGCGCCTCGAGGTAGCTGCGGATGATGAGGCAGTTCACCATCGGCAGCAGCACGTAGTCGATGAGCGAGGTCCAGCCGACCATGAACCCGAGGTTCGGGTGGATCGACTCGCGCACGTAGGTGTACGCAGACCCGGCGCTCGGGATCGCACTGGAGATCTTGCCGTAGCTGATCGCGGTGAAGACCATCACGACCAGGGCGACGAGGTAGGCCGCCGGTACGACGTTGTCGGTGTCTCGGGCGACCATGCCGAAGGTGTCGAACACGACGGTCGGCGTCATGTACCCGAGACCGAGGCCGACGATCGCCCACAGCCCGAGGTTTCTCTTCAGCGTTCCTCCACCTTGCGCGAGCGGCTTCGTCTTCGTGGCCATGGGTACTCCTCGGGGGACAGCGCATGGGTCGGACTTCGGGTCGTCCGACGCTGAGCAACAGTATGGACCGGAGGGAATCATCTGCGCTACGGCGAATTCGGTTCGAAATGCGCTTTTAACAATCGGACCGACCGCGGGATTCGAAGACCCGTCGCGCGGTCACCATCCTTCGGCGAGCACCCGATCCAGCATCGCGACGACATGGTCGGCGCTCTCCGCTGTGAGGCACAGCGGCGGCTTGATCTTCAGGACGTTGGATCTCTCGGAGGTGGTCAGCACGATCACACCGAGCTCCCGCATCCGTTCGCAGATCGCCGCGGCCTCGGCGGCCGCCGGCTCCATCGTGTCGCGGTCACGCACGAGTTCGACGCCGAGATACAGGCCCTCCCCATGCACGACGGCCACCAGCGGATGCCGATCGGCGAGACCGCGAAGCCCCTCGGCGAGGCGGGCGCCGATCACAGCGGCGTTGCGCTGCAGGTCGTCCTCGACCATGGCGTCGAGCACCGCGAGTCCGACACGACAGCTGAGCGAGCTCCCACCGGCCGATGAGAAGAACTGCCCCTGCGTCGACAACGCGTCCGCGATGCGCTTCGACGTGATCACACCGCCGATCGGGTAACCGTTGCCCATGGGCTTCGCGATCGTGACGATGTCCGGCACGACGCCTGCGAGCTCGAACCCCCAGAAGGCGGACCCCATCCGCCCGAAGCCGACCTGCACCTCGTCGGCGATGCACAGTCCGCCCGCCGCCCTGATCTGCGCATAGGCACCATCCAGGTAGCCCTCGGGGAGCACCACCCCGCCCGCGTTGCCGAGGATCGACTCGCACAGGAACGCCGCGACCTCCCGCCCCTCGCCCTGCAGCCGGTCGAGATCGCTCGCGAGGTCGGCGAGGTAGTCGGCGGCGACATCCGCCCCTCGATACGTACCGCGGAAGCGGTTGGGCACATCCGCGACGTGCACCCAGTCGGGACGCGTCTCGAGGGCGGAGGGGTTGTCGTAGGCGCTGGTGGTGACCGCATCGCTCGCCGCGGTCCAGCCGTGATACGCCTCGCGCAGTGCGACGACCGTGCGTCGTCCGGTCGCGGCCTGGGCCAGACGGATCGCGAGATCGACCGCCTCGGAGCCGCTGTTGACCAGCAGCACGGTGTCGAGTCCGCTTCCTTCCGGCATCAGGGCGAGCAGCCGTTCGCTGTATTCCGCGAGGTCGCGGAACAGGAAGCGGGAGTTCGTGGCCAGGGTGCGCAGCTGGCGGCCTGCCGCCTCCGCGGCCTTCGGATGCGCGTGACCGAGGCCGGCGACGTTGTTCACCATGTCGACATAGGTGCGCCCTGTGGTGTCGATCAGATGGTGCCGCCATCCGCGTTCGATCTGCGGAGGACGCTCGTAGTAGCGCTCCTGCGCGGAGGCGAAGATCCGCTCACGTCGCCGCAACTCCGCGGCCGCGTCGTCGCGCTGCACGAACGACGGCAGCCCGAGCAGCGGGGCGGGGTCGGCGGTAAGACGGCTCCACGCCGGGACGCGCTCGGGCGCGACGAGTGGCGCACCGTCCGCCTGACGTTCGGGAGCATCATCGCGGTGGATGCCGACGGTCAGGCGCCGCGGCTCGAATGCGGCAGCGATCCAGCCCACGGTCTCGCCGACGTCCACAGGGCGCTCGCGCCGCTCCTCCGCATCGAGCCCCGAGATCTGCAGCACCCAGTCGTGACCGTCGCCAGCACCGTCGTCGCCTGCACCGTCGCCAGCACCGTCGTCGCCAACACCGTCGTCTCCAACACCGTCGAGATCGAGGACGAGACGGGCCACCCCGCCCCGTTGCGTCACCCGCCCGCTCGCCGGAGCCGCCACCCTCACACGAGGGCCCGGAGGGAGATGCAGTTCGCACGACGTCGCCCACGTCTCCCCCGGCTCCGCCTCGTCGATGCGCGCCCGGGTGAGTCGGAACACCCCGTAGGGCAGCACCGCTACGGCGACCCCGAGCTCGATCGCCTCGGCGACCAGTTCCCGCTCCGACGTCTCCTCGAGCCAGCGTCCGCCGTCGAGGTCCGCCGACTCGACACCCGGATCGACCACGGCGACGCGACCGGTGAGATCCGGCAGGAGCGCGGCCAGAGGAGCGGCGTCAGGATCGGTCACCACATCCGCCGCATCGAAGCCGGGGCCCTCATCGACGCCGACCGTGGCGAGCACGTGCTCTGTCATCTCGACGAGCGGCAGCAGTGTCGCGGCGTCGAAGATCGCCTGCTCGCCCGCGACCCTCTCACGCGCGTAGTCGTTGTCCCCGTCGATCTCCAGCTGACGCCACCCGCTCGCGACCAGCAGGGCAGCACGCAGCACCACGAGCGGCCAGACCGCTCTCGCCTCCGTGTCGCTCAGCGGCGCATGGCGATGGAACGCGGCGACCGTCTCGAGCACCCGCAACGGCCGCTCGGGCTCGTGGTGCAGCATCGATGCCGCGCACACCGCCAGCTCGGCGACGCGCCAGCCGAGCCCGAGGTCGCCGAGGTCGAGCACCGTGCGCGGGTGCAGCCGTGAATCCTCGCCGCGCTCCCCCATCACGTTGTCGTCCGTGAGGTCGCCGTGGATCGCCTGCACGGGGAGCCGGTCGGCGAGAGGCTCGACGGCGGCATGCGCCTTGGCCGCGGCGCGCAGCACCCGTCCCCGGAGCGTGGCATCGGCGTTCGACGGCGCGAGCGCATCGATCTGCTCGTACGCGACGCGCATGTCCCACATCTGCCGACGGTCGAGGCCGGGATGATCGAGCGCCGACAGCGCGTTCACGGATGCGGCGGCCAGCGCCCCGAACTCCGCGAGCACGACGGGCGCGAGGTACCCGGCATCCACCATCGGCTCGCCCGACGCGAACTCGCTGCGCCGCGCGGCGAAGCCGTTCCAGCGCTGGGTGAGCGCGCCGTCGAGCCCCGGGAGGACCGCCGGGACCTCGACGCCTGCGTCACGGTAGGCGTCGAGCGCGACGTGCTGCGCCTCGCGCTCGTCATCGCCGAACACCGGGTTGTCGATCCGCAGCACGCTCTTCGCCCCGTCCTGCGTGGTGAGCAGGAAGTTCCGATCCTGGTTGCTGCCCAGCTCCTCCGCGGTCGCCGCGATCCCCCAGCAGTCGAGGGCGATACGCGCGGCGTCGGCCGTGCTGACGGCGGGGCGGACCAGGCCCACGTCGCCCGTCATGCGTGGGACTGCCCGCGGTGCGCGTCGAGGCTCACATCCTGCGCATGCCGTGCCAGCGAGCTGCCGTAGCGCTCCGTCAGCTGCACCATCAGGTCGGGGGTGTCCCGGTCGACCCCGAAGACGTGCCCGGGGAAGTCGAGGTCGGGCTGCGCCGCCGCGATCTCCTCCTCCCGGTCGGGCGAGAACAGCTGCACCGGATCGCCGACAGCCACCCAGCCGATCGGCACGACGGTGCCCTCAGGCAGCACCGCGCGGCGGAGCACGATCGCATTGACGCGCACCTCGCAGCGCGATCCGATCAGGGAGCCGTTGAACACCCGCGACCCCGAGGCGAGGAACGTCTCCTCCTCCACGGTCGCACCGGCGATGCTCGACAGCGTGCCGATCAGGGTGTGCGATCCGATGTGCACCGCGTTCGCCGCAGTCGCCCGGATGAGCGCGTTCTCCATGACGATGACGTGCTCACCGAGGGTGATCGCGCCTCCCTCGGCGGTGATCACGGCGCCGTGCAGCACCTGGCAGCCCGGCCCGATCTCCACGTCTCCGGAGACGACGGCGGTGGGGGCGATGACGGCGGTGTCATGGATGCGGGGGCGAGCCCCGAGGTGCTCGTACAACATGCGGCCAGACTAGTACCGCCGCCCGGGACCCCGCGCTACTCGATTCCGCAGAGCCCAACAAGCCCCGCACTCGGTTGAGCACCGCTATAAGATCGATGTGTGCGCAGTCCAGGTCGCAAGCGGCCAATCCCTCATAGCCTCGATACCGAGGTCGCACCGAGCGTGCTCGAAAAATGGGCGGATTTCGCGCAGTACGTCGGTTCTCCCGAGCACAAGTCTTACCCGTCATTCGCTGGCCCCCCTCGCCTGCGATCCGATGCGACCCAATGCCCCAAACAGTTGAATGACGCCAACCAGGTAACTGAGTGGTTGCGACGTGGCATTCTCGACGGAAACGTGAGTGCGTATCGCGACGGAGGTAATTACCCCCGCTATGTCTGGGGGTGGCACCTCGACAGGTGGTTCGAGGCACGACTTGTGAATTCAGAACAGGGCACGTACAAGGGCTATCCAGTTCGGGACGACGAAGTTCCGCCAACGTTACGGAATCGAGCATGAGTCTCTCAATCACGTTGGACTGGGACCGAGCCGACGAAGTCAAGACGCCTGAACTCCGTGAGACCTGGTGCCGCCTCCGGGTATCGGTCGATGGCGCAGTAGCGTCGTTGGTCCGGCAGCGAAACTCGCCACACGTAATCCGTGAATCCTTGGATGTGTCCGCGTATCCGTTGGCTGAGTGGATCGCGTTGAATTGGTGGGCTCTAGCCACTTCATCTCATGTTCCATCCTTCGCGGGAGTGAAACTCTCCGATGCGGGCGATGGTTTTCCGTGGCCGCCTCTTCGACTCCGGTCCGATCGTTCCCAGATGTGGGCCACTCTCGACCCGTTTATCGATGAAAGTGCGCAGGTCGAATTCCTCAGTCGTATTAGCACCGTGCTGGACTCTGAAGAGACCCTTCTGGAGCTCACTCGCTTCGTTGACGCCACCGTCCGACGCCTCGATGAAGCAGCCATCACAGGCACCCTGTTGCAAGACGAGTGGGCTGAAATCCGCCGAGCATCCGCCGAAGAGCGAGAGTTTGCAACGGTCGCCGCTGCGTGGGGGTTCGATCCCTACTCTATGGACGAGCACGTCGAACAACTGCTCCTTCAAGCGAATGCCACATTGGGCGACTCAACGCTGTTAGCAGAGTTCGCCCGAACGGGCGATCTCAGTTCACTTCCCAAAGCGGAAGCGTGGCTCAACGCGGCAGCCGCACGGTCTTTCGCCCCAAGGCAGCATGCGCTCATTGAAACCGCAGTCGAGCCTGTGCGGTCGATCCACGACACAGTGCCTTGGCGAGAAGGCTATAAAAGGGCGCGGGCGCTCCGTGAAGCGCTCGGTCTCTCCTGGTCTGAGCGTGCGCCTGTCGATGATCTTGTGGAGGTTGTGTCACTCGCAACCGCCCCACCAACCAACGTCGACGCACTCGTCCGAACCAACAGCATGATGACCGGAGCGATCGTCGCCCCGCACCTCCACGCACACTCACAACGATTCCTCGCTGCTCGAGCAATTGCTCGAAGATCGACAGAAACTGGTTACGGCGTTTCGCTGCTGACACGCGAGTCCGGGTACTCCGACAAAGTGGAGCGTGCGTTTGCCGCAGAGTTTCTCGCGCCAGCTCAGGGAATCAGCGAACTACTCGGCGGTGATTTTGGGGAAGATTCGCAACTGCAGGTTGCCACCGCACTCGGAGTAAGCCCGCTCGTGATCTCTCATCAAATTTCGAATCAGCTGGCGGCCTGAGGAAGATCAGGCACTCCTGACAACGGTTGCGCCCCCGACGGCACTGCCCGGGGCCCCGCGCTACTCGGCCTTGACCGGTTCGGGGAAGATCGCCGTGAACAGCTGTCCGACCCACTCGAGCAGTTGCGCATCGGGCAGGGGTTCGAGCCCCACGCCGACTGCAGCAGGGACCGTGGGCATCGGCACGACCAGAGCCTCTCCCCCGGAGACGAGCTTCGCCTTCGGGTACAGACGCTGCAGCCGCACCTTGATCGAGTCCTCGAGCCGCGCGGGCGCGATGCGCAGGTTCGACCCCATCACCACGACGTCCGTCAGCCCCGCCCGTGCCGCACGACGACGAAGGCGCGAGACGGCCAGCAGCCCTTCGACCTCTTCCGGCGGAGTGCCGTAGCGGTCGACGAGCTCTTCGACGACGAGGTCGATGGCATCGTCCTTCGCGGTCGCAGCGGATGCGGCGGAGAGCTTCTGGTACGCCTCGAGGCGCAGCCGCTCACTGTCGATGTAGTACTCGGGGATGCGCGCGTCGAGGGGCAGCTCGAGCCGCAGCTCCTGCCCGGTCTCGACCTCGTCGCCGCGGAAGGTCGCCACGGCCTCGCCGATCATGCGCAGGTACAGGTCGAAGCCCACGCCGGCGATATGACCGGCCTGCTCGGCACCGAGCATGTTGCCCGCACCACGCAGCTCGAGGTCCTTGAGCGCGACCTGCATCCCCGAGCCGAGTTCGTTGTTGACCGCGATCGTCTGCAGACGGTCGGCGGCAGTCTCGCTCAGCGGCTTCATCTCGTCGTACAGGAAATAGGCGTAGGCGCGCTCTCGCCCACGACCGACGCGGCCGCGCAGCTGGTGCAGCTGGCTGAGTCCGTACTTGTCAGCGCGGTCGATGATGATCGTGTTCGCGTTCGCGATGTCGAGTCCGGTCTCGATGATGGTCGTCGACACGAGCACGTCGAACTTGCGCTCCCAGAAGTCGTCGACGACCTGTTCGAGCTGGTGCTCGGCCATCTGACCGTGTGCGACCGCGATCCTGGCCTCCGGCACCAGTTCGGCCAGCTCGCTCGCGACCCGCTGGATCGACTGCACCCGGTTGTGCACGAAGAACACCTGGCCTTCGCGCAGGATCTCGCGTCGGATCGCCGCCGCCATCTGCTTGTCGCTGCGGGGACCGACGAACGAGAGGATCGGATGCCGGTCCTCCGGTGGCGTCGCCAGGGTCGACATCTCGCGGATGCCGGTGACCGCCATCTCCAGTGTGCGCGGAATCGGGGTCGCGCTCATAGCGAGGATGTCGACGTTCGTCTTCATCTTCTTGAGCGCGTCCTTGTGCTCGACGCCGAAGCGCTGCTCCTCGTCGATGATCATCAGGCCCAGGTCCTTGAAGATCACCTGATCGGTGAGGATGCGGTGGGTGCCGATCACCATGTCGACCGAGCCCTCCAGCAGGCCCTGCAGGGTGAGGCGCGCCTCCTTGTCGGTCTGGAAGCGCGACAGCGGCCGCACCTTCACCGGGAAGCCCGCGAAGCGCTCCGTGAACGTCTCGAGGTGCTGCTTCACGAGCAGCGTCGTCGGCACGAGCATGGCGACCTGCTTGCCGTCCTGGATCGCCTTGAACGCGGCACGGACGGCGACCTCGGTCTTGCCGAAGCCCACATCGCCCGAGAGCAGACGGTCCATCGGGATCGGCCGCTCCATGTCGGCCTTGATCTCGTCGATGGTCTGCAACTGGTCCTGGGTCTCGGCGAACGGGAAGGCTTCTTCGAGTTCGCGCTGCCACGGGGTGTCGGGGCCGAACGCGTGGCCCTTCGCGCTCATCCGGGCGGAGTAGAGCTTCACGAGCTCGACGGCGATGTCGCGGACGGCCTTGCGTGCTTTGCCCTTGGCCTGCGACCAGTCGCTGCCGCCCATCTTCGAGAGCGTGGGGGCCTCGCCACCGACGTACTTCGAGAGCAGGTCGAGCTGATCCGTCGGAACGAACAGCTTGTCGCCGGGGTACCCGCGCTTGGAGGGCGCGTACTCGAGCACGAGGTAGTCGCGGATCGACTTCGTGGCGTTGCGTCCGCCGGTGGACACCTCGCGCTTGGTCATCTCGACGAAGCGGCCGATGCCGTGGGTGGCGTGCACCACGAAGTCGCCCTGCTTGAGCTGCAGCGGGTCGACCACGTTCTTGCGGCGCGATGCGAGCTTCTTGACCACGCGCTGGTCGCCGCCGATCGTGCGGCCGTAGAACTCGTTGTCGGTGAGGACCGCGAGCTTCGCCTCCGCCACCTGGAAGCCGGCTTCCACGGACCCGGTGACCAGCGTCGCGACGCCGCCCTCCGGTGCATCGCCGAGCGTCTCGACCACTCGGGCGGCCAGGCCGCGGTCGGCGAGCACGTCGCGTGCGCGGTCGACCAGACCGCCACCCGCCGCGATCACGACGACGCGCCACCCGTCGGTCAGCTTCGCCTCGACGAAGGAGATCGCGCCGTCGACGTTGCCGTGGAAGGACGGGATGACGGCGGCGCCGAGGTTCGTGGTGTCCGCGTCGCCCTCGCCGAGCCCGGCTCCGAACGGGCTGAGCCGCCACCACACGCCGTCCCGATCCCGCACGACCTCGCGCAGCTCGGCGATCGTCAGGAAGTCGCCGGCACCGAGGTCGATGGGAGCCGACGCCCCCGAGGTCGCGGCGCTCCACGCGGCATCGAGGAACTCGCGATTCGTGTCGCCGAGGGTGATGGCACGCGCGCTCGAACGCTCTGGGTCGATGATCGCCGTGGCGCTGCCGACGGGCAGGTACTCGGCCAGCGACTTCAGCGGCCCTGCGACGGCGGGGAGCAACGACTCCATGCCCTCGACCGGGATGCCCTCGGCCATCTTCTCGAGCATTCCCGAGATCGCGGGGAAGCCTCCGACCAGGGCACGGGCACGATCTCGGACCTCGGCGGTGAGCAGCAGCTCGCGGGTGGGAGGCAGATCGACACCGGTGACGTCGCCGGGCAACGAGCGCTGATCGGCGACCGAGAACGCGCGGATCTGATCGATCTCGTCGCCGAAGAACTCGACGCGATACGGATGCTCCGACGTCGGAGGGAAGACGTCGAGGATGCCGCCGCGCACCGCGAACTCTCCGCGACGGGACACCATGTCGACGCGCGAGTAAGCGCGCTCGACCAGCTGCTCCACCGCGAGGTCGAGTTCGTTCCCCCTGCTGCCGACGGCGAGTTCGAGCGGGGCGATCTCTCCCAGGTTGCCCGCGATCGGCTGGAGCGCGGCGCGCACGGATGCCACGACGACGAGCGGGTGATCGCCCGACCACTCGGCGATCCGGCGCAGGGTCTGCAGCCGCTGGCCGACCGTGTCGGGGCTCGGGCTGAGCCGCTCGTGCGGCAACGTCTCCCAGGCCGGGAAGGTCAGGACATCGGCCTCCGGAAGGTAGGCGTGCATCGCGAGCGCGAGGCTCTCCGCCCTCCTGCCCGTGGGGACGACGGCGAGCAGGGCGGCGGGGTGCCCTGCCGCGGCGCGCTTCTCGAGCAGCCCGGCGAGCGCGGGCGCATCGAGCCCGTCGACCAGGCCGAGATCGGCGTCGGTGCGCGCCCAGCTGAGGGCATCGCGGTACAGAGACGCCTCTTCCAAGGCGCGCAGAATCCCCGGAACAGTCACCGGACAAGACTAGTCGCGCCCACCGACACTCCGGCCGCTCCGCGTTCGCAGGGGCATCGTTCTCCCTAGGCTGTCGGGATGGAATCCGTCGTCCTCACCACCGAACGCCTCGTCCTCCGCGCCCCGACGGAGGCGGACATCGATGCGATCACGGATGCCTGCCAGGACCCGGAGATCCCGCGCTGGACGACCGTTCCGAGTCCGTACGGTCGCGAGGACGCCGCAGAGTTCGTGCGCATGGTCGCCGCGCAGTGGGACACCGGGTCGGAGGTCGTCTGGGGCATGTACGCGGATGGCGAACTCGTCGGCATGATCGGTCTGCACAACATGACCGAGCACTTCACCGGCGCGACTGCCGAGCTCGGCTACTGGGTGACGGAGGCGGCCAGGGGCAAGGGCTATCTCGCAGAGGCGGGGAGGGCCGTGGTCGACTGGGGGTTCGTCGGACTCCGGCTGGTGCGCATCCGCTGGCAGGCCGTCGCGGGCAACGTCCCCTCCGCCCGCGCTGCGCGCGCACTCGGCTTCCGGTACGAGGGACTGCAACGGCAAGCGCTCACGGGCCCGCGCGGCCGGGACGACGGCTGGATGGCCGGGCTGCTGCCGAGCGACGACCGCACGCCGGTGGACTGGCCCATCCTCTGAGGTTCGTGACCGCGCGGCGAGCGATGACCTCGGCAGCCGAGGGTGACAGTGTCGGCGGCCGATGACAGGATGAACGCATGCCGGAGATGCCGGAAGTCCAGGGGCTGTCCACCTTCCTCGGCGAGCGCGCCGTGGGGCACACGATCGCGCGCGCCACCGTCTCGGCGATCGCCGCGCTGAAGACGTACGATCCGCCGATCCATGCGCTTCAGGGGCAGGCGATCACGGCGTCCACCCGTCTCGGCAAGTTCGTCGTGCTCTCCTGCGGCGACGAACTGCACCTGGTGTTCCACCTCGCGAAGGCCGGCTGGCTGCGCTGGTACGAGTCCCTCCCCACGACGCTCATCAAGCCGGGCAAGTCGCCGATCGCCCTGCGCGTCGCGCTCGACGACGGGAGCGGGTTCGATCTCACGGAGGCGGGCACGAAGAAGTCGCTCGCGGTGTATGTCGTCCGCGATCCGCAGGAGGTGCCGGGCATCGCCAGGCTGGGACCCGATCCGCTCGACGAGGCGTTCACGCGCGAGACGTTCGCCGCCCTGCTCGACGGCCGCCGCATGCAGATCAAGGGGCTGTTGCGCGACCAGGCGGTCATCGCCGGTATCGGCAACGCGTACTCGGACGAGATCCTGCATGCCGCTCGCATGTCGCCGTATGCGATCGCCGACACGCTCGACGGTGCCGAGATCGATCGCCTCTTCGATGCCATGCGCGAGACGCTCACCGAAGCGGTCGCCGAAGCCTCCGGCAAGCCACCGGCCGACCTGAAGGATGCGAAGCGCCGTGGGATGCAGGTGCACGCCCGCCGGGGGGAGGCCTGCCCGGTGTGCGGCGACACGGTCCGCAGCGTGTTCTTCGCCGACCGCTCGCTCGAGTACTGCCCCACCTGCCAGACGGGCGGCAAGGTGCTCGCCGACCGGCGACTGTCCCGGCTTCTCAAGTGACGGCGAGCGCGTGGCGCACCCGGATGCATGTCTTGGAATGAAATCTGCGCAGATGCGTTGACTACACTCAGATCAACAACGTGCTCCGGGGTCGGTGGGAATCCGAACCGGCGGTGACAGTCCGCGAGCGTCTCGAGAGATCGAGATGCCGATCCGGTGGAATTCCGGGACCGACGGTGATGCGAGGGAGACCTCGCTAGTCCGGAAGGGAGGCAGCACGAGACGCATACGTGCGTCCGTTCCGCCATCCCTGCCCGAATCCGGAGCCTCAGAGGAGGACGACGGATGGCAGTGAACGCGGCAGAGCGCACCGCGATGGACCGCGCTCTCCATCTCGCCGCACGCGGGCCCCGCGGGGCGAACCCGCAGGTCGGCGCGGTCATCCTCTCCCCCGACGGCACCGTGCTCGCCGAGGGCTGGCACCACGGCGCCGGCACTCCGCACGCCGAGGTCGACGCTCTCTCGAAACTCGCTCCCGGCGAAGCCGAAGGCGCGACGGCCGTGGTCACACTCGAACCCTGCAACCACACCGGCCGCACTGGCCCCTGCGCCGTCGCCCTGATCGAGGCGGGCATCTCACGGGTGGTCTACGCTCTCGACGATCCCGGCGCGGTGTCCGGGGGCGGCGCGGAACGTCTGCGCACTGCCGGCGTCGAGGTCGAGTCCGGCGAACAGGCGGATGCCGCGCACGCCCTCATCGCCGGATGGCTGACCGCCCAGCGACTCGGCCGTCCGCACATCACCGTCAAGTGGGCCCAGAGCCTCGATGGCCGCGCCGCCGCCGATGACGGGTCGAGCCGGTGGATCACCGGATCCGCAGCCCGCACCGACGTGCACCATCGCCGGGCAGCGGCCGATGCGATCGTCGTCGGCACGGGAACGGTGCTCTCCGACGACCCCGCTCTCACGGCCCGCGACGGTGACGCTCTGCACCCGCATCAGCCGATCCCCGTGATCATCGGAACGCGGCCCACACCCGCCGCGGCAGCGGTGCATCGCCACCCGCAGACGCCCCTGTTCTTCGACACCCGCGACCTGCATGCCGTCGCGGCCGACCTCCATGCCCGCGGCGTGCAGAGCGTGTTCGTGGAGGGCGGCCCGACGCTCGCCAGCGCCTTCATCGCGGCGGGGCTGGCCGACCGGGTGCTCGCCTACATCGCGCCCGTGCTGCTGGGCGGACGCCGGCTCGCCCTGACGGAGATCGGCGTCGGATCCATCGGCGAGGCGCGCCGCCTCGTCGTCGACGAATGGGTACCTCTCGGCGAGGACCTGCTCGCCGTCGCACACCCCGCGGACGCGGCGGACCCTGCGCAAACCACGAACCCCCAGAGCGAAGGAGCCGCCTGATGTTCACCGGAATCATCGAGGAGATGGGCGAGATCACCGCGATCACCCCCGCGGGCGACGGCTGGCGACTCACCGTGCGCGCGCCCCGCGCCGCTGCGGATGCCGTGCACGGCGAGTCGATCGCCGTCTCCGGCGTGTGCCTGACCGTGGTCGGCTCGACCGCGGACACCTTCGACACCGACGTGATGAAGCAGACGCTCGATGTGGCCGCGATCGGGTCGGCGACCATCGGCACCCGCGTGAACATCGAGAAGGCCATGCCGGTGGGCGCCCGACTCGGCGGACACATCGTGCAGGGCCACGTCGACGGGGTCGGCGAGGTGCTCGAGGTGCGGCCCGGCGCGCAGTGGAGCGTGCTCCGGATCAGTCTGCCCGCCGATCTCGCCCCACTCGTCGTCGACAAGGGCTCCATCTCGGTCGACGGCACCTCGCTGACGGTGAGCGCCGTCAGCGCCCCTGCGGACCCCTCTCCGTGGTTCGAGGTCTCGCTGATCCCCGAGACCCTCGCCGCGACGACCCTCGGCGTCCGCGCCGTGGGAGACCGCGTGAACCTGGAGACCGATATCCTCGCCCGCCACGTGGAACGCCTCCTCGCGTTCCGGGCTGCACCGGAAGGAGGCTCGCGATGAGCCTTTCCACGATCGACGAAGCCCTGGAAGCCCTGCGCGCCGGGCGACCCGTCCTCGTCGCCGACGATGAGAACCGCGAGAACGAGGGCGATGTCATCCTCTCGGCAGAGCTCGCGACGCCGGAGTGGGTGGCGTGGACCGTGCGCTGGTCGTCCGGTTTCATCTGCGCCCCGATGCCCGCCGACCTCGCCGACCACCTCAACCTGCCGCCGATGGTCGCCGCCAGCGAAGACGCCCGCTCGACCGCCTACACCGTGAGCGTCGACGCCGCACAGGGGGTCACCACCGGCATCAGCGCCCATGACCGCGCCCACACGCTGAACGTGCTGTCGAACCCGGAGTCGACGTCGACCAGCATCATCCGCCCGGGCCACGTACTGCCTCTGCGGGCGGTCGACGGCGGCGTGCGCGAGCGCAGCGGCCACACCGAGGCCGCCGTCGAGCTCATGAAGCTGGCGGGGCTCCGCCCGGTCGGAGCGATCGCGGAGGTCGTCGCGGAGGACGGCAGCATGATGCGCCTGCCCGGACTCATCGAGCTCGGTGCGCGAGACGGCGTACCCGTGATCACGATCGAGCAGCTGATCGCCCACCTGAACGAGATCGACCCCGATGGCGCGACGCCCAGTGCGCACCGCGGACGCCGCGTGAGCCTGCGCGCCGACGCCACCGTCCCGACCACGCACGGCACGTTCCGCTTCCTCGCGTACAAGGACCGCATCACCGGCACCGACCACATCGCGGTCGTCTCCGGCGAGCCTGGCGACACCGCGCTGGTACGCGTGCACTCGGAGTGCCTGACCGGCGAGGCGTTCGGGTCGCTGAAGTGCGAGTGCGGCCCACAGCTCGACTCCGCACTCGACGCGATCGAGAAGGAGGGCGGGATCGTCATCTACATGCGCGGCCACGAGGGGCGAGGGATCGGCCTGATCAACAAGCTGCGCGCCTACAGCCTGCAGGAGGAGGGCCTCGACACGGTCGATGCCAACCTCGCTCTTGGCCTGCCCGCAGATGCGCGCGACTACGCCGCGGCGGCCGGCATCCTCTCGGACCTCGGCGTATCGAAGGTGCGTCTGCTGACGAACAACACCGACAAGGTCGCGCAATTGCGCGAACTCGGCCTCGACGTGATCGAACAGGTGCCGCTGATCGTCGGAGTGGGTCCGAACAACCACCAGTACCTGGAGACCAAGCGTGACCGGATGGGTCACATCATCGGCGAAGCAGACCTCGCAGAGGCACTCGCCCACGGAAAGGACGACGAATGAGCGGCGCAGGAGCACCCGAGACGGGAAACATCGACGGGCGGGGTCTGAACGTCGTCATCATCGCCGGCACCTGGCACGAGACGATCTCGAACGGCCTGATCGCCGGGGCGGAGCGCGTGCTCGACGCCGCCGACGCCACGCACCGGCTCGTGCGCGTGCCCGGCTCCTTCGAGCTCGCGATCGCCGCGCAGGCCGCTTTCGCCGGGGGAGCCGACGCGGTCGTCGCGCTGGGCGTGATCATCCGCGGCGGAACCCCGCACTTCGAGTACGTCTCGGCGGCGACCACCGACGGCCTCACTCGGGTCGCACTGGATGCCGGCAAGCCCGTCGGCTTCGGCGTGCTGACTCTCGACGACGAGCAGCAGGGACTGGACCGCGCGGGGCTGGCGGGCTCCAAGGAGGACAAGGGCGCCGAGGCGGCCGATGCCGCCCTGCGCACCGCTCTCGTCACGAGGGAGCTCCGCGGCTGAGGTCAGCCTGCCCTTGCTAGCGCAGGAGGGCTCCACGCTCGTACGGTGAGGGCATGGAGACCCTGCGTCATATCGTCGTGTTCATCCACCTGATCGGCTTCGCCGTGCTGTTCGGCGCCTGGGCCGCGCAGGCCTTCGGCGGTAAGCGCCAGATCACGAAGATCATGGACTACGGTCTCGCGATCGCCGGTGTCGCAGGTCTCGCCCTCGCCGCGCCGTGGGGCATCGACTACGACCTCAACTACGTGAAGATCGGCGTCAAGCTGGTCGTGCTGGTCATCATCGGCGCGCTCCTCGGCATCGGTTCGGCGCGACAGAAGCGCGGAGACGCCGTGCCGCCGGCCGTGTTCTGGCTGATCGGCATCCTGGCACTCCTGAACGCGGGACTCGCCGTCATCTGGCGCTGACCGCACACGTCGACATGACGCCCGGAGCGCTCAACGCTTCCGGGGAGGCGCTGTGCTCCCTCTCACGATGAGCTCCGTTCCCACCAGCGGCGTCTGCGGTCGGTCGAGACCGGCCGACCCGGCACCCTCGAGTTCCGCGAGCAGAGCGTCCACCGCGAGTGCGCCCACGCGCTCGGGGTGCTGCTGCACGGTGGTCAGCGGCGGCCAGAGCTGAGCAGCATCGGGCGTTCGCCGTGGCGGAGGTCGACCGCGACGAGCGCGTCCGTCAGCCCCTCGGGGGCGGCATCGAGGCGTCCACCCAGCCCGCACACGCCGAGGACGAGAGCACGTTCGACCGCGGCTCCTGCGGGAACCCGGTCGTCACGCGAACGCATCGGCGCGCGGTACACGGGAACATCGCTCACGGCAGCGTCACCAGCGTGACCTTCACCGCGGCACCGTCGATCTCGGCCCACATCATCGTGCGGGCGGGCTGTCGTCGACGGTCGGTCGGCGACCCGGGATTCAGCAGCCGCATGCCCGCCGGCGACACGGTGTCCCACGGAATGTGGGAGTGCCCGAAGACCAGCAGGTCGACGTCGGGAAAGGCCTCGTCCATGCGACTCTCGCGCTGCCGCGACGGCCCCGTCTCGTGCACGACGGCGACGGCGACGGCTTCGACGGCGAAGCGGGCGATCTCGGGGAGCCGCGCGCGCAGCTCATCGCCATCGTTGTTGCCGAACACGCCCTGCAGCATGCGTGCCTTGGACGCGAGCAGGTCCAGCGTCGCCTCGTCCACCCAGTCGCCCGCATGCACGACGATGTCCGCCTCGTCGACCGCCCGCAGGACGGCTTCCGGCAGCCGCTTCGCCCTCTTCGGGACATGCGTGTCAGCGAGCAGCAGCATCCTCGTCGCCATGGTGTCCTCCCCGCGTTCCGCCTCCCCGACTCTACGCACCGCACGCGCTCTCCGGGATGACACGCGACATGCGCGTACAGCAAACACTCAGGAAGGCGTAAACTCGCCCGAGTCCCTTGGTATACCGGGGACTCGATCGGAGGAACACACATGAGCACTGCCACTGCGCCGGCGAATCCCCGCTCGCGCGTCATCACCGCGAGCCTGGTCGGCACCACGATCGAGTTCTACGATTTCTACGCGTATGCGACGGCGGCCGTGCTCGTGTTCCCGGTGCTGTTCTTCCCCACCGGCGACGACACGACATCGCTCCTCTCCTCGTTCGCCGTCTTCGGCGCCGCGATGGTCGCCCGACCGATCGGCGCTGTGGTGTTCGGCCACTTCGGCGACAAGTTCGGACGCAAGGCCACGCTCGTGGCATCTCTGCTGACGATGGGCATCGCGACCTTCGTGATCGGTCTGCTGCCGACCTACCAGGACATCGGCTGGTGGGCGGCACTGCTGCTGCTGATCCTCCGCCTCGCGCAGGGCTTCGCGCTCGGCGGCGAGTGGTCTGGGGCGGCCCTGGTCGCGACCGAGAACGCCCCGAAGGGCAAGCGCGCCTGGTACGGCACCTTCCCGCAGTTGGGAGCCCCGCTCGGGTTCATCATCGCGAACTTCCTCTTCCTCGCGATCAACTGGCTGCTGCCGCACGCCGACAACCCGGCACTGAAGTCCGAGGCGTTCCTCGCCTGGGGCTGGCGCATCCCGTTCCTGTTCTCCGCCGTGATGGTCATCATCGGCCTGTGGGTGCGGCTCAAGCTCGTCGAGTCCGACACCTTCAAGAAGGCCGAGACGAAGGGCGTGATCCGCAAGCTCCCGCTCGCGACCGTGTTCCGCCACCACTGGAAGCAGCTCATCCTCGGCACGTTCATCATGCTGGCGACGTACGTGCTGTTCTACCTGATGACGAACTTCACCCTCGCCTACGGCACCAAGCCCGCGTCGCTGGAGACGGCTTCGGCTGCGGCGAAGGCGGCGGCCGAGGCGACCGGCGCCTCGTTCGATCCCACCAAGTTCGCAGCGCAGTTCTATCCGGGACTCGGCTTCGGCTACACCGACTTCGTGCTGATGCAGATCATCGGCGTGGTGTTCTTCGGCGTCTTCACCCTGCTCTCGGGTCCCATCGCCGATGCGGTGGGCCGGCGCAAGCTGCTGCTGTGGGTCACGGGAACCATCATCGTGTTCGGTCTCACCTTCAACGCGTTCCTGCTCCCGGCGATCGACCCCAAGTTCACGGGTGCGCTCACGCAGGCGTTCCTGGTGTTCGGCTTCATGCTGATGGGCGCCACGTTCGGGCCCATGGGAGCCCTGTTGCCCGAGCTGTTCCCGACGAACGTCCGGTACACGGGGTCGGCCATCGCCTACAACGTCTCCTCCATCCTCGGCGCGGCGGTGGCCCCGCTCATCGCTCTGAAGCTGTGGGAGGTGGCCGGCGGGGCGCCATGGCTGGTCGGTCTGTACCTGTCGGCGATGGGTGTGCTGACCTTCATCGCGCTGATCCTCTCGCCGGAGACGAAGGACCACGACTACGACGACGACCTCGGCGTGGCCGCAGCCGTCGAGCTCTAGTCCGCCCGAGGGCGGGGATCAGAGGACGATGACGTCGCAGTAGCGTGCGGCCGATTTCGCGAGTCGACGGTCGAGCGTCAGCAGAGGCACGCCGAGCGCCTCCGCCAGTGCGACGTACCCGGCGTCGTAGGCGGAGATCTCGTCGCGCAGCATCCAGACCCTCGGGATCAGACGACGCAGAGGATGGCGGGTGATCTCCAACTCGCTGAAGGCATCCAGCGCCTCGCGCGCGATGTGCGCTGGGAGACGATGGTGGATTGCCTGCCGCCGCAGGACGGAGAGCACCTCGATGTCGAGACCGGCATGCGCATGGAAAATGTCGCCGCCCAGCCACTCCTCAGTACCGATCACCGCCTCGATCGCAGCCGAGGCGTCGAGCACCGCTCCGGCGCTCACCGATCGTGCTCAGCATCCCGGTCGGCGCGCGCCGCGTCCCGCGCCTCGAGGACCTGGTCTCGGGTGAGGGCACTGCCGCGCGCGGCAGCCCTTGCTCGGGCCGCCGCGACGATCTCCGCGTTGGTCCTGTACTGCACGAGGCTCGTGAGCTGAGCGGCGACATAGTCGGAGAGGGACATGCGCTCTGCGGCGGCTCGCTCCTTGAGCCGTGCGTGAACGTCGTCCGGAAGGTTTCTCACCTGCAGCATCCGACTCATTTTTCCAGCGTCGCATGTTCAGCACATGCGGTAAAGAGCCATCTGTGGATAACTTCAGCCGGCGAGGAATCCCTCGATCGCGGCGATCGTCGTCGCGTTGTCGACATGCCGCACGGCGCGGATCCCGACCGCTTCGGCTCCGTGGACCGACACCTGGTGGTCGTCGATGAACAGCACGTCTCCCGGCTTCGCCCCCATGCGCTGGAGCGCACGCAGGTAGGCCTCACGTTCCGGCTTGTTGACGCCCTGCTCGTGGCTGTAGCAGATCGGATCGAAGATCTCGGAGAACCCGAAGCGGCGTTCCTCCTCCTCTCGCGCGCCATCGGCCGAGTTGGAGAGGATCGCGGTTCCCGCGCGCGACGAGAGGGTTCGCGCGTACTCGATCAGTTCCCCGTTGGCGGTGCCGCAGTACGCGTCCCAGAAGTCGGCGCGCATGGCGCTGCGTTGCGCGGCATCGAGGTCGAGCGCTGTGCTCACCGCGTCCCAGAAATCCGACTCCGTCCCCGTGGTGACGTCGATCGCGGGAAGATGGGCGGCCGCGATGCGCGCATCGAAGACACCGCGGTCGAGACCGCTCGCCACCTGCCAGCGATCCCACCACTCCTGCTGCCATGCGTCGTCGTCGACGACCTCGAGAACTCCACCGATGTCGAACAGGACCCACTTCTTCGAAATCATCGCCCCAGACTGTCACGTCAACATGTATTGACTTCCCGGCCCGCGTCAACGAATATTGACGCAGGAGGTTCATCATGACACTGCCGACGGCAATCGCCCAGGACGACGGGAGCGAGCCGCTGGCCGCCCTGCACCGCCTCGCCGAGGTGCGGAAGGAGGTCGCCCGCGCCGAGGAGGCGAACGTGCGTCGCGCACGCAACCTCGGCTACTCGTGGCAGGCCATCGCCAGCGCTCTCGGTGTGAGCAAACAGGCGGCCCACCGCCGTTTCGGCCGCTCCTGAAGCTCTTACAGCCACTCCATAGGATCCGACCGCGAACGAAGTACGGTCGAAGTACCATCTCCAGATAGAGGTCCCGCATGTCCGGTTCGGCGACAGCACGCCGTCGCGGACGTGGCGCACAGCCCGAAGGCCCCCGCGCGACGTTCCGCCAGCTCCTCCCCTTCCTCTTCGAGCACAAGCGCACCCTCATCGTGGTCGCCGTGCTCAGCGTCATCGGCGCAGCGACGTCGCTCGTGCAGCCGCTCCTCGTGGGTCAGGTCATCGAAGCCGTGCAGTCCGATACGGGGATCGGGATCCTCGTCTGGCTCCTGGTCGGCTTCGTGATCGTGTCGTCGATCATCTCCGGCTTCCAGCACTACCTGCTCCAGCGCACCGGCACCGCCGTGGTGTATTCGAGCCGTCGCAAGCTGATCGCCCGCATCCTGCACCTGCCGACCTCCGAGTTCGACGCCCGCCGCACCGGTGACCTCGTCTCACGCGTCGGCACGGACACGACGCTGCTGTACGCCGTGCTCACCCAGGGCCTCGCCGATGCCGTCGGCAGCGCAGTGCTCTTCGCCGGAGCACTGATCGCGATGCTCGTGATCGACCCGATCCTGCTGCTGCTCATCGTCGTGGTGATCGGCATCTCGGTCGCGGTCGTCGTGATGCTGAGCGGACGCATCCGCACCGCATCGACCGCCCAGCAGGAGAAGGTGGGTGAGCTCGCCTCCGGCGTGGAGCGTGCCGTCGGCTCGATCCGCACCATCCGCGCCTCCGGGGCGACCGAACGCGAGACCACCGCCGTCACCGCCCTCGCATCAGACGCCTACGGGATCGGCGTGCGCATCGCCAAGATCTCCTCCATGGTCGTGCCCGTCTCCGGCATCGCCCTGCAGCTCTCGCTGCTGGTGGTCCTCGGCGTCGGCGGCTTCCGTGTGGCGGCCGGAGCGATCACGATCGCCTCCTTGATCTCGTTCATCATGTTCCTGTTCCTGCTCGTGATGCCCTTGGCCACCACGTTCGGCGCCATCACCTCGGTGAACCAGGCCCTCGGTGCGCTCGGTCGCATCCAGGAAGTGCTCGATCTGCCGACCGAGTCGCAGGACGACGAGAAGATCGCCGCGTCGCTGCCTCGCGAGACGCCGACCCCCGACGCACCGGCCATCGAGTTCCGCGACGTGCGCTTCCACTACCCCGCGAACGTCGTCGCAGCCCGTGCGGCCGCAGCCGAGGAGGCCCGGACCCTGCTCGCGGATGCACACCTGGAGTCCGCAGAGGATGCGACGGCCACCGTGCAGGACCACGAGGTGCTCCGCGGCGTGTCCTTCGCCGTGCCCCACGGCTCCCGCGTCGCCCTCGTCGGCCCCAGCGGCGCCGGCAAGAGCACGATCCTGTCGCTCATCGAGCGCTTCTACGACCCGACGGGTGGCTCGATCCGCCTGCACGGCCACGACGCGCGCACGTATCCGCGCGACGAGCTGCGCGCCCACTTCGGCTACGTCGAGCAGGACGCGCCGACGCTGGCCGGCACTCTCTCCGAGAACCTGCGGCTCGCCTCTCCCGAGGCGACCGACGCCGACTGCGAGCGCGTGCTGCGCGCCGTGAATCTCGGCGACGTGCTCGAGCGCAGCCCCCTCGGGATCGAGGCTCCCGTCGGCGAGGACGGCGTGATGCTCTCCGGCGGTGAGCGTCAGCGACTCGCGATCGCCCGCGCGCTGCTGACCGACGCCCCGATCCTGCTGCTCGACGAATCGACGTCGTCGCTCGACGGTGTGAACGAGCAGCGCATGCGCGAGGCCATCGATGCGGTCTCCACCGACCGCACGCTCGTGGTCATAGCCCACCGCCTGTCGACGGTCGTCGACAGCGACCTGATCGTGGTCCTGCAGGACGGCGTCGTGGTCGGCCAGGGCACGCACGCCGAGCTCGTGGAGTCGACACCGCTGTACCGCGATCTCGCCCGGCACCAGCTGCTCGCCTGATCCCCACCCCACCCTCGCCCCCACCCCCACCCTCGCCCCGCCCCGCCCCCCGCGGCGTCGAGACCCATCGTGCTCGTCGAGACCCATCCTCCCCCACGCTTGGGAGCGTGGGTCTCGACGACGAGCGTGGGTCTCGACCAGCGCCCGAACAACACGAAGGCGGGACGTCGGAGACCACTCAGCCATGGGTTCGTCTCTGATGTCCCGCCTTCGCGGGTTTGCAGGGCACGAGGCCCTGAGGGTGCCGGCTCCCCCGAACCGGCACCGGTCTGGGGAACTACGCCTTGTCGAGGCGGTAGCGCAGCGAGGCCAGCTCGGCGCGCAGCGCCGCCGGAACCTTGTCGCCGAAGGTGTCGTAGAACTCCTCGGTCAGATCGGCCTCGGTCTTCCACGCCTCGGCGTCGACGGAGAACAGCTCGTCGAGGTCGGCGGCGGGGATGTCGAGTCCGTCGAGATTGAGGTCTTCCACGCGCGGCAGGCGTCCGATCGGGCTGTCGACCGCGGGCACGTCACCGGCGATGCGGCGGATGATCCAGTCGACGACGCGCGAGTTGTCGCCGAAGCCCGGCCACAGGAACCGGCCGTCGTCGCCGCGGCGGAACCAGTTGACCTGGAAGATGCGCGGTGCGCGGTCGAAGCGCAGACCGCGGCCCACCTTGAGCCAGTGGCCGAAGTAGTCCGCCATGTTGTAGCCGCAGAACGGCAGCATCGCGAAGGGGTCGCGGCGGAGCTCCCCGACCGTGCCTTCAGCGGCAGCCGTGCGCTCGGACGAGATGTTCGAGCCGAGGAACACGCCGTGCGTCCAGTCGGTTGCTTCGACGACGAGGGGCACGTTGCTCGCGCGGCGTCCGCCGAACAGGATGACGTCGAGCGGGACGGCCTCCTCCCAGTCCTCGGAGATCTGCGGGCACTGAGCCGCCGACACCGTGAAACGGGAGTTGGGGTGCGCGGCAGGGCGTCCCGACTCGGGGGTCCAGTCGTTGCCCTCCCAGTCGATCAGGTTCGCCGGTGCCTCGTCGGTCAGGCCCTCCCACCACACGTCGCCGTCGGGGCGGAGCGCGACGTTGGTGAAGATGGTGTTGCCCCAGAGCGTCTCGACCGCGGTGACGTTGGTCGATTCGCCGGTGCCCGGTGCGACGCCGAAGAAGCCCGCCTCGGGGTTGATGGCCCACATGCGACCGTCTTCACCAGGACGGATCCAGGCGATGTCGTCGCCGAGGGTCTCGACGCGCCAGCCCGGGATGGTCGGACGCAGCATGGCGAGGTTCGTCTTGCCGCAGGCCGAAGGGAAGGCCGCAGCCACGTGGTAGGCCTTGCCCTGCGGGTCGATCACGCGGATGAGCAGCATGTGCTCGGCGAGCCAGCCCTCGTCGCGGGCGATCACCGAGGCGATGCGCAGCGCGAAGCACTTCTTGGCGAGGATCGCGTTGCCGCCGTAGCCCGAGCCGTACGAGTAGACCTCGAGCGTCTCCGGGAAGTGCACGATGTACTTGTCGTCGTTGCAGGGCCACTCCACGTCCTGCGCACCCGGCGCGAGCGGGGCACCGACCGTGTGCACGGTCTTGACCCACGGCGCACCCTCGGCGATCTGACGCGTGACGGCATCGCCGACGCGGGTCATGATGCCGATCGAGGCGACCGCGTAGGCGCTGTCGGTGATCTGCACGCCGATGTGCGAGAGCGGGCCGCCGACGCGTCCCATCGAGAACGGGACGACGTACATGGTGCGCCCACGCATCGATCCCTCGAAGATCTCATCCATCTTGGCGTGCATCTCGGCCGGAGCCGCCCAGTTGTTCGTGGGGCCAGCGTCCTCCTCGCGCTCGGAGGCGATGAACGTCCGCCCCTCGGTGCGAGCGACGTCGCTGGGGTGCGAGCGCGCGAGGTACGAGCCGGGTCGCCACTCGGGGTTGAGCTTGATCAGCTTGCCCTCGTCGACCAGTCCGCGCAGCAGCCAGTCGTTCTCGGCCCGCGAGCCGTCGACCCAGTGCACGGAGTCGGGCTGGGTGAGCGCCCGGATCTCCTCGACCCAGGCGGCCAGCTCGGCCATGGCAGGAGTGTCATACGTCGGAGCCGCCCCGAACGTGCGCGTCGGGGAGACGGGAGACGTGCGAGGGGTGAGGACTTCGGCCATGGCCATGACTGCTCCTTAGAAGTGTGGGGCGTTGCACCTATCTTCTTCCGGTTCGAACGCGACTTTCGGCCATTTCAAGCGATAAGAACTGGAATTCTTTCGCTAGACTCAAGGAATGGCGTCCTCCGGCATCCACCTCACGACCCTCGGCCACCGCATCCGTCACCACCGACTGGAGAACGGTTACACGCTCGATGAGCTCGGCGCGCTGGTCGGCGTCGCCGGCTCGCAGCTGAGCCTGATCGAGAACGGCAAGCGCGAGCCCAAGCTCTCCCTCCTTCAGGCGATCGCGCACGCGACCAAGACCGAGGTGACCGATCTCATCTCCGGTGAGCCGCCGAACCGGCGTGCCGCGCTCGAGATCGCCCTGGAGCGCGCGCAGGAGAGCCCGGTGTTCCGGCAGCTCGGCGTCGCCCCCGTGCGCGTCACCAAGGGGATGAGCGACGAGACGATCGAATCCGTTCTCGGCCTGCACCGGGAGTTGGAGAGGCGGGAGCGCGAGGCGATCGCGACCCCGGAGGAAGCACGCCGCGCCAACACCGAGCTGCGGCTGCGGATGCGCGCCCAGAACAACTACCTCCCCGAGATCGAGAAGCTCGCCGAGAAGCACCTCAAGGCTGCGGGACACGTGCAGGGTGCACTCACCCACCGCACCGTGAGCATCATGGCCGAGAAGCTCGGGTTCGAACTGATCTATGTCAACGACCTCCCGCACTCGACACGGTCGGTCACCGACCTCGAGAACGGGCGGATCTACCTGCCGCCGGCCTCGATCCCCGGCGGTCACGGCCTGCGCTCGATGGCGTTGCAGGCGATGGCGCACCGACTTCTCGGACACACCCCGCCGACCGACTACGCCGACTTCCTGCAGCAGCGCCTGGAGATCAACTACTTCGCCGCATGCTGCCTGATGCCGGAGACGGCTTCCGTCGCGTTCCTGCAACAGGCGAAGAAGGACCGCAACCTCGCCGTCGAGGACTTCCGCGACGGCTTCGGCGTCACGCACGAGGCGGCGGGCATGCGCATGACGAACCTGTTGACACAGCACCTCGGCATGGCGCTGCACTTCCTGCGCGTCGACTCCACCGGGGCGATCACCCGTGTGTACGAGAACGACGACCTGCCGCTGCCGATGGATGTGACCGGTGCCGTGGAGGGACAGCGGGTGTGTCGCAAGTTCCAGGCCCGCGCCGCGTTCACGCAGCAGAACCGCACGGTGGAGCACCACCAGTACACCGACACCCCGTCCGGCACCTTCTGGTGCTCGACGCAGACCGGGTCGTCGACCGACGGCGAGTTCTCGGTGACGGTCGGGGTGCCCTTCGACGACGCACGGTGGTGGCGTGGACGCGAGACGAACGACCGCGCGGTATCGACGTGCCCCGACGAGTCGTGCTGCCGTCGCCCCTCGGCCGAGCTGAGCGATCGGTGGAGCGGACGGGCCTGGCCGAGCGCGCGCGTGCACACGCACATGTTCTCCCCTCTCCCCCGCGGCGCGTTCCCGGGCGTCGACGACAACGAGGTCTACAGCTTCCTCGCCCGCCACGCCAGCGAGTAGGCGCCACGCCAGCGAGTAGGGGCGGGTCGGGCTCGGGCGGGCGTCTCAGTCGTCGGCGAAGCGGGCGAACCGCGCGAGGGCTGCGGCCACGACCTCGGGATCCTCTGGCGCCTCGAAGAGCTCCGGCGGTGCACTCCTGGTCGCGCTCGCATGCGACCAGGAGCCGATGACGCGGCCCTGTTCGACGATCGTCGGACGCACCATGCCGTTCTTCCCCGGCCCGATCGCCGCCAGATACGCCGGGTCGCATACGGCCGTGCGATCGGCGTAGGAGATGTAGTACTCGTCGAACGCGCCGAGAGCATGGACCGACGCGGCGCCGCTCGCCCGATGCGGAGGCCGGCACGCGACGAAGAGCCCTTCGTCGACCTCTTCGACGCTGGAGGCCGCCCACTCTGCCGCCTCACGCGACTGACCCAGAGTGAGGCCCGACCACCACGCGAAGTCGGCGACCCCGGCAGGACCATGGCCGTCGACGTAGCGGACGAACAGCTCGGCGAGCGGATCGTCGGGTGCTGCGTGCTCGCGGATGTGCTCCTCCACGAAGACGAAGCGCTGTTCGCGGGCGACACCGGCGCGGGCCACGACCGGTCCCTGGCAGATCAGCCCGGCGATCGTGAGGGTGAACAGCAGGTGGATGCCGCGCTGACCGGAGGGGTCGATGCCGATCCCCTCCAGCACCTCGAACACCTCCGCACGCGTGCACCCGCCATCGCGCAGGCGCGGTGTCAGGGCGCGAACGGCAGCGGCGACCATGTCGTCGTCGATGCCGAGGTCACGGTGACGGGTGGCTGCCTGCTGCCGCTGCCGCCCGGCGGTGACCTGGAGCATCCAACCGAGGTCTCGCGCCGGGACGGTGTGCAGGGTGCCGCGCATCGTCCACGCGCGCACGATGTCGCCCCGGTCGAAGGCCCGGTCGACGTCGCGCAGTGTCGGCTCACCGCGGGTACGCACGGCGAGCGCCCACCGACCGGCCGTGAAGTCCTGACTCTGCACGGCGAGCATGTGCTGCGCCGCAGCCGTCACGGTGCGCGCCGGAGCGGTCAGGCGATGCGAACGGAGGCGTTGTGAACGGAGACGGTCGGTGCGCTGAGCCGCGGTCTTCATGACCTCATCATGCCGGGTACTCCGGACGATACGACGAAACCCGGCGAACGGCGAGACTCAGCCCTACAGGGTCACCTCGCGGCGCTCCGGCAGCACGATCGGGTGCGAGCCCGCCATGACCTCGAGCACACGGATGACCTGGCAGGAGTATCCGAACTCGTTGTCGTACCAGACGTACAGGATGAGGGTGTCCTCGTCGGCGATGGTGGCGAGGCCGTCGACGATGCCGGCACGGTGCGAGCCGACGAAATCGGTGGAGACGACGTCGGGGCTCTCCACGTAGTCGATCTGCTGACGGAGCTTGGAGTGCAGCGAGACGCGGCGCAGGTAGTCGTTGACCTCGTCCTTGGTCGCGGGACGCTCGATGGTCAGGTGCAGCACCGCGAGCGACACGTCGGGCGTCGGGACGCGGATCGAGCTGCCGGTGAGCTTGCCCTCGAGCTGCGGGAGCGCCTTGGCCACGGCCTTGGCCGCCCCCGTCTCGGTGATGACCATGTTGAGCACGGCCGAACGTCCGCGTCGGTCGCCCTTGTGGAAGTTGTCGATCAGGTTCTGATCGTTCGTGAACGAGTGCACGGTCTCCACGTGCCCCTTGACGACGCCGTACGCCTCATCGATCGCCGCGAGCACCGGAGTGATGGCGTTGGTCGTGCAGGACGCGGCCGAGATGATGCGGTCGGAGTCGGCGATGGTGTCGTCGTTGATGCCGTGGACGATGTTCTTGAGCGGGCTCTTGCCGGGGGCCGTGAGCAGCACGCGGGCGACGCCCTTCGACTGCAGGTGCTGGGAGAGCCCCGCCTCGTCGCGCCAGCGTCCGGTGTTGTCCACGACGATCGCGTCGTGGATGCCGTGCGCGTTGTAGTCGATGGTCGCCGGGTCGTCGGAGTAGATCACCTGGATGCGGGTGCCGTTCGCGATGATCTGCTCGGCATCTTCGTCGACCGTGACCGAACCGGCGAAGCGGCCGTGCACGGAGTCGCGCAGCAGCAGTGACGCGCGCTTGACGAGATCGTTCTCGGCACCGCGGCGGACGACGATGGCACGCAGACGCAGCCCGCTCCCGCCTCCCGTGTGGGCGATGAGGATACGAGCGAGGAGGCGGCCGATCCGCCCGAACCCGTAGAGCACGACGTCGGTGGCCTCAGCGGCGACAGCTCCCATGGCCGGAGCGAGCACATCTGCGAGATAGGCCTCCAACGGCTGACCGCTCTCCGCGTGGCCGGCGACCAGGCGGGCGACGTCGAGGGAGGATGCCCCGGGCGCGAGAGCATGGATCGCTTCCAGCACCGCAAGGCTGTCCTCGATCGGCAGACGCTCGTGACCGAGCTGGGCGACACGCTCGTGCACCTCGACCAGCCCCGTCGCCGACAGGCCGAGCAGACGATGCCCGTGGAGCGACGTGACGACGTCGTGCTCCCGTCGGAGCGCCCCGATGAGCGGGATCATCCGCTCCGCCAGCT
The DNA here is from genome assembly GCF_006540085.1 of Microbacterium oxydans. Lineage (GTDB taxonomy): Bacteria > Actinomycetota > Actinomycetes > Actinomycetales > Microbacteriaceae > Microbacterium > Microbacterium oxydans. Next base: position 312,048 of record NZ_BJOG01000002.1, on the reverse strand, counting down.
CTTCGCTCTCTGTCCAGTCGTCGCGGTGTGCCGCGGAATCGTTCATCTGCGTCCTTGCATGTGTGAGCGCGCGCCGAGGTCGCCGGCGCGCGAGTTGCCGGGTGGATCGGGGGATGCATCCAGCGTACAAGTCGCAGGAACACGTGCCGAATCCGACGGCTGCGGACCGGGGTCGAGCAGGCCCGGCTTCTCGCGGGAATCCCCCGGTCACCCGTCGCGTTCTCCCCCTCGGACGCTCCACGAAAGGCTCGCGATGACCCCCAGCCCCCGCCGCTCGGCATGGCCGCCCCTGCTGCTCGCGATCGCCCTCGAGGTGAGTGCGACCCTCTCCCTCCGCGCCGCCGAGGGGTTCACGCATCCGTTCTGGCTCGTCGTCGTGGTGCTCGGCTACACGGGGTCGCTCTGGCTGCTGTCGGTCGTGCTCGACCGCGGCATGGCCGTCGGCGTCGCATACGGCATCTGGTCGGCGATCGGCGTCGTGCTCACCGCCGCGCTCGGCACGGTGCTGTTCGGCGAGCTGCTGGGACCGGTGCAGATCGTCGGCGTCGGCGTGATCGTGGTCGGCGTGCTGCTCGTCGAACTCGGATCCCATACGCGCGATACGACGGAGGCGACGTCGTGACCTGGGTGTTCCTCGCCCTCGCGATCGCGAGCGAGGTCACGGCGACGCTGAGCCTGCGCGCATCCGAGGGCCTGCGCCGTCGCCGCTGGATCCCCGTGATCGTCGTCGGCTATCTCGCCGCCTTCACCCTGCTCGGCACGATCCTCGCGATGGGGATGCCGGTGGGCGTCGCCTACGGGATCTGGGCCGCCGCCGGTGTCGCGCTGACCGCGGTGCTCGGGCGGGTGATCTTCAAGGATCACTTCTCGGCCATGATGGCGATCGGCGTCGCGCTGATCGCGGTCGGAGTCGCGATGATCGAGTTCGGCGGCGGCCACTGACGACAACGCGCCATGAGCTTCTCCTCGGCAGCAGTTTTGCGTCTACACTGGTGGAATAATGACACAGTCACTCCACGGCGACGATGCCGACCTGATCATCCGCGGCGGCCGCATCCGCACCCTCGACCCTTCCGACACGATCACGGAGTCGCTCGCCGTCCGCGACGGGGTGATCGTCGCTCTGGGTGCGGAGGCGGAGGCTCTGGATTCACGCGCGGTGATCGAGCTGGACGGGCGCACCGCGATCCCCGGCATCAACGACGCCCACCTGCACGCCGCATGGCTGGGGGCACGGTGGCCGCATCTCTTCTTCTCCGACACACCGCCGGAGGAGCAGCCGTCCGGACGGCTCGTGTCGACGTCGGAGGAACGCCGGTCGGCGCTGCGACGCGCATGGGCACTGCTCGCCGAGCTCGGCATCACGAGCTACACCGAGCCGGGGATCGGCCCCGGCGAAGACGACGGCGAGACCGGATGCTTCGGCTCCGACATGCTCGACACCTACCTCGAGCTGCATCGCGAGCGCGCCCAGACCTCCCGCGTGACCCTGCTGAGACTGTTCGGCACGATCGACGGCGAGAGCACGCTCGACGACTTCGAGCGCGGGGTGCGCATCCCCGCACCGCCCTCCGACCCTCGATGGCTCGCGATCCCCGGCGTGAAGATCTTCGCCGACGGCATCCCCCCGATGGCGACCGCCTGGGTCGATGAACCGTACGCCGACGGCACCACCGGCGGACTGCTCACCCGCGGCGAGCCCGACGCCCGCACCGCGTTCCGACGCATGCTCGAACTGGCCTCTGCCCGCGGGCTGCAGATCGCGGTGCACGCGACGGGAGACCGTTCGATCGCCGAGTTCCTGTCCGTGCTGGAGGGCCTGCACGCACAGCACCCCACGCCGTCGGGTCCGCACTACGTCGTGCACGGCGATCTCGCCACGACCGAGCAGATCGCCAGGATGGGGCGCATCGGCGCGGGGTTCGCGGTGCAGCCGCTGATCGCGGCGCACACGCACTCCTGGGCGGCGATGCAACTGGGAGAAGCCAGACTCGCCTCCGCATGGCCGCTCGCCGAGATGCTGACCTCGGACGCGCTGACCACGATCACGAGCGACTCCCCCGTCGCGAGCCCGGACTGGCGGCTGGGTCTCGACGCGTCCCTCGCGCTGCTCACCGCCGCGGGCGCCACGGACGACGCGGGCACCAGGAACCGGCTGCTGCGCTCCGTCACCGTCGACCCTGCTCGACAGGATGGCGCCTCGACATGGAAGGGCTCGCTGGCCATCGGCATGGTCGCCGACGTCACCGTCCTCGATGAGGACCCCCTGACGCCCGGCCGCGACCTCGCGACGATCGGCGTCGCCCGCACGATCGTGGACGGGCGCACGGTCTTCTCGCGCGGCTGATCCCGAAAGCGATGCACGAAAACGGCGGGCGGCATGTTCACGCATGCCGCCCGCCTCTGATCCCCCTCGGACCAGTCGTGTGCCCCGGCGCCGGTCACCCGGCGCCGGGACGAGTCTCACACCGCAGTCGCCACGAGCACCCGCGGGCTGCCGGGCAGCGCGACCTTGTCGCGCACCGACCAGCCGGCGTCGGCGAGCCATCCGCGCACCTCGGTCTCGGGATAGACGACGGTGCCGTCGATCACGAGGTACTCGCCCGCGTGCAGGGCGTCGAGCCCGCGCTGCTCCACATCCTCGTCCAGGAAGAAGTCGAGCACGGTCAGGGTCGCGCCGTCGACGGCAGCCGCCCGCAGGTTGCGGAAGATCTGCGCATTCTCCTCGGCGGAGAAGCGGTGGATCACGTGGTTCGCGAAGACCGCGTCGTACTCTCCCTCGGGAGCGGTGGTCGCCGTGTCGCCGACCTCGACCGTGGCACGCTCCTGCACTCCCGCAGCTGCGACCGCGTCGGCGATGCCGTCTTCGAAGCCGGGAGCGTAGAGGAACGTGGTGTGCAGCTCGGGGTTGTCCGCCATGACGGACAGCGCGAACTCGGCGGACAGGCCGCCGAAGTCGAGCACCCTGGTCGCACCGTCGAGGTCGACGTGACGGCCGAACTCCTGCGCGTGCAGACGGTTGTACGTCATGACGCCGGCCATGAAGGTCGCCCAGCGGGCGTCGTCCATCTGCAGGTCGCCCGGCTCGGTCGTGTCGACCGTATGCGCGAACTGCAGCCAGTGCGGGTAGCTGATCTCGTCGAGGAACGTGAGGAAGGGAGCGAGGTCGATCGCCGCCTCGTCGCCGACCAGGTACGCGGCGGCATCCTCGGCGAGCGCGTAGCGTCCGCCGGTCCTGGTGAGCAGGCCCTTGGCGGTCATCGCATCGGCGAGCAGCGTCGCGATGCGCTCGCTGACCGCGCACCGCTCGGCGATCGCGGCCGCCGTGTCCGCCCCGTCGGCGATCGCGGCGAACAGGCCGATCCTGCTGGCCTGGAAGAGCTGCTTGGAGGCCATGTAGCCGGTGGCGATGTCGAGGATCCGCGCCGCGTCGGCGGTGGGGGTTTCGGTCATGAGCGAGCCTTTCGAATTATCTACGAATGTTGGAAATAAAGATCATGATTGAAGCCGGATGTCGAGGGGGCTTCAATCCGCGAGGAACTCCCGCACCGCGGTCCGGAACCCCGGTGCGTGCAGGGCCGCGAGATGGTCGCCGGGAACGCGCCGTGTCCGCGCATCGGGTAGCAGCGCCGCGAGGTCGTCGATCCCCGCCGCCATCCCGTCGTCGACTCCACCGATCAGGAGGACCGGAACACTCGGCCCGCCGCGATCGGCGACGAAGGGCTCCGCCGCCAGACCCTCGATCAGATCGAGCAGGTCGGCAGGACGGTTGCCCGGCATCGACACCATGCCGAGGATCATGCCCGTGAGCGGATCCCTCGGCGCGCTGCCGTCCGCGAGGGAGGCTCGCGCGGCCGGGAGGTCGACGAAGGAGAAGGGCTCCCCCGCGCTGAGCCCGCCGAGCACGAGCCGCCGAACGGCGATGTCGTGACGGGACGCGAGGTCCCATGACAGCCGCGCCCCGAGCGAGTAGCCGACGAGGTCGACCTCCTGCTCACCGACGGCCGCACGGATCGATGCGGCGATGGCGTCGGTCACGGCCGATGTCGTCGCGGTCCCGAGCGCGATGCTGTCGCCGTGAGCCGGAAGGTCGATCACCACACGCGGTCGATCGCCGAGAACGGCGTCCCACTCGCTTTCGGGCCAGTCCAGACGCCCCCTCGAGGCCAGGCCGTGCAGGAACACGACAGGACGCCCCGCTCCCGGATGGTGCGAGACGGACAGTGGTGCGGTCATGAGGCGCCTTCCTCTCGAATGCGGCGCCTCGCGGTCAGCGGAGTCGCGCCAGGAACTTCCGGATGTAGTCCTCGTAGTCGGCGATGCGCTCGCCCTCGGGATACATGAGGTTGATCACCGTCGCTCCGACGGCGACCGAGATGAACTCGTTCGCGAGGGCCGCATAGTCCTGATCCCGGATAGATCCGGCATCGCGCGCCGCCTCCATCCGCTCGACGAGCATCGCGTGCCACCGCGCGAGATGCGTGCGGTAGAGCACCGTGAGCTGATCGTTCGACATCGCGTACTCCCAGAGGGCGAGGAGCACACGCCCACTCGCGATCTCCCCGACACTGCTCGGCAGCGTGCCCTCGAGCACCTGCTGCAGCATCCGCTCGGGCGTCGCGCCCTCGGAGATCGACTCCTGGAGCCAGGTGTCGTGCTCGAGCAGCACGGTCTCGAAGGTGGCGGCGACGATGCTCTCCTTCCCGGGGAAATAGTGCTTCAGGGCACCGTTCGCGAATCCGGCCTCGGCGGCGATGCTGCGCATGGTCGCCGCCTCGAATCCGCCCTTCAGGATGATGCTCTTCGCCACCTCGACGATGTCCCGTCGACGCTGGTCGTGGTCGATGATCTTCGGCATGTCGTCCTTCCGGCCGATTCTGCTGCGTGGAGTGTTCCGGCCTGGAGCTACCGTACCGCCGCATCGCGCACCTCCCGCAGAGCGAGCCACTGCGCGCGACGTTCGCGCTGGGCGCGCGGGTCGGCGACAGGCGAGGCCAGCCGAAGGCGCTCGGAGTAAGGATGCTCGGGGGCACGGGTCACCTGCTCGCCCTCCCCGACCTCGACCAGCTCACCGCGGTACATCACCGCGACCCGATGGCAGACCCGTCGCACGACGCCCAGGTCGTGGGAGACGAAAAGGTAGGCCACACCGGTGTCGCGCTGCAGCTCGATGAACAGGTCGAGGATCGTCGCCTGCGTGGTGAGGTCGAGCGCACTCACCGGCTCGTCGCACACGATCAGGCGAGGGCCCCGCACCAGCGCGCGGGCGATCGCGACCCGCTGCCTCTGCCCGCCGGAGAACTCGCTCGGATACCGGTCCACCGACGTCGACGGCAGCCGCACGCGATCGAGCATCTCCCGTACCTTCGCCTCTGCGGCCTTGGCACCGATGCCGGTGGTGAGCAGCGGCTCAGCGAGGATGTCGCCGATCGTCATGGCGGGATTCAGCGAGCCGTAGGGGTCCTGGAAGACGACCTGCACGTCATCGGCGAGCGCTCGGCGATGACGGGTGCCGAGGTGGCTGATCTCGCGCCCGTCGAACCGGATGCTGCCGGCTGTGACGGGAGCGAGCCCGAGGATGGCCTTGCCGAGCGTCGACTTCCCCGACCCGGACTCTCCGACCAGACCGAGGCACTCCCCGGGTGCGATGTCGAGCGAGACGCCGTGCAGTGCCCGGTAGGCCTGCCGTCCGCGACCGTATTCCACGACCAGGTCGTTCACCTCGAGCAGCGGGTTCATGCGGGGACTCCCGTCGTGCGGCGGTCGAGCTCGGCTCTGCCCTCGGCGTCGTCGAGCGACGCGGCGATCAGTTCTCGCGTGTAGTCGACGGCGGGGGCGGCGAAGAGGTCGTCGACAGGGCCCGACTCCACGATGTCGCCGCCGCGCATCACGATCACCCGATCGCAGATGTCCGCCACGACGCCGAAGTTGTGCGTGACGATGAGCAACGCCATCCCGTACTCCGCCTGCAGCTCGCGCAGCAGCTCCAGCACCTCGGCCTGCACCGTGACGTCGAGCGCGGTCGTCGGTTCGTCGGCGACGAGGAGCGACGGCTTGCCGGCGATAGCCCCCGCGATCAGCACCCGCTGCGCCATGCCTCCCGACATCTGGTGGGGGTAGCTGCGCATCACCCGGTCGGGGTCGGTGAGGCCCACTCGCACGAGCATCGCCCTGGCGCGCTCCTTCGCCGCAGCCTTGCTGAGCCCATGCGTGCGGCGCAGCGGCTCGACCAGCTGATGGCCGATCGTGTACGAGGGGTCGAGGTTGCTCATCGGCTCCTGCGGCACGTAGCCGATGGAGCGCCCCAGCAGGGCATGGCGCTGCGCGGGTGTCGCCCGCGTGACGTCGACACCACCGACCCAGATCGCGTCGGCGGTCGCCCGCCCGGTGGCCGGAAGCAGGTCGAGCACCGAGAAGACCGTCTGCGACTTGCCGGATCCCGACTCGCCGACGATGCCGACGACCTCGCCGGGCGCGACGTCGAGGGTCACCCCGTGCACCACCTCGGTCTCGCCGTTCGGTGTGGCGTGCACGACCCGGAGGTTCTCCACGCGCAGAGCCGAGGCCTCCGCGGCATGCTGCACCGTGCCGGACGGGGAATCCGGTCCGGAGAGGGCGGCGGACCCGGCAGCGGAGACGGCGACGTCCTTCCGACGATGGGACACCCGTGGCGTGCGCACCTGCACCAGCTCGGCGAGCGTCGACCCCATGATCGCGAGCACCGCGATCGTGAGCCCGAGGGCCGCCGACGGCCACAGCAGCATGAGCGGATACGTGAGCATGAGGCGGAAGCCCTCCAGCATCATGGCTCCCCAGCTCGGGACGTTGGAGTCGCCGATGCCGAGGAACTGGAGGCCTGCCTGCATGCCCATCGCGATACCGGCGGTCAGCGCCGTCTGGATGATCACGGGCGGATAGACGGCCTTGATCACGTGGCGGAAGATGATCCGTCCGTCGGAGAGTCCGGAGACCCTCGCGGCGTCGATGTAGGGCTCGCTGCGCACGGCGAGCGTCTGCGAGCGGGCGATACGGAAGTAGCCGGGCACCATGAACACGCCGACGGTGGCCATCAGCAGTTCGAAGTTGTTGCGAGACCCTGCGGCCACGACGAGCAGGATGATCATGCCGGGGATCGACTGCAGGGCATCGCTGATCCATGTGGAGACCCGGTCGAATGCTCCCCCGAAATAGCCGGCGGCGACACCGGCGGGCACACCGATCACGAGGGCGGTGACGATCGTGATGAGCGCGCCCCACAGCGTCGTGCGGGTGCCGTAGATGAGGCGGCTAAGGATGTCCCGCCCCGTGGAGTCGCCACCGAGCAGATGCTCCGGTCCCGGTGCGGCCTTCGCGGCGGACAGATCGACGAAGTTCGGGTCCATCGGTGCGAGCAGCGGGGCGAACACGCCCACCAGCACGATGAGCACGAAGATCGCGAGCGGGATGTACCCGCCGGGGTGACGGAGGAACCGCCGGAACAGGCTCGACCTCCGCTTCTGCGCCGCGCGGTCGAACGCGACCCTGATGTCTGTCGTGGTCATGCGACGCGCACCTTCGGATTGATCCAGCCGAGCACGAGGTCGAGCAGGAGGTTGATGAGGACGACGAAGACGACGGAGACGACCGTGATGCCGAGCAGCATGGGGATGTCGCCGTTCTGCGATGACTGGTTCGTGAGCTGGCCGAGCCCCGGGAGGCTGAAGATCTGCTCGACCACGATCGCGCCGGAGAGGAGGCCGACGAACATGAGCGCGATCACGGTGAGGGCCGCCGGCGAGGCGTTTCGCAGGATGTGCAGGTTGACGCGGGCGGCGGAGAGTCCTCGGCTGCGGAGAGTGCGTACCCAGTCCTGTCGGCTCTGCGCGATGACGGCGTTGCGCAGCTGCTCCGACACCGCGACGATGCCGCCCAGCGCGAGCGAGATCGCCGGAAGGGTGATGGAGCGCAGCCAGCCGTCGACGGACTGCGTCGGGGGCACGTAGCCCACGGCCGGGAACCACTTCAGCTGCACGGCGAGCCACATCACCAGCACGAGGCTGACCCAGAATCCCGGGAGTGCGAACAGCACGACGGAGATGCCCTTGATGATGCGGTCGAACCAGGTGCCGGGTCGGAGTCCGGTGATCATGCCGAACCCGATGCCGACGACCGCGGTGATGAGCGTCGCGAAGGTCACGACGCTAAGCGTCACCGGGACCTTGATCGCGAGCTGCGCGCTCACCGGTTGGAAGTTGCGCCAGGAGACGCCGAAGTCGAGCAGCACGGCGTGTGAGAGCCAGTCCCAGAACTGCACGAGGAGCGGACGGTCGAGACCGATCTTCTCGGCCAACGCCGCCTGCTGCGCTGGGCTCGCCGTGGTGCCGAGCAGGGATGCGGTCGGGTCGCTGATGGCCAGGTGCGCCAGGAAGAAGGTGCCGATCGAGACCGCGACGAGCAGGAGGATGCCGGACAGCACCCGCTTCGCCGTGAACACAAGCATGAGAACCTCGGGAGGGGTCGGAGGGGGCAGGACCCGGGGGCGGCCGTGTCGTGGCCGCCCCCGGAGGGCATCAGCCCTGGGTGATGTAGCGCAGGGTGGGGAACATCATCCCGACGACGGGCTGCAGCTGGATGCCGGGTGCCGTGTAGTAGATGTTGTTGGCCTGGTACCAGACCGACCACCACGCCTGATCGACGAGGGCCTTGTTGAGCTCCTTGACGGCGTCGGTCTGCGCGTCGCCGCGTTCCTTCTGCACCTTGTCGACGAGCGGGGCGATGACCTCGTTCTGGGCGTAGTCGGGTTCGGGGTTGAACCACTGCACGCTGGTGACCTGACGGGCCACCGTCGCGACGTCGTTGCCGTCCATCGCGAGGAACGAGATGAACATCGGGTAGTTCGGCGCGTTCAGCTGGTAGTCGGGCATCTGCATGTTGTCCCAGGTGACCGTGACACCCAGCTCGTTGAGCGCCTGCTCCGCGGAGGGCTTCCACATCTCGAAGATCGGCGACATGGGCATCGAGATCGCGAACCCGTCGGGGTAGCCGGCGTCAGCGAGCAGCTTCTTGGCCTTGTCCATGTTGTAGGCGTAGGTCTCGTTGAGGGCGGGGTCGTTGACTGTGCCGCCGTCGGGGAACACCTGGTTCGTGGCGACGCCGGCACCGCTGCCGACGGCGGCCAGGATCGCGGCGCCGTCGAAGGCGTAGTTCAGGGCCTGGCGCACCTCAAGCTTGCCGAGGGGCTCGCTCTTCGCGCCGGTGTGGTCGGTGATGACGAGTCCGGCCCAGCCGGAGACGCGCTCCGCGGTGTTCCAGCCCTGCTGCTTCGCCTGCTCGAGGTTGGCGACGTCGCCGTACTGCACGTTGATCTGGCCGCTGAGCATCGCGTTGTGCCGGGCGGTGGCGTCGGTGATCGGGTAGATCGCGAGCTCGGAGAACGGATAGGTCTCGGCATCCCAGTAGTCGGCGGTCTTGGTGAAGTGGTACTCCGCACCGGCGACGCTCGTGGCACTGTCGAGGACGTACGGGCCGGAGCCGATCGGCTCGCTGCCGAGTGTTCCCGCCTCGATGGCCGCGGGCGAGGCCACGTAGCTGCGGCCGAGGCCCATGAAGTAGAGGATCGTGTCATCGCGCTGTGTGAGCACGATGCGCACGGTGTCGTCGTCGACCTTCTCGAACGAGGCGACGTTGACGTAGGCCTCCCCGGAGCGCGCTCCCGCCTTCAGGTACTCGAGGCTGGTGATGACGGCGTCGACGTCGACCGGGGTGCCGTCGCTGAACACGGCGTCGGTGCGGATGTCGAGGTCGATGCTCAGGTCGTCGTCGGCGACCGTCCAGTCTGTGGCCAGCGACGGGATCGGTTCGCCGTCGGCGTCGAGGGCGATCAGGGCGTCGTAGACCGCGGAGAGGTACGGACCGTCGAAGCCGATGTCGGCGAGGGAGGGATCCCACGACGTGATGTCGAGGAAGTTGCCGATGTTCAGGGCGTTGGGGCCTTCGGCAGCGCTGCCGTCGGACGGGGAGGGCGTTGCGCCGCCGCTGCAGCTGGTGAGCGCGAGGGTCGCGGCCACGGCTGCGGCGAGCGCGAGGGGCATTCGTTTCATGGTTCCTTCTCTCGGGTGCAAGGGTGGTGAAGAAGGCTCGGAGTGCCGCTGGCCGGTAGCCGGATCCGGCGTCACCTCGATGTGTCGCGCTGGTTAGTCTACAGGTGTGGAAAAAGAGCGCAAGGGTGATTCTTGCCACGGATGCCCCACCCCATGCCCGGGGGCGCACCGGGCTTGTCCGAGCGCGCAGGCATAGCGGCAGATCGGCACCCCGTTCAGCCGACGCCCGCCTCAGTCAGCGCCCCTCTCAGGCAGCGCCCGCCTCACGCAGCGCCCGCCTCACGCAGCGCCCGCCTCAGGCAGCGCCCGCCTCACGCAGCACCACCCTCAGGCAGCACCACCCTCAGGCAGCGCCCCTCTCAGGCAGCACCACTCTCAGGCAGCGCCCCTCTCAGGCAGCACCACTCTCAGGCAGCACCACTCTCAGGCAGCGCCCCTCTCAGGCAGCGACATCGAAGCGTGCTCGCCCACCCAGCCGCGGAGTGCGCGCCGGATCAACCGAGGCGGGCGGCAGGAACCACACCTTTTCGCGACCACCGCCACCGCCACCGCCACCGCCACCGATGCGGATGCCCCACCCGTTGTCGTGGATGCGGTGATGACAGGTCTCGCACAGCAGCACGCCGTTCGAGAGATCGGTCGGCCCCTGGTCGCGTCTCCACCAGCGGATATGGTGCGCCTTCGTCATCTCCGGGGGGAGTCCGCACATGGCGCAGCCGCCGTCCCTCTCCACGAGGGCCAGTCGTTGCGACCGCGTGAAGAGGCGCTTCTCCCGCCCCCAGTCGAGCACCTCGCTCACGGTACCGAGTACGCACGGGATCACTCCCCCGCCCGCAGCCATCCGCCGCGCAGCTCCGATGCTGACGGGCTGCTCGATTCCGTCGATCTCGGCCGATCCCACACCCGCTTCCAGCGCGTCGAGATCCACCCGCACGATGACGGTCGCGCCCGCCAACGGCACGCGAGCCTCGCAGTCGAGCACATGCCCGGCGAACACCGCGAGCGCATCGGCCTGGATCATCGGCACGGTACGACGATCGGCATCGGGCGCGTCCGGGGCCGTCGCATCCTTCCGGGCGGCGAATGCGGCGCTCACGTAGCCGCGGATGGCGGTCACGACGGGCGCGGCAGTCTCCGCATCGAGGACGGCGTTCAGATGCACCATCCCGCCGCGCTCGTGGATGGTCAGGGATCGTCGGGAACGCTGCTCCTCGAGACGCGACTCCACCCCATCCGGGTCCAACCAGGCTTCCGCCCGCACGACCAGCTTCCGTACGTCGTCGAGCGCGAGCCCCGCCGACTTCTCGACCAGCACACGCTCCGCTTCGGCGACACGCTCGACACCGACCACCACGCGGCATCGGTCGAGCAGCGCGATGATCACCGCTGCCGCCTGAGCGCTGAGTGCGCCCGCGTCGAGTGCCTCCCGAATCAGCGGATACCTCGCCGGCAGCGGTACACCGAGGAGATCGGCGCGTGGTGCGACCGCCTCTCCGACCTTCACCAGCCGATGCGCCTCACCGCGCGACACCCCGACAGTCGCCGCGATCAAGGTCGCCGGATTCCGGAAGCCCTGCTGCTTCGCAAGGCTCTCCGCCCCCAGCTCCGGACGGGACTCCCGCGAGATGCAAGCGGCGACCTCGATGTGCACCGCGTCCAGCCGGCGTTGCAGCACGCCGATCGACGCGCTCACCGCGATCAGCTGCTCACGCGAGAGGTCTCCCGAACTCTCGGCGTCGGCCCACGCCGCATCGAGGCGGGACATCGCCTCGTGCAACACGGCCAACTTCGACATGCCTCGATTCTATCGAATCAGCGCTCGACATTCGAAGTTATGTTCGATCTCATTCCGGCATTCCGCGCCTCATCGACGAGCGCACGATACCCGGGGAGGAACGGCTCGACGAGCTTCGTCTCGAGTTGCGACTCCAGATCCCAGAGCACGCGCCGCTGCGCCTCATCCACCACGAGCTCACCACTCCCGTTGGCAGCGGCCAGCCATTCGAAGAGCACCAGCGCTTCGCCAGCCGTCAGCTGCACCTCGACGGACTCGCTCTCTCCATTTCCCGCCATGCGCATCATGCTCGCATGGTTCACTGGAGCAACCGCACCGGACGACAGACAACCGGACGACAGCGCACCGTACGACAGAGAAGAGGACGACGTGGGCACCTGGGGACCGGGGAACTTCGACGACGACACCGTCGCGGACGGACTGAGCGCGATCACCGACGACCTGATCGCGAAGATCGCCGAGGTGTTCGCGGACGAGGACGACGACACCGAGCTGCAGCCGGACGAGTGGGGAGGATCCATGGCCCCGGCGTGGCTCGAGATCCTCACCGACATCGCGTCCGCAGGTCGCGTGGGGGCGACCTTCCCCTCCCGCAGCACGCTCGAAGGGTGGCGGGATCGATACGTCCGCGTGTGGGACGAGTACATCGACGAGCTCGAACCCGACGACGACTATCGCATCGACCGGCGACAGGTCATCGTGTCGACCTTCGACCGCGCCGTATCACTCGCCCGCGAGCGCGAGTCGTAAGCACGACCCGCACTCCCCCTCCACTCACCACTCACCACTCACCACTCACCACGCTCCATCCGCCCGCACTCCGCGGTCGACCCAGCAGTCGGCGAGGGCGGTGCGCACCTCGTCGCCGTGGTCGCGCGCCAGCGCGAGGGCGGCATGGTTGAGCTCGAGCTGTGCGACGCGTGAGGCGCCGAACAGCACGTTCGCCGTCGCGGGGTTGGACAGGCAGAAAGCGATGCCGAGTGCTGCCGGCGTCACGCCGAACCCCTCGGCGACCCGCGCGACCTCGGGGTAGACGGCCGCGATCCGCTCACGGATCCCGCCGACGTCGGCACCGATCTTCCGTTCCGGCATCCGTCCGGTGGCGAGGATGCCTCCCTCGAACACGTCCGACGCCTGGAGGGTGAGCGTGCCGTCGGCGAACAGCGGCCCGTAGGCGTCGCCTTCCGCCATCGACCGACGAGCGATGCCGTACTTCAACTGTGCGAACACCGGTCCGGCCACCCCCTGAGCTTCGGATTCCGCGAGAGCCTGCCGCGTGTGTTCGATGCGCCAGTTGTTGATGCCCCAGGAACCGACGAGCCCTTCGTCGATCAGCGCGTTCACGTCGGCCACGAGCCGCGGCAGGTCGGGGGAATCGAGGTAGTCGCCCACCACGAGGGTGTCGAACCGGTCGAGGCCGGCCCGCTGCAGCGACTCCACGAGCTGCGCACGGAACCCCTGGTTCGGCCAGTCCCACAGCCAGAGCTTCCCGCACAGCACGATGTCCGCGCGGTCGACGCCGCTCGCCCGCAGCGCCTCGCCGAACAGGATGTCGGTGCGGGAGTTCTCGGCGTGCGGACCCATGTTGTAGTACGCGACGTCGAAGAACCCCGCATCGAGCTCCACCGCGCGCCGGATGAGGGTGACCGCCTCGTCCCGCTCCATGCGATCCCAGGTGTTCCACGACCCCAGGGCGAGCGGCGGCACCGGCGCCCCGCCCGAGAACAGGGGTGTGCGGGGATATGTCGGATCGGGCATGAGGGCTCCTTCGCCGTCTCGTGGCACGGGGTTGTGTTTTTCTATGTTTGTAGAATATAACGGACTCATCCCGTCAGAACACCCGTCAGTGAGGACGAACATGACCGTTTCCCCCCGCCGCATCCTGGTCACCGGAGGGGCGTCCGGGCTCGGCCGCGGCATCGCCACCGCCTTCCGCACGGCCGGCGACGAGGTGTTCATCGGCGACGTGGACGCCGACGCAGCCGCTGCCGTCGCCGCCGAGATCGGCGCCACCCCGCTCCCCCTCGACATCGGCGACGAAGCGTCGGTGCGAGCGGCGGCCGAGCGGGTCAGGGAGTCCGGCGGCATCGACGTGCTGGTCAACAACGCCGGCATCGTCGCTGGTGGCGGCACGCTGCAGGAGGTACCGGTGGATGTGGTGGATGCCGTCCTCCGCGTCAACGTGCGCGGCACGTTCCTCATGCTCCACGTCTTCGGCGCACTGCTGGCCGAGGCGGGGCACGGTTCGATCGTCAACATCTCCTCGATCGGCGCCCGCCAGCCCACCGCGGGCCTCGGACACTACGAGGCGACGAAGGCCGCGGTCGACGCCTTCACCCGCACCGCCGCCCTCGAGCTCTCCGCCTCGGGAGTGCGCGTGAACGCCGTCGCACCGGGGCCGGTCCTCACCCCGCTGACGGCCGGCTTCGCCTCCGACCCCGACGCCCGAGCCGCCTGGGAGTCCCGCATCCCCCTCGGGAGCATCGCCGAGGTCGACCAGATCACGCCGCTCGTGCTGTTCCTCGCGAGCGACGCCGCCAACCACATCACCGGAGTCTCGGTCGCCGTCGACGGCGGCCAGCTCCTGGTCTGAGAGGACCCCCATGTCGATACCCACCCTCACCCGCGCCGCCGTGCTCACCGCCCACGGCGAACCCCTCACACTGCAGGAGCTCCCCCTCCCGAGCGAGGTCGAACCGGGCGCCGCGCTCGTGCGCATCGCCTGCACCACGCTCTGCGGCACTGACATCGAGATCTGGGAGGGGAGGATGACCTTCCCCGGCATGCTGCCCATGGTCCTCGGGCACGAGATGGTCGGCGAGATCGTCGCCGTCGGCACGGATACCCGCGATGCGCTGGGTCGACCGCTCTCCGCCAGCGACCGCATCGGCTGGTCGGAGTCGACCTGCGGGGAGTGCCACGGCTGCGTCGTGCTGCGCGAACCCGTCGCCTGCTCGCGCCGCGGCTACGGATTCCTGCAGCGCGCCGATGTGCACCCGTTCGCCACCGCGGGGCTCTCCGAGTACGCCTACGTCACCCCCGGTGCAGCCAAGCTGCTGCTGCCGCCGACGGTCAAGGACACGTGGGCGTCGATGGCGGGATGCGCGGCGAAGACCGTGCTGCGCGCCTTCGAGCGCGCGGGCCGCATCCGTCCAGGCTCGACCGTCGTGGTCCAGGGGTCCGGAGCCCTCGGCATCTTCGCCACCGCCGTCGCGAAGATCGCCGGTGCGGGTCGCGTCATCACGGTCGGCGCTCCCGCCGTCCGCCTCGAGCTCGCCGCGCGCTTCGGTGCGGATGCCGTCGTCGACTTCCGCGACGGACCCGTCGTGGATCAGGTTCTCGAGCTCACCGGCGGCCTCGGCGCCGACCACGTCTTCGACTTCGCCGGGGCACCGAGCGTCGGCCCCGACGCCGTCGGCATGGCCGCGCAGCGCGGCACGATCGCGATCGTCGGCTCCACGGGACCAGCGGGCGACGGCTTCGCCCTCAGCACGATCATGGGCAAGGAGCTCACGGTGGTCGGCTCATTGAACGGCGACATCTCCGACTACGCCAGGGCCATCGACTTCTTCGCCGCCTTCGCCGATCGCTACCCGTGGGACGCCCTGTTCAGCGCCCCCGTCGGTCTCGCCGACGCCTCGGACAAGATCGCCCGCATGCACCACCTCGATGAGGTCAAGGCCGTCATCGACCCGAGAATGTGAGCCTCCGATGACCACTCCCCTCCGCACCGTCCCCCGCCGCGAGATCGGTCGCAGCGGCATCGACGCCTCGCTGTTCTCCCTCGGCTCCTGGCACACCTACGACCGCATGGACTTCGCCGACGCGGTGGCCATGCTGCGGGAGGCCGTGGAGCGCGGTGTCAACCTCTTCGACGTCGGCGTGTACTCCGCGCCCGGCGCCCCGCCCGTGTTCACGGATGTCATCTTCTCCGCCATGGTCCGCGCCGCCGGTCTCGCCCGTGAGGACTGGCTGCTGTCGTCGAAGCTGTGGCTCGAGGCCTTCGACGCCGACGGCTTCCGCCCGCAGCTCGAGAACGCCCTGATGCGGGTGGGCGTCGAGCACGCCGACCTCGTGATCCTGGGCGACCTGCGGCGGGACGACCTCGACCTGCGCGACCTCGTGATCGATCTCGCCCGACTCACCGAAGCCGGACTCATCCGCGCATGGGGCGTGAACAACTGGTCGGCCTCGAGCATCCAGACCCTGATCGACCTCGCCGCACGAGAGGGGGTCGCCGGCCCGCAGATCGCACAGCTGAAGTACAGCGTGTCCCGACGCTCGATCCCCGACGGCGCCCCGTTCGCCCGCCTGTGGGAGCAGGGCCTCACCCTGCAGGCTTCGGACTGCCTGGAAGGCGGCGTGCTCGCCGGAAAGGTGAACGGCGACCGGCAGATCGGCCGCGACCCCGGAGACATCCGAACGCGGATCATTGCCGACGTGCCCGCGTTCACGGCGCTCGCGGAATCGCTCGACGTCTCGCCCGCACAGCTCGGCCTGGCGTTCACCCTCACGCATCCCGCCCTCACGACCACGCTCTTCGGCGCATCGAGCGTCGCGCAGCTGCGGGCGAACCTCGACGCCGCCGCGCTGGTCGAGCGCGTGGGCGCCACGACGCTCCGCGAACTCGTCGAACCGTTCTGGGCCGACCGCGACGTCGTCGACCCCGAGGGCCCCTGAACACCGCCCCGCGACCGTGCCCGCCCGAAGCCTCGCAAGGAGACCCATGACCACCCCCACCGCCACCGCCACCGGACGCCCCACCCTCACCCCCGTGCCGTTCGACCCCGAGGTGCAGGCCGTGCTCGATGAGCTCGACAGGAACCCGCAGCCGGCGCTGACCCGCGACACCCTCCCGCGCGAGGGCACCGACCGCATGTTCCCCGACAACGACGCCGTGATCGCCGGACGTGCGATCGAGTGGGAGGACCGGATGATCCCCGGCCCCGCCGGCGCCCCTGACATCGAGATCACGGTGTTCCGTCCCGTCGGCACCGCGCACGAGGTGCTCCCCGGCTTCGTGAACATCCACGGTGGGGGCATGATCGTCGGACACCGCTCCTGGGAGACCGGCCGCGTGGTCGACATCGTCGCCGAGCACCACGTCGTCGCAGTGAACGTCGAGTACCGTCTCGCGCCGGAGGACCCTTTCCCGGCCGGAGTCGAAGACTGCTACGCCGCCTTCCTCTGGGTGCACGCCCACGCCGCCGACCTCGGGATCGACCCCGATCGCATCGTGGTCGGAGGCGGCAGCGCCGGTGGTGGCCTCACGGCGGCCGTCGCGCTGATGGCCCGCGACCGGCGCGGACCGGTCATGGCAGGGCAGCTGCTGCTGTGCCCGATGATCGACAACACGAACACCACCGTCGCGAGCCGCCAGTACGACGGCATCGGCACCTGGCAGCGGGAGATGAACCTGCTCGCCTGGTCGTGCGTGCTCGGCGACGACCTCGCCTTCAGCCCGGAAGCCCCGGCGTACGCCGCTCCGAGCCGTGCGACCGACCTCGCCTCCCTCCCACCCGCCTTCATCGAGGTCGGCGAGGCGGAGGCCTTCCGCGACGAGGACACCGAGTACGCGCTTCGCATCTGGGCCACCGGCGGTCAGGCGGAGTTGCACGTGTGGGGCGGTGGCGCGCACGGCTTCGACATGTACATGCCGGATGCCGAGATCTCGCGCGCGGCCCTCGCCACCCGCGCCTCCTGGCTGCGCCGGATCTGGCTGGAAGCCCGATGACCGCCCCCGCGCCGGTGCCGTACGACCCCGCGCTCGTCCCGGGGCTGACCGCGTTCGTCGACCTCGTCGAGGTGATCCCGCTGCGCGCCGAGACGATCCACGCCAACCGCGACCACTTCGCGACGATCATCCCGCCCATGGCGACACAGGCCGCCGGGCGGGCGGTCGCCTGGGAGGATCGGACCATCCCCGGCCCCGACGGCGCCCCCGACATCGAGGTCACGATCGTCCGCCCGACCGCACCCGCGTATGCACCGGCGCCGGCCGTGCTGTCGATCCACGGCGGCGGCATGGTCCTCGGCACCCGGTTCTTCGGCACGGGCGAGCTCATCGACCTCGCGGAACGCCACGGCGTGATCGGCGTCGCCGTCGAGTACCGCCTCGCCCCCGAGCATCCCGGTCCCGCACAGGCGGAGGACTGCTACGCGGCATTGGAGTGGATGGCCGCGCACGCCGACGAGCTCGGCATCGACCCGGACCGCATCATCGCCTCCGGCATGAGCGCGGGCGGCGGGCTCTCCGCTGCCGTCGCCCTGATGACACGCGACCGCGGCGGCCCACGCCTGGCAGGACAGCTGCTCGGCTGCCCGATGCTCGACGACCGCAACGACACCGTCTCCAGTCGCCAGTACGACGGGTTCGGCGCCTGGGATCGCCACAACAACGACACGGCCTGGAACGCCATCACCGGATCCGACCGCGGCACGGACCGGGTCTCCCCGTACACCTCGCCCGCGCGCGCCGACGACCTGTCCGGCCTCGCGCCCGCGTTCATCGAGGTCGGAGCGGCCGAGACGTTCCGAGACGAGGCGGTCGACTACGCCCTGCGCATCTGGGCGACGGGAGGTCGCGCGGAGCTGCACGTCTGGGCCGGCGGCTATCACGGGTTCTCCGGCTTCTCCCCCGAAGCGGAGGTCTCACGGGCGGCCGTCGCCGCTCGCGACAGCTGGCTGCGGCGCACCCTGCGCCTGGACGGATGAGCATCACCTCGTCCGGACCGACCCCGCGCCCGCGGATGGGCACGCTGCGGGCCATGCTCGTGCTCGGCATGCTGGAGGCGTTCGGTCCGCTGTCGATGGATCTGTATCTGCCCCAGCTGCCGCAGCTCGCCGCGTCCCTCGACACCACCGAGGCGCTCGCTCAGGCGACGATGTCGGCGTGCATGATCGGCCTCGGCCTCGGCCAGCTCGTCGCCGGGCCGCTCAGCGATCGTCTCGGCAGGAGGCTCCCGCTCATGGTGGGCGTCTCGGCCTTCGCCGTGCTCTCCCTCCTGTGTGCTCTCGCCCCGACGATCGAGGTCCTGCTGGTGGTCCGCTTCCTGCAGGGTCTCGCGGGGTCGGCCGGCATCGTGATCTGCCTCGCAATCGCCCGCGACCAGTTCGAGGGCGTCGAGCTGTCGCGCATGCTGTCGCTGTTGTTCCTGGTCTCGGGCACCGCGCCGATCGTCGCACCCGTGGTCGGCGGTCAGCTCGCGCTGATCATGGATTGGCGAGGCATCTTCGGCGTGCTCAGCGCGGTGGGTGTCGTGCTGCTCCTGGTCGTCGTGCTCGCCCTGCCGGAGACCCTGCCTGCCGCCGCCCGTCACGGCGGAGGTCTGCGCACGCTCGGACTCCATGCCGGGGCCGTCGTCCGCGATCGTCTGTTCGTGGCCGTGCTGTGCGCCGCAGCAGGAGGCGGTGTCGCCTTCTTCACCTACCTGTCGATGTCGTCGTTCGTGCTGCAGGACGAATTCGGCCTGAGCCCGCAGTCGTTCAGCCTCGCTTTCGCGGCTGGAGCGCTGGCCAGCATCGCCGGCAGCCAGCTCAGCCGTCTCGTGGTCGGCAGATGTGGCCCGCTGCGCGTGTACCTCGGCGGCATCTCGGCCACGCTGGTCGCGACGACCGCATTCCTGGCGCTCGCCCTCTCCGATGTCGGCGTCACGGGCATCGTCGCCGCGTTGATCGGCTTCATGCTGTGCTCGGGGCTGGGTGGCCCCAACGGGCAGACCCTCGCGCTCGCCCACCACGGAGCACGAGCGGGCACCGCCTCTGCCCTGCTCGGCATGTCGACGTTCCTGTTCGGCCCCGTGCTCGCGCCGATCGCCGCGGGAGTCGGCGGCACGAACGCGGTCACGATGGCGGTGACGATGACCGTGGCTGCGGCCGTCGCCGCGGTCGCCGCGTGGGCGTTCGTGCGCCCGGCCGCGGTCGTCTGAGAGCTCCGCTCAGAATCCGAGGCACATGACAGCGACGCCGGCAGCCATCGCCCACGACTCGACGGTGAGCAGACGCGCCGTGCGACCTCGATGCACGGGAGCGACGAACCACTCCGCGACGACCGTCCACAGCACGACCCCGACGACTCCGACCAGCACGAGCACCGACAGCACTCCCGACAGCCCGTGCCCGCCGTGACCGGACGACACGGATGCCGAGGCGCCTCCTCCGACCGGATCTGCCGCCACCACTCCGTCGAACGCGCACATCGCCATCACCAGGGAGACCAGCGCTCGATGACAGCAGCTCGCCGCCGCCGCCGTGCCGCGCACCCCCATCGTGCCCACCATGGCCGAGACCAGCAGCACGGCACCCAGGACGAGCCCGACCAGCGGGTTGCGGCCGTCGGTCGCCGCGAGCGCGAGCATGGCTGCAGCCATGATGAGCGACGCCTGCCGCCCCTGCCAGGGCACGGCGCGCCAGAGCGCCGCTGTAGCGGCGGCGGAGACGATCGCCGCCGCGGCCATCAGCCACGGTGCTGCGGGGAGGAGGTGAACCACAGCCGCAGTATATTGATCAATCGCTCAATAACGCTAGACCGCAATGCCGCAGGTCTCGACGCCATGCGCCAGGATGGAGTCATGCCCCGCATCGTCGACCACGATGAGCGCCGCAGGCAGATCGCCGAGGCGCTGCTCGCCGTCGCCGCTCGCGACGGACACGAGAGCGTGTCATCGCGGGCGGTCGCGAAGGAGCTGGGCGTCGCGACGGGTGCACTCTGGCACTACTTCGACGGCTTCGACGAGGTCGTCCGCGCAGCCGCGGCCGAGGTGACCCGGCGCACCGAGGAGCGCATCGCCGCGGCCACGGCAGGACTTCGCGGCCTCCCCCGCCTCCACGCACTCATGCGCGAGGTGCTCCCGATCGATGAGCGCACCCGCACCGAGGCGCACGTCGTGGTCGGATTCTGGGGGCGCCTCGCAGCACTCGCCCCCGCGCCGGACGCGGCGGTACCCACCCTCGCCACCTGGCAGGAGAGCACCCGGCTCGCGCTGCGCGAGGCGGTCGAGGACGGCGAGCTGCGCACCGACACCCCGACCGAGACGATCGTGACGCTGCTGCGCTCCATCACCTACGGGCAGCAGATCGTCGAGGTCACGGAGCCGCAGTCCGCCGCCGCGCACCTCGCCGTGCTCGACGCCGCGCTCGCCCCCTGGCGCGCCTGAGACCCGCCTCCGCACGCCTCGTCGGGAAGACGCCCCGTTGCGAAGGACGGGCTGTCGGCCCTATCATCGTGCCAACCCGTTTATTGAGCAGTCGCTCGAAAATAGTGAGGTCGATGATGTCCCACCATGCTCCGCAGCCCGTGTCGATCGGGAAGATCGCCGCTCCGCACCCGCACGATCCCCTCACCGGAACCGAGATCGCCGCCGCCCGTGAGGTGCTCGACGCCGCTGGTCTGATGACGGCGACCACCCGCGTGCCGATGCTGCTCCCCGACGAGCCCACCAAGGACGAGCTCGCGACGTGGACCGCCGGATACGCCGTCGACCGCCGCGTCGACGTGACACTGCTCGACATCGCCACCGGGATCGCCACGGAGGTCGTGGTCTCGATCACCCGTCGTGAGGTGCTGCGCACGCACCGGGTGCCGAACGACGCCCCGCCCTACGGACAGCCGCAGTATCTGTTCGAGGAGTACGAGCGCGCGGAAAGCATCGCGAAGGCCTCGCCGGAATGGCAGGCCGCGATGAAGCGTCGGGGGCTCGAGGAGCACATGGCTCTCGCCTTCTGCGGCCCCCTCGCTCCCGGATACACCGGGCGTGCCGACGAGGTGGGCCGCCGGGTGATCCGCTCGCTGACGTTCCTCAAGTACGACGAGCACGACTCCCCGTGGGCGCACCCGGTCGAAGGCCTCATCGTGCACATCGACCTCACCTCTAACAGCGTGATCCGCGTCGAGGACCATGGCGACGTGCCCGTGCCGGCCGGACACGGCAACTACTACCCCGAAGTGCAGGGCGAGGCGCGCACCACTCTGAAGCCCATCGAGATCACCCAGCCGGAGGGGCCCAGCTTCTCCGTCACCGGGTCGCTCGTGGAGTGGGAGGGCTGGTCGATGCGCGTCGACTTCAACGCCCGCGAGGGACTCGTGCTGCACGACGTCACGTTCCAGGGACGATCCGTGCTGAGCAGGGCGAGCGTTCCGGAGATGGTGGTCCCCTACGGCGACACCGCTCCCGGACGCTTCTGGATCAGCTACTTCGACGCCGGCGAATACCTGCTCGGCAAGAACGCCAACCACCTCGAGCTCGGCTGCGACTGCCTCGGTGTGATCCGGTACGTCGACGGCTACGTCGCCGACGACCACGGCCACCCGGTACGGATCCCGAACGTGATCTGCATGCACGAGGAGGACTACGGCATCCTCTGGAAGCACACCGACCTCGCCGGTCGCTCCGACGTGCGCCGCTCCCGTCGGTTCGTGGTGTCGTACTTCTCCACGATCGGCAACTACGACTACGGCTTCTACTGGAACTTCGGCCTCGACGGCTCGATCGAGGTCGTCGCCAAAGCCACGGGCATCGTGTTCGCCGGTGCGGGTGAACCCGGCGTGCGGCAGCGGCATGCGACCGAACTCGCGCCCGGCGTGTTCGCCCCGGTCCACCAGCACCTGTTCTGCGCGCGCCTCGACGTCGCGATCGACGGCGAGGACAACCGGCTCGTCGAGGTGGATGCCCAGCGCATCCCGATGGGCGAGGACAACCCCTTCGGCAACGCCTTCACATGGTCGGAGACACCGCTGCGCACGGAGTCGGAGGCGCAGCGCGACGCGGACTCCTCTGTGGCGCGGGTCTGGGAGGTGCAGAGCGCCTCGCGGACGAACCACGTCGGCCGACCCACGGCGTACCACCTGATCCCGGAGCCGACCGCGCTGCTGATGGCCGACCCGGAGTCCTCCGTCGCCGCGCGCGCCGCCTTCGCGACGAAGCACCTGTGGGCGACGCGCTTCGAGCCGGGGCAGATCTGGCCGGCCGGTCGCTACCCGAACGCCCACCAGGGCGGCTCCGGACTGCCGGAGTACGCCGCCGCGGACCGTGACATCGACGGACAGGACATCGTGCTCTGGCACACCTTCGGCCTGACGCACTTCCCCCGACCCGAGGACTGGCCCATCATGCCCGTCGACTACGCCGGCTTCTGGTTCAAGCCCGCAGGGTTCCTCGATCAGAACCCGGCCATGGACGTGCCGGAGTCCTCGCAGGCGCACGGAGGTGCGGCATCGGCCTGCTGCAGCGGAGGGTCTTGCACCTGCGGGCACTGATCCTGTGCCCGCGGAGCCGCGCCTGCAGGGCACAGGCACAGGCACAGGCACCGGGCCCGCAGGTCGCAGGCCCGGCGTCAGTCAGTACTGCGCCGAGAAGGCCCCGTCGGACTTCAGCAGCTGCCCCGAGATCCAGCGACCCTCGTCGGACACGAGGAACTCCACCACGGCCGCCACATCCGCGGGCCGGCCGAGGCGTCCGAGCGGGGTCATCCCGGCCAGGCCCGTGCGCGTCTCGTCGTCCATCCAGCCGGTGTCGACCGGTCCGGGGTTCAGCACGTTCGCGGAGATCCCCCGGGGGCCGAGCTCGCGCGCCGCGGAGATGACGAGGCGGTCGAGCGCCCCCTTCGACGCGCCGTAGGGGAGGTTGCCGGTCACGTGGTCGCTGGTCAACGCCAGGACCACTCCCCCGTCGTCGCCGACCTGACGGGCGAAGGCCGCGATCAGCAGCAGGGTCGCTCGCGCGTTCACGGCGACGTGCAGATCGAAGCTCTCCGCTGTGGTGTCGAGCACTCCTGACTCCACATCGTGCGCGTGACTCAGGATGAGGGCGGTGATCGGTCCGTGAGCCGCCGTCACCTCCGCGATCAGCGCTTCTGGCCCCTCGACCGTGGAGAGGTCGGCGGGGTGGTCGGCATCGCGCAGGTCGCTGGTGACGACGGTCCAGCCGGCGGCGCGCAGTCGGGGGACGATTCCGGCGGCGATGCTGTCGGCGCGCGCAGCGCCGGTGATCAGAGCGAGGGGCATCCGCATACCGTATCGGACGCGCGGGAAGCGCGCCGATCAGGCGAGCGCGGTGATGGCGTCGCGAAGGATCCCGTCGGCCTCGTCGAGCGCGGACGCCGCAGCATCCGCCGTCGCATCGGCGGCGAGCATCAGCAGCGCGAGCTTGACCGAGCCGTCCGCCGCCTGCAGCGCCGTGGCCGCCCCCGCGGTGTCGACGCCGGACAGCTGCGACACCGTGCGGATCGAACGGGCGTGCAGCTTCTCGTTCGTGGCCAGCAGATCGACCATGACGCCGCGATACGTCTTGCCGAGGTTGATCATCGACAGCGTCGTGAGCATGTTCACGACGAGCTTCTGCGCCGTCCCGGACTTCAGCCGCGTGGACCCGGAGATGAACTCGGGTCCGGTGACGACCTCGATCGCGACCTCGGCCGCGGCCCCGATCTCGGAGTCGGCGTTCGACGCTATCGCCACCGTGAACGCGCCGATGCCGCGCGCGTACGTCAGGCCGCCGACGACGTAAGGAGTACGGCCGGAGGCCGAGATGCCCACCACCGTGTCGCGCTCGGTGAGTCCGAGCTCGCGCAGCGACGCCTCGGCGGCCGCGTCATCGTCCTCGGCGTTCTCGACGGCGGAGCGGATGGCCGTCTCACCACCCGCGATCAGACCGACCACCATCGAGGGGTCCGTGCCGAACGTCGGCGGGCACTCGCTCGCGTCGAGCACGCCGATGCGGCCCGCGGTGCCCGCTCCGATGTAGATGAGGCGTCCGCCGCGACGGAACCGCTCGGTGATGCCGTCGACGGCAGTCGCGATCTCCTCCGCGCGCTCGGCGACGGCTTCCGGCACCCGGCGGTCCTCCGCGTTCATCCGTCGCACGAGCTCGGCCGTGCCGAGCAGGTCGAGGTCGCCCCGCTCCGTCGTCGAGGCCTCGGTGTCGAGGCGCTCCAGCACGGAGAGGAGGGCGGTCAGGCGGGAGTCGTCATTCGGCACGGTGGACGAACCTTTCATGGGGGAGGTCGGTGCGGCGCGCGAGAAGCAGCGCCCCGTCGAGGGCGTCGCCGCGCGCGGGCACGACCCGACGCTCGGCTGCCTGCAGGGACGACGTGAGCTGCTGGCGGAACCAGACGTGGTCGGTCAGACCGCCGTGGATGACGGTGTCGGCGGTGCGCGCGGAAGCGGCGGTGGCCGTCGCCGTGAGCAGACGGACGCCCTCGTCGACGATCGCGGAGGCAGCCGCATCGCCGTTCTGCGCGGCATCGAGCACGAGGGGCGCGAGCGTCGCGAGGCGCCGCGGAAGGGGCTCGCCGCCCGCGAGCCACGCCTGGATGTCGGAGACGTCGCCGACCGGATCGGCGATCGCCGCGGTGAGGACCGTGCTCGGCCCCAGCGAGTCGTTCGCGCGCAGTACGGCGCGCAGCGCTTCCCGTCCGAGCCACGAGCCGCTGCCGAGGTCGCCGAGCTCAGGGCCCCAGCCGTCGACGAGGCGCGCGCCGTCGGAGTCGATGCCCAACGCGGCCGCCCCGGTCCCGGCGATGAGGAGCACGCCGGCGCCGCCGTCGAGGGCTCCCGCATGAGCGGTGACCACGTCGGACGCGACAGCGGTCTGCGCTCCGGTCGCCGCGGCGAGCGATGAGGCCAGATCCCGCGCAGCATCGGGTGCGAGCCATGCGCCGGCCGCACCCACCCCGACCAGCTCCAGACCCTCGTCGCCCGACAGGAGCCGCAGGATGGCCTCGAGCGCGCTCTTCACCCCGCCCGCTGCGGCGAGTCCGGGCGCTCCGACGCCGTCACGCTCGATCCGGCGGTCGGGGCCGGTGACGAGGACGCGGCACCGCGACTTGCCGAGGTCGACGGATGCCGTGACGCGTGCGTCCATGGGCCCTCCTCCGGATCGGCGAAAAAGTCTGTGAAAAGAGCCTACATCGGAAGTAGACTCGGCAAAAAGAATTTACACCTCGCACCTCACACCTCGCACTCACCACGACGGAGGACGGCATGAGCATCCAGTCGACGATCGAAGCGGCAGCATCCACGCTGACCCCTTCCCTCGCCCGCATCGCCCTCGTCGTGCGTGAGAACCCCTCCGTCGTGATCGACAGCACCATCAACGAACTCGCCGCGGAGTGCGACACCTCCGTCGCGTCGGTCGTGCGCTTCTGCCGGGCGATCGGCTTCAGCGGGTACGCCCCGCTGCGCATGGCCCTGGCCTCCGAACTCGGCAAGGAGGCCGCCCAGTTCTCGGCACGGGGCGCCTACGGGTCGGAGATCTCGGAGTCGGACACCCTGCAGGAAGCGGTGTCGAAGGTCGCATCACTCGAGCTGCTGGCCATCGAGGAGACCGTCGCGCGGCTCGACTTCGAGGTGCTCGAGGCTGCCGTCGACGCGATCGACCGCGGGGAGCGCGTCCTCCTCTACGGCCTCGGTGCCAGCCGCTTCGTGGCCGAGGACCTCAGCCACAAGCTGCTCCGTGTCGGACGCAACGCCCACATGCCCGCCGACCCCCACGAGGCCGTCGCCGTGTCGGCGCTGCCCACCGCGGGCACGGTCGCCATCGGCTTCTCGCACTCGGGTTCGACCCTCGAGACCGTGCGGTTCCTGGAGACCGCGCGTGCGAGCGGCGCGACCACGGTCGCGGTCACCTCCGCCAAGCACTCTCCGCTCGCCCGCGCGGCCGACCATGCGCTGTTCACCGAGGTGCGCGAGTCGAGCTTCCGCGCGGGGGCGATGGTGAGTCGCATCGCCCAGCTCACCCTCGTGGACTGCCTGTTCCTCGGCGTCGCCAAGCGCCGCTACGCCGAGACGGTCGACGCGCTGCAGCGCACCGGCCAGGCGACCCGAGAGCTTCGCGGCTGAGCGATCTCACCCGAGTGCCGCCGCCGTCGGAATGTCGGTGGCCCATGATGGACTGAGTCCATGAACGCACTGCTCGACGCGACGGACACCCAGATGGCGATGCTCGCCGATCTGGTCGCGTCGCTCGAAGCGGCGGAGGCCACGCTGAGCAGCATGCACGCCGCTCGCGACGGCATGCTGGCGATGGCAGGGCGCCTCGCCGTCGACATCGCCCGCGCCGCGGAGCACCCCGACCGGGGAGACATTGCAATCCGCGCCGTGGCCGCCGAGATCGGGGCCGCACAGCGCGTGAGCGACCGCACGGTGGAACGGCGGATGGCCGACGCCTCCTGGCTGGTCGAACGCTTCCCGGCCGTGTGGCGGGCCCAGGGCGAGGGGCGCATCAGCGCGGCGCATTCGCGCGTCATCGTCGATGCGGGCGCGCACCTCGAGCACGCGGCGGATCGACAGGCGTTCGCTGACGAGGCGGTGGAACTGGCCGCGGGCGAATCCCCCAACCGGCTGCGCAGGCTGGCCCGCCGGCTCGCGGAGCGGTTCCAGGAGCGCACGCTCACCGAGAGGCACCTCGATGCGCGGGAGAGGCGTCGGGTCTGGGTGCGCGACCTCGAAGACGGCATGGCCGAGCTCGGCGTCCAGGCTCCCGCCGTGCTCGTGCACGGTATGTTCGATCGGCTCTCGCAGATGGCTCATGCGGTGAAGCAGCAGAGCGCCGTTGTTGATCAAGGCACCGCTGATGAAGGCACCGCTGATGAAGGCACCGCTGATGTAAGCACCGCTGATGTAAGCACCACCGAGGAGCACGACCGCGAGGCGCGTACGGTCGATCAGCTGCGCACTGACCTGCTGACCGACCTCGTGCTGACCGGAACGCCCACCGGACACGACACCGCCGACGGCCTGCTCGGAGAGATCGAGGCCCGCGTCGAGGTCACGGTTCCGGTGATGACGCTGATGGGCCGCGACGATGCCACACGACAGGGGCTCCCGTTCGTGCCCGGTTCCGTGCCGCCGCGAGCAGGTTCCGTGCCGCCGCCGGCCGAGCTCGACGTTGTGCCGCCGCCGGCCGAGCTCGACGTTGTGCCGCCGCCGGCCGAGCTCGACGGTGTGGTTCCGATCGACACGGCGACTGCTCGAGCACTCGCCGGTCTCACCTCCGGGTGGGATCGGGTGCTCACGCATCCGATCTCCGGCGAGATGCTCGCGGTGGATCGCTACCGACCGAACGCGCGGCTGCGACGACACCTTCGAGCCCGAGATCAACGCTGCCGGTTCCCCGGGTGCGGGATCGTCGCCCGAAAGTGCGACCTCGACCACAATCATGCGGCCTCGAGCGGCGGTGCCACCTGCGAATCGAACCTCTCCGCATTCTGCCGACGACATCACATGCTCAAACACCATTCCCCCTGGCATGTCGAGCAGCGCCCAGGTGGCGTCTTGGAATGGACGAGCCCGACCGGGCGCGAGTACATCGACCGCCCACCACCCCAGAACACGGTGGTGTTCACCGACGAGTCACCGCCAGACGAGCCGGCACCGGACGAGCCAGTTCGCCCGCGCTTCTGAGACACCTCGCAGGAGCACGCTTCAGGAGCACGCCTCAGGAGCACGCCTCAGGAGCACGCCTCTGATCAGCGTGCCGACCTGAACGGACTGCCGCGTACCCAATCGGCCCGTGACAAGTGGAACCGCAGGTACCGCGAATCGGCGCCGAGAAAGCGGGGGTCGGGGTGTTCGATGATCTCGCGCCACCACGAGGCGACTCGATCGACCGTCATGTCCTGGCTCCACCCCGCGTGTGCGCGGAACACCGGATCCTCGGCCCACGACGCGAACGTCTCCGCATCGGCGGGGATCATCGGACGCAGAGCGAGCTTCACACCTTCACCGTAATCATCGGAGCCACCCGACCCGAGCACCCTCGCAACGCGAACGAGCCGCCCGGACCCGAGGGTCCGGACGGCTCGTGTTCCGCGACGACGAGCGTCGCGGAGCGATGTGTCTTACTGGTACGACTTCACGATCTCGAGGAGGCTCGGGACGTTGGCGTAGGCCTCTGCCGCGTTCTCCTTGGTGACGATGATCGGGTCGAGCAGGTAGGCCGGAACGACCTTCACGCCGTTGTCGTACTGCTCGGTGTCGTTGACGTCGACCTCTTCGCCCTTCTGGAGCTGGCCGACCATCTTGATCGACTGCTCGACGAGGAGCGTGGTGTCCTTGTTGATCGTGGAGTACTGGACGCCCTCCATGATCGACTTCACCGACTCGACCTCGGAGTCCTGACCCGTGACCACCGGGACCGGCTTGCCCGCACCCTGCACCGAGGTGATGATGGCGCGAGCGAGGGTGTCGTTCGGGGACAGGACGCCGTCGAGCGTCTCGGAGCTGTACGTCGACGTCAGGAGCGAGTCCATGCGGCGCTGAGCGTTCTCCGCCTTCCAGCCCTCGGTCGCCGTCTGGGCGATCTCGGTCTGGCCGGACACGACCTTCAGCGTGCCGTCATCGATCTTCGGCTGCAGCACGTCCATCGCACCGTTGAAGAACACGGCCGAGTTCGCGTCATCGGGCGAGCCCGAGAACAGCTCGATGTTGTACGGAGCCTCGTGACCCGCGCGCTCGGCGAGCCCGTCGAGCAGAGCCTGACCCTGCAGCTGACCGACCTTGAAGTTGTCGAACGCCACGTAGTAGTCGACGGCTTCGGTGTTCTCGATCAGACGGTCGTACGCGATGACCGTGACGCCGGCGTCACGGGCGGCCTCGACCTGGGTGGCGAGCTGCTTGCCGTCCTTCGCGCCGATGATGATGACCTTGGCACCGCCGGTGACCATCGCCTGGATCTGGTTCTGCTGCTCGGCGACCGTGTTGCTGGCCGGCGCGTACTGCACGTCGGCCTTGAACCCGGCCTTCTCGAGACCGTCCGTGAACAGCTGACCGGCGAGAACCCAGTTCTCCGAGGTCTTGTCCGGAAGGGCGACACCGATCGTGGCGTCGGCGGCGAAGCCCTTGGCGGTCTCCTCCCCCGCTCCCGATCCGGTGCCACCGCGCTCCGAGGAGCAGCCGGTGAGGGCGAAGGCGCCCGCGACGACAAGCGCTGTCGCCGACAGAAGAATCTTCTTCATGTGATCTCTTTCTCTGGTGTGTGAAGGTCCAGGTGCGCGTGCGGTACGCGCCTGGGCCCCTACTATCCGCGCGTCTCTTCGACGGCGGGGGCTTCGTACTTCTGGCTGGTGGGGTAGTTCGTCTTGGTCGGATCGAACGTGTCGGTCGCCGGGTCCTGCTTGCGGCCGAATCGACGCGTGAGGAATCCGATGATCGACGGGCGGCCCTGCTGCTTGTTCCAGACGTCGACACCGACGGCGAACAGCAGCACGAGGCCCTTGATCATCGACACCACGTCGGCACCGGCGCCCAGGAGGGCGAGACCGTTGTTGAGGAAGGCCATCACGAGACCACCGATGATCGACCCGATCACAGTTCCGATCCCGCCGGAGACAGCCGCGCCACCGATGAAGACCGAGGCGATCGCATCCAGCTCCCAGCCGTTGCCGTCCTGGGGACCGGAGGCAGTCGCCCTGGCGACGTAGATCATGCCGGCCAGCGACGCGAGCACCGACATGTTCATCATCACGAAGAAGTCGACCCAGCGGTCCTTCACACCCGACAGGCGCGCGGCCTGCCGGTTGCCGCCGACCGCGTAGATGTGGCGACCGAAGACGGTGTTGTTCGTGATGAACGAGTAGAGGATGACCAGGGCGAGCAGGATGATGCCGGAGATCGGGAAGCTGGTGCCCTCGCGCCCGGTGGCGAACAGCCAGCCCGCGATCAGGATCACGGCGGAGATCAGCACGACCTTGGTGACGCTCACCCACGCCGGCGCCATGTCGGCACCCATCTTGCGCTGGATGCGACGCGTGCGGAACTCCCAGAACACGATCCAGGCCACCCCGAGAAGGGCGAGGAGCATCGTGAACACGTTGAACGGCACCGGGATGAACGGCAGCTCGGGCAGGTAGCCGGCACCGATCACCTTGAAGCCCTGCGGCACCGGCACGGACTGCGAGTCGCCGACCCACTGGTTTGCGCCTCGGAAGAACAACATGCCCGCCAGCGTCACGATGAACGCCGGCACCCCGACGTAGGCCACCCAGAACCCCTGCCAGGCACCGACGAGCACGCCGACACCGAGACCGAGCAGGATGCCCAGCGGCCAGGGGAGGTTCCAGTCGGCCATGGCCTTGGCCACGACGATGCCCGTGAACGCGGCGACGGATCCGACGGAGAGGTCGATATGACCCATGATGATGACCATCACCATGCCGATGGCCAGGATCAGGATGTACGAGTACTGGTTGACGACGTTGATCAGGTTGCCGGAGGACAGCGTCAGTCCGGTGCCCTTGAAGATCCACGTCAGCACCTGGAAGACGACCAGGATCACGACGAGGCTGCCGAGGATGCCGAACTGACGGAGGGTCGACTGCCCTCCCCCGAACATCTTCGTGATGTCCTTGAAGTGGAAGCCGCGCTTCGTTGCGGTGGTGTCGGTGGTCATGCGGATGCTTTCTGGTTCGTGGAGGTCATGCTGCGCATGAGGTCCTCGGGTGTCGCCTGATCGGCCGGGATGCAGTCGGTGACCCGACCCTCGAAGACGGTGTAGATGCGGTCGGAGATGCCGAGGAGTTCGGGAAGCTCGCTGGAGATGACGATGACACCCTTGCCCTGGGCGGCGAGCTCGTTGATGATCGCGTAGATCTCGTACTTCGCGCCCACGTCGATGCCGCGGGTCGGCTCGTCGAGGATCAGCAGGTCGGGATCGGTGAACATCCACTTGGCCAGCACGACCTTCTGCTGGTTTCCACCGGAGAGCTTGCCGACGCCCTCTTCGACCGACGGCGTCTTGATGCGCAGCGCCTTGCGGTAGCGCTCAGCCACCGAGAACTCCTCACGGGAGTCGACGACGCCGTTGTGCGCGATCTTGGAGAGCTTCGCCGCGACGATGGACCGCTTGATCGTGTCGAGCAGGTTGAGTCCGAGCACCTTGCGGTCTTCGCTGACGTACGCGAGCCCGTGCTTGATCGCCGAGGCGACGTCGTGCAGGGCGACCTCCTGGCCGTCCTTGATCAGGGTTCCGGAGAGGAAGGTGCCGTACGAGCGCCCGAAGATGCTCATGGCGAACTCGGTGCGACCCGCTCCCATGAGACCGGCGATGCCGACGACCTCGCCGCGGCGCACGTTGATGTTCGAGCCCTTGACGACCATGCGCTCGGGCACGGTCGGGTGCTGCACCCACCAGTCCTTGACCTCGAAGAACACCTCGCCGATCTCGGGGGTGCGATCCGGGTAGCGGCTCTCGAGGGAACGACCGACCATGCCGCGGATGATGCGGTCCTCGTTGATCTCTCCGCGCGAGATGTCGAGCGTCTCGACCGTGCGACCGTCGCGGATGATGGTGATCTCGTCGGCGATCTGCTCGATCTCGTTGAGCTTGTGGCTGATCATGATCGACGCGATGCCCTTGGCCTTCAGCCCGAGGATCAGGTCGAGCAGATGCTGCGAGTCGTTCTCGTTGAGGGCAGCGGTCGGCTCGTCGAGGATCAGGAGCTTGACGTCCTTGTTGAGCGCCTTCGCGATCTCGATGAGCTGCTGCTTGCCGACGCCGAGGGTCTTGATCTGCGCGTCGGGGTCTTCGCTCAGCCCGACGCGGGCGAGGAGCTCGATGGCCCGCTCCTTCTGAGCCGTCCAGTCGATGCGGCCACCGCGCTGGATCTCATTGCCGAGGAAGATGTTCTCGGTGACCGAGAGCTCGGGGATGAGGGCGAGCTCCTGGTGGATGATCGCGATGCCCGCCTGCTCGCTGGCCGCGATGTCCCTGAACCGCTGCTCCTCGCCGTAGAGCAGGATCTCGCCGTCGTAGGTCCCGTAGGGGTACACCCCGGACAGGACCTTCATCAGGGTCGACTTCCCGGCGCCGTTCTCACCGCAGATCGCGTGGATCTCGCCGGCTCGGACGGTGATGGAGACGTCGGCCAACGCCTTGACCCCGGGGAACTCCTTGGTGATGCTGCGCATCTCCAGGATGGGGCCTGACACGGTAGGCAACGTTGCTGTGGTGCTCACGGATCTTCCTCGCGACGTGCGGTCACCTTCGATGTGACCGTTCACATCGCTATATCGTCGTCTTCGTCGGGACCGCTGTCAAGTCGGCATCGGCATTTCGATTCCGGACCGTGACACTGCCGAGATGCGCGCGATCGCGAGCCCCCGGGCGACAGCGCGGATCGAAAGGATTCGATGGGTTCGCGAGCCTTCGCGCAGCGCCGCCGGGAACGAGTCAGCGGGCGACGGCGGATTCGCGGGCGCGCAGGATCGTCTGCAGCGGACCGAAGGCCGGCACCTGCTCGCCGCGGATCTCCGCGAGCAGGATCCGCACCGCCCGACGACCGAGCTCGGGGAAGTCCTGGTGCACGGTGCTCAACGTCGGAGCGACGTGTGCCGCGACGGGGATGTCGTCGAAGCCGATGACACTCACGTCGTGCGGCACCCGCACGCCCGAATCCCGGAACCCGTGCATCAGACCGATGGCCATCAGATCGTTCGCGGCGAACACCGCCGTGAAGTCGCGTCGAAGCGAGAGCTCCTTGCCCGCGAAATACCCGAAGTCCGCCGTCCAGTCGCCACGGATGGGCGGGAACGTGGGCAGATCGGCCTCACGCAATCCGTCCAGATAGCCCCGCATGCGCGACTCCGCCTCGATCCAGTCCTGGGGACCCGCCAGGTGCAGGATGTCGCTGTGTCCGAGGGAGATGAGGTGCTCCGTTGCCGCCTTCGCACCGGCCACCTGGTCCGCCGACAGACTCACGCCGTCGGATCCGGACGCCGTCTGCAGCGTCACGAACGGCATGTCGACGGACATGCCGCGCAGGACATGGAAGACCCGCACCTGGGGGGCGAGCACCACGATCCCATCGGCCTGCTCCCGCGACAGCTGCCGCACCGCATGGCCGATCGCCTCCGGCGTCGTGTCGGCGAGGTTCAGCGTCGAGACCGAATAGCCCTCCTCCCGCGCCGCATCCTCGATGCCGGCGATGGACGAGGTGGGTCCGAACTCGCCGATCGTCGCGGACAGGATCCCCAGCATGTTCGACTTGCTGGTGACCAGGGCGCGCGCGGCGAGATTGGGCCGGTAGTCGAGGACCGAGATGGCGTCGAGCACCTTCGCCTTCGTCTCCGGCCGGATGCTCGGATGGTCGTTGAGCACGCGGGACACGGTCTGATGCGAGACACCGGCGAGGCGGGCGACGTCGCGGATACTCGGCAGGCGGGCGCGCTCGGAGGCGGTGGACATCACTTGCCTCCTTGCGTGTGCACGGTCACATCCCCAGTACATTATGTCTGTCGACGCCTTCCCGTGCACCTCCCCGTGGACCGGGGCGCGCAGAACGGGTTGTACGGCGGCACCGGAACCACCACCCGGTTTCGTCGCACCGCACCGGATCGCCCTCGTCCCGCGTGGCAGGGTGACAGCGTGGACACTATGCTGCGCGGCGGGCGCGTCATCGACCCGAAGACGGAGACCGACCGGATCACCGACCTCCTCCTCGCCGACGGGCGCGTGGCGGCTCTCGGCGACGGACTCACGGCGCCGGCCGATGCCGAGGTGGTTGACGCCACCGGTCTCATCGTCGGGCCGGGGTTCGTCGACCTGCACAGCCACGTGCACTCCATCGCGGGACAGCGGCTGCAGGCGATGGACGGCGTCACCACGGCACTCGACCTCGAAGCCGGACTCATGCCCATCGCCGAAGCCCTCGCCCGTGCCGCCGCGGACGGCCGACCGCTGAACTACGGGTTCTCGGCCTCCTGGTCGCAGGCGCGGGCGTACGCGCACCTCGACCGGGTGCCCGTCGCCGACTTCACCGCGTCGATGGATCTGCTCGGCAAGCCGGAGTGGCAGCGCTCGTCCTCCCCCGCGGAGCGCCGCCGCTGGCTGGGGTTGTTGGAGGACGAACTGGGGGCCGGTGCCCTCGGCATCGGCGTGCTCATGGGGTACGCGCCACGCTCCGATCCGGACGAGTACCTCGACCTCTCTCGCCTCGCCGCCGCCGCGCACGCTCCGACCTTCACGCATGTGCGAGAGCTGATCGAAGCCGACCCCCGCACTCCGATCGACGGCTCTGAGGAGCTCGTCCGCGCCGCCGCCGAGACGGGTGCCGCGATGCACCACTGCCACGTGAACAGCACCTCGCTGCGGCACGTGGACCGCGTGCTGGGGCTGATCGACCGCAGCCGCGCCGCCGGGTCCCGCGTCACGGTCGAGGCCTACCCCTACGGCGCGGGCAGCACCGCGATCGGCGCGTTCTTCCTCGCTCCCGAGAAGCTCCCGGGCCTGGGCATCACCCCGAGCTCGCTGGTGCTCGTGGACACCGGCGAGCGCATCGCCGACGAAGCCCGGCTGCGGGAGGTGCGGGCGACCGACCCCGGAGCGACCTGCATCGTGACGTTCCTCGACGAGGCCGATCCGTTCGACCGCGCGCACCTGCACCGCGCACTCGCCTACCCCGACGCGATCGTGGCGAGCGACGCGATGCCGGTCTCCTGGACGGGGATCGACGGCCGCACGCTGTACGAGCAGCGCGACTGGCCGCTCCCTCCCGGTGGGCACACGCATCCGCGCACCGCCGGCACGTTCGCCAAGTCGCTCCGGCTCATGGTGCTCGAGAGCGGCACGTGGAGCTGGCTCGACGCCTTCCGCCGCTGCTCCTTCCTGCCCGCCCGCGTGCTGGACGAGGTCTCGTCCGGGATGCGGAGCAAGGGGCATCTGACCGTCGGAGCGGATGCGGACGTGGTGGTGATCGACCCGACGACGCTGAGCGACAGGGCGACCTACGCCGATCCGACCCGACCGTCGCAGGGCGTACGGGAGCTGTTCGTGCACGGCACTCGCGTCGTGCACGAAGGAGAGCTCGTGACCGCTGCGCTTCCGGGGCGCGCCGTGCGGGGGGATGCATCATGAGCACAACACAGGGGACGAGCGCAGACCTGCAGGGGTTCCTCGATGAGACGGCCGCTGCCCTGAACGTGCCTGGCGCGGTCGTCGGGGTGATCGACGGGGACAGGGAGATCGTCTCGACGACCGGTGTCGCGGCGGTCGACACGGGCGCAGCCGTGACGGAGCGCACCCTGTTCCAGATCGGCTCCACCTCGAAGACCTTCACCGGGACGGTCGCGATGCATCTGGTCGAGACCGGGGCCATCGACCTCGACACCCGCGTGGTCGAGGTGCTCCCCGGCCTCCGGCTCGCCGACGAGGAGGCGCTGGCTGAGCTGCGCATCCGGCATCTCCTCACGCACTCCGGCGGCTTCCTCGGCGATGCGGATGAGCGCCCCGGGTGGGACGACGATGCCCTCGCCCGCAACGTCGCGACCTTCGCCGAGCTCCCGCAGCTCTTCCCTCCCGGCACCATCGCTTCGTACAGCAACGCGGGAATCCGGCTGCTCGGCCGTGTGATCGAGCGGGTCACCGGCGAGACGTTCGAACGTGCCGTGCAGCGCGTCGTGCTCGATCCTCTGGGCATGTCGGAGACGTTCTTCTTCCCCTGGGATGTGATCGCCCGTCCGCACGCGGTGGGTCACGTCCCCGACGGGTCAGGAGCGATGACGACGTTCCCGCACTGGCCGCTGACCCGTGACATCGCACCGGAGGGCGGGATCGTGTCGTCCGTACGCGATCAGCTCGCATACGCCCGCTTCCAGATGCGCGGCGAGACCTCGGGAACGACGCCGGTCAGCGACGCCACGCGACTCCTGATGCAGCAGCCCCACCTCGCGGCCGGCCCGCCCGTCGATGCGATCGGCCTGCCGTGGCTGCTCGGCCATCACGGTTCGGCGCGGGTCGTGATGCACGGAGGGAACATCGCCGACACGCAGCTCAGCGAATTCGTCCTCGCCCCCGACGAAGACCTCGCGGTCACGGTCCTGACCAACAGCGGTGGCGGGAAAGCGCTGGGGACGGCCGTCGTCGACTGGTGCTTCCGCAACCTTCGCGGCATCGAGAAGGCGCCGGAGAAGGTCGAGCTCGGCCCCGCGGACAGGCTCGACGACGTGGTGGGCGTCTACGACGCCGGGCAGTGGCACTACGACGTGACCCGCGCGGGTGATGCTCTCGAGTTCGCGATGGTGCTGCGTGCGGACATCGCCGCGCTCGGCATCCCTCCGCGGCCGCCCCTGCGACTGCGTGTGCGTGCCGACGGCGCCCTGATCACGGATGCCGCCCAGCCCGTCGGTCGTCTCCTCGACGAGACGGAAGGCGGCCCCGAACTGCTCCATGTGGGCCTGCGCGCCGTGCGGCGGCGCTGACTCGGGGAACGTTCGTCCGGCCGCACCAAGGTCTGCGCAAGTCTCGTCGCCGGGAACCAACGAGGCGTCGGATCGCCCGAATAGTCTCGGCCCCATCGCCGTCGCCCGAAGACGACGGCCCACTCGACGAAGAGGAGCGCACGTGTCCGACCTGAACGAAATCGGCAGCTGGGTGCGGGAGAACCTTCCCACGATGCTGGCCGACGCGCATATCCCTGCCGCATCCGTCGCGATCCTGGCCGGTGGCGAGATCTTCACCACCGCAGCCGGGATCCTCAATCGCAACACCGGCGTCGAAGCCGACGAGGACTCGGTCTTCCAGATCGGGTCCATCACGAAGACCTGGACGGCCACGCTGATCATGCAGCTCGTCGACGAGGGTCTGCTCGACCTCGACGCCCCGGTGCGCGAGGTGGTACCGGAGTTCACGATCGGCGACGACACGGCGGCGAGGGCGATCACCCCCCGTCAGCTGCTGAGCCACGTGAGCGGGTTCGAGGGCGACCTGTTCAACGACACCGGGGTCGGCGACGACGCGGTGGAGAAGTACCTCGCGACGATCGCCGACGCCCCGCAGCTCTTCGCTCCCGGCGAGCGGTTCTCGTACAACAACGCCGCGTTCGTGGTGCTCGGCCGCATCGTCGAAGTGCTGCGCGGCACGTCCTACGATCAGGCGCTGCATACCCACCTCGCCGCTCCCCTGGGGCTCACTCACGTCGCCACCACGGCCGCGGAGGCGATCATGTTCCGCGCGGCGCTCGGGCACATCCCCGCGGAGGGCAGCGACGAACCCGTGCCGGCGCCGGTGTGGAGCCTGGTGCGCTCGAACGCCCCCGCGGGATCGATGCTCGCCATGACGGCGCGAGACCTGGTGACCTACGCCCGCATGCATCTGGACGGCGGCGTCGCCGCCAACGGCACAAGGGTGCTCTCGGAGCAGAGCGTGCTGGCCATGCAGGAACGGCAGGTCGACCTGCCCGAACTCGGCCTGATGGGCGACGCCTGGGGTCTGGGCTGGGAGATCTTCGACTGGGACGGCGGACCCGTGATCGGCCACGACGGCGGCACGATCGGCCAGAACGCATTCCTGCGCATGGTGCCGGGCGCGGGAGTCGCGGTGGCGGTGCTCACGAACGGCGGACGCACGGTCGATGCGTACCATGCCATCACGTCGAAGGTGCTGGCCGCCCTCGCCGGGGTCACGGTCCCGGAGCTGCCGTCGATCCCCGACTCCCCGGTCGCGATCGACCTCGAGCGGATCCTCGGCACGTACTCGTCGTCGGTCTCCGACTCCACCGTGCGGGTCGACGACGATGGCCGCATCTGGCTGGAACGCACCATGAAGGGGATCTTCGCCGAACTGGGGCCGGCACCGGAGCCCGTCGAGCTGATCGGCTGGGCCGGCGACACCCTGCTCCCTCGCGAAGCGCAGAACGGGATGCGCATGCCGCACGCCTTCGTCGGCGACGACGGCAGCGGACGTGCTCTGTACCTGCACACCGGACGAGCCGACCGCCGGGTGGACGCATGAGCAGCATCGCGGCCACCGTGCCGGAAACGGACACGTCGGGCGTCGAACGACGGATCGCCGAGATCTTCGCAGATGCAGGGGCCACGGGCTTCCTCCATGCCAGGGAGATCGGTGTCGAGGGCGGTCCTGAAGTGACCGTTGGCGCCGATGAGCCGGTGGTGCTCGCCTCGGTCTTCAAGATCCTGGTGCTGACCGCTTTCGTCCGCGCGGTCGCCGCGGGAGAGCTCGACCCCGCGGCGCGCACGACCGTGACGGCGCGCTACCGCATCGGAGGGGTGGGCACGGCCGGCTTCGCGGACGACGTGGAGATGAGCTGGCGCGATCTGGCCCTGAACATGATGACCATGAGCGACAACGCGGCGACCGACGTCATCTACCACCGCCTGGGCGCAGAGGCCATCAATCGCGTCATCTCCGACCTCGCGCTGCGGCAGACCCAGCTCGTGGGATGCTGCGAAGACCTGTTCGCCTCGGTGGTCGTCGACCTCGGCGGCGCGGCCGACAGCGACCTGGACGACCTGTTGACCGGAGCGAGCGCGGAGCAGATCCTCGCCCTCGACGCCGTGCAGCCGCTGCGGACGTCGCACTCCACGCCGCGCGAGGTGACCGCCGTGCTGAACGCGCTGTGGACCGACGCCGCCGCCGCACCGGAGGCCTGTCGTCAGGCGCGCGACATCATGGCACTGCAGATCTGGCCGCACCGACTCACCTCCGGGTTCCCTGCCGAGGTGCGCATCGCCGCGAAGACCGGCACACTCCCGACCTGGCGCAACGAAGCCGGTGTGGTCACCTACCCCGACGGCCGTCAGTACGCGGTGGCCGTGTTCACTCGAGCAGCATCGCTCAGCGACCGACAGCCGCTCGTGGACGCCTCGATCGGACGCGCCGCCTTCGCCGCCGTCGAAGACCTGCGCGCGCGCTGATCCCCGACCCGTATCCCCCTGCACCACCCACCTGCACCATCCCGAACACTGCTGGAGGCTTCTGATGCGTTCTCGTACCCCGCTGGTCGCGCTGCTCGGCGCTGCGGCGCTCGCCCTGACGTCCTGCGCCGGAGGCGCCCCGCCCAGCGGGGATGCCACGGACGGCGTGCTCGCCGACGGCAAGACCTTCACCTCGGTGATCTCCACCGATCCCGGCAGCCTCGACCCCTTCGTCACCGTGATGTCCGTCGCGCGCTCGATCGACCGCTTCCTGTACGCGCGGCTCGTCGAGGTGCTGGAGGACGGCAGCATCGCCTCCGGCCTCGCCGACTCCTGGGAGGCGGACACCACGACCGCGACCTTCACGCTCCGTGACGGTCTCACGTGCGAGGACGGCACCCCGCTCACGGCCACCGACGTGGCCGCGAACATCACCCACATCGGAGACCCGGCCAACGGCTCGCCCCTGGTCGGGCTGCAGGTGCAGCCGGGCACCAGTGCCGTGGGCGACGACACCGCCGGCACGGTGACCGTCACCAGCGGACGACCGGACTCGTTCCTGATCGAGAACATCGGCAGCATCTCGATCGTCTGCGGATCGGTGATCGACGACCCGGATGCGCTCGCCAAGGGCGAAGGCGCCACCGGCATGTTCACCATGGCCGAAGTCGTCCCCAACAGCCAGTACACGCTGACCCGTCGCGACGACTTCGCCTGGGGCCCCGACGACTGGGACCCGAAGCAGAAGGGGCTCCCCGACTCCGTGGTCTTCCGCGTCATCCCGAACGAGACGACCGCCACGAACCTGCTGCTCTCCGGCGAGGTCAACGCCGCCCTCGTGATCGGTCCGGACAACAAGCGCCTCAAGGACGCCGGGCTGTTCCACACCGAGATCCCGACCCCGGCAGGACAGTTCATCTTCAACCAGGCGGAGGGACGCCCCACCGCTGACCAGGCCGTGCGCGAGGCGCTGCTCGAGGCACTCGACCTCGACCAGATGCGCCAGGTTCTCGGCAGCGGATCCGCCAGCGTACCCACCGGGCTCGTGACCGTGTCGCCGAACCCCTGCCGTGCGGACGTGCTGAAGGGCTTCATGCCCGAATTCGACGCGAAGGCCGCAGCCGCAGCGCTCGACGGGGCGGGGTGGAAGGCCGGCAGCGACGGCGTGCGCACCAAGGACGGCGAGACGCTGACCCTGCGCATGATCTACTCCTCGCAGCTCGGCGACGCCGGCAACGCCGCAGCGGAGCACGCCCAGGCCGCCTGGAAGGAGCTGGGCGTCGACATCACGGTCGCCGCCGTGGACTCGCCCACGCTGAGCGAGACCCTGTTCTCCACGGGCGACTGGGACATCTCGGCCGCGCCGCTCACCGTCTCGCTGCCGAGCATGCTCGTGCCGTTCTACTCGGGCCCGACGCCGCCGAACGGCACCAACTTCGCCTCGATCGACAATCCGGAGTACACGGAGGCCGTCACCGCGGCATCCGCGAAGGCCGGCAGCGAAGGGTGCGACGACTGGGGCACCGCCGAGCAGGCCCTGTACGCGACGACCAGTGTCATGCCGTACGCGAACATCGACCGGTCGACCTTCGCGACCAAGGCGACGTTCACCGAGGGCGACGGCATCGACCCCACGTCGATCCGCATGTACGAGTAATCGGAGACCGGAGACAGCCGATGGCCAGCACCACCGCCACGCAGGCGATACTGATCAGATCCGCCCGGTCGGACAACCCCTGGTTGTCCTTCCTGGTCCGGCGCGGAGGGCAGTTCCTGCTCTCGGTGTGGGTGCTGGTCACGGCTGCCTTCCTCATGATCCACCTCGTGCCGGGCGACCCGGTGCGCGCGGCGCTGGGGCTGAACGCCCCGGCCGAGCTCGTCGAGGCCCGGCGCGCGGCTCTCGGCCTCGACCAGCCGCTCATCGTGCAGTACTTCCGCTACATCGGGGGGCTGTTCACCGGCGACATGGGCTCCTCGATGATCACCAGCCAGCCCGTCTCCGAGATCATCGCCACCCGGCTCCCCGCGACTCTCCAGCTCGCCCTGCTCGCGGTCGTGCTCGTGCTGCTGGTCTCGGTCCCGCTCGGGGTGACCATGGCCGTCGCCACCCGCGGCGGTCGCCGACGCGGGCTGGAGCTGGCGTTCGCGACCGGTTCGGTCATCCTCGCCGCGATCCCCGAGTTCCTCCTCGCTGTCGGCCTCGTGTACGTGTTCGCGGTGTCGCTCGGGTGGTTCCCCGTCGCCGGGAACACCGCTCCGTTCGCGCTCGTGCTGCCGGTCGTGGCGCTCGCGGTCGGCCCGATCGCGGTGTTCTCACGCATCATCAGGGTCGAGGTGCTCTCCGTGCTCGGCCAGGACTTCATCCGCACCGCGCGGGCCAAGCGCCTCGCCCCGCGCCGCATCTACTCCCGCCATGCGCTCCCGAACGCCATGACCGCGACCCTCACCCTCACCGGACTGCTCCTGACGGGGATGGTCGCCGGCACCGTGCTGGTCGAGAACGTCTTCGCCTGGCCGGGGCTCGGCACCATGATCGTGCAGTCGATCCTCACCAAGGACTACTCGGTCGTGCAGGGCATCGTGCTCGTCTACGGCGTGGGGGTGCTGGTCGTGAACCTCGTGATCGACGTGATCCTCGCGCTCCTCGATCCTCGCTCCACCATCAGGGAGGCATGATGTCCGCACGCACGGCATGGTCCGGCATCGTCCGCTCGCCCCTCGGCATCACCGCCCTCGGTCTGATCCTGCTCGTCACGCTCGGCGCGATCTTCGCCCCGGTGATCTGGGGCGCCCAGGCCGAGCAGGTGGACCCGACCGCGATCACGCAGGGACCGAGCGCGGAGCATCTGCTGGGAACCGACGCCCTCGGCCGCGACGTGCTCGCCCGCGTACTGGTCGCGACCCGACTCTCTGTGGTGCTCGCCGTGGTCGCGGTGGTCATCGGTGTGGTCGCCGGAACGCTGCTCGGCACGGCACCGTCGGTGCTCCCCCGATGGGTCGGACGCCCGATCGTCGGCTTCGTCAACATCGCCGTGGCCTTCCCCGGCCTCCTCCTCGCCCTGTTCTTCGCCGTCATCTTCGGCGTCGGCTCCACCGGTGCCGTGCTCGCGATCGGCTTCGCGATGGCGCCGCAGTTCGCCCGTCTCACCCAGACCCTGTCGGCGGCGATCGCCGGTCGCGACTTCATCTCCGCCGCCCGGGTCGCCGGAGTCTCGCGCCTGCGGGTCCTCATCCGCCACATCCTGCCCAACATCGGCGAGCCGCTCATCGTGAACGCGACCGTCGCGGCCGGCTCGGCACTGCTGGCCTTCGCCGGACTCTCGTTCCTCGGTCTGGGCGTGCAGGTGCCGGAGTACGACTGGGGCCGCCTGCTCGGCGAGGGCCTCAACCGCATCTACCTCAACCCCGCGGCGGCGCTCGGACCGGCCGTGGCCGTGGTGATCGCCGGCCTCGCCTTCAACCTCCTCGGAGAGACGGCGGCTGCAGCTCTGGGCGGACGGTCGGCTCGGCGCCGCCATCGCCTTCCCGCCGTCGCGCTCCCCGGAGCGACCGGACTCGATGCCAGCAAGCCCGCGCAGGTCGACGGTGAAGAAGTGGTGCTCCTCGTCGACGACCTGCGCGTCTCCTTCCCCACGGCCGCCGGGTGGGTCACCCCGGTGCGCGGCGTCTCGTTCACCGTGTCGCGCGGCGAGGCGATCGGCGTGGTCGGCG
The DNA here is from genome assembly GCF_006540085.1 of Microbacterium oxydans. GTDB lineage: Bacteria > Actinomycetota > Actinomycetes > Actinomycetales > Microbacteriaceae > Microbacterium > Microbacterium oxydans. Next base: position 268,820 of record NZ_BJOG01000002.1, on the reverse strand, counting down.
AATCCGGATCCGGCAAGAGCCTGACCGCCCTCGCCGCAGCCCGGCTCATCGAGCGTCCCGGCCATGTCGCCGCCGCGCAGCTGGACTTCTGCGGCACTCCGCTGCTGACCAGCTCGGATCGGGCGGTGCGAAGCCTGCTCGGCACGTCGCTCGCGATGGTCTTCCAGGACCCGATGACGTCGTTCAACCCGACCAGGCGCATCGGATCGCAGCTCGCCGAGGCAGCCTCCGAGCACCAGGACATCACGCGGAAGCAGGCCATGGACCGGGCGATCGAGCGCCTGCAGTCGGTGCGGGTGCCCGCGGCCGCCCGCCGCGCCCACCAGTACCCGCACGAGTTCTCCGGCGGCATGAGGCAGCGCGCGATGATCGCGATGGGTCTCATGAACCACCCGCGGCTGATCATCGCCGACGAGCCGACCACCGCGCTCGACGTGACGGTGCAGCGACAGGTGCTCCAGCTGCTCGCGGGAGTGCGGCGCGACACCGATGCCGCGATCCTGCTGATCAGCCACGACATCGCCGTGGTCGCGCAGACCTGCGACAGGGTGCTCGTCATGTACGCGGGCCGCATCGTCGAAGACCTGCCCGCGGCGACCCTGCACACCGACGCCAGGCACCCGTACACCCGGGCACTGCTCGAGGTCGTACCCGAGCTCGACGCCGACCGCAACGAGCCGCTCAAGATGATCCCCGGCCGCCCGCCGGCGCCAGGGGCCTTCCCCGTCGGGTGCGCGTTCGCCGCCCGGTGCCCCCTCGCCACCGATCTCTGCCGCGAGAGCGACCCCGAACTGGTGGCCGACGCAGCGGGACACCGGGTCGCGTGCTGGCACCCGGTCGACGGCGAGGCTCCGGCGCCGGTGGCCATCGCCATGAGCACCGAAGAGGAAGAGACGGTCCTGAGATGAGCGAACTGCGATTCGAGCGGGTCAGCGTGCGCTACGGAACGCACCGCGCCGGTCTCACGGCCGTCGACGACGTCTCCCTCGTCGTGCCGTCCGGCTCCGTGGTCGGGCTGGTCGGCGAATCGGGGTCGGGCAAATCGACGCTGGCTCGCGCGGCGATCGGCCTCGCGCCGATCAGCGAGGGAACGATCACGCTCGACGGTGCGGATGTGCGCAGCTTCGGTCGTCGACGCCCCATCCAGATGGTGTTCCAGGATCCGTTCTCCTCGCTCGACCCCCGGATGACGATCGGCGAGTCCATCGCCGAGGCGCTCCCCCGCGACATCCGCGGCACCGCTGCCCGACGCGCGGAGGTCGCCAGACTGCTCGACCTGGTGAGCCTGGACGCCGACCGCGCCCCGTCTCTTCCGGCAGCGCTCTCCGGCGGGCAGCGACAGCGCATCGCCCTCGCCAGAGCGCTCGCCGCGCGACCGGAGGTCGTGATCGCCGACGAGATCACGTCGGCGCTCGATGTGTCGGTGCAGGGCTCGGTACTGAACCTCGTGCGGGAGCTGCGCGGTGAACTCGACCTCACGATGCTGTTCATCTCGCACAACCTCTCGGTCGTGCGCTATCTGAGCGACCACATCGCCGTGATGTATCTCGGGCGGATCGTGGAGTTCGGCCCCACCGAGCAGGTGCTCGCCGACCCGCAGCACCCGTACACGAGGGACCTGTTGCAGGCGGCGCCCACCAGGAACGGCGACCTGCTGGCGGTCGACCCGCTCGCCCCGGTCGACGTGGAGCCCGCCGACCCGCATGCGCCTCCCAGCGGATGTCGGTTCCACCCGCGGTGCCCGATCGGTCCCGCGGCACGACCCGATCGTCAGGTCTGCGTGATCGCGGATCCTCCTCTGCCCTCGGGTTCAGCCGGAGCCGCGTGCCATTTCGCCGGCACGCACGCGGACGTCGCGCTCGGAACTGTGCCCATCTCCCAAAGCATCCCCCTGGTTTCGGCCGCGACCACAACACCGTCCCCGCTCTCAGCGGACACAGTGAACTGACCATCGATTGGAGCTCTCATGAACCGCGTCACCGTCGACGACCTGCTCTCCGTCCGCACACCGGAGCAGCCCGCGCTGTCTCCGGACGGCACCCGCATCGCCTACGTGCTGCGGACGACCGACCGCGACGGCGACCGCGACACCCGCGCGCTCTGGCAGGTGGCGTCCTCCGGCGGAGCCCCCGCCCCGCTGACGCACGGCACAGGGGATTCTGCCCCCGTGTGGAGCCCCGACGGCGCGCAGCTGGCGTTCCTGCGGGCACAGGACGGACCCGCGCAGCTCTGGGTCCTCCCTGCAGGCGGAGGTGAGGCCCGCAGTCTGACCGCTCTCCCCCTCGGCGCCGGCGCCGCGGCCTGGAGCCCTGACGGTGCCCGCATCGCCTTCACCGCCCCGGTCGACAGTGCGGCCCTCCCCGGCGAGGACAAGGACACCATCCTGGCCCGTCGTTCGGCTCCGACCGGCACCGACCGTCTCGGATACAAGGCGGATGGCGCCGGAAACCTCGGCACTCTCGTGCAGCAGCTGCACGTGCTCGACGTCGCCTCCGGGAAGATCACCGTGGTCACGCATGGACGCTCGCACGCCTCCGAGCCCTTCTGGTCGCCGGACGGCACCCGCATCGCCTACTCCGCGAGCATCGAGGACGATGCGGACCTGACGATGCGGATCCCCGTGCTCGTGTGCTCGTCCACCGACCCGAACAGCCCCCCGGTGCAGGTCAGCGCCGCCGACGTGCAGGCGACGGCGGTGGGCTGGACCCCCGACGGTCGCCACGTGCTCGCGGCCGGACGCACCGACACCGAGGTCGGCAACGCGGACCTGCTGCTGTTCCCCGTCGACGGCGGAGACCCGCGGAACCTCACCGCCGGCCTCGACCGCAACGTGATGCCCGGTGGTCCGGGCTACCCCGGCGGCATGCCGCAGTTCACGGAGGACGGCGACATCGTGTTCTGCCTTCGCGACAACGGCTACTCGCACGTGTACCGGGTCGCGCAGGACGGCTCCGGTGCCGCGCCTCTCGTGGACGGAACCGCGAACGTCTCGGGGCTGTCGGTCGCAGGATCGTCCGCCGCGATCGTGCTCACCACACCGGAGTCGTTCGGCGATGTCGCGCTCCTGGACCTCTCCGACGGCACGGCGCGTGCCCTCACCGACTACGGCACTCCCGAGTTCGAGCTCGTGCCCGCGGAGGAGCGCCGATTCACGATCTCCGACGGCACGGTCGTCACCGGCTGGCTGCGCCGCGACCCCGACGCCGCGGCCCCGCTCCCGCTCCTGCTCGACATCCACGGCGGGCCCCACAACGCCTGGAACGGGGCAGCGGACATCGCCCACCCTTATCACCAGGTGCTCACGCGACGCGGCTGGGCGGTCCTGACCCTCAACCCCCGAGGAAGCGACGGCTACGGCGACGCGTTCTTCTCGGCGGTATCCGGCGGCTGGGGAGTCAACGACGCGAACGACTTCCTGGAGCCGATCGACGCTCTCGTGGCGGAAGGCGTCGCGGATCCGGCGCGCCTCGCCGTCACGGGCTACAGCTACGGCGGCTTCATGACGTGCTTCCTCACCTCGCGCGATGACCGCTTCGCCGCCGCTGTCGCCGGTGGCGTCGTCACCGACCTGTTCTCGATGGGCGGCACGTCGGACTTCGGCCACTACCTCTCCTCCAAGGAGAACGGCGGTCTGCCGTGGCGCGACGAGGAGCGCATCTCCGCGCAGTCGCCGTTCACGCGGGTCGATCAGGTGAAGACGCCGACGCTGATCCTGCACGGCGCAGCCGACGACCGCTGCCCGGTGGGTCAGGCGGAGCAGTGGTTCACGGCGCTGCGCGAGCGCGGGGTGCCGACCCGTCTCGTGCTCTACCCCGGTGGCTCGCACCTCTTCGTGCTCTCCGGGCCGCCGTCGCACCGCGCCGACTTCTCGCAGCGGGTGATCGATTGGGTGGAGCAGTACGCCCCGCCAGCGGGGAAGCCGGTGCGCGCACGACTCGACGCCCGGCACTGGCAGCATCGACTGAGCGCCCTGGCCGAGGCGCACAAGGTTCCCGGGGCGACCCTCGGCATCCTCCGTCTCGGAGAGGAGCCCGTGTATGCGCACCACGGCATACTCAACGTGCGCACGGGGATCGAGACCACCGACGACTCGGTGTTCCAGATCGGCTCGATGAGCAAGGTGTGGACCACCTCGGTGGTGATGAAGCTCGTCGACGAGGGCAGGCTCGACCTCGACACCCCGATCGTGGAGTACGTCCCGGAGTTCGCCTCGTCGGATCCCGAGGTCACCCGCACCGTGACGATGCGTCACCTGCTCAACCACACGAGCGGGATCGACGGCGACGTGTTCACCGATACCGGCCGCGGAGACGACACCCTGGAGAAGTACGTCGCGCTGCTCGACGGCATCGCGCAGAACCACCCGCTCGGTGCCACGATGTCGTACTGCAACTCCGGATTCGTGCTGGCCGGTCGGGTGATCGAGAAGATCACGGGTACCAGCTGGGACCAGGCGATGCGCGACCTGTTGATGACGCCCCTCGGTCTCACGCACTCCTGCACGCTCCCCGAAGAGGCCATCATGTTCCGTGCCGCCAGCGGCCACACCGAAGTGGGTGATGACGGACCGACCCTCGCCCCTGCCTGGATGCTCCCGCGCGCGATGGGTCCGGCGGGACTGGTGAACTCCACGACCGCCGACGTGCTCGCCTTCGCCCGCATGCACCTCACGGGGGGACTCGCAGCCGACGGCACGCGGGTGCTGTCGGAGGAGAGCGTGCGACGGATGCAGCAGCGGGAGGTCGACATGCCCGACCCGTACTCCCTCGGCGATGCCTGGGGCGTGGGGTGGATCCTGTTCGACTGGGACGGGCGCCGACTCTACGGCCACGACGGGAACACCATCGGCCAGGCGGCGTTCCTGCGCATCCTGCCGGACGAGCAGCTCGCGGTGACGATGCTCACCAACGGCGGCAACACGCACGACCTGTACGCCGAACTGTTCGACGAGATCTTCTCCGAGCTCGCGGATGTGCACGTGCCGGCGGGCCTCACCCCGCCTGCGGAGCCGTTCGCCGACGACTTCTCCGAGTTCGAGGGCATCTACGACCGCTCAGGGGTCCGTACCGAGATCTTCCGCGACGACGAGGGCCTGCGCATGCGCACCACGCTCAACGGCCCGCTCGCCGCCCTGCTCCCCGATCCGGTGCAGGAGCACCCGCTGGTCCCGGTGCGTCACGGCGAGTTCGTGATGCGACCGGAGGGCGAGCAGGGGTGGCATGCTGTGGTCTTCTACTCCCTGCCCAGCGGCGAGCGCTACCTGCACCACGGTGTGCGCGCAGCGCCGAAGGTGTCGTGATGCGCGTGCAGGCGGACGCGGACCTCGACCTGGTCCTCGCCGACATCGAGACCCTCGTCTCCTGCGAGTCGCCGTCGGACGACCTCGAAGCCGTCTCCCGCAGCGCCGACGTCGTCGCCGCCCTCGGTGAGAGGCTGCTGGGGGTCGCCCCGGAACGCATCGTCATCGACGGGCGCACGCATCTGCGCTGGCGATTCGGCGATCCGGTCGTGCTGCTCCTCGGCCACCACGACACGGTATGGCCGCTCGGCTCGCTGCGGCGGTTGCCGTTCACCGTCGAGGACGGTGTGCTCCGCGGACCCGGATGCTTCGACATGAAGACGGGCGTCGTGATGGCGCTGCATGCCGTCGCCGCACTGTCCGATCGCACCGGCATCAGCATCCTGATCACGGGTGATGAAGAACTCGGTTCTCCGAGTTCGCGCGCCCTGATCGAGCAGGAGGCGATCGGCTGCGCTGCGGCGCTCGTGCTCGAGGCCTCGGCCGACGGCGGTGCCGTGAAGATCGCACGCAAGGGCGTCTCGCTCTACCGTGTGCATGTCACGGGGCGTGCCGCCCATGCCGGGCTCGAACCGGAGCGTGGCGTGAACGCTGCCGTCGAGGCGGCCCACCTCGTGCTCGCGATCGCGCGGCTCGGCGACCGGTCGGTGGGGACCAGCGTGACGCCCACGCTCCTGCGCGCCGGCAGCACCACCAACACGGTGCCGGCCGAGGCGGAGTTCGCCGTCGACGTGCGCGTGCGCACGGTCGCGGAGCAGGACAGGGTGGATGCCGCCCTCCGTGCGATCCCTGCCACCCTTCCCGGTGCCTCCGTGCGCGTGGTCGGCGGTGCGAATCGTCCGCCACTCGAGCCCGAATCCTCGGCACCGCTGTTCGCGCTGGCACTCGAGATCGCCGAGCGTGCCGGTCTCACTCCGTTCCACGGCGTCGAGGTCGGCGGCGCGTCCGACGGCAACTTCACCGCCGCGCTCGGGGTGCCGACGCTGGATGGGCTCGGCGCGGTCGGCGGCGGCGCCCATGCCGACGATGAGCACGTGATCGTCGCACTGATCCCGGAGCGCATCGTGCTGCTGCAGGAGCTGATCCTCGCCGTCAGAGAACGCACGCCGGCGCGGAACGGAGGACGGGCATGAGCCTGACGGACGCCGCGGCCTTCCCCGCGTCGCCGGAGGAGGCCGCCGATGCCGCGAACGCCGCCGCGGCGAAAGCGGGGGTGGAGATCCGCCTGCTGGAGGATGTGGAAGACTTCACGCTGGTCGCCGAGCTGTTCCAGAGCATCTGGACCAAGCAGGGCGAAGCCTCCCCCGTGAACGTCGAGACGCTGCGGGCGCTGTCGAAGGCCGGCAGCTACGTGGGCGGAGCATTCGAGCACGACGAGCTCGTCGGCGCATGCTTCGGCTTCTTCGCCGCTCCCGAGCAGCGTGCGCTGCACAGCCACATCGCGGGCGTCTCCTCGCGGATGCGCGGTCGCAGCGTCGGTTTCGCCCTCAAGGTGCACCAGCGCGCGTGGGCGCTCGAGGAGGGTCTGGACGAGATCTCCTGGACGTTCGATCCCCTCATCAGCCGCAATGCGCACTTCAACCTCGTGAAGCTCGCCGCGACCCCGACGTCGTATCACCGCAACTTCTACGGACACATGGCCGATGCGCTCAACGGGGCGGACGACACCGATCGGATGCTCGTGACCTGGTACGTGCGCGACCCCAGGGTGGTCGCCGCCTGTCACGGGGAGCCGGTGCCTGAGATCGTGGAGATCGACACCGAGGAGATCAACGCCGAGGAGATGTCCGTCGAGCCGCTGCTCAGCGTGGGCGGCGACCTCGGGCCGCTGCGGCATCGCACCGACGCGCGCCTGGTACGGGTGGCGCTGCCACGCGACATCGAGACCTTGCGCCTGACCGAACCCGCACGGGCGACCGCATGGCGTCTGGCGTTGCGCGAGACGCTCGGATCATCGCTGGAGGGTGGAGGGCGCGTGCTCTCGTTCGACCGCTCCGGCGCCTACACCATCGACAGAGGAGAACAGGGATGAAGCTCACCGGATTCGAGCTGCGCGTGATCGAGATGCCGCTGGTGTCGCCGTTCCGGACGTCGTTCGGCGTGCAGACCGTGCGCGAGGCCCTGGTGGTCCGCGCCGTCACCGACGAGGCGGAGGGCTGGGGCGAGGGTGTCGCGATGAACGACCCGCTGTACTCCTCCGAGTACGTGGAGGCGAGCGTCGATGTGATCACCCGGTTCCTGCTGCCCGCGCTCGCGCAGGTGAAGGACCTGGACGCAGATGGGGTCGCTCCGGCGCTGGCGAAGTTCAAGGGTCACCGCATGTCGAAGGCCGCGGTCGAGCTGGCGATCCTCGATGCCGAGCTGCGGGCGGCCGGGGTGCCGCTCTCGCGCGAGCTGGGCGCCGTGCGCGACCGGGTCGACTGCGGTGTCTCGGTCGGGATCATGGACTCCATCCCCGAGCTGCTCGAAGCCGTCGGCGGCTACCTCGACGAGGGGTACGTGCGTATCAAGCTCAAGATCGAGCCCGGGTGGGACATCGAACCGGTGCGCGCCGTGCGGGAGCGCTTCGGCGACGACGTGCTGCTGCAGGTCGACGCGAACACCGCCTACCACCGTGGCGATGCCCGGCACCTCGCCAAGCTCGACCCGTTCGACCTGCTCCTGATCGAGCAGCCGCTCGACGAGGAGGACCTTCTCGGACACGCGCAGCTCGCCCGGGCGATCACCACCCCGGTGTGCCTCGACGAATCGATCGTGTCGGCCAGGGCCGCGGCGGACGCGATCGCCCTCGGCGCCTGCTCGATCGTCAACATCAAGCCTGGCCGTGTGGGCGGGTACCTGGAGGCACGACGCATCCACGACGTGTGCGCGGCGAACGACATCCCGGTGTGGTGCGGCGGGATGCTGGAGACCGGGATCGGGCGTGCGGCGAACGTCGCCCTCGCAGCCCTCCCCGGTTTCACCCTCCCCGGCGATACCTCGGGCTCGGGCCGTTACTACGCGCGCGACATCACCGAGCCGTTCGTCGTCGAGGACGGCACGCTCACGGTGCCGACCGGCCCGGGGATCGGGGTCACCCCTGACCGGGAAGCGCTGGATGCGGTGACGATCCGCACGGAGTGGATCACCTTCTGAGAGCGGGCTGACGGCCCGCGCGGGGCACGACGATCCTGTCGAGATCGACCAAGAGTCGATACGATTTCGTCGTGCCCCACAGCTCCGCCACCCGTGGTCGCCCCCTAGCCTGGGCGCTGTGCTCATGTCCGTGACGACCAGGCCCCGCGCCAGCCTCGGCCGGGTCATCGAAGACCTCGGCACCACCCTGCTCGAGGTGGTGAGCGGCGCCGTCGACGACGAGGCCGAGATCGAGACCGTGGTCATCCACGACGTCCTCGACGACGCGATGCCGATGCGCGGGGCACTCGTGCTCGGTGTCGGGCTGAGCGATCCCGATGAGATCGCCGAACTCCTGCAGAACCTTGCTGCCCAGCACGCCTCCGCCCTCGTGCTGCGCGCTCCGGTGCGGGCCGAACAACCGGTGCGCGATGCGTCCGAGGCCACGGGCATCCCGGTGCTCGCGCTCACCCGCGGGGCGTCGTGGGCGCAACTGGCTGCCATGCTGCGCTCGCTCATCGCCGAGGGTGACGTCGGCGATCAGGGAACGACGACGCTGGGCGGCATGCCCTCCGGCGACCTCTTCGCCCTCGCCAACGCGATCGCCACGCTGCTGAACGCACCGGTCACGATCGAGGACCGCAACTCGCGGGTCGTCGCGTTCTCGGGTCGCCAGCACGAGGCCGATCCGGCGCGCATCGAGACGGTGCTCGGTCGGCAGGTTCCCGAACGGTTCGCGCGGCAGCTCGAGGAGCGCGGCGTCTTCCAGGAGCTGTACCGCAGCGAGGATCCGATCCACGTCGGACCGGTGTCCAACACCGAGGGTCTGCCGTCGTTCCCTCGCGTGGCGCTGGCCGTGCGTGCGGGCGACGAGATCCTCGGATCCATCTGGGCGGCTGTGCAGGAACCGCTCTCGCCCGACCGCGTACGAGCGCTGAAGGACTCGGCCGGGCTGGTGGCCCTGCACATGCTGCGTCTGCGCGCCGGCGCCGACGTGGAGCGCCGACTGCGCGCCGACCTGCTCTCCACGATCCTGGAGGGAGGGCCGGGGGCTGCGGATGCGACGGCTCGTCTGCGCCTGAGCGATCATCGGTGCGTCGTGCTCGCCGTGTCCGCCACGGAGGACATCGACGACGAGCCCTCCGCCGGGGCACGAGGTGTCGCGGAGAGGCAGCGGATCGCCGATGCGTTCGCCGTGCACCTGGGGGCCGTGTACCTCCGCTCGGCTGTGGCCGTGATCGGCGATGTCGTGTACGCCGTCGTCGGGATCCGCCCAGAGCAGGGCGATGCCGATCCCGGATCGGAGCATCCCGACGCGGACAGCCGCGCCGCGCGCGTCGCCACGGACTTCCTGGGCCGGCTCGGCGCGACCGCTGAGATCCGCATCGGCGTCGGCACGGTGGCGGAGGCGGTCGCAGACATCCCTTCCTCGCGCGCGAATGCCGACCGCGCTCTGCGCGTGGTCCGTCAGGCGCCTTCCGGCGAACCGGTCGCACGGTTCACTTCGGTGCAGATGGAGGCGCTGCTGGTCGAACTCGCCGACCTCGTCCGCGCCAGGGGCGATCAGCCCACCGGTCCGGTCGCGCAGCTGCTGGCGCAGGACAGGGAGAAGGGGACGCACCTGGTGGAGACCTTGCGCGCCTGGCTCGACGCGTTCGGAGATGTGGCCGTCGCCGCAGCCCGCGTCTACACGCATCCCAACACGTTCCGCTACCGGCTGCGTCGCCTGTCGGAGATCAGCGGACTCGACCTCGCCGACCCGGAAGCCCGGTTCTCGGCCATGGTGCAGCTGCGGCTGCTGGTCCCCCGCGACTGAGACCCAGACGGCCCTGACATCCGGAGAGTGCGCCCGCCCCGCCCCCTTGCTGAACGAGGCGGCTGCAGGGACGGGGCCGGTCGAGGCTCGTGGCCCGTCGCCCTCTGCACCCTGGTCGTGAGGCTCGTGGCCTGTCGTTCGGGTGCGCGTGATGTCCGCTCGTGACCGACATCGTGCGTATCTGACACCGATTTGACCACAATGCAATCATTCAGACCATAGAGTGATTTCTGATTGAACGATCCGATCAATCGTGACTCCGCACAGAAGGCGACGGTGATCGAAATGGCCAACCTCGACGCGACCGACCGCAGGATCCTCACCGTGCTCGACGGTGACCCCCGCCGTCCGGTCGCCCTGATCGCCCAGGATCTCGGCCTCGCCCGCGGCACCGTGCACGCTCGACTGGATCGCCTCGAATCCGGAGGATACCTGCGTGCGCACAGCTCGCGAGTGCTGCCGCAGGCCCTCGGGCGCGGTGTCGCGGCCTCGATCCTGGTCGAACTCGATCAGCATCAGATCACGGACGCGATCGATGCGCTCAGTCGCGTCCCCGAGGTGCTGGAGTGCTTCGCTCCCGCCGGCGACACCGACCTGCTGCTGCGTGTCGTCGCGAAGGACCCCGACGACCTCTACCGCGTGGCCGAGGTCGTGCGGCTGTGCCCCGGCATTCTCCGCACGTCGACGAGCCTGTTCCTGCGCGAAGTGATCCCCTATCGGGTGAGCGCGCTCCTGCAAGCCGACTGAGCCGGCACGCGATCCTCAGCCGATGATGCGGGCACCCGGCACGGGGCCGTGCACGTGCAGCGGGTCGAGCCCGTTCTCCCGCAGGGACGACTGCACGTCCTGCGCCGTCTCAGGGTCGGGGCAGAGCAGCGCGATCGTGGGCCCCGAGCCCGACACGATGCCCTGCAGCGCACCGGCGGCGACCCCGAGGCTGATCGTCTCGGCGAGGTCGGGCCGTTCGTACAGCGCCGCGGCCTGCAGATCGTTGAACAGGGTGTCGGCGAGCTGGGCCGGGTCCCCCGAACGCAGCGCCTGCAGCACGGGGATGGGCACGTCCAGCGACTGCTGCGGGTCGTCGGCCAGGGCGCCCTCGTCCTCGCGCAGCAGGTCGAGGCGCTCGTACACCACGGGCGTCGACAGCCCCTGCTCGCTGGGCACCAGGATCCAGTCGAAGCGTCCGCGGGCGAGTGCCGGGTTGAGCTGGTCTCCCCGCCCCGTGCCCACAGCCGTTCCCCCGTGCAGCGCGAACGGCACGTCGGCACCCAGACGCGCGGCCAGGTCGTGCAGTCGGGCCTGCGACAGCCCGGTGCCCCACAGCGCATCGCACGCCACGAGGGCGGCTGCCGCGTCTGCCGACCCTCCCCCCATGCCGCCGGCGACGGGCACGCTCTTGCGGATCTCGAGCGCCACCCCGCCCGGATGATCCACCGCGACGGCGAGCAGCTTGGCCGCGCGCATCGCGAGGTTGCGGTCGTCCAGCGGCACGGACTCGATGTCCTCCACTCCGGAGACCGTCACCGAGAAGTCGTCGGCGGGGCGCGCGATCACGTCTTCGTAGAGCGAGACCGCCTGGAAGACCGTCGCCAGCGCGTGATAGCCGTCGTCGTGCCGGCCGCCGACCCCGAGGAAGACGTTGATCTTCCCCGGGGCGCGCACGTGCACGGAATCGGCGAACGCGGCATGGCTCATGATCGGGTCACAGCTCCGAGGACTTCGCCCACAGGTTGACGTCGATGGCGCCGGCGAGCTCGTCGATGCGGGCGAGCTCCTCGGTCGTGAAGTCGGGACCGTTCACGGCCGCGATGTTCTCATCCAGCTGCTCAGGACGCGAGGCGCCGATCAGCGCCGAGGCGACGACGGGGCTGCGCAAGGTCCACTGCAGTGCGAGCTGCGCGAGCGACTGGCCGCGCCCCTGAGCGACCTCGTTCAGCGAACGCAGGGTCTGCACGGCCTCGTCCGTGAGCCGGCCCTCCGGCAGCGAGCCGCGCTTCTGCGCACGCTCGGCCGTGCCGTCTCCGAGGTACTTGTCGGTGAGCAGGCCCTGAGCCAGCGGGGTGAACGCGATCGCGCCGAGGCCCGACTGCTCCAGGGTGTCGGTCAGTCCGTCTTCGACCCAGCGGTTCAGGATCGAGTACGCGGGCTGGTGGATGACGAGCGGGGTGCCGAGCTCCTTGGCGACGGCCACGGCCTCGGCCGTACGCTCCGCACTGTAGGAGGAGATACCGACGTATAGGGCCTTGCCCTGGCGCACGAGCGTGTCGAGCGCGCCGACCGTCTCGGCGATCGGGGTGACCGGGTCGACACGGTGGGAGTAGAAGATGTCGACATAGTCGAGGCCCATCCGCGTCAGCGACTGCTCGGCGCTCGCGAGGATGTACTTGCGGCTCGCGAAGTCGCCGTACGGGCCGGGCCACATGTCCCAGCCGGCCTTCGACGAGATGATCAGCTCGTCGCGGTAGGGGCGGAGGTCTTCGGCGAAGATGCGGCCGAAGTTCTTCTCGGCGGAGCCGTAGGGCGGGCCGTAGTTGTTCGCCAGGTCGAAGTGGGTGATGCCCCGGTCGAACGCGTGGCGCAGCAGTGCGCGCTGGTTGTCGAGCGGGATGTTGTCGCCGAAGTTCCACCACAGCCCGAGCGAGATCGGGGGCAGGTACAGGCCGGACGTGCCGACCTGACGGTAGGCGAACTGCTGGTAGCGGCTCTCGTCCGCGGCATACGGACGGTGCAGCTCGGGGACATCGGGACGGAAGCGGGGGGAGTCGGTCACGGTGCCAGATTACTGGGTGGAAGCGACATCGTCGGAGAGCATGTCCAGCGCGGGAGCGTGCTGTGCGATGCGCTGGTAGTCCTCGACCGTGAGGTCCTCGCCCCGAGCCGTCGGTGCGACACCGGCGGCGGTCAGCACCTCCGAGGCGGCAGCCGAGCTGCCGAAGATCCCGGACAGTGCCTGACGCAGCATCTTGCGGCGCTGGTTGAAGGCCGCATCGACGATCTGGAACGTGCGACGGCGCTCCTCCTCCGTGCCGCGCTCACCCTCGGACCGGTCGAAGCCGACGAGCAGGCTGTCGACGTTCGGCACCGGCCAGAACACCTGGCGGGAGACATTTCCGGAGAGCTTCCACTCGCCGTACCAGGCGGCCTTGACGCTGGGCGAGCCGTAGATCTTCGAGCCCGGCTTCGCGGCCAGCCGTTCGGCGACCTCGGCCTGGACCATCACCACGCCGCGCTGGAGATACGCGAAGTTCTCGAGGAAGTGCAGCAGCACCGGCACCGAGACGTTGTAGGGGAGGTTGGCGACCAGCACGGTGGGCTCGCCGGGGAGCTCGGTGATGCGCAGCGCATCCGCATCGACGACCGTGAGGCGGTCGGCCTCGACACCGTGCTCGGCGGCCGTCTGCGCGAGCCGGGCCGCGAGTCGGTGGTCGATCTCGACGGCCGTGACGGAGGCGCCGGTCTCGAGGATCGCCAGCGTCAGGGAGCCGAGACCCGGACCGACCTCGACCACGCGCTCGTGCGGCTGCACACGGGCGGCCTGCACGATCTTGCGCACGGTGTTCGCATCGGTGACGAAGTTCTGGCCGAGCTTCTTCGTCGGGGTGACGTCGAGCTCGGCGGCGAGGCGGCGGATCTCGGAGGCGCCGAGCAGGGTGACGGTCATCCCCCCATTCTCCCCCACACTCCGATGTCCCCCCTCCTCAGTAGTCTTCTCTGGTGCCTTCTCTCGGAGAACTCGTCGCGCCCCGTCGCATGGGCCGCGATTTCCGATGGTTGCTCGCGTCGTCGTGGACGAGCAACGTCGGTGACGGCGTCGCGCTCGCGGCCGCTCCCCTGCTGATCGCATCGATGACCTCGTCGCCGATCCTGGTGGCGGCCGGCGCGATCCTGCAGTTCCTCCCCTGGCTCCTGTTCGGCCTGCATGCGGGAGCGATCGCCGACCGCTTCGACCGACGCCGCCTGGTCATGTTCGCGAACGCCTCCAGGGCTGTCGTGCTCCTCGCACTGTGCGTCTTCCTGATCACCGGCGTCGCGAACATCTGGATCGTGCTCGCTGTGGCCTTCCTCTACGGCACCGCCGAGGTCTTCGTCGACACGGCGGGCAGCACGCTGCTGCCGATGCTGGTGAAGCCCGCCGACCTCGGCATCGGCAATGCACGCCTGCAGGCCGGATACCTGGTGGCGAACCAGTTCGCCGGTCCGCCGCTGGGCGCCTTCCTGTTCGCCGCCGGCACCGCGTGGCCGTTCCTGCTCGAAGTCGTGTGCGTCAGCCTCGCGGTCGTGCTCATCTCCCGCATGGCTCGCACCCCGGTGCCGCCGCGCGCGACCGACGAGCACACGCCGGTGCACACCGACATCGCCGAGGGGCTCCGCTGGCTGTGGCGCAACCCGCCCGTGCGCATGCTGGTGCTCATCATCCTGGTGTTCAACATCACCTGGGCGGCGCCCTGGGGTGTGCTCGTGCTCTACGCGACGGAGCACCTGCAGATGGGCGCGGTGGGCTACGGCGCCCTCACGACCGCGTCGGCGGCCGGTGGCATCCTCGCGACGCTCAGCTTCGGCTGGTTGGAGCGACACGTCTCCTTCGCCACCCTGATGCGTGTCGTGCTGTCGCTCGAGGTGCTCATGCACCTGGCGTTCGCCCTCACCACCGTCGGATGGGTCGCGCTGATCATCATGTTCTTCTTCGGGGCGTACGCGTTCGTCTGGGGCACGATCTCCACGACCGTGCGACAGCGTCTGGTGCCCGCCGAGCTGCAGGGCCGGGTGGCCTCCGTGAACATGGTCGGGGTGTTCGGCGGCATGGTCGTCGGGCAGGCGCTCGGCGGCGTGATCGCCCAGGTGTGGGGACTCACCGCGCCCTGGTGGTTCGCCTTCGTCGGGGCGGCCCTCACCCTGCTGCTGGTGTGGAAGCCGATCTCGCAGATCGTGAGCGCGAAGCCCGTCGCCGAGACCGGGCCCGAAGACGTGGAACCCGAAACTCAGTCGGCGAACGAGCCGTAGACCCGCAGGGTGTTCTCGGCCAGCTGGGCGCACAGCTCGTCGACCTCGATGTCGAGCTCGGC
Source organism: Microbacterium oxydans (assembly GCF_006540085.1). Classification (GTDB taxonomy): domain Bacteria; phylum Actinomycetota; class Actinomycetes; order Actinomycetales; family Microbacteriaceae; genus Microbacterium; species Microbacterium oxydans. The sequence goes on along the minus strand of NZ_BJOG01000002.1, from coordinate 253,528 downwards.
GGCCATGAAACGCACGGTGATCGGCACGAGGTAAGGCGCGTTCGGGCGGCCCCGCAGCGGCACGGGAGTGAGGAACGGGGCATCCGTCTCGACGAGGATGCGATCGAGCGGCGTCACCTTCAGCGCATCCCGCAGGTTCTGCGCGTTCTTGAACGTCACGTTGCCGGCGAACGACAGGTGGTAACCGGCGTCCGCGCAGAGGCGGGCCATCGCGTCGTCGCCCGAGAAGCAGTGGAACACCGTGCGTTCCGGGGCGCCGACACGGGAGAGCGTCTCGAGCACGGCCTCATGCGCGTCGCGGTCGTGGATCTGCATCGCGATGCCGTGCTTCTTCGCGAGCGCGATGTGCGCCTCGAACGAGGCGAACTGCGGCGCGCGGCGCTCGGGCTCTGTGCGGAAGAAGTCGAGCCCCGTCTCGCCGATCGCCCTGGTGCGGGGGTGCGCGGCGAGCTCGTCGATCACCTCGATGGCCTCGTCCAGGCCCACGCCACCCCGCAGGCCCTCTTCCGCGTACGTCGGGGCATCGTTCGGGTGGATGGCGACGGCGGCCAGGACGCGGGGATCCGACTCCGCGGCCTCGACCGCCCACCGGGACGACTCGATGTCGCCCGAGGCCTGCACGACGCCGGCGATGCCAACGGCCGCCGCGCGGTCGAGCTGCTCGGTGAGGCTCAGCGGCTCGTCGCCGTCGACGATCTCCAGGTGCGCGTGGTTGTCGTACACCGGAACGGCCAGCGGCTCGGGCGCGGCGGGATACCTCAGATCCTTGCGTCCGTCACCGTCACGGCGCTGCACATACGTACCCGACATCGCTCAGGCTGCGGACTCCACCCGCGGGAACAGCGGCGCCAGGCCGTTGACGCTGGTGCCGGGGCGCAGCACGCCCCAGGCTCCGGCCTCGCGGATCGGCTGGTCCTGCAGACGGCCCAGGGTCTCGGCGGCGCCGAGGGCGATCCACAGCTTCTCCGTCGACTGCGGCATCACCGGCGAGAGCAGCACGGCGAGCGCACGCAGCCCCTCGGCACAGGTGTAGAGCACGGTGGCGAGACGCTCGCGCTGTTCTTCGTCGCCGCTGTTCGCCTGCTTGGCCAGCGCCCACGGCTCGTTCGCGGTGATGTACCCGTTGAGCGCGTCCACGATGGTCCAGATCGCCGAGATCGCCTCGTCGATGCGGAAGTTCGCGATGGCCGCATCCGCGTTCGACGCGGCATCCGCCACGATCTTCTGGATCGCGAGGTCCTTCTCGGTGTACTCGGCCGCCGGCGGCACGACACCCTCGAAGTACTTCTCGATCATCGCGGTCGTGCGCGAGGCGAGGTTGCCGAAGCCGTTCGCGAGCTCGGCCTGGTAGCGAGCGGACAGGTCCTCCCACGAGAACGAGCCGTCCTGGCCGAAGGCGATCGCGGAGAGGAAGTAGAAGCGGTACGCGTCGGAGCCGAAGACATCGGTGATCTCGGTCGGCGCGATGCCGGTGAGCTTCGACTTCGACATCTTGTCGCCGCCGACCAGCAGCCAGCCGTGCGCGAAGACGCCCTTCGGCACGTCGAGTCCCGCCGCCATCAGCAGCGCGGGCCAGATCACGGCGTGGAAGCGCAGGATGTCCTTGCCGACCACGTGGTACGCCGGCCAGCGGCGCGCGAAGGTCTCCTCGTCGGAGCCGTACCCGACGGCCGTGGCGTAGTTGAGCAGCGCGTCGACCCACACGTAGATGACGTGCGACTCGTCCCACGGCAGCGGGATTCCCCAGTCGAAGGTCGAGCGGGAGATCGACAGGTCCTTGAGGCCCTGGCTCACGAACGACACGACCTCGTTGCGCGCCGAGTCGGGGCGCACGAAGTCGGGCTGGGTCTTGTACAGCTCGAGCAGCCGGTCCTGGAACTCGCTGAGCTTGAAGAAGTAGTTCTTCTCCTGCAGCAGCTCCAGCGGCTTCGAGTGGATGGCGCAGACCTTCAGGCCCTCGAAGGGTCCGGTGCCGTCGACGATCTCCGACTCCGGCTTGAACTCCTCGCAGCCCACACAGTAGAGCGCCTCGTACTCGCCCGCGTAGATGTAGCCGCGGTCGTACAGGCGCTGGAAGAACGTCTGCACGTTCGTCTCATGCCGCTCCTGCGTGGTGCGGATGAAGTCGTCGTTCGCGACGTCGAGGGTCTCCAACAGCGGGAACCAGCTCTCGCTGACGAGCTTGTCGACCCACTCCTGCGGAGTGACCCCGTTCGCCGCGGCGGCGCGCAGCATCTTCTGACCGTGCTCGTCGGTACCCGTCAGCATCCAGGTGTCATCGCCCGCCTGGCGGTGCCACCGCGCGAGGGTGTCGACGGCCACCGACGTGTACCCGTGACCGATGTGCGGCACGTCGGAGGGGTAGTAGATGGGCGTGGTGATGTAGAAGGAATCGCCTGCGGGCATGGAGCAATTCTAGGTGCCGCACGAGAGGTGGTTTCGCGCTCAGGCGACGGAGACGTCGATGCGGTGCCATCCCTGCGCACCGTCGGGTGCGGGGGCGGCCGGATCCGAGGTCTGCGTCTCGCCGTCGGCGCTCAGCGCCCGGCATTCGATGGTGTGCGAACCGCTCTCGGCGGTCCAGTCGAGGCTCCACTGCACCCACGTGTCGGCGGAGATCGCGGTGGCGAGATCCGCCCTGCGCCATGGCCCTTCGTCGATGCGCACCTCCACCCCGGCGACCCCGACATGCTGCTGCCACGCCATTCCCGCGATCACCGCGTCCCCGGCCGGGATCGACTGTCCGCGGCGCGGGACGTCGATGCGCGACTGCAGCTTGATGGGCCCGCGGTCGGACCAGCCGCGGCTCGTCCAGTACGCCGTGGCGCGGTCGAACCTCGTGACCTCCAGCTGCGTGACCCACTTCGTGGCCGACACGTAGCCGTACAGCCCCGGCACCACCATCCGCACCGGGAAGCCGTGTTCGATCGGCAGCGGCTCGCCGTTCATGCCGATCGCGAGCAGAGCGTCCCGATCGTCGGTGAGCGCCTCGAGCGGCGTCGACGCCGTGAAGCCGTCTGCCGAGGTGGAGAGCACCATGTCCGCTTCCGCGTCGACGCCCGCACGCGCGAGCAGCTCGCGGATCGGCAGCCCCAGCCAGCGCGCGTTGCCGATGAGCGATCCGCCCACCTCGTTCGACACGCAGGCGAGCGTCACGTCCGCCTCCTGCAGCGGCATGGCGAGCAGTTCGTCCCAGGTGATGCGCACCTCGCGATCGACCATGCCGTGGATGCGCAGCGACCAGTCGGCGGGGTCGACCTGAGGGACGATCAGTGCCGTGTCGATGCGGTAGAACTCCGCGTTCGGGGTCACGACCGTGGCGAGACCGGGGATGTCGAGCTCCGCGCCGGCAGGTACTGCCGCTGCCGCACGTGCCGCCTTCGGCAGCCGCAGGGCGTCGCGGACCGCCTCGATCGATCGGCTCGCTCCGCGCGCGACATTACCGACGATGAGGGCGACGGCACCCGCTGCGGCGACTCCGGCGGTCCACACCAGGAACCGCCTGCGGTCTTCACCGTCGGGCGCAAGGCCCGCGACCGGACGCAGTCGAGCGACGAGGAGACGCAGCACTATCACCGCGACGAGTCCGGCGACGAGACCCGGGAGCCAGGCGAACGGTCCAGCGCCCGGACGGATCATCGCGGCCACGACCGCGAGCACACCGAGTGCGCCGAGGATGACCGCTCCGATACCGGACCGTCGCCGCTCCAGGATGCCGGCGAGCGCGGCGACGACCACGAGCACCAGGGCGATGCCCACGATCAGCGCCACCTTGTCGCCGGTGCCGAACAGCGCGATCGCGGTGTCCTTCGCCCAGCTCGGTGCGAGGTCGATGAGTCCGCTCCCGATCACCGCGAACGGGCTCGCACTCGGCTCGACCACAGCGGCGACGAGCTCTGCCAGCCCGACGGCGAGGAACGACGCGCTCAAGCCTGCCGCGGCCGACCGGAGGGTGTCTGACCGTGTCTCTTCGCCCCGTGTCGCGTGCTTCGCGTTCGTCATGACCCGAGGGTAACCCCGCCGCGGATGCCGGGGGCGCATCCGCGGCGGGGTCAGCTGTGCGCTCTCAGAGACCGTTGCGGCGGGCGACTTCTCCGAGCCAGGCCAGCGACGGCTTCGGCGAGCGCTCGAAGGTCTCGTGATCGAAGCCGATCAGCCCGAACGTGGGCCGGAAGCCGCTGGCCCACTCGTAGTTGTCCAGCGCGCTCCAGTGCTGGTAGGCGCGCACGTCGATGCCGTCGGCGATCGCGCGGTGCAGGCCTTCCAGCGCTCCCTGCGTGTAGGCGACGCGTCGGGTGTCGTCGGCGGTCGCGATGCCGTTCTCCGTCACGAGGATCGGTACCCCACCGCTGCGCTCCCACGCGCTGCGCACGCCCAGTTCGAGCGCATCGGGGAAGAACTCCCAGCCTGTGAGCGTCGTCTCGACGTCGTCCGACACCGGACGCGGACCTTCCGGGCCGATGAAGGTGCGGGTGTATGCCTGCACGCCGACGAAGTCGTCTCCGGCCGACTGCTCCAGGTACCAGTGGTCGCGCGGATCGCCGTAGGTGGCGAGCATCTCGTCGGCTCCGGGCTCACCTGTGGAGTGGAACGCCTGTGTGGCGATCGTCCATCCGGCTTTGACTCCCGGCACCGAGTGCAGGATCTCGGACGCGCGGTGGTGCGCGTCCAGCAGGGTGTCGGCCACGGCGAGGTCGGGGTTCGGGAGGCCGTAGGCGACGAGGTTCGCGGCGTCCTCTCCCCCGGCCAGCATCGCGGCGATGTTCGGCTCGTTGATCGTGCACACGTAGTCGACGCCGTCGAGGATCGGCAGCACGGTCTCGACGTAGCGGGAGAACAGATCCACCGCGTCGTCCGCGCGCCAGAAGCCGTCCTTCTGGAACCACTGCGGCACCGTGAAGTGCATGAGCGTGACGGTGGGGTCCAGTCCGTTCTCACGCGCCGTGTCGATCATGCGGCGGTAGTGGTCGAGCATCGCCCGCGAGATGAACCCGCGCTCCGGCTCGATCCGCGCCCACTCGACCGAGAAGCGATAGGAGTTCAGCCCCGCCTCGGCGAGCAGCCGCATGTCCTCCGGGTAGCGGTGGAAGTGGTCGGCAGCGTCACCGGAGGGCTCCACCATGGGCGAGCCGGGCGCATGTTCCATCGCCCACCAGTTGCTCGTGGTGTTGTTGCCCTCCACCTGGTGGGCCGCTGTCGCGGCACCCCAGAGGAAGCCGTCGGGGAATGTGAGCACGGATGCGCTCCTCTCTCTTTCTTGCAGGCGTCGTCCGCGCGTCAGCGGGCGCGGGCGGGGTTCGGCACGGCGTCGAGCAGTTCGACCGTGTACGGGTCCTCCGGATGCTGCAGCACCTGCGAGGTCTCACCGCGTTCGACCACTCGGCCGCTGTTGAGCACGAGGATGTTCTCGGTGACGAGACGCGCGCTCAGCAGGTCGTGCGTGATGTAGAGCATGCTGATGCCCCACCGCTCGCGCAGGTCCTCCAGCAGCGCCAGCACTCCGGCGCGGAGCGATACGTCGAGCATCGAGACCGGTTCGTCGGCGATCAGCACCTGCGGGTCGCTCGCGAGCGCCCTGGCGATCACCACGCGCTGTCGCTGTCCTCCGGAGAGCTGGTGCGGCAGCTTGGCCGCGAACTGCTCGACGGGAGTCAGGCCGACGGTCTCGAGCAGCTCGAACACCCGGGCTCTGGCCTCCGGACCGCGCAGCTTCGTGTAGTTCACGACCGGCCGGGTCAGGGCGTACTCGACCGTGTGCAGCGGGTTGAGCGCCGCGTACGGATCCTGGAACACCATCTGCACGTCCTTGCGCAGATCGCGCAGACCGCGGCGCTTGAGCGTCGCCACGTCGGTGTCCCCGAAGCGGACGGTGCCGGAGGTGGGCTTCTCGACGCCGGTGAGCATCTTGGCGATGGTCGACTTGCCCGAACCCGATGCGCCGACCAGGGCGAGGGACTCCCCCGGTTCCAGCCGGAACGACACGTCGTCGACCGCGGTGACGGCGCTCTGTCCGCGACGCGGTGCCGGGTAGTGCTTCGAGACGCCCTCGACCACGATCGCCGCATCCGCCCGACGGGTGTCGCGCGACGACACGGTCGGCAGGGTCTCGGTGACGTCGGTGCGCGAACGTCCCTCACGACGCCGGGTGCCCGCGTCGAGGAATCCGGGGATCTCGATCTTCTCGGCCCGGGGGTCGGCGTAGTGGCTCAGCAGCATCCGCGTGTACTCGTCCTTCGGGCGTTCCAGGATGTCGATGCTCCTGGCGTCCTCGACGATGTGTCCCTCGTGCATCACCATCACCCGGTCCGTCGCCTCCAGCACGATGCCGAGATCGTGGCTGATCAGGATCGCGGTGAAGCCCTCGGCCCGCTGCAGGTCCTTGATCGTGTCCATCACGGCATGCTGCACCAGCACGTCGAGCGCGGTGGTGGGCTCGTCGAACACCATCAGCTGCGGTTCGAGCGACAGGGCGAGGGCGATCGAGGCGCGCTGGCGCATGCCGCCGGAGAGCTCGCCGGGGAAGCGTGCGAGCACCGAGGGATCGAGGCCCACCTTGCCCACGAGCTCCTGAGCCCTCGCCTCGCGCGCGTCCTTCGGCACGTGGCCGTGCGCAGCGAAGATGTCGCGGAAGTGGTTGCCGATCGTGCGCACCGGGTTGAGCGCGTTCATGCCCGACTGCAGCACCATCGCGAACCCGCCCTGACGCTGACGGCGCAGCTCCTCGGCGTCGAGCTCCCGGATGTCACGTCCTCCGAACAGGATGCGTCCTGCGCTGATCCGTGCCGGCGGCTTCTGCAGTCGCGTGAGGGCGAAGCCGAGCGTGGACTTCCCTGAGCCGGATTCGCCGACCAGTCCGACGAACTCCCCACGGCGGAGGGAGAACGAGACGTCCTCGACCGCGGTGACCGGCGTCGTCCCCGGCGAGGCGTACTGCACCGAGAGGTTCTGCACGTCCAGCAGGATGTCGTTCTCGCGCATGTCGATGTTCTCCGTCATGGCGGTCATCGCCCCTTCCCCTCTCGCAGGCGCGGATTGGAGATGCCGTCCACGCCGAAGTTGATCAGTGTCAGACTGAGCGCCAGCAGGGCGATGCACAGACCGGGGGCGAACAGCAGCAGCCACTGTCCGGTGAGCAGCGAGTTGGAGTTCTGCGCCCAGTAGAGCATGGTGCCCCAGCTGACGATGCTGGAGTCGCCGAGGCCGAGGAACTCCAGCCCCGCCTCCGCCAGGATCGCCGCAGTCGCCGCACCGAAGAGGGTGCCCGCGATGATCGAGGTCATGTTCGGCAGGATCTCGCGGAACACGATGCGCGTCCTGCTGTCGCCCGAGAACTGCGCCGAGGTGACGAAATCGTTCCCCCGCAGCGACTGCGTCTGGCTGCGGAGCACACGCGCACCCCACGCCCAACCGGTCACGACGATCACCGCGATGATCATCAGGATGCCGCCGTTCTGCAGGTAGGCGGCGATCACGATCATGAGCGGCAGGCCGGGGATCACGAGGAAGAGGTTGACGATGAAGCCGATCACCTCGCCGAGGAACCCTCGCATGTACCCCCAGCTGAGGCCGATGAGCACGGCCACGATCGTGGACAGGATTCCGGCGGCGAAGCCGACCAGGAGGCTGACCTGTGCGCCGTAGATGAGCTGGCTGAGCACGTCCTCCCCGGCAGCGGTCGTGCCGAGCCAGTGCGCCCACGACGCATCGGCGTTGCGCTCGAAGCCGTTGTCCTTCGCGCCGTACGGGGCCAGGAGAGGGGCGAACACCGCTACCAGCACGAAGAAGGCGAGGATGCACAGCCCGAGCCGCGCCTTGCCGTTGCTCCAGAGCGTGGCGACCATGCGTCCGAAGGCGCGCCACGGGCTGGGCGCGGCGATGCGCTCGGCGGGGATCTTGACGTTCATGGTGGAGGTCATCGGCGAGTCCTCGGGTCGAGAACCCCGTAGAGGATGTCTACGAGGAAGTTGGCGATGAGCACGCTCACGGTGATCATCAGGAAGAGCGCCTGCATGAGCGGGTAGTCCTGCCCGATCACGGCGTTGAACAGCAGGTATCCGATGCCGGGATAGCCGAAGACCTGCTCGACGAGGATCGATCCGCCCACCACGCCGCCGAGCGTGAGCCCGAAGCCCGTGAGGTTCGGCAGGATCGCGTTGCGGGCCGCGTACCGGAGGGCGATCGTGTGCCCCCGCAGACCGTTCGCCTCACCGAAGGTGATGTAGTCCTCGCCGAGGGTGTTGATCATGGCGTTGCGCATCCCGATGATCCAGCCGCCCAGCGAGGTGAGCAGGATCGTCAGCGCCGGAAGGAACGCATGACTGATCAGATCACCGAGGAACTCCCACGTGAAGCCAGGGGTCGTCGTCGCGGAGTAGGCGCCGGTCGTCGGGAACCAGTGCAGCACGTACCCGAAGAAGAAGAGCAGCAGCAGCGCCGTCCAGAAATAGGGGAACGTGCTCAGGAACGATCCGGTCAGCGTGGGCAGCGAATCGAGCCACGTCCCTCGGCGCCAGGCGGCCATCACTCCGATGAGCGTGCCGATCACGAACGCGAGCACGGTGACGATGCCGACCAGCCCGATCGTGTAGGGGAAGGCCGTGGAGACCATGCTCGACACCGACTGCGGGTAGAACGTGTACGAAACGCCGAAGTCGAGCCGCACGACCTGACCGAGGTAGGCGATGTACTGATCCCACAGCGACCCGGTCGGAACACCCAGCTGTGCCTCGATGGCGGCACGCGTCGCATCCGACACCGGCCCGTTCTGGGACAGCTTGGCGATGGCGGCATCCGCCGGGGAGCCCGGCATCATTCGCGGCAGGAAGAAGTTCAGGGTGACCGCGGCCCACAGGGTGAGCACGAACAGGCCGAACTTCTGGAGCACGTACTTCACTTGTCGTCCTCCTGCACTCGCTCCAGCCGGGTGAAGATACCCAGCGGCGCGGAGTCGTAGTTCTGCGGGATCATGTACGGGTCTTCCTCACTCGGCCAGCCGGTGAACTTGGCATCGCTGAACAGGCCCCAGATGCCGCCGTAGTAGAGGCCGATCACGGGCATCTCGTCGTAGACGATGCGCTGCAGCTCCTTGACGATCTCGGTCTGGCGAGCGGTGTCGACGGTCTCGCGGTACTCGGCCAGCAGCTCATCGACCTCGGGTGACTTGTAGCGCTCGAAGTTGTTCGCCGTGGCCTCGCCGGACGGCACATAGAACTCGCTGGAGAGCAGGTTGTTGTACGCCTGGTAGATGTCGCCGTTCCCCATGCCGCCGATGGCCATCTCGAAGTCGCCGTTGCTGATCGCGCTCTGATAGCCCGCGGGCTGCGGGAGCTTGAGGGTGACCTTCACGCCGACCGCGGCGAGCTGGCTCTGCACGGTCTGCGCCGCGCGCGTCCAGTCGGAGTAGCCGTTCGCGGTGGTCAGGGCGAACTCGAGCTGCTGGCCGTCGGCCCCGATGAGCCGGTCGCCGTCGAGTGTGTACCCCGCCTCGGCGAAGGCGGCGAGCGCTGCGTCCCTGTCCTGCGTGATCATGCCCTGGTCGGGGATGCTCGGGTCGAGGTACTGCTGCTGGTTGGGCAGGATGAGTCCGGTCTGACCGGCAGGCTTCATGTAGCCCTCCGATGCCGTCTCGGCGATCTCGTCGCGGTCGAGCGAGAGAGCGATGCCCCGGCGCACGTTCACGTCGTCGAAGGGAGCCACCTCCAGGTTCGGCATGAGCGCGATCACGCCACCCGGCGGGAACCACCAGTTGTTGTGCTCGCTCGCCGCGCCCCAGGTGCCCTCGACGTCGGAGATGAAGGAGTAGGCCCAGTCATAGCCGCGGGTGACGGTGTCGAGCTGGGAGTTCGTGGCGGGGAGGATGATGTGCTCGATCTCGATCGAGTCGGCCTGCCAGTAGTCGGGGTTCTTGTCCATCGAGTACTGCTGGTCGTTGTAGTTGCCGAGCACGAAGGGACCGGTGCCGACCGGGTTCTCGTTGCGGTATGTGCCCGGATCCTTCACGTCGGCCCAGAGGTGCTCGGGGACGATCATGGTCTGGCCCAGGATCGACAGCGAGGGGGCGTCTTCGGTCTTGAGGTGCAGCACCACATCGTCGCCCGAGGTGTCGACACTGTCGAGGTGCTGCCACGCACCCTTGATGTCGAGGGACGGGTTGTCCTTGAGCAGCTGGAAGGTGAACGCCACGTCTTCGGGCGTCAGGTCTTCCCCATCGCTCCAGGTGACGCCATCGCGGATCGTCATGACGATGGTGCGGGCGTCGGGCTGCGTCCATTCGGACGCGAGCCAGGGGTTCTGCGTGCCGTCGAGCGGGTTGATCAGGATGAGCGGCTCGTAGATCCACCGGGACGCGGTGCGCGTGTTGGTGAGATACGGGTTGAAGTTCTTCGTGAAGAACGGGTTGCCCTTGTCGGCATTGATCAGCATCGTGTCGGCACCGATCGAGGGATCGGGTTGGGATGTGATCTGGATGCTGCAGCCGCTGAGTGCGACCGCCACGGCCGCGAGGCCCACGATCGCCGCTCTGCGCCAGCGCTGCATCACGCGCCCTCTCGGCGTTGTGCCCTCTGACATCTGCCACCTCATGTCGTCTCTGTCATGACCGGCGACCGACGCCGCCTTCCAGATTGTAAGCGCATACATTTTGAGACCGCAACCCCTTGACACCGGCGCGGCGAGCGTTTCCGGCCGGTCAGACGGGGCGCTGCGAGCTCTCGCGGAGCAGGATCTGCAGCGGCAGACGTGCCACCACGGGCTCCGCCTCGGCGTGCTCGAGGCGGCGGGCCAGCACCTGCACGGCCGCGCGTCCGAGGTCGATCATCGGCTGACGGATCGTGGTCAGCGGGGGCTGCGACAGGGCAGCGGCCTCGATGCCGTCGAAGCCCGTCACGAGCATGTCGTCCGGTACGTGGACGTCCGCTCCGCGGAACACGTCGAGCGCTCCGAGCGCCATCTGATCGTTCGCCGAGATCAGCGCGGCCGGCGTCCCCGTGGCGAGAAGCTCCTCGGCCGCCCTCCGACCAGACGCCCGTGTGAAGTCGCCGCGCAGCACCGTCACGTCGTCGAGGCTCCGCCCCGCCCCCGCCACCGCGGCGGCGAAGCCGTCCCAGCGCTGCAGACCGTCGGGAGAGTCCGCCGGTCCCGCGAGGAAGGCGAGCCGCCCGTCTCCCACCTGCCCGAGCACGTGCCGGGTCAGCTCCGCCATGGCCTCGGCGTTGCTCACCGTCACATGGTCGTAGTGATCTCCGCGTGGCGGGCCGGAGAGCACCACCACGGGGATGCGTCGCGCCAGTCGCGCCAGAACGTCGTCCGGCACGCTGCTCGCGAGCACCATGAGGCCGTCGACTCGACCAGCCATGTCCCGCACCGTGGAACGGTCAGGATCATCGCGGCCGACGCCGACCATCAGCACGAAACCCTGCTTCCATGCTTCGAGCTCGGCGCCGCGCAGCACCTCGTCGAGGAACAGCATCGAGGTGTGCCCGCCGTCGGACTCGGTCTCATCGCGGACGATCGCGAAGGGAGGCGCGTGTTCCTCAGCGGCGGAGAGCGCGTCGAGCGGCGGGGCATCCTCCGCGGCGTCGAAGCCGGGGAAGTACAGCCCGAGCACGCCGGTGCGGCGTTCGGCGAGTCCGCGGGCACTGCCGCTGGGGACGTACCCGAGAGCGGTCACCGCATCGAGCACGCGCTCCCGCGTGACCGGACGCACGGCATCCGGCGAGCGCAGCACGCGCGAGACCGTGGCGATCGAGACGCCGGCCCGATCGGCCACGTCGTACACGGTCGCCGCCTTGCTCACGGTCACACTCCTCCGGAGCGAGCGGCGAGAGCCGCCTGGTAGAGGTCGCGGGAGGAGAGACCGGTGAGGGCGGCGACCTCGGAGGCGGCGTCCTTCAGGCGGACGCCGTCCGCGACGAGCGTCTGCACCTGGGTGAGGGCGTCTTCCGGAGAGGCGTCTCGGCGGGAGGCCCCTTCGACCACGATCACGATCTCGCCCTTGACGCCGTCCTGCGCCCACGCGACGAGTTCGGGCGCGGTGCCGCGACGTACTTCCTCGTAGAACTTCGTGAGCTCGCGACACACGGCGATGCGCCGCTCGTCGCCGAACGCGGCTCCCATGTCCGTCAGCGCACCGGCCAGACGTGCGGGCGACTCGAAGAAGACCATGGTGCGGGGTTCGGCAGCCAGGGCGCGAAGAGTCGAACGCCGCTCCCCCGGCTTGCGCGGCAGGAAGCCCTCGAACGTGAAGCGATCGGTGGGCAGGCCCGAGATCGCCAGTGCCATCAGCACCGCGCTCGGCCCGGGGATCGCGGTCACCGTCACGCCCTGGGCAACGGCCTCGGCGACCAATCCGTATCCCGGATCGCTCACGGTGGGCATCCCGGCATCGCTCATCACGACGATGTCGGTCTCCGCGGCGAGCGCCGCCAGCTCGGCCGCCTTCTGCTTCTCGTTGTGGTCGTGCAGGGCGATCAGGCGAGGTCTGTTGTCGATCTCCAGCGCCTTGAGCAGTCGCTGCGTGGTGCGGGTGTCCTCGGCCACGACGACCTCGGCGTTCTCCAGCACCTCCACGAGGCGGCGAGACGCGTCGCCGAGATTTCCGATCGGAGTGGCGGCGAGGATGATCACCCGCCCAGCTTAGGCGGGCGCGATGCAGCGGAACGAGAAGGCACGTTGTCTAGGCTGGACCGGTGACCGCGCCCGAACCATTGCTCCCCGCTCCCCCCGAGCGGTCGACGCGCTACGGGCAGCTCCGCGATCGTCTGCTGCTGGATCCCGACTGGGGTCGCGCGATCCGCTGGCTCGCGCCGCTCGTCATCACCGCGATCGCCGCGCTCCTGCGCCTGATCAACGTCGCCCACCCGCACCAGCTCGCCTTCGACGAGACCTACTACGTCAAAGACGCCTGGTCGCTGTGGACCCTGGGCTACGAGGGCACCTGGGGCGAGAACGCCAACGATGCGTTCGTCACGCTGCAGCAGCTGCCGTTGTCCGAGCAGGGCGCGTTCATCGTGCACCCCCCGCTCGGCAAGTGGCTCATCGCGCTCGGCATGGCGATCGGCGGACCCGACAACAGCGCGGGATGGCGCCTCGCCACCGCGGTGCTCGGCACCGCATCGGTGCTGCTGGTCTACCTGATCGCCCGCCGCCTCAGCGGCTCGGTCGTCGTCGCGAGCGTGGCGGGGACGCTGCTCGCGATCGACGGTCTGAGCATCGTGATGAGCCGCATCGCCCTGCTCGACGGCATCCTGACCTTCTTCGTCCTGCTGGGCGTGCTCTTCGTGATCATCGACCGGCAACGGACGATCCCCGTGCTCGAGAGGCGAGACCCCGAGCGTCCCGACCCGTTCTGGGGGCCGGTGCTCTGGCGTCGCCCCTGGCTCGTCGCCGCAGGGCTGGCGCTCGGGGCGGCCTCGGCCGTGAAATGGTCGGGCCTGTACGTGCTCGCGGGTTTCGGCCTCTACGTCGTCATCACCGATGCGCTGGCGCGGCGCCGCGCCAGCGTGGTCCTGTGGCCGACTGCCGCCGCGTTCCGCCAGGGTCCCGTCTCGTTCGTGCTGCTCGTCTTCCCCGCTCTCGCCGTGTACCTGGTCAGCTGGACCGGATGGCTCGTGACGGCCGGAGGGTACGACCGGCAGAGCGAATCCAACCCGCTGATCGCCCTGTGGAAGTACCACGAGTCGATGCTCGGCTTCCACGTCGGTCTCACCAGAGGGCACCCGTATGCGAGCGCCGCATGGGAGTGGCCGTTCCTGCTGCGCCCCACCGCGGTCTGGGTCGACTCCGACCCCACGGGATGCGGCACCGACCACTGCATCGGCGTGATCTCGGCGATCCCGAATCCCCTCATCTGGTACGCGGGGGTCGCGGCCTCGATCTACCTGGTGTACCGCCTCGTGCGGGGGTGGATCACGAAGCAGCCCGTGGGCCCGGAGCTGAGCATCCCCCTGGTCGGTCTCGCTGTGACGTACCTGCCCTGGCTCATGTTCCCCGAGCGCACGATCTTCCAGTTCTACACGGTCGTCATGATGCCGTTCCTGGTGATCGCCCTCGCGATGACGTTGCGGATCATCGCCGGGAAGCGCGAGGATCCGCTGCACCGTCGACAGTCGGGCGAGCGCACCGTGATGATCTTCCTCGCCTTCGTCGTGCTGGTGTCGGCGTTCTTCCTGCCGCTGTGGACCGGGATGAGTGTGCCCTACGACTTCTGGCTGCTGCACAACTGGCTGCCCGGCTGGGTGTGACGCGTCAGCAGCAGGATCGCGAGAGCCGCGGCTGTCAGGCCTGACGCGACCCAGATCGGGGCGAGCAGGCCCCACCCCGCGCTGAGGGCAACCGCACCGAGCACCGGACCGACGGCCGCGCCGACGTTCAATGCCGCCGTGGCGTACGAGCCCGCCATCGTGGGCGCACCCGATGCGGCGTAGAGCACGCGGGTGATCACCGTGCTCCCGACGGCGAAGGACAGCACGCCCTGCACGAAGACGAGCGCGAGGAGCGCAGCCGGGGCGGAGGCGAACGCCGCCAGCCCGACCCAGCCCGTCAGCAGCAGCGGTCCGCCGACGAAGAGCACGAGCCCGGGACGCCGGTCGGAGAGCCGGCCCGCGAGCGCCACGCCGAGGAAGGAACCGATACCGAACAGCACCAGCGCCGCCGACACCCAGATCTCCGCAAGACCCGCCGCCTCGGTGACGACGGGGGCGAGGAAGGTGAAAGCCGCGAAGGTGCCACCGTTGATCAGCGCACCGATGCCCATGGGCAGCAGGAGCATCGGCGTCGCCAGCTGACGGAGTTCTGCGCGGAGGCGCGGTGAGGCTGCGGCCTGCTCCGCTGAGCCCACCGAGTTCGCGACGCCGCGCACGACGCCGATGATCGCCGGAGCGCACAGGAGGGCGACAGCCCAGAAGGTCGCCCTCCACCCCAGGGCCGAGCCGAGCAGGGAGCCGGCCGGCACTCCCGCGACCGTGGCGACCGTCGTGCCGGCGAGCAGGATCGACAGCGCCCGCCCCTTCCGATCGGCCGGAACCATGGCAGTGGCCGCGCGCAGGGCCACCGCGAGGAAGCCCGCGTTGGCGAGCGCCGCGAGCACACGGGTGAGGAGCAGCACCGGGAACATCGGGGTCAGCGCCCCGACGACATGGCACACGGCGAACAGCACGAGACACGCGACCAGCGTGCGTCGGGGCGGCCATCGGCGTGCGAAGGCCGCCATCATCGGCGCGCCGACCACCATGCCGACCGCGAAGGCCGAGGTGAGCAGACCAGCGGTGCCGACGGAGACGTCGAGATCGGCGGCGATCGCGGGCAGGAGACCCGCGAGCATGAATTCGGACGTGCCCATGACGAAGACGGCAAGGGCGAGCAGGTAGAGAGCAGAGGGCATGGCAGTACTCCGAGGTGAGAGATCAAGAAGGGGGCTTCTCGTCACCACGGCCGGCATCCGGGGATGCACCAGTAGGCGCCTCCGCGGAGGGGAGGCGCAGCTACGGGATCGCAGCTATCGGCGCACGGGGCCGGCGGTGTGACCGACGGCCCCCGACTCGTCTGACTCGGGACTCGACATGCTCGAACTCTACCGCGCTACGGCATCTCGTCCGCCGCGACGTGTTCGACCAGAGGGAGCACCCGACCGGAGAGATGCGTGCGCATCGCGATCGACGACGCGGTGCGGGCGACCCCCGGCACCAGGGCGACCCGGTCGAGCACCTCCTGCAACTGCGTGGCATCGCGCGCCACCAGTCGCAGTTGCATGTCGCTCGCTCCGGTGACGGTGTGCATGTCGACGATCTCTGGGACGGCGTCGGCCAGCGCCGTCGCCACCTCGTCATGCCCGACCTTCTGATCGATCTCGACCAGGCAGAAGGCGACGACACCGTATCCGAATCCGGCCGGATCGATGCGCGGCACGATCGCCTCGATCACCCCGCCCTCGTGCAGGCGCGCGAGTCGGCTCGTCGCCGTTCCCCGCGCGATGCCGAGCCGCCGCGCGCACTCCAGGATCGGCAGCTGCGGCGACTCCGTCAGCAGTCGGATGAGCTGGGCGTCGAGGCGATCGATGCGCATCGTCACTCCCGCGGGACGCCGGGCCTCGCCACGCTCCTGGTCGCGCGTGCGACGAGCAGGAGCACGGCGGTGAGCCCGAGTGTCAGCAGCAACTGGATGCGGGCGGCCTCATCGATCATCGCGAGGGCGATCACCGCAGCGAGCAGCACCAGACACAGCCACGACAGCCAGGGGAAGCCCCACATCCGCATCGGCATCTCGTCGCCTGCGCGGTCCGCACGACGGCGGAGGATGATCTGCGCCACCGCGGTCGCGGTCCAGATCACCAGCAGCGTCGAGCCGACCACGTTGAGCAGGGCCGGCAGCACGACGTCGGGGAACGCCCAGTTGAGTCCGACCGTGACGAACCCGAAGGCGACGGAGGCCAGCACCGCGACGAACGGCACGCCCTTGAGGCTCGTCCGGGTCGCAGCCAGCGGAGCAAGGCCCCGCTCCCCCAGCGAGTACGCCATGCGGGAGGCACCGTAGATGTTGGCGTTCATGGCCGAGAGCAGCGCGATGATCACGATCAGGTCCATCACGAGGCCGACTCCCGGTACGTTCAGGGTCTCGAGCACCGCGGAGAACGGGCCGGCCTTCACCGCAGGATCGTTCCAGGGCAGCACCGCCACGATCACGAAGATCGACCCGACGTAGAACACCATGATGCGCACGAGCACCTCGCGGACGATGCGGCGGATGTTGCGCGCGGGATCGTTCGACTCGGCGGCGGCGATAGCGACCACCTCGGTGCCGCCGAACGCGAAGACCACGATCAGCAGGGCACCGGCGATGCCCGCGATGCCGTTCGGGGCGAACCCGCCGTTGTCGACGAGGTTCGAGATGCCGGTACCCGGCACGCCCGGGATGAGGCCGACGATCGCGCACACCCCGACCACGAGGAAGGCGATGATCGCCGCGACCTTGATCGCCGCGAACCAGAACTCGAAGCGACCGTAGTTGCGCACGCCGAACAGGTTCACGGCCGTGAGCGCCACGACGAAGATCAGCACCCACACCCAGGCCGGGATCCCGGGGGTCCAGTTCGCCACGATCGCGCCGGCGCCCGTCGCCTCGGCCGCGATCACCACGACCAGCTGGATCCAGTACAGCCAGCCCACCGCGCTGCCTGCGCTACGGCCCATCGCCTTCTGCGCGTACGAGCTGAAGGCACCGGAGCTCGGCCTCGCCGCGACCATCTCGGCCAGCATCGCCATCACGAGCACGACGATGCCGCCGGCCACGAGGTACGACACCAGCACTGCGGGCCCCGCGATGCTGATCGCCTGGCCCGAGCCGACGAACAGGCCGGCGCCGATCGCGCCGCCGAGTCCCATCATCGAGATCTGACGGCGCGTCAGCCCCGGGTGCAGACCCTTGGTGGTCGTCGTGGTGGTGGGCACCTCGGTCACGGGATCGTTGGTCACGCGTCCATCGGTCATGCGTTCACCTCGGCGAGCTCGGTCTCGAGGGCGGCTTGCACCCGATCGATGTCCTCTACGGAGCCCGAGGAGATGCGGACGCCCTCGCCGGGGAAGACGCGTGCGACCACGCCGCCCTCCTGGAGCAGTCGTTCGAGCTCCGGTGTGCGGTCCCCGGATGGCACCCAGACGAAGTTGGCCTGCGAGCGGACGGCGGGCCATCCGGCGGCAGTGAGCACGTCGTGCAGGCGGTCGCGCTGGGCGACCACCTCGTCGATACGCGTCGCGAGCTCCTCCTCGGCGTCGAGGGACGCGAGGGCAGCGGTCTGGGCGAGGTCGGTCACACCGAACGGCACCGCCACCTTGCGCTGGTTCTCGGCGACGGCGGCCGGCGCGATGGCGTAGCCGATCCGGAGCCCGGCGAGCCCGTAGGCCTTGGAGAACGTGTGCAGCACGGCCACGTGCGGGTGACGTCGGAACAGCTCGATGCCGGCTCCCCTGCTCTCGGTGCGGTCGAAGTGCACGTAGGCCTCGTCGATCACCACGAGCACGTCGTGCGGCACCGCCGCGACGAAACGCTCCAACTCGTCGGCACTCACGACGGTGCCCGTCGGGTTGTTCGGATTGCAGACGAAGATCAGGCGGGTGCGTGGGGTGATCGCCGCCAGCATCGCGTCGAGGTCGTGAGCGTGGTCCGCGTCGAGCGGCACCGGGACGGGCGTCGCCCCGGCGATGCGGACGAGCGACGGATACGCCTCGAACGACCGCCACGCGAAGATGACCTCGTCGCCGTCACCGGCGACCGCGTGGATGAGCTGCGCCGCGATCTCCACCGACCCCGCACCGACGGTGACTTCGGAGACGTCGACACCGTAGCGGGAGGCGAGTCGCTCGCGCAGCTTCGCGGCACTCATATCGGGATAGCGGTTGATTCCGTCGAGGCGCTCACGCACGGCCTCGACGACCGACGGGAGCGGCGGGTGCGGGGACTCGTTCGAGGAGAGCTTGGACGCACCGGCCGGAGCGGAGCGCCCCTGACGGTAAGCGGGAACGGCGTCGAGTCCGGCGCGAGTGGGAAGGGGCATCGTCAGAGCGTCCTTGCTGTGATCGGGTGAGGTGTCGCGCAACACTAGAACGGAATCCCACCACTGGGCAATCGGCGCACCGGAAGCTGCGCATCTCGCGCAATCGAGCGCCCGTCCCTCGGGATGGGCTGGACACACTGCACAGTGTGAAGGTCAGCGCGCGACCGACACCTCGGCAGGATCGCTGACCGGCAGCCGGCACACGAACGCCCGACAGTCGTAGGCGCGGTCCGTCGACGTGTCCTTGCCCTCGAACAGCTCGAACCCGGCATCCGCGAGTGCCCGCGCCTGGTCCGGGGTGACCACGGCGACGACCTCGGCGTCAGCGCCTCGGCCTGCGGCGGCGAGCGCACTGTGCGGCTCCCCGGTGACCACGACGAGCTGACGGGGCGGGGCCGCGAGGCCGGCGGCCACCCGCAGCAGGGTGCCGTGGGCGAACGGCTGCTCCAGCGACCTGGTCGCGAGCGCGCTCACCGTCGACACGGCCGCTTCCCGATACCGATCCCCCGCGCCCATCCACCACGCGGTCAGGGCGGCGCTCGCGATCGCCGCGGCATCCGACGGCAGATCGCCGTCGGTCTGATCGGGCGAGGTCGCGATGCCCTGCGCCGAGAGCAGGGGGTCGTCGCCTCCCGCTCCCGACAGGACGTCGTCGAGGATGCCACGCGCCGTGATCGCCCAGTCCGTCTCGCCGGTCGCCAGCGCGAGCGCGAAGAGGCCGTCGGCGAGAAGGCCGAGGTCGGCGGCGGTCGCGACGGCAGCCGATGCCCGTCCATCCAGCGATGCACGCACGAGAGCGCCTTCGGCGTCCCGATTGGTGCGCAGCACGTGGTCGGCAGCCGCGGCGGCCGCGTCGATCCACGCCCGTTCTCCGAACGCGGCTCCGGCGCGGGCGAGGGCACCGATCGCGAGTCCGTTCCATCCGGTGATCACCTTGCCGTCGACCGCCGGGGGCTCCAGGCCCGCGCGCTCGGCCACCGGGCGGAGGTAGTACCCGCCCTCGGAGCGCACGCCGTCGATCGTCGACTCGGAATCCTGCGCCGCGCCGAATCCGCCTCCGTCGCGCGGGAGCACGCCCGTCAGGAACGAGGCGATACCTCGCACGGTCGGCTCGTCTCCCCCGTCACGAGCGATGTCGAGCAGCTGCGCGTTGTCGGTCAGCATCCGCTCGTAGTGCGGCACGGTCCAGTCGCGCCCGGTCGCGTAGCGGAAGAACCCGCCGTCGGCGTCGCGAAGGTCGGAGGCCGCCATCGCGGCGAGCGCGCGCGCACCAGCGGCAGATGCCTCCGGCGCACCTTCTCGCACGAGGGGATGCTGCAAGAACCGCAGCGTGGTGGCGACGGGGAACTTCGGCGCGCCGCCGAAGCCGCCGAACCGGCGGTCCTCCCGCTGCGCGATCGCCTCCGCCGCCGTCGTGATCGCAACGACATCCGGGACGTCCGATGGCGCCGATTCCGCTGCTCGGGCGAGTGCGTCCGTCACGGCATCCGCCGACTCCTCGGCCTCGGTGCGACGGAGCGTCCAGGCCTCCCGCACCGCGGCGAGGACCTCACGGAAGGCGGGCATCGGCGCACGGGCCTCCGGCGGCCAGTACGTGCCGGCGTAGAAGGTGCGTCCGCGCGGCGTGGCGAACACCGTCAGCGGCCAACCCAGGTTCTGCGTGAAGGCCGAGGCCGCCGCCATGTACGCACCGTCGACCTGGGGGTGCTCCTCACGGTCGACCTTGACGGCGACGAAGCCCTCGTTGATGAGCGCCGCGGTGACGGGATCGGCGAAAGACTCCCTCGCCATCACGTGACACCAGTGGCAGGTCGAATAGCCGATCGAGATGAGCAGCGGCACGTCCCGCCGCCGGGCCTCCGCGAAGGCCTCCTCACCCCACGGGTACCAGTCGACCGGATTGTCGGCGTGCGCGCGCAGGTACGGGCTGAGGGTGTCCGCGAGCCGATTGGTCATAGCCTCCACGCTACGCCGCGCGTGGCGACTGCGGTCAGCCGACGAGGAGTTCGACCGGACGCGAGGCCGCGTACCCCACCAGCGGCAGCGCACGCTCGGCTGCCAGAGCGATGCGGGCTTCGAGCACCTCGGAGGTGATCTCGTAGCCGTCGAAGTCGGTGTTGCTGGCGTAGACGCCGAGGGGCAGGGTGAGCGCCTGGAAGAACGCGAACAGCGGACGCAGCTGGTGCTCGATGATGAGGGCGTGCTTCTCGCCGCCGCCCGTCGCGGCGAGCAGCACCGGCTTTCCCACCAGGTCGTACTGACCGACGAAGTCGAACAGGTGCTTGAAGAGCCCGGTGAACGACGCCCGATACACGGGGCTGCCCACGATCAGCAGATCGGCGGACTCGATCGCCTGCAACTGCGCCTCGACCTCCGGCGGCAGCTGGTCACGCTGCAACGCGCCGGCCAGCCCCGGTCCGATCCGCGTCAGCTCGATGAGCTGCGACTCGATGTCGGCGCGCTCGGCGATGGCGGCCGTGATCGCGCGGACGAGGGCGGTCGTCTTGCTGGGCTCGTGCAGGGATCCCGACACGGCGACGACACGGTACGGAGCTGTCATGCCTCGACGGTACTCAGGACGACGCCCCGTGTCGCGCGAGGCGACACGGGGCGTCATGTAGGCCCGGAGGCTCCGTCTCCCCGAGAGGGTCAGTTGACCTCGTCCGGGTGCGAGCCCACGCGGCCGGAACCGTCGAGCGGGTCGAGGGCGTCGATCGCGGCGATCTCGGCGTCGGTCAGTTCGAAGCCGAACACGTCGAGGTTCTCGCGCAGGCGCTCGGCGCGCACCGACTTCGGGAACACGATGATGCCCTTCTGCAGGTGCCAGCGGAGCACCGCCTGCGCCGGGGTGACCCCGTGCGCGGCTGCGGCATCCGCGACGGCCGGGATGCCGAACAGGTCGTACTTGCCCTGGCCGAGCGGACCCCACGCCTCGATGCGCACATTGTTCGCGTCGGCCCAGGCGACCTCATCGCGGCGCTGGTACGCGGGGTGGAGCTCGATCTGGTTCACAGCCGGGACCACGCCCGTCTCCTTCACGGTGCGCTCGAGGTGCGGGACCAGGAAGTTCGATACGCCGATGCTGCGGGTGAGACCTTCCTCACGCAGCTCGATCAGCTTCGCGAACGCGTGCACGTAGTCGTCCTTGGCCGGGGTGGGCCAGTGCACCAGGTACAGGTCGACCTTCTCGAGACCCAGCTTCTCGAGGCTCTCGCCGATGGCGGCGCGGGGCTCGTCGTCATGGTGACGGTCGTTCCAGAGCTTCGTCGTGATGAAGAGCTCGTCACGGGGGATGCCAGAGGATGCGATGGCGGCCCCCACGCCCTCCTCGTTGCCGTAGATCGCGGCGGTGTCGATGTGGCGATAGCCGATCTCCAGAGCCTCGCTCACCGCCTTCTCGGTCTCTGCCGGCGGCACCTTGAAGACGCCGTAGCCCAGCTGGGGGATGGAGTTGCCGTCGTTCAGTTCGAGTGCAGGAATCGTCATGTCTCCAGCCTATGACCTGTGATGACAGGTGGACCCGGCCGGTGACGAAAGAAGTCGGTGCGGTCGCCGCAGTGCCCGACCGACTTCCGTAGGCTGAGGTCGATGAATGAACGCGACACGTCCGGCGATGAGGAGTATCTCCCGCCCCCGCCGCCCGCGGCCGAGACGCATGATCCCGACGAGGATGAGACACGGGTCGTCACAGCGACGAAGAGGCGCAGTCGGACCATCGTCATCCTGGTCATCGTCGTCGCCGCCTTCCTCCTTCTCGGAACCATCGGGACGAATCTTCTTCTCGCCGCCGGTCTGCGCGCCGAGATCGGCGAGGGACGCGGACAGTCGACCACGGCACCATCGACATCGGCGACGCCGGAATCCACCCCGACCACGACGCCACCCCCTGCCCTTCCGACATCGGGGTGCGGTGAGCTGTGCACCGCGGCCTCGACGGAGGTTGGAACCGCTGCCGGCGACTGGAAGCTCGAAGGCGAGTGGACGGATACTCCGAACGACCTCGGCTCCCGCGACGCCACGACCGCCGTGTTCAGCTCCGACACCGGACGCGCCACGCTGACCGTGCTGCAGTTCGCCTCCGACGAGGAGGCAGCACAGGCCGCCATCGACATCCGGAGCAGGATCGGCGACCCCACCTACACGGAACAGGTCTTCGACGACGGGTCCGGCACCCGATACGACTTCGAGGGAGCGACGATCAGCCGGGTGGTGTGGCACCTCGACGCGCAATCGCGTCCGCATGCTCCCGGGCGCCTGTACCTCGTCGAAGCGCCCGCGAACGCCGCGGACAGCTTCGCCGGTCAAGCCGCCTACCGCTTGTACCTGGCATTGCCCGTGTAGCGACGGCGCCGCGCACGGGCCGGTGAGCGGACGACGTCAATCGAGTCCGCTCAGCCCTTGCGACATCGACCGGAAGGCGTCGACTGCGCGCACGGCGGGACGAGGGCCGTCGGGATCCGCCGCCCACTGTTCGAGCCCGACACGGATCGAGGCGGTCGCGACGGCGGCGAGCAATGCGGCATCCCACACGGCGAGGCCGCGTTCCTGAAGGATCGCACGCAACCTGCGCTCGGAATCATCGTTCACACGCAGCCACACGTCGCGCATCTCGGAATCGTCGTCGAGTCCGCGGAGCACGCCGAGCATCGTGTCGAGTTCGAGCCCGTCGGCGATGCCCGCACCTGACTGTCCCTCGGCGAGCTGCGCCTCGATCACGGCCGGGATCTGCTCACCCAGAGCCCCCTCTCCGACCTGCGCGAAGGCCTCCTGCCACCGTTGCGCGCCGACGCTGAGGATCGGCGCGATCGCGTCTTCCTTGCGTGCGAAGTAGCGGTAGAACGTCCGCACCGAGACGCCCGCACGCGCCGCGATCTGCTCTGCGGTGACGCCCGCCACGCTCTGCTCCGCGAACAACGCGGCCGCAGCGGCAGCGATCTCGCGCTCGGTCGCGGCCTTACGGCGCTCGGTGAGGGTCGACGTCTCCACCGTCACAGCGTACGGGAACAGATCCGCGCACCGGCAGGTTGGGACTAGGTGGCACAACATGCCAAACAGGCATATCCTGCCAGTACTCATCACGAAGGGAAGATCATGAACCGCTACGAAGGACGTCGGGCTCTCGTCACCGGAGGAGGGTCGGGCATCGGCCAGGCCACCGTGCTGCGGATGCTCCGTGAAGGCGGCAGCGTCGTCGCCGCCGACGTCAGCACCGAAGGCCTCGACGACACGGTCGCCAAGGCAGGGCCGCTCGCCGAACGCCTCACCACCGTCACGATGAACATCGCCGACGAGGCCTCCGTTGCCGCGGGCGTCGCCGAAGCCGTCGCCGCTCTGGGCGGACTCGACGTGCTCGTCAACGCTGCCGGCATCCTCCGCTCCTCGCACACCCACGAGACGACGCTCGACCAGTTCGAGCAGGTCATCCGCATCAACCTGGTCGGGACGTTCCTCGTCATCCGCGCGGCGATCCCCGCCCTGCAGGAGGGCTCCTCGGCCGCCGTGGTCAACTTCAGCTCGACCTCAGCCGGATTCGCACACCCCTACATGGCGGCCTATGCGGCCAGCAAGGGCGGCGTGCAGTCGATGACCCATGCGCTCGCAGCGGAGTACGCGAAGAGCGGTATCCGCTTCACCGCGGTGCAGCCGGGGTCGATCTCGTCCGGCATGACCGACGGGTCCGGACGGAGCAACCAGAGCAACGGCCCCGGCCTCCCCGCCGACGCCGACATGAGCCTGTTCATGAAGCTCGCACCCGCGATCGGCGAGGGTTTCGCCGGGCCGGAATCGGTCGCCGGTGTCGTGGCGATGCTCGCGAGCGAGGACGGCGCCTTCATCACCGGCACCGAGGTACGCATCGACGGCGGCACCCACTTCTGAGATGCCCGGAGACGTCTGAGAGGCGCAGAGGGGGCACCGGCCGATGCCGGTGCCCCCTCTGCGTATGCGCTCAGCCCAGCGGCTGCTCAGCCACCGATCCGGGTGGTCTTGACCTCGTTCACCCGCACGACGTTCGTGCCGGTCGCGGTGCCGGCCCGGTAGGAGAACACCGAGGGCGAGCCCTCGCTCTGCAGCGCCGCGGTCGCGTCACTCGCGGACACCTGCCACGTCGCCGGTTCCGGCTGCCCGTCGGCCCACACCTTGGCGCGGATCGTGGTCGAGGACGACCCGGTCGTCTCGGTCGACAGATGGAACACGGTGCCGGCACTCCAGGTCAGCCCCGGCACAGCGGCGCTCGCGATGGCCGTCCCGTTGCGCTGGATCACGACCCACGTCGCCCCATCAGCGCGGTGCCACGCCAGGGCGCGGTAGCCGGCGTCCGCGTTGCGCCGAGAACCCGCTCCGACGTAGACGGTGCCAGACTCCGGACCGCCGGAGAGCGTGTAGGACATGGTGGTGGCGGCATCCCTCACCGACGCATCGTCCAACAGCATCTCCCTGGTCTGCCCGGCGACGAGGTCGATCACTCCCGCACCGTCGGCCACCGAGAGAGCCGTCGACTTCCCCTGCATGGGCGTCCATACGCCACCGACCTCAGCAGTGCCCCAGCCGGATTCCACCGCACGGTCGAACCGGTCGGATGCCACCACGACATCGGCCACGACGAGAGCCGTCACCGCGACCTGCTTCTCGCTCGACGCCGACAGTCCGCTGCTGTCCGTCACCGTCAGCCGCACGGTGTAGGTGCCGGCCGCTGCATAGTCATGCGTCGCCGTCGCGCCGGTCGCCGACGAGCCGTCGCCGAAGTCCCACGCGTAGCCGCTGATCGACGCTGCGCCGTCTGCGGTGGATCCCGACCCGTCGACCGCGACGGTCAGGTCGGTCGCCTGGGCCGTGAAGGCCGCCGTCGGAGCCTTGAGACCCTTGCCCAGCTGGAAGTGCGAGCGCACCTGGTCGGCGTTCAACGCGAGCGGGTACACCGCGGCCTCGTCCAGCGATCCCTTGAAGTAGTTCGACGAAGGAGCAGAGGGCCAGCCCGTGAGTGCGTCTCCCCCGATGCGGAGGTAGGCGGGGTCGGTCTTGGCCGTCGTGACCGCGGCGTCGGACGCGACGAGCTCGCCGTCGACGTACAGCTTCATCCCGGCCGCACCCTGCGACACGACAGCGTGATGCCAGACGCCGTCGTTCAGCGCCTTGGTTCCGGCGATCGTGGATCGGGCCTGCCCGGCGAAGACGCCGAAGGTCAGGGTGCCGCTGTTGGCCATGTACAGCTGCCGGTCGACGCTCGCGGAGCTTCCCGTCTTGGCCGCTCCGGAGCCGATGAGCATGCCACCGGTCTTCGTGGTGGTCTGGAACCAGATCTCCGCGGAGAACTCGCTCGACACCGGCGCCTTCGCATCGGAAGACACCCGCCCGTTCGTGGTGCCGTTGAACGTTGTCGAACCGGTGCCGCTGTTCTCGATGCCCGACGACGAGGCTGAGGCTCCCGTGCCGCTCACCGGGTTGTTCGATCCGGCCCAGTCCTTCGAGACGTTGCCCATCGGGTAGTACAGCGAAGGCTTGTCCGCGAGGATCTTCTTCGAGTAGGCCGAGGCGGTGCCCGCCGTGGCCTTCGCGTTCACGCTCGCGCTCGTGGCGATGTTGCCGTCACGGTCCTTCGCGACCACCGTGTAGCTCTGCGTGGCTCCCGGGGTCGCCGTCGGGTCGTCGAGGGTGACCGTCGTCTGCTTCCACCAGGTGCCGTCCGCTGTCGCGGTGGCCACAGGCTCGGTGGCACCGTCGCGGCGCAGCTCGTAGGTGAGGGTCAGGTCGTCCCTGTCCCAGTTCGTGGGGATCGACACCCGGGCGCTGCCGGGGACGGGCGAGGTGCCCGCCGTGGGCTTCCATGCCGCGTCGGAGAGCCGGGGCCCGTCCTTCGCACCACCCGGAGGGTTCGTGGAGAAGCGCACGATTCCCTCGAACTGCCCGTTGTTCACCGAGCGGAACTCTCCGCCGATCGAGATCATGTCGCCCGCGCCCGTGATCGACAGGCCCGCCTGGCCGAGGCCGCTCGTGGTGCCGACCGCGAAGTCGGGCGCCCACTGGTACGGCGACGGAGCGGGGGTGCCGGCCCAGTTGGCGTACCCGGAGTAGGTGTTCGCGGAGAGGGTTCCGCGCGCGTCGGCCGTGTAGGCCTCGGCGTACTGGTACACCGCCGGGTTCTTCTGCGGCTGGAGCCCCATCGTGTTGCAGGAATGCATGTGGCTGGTCGTGTAGACCACCTTGCCGGTCGAGTAGACGCCGTAGTGATCGCCGTGGCAGTCTGCGATCCACCGCACCGCACCCGTGCCGGCCTCAGCGGCGAACGTGCCCTCGAGGTTGCCCCCGCCGGCCCAGCTCCACCCGGTGCCGTAGACGGTGTTCGCGTCCGTGGCGAGCGCGAAGATGCCGGAGTTGCTGCTGCTGCCGCTGTTCTTCACGACCTTGGAGATGCCCCAGGCGGTGTCGGCGGCACCCGTGGACTTGTCGACCGCTGCGGAACCGCGCAGGCTGCTGCCGTTCACCGCGGAGAAGCGTCCTCCCACGATGACGTTCGTGCCCGCCGGGTCCATGACGAGGGCGTCGACCTGGCGGTCGGCCTGCGGGGCCCAGCTCAGGAGCGCTCCGTTCTTCTGGTCGAAGGCCGCGAGGTTCTTCCGGGCGACGCCGTTGGCCTGGGTGAACAGACCGCCGAGGTAGATGTTCGACCCGTCGGTCGTGATGGCGTACACGCCGCTGCCGCCGATCGACGGCGCGAACTGCGGGACCAGCTCACCGGTCTTGGCATCGAGCGCCGCGAAGTTCCAGCGGTCCTTCCCGTTCACCTTGTTGAACGAGCCGCCGATGTAGATGCGGGACCCGTCGGGAGACGCGGCGACCGCCTTGATGACGCCGTTGACCGTCGGGGCGAACGAGGACAGAGCACCCGAGACGATGTCGTAGGCCAGCACGTTCGAACGGGCGGTGAGGGCTGTCCCGGGCGCCGCCTTCGGCTCCCGCGCGTTGTCGAACTTGCCGACCGCGTACACCGTGGTGCCGATCGTGGTCTGCGCCCATACGTAGCCGTTGTCGATCTGCACAGTCGGGATCGGGTCCGACGTCACCACGTTCTCGTCGCGCTGCAACTGCGGCGGCATCGTCGGCGGCACATCCGCCGCGGCGGCCGCCGTCGCTCCCACACCCGACAGACCCGCGATCAGCAGGCCGGCCGTCAGCATTGATGCGACGACACCCCTTGTCTGTCGCCCGAAGCGTGTCTGTCGCCCGAAGCGTGTCTGTCGCCCGAAGCGTGTCCGTCGCCCGAAACTCGTGTTCCCCACCGTGACTCCCCAGTCGATGCTGTCCCGAACGCGGCGTGATCATCCCCCGCGCGCTCGACGACATCGAGGCGGCGAAAGATCGCCGCGACGCGGTGGTGTGAACTCCCCAGTTCGAAACTCCCCAGTCCGACCAGCCATGCCAGTCGGTCGCAGACGCCAGACAGGCGTTGCGCACCCACGGTAACACATCGCGCCTCCCGATCCGGAGGAACGCTCGAAGCCGGCCGGATCAGCGCCACCGCACCGCCGCCATATCAGCGCCGCGGCACCGCCGCCATCGCCGCTGCCCCTCGTCCGACCAGGCGTTCCAGCGGGCCCCGTCCGAAGAACATCGACCAGAGCGTCGTCAGGAGCAGCAGTCCGAGCGCGGTGGCCGCCCAGAAGGCGTTGCTCGAGAAGAACCCTCCTGGCCCGGCCACCAGCACGACGGAGACGACGTGAGCGCTGTATGCCGTCAGGGGCATAGAGCCGAGCGCGCCGAGCGGCAGCAGCACCCAGCGCAGCGGCCGGCTCAGCAGCAGACACAGCGCGATGACCACGAGCGCGAAGCCGCCCGATCCGAGGATCTCTGCGGTGCCGCCGCTGTGCGGTTCGACCGCGAACACCGCGGTGAGCACGGCGCGGAGGGGATCTGTCTCGGTCAGCGCCTGCGGGTATCCCTCCCACCCGGAGGGCGGGGAGACGACGCTGCCGGAGCTGCCGTCGGAGAAGGAGCTGCTGTCGGAGAAGGAGCTGCTGTCGGAGAACGAGCTGCTGCTGAAGCCCCCGGCGAGTCCCGCTGCCTGACCGATTCCGCCCAAGCCGTAGCCGATCACGGCGAGCACGAACCCGATCCCGAGCGCGACCGCCGCCGTGCGCAGCCGCTCGACGTGCAGGCGACCGAACGCCATGCCGGCGAGCACCAGTGCCATCCAGACCGTGATCGGATACGTGCCGTAGAGCACGAATCCGATACCGGAACCGTAGGGGTTCAGCATCACCGCGTTCAGGAAGGCGAGCAGAGACGGGCCCAGCAGCGCGAGCACCGCACTGGCGCTCAGCAGCTGCCAGGGCCGCCACCGCAGGAACGGGATGACCGCGACATAGAGCAGACCGTAGAGCGTCAGGATCACGGCGATCGGGGTGTTCAGCATCTCCAGCGCCAGCCCGATCACGAAGATCACCGCACCGCGCCCGATCAGCTGCAGGCGGATGCTCGGGATCCGCTCGCGGTCGGGACCGGCACTGCGCCCGGTCATCAGGGCGATCGAGATACCGGCGAGCACCGCGAACAGGATCGAGGACCGCCCGTGCACCAGGTCGGTCCACGTCGAGGGGTCGAACCAGTCGAATGCCTCTGTCTCGCCGATGTGCGCTCCGGCCATGCCGAGGATCGCCAGTCCTCTGGCGATGTCGAGCCCGAGGATGCGCGGCGGCCGCCCGAACTCGCGGAACCACTGGACAGGGGCGAGAGCGGTGATCACCCCATGATCGTAGGGGGCGATTCCCGGCATACGATGGAGGGCTATGTCTTCTCCCGTGATCTCCTATCCCCCCGAGCTGCCGGTCAGTGCGGCGAGGGCCGAGATCGCCGACGCCATCCGCGACCATCAGGTCGTGATCGTCGCCGGTGCCACGGGATCGGGAAAGACCACGCAGCTGCCGAAGATCGCTCTCGAGCTCGGGCGCGAGCGCATCGCGCACACCCAGCCCCGTCGCCTGGCCGCACGCACGATCGCGGAGCGCGTGGCCGAAGAGCTGCAGGTCGAGCTCGGCACGCTCGTCGGCTACAAGGTGCGCTTCACCGACAAGGTGTCCGACGCCACGCGCATCGCCCTGATGACCGACGGCATCCTCCTCAATGAGATCCACCGCGACCGTCTGCTCACGCGCTACGACACGATCATCATCGACGAAGCGCACGAGCGCTCCCTCAACGTCGACTTCCTGCTCGGCTACCTCGCCCGCATCCTTCCGGAGCGTCCGGATCTGAAGGTGATCATCACCTCCGCGACGATCGATCCGGAGAGCTTCGCGAAGCACTTCGCCGCTCCCTCGGAGACCGGCGGCGACGGAACCCCCGCCCCGATCATCGAGGTCTCCGGCCGCACCTATCCGGTGGAGATCCGTTACCGCGGGCCGGTCGAGGATGCGGACGACGAGAGCTCGCCTGCCGAGCCGGAGGACGAGGTGTCGGCGATCGTCTCCGCCCTGCGGGAGCTCGACCGTGAACCGCCGGGAGACGTGCTCGTCTTCCTCCCCGGTGAGGCCGAGATCCGCGACGCCGCGGACGCGGTGCGCGGCGCCTACGCGAACGACCGCTCCCCCACCGAGGTGCTGCCGCTGTTCGGCCGCCTATCCGCCGCCGACCAGCATCGGGTGTTCGAACGCAGCAGGGTGGCCGGCGTGCGCCGTCGGGTGATCCTCGCCACCAACGTGGCCGAGACGAGCCTCACCGTGCCCGGCATCAAGTACGTGATCGACACCGGCACGGCGCGCATCTCCCGCTACAGCAACCGCTCCAAGGTGCAGCGGCTTCCGATCGAGCCCGTCTCGCAGGCCTCGGCCAACCAGCGTTCCGGTCGCGCAGGCCGTACGAGCGACGGCATCGCGATCCGCCTGTACTCAGAGGACGACTACGACAGGCGGCCGGAGTACACCGAGCCCGAGATCCTGCGCACCTCGCTGGCCTCGGTCATCCTGCAGATGCTGTCGCTGGGCTTCGGCGACATCACGGCGTTCCCGTTCCTCACCCCGCCCGACTCCCGTGGGGTGAAGGCCGCGTTCGACCTGCTCACCGAGCTCGGCGCCGTCGAGGCGTCGCGCAGGGACGGGTCCCCGCACCTGACCCGCATCGGCCGCGAGATCTCGCGCATGCCGATCGATCCGCGGTTCGCACGCATGCTGATCGAGGCGGGGCGCCCTTCGACGGGTTCGCCGACCCACTCGTCTGTGACACGCGACGTGCTCGCGATCGTCTCAGGCATGACGATCCAGGACGTGCGGGAGCGGCCGGAAGAGCGTCGGGAGGAGGCCGACCGCCTGCATGCGCGGTTCGTCGACCCGACCAGCGACTTCCTGACCCTGCTGAACCTGTGGAACCACCTGCGTGAGCAGCAGCGCGAGCTCGGTTCGAGCGCGTTCCGTCGACTCTGCCGCTCCGAGCACCTCAACTACGTGCGGGTGCGCGAGTGGTTCGATGTGCACCGCCAGCTCCGCACCCTCGTGAAGACGAACGACCGTGACGGGGAGGGCGGGGGCGCCAGCGACCCCGATGCGATCCACCGCGCCCTGCTCTCCGGCCTGCTCTCGCAGATCGGCATCCTCGACGAGCGCACCGCCCCCGCCGGCAAGACGCACGCCCCCGCGAAGGAGCAGAAGGGTCGGCGCATCGCGGAGTATCGCGGAGCCCGAGGGATCCGCTTCTCGATCTTCCCCGGCTCCGGGCTGCGCAAGAAGAGCCCGCGCGCGGTGATCGCCGCCGAGATCGTCGAGACCTCCCGCACGTTCGCACGCACGGTCGCCGCGATCGATCCGGCCTGGGCCGAACCCCTCGCCGGGGATCTGGCCAAGCGCCAGGTGACCGAGCCGCACTGGTCCAAGGATGCGGGGGCCGCTGTCGCGTTCGAGAAGGTGACGCTCTTCGGGCTCGAGATCATCCCGCGCAGGCGCGTGCAGTTCGCGCGCATCGACAGAGCCGCCTCACGCGAGCTGTTCGTGCGGCACGCGCTGGTCGAGGGCGAGTGGGATCCGACGCGGATCGACAAGAGGGTGAGTGCGTTCTGGCGCAGCAACGCCGAGCTGCGCAAGCGCCTCGAGAAGCTGGAGGAGCGCGAGCGCCGCCGCGACATCCTCGCGGGCGACGAGGCCGTGTTCCGTTTCTACGACGAACGCATCCCCGCCGAGGTTTTCGATGTGCGCTCGTTCGAGAGCTGGTGGCGCGAGGCCATGGCGGCCACGCCGAAGCTGCTCGTGATGCGCGAGAGCGACCTGATCGACGACGAGGAGCGCGCGGATCAGCGCGAGTTCCCGACCCGGTGGACGCAGGGCGATCAGGTGCTCGGCCTCGCCTACCGATTCGAGCCGGGCGCCGACGACGACGGAGTGAGCGTCGTCGTGCCCCTGCCCCTGCTCGCCCAGATCGAGGATCGCGGCTTCGACTGGCAGGTTCCCGGCCTGCGTGCCGAGCTCGTGACCGGTCTGCTGCGCGCTCTCCCCAAGGCCATCCGTCGCCACGTGGTGCCCGCGGCCGACTGGGCGGAGAAGTTCGGTGCCGAGCTCATCGACGAAGGGCCGGAGTCGCACGGCGGTCTGCCCCCGCGCACGCTCAAGGAAGCCCTCGCCCGTCGCATCCAGCCGCTCGCCAATCAACTGGTCTCCGCCGCCGACTTCGACGATGAACGGGTGCCCCCGCATCTGCGCATGAACTTCCGCGCCGTGGACGAGCGCGGCAGGGTGGTCGGCTCCGGACGCGATCTGCGTGCCCTGCAGACGCAGCTCTCCGACCGCGCTCGCAGCAGCGTCGCCCGCTCGATCGCCGCCCCTCCCCGCTCCGGCGCCCCCGGCGCGAAACGCGGCACCCCGGGCGAGGGCGTCGAACGCATCGCCGCCGCGTCGCTCGAGCAGACTGGTCTCACGGCCTGGACTTTCGGGGAGCTGCCGGAGGTGCTCGACACCCGCGTCGCCGGAGGGGTGGTCCGCGGCTACCCGGCCGTCGTCGATCAGGGCAAGACGGTGTCGGTGCGTGTCGAATCCACCCCCGACGCGGCGGCAGCGGCGACGCGCGACGGCGTGCTGCGGCTCGTGCTGCTGGGCGTCCCCTCTCCGTCCTCGTACGTGCAGGAGCACCTCACGAGCCAGGAGAAGCTGGCGCTCGCAGCCTCGCCGTATCCCTCAGCGGCCGCACTCATCGAAGACTGCCGCGCGGCAGTGGCCAGAAAGGTCATCCAGAGCCTCGTGCCGGAAGGGATCGCTCGCAACGAGGCCGATTTCGACCGGGTGCGGGACGCGGTCTCCGCCGTGCTCGTCGACGAGCTGTTCACCTGCGTGTCGCTGGTCGCACGCATCCTCACCAAGTCCCGGGACGTCGAGCGCGGCATCAAGTCGCAGAACTCGCTCGCCCTGCTCGGACCACTGAACGACATCCGCACCCAGCTGAGCGGCCTGCTGCACCCGGGATTCGTCTCCGCCGCGGGAGCCGAGCGCCTCGCGCACTTCCCCCGCTATCTGGAGGGGATGCTGGACCGCTTGAAGACTCTGGCGAGCGAGCCGGGCAAGGACCGCGCGCGCATGACCGAGTACGAACGGATGGCGAAGGCGTTCCAAGACGCGGGCGGCACCATCCCCCTCGCCCCCGACGCGACGCCCGCGCTCGTCGAGGTGCGCTGGCTGCTCGAGGAGTATCGCGTGAGTGTGTTCGCACAGCGTCTGGGCACCGCGCAGCCGGTGTCGCCTCAGCGCATCATGAAGGTCCTCTCCGGCCGCTGACCCGAGACCGGGCCCCGCGTACCCCGGGTAGCCTGAACGCATGGCTCGCGCGATCGTCTACACCGAAATCGGCTCCCCCGCTGTCCTCCACCTGATCGAGATCCCGGATCCGGTCGCCGCACGCGGTGAGGTCGTCGTGCGGATCGAGGCGGCGGGAGCGAACCCGATCGACGCCAAGCTGCGGGGCGGCAAGCGCCCGTCCCCGCCGATCACCGAGCCGCGTCCTGTCGGCTTCGACGGCGCCGGCATCGTCGAGGTGCTGGGCGAAGGGGTCGACGATCTCGCCGTCGGCGACCGGGTGGCCATCCGCGACGGGAACGGCACCTACGCCTCGGCGCTCGCGATCGCGACCGAGAAGCTCGCGAAGCTCCCCGACTCGGTCACGACGGCCGAGGGCGCCGGGATCGGCATCCCCGCGGGCACCGCCTACCAGTCGCTGCGGTCGCTGGGAGTGACCGAGGGCGACGTGCTGCTGGTGCACGGCGGTTCCGGATCCGTCGGCCAGGCCGCCGTGCAGTTCGCGGTCGCCTGGGGTGCCACCGTGATCGCCACAGGAAGCCCCGCCCGCCACGACCAGCTGCGCGAGCTCGGGGCGATCCCCGTCGCCTACGGTGATGGTCTGCTCGACCGGGTGCGAGCCGTCGCTCCGTCACCCGTGACCGTGGTGCTCGACTGCGCCGGCACCGATGAGGCGATCGAGGCGTCGCTGGCGCTCGTCGCCGACCGTGAGCGCATCGCGACGATCGTGCGAGGGCCGGATGCGGCGTCCTTCGGCATCCGGGCGTTCTCCGGCGGCTCGCCCGTCCCGCTGACCACGCAGGAGCTCGCCTGGCGCGCCGAGGCCCTGCCCGAGACGATCGCCCTCCTCGACGCCGGCGACTTCACGATCGAGCTCGGCCCTCAGCTGCCGCTCGCCGAGGCGGCGCAGGCCCATGAGCTCATGGAATCCGGCGCCGCCTCGGGCAAGATCATCCTGCTCCCGTAGCGCAGAGCGGCTGCTTCTGTAGCCGAGAGCGAGGGTCAGGCGGGAGCGACCGGCCGACCGATCGACAGCATCAGGCGGTTCGCCCAGTTGAAGAACGCCGCGCCGTGGATGACATCAGCGACCTCCAGGTCGTCGAGTCCTGCCGCCCGCAGCCGGGCGATCTCGTGCTCCCCGAATGTGCTCGGAGTGTCGGTGAGCGCGACCGACGCGGCCACGATCGCGTTCCAGCGCTCGCCGAGATCGGCGTCGACCCCCTCGTCCAGCAGCAGGTCGACGTCCTCGACCCGCTTGCTGTGGTGTGCGGCGAAGCGGGAATGCACCGAGGCGCAGAACACGCACCCGTTGCGCCGTGATGCTGCGGTCGCCGCCAGCTCGCGGTCGGCGCGCGGCAGACCCTCGGCGACGTTGTAGAAGATGTCCTTGTCGACGAGTGTCCGCGCCTTGAGCACCTCGGGGTCACGGGCCAGCAACCGGAAGTAGTCGTTCTTCGCCCGCGCGGCATCGACGAGCCCGTCGTAGTGCCGTGGCGTCAGCTCCTTCTCCGCGAGGGGCTCGAGATGCGGGACCCAGCCCACCTCTCCGCGGGTGAAGGCGTACGGGTGCGGGGCGTCGTCGTGCCGGAGCACGGTCTGTGCGGCGGTCATGCGGCCTCCTCCTCGGAGATCTCGGTCTGGGCGGTGAG
This sequence comes from Microbacterium oxydans, assembly GCF_006540085.1. GTDB lineage: Bacteria > Actinomycetota > Actinomycetes > Actinomycetales > Microbacteriaceae > Microbacterium > Microbacterium oxydans. The sequence goes on along the minus strand of NZ_BJOG01000002.1, from coordinate 218,576 downwards.
TCCTGCAGCGGCGAGCGCACGGAGTCCGGTGACGACCCGCTGCTGGAAGGCGAGGAACGACACCAGCTGGGACAGCGTGACGATCCCCTCGGTCGACCACCCGGCATCGAGCAGTCGCCCGAGATCGGCGCCCGACGCTTCACGGGGCCGGAACACGAGCAGGTGCGTGTGCGCGAGGGCTGCGGCGAGGCGCTCGCCGATGACGGCGGTCACGGCACCATCGGGCTCATACCGTTCGCCCTCCGTGTTCTCGGACTGCAGGCCGAGTTCGGTGTAGGCGCCGAACGGACCGCTCGTCGACGCCCCGGCTGCCTCGGCGAGCACTGCTCCCGCCCGCTCCGGATCGGCCTCGCGCGCGCGGGCGGCATAGAACGCCGCTGTCGCATCGTCGACGCCGGCGAGTCCGGTGGCGAAGGCTGCGACGAGCTCGCGCTCCGCCTGCGACACATGCGCGACCGTGACCGGTCGGAAGAGGGCGTCGAAGCTCGCCTGCAGCTGCTCTCTGGTGACCGGACGGCGGCGGCGCAGTTCGTCCAGCTCCGGCGTCACCCCCACGATCCGGTCCACGGTGTCGTCGGTGAGGACGGTGTCGTCGGTGAGGACGGTGTCGTCGGTCATGCGTTCTCCTTGATTGTCTCGGTGTTTGCTGTCTCCGCGATGGCGTAGCCGAGGGCCGGGGCGACCTCGTCGGCGAACAGTGCGATCGAGCGCAGCACGTGCTCGTGCGGCGCATCGACCGAGTGCACCTGGAAGGCCACCTCTGTCGCGCGGGTGAGGGTGGCGTCGGCGGCGAGCGACTCGGCAACCTGGTCTGGCGTGCCCAGATGCGTGTCGAGCGCGGCTATCAACTCGTCGATGTCGTCACCGGGGATGGTCTGGCCCTGCCGACGGAAGCCGTCCGCCGCCCGACGCAGCCCGACCTCGGCGAACCGCAGAGCCTCGGCGCGGTCATCCGCGACGAACACGGTGCGCGAGGCGGTGATCCGCGGAGTCACCCCGACCGGCAGTGCCTCGAGGTACGCGTCGATGATCGGGTCCTGCAGCTCGGACAAGGGGGCGTACAGGCGGTCGGGCCTGCGCGGCTGAGTGCGGGAGAGCAGGAGCCCGTGCCCGTGGATGCCGGCGCGGTGACCGCCGGGAGCGGAGAAGGTGGCCTGCCACACACGGTCGGCGAGGTCTCCCGCATCCGGGTAGAGCGTGTTGCCCGCGCCGACGTCGCGACCGGCGAGGCCGTCGAGGAGCGTGCGCAGCTTGCGGTCGTAGGTCACCGCCTTGTCTCGCACATCCTCCCCGAACGGCACGAACGACGACGGGGTGCCGCCGCTGCCGAGGCCCAGATCCACTCGCCCCCCGGAGAGCAGATCTGCGACCACGGCATCCTCGGCCACCCGCACCGGGTCCTCCAACGGCAGGGTGATCACGCCGGTCCCCAGTCGGATGTCACTCGTGACGGCGGCCGCGTGCGCGAGGAACACCAGCGGCGACGGCAGACCACCCTCGGCCGCGTGGAAATGATGCTGTGCGACCCAGGCTCTCCCGATCCCGTGGCGCTCCGCCTGCTGGATCTGCGAGGTGGCGAGCGCATACCTCTCGGCAGGAGACGCGTCGTCGAGCAGACGCGTGAAGAACGCGACGGTGGGCCCGGTCGAAGGGGCGGATTCGGTGGTCATACGACGATCTCCGTTCGTCCGGGGACCGCTGCCAGCAACTCCCTGGTGTACTCGTGCTGCGGGTCGCGGAAGAGGTCTTCCGTCTGCCCCTCCTCCACGATCCGGCCGCGGCGCATCACCGAGACCGTGTGACTGATCCTGCGCACGACGGCGAGGTCGTGCGAGATGAACAGGTAGGTGAGCCCGAGCTCCGCCTGCAGCGAGGTGAGCAGTTCCAGGATGCGCGCCTGCACGGTCACGTCCAGCGCCGACACCGCCTCGTCGAGCACCACGACCTCGGGATCGATCGCGAGGGCCCTCGCGATCGCGACACGCTGCCGCTGTCCGCCCGAGAGTTCGCGCGGGGTGCGCCGCGCGACATCGGACGGGAGCGCGACCCGGTCGAGGAGAGCGAGCGCGCGTTCGCTGCGCTCGGCGCGAGATCCGACGTGGAAGTTCTGCAGCGGCTCCGCGACGATGTCGACGATCTGCTGGCGGGGATCCAGCGAGGCGAACGGGTTCTGGTAGACGAGCTGCACACGGCGGCGCAGCGCTCGCAGCTGCTCGCGCTTCGCGTGGGTCACGTCTTCTCCGGCGACCTCGATGGTCCCGGCGTCCGGCTGATGGAAGCGCGTGACCAGTCTCGCCGTCGTGGTCTTCCCCGACCCCGATTCGCCGACGAGCGCGTGGGTGGTACCACGGCGAACCCGGAACGAGACGTCGTCGACAGCGCGGAACCGCTCCCGGCCGGCGACGCGGAACTCCTTCACAAGCCCTTCGGCGACGATCGCGTACGGGTTCTCCGCGGCGACGGCTGCGGCATCCCGCAGGAACGGCGGGGCGTCCGGACGCCGGAAGCCGGTCGTGAACGCGGGAGCATCGGCGAGCAGCTGACGCGTGTACGGGTCCGTCGGTGCGGCGAGCACCTCCTCGCTCCGCCCCTGCTCCACGATCCGGCCGTCCTTGAGCACGACGAGTCGCTCCGCCCGATCGGCGGCAACGCCCAGGTCGTGGGTCACGAGCAGGATGCTGGTGCCCTCCTCGCGCTGCAGCTCGTCGAGCAGATCGAGCACCTTGCGCTGCACCGTGGCGTCGAGGGCACTGGTGGGCTCGTCGGCGATCAGCAGGCGGGGTCGCAGGGCGATCGCGGTCGCGATCAGCACACGCTGCCGCATGCCTCCGGAGAGCTCGTGCGGATACTGACGCGCCCGCAGATCCGGGTCGTCGATACCGACACGGTCGAGCAGCTCGATGGCCCGTGCACGACGCGAGCGCCGATCCCGATGCCCATGCAGGCGCAGGATCTCCTCGACCTGCTTCCCGACCGGACGCACCGGGTCGAGGGAGGTCGTCGGATCCTGCGGGACCAGGCCGATCTCCGCACCGCGGATGCCGCGCAGCGCACGATCGGACCACCCTGAGATGTCGAGGTCGCCCAGGACGACCGTCCCGCCGTCGACCCTGCCCCCTGCGGGGAGGAGCCCGAGGAGCGCGTGGGCGGTCGTGGACTTGCCCGACCCCGACTCCCCGACGAGGGCGAGGGTCTCCCCCTCGCCGATCTCGAAGGAGACGCCGTGCACGACTTCACGACCCCCGTAGGAGATGCGCAGATCCGATGCGGTCAGAACGCTCATCGCGTGCCCCTTCCGATGCGGTGGCTGATGCGGTTGGCGCTGAGCACGACCGCGACGACGATGAGACCCGGCAATGCCGTGAGCCACCAGGCGGTGCCCATGTAGTTGCGGCCCTCGGCGATCAGCAGTCCCCATTCCGGGGTGGGTGGCGGAGCGCCGTAGCCGAGGAACCCGAGCGTCGAGATGGCGAGGATCGCCGTCCCGAACTGCAGGGCGGCGAGCGCGACGATGGGGGTGAGGGAGTTGGGAAGCACGTGTCGACGCAGCACGGCCAAGAAGGTGGCACCGCTGCCGAAGGCGGCCTCGACGTACTCGGTGCGCCGCACCCGGGCGACCTCGGCGCGCATCAGCCGCGCGAACGCCGCGACGCTGCCGAGTCCCACGGCGAGGGCGGCGTTGACCGTGCCGAATCCGAGCAGGATGATCACCGAGAGGGACAGGAGCAGCCCGGGAATCGCGAGCAGCACGTCGACGATGCGCATCAGCACGTCGTCCACCACCCCGCCCACGGCTCCGGCTATCGCGCCGAGAACCGTGCCGAGAGCGAGACCCACCGTGACGGCGATCAGCGCGCCCGAGAGCGAGTGCACGGCACCGTGGACGACACGGCCGAACAGATCACGGCCGAGGGTGTCGGTGCCGAACCAATGCGCGGCACTCGGCGGCAGCAGCTTGTCGGCCGGCACACCGGTGAGCGGGTCGCCGGGCGCGAACACGCCGGGGATGACCGCCCACAACACAGCGACGGCGACCACGGCGAACGCGAGATACAGCCCCCACGCGCGGCCGCGCAGACGGCCAGGGCGGCGAGGGGTCCGCGGAAGCTCGGGGACGGTCGGGGTCGGCTCGGAGTCCGGTTCGACACTCGTCGCAGCGATCACGGGAGCGGTCATGCGGGCACCTCCTGAGGCGCGGGGCGGGCGGCGACGGACGCGGTGGAGCGCGCGACCGCGCGCTGACGCGGGTCGATGAGCGGCGTGACGAGGTCGACGGCGAAGCTGATGACGACGAAGCCGAGCGCCGAGAGCAGCACCACACCCTGCAGCACCGGGATGTCCTGGTTCGCGACGGCCTGCTCGGTGAGACGGCCGATGCCCGTGCGGCCGAACACCGTCTCGGTGACGACGGCTCCCCCGACGAGTTCCCCGAACAGCACGCCCGCGATCGTCAGGGTCGGCACGGCGGCGTTGCGGGCGACGGAGCGCGTGAGCACCCACAGCGGCGGGGCCCCCTTCGCCCGGACCACCGTGACGAACGGCTGCGCCTGCACCTGATCGATCGCGCGGACCAGCACCTGCGCCAGCGGAGCCGAGATCGGCACGGCGAGGGTCAGCACGGGCAGGATGAGTCCGCTCACCGGGTCGGCCCCGACGATCGGCACCCAGCCGAGCCCGAACGAGAACACCTGGATGAGCAGGATGCCGAGCCAGAAGACCGGCACCGCGACGAAGAGACCGGGCACCTGACGAAGTCCGTCGCGAAGCCAGGCGAACGGGGCGAGCGAGGAGAGTCCGGCGATCAGCACGGCCAGGAGCAGAGCGACGAGGAGCCCGAGGGACGCGAGCAGCAGCGTCGCGGGGAGCGCCTCCGCGAGCATCGTCAGCACGGGCGTGCCGAACTGCGTGGAGTAGCCGAAGTCCCCGGCGAGGAACCCGAGCCCCGCGTGCACGTACTGCTCCCACCACGGCAGATCCGTGCCGTAGGTGGCTCGGATGCTGTCGAGCTGATCCGTGGACAGCCCGAGGCTGGGATCGGAGAACTTGATCAGGATCGCATCGCCCGGCAGCAGCTGCAGCAGGAAGAACGTGGCCGTGAAGGCCGCGATCAGAACGATCGCGGCCTGCCCGGCTCGTCGGAGGACGAAACTCATCGACGCACCATCCCGATCAGTGCTCGGCGAGCCAGACGCCGGAGAACGTCGGGCGTCCGACCGACTCGAAGGCGACGCCGTGCACGTAGGTCGCGGTGCCGTACACCTGCGGCTCCTCGAAGAGCGGGATCACGTAGGCCTGCTCGGCGATGTAGTCCTGCACGGCCTGCGATGCGGCGACGCGCTTGTCGGCGTCCGGCTCTGAGGCCACGGCGAGCAGCAGTTCATCGAGCTTCGCGTCCTTCGAGATCAGCACATCGCGGTTCTTCGTGAAGTACTGGCTCTTGATCACGTCCAGATCCGCGCGTCCGACCATCGAGTGGTAGAAGCCGGTCTTGAGCGGGTCGCGCGTGTCCTCGGCGTAGCTTCCGGCATCACCGGGCTTGACCGAGAGCTCGACACCCACCTTCGCCAGCTGCTGCGCCACGAGCTCCAGGGTCTGCTTCGACAGCGGCTGCGGCTTCGCCTCGTACACCGTGATCGAGAGGCGCTCGCCATCCTTCTCGCGGATGCCGTCGGCGCCGGGCTCCCAGCCGGCCTCGTCGAGCAGCTTCTCGGCCTTCTTCGGGTCGTAGGCGTAGTGCTTCGACTCGTCCTTGTAGCCGAGCGCCTGGGAGGAGAGCACCGACGTCGCCGCCGGGTAGTTCTCGGTGAACAGCGTGTCGACGACCTCCTGCGCGTTCACCGCGGCGATGATCGCCTGCCGCACGCGGATGTCGGTGAGCAGCGGATTCTCGGGACGCAGGGCGATCGAGTTGTTGACGCCGCGGGTCTGCGGCGCGTAGAGGGTGAAGCCGGCTGCCTCGACGCGGTCCTCGTCGAACGCCTGCACGTAGCGCACGTAGTCGGCCTGGCCCGCGAGCAGCGAGCCGATCCGCACCGAGTCTTCGGGGGTGATCAGCACGTGCACGGCGTCGAGGTACGGGCGACCGTCATTGTCGACGCTGTCGGGTCCCCAGTCGTAGTCGTCGCGCGCGGTGAGCGTGTACTCGGTGCCGAGCTTCTCCCCCGTGACCGTGAACGGACCGGACCCGATGATCTCGGCGGCGTTGCCCGCGCCGAAGTCCTCGATCGTGCCGTCGAGCGTCTCCGGCGACAGCAGACCCGAGTTGATGGTCGAGGTCGCCTGCAGGAACCCGGGGGACGGTGCGGAGAAGTGGAACGTCACGGTGTCGTCGTCGACCACCTCGCTGCTGGCGTAGTTGTTGATCGCCTCGGAGACGGTCAGGCCCCGTTCCGCATCGCCCAGGCCGTAGGTGTCGAAGTTCTTCTTCACTGCCGCGGCGTCGAGCACCGTGCCGTCCGAGAACGTCACGTCGGGGTTCAGGTTGAACGTGTACTCGGTCGCGTCGTCGTTCACGGTCCAGTCGGAGGCGATCCACGGCTCGATCTCGAGCGTGTCAGGGTTCTGCCAGGTCAGGCGGGCCGCGATGTTGTTCACGATGCCGCCGTTGGGGTAGAAGCCGGCCTGCGGCGGATACAGGTTCGTGTAGGCCTGGTGCTCGAGGTACGTGAGCGTTCCACCCTTTACGGGGTCGCCGCCTTCGGCGGGAGAGTTCGCCGGGGCGGGCGTCGACGCGCAGGCGGCGAGGCTTCCCGCCAGGATGAGCGGCACCGCGATGGCGGCGGCGCGGAGGAGGCGACGGTTCATGGGTGGTTCTCCAGGTTTCGGGTGTGATGCTTCGGGTGAGGTGCTGTGTGTCGAGATGCCGTGCGTTGAGGTGACTTCACGGTAGGAATCAGGGGCGGGAACGCGCGACCCGGGCGACGCCGGTCGTCATGCGTCGACATACGACGTAATGCGCAGGCGGTCGCGGAGTGTGGTCCCGTCGCCCTGCTCCTCGCTTCGCAGCAGCCCGCGACGGCGCAACTCCGGCGCCGCGTTACGCGTGAACGCCTCGAACTGCGCCGGTTGGAAAGCCGACAGCACGTTGAACCCGTCCGCCCCGCCTTCCTCCCGCCAGGTCTCGAAATGATCGGCGATGGTTCCCGCGTCACCGACGACGAAGGCGGCCGGCACCGCGTGCGCGGCGACCAGGTGCCGCCAGGTGAGGGGATCGGCGGTCGCGCCCCCGGAGACGTTCAGCCCGGCGATGAGGGCGAGACGTTCGATCAGCGCCGCACCGCGCGCGCCCAGCCGGAGTGCTTCCGCGGCAGTCACCGGCGCATCGAAGGTGGCGGAGCGCAGCGGGTCGTCGACCGGAACGTCGAACGCGTCGGCGAGCGCGGCGATGCTGCGGTTCAGCGGGAACGCCGTCCGCGCCGCCTGGTGCCCCTCGGCGAGCGGCACCAGGGCGAGCAGCCGCTCCACGATGCGACGAGCATCGGCATCCGTGTCCGCGACGACCGGGAGCACCGGCGCGATCACCTTCAGCGCATCGGGCGAGCGTCCGGACTCGGCGGCGATGTCCCGCAGCAGCCGTCGTGTGGCGATGGCGTCCGCCAGCGTCGGTGCGGCGGTCAGGGCGAGATCGGCCGCGGTCGCCGCGAGCGCCCTCGACCGCGGCGATGTGCCGGCATGCACGATCGGGATCCGGCCCTGCGGAGGTCGAGCGACGTTGAGCGGCCCGGCGACCCGCACCTGAGCGCCCCGCAGCTCGGCGGCGCGCAGCCCCTCCGGATCGATCAGCACCCCACGATCGGCGTCGGCGATCCAGGCGTCCTCGCCCCACGAATCCCACAGCCGGCGCAGGGCTTCGACGAACTCCTCCGCCCGGTCGTAGCGGGTCTCGTTGTCGGCGTGCGCGTCGCGACCGTGGTTCCCGGCCGCGCGCGGCTCGGCGCCGGTGACGAGGTTGATGCCGGCACGGCCGCGGGTGAGCACGTCGAGCGAGGCGAGCGACCGCGCGGTCGTGTACGGGTCGGCGTAGGTCGTGTTCACCGTGGCGATCAGGCCGATCCGCGAGGTCACTCCCGCGAGGAAGAGCACGGCGCTCACGGGGTCGATGCGCGCCAGCAGATACGGATCGCGGAACTCCAGGTCCGGCCCCGTGGCGAGCCAGTCGCCGAAGAACAGATAGTCGAGCCCGGCATCCTCTCCCTCTCGCGCGATGTGGCGCAGGATGTCGGCGTCTCTCGCAGGGTCGCGGTGCGCCCCTGGCTGCCGCCAGCCCGAGGGATACGCGCCGAGGGTGCGCACCATGGCGCCGATGATGAGGGGTTCGGTCATGCCCGTCACGGTAGGAGCCGCTCCCCACCCGCTGCCATGGCGTCGATGCCGGGCGTCACGGGATGTAACAGTCCGTCACACCCGGAGCACCCCCTACGCTGAGACCATGACAGGTCTTCGGTGGGGAATCCTCGCGACCGGCGGAATCGCCGGCGCATTCGCGTCCGATCTGCGAACCGCCGGGCTCGACCTCGTGGCCGTCGGATCCCGGTCACAGGAGTCGGCCGACGCGTTCGCCGCCCGCTTCGACATCCCCCGCGCGCATTCTTCGTATGAAGACCTCGTCGCGGACCCCGATGTCGACATCATCTACGTGTCGACACCGCACCCGATGCATCACGAGAACGCCCGCCTTGCCCTCGAGCACGGCAAGCATGTGCTCGCCGAGAAGGCGTTCACCCTGAACCGCGCCGAGGCGGAAGACCTGCAGGCGCTCGCCGCCGAGCGCGGTCTGCTGGTGATGGAAGCGATGTGGACGCGGTACCTGCCGCACATGGTCCGCATCCGCGAGCTCATCGTCGACGGCGCCCTCGGTGAGATCCGGGCCGTGAGCGCCGATCACACCCAGCTGCTGCCCTCCGAACCCGCGCATCGGCTCAACGCCCTCGAACTCGGTGGCGGCGCCCTGCTGGACCTCGGGATCTACCCGATCTCCTTCATCTGGGACATCCTCGGCGCACCGACCAGCATCCGCGCCGTCGGCCGCCTCATCGAGACGGGAGCCGACTCCGAGGTCGCCACGGTCATGACCCACGACGGCGGTGCGGTCTCGACCAGCCTCTCGTCGTCGCGGGCTGCAGGCCCCAACGTCGCGAGCATCATCGGCACGGCCGCCCGCATCGACATCGACACCGTCTGGTACAGCCCGACCACGTTCCGCCTCGTCCTGCCGGACGGCACGGTGCAGGAGAGCTACACCTCCGAGGTCGAGGGCCGTGGCATGCAGTTCCAGGCGCTCGCCGCCGAGCGTCTGGTGAGCGAAGGCACCCTCGCGGGCGACATCCTGCCCATCGCCGAGAGCGTCGCGATCATGGGCACCCTTGACGAGATCAGGGCGCAGATCGGCGTCCGCTACCCCCGCGAGGAGGTGTAAGCATGGCCGAGACCACCGATGCCCGCGTCGCCGTCTACCTCGACTTCGACAACATCGTCATCTCCTGGTACGACCGGGTGCACGGTCGCAACGCCTACGGCAAGGACCGTCAGCGGATCAGCGAGAACCCGAACGACCCCGAGGTCACCGAGCGATTGAGCCGGGCGATGATCGAGGTCGGCGCCATCATCGACTACGCGGCCTCGTTCGGCACGCTGGTGCTCACCCGCGCATACGCGGACTGGTCCTCCCCCGTCAACGCCGTGTACCGCTCGCAGCTCGTTGCCCGCGCTGTCGACCTCGTGCAGCTGTTCCCCGCCGCGGCGTATGCCAAGAACGGCGCCGACATCCGGCTCGCCGTGGATGCGGTCGAGGACATGTTCCGCCTCCCCGATCTCACCCATGTCGTGATCGTCGCGGGTGACAGCGACTACGTGCCCCTGGCTCAGCGCTGCAAGCGCCTCGGCCGCTACGTGATCGGCGTCGGGGTGTCTGGCTCCACAGCCAAGTCGCTGGCCGCCGCGTGCGACGAGTTCGAGTCGTACGACTCGCTGCCCGGTGTCGTGCGCCCCTCCAAGCCGGTCGCCGCCGCCGCGGCCACTCCCGCGGTCGAGGCGCCGACGCCGGTGGCGGAGGCGGAGGCTGTCGCCGAGACGGTGACGGAGACCGCCTCGAAGCCGAAGGCCGCCTCGAAGCGATCGCGATCCAAGGCCGCCCCGAAGGCGGAGGAAGTGCGGGTCGAGGACAAAGTCGACGATCAGGAGGTGGCGACGCAGCTGCTGGAGCGCGCGCTCCGTCTGGGGCACGACAAGGCCGACGCCGACGAGTGGCTGCACAGCTCCGCGGTCAAGACGCATATGCGTCGCATGGACCCGTCGTTCAGCGAGAAGGCACTCGGCTACCGGTCGTTCTCCGACTTCCTGAAGTCCCGCGACGACATCGCGGAACTCGAGGAGACCGGGCACGAGCGTCTCGTCCGCCTGCTCGAGCCCTGAGAGTGGTCCGCGACGTGGCGGCCAGGACGCGGTGATCCGCTCCTGGCCGCCACGTACGGCCGGTGTCAGAGCGTGGCTTCGAACGGGTCGAAGTCCGCGGCGATCGACCCCACCTGATCGAGGGTGCTCTCGACCTCGACGAAGCTCCGCGCCTCGGCGGCCTCCTCGATCGAGAGCAGGGTGTCGAGCACGTGGTAGCCGAACTCGCCGGTGGCGACGTGTGGACGCCCCGCGGCGATCGCCCGCGCCATGTCGAGCAGCCCGACGCCGCGGCCGGACAGCACGCCCTCCTGCTCGACGTCGATGATCTCCTGCTGCACGGGCTCCGGCGGGATGAACAGACGTGTGAGCGGACGGGTGATCGAGATCGCGCCGCCGAACGTGTTCGGGTCCGGGATCACGATCGTGCCCTCGGTGCCGGTGATCTCGACGATGCCCTGGCGGACGACGGGTGAGTCGGTGCTGTACAGGCTCTGCGCCTGCCCGCCCTCCTCGAACGCCATCAGCACGCTGAGCGTCGAGGGGATCTCGACCGGGAACTCCTGGCCTGCGAGTTCACCGACCTGCACCCGGCGCGTGGGAGAGCCCTGCAGTCCGAGTGCTGCGACCGAGGCGACAGGCCCGAACACGTGCACGAGGGCCGACACGTAGTACGGCCCCATGTCGAGCAGCGGTCCGCCGCCCTTGGCGTAGAGGAACGCGGGATTCGGGTGGAAGATCTCCGGTCCCGACCACTGGAACGTGGTCTGCGCGAACAGCGGACGCCCGATGTCTCCGCGCGCGATCGCTCGCTTCGCCGTCTGCACGCCAGGACCGAGGACGGTGTCGGGGGCGACGCCGACGCGCAGGCCCGCCGCGTCCGCTTTCTGCAGCAGGCCGCGGGACTCCTCACGGCTCACACCGATCGGCTTCTCGGTCCAGACGTGCTTCCCCGCCGCGATGATCGCCTCGGAGACCTCCACGTGCACGGCCGGGATCGTGAGATTCACGACGATGTCGATCTCCGGATCCTGGAGCACCGTGTCGACACCGCCGGCACGAGGCACGCCGTACTTCTCGGCCTGCGCTTTGGCGCGCTCCTCGAGCAGGTCGCCGATCGCGACGACGCGCACATCGGGGAACGTCGTGAGGTTGGACAGGTACTGGTCGCTGATGTTCCCGGCACCGATGATGCCGACGCCCACCGCCATCAGGCCGCCACCTTCTCGTCGAGGTAGACCCGGCTGCGCTCGATGGCGTCGAACAGGTCGCCCTCGTAGTGGTCGAACTCGACGATCGCGAGCTCCAGCGCCGGTGCTGCGGTGATGGCCTCGATCAGCGGGACGTTACCCTCACCGGCGGCCACCTGATCGGCGGGCGGATACGCTCCCGCGAGTGCGGGGTCGAGTGTGCCGTCCTTCGCGTGCACGGCGATCACCCGACTGCCCAGACGCTCCAGCAGCGCGACGGGATCGACGCCGCCACGGGCCACCCAGTACAGGTCGACCTCGAGCACGACGCGGTCGTCGAGCAGCCCGGCGAGGACCTCCAGGCCGGTGACGCCGTCGAACACGGCCTCCAGCTCGTGGGCGTGGTTGTGGTATCCGACCCGCACACCGACGGCCGCACCGATCTCCGCGGCCTCGTTGAGCAGTCGCGCCGTCTCCTCGATCTGCTCGATCGACTCCCAACGCGCCGGTTCGGTGTAGGGGTCGATGACCGTATCCATGCCGAGCACCTTCGCCGCGGCGAAGACCTCAGCCGGGGAGGGGACGGGCACCGTGGTGCCGCTGCCGTCGGGGTTGACGAACGACGGCGACGCCAGGAAGGCGTGTCCGGAGGGGGCGACCAGACCGGCGGCGGTGAGCGCGGCTGCGAGGGGCTCGGCGCGGCGCACGAAGTCGTACGGCTCGACGGCCGTGAAACCGCGGGCTGCCACCGCCTGCAGGGAGGATTCGAGGTCGGCCTCCAGCTCGTCCTTGATGGTGAACAGCTGCAGGGAAGTCCGAATCGTCATCGGTCGTGCTCCTTCGGTCATCGGTGACGTGGCGGGACCGGTGTCCCGTTCAGGCACGCTATCATCAAATACCTCCACGCGGAAGTTTTGAATCGCTAGACTGCCCTCATGCCCCTCGACACCCCCGAACCCCCGGAGCCCCCACGGCAGCGCGGGGCCTACGCGAAGGGGATCGCCCGTCGGCAGGAGATCCTCGACCGCGCCATCGAGGTGTTCGCCGAACGTGGCGCCGACCGCACGAGCCTGCGGGCCATCGCGCGCGAGGTCGGGGTCACGCACGCGGCTCTCACCCACTACTTCGGCTCCCTGGAGGAGCTCCTCGTTGCGGTCTACGAGGAGAGCACCGTACCGTCGCGCCAACCGAGCTCTCCCCCGCCCGACGCGACGCCGGTGGAGATGATGATCGAGTCCGCGCGGCTCAACCGTGCGATACCCGGTCTCGTGCAGCTGTACTCGACGCTCGTCGCCACGGCGCTCGAGGAGGGCCATCCGGCGGCGCGCACGTTCGCCACCGGTCGCTTCACGCGCCTCCGCGCCCGACTCGCCGACGTCGTCCGACGCCAGCAGGAGGAGGGGAGGATCCGCGACGACCTCGACGCTGATGCGGTCGCAGCCCTGGTGGTGGCGGCGTCCGACGGCCTGCAGACGCAGTGGCTGCTCGACGAGACCGCTCCTCAGCACGAGGCGCTCGCCCTGCTCGATCGACTGCTGCGACCAGGAGCCTGACGACGGGTGGACCGCAGTGCGGGGCGACGCGAAGCCGAGGCTAGGCTCGAACCGTGACGCCCGTGCCGCAGTCCCCGTACGCCAGAGCACTCGGCGAGCGCATGGCCGACCTTCACCCCCGACTGCGCCTGTACTTCGCACCGATCCCGGACGGAGCGACCGGCATCGGCGAGGGGGTGTTCGAGCGAGTGGGCACTCCGCGTCGATGGCTGTGGCCCTTCCTCCGGGTCCTCGAACGACGCGGCGTGGTCGCCGCGGGGTGGGAGCGAGAGGTGCCGTTCCGGGTCGAGAACCGCACCATCGCGTCCAGAGCGCTCAGTGAGCGGACCTTCTTCTTCGGCCGTGGCACGTGGACCATGCGAGACGCCGTCGCACTCACCCGCCATGGCCGCGTCGTCGACGAGCTCGGCGAACCGGGCCTCCTCGCCGCCTGCTTCGACGTCGAGGTACGTCAGGGCGCACTGCATCTGAGGAGCCGAGCCGTCGGACTTCGCTTCGGTCGCCTCCGGGTGCGGATCCCCCGGCCCGTGGCACCTGTCATCCGCCTCACCGAGCGCTTCGACGACGACCTCGATCGGCAGCGCATGGCCCTGACCGTCGATGCGCCGTTCCTCGGCCGCCTGTACGAGTATCGGGGAGAGTTCGCCTATCGCATCCAGCATCACGAGAAGGAGCAGACCGCATGAGCACAGGACGGGTCGTCATCGGCGGTTCCACCGGGTTCATGGGGCGCTTCCTCGTGCCCCGGTTCCGCGCGGAGGGGCGCGAGGTCGTCACGATCTCGCGTTCAGGCGCCGACATCCGCTGGGGCGATCAGGTGGAGATCGATCGCGCCGTCGACGGTGCCGCCCTCGTGATCGGATTGGCCGGCAAGAGCGTCAACTGCCGTTACACCCCAGAGAACCGGGCGGAGATCTTCCGCTCCCGCCTCGACACCACCGCGTCGCTGAGCACCGCGATCACCCGGTCCTCCGCACCTCCCGCGCTCTGGATCAACTCCTCGACGGCGACGATCTATCGCCACGCGGAGGATCGTCCGATGACCGAATCGACGGGCGAGGTCGGCAGTGGGTTCTCGGTCGAGGTCGCGAAGGCGTGGGAGAAGGCGCTGTTCGCCGACGAGCTCCCCGCCACCCGCCGCGTCGCCCTGCGCAGCACGATCGTGCTCGGCCACGGCGGCGTGCTCGGCCCGGTGAGAGACCTGGCGCGGTTCGGGCTCGGCGGGTCCCAGTACGACGGACGATGGCCGGTCAGCGCGGCTCGGCGCGCTGCGGGCACGGGACATCTCCCCGGCGCGCGTCGTGGCCGCCAGCGTTTCAGCTGGGTGCACATCGAGGATGTCGCGCGCATCATCGACTTCCTCGAGCGGAATCCGGCGCTCGAGGGCCCCGTCAACGCTGCCTCTCCGCATCCGGTGGACAACGTCGAGTTCATGGCGACGGTGCGGCGGGCCCTCGGAGCGCGGATCGGGGTTCCGATGCCCCGATGGATGCTGGAGCTCGGAGCCATCGGCATGCGCACCGAGACCGAGCTGATCCTGAAGAGCCGGTGGGTGCTGCCGGAGATGCTCACAGAGGCCGGTTTCGAATTCCGATATCCGTTCCTGGAGGACGCGATCCGCGAGTCCTTCGACCTCCCGCCGGCAGATCAGGGACTGCCGGCCGCCTAAGAGGTGCCGGCTGGCGCGTCGCCGTCGGCCCCGCGCTTCTTCTCGATCTCCTGGCGCAACCGCCACTCCTCGATCTCACGGTCGAGATCGGCGATCTGCTGCTCGGTGGTTCTCGTGTCCCTCGGTGGCGCCGGACGCACGTCGGTCGACGCCGCGGGCCGCTCAGCTCGTCGCATCCGCGGCATCTGTATGCCGGACTCCCCGTACTCGCGGCCGAGACCGAACCAGAGCAGGCCACCGATCAGCGGCAGCAGGATCACGATGATGATCCACGCCAGTTTCGGCAGGAACTTCACCAGCGAGCTGTCCCGCGTGATGATGTCGATCAGCGCGCCGATCATCAGGGCGATGACGAGGAGCGAGAACA
Source organism: Microbacterium oxydans (assembly GCF_006540085.1). GTDB lineage: Bacteria > Actinomycetota > Actinomycetes > Actinomycetales > Microbacteriaceae > Microbacterium > Microbacterium oxydans. The sequence goes on along the minus strand of NZ_BJOG01000002.1, from coordinate 203,408 downwards.
GGAACGACATGAGTTCAGGGTAGACGACGCCGCGACGGACCGCAGGGGTCTACGGAAGCAGGTGTCCGCCGGCACGGAACAGTTCGTACCACTCGGGTCGGGTGAGCGCGACATCGGCACCGGCTGCCGCATCACGCACCCGCTCGGGCGTCGTGGTTCCGAGGACCACCTGCATGCCGGCGGGGTGGCGGGTGATCCAGGCGGTCGCGATGGCGATCGGGGTGACGTCGTGCACCGCCGCGAGGCGATCGATCACGGCGTTCAGCTCCGCGTAGGCGGGGTTGCCGAGGAACACCCCGTGCGAGAAGCCGTCCTGAAACGGCGACCATGCCTGGATCGTGATCCCGTTGATACGGCAGTACTCCACGATGCCGCCGCCATCGCGCACCAGGCTCTGGTCATGGCCGGCCATGTTGGCAGCGACCGGCTGCGCGATGATCGGTGCGTGCGTGATCGACAGCTGGAGCTGATTCGCCACCAGCGGCTGCCGGACTGCGGTGCGGAGCAGATCGATCTGACGCGGGGTGTGGTTCGAGACGCCGAACGCCCTGACCTTTCCCGCGCTCTCCAGGTCATCGAACGCGCGGGCGACCTCCTCGGGCTCGACGAGCGCATCGGGGCGGTGGAGCAGGAGCACATCGAGGCGGTCGGTCCGCAGAGCAGCGAGCGAACCCTCGACCTGGGCCACGATGTGCTCGTAGGAGAAGTCGAACATCCCCTGCGAGGGCACGATGCCGCATTTCGTCTGCAGCACGATCTCGTCGCGCTCGGAAGAGGTCAGCTGCAGCGCCTCGGCGAACCGCGACTCGCAGTGGTGCATGCTGCCGCCGTAGATGTCCGCATGGTCGAAGAAGTCGATGCCCGCAGCCCTGGTCGTGTCGTAGAGGTGGCGGATGTGCGCGTCATCCTTGTCGTCGATGCGCATCATGCCGGCGATCACGGCGGGGGCGGTGGACGATCCGAACGACACTGTCTTCATGCCCCCACGCTATCGCCAGGCACGGACACGGCGGTCCGGCACAGCAACCGTCACGAGTCGTCGCCTGCCGCTCCCGGAAGAAGCGCGGTGACCGGGATGCCGAGCACATCGGCGATACGCACGAGGTCGACGACGGTGAAGTCCTCCCTGCCGTCGAGAAGCTCCCCCAGGGCGTCAGGGCCGATACCCGAACGCTCCGACAGCTCAGAAAAGGACACCCCGGCGTGAAACCGTGCTCCGTCGACTTCCGATGCCAGCAAATGACGCAATTCCGTCCCCATACGCCTACACTAGCGCCACGAACGGACACGCATGGGGGTCGAATGGGCCAGAATGGCGGCATTCTGGCGTCGTCACGCTGCTATGGTGAGCCGGGTGAAGACACCTGCAGAGGAGTTCAACGAGGCCGTGGGTCGCCAGATGCGCGCGGAGATCGCCGCCTCGCGGAGCAGCATCGCCGCGATGGCGCGCAGCATCGGCATCGCCCGAAGTGCACTCGACAACTACGTGACGGGCAAGCGAGCGATCCCGGTACCCGTCGTCTACGCGGTCTGCGCCGACCTCGGCGTCGAGCCCCATGTCCTGCTCGCCCGCGCGGAAGAGCGCCTCAGAGCCGACGGCGAGACCACAGCGCGCATCACGCCGATCTGGCGCACCCCCGATGTCGCCGGCCCCCGCGAAGATAGCCGTGAGGTCGCCTTCGAATCCGGCGTCCGGCACGACGCCGACACCGACGACCTCTACGAGTAGGCCGATACCGGCTTCCGCCCGCGAGACGTCACGAGGAGGAGAGAATGCACCAGCTCCTCCACCTCGCCGACGCGCAGCGGGTGCGCGTGGTCGAGCGGCCCGGCCGCACCCGCGGGGGCTACGACCCCACCACCCGCACGATCCGCCTCGCTCCGGGGATGAGCGCCCGCACGACCCGCAGTGTGCTCGCCCATGAGCTGGGGCACGCCTGCCTCGGCCATTTCCCCGCGACGACATCGGCCACACGAACGCAGCAGGAGCGTCAGGCCGACGAATGGGCGGCGTCCCGCCTGATCACGCCGCGGGCGTATGCCGAGGCGGAAGAGGTGCGCGGGCCGCACCTGGCGAGTCTCGCCTTCGAGCTGGACGTCACCATCGAGTTGGTCGAGGCCTACCAGCGCCTGCTGCGTCAGAGGCCCCTCGTCACTGCTGGTTGAATATCGGCATGGCCTTCCTCGTCGCCCCCTCCCCCGTCACCCTCTCCGGCGAGCTCGTGGAACTCCGACCTCTCGATCGATCGCACATCGACGGACTGATCGAGGCCGTGCAGGAGGGGGAGCTCTGGAAGACGGCGTGGTACACCTCGGTCCCCGCACCCGACGGCGTGGCTGCGGAGGTCGAGCGACGGATCGGCCTCATCGAGAAGGGCGAGATGATCCCCTTCACGGCCTTCGACACCAACGGTCGCATCCTCGGGCTCACGTCGTACTACGACATCGTGGCCGACGTACCCCGACTGCACATCGGCTTCACCTGGAATCGACCGTCCGCGCACGGCTCGGGCACGAACGCCGAGTCCAAGCTGCTGCTGCTGCGTCACGCATTCGAGTCCCTCGGAGTCTTCCGCGTCGGCCTCACCACGCAGTGGGTCAACTTCCAGTCGCGGGCGGCGATCGAGCGCCTCGGCGCGAAGCAGGACGGGGTCATGCGGGCGATGAGCCGCTACCGCAACGGCGCGCTGCGCGACAGCGTGGAGTACTCGATCATCGAACCGGAGTGGCCTGCTGTCAGGGCGAACCTCGAGGCGAGACTCGCCAGACGACGCTGACGTCGATATCGGGACGCCGGATCCCATACCGGTACTTTGCGCGAGAATCCTCGCCAGATGCGTGTCCTCGAACGCGATCGCCGCCATGATTCATGGAGCCTGTGCAGGAATTCGCACAGGAGGTCGGGCGCAGATCGCGTCCGCGTCGCTTCGCCCGGAGAGGTATCGCATGGCCGACCCCACATCCCGCGTCCCCCTCGATCCCGAAGACGCACGCGAGAACGAGCGTGAGCTCACGGGTGATCGCACCCTCGCGGTCGCAGACTTCTCCAACGAGGAGGCGGGGTATCACAAGACCCTCAAGCCCCGCCAGATCCAGATGATCGCGATCGGCGGCGCGATCGGCACGGGGCTGTTCATGGGTGCGGGCGCACGTCTCGCATCCAGCGGCCCTGCACTCATCCTCGTCTACGCCCTCTGCGGTTTCTTCGCGTTCCTCATCCTCCGCGCGCTCGGCGAACTCGTGCTGCACCGCCCTTCCTCGGGCTCCTTCGTCTCGTACGCACGAGAGTTCTACGGTGAGAAGCTGGCGTTCGCGAGCGGGTGGCTGTACTTCCTGAACTGGGCGATGACCTCGATCGTCGACGTCACGGCCGCAGCGCTCTACGTCAAGTTCTGGGCGCAGTACTGGGAGCCGCTGCAGGCCGTCCCCCAATGGCTCATCGCCCTCGTCGCTCTGGTCGTCGTGCTGTCGCTCAACCTGGTCAGCGTGAAGCTGTTCGGCGAGATGGAGTTCTGGTTCGCGATGATCAAGGTGACCGCTCTGGTCGTCTTCCTCGTGGTCGGGACCTGCTTCATCATCTTCAACGGCACCACGGATCTCGGAGTCACCGGGATCGCCGTCATCGCCGACAACGGCGGTGTGTTCCCGATGGGCTACTTCGCCCCGATACTCGCCATCTCGGGTGTCGTGTTCGCGTACGCGTCGATCGAACTCGTCGGCACCGCCGCCGGTGAAACCTCAGAGCCCGCGAAGGTCATGCCCAAGGCCATCAACACCGTCGTGGTACGGATCGCCGTCTTCTACGTGGGCTCGATCCTGTTGCTCTCGCTACTGCTGCCGTTCGACACATACAAGGCTGGGGAGTCGCCCTTCGTCACCTTCTTCTCCCACATCGGCTCGCCGCACACCGGAGCGGTCGCCGGGTCGGTCATGAACTTCGTCGTCCTCACCGCAGCGCTCTCCAGCCTCAATGCGGGCCTCTACTCCACTGGTCGCATTCTGCGATCCATGTCCGTCAACGGCTCGGCGCCTCGCTTCACGGCGAGGATGAGCGCGAACGGCGTCCCGTTCGGCGGCATCCTCCTCACCGCCTCGATCACGCTGATCGGGGTCGGCATCAATGCCCTCTGGCCCTCGCAGGCCTTCGAGATCGTGCTGGAGGTCTCGGCCATCGGCATCATCGGCGGCTGGGCGACGATCATCCTGTGTCAGCTGAAGATGCACACGCTCGCGAAGAGAGGACTGGTGGAACGCCCATCGTTCCGGATGTTCGGAACCCCCTACACGGGCTACCTGACCCTGGCGTTCCTGCTGTTCGTGCTGGTGTCCATGGGCTTCTCCGAGACCGGACGTTGGGTGCTGGCCTCGCTCGTGCTGCTCATCCCCGCACTCGTCATCGGATGGTTCGCCGCGCGCGGCAAGATCGCCGAGGCTGCCCGGGCCCGGGAAGGCTTCACCGGCGTCCTGCCGGTCGTCGCCGGGCGCCAGGCAGCGGAGGCGTTGCGGCGCAAGAAGCCCTGAGGCGACGACGCCGCGCGGGTTACTCGGTGGCGTTGCCCGACCAGTTGTTCGAGCGACGAGTGGCCGAACCGCCCTGCCGGAAGATGAAGGCGAGCGCCAGCGTCACCAGCAGAAGACCGCCGCAGAAGGCGAGCGCCTGGAATGCCGGCAGCCCGAAGGAGATGCCCATCAGCAGGATGCCTCCGATGAAGAGGATCATGAAGAAGAGGAAGCTGAGGATCACGGGATCTCCTGTCGTCGGTGCCGTCTACCAGGATAGCCCGGACTGGGAAACCCCCTGTGCACGTTCTTCGAGGTCTGGTGTGCTCGGAGCATGAACACTCCCCTCACCGCCGTCGCCATCTCCTGCACGCTCAAGCCGTCTCCCGCGTCGTCCAGCTCCGACCTCCTCGCGACGCAGCTCCTCGACGCCCTGGCAGCGCACGATGTCACCGGCGACCTCGTGCGCGCCGTCGACTTCTCGCTGAGCCCTGGGGTCGAGAAGGACATGGGTGACGGTGATGAGTGGCCGCGGATCCGTCAGCAGGTACTCGACGCCGACATCCTGGTCTTCGTCACGCCGACGTGGATGGGTCAGCATTCGAGCGTCGCGCAGCGCGTGCTGGAACGCCTCGACGCTGAGCTGGGCGAGAGCGACGAAGACGGCCGCCCCATCCTGTTCGACAAGGTGGCCATCGCCGGCGTCGTCGGCAACGAGGACGGCGCCCACCACATCGCGGCGATCCTCTTCCAGTCACTGAACGACGTCGGATACACGGTTCCCGCACAGAGCTCGGTCTACTGGAACGGCGAGGCGATGCAGACCACCGACTACAAGGACCTCGAGGAGACTCCCGAGAAGGTCGCGTCCGCGATCAGCACTGCCACCAGGAACGCCGCTCACCTGGCGCGGTTGCTCAAGGCGCAGAAGTACCCCGCGGAATGACGTCGATCAGGCCGTGAGGTCGAGGGCCCATTCGTTCACGGTCATCTCGGCGCCACGGAACTGGTCCGTGACCGTGCCGTGCAGCGTGAAACCGTTACGTCGGCAGACTCCGTTTGAGGCGGAGTTCTCGATCGCGGGACAGGCCATCAGGAGCCGCCGCGGCTCGGGGTGCGCACGGGCGTCGTCTATCAGGAGGGCGAGGGCTTTCGATGCGACCCCGCGCCCCTGCGCTTCGGGTCGGACGAACCATCCGGTCTCCCATGCCGGCTCATCCCTCCACACGACCGGCCAGTAGCCGATCGACCCGAAGGACATCCCCTCCTCGTCCTCGACGACGAACATCCGCGCTTCCCCGGAGGCGACCAGGCGCAGGTAACGGGCGTGGCGCTCCGTGATCTGGTCGTCGGTCTCAGGCCCGTTGAGGTGCGCGGTCATCTCCGGGGTGTTGGCGGCATGCAGCAGCTCGAGGTCGTTCTCGGACCAGGTCCGGAGTCTGAGGGTTTCCATGCACGGATCTTGCCACGGGCCGCCGACATCACAGGGCGAAGATCAGTTCGCTCCCGTGCGGTGTATTCGGGAGAGGTGTAGGTTGCGGAGATGGAGCCGATCCGAGTGGGGCTCGTGGCGGACCCGGCTTCGCCCACCGTCGTCGCGCGTCGGATGACCGATCTCACACCGCCGGTCGCCGCGCAGGCCGACGGCTGGATCGTCGAGCTCCTCAGCGAGCCGTTCACCCTCGGATCCGAAGACGTCGACGTCGCCCTCGAACGACTCCGCGCACACGCCGAGCAGAACCGGTGGGACCTCGTCGTCGGCGTCACCGAGCTCCCGCTTCGCGACGACGACGGTCGCTATCTACTGGCGGCGATCGATCCTCGACGCCAGGCCGCAGTGCTGTCCCTGCCCGCACTGGGCGGTTACCGGGTGCAGAGCAGGGCACGCCACGCAGTGCGCGGGCTCGTCAGCGGGATGGCTGCTCCCACCTCGCCCGAAGAGCAGCGTCTGCCGCTTCCCCGCCTCAGCGCCCGGGGGCGCGTGCTGCGGGGCATGGTGCTGGCGAACCGTCCGTGGCTTCTCGCGGCCGGCCTCAAGTCCGCGCTGGTCGCAGCCCTGGCCACCGGGGCCGTGGCGACGATCGAGCCGACGGTGTGGTCGCTCGCCATCTCGCTGTCCGGCTGGCGCCTGGCGGCAGCGACCGTTGCCTCCATCGCGATCCTCATCGCCTGGATCGTGATCGACGGCAGGCTCTGGGACCGCCCGGACGACGACTCGACACAGGCGCGCGAGAGATCCCGCCTCTACAACACCTCGACGATCCTGACGCTGACCATCGGCATCATCATCTGCTACCTGGCGTTGTACGTGGTGAATCTGGCCTGGGCGCTCTTCGTGCTCGATACGACCGTGATGAGCGAAGCGCTCGGCCGGACGGTCGGCGTCGAGGATCTCTTCGTGCTCACGTGGTTCGTCGCATCGGCGGCGACGCTCGGCGGGGCTCTGGGCACGGGTTTGGAATCCGACGACGCGATCCGCGCCGCCACCTACTCGAAGCGTGAGGAGGATCGACGCGCCCGCCTGGCGGACGAGAGGAGCCGCGGGATCGAGTGATGCCACGGCTCCTCTCCCCGTCGATCGTCCGGGTCATCCGAAGGCGGAGATCGCCCCGAGTCCGAACACGACCGCAGACACCAGCCCGCCGAGCGCCAGGCGGATCACACGCCAGGTGAGTCGGCGGCGCGTCCGGATCCACGGGAGAGCGTCGACGCGCAGCACGAGCCCCACCACGCCACCGGCGGCGAGCGCGACGGCCGCGAACCACAGCGCGATCGGCACGCCGGCCCAGCCCGTGGCGAAGTGCAGCACGGTGAACACGGCGAGGAGTCCGACGGATTCGGCGATGGCGGCCGTCCGGTCCGCGATCCGGAACCGCTTGATCCCCCACGCTCTGACGGCGTAGAGCGCGGAGAACGCCACGAGTGCGATGGCGAGGAACAGGTTCATTCGGTGATGCCCTTCTCGATGAGGTTCACAGCGACCCCCGGAAGCTGGGCCGCGGTGTTGGAGAGCACGATCGTGCCCCGGCCGCCCTCACGATCGAGGACGGGGAACGATGCGAAGCCTCCCGTCTGCCCGTTGTGCAGAGTCAACCAACGGCCTGCTGCGCCAGCACTTCCCCAAAGACACTGACCTCTCCGGACACACCCGAGAAGACCTCGAGCGAGTCGCGCACGAACTCAACACCCGGCCCCGCAAGATGCTCGGTTGGGAAACTCCAGCCAAGCGCCTCGCTAGGCTCATCGCCGGAGTCGCTTGACCACCTGGTGGACGCACCTGGAGTTCACCCCTTCGTGTGCGGCTCCTTTCATTTTCTTTGTCACGTTCAGGCTCAGATACGGTGACTTCATGACAACACCGCTCGGAGCACCTCCGCCTGGCACCACCGCGGGTGCCGTTCCGGGGGAACCATCACCATCACGACCATCCCCACTGTCTCGACGACGGTTTCTGTCGGCAGCCGCTATCGCGGCCCTCGTCGCTGCTGCGGGACCGGTTGCGGGGCAGACGGCTCCCGCTCATGCCGACTGGGGGTCGTACCGGAATGGCGAAATACCATTGTCGGCGCTCACTCCCATTCCTTGGAGGCCGTCTCTCTACCTGCGCACCGACGCGGTAACCGCGCTGGTCGCTCTGAACGTCGAGTTTCGTAAGCAATTCGGGCGCGACCTGCCCCTCTCAGATGGCTACCGGGATTACGCTAACCAGGTCAAAGCCCGCGAGTATTGGTGCGCCCGCCGCCAGTGCGAGAACGCAGCTGTGCCTGGCGAGTCGAACCACGGCTGGGCTGTCGCCATCGACATTGGTGTGCCTATCGATGGATGGACGAATCCGATCTACCTCTGGATGAAGGCGAACGCCGGCCAATGGGGGTGGATCCATCCAGATTGGGCAGAGCCCGGAGGGAGGAAGCCCGACGAAGCATGGCACTGGGAATACACGGGCGACTACACCGCGCCGCCCGAGACAACAACAACGGAGAACAACGTGGAAGCAATTGTCAAGGTCCCCAACGGCACGGTCGTCCACCTGCGATATGGGGGCAAGACCGACTTCGCTAGTCAGCAGCAGTACAACGATTTCCGCATGCAGGTCAACACGCTGCGCGGCCTCGGAGCCACGGACATCATGCCGCTGCCGGAGCTTTCGCAAGTTCCTGGTGTGACGTGGGATACCTTCACGTTCCTCGCCGGGTACATCGGAGCCCCCACGGCCTGACCATATCAACGCCAACGATGGACAAGAGAGCGCCCGCTCCCAGCCAGATCGGCTGACAGCGGGCGCTCTTCATATGATCAGAGCAGGTTGTGTTGCAACGACTCCTGGAGTTCGCCCATCGGCCGGGTGGGGGTCATCTGTGTTCGTAGTCTTCCTGGAGCTCACTCCGCTTTGACCTGACGATCACGATGACTGCAGACCTTGATACCGTCTCGACCGACGCGCTACTCAACGAGCTGCAGCGGCGCATGGAGCTGCTCAACGACTTCACCGGATGGGTGGCCGACATCGGCGAAGGCCGGGGTAATCCGGCGATGCTCGGGGCCGCCCAGCTTCGTTGCCTGCGCCCGGGACTCCCGCCGACCGATGTCGACACCGACGCGCTGATCCGGGCCTTCGAGGGCAAGATCGGCCCCGTTGGTGTCTATAACGGCGAACCGCTCTACGGCGTGGTCGCCGACTACACCGGCACCATGGCGTCGGATACGGCCGCACTCGCGGACGATCTCAGCTCACGACGCGCATCACGCGAGCAAGATGTCCGTGCTCCCGACCAGACTCAACTACCGAGGGTTGCGAAGAAGAAGTCTCGCGACCGCGGAGGGGACGACGGGCAGAGCTGATGAAGGACGCAAGGCTGAAGCGCATCTACGAGATGATCGATGCGCTGGGCGTACGAATCGAGTACTGCGAACTACCGGACGACATCGACGGCGAGTACATCCACGAGGAGAAGCTCATCCGGATCCAGTTCCACCTGTCAACGCGCGTGTACCGCTCGACCCTCCCGCACGAGTGCTGCCACGCGATCTGGGGCGACACCCGATCGCGGTTCGGCCCAGTGAACGCGAAACAGGAACGACGCGCAGACGAGTGGGCAGCAATGCAGATGATCGGACTCGACGAGTATCGCCGTCAAGAGGCGCGCCACGATGGCAACGTCGAGGCGATGGCGATCGCACTCAACGTGACAGCCGACCTCGTCGAGGTGTTTCGCCGGCTTCTCCTGCGCGTTGACGGCGCCGTGTACGTCGGCCCACGCATGGGCGTCGGCGAGTACGACGCGAAGGTCGAGGTCATCTGATGGGATGGTTCGCTCGCAAGGCCCGCCAGCGGTTCGTGAGCGTCTCGTTCCGCGACCTCACCACGAGCACACCACCGAACGCTGACCACGCGTACGTCTACGAATGGACACTCTCAACGCCCCCCACGGTGGGCACGCGCATTGTTGTCCCGGGGGGCGACGGCCGCGCAGCATTCGCCGTGGTCGCCGCCGTCGACGTGGCGCCACCTCGCGGCATGGCACTCAAGCCTGTCACGCGCCTCGTGTCAGCAGCCGAGATCGACAAAGCGGCAGCGTCCGCCGCGGCCGACGAGGCCGCGTGGCTGAACATGGCTCGCCAAGCGGCGGGGCTCAGCACAACCGGCCGGGTCCGTTCACGGGTGCCGGATGGTTTTCCTCCGATCGCACCCGTTGACGGCACGGCAACGGCAGAGCAGGCAGCGACCTACGGGTCGATGTGGTGGCGAGTATTCAAGGCCGCCCAGTCGCTCGGGTGGGTGCGCGGAGAGATGAAGCGAGTCGAGTCGATCGCCCGACGCTGGTACGCGGTGCGCGACAAAGGCGGGAATTGATGGCCGGGTCGATCACGCCCTACGACACGGCGCGGGGTCGCCGGTACCGCGTGCGGTACAGGAAGCCCGACAAGTCGCAAACCGACAAGCGCGGGTTCCGCACTAAGAAGGAAGCAGACCTGTTCCTGGCCTCCGTGACGGTCTCGAAGGCGAAGGGCGAGTACCTGGACCCGATCGAGAGCCGGAAGCTCCTCAACACGCTCCACAGGGCGTGGGAGGCCGAACGCCTGGCTCCGCTCAAGCCATCCTCACAGCAGGCGATGGAGACGGCCTGGCGTGTACACGTCGAACCGAAATGGGCCGGGCGCGAAATCTCCGGCATCAAGCGCTCCGAGATCGCGGAGTGGGTCGCCGAACTCAGCCAAACCAGATCTGCGCAGACCGTGCGACGGATCATGTTCGTGCTGTCCGGCATGCTGGCGATCGCGACGCGTGAGCGCGCCATCCCCGTGAACCCTGCCGTCGGCGTCGCCCGGCCGGCGAAGCGTCGCAAGTCACCCCGGTATCTCACCCACGCGCAGGTGGCGGAGCTGTCAGAAAGCGCCGCCGATGAGACGACGCGCGTTCTGATCGAGCTGTTCGCGTACTCCGGACCGAGATAGGGCGAGGCGGTCGCGATCCGCGTCCGGCACCTCAACATGCTGCGCAAGCGCATCCGAATCGAGGACAACGCCGTGCTCGTGAAGGGCGGGTATCAGATCGGCACACCGGAGTCTGGTCACGCTCGAGAGATCCCCATCCCGCCGCACCTCGTGAAGGCGATCGCACGGCTCTGCGAAGACAAGGGACCGGAGGCCTTCTTGTTCGGCGACGGTGCCGATCCGATCCCCTACCCGCACGCCACCAGCGGTTGGTTCGTGAAGGCCGTCAGGAAGGCTCAATCCGTCGACACGACCATCCCGTCGATCACGCCGCATGACCTGCGCCACACGGCCGCGTCCCTCGCCGTCTCGTCCGGTGCCCAGGTGAAGGCCGTGCAACGCATGCTCGGCCATGCCTCCGCGGCCATGACGCTCGACGTCTACGCCGACCTATTCGACGACGACCTCGAAGCCGTGGCGCGCGCGATGAGTGCCGCTCGGGAGACAGCGGTCTCGTAGGAGTGTGGGCAAAACGTGGGCAAACGCGAAAAGGCCCCCGGTCAGCTACCCATGATGAGCAGCCAACCGGGGGCCTTTTGGATGTCAGTAAATACGCCACTGACCAGCGTTTCTCAGAAGTCCCAGTCGTCGTCTTCCGTGGCCTCGGCCTTGCCGATGACGTACGACGAGCCCGACCCCGAGAAGAAGTCGTGGTTCTCGTCGGCGTTCGGCGAGAGCGCCGACAGGATGGCCGGGTTCACGTTCGTGACGCTGGAGGGGAACATCGCCTCGTAGCCCAAGTTCATCAGGGCCTTGTTGGCGTTGTAGTGCAGGAACTTCTTGACGTCTTCGGTCAGACCGACACCGTCGTAGAGGTCCTGCGTGTACTGCACCTCGTTGTCGTAGAGCTCGTACATGAGCGAGAACGTGTAGTCCTTGAGCTCATCGCGACGCGCCTGGGTCTCGTTCTCGAGGCCCTTCTGGAACTTGTAGCCGATGTAGTAGCCGTGCACGGCTTCGTCACGGATGATGAGGCGGATCAGATCGGCCGTGTTCGTCAGCTTCGCCTTCGACGACCAGTAGATCGGCAGGTAGAACCCCGAGTAGAACAGGAACGACTCCAGCAGGGTGGAGGCCACCTTGCGCTTGAGCGGGTCATCGCCCTGGTAGTAGTCCATGATGATCTGAGCCTTCTTCTGAAGGTTCGGGTTCTCCGTGGACCAGCGGAACGCCTCATCGATCTCCTTCGTCGACGCGAGCGTCGAGAAGATCGAGGAGTAGCTCTTCGCGTGCACCGACTCCATGAACGCGATGTTCGTGTACACGGCCTCTTCGTGAGGAGTGATCGCGTCGGGGATCAGCGACACCGCACCGACCGTGCCCTGGATCGTGTCGAGGAGCGTGAGCCCCGTGAACACCCGCATGGTGAGCAGCTGCTCGTCGGGGGTGAGCGTGTTCCACGACTGCACGTCGTTCGACAGCGGCACCTTCTCCGGCAGCCAGAAGTTGTTCACCAGACGGTTCCAGACCTCGAGGTCCTTGTCGTCCTGGATACGGTTCCAGTTGATCGCCTGCACGCTGGAGACCAGCTTGAGTCTTTCGGGAGTCATTTTCTTCGTCGTTCCTCGGGGTTCGGCCGCGTTCTCAGGTCAGCAACAGGTCAGAGCATGCACGAGACGCACTCGGCCATGTCGGTGCCCTCGAGCGCCAGCTGACGCAGGCGGATGTAGTAGATCGTCTTGATGCCCTTGCGCCATGCGTAGATCTGCGCCTTGTTGATGTCACGCGTGGTGGCGGTGTCCTTGAAGAACAGCGTCAGCGACAGGCCCTGGTCGACGTGCTGCGTCGCCGCGGCGTACGTGTCGATGACCTTCTCGTAGCCGATCTCGTACGCGTCCTGGTAGTACTCCAGGTTGTCGTTCGTCATGAACGCCGCCGGGTAGTAGACGCGGCCGAGCTTGCCTTCCTTGCGGATCTCGATCTTCGACGCGATCGGGTGGATCGACGACGTCGAGTTGTTGATGTACGAGATCGAGCCGGTCGGCGGCACCGCCTGCAGGTTCTGGTTGTAGATGCCGTGCTTCTGGATCGACGCCTTCAGCTCGGCCCAGTCGTCCTGTGTCGGGATGTGCTTGCCGGCGAACAGCTCCTTGACCTTCTCGGTCTCGGGAACCCAGGCGCGGTCGATGTACTTGTCGAAGAACTCCCCCGACGCGTAGGTCGAGTCCTCGAACCCGTCGAACGTCGTGCCGCGCTCGATGGCGAGCTTGTTCGACGCGCGCAGCGCGTGGAACAGCACCGTGTAGAAGTAGATGTTCGTGAAGTCGATGCCCTCTTCGGAGCCGTAGTACACGTGCTCGCGAGCGAGGTAGCCGTGCAGGTTCATCTGGCCCAGGCCGATGGCGTGGGAGCGGTCATTGCCGTCCTCGATCGAACGAACCGAGCCGATGTGGCTCTGGTCGCTGACCGCGGTCAGTGCCCGGATCGCGGTCTCGACGGTCTGGCCGAGGTCGTCGGCGTCCATCGACAGCGCGATGTTCATCGAACCGAGGTTGCAGGAGATGTCCTTGCCGATGTTGTCGTACGACAGGTCGTCGTTGTACGTGGTCGGCGTGTTCACCTGCAGGATCTCGCTGCAGAGGTTGGACATGTTGATCCGACCCTTGATCGGGTTGGCCTTGTTCACCGTGTCCTCGAACATGACGTACGGGTAGCCGGACTCGAACTGGATCTCGGCGACGGTCTGGAAGAACTCGCGCGCGTTGATCTTGGTCTTCTTGATGCGCGGGTCGTCGACCATCTCGCGGTACTTCTCGGTGACCGAGATGTCGCCGAACGGAACGCCGTAGACCTTCTCGACGTCGTACGGCGAGAACAGGTACATGTCCTCGTCGTTCTTGGCGAGCTCGAACGTGATGTCGGGCACGACGACGCCCAGCGACAGCGTCTTGATGCGGATCTTCTCGTCGGCGTTCTCACGCTTGGTGTCGAGGAAGCGCATGATGTCGGGGTGGTGCGCGTTGAGGTACACCGCGCCGGCGCCCTGACGCGCACCGAGCTGGTTGGCGTAGCTGAAGCTGTCTTCGAGGAGCTTCATGACCGGGATGATGCCCGAGGACTGGTTCTCGATCTGCTTGATCGGCGCACCCGACTCGCGGATGTTCGACAGCAGGAGTGCGACGCCGCCACCGCGCTTGGAGAGCTGCAGCGCGGAGTTGATGCCGCGGGCGATCGACTCCATGTTGTCTTCGATGCGCAGGAGGAAGCAGCTGACGAGCTCGCCGCGCTGCGCCTTGCCGGCGTTGAGGAAGGTGGGGGTCGCCGGCTGGAAACGACCGGAGATGATCTCCTCGACGAGGGCCACGGCGAGCTTCTCGTCGCCGTCGGCGAGACCGAGGGCGGTCATGACGACGCGGTCCTCGAAGCGCTCGAGGTAGCGCTTGCCGTCGAACGTCTTCAGCGTGTAGCTCGTGTAGTACTTGAACGCGCCGAGGAACGTCTCGAAGCGGAACTTCTTGCCGTAGGCGAGGTCGTTGAGCTTCTGGATGAACTCCATCGAGTACTTCTCGATGACGGCGCCCTCGTAGTACTCCTTCTCCACGAGGTAGTCCAGGCGCTCCTTGAGCGAGTGGAAGAACGCCGTGTTCTGGTTCACGTGCTGCAGGAAGTACTCCCGCGCGGCGCGCTTGTCGGCGTCGAACTGGATCTTCCCGTTCGCGTCGTACAGGTTGAGCATCGCGTTGAGGGCGTGATAGTCGAGACCCTCGTAGGAGGGGTTCGCCTTGAATGCCACTGTCTCGGTCACTGAAGCTGCCACCGTCGTTCCAATCCGTCGCTCACGCGATCCACATCGTCTTGTGTGCCGAAGATCTCGAGCCGATACAAGTGAGGCACGTGGCACTTGCGGCTGATGATGTCACCGGCGAGGCAGAAGGCATCGCCGAAGTTGGTGTTCCCCGCGGAGATCACTCCGCGGATGTGGCGTCGGTTGCGCTCGTCGTTGAGAAACCGGATCACCTGTTTCGGAACGGCGCCCTTCTCGACGCCGCGCCCCGCTCCCCCGCCGTAGGTGGGGGTGACCAGCACGAAGGGCTCGTCGATGACGAGGTCTTCTTCGTTCCGGTGGAGGGGGATGCGTCGGGACGGGAACCCGAGCTTCTCGATGAAACGCGCGGTGTTACCCGAGACGCTCGAGAAGTAGACCAGGAGCGGCGCTGCGGTCGCGACGGCGCTCATGGTGCGTCACGCCAGACGGGACGCGAGCTCGTCGATCTTGTCGGGGCGGAAGCCCGACCAGTGGCCCTCGTCGGTGACGACGACGGGTGCCTGCATGTAGCCGAGCGCCTTGACCTGCTCGAGCGCCGTCGGATCTTCCGACAGGTCGAGGACCTCGTACTCGATTCCCTTGGCATCCAGGGCACGGTAGGTGGCGTTGCACTGAACGCAGGAAGGCTTGGTGTAGACCGTGATCGACATCTTTTTCGTAACCCCTCAAATCTCTGGCCTGCTTCTCATCAGGCTGTTTCCCGGTAGACCCCCTGCCGGGACTTCAATACTACATATGGGGACCGACATTGGGGGCGACCACAAGGGGTAGTAGTTACATCCGTGTAGTTATCCACCGTTCTCAACAGATACAACACAGGTTCTCCACCGTTTCTTCCACAGGCCGAGCCCCCTTCCGAAGGCAGGCGAACCGCGTGAAATCGCGGCTGGGAAGCCCCTGTGAGCGATCCATCCACAGGGGGCACGTTACGACGCCCCACCGACATTCGGATTCCTGTGGAATTCACCCTTCGGCGTGTCGCGGGCGTGTCGCGGATCGCCCCATCCGCGACCGGCCCCGCGGGCCGGTACCGTTGTCTGGTGGCGGGATATCGGGATCTTCTTCGCACGCCGGGAGTGGCGCGCATGATCGCTGCTCAACTGACCGCGCGCTTCCCCAACGGGATGATGTCGCTGGCGATCCTGCTGCACGTCGAGCAGCAGACCGGCTCCTACGGGTCCGCTGGTCTCGTCCTCGCCGCGACCAGCGTCGGCCAGGCGATCGCCGGCCCCATCACCAGCCGTTGGATGGGCGCCTGGGGCATGCGTCGAGTGCTCACTCTCACCCTGTCGGTGTGTGTGGTGGCCGTACTGTGTCTGGCTCTGCTTCCGCTCGAGGTGCCGGGGTACATGGCGCTCGGGATGATCGCCGGCCTCTCCACCCCACCGGTACAGGCCGCCGTGCGCACGATCTACCCCAAGCTCGTGAACTCCTCGAACCTCACCCCGCTGTTCTCCCTCGACGCGTCGCTGCAGGAGATCATCTGGGTGCTCGCGCCCGTCGTGATCACACTCGTCTCGACCCAGATCGGCACCGCCGAGGGTCTGCTGCTGGTCGCGATCATCCTCGTCGGCGGCGGCGCGTGGTTCATCCTCTCCCCCGAGGTCGGGCGGGTGCGCATCCCGCGCAGCCGCAACGCCCTCGGAAAAGTCGTGCTCAAGCCGCCCGTGATGCTGGCGACCGTGATCGGGTTCCTCCTGATCGGAGCCTGCGCCGCCGTCGAGGTCGGCGTCGTGGCGACCTTCGAGCACGGAAGCCTCGCCGCCGGACTCGTCCTCGCCGTGTTCTCGGCCGGAAGCCTCGCCGGTGGTCTCGCCTTCGGCCACATCCCCATCGGGCCCTGGGCCATGGCCCGCCGTCTGCTGATCGTCACGATCGGCCTCGGGCTGACGATGGTCATGCTCAACGTGTTCTGGCTGGGCGGCACCCTCATCCTCGCCGGCATCGGCATCGCGCCCGCCCTGGCGGTGCTCTTCGCGATCACCTCGGCCAGCGTGAAGTTCAGCGAGACCGCTGAGGCCTTCGGCTGGGCCGGCACCGGACAGCTCATCGGCGCCGCAGCCGGTTCCGCTGTCGCCGGCTTCCTCGTGGATGTGGGCGACTGGCGCGGCGCCTACCTCGCCGCCACCATCTTCGCCGCGGTCGGACTGATCGTGGCCGTCGTCTTCGTCCGTTCCTTCCCGGACCTGCGTCACCGCGACGCGAGCCCTCACCCCGACACCGAACCCCTGGCGGTCACCCCCTCATGAGCTCTCCCTCCTCCTCCTTCCCCGAGATCATCTGCATCGGCGAGACCATGGCGCTGATCACTCCGACCGACTCCCGGCTCGCCGAAGCCGCCGAGGCGTCGGTCGGACTCGCCGGCGCGGAGTCCAACGTGGCCGCCGGCGTCGCCTCGACGGGACACCGCGTCGCCTGGGCATCCCGCCTCGGCGCCGATCCGCTCGGAGACCGCATCGCCTCCGAGCTCGAACGCCGCGGGGTGGAGCTGTGGGTCGAGCGCGACGACGCCGCCCCGACCGGGGTCATGTTCAAGGACCCGGGCGCGGAGTCCTCCTCCGTCTACTACTACCGCAGCGGATCAGCCGCTTCGCGCATGGAGCAGGGGTTCCTCGACCCCTCCCGCCTCGACGGGGTGCGCATCGTGCACACCACCGGGATCACGCCAGCACTGTCGACCTCGTGTCGGCAGATGGTCGACCGGCTCTTCACCGATGCACGCGCAGCCGGCGCCCTCGTGTCGTTCGATGTGAACGACCGTCGTCCCCTGTGGAGCAGGGACGATGCCGCCGAGACGCTCGCCCGCCTCGCCGACGCCGCGGACATCACGTTCGTCGGCCGCGATGAGGCCGAGCGCATCTGGGGGACGGTGACCCCGACCGAGATCCGCGCGTTCCTGCCGAACTGCGCCCTGCTCATCGTCAAGGACGGCGATGTCGGCGCCACGGCGTTCGAGGGGGAAGCCGAGCCTGTCTTCGTACCCGCCCCCGTGGTCGACGTCGTCGAGCCGGTCGGCGCCGGGGATGCCTTCGCCTCCGGTTTCCTCGCGGCGACCCTCGACGGAGAAGACCTCACCTCACGCCTCTCCGCCGGTCACGCGGCCGCGGGGCGCGTGCTGACCATCGCGGCCGACCTCCCGCCTCTGGTGCCACTGCGCTGATGCGCGCGAGACTGCGCGCTCCGGGGACCCCGGCACGTCCCCGGTCATAGGCTGGGGGCATGGCCGCACCGCTCACTCTTCCCCGCCTCTCGTGGGGGTCGCCGTCGGCCTCGCGTCGCGCTCTTCTGGTGCACGGTCTCGGATCTTCAGGCGCGCTGATGTGGCGTCTCGGCGACGCTCTCGCCGACGCGGGCTGGCACGCGACCGCCGTCGACCTCCGCGGACACGGCGACGCTCCGCGTTCCCTCGACTACTCGGTCTCCGCCTATGGGGCCGACCTCGCCGAGACCATCCCCGACGGCGACCGTGCCTGGGATGCCGTCATCGGTCACTCGCTCGGTGGCGCGGCCAGCACGGTCGCCGCGGCCTCCACCCCGAAGTGGACCCGGCGCCTCGTGCTCATCGACCCGGCGATCCACGTGGACGGTCGCGACGCCGCGATCATCCGCCGGAGCCAGGAACGCGCGTTCGCCGACACCCGGATCGAGGTCGTGCAGCAGGAGCATCCGCACTGGCATCCGCAGGATCAGGAGCTCAAGGTCGACGCCGTGCGGCGTGCGAGCGCGTGGGCCGTGGAGCAGACCAGCGCCCAGAATCGACCGTGGGACGTGCGCGCAGAAGCGGCGCGCCTGACGGTCCCCACGCACGTGATCGGCGCGGATCCCGCCATCTACAGCATCTTCACGGGAGAGCTCGCCGACGAGGTGCTCGCCGCGAACCCCCTCATCTCCCTATCTGTGGTCGAGGGTGCAGGGCACTCCCTGCACCGCGACCGCCCGGAGGAATCGGTACGGCAGCTTCTGGAGGCACTGGCATGACATTCGATCCCGCAGCATTCCTTCCCGACGCCCTCCTCGAGCGCATCCGCGAGCGCGCGCCGATCCACGACCGCGAGAACACCTTCCCTCAGCAGGACCTGGACGAGCTGCGGACTGCCGGGTACCTGTCGATCCTGGTGCCACGAGAGCGCGGTGGCGCGGGACTCGGGCTGGCCGAGGCCGCGATCCTGCAGCAGCGCCTGGCGGGGGCGGCCCCGGCGACAGCCCTGGCCATCAACATGCACCTCGTCTGGACGGGCGTCGCGAAGGTGTTCTCCGACCGCGGGGTCCCCGGCCTCGAGTTCGTGCAGGACGGCGCCGTCGCTGGTGAGGTCTTCGCGTTCGGCATCAGCGAGGGCGGCAACGACCTGGTGCTGTTCGGCAGCGACACGGCGGCTGTGCCGGACGGGGACGGCGGCTACTCCTTCACGGGAACGAAGATCTTCACCTCCCTCGCCCCGGTCTGGACGCGCCTGGGCCTGCACGGTCTCGACACCACCAGCCCCGATGCTCCGAAGCTGGTCTTCGCCTTCGTTGAGCGGACGGATGCCGTCACCACCTCCGACGACTGGGACACCCTCGGCATGCGGGGCACGCAGAGCAGGACCACCCGGCTGAACGGCGCCGTGTCCGACGCCGCACACGTCGTGCGACGCATCGATCCGGGGCCCAGCCCCGACCCGATCGTGTTCGGGATCTTCTCGGTCTTCGAGATCCTGCTCGCCTCCGTCTACACGGGGATCGCCCGGCGAGCGTTGGAGCTCGCGGTGGCCACGGCGCAGAAGCGGCATTCGAAGAAGACCGGGCTCGCGTACAGCCAGGATCCCGACATCCGCTGGCGCATCGCCGACATGGCCATCGCCTACGACGCGCTGCCCCCGCAGATCGCCGCGCTCGCACGCGATGTGGATGAGCGCGTCGATCACGGCGCGCGGTGGTTCCCCCAGCTCTCCGGTGTCAAGCATCGGGCGATCACGATGGCCAAGCACGTCGTCGACGAGGCGATGCTCGTCGCCGGCGGCGGGTCGTACTTCTCGGCCAATGAACTCTCGCGCCTCTACCGCGACGTTCTGGCCGGAGCGTTCCACCCGTCCGACCCCGAGTCCGCGCACTCCACGGCGGCGAGCGCCTGGCTGGGACCGCTCGAGAGCTGAGATTCCTGCCGATTCCGCTGGACGAATAGCCAGATTCCACGAAATCGGTTGCTCAGCGCATCGTGGAGTGCGAGGATCGCACCATGAGTCCGGCGAAGAAGCACCCTTCCCTCGATGCGGTCTCGAAGACGATCGTCGAGCTACTCCAGGAGGACGGACGACGTTCGTACTCCGAGATCGGCCGCACCGTCGGCATGAGCGAGGCCGCCGTGCGCCAGCGCGTGCAGCGGCTCACCGAGTCCGGCGTGATGCAGATCGTCGCCGTCACCGACCCGATGCAGCTGGGCTTCCACCGCCAGGCCATGATCGGCGTGCGCGTGTCCGGCGACGCCCGCCGCGTCGCCGAGGCCATCGCCGCGATCGACGCCGTCGACTATGTGGTCATCACGGTCGGATCCTTCGATGTCCTCGCCGAGGTGGTCTGCGAGGACGACGACGACCTGCTCGCGCTGATCAACGACGTCATCCGCCCGATCGACGGCGTCCTCTCCACCGAGACCTTCATCTACGCCAAGCTGCAGAAGCAGCTCTACAACTGGGGGACCAGATGAGCACCGCACGCACCATTCCTTCCGAGTCCGCACTGCAGACGATGGCGAAGGACCATCTCTGGATGCATTTCACCCGGCAGTCCACGATGGCCGAGTCTGGCGTGCCCATCATCGTCAAGGGCGAGGGGCACCGCATCTGGGATGCCAAGGGCAAGGAGTACTTCGACGGGCTCGCCGGCCTCTTCGTCGTGAACGCAGGGCACGGTCGACGTCGACTGGCCGAGGCTGCCGCGGCGCAGGCTTCCGAGCTGGCGTTCTTCCCCCTGTGGTCGTACGCGCACCCGGCCGCGATCGAGTTGGCCGATCGTCTCGCCGACGAGGCGCCGGGCGACCTCAACAAGGTCTTCTTCTCCACCGGCGGCGGCGAGGCGGTCGAGACCGCGTTCAAGCTCGCCAAGCACTACTGGAAGCTGCAGGGCAAGCCCGCCAAGCACAAGGTCATCTCGCGTTCGGTGGCCTATCACGGCACGCCGCAGGGAGCCCTGGCGATCACCGGCATCCCCGCGATGAAGTCGATGTTCGAGCCGATCACCCCCGGTGGCTTCCGCGTGCCGAACACCAACTTCTACCGCGCGGCCGAGATGGGCGGACCCGCCGACGACCTCGAAGCGTTCGGACGCTGGGCGGCCGACCGCATCGAGGAGATGATCCTCTTCGAAGGCGCCGACACGGTCGCCGCGGTCTTCCTGGAGCCGGTGCAGAACTCCGGCGGCTGCTTCCCACCCCCTCCCGGCTACTTCGCCAGGGTGCGCGAGATCTGCGACCGCCACGACGTGCTGCTCGTCTCGGACGAGGTCATCTGCGCCTTCGGGCGTCTCGGTCACACCTTCGCCTGCACCGGTCTCGGCTACGTGCCCGACATGATCACCTGTGCCAAGGGCATGACCAGCGGATACTCCCCGATCGGCGCGACGATCGTCAGCGACCGCATCTACGAGCCGTTCTCGAAGGGCGACCTCTCCTTTCCGCACGGCTACACGTTCGGCGGGCACCCGGTGTCAGCCGCGGTCGCACTGGAGAACCTCGCGATCTTCGACGAGGAGGGACTGAACGCGCACGTGCGGGAGAACTCCCCGCTGTTCCGCGCAGAGCTCGAGAAGCTGCTCGACCTGCCGCTGGTCGGCGACGTGCGCGGCGACGGCTACTTCTTCGGCATCGAGCTCGTGAAGGACAAGGGCACGAAGGAGACCTTCGACGATGCCGAGTCCGAGCGGCTGCTGCGCGGCTTCCTGTCCCCCGCCCTGTTCGAGGCCGGGCTGTACTGTCGCGCCGACGACCGCGGCGACCCCGTGATCCAGCTCGCACCGCCGCTCACGGTCGGACCGTCCGAGTTCCGGGAGATCGAGCAGATCCTGCGGGATGTGCTGACGCGCGCGCAGTCCGTACTCTGACCGTCCCGGCCACGACGGCGCCACGACGGCGAGGACGCAGGGTCAGGCCACGGGCGTCGCGCTCCGCCTCGCCAGCAGTGCGAGATGGAGCGCGGCGAGCGTCTCCCCGTCGTCGAGGTCCGCGTCGAGCAGATCGCCGATCAACGTGAGGCGCTGATAGAAGACCGACCGCGAGAGGTGACTGGCGTTCGCCGCCGCTGATCGATTCCCGGGGTGTGCGACGAGCGCCGACAGCACGTCGATCAGGTCTCCTCGGCGCTCCCGGTCGTACGACACGACCGGCGCCAGCATCCGCTCGCTGTGCGCGAGAAGGCGATGGTCGTCGCGCAGCGAGGCGACGAACCGCTCCAGCGGACGGTCGTCGACGCGCCGCACGCGGGGACCGCTGTCCGAACGGTCGCTCGCCGCCAGATCGCGCGCGGCCCGAAGCGAGGCGAGCAGCCCCAGCACGTCATCCGCAGGGGGCCCCACGAAGACCGTGCGGTCGGGGCCGACGAGGCTCGTGACGATCGCATCCGTCAGCGGAGCGGATGCCGGCAGCGACAGCAGTGCGACATCGTCGTCACCCACCCGCGCGGCGACCACCGCGACCCCGGCCCTGGCCGCGCGGTGCGCGAGGTGCCCCGCGGATTCCGTGCCGCGTGCCACGATGCCGTGGCAGTGCCGCCCCGCGAGCATGAAGCCGCTGGTCGCGAGACGGGCCTGGATGTCATCCGGACTCGCGAAGCGGGCGCCGAGCAGATCGTCGATGAGGCCGCGCTGCGCGAGTAGCGACCATTCGGAGTCACCGCCGTCCGCGAGGCATCCGAATGCGAGGGCCGTGGCCCCCTGTTCGAGCACGGTGAGCCGGCCGGCAGGATGCGCAGGTCCGGGGAGTGCGAGGAGGGTCCCCCACCGCACGCCGCGCGCCTGTACGGGCACACGGTCGGCCGAGCGCAGCTTCCCCAGCGCCTCCGCGACCGGCATCCGCAGGGTCTCGTGCGCGATCACCTCACGCGCCAGGTTCTCTAGTACGACGGGTGCGCCGAGCGCTCTCGCCGTCTCCGCGACGACGACGTCGGCCGGAGCTCCGCGCAGGCTGAGCGCCGTGAAGAGCTCGTGCAGGTGCTGGCGTTCGCGCAGGGCCATGGTCTGCGCCGCGATCAGCGCGCGGTGCACGGTCTCCGTGACCGTGACGAACTTGATCTCGCTGGTGAGTGCGATCAGTGCGAGCCCGCGCTCCGTGCACACCTCGACGACGGCCTCCGGGATGCGCGCTTGGCCAGAGCCGAGCTCGACCACGATACCCGCGACCCCGGCCTGATGCAGTCCGACCGCGAAAGCACGCAGTTCCGCCGGAGCGGTCGGCCAGCCGGCCCCGGTGCTGAGCAGGAGCTCCCCGCCGTCGAGCAGACGGGCGACACCGGCACTGTCGGACACGTGCACCCAGCGCACGGCGGCATCGAGCGCCCCACCGCCGACGATCACCTCCGGAGCGCCCGCCTGCAGCACGGGCTCCGCGAGGACGTCGGCGACCGTGAGGAGGGCGTCGCCACGAACCGGACGATCTGTCCGGATGGAGCGGAAGTCCTGACGTTCTGACATCACGACCAGCTCCTTGGCTCTGTGATCATTGAGGAGCACAAGCCTATCGGACACCGGTCAGAGTGTTCGAACGGCGCATTCTTCAGCCCTCGGAGGAACATCGTGGACATCGTCCGTCACGTCATCAACGGAGCGGAGACCGCCGAAGCGGCCCGCACCGGCCAGGTCTTCGACCCCGCCACCGGCCAGGTGTCGAAGCAGGTGGCCTTCGCGTCCACCGCCGAGGCGGACTCCGCGATCGCCGCCGCAGCCGCCGCCCTCCCCGCCTGGCGCGAGACGAGCCTGATCAAGCGCGCCGATGTGTTCTTCCGCCTGCGCCAGCTGCTCAAGGAGCGCACGCCGGAGCTCGCCGCGATCGTGACGAGCGAGCACGGAAAGGTGCTCTCGGATGCAGCGGGCGAGGTGTCGCGCGGCATCGAGAACGTCGAGTTCGCCGCCGGCCTCGTGCACCTGCTCAAGGGCGAGCGCAGCGAGCAGGTGGCCCGCGGCGTCGACGTGCACTCGGTCAAGCAGCCGGTCGGCGTCGTCGCGGCGATCACCCCGTTCAACTTCCCGGTCATGGTGCCGCTGTGGATGGTGGCCTCGGCCATCGCCTGCGGCAACACGGTCGTCCTCAAGCCCAGCGAGAAGGACCCGTCCGCCTCCGTCTGGCTCGCGAAGCTCTTCAGCGAGGCGGGCCTGCCCGACGGCGTGCTCAACGTCGTCAACGGCGACAAGGAGGCCGTGGACGCGATCCTGGACTCCCCGCGCGTCAACGCGGTGAGCTTCGTCGGCTCCACTCCGATCGCCCGCTCGATCTACCAGCGTGCCTCGGCTGCCGGCAAGCGCGTGCAGGCCCTCGGTGGCGCGAAGAACCACATGGTCGTGATGCCCGACGCCGACATCGACGCGGCAGCCGACGCCGCGGTCTCCGCCGCCTACGGCTCCGCCGGCGAGCGCTGCATGGCCGTCTCCGTGCTGGTCGCGGTGGGCGACATCGCCGACGACCTCGTCACCGCGATCGCCGACCGCATCGGCGGCCTCACGATCGGCGCGGGCACGGATACCGCGAGCGAGATGGGTCCGCTCATCACCCGCGAGCACCGGGACAAGGTCGCCTCCTACGTGACGGGCGCTGAGGCCGAGGGCGCGAAGGTCGTCGTCGACGGCACGCAGAAGGAGTTCGACTCGGAGGGCTTCTTCCTGGGTGTCAGTCTGATCGATCAGGTCGCCCCCGGCATGAAGGTCTACGACGACGAGATCTTCGGCCCGGTGCTGTCGGTCGTCCGCGTCGACACCTACGCCGACGCGGTCGCCCTCGTGAACGCCAACGCCTACGGCAACGGCACCGCGATCTTCACGCGCGACGGCGGCACGGCCCGTCAGTACGAGTTCGACATCGAGGTCGGCATGGTCGGCGTGAACGTTCCGATCCCCGTGCCGATCGGCGCCTACTCGTTCGGCGGGTGGAAGGACTCGCTGTTCGGCGACTCGCACATCTACGGCCCCGAGTCGGTGCACTTCTACACGCGCTCCAAGGTCGTCACCACCCGCTGGCCCGACCACACCCCCTCCCAGATCGACCTCGGTTTCCCGAGCAACCACTGACTTCCCGAGCAACGACTGAGCGGACACGACGATGACGAACTTCACCGACCGACACGGGGTCGCGCACCCGCTGCCCGCCCCCGAAGCCGAAGCGCAGGTGCGTGCAGACGACCGCAGGCACGTGTTCCACTCCTGGAGCGCGCAGGGCCTGATCGACCCGCTGCCCGTCGCCGCGGGCGAGGGATCGACCTTCTGGGACTACCAGGGCAACCCCTACCTCGACTTCTCGAGCCAGCTCGTGAACCTCAACCTCGGGCACCAGCATCCCGATCTGGTCGCCGCGATCCAGCAGCAGGCCGGACGCCTCGCGACGATCCAGCCCTCCATCGCCAACGACGTGCGCGGCGAGCTCGCACGTCTGATCGCGGAGGTCGCGCCCGAGGGGTTGGAGAAGGTGTTCTTCACCAACGGCGGCGCCGAGGCCAACGAGTACGCGGTGCGCATGGCCCGCCAGTTCACGGGACGCCGCAAGGTGCTGTCGATGTACCGCAGCTACCACGGCTCCACCTCGACGGCGATCTCGCTCACCGGCGATCCGCGGCGCTGGGCCAACGACACGGTCGACTCCGGTGCCGTGCGCTTCTTCGGACCGTACCTGTACCGCTCTCCGTTCCATTCCGAGACTCCGGAGCAGGAGGCTGAGCGGGCGCTCGCACACCTCGAGCAGACGATCCAGCTGGAGGGGCCGCAGACCATCGCGGCGATCATCATCGAGACGGTCGTGGGCACCAACGGCGTGCTCGTCCCGCCGCCCGGGTACCTGCAGGGTGTCCGCGAACTGTGCGACCGCTACGGCATCGTGTACATCGCCGACGAGGTCATGGTCGGATTCGGCCGCCTGGGCGAGTGGTTCGGCATCGACGCGTTCGACGCCAGCCCCGACCTGATCACCTTCGCGAAGGGCGTGAACTCGGGCTACGTTCCGCTGGGCGGCGTGGTGATCTCCGACCGCATCGCGAGCGCCTTCGACACGATGCCGTTCGCGGGCGGACTGACCTATTCCGGCCACCCGCTCGCCTGCGCGGCCGGCGTCGCCACGTTCGAGGTGTTCCGTCGCGACGGCATCCTGGAGCGCGTGCGCGACCTCGGCACCCGTATCGTCGAGCCGACGGTGCGCGGCTGGGTCGAGAAGCACCCGAGCGTCGGCGACGTGCGCGGCCTCGGGCTGTTCTGGGCCGTCGAGCTCGTGCGCGACCAGGAGACGCGCGAGCCCCTCGTGCCGTTCAACGCCTCGGGAGCGGATGCCGCGCCGATGGGCGCCTTCGCCGCGGCTGCCAAGAAGGCCGGGGTCTGGCCGTTCACGCACTTCAACCGCATGCACGTCGCTCCGCCGCTGGTGATCAGCGAAGACGACCTGGTGCGCGGTCTCACCGCGCTCGACGAGGCTCTCGCAGTCGCCGACGAGGTCGCCGCGGGCTGACGACACGAGCACCCGGCACGAAACCCCGGCGACGCGATGTCGTCGGGGTTTCGTGTGTTCGGAGTCGTCCCGCGGCTCACTCCGCGGAGTCGTACACCCGCTCCCCCTCGACCCAGGTGCCGCGCACCTCGGTCAGGCCGATCTCGTCGGCCGGATGCTCGAACGGGTCACGGTCGAGCAGGGCGAGGTCGGCCCGCATCCCCACGGCGATCGTGCCGGTGTCGTCGAGGTGGTTCACCCGCGCCGAGCCCGCCGTGTACGCGACGAGAGCCGTGGCGAGGTCGATCGCCTGCTCGGGGAGGAACGGCTCGTAATCGCCCTCCCACTCGGTCGGCGCGGAACGACGGTTCACCGCGACGTGGTTCGCCGCCATCGGGTTCGGTGTGCTCACCGACCAGTCGCTTCCTGCGGCGAGCGCGGCCCCCGAACGCAGGAGGTCACCGAACGGGTACTGCCACGCCGACCGCTGTTCCCCGAGGAAGGGGATGGTGAGATCGACCATCTGCGGTTCCAGCGTCGCCCACAGCATCTGCATGTTGGCGGTGACGTCGAGCGCCCGGAACCGCGGGATGTCGTCGGGGTGCACGACCTGGATGTGGGAGATGTGGTGTCTGTTCCCGCGAGGTCCGTTGCGCACGAGCGCGGCCTCGACCGCATCCAGGCACTCCCGCACCGCGCGGTCGCCGATCGCGTGGAAGTGCAGCGTGAATCCGAGGGCATCGAGCCTGGTCGCGGCTTCTTTGAGCAGCTCGGGCTCGACGAAGGAGATCCCGGAGTCCTCGCGCGGATGCCCGTGGCCGTCGCAGTAGGGCTCGAGCATCGCGGCGGTGAAGTTCTCCGCCACGCCGTCCTGCATGATCTTCACGCTGCGTGCCCGGAATCGCCCGACCGTGCTCTCATCACGTCGGCGCACGATGTCGTCGATCTGCTCCAGGCCGCGCGACCGGTCCCACCACAGCGAACCCACCACGCGACCGGTGAGCGCACCGGATGCGGCGGCGGTCAGGTACGCGGGCAGCGGGTCGCCCGCGTCTCCGTACTCGGTGCCGACGATCGCGTCCTGCCACGCCGTCACGCCGTAGGAGTGCAGGTGGCGCTGCCCCTGCAGGAGGGCCTCCACCAGACGCTCGGGCGCCTCCGTCGGCAGCAGCCTGTTGACCAGGCCCATCGCGCCCTCGTGCAGCGTGCCGCTCGGTGCGCCGGTCGCGTCGCGCTCGATCCGCCCGTCCTCTGGATCGGCCGTCGCGCGGGTGATGCCGGCGAGCGCGAGTGCTCGGGAGTTGACCCAGGCGCCGTGGCCGTCGCGGTTGGGCAGGAATGCCGGGCGGTCGGGCACGACGGAGTCGAGGTCTTCCGCGGTCGGTACACCGCCGGGGAACGCCGACATCTGCCATCCGCCGCCCAGGATCCACTCGTCATCGGGATGCTCCTGCGCATATGCGGCGATGCGGTCGAGGTACTGCTCGCGCGTCGACAGCTCGGCGAGGTCGCAGCGGAGCATGTCCAACCCACCCCACACCGGGTGCACATGCGCGTCTTGGAACCCCGGTACCAGAAGCCCGCCGTCGAGGTCGACGACCTCGGTGTGCGGGCCGACCAGCGCCGAGACGTCGTGTCCCGCTGCGCTGATGCGGCCGTTCGTGACGGCGACGGCATGCGCGGTCGATCGCGCAGCGTCCGCGAGGAAGACCCGTCCTCCCCGTGTGCCGGCGGTGAACACCAGATCTGCGAACACCATGCTCACCCTCCCGCCATCGTGCGGGCGATCTCGGTCGCCGAGTCACCCGCACGCTTGAGGACGACCGCCACCAGAGCGAGTGCCAGCAGCGTGAGCACCAGCATGATCGTGGACACCGCGGCGATCTCCGGCCGCAACCCGCTGCGGAGGGCGCTGAGCACGTAGACGGGCCACGGCGTCGTGCCGGAGACCTGCACGAAGGCGGAGACGACGGTGTTGTCGAGGCTCAGCGTGAACGAGAGCAGGAACCCGGCGAGCACCGCAGGCATCGCGAGAGGCAGCGTGATCTTGAAGAAGGTGCGCACCGGGGGCGCATAGAGGTCGGCCGAGGCCTCTTCGAGCCGGGCGTCGAGCCCCACGAGCCGCGCCCGCACGATGTACGACACGATCGCGATAGAGAACAGCGACTGTCCCACCACGAGTCTCATGGTGCCGTCGTTGAAGATGCCGATCCCGGCGTCCTGCCCGAGGAAGACCAACCACGGCAGGAGCGCGACGGCATCCACGATCTCCGGCGTCACCGACACGAGCAGCAGCAGTCCGAGGAACCACCACACCCACTTGCCGGGATTGCGTGCCATCGCGATGCCGGCGAGGGTTCCCAGCGCGGTGGCAAGGAGCGCCGCCAGCAGGCCCGTGCGCACCGAGACGAGCACCGCGTCGCGGATCGCCGGCTTGTTCACGATCGCGAGGAACGAGTCGAAGCCGAAATGGTCCCACGACACCAGCAGCCGGCCGACATTGAAGGAGTAGACGATGATCACGAGGATCGGCAGGAACAGGAACAGGAACACCAGCGCCGCCCAGATCGGCAGCACGAAGCGACCGGCCCCTCGGCGCACGCGCGGTGCGGTCTTCTGCGGTCCATCGGTCACGGCGGTCATGATCCCTCCCCCAGGACGAGGCGGTTGCGTTGCCGGAGCGGCAGGGTCACGAGCCAGAGGAGTCCGGCCGCGACGGCGATCGAGAGCATGATGACGATGATCAGCAGTACCGCCATGGCCGAGCCGAGCGCCCAGTTCTGCGCGGTCTGGAACTGACTCGCCACGACCTGCCCGATCATGTTGCCCTTCGCCCCGCCCAGCACGGTCGCCGTGATGTAGTCGCCCATGAGCGGGATGTACACCAGCAGCACTCCCGCGATGATTCCGGGCCTGGCCAGGGGCACCGTCACCCGCAGGAAGGTCGTGACGCTGTTCGCACCGAGATCCTTGCTCGCCTCGCGCAGCGGCCCCGACACGCGATCGAAGGCCACGAACAGCGGCAGGATCATCAGCGGCAGGTAGTTGTAGACGACGCCGAGGAGCACCGCGCCGCGCGAGTAGAGCAGATCGAGCGGACCGGGGATGACCCCGATGCCCTGCAGCAGCTGCGAGAGCCAGCCCTCGGGGGCGAGGATCACCTGCCAGCCGATGGTGCGCACGAGGAAGTTGGTCCAGAACGGCACCATCACGAGCGCGAGCAGGAGTCCGCGCTTCGAGGGCGGGGCCTTCACCGCGATCCAGTATGCGACCGGACCGCCGATCACCAGACACAGGGCCGTGCCGAGGATGCCGATCCACAGCGTGTTCAGGAACGTGCTGAAGAACGTCGGGGAGAGAGCTTCGAGGTAGCGGTCGAACGAGAGGTGGTCGAGCGCATGCGTGGCGAAGATGCTCGGCTTGTAGCCGAAGCTGAACACCACGACCATGAAGATCGGGGCCACGAAGAAGACGAGCAGCCAGACCCACGCGGGGATCGCGAGACCGAACTTGAGCTTAGGCACCGGCGGCCGCCTTCATCGAGTTCCAGATCGAGACGACACGGTCCTGCGCATCGGTCAGCTTGCCCTCGTGCATCGTGGCCACCTGCTCCTCGTCGAAGAACACCATGTCGAGCCGTTCCAGCCCCGCAGCCTCCGCTTCCTCGCGGATGCCGGAGATGCCGGTGTCGTAGCCGATGTAGTCGACCTGTGCGAGCTGCACGTCGGGCTGCAGCACGAAGTCGATGAACGCGTGCGCGGCCTCGGGGTGCGGAGCTCCCGCGGCGATCGCCCAGTTGTCCATCCACAGCTCCGTCGCCGGGCTCCCGAGCACCCACTGCCAGCGGTCAGGGTCGTCCGACTCGAAGATGCCGAGCCGC
This sequence comes from Microbacterium oxydans, assembly GCF_006540085.1. Classification (GTDB taxonomy): domain Bacteria; phylum Actinomycetota; class Actinomycetes; order Actinomycetales; family Microbacteriaceae; genus Microbacterium; species Microbacterium oxydans. Next base: position 173,123 of record NZ_BJOG01000002.1, on the reverse strand, counting down.
GCGTCGCCGTTGTACGACTGCAGCAGCGCGTGGGACGCCTGCGGGATCGACGACCCACCGGGGTACGAGTCGAACGCCGAGACGTGCGGAGCGAGATCCTTCACCAGGAACCTCTCGACCGCGTCGAGGTGGTCGGGATCGGTGGTCGTCCAGTCGATGCCGTTCGCCCAGAAGTAGATGCCCAGCAGCGGTGCCGGGTCGTCGAGCACCGAGGTCGAGCCCGATGCCTCGTTCTGCGCGGCATCGATGAAGTCGTTCCAGGTCGTGAGCCCGCGCGAGATCACCCTCTTGTCGTACACGAACCCCGTGGTCCCCCACGCCTTGCACACCGAGTACTCGTTGCCGGGATCCCAAGAGCGCCCACGGAACTCGGGGGCCACGTGCTTCATGTTCGGCAGCAGGTCGAGGTTGAACTTCTGCAGGAGTCCGTTCTCGGCCATGGGCCCGACGAACACCCCGGTCGGCACCACGATGTCGTAGCCGGAGGTGCCGCGGGCGGCGACCAGCTTGGCGATCAGCTCCTCGTTGGAGTTGAAGGCGTCGAGCACGATGCGCGGGCCGCTCTCGGCGGTGAACTGCTCGAGCACCTCCGGGGCGTCGTAGTCACCCCAGCTGTAGATGGAGAGCTTGTCCTCGAGAGGGCCGCCCTCGGCATGCACGGCCGCGGCGTTCTGCCCCGGCGAGCACGCGCTGAGCACGACGGCGCCGCCCGCCATGATCGCGGTGGCGAGGAAGCCCCGTCGGGTCAGCTCGGTGCGGATCACCCGCGCGGCACTCCGGTGTGCGAGCACGCGCACCGGAGGAGCGCCCGTCACAGCCCGCCGTCCTTGGGCAAAGTGATCACGTGCGTCGCGGTGGTGGGGATGCCCTCGGCGGCGAACAGCCGCGCATCCGCGGGATCCCACACACAGCGGACGGCGTCATCGACTCCCACCCGCGGCGCGGTCGGGGCCGGCATGCGCGAGAGGAACGTGGCGTCCTCGCCGACGCGGACAGCGACCTGGAGGGTCTCACCCAGGTGCGAGACACCGAGCACGCGCCCGGGGACGCCCCCGCCTTCGCCCTGTTCCAGACGGACGTACTCCGGCCGGATGGCGGCGACGGCCGGCTGCCCCGCCGCCACATGCTCCCCACCCCAGCGGCCCGCGATCACGCCGATGGCCGTGTCGACCGCCTCCCCATCTGCCCGAACCGTGCCGTGCACGAAGTTCTGCTGACCGATGAACGACGCCACGTAGGCGGAGGCCGGCTCCGCGTAGATGGCGTCCGGCGCATCGAGCTGCTCGATCCGCCCCGCGCGCATCACGGCGATCCGATCGCTCATCGAGAGCGCCTCGGCCTGATCGTGGGTGACGAATACGAAGGTCGTGCCCAGCCGCGCCTGCAGCAGCTTGAGCTCGAGCTGCATCTCCTCGCGCAGCTGGCGGTCCAGTGCCGCCAACGGCTCGTCGAGCAGGAGCACACTCGGCCGGTTGATGAGTGCACGCGACAGAGCGATGCGCTGCTGCTGTCCACCGGAGAGCTGTGTGGGCTTGCGGTCGGCGAAGGCGCGCAGCTGCACCATGTCGAGTGCTTCGCTCACCCGTTCCCGCTGCTCGGCCTTGGGCACGCGCCGCTGCTGCAGCCCGTACGCCACGTTCTCGGCGACCGTGAGGTGCGGGAACAGGGCGTACGCCTGGAAGACGGTGTTCACCTCGCGCCGATACGGGGGGAGGTTCAAGACGCTGCGGCCGGAGATGCGGATGTCCCCGGCATCCGGGTATTCGAAGCCCGCGATCATGCGCAGGGTGGTCGTCTTCCCGCAGCCGGACGGGCCGAGCAGGGAGAGGAACTCCCCCTGTTGCACGTCGAGGGTCAGGTCGTCGACGGCGGTGGCGGTGCCATAACGCTTGGTGACGCCGTCGATGTGGACCGCGCCGGCGGCGGTGGGTGCATCGAGTGTCGCCGTCGACATTCGGGTGTTGTCGGGCATGGAGCCTCCCCATTGAGATTCGCTTGTCGCGAGTCTGTCACAGGAAAGGCGTCAGGTATAGCGAAATCGGAAGCCTCTTGATGATTTCGCAACGGTATCCGTTGCCGATTCAGGAAATGGCGACCGATTGGCACCGATCAGAGGAGGAAGCCACGCAGCAGGGCTTCGGACCCGGCGAGATGATCGCGCATCGCCGCCTCGGCAGCATCCGGACGTCCGGTGAGGATCGCGGAGACGATGCTCTCGTGTTGCTCCCCCGAGTGCTGGATGTTGCGCGGCATCAGCGGGAACGTATCGAGCCATGCATTGACGTCGGCCCTGTTCTCGGCCACGAGCGCGACCAGCGACGGGATTCCGGCGGCCTCGGCGATGGCCAGGTGCAGCAGCGTGTCCAGGCGCCGATACTCCTCAGGACCCGCAGGCACCGCCGCCTCGTGTCGCGCCCACAGGTCGGCACGGGTGGAGGCGTCCAAGGAGCGGCTCGCGGCCGCGCGCACGGCCCCGGTCTCGAGCACGCGGCGCAGCCCGAGCACGTCGTCGATCTCGTCCGGCGTCACCGCCCCCGGCACGCTGGGGTGTGGCAGCGGGTCGGCCACGAACGTGCCTCCGTAGCGACCACGCCGCGGCAGCAGGTAGCCGGTGTCGGCCAGCTCGCGGATCGCCTCGCGCACGGTGTCGCGACTCACCCCGAACGACGCCGCCAGCTCGCGCTCCGGAGGCAGGGACTCGCCAGGAGCGACCACACCGAGCCGGATCGTCTGCACGAGTCGGGCCACCGCGTCCTCGAGCGCATTACCGCGCCGCAGTGGCCGGTAGACGGCCCTTCGCACTTCGACGAGGTCGCCGTCGTGGGAGTGCTCGCTCATGCCTTCACCCTGTCACAGCGAGGTGAGGGTGGCTCACAGCGGGGTGACGTAGGCGTTCGTGATCCCGCCGTCGACGACGAAGGCACTCGCGGTGATGAACGACGCGTCGTCGGAGGCGAGGAACGCCACGGCCGCTGCGAGCTCGGCGGGCTCCGCGAAGCGTCCCATCGGCACGTGCACCAGGCGCCGCTGCGCCCGCTCCGGATCCTTCGCGAACAGCTCCTGCAGCAACGGGGTGTTCACGGGTCCAGGGCACAGCGCATTCACCCGCACTCCCTGACGGGCGAACTGCACACCGAGCTCGCGGGACATCGCCAGCACGCCCCCCTTCGACGCGGTGTAACTGATCTGCGAGGTGGCGGATCCGAGGAGCGCGACGAAGGAGGCGGTGTTGATGATCGATCCGCGCCCCGCGGGCACCATGTGACGGAGGGCTGCACGGCTGCACAGGTACACGCTCTTGAGATTCACGTCCTGCACGCGATCCCACGCCGGGAGCTCCGTCGTCTCGATGGAGTCGTCATCGGCCGGCGAGATGCCCGCGTTGTTGAAGGCGATGTCGATCCGCCCGAACTCCTCCGCGACACCGTCGAACAGCGCGTTCACCTTGGCCTCGTCTGCGACGTCGACCGGGCGGAACACGCCGCCCACCTCGGCGGCCGCCGCCTCTCCTGTCGTCGGATCGACGTCGGCGATCACGACGAAGGCCCCCTCCGCTGCGAAGCGCTGGGCGGTGGCGAACCCGATGCCGCTCGCGCCGCCGGTGATGATGGCGACGCGGTCCTTGAGACGCTGGGTCAGATCGATGCTCATGTGGGTTCTCCGTTCCGGATGGGTGAAAGGACGACGCGATCAGTGTTCATCGGTCGCGAAGAAGACGTTCTTGGTCTCGGTGAAGTGCTCGGCGGCGTCGGGGCCGAGTTCGCGCCCTAGGCCCGACGCCTTCATGCCGCCGAACGGCGTGGAGTACCGCACCGAGGAGTGCGAGTTCACGGACAGCACGCCGCTGCGCACACCCCGGGCCACGCGGACACCGCGTCCCAGGCTCTCGGTCCAGACGGAGCCCGCGAGACCGTACGCCGTGTCGTTGGCCAGACGGATGGCATCGGCCTCGTCCTCGAACGGCATCACCGCGACGACGGGCCCGAACACCTCCTGCTGCGCGATGCGGTCGGCGGGGTCGGCGAGCACCACGGCCGGCGCGAACCAGAACCCGTCCCCCTCGGGGGCACTGCCGCGGAAGGCGATGTCTGCACCGTCGAGGAACGACGCCACGGTATCGCGGTGTCCCGCCGAGATGAGCGGCCCCATGTCGGTGTCTTCGCGGGCGGGGTCGCCCACACGCCAGGCGGCGACGGCCGGTTCGAGCAGTTCGAGGAACCGGTCGTAGACCGAGCGCTGCACGAGCAGGCGGCTGCGCGCACAGCAGTCCTGGCCGGCGTTGTCGAACACGGATCCGGGTACTCCGGCCGCCGCGCGTTCGAGATCCGCGTCCTCGAAGACGATGTTCGCGCTCTTGCCCCCGAGTTCGAGCGTGACGGGCTTGAGGGCTCGCGCGCAGCCCGCCGCGACTTCGACGCCCACCTCTGTCGAGCCGGTGAAGACGACCTTGCGCACGTCCGGGTGTTCCACGAGACGCTGCCCGACGACCGAGCCCGACCCGGTGACGACCTCGAACAGCCCCTCCGGTAGTCCTGCTTCGCGCGCGAGCTCGCCGAGGCGGATGGCGGTGAGAGGTGTCAGCTCGGCGGGCTTCAGCACCACGGCGTTGCCCGCGGCGAGCGCCGGTGCGAACGCCCACGAGGCGATCGTCATCGGGAAGTTCCACGGAACGATCACGCCGACCACGCCGTAGGGGTCGTGGAACGTGACATCGAGCCCGCCGGCCACCGGGATCTGTCGCCCGGACAGGCGCTCCGGGTCGGCGGAGTAGTAGTTGAGCACCTGGGCGACGTGACCGGCCTCCCAGCGGGCCGAGCCGATCGGATGCCCGGAGTTGAGCACCTCCAGCTGCGCCAGCTCTTCGACGGCGCCGTCCACCGCGCGGGCGAACGACCGGAGGGCATCCGCACGTGCCACCGGGGCCAGGCCCGCCCATCGACGCTGCGCCGCGACGGCACGAGCGATCGCGGCATCCGTCTCTCCGATGCCGGCTCTGGGGACCTCGCGGATCGCGGCACCGGTGGACGGGTTGATGACTGTGAACGCGCTCATCGGGCGTCCTCCTTCCGCCCGGCGGCGAACGCGCGAGCCTGCGAGACGAGATCTTCGAAGAGACGTCGGTCTTCGGCGTTCTCCTCCGGATGCCACTGAATGCCGACGACGTGACCATCTGCGGTGTCGACGAACGCCTGCACGAGTCCGTCGGCGGAGTGCGCAGCGGCGACCAGCCCCTCCCCGAGCCGATCGATGCCCTGATGGTGATAGCTGTGCACGCGTACGTCGCCGGCACCGAGGACGCCGGCGAGCGCCGTGTCGCCCGAGACCTCGATGTCGTTCTCGGCGAACACGCCTCCGCCCAGGCGGTAGCGCTCGGTGCCGAGCGACTCGGGCAGGTGCTGGTGCAGAGTGCCTCCGCGCGCCACGTTGACGAGCTGCAGCCCGCGGCAGATCGCGAGCACCGGTATGCGGCGCCGCTCGGCCGCTCTGAACAGCGCCAGCTCCCACGCGTCGCGGTCGACCCGGGCCGGATCCGTGAGCGGATGCCGCTCCTCGCCGTAGAGCTCGGGAGCGACGTCGGCCCCTCCGGAGAGGATCAGTCCGTCCAGCCCGGCGATGGCGGCATCCGCCGACTCCGGGTCCTGTGGCGGCAGGAGCAGTGCGATTCCGCCCGATGCCGTCACTCCGGTCAGGTACTGCTCGGGCAGGAACGCGGCCCGCACATCCCACACCCCTTGCTGCGCCCGCTCGAGGTAGGTCGTGACCCCGATCAACGGTGCCGGGTCAGAGCCGCTCGAAACCACGGATCCGCTCCCAGTCGGTGACGGCGGCGTCGTAGGCCTCGACCTCGATGCGCGCCTGGTTCAGGTAGTGCTCCACAACGTCGTCGCCGAACGCTTCGCGCGCGATGGCCGACTCGCTGAACAGCTGTGCCGCTTCGCGCAGCGTGGTGGGAAGGTGTTCGACGCCGGCCTCGTACGCGTTGCCGGCGAAGCGGTCGGGCAGGGGCAGTTCGTTCTCGATGCCGTACAGACCGCCGGCGATGATGGCCGAGATCCCGAGGTAGGGGTTCACGTCGCCGCCCGGCACTCGGTTCTCGACCCTGAGCCCGGCCCCCGCCCCGATCACGCGCAGCGCACAGGTGCGGTTGTCGATGCCCCAGGCCACTCCGGTCGGGGCGAAGCTGCCCTTCGCGAACCGCTTGTACGAGTTGATGTTGGGCGCATAGAGCAGCGTGAACTCCCGGAGCGTGGCGAGGATGCCTGCGATCCAGTGCCCCATGATCGGACTGAATCCGTGCTCGCCGTCTCCGGCCATGACCGGAGTGCCGTCGTCGGCGCGCAGCGAGAGGTGGATATGGCAGCTGTTGCCCTCGCGCTCATTGAACTTCGCCATGAAGGTGAGCGCCTGGCCGTGCTGCTCCGCGATCTCCTTCGCGCCGTTCTTGTAGAGCGCGTGCTGGTCAGCGGTCTCGCGCACCTCGGCATAGCGGAAGGCGATCTCCTGCTGCCCCAGGTTGCACTCCCCCTTCACGCCCTCGCAGTAGAGGCCCGCGCCGTCCATGCTGTTGCGGATGTCGCGCAGCAGCGGCTCGAGGCGGGTGGAGGCGAGCAGGTTGTAGTCGACGTTGTAGTCGGTCGACGGCGTCAGTCCCTCGTACTTGCGGGCCCAGGCGTCGCGGTAGGTGTTGTCGAAGACGATGAACTCGAGCTCGGTGCCCGAGAACGCGGTCCAGCCGCGTTCGGCCAGTCGATCGCGCTGACGGTCGAGGATCGCCCGCGGCGACGGGCTCACCGGCTCCCCGTTTCCCCACACCAGGTCCGCGATCACCAGCGCCGTCCCCGCCAGCCAGGGGATCCGGCGCAGCGTCGCGACGTCGGGCCGCAGCACCATGTCGCCGTAGCCGCGATCCCACCCCGACATCGCGTAGCCGTCGACCGTGTTCATGTCCACATCGACCGACAGCAGGTAGTCGCACGCCTCGGCACCGTGATGCACGATGTCCTCCTGGAACAGTCGTGCGGACACCCGCTTGCCGACCAGCCGCCCCTGCGCATCCGCGAAGGCCACGATCACCGTGTCGATCTCGCCGGCGGCGATGCCGGCATCCAGTTGCTCGATGCTCAGGTTTCCCGCCATCGTCTCGCTCCCGTCGTCGTGGTGAAGCGATCGGCCGACCGGCTTCGCCATCAGAGTAGATCACCAGGACGTTTAAAGGTAGACGAAACCACCATTGGCTGTCACAATCATCCGCAAGGTGCACCCGGCGCCTGTGTGTGCTTGCGAACGGAGAGCGGATGTCTGAGCAGAGCAGTGAATCCCGCAAGGTCGCTGGGGCGACCTATACACGCGCCGGGAACGAATACTTCGAGAAACGCACCCTGAAGAGGTCTGCCGGTGTCTGGGGCCTGTGGGGTCTCGCGGTCGCCGCCGTCATCTCCGGAGACTTCTCCGGCTGGAACTTCGGCATCGACTTCGCGGGCTTCGGCGGAATGCTGATCGCCTTCGTGATCCTCGTGCTCATGTACTACGGCATGATCTTCGCGATCGGCGAGATGGCCGCGATGATGCCCCACACCGGGGGCGCCTACTCCTTCGCGCGATCGGCGATGGGACCGTGGGGCGGCTTGGTCACGGGCGCAGCGGAGACGATCGAGTACGTCGCGACCACGGCGGTGATCGTCTACTTCTCGGCGTCGTATGCGAACGGCATCACGAGCGAGCTGCTGGGAATCCAGCTGCCGGGGTGGCTCTGGTACCTCATCCTCTACGTCGTGTTCATCGCGCTGAACTCCGCGGGGGCCGCGATCTCGTTCCGATTCGCGATCGTCGTCTCGATCATCTCGATCGGCATCATCCTGGTGTTCTCCCTGATGGCGATCTTCTCCGGCGCCTTCAGCTGGGACGCGCTGTGGGACATCACCCCCGACCCCGGCCAGACGGAGTTCCTGCCGCACGGCGTGCTGCCGATCCTGTTCGCGCTCCCGTTCGCGATGTGGCTCTTCCTCGGCATCGAAGAGCTGCCCCTGGCCGCCGAGGAGTCGCACAACCCGACCCGCGACATCCCCAAGGCCGGCTTCTGGGCGCGCGGCACCCTCATCGTCACGGGTCTGCTCGTCCTCTTCCTGAACACCGGCGTGATCGGCGCCGAGGCCACCGGCACCGCGGGCGAGCCGCTGCTCGACGGCTTCCGCGCCATCGTGGGCGACCAACTCGCCGCGGTGCTCGCGCTCTTCGCCCTGATCGGGCTGCTCGCCTCCCTGCAGGGCATCATGTTCGCCTACGGCCGCAACATGTACTCACTCTCCCGCGCAGGCTACTACCCTCGCTTCCTCTCCCTCACCGGCAAGCGGCAGACGCCGTGGGTGGCGCTCGTCGTCGGTGCGGCGATCGGTTTCGTCGCCCTCATCGTGCTCGACGTGCTCGCGGCCGTCGACGCCGAGGGCGCCGGGTCGGTGGCAGGCGCGATCGTGCTGAACATCGCGGTCTGGGGCGCGGTGCTCGCCTACGGACTCCAGCTGGTGTCGTTCATGATCCTCCGCAGGAAGTACCCGGACGTCGCGCGGCCGTACCGGAGCCCGTGGGGGATCCCCGGCGCAGCTGTCGCGCTCGTGATCGCCGCGCTGATCTTCGTCGGGTTCCTGCTGAATCCGACGTTCGGCCCCGCCATCGTGGCGATCGCCATCGTCTACGTCGTGATCCTGCTCGGATTCGGGCTCTTCTTCCGCCACCGTCTGGTGCTGTCGCCCGAAGAGGAGTACGCGATCTCCGGCGGCTCCCACGGCGACCCGCAGGCCGAGGGTTACGACGCCATGGAGGGCGAGGTGTTCGACGACAGCGGCAGGTGACTCACCGCGCAGCGCCTCGACGACTCCGTCGGGGCGCTGTGTCGCGCCGCCCCTGGACCCTACTTGCGGTCGAAGTCGAAGGCCTTGAGCAGCTCGACGACGGCCTTCTCCCGCTCCTCGCCGCCCTCCTCGAACATGTGGGTGACGTGCGTCTGCAGGTGGTTCTCCAGCAGCAGGCGGTTGAGTGACTCCAGGGAGCGCTGGATGGCGCGGGACTGCGTGATGATGTCCATGCAGTAGTCCTCGTTCTCGATCATCCGCGCGACGCCGCGCATCTGTCCTTCGAGGATGCTGGTGCGGTGCAGCGCACGTTTCTTGATGTCTTCGATCACCCCTCGAGGGTACTCCCCCCAGGGGGTATCCGGCTGTCTGTGCGCCGAGACAGCGCACGCTCCGCGCACAGGGCCGCCGGTGCGGTGGCGTGAAAGGATGACGTCATGCCGCGAACACCGATGACGCAGCTCTCGCCCGCCGACCAGGAGCGCCTCCGCGCGCTCCGACGCATGAAGGCCGTCGCCCTCGGCGCCCTGGTGTTCATGGCCGTCGTGTTCGTGTTCGCCTTCGCGTTCCAGCAGCGCATCGAGGGACTCGCCTATGTGCGCGCGGCGGCCGAAGGCGGCATGGTGGGTGCGCTCGCGGACTGGTTCGCGGTGACCGCGCTCTTCCGACGCCCGCTGGGGCTCCCCATCCCGCACACCGCGATCATCCCGAACCGCAAGGACGAGATCGGCCGCTCGCTCGGCGAGTTCGTGGAGACGAACTTCCTCGCCGCCGACGTAGTGCGCACCAAGCTGTCGACCACGAAGATCGCTCTGCGCGCAGGCGACTGGCTGCGTGAGGCCCCGCATGCGGAGCGGGTCGGCGCCGAGGGTGCGACGATCGCCACGGCCGTGCTCAACGCGCTGAGCGACGACGACGTGCGAGACCTGATCACGGACCTCGCCCGCGAGCATCTGGTCGATCCCGAGTGGGGTCCGCCCGCCGGAGCGTGGCTCGAGAAGATCGTCGAGGCCGATGCCCATCACGGCGCTGTCGACCTCGCCGCCGACAGCATCTCGCGCTGGCTCGACGCGAACGCCGAATCGTTCAGCGGTCTGGTCTCCCGGCGCCTTCCGGGGTGGGTGCCGAAGCTGGCTCACCGCTTCGTGGACGACACGGTGTATCACGAGGCGGTCAAGTTCGTGCACGCCGTGCAGGCCGACCCCCACCACCCGGCACGCCTCGCGGTCGACGGCTATCTGGCACGTCTGGCCGACAGCCTGCAGAACGACCCGGCGACGCGGGCGAAGCTCGAGAACGCCAAGGCGTCGCTGTTCGACAGCCCCCGCGTCGGCGCTCTGGCCGCTGAGGCGTGGAACACCGCGAAGAACGGCTTGCTCGCTGCCCTCGCCGATCCCGAGAGCGGCCTCCGACGCCGCGCCGTGCAGGCCCTGCAGGAGGTCGGGGAGCGCCTCACGACCGACACCGCGCTGCAGAACCGCGTCGACACGTGGGTATCGGACGCCGCGGTCTTCCTCGTCGACCGCTACCGGCACGACATCGCCTCGATCATCACCGACACCGTCGAACGCTGGGACCCGGCGGAGACGACGGAGAAGATCGAGCTCATGGTCGGCCGCGACCTGCAGTACATCCGTTTGAACGGCACGTTCGTCGGCGCCCTGGCCGGTCTCGTCATCTTCTCCATCGCGCACGCCCTGATCCCCGGAGTCTGACCATGCCCTCGTCCTCCCGACCGCTGAGCCACGATCCCCTCTGGCCCCGAGCCGGGTCCTGGCCTGCCTTCGACGGCACCGCCGACGCCGTGCTCGTCGGGGTGCCGACCTGGCGCACCTCGCTCTCCCCGACCGGTGCGCACGCGACGCCCACGGCGATCCGCGCGGCTCTCCCCCGCTACGGCACCGCGCTGATGGGACCGCCGGTGATCGAGCTCGACGAGGTGCTGCGCATCGCCGACGCCGGCGACATCGCCGATCCTGACGGCTCCGCCGGTGAGGCCAGGGTCATCTCCCGCGTGCGCGAGCTCGCCGCCGCTTCGAAACTCGTGATCGCCCTCGGCGGCGACAACTCGCTCACCTATCCCGTGGCGCTCGGTGCCGAAGCGACGGGACTGATCACGTTCGACGCCCACTTCGACCTGCGCGACGGCATCTCGAACGGCACTCCCGTGCGGCGCCTCGTGGAAGATGTCCCCGCCACGTCGCCGCTGGATACCACGCGCATCGACCCGACCAAGGTCGTGCAGATCGGCATCGCCGACTTCGCGAACTCCGCCGCCTACGCCCGACGCGCAGCCGAGTGGGGCATCCGTGTCATCCCCCTCGACGAGCTCCGCCGCCGCGGAATCGACGATGTCGTCGCGGAGGCCGTGGAGGTCGCCGGTTCCGGAGCCGATGCGCGCATCCATCTCGACATCGACGTCGACGTCTGCGACCGGTCGGTCGCGCCGGGCTGCCCGGCGAGCGTGCCCGGCGGTCTGCAGGCGTGGGAGCTGCGCGCCCTCAGCAGGGCCGTCGCGGCGGATCGACGTGTCGCGAGCGCCGACCTGGCCGAAGTCGACGCCACCGCCGACGCCGACGATGCCCGCACCGTCCGCCTGGCGGCTCTGTGCGTGCTGGAGCTGCTCGCCGGACTCGCCGCACGCACATGAGGATCGTGGTGTCGGGGACGCACGCCAGCGGCAAGAGCACGCTGATCTCGGACTTCCGTGCGGTCCGCCCCCAGTACGTCGTACTGCCCGACCCCTTCGAGGACCTCGATCTCGACGATCCCGCGAGCGAGCACAGCTTCGCCGTGCAGCTGCGCGTCACCGCGGCGCGACTCCGGGAGTCGGCCGCCGCTTCCGCGGTGATCTGCGAGCGGGGGCCACTCGACTTCCTCGCCTACCTGACCGCTCTGGAGGAGCTGGGCCGCAGTGACGGCGCGCTCCTCGCCCGCGCCGCAGAGATCGTGGAGGCGTCGATGGCCGCGATCGACCTCGTCGCGATCGTGCCCCTGGACGGGAGCCGGCCGATCCACGTCACCGGCGACGAGGACCCGGCTCTGCGCGTCGCGATGGACGAAGCGCTGGTGGGACTCGTCGATGACCTCGAGCGCGCAGGCTCCGTCCCGCACGTGGTCACGATCGTCGGCAGCCCCGAGGAGCGGCTCCGGCTACTGCTCGAGGCGAGCCGGGGCTGACCAGCCCCAACCCCCGTGCGGCGAGGGCGCTCACTCACAGACCCGGTCTCGACCTCCAGCACGAGCGGCCGAGGAACCAGAACGGCCGACGGGACATGATCTCTCATGTCCCATCGGCCGTCTTCACGGTGGACCTAAGGGGATTCGAACCCCTGACCTCCTCGATGCGAACGAGGCGCGCTACCAACTGCGCCATAGGCCCGTGAACAGGTTCTACGCTATCACGACGAGAGGGCCGCTCGCGTCGCAGACCGTCATCCTGCGGCCCGACGGGAGAGCAGTTCGCGCACGTGGGCCTCGATCTCGGCGTCGTCGACGAACCCCATCCGCGCGTACGGCGACGACGCGGCCGGCAGGGCCACCGGCGGCTCCGGTGCCATCTGCTCCGCCCGCTCGCGCAGTGCGGCGACCCGCGCGGCCTTGCGGCGCGCCTCCTGGGCGTCCAGCTGAGCCTGCGCGACCTGCGCGCGGGACCCCGCCACGGATGCCATCGGCTCGGGCAGCGGACGCGGCGTCCACGTCGCTCGGCCCTGGTCGTGAAGCTCGGGGGCCACACGCGGAGCAACAGGGGTGGCCACGACGTGGGCGGCGCGCGCGGCACGGTTCGCGACCGCGGCCATGCGCTGCAGAGCGACACCGGCGACGACGACCACCGCACCACCGACCCAGATCAGAGCAGATCCGCCGGCAGCCAGCAGCTGCCACACGCCCAGCCCGGCGACGATGAGCCCGACCAGCAGGCTGCTGGTCGCGAGGATACGCACACGTCTGCGCGCGCGCGCCCGACGGATCACAGGGTCGGCCCTGGTGGCCGCGAGTTCCTGCCGCAGAGCCTCGAGCGCGGCGGCCTCCCGCTCCGACTGCACCCTCTTCGCCAGCTTCTGCTGAGCGAGCGCGGTGCGGGCGTTCAGCTCGACGCGGACCTCCCCCGGCGTCTCGCTCGTCTCGGCGAGCACGCGCAGCGCCTGGTTCAGTCGCACGGCGTTGCGTTCGGCGGCGTTGTACTGGAACCGGCCTCGCCACGACGGCAGCAGATAGAGCATCCACAAGAGCACGGCGACGAGCACGATCACTCCTCCGCTCAGCACCGGCCCGTCCATACCGACAACGCTAAGGGCTGGGAGCGGGCAGCGCCGTACAGACGGGCGCGTGTCGCGGCGTGTTCGTCCGGATCCGCTGTCCGGACGGGTGTTTCAGGACGATATGCGGTCGGCCGGCGGCACCGTCGCGGCGTCGGGAGGCACCTGGCCGCTGAGCCACCGCGCCAGCACACCCTGCGGCACGTCTTCCGTGGTCAGGGCGAATGCGTAGTGGTCGCGCCAGTCCCCGTCGATGTGGATGTAGCGCCGCCGCAATCCCTCGTACCGGAACCCGAGCTTCTGGACGATGCGCAGGCTCGCGGCGTTCTCCGGACGGATGCAGATCTCCATGCGGTGCAGGCCGTACTCGGTGAAGCACGCATCGGTGGCCATCGCGACCGCTGTCGGGGTGATCCCGCGACCCGCGAACCGCTCGCTCACCCAGTACCCGATCGTGGCAGAGCACAGCGAGCCCCGAGAGACTCCCCATACGTTGAGCTGCCCCGCGACCTCCCCGTCGTACTCCATGATGAAGGGGTAGCCGGAGCCGTCACGGTACTGCTGGAGCAGGCGACGGATGCTGAGCCTCATATCGAAGGACACCGATCCGTACGGGACGGTCGCCTCCCACGGCTGAAGCCATGACCTGTTGGCGAGCAGCTCATGCTGCAGAGGCCGCGCATCCTTCGTTCGGACGAGCCGCAGCTCTATCGGGCCGTGTCGCATCCCCGTCGCCAGATCCATGCCGCACCGACGCCCGCGAAGCCGCCTAGAGGCGTTCCGCGAACTCCTTGAGCCAGGGGCGCAGCTCCGAACCGAGGTCGTCGCGGTCTGCCGCGAGCTGGACGATCGCCTTGATGTAGTCGACGCGGTCGCCCGTGTCGTAGCGGCGACCACCGAAGACGACGCCGACGACGCCGGGGCCGTCAGGGTCGGCCGCCATCACCTGCAGTGCGTCCGTGAGCTGGATCTCGCCCCCCTTGCCCGGCTCGGTGTGCTCGAGGATCTCGAAGACCGAGGCCGGGAGGACGTAGCGTCCGATGACCGCGAGGTTCGAGGGGGCGTCCTCCTGTGCCGGCTTCTCGACGAGACCGGTGACCCGAACCGCATCCGACCCTTCGAGGGGTTCGACCGCAGCGGCGCCGTACATGTGGATGTTCGCGGGATCGACCTCCATCAGCGCGATCACCGCGGCGCCGGTGCGCTCGTGCTCGGCGATCATCTCGGTGAGCAGCGGATCGCGCTCGTCGATCAGGTCGTCACCGAGCAGCACGGCGAAAGAACTGTCGCCGACATGGGTGCGCGCACGCAGCACTGCATGACCCAGACCCTTCGGCTCCCCCTGACGGACGAAGTGGATGTCGGCGAGGTCGCTCGACTTCATCACGCGCTCGAGGCGACCGGTGTCGCCCTTCTCCATGAGCTTCACCTCGAGCTCGGGGACCGAGTCGAAGTGGTTGGAGATCGCGTTCTTGTTGCGCCCGATGATGACGAGGATGTCGTCGATCCCGGCGTCAGCCGCCTCTTCGACGACGTACTGGATGGCCGGCTTGTCGACGACCGGGAGCATCTCCTTCGGCATCGCCTTCGTGGCGGGCAGGAATCGTGTCCCCAGTCCGGCGGCGGGGATGACTGCTTTGATCTTGTGGTTGCCCATCCTCTCAGCCTAGTGGTGAGCGTCGACGTAGACTCGGAGCCATGTCGAACGACGTCGAACACGCCAAGCGCGCACTCCGCGCCGAGCTCCGCGAACGACGCCAGCTCCTCTCCGACACACAACGCGAGACGGCGGCCACGGCCATCGGCGAACGCCTCGATGCCCTCGTCGACGAACTGGGCGCCCGATCCATCTCCTGCTTCCTCTCCACCACGACAGAGCCGGGCACCCGTGACTTCGTGACCAGGGCCGTGCGCCGCGGCATCCGCGTGCTCCTCCCCGTCACCCGCGCCGACGGACTGCTGGACTGGGCTGTCGCCACGGACGATGACGAGGTCGCCGAGGGCCTCTTCGGCCTGCCGGAGCCCACGGGCGAGGTGCTGGGCCCTATCGCCGTGAACGACGTCGACCTGATGATCGTCCCTGCCGCGGCGGTCGACCGTTCCGGCATGCGCATGGGCTGGGGGCGCGGGTACTTCGACAAGACGATCGGCTCGATGGAGAAGTGCCCTCCCGTCTACGCGGTCATCTATGATTCCGAGGTACTCGACGAACTTCCGCGAGAGGTCCACGACCAGCCGGTGAACGGCGTCGTTACCCCGTCGCAGACCCTCACCCTGTCGCCGCGGCGACGCTGATCTCAAGGACCCCCATGCCCACCTACGCCTATGCCTGCACCGCGTGCGGTCACACCTTCGACGCCGTGCAGAGCTTCGCCGACGACGCTCTCACTGTGTGCCCCGAGTGCGGTGGCGCGCTGCGCAAGCAGTACGGCTCGATCGGTGTGACCTTCAACGGCTCCGGTTTCTATCGCACGGACTCGCGCGCCAAATCCGGTGGATCGAAGGATGGTTCGGCATCATCGAAGACGGAATCGACGACGAGCGCCAAACCGGCGGCTGCGTCGACTCCGGCCTCTTCCTGAGGTATCGATCTGTTGGGGGATCCCATGCTCAAAGGTTTCAAGGACTTCCTGCTCCGGGGCAACGTCATCGATCTGGCCGTCGCGGTCGTCATCGGCACGGCGTTCACCGCGATCGTCACGGCGGTCGTCAACAGCATCATCAACCCGCTCATCGCGCTCTTCCTCAAGGCGGACGCGGCCGGACAGTTCGGGATCCAGGTTCCGAACATCTACGGCGAGACGGTGACCTTCCCGATCGGCGACCTGATCTCGGCGATCATCAGCTTCCTCGCCGTCGCCGTCGTCGTGTACTTCGTGTTCGTGCTGCCGATGAACACGTTCAAAGCTCATGTCGAGGCCCGCAAGGGCACGCCCGCGGAAGAGCCGGAGGAGGAGCCGGCCGCGGCGACCGAGTCCGAGCTGCTCGTCGAGATCCGCGATCTGCTCAAGGCACAGCGCGGAGCCTGACCGGCTGGAACCACTCGAGACGCACGGTCCCTCTTCGGAGGGACCGTGCGTCTCTCCGTTCCCGGCCGAGGTAGGAGCCGCACAGTCAGTAGTGCGGCGGGACGTCCTGGAGCAGCTGGTCGTCGTTCGGCCCCTTGGCACCCTTCGGCCGGTTCCGCGCCGGCGGCGTCTCCGCTGGCCCCGATTCCGGTTCCGGGTCGCTCCCCGGCACCGGAGTGAGACGCGCACGACGAGATCCAGCGATGCGTTCCACGTGCTGGCGCGGGTCCGCGGGCCCCGGGTGCTCAGTCATTCTGGGTGTCGAGCGTGTCGATCGGCTGCGTATCGTTCTCCGCGCGCGGGGCGGAATCCGAGATGCCGAGCACCGCGGCGATCCGGGTCGCCACGGTCACGGGGTCGCTGTAGAGGTCGAACGCGTGCACGCGCACGTAGTGCCAGCCCAGGCGACGCAGCACGTGCGGGCGCAGACGCAGGGACTCGCGCAGGGACTCGCCTCGCGTCTCGGGATCCGACTCGATCACGACGGCCTTGCCGCCGTGCTGCGCGACCAGCGGGAGCAGTCCGCGGTAGTCGACGTCCACCGAGGCGCCGAGGCGCCGCAGTTCGCGGGCAAGCGCCAGGGTCAGCGGGTCGGCGAGATCCTCCAGCCGCGCATCCCGGCTCCGGGCGGCCAGGCCGCCGAGGATCGACATCAAGGTCGCCGCCCCATGCTCCAGGCGCCCATCGTCGAACGAGGAGGGACGGATCGACGAGACGAGGACCATCGAACGGCGCGCTCGCGTCATCCCGACCGTGAGCAGTCGCTCGCCGTCCGGTGTGGAGAGGTCGCCGAAGTCGCTCAGGACGCGGCCGTGCTTGGTGAGGCCGAAGCCGAGCGAGAAGATCACACGATCGCGGCTCTCGGCAACTGACTCCTCGAGCGTCAGCACCGCGAACGGTTCGACCGTGTCTCGGCCGACGAAGTCCGCGACATCGGATCGCCCGGCGAACGCCGAAGTGACGGCGGCGCGCACGCGCTCGGCGTGGCGGGCGCTCGCGGTGACCACCATGAGGGATTCCGACGGGCGGTGCACCGCGTGCTCGACCACGAGGGTCACGACCCTGGCGACCTCGGCATCCGGGCTCTCGACCGCACCCGAGATCGGATCGGGCGTTCCCGTACCGCCCTCGACGTAGTCGACCGTCAGACTGCCACGACCGAGGTACGAGCCCGCCCAGGGAAGGGAGACGATCTCGCCTCCGTAGAAGGCATCGTTGATGAGCTCCGCGAGGTCCTCGCCACCCGCCCGGTAGCTGCGGGTGAGGGTCAGCACGGGCAGGAGCTCGGACAGCCGCTCGAAGGCCGAGACGTCGTCGAAGGGCACCTCGGGCTCCCACGACTCCTCCGGATCGACCGCGATGCGGAACGGGGTGGGGCGCTGCGTGACCGGGTCGCCGAACGCGACGATCTGGCGCGCACGACGGATCGCCGGGGCCGCTTCTGCGAGGTTGATCGCTGCGGCATCGACGAGGATCACGGTGTCGAACTCGACCGAGTCGGGGATCTCGGGCACCAGGTACGGCGAGGAGATCCAGGCCGGCGCGAGCACGTCGACAAGGGTGGGCGCAGCGCTGACCACCTGCGCGGTGGTCGTCGCGGATTGCGTCAGCGCCTGACGCAGGTGCTGCGACTGCTGGGGCTCGTCGACGATCGCGATGCGCCACTGATTGGCCAGCTGCCATGCGAGCAGCGGTCCGGCCATAGCGGCATGCGCCTCATCGACCAGGCGGAAATCGCGCTCGAGCCGATCGACGACCGCGGTGTTCGCTCCGAGGAGGGCGCGGTTGTCCTGCAGGGCGCGCTCGAGGAGGGACTGCCACCAGGCGAACTCGAGCTCCTCCCCCACCTGGGACTCCGAGACGTGGCGGACGGAGAGCTCGGTGAGAAGCGGCTCCAACCCGAGGAGGGCGAGTCGGTCACGCAGCTGGGCGCGCTCGACCAGGTTCTCGAAGACGTCGGATTTGGCAGCGAGGCCGGCGAGGGTGCGAACGAGCCGGGCCACGGGCAGCGATGCCAACGGCTCACGGCGTCCGAGGGCGGTGTCGAGTTCGGCGAGCTCGGCTTCCACACGCTGCCAGGCCGCGTGGACGTCGGCGAGACCGAGCGGGATCTCCGGAGCGACGCCGGCGTCGACGAAGCGCTGCCATTGGGTGCGCTGCGCCTGGATCCGCAGGAGAGCCTCATGCATCTCGGTGACATGCACTCCAGGGCGGACATACTCCTTGGCGAGCCGACGGAGCCTCCGCCTGTTCGCCCCGGACAGGCCGGGAGCGTCGCGGCGCGAACCGTGCGCCTGGATGAGCTCACCCAGAGGACGTTCGAAGACCGTGGGGCTGAATCGGTCGAGCGAATCGCGGATCCCCTGCAGCAGCCGCAGGTACTCGCCGAGCTCGTCGATGGTCGCGAACGGACGCATGTGCGTCTGCGCGATCAGCTCGTAGCCGCGCTCGAGCAGGGTGGGCACGCTCTGCGAGTGCAGTCGCCCGGCGAGCTCGTGCGCCGCTCGTGCGGCTTCGGTGCTGGAGAAGGTGACCCCGTACCAGGGCGAGTCGTTCGGGCCGAAGCGGAATTCGCCGAGACGGGCGGCCTGTGCGAGGGCCTCGGCAGCCTCGCTGCGGTCGGCGGCGAGGCGACGAAGCGCATCGGGTCCGAGACGCGCGGTGGTCGACGGTGGAACAGGGAGCGACGCCAAGCGCGTCAGCTGGCGGGTGGCGTCGAGGACCGAGGCGCCCAACCCGGCGATCGGCGCGCTGAGCGCCTGACGGTAGTCGCGCAGGACGGTGCGCAGGCGCACGAGGGCATCGTCGACTTCGCCGACCTTCGGCGCCGTGGCCTTCTCGTTGCGCCCGATGGCCCTGACCAGATCGCGCCGCACGTTCGCCGGCGAGACCGCGAGGCTGTCCAGTCCGATCCCGGCGAGACGATGGCGGACGCCGTCGAGGGTCGAGCGACGCGCGGACACGACGAGGACGCGCTTGCCTCCGCGCACGAGTTCGCCGAGCGCGTTGATCACGGTCTGCGTGCCGCCGGTCCCCGGAAGCGTCGCGACGGTCAGGGAGTGCCCCGCGGCGATGCGCGCGAGCACAGCTTCCTGCTCGGCGTCGGCGTCGAGGAGGAGATTGTCGGACGCAGGAGCGCGGTCGTCCGGCCCGATGTGGTGCGGGATCGCCCGTGGGGCGGTCACGCGCTCGCGGTCGCCCACGTGTCCGGCGAGGGCGTTCAGCACCTGATGGTCGAGACTGCCGCCGTCGCGGGACATCACCCCGGACACGTCGGCGAACGTCGAGACGACCAGGCGCGGCTCGACCGAGAAGGTGTCGATCGATCGCGTGATCGCGCGCAGGCTGTCGATCACCGGCTGCGGCTTGAAGATCCCGCCGTCGTAGGCGAGGGCTGCGAGAGCTGTCGCGTCGATCGTGAGACCGAAGTGATCGCGGGCGATCCGCACGAGTTCGGGATTCACCTCGAAGGTGCCCTGCAGCTTCAGCTCGAAGTCGGAGTGGTGGCGGCGGATCGCCAGCGGACGCAACAGCACAGGTGCGGCGAACCCCGCTCCCCCGATGCGCCACCGGGCGACGCCGACGGCGAGGTGCACGGCCTCGATGCCGCGGACGGTGCGCAGCTCGGTGTTCTTTGCTGTGATGCGCTCCGCGGCGAGTCTCGCTGTGCGCAGACCGACCTCATCGCGGAAGAGGTTCGAGAGCAGCGTCGACTTGCCGGTGATGAACTGCGGCAGGCTGCCGGGGTGCGCCTTGGAGATGTCGATACCCGACTCGGGGCTGTCGCGGAAGCTCACCAGTGGCGAGGGGCCGCCGAGATCCGCGGCCTCCGCTCTCAGACGCGTGCGCTCCGACTCCGCTGCGTGCGCGATGTCGATGCCGGCAGTGGACCCGTGCAGGTCGCTGATCGACACAGCAGGATCCACCGCTGTGTCGTCCGCAGACTTTCCTTCACGTCGCCACACAATGACACCCTAGGCGCGCGACATGCCGACGCGGGGTATCCCGGGCGGGTTTCCGCCGAATTTCCGCGATGCGATGCACCGTCCACTTCTCCTGCCCGGCGTCCGCGCCGACGAGGTTCTCCACCCGGAGCGGCAACAGCGGCGTGCGGTGTCCCGTCCAGCGGTCAGGATGGGGGCATGACCTTCCGCTACGACTTCGCGCCGACCCCCTTCGGCGATGCTCTCGCGGTGTTCTCCGACGAGGGCATCGTGCGGTTCGATCTCTCCGAATCCGAAGACCCGCGCGTGCCCTGGCTGCTCGAAGGCGTGTCGCGCCAGCTGAGATCCGTGCCGGAGCCCGACCCCGGCGCCGCCGACGAGCTCGCCCATCTGCTCGCCGACTACTTCGACGGCGAGCAGGTGCGCTTCGACGAGCACATCCGCCTCGACTGGCGACTCGTCGACGGGTTCGCTCTGACCGCTCTGCGGACGATCTGCGACATCGAGTGGGGCGAGACGATGAGCTACGGAGAGGTCGCGGTCCTCGCCGGACACCCCGGCGCCGCGCGCGCCGTCGGCACAGCGTGTCGCATCACACCGTTCTCGATCATCGTCCCGGTGCACCGCGTCGTGCGGTCGGACGGCAGCGCGGGCCAATACGGCGCGCACCCTGAGCGCAAGAAGTTCCTGCTCGACCTCGAGACGAGCTGAGCCGTCGGCAGGCGGTGTCGTGGACCCGGCGAGTAGGCCGCCGGGTCCACGACTTCAGGCTCAGGCTCAGTGCTCCGTGGCCTTCTCCGCGCCGAATCCGGTGAGCGATCGCACCTCCATCTCCGCGGCCAACCGGGGAGACTCCTTGCGGCTGCTGGTGATCGTGCCCAGCCAGCCGAGCAGGAAGCCCAACGGGATCGAGACGATGCCCGGGTTGTTCAGCGGCCACACGGCGATGTCGATCCCCGGGATCATCGATGTCGGGGTTCCCGAGAACACCGGCGAGAGGACGATGAGGACAATCGCCGACCCGAGCCCGCCGTACATGCTCCACACGGCCCCGCGAGTGGTGAATCGGCGCCAGAACAGCGAGTACAGGATGGTGGGCAGATTCGCCGACGCGGCCACGGCGAAAGCCAGCGCCACCAGGAACGCGATGTTCTGCCCCTGCGCGCCGATCCCGCCGACGATCGCCAGGATGCCGATCACGATGACCGTACGTCGGGCGACGCGCACCTCTCCGTTGGGGTCGGCTTCGATCGGCTTGCCCTCCGAGTCCTTGCGCCCCTTCTGGATGACGTTCGCGTAGATGTCGTGCGCGAACGACGCGGCAGCGGTGATCGTGAGTCCCGCGACGACCGCGAGGATCGTCGCGAATGCCACAGCCGAGATGAAGCCGAGCAGCACCGGTCCGCCGAGTTGGAGAGCCAGCAGCGGGGCCGCGGAGTTCACACCCCCCGGGGCCGCGGCTATCACGTCCGCTCCGACCAGGGCGCCGGCACCGTACCCGAGCACGAGCGTGAGCAGGTAGAACCCGCCGATGAGCCAGATGGCCCAGACGACCGAGCGACGGGCCTCCTTGGCGGTCGGAACCGTGTAGAAGCGCATCAGGACGTGCGGCAATCCCGCGGTGCCCAGCACGAGCGCCAGACCGAGAGAGAGGAAGTCCCACGGATTTGCTCCGTACTGCAGACCGGGCGCCAGGATCGCGTCACCCTTGTCCGAGTTCGCCACCGCGGCCTCGAGCAGCGTGTTCAGACTGAACCCGTTGATCGCGAGCACCCACACGGTCATCCCGAGGGCACCGCCGATGAGGAGGAAGGCCTTGACGATCTGCACCCAGGTCGTTCCCTTCATGCCGCCGATCAGCACGTAGACGATCATGAGGATGCCGACGACCGCGATCACGACCGACTGACCGACCCGACCGTCGATGCCGAGCAGCAGGGACACCAGACCGCCGGCACCCGCCATCTGCGCCAGCAGGTAGAAGAAGCACACGGCGAGCGTCGTGATGGCGGCCGCCATCCGCACAGGCCGCTGCTGCAGGCGGAACGAGAGCACGTCCGCCATGGTGAACTTGCCGGTGTTCCGCATCAGCTCGGCGACCAGGAGCAGGGCCACGAGCCACGCCACGAGGAAGCCGATGGAGTAGAGGAATCCGTCGTACCCGTTGATCGCGATCGCACCGCAGATCCCGAGGAATGATGCGGCGGACAGGTAGTCGCCCGCGATAGCGAACCCGTTCTGCGGACCGGTGAACGAGCGGCCGGCGGCGTAGTAGTCGGCCGCGGTCTTGTTGTTGCGACTCGCTCTGATCACGATGAACAGCGTCACCGCCACGAACGCCAGGAAGATCGAGATGTTGAAGACCGGATTGATCTCGAGGGCAGCGGGTGCTGCCGTGCGCACGCCGCTCATGCCGCGCCCTGCGCTTCCTCGAGTTCCTCGCGGATCTGCGCCGCGAGCGGATCGAGCTTGCGATTCGCGAAGGAGACGTAGGCCATCGTGATCGCGAAGGTGGTGACGAACTGGCCGAGGCCGAAGAGGAGGCCGATCGTGATGTCACCCCACACCCGCTGTCCCATGAAATCCGGAGCGAAGGCGGCCAGAAGGACGTAGACGAAGTACCAGAGAAGGAAGAAGGCCGCCATCGGGAAGATGAACGATCTCTGCGTGCGTTTCAAGGTCAGGAATCTCGGTGATCGTTCGACCGCTGTGTAGTCGATCTCACCGTTCGGATCCGTGTTCGTCTGGTCGCTCATGGGGCCTCCTTGCCACATGTCCGGTGCTCGCACGAGCCACCTCGCGCGAATGGTAGGGTCGACGCTACGAAACGGGGCATTGCGTCGTCACCCCCGAAAGTAGGTAGTCGTGAACTCACCCGTCGCCCGCGAATCCGAGGCGGATCTCGTCGCGAACGCGGTGCGGGAGCTTGCACGGCGCACACGCTTCCCTGTCGCTTTCGGCGGCCTCATCGAAGAAGGCGTGGTGAGCGTCACCAGCATCGTCGGCGCTCGCACGCGTTCGCTGGACGGTCTTCGCGTGCGTCCGGAACGCGGCCTCGGCGGTCGCGCGATGATGGAGCTCCGCCCCCGCATGACGAGTGACTACGGGTCGTCCCAGCAGATCACCCACGACTACGACGTCTTCGTGCTGGGAGAAGGTCTGCGTACGCTCCTCGCTCTTCCCATCGTCGTCCAGGGACGCTCCCGCGGGGTGCTCTACGCCGGCGGGTGGGACGAGGAGCGAGTCGGCGGGGTGACCACCGCCCCCGCCATGCAGGTCGCCCGATCCGTCGCCGATGAACTGCGCATCCGCGACGAGGTGCAACGGCGACTCCAGGAGACCGCCCTCAATGAAGACGTGGTCGCCCCGGCGCAACGCGAGGAACTGCGGCAGAGCTTCGCGGAACTCCGCAGCATCGCGGCCTCCGTCGAGGACGAAGATCTCCGCACCAGGATCGCGCACGTCGAGCGGCGCCTGCTGACCCTCGCCGGGGACGGTGCGGCGCCGGCCACGGGGCCGATCCCCGCGATCCACCTCTCTCCGCGCGAGACCGACGTGCTCGCATGCGCCGCGCTCGGTTCGACCAACGCGGAGATCGCGTCGCAACTCGGTCTGCGAGAAGGCACCATCAAGGCATATCTGGGGACGGCGATGTCCAAATTGGATGCGTCGACGCGCCACGCCGCTGTCGCGAGAGCCCGGCGAATCGGACTTCTTCCCTGATCAAAGGGAATGGAGTAATCGCACGGGCTTTGCGAGATGAATGCGATCGAGCATTTCGAGTTGTCGCATTTCTCTCAGGGGAGTAAAGTCGCCCCCATGGCGAGACGAATTGTGCACCAGCTGGTCGACGACATCGATGGCAGCGTTCTGGAGGTCGGCGAAGGCGAGACTGTGCATTTCTCGCTCAACGGCACCGCTTATGAGATCGACCTGAACACCGCGCACGCCGATGAATTGCGCAAGGCGCTGGAGCCCTACGTGGCGGCCGGACGCAAGGCGGGATCGTCCTCGAACGCCTCACGCACGTCGTCCGCACGCAAGCGTCCAGCGCGGAACCCCGAGGTCGCGGCGATCCGCGCATGGGCGAATGACAATGGCCACAAGCTCTCCGAGCGTGGACGCATTCCTGCGCAGGTCGTCGACGCGTACAACGCGGCGCACTGACGTCATTCCAGACGTTCTTCACCCCCTACGGGGTAATTGTTACGCGCCCTCCTGCAGCCAGGGCTCGTCCCGAAGCGTGATCTCCTCGGTCATATCCGTGAGGAAGCGGATCACGACTTCCCTTTCGGCCTGCGTCAGGCGAGCGGCGGAATAGAACCGCTTCGCCTGCTGCCGACCCACGGTCTCCATCGCCGCATGCCGAGTCTCCGGGGTGATGGATATCTGCAACGCCCTGCGGTCGGTCGGGTGCGGAGCGCGGGCGATATGCCCTCCCTGCTCGAGGCGGTCGAGAAGCTTCGTGGTCGCCGCGGTGGAGACGCCGAGGTGGTGGGCGATGCCCCCCGGAGTGGCCACGAGGTTTCGATTCGCGCACACGATCAGATAGTGCAACGCGCGCATGTCGGTCTCGTTCAGGCGCATGTACCGGCGCGAGGCCTGCGAGAGGGTCTGCTCCGCTTCGCGCAGCCCTGCCAACGACTCCATGACCTGCGCGATCTGCTTCAGCTCCTCGGGCGGCACGCCTGTGCGGTCGATCAGGACACTGCGGGGGTCGCTGGCCTCGACGTCGTAGATCGCGGTGTGGATGAGCCCGTCCGGCGTCTCGCCCGTCGGACTCACCCCTGCTCCCGGTGCGGGGGACGACTCCTGCGCGCCCGCGTTCGGGGTGGTGCCGGGCTCCGAGTCCATGCGATCATGTTACACACCAACAGTTTCATGCTAAGTTGACTACTCACCAAGTTAGCTAAATCGGGAACGCTCGAGGCCAAGGAGATGCCGTGGATGACGTGACCCTCCTCGCCGAAGACGGGACGGCTGTCGGAACGCTTCCCAAGAGCGAAATCCACACCAGCGACACTCCCCTGCACCTGGCCTTCTCCTGCTACGTCTTCGACCGTGACGGTCGCCTGCTGATCACCCGCCGGGCGCTCACGAAGAAGACGTGGCCGGGTGTCTGGACCAACAGCTTCTGCGGCCACCCGCGACCGGATGAGGCCATGGTCGATGCGGTGCTTCGCCACGGTCGCGGGGAACTCGGCATCCAGGTGTCGGACATCCGCACCGCGCTCCCCGACTACCGGTACCGCGCCGTCGATGCGAGCGGGATCGTCGAGAACGAGATCTGTCCAGTGCACGTCGCCGTCCTCGACGCCGACCCCACGGCGAATCCCGATGAGGTGTCCGAGTGGACGTGGGTCGACGTGGATCCGCTGATCGAGGCCGTGGCGCATGCGCCCTTCGCCTTCAGTCCGTGGTTGGTCGAGCAGCTGCCCCTGTTACGTCAACGCGGCGAGGTGTGACCGATGAGCGCGACGACCACCGAGGAATCGCTGAGCACCCGGATCGAGGAGGCACTTCGCCACCGGTTCTCCGAGAGAAGCACAGCGGCCGAGCGTTACGGGAGCGAGTTCGTCGCACTGTGGCGGGCCGCCGAGGAACACGCTCTCGGGGGAAAGCTGATCCGTCCCCGCCTGCTCCTCGATCTCACGCATGCGCTGGCACCCGCGCCGCTGACGATCGCCGAGACGCAGTCCGCGATCGAGGTGGCCGCCCACGTCGAGCTTCTCCACTACGCCTTCCTCCTCCACGACGACGTGATCGACGGTGACCTCACGCGGCGCAGAAGACCCAATCTGATCGGAGCGCTCGCGGCATCCCGCCCCGCAGGACCGACCGAGACCTCCTTGCACTGGGCGCGCTCGAGCGCGATCCTCCTCGGGGATCTGCTCCTGTCGTCGGCGGTGCTGGGCTTCGCGCGCGCCGAGGTCGCCGCAGAGTCTCGCGAGCGCCTGCTCGGCCTGCTCGAAGAGACGATCTTCGAGACCGTGGCGGGGGAGCACACCGACGTCGCACTCAGCGACGGCATCATCGCTCCCGATCTGCGGACGATCCTCTCCACGAGCGCGTACAAGACCTCGACCTACTCCTTCGTCCTGCCGCTGCGCGCCGCTGCGGTGCTCGCGGGTTCGTCGACCGCTGCCGAGGAGCACCTCACGGCGATCGGATGGAACCTCGGACTCGCCTATCAGCTGCAGGACGACCTGCTGTCGGTGTTCGGCGACCCCGAGGAGCACGGCAAGGACCCCTTCTCCGATCTGAGAGAGGGCAAGGAGACGGCGATCATCGCGTACGCGCGCATGACGAGCGAATGGGACGGGATCGAGCGGCACTTCGGACGGACCGACCTCAGCCCGGCGGACGCCGCGGCTGCTCGCGACCGACTGCGCGCATGCGGCTCCGAGGCCTTCGTCGAGGGTTTGGTGCAGGAGCATCTCGATGCCGCCGATGCCGCGCTTCTCGACGCGGAATCCGCGGGCCTGGTCCCCACCACGGCGGCAGAGGCCATTCGGAGCCTCGCTTCCCGAGTCGGGAGTCGTCGCCGATGAGCACGACCCCATCCGGCCACCGCGATGAGACCGCACTCCGACGTTTCAACCGCACGGCGGAGATCGCCACGACCGATGTCATCCGCACGTACTCGACGTCGTTCGGACTCGCCAGCCGCCTGCTCGGGAAACGCCATCGGCAGCACGTGCGCAACATCTACGCGATGGTCCGCATCGCCGACGAGATCGTCGACGGCGTGGCTGCGGAGGCCGGCCTTGACGTCACGGCACAATCAGCCGCCCTCGATTCGTACATCGCGGAGACCCATCGGTCGATGCGCAGCGGCTACAGCAGCGACCTGATCCTGCATGCGTTCGCTCGCACGGCGCGGGAGTGCGCGATCGGCGAGGACCTGACCCAGCCGTTCTTCGACTCGATGCGTGCGGACATCGACGCGGACTCCGGTTTCGCCGCGTATGACATCGACGCCCATGCGGCCTACGTCTACGGCTCCGCTGAGGTCGTCGGGCTCATGTGTCTGCAGGTGTTCCTCCGAGACGCCGAGCGGACGCGGGAGGAACGGGAGATCCTGCGGCACGGGGCACGGCAGCTCGGCGCCGCGTTCCAGAACGTGAACTTCCTGCGCGACCTCGCGGACGACACCGACCGCCTGCACCGCGGTTACCTCGGCGGGAGCGCGCGTCTCACCGACGCTGATCGCGACGCGTGGGTCGAGACCGTGTTCGGGCAGCTGGCCGACGCGCGCGCCGCGATCCCGCTGCTGCCCAAGGACGCGCGCGCCGCGGTTCGCAGCGCCCTGGCGTTGTTCGCCGCGCTCACTCGGCGGGTGTCGACGACTCCCGTCGACGTCCTCTACCGGCGCCGGGTCCGCGTTCCCGATCCGATCAAGGCCGTCCTCGCCGCTCGATCCGTGCTCGTCACAGCGCTGGAGCGCGACCGATGAGCCGGGTGGTCGTCATCGGCGCCGGCGTTGCCGGTCTCGCCACGGCAGGACTGCTCGCACGGGACGGACACGACGTCGTCGTCCTCGAGAAGAACGATCGTGTCGGCGGCCGAGCAGGGACGATCGAACGCGACGGGTTCCGTTTCGACTCCGGCCCATCGTGGTACCTGATGCCGGAGGTCTTCGACCACTTCTTCGAGATGATGGGCACCACGACCGCCGAGCAGCTCGACCTGGTCAGGCTCGATCCGGGCTACCGCGTGTTCCGAGCGCCCGGAGCGGTGGATGCCTCCCCGACACCGGTGACCGTGCCCGCAGGACGGGAAGAGGTCACACGGCTGTTCGAAGCGCTCGAACCCGGCTCAACGGCAGCGCTCGACGCGTACCTCGACTCCGCGCAGGATGCCGGAGCGATGGCCCGGAAGTACTTCCTCTACAACCCGTTCACGCGCATGCGGTCGCTTCTCGCGCCGGAGGTGGTCCGCGCTCTGCCCCGACTGGGCGCCCTGCTCGGAACACGCCTGCAGTCCTACGCTGCGCGGCGCTTCGACCACCCTGTCGTGCGCCAGATCCTGGGCTACCCCGCAGTGTTCCTCGGAACCGATCCCCGAAGCGCTCCGGCGATGTACCACCTCATGAGTGCGCTCGACCTCGATCAGGGCGTCAGCTACCCGCAGGGCGGATTCTGGCGCGTGGTCGAACGGATCGAGGCACTCGCACGCGATGCGGGAGCACGGATCGTGACCGAGGCGCAGGTGACCGGGATCCGCACGCAGGACGGCGCCGACGGCACGCACGTGACCGGCGTCGGCTGGCTCGACGAGTCCGGTGCCTCCCACGTCGAGAGCGCCGACGTGGTGGTCTCAGCAGCCGATCTGCACCATACCGAGACCGCCCTGCTCCCTGCCTCGCTGCAGACCTATCCGGAATCGTGGTGGGCGCGACGCACCAGCGGACCCGGCGGGATCCTCGTGATGCTGGGCGTACGCGGCGCGCTGCCCGAGCTCCCTCACCATTCGCTGTTCTTCACCGACGATTGGGACGCGAACTTCGACGCGATCTTCGGCTCCACCCCGACGGTGCCGGACCCGGCATCGATCTACGTCTGCCGGCCGAGCGCGACCGACCCCGACGTCGCTCCCGCCGACCATGAGAACCTGTTCGTCCTGATCCCGGTGCCCGCCGACGTCGATCTCGGCAACGGTGGGGCCGACGGACACGGATCCCCTGCGGTCGAGCGTGCGGCCGACGCGGCGATCGATCAGGTGGCGACCTGGGCGGGCATCCCCGACCTGCGGGAGCGGATCGTCGTGCGGCAGACGACAGGGCCCGCGGACTTCCGTGACGACTATCACTCCTGGCGCGGCGGGATGCTGGGCCCGGCCCACATCCTCTCGCAGAGTGCGATGTTCCGCGCCCAGAACGCATCCAAGCGCGTGCAGGGTCTGTTCTACGCCGGCGCCACGACGGCACCGGGCGTGGGGGTTCCGATGTGTCTGATCAGCGCGGAGGTCGTCCTCAAACGCATCAGGGGCGACCACTCGCCGGGGCCGCTCCCCGTTCCCGCACACTCCCCCGTCGGGACGGAGGCGTCCTGATGGGTGCGGTGTATCTGGCGGCCCTCCTGGTGTCGCTGGGCTGCATGCTGCTGCTGGACTGGCGGTTCCGGCTCTTCTTCTGGCGCGACGCGGTCTCCGCTGCCGTCGTGACGGCCCTCGGCCTCGTGTTCTTCCTCGTGTGGGACGTGGCCGGGATCGCGAACGGGATCTTCTTCCGCGGCGACGGAGCGATCGCGACGGGCCTGGTGCTCGCTCCCGAGCTGCCCATCGAGGAACCCGTCTTCCTGCTGTTCCTCGTCGTCTGCACCATGATCATCTACACCGGGACGACGCGTGTGCTCGCCCGACTCCGTGCACGCACAAGGGCACAGAGGGAGCGATGATGACCTACCTCCAGCTCTCCGCCTGGTTCGTCGCCGGTTCCGCAGTTGCCGGCGCGGCGCTCGTGCTCGCGTCCCGCGGTCGCGGACCACGCCCCGCATCCGTGCTCCTGACCATCCTCGTGCTCTTCCTTCTCACCGCCGCGTTCGACACCGTGATGATCGCGAGCGGGCTGTTCCACTACGCCCAGGATCCGCTGCTCGGAGTGCACGTCGGGCTCGCGCCGATCGAGGACTTCGCCTACCCGCTCGCAGGTGCTCTGCTCCTTCCGGCCGCGTGGACCGCGATGCGCGCCCTTCGGCGGTCCCGCGGGCGGACACCGACAGATGAGGAGGAACGACGTTGAGCGGAGCCACCGCGCCGTCGAACGGCATCGCACGGGACATCGCCCAGATCGTGCTGTCGTCGCGTCCGATCAGTTGGATCAACACGGCTTTCCCGTTCGCGGCCGCCTACCTCCTGAGCACGCGCGACATCGACCTCACCCTCGTGCTCGGCACCCTGTACTTCCTCATCCCCTACAACCTCGCGATGTACGGGATCAACGACGTGTTCGACTACGCCTCCGATCTGGCGAACCCGCGCAAGGGAGGCATCGAGGGAGCACTGCTCGCACCCCGCATCCATCGAGCGACCCTGTGGGCGGCTGCGGCGACGAACATCCCCTTCCTCGTCTACCTCGTGATCGTCGGGAACCCGGCCTCGACGGCCTGGCTTGCGGTGAGCGTCTTCGCGGTCATCGCATACTCCGCGCCGTTCCTCCGATTCAAGGAGCGCCCGTTCCTCGATTCCGTCACCTCCAGCACACATTTCGTCAGTCCCGCGATCGTCGGCCTCGCCCTGGCCGGAGCGTCGGCGACGACGGGAACCGTCGTCACGCTCGGCGCGTTCTTCCTCTGGGGGATGGCCGCCCATGCCTTCGGCGCCGTGCAGGACATCGGCCCCGACCGGGCGGGCGGCATCTCTTCGATCGCCACGGTCATCGGTGCACGGGCGACCGTACGCCTGTCGCTCGCGCTGTGGGTGATCGCAGGCACGGCCATACTGTGGACTCCGTGGCCCGGCCCGCTCGCTGCCGTCCTCGCGTTGCCCTATGTGGTGAATGCAGCACCGTGGTGGAACGTGACGGACGCGACTTCCGCCTCCACGAACCGCGCCTGGCGACGCTTCATCGCCCTCAACTACTTCGCCGGCTTCCTCGCGACGATGATCCTCATCCTCGCCTGGATCTCCTGACCGCCCGTTCCGAAGCACCCCCGAAAGGACCCCCGATGTCCCGCCCCGACACCGCGCAGACCCCGCCGCCGAGAGAGCGCACTCGACGGCACTCCTGGGTGCGCGTCTTCCTCCCCGTCGCCCTGATCCTCGTGTGGCTGGTGGGCGCGTCGCTGGGCGGACCGCTGTTCGGCAAGGTCGACGAGGTGTCGTCCAACGAGCAGACGACGTATCTCCCGGAATCGGCGGATGCGACGCAGGTGCAGAAGCTTCTCGGCGAATTCAGCGACAGCGACTCGATCCCGGCCATCGCCGTGTTCACCGCCGACGACGAGCTGACCTCTGCCGAGCTCGATGCCATCTCCGCCGCCGTCGCGGATGCGCCGACGGTCGAGGGCGTCGGCGGCGACGTCTCTCCCGCGCTCCCCTCCGACGACGGACGCGCGGTGCAGGCGTTCATCCCGATCGACTCCGACGCCGAGCTCGCGGATGTGACGACGGCCCTGGGCGACGAGCTGCGCGCCGCCGTGCCGGAGGGGGTCACCGTCTACATCACGGGACCCGCCGGTTTCAGCGCCGACCTGGTGGCCGGTTTCGCCGGTATCGACGGACTGCTGCTCGGTGTCGCGCTCCTTGCCGTTCTCGTGATCCTGGTGCTGGTCTACCGGTCGTTCCTGCTTCCCCTCGTCGTGTTGTCCACCAGCCTCTTCGCGCTCTGCGTCGCGCTGTTGGTCGTCTGGTGGCTTGCGAAGTTCGAGGTGCTGCTCCTCAGCGGCCAGACCCAGGGGATCCTGTTCATCCTCGTGATCGGTGCCGCCACCGACTACGCCCTGCTGTTCGTCGCTCGCTTCCGGGAGGAACTGCGCGTCGCTCAGGACAAGGGCACCGCGGTGATGGCGGCGTGGAAGGGCTCGGTGGAGCCGATCGTCGCCTCAGGCGGCACCGTGATCGCCGGCCTGCTGTGCCTGCTGCTCAGCGACCTCAAATCCAACAGCACTCTGGGACCGGTCGCGGCGATCGGCATCGTGTTCGCGATGCTCTCGGCGCTGACGCTGCTCCCGTCGCTGCTGTTGCTCTTCGGTCGCGCCGTGTTCTGGCCGCGGCGCCCACGCTTCGAACCCGAGGTCGTGGCCGCTGAGCACGGCATGCGCACCACGGGCCTGTGGGCGCGGCTCGCCGGCCTCATCAAGCGCCGCCCTCGGGTCATCTGGATCGTGACGACGCTCGTGCTGCTCGCAGGGGCGGCGGGAATCACGCAGCTCGACGCCGACGGCGTACCGCAGTCGGATCTGGTGCTCGGCGCGTCCGAAGCGCGCGACGGCCAGGTGGCCCTGGGTGAGCACTTCCCCGGCGGATCCGGAAGCCCCGTGTACGTCGTCGTGAAGGAGGGTCAGCTGCAGGACGCGGCCGATGTGCTCCTCGCCAACGACGGCGTCGATGGCGTCACGGTCACCGCGGCCGATTCCCCGAGTGGTTCGGCACCCGTGACGGAAGACGGCATCACGGCCGTCGGCCCTCCCGGCACGCCCGCCCCGGAACCGACCACCGTGAAGGGCGATGTCCTGCTTCAGGGCACCCTGACCGATGCGGCGGATTCCGAGGCCGCGGCCTCGACCGTGCGAGAGCTTCGCGAAGACCTCGATGCCATGGATGCGCTGGTCGGCGGTGTCACGGCGACCTCGATCGACACCAACGACGCATCGATCCACGACAGGAACCTCATCATTCCCGTCATCCTCGTCGTGATCATGCTGATCCTGATGCTGCTGCTGCGCTCGATCCTCGCGCCGGTGCTGCTGATCCTCACCACGGTGCTGTCCTTCGGCACGGCGATGGGAGTCTCGGCGCTCGTCTTCAACGGGATCTTCCAGTTCCCGGGCGCCGACCCTGCCGTCCCGCTGTTCGGATTCGTCTTCCTGGTGGCGCTCGGCATCGACTACAACATCTTCCTGATGACCAGAGTCCGTGAGGAGTCGAAGGCGCACGGGACGCGGGAGGGCATCCTGCGAGGGCTCTCGATCACGGGTGGGGTGATCACTTCGGCCGGCCTCGTGCTCGCGGCCACCTTCGCCGCGCTGTCGGTGATCCCGATCCTGTTCCTGGTGCAGCTCGCCTTCATCGTCGCCTTCGGCGTGCTCCTCGACACGTTCGTGGTGCGCTCCCTGCTGGTCCCTGCACTGACCTACGACATCGGCAAGGCGATCTGGTGGCCGTCGAAGCTGTGGCGTCGCGGAGAAGACTGAACCACAGCGGGGACGACGGAGACGCAGCGGCGTGCATCCGGTCGCTTAGACTGGATGCACGCCCTCGTAGCTCAGGGGATAGAGCAGCCCTCTCCTAAAGGGCAGGTCGCAGGTTCGAATCCTGTCGCGGGCACGACATGCAGAAGGGGAGCCGTCCTGGCGACGGCTCCCCTTCTGCATGTCGTGCCGCCCTCGTCACGCCGCCAGCGCGAGATACGGCTCCCACCGCGGGTCGCTGCGTTCCGTCCCGCGCACCGTCCAGGCGGTGCCGTGCGGGGGTCGAGGGGTGAAGCGCAACTGCCAGCGCATCTCCTGTGGCGTACGATCGCTCTTCACGTTGTTGCACCGCAAGCAGCACGCGACGAGGTTCTCCCAGGAATCAGCTCCTCCGCGAGAACGGGGCAGGATGTGGTCGATCGTGGAGGCCGACTTCCCGCAGTAGCCGCACCGGTGATCGTCACGACGGAGCACGCCGCGCCGGGTGACGGGCACGCGTCTGCTGGTGGGGACGCGCACGTAGCGCGCCAGGATGATGACCGCAGGGCGGTCGTAGACGCCGTGCGAGCCCCAGACGGGGTCTTCCTCGACGCGTTCGATCACGGTGGCTTTGTCGTTCATCACGAGCACCAGGGCGCGTTTGAACGACACGATCGCCAGCGGCTCGTATCCGGCATTCAGGACCAGTGTGCGCATTCGTCATCCTCTCGATCCGCCGGGACGGCTTCCCGGCACTCTCGACTCACACGAGGTCGCGCAGGAGGCAGATCGATCGCGAGGACGAAAAAAGGCGCCGTCTAGAGACAGCGCCTTTCGCGCACGGCAGCGCCGTGGCATCCCTGCGGGCTATGCAGAAGGACGTGACGACCGAGGGCATCCATGGTTCGGATGCTCGGTATTCGCTCCATCAGCCTCTCCCACCTGTACGACAACGGGATCAGGCTAACCCATCTCCCTGGGTGCAGGGCGAAACGGGAGGTGAATGGAGCGGAGCGTGTCTGGAAATCAGCCGGCGTTGACCGACAGCCACGACATGGGCTCGACGAGCCCGCCGTTGATCCAGACCTCGAAGTGGAGGTGGTTCGCGGTGGAGCGACCGGTGCTGCCGACGTAGCCGATCAGCTGTCCTGCCGACACCGACTGCCCGACCTGAACCTGACGCGAGCCGTAGAGCATGTGACCATAGGTGGTCTGCAGACGCTGTCCACCGACCACGCTGTCGAGCATGACCGCCACACCGTAGCCGCCGATGCTCTCGGCCGATGCGCGGACCACTCCGGCAGCAGCGGCGTAGATCGGCGTGCCGGCCGGAGCGAGCATGTCTGCACCGTTGTGGCCACCGCCGACCGTGCGGCTGACGTTCCAGGATCCCATGGGGAGCGGATAGCGCACCTCGCCCGAGCCGGGCGAAGTGAGCGCGTAGCCCGCGGTGTTGAAGCGCGAGGAGGAGGTGCCGGCCGCGGAGGCGGTCGCGGCAGCAGCGGCTGCACGGGCGGCAGCAGCCTCTTCTGCCTTCTTCTTCTCGATCTCCTCGGGCGTGGTCGCGCTGAACGTGCCGCGCGCGAGCGGAGCAGCAGTCGCCTGCGAGGCGACGACGAGCGACTGCGCATCGACGGCGGCGAGCTGCTGGAGAGTCGTGGGCGCTGCTTCGCTCGGCTTCGACGAGGCGAACGCGGGCAGAGCGATGCCGGCGACCAGCGCACCGACCGCCCCGAAGATGGCGATGGATCGAAGAGGCTTGACGGCCTTTCGAGCACTCATTCGCGCGCCGGTGCGGCGGGCGGGTACTGCTTCTTCAGATGTCTTCTTCGCGGGCGATTCGATGTCTGCGGCCAAAACTTGGTCCTCCTGGGCCCTCACGCTGTTCGGGTCAGCGCTGGCTCGTCGGCACTCTGCTCTCGTGGCACGAATGTAGCTCGGGTACTTTGTGCGTTCTTGCCGTGAAGACGACGAGCCTGGAAGGCGATCTTCAGCGGGTTCATCTCCAGCGGGCTTCTTCGCTGGCGACCTGACCGAGGTTACCGGAAGATAACGATCATGTCACCCTGGGAAACTGGCAATTCTCGGAGAGGGCGACGCCGCTCTCCTTCCACGCCGATCGCACCCGCGAATTCTCGCGGGATCAGGCCGGTTCGCCGACCAGGAAGATGTGCGAGGCCAGCTCGACGGGAAGCTCGAGTCCATCGTCCTTGCCGTCCATCTGGATGAGGACGTAGCCCTCGCTGAAGCGGAAGTCACCGTGCGCTCCGGGAACGACTCCGGCATCGCGCAGCTGCTCGAGCAGCTCAGGGTCGACCTGAGCCGGCTCGGCGAGACGACGCACCGTGCCTTCGACGGGCTCGCCGGCGGCGTTCAGGCGCTGGACGAGTCCGATGACGCCTTCGTCGAAGGTGCGCGCCGGCAGATCGCCGAGCTGATCGAGTCCGGGGATGGGGTTGCCGTACGGCGACTCCGTCGGATGTCCGAGCAGCTCGACGAGGCGACGCTCGACCTGCTCGCTCATGACGTGCTCCCAGCGGCACGCCTCTTCGTGCACGAAGGCCCAGTCGAGTCCGATCACGTCGGAGAGCAGGCGCTCGGCGAGACGGTGCTTGCGCATCACGTCGACCGCCTTGCGCCGACCGGCGTCGGTGAGCTCGAGTGTGCGGTCTTCCGAGACGATCACGAGACCGTCTCGCTCCATGCGCCCGACCGTCTGCGAGACCGTCGGGCCGGAGTGGCCGAGACGCTCGGAGATGCGCGCGCGCAGCGGAACGATGTTCTCCTCCTCGAGTTCGAGGATGGTGCGGAGATACATCTCCGTGGTGTCGATCAGATCGGTCATGTGCGGGCCCTCCGAGGTTCTTAGGCAAGCCTACATTCCCGCGGCGACATCGGACTCGCGAGCAGTCCTGCGGCACGCCGAGCGCCCCCTAGAATCGACGCATGGCGATCGAGATTCCCGGTGACCTCCTGCCCGTCGACGGCCGCTTCGGCTGCGGTCCCTCCAAGGTGCGCCCTGCGCAGCTCGAGGCGCTGCTCTCGTCGGGAGCCTCGATCCTGGGCACATCCCACCGTCAGGCACCCGTGAAGAACCTCGTGGGCAGCGTCCGCGAGCAGCTCGCGGCTCTGTTCCGCCTGCCGGAGGGATACGAGATCGTCCTGGGCAACGGCGGCTCGACCGCTTTCTGGGACGCGGCGGCCTTCGGACTGATCGAGAAGCGCAGCCAGAACCTCGTCTTCGGCGAGTTCGGCGGGAAGTTCGCCGCCGCCGCCGGCGCTCCCTGGCTCGAAGCCCCCGATGTGCGCAAGGCCGAGCCCGGTTCGCTGACCGTTGCAGAGACCGTGGAGGGTGTCGACGTCTACGCCTGGCCGCACAACGAGACCTCGACCGGCGTCGCGGCCCCGATCCGACGCATCGCCGCTGAAGGCGCGCTGACCGTCATCGACGCGACGAGCGCCGCCGGCGGTATCGACTTCGACGCCGCTCAGGCCGACGTCTACTACTTCGCGCCGCAGAAGAACCTGGGCTCCGACGGCGGTCTGTGGTTCGCCGCCGTCTCGCCCGCTGCCGTGGAGCGCATCGAGCGCATCGCCGCCTCGGGTCGTTACATCCCCGAGTTCCTCAGCCTGAAGAACGCGGTCGACAACTCGCGGCTGAACCAGACGCTGAACACCCCGGCGCTCACCACCCTGCACCTGCTCGACAGCCAGCTTCGCTGGATCCTCGACAACGGTGGCCTCACATGGGCGGCGGCGCGCACGTCCGAGTCGTCCGCCGTCCTCTACGACTGGGCCGAAGCCTCGTCCATCGCCACGCCGTTCGTGGCGGACGCGGCGCACCGCTCCCCCGTGGTCGCGACGATCGACTTCGACGACAGCATCGACGCGGCAGCGATCGCGAAGGCACTACGGGCGAACGGCATCGTCGACACGGAGCCGTACCGCAAGCTCGGGCGCAACCAGCTGCGGGTGGCGACCTTCGTCTCGATCGAACCGGACGACGTGCGTCAGCTGACCCGGTCGATCGAATACGTGCTGGAGAACCTGGGCGGCTGAGCGCCCGGAGTCACTCCTCCTCGTCGACCTCGCCGGCGTCCTCATCGAGGGCGTCGGCGTCGTCGTCCTCGGACTCATCCTCTTCCGACGCGACGGACTCGTCGTCGACAGCGCCCTCGTCGAGTTCGTCGATGTCCACACCGTCCACGTCGCCGGCGTGGAGGATGTCCCCCTCGACGTCGTCATCATCGTCGTCGAGGTCGTCGTCGTCGAGCCCGCCGTCTTCGTCGTCCTCGAGTCCGCCGTCGTCCGTCACCACGTCGTCGCCGGCAGCCGCGGCCGCTTCAGCGAGCTCGACCTGGTGCGCGCGGTACTCGGCCAGGCGCTCGGCCCACGGAACCCACTCCGGAGCCAGCAGGGCGCCATCGCCGGGAAGGAGCTCGACCTCGAGCACCGTCGGCTCCTCATCCTCGACGCGGGCGACGGTCACCGTCCAGTACCACCCCGGGTAGCCGGCGAGCCGGTTCTCGAAGCGCAACGAGACCGACCCGTCCTCCTCCGCGAGGTATCCGGCGGCGGGGCCGACGGTGGACGCCGGGGTGATCTCGGCCAGCGCGGCGAGCGCGAGATCGTGGGCGTCCAAGAGACGCGCGTCGGCGTCAGGCTTCGAGGTCATCAGCGACCTTACGCAGGACGGCCGCGATCTTGCGGCCCTGACCGGAGGAGGGGTAGCGACCGCGGCGGAGGTCTCCGCCGATGCCGTCGAGGAGCTTCACGAGGTCCTCGACGATGATCGCCATGTCGTCGGCCGGCTTGCGCTTGGCCTTGGAGAGGCTCGGAGGCGCCTCGAGCACGCGCACCGACAGTGCCTGCAGCCCGCGCTTGCCGTCGGCCACGCCGAACTCCACGCGCGCACCGGCCTTCACCGCGGTGCCGGCCGGCATCGCGGAGGCGTGCAGGAAGACATCCTGGCCGTCATCGCTGGCGATGAAGCCGAAACCCTTGTCTTCGTCGTAGAACCTGACCTTGCCGGTGGGCATGGGAGAACCTCGCTGGGATCGTCGTGCAGAACAGTGGGCGCGCTCATGCGCGTGCCCCCAGCCTACCGGTCACGACGCGCGCGAAGCCGAAGGCCGCGGTGCGAGTAGGCTGGTGCGGATGAGCACGAAGAATTCCGAACCGGAGGTTCCCATCCGGCGGCTGGATCGCATCCTGGCGTTCACCGCGCTCGGAATCGCGGCAGCATCGGTGGTCTGTTTCTTCGCGATCATCATCGGGACCGCGCTCGGGATGGATCAGACCGCGTTCGGCGAGGGCCTCTGGCCGATCGTCGCGGCGATCCCCTACTGGGGCCTGCCCGTCGCTTTCCTCATGATCATCGCGCTCCTCACGATGAGCTTCATCCGGAAGGGCCGCGCGTCTTCGCGTTCATGAGGCATCGGCCATGAGCACTCACGCGCGACCGCTGGCGGATTGGCTGGCTGCGGCGAGCGACGATGAGCTCTGCAGACTCCTCGCCGCGCGTGGGGTGCGCTCTGACGCCCCGTGGCAGGACTTCTTCGATGCCGCGGAAGCGCTCCTGGACCCCGCTTCGATCTCCCGCGTCCTCCCGTCGCTGACCGCGACCGAGGCGACCGCGCTCCTCACGGCGGCTTCCGGAGGGGACGCCGGGCCCGAACGAGAGGCGCTGACGGCACTCGCGCTGCTGCGGCCCGATGGGTCGCCGTATCCGCCGGTCACGGCCGCCCTCGCAGGCCGCTCAGCCCCTCCGACGACCCCGGCCCCCACCGTCGCTCCTGCATCTGCATCCGCGGCAGCCCATGCCGCCGAGCGCGCCTTCACGACGGTCGCCGTGCTCGCCGACGTGCTGCTGATCGCGCGGGAGAGTCCCTTCGCCCTCCTGACCGGCGGCGGTGTGAGCGCCGGCGAGAAGCGCCAGCTCGCCGAGGCCGGAGTGCCCGCGGAGATCGTCGACGCTCTCGCGGCGATCGCCCTCCAGGCGGGCCTCGCCGTGTCGACCGACCGGCGGCTGCGGTCGAGCCTCTCCGCAGAGAGCTGGCTGCGCTCGTCCGCGGCGGATCGTTGGATCGTCCTCGCGACGGCGTTCCGCGACGCTCTCCCCCGCGGCGTCCGTTCTCAGACCGGTGGCTGGATCCCCCCTCAGCTGTGGCCTCTCGCCCATCCGTGGGACCCCGCGTGGCCCGATCGTTCTCGGGGTATGCAGGAGGCGGCAGCGCTTCTCGGACTGATCGCGGAGGATGGGACCGAACCGGAGTGGGCGGTGAGCCTGCGAAGCGGAGGTCCCGCGGATGCCGGCGCACTCGTGGCCCTGCTGCCCGCCGAGGTCGATCGCATCTTCCTGCAGAACGATCTGACGGCGATCGCACCCGGCCCGCTGGAGCCCGCGCTCGACGTGCGCTTGCGCACCATCGCCGTCCGCGAGTCCGCCGCGCAGGCATCGTCCTACCGCTTCACCGCCGAATCCGTGGCACACGCCTTCGTCGTCGGCGAGACGGAGCAGTCGATCCTCGATCTCCTCTCCTCCGTCTCGCTCACGGGCATCCCGCAGCCCCTCAGCTACCTCCTCACCCAGACCGCCCAGCGACACGGCCTGGTCCGCGTCTCGACCGACGACGAGACAGGCCGCACGCGCATCGAGAGCGCCGACAGCCATCTCCTCCAGGCGATGACCGTCGATCAGACGCTGCGCCCGCTCGGTCTCACTGCGCACGTCGACTCGTTGACGACCCGCGTCGGTCGCGACACCGTGTACTGGGCGCTCACCGATGCGCGATACCCGGCGACGCTCGTCGGCTCCGACGGCGCTCTCCTGGTCAGAGAACGACACCCAGCGCCGCCGGCTCCGGCGTCGACCGACGACTCCTCCGGACTGGCTCCTCTGATCGCGCGCCTGCGCTCACACCAGGGGCCTGACGCCGATGCGGCATGGCTCGATCGCGAACTCGAAGCTGCGGTGCGGGCGAAGTCCGTCCTCAAGGTCACCGTCGGGATGCCGGACGGGTCGACCAGGGACCTGCTCCTGGAGGCGACGGGCCTCGGTGGAGGCAGACTCCGTGGACGAGACCGCGCAGCGGACGTCGAACGCACGCTGCCGGTTTCGAGCATCCTCACAGCGACGATCGTCGCCCCATGAGGCCCTGCGCATCGGGCGACCGCTAAACTGGTCAGCTATGTCTGATGGCCCCTTGATCGTCCAGAGCGATCGCACAGTGCTGCTCGAAGTCGCCCACGCCGATGCCGAGAGCGCCCGCCACGAACTGGCGATCTTCGCCGAGCTGGAGCGCGCTCCCGAGCACATCCACACCTACCGCATCACGCGGCTCGGTCTGTGGAACGCCCGCGCCGCAGGGCACACCGCAGAGGACATGCTCGAGACGCTCGATCGCTGGTCCCGCTTCCCGGTCCCGCCGTCCGTCGCGGTCGACCTGCGGGAGACGGTGAACCGCTACGGCCGGCTGGTGATCGAGCGCGACGACGAGGGCACCCTGATCCTGCGCTCCTCCGATCCCGCCGTGCTGGCACAGGTCGCGAACAACAAGCGCATCCAGCCCCTTCTCATCGGGCACCCGGCCCCCGAGACCTTCGTCATCGACGCATGGGCACGCGGCCAGATCAAGCAGGAGCTTCTGAAGATCGGCTGGCCGGCGGAAGACCTGGCGGGCTACACCCCGGGAACTCCCCACGAGATCGACCTCGCCGAGGACGGCTGGCACATCCGCCCCTACCAACAGGATGCCGTCGACGCGTTCTCGAAGGACGGCTCGGGCGTGGTCGTGCTCCCCTGCGGCGCCGGCAAGACGATCGTCGGTGCCGGAGCGATGGCAGCGACCAAGACGACGACCCTCATCCTCGTGACGAACACCGTCTCGGCACGGCAGTGGCGCGACGAGCTGCTCAAGCGCACCAGCCTCACCCCCGAGGAGATCGGCGAGTACTCCGGGCAGGCCAAGGAGGTCAAGCCCGTCACGATCGCCACCTATCAGATCCTCACGGCGAAGCGGAAGGGCGAGTACGCGCACCTCGCACTGCTCGACGCCCTCGACTGGGGCCTCATCGTGTACGACGAGGTCCACCTCCTTCCCGCCCCCGTGTTCAAGCTCACCGCCGACCTGCAGGCGCGTCGTCGCATCGGCCTCACCGCCACCCTGGTGCGTGAAGACGGTCGCGAAGGC
The DNA here is from genome assembly GCF_006540085.1 of Microbacterium oxydans. Classification (GTDB taxonomy): domain Bacteria; phylum Actinomycetota; class Actinomycetes; order Actinomycetales; family Microbacteriaceae; genus Microbacterium; species Microbacterium oxydans. Next base: position 131,984 of record NZ_BJOG01000002.1, on the reverse strand, counting down.
GATGTGTTCAGCCTGATCGGGCCGAAGCGCTTCGACGCCCCCTGGAAGCAGATCGAGGCGCAGGGCTTCATCTCGCCCGCCGCCTGCTACGAGGTGCGGGTCGACCTGCCGCCGAGCGACCGTCTGGAGTACGCCGCCGCGACCGACGACGAGCGCTATCGCCTGGCGGCCTCCGCGCCGGCGAAGGTCGCAGCCGTGCGCGAGCTCATCGCCAAGCACGAGGGTGAGCGCATCCTCGTGATCGGGCAGTACCTCGACCAGCTCGAATCGCTGTCCGAGGCGTTGAACGCCCCGCAGATCACGGGTGCGACCCCGGTCGATGAGCGCGAAGAGCTGTACCGCGCGTTCCGGGAGGGTGACATCTCGCTGCTCGTGGTCTCCAAGGTCGCGAACTTCTCGATCGACCTGCCAGAGGCCTCGGTCGCCATCCAGGTGTCCGGATCGTTCGGATCGCGCCAGGAGGAGGCCCAGCGTCTGGGCCGTCTGCTGCGTCCGAAGCAGTCGGGGCACACCGCGAGTTTCTACACCCTCGTGGCCCGCGACACGATCGACCAGGACTACGCCCAGAACCGTCAGCGCTTCCTCGCCGAGCAGGGGTACAGCTACACGATCATGGACTCCGACGCGATCGCCGCCTGACGCTCCCCTGTCACCCGCGTGCGACGCGTCCGTGGAGCACCGCACCCAGCTGGTGGGTCCCCGACGGCTGATGGGTCCCTGACGGCTGATGGGTCTCTGACGCGCGCACCGGAGTCGTGCGCCACGCTGTCCGCGCGATCCCGAGTCGCGCAGCCCATCGGTCGGCGAGCACGGCGTAGATCACCATCGCGAGTGCCGAGGCGAACAGATCGACAGCCGTTCCCGAGGTCGCGTTGGCATCGACGAGCGTGACGGAGCCGAGCAGGAAGATGAGCACGTTATTCACGATGTGCAGCGAGATCGCCGCCTCGAGGCCCCCCGTTCGCCAGGTCAGCCATGCGGCGACGATCGCGAACATCCCGACGCTGGCCGCACCCCACACGTCGTACCCATGACCGAGGACGAAGATCGGCACGGGCAGGAGGATGGCGAAGGCAGGATGGCGTAGCCAGCCACCGACCAACTGCATCAGGTACCCGCGGAAGACATACTCTTCGGCGGCAGCCTGCAACGGGATCAGCAGCAGGACCAGCAGCACCATCGTCCACAGCCGGGGGTGGGAGAAGTCGGCGGTCACCGCGTCGCCGCTCAGCGCCGACCAGCCCAACACGACGGCGAAATAGACGAGGAACACCGCCAGGGCCAGCAGCAGGCTCTTCCCGAGCCATGCCATGCGAAGGCGCCCGGTCACGGAGGACAGCAGTCCCACCCCGCGCCCTTCGATGAGGCGTGACGCCAGCAGCAGCGCCGGGATCATCAGGATCAGGGGAAGAACCAGCGCGACGAGCAGCCAGGGCCGATCGAGATCGAAGAACTGCGTGGTGCTGAGGAGCACCTCTGATTCGACGCGCCCCCCGGGGATGAACATCGACATGATCGCGAGAGGCACGATCACGATCAGCAGGATCACGACATAGAGAGCGATGCCGACGAGCCCCGTGAGCAGCATGCGCCACCAGCGATACCGTGGCCGCAGGTGTGCCAGCCGATGGTATGCGAGTTCCTCCCCGTCGGGGCGATCGGCCCGTGCGGCGGGAGTTTCCGGGGCGGCGACGTCGTCCTCGTGAGAGCTCATACCTCGATCCTCCCGGGTCCGGCTATGCGACGCATCCGACCGCGGGACGATCCCGTTCCCCGATGCCGATACACGGCTCACGAAGGCCGGCGCGAACGCGCGAGTCGACGCCGTTCCGCACAATAGTCAGCATCCACATGGCCGGAGTCACCATAATGGGGACATGACTGCTCCGCGCATCCTGGTCGTCGACGACGAACCCAACATCCGTGACCTGCTCTCCACGGGTCTCAGCTTCGCCGGATTCCAGGTGAAGACGGTCGCCAACGGCGCCGCGACGATCTCGGCCGTCCTCGAAGAGGAGCCGGACCTGATCATCCTGGACGTCATGCTGCCCGACATGAACGGCTTCAGCGTGACGAAGCGTCTCCGTGGCGCCGGGTTCACCGCGCCGATCCTGTTCCTGACCGCCAAGGACGGCACCGACGACAAGATCGAGGGTCTCAACGCGGGCGGGGACGACTATGTCACGAAGCCCTTCAGCCTCGACGAGATCGTGGCCAGGGCACAGGCTATCCTCCGCCGCACGATGCAGGCCGACGAGGAGTCGATCATCCGCGCCGGCGAGCTGTCCATGGACCAGGACACGCACGACGTCCACGTCGGCAAGGAACCGATCGAGTTGAGCCCGACCGAGTTCAAGCTGCTCCGCTACCTGATGCTCAACCCGAACCGCGTGCTGTCGAAGGCGCAGATCCTCGACCACGTGTGGGAGTACGACTTCAACGGCGACGCCGGCATCGTGGAGAGCTACATCTCGTACCTGCGCCGCAAGATCGATCCGCACACCGAGGAGTCGCTCATCCAGACCAAGCGCGGCTTCGGATACATGCTGAAGGTCGGCAAGACGGTCTGACGACCACCGCACCATCACCGCCACCGTCTCACGGTGGTGTCGCCGCACCGAGGAGGACCGCATGGCGCACAAGCCCGATGCGGTCACCAGCTGGTGGCGGCGCATCAGTCTTCGCGCGAAGGTCACCGGCGTCACCGTCGCGGTGCTCGCGCTCGGACTGCTCATCGCCGGCATCGGCACCGTGCCGATCCTGCGCAACGCCCTGGTCGCGAACATCGACGCGCAGCTGCCCGCTCTGGTGTCGAGCGATCTGGTCGAGCGCTACTTCGACTCGGTGACGGTCGACGGCGTCACCACGTACAGCCCGCGCGACGAGCAGCCGCGCGACTTCTCCTTCGCGATCTACGATGCGACGGGCGAACTGCGTGCGACCGCTCGCGGCACCTCGGGCCAGGCTCCCCTCTTCCCGTCCAAGTATTCGCTCGCCAAGGCGACGGCCAACACGGATCAGATCCCGCTCGAGATGACCGGAGCCGACGGGGAGCTGTTCCACGCCGCGGTCGCCGTCGTCCCTTCGGAGGGCGGGGTCCTGCGCATCCAGCTGGTGGCCCTCCCCCTCGCGCCCGCCGATCGCATCATCAGTCAGTACTTCGGCATCTACATCACGATCGCCCTGATCACCATCCTGATCGCCGCGCTCCTCACCCGCGGGCTCGTCACGCTCACGTTCCGCCGTCTGGGTCAGGTCGAGGCCACGGCCATGTCGATCGCCGCCGGCGACTTCCGTCAGCGGCTGACCGACCTCGAACCGACGACGGAGGTCGGTCGCCTCAACACCGCCATCAACACGATGCTCGACCGTGTCGACGCCTCACTCGCGCAACGGGACCGCACCGTACAGCACATGCGGCGATTCATCGGGGATGCGAGCCACGAGCTGCGCACCCCGCTGGTGAGCGTGCGGGGCTACGCGGAGCTCTACCGGATGGGTGCCATCAAGGGCGAGGAGGACACCGCTCGGGCCATGGAGCGCATCGAGAAGGAGGCCATCAGGATGGGCGTCCTGGTGGAGGACCTGCTTGCGCTCGCGCGGCTGGATGAGGAGCGCGAGCCCGAGATCGTGCCGCTCGATCTCCGCCCGATCGCGCGGGATGCAGCGCTCGACCTCCGTGCCGCTGCCCCCGGTAGGACCGTCACGGTGATCGACCGGACGGCCGACAGCAAGACCGTGATCCCCCTGCATGAGATCCCGCCCCTTCAACCTCTCGAGCAGCCGACCCCCCGCGGGCTTTCCCGCGCCACGCTCTCCCGGCTTCGCCGCCGGTCCCGTCAGCAGGAGAAGGCTCCGGTGATCGACTTCACCGAGGTTCCGGACCTCCCTGTGCGCACTCCCCCGATCGTGCTCGGCGAAGAGAACAAGGTGCGCCAGGTGGTGACGAACCTGTTGGGCAACGCGCGTCGGTTCTCCCCTGAGGACGGCCCCATCGAGATCGTCGTCGACTCCGACCGTGCCGCGGGCACAGCGAGCATCGCGATCGTCGACCACGGCGAAGGCATCCCGCCGCAGATCCGGGAGCAGATCTTCGAGCGCTTCTGGCGGGCCGACACCTCACGCGCGCGGGAGACCGGCGGCTCCGGCCTCGGACTCGCGATCGTCGCGTCCATCCTGAAGGCGCTTCACGGTGGTGTCGACGTGTCGGAGACCCCGGGCGGCGGCGCGACGTTCACCGTGACGCTTCCGCTCGCGCCGGCACGGGCAACGCCTGCGCACCTCCTGGAAGACACGCAGCCACTCGATCGCGTCGACCTCCCCTGACGTCACTGCACGGAGGGTCGCGTTCCCCGGGTTGCGCACAGGACGCGGTTCCCGGCCCCCTGGTGCGTCTTCATCTGGCCGGGCCCCGTCTAGCCTCGGAACCCCTACGAGAAGGAGTTCCCATGTCTGTCTTCACCGTCGACACCGAAGCCGTCCACGCCGCTCACGGTGCGACACGCGCCACCATCGAGCGCCTCCAGAGCGAGTCTGCGACCCTGATGTCTCAGCTCCGGCAGCTGCAGTCGACCTGGTCGGGCACCGCGTCCAACGCCTTTCAGAACTGCGCTGAGCAGTGGCAGGGCGCACAGATCCACGTGGAACAGGTCCTCGAATCGATCGGCACCTCGCTCGGCTCCGTCGCCACCCAGTACGCGGACGCCGATCAGTACTCCGCCAGCCTCTTCCGCTGACACGCGCCGTGAACGCAGAACGCCCCCGGCCGAAGCCGGGGGCGTTCTGTCATGAAGGCAGGATCAGAAGTCCATGCCACCCGACGGGTCGCCCATCGGAGCAGGAGTCTTCTCCGGCTTGTCGGCGACGACGGCCTCGGTGGTGAGGAACAGAGCCGCGATCGACGCTGCGTTCTGCAGCGCGGAGCGGGTCACCTTGGCCGGGTCGATGATGCCGGCGGCGAACATGTCGACATACTCGCCCGTGGCTGCGTTGAGGCCCTGGCCCGCGGGGAGCTCGGACACCTTGTTCGCGACGACGCCCGGCTCGAGCCCGGCGTTCATGGCGATCTGCTTCAGCGGAGCCTCGATCGCGACGCGGACGATGTTCGCGCCCGTCGCCTCGTCGCCCGAGAGCGAGAGAGCGTCGAGGGCCTTGGTGCCCGACTGGATGAGCGCGACGCCACCACCGGGGACGATGCCCTCCTCGACGGCTGCCTTCGCGTTGCGGACGGCGTCCTCGATGCGGTGCTTGCGCTCCTTGAGCTCGACCTCGGTCGCGGCACCGGCCTTGATGACCGCCACGCCACCGGCGAGCTTCGCCAGGCGCTCCTGGAGCTTCTCACGGTCGTAGTCGCTGTCGGTGTTCTCGATCTCGCGACGGATCTGCGTGACACGACCCTCGATCTGGTCGGCCTCGCCCGCACCTTCGACGATCGTGGTCTCGTCCTTGGTGACGATGACCTTGCGCGCACGACCCAGCAGGTCGAGCGTGGCGTTCTCGAGCTTGAGGCCCACCTCTTCGGTGATGACCTGGCCGCCCGTGAGGATCGCGATGTCCTGCAGCTGCGCCTTGCGGCGGTCGCCGAAGCCCGGAGCCTTGACGGCGACCGACTTGAAGATGCCCTTGAGCTTGTTCAGCACGAGCGTCGCGAGAGCCTCGCCCTCGACGTCCTCGGCGATGATGACGAGCTCCTTGCCGTCCTGGATCACCTTGTCGACGATCGGCAGCAGGTCCTTGATGTTGGAGACCTTCTGGTTCGCGATGAGGATGTACGGGTCCTCGAAGACCGCTTCCTGGCGCTCCGGGTCCGTGACGAAGTAGGGGTTCAGGTAGCCCTTGTCGAAGCGCATGCCCTCGGTGAGCTCGAGCTCGGTACCGAACGTCTGCGACTCCTCGACGGTGACGACGCCCTCCTTGCCGACCTTGTCGATCGCCTCGGCGATCAGTTCGCCGATGGCGGGGTCAGCGGCGGAGATCGAAGCCGTGGCGGCGATCTGCTCCTTCGAGTCGATCTCCTTGGCGCTGGCGAGCAGCTCCTCGGTGATCGCAGCGACGGCCTTCTCGATGCCGCGCTTGAGCGAGATGGGGTCGGCGCCGGCTGCGACGTTGCGCAGACCCTCGCGGACCAGCGCCTGAGCGAGGACCGTGGCGGTCGTGGTGCCGTCACCCGCGACGTCGTCGGTCTTCTTGGCGACCTCCTTGACGAGCTCCGCACCGATCTTCTCGTACGGGTCGTCCAGCTCGATCTCCTTGGCGATGGAGACGCCGTCGTTCGTGATGGTGGGGGCGCCCCACTTCTTCTCGAGAACGACGTTGCGGCCGCGCGGGCCGAGGGTGACCTTGACCGCGTCGGCGAGGATGTTCAGGCCGCGCTCGAGGCCGCGGCGGGCCTCCTCATCGAAAGCAATGATCTTTGCCATGAGTTTTTTCGTCCCTCCTGGACGTAGACGTTGGGTTTAGCACTCAGAGTGAGAGAGTGCTAACGCCATTCTGGCACTCGACACCTTCGAGTGCAAGCCGCCGGAGGTACGGCACCGGCCGAGGTCAGGGGGTGGGCGTCTCGCCGGCCGAGCTCGATCGATCGAGGCCGATGACCACTGTGAACTGCTTGTTGCCCTCCTCGGTCTGACCCGAGTAGTAGTCGCTCTGCTGCACGGCCGCTCCACCGAGCACGTTCGCCAGTCCGATCGCCGCGAGTTCGTCCTCGTCGTTGACGTAGAACACGGTCGTGGTGGCGAAGTCCTGGCTGGAGCTGTCACCGGCGAAGACGTTCTCCGACGCCCATCCGTTGTTGATGAGCAGGTCGCGCATCTGGGTGTCGAGCCCTTCCTCCGGCGTGCCGTTGAGGATCATCACGGAGATGGAGGTGTCCACCACGCCCGTCTCCACCGGGGTGGGAACGGCGCTGGGAGCGGCCTCGGGGAAGAGGGAGATGCGTCCCATGACCACGAGCGATCCGAAGATGCCGGCGATGATGAGCACCAGAGCGGCGACGAAGGACCACAGCAGCACGACCCAGCCGTTCATCCCCGGAGCTTCGGCGCGATGCGCTCCCACCCGTCCGGTGGAACGGGGAACGTCATCGAAGCGATCGCGGGAGGGCTTGGACACCCCTCGATGCTAGCGGCACCTTCCTGGCAATCCGTTCTCCGGCGCGGCACTGCTCGTTCCGAGAGCCTTCCTCGAGTCGCTTCAGCCGACGAAGCCCGGTATCCGAGCCGACCTCTGCCTGGCGCGTGAATCCCTGATCCGGCGCAATCTCCGCACCAGCATGGGGTCGTACTCCAGGGCGGCCTCCGACTCGATCAGGCGTCCGAGGAGCTGGTAGTACCGGGCGGCGCTCATCCCGAGCTGAGCTCGGATGACCTCTTCCTTGGCCGATCCATGGCGTGGCCAAGCGACCTCCAGGGCGAGGATCGCGCGGTCGCGCTCCGTGAGATCTCCGAGCATGAGTCCAGGTTAGGACGCATCAGACAGCGAAGCCGTTCGCCACTCCCACCAGCCCCCGAGCGGATCTGCGGCCGCGCGCACCCGTCCGTCGAGCGCCACCACGAATCCCGGCCAGTCGTCGCCCTCGACCGGCGGCTCCCAGACATCGAGGGCACCGGGCGGATCGATCGTGACCCACCGGGCGTCCAGAGCGGAGATGCGCGCGACCAGCGCCTCCCTCCGGGCCCTCGGGATATGGACCAGCACACCCGGCGTGGTGACGACCAGGGTCGCCCCGCTCGGCGCCGCCGCGGCGAGCGCATCGATCTCCTCGAGGGCATCGCCGGCGACGATCAGAGGCGGATCCGATGCCGCAATTTCGAGCGCGGCATCGATGCGCTCCTCCCGCCCCTCCTCTCCCGGCCACACGAGCCCACGCAGCCAGCGCCGATCGCGTTCATCCGCCGCATCGAGGGGCGCGAGGTCGACGCCCGCCCGCCAGACCACGTCCGGCATCCGCAGCGGAGGCAGCGCGCCCGAGACCCGGCTCTCCAGCACGACGGTCGAGGGTCCGTCAAGAGGATCGAGAACGCTCCTGACCGATCCATCCGCCGCGATGAAGCGATACGAGTAGCGGTCCGGGTAGAGGCACAACCCCGCCGACGCTCCGACCTCGAGCAGCGCGATCGGTCCGGCTATCTCCGACAGCACGGGCAGCAGCGCCGCGAGGCGGAGGGGCTCATTGGTCTGGAGGCTGCGGTTCGCGCACTCGGCGATCACCGCGTCGGCGTTGCGGAGCACGAAGTCCCTCCACTGCGGGTACCCGACGAGTCCGGAGCCGAGCATGCGCGTCACGGCGAACACGAGGGGCGGCTGCCGACGATTCTCCGGGATCCGCTGGAGGATGGCCTTGAGCTCGTCGTCGTCCGCCACACCGGCGGCCCATTCGGCGTAGAGGGCGCTGCGTCCGGGCGCCTCGTCGCGGGCGAATCGTGCGTAGCGGTCCTGCACGGCATCGGTCATCGTCCCATTCTGACGCTGAGCACCCGAGACCTCGTCTCCCGGGAGAGAATGGAAGCGACTCAGGAGGACACATGTCGTACAGCGTGGACAAGACCGAAGACGAATGGCGCGAGGAGCTCGGTGAGGAGCAGTACGCGGTGCTGCGTCAGGCCGCGACCGAACGGGCCTGGACGGGCGAGCTGCTCGACGAGGAACGCGCCGGCCTCTACACCTGTGGTGCCTGCAACGCCGAGCTCTTCAAGAGCGGAACGAAGTTCGACTCCGGGTGCGGTTGGCCGAGCTTCTACGAGTCGATCCGTCCTGACGCGGTCGAGCTCATCGAGGACGACAGCCTCGGGATGGTGCGCACGGAGGTGCGCTGCGCCAACTGCGGGTCGCACCTCGGTCACGTCTTCCCCGACGGATTCGGGACGCCGACCGGCGACCGCTACTGCATGAACTCCATCGCGCTGAACTTCACGCCCGACGCGTCGTGAGCGCTCTCGACGCCGTCCGCGCACGACAGTCCTGGTCGAAGGTCGAAGACACCGCGCCCACCCGCGACGAACTGCTCACGCTGGTCGCGGCCGCCGGTCGCGTGGCCGATCACTCGTCGCTGCGCCCTTGGCGGTTGATCGAGCTGCGAGGCGCGGATCGGGAGGTGCTCGGCGCGGCGATCGCGAAGGCACAGGGCGACTCCTCTCCCTCGTCGAAGCCGCTGCGCGCCCCGCTGCTCATCGCCGTCGTCGCGAGCTACCAGAAGAGCGAGAAGGTACCCCGGTGGGAGCAGGAGGCCGTCGCCTCCGGGGTCGCCCACACGTTGAGCCTTCTCCTCGACGAGGCAGGGTGGGGCGTCATCTGGCGCACGGGCCACTACACGCGAGCCAAGGCCGTCGCCAAGGCCCACGGGCTCGGGAAGAACGAGGAGCTCCTGGGTTGGCTCTACGTCGGCGGCAAGCCCGAACACAAGAAACCGGGACGACGCAAGACCGTCGACGCCCGCAAGCTCGTCACGCGCATGCCGAAGCCGTCAGCCAAGAAGGCGAAGAAGAAGTAGTTCAGCGGCGGCGAGGCCACGGCACCGCGACCACGACAGACGCGACGGCGACCACGACCATCGCGAGCACCTGCCAGAGCGCCGGCCCTGCTGCGGGCGGCCACACCAGGTCGATCACCACCGACGTGGTCAGCTGGCCGAGCACCGACCCCAGGCCCATCAGCAGCACCCCCGTCTGCGCCACGATGAACGTGCCGAGGAGGATGTAGGCGGCGCCGAGGAAGCCTCCGAGGTACAGCCACGGCTCGGCGGGGAGGGCGGCGGGTGCCCCACGGAACGCGATGCTCACGCCGGACGCCAGCGCGAGGACCACGGTTCCGGCGACGAAGCTCATCAGGGTCGCGGCCAGAGGTGAGCGCGCGCGCTGGGCCACACGCCCGTTGGTCGCTGCCTGCCACGCGATGCCGACCCCGGCCGCGAACGGCAGGAGCAGCATCCACAGCGGCGCTGACGCCAGCACGTCCCCGGACAGCGAGATGCCGACCGCGGCGAGCGCGAGCGCACCTCCCAGGACACGTCCCGGCGTGACCGCGACGACGCCGGCCGGTCCGAATCCGATGCGATCGAGCACCAGACCGTGCACGGTCTGTCCCGCCACCACGCCGACCGTGAACAGCGAGACGCCGAGGACTCCGGCCGTGAGCCCCTGGGTGGAGACGGTGAGTGCACCGCAGGCGCCTCCGAGGAGCATCCAGAAGGGGATCGTGCGCTGTCGGACGCCGCTCCAGAGACGCGCCACTCCCCGTCGAGCCGAGGGGAGGCAGGCGATCACGATCGCGAGTGCCAGCAGGCCGACGGAGAAGGAGAGGAAGCCGGCGACGATGCCGTCGTCCACGCGCACCCCGAGCACGCCGTTGATCCGCGCCTGGATCGCCGTCATGACCCCGATCGCGACCGCCCCTCCGAGTGCCACCGGGGCAGGGATTCGACGAGGCTCTGGCACCCGTCGACCCTACCCGAGATGCTGCCCGCTCCCTCCCACCCGGATGTCGGCGCCCCGCGCTACGCTGACGGCATGTGCGCGAGCTACGGTCTCGATCCCCGATTCACCGATGCAGAGCTCCTCGCCGCGGCAGACGACGCGGTGCTCGAGGGCCTGCGCGTCTGGGCGCAGGAGAACGCGGGTGAGACCGTCCGTCCTACCGGCAAGAACCTGCGCAACCTCAATCCGCTGATCGTGCAGCCCGACACAGCGCCGACGCTGGAACCCGCATGGTGGGGTTTCCTCGTGAACGGCGAGCCGGCGAAGTTCCCGTCGATCAACACCCGCTCCGAGCGCCTGCAGGAGCGCCCGGGCGGCGCGAAGTCGCGAGGGATCGTCCCGGCAACGAGCTGGTACGAGATGCAGAAGCCGTCCCGGCAGTGGAACGAGTTCATCGTCGACGACGGCACCCTGTTCGGCATGGCCGCCGTGACGCAACGCGGCCGCACCGCAGACGACCAGTGGTACACGTGCTACTCGATCGTCATGCGCCCCGCGCCTGCGCACCTCGTCGATCTCCACGATCGGATGCCGCTGCTCATCCCGGCGTCGCTGAGCCACGACTGGCTGACGGCTCCGGTTTCGCGGGAGATCATCGACGAGGCGATCATCGCGTCCGACGAGATGGCCGCGCGGGTTCAGGCTCGTCCGCGCCGCTGACACACCGATACATCCGCCGTCGGTCGGACGCCTCGGCACCAGATGTGTACCTGAGGGGGACGCGCACTCCCGACCTCGCTCCGTAACGTTGTCCTCATGATCACAGCAGAAGGCCTCACCAAGAGGTTCGGAGACAAGACCGCCGTCGACGACGTGTCGTTCACCGTCCAGCCGGGCAGCGTCACCGGCTTCCTGGGCCCGAACGGTGCGGGGAAGTCGACCACCATGCGGATGATCGTCGGCCTCGACCGTCCCACGTCGGGGCGCGCCGCCGTCGCAGGCCGCGAGTACCGCAAGCTCCGCGCCCCGCTGACGGAGGTGGGAGTGCTTCTGGACGCCAAGGCGGTGCACACCGGCCGCACGGCCCGCAACCACCTCCGCGCGATGGCAGCGACCCACGGCATCCCCTCCTCGCGCGTCGACGAGGTCATCGACCTCGCCGGCATCGAGTCCGTGGCCCGCAAACGTGCGGGAGGGTTCTCGCTCGGCATGGGCCAGCGGCTGGGCATCGCCTCGGCGCTGCTCGGCGATCCGCACACGCTGATCCTCGACGAGCCGGTCAACGGCCTCGACCCCGAAGGTGTTCGCTGGGTGCGTCAGTTCGTCCGTCATGCCGCAGGGGAAGGGCGCACCGTGCTCCTCTCGAGCCACCTGATGAGCGAGATGGCACAGACCGCGGATCACGTCATCGTGATGGGACGTGGGCGCGTGCTCGCCGATGCACCGCTCGCAGATCTCGTCCGGTCATGGACGAGGAACACGGTGCGGGTGCGCACCCCGCGACCGGCCGACCTGGCTGCGGCCGTCGGCGGACCCGACGTGGAGATCGCGAGCTCCGCTCCCGACCTCCTCGACATCGTGGGCCTGCCCGCTGCGCGGATCGGCGACCTCGCCGCCGACCGCGGTATTCCGCTGCACGAGCTCACCCCGACCACCGGTTCGCTGGAAGACGCCTACCTCGCTCTCACCGGCGACTCCGTCGAGTACCGCACCAAGGAGATCTCATGACCACGACACAAGCCCCCGCACCCACGCGGCCGCGCGTCGACACCGGTCGGAAGCTGACGTTCGGGCGTGCACTGCGCGGCGAGTGGATCAAGCTCGCCACACTGCGCTCGACCTGGTGGTCCATCGGGATCGCTGCAGCCCTGACCGTCGCGATCGCCGTGCTCATCGCCCAAGCCCTCGACATGCCGGACTTCGAACCGATCCAGGCCGTCATCATGCCGATCCAGTTCACCATGCTGCTCGCCGGCATCATCGGTGCGATCTCCGTGACCGGTGAGTACTCGACGGGCATGATCCGCTCGACGCTCACGGCGAACCCGGTCCGCGGCTCGGTGCTGGCGGCGAAGTCGACGGTACTGGCCGCATTCATGTTCATCTCGTCGCTGGTGATCTTCGCCGTCGCGGCGCTCGCGGTCACGCTCATCGTCGCGCCGCGCGATCAGGGCATCGAGTGGTCGGACCCGTCCGCATCGCTGCTGCCGATCGTCGTCGCCTCGCTCGCGATGGCCGTCTTCGCGCTGATCGGGGTCTCGTTCGGCTTCATCCTGCGCTCGGGCGCCGGAGCGATCGCAGCGACTGTCGGTGTGCTGTTCGTCCTGCCGATCGTCGCGAGCTTCTTCTCCTTCGCCGGCGACGCCTGGGCATGGGTCACCGAAGCGTCGGCGTACCTCCCGGTGGCAGCCGCACAGTCCGCGATCATGCCCGGTGAGACGGCTGCTCTCGACGCCCCCGTCGCGTTCCTGACGCTGGGCTGCTGGGTCGCCGGTGGCGCCCTGGTCGCGTGGGGCGTGCTGCGCACGCGCGACGCGTAAAGTCGGCCTGTGAGCAGAACGCGAAGCCGCAGCGACTCGATCCGCGAGGACGAGGAGCTGCGGCTTCCGCGTGCCCCGGGTCTCTTCCGGCGGTTCTGGGCTCGTCACCCGCTCTTCGCCGACATCCTGATCGCGCTGATCTGCCTGTTCCTGACGCTCACTCCGGCCGCGCCCTATCCGCGCAGCACGCTGCCCGAGGCCACGTACGTCACTGTCAACATCGCCACCCTGGTCATGGTCGCGATCGGATGCAGCACCCTGCTCTGGCGCCGTCGAGCGCCGCTGGGTCCCTTCATCGCCGCCGTGATCCTGGGAACCGTCGGGCTCTTCACCGGCATGTCGGGCGGCATCGTGCTCCTGCTCGTGGCCTGCTACGGCATCGCGGTCTACAGCTCGGCCCGCCTGGCGTGGATCTGCTACGGGATCGGCGCTGCCTGGTTCCTCGTGCTCACCACGGTGCTCATGCTGAGCGGGGCCACCGTACTCCAGGTCGGGCTCGACACCGCCCTCGGCTACGCGGCGCTCGGCCTCATCGGCACCCTGGTCGGCGTGAACGTGGGTGGCCGCAAACGCTATCTCCTCGCCATCATCGACCGTTCGCGCCAGCTGCTGATCGAGCGCGACCAGCAGGCGCAGCTCGCGGCCGCATCGGAGAGAGCACGCATCGCACGCGAGATGCACGACATCGTCTCCCACTCGCTCACCGTCATCGTCGCGCTGTCCGAGGGAGCGGCGGCCACCCCCGACCGCGAACAGGCTCAGAAGGCCGCGGCGCACGTCGCGGACACCGCCAGAGGCGCACTCACCGAGATGCGCGCGATGCTCGGGGTGCTGCGCGACGACGAGTCGCCGCTGCCTTTGGCCCCTATGCAGCCCGTGCCCGCACGAGACACCGTGGAAGCCGCTCAGCGCGCAGGCTACCCGGCGACGCTCACCGTGGTCGGGCAGACGGAGGTCTCCCCCGCTGTCGCGCACGCGATCGGCAGGATCGTCCAGGAGGGCGTGACCAACGCCATGCGTCACGCCCCGACGGCCGAGAGCATCAGTGTGCGCCTGGAGTACACGAGCGACGCCGTGACGATCGAGATCGTGAACGACGGCGTCTCCGGCGCGATCGGGTCGGACGGGTTCGGCATCCGTGGCCTGTCGGAGCGCGCCGCCCACGTGCACGGCACGGTGCAGTCGGCGCCGGCAGGTGGAGGACGATGGGTCCTGCGGGCGGTCCTGCCCGCATCGGGGGGCGCGTCCGTCGCACGGGCGCAGACGAGAGAGGAAGAGGGATGACGCAGAGGATCAGGGTGCTGCTGGTGGATGACCAGCAGCTCATCCGAGTCGGGTTCCGGATGGTCCTCGAATCGGAGGACGACATCGTCGTGGTCGGCGAGGCAGGAGACGGCAGGGCGGCCATCACGCAGAGCGCCGTGCTCGCGCCCGACCTGGTGCTGATGGACATCCGGATGCCGGAGCTCGACGGGATCGCCGCCACGGAGGCGATCATCCGGGACCGTCCGCAGACCAAGGTACTCGTGCTGACGACGTTCGATCTGGACGAGTACGCGTTCGGGGCGATCCGGGCGGGGGCGAGCGGATTCCTGCTGAAGGACGCGCAGCGACACGAGATGATCTCCGCCGTACGCGCCGTGCATCGTGGCGATGCCGCGTTGTCTCCTCGCATCACGAGAACGCTGCTGGAACATGTGACGCCGCAGCTCGGCGCCGCCGCGGCTCCTGCACCCGCCGAGAGCGCCGCTCTCGAGTCGCTCACCGAGCGCGAGCGCGACGTGTTCGTCGCGATGGGCCGCGGCCTCACCAACGCAGAGATCGCTCAGACGCTCTACGTCGGCGAGTCCACGGTGAAGACGCACGTCGGTCGGGTCCTCGCGAAGCTCGGTGCCCGTGACAGGATCCACGCGGTGATCCTGGCGCACCGGCTCGGGCTCGTCGGCGACGAGAGCCCGCCGATCACGCGTTCGTCGGCGTCCACTCCGAGACCCGATTGAGCCGCTGCACCTCTTCGCTCGACAGTTCGAGGCGCGCCCCGGCGAGAAGATCGGGAACCTGCTCCACGCTGCGCGCACTCGCGATCGGGGCGACCACCGTCGGCTGCGCGCGAAGCCAGGCGAGGGAGGTCGCGGCGATGGAGGCATCGTGCGCATCCCCGATCTCCTCGAGGGCGTCGATGATCCGCAGTCCCGCCTCGGTCGCGTACTTCGCCGCTCCCTGCGCGCGCGGCGAATCCTGGCCCACGGTCTCCGTCGACCGGTACTTTCCCGTGAGGAAGCCACTCGCCAAGGAGTAGTAGGGCACGAGTCCGAGTTCGAACTCCTCGGCGACCGGGATGATCGAGTCCTCGACCTCGTTGCGGTGCACGAGGTTGTAATGCGGCTGCACGGCGACGGGGAGCGCCACACCCGTGCGCCGTGCGATCTCGATCCACTCACGGATGCGATCGGCGGAGTAGTTCGACACCGCCACGTGACGCACGAGACCGTCGTCGACGAGCTGTCCGAAGGCTGCGACGGTCTCCTCCAGGGGAACCGACGTGTCATCGAAGTGGGCGTAGTACAGGTCGATCTCATCGACGCCCAGACGCCGCAGCGATGCCTCGGCGGCCCGACGGACGTTCGAGGCGGCCAGACCGCGGAAGTCCGGATGCTGACTCACCTTCGTGGCGACGACCACCCCTGCGGGCTTCCGAGACGCGAGCCACTCGCCGATGATCGTCTCGCTCTCGCCGCCCTCGTTTCCCGGAACCCAGGCGCTGTACGAATCGGCGGTGTCGATGAAGTCGCCGCCGCCGTCCACGAAGGCATCCAGCACGGCGAACGAGGTGTCGCGGTCGGCTGTCCAACCGAACACGTTGCCGCCGAGCGAGAGGGGGAGGACGTCGAGGTCACTTGTTCCGATGCGAGTCATGACGATCACAACAGTCGATCCCATCGCCCGCATTCCCGGATGACGCCGTGTTGCGTCGGGTGCCGGTCACGGCGTCGGCGTCTCGTCGTCACCGTAGTGCTGCGACGGACGGGTGACGAGCAGCGGATCCGGCGCGTGAGCGATGAGAGGATCCTTGCCGGGATAGTCGAAGCGGGTGAGGACACACCGCATCGCTTCCAGTCGCGCTCGTCTCTTGTCGTCCGACCTGATGACGAGCCACGGAAGTGCCGCGGTGTCGGTCTGGCGGAACATCGCCTCTTCCGCTGCCGTGTAGTCATCCCATCGATCGATGCTCGCGACGTCGGTCGGGCTCAGCTTCCACTGCCTGACAGTGTCTTCAGCCCGCCGGGCGAAGCGTCGACGCTGCTCGTGCTCACTGACCGAGAACCACAGCTTGATGAGCCGTATGCCCGAGCCGACGAGCATGCGCTCGAACTGCGGTGCCGTCTGGAGGAACTCCTCGTACTCGGCAGACGAGCAGTACCCCATGACCCGTTCGACCCCCGCACGGTTGTACCAGGAACGATCCATCAGGACGATCTCGCCACCCGACGGCAGGTGCGCGACGTAGCGCTGGAAGTACCACTGCGTGCGCTCGATGTCGCTGGGTCTGTCGAGGGCGACCACACGCGCACCGCGAGGATTCAGATGCTCCATGAATCGCTTGATCGCGCCTCCTTTTCCCGCGGCGTCGCGGCCTTCGAAGAGGACGAGCGCACGTTCGGATGAGCGCTTGATGTGCGCCTGCAGTTTCAGGAGCTCGATCTGCAGCAGCCGCTTCTCGCGCTCGTACGCGGCGCGCGCAAGCTTCTCCGTGACATCGTGCCGCCCTTCCGGCGTCGTCGCTTCCGGCATGAGCGCTCCAGGGATCCCGCCTTCAGGAGGCAAGCGCAGGTGGCCGCGGCGGGGAGTCGGCCACCTGCGCCGTCTTCGACCTGGCGCATCCGCAGGACCGCCAGGAAACTCAACAGTCAGTAACATATCACCGTCTAGTGCGATACTCCGGAATGGTCTCGCCTCCGCGTGCCGCTAAGGGCAGAAGCGGGTGGGAGGTGTCGGCGGATAGGGTTTCCCCCATGGGAACGATCCAGTACGGCAACGGCGATGCGATCCACATCGAGGATCGGGCGCTCGCACATCTGAAGGTGGTCATCGCGACGAAACTGCGGCGCAACGAGAGCTTCACCCTGTCGTGGCGTCACCCTGACAGCGACTCCCCCGGGCGCTCGACGATCTGGCTGCACCCGTCGATTCCGCTCCGTTTCACCTTCGACGAACCGGAGGCGCCGCAGTTGAACCCGAAGTGGATTCAGGACCTCATGCAGTCGGCGAGCTCGACAGGCGGGATCAGCCTGATCGAAGAGGTCGTCGAGGCGCCGCCGATCGACGAAGCGAGCTGAACTCCCCCGCGCCGGACACGCAGGGAGACGTCAGTCCGTCTTCCACACGGAGAGCAACTGCCATCCCTCCGGCACCTGACCCTCGAGCGCGGCCATGTCGTCGGCCTCGATCTCGCGAATCCCGTCGCGGCGAAGGAACTTGCCCTCGACAGAGCGCATCGACCCGGCCTTCTCCATCGTCGCCATGGCCGACACCAGGTCCCACCCTTGGGGAGCCTGAGCCGTGAGCTGCGCGCGGACCTCGACGAGGTCTTCGCCCTTGAGGGTCACGCTGTGGGCTTCGACGGGGCGGATCAGTCCTTTGAGCATCAGACCAGCCTAGGACGCCCGCGTTTCGTTCCGATGCCGGCCGTGCGACCGACGACACCCTCGCGGGAAGCGCTCGGTCACCGGGCGATCCCTGTCGCACTCCTATGCTCGACCTGTGCGCACCTCCGTTCGGCTCGTCAGCCTCGCCGCAGCCGCGGCCCTGTCCATCACCCTCGTCGCATGCTCGGCTCCGAGCGCGGATCCGACCCCGTCTGCGACAGCCTCGACCACTCCGACCGCTGCCCCGAGCCCGACCCCGTCATCGACGCCGAGCTTCGACGCGGCGGACACGTCGACCTGGCTCATCACCGACCAGGGGATCGGCCGCGCAGAGCTCGGTTCGGAGTCGATCGTCGATGCGCTGAGCCCCACGTTCGCCCTGACCGACCCCTGCGAAGACCTGGAGTACTACGAGACGGCGGAGGGCGCACAGGCCAGCTTCGGGATCATCAGTCACCCCGGAGAGAGCGGCGTGAGCGGCATCACCATTCGCGTGCCGGGCGATGTCCCCCTGTCCGGCCCCGTGGCGACCTCACCTCTCACGGAGAGCGGCATCGGCCTGGGATCGACGTTGGACGAGCTCACCACCGCGGAACCGGACGGGGCATTCGACGCGGCATCGGGGACCTCCGGCTACGTCGTCGGCACGAGTCCTCGGTGGATGGTCTTCGAGGTCTCCGAAGCCGAGCCGTTCGTTCGCGGCATCACCGTCACGGACACGCTTCCCGCAACCGGCTTCTGCAGCTGAACTCCGACCCGGAAGGCGGAGGACACGAGTGACGCGTTCCTAGTCATCTGTCTCGAACGCGAGGGTGTTTCCGTCGGGATCTTCCACCCAAGCGATGCGACCACCGCCGGCACGGGGGCCGATCCCTCGTTCGTCTTGGTCGAAACCGTCGTAGTGGACGAGTTCAGCGCCGGCCGCCGTCAACTCTGTGACGATCGCATCGAGGTCGTCGACGTACCAAGTGGCGACCGTCGAGTGCGTCGACCCCGCCGTCGGGGTCTCGAAGACGTTGAGCATGGTGCCCTGCCCGCACGCGTAGAAACG
Organism: Microbacterium oxydans; assembly: GCF_006540085.1. Taxonomy (GTDB): domain Bacteria; phylum Actinomycetota; class Actinomycetes; order Actinomycetales; family Microbacteriaceae; genus Microbacterium; species Microbacterium oxydans. The sequence goes on along the minus strand of NZ_BJOG01000002.1, from coordinate 113,338 downwards.
CGCGCCCCCCTCGATGTCGGCGCTCGGACCGATGCTTGCGGGGACGAGCCCCAGTATGCCTTCGTAGAAGGCCACGGATCGCTTGATGTCCTTCACGCCGATCGAAGCCCTCACCGGAAAGTCGCCTAGAGTCATGCGCCCATCCTGGTGTCAAGGACGGGCTCGCGTCCACGCCCTGGTCACGATCAGTGCGACGACGAAGGCCCGCATCCCCGGTGTTTCCAAGGGGATGCGGGCCTTCGTGTGCGGAGCCGACTACGGGACTCGAACTCTACTTCGCGACGCGTCAGAGGGCGGCATCCGCGGGATGACGGTCACAATCGCCCACCGTCAGCCACCGATAACCGCGCTCAGGTGTGGGCAACCGTGGGCAAAACGTGGGCAAGTCGCGCCGCTCTCGCGCGGGTCGCGGCTCCGTTCCTAGTGCTGCTCGATGATGCGGTAGACCTGCATGCGCGAGAGCCCTGACGCGCGCGCGATCTCGGTCGGGCTCATCTTTGGATCGCCGGTCGCCGCCGCACGGATGGCGGAATTGCGTTCGGTCCGCCACTTCTCGAGCTGCGCGACGGCCTCGCGAATGCGTTCTGCGAGGTCAGCGGTCACGGCGAGCCCCTCGGATCGCAACGACGAGAGCGGCGACGCTCAGCGCGAATGCCGCGATGCTGATCACCCAGATCACGGGTTCCATGATGATGCCCCTTCGGTACGATGAGAGCGGTAACGCTGTGCAACTCGACGACGAGTAACTATCCTGACGCGCATGGAACGCAGCGATCTGTGCCTCCCTGATTCGGCCATAGCGTGGCTCACCGCCACCTCGGACCAGGTCCAAGCGCTCGGCATCCAGTGGAACGCCGACCCGGATAACGCCAACATGGCCGATATCGTCGACACACTCCTTGCCCTCACCGAGACCCAAGCTCGGATCATTGCTGAACTGGACCGCCGGATCCAGTCGCTCCAACGCCCGTAGCTGACGTCCCCATGGGCGTCGGTGGTGACGGGCTACCACCCACCAGCAAGCAGTGTTAACGTGGCGGGCATGAGCAAGTACGTGTTCTGGCTGGGCATCTTCGCCGTTGGTGCCATCAATGCGTACCTGGGCTCGGTAACTCAGACGCCTGCGGGAACGGTTCTGGGGATTGCAGCGGCGCTGCTGGCCCTGTGGGCTGCGCTCGCGTTGATTGCGACTGTTCGCTCTGCGCGGAGCGCACGGTCTCATCGAGTATCTGCTCGAGCTGCTGGGGAGTGACACCGCCGCTGTTGTTGCTCGTAATCCACATCAGGATCGAGATCAGGACAGCAAGCCAGGCGGCAATATTCGACGAAGTGGGACCACGAAATTTCTCGAGCCACGGTTGGATCGCGGGGACGTTCTCTTCGATGGTCTTCTCAAGGGCACGGACCGTTTTCTCGTCATCCGTAGCTGGGTCTACCCTCCGCAGCTGTGCCCATCTGACCGTGGCGTCGATCCGGTGGCGTTGTTTCGGAGTGAGCCGAATGATGAGGTCGCGGGACCACGGCGGCGCGTCGATCACTTCTATCGCGTCTTCCGATATCTTGAAGCGCCCATCCATGATGCGGGCTTCGCGGCCACATCTTGGGCAGCTCTCAGCGTTGCCTACCAGCGTGACCCCTGCGCTCCCGGGTCCGCTGATCGCAAGGCCCTGGGACTCGAAGTCGTGACCACAACTGTCGCAATGCGCATAGACCGGCATCCCTGGATTATAGTGCTCACACCGAAAACGACCCCGCCCAGCAGAAGCCGGGTGGGGTCGTATGCCAGCGTTCGAGTGCGCTCACTCGTACTAGGCAGAGTTCGTGAGGTGATTATGGAAATAATCAGTTGGCGTCGTCGCCTTCTGTGACCGCAATAGCCCACATATTCGAGTTCTCCGCGGTGCCGCGCACGGTAACCTCTTCTGGGTTGAGCACTTGAATCTGATTTCGGGTGCCCGGATCCGTTTCGTCGGTCAAGCATTGTTGAGTCATCTTTGCCGATCCAACCACGTCGACGGTGACGACGCCTGTGCCGTAGCACTTGATATAGACCACCACATAGCTGGCCGTGGTCGAGACTGGGCCGATTTCGTCGGCTCCTCTCACGGAGGACAACGCCCCGAGTGGCTTTTCGGCACTGGCCCACATTGCGTCTACCGTTGCAGGCGGAGTTGCGGGCGCCGCGGGTTCTGCAGCGGGAGGAGTGGACGGTGCGGACGTCGGCTGCGGGGTGGGCGTGCCGCCTCCTAAGGTGCACCCGCTCAGCGCAACCGCCAAGACTCCGACGAGAGCGACACCACGTGTACGACTCACGCGGGGCTCGTGCTTGTGTCCCAACCCACCCGGAACGCAGCCCGAACCAGGGACGCGTTCTTCCTCTCGGTGATGTTGCATACCGTGCCAATTCCTTGCCAGTACTGTTCTTCGCCTCGGATCGATGAGTTCCAGATCCCGTACTCACCGTATCCGTATGACCGTGGAGGCACGGTGATCTCGATCGTGTTGCCGATGCCGGCCGTTACGCTCCCTTGGAAAGTCACGCCGTACTCCGCGCTCGCGGAAGCGAGTTTGGCATCGATGCCAACATTGAAAGAGCCGCCGGCGATCGCTGTCATCGTTGCTTCCGCCGTTGAAGTGAAGGTCACCTTGGCGGGAGCGTCCGTGCCGTTGTGGTTGAACTGCATCGGCCCGACAGGGAGCCACCCGTCCACCACCTCGCGCTCGAGTGGCAGCCAGCGCCATCCGCTCGAACAAACCCCCTGTCGGTTTTCTGTTTGATCATCAGTTACGCTATCTTCCGCAAGTGCGGGCACGGCGCCGCTCAGGCTCACTATTGCAGCGATAACTCCAGCGGCTAAAATATTGGACTTCTTCACAGTATTTCCATTCGTCGATGAATATCACGACGAGAGAATTCCAAGCTGTCAGATGCTGACACTTTGAAGAACCTCGTCACTTCGACGCTATCGACGGCTCCCCGACCTGTCTGTAGGCCGTTCGGGGGACAACTTCTTACAACAAGCGCGAAATGCAGCGCGGCCGAACGACGAAAACCCCACCCAGCCTGGCGGCTGGGTAGGTTTGTTCCACGAACATTTGCGGTCAGATGACCGTGGGCGAGGTGCGCTGTTCGAGCTCGGTCGCGCTGTTCTTCGTGATGAGCGCGTAGCTAACCTGAGCGACGACGATCGCGAGCATTACGAGCGCCGGCCACGTGGGTACGGTGTCGCCGGTGTAGACGAAGTAGAAGGCGAGCACGATGGCAGTGAGCACGATCGGGATGAAGATGGCGAGGATCCTCTTGACCGTCGGCGACCACTTCGGACGCCGGATGAGCGCCTGCACGTAGGGTGCCGCGAGCGCGAGCAGCACGAGCACGCCGGAGGGGATGGTGGGCAGTTCGATGTTTACGACTTCTCCGTGTTGGTGATCGCATCGGTCAGCCGACCGATGTCCTTTCTGAGGCCACGCACGTCCGCGCACCTCGCCTATTTCGAGCCGCCCCGCCTGTACGTCTCTTGCGAGCGAGAGCTCGGGCTGCGGCGACGGCGGCAGAGTGTCGCGCGCGCGGATGCGGAGCATTCTTGATCGAGCGCTCGAGCGCTCGAGCGCATCGGCGACACTCTCGTCAGCGAAACTCGCCATGCCTGTCACCTCCTATACGCGCGCGACCCCCTATCGCCGAGTCCGGGGAGAGAGGAACCGACCGCGCGGGGGGTGTTCCGGGCGCAGCAATAGCTAGAAACTCAACCGTCCCTTCCCCTCCCTTTGGAACTCTTGTGCCAGGGAAACTAGGACGGCATGCATACGGACATGTCACTTTGGCCCGCGTGGATGCGCTACACATCGGAGAAAGCTCGACACCCGGACTTCGCATCGCAAGGAGCGAACACTCACGTCGATGCGGCATCGGATGTCATGACGGCGATTGCTGGGATTACTCTGCGTGGCCCGAAGGAAGGCGTCGTCTGGCGCGGACAGGCTGACGAAGCCTGGCGGCTGGTGTCGAAGGCCGGCCGCGAAGGCCTCCCGTCTACACAAATTTACGACAACGAGCGAGCCATGATTCGAAAGGCTCGTCGACTGGGTATCGACGGAGCCCAGCGGATGGGAGATTGGGAGATACTCGCTCGGCTGAGGCACCACGGTGCGATCACGCGTCTCATCGATTGTTCGACTGACCCGTTCGTAGCGCTTTGGTTCCTGTGCGATGACGACTCAAGCGATAACCAAGGCCGAAGCGTCAGAGAAGTCGACGGGGTCTTACTGGCGATGAAGCGTTCGCAATTCACGGAGATCGATCGTCCGTATAGCGCTGACACGTATGAGGCTGCGTTTGATAACTCGCATCACCCGGCGCGGATGCTCTACGCAACACCACCGATAGATGCTCGGATCGCGGCGCAACGAGGCGTGTTTGCCTTCTACAGTGCGCCGGAGTCATCGTCCGTATGGCCTGAATCCGAGCTCGGACCGCTTTCTCTGCCCTCGCAGAAGTGGGGCGAATCGCCTCACCGTCGTCTCGAGAAACTCTGCGGCCCGTCTGGCCTCGCCAACGAGCGCGGGCGGCGTCAGACCGTTTTCCCGGACGTTATAGCCGTTACCGTGCGAGCAGAGGTGAAGCCGATTTTGCTGGCCATGCTCGAGCAGAACTTCGGCTTCACACGAGACACGATGTTTCCTGATTTCGCTGGGATGGGACAGTACTCTTCTGCCGTGGGGGTCTAACCACCGGCCCAAGCGCGCTTTTCAGCTCTCACGTCCATGCCTGGCTCGGGATACCGAGGCCAGGGCGAGGCGGTCCGTTCGACCGGGCGTTGTTGCACCCGTGCGCGGACGGGCGGAAGTTCGCAGGGTCCTCCTGCAACTCCTCATGTGTCGACACCGGGTAGAAGTGATCGAGCTCGAAGCGGTCATCGTTCGCGTAATCGTCGTGTGGGGCTTCGTAGTCGATGTGATCCTGACCGCACAGCCAGCACGACGCGCGTTCCGCCCGGCACTGCTCACGGAACTCGTCACGCAGCTTGATGAAGCGACGCGTGATCTTCCGCTTGCCTGCCACTACGGCTCCGATCAAGAGTGTCCGGCCCCCTCAGGCTGCGCGCGAAGTAGGTGCACCACAGCGAAGGCAGGCCGGAAAGATGAACAAGCGCCCGACGCGAGCTGGCGTAATACGATCGGCGGCATGCTGGCACTTCTAGCGGCCATCGTGCCGATCGTCGCGTCCATCTACGCGGGCCTGTCGTTCATGGCGGAGGTCGCCGACCAAGCTCGGATAGTGCGTGCTTACGAACGCGTCGAGGCCTGGTATCGCCCCCGCTACAGCGCTTTGATGGCGGAAGCTCGTGACCCCGAACGCCACGGAGGTGCGGACCTCATCATGCGTCGAACCAACGAACTCAACGCTCGTCGCGGGATGCTGCTCGGGTACAACGGGATCAACCCATCGACCAACACGTGTGGGCACCTGAACAGGTTGATGACACCAGCCGCCGCTCCACGAGGCGAAGTGCGGCGCCAATGGGCGATTCTCTTCGGTGCTATCGCTGGCGTGATCCTGCTAGCGCTCGACGCGCTCACCGAGCTTTGAAAACTGTGCCCCGCCGCCCACCGCCGCTCGAGTGTGCGCATCATGCGACCAGCCCAGTGCTGCTCACGCGACGGCTCCCGAACTCATGTCGGCAGCGTGAGGTCATGGCTAGCGGCGGTCGCTCTGCAGAGGGATGTGAGCGTGTGGCGGCGGGACTCACCCGAGAACGACGAAAGCCCCGCCAGATCGGCGAGGCTTCGGGTCATACTTCAGGCGCGAGCACGGCTTAACACGATTGGGAGAAGGCATGGAAACTACTAGATTTCGGCAGCGTCCTCGAGATCCTCCGTGAGGTGCGCGAACACCGTGTCAAGCTTCTCTGCCGCCTGCACGAAGTTGGAGGTTAGCGAGGCACTGATGTTGATGTTCTCGACCTCATGCGCGAGCTCGTTACGCAGGCGCTGGAGACTCCGCGCAATCTCGGCGCTCTCGTGACTGATGAGCTTGCGGTCGAGCAGGCCTGCGCTAAGCACTCCGAGGTTTCTCGCGGAGCTCGGCGGGAGACCGATGAGCATCCCGAGCTTCGTTGCTCTCGCTTCGAGGTGCGCCCAGGCAAGCATCATGCGGCCATACCTCTCGGGGTGGCGGTCGTCGTCGGGGTAGACCAAGCCCAGCCGCGCAGCCGTTTCTGGGTTCGACTCCCAAAAGTTGCGAATCGCCGCAGGACTCCAGACCCGCTTGAGCTCAGCCATGGGATCCGGGATTTCTTCTCTCGATGGCGTCTCGGGCTCTTTGAGTTCTGGTGTGTCGGCCGAGGGGTCGACCGACTCGCGCGTCTCGGCTACGAGCTCAGGCAGGTTCGCCTCATTCAATGACCGAGCGCTCTGCTCAAACCCCTTCTCGAGTTCTACCGTCGCGCCAAAGCCCGCCGCTTTGTGCAGACGGCGCAACACCTCGATGAGTGGCTTCCTGTACACCAGCGCGAGGATAAGGACCACAGCAGGCCAGGCGAATACCTTAAGGTATTCGAGCACCGTGTCGAGCCAGTCCTGTAGTTCCATCAGGTCAGTATGCCCGAACGCCTGCATCGCGACCGGAGAAGGCGGCCCATGCGCGCATCACTCCCCCGGACCCGGCGGACAGGGCCGAGAACTCGTCCTGCGGCTCGGCACCGAGCAAATCGAACACCCAGCGGCAGAACACCGCCGGCTTTGCCCCAGTGACCCGGCTGGGGTCCGTCGAGCGGACACCAGGCCGATAGGTGAGCACGTCGACGCGTCGCGCGGATCCAGACGACGCATCCGTAACGCCGGCACCAGAGCAGCGCATGCTGGAAGAGATCGGTGACTGGTTCGACGGACGCGCCACCGCTGCAGATATCTGCAGAGCCGCCACTGACCGGTTCTGAAGGCTCATCGGTGAACTCCGTACTGCGTGGCGATCGCGCGGTTGATGTTGAGCATCGAGTTCACCTTGGTGTGTAGCGCGCGCTCGGTGCCCTCGGCGTAGTGGTACTCGGCCTTGACGTTGTGCCAGGTCTCGAGTTTGGCCCGGGCGTCGGTGTTCGGCCATCGCGCGGGCGAAGGTCGCGGGGACGTTGTTACGTCCGTAGTGGGCGAGCTGCCGCCCCTGGACCGCTTCATCACCTCGCTGACGAGGTCGTCCGGCGCAGGGTCGACGACGACTGCCCACGTGGTGCTTCGTGGAATGTTCACTCTCGCCGCGCGTCACGGCGCCGTGCGCCCCAGCCCCATGACAGACGTGCCCGCACGGGAGAAGGCGAGGCGAGTTGCGAAGCGCGCCGCGCCAAATCTCGACGTCGTGCGCTCGATGCGTGCTCGGTTCGAAGAATGGGACGCAGGCACTGAGCCACGGTCAGCAGACGATCGGCGGCGTCGGCGTCCGCGCGCGAACGAGCTGCTCAACACGACAGACATGATCATCGGCACAGGCGTACGCACCGGTGAGCTGCTCGCGCTGCAATGGGACCAGCTCGACCTCGACGCGAAGCGCGTCACGGTCCGGCAGACGATCGCGCAGGACCGCGGCGGGAAGCTCTTCGTCCAGGGGTTCACGAAGTCGGATGCCGGCTACCGTGAGCTTGAGCTTCCCGACCACGTTGTCGACATGCTGCTGCGTCGCCGCGTCGCGTCGTACTCCGCGTTCGTGTTCGCGTCGAGCGTCGGCACCTTCCGCCACCCGAACAACTACCGCACCTCCTGGCGCGAAGCGCTTCGCGATACGCCGTGGAAGGGGACGACCCCGAAGAGCTTCCGCAAGACTGTCGCGACGGTCATGCGGGATGAGCTCGGCATCCAGGCAGCGAAGGAGCAGCTCGGGCACGAAGACGAGCGCACCACGCGGTTGCACTACGCCGACGAGGTGCACCGCGGACCCGCAGCCGGACTTGTTCTGGCGAAGCTGTTCATCTGAAAACCATGGATAAACAACGAATCGCCCCGACTCCGTGAAGAAGTCGGGGCGATTTTCTTTGTTTTGATCTGGTGTTTCTTGAGCCGACTACGGGACTCGAACCCGTAACCCCCGTATTACAAGTACGGTGCGCTACCAATTGCGCCAAGTCGGCGGATGCCATCCATCAGCTTAGCGATGGCATCGACCACACCTCGACCTAGGAGGCAGGCGTGGTGGTCGGAGTCGGCGTGGGGGTCGGCGTCTCGCGAGAGGCGTCGCTGGCCACGCTGAGCACGAACTGCGAGAACTCGGCGGGATCGTCGAACGCACCGACGTATGCCTCGCCGTTCGCGACGATCATGGGCGACGCGTTCAGCTTGAGGTCCTTGGAACCGGACAGTGGTCCTTCGAGCGCGCGGGTGGTCGCTTCCTTCGCCCAGCTGACGAAGTCCCCGTCCTCGATGCACGAGCGCACGGCCTTGGTGTTGTCGGTGCCGACGGCGGCTGCGAGGTTGGCGAGATCCTCATCCGACATGCCGTCGCTGCCCACGTCGGGCTGCTTGTCGAGCAGGTCGTGATTGAACGCATAGAACTGTGCAGGCGAGTGACTGGCCACGCAGGCGGCAGCCGCTGCGGACCGCAGCGAGTACTTCGTGCCGTTCGAGCTCGCGGTGAGCAGAGCGACCGGGTGGTAGCTGACCGTGACCGCTCCCTCGCTGATCCAGCCGGCCAGCTGGCGGGCGTTGGCCCGCTCGAACTTGCCCGCGTCCGGCGAGAGGTAGTCGACGTAGACGTGGATGTCGACCTTCTCGGAGGCCGTGGCCTCGGGCGTCGGCTCCACCGGGGCTGCGGCATCGGACGGCTCCTCCGAGGGCGATACCGGCACCTCATCGGACCCCGCCACGGCGGTGATGTCGGTGACGACCACGCCGTCCGACTCCATTCCGGTGGGGGTGAGCTTCGGCTTCGACACCTGTGCTGACACCGCAAGGGTCACCGCAGTGCCGATCGCCCCTACGGCGACGATCGCGACGGCACCGATGATGATCCGTCGCATGAGGCGCGCCCTCGACTGCTGGGCGTGCACTTTCTGAGCCTTCTCCCGCACGACCTCGCGAGAATTGCGAGGTGTGGGGACGTTCGGCGTTTCGTCGCTCGACATCGTTCCTCTTGTGAGTCTGAGGGGGTCCGGGTTGGCCCCGACCGCCGCTCGGCGACGATCGCCGCTGGGCGCGGCCGAGTTCGATGCTAGCCAGTGAGGCTGAGAAATACCCAGGTACCGCTGTTCATGTCATACTGACTTCGACCCAAAGACGGGTCACGGTGGCTCATCCCACCGCTTCATCACTACGGATCGTCCGGCACGTACCTGCCGGTGAAGGAGAAACGACAATGGCATCTGTGACTTTCGACGAGGCCACCCGCCTGTACCCCGGTGGAACCCGTCCCGCTGTCGACAAGCTGAACCTCGAGGTCGGTGACGGCGAGTTCCTCGTCCTCGTCGGACCTTCCGGTTGCGGTAAGTCGACGTCCCTCCGCATGCTCGCCGGCCTGGAAGAGGTCAACGCCGGCCGCATCCTCATCGGTGACCGCGACGTGACCGACGTGCCGCCGAAGGACCGTGACATCGCCATGGTCTTCCAGAACTACGCGCTGTACCCGCACATGACCGTCGCCGAGAACATGGGCTTCGCGCTCAAGATCGCCGGCGTCGGCAAGGAGGAGCGTGCGTCGCGCGTCCTCGAGGCCGCCAAGCTCCTCGACCTCGAGCAGTACCTGACCCGCAAGCCGAAGGCGCTCTCGGGTGGTCAGCGTCAGCGTGTGGCCATGGGCCGCGCGATCGTCCGTCAGCCCCAGGTCTTCCTCATGGACGAGCCGCTGTCGAACCTCGACGCCAAGCTCCGCGTCCAGACCCGTACGCAGATCGCGTCGCTGCAGCGTCGCCTCGGCGTCACCACGGTCTACGTCACGCACGACCAGACCGAGGCGCTCACCATGGGCGACCGTATCGCCGTGCTCAAGGACGGCCTGCTCCAGCAGGTCGGCTCGCCGCGCGACCTGTACGAGAAGCCCGAGAACGTCTTCGTCGCCGGCTTCATCGGCTCGCCCGCGATGAACCTGTTCTCGGCCGACCTGGCCGACGGCGGCGTGCGCTTCGGCACCGAGGTCGTGCCGCTCGACCGCGACACCGTCGGCCGCGCCAACGGCTCGCAGGTCACGGTCGGCGTCCGCCCCGAGGACATCACCGTCGGCCCGGCAGACGGCAAGGGCCTCTCGGTCGTCGTCGACCTGGTCGAGGAGCTCGGCGCAGACGGCTACCTCTACGGTCACACCGACATCAACGGCAAGCGCACCGACCTGGTCGCCCGTGTCGACGGCCGCAGCCACCCGAACGCCGGCGAGACGGTCACGCTGGCTGCCAACGCGGGTCACGTGCACGCGTTCGACAGCGAGTCCGGCGTGCGACTGAACGACAAGCCGGTCGTCTCCGCCTGATCGGATCCACAGACGCGGCGCGGGCTGACCTCGGTCACCTGCGCCGCGTCTCTTTTTCCTCACCGCCCGCCATCAGGGAGCACCATGCAGGACTCGCTGCGGATCACCGCCAGCAAGATCGATCCGGGACTGCTCGCGCTCCCCTGGTCGACCACCCTCGCCAAGTGGCCGTCCGAGCACATCGTGTCGCTCCCGAAGGGGCTCTCCCGCCACCTCGTGCGATTCGCCGATCTCTCCGGTCGCGTCGTCGCCGTCAAGGAGACCACTGCGGAGATGGCCCAGCGCGAATACGACATGCTCGGCAACCTGGCGCGCCTCGATGTGCCCTGCGTCGACAGGGTCGCCGTGATCGCCGGCCGCACCGATGCCCATGGTGACCCCCTCCCCGCCGCCCTGGTCACATCACACCTGCGCTTCTCGATGCCGTATCGCGCGCTGTTCACGCGGGTGCTGCGCCCTGACACCGCGAACCGTCTCGTCGACGCGCTCGCGCTGCTTCTGGTGCGCCTGCACAACGTCGGCTTCTACTGGGGCGACGTCTCGCTGTCGAACACCCTCTTCCGGCGCGATGCCGGTGCGTTCGCGGCCTACCTCGTCGACGCGGAGACCGGGGAGCTCCACGAGGAGGGCCTCACTGACGGCCAGCGCGCGTATGACCTCGACCTCGCCCGCACCAACATCGCCGGCGAGATCATGGACCTCGCGGCGGGTGGACGTCTGGAGCACGGAGTGGATGCCGTGGCGATCGCGGACGGCATCGTGTCGTCGTACCGGTCGCTGTGGGCCGAGCTCACCGCTCAGGAGTCGTTCTCCGCGGCCGAGACGTGGCGCATCACGGAACGGGTCGAGCGCCTCAACGCCCTCGGCTTCGACATCGACGAGATGTCCATGTCCACGACAGCCGACGGCACCGTCGTGGAGATTCAGCCGAAGGTCGTCGACGCAGGGCATCACCAACGGCGCCTGATCCGCCTCACAGGCCTCGACGTCGAGGAGAACCAGGCCCGTCGCCTGCTCAACGACCTCGACGAGTTCCGCGCCCGCTCGACCAAGCAGTGGGCGGACGAGGAGATGTACGCCCACGAATGGCTCACCCGTGTCTTCGAGCCCGTCGTCCGTGCGATCCCCTATGAGCTGAGGGCCAAGCTCGAGCCTGCCGAGGTCTTCCACCAGGTGCTGGAGCACCGCTGGTACCTGTCCCAGGCGGAGGGACGCTCCATCCCCCTCGCCGAGGTGCTCACCAGCTACATCAACGAGGTGCTGCGCCATCGCCGCGACGAGGCCACGATCATGGGCCCGCCCACCGAGACGATGAGCCTTCCCGTCATCACGGGCGCGACGCCGACCGCCGACGACGATGATGACGTCGACTGGCGCGATCTGGTCTGACCGCTCCGAGGCGTCGGGGCCGCGACTCAGTAGCCGACGGTGAACCGCTCGCGATGGTGGTTGCCCTGCTCGATCTCATCGACCACCGCGACCGCGAAGTCGGCCCCCGAGATGAACGACTTGCCCTCGTCGTCGCGGACGATCACATCGCCGCCGTCACGGTAGTGTCCGGTGCGCTCGCCCTCTGCCCACGGACCGAAAACCTCGGCGGGGTGCACGAAGAACCAGTCCAGACGCGGATCGGTGGCTTCGAGCAGTGCGAGCGAGTCGATGCCGACCTGCGCCTCGTGCTTGTACTCCTCGGGGAAATCCTGATCGAACAGACGCGGCCCACCGGGAGCGACGAGACTGCCCCCAGCACCGCCGATCACGCCCAGGCGCGTCTCCGTCCCGGTGAGTCGATCGGCGAGCCCGCTCAACGCCTCCAGGACCCTGTTCTCCATGTCGCCGCGAGGAGACAGCGCGGACACCACCGCATCCGCTCCGTCGAGCGCCGGGGCCAACGAGTCGAGGTCCAGCGCCGTGCCCTGCAGATACGCAGCGCCGGCGACGGGATCCGTCGGTTCCGAGCGCGACAGGGCGATGACCGCATGACCGCGCGACACCGCCTCGGCGACGATGTGACGGCCGGCGTAGCCGGTTCCTCCGAGGACGACGATGCGAGCCATGCGGTTCTCCCCTAGTCAGACGTATGTGGCGATGGAATCACTTCGCGGCGCGGAGCGACGCGACCTGGTACAGCGCGACGGACGTCGCGATGCCGGCGTTCAGCGACTCGGTGGCCGCGGAGATCGGAATCGAGACGATCTGGTCGCAGGTCTCGGAGACGAGACGGGACAGCCCCTTGCCCTCGGAGCCGACCACGATCACGACGGGGCGATCGGCCAGCTGCAGTTCCGGAAGCGACACGTCGCCGTCACCGTCGAGCCCGAGCACGAAGACACCCTGCTTCTTGAACTCCTTGAGCTGCGTGGTGAGGTTGCTCGCGAGAGCCACCGGGGTGCGGGCGACCGCTCCGGCGCTGGTCTTCCAGGCCGCGGAGTTGACGCTCGCCGAGCGACGCTGAGGAAGGATGACGCCATGGCCGCCGAACGCCGCCGTGGAGCGGATGATCGCGCCGAGGTTGCGGGGGTCGGTGATGCCGTCGAGCGCCACGAACAGCGGCACGTGGCCCTGGTCGATGACCTGCTCGAGCAGATCCTGGGGGTGCGCATACTCGTACGGGGGCACCTTGATCGCGACGCCCTGGTGCACGCCGTCGAAGCCGGCCATCCGGTCGAGCTCGGGACGCGTGACCTCGAGCACGGGGATGCCGCGGTGGGTCGCGATCGAGAGCATCTCCTTCACACGGTCGTCCATCTCCACGCGCTGCGCGATGTAGAAGGCCGTCGCCGGGATCTTCGCCCGCAGTGCCTCGAGCACCGAGTTGCGACCCGTGACGATCTCGGTGTCGTCTCCTGCCTTGGCCTTGGACGCGCGGTTCCCGCCGCCAGCCCCGGGACGTCCGCCGCCCGGCCGCCCCTTGCCGCCGGTCGCCGCGGCGTACCGCTCGGCCGCAGCCTTGCGCTTGCCCGCCGGGTGCCAGGCGCGGTCCTCCGCCTTCGGCGTCGGTCCGCGACCCTCGAGCGCCTTGCGCCCGAGTCCGCCGGTGCCCTTGGTCGGGCCCTTCTTGTTTCCCTTGCTCGCGCCGGGGCGCCCTGGCTTAGCCATCGATACTCCAATGAGTTCCGGCCGGAGTGTCCTCCAGCGTGATTCCTGCGGCGGCGATCGCATCTCGGATGCGATCGGCCGCCGCCCAGTCCTTGTCAGCGCGTGCCTGTGCGCGCTGGGTGATCATCGTCTGGACGAGAGCGTCCAGCACAGACTCCGACGCGTGAGTCCTCGCGCCGGATGAGGCGGTGAGACCGAGGACGGAGGTCATCGCCAGCACGGCCCGAAGAGCGTGCAGCGCGGCTTCCGTCTCCCCCGCATCGAGCGCCGAGTTGCCCGCGCGCACCGTCTCGTGCAGCACAGCCAGCGCCTCCGGAACCCCGAGATCATCATCCATCGCGGCCACGAAGGCCTCGGGAAGACTCTGCGACACGAAGAATCCGATGCCCCCTTCGGCAACGCGTGCGGCACGCTGCTGGAACGTCGCGATGCGACCGAGCGCGGCCTCCGCCTCCGCCCACGACGACTCGCTGAGGTCGAGACTCGAACGATAGTGCGCCGAAGCGAGCGCGTAGCGCACCACCAGCGGCTCGTGCGCGGCGAGGACGTCGGCGGCCAACGTGAAGTTGCCGAGCGACTTCGACATCTTCTGCCCGTCGACGGTCACGAGGCCGTTGTGCACCCAATAGCGGGCGAAGCCGTCTCCTGCTGCGGTCGACTGCGCGAGCTCGTTCTCGTGATGGGGGAAACGCAGATCGAGCCCGCCGCCGTGGATGTCGAACTCCGCGCCGAGATAACGCTTCGACATCGCGGAGCATTCGATGTGCCATCCGGGACGGCCGGTCCCCCAGGGCGATGCCCAGGTCGCATCGGACGGCTCCTCGGGCTTGCTCCCCTTCCAGAGCGCGAAGTCCTGCGGATTCCGCTTGCCTCGGGGATCCGCGTCCTCCGCCGCTTCCATCGCGTCCAGCGACTGATGGGTGAGCGAGCCGTAGTCGGACCAGGAGCGCACGTCGAAGTAGACGTCCCCCGATCCGTCCGGCGCAGGGTAGGCGTGGCCGCGCTCGATCAGCAGCGCGATGAGCTCCTGCATCTGCGGAACCGACGCCGTGGCTCGGGGCTCGTAGGTCGGCGGGAGGATCCCCACGCCCGCATAGGCAGCGGTGAACTCGCGCTCCATCCGGTAGGCCAGCGCCCACCACGGCTCGGACTCGGTCGCGTTGGCGAGCACCTTGTCATCGATGTCCGTCACGTTGCGGACGAACGTCACGCGACCGTGGCGGTACTCGAGCCAGCGCCGCAGGAGATCGAAGCTGAGGGCCGCTCTGACGTGCCCGATGTGCGGGCCCGACTGCACGGTGGGTCCGCACACGTACATCGTGATGTTCTCAGGATCGAGAGGCACGAAGTCGCGCAACTGCTGCGCGCGGGTGTCGTAGAGGCGGACTGTCACCGCTCAAGCTTACCGGGAGCGTCGTTCCTGAGCCTGGGCGCGTGCGAATGCGTCATCCATGACGGGCGAACTCAGTCCACGGGGAAGATCTGTCCCGTCTGCACGCCGAGGACGCTCTTCGCGTACGCCATGCCGACCCGGTACGAGGACACCGGGACGAACCCGGGGAACGACGAATGGTAGGAAGGCGCGTCCTCGAGCACTGAGGGGCTGACGGCGTTGATGCGGATCGCACGCGGGAGCTCGGCGGCTGCGCCCAGCACGAACGCCTCGATCGCTCCGTTCGCGAGCGAGGCCGCGGCACCCGTGGCGATCGGCTCGCGGGCCAGGATGCCGGAGGTGAGGGTGAAGGAGCCGCCGTCACGCACGAACCGCGTACCGATGCGGACGATGTCGAGCTGGGACAGCACCTTGCCACGGAGCGCGGATTCGAAGTCGTCACGCCCGAGCTCGGCCAGCGGTGCGAACGGGACGCTGCCGACAGCGGCGATGACCGCATCCACGTGGCCCACATCGTCGAAGAGCCGCTCGATGGATGTCGGGTCCGTCACGTCGACGGACGGAGCACCGCTCCGCGAGGCGGCCACGATGTCGTGCCCTTCGAGCGCTCCGACTGCCGCCCGTCCGACATTCCCACTGGCTCCGATGATGAGGATCTTCACTGCGGCTCCTTCTGTGATGGTCTCGTCGACAGGAAACGATCCGCACGGACCGCGCATTCCCCCGCCGAGTCAGAGCGGGAAGACGGTCGCGATCGCGGTGACCGCGATGCCCTCCGCCCGCCCGGCGAATCCCAGCCCGTCAGTCGTGGTGGCTGTCACGGACACCGGAGCGCCGAGGATCCCACTGAGGAGCTCCTGGGCTTCCGACCGTCGCGGGCTGAACTTCGGACGGTTCCCCTGGAACTGGACCGAGACGTTCCCGACCGCGAAGCCGGCTTCCCGGAGCAGCTCGCGCGTGCGGGCCAGGAAGACCTCGGCATGGGCCCCCGCATACTCGGGATGGGCGGTGCCGAAGTGCTCGCCGATGTCGCCGATGCCCGCCGCTCCCAGGAGCGCATCGACGATGGCATGGGCGACCGCGTCTCCATCCGAATGGCCGGACAGAGGCTGCTCCCCTGGCCACTCCAGACCGGCGAGCCAGAGGTCGCCCTCGCCGCCGAAGGCGTGAACGTCCGTGCCGATGCCCACCCGCGGGATGCCGGCGCCTGCGTTGTGCGAGCCCAGAAGGTGTCTCGCGCGCTCGAGGTCGGCCGGCGTGGTGATCTTGAACGCGCGTTCGGAGCCGTCGATGTGCCGCACGGGGCGGCCTGTCGCCGCGAACAGCGCCGCATCGTCGGTGTACTCGACCCCGCTCTCACGCGCGGCGGCGTAGGCGACCTCCAGCGCTGCCCGCGGAAAGCCCTGTGGCGTCTGCGCCGCTGCGAGCTCGGAACGGTCGACGGCGGCCGCCACGGTTCCATTGACGACCCTCTTGAGCGTGTCGACGACGGGCAGCGTCGGAATCACGCCGACCCCTGCGGCCACAGCCTCTGCGACGGCATCGATCTGTGAGGGAGGGGTGAGCGCACGTGCGGCGTCATGCACCAGCACCGTCTCGATGTCGCCCCAGAGCGCGCTCAGACCCGCGGCCACCGACTGCTGCCTGGTCGCGCCGCCGGTGACCACGCGCCCCAAGTCGGCGCGCTCCCCCGCCGCTTCGCGCAGCTCGGTCTCGGCGTCGCCCTCCCAGCCTGCGGGGGCGACCACGACGACCTGGGCCGGCGCGGCGGCGAACACCCCGTCGAGCGCATGGCGGAGCACGGAACGGGAGTCGACGCCGACGAAGGCCTTCGGGGCGCTCGCCCCCAGTCGGGTGCCGGAGCCTGCGGCCACGACGATGATCGCTGTGCGTGGAACGGGAAGGATGGTCACGGCTTCACGTTACCGGCCGAGACGACGAAAGGCGGGTGCCGAAGCACCCGCCTTTCGTCGTGGAAGAGCTCAGGAAGCGAGAACCTCGTCGAGCAGTGCGCCCGCCTTGTCCTCGTCGGTCTTCTCGGCGAGCGCCAGCTCCGAGATGAGGATCTGGCGAGCCTTCGCCAGCATCCGCTTCTCACCCGCGGACAGACCGCGGTCCTGGTCACGGCGCCACAGGTCGCGCACGACCTCGCTGACCTTGATCACATCGCCGGAGGCGAGCTTCTCGAGGTTCGCCTTGTACCGGCGCGACCAGTTCGTCGGCTCTTCTGTGAAGGGTGCTCGCAGCACCTCGAAAACATGATCGAGGCCCTCCTTGCCGATCACGTCGCGAACGCCGACCAGGTCGACATTCTCCGCGGGGACCTCGATGATGAGATCTCCCTGGGTGACGTTGAGCTTCAGGTATTTCTTCGCCTCACCCTTGATGATGCGCTCCTTGACCTCGATGATGGTCGCAGCGCCATGGTGGGGATAGACGACGGTCTCGCCAACCTCAAAAAGCATAAAAACGTGTCCTTTCGGCAACCTCAAGGATACCACAGGGGACATGCGCTAAGGTTCGCGCCCCCAGGGCCGCAGGAGCCCTCACGACTTACGCATAGAATGGTTCCGGATATCCCCGCCGGACCTCAGGAGGACCCGTGAAATCGCGCCTTGTTGCGTCTGCAGCCCTCAGCGCCCTCGTTCTGCTCGGTACGACCGGGTGCACGTTCATCACCCCGCAGTCCACCAAGACCGAGTACGCCGCCTCCGACGGAGTGAACGTCTCCGACGAAGACGGGCCCATCGACGTGCGCAACGCCCTCGTGGTCGCCACGGAGGACGGTTCGGTCGGCAACTTCGTCGCCGCGATCGTGAACCCGACCGACGAGAAGGCCACGCTCACCGTCACCGTCGAGGGTGTCGACCCCTTCGCCATCACGGTCCCGGCGAACGACACCGTGAGCCTCGGCTCTGACGCCGACCCGGTGCGCATCGTGGGCCTCGACACCAAGCCCGGCGCTACCGTCGAGATCCACTTCCAGTCGGGAGATTCCACCGGAGTCAAGACCCAGGTGCCGGTGCTCGACGGCACCCTCCCCTACTACTCGGATCTGGTCCCCAGCGAGAAGGCACCCACATCGTCGCCGACCCCGCTGCCGACCGATACGGCAGCCCCGGCGCCCTCGAACTGACGCCGCACGCAGCGAGAAGAGGCCGGCACCCCTCGGGGTACCGGCCTCTTCTGCGTCTCACCGGCAGCATGCGCCACCGATCGGACGCTCAGCCCTCGAAGCGGTACCCCAGACCACGCACCGTGACGAGCATGACGGGCTCGCTCGGGTTCTCCTCGATGCGCGAGCGGATGCGCTTGATGTGCACGTCCAGCGTCTTGGTGTCGCCGAAGTAGTCGCTCCCCCACACGCGGTCGATGAGCTGCCCCCTGGTCAGGACGCGTCCCGAGTTGCGCATCAGCACCTCGAGCAGCTCGAACTCCTTCAGCGGCATGTTGATCTGCGCACCTGCCACGGAGACGGTGTGTCTGTCGATGTCGAGAGACACACGTCCACCGTCCAGCACACGCTCGTCCAGTTCACCGTCCGCCTGGACCACCCGGCGCAGCACCGCCCGCATCCTGGCGAGCAGCTCCCGGGACGAGTAGGGCTTCGTGATGTAGTCGTCCGCTCCGAGTTCGAGGCCGACGACGATGTCGACCTCGGAGTCCTTGGCGGTGAGCATGATGATCGGCACAGCAGAGGTCGAGCGGATCTGCCGACACACCTCGGTGCCCGGCATCCCCGGCAGCATCAGGTCGAGCAGCACGATGTCGGCACCGCGCTCCCGGAAGGCCGCGAGTGCGCCGGGGCCGTCCTCCGCGATCTCCACCTCGTACCCCTCGCGTCGGAGCAGGTAGGCGAGCGGGTCGGCGAGGTCGGGCTCGTCTTCGACGAGAAGGATTCGGGTCATGCTCTCTCTCCGTTTCGCACGCGGGCGGACGCGGCGTTCTTGGCCGCCTTGCGCGCGCGCTTCTTCTTGTTCTTCTTGCCCGCGTCGCGATTGTCTGGGGCATCGATCCGAGGAAGCCGGATCGTGAACGTGGACCCGCGACCGGGACGGGACCACAGCCGCACTTCGCCACCGTGACGCTGGGTGGCGTGCTTGACGATGGACAGGCCGAGGCCCGTGCCGCCCGTGCGCCGCGATCGGGCTTCGTCGGCCCGATAGAACCGCTCGAAGATGCGCTCGCGATCTGCTTCCGCGATGCCGATGCCCTGATCCGACACCGCGATCTCGACCACACCGTCTTCCGCCCGTACGCCCACGCCCACTCGGGAGCCGCGCGGCGAGTAGACGATGGCGTTGGCGATCAGGTTGCCGACCGCCTCGATCAGGATCTGCGCATCGCCGCGCACCCAGACACCACGGTCTCCACCCCTGGCGAGTTCCACACCGGCGGAATCGGCCTGCACGACATGGGCCTCGATGGAGGAGGCGATCACCTCGTCGATCGCGACCGGCCCCACCGTGGACAGCCCGTCCTCGGCCTGGAGCCGGGACAGGCTCATGATGCGACCGGTGAGCTGACCGAGACGACCCGCCTCCGCCGAGATGCGCGCGGCGAAGATGCGCACCTGGGAGGGATCGTCGGCCGCCGACTCGATCGCCTCGGCGAGCAGGCTCACCGCACCGACCGGCGTCTTCAGTTCGTGGCT
This sequence comes from Microbacterium oxydans, assembly GCF_006540085.1. Lineage (GTDB taxonomy): Bacteria > Actinomycetota > Actinomycetes > Actinomycetales > Microbacteriaceae > Microbacterium > Microbacterium oxydans. The sequence continues at coordinate 93,751 of NZ_BJOG01000002.1, read as the reverse complement.
CGTGTTCGCCACGAAGTCGCGACGCATCTGGTCCAGTCGTTCCTGCTCCGTGACATCACGGATGATCAGCAGAACGAGGCGGCTGCCGATCACGCTGGCCCGAGCCGAGACCAGGCGGGGGTCGAGGCTCACCCCGCCGCGCGTGATGCGCATCGACTCGGTGACGGAGCCGCCGGCCTCTCTGACGCCGCGGACGAGCTGCCGGAGCTCCGGGTTGTCGAGAGTCGAGCCGACATCGATCCCGAAGCGCGTCGCGGCCTGCGATGCGGCCAGCACCAGACCGGAGGCGTCGACGATCGCCGCCGCATCGTCCATGCTGTGCAGGACGTCGGTGATGCCGGCGGGGATCGCCAGCGACGTCTCCTCCTGCACTCGAGCCCGCGCCCGGTACGCCCACACCACGAGGAGCGACAGGCCGACGCCGATCACGAGCCCGATGGCGAGCGAAGACAGCGCGAGCTGCGGCAGGGTCATGACTCCAGCGTAGAGTGCGTTCACCGTCCGTCCGGCGGGTTTCCGCGCCCTGGCGGGAACAGGAGAAGTACTATTCACGTGCTGGGCACCGTTCGTTAACCTTCGAAGCAGACAATCGCTTCGGGCCTGTGCGGGAGCACAGACCTGCTCTCGTGCGGACGACCCGCCGCCTCGCGCTGATCCAGCCGAGATCCGAATGAAAGGTTGCGCCCCAACATGCGCGAAGTCTTCCACCAGTCCCTCGAGGACCTGCAGAACCGCCTCGTCGAGATCGCCGACCTCGTCACGGTGTCCATCGACAAGGCCACCAGGGCGTTCGCGACGAGCGACGTGGCTCTGGCCGAAGAGGTCATCGCCGACGACGCGAAGATCGACGAGCTGGCCGTGGCCCTCGACGAGCAGGCCATCGAGATCCTCGCGCGCCAGCAGCCGGTCGCCCGCGACCTCCGCATCGTCGTCACTGCATTGCGCGTGAGCGCCTCGCTCGAGCGCATGGGCGACATGTCGGAGCACATCGCCCAGCTCGCCCGCCTCCGCTTCCCCGAGCGCGCCATTCCGAAGGGCCTCAAGGGCACGTTCGTGAAGATGGGCGAGCTCGACGTCGAGGTGGCCCGCACCCTGTCCGAACTGCTGCGCACGCAGGACCTGCGTTTCGCCGACGCCATCCGCAACGCCGATGACGACGTCGATGAGCTGCACGCCACCGTCTTCGAGAAGGTGCTCAGCGACAACTGGAAGGGCGAGGCCACGGCCACCGTCGATGCCACGCTCGCCAGCCGGTACCACGAGCGCTTCGCCGACCACGCGGTGGCCGTCGCGAAGAAGGTCGTCTACCTCGCCACGGGCGACTGGGCGGTCGAGGAACACGACATCCCGCTCGCCGTCGAGCAGCAGGAGCTCGGTCAGCAGGAGTTCGGCCACGCTTGACACCCACTCGCGGATACGACGGAGCCCCCGATGCCATCGCATCGGGGGCTCCGTCGTATCCGCAGGGGGCTTCTACTTCTTGCCCTGCGCCGCGACGGCGGCTGCACCGGCGGCGGCGGCCTCGGGGTCGAGGTAGCGGCCGGGGCCGGTGGGGACGTTGTTCTCGTCCAGCTCGTACACCAGCGGGATGCCGGTCGGGATGTTCAGCTCGGCGATGTCGTCGTCGCTGATGCCCTCGAGGTGCTTGACGAGACCACGCAGCGAGTTGCCGTGCGCCGTCACGAGCACCGTCTTGCCGGCTTCGAGGTCGGGGACGATCGCACTCTCCCAGTAGGGCAGCAGGCGGTCGATGACGAGCTTGAGCGACTCGGTGCGCGGCACCTCGCCGTCGATGTGCGCGTAACGGACGTCGTTCACCTGGCTAAACTCGCTCTCGTCGTCGAGCACGGGCGGCGGCACATCGAACGAACGACGCCACAGCTGGAACTGCTCCGGGCCGAACTCTTCCAGCGTCTGTGCCTTGTCCTTGCCCTGCAGCGCGCCATAGTGACGCTCGTTCAGGCGCCAGGAGCGCGTCACCGGGATCCACAGACGGTCGGCGGCATCCAGGGCGATGTTCGCCGTCTGGATGGCACGGCTCAGCAGCGAGGTGTGCAGCACGTCGGGGAGGATGCCGGACTCCGCCAGCAGCTCGCCGCCGCGGCGTGCCTCCTTCTCGCCCTGCGCATTGAGGCGGACGTCCACCCAACCGGTGAACAGGTTCAGTTCGTTCCACTCGCTCCGGCCGTGGCGGAGCAGGATGAGGGTGCGCGTCGCAGTCATGCCGTCAGTTTATCCGTCCGGGGCTGAGCACCCGAGTCGGATGCTGGGAGGATGGAGACATGGCGTCATCTCCCCTCGGTCGGCCGACCCGCGGCACCACGGGGACGAACCGCCTTCGGCGAAACGACCGCTGGATCGCCGCGAGTGAGGCGCTGCGCCGAGCATCCGACCCGTTGGTCGTCGACCTCGGCTACGGCGCCAGCGGGGTCACGGCCTTCGAGCTCGCCACGCGCCTGGTCCGGGTGCGTGACGACGTGGAGGTGCGCGGACTGGAGATCGACCCCGCCCGCGTCGCGACGGCCGATGCGCAGCTCGACGAGGTGCGCGCGGGCCGAACCTCCTTCGCGTCCGACCTTCCGGTGACGTTCGCGCGCGGCGGTTTCGAGGTTCCGCTTCCCGATGGGCGCAGAGCAGCCGTGATCCGCGCGATGAACGTGCTGCGTCAGTACGACGAGCGGGATGTCCCCGGCGCCTGGTCACGGATGGCCGCCCGGCTGGCGCCCGGTGGCCTGCTGTTCGAGGGCACCTGCGACGAGATCGGCCGCGTCTCGAGCTGGGTCGACATCGATGCACAGGCGACCCCGCTGCGGTTCACGCTCTCGCTCCGGCTCGCGGACCTCGAGCACCCGAGCATCGTCGCCGAACGCCTGCCCAAGGCACTGATCCACCGCAACGTCACCGGCGAACGCATCCATGCCCTCCTGGTCGACCTCGATCGCGAATGGGACCGCGCCGCGCCGTTGTCGACCTTCGGGGCGACGCAGCGTTTCCTCGCCGCGGTCGGTTCACTGCGTGATCAGGGTTGGCCCGTGATCGGTGGGCGCACGCGCTGGCGTCTGGGCGAGCTCACACTGCCATGGGCGGCGGTCGCTCCGCGCGCGGACTGACTCCGGGCCGGCGACGTCGGCTCAGCCAGCGTCGCGTGCGTCGCGCGGGTCGGGCGCCGCCGGCCGTCGCGACAACCGTGTGAGGCGCGGGATGTCGGCCACGGAACCGGCATCCGCCGGGACGATCACCTGCTGGGACGCAGCGATGTCGATGCCCTCCGCACGCACGACGAGGTCGCCGACCGGTGCGCGCCGGGAGAGGATCGCGAGCGCGATCGGGCCGTCTTCGTGGTGCCGGGCCACGGAGGTCAGGTGGCCGACCTCGTCATCGCCCGCGAAGACCGGCGCACCAGGCTCCGGCAGGACGGCATCGCTGCCATCGAGGTGGAGTGCGGCCAGCCGTCGAGGCGGATGCCCGAGGTTGTGCACCTTGGCGACGGTCTCCTGGCCGCGGTAGCAGCCCTTGTTCAGGTGGACCGCGCTGCGGATCCAGTCGGACTCGTGGGGCAGCGAGCGCTCGTCCACCTCGGTCGTCCACCGAGGACGCCACGCCGCGACCCGCAGCGCCTCGGCCGCAAGAGTCCCTGCGAGGGCTTCCCGATCGAGGGAACCGGCGAGAGCACGAGCGGATTCCTCCGTGACGACGGCCACCCGCCAGGCGAAATCGGTGGCAGGATGCTCTGCGACCTCCGCGTACTGATGACCTCCGACGCTGATGCGCTGCCACGGGTCTGCCCAGACGAGGGCGACGCCGTTCGGGGCGAACGCGGCAGCGGTGATTCTCGCTCCGACGGTCCCGCCGTCGATGTAGCCGACCAGCTCGAGGTCGGAGCGCACCTCTACCGTCGCCTGGGTACGGAACTTCATGCGCGTCAGCCAGGCGGCGAGCGCTTCCGCATCGCCGCTGTCGGCGATCAACCACGCCGATGAGCCGTCGTCGAGGATTCCGGCGGCGTGCTCGACGCGACCCTGCGGGTCGAGGATCAGCAGCTCCGTGCTGTCTCCTGGCGCGAGACGCCCCACCGACTGCGAGGTGATCGAGTCGAGCCAGGTGAGGCGCTCGGGACCCGCCACCTCGATGACCGTGCGATCCCCGAGCGGCGCAAGGGCCGCGCCGTCGGCGAGACGCCGCTGCTCGCGGAAGGCATCACCGAAATGAGTGATGACCTCGCCGTCGGAGACCGCACCGTCGACCTGGTGGAAGGCGGACACGTCAGACCTTGGCCAACCGGGCCGATGCATGCGAGCGCAAAGGCGTGCCGAGGGCGGCGATGTCCCACGCCCACAGCAGATGACCGTCTACGAGGCCGTACATGCGGGAAGAGGCGGTGTGGACCTTCGCGCCGGCGCTGCGCACGACGGCATCGGAGCCGATGTCGATGCGCGGCCCGTTGATCTCGCCGATGTAGAGCTCGAGGGCACCGTCGGCGTGTGCGAGAGAGACCTCGATCGGGAATCCGCCGCTCGGAGCGCGCAACTCCTCCACGTCGTCGACTGTGCGGGTCACGGCCGGCGCGGTGGGAGGCAACAGCGCGGGGCCGGGATCAGCCGCTGCCGCCGGACGCGCGAGTCGCCAGAATCCGGTCTCGGCGAGCAGTGCGGCCGCGGGAGCACCCTCCTCGGTCAGAAGGGTGGCCGTTCCGGAGTAGTTCAGGAAAGGACCGCCGTCATGGCTGAAGCTGACCCGGTGCGTGAACTCTCCCTGCAGACGCTCGTCGCCGACCGGATAGTCGATGACGCCGGTGCCTTCCCAGACGCCGATCAGCCACGCGAAGGGGACGAGATCGGCCGGAAGGTCGACGGGAAGCTCGAGCATCGTCGAGTCAGCGCTGGCCGCGGAAGAGGTTGCGCAGCACCACCGCCGAGACGAAGACGATAGCGAGGCTCGCAAGGCCCAGCAGGCCGATGAAGAAGATTTCGAGCGCCATGAGGTCCATGTGCTCCACCTTACCGCGCCGCGCCGCCGTCCGGCGGGGATCAGGCGGGAATCAGGTCGGGATCAGCGCTGCGAGGCCGAACCCGACCGAGATGATCCCCATCAGCAGCAGAGCGCCGATCACGCTGCCGGCCACCCGGAAGATGAACCCCTGAGTCCGCCCGTACCAGAGCTGCACGGCGAACGACAGGAGCACGACGCCGCCGAAGCCGACGAGGAGCCACGGCACACGCCACTCCTCCGGCACGAAGATGCCGATGACGACGGTCGCGAGGAAGGCCGTGGCCCAGACGACGAGCACACCGACGAACGCGTTGCGCGGTGCGAGTGCGGGATCCGTCATGTCTCCATTGTGACCTATCGCTCCCGGTATCATGGCGGCACGACGTCGATCCGCGTCTGTGAGGAGTGCGTGTGGCCCAGGTCCTGGTTCTGACCAACGCTCCGCTCTCCGAGCAGGTGCTCCCCGCGCTCGAGCTGTTGAGCCACCGCACGCGCCAGATCCCCGCAGAGCCCTCGCAATTGATCAGTGCGCCCGATCATGATGTCGTGATCGTCGACGGCCGTCACGACCTCGTCGGGGCGAAGTCGCTGTGCCGTCTGCTGCGGACGGCAGGACAGGACTCCCCGCTGCTGCTCGTCGTCACGGAGGGCGGGATGAGCGCCCTCTCCGGCGACTGGGGCATCGATGACGTGCTCCTCTCCACCGCGGGTCCGGCGGAGATCGATGCCAGGCTGCGTCTCGTGCTGGCACGACGCGACGAGGTCGCCGAACCCGCACGCGTGCAGGCATCCGGCGTGACCATCGACGAGCAGTCCTACTCGGCGAAGCTGCGCGGCAGACCTCTGGACCTCACCTACAAGGAGTTCCAGCTGCTGCATTTCCTGGCGACCCACCCGGCTCGCGTCTTCACCAGGGAGCAGCTGCTGAGCGAGGTCTGGGGTTACGACTACTTCGGGGGCACCCGCACCGTCGATGTGCACGTGCGACGACTGAGGGCGAAGCTCGGCGATCAGGAGCAGATCATCGGAACGGTGCGCAACGTCGGCTACCGCTTCAACGTCAACGAAGACGAAGGTCTGGCCAGCGCGGGGTGAGGCGACTCCGTTCACACGCGTGTCACTTCTCGGTGCTTAGATGTACCCCATGATCGATCCCGCACTCGCCGACGCCGGGCTGGGTGATGCCGAAGACGACGACTTCGACGCCATCGAGTCCTACGACGCCCAGCTCCCCGACCACCGCTACCTGGATCGCGAGCTGAGCTGGCTCGCCTTCAACCAGCGCGTGCTGGAGCTCGCCGAGGATCCGTCGCTCCCCGAACTGGAGCGGGCCAACTTCCTGGCGATCTTCGCGAGCAACCTCGACGAGTTCTTCATGGTGCGCGTCGCTGGCCTCAAGCGACGCATCATGACCGGCCTCGCCGTGCCCACCAACATCGGCCGCTCCCCCGTCGACGCCCTCGCCGACATCTCGCGCGAGGCACACGCGCTGCAGCTGCGCCATGCCGACGCATGGACGTCGCTGGTGCGACCCGCTCTCGCCGAATCCGGAATCGAGATCGCCGATTGGTCGGAGCTGACCGACGACGAGCGCACGGCGCTCTCCGAGTACTTCTCCGCACAGGTCTTCCCGGTGCTGATGCCCCTCGCCGTGGATCCCGCCCACCCGTTCCCGTACATCTCCGGTCTGTCGCTGAACCTCGCGATCCGCATCCGCAACGCCCGCACGGGGCGCCAGGAGTTCGCGCGTCTCAAGGTGCCGCCCATGCTCCCCCGCTTCGTCGAGGTACCGGGCGGCGGCGAGATCAAGCGCTTCCTGCGGCTCGAAGAGCTCATCGCCAACCATCTCGGCGATCTCTTCCCCGGCATGGAGGTGCTCGACCATCATGCGTTCCGTCTCACCCGCAACGAAGACGTGGAGATCGAGGAGGACGAGAGCGAGAACCTGATCCAGGCGCTCGAAGCCGAGCTGCTGCGTCGTCGGTTCGGGCCTCCGATCCGGCTCGAGATCACCGACGACATGGACGACGTGACCATGGACCTGCTGGTCCGGGAACTCGACATCACCGACCTGGAGGTCTATCGCCTTCCAGGGCCGCTCGATCTGCGCGGACTCTTCGACCTGTCGCGGATCGACCGCCCCGACCTGCGGTACCCGCCGCACCTGCCCACCACCGCCGTCGCCTTCCAGCCCGCGGGATCGAGCACCCGGGCCGACATCTTCAAAGCGATCCGCAAGTCCGACGTGCTCGTCCACCACCCGTACGAGTCGTTCACCACCAGCGTGCAGGCGTTCCTCGAGCAGGCCGCCCGCGACCCGCACGTGCTCGCCATCAAGCAGACGCTGTACCGCACCTCCGGAGACAGCCCCGTCGTGCAGGCGCTCATCGACGCGGCCGAGGCGGGCAAGCAGGTGCTCGCTCTCGTCGAGGTGAAGGCGCGATTCGATGAGGCGAACAACATCGTCTGGGCCCGCAAGCTGGAGAAGGCCGGCGTGCACGTGGTGTACGGCCTGGTCGGACTCAAGACGCACTGCAAGCTCGCCCTCGTGATCCGCGAGGAAGACGGCAAGCTCCAGCACTACTCGCATGTCGGCACCGGCAACTACAACCCGAAGACCAGCCGCATCTACGAGGACTTCGGACTGTTCACCGCGGATGCGCAGGTCGGAAAAGACCTGACGCGTCTGTTCAACGAACTCAGCGGCTACGCGATCGAGAAGAAGTTCAAGCGCCTGCTGGTCGCCCCTCTGCACCTGCGCAAGGGGCTCGTGCGTCAGATCGACGCGGAGCGCAAGAACGCCGAGGCCGGCATCCCCGCGCACATCCGCATCAAGGTGAACTCGATGGTCGACGAGGAGATCATCGACGCTCTCTACCGGGCGAGCGCGGCAGGAGTGAAGGTCGACGTCTGGGTGCGCGGCATCTGCAGTCTCCGCACCGACCTCGACGGCATCAGCGACAACATCACGGTTCGCAGCATCCTCGGGCGTTACCTGGAGCACTCGCGTATCTTCGCCTTCGAGAACGGCGGCGACCCGCAGGTCTACATCGGCAGCGCCGACATGATGCACCGCAACCTGGACCGTCGTGTCGAGGCCCTCGTGCGCGTCACCGACCCCGCCCACCTCAAGGAGCTCAGCACGTTCTTCGACCTGGCGATGGACGACGGCACCTCGTCGTGGCACCTCGGCCCTGAGGGAGTCTGGACGCGCCACGCCACGGATGCGGACGGCAAGCCTCTGATCGACCTGCAGGATAAGACCATGGGGTTGATCCAGCGGCGCCGTCGGGCTCGGGCGGTTCGATGAGCGGCCGGCAGCTGCAGCTCCCGGCCGACACGACGACGAGCGCGAAGTGGACGGACAAGGCGGTGTACGCGGCGGGCGCCGTCGTGTGGCGTCTGGTCGACGGCAAGCTGCGCATCCTGCTGATCCACCGCACCAAGTACCGTGACGTCACGCTGCCCAAGGGGAAGGTCGACCCCGGCGAGATGCTCGCCGAGACCGCCGTCCGCGAGGTGCACGAGGAGACCGGCATCCGGGTGTCGCTGGGCGTCTCGGTCGGCGTGAGCCGGTACCTGCTCGCCTCGCAGAAGCAGAAGGTCGTGCACTACTGGGCCGCGGAGGCGACGGACGTGGCCATCCGCGAATCGACCTTCGTGCCGAACCGGGAGATCGCCGCGCTCGAGTGGGTCAGCGTGAAGAAGGCCCGCGCACGCCTGAGCTACCCGGTCGATCTCGAGATCCTGGACTTCTTCGCCAAGCTCGTCGACGACGGTGTGCTGCGCACGTTCCCGGTGATCGCGCTGCGCCATGCGAAGGCCACTCCCCGCTCGGAGTGGGACGGATCCGATGCCTCCCGCCCCCTGACCGACCGCGGACGGAAGCAGGCGAAGTCGATCGTCGGACCGCTTCGTGCCTTCGGCGTGCGCCGGATCGTGTCGAGCGATGCGGTGCGCTGCGTCGAGACGGTCACTCCGCTCGCGCGCGCGCTGGATCGCAAGATCGTGAAGACCGAGAAGATCAGCCAGGACGCCTGGGAGGACGGAGACTCCGATCTGCGTTCCGTCGTCGGCCGCCGGATCCGCGCAGGCAAGCCGGCCGTGGTGTGCAGTCACGGCCCCGTGCTGCCGGGCCTGCTCTCGGAGATCGCGCTGGCGACCGGCACCATCCAAGGGTCGTATCTCAGCAGTGCGTCGGACCTCGAACCGGCGGCGTTCTCGGTCGTGCATCTCTCTGCGACCAACCCCGGATCCGGGATCATCGCGATCGAGACGCACGTCCCCAAGGTCTGACGCTCCGACAGGCTCAACGGCCCAGGGCCGGAATCCCGCGGGAGACCCCCAGAGAGTCGCCCGCCGTTCACCTGCCGTTCACCTGCTCGGGAGAGTCTCGTTAACCGTCGCCCATAGCGTCACTGTGTGCCCTGCACCGGGCCCCACCCATTCCAGATCGAAGGATCCACAGTGAAGATCTCCCGAATCGCACGAATCGGCGCCATTGGCGCCGTCGCCGCTCTCGCACTCGCCGGCTGTGCCGCGAACGAAGCAGGCACCGGTTCCACCGACGCTCCCACCTCCGACAGCGCAGCGGTCAGCGGCTCGCTCGTCGGCGCCGGCGCCTCCTCGCAGCAGGTCGCCATCCAGGCCTGGACCGCGGAGTTCCAGAAGACCAACCCCGACGCCCAGGTCGAGTACGACCCGCAGGGCTCCGGTGGTGGACGCGAGTCCTTCCAGCAGGGCGCGGTCAACTTCGCCGGTTCCGACCGTGCATTCAAGACCGACGAGATCTCGGCCGGCGGCTTCGGCGCCTGCGTCGACGGCTCCGACCTCGTCGAGATCCCGGCCTACGTGTCGCCGATCGCCATCGTCTTCTCCCTCGACGGGGTCGACGAGCTGAACCTCGACCCGACGACCATCGCGTCGATCTTCGCCGGCAAGATCACCAACTGGAACGACCCGGCGATCGCCAAGGACAACCCCGACGCGAAGCTCCCCGACCTCGCGATCACCCCCGTGCACCGCTCCGACAAGTCGGGCACCACGGGCAACTTCACCGACTACCTCGCGCAGACCGCGGGTGACGTGTGGACCGCAGGCAGCGTCGAGGAGTGGCCGGCCGACCTCGCCGGCGAGTCCGCGGAGAAGACCTCGGGCGTCGCCAACGCCGTCAAGGGCGGTCAGGGCCTCATCGGCTACATCGACTCCTCGCAGGCGGCGGACTTCTCGTCGGTCAACGTCAAGGTCGGCGACGAGTTCGTGCCGCACTCGGCCGAGGGCGCCGCAGCGACGCTCGACGCCTCGAAGATCGAGGAAGGCCGCACCGACGGCGACCTCGCCTTCGCGATCGACCGCACCACCACTGCCGAAGGCGCCTACCCGGTTCTCCTCGTCAGCTACCTCATCGGCTGCGCCGAGTACGAGGACGAGAACGTCGCCGCACTGACCAAGGCGTTCTTCACGACCGCGATCAGCGCCGAAGGCCAGGAAGCCGCCGCGACCAACGCCGGCAGCGCCCCGATCTCGGACGACCTGCGCACGCAGGCACAGGCTGCGATCGACCTCATCAAGTGAGCTGGTGACGGTCTCCGGGATGCCCCGCGGCATCCCGGAGACCGTCTGCTCGCGTCAGACACCCGATCTCCACTGAGCAGGAAGCAGCTCCCATGACAGCCACGACCTCGCCGGCGTCGACGCGCATCGTCGCGAAGAAACGCGCCGGTGACCTCTGGTTCTCCGGAACGGCGGTCGCCGCCGGATCCATGATCATGATCACGCTGGCCGCGGTCGCGATCTTCCTCATCGTTCAGTCGATCCCCGCCTTCACCGCGACGGCCGAAGACGCCTCGCTCCTCAAGACCAACTTCTGGGACTACGTCGGCCCGCTCCTGTTCGGGACCGTGTGGGCGGCTTTCCTCGCCCTTCTGCTGGCAGTCCCCCTCTCGCTCGGGGTCGCGCTCTTCATCACGCACTACGCCCCGCGCCGCCTCGCCCAAGGGCTCGGCTACGTGGTCGATCTGCTGGCCGCCGTCCCCTCGGTCGTGTTCGGCCTCTGGGGAATCCTGGTCCTCGCGCCGGCGGTTCAGCCCATCTACGTCTGGTTGAACACGAACGCCTCCTGGATCCCCTTCTTCGACGGTGTGGTCTCGCCCACGGGCCGCACGATCCTCACCGCCGCCATGGTGCTCGCGGTCATGGTCGTCCCGATCATCACGGCCATCTGCCGCGAGATCTTCCTGCAGACCCCTCGCCTCCACGAGGAGGCAGCCCTCGCCCTGGGAGCCACCCGCTGGGAGATGGTGCGGATGGCTGTCCTCCCCTTCGGCCGCTCCGGAATCGTGTCCGCCTCGATGCTCGGCCTCGGCCGCGCGCTCGGTGAGACCATGGCCGTCGCGATGGTGCTCTCGGTGAGCAAGGCGGTCACGTTCGAACTGCTCACCTCCACCAACCCCTCCACGATCGCCGCCAACATCGCGCTGACGTTCCCGGAGGCCTACCAGGTCAACATCAACATCCTCATCGCGACCGGTCTGATCCTGTTCGTCGTGACGTTCGCGGTGAACGCTCTCGCACGCTGGTTCGTGAACCGCCGCAAGGAATTCTCGGGAGCGAACTGACATGACCGTTACCGCCCCCGAGTCCGCTCGCACGGCCAGCGCGGCCCCCTCTCAGCTCTCGCTCAGCTCGGGACACCTCCCCCGCTGGGCGCCCTGGGCCCTGCTCGCCGTCTCGCTCCTGATCGGATTCACGCCGTTCGCCCTCGAGGCCGTCGCCAGCGGATCCGACCTCAACATCGCCGGCTCCGTCGTGCTCGGCGCTGTGATCTACCTCGTGCTCATCTACGTGATGTCGCGCATCGTCGAGGGTTCCAGGAAGGCGCTCGACCGTCTGATCACCGGCATCGTCACCTCGGCGTTCGCGATCGCGATGGTCCCGCTGGTCTCGGTGGCGATCACCGTGGTCGCCAACGGCGTCGCCCGCTTCGACGGACTCTTCTTCTCCTCGTCGATGCGTGGTGTGCTCGGCGAGGGAGGCGGCGCCCTGCACGCGGTGATCGGCACGCTGCTCGTCACGCTGGCTGCTGCGATCATCTCGATCCCCATCGGCCTGATGACGGCCGTCTATCTGGTCGAGTACGGCAAGGGCGGACGGATGGCACGCACCATCACGTTCCTCGTCGACGTCATGACGGGTATCCCCTCGATCGTCGCTGGTCTCTTCGCCTACGCGGTGTTCGCGCTGATCTTCGGGCCCGGTGTGCGTATGGGTATCGCGGGCTCGGTCGCCCTGGCCGTGCTCATGATCCCGGTCGTCGTGCGCTCCACCGAGGAGATGCTGCGGCTGGTGCCGAACGAGCTGCGCGAGGCGTCTTACGCGCTCGGCGTGCCGAAGTGGCTCACGATCGTCAAGGTGGTCCTGCCGACGTCGATCGCCGGCATCACGACGGGTGTGATGCTCGCCATCTCCCGCGTGATCGGCGAGACCGCGCCGCTGCTGCTCACGGCCGGATTCACCGACGCCATGAACTACAACCTGTTCAGCGGTCGCATGCAGACCCTCCCGGTGTTCACGTATTCGCAGTACGCGTACCAGGGCATTCCCGCTGAGGCATACGTGGAACGAGCATGGGCCGCCGCCCTGACGCTCATCATCATCGTCATGCTGCTCAACCTGATCGCGCGGCTGGTCGCGAAGATCTTCGCCCCCAAGACCGGCCGCTGAGCCTCGACCCGAAAAGCAAGGAACTGCAGTGTCCAAGAGCATCGAAGTCAACGACCTGAACGTCTACTACGGCGACTTCCTCGCCGTGGAGGGCGTCTCCCTCGACATCCAGCCGCGCAGCGTGACCGCGTTCATCGGCCCCTCCGGCTGCGGCAAGTCCACCTTCCTGCGCACGCTCAACCGCATGCACGAGGTCATCCCCGGTGCCCGCGTCGAGGGAGAGGTGCTGCTCGACGGCAAGGACCTCTACGGCCCCGGCATCGACCCGGTGCTGGTGCGTCGACAGGTCGGCATGGTCTTCCAGCGCCCCAACCCGTTCCCCACGATGTCCATCAAGGAGAACGTCCTCGCCGGCGTGAAGCTCAACAACAGCCGCATGTCGAAGAGCGATCAGGATGCGCTCGTCGAGAAGTCGCTCACGGGTGCGAACCTGTGGAACGAGGTCAAGGACCGCCTCGACAAGCCCGGCTCCGGCCTGTCCGGCGGTCAGCAGCAGCGTCTGTGCATCGCGCGCGCGATCGCCGTGTCGCCGCAGGTGCTGTTGATGGACGAGCCCTGCTCCGCGCTCGACCCCATCTCGACCTACGCCATCGAGGAGCTGATCGGCGAGCTCAAGAACGAGTTCACCATCGTGATCGTGACGCACAACATGCAGCAGGCGTCCCGAGTCTCCGACAAGACGGCGTTCTTCAACATCGCCGGTACCGGCAAGCCCGGCAAGCTCATCGAGTACGACGACACCACGAGCATCTTCACCACTCCGTCCGTGCAGGCCACCGAGGACTACGTCTCCGGCCGCTTCGGTTGAGCCCACTGCTCTCCCCTACTGCTGATTCCCCTCCCCTGCCTCCCCTGCTGCTGTTCCTCCAAAACCCAGACCACTCGAGTGGCTGCCGGCGTGTCAGCCGTTGACACGCCGTCGCACCGTCGGATGGTCTGGGTTTCGGCTTACCCGGGTCGAGGTGCACTGTGCCTGCACCGGCGCGGAATGCAGGGAGTTGTCCATAGCTCGTGCGGTTTCGGCCTCGACCGATGGCGTGCTCAGGGCAGTATCGGGCGATGTCCTTCGTGCGCGCCGCTTCTGTGCTGGGCGCGCTCGGGCGGATGGCACGGACATCGGAGCTTCGCCGGAGGGGTGTGAGCCGCGATGAGCTCTCGCGCGCGGTGCACTCCGGTGAAGTACTGCGACCGCGTCAGGGTGTCTATGCGCTGCCCGACACTGCGGAGGCTTGGATCCATGCCGCGTCTCACGGAGGAACGGTCGGATGTGCCCAAGCGGCAGCGGCGCACGGGCTCTGGGTGCTCGAGCTTCCTTCCACGAATCACATCTGGATGGGAGCTGCAGGGACTCCACGATCGCAGTGCGACGCCTGCGTGCTGCACTGGGATGAAGGCCACGTTCGCGTCGGAGAAGCCGCTCCCGTGCCGAATGCGCTCCTTCAGATCGCGGCGTGCTGCGGCGAGGACACGTTCTTCACCGCGCTCGAATCGGCTTTGCGACAATCACTGCTCTCCCCCGCTGGGCTGATCTGGCTTCGACGCCATCTTCCGACGTCGATGCGCTGGCTCGTCGCCTTCGCTCGTGCGGATGCGGACAGCGGACTCGAATCGCTCATCCGGCTTCGGCTGCACCGGATCGGGATATCGGTCAGGACCCAGGTTCACGTCTCCGGTGTCGGGGAGGTCGACCTCGTCATCGGCGACTTCCTGATCGTCGAGGCCGACGGCCGGGAGAACCATGCCAGGGAGAAGGAGCGGAGCAAGGACCTACGGCGTGACGCCGCGGCTGCCGCTGCCGGGTATACGACTCTGCGCTTCACCTATGAGCTGATCGTCGACGAGTGGCATCTCGTCGAGGCCGCGATCCGCGGCGCCCTCGCACGCGGAGCCCACCTCGCGCCGGCGGTCTGACTCCACCACCCCGTCCCCAGCCATCCCCGTCCTCCCAGCCACCCCGTCCTCCTGCCAAAACGGAGACCAGTTGCGAAGGTGATGGCGCGTCGCGCCCAGACACGCCGTGCAGCGGACGGGTGGTCTCCGTTCTGGCGTCGCCGTGCGGGCACGGTGGGGCGGCATGGTGAGCGCGCGGTAGGTCGGAGAGGTCAGGTGCGGGGAGAGAGGAGGTAGCGGTTCAGGGCGGCCGTGAGGGTGCGGTCGACCGGGAGAGGCGTGCCGTCGACGGAGGTGATGGCCGTCGCGAGGCGCACGCTCGACACGAGCCACGCAGCATCAGCCCGCGTGAGGTCGGTCGCGGGGATGCGGTCGTAGCCGGTCTCGAAGCCCTGAGCGGCGAGATGCTCATAGACGCTGAGCTGTGTCGTCCCGTGCAGGATGCCACCGGTCGGGGCCGGTGTCAGGAAGCGGTCTCCGAATCGGAGGATCAGCGAGGCGGTCGGGGCCTCGAGCACGAAGCCGTCGCTCGAGAGGAAGATCGCATCGTCCGCTCCCCGTCGATGCGCCTCACGAAGAGCGGCCATGTTCACGGCGTACGACAGCGTCTTCGCTCCCAGCAGCAGCCACGGAGCCCGCTCTGCGGCGTCCAGGTCGTACCCGCGGTCGAGAGTGACCACCCGCACCCCGTTCTCCCTCACGGCGGTGAAGTCGGCCGCCGGCGCAGCGGTGACCCACGCGGTCGGAGTGGGTCCGTGCTCGACTCCTCGGCTGAGGATGAGCTTGATGACGGACTCGCCCGCGCCGAGCTGTGACGCTGCATGATCGATCGCCTGTCGCCACTGCGCGAGATTCGGCACCGGGAGGTCGCACAGCCGAGCGGAGTGCGCGAGACGCTCCAGGTGCGGAACCACCTCCTGGGCATGTCCATCGATCACGCCGATGGATTCGAAAACACCGTCACCGCGCTGCGTGCTCAGCTCCCCGACGCTGAGCGCGGGCGCAGCGGCGTCCACCTGCGTGAACGTGTCCGCGAAGTCGGAGCGCTGCACGTCGGCAGCCACGGGATCGATCATGAGTGCGAAGCGCCCGGTCATGATCCGAGCCTAGAGGGCGGGAATACCCATCGCCTCATCGCGTTACAATTGAATGGCCGGGCCGCATAACCCCGGGCTCCAATTTTTGCCGCTGCGAGCGGCCTTCCGCCGAGAGGCGTTCTTGCGGCCCGGTCTTTTCATATCCGGCCGGTCTTTTCGTATCCGGGTTCCTCACGCCCTGAGCATCCTGCGCGCTGAGATCGGCTCAGGCGAGGGCGTCCGTGCGCCACAGCACGGCAGCGGCCGCCAGATCCTGGCCGTAGCTGCTGAGGCGAAGGGCCCGGGTGGTCAACTCACTGGCCCGAGCCGGCTCTGTCGGCTCGTAGTCGTCCGCGGTGTGAGTCGCACCTGACGCCTGCACCCGGCAGAACGCCGCGGCGCGGTCGAGCGCGACGGCGAAGTCACCGCGGAACGCCCCGCGCAGGATCGTGTCGATCAGCACGACCAACTCGTCGGGGCTCGCCGGCACAGGCGCCCCGGCGATCACCGCATCCGCAGACGGCAGCTCAACGCGCCCACGGTCGTACAGGAGAGCCGCCGTGTGCGGGTCGCCATGGATCGCGAGCTGCAGGACGTAGAGACGCCACAGCGCGCCGGGCAGCGTGCGCGACGGCGCCTTCGACCAGAGCTCGGCGATCTCGTCGATGCCGTGCTCGGCAGTGAATGCCACCAGGCGTTCCGCACTCGCACCGCTCTCGTCCGCACGGACGCGCGTCAAGAGGGCGGACGCCGTGGCGTGCGCGATACGAGTCTCCTCGGCGGGATCGTGCGCGCCGACGATGTTGTCGAAAGCACTCGTCGGACGACGAACGGGGCGATGGTGCTGCTCGGGCATCCCTTTAGGGTACGCGCGATCGGAGCAGCTCAGGCCGTGGGGATGACGATCACGGGGTCGGTCGTGGGCTGGCCGGTGGGTGATCCGCCTGCCTGCTCGACCGTGACGGCGATCGCGTCGCCCGCCTGCATGTCGCCGGCGAGCAGTGCCGTGGCATCACCGCCGTCGACATCGAAGACACCGGCGGACACCGGCGCATCGCCGCGCACGAACCACAGCTCGTACGTCTTGCCGTCGCCGGCGCTCGGAAGACCATCCGCCACGAGGACGGCCTTGCCCGCAGAGCCGGACCAGTGCGCGGTCGCGGTTCCGCCACCGTCGAGTTCCACCGTCGCCTGCTGAGCGTCTCCTGAGGCCTCGATCTCCTGCAGAGCGACAACGCTCGCCGGCGGGTTCAGCTGCTGGTTGAGAGCGATCGCTCCGACTCCGACTCCGACCAGCAGAGCGAGGCACGCTGCCAGGGCGAAGATGGTCCGCGTCCAACGGCGCGGCTTCTCGCGTTCGGGCTGACCCTCAGGCGCGGACCCGTTCGATGGCTCGAGCCGAGGCGCATCATCCGAGACCTCGCGATCGGTTCGATCCTCCCCGTCTTGAGGGATGGTGGCGATCTGGGCGAGCAGGGCGGAACGGATGTGCGCGGGGGGCGTGACGGGCTCCACGGAGTCTGAGAGGAGCGCAGCCGTCGCGATATCCGCATCCACCGTTTCCTCCCCCTCGAGGTGCTCTGCGAGGGCGGCTCGATAGCGACGTTCGTCGTCAGCGGAGAGCGCATGCAGGGCGGCACCTGCCGCGAGCTCCTCGAAGTCCTTCTCGTTCATGCCGTCACCCCCATCGCCGTGCGCAGACGGCTGAGCCCGTCTCGCATCCGTGTCTTGATTGTCCCCAGCGGCGCCCCGACGAGGGCCGCGATCTCGTTCTGACTGTAACCGCCGTAGTAAGCGAGGACGAGTGCTTCCCGCTGCGCTTCCGGAAGCCCCGAAAGCGCCTCGACGACCTTCCCTCCCTCGATCCCCAATTCGACCTGCTCCGCCACACTGTCGTGCGCGATGCCGATGTCCTTGAATCCTGCCCGTACATCCCGGTCGGCACTCGACTGCGATGCTCGCACTCGATCGACGGCCCGGCGATGAGCGATCGTCATGATCCACGCTCGTCCTTGACCTCTGTTCGGAGCGAAGCGCGAAGCGGATTGCCAGATCTCCAGAAAAACCTCTTGCAGCACCTCTTCGCTCTGAGAGCGGTTGACCAGCACGCGGAGGATGAGACCGAACACGCGAGAGGAGAGGGTGTCGTAGAGAGTCGCGAAGGCAGCCTGATCACCGGACGCGACGCGGACGAGGAGGTCGGCGACAGCATCCTGCGTCGCTCCTTCGTCGGGAACGTCGAAACCATCGATGACCATCTCTCACAGCATGCCGCATCAGAGGCTCTATCGCGCGCAGGCGTCACCTGAATGTGACGGATCGGAGCACCGATCAGAAACTTTTCTCAGATTCGTCCCATCCGATCCGGATGGGGCTCCGAACAGCACTCGACGCCACGGAGAGGCCGTGGCTCAGTTCTGAAGGAGCTCGACATGTTCAGCACCAAGAAGAAGGTCACCGCGGCAATCACCCTCGGCCTGGCGAGCGCGTTCCTGCTCTCCGCCTGTTCCATGGGCAGCGGCAGCACCTCGGACTCGTCGTCCGAGCCGAAGGCACCGGAGACGTCGGAGTCGACGCCGATGGAGATGGACCCGGCCGCCAACCTGGTCGGCCCCGGTTGCGCGGCATACGCCGACGCTGTGCCGGACGGCGCGGGCTCGGTCGCCGGTATGGCTGAGGACCCGGTGGCGGTTGCCGCCTCCAACAACCCGCTGCTGACCACGCTGGTCGCTGCGGTCAGCGGAAAGCTCAACCCCGACGTCGACCTGGTCGACACCCTGAACGGCGGCGAGTTCACCGTTTTCGCTCCGGTGGATGACGCTTTCGCGAAGATCGACCCGGCCACCATCGAGGCTCTCAAGACCGACAGCGCGACGCTGAGCTCGATCCTGACGTACCACGTGGTCCCCGGCCAGATCGAGCCGGCCGACATCGACGGCACGCACACTACGGTGCAGGGTGCTGACCTCGAGGTCACGGGCAGCGGCGATGACCTGATGGTCAACGACGCCAAGGTGATCTGCGGTGGAGTCAAGACCGCGAACGCGACCGTGTACCTCATCGACACGGTTCTGATGCCCCCGGCTTCCTGAGCCTGGGACAGCCGGGTGGGAGGACACCCGGCACGCGCCCTTCTCGGGGCAGGGGGAGGAACCCGGGAAGGAAAGGGGCCGTCGGCGGTGCTGTGTCGCCGACGGCCCCTCGTCGTGCGCACTAGACTTGACGCAGGGGCCTCTAGCTCAGTTGGCAGAGCATCGGACTTTTAATCCGCGGGTCGTGGGTTCGAGCCCCACGGGGCCCACCGCACGTCGTTGTATCCGACCGACGACCTTCCTGTACCACCGGCTCTTCGCATCGGCCACCCCCTTTCTCCTCCGCCTGACCTGAGAGATGGTCGAGTCGTCCCCGAACGGCGGACGACACTCCAGGAAAGGATGAACGATGACCCTCAGCGGCAGCCGCGTGGCATTCCTCGCAACGGACGGATTCGAGGACAGCGAACTCACCAGTCCCTGGGAAGCGGTGACGGCAGAAGGCGCGAGCGCGACCATGATCGCCCCGGACGGCGCAGCCATCACCGGCAAGAACGGGCACGAGCAGGCCGTGGATCTGCACGCGTCGGAGACGACAGCTGATCAGTTCGATGCCCTGGTCTTGCCCGGAGGCGTCGTCAATGCGGATCACCTGCGCATGGACAAGGCCTCCATCGAACTGGCGCGGGCTTTCTTCGAGCAGCACAAGCCGGTCGGCGTGATCTGCCACGGCGCCTGGATCCTCATCGAGGCGGGCGTCGTCGATGGGCGGACACTCACCAGCTATCCGAGTCTGACCACCGACCTGCGCAACGCGGGCGCGACGTGGGTCGATGAGGAGGTCGTGGTCGACGAGGGGCTCGTCTCCAGTCGAACCCCCGACGACCTCCCGGCGTTCAACGCGAAGCTGGTCGAGGAGATCGGCGAAGGCAAGCACGCCGGGCAGACCGCCTGACGACAGGGCTAGGCCCGCGCCCGATGCCGACGCACCGCCGCACGGTTGGCGCAGCGCACGGAGCAGAAGCGTTGACGACCGTTGCGCGTCACATCCGCGACGACGTTGGTGCAGGGCGCGGCCTGGCAGCGGCTCAAGCGGTTCATGCCCCGGGTGACCAGGTGCAGCGAGGTGCCGAGGCTGATGATCGCCCTCAACACGAAGGGCAGCGACGGCACGTCGTCCCGATAGTGCAGGTGCCACCCCTCGCCGTCGTGGTTCGTCAACCGGGGGTAGGCGGCCGCGACGGCGAGTTGCGCGTTGAGGAGGGCTGCTCGCGCGTCGGGGTCGGGCTCATCGACGATGGCGAGCCATTCGTCGATGACGTCCCTGACCCGCTCGTAGTCGCCGGGAGCCGCCGGGAAGGTCATCGTCATCCCCTGCGCGAGTGTGCGCTCCTCGATCCCGGCGCGGTCGGCCGGCCAGTCGTTGGCGAGAGAAGCGGCGAGCAGTACCGCGTATTCACCGTAAGGGTTGAGATGCATAAGACCATTACATCACGCTGGATGCATGACCTCGCAGAGCACTCTTCCCATCCCGCGCATCCACCCGTCGACCGCCCCCCACGAACACGCCTGGACGGTGGAGTCCCGGCACCCGACGAGCGAGGGCATCGTGCTCTACGTGCGATGCACGAGCTGCCGCGTACACCGCGTCGACGTGCAGCCGCACCCTCACACGCCGCCGACGGCGCTGAGTGCGGAACTGCCGGGCGTCATGCCGTGAGCTCGATGAGCTTGCGCGTCGTCCTCAGATTTCGAGCCGTCCCCGCGACGCCCAGTGCACGGTCCAGCACCGCCTTCGTGAGCTTGGTGGAGTGCACGCCGCCCTCCCCGTAGTCGATCCACAGATCGTTCCCGATCAGCGCGATGCGCTCCGCCGGGAGCAGGCGGTGCTGCAACGCGTCGATCGCGCCTGCAGCGGGCGCCCCCTCCAGGAACATCGCGTGCACGAACTTCTGATCCCCCTCGGGGAACGGCTGCGCGGACTCGGACTCGAGCAGCTGCGCGTGCGTGCGGTGGATGACGGGCGTGTCGACCCCGAACTCGTCGTGGATGACCACCCGCACAGCTGCACACGCGACGGCGGGATCGTCCGGTGTCGCGCACACGATGTTGCCGCTCGCGATGTACGTGGAGACATCCGACAGGTCGGTTTCGGCCGCGAGCACTTCGCGGAGGCGCGCCATCGGCACGCTGTTACGGCCGCTGACGTTGACCGCCCGCAGCAGCAGGACGCTGCGCCTCACTCGCGGGCGCTCTCGACCAGCTCCGCCCCCGCATGGACGAGTTCGGCGAGGGCTGCCTCGCTGGGCTCCGCCGCGACGCCGGCGACGAGGTCGGTGAGGATACGGACCCGCACCCCGTGAGCGATCGCATCGAGGGCGCTCGCCCGCACGCAATGATCGGTCGCGAGGCCGACCACGTCGGCGCTCGACGCGCCTGCTTCCGCAAGTATCGCGCCGACCGTCTCCCCCGCCTCCGTCCGCCCCTCGAACATCGAGTAAGCCGGTATCCCCTGCCCCTTGCGGACATGGTGCATGACGGCATCGGTCACGAACAGAGGGTCGTACTCGGCACCCTCGGTCCCCGCGACACAGTGCACAGGCCAGGAGTCGACATAGTCGGGGTCCTCCGCGAAGTGCCCGCCGTTGTCGCCATCGGCATCGTGCCAATCCCTCGACGCGACGATCACGTCGTAGTCGGCCGCGTGGAGGGCAAGGAACTCGGTGACGGCAGCAGCCACCGCATCACCGCCCGCGACGGCAAGGGCGCCGTGCTCGGTGAAATCGTTCTGCACATCGACGATGAGAAGCGCTCTGCTCATGTTTCGAGAGTACGCGGTGAGGAACGGGAAAGGCCCCGTGATGTTCTTCGCATCACGGGGCCTTCAGAGCCGCTTGTCAGAATCGAACTGACGACCTTTTCATTACGAGTGAAATGCTCTGCCGACTGAGCTAAAGCGGCGTGCGACGCGTGAGCGGCGCGATCACCGATATTACCCTGTCTCGCGCTCACTCGCGAATCGAGGCCTCCTCATTCGCAGCGGAGCCCGTCTTCCGGTACGACATCGTCGAGCAGGAACGCCTCGACCGCGTCGTCCACGCAGGCGTTGCCCTTGTTGTATCCGGTGTGCCCCTCGCCGACACGCGTGATGAGAACACCTTCCTCGAGCTGGTTCGCGAGCGACTCCGACCACTCGTAGGGGGTCGCCGGGTCGTTCGTCGTGCCGATCACCAGGATGGGGCCGGCGCCTTCAGCCTTGATCTCACCTCGCGTGCCCGTGGGCGGGTAGGGCCAGACCGAGCAGGAGTCAGGCCCCGCCCAGTAGGGCGCGATCGTGGGCGCGCCTTCGGCGATCTTCGCGTTCGTCGCGGCTTCAGCCGCCGGGTCATCCTCGACCGGGTAGTCCATGCAGTTGTAGGCGCGGAAGGCCTCGGTGGAGTTGTCGGTGTAGGTGCCGTTCTCGCGTCCGTTGTAGAAGTCGGCGAGGAACAGAGCCGAGGTCGGGTCGCCCTGCAGTGCCTCATCGAGCGCCTGCGTGAGGTAGCCCCAGCTGTCCTGCGAGTAGAGCGCGGCGATGATGGCGGTCATCAGGGAGTCCGCACCCAACATGCGGCCGTCTCCGCTCTTCAAAGGGGTGCTGTCGACACTCGCCAGCAGCGCCCCCAGATCGGCCATGGCCTCATCCACGCTGCCGTTGAACGGGCACTCCCCTGAGTCGAGGCAGTCCTGCATGTAGGCGCGCAGCGCGGACTCGAACCCGAGCGCCTGCGTCGCGCCGACCTCGAGCCCGGGGACAGCGGGATCGATCGCGCCGTCGAGCACCAGGCGGCCGGCCTTCTCGGGGTACAGCTTCGCGTAGGTCGCACCGAGGAACGTGCCGTACGAGTAGCCGAGGTAGTTCAGCTGCTTGTCGCCCAGCAGCGCGCGGATCAGATCCATGTCCCTGGCGGCGTTGACCGTGGTGATGTACGGAAGGATCCCCCCGCTGTTGGCATCGCACGCATCGGCGAACTTCTTGTGCGAGTCGAGCAACTCGGCCTCCCACTCGGCCGTGCCTCGTGCTGCCGAGGGAATGCCGTACAGGTAGTCGTCCATCTGCGGTGCGTCGTAGCAGGTGACCGCGGTGGAATCTCCGACGCCGCGCGGGTCGAACCCGATCACGTCGAAGTTCTCGATGAGGTCGGCGCCGACCGCGAAGTCGAGGCTGTTCAGGATCAGGTCGACACCGCTGGCCCCCGGACCGCCCGGGTTCGTGAGCAACGAGCCGACGGGGGTGCCCTCGGCGCGGTGTCGGACGACCGAGAGGGTGATCTCACCCTTCCCCGGGTCTTCCCAATCGAGTGGAGCGGTGACATCGGTGCAGTCGAAGCCGACACCGCACTCCGTCCAGGTCAGTTCCTGCGAGTAGAAGGGCAGCAGGTCCTCGGCGACGCCCTCGGTGTCCGGCGCACTCGTCGTCGACGGCCGTGACGACTGCTCGGGAATCATCGCGTACAGACAGCCCGACAGGGCGACGGAAGCGGCGGCGAGCCCTGCGATGACCGCGGCGGCGCGGCGCAGGCGGGAAGTCGATCGATTGTTCACGGTTTCCTCCCGCTCGTGATCGTCACGAGCAAGCTCTCCAGGGCGAGCAGCGGGGCGACGTTGCGCTCCAGCGACTGCCGCGTCTCGGCAAGGTGGTCAAGTACGACAAGAGTACGGGTCTCGGGCCAGGCGGAAGCGAGGTCGGACAGCTCGGTGCGCAACTCGCTGTTGATGAGACCTTCGCTCTGCCCGAACTGCAGCATCACGACGTCGCGGTACAGCGACTGAAGGTCGGTGAGCACACGGTCGATCCCGTCGCGCAGGCTCCGCGTGGCCCGCTTCTTCTGATCGTCTTCGAGCGCCGAGAGCTGTGTCCGCAGCGCCGGCGGCACCGCCTGGCCCTCGGCGATGCCGATCGTGCGCAGCAGCGAAGCGCGCTCCTGAGCGTCGCGCTCGGCGGTGAGAGCCTTCGCGTCCTCCGTGGCCGCCTGGATGATCCGTCCGGCGACCTCGACCGCATCGCCCACTCCTCTGACGCCGAGTACCGAGCGGAGCGTCTCGTCTCGCCGGCGCCTGGCCGCATCGTCGGTGGCGAGCCGCTGGGCCATGCCGATGTGGCGCTGCGCATGCCGTGCCGCCTGCTCGGCGACGGCTTCATCCACCCCCGTGCGAAGGCTGATGAGCCTGGCCACGTCGGCGACATCGGGCTCCCGCAACCGCAGCGATCGCACGCGCGATCGGATCGTGGGCAGCAGATCGGCCTCGCTCGGCGCGCACAGGATCCACACCGTCTGCTCCGGAGGCTCTTCGAGCGCTTTCAGGAGCACGTTGGAGGTGCGCTCGACCATGCGGTCGGCGTCTTCGACGACGATGACCCGATAGCGGCCGGCGGAGGGGGCGAAGTAAGAGCGCTCGACGAGACCGCGAGCCTCGGCGATCGTGATGATGACCTTGTCGGTGCGCAAGGCGGTGACATCCGGATGGGTGCCTGCGAGCACCTGCCGCATGACGGTCTCGTCGTCCGGCCGATCCGCGATGAGTGCGGCTGCGAAGGCGTACGCCAGAGTCGAACGGCCGGAGCCGGGCGGTCCCGTGATCAGCCAGGCGTGCGAGAGCGCCGACGGATCGGCTGCCGCGGCACGGAGCGTGTCGACGGCAGCGTCCTGCCCCCACACATCCGCCCACGGGAAAGGGGCCGGAACGGTCTGGGGCATGCACTCAGCCTAATCGTGACCACCGACGTCGGAAGCACGGAGAGGTGCCACCGCGCTGGTCAGTCGAGAAGGGCGCCGATTCTCGCCCTGATCTGCTCCGCGATCGCATCCGGGGCCGCTGCGGCATCGACGACGAGGAACCTGTCCGGCTCGGCTCTCGCAAGGTCGAGGAAGGCGTCGCGGACGCGTCCGTGGAAGTCCGACTGCTCCGCCTCGAGCCGGTCGAACGGCTTGTCGGCGGAGTCCAGCCGAGCCCGCGCCTCGCTGGGGGCGAGGTCGAGCAGGATCGTCAGGTCGGGCAGCGCACCCTCGGCGGCCCAGAGCGAGAGGTCGCGGATCTCCGTCGCATCGAGCACCCGACCCGCGCCCTGATACGCCACGGACGAATCGAGGTAGCGATCCTGCAGCACGATGTCGCCCCGACCGAGCGCCGGGCGTACGACGGTGGCGACATGGTGCGCCCGGTCCGCGGCGTACAGCAGAGCCTCCGCGCGCGGTGCGATGTCGCCGCGATGGTGCAGGACGATGTCGCGGATGAGCTGACCGACCTCCGACCCGCCGGGCTCACGGGTGCGGACGACCGTGCGTCCGGCCCCTTCGAGCCAGTCCGCGAGCAGGTTCGACTGTGTGGTCTTGCCCGAGCCGTCGCCGCCCTCGAGAGTGATCCACACCCCGCGGCCTGAGGTCACGAGTCCGCCTTCTCCGCTGCCTTCGCCGCGGCGTTCGCGGCACGCGTCGCGGCGGCCTTCTTCGCCGCCGCGGAACGCGCAGCGGACGTGGCGGCCGTCGTCTTCTTCGCTGCAGGCTTCTTGGCCGGTGCCTTCTTCGCTGCGGGCTTCTTCGCGGGTGCCTTCTTCGCGGGTGCCTTCTTGGCGGGTGCCTTCTTGGCGGCACCGCGCTTGGGGGCGGGGCCCTTGGCGCGCTTGTCGGCGAGCATCTGCACTGCGATCTCGAAGGTGATGTCCTCGACCTTCTGCCCACGCGGAATCGTGACGTTCGTCTCGCCGTCGGTCACGTACGCACCGAAGCGGCCGTCACGGATCCGGATCGGCTTGCCGCTGACCGGGTCGGCCTCGAACTCGGCGAGCGCGCTGGAGGCCCTGCGTCCGGCGCCGTACTTCGGCTGGGAGTAGATCTCCAGCGCCTGCTCGAGCGTCACGTCGAAGATCTGCGACTCCGACTCGAGCGATCGCGAATCGGTGCCCTTCTTCAGGTACGGTCCGAACCGCCCGTTCTGCGCCGTGATCTCATCGCCGGATTCGGGGTCGACGCCCACGACGCGCGGGAGGCTCAGCAGCTGCAGCGCCGTCTCGAGGTCGATCTCGTCGACGGACATCGAACGGAACAGCGACGCGGTGCGCGGCTTGGGAGCCGCTTCCTTCTTCGCGCCCCGCTTCGGCTTCGGCTTGTCGACGACCTCGCCGGTCGCCTCATCGACAGCGGCATCCTCCGACACGGGATCGTTCTCCTGAACGTACGGCCCGAACCGGCCGTCCTTCACGACGATGATCTTGCCGTTCTCGGGATTCTCCCCGAGAACGCGGTCACCGGCGACGGGAGCGTCGATGAGCTCCTGCGCCTTCTCGGCGGTCAACTCGTCCGGCGCCAGGTCTTCCGGAACGTTGACGATGCGCGGCTTGGCCTCGGGATTCGCCGGGTCGGCCACCTCGAGGTACGGGCCGTACTTGCCGAAGCGCAGCGTGGCGGTGTCGGTGATGCGCGTGGAGTTCAGCGCGCGGGCATCGATCTCGCCGAGGTTGTCGACGACCTGGCGTAGCCCGACGTGGGCGTCAGAGCCGAAGTAGAACGACTTGAGCCACTCGACGCGGTTCTGCTCGCCACGGGCGATCGTGTCGAGGTCGTCTTCGAGCGCAGCCGTGAAGTCGTAGTCGACGAGGTCGGCGAAATGCTCTTCGAGCAGACGCACCACGCTGAACGCGAGCCAGGTCGGCACGAGCGCCTGCCCGCGCTTGACCGCGTATCCACGGTCGAGGATCGTCTCGGGGATCGAGGCGAACGTCGAAGGACGTCCGATGCCCTTCTCCTCGAGGACCTTCACGAGGGAGGCCTCGGTGTAGCGCGGCTTCGGCGTGGTGCGGTGACCCTTGGCCTCGGCATCCGACACGGCGAGCTGGTCGCCGACCGCGACGGCAGGCAACGACTGGTTCTCCGCGGCGTCGGCATCTCCGCGCTTCTCGTCGCGACCCTCCTCGTACGCCTCCAGGAAGCCCTTGAACGTGTAGACGGTTCCGGATGCCGTGAACTCGGCCTTCCTCTCCCCCGCGTCGACGGCGATGGTGACCGTCGTGGTCTCGTACTTGGCGTCGGACATCTGGCTGGCGACGGTGCGCTTCCAGATGAGGTCGTAGAGGCGCTGCTCATCGCGATCCAGCTCGGATGACAGGGAAGCCGGCGTGCGGAAGTTGTCGCCCGAGGGGCGGATGGCCTCGTGGGCCTCCTGGGCGTTCTTGCTCTTCGACTTGTAGACGCGCGGCTTCAGCGGCACCGCTGCATCTCCGTAGAGCGAGACCGCCTGGCTCCGTGCCGCCTGCACCGCCTGGGTGCTCAGCGACGTGGAGTCGGTACGCATATAGGTGATGTAGCCCTTCTCGTACAGACGCTGGGCTACACCCATGGCCTGCTTGGCTCCCATCGACAGCTTGCGGCCCGCCTCCTGCTGCATCGTGGAGGTCGTGAACGGCGCGTAGGGGCTGCGCGTTCCCGGCTTGGCCTCGACCTTGGTGACGTTCCCGGTGCCGACGGCGTCCACAGCTGCGGCGAGCGCGGTGGCCGCGGCCTCGTCGAGGATGACGACGGCCTTCTTGAGCTTGCCGTCGTCGTCGAAGTCCGAGCCGCGTGCCAGCTGGCCGCCGTCAACGCGGACGAGTCGGATCTTGAACGAGGTACCCGTCGCCGCGGCTGCCGCATCGACGTCCCAGTACTCGGCAGAGGTGAACGCCATGCGCTCGCGCTCGCGGTCGACGATGAGGCGCGTCGCGGCGGACTGCACACGACCCGCCGAGATGCCGGTCTTGACCTTGTACCAGAGCACGGGCGAGACATCCCACCCGTACAGGCGGTCGAGGATGCGGCGGGTCTCCTGCGCGTCGACGAGGTCGTGGTCGAGTTCGCGGGTGTTGCCGACGGCGGCCTGGATCGCGTCCTTGGTGATCTCGTGGAACACCATGCGCTTGACCGGGACCTTGGGCTTGAGGGTCTCCAGCAGGTGCCAGGCGATCGCCTCGCCTTCGCGGTCCTCATCAGTGGCGAGTAGGAGTTCGTCGGCGCTCTTCAGCGCACGCTTGAGCTCGGCGACCGTCTTGGTCTTCCGATCGGAGACGACGTAGTACGGGTCGAACCCGTTGTCGATGTCGATGGAGTACTTCCCGTACGCCTGCTTGTCCGCAGCCGGGATGTCCTTCTTGTCAGCGAGGTCGCGGATGTGGCCGACGGAGCTGAGCACCTCGTAGCCGTCGCCGAGGTATCCCTGAATAGACCGCATCTTCGTCGGGGACTCGACGATGACGAGCTTCTTACCTTCAGCCAAGGGTGCGTCCTTTCTTCGAAGCACACCATACACACCACTGTGTGGGGTCGTTCACAGTGAGCGAGGTCGCGCTGCCGTCGCTATCCCTCGGGTGGCCCGGCACGGGCTCGGGAGACGGCTGCGAGTCCAGCGTACGCCGCCTGCACCTCCACGGTCGCCACGAAGCCCTCGAGGACGCAGCCGGTGAGGGTCGCGCCGGCAGCGAGCGCGACCCTCTCGGCGAGTGCGCAGGGCTGCTCGGATGTGGTCACGGCACCGCTCGCCGCATCGGCAGCGGCGAGCGCCGCAGCATCGGCCGCACCCGCCGCTCGTTGCGCCGTCACGGCCGCACCTCCGACAGCGGCGAGACCCAGGGAGATGGTGGCCGCGACCGCGAGTATGCCAGCCGCCAGCGCCGAACCGGCCATCAGAGTCCTCCCTCGAGTGCGCAGCTCGAGGCCCGCAGCGGCATGCGGATCAGCGCGCCGACGGAGACATCGACGGAGGTGGTGACGCATACGAGGTCGCCCCGGGGCGAGGACGACATCTGCGCCCCTGGCACGGCAGCATGAACCACCCGCTCTGCCGCACCGTGTCCCTCGCCACGTCCGAGAAGACGAGCCGCGTCCGCGGAGGCGTCCTGCAGCGCGACCTGGCGAGACGCCGCTCCGAGCGCCCCTGCCCCGAGAAGGAGCGCGAGCACGACGGCGGGAAGCGCGAGTGCCAGCTCCGCTGCGGCGGATCCGCGCTCGTCCGCATGTCGCGGCGTCGGCGCCGCATCGCCACCGCCAAGCTCGGTCATCGCGCGTCTCCCTGCCCACATCACGACACCGTGAGCGCGCGCCGCACGAGGTCCGTGAGGATGCCGCGGACTTCATCGGAGCGCATGATGACGACGAGGAGCCCGGCGAAGGCGACCGCGGCCATCGTGGTGATCGCGTATTCGGCTGTGGCCGCCCCGGTGTCGTCGCCGAACAGCATGGCCGCGCGTCGGCGGTCGAGCGCAGGGATGTTCTTCATGGTGTTCCTTCTTTCTCTCTGGGCGATGCATAGGCATCGGATGGTGCTGATGGACTGTTGGCGGTCACAGGGGCATCGGAGTGGATGCGAGGACGCTGAGCAGGAGAGGCGCGACGCCGAGGAGCAGGAAGGCGGGCAGCGTGCAGATACCGAGCGGGAACAAGAGCCGTGTCGAGAGCTTCGCCGCACGGAGCTGCCCCTGGACCCTCGCGGCATGCCTGTCCTGGGCGGCCGCTGCCCGCAGGAGCTCTGCGGCAGGCACCCCTGCAGCGCGGGACAGCTCGAGCACGGCGGCGACCCGCTCGTCGCCGCCTCCTGAGACGGATGTCTGCGAGACCAGGTGCAGCGCGCGGTCGATGGAGGCGCCACCGGCGAGCGCGATCGCGACCAGTTCTGCCCGCATGCCGGGGGTGCCGGGTTCCGGCGCCGCTCTCCTCAGGAGCAGCGATGTCCACAGCCGCGCCGCCACCACGAGGAGGAGGCCGAGAATCACGCAGGCGGCCCCGAGCACACTCCCGAAGATGACACTGGGGGTGTCGAAGCCGAGCGCGAAACCGAGGAGCAGCCCGGCCATGGGCATCCAGAGCAGCAGACGCGCCGTCCCGGCCGGTTCCGCGAGAGCGATGCGCACATCATCGGCAGCAGCGGCGGCATCCCGCAACGTCTCCGCGATCATGCGGAGAACTTCGGCGAGCGGGGCCCCGACCGTCGTCGCGACCTCCCAGGCCGCGGCGAGATCGACCCAGGCCCCGCCCTCTGCTTCGATGGCGTCGAGGAGCGGGATGCCACGATCGAGCCGATCGACGACGGCGCGTGCTGGCACGTCGTCGGTGGCGGCGAGATGCCGCCACGCGACGAGGGGGACCGCTCCGGCCTGCAGCAGCACAGCCAGCGTCTGCACCGACGTCGCAGCGTCCGCTGAGGTCGCATCCCGCCGCTGCGCCGCGCGAGGAGATCGCCTCACCGCCACGGCTGCACCTCCTCGATGTCGAGCCGATCCGCTGCGATGACGAGCCGGCCCGCCTGGCGGATCCGACGGATGCCGCCGGGGGCACGGTCGAGATGGAGGACGATGGTGAATGCGCTCACGGCCTGTCGCGCGAGTGCCACCGCATCCATGCCGGCGAGGGCGCCCAGTGCTTCGAGGCGGGCGGGAACGTCACGGAGCCCGCTGGCGTGCAGGGTGCCTGCGCCGCCATCGTGTCCGGTGTTGAGTGCGGTGAGCAGCTCGCGGACCTCTTCTCCGCGACACTCGCCGACCACCAGGCGATCCGGCCGCATGCGCAGAGACTCACGGACCAGGCGGCTCAACGTGATGCCGCCGGCGCCCTCGAGATTCGGCTGCCTCGCCTCGAGAGCGACGTGGTGCGGATGCCTCGGCCGCAGTTCGGCGACGTCTTCGATCGTCACGATGCGCTCCCCCGGCGCGACCTCGGACAGCAGAGCGGAGAGCAGCGTGGTCTTGCCCGTTCCCGTTCCCCCGGTGATGAGGATGTTCGCCCGCTCGGCCACCAGGCCGAGAAGCCAGGCCTCTTGGCGCGCATCGAACGCGCCGAGCGCAGAGAGGGATCGAAGGTCCGCGGCGCGCACCCGGGGGATGCGTATCGAGAGCGCGGTTCCTGTCGTCGACACCGGAGAGAGCACGGCATGCACACGGACGCCCGAGTCGAGGCGGACGTCGACGCAGGGCGCCTGGTCCTAGAAACCAAGTTTTAGACATATTCCTGATCAGGGGTTTTCCCGAAACGTCCCGTTTTGGGTCGACTCCGATGGAGTTGCCCGCCGCACGTCACCAGCGAGCCGTACGCAGCCTCGCGGACGGCGTGGCACAGATGCATCACGGCCCCGGGGGAGGTCTCCGGGGCCGTGAGGATTGGGGTGGGGCGAGTGCTACGCGGCGCGCCCGATCAGCGCTTCCGCGGCGTCCCGAAGCTCTCCGAGGTCGAGGTGGCCCCACGGCTCGCGGTTCGGCGCGGTGCCCGAGGGGAGCGCCGCCCAGCCGATCAGGCCGTCGATGTTGGTCAACGACCGCAGGTGCGACGGCACGCCGAGGAAGGATCGGATGCTGAACGTCATCGCCGAAATGCCGACGCCGTGCGCCTGGTCGATGGCGTGGTCGCACCGAGGGCAGACCACGCCGTCGAGAGAGTCGGCCCGACCGGGGCCGCCTATGCTCGCGGAGTCCGCGGACATGAGCGTCCAAACGCTCTCCGCGTCATCTCGGAATGCCTGGACTGCGCCGACGCCGCAGAGCATGCATCCCGACGGGCTGCCGTCGTAGTCGACGCACTGCACGTCCACGGGCTTCTCGATGCGGCGCGCCAGGAGCCCCGCTGCCGTGTTCCGGAGCTCCCGGCGCTGTTCAGGGGAGATGTGCGACCAGCGAGCGCGTGAGGCGGGCGTCGAGGGCGCGTTGGCGAAGTCCGCATCACGCACGAGCGCCGCCCACCGAGCGTGGACGCCAGGCGCGGTGAGCGCGTCCATGAGGCGGAGCAGATCCGCGCCGGTCGTGGTGAGAAGGTCGATCGTCTTGGCGTCGGTGGTGCCCAACGCGTCGAGGGCGCATAGCGCGGACTCGAGGCGGTGAACGGCGATCTCGGCCGCGCCGATCCGCTGGCGCACCGCAGGGTGAGCCCCGAGGAGGTCGACGGCGCTGTGACGGATCAGTCGGCACTCATCGCAGCGCGTCACGTGCAGGTCGTGGCGCGGAGGTGCGTATCCCTCGTGCCGGGTCCGGCCGAACACCTGGAGGACTTCGACCTCCGTCTCGGAATTGGCGCTCACGGCGACGCCGCAGCTTGCACAGGGAAGAGTCCCCGAGGGGAAAGACGTCCAGGGAGAGCGTTCGATGGTAGTGGTCATGATCGGTCCTATCGCTCGAAGTTCAGTAGCCGTAGGCGCTGGGGTCAGCACCCGGCGGGAGTTCCGCGATCTCACGCGCGATCTGCGCGCTCATCTCACGTTGAGCAGCGCGGAGGCGTCGCTTCACCTGGGGGTCAGACGTGCTCTGCAGCGCTTGGTCGAACATGCCGAGCACCGCCGACTTCTGCGGCGGCGCGGGCGGCTGCAGCCCTCGGGGCACGCGACCGTACTTCGGAATCGGCGCCACCTCGGGCTCGGGCTTCTGCTCCCACGCGGCCGGCGCGGGCGTGCTCTCGGGGGCGGGGTCCGGTCGCTGCATCTCGCGGTATCGCTCGGCGCTCTGGGTGACGTGGTGTGACGCCGGGATGAGCCGCGGCGCGTACTTCCTGGTCATCGGTCGTCCTCCTCGTGACTCGCGTGTAGGGCCGGGAACCATCGCGAGTCGCTGGCGTCGAAGGTCGCGGGGCACCCCTCGTCGTGGCGCACGTCCACGACTCCCGGTGTCAGCACGTCCACGCCCGCCGCGCGCCCGCAGAGCGGGCAGCACCCGGTGGCGGTCGCGAGGACGCGAGCGACGACGCGATCCAGAACGACGGCGGGCGCGTTGTCGTCCAAGGTCGGCATGATCACGACGTGCCGGTCACCGAAGAGTGACCCGACCGCCCATGCTGAGTATCCGACTGGCGTACCGGCAGGCGGGGTTCCGAGGAGGCCGACGATCGGCACGGAGCTCGCGGCCTGCTGGCTGCTCACCAGACGGGCGCGGAGGTCTGCCGGGGTGCTCATCGCTGAGCGATCCTTGCCTTGACGCGCTCAGCGCAGAACTCGATGCGGTCACCGCAGACGCCGCGTGCGCCGCCTTCACCGAGGCGGTAGCAGGGCTCTCCGACCGCGGCGTCATGGACGGTGCAGGGGACGGTGATGATCGAGGGGACCAGCGCCGTGCGTCGGATGCCGTGACGCACCTGCTCGGGCGTCGGCTCTGGTCGAGGATGCCCGCCGCGCGCGTGCAGTCCCGTTTCCACGCGCGCGACGGGCTGGGGTCGCCCGGGATGCCTTACCGAGACGACCGACGCGTCAACGCCGCGAGCGGGCGGCGCGGACGCGGGCTTGGAGGGGTGGGAGGATGTTGCGTTCGTGGGCATCGGCGGGCCTGTCAATCAGGCTCCGGCCCTGCTGCCAGACGAGCGTCTTCGAGGGCTGAGGCATCATGCCCTCTAGACGCCAGCGTACTACAGCAGGTTTTTCCGTGATACCCGATGGGGGTACGAGGTACTCTTGTGGTCTGACCACATGCACGTCCGAGGGATGGAGACCCGATGAGCACTCAGCAGATGACCGCACGCACGATGTCGATGACCCTCGACCCGATGCGAGCCAATCCGGTGACGTCCGCCGTCGCCTCGATCCGCGACCTTCAGACGTCGCTCGCCCCCTCGGGTGGTGCCGTCCGAGAGACTGGCCGCCGCCAGGTTGATGCTCTCGTCGCCACCGGCCTCTACAGCGTCACTCCCCGCCGCTAGCCCTCTGCCGGGCCGCGGTGGCGCGTGCCCTGCACTGCCCTGCCCTAGCACCCCTCTACGAAGTAGAGAGGGGTGCAGGGCATGGGCAGGGCAGGGCGCTAAGCCTCCGTGGCACGGCTTTTGCGGAGACTCTGGGCGGCCTCGATGGTGTTCTTCGCAGGACGCCCGGGCAGGCCATGAGTCAGGCGCAGCGCCTCCCGCTGGCTGGCGGTCGGCGGCACCTCGTGCTTGTCCAGCCACGCCGCGGCCTCATCGGTCGTCATCGCTGCCGAGGCGGTCACTGCGGGTCGCTTGGTGGCGGCACCCAGCACCTTCCGCGCCCAGTCGCGGCGCTCCGCGAGCATGTCGGCGGTCGTGATCGTCGTGTCGTCGACGCGAACCTGATTCCAGTGCGCCGCTGCCGCCTCCGGGAATTCGAGCCATGCGAACGCCTCCGCCTCGTCCCGCAGGCGCAGAACCTGATCCAGCACGAACGACAGCGGCGCCGTCGAACCGATCACTCCGAGGGCTGGATCGAACCGGTGGCGGAGACCATGCCCGGGCTGGTGCCGCCGACTGGTCTCATCGGCTTCACATCTCGGGCAGGTCAGCAACCACCTCTCGATCAAGTCGGGGTAGCAGCCCTCGCACGCTGAATCGGGATCCACTGTGACCCAACCGGTGTCCTCCACGATCAGCCGCAGATGCGCGAGATTGCGCCGGTCGGCGGTGCGATGCTCGAACGGGCACGGAAGGTCGATCACGAACGGCAACGTGCGGGTGCTCGCGCCGTAGCCGTCCCAGCCCTTCCGAGCCTTCGAGTATCCCGCCGCCTTCAGGGCCGCGATCCACGTCTCGGTGAGCATCGAGGCCGTGAGCCTCCGCTCCCCGAGGTGCAGGTACGTCGCCCACAGCAGAAGGACGGTCTCGAACGATGGAAACGACGACCGCTCAATGTCGTTCATCGTCAGTCCTCCTCGCCGTACCACTCACCGCGAGCGCGGCGATCTTCGAACTCGCGCAGGGCTTCGTCAGCCTCCGCGCGCTCCTGCTCGCTCAGCCGGAGCGGCGACGACTTCGGGAGCGAGAGGCGATGGAACTCCGCGATGCCCTCGGCGCGCATGCGCTCTGCCTCGGCGATCTCGGCGGCGAGGCTCTCGTCAGCGGCGCTCATGATGCTGCCTTCCTCGGTATGCCCGACGACAGCAGAGCAGCGATCCGGGCGCACTGGTCATCGGTGAGCGGCGGCATCGCTGCAGCAGCCTCGGCGGGCGTCGGGGTCATGATGGGCGCGATCACTGGTCGCCTCCCTCAGCCACGACGACGGCCACGACGCGACCCTTCGCGCCGCGCTTGCGTCCGTCGCGCATCTTGCTCGGGCCGTAGACCTTGAACGCGCGCTCGATCTCGTCGAGGTCGAACAGCAGCGGTCCGGTGCCGTTCAGCCGGAAGGCGCGGATGTACCCACGGCTCAGCCAGTTCTCGATGGTGTTGGGATGGACGAGGAAGTGCCGAGCCGTGAAATCGGCTTCATGCAGACGCTTGGCGTCCGCGGTTGCTTCGGACATGCGAAAAGCTCCCTGTGGGTGCTCAGCGATGTCGTCGCGCCTTTCAACGGCAGTCCGCGCGACTTCATCTCATCTCGCACCACAGGGAGCTCGGGAGAGTCCTGTTGGCTGGCCTTGCGGCCTCTGGGTCGGTGTGCGGAGCTCGATTCCGCCTGACGCCCGTCCGTCTATTTCGCGTACTCGCCTGGTGTGCGGCTTTCTGCTCTGACCTCAATCCCTTGGAGCGCTCCGACGGCTGGCTCGGGGACCTCGGGACGGTGCCTGCGGCACGTCGTCCCGATACTGTCCATTCTAGTCGATATGGGCGGTTTGGGCGCTCTGTGAACGTGGCCAGAGTGCCCATTCCCCGCCGTTCTGACGTCCGATAATGGCCAGAGCGGGCGGGGATGCCGAACGCCGGAGAATGGCCATTCTGACCGCGTTCTCGACGCGCCCCTAGACGGCGGGGCTCAAGCGCAGGCGCGCCGGGGACCATGCGAGTCCCCGCCGCTCCTGTGGCACGACCTCGACGCGCAGCACCGTGCTGAGCACGGCGCGCTGCACGTCGACGGGAGACTCCAAGAACGCCTGGCCGGGATCCTGCGCCCGAAGGATCGCCGCTGCCGCCGTCGTGCGCAAGAGTCGCGCCGAACGGGCGTCGATGTCCGCGATCTCTGCGGCCACTCTGTCGGTGGCGCGCTTCAACTGCTCCGCCCTGATCTTGCCCGCGGCGTAGTCGTCCTCGAACTGCTGAAGCCGTAGGGACAGGGCGGCCCGCTCCTCGCGGTCAGCCGCCAACTGCGGGTCCGCATTCGGGGCCAACGCGGCCTGGATGCGCGGATCGCGCACCATCTCAGCCACGACGCCCCGCACGTAGTCATCTGTGAAGCTCGCGCGCACCGTCAGATGCGCGCTCGTCACGCATCGATAGATCGTGTGGCGACTCCCCGGCTTGCTGGGCGTGCCGCCGTTCGGCGCCGTCCGCATCTTCCCACCGCAGCCCTCGATGCCACAGCGGTAGATGCTCGACCCGAGGTGCTTGGACTCCCGCAGGTTGCCGTGGTAGGTCCGACGCCCGGGGTCGGTGAGCAGCGCTACCAGGGCTCGCCACTTCTCCTCGGGGACGATCGCCGGCCAAAGAGCGGGGCCGATCTCCTCGTACGGACGCGTGCTGTTGTTCGTCGTCGCGTTCCGATTCGGGAGGCCGCGAGCGACGATGCCCGCGTTCCTCGGCTTGAGGAGCAGGTCGCGGAGGTTGTTGTACGTCACCGGCTTGCCCTGGGTGCCCGTGACCCCACGCGCGCGAAGTTCACGCGCCAGAGAGGCCAGTGTCCGCCCCGACAGCAGAGCGTCGGTGCACTCGCGCACGATTGCCGCTTCGCTCTCCCGGATGACCATGCCGCCCTTCTCGTACCCGAAGGGCCGCAGTCCCCCTGCGGGTCGACCCTCCTTCGCGCGCTGGTCGACAGCCGCCTTGATCCGCTTCTTCGTCTGATCGACCTCGTAGCGGGCCGCGACTCCGAGCATGCGCGCCACCATGAGCCCCGAGGGTGTCGACAGGTCGAGCTCCCCCGCCGTCACGGTCTGAATCAGCGTGCCGTGCCTCTCCACAATCGCGATGAACTCTTCAAGTTCGGTCGGGCGGCGGTGCAGCCGGTCCGGGTGCCAAGCCAAGATCGCGTCGATGTGCTTCGCCTTCACCGCCTCGAGCATCGCTCGGTACTCCGGCCGCAGCTTGCCGCTGGCGGCGCTGATGTCGTTGTCCACGTAGACCTCTACGACATCCCAGCCCAGCCGCTGGGCGAGGTCTCGACAGTCGCGCTCCTGTCGGTCGACGCCCTCCCCGGTGCCCTTTCGGTCACTGCTGATGCGCGCGTAGATCGCAGCACGGACGGTCACGGCGCGGCCTCGATGCAGGCGTCGATCTCGTCGGCGTACTCGTCGTTCGTCGTGCCGAGAACGAACGCGCACCGGGTCATCTGCGCGTACTCCTCATCCCACTGGTCGATGAAGCCGTCTTCCCCGACCTGATCCACCCACCGCTCGCAGCCCTCTTCGG
Organism: Microbacterium oxydans; assembly: GCF_006540085.1. Classification (GTDB taxonomy): domain Bacteria; phylum Actinomycetota; class Actinomycetes; order Actinomycetales; family Microbacteriaceae; genus Microbacterium; species Microbacterium oxydans. The sequence goes on along the minus strand of NZ_BJOG01000002.1, from coordinate 56,788 downwards.
GCGTCTGCATGACGTACCCCTCGCCGTCCTCGGCTTTCGCCTCGTACGGCTCGGGGTGTGACCACACGCACCGATCCCAGGCGACGTCGAACGCGTCCGGTGTGGGCGTCGGTGACGCGACGGGCGGGGTCGCAGAGCACCCCACCAGGAGGGCGATAGAGGCGGCGGCGAGTGCTACCGCCGAGAGGGTCGTTCGCGGCATCTTAGGCATATGTCTATTTTATGGTTTCTAGTCGTCGAGATGGCGTCCGCCGAGCCCGACCAGTGCGACGGCGAGGTCACGAACCTCACGCTCCGAGGCCCTCCAGGCGGCAGCCGGCTCGGCGCCATTCCCCCGGTCGACATAGAGCCCGCCCGCACCGTTCACGAACACATCGGTCACCGCGTCGTCGATGTGAGGAAGAAGCGGTCCGAACACGGGATCCAGACGGAGGGGTGCCGGCGACGTGGTCTCCTCGGACGCGAGCGAGCGCACTCCCCTGGGCTGGATGACGAAGGAATCAGGCATGACGGCGACGTTATGCGCAGTCGCGGAGGGGGAAGTCCCGAGAAATCCGGATCCTCCAGCGCCTGTGGAGAAGCCGGTTCGTCACCCCGTGGTGCAGTGCCTGGCTGCCGGCAGGACCCGAGGATGCTCCGAGGACGCAGAGAGCGCTCCCAAAGGAATGGGCGGCATCTCACGGGGGGAATGAGATGCCGCCCACGACGTTCCACGATTGGGGGAATCGGGCACGCCAAGGCCGGAATGAGAATTCGGCTGTCGTCGAGTGTACGCAAGGCGACCGTCCTGACAAAACCGGCAACACTACCGACTTTCGGCAGTATGCGCAGCGAGGCTGCAGGGATAGATTCGCCCTGACCTGGTCGCCCACCCCCACGACCATGCTCGCAAGACCCGTATGCCGCAAAGGAGCGCCTGCCGATGAGCAGCCAGATCGACCATCTTCTCGACGAGACCCGGAAGTTCGCACCGTCGGAGGAGTTCGTCGCCCAAACCATCTCGTCGCCCGAGCTCTACGAGCGGGCGGCCGCCGACCGCGAGGGCTTCTGGGGCGAGCAGTCCCGTGAGCTGGTGCACTGGCACAAGCCGTTCACGCAGGTGCTCGACTGGACCAACCCGCCCTTCGCGAAGTGGTTCGACGACGGCGAGCTGAACGTCGCGTACAACTGCCTCGATCGCCACGTCGAGGCCGGCAACGGCGACCGCGTGGCGCTGCACTGGGAAGGCGAGCCCGGCGACTCGCGCCGCATCACCTACGCCGAGCTGACCGACGAGGTCAAGCGCGTCGCGAACGTGCTGGAGGGACTCGGCATCGGTCAGGGCGACCGCGTCGCGATCTACCTGCCCATGATCCCCGAGGCGATCGCCTCCATGCTGGCCGTCGCCCGCCTCGGCGCCATCCACTCCGTGGTGTTCGGAGGATTCAGCGCCGACAGCCTCCGCTCGCGCATCGACGACGCCGGCGCCAAGCTCGTCATCACGGCGGACGGCGGCTACCGGAAGGGCCGCGTCTCCGCACTCAAGCCCGCGGTCGACCAGGCACTCGCCGACCGCGGAGACGGCGAGCAGCAGACCGTGGAGCACGTCCTGGTCGTCAAGCGCGGCGAGAACGAGGTCGACTGGATCGAAGGCCGCGACATCTGGTGGCATGACGCCGTCCCCGCAGCCTCCGCCGAGCACACGGCACAGGCCTTCCCCGCCGAGAACCCCCTCTTCATCCTCTACACGTCGGGCACCACCGGGAAGCCCAAGGGCATCCTGCACACCTCCGGCGGGTATCTGACCCAGGCGGCGTACTCGCACAAGTACGTCTTCGACCTGCACCCGGAGACCGACGTGTTCTGGTGCACGGCCGACATCGGCTGGATCACCGGGCACAGCTACGTCGCCTACGGACCCCTCGCCAACGGTGCGACCCAGGTGCTCTACGAGGGGACGCCGGACGCCCCGCACCCCGGCCGCTGGTGGGAGCTCATCGAGAAGTACAAGGTGTCGATCTTCTACACCGCGCCGACCGCGATCCGCTCGTTCATGAAGATCGGCCGCAGCGTCCCCGCGAAGTTCGATCTCTCGTCGCTGCGACTGCTCGGCTCGGTGGGAGAGCCCATCAACCCCGAGGCGTGGATGTGGTACCGCGAGGTCATCGGCGCCGGCAAGACGCCGATCGTCGACACCTGGTGGCAGACCGAGACCGGCGCGATCATGGTGTCCGCCCTCCCCGGCGTGACGGAGACCAAACCGGGTTCGGCTCAGGTGCCGCTCCCCGGGATCTCGATCGACGTGGTGGACGAGCAGGGCGTCGAGGTCGGCAACGGCAGCGGCGGGCTGCTCGTGATCACCGAGCCGTGGCCGAGCATGCTCCGCGGCATCTGGGGCGACCCCGAACGGTACCGCGAGACCTACTGGGAGAAGTTCGAGGACCAGGGCTACTACTTCGCGGGCGACGGCGCGCGCCTCGACGACGACGGCGACCTGTGGCTGCTGGGCCGCGTCGACGACGTGATGAACGTCTCCGGCCACCGCCTGTCGACCGCGGAGATCGAGTCCTCCCTGGTCGCGCACGAGGCGACGGCGGAGGCCGCCGTGGTCGGAGCCTCGGACGAGACCACAGGACAGGCCGTGGTGGCCTTCGTCATCATCAAGGAGAGCTACCTCGCCGCGCACGAGCCCGCGGGCCTCGCGCAGCAGCTGCGCCTGTGGGTCGGCGAGCAGATCGGCGCCATCGCCCGTCCGCGCGACGTCTACATCGTCGGCGAGCTGCCGAAAACCCGCTCCGGCAAGATCATGCGTCGCCTTCTCCGCGATGTGGCCGAGGGCCGCGAGGTGGGAGACACGACGACGCTCGCCGACACGGCCGTGATGAGCATCATCTCGGCGCAGGTGAAGTAGGACGAGCAGCAGGCAAGAGAAACGCGCCTCCCCATCTCGGGGAGGCGCGTTTCTCTTGCGGACACGGCGGAGGACGCCGCCGGGACGCATTCAGGCGAGGAGGAACGTCACCTCGACCTCGACCGGACTGCCGAGCGGGAGCTCCGCGACGCCGACAGCCGCGCGTGCGTGGCGCCCCGCATCACCGAAGATCTCACCGAGCACCTCGCTCGCGCCGTTGATGACGGCGGGCTGCCCCGTGAAACCGTCCGCGGATCCGACGAACCCGCCGACGCGGAGCACACCGCCGATGCGGTCGACACCACCCGCGGCATCCGCCGCCGCGGCCAGAGCGTTCAGCGCACACGTGCGGGCGTAGGTCTTCGCATCCTCGGCGGAGACGTCGGCGCCCACCTTGCCCGTGGCCGGCAGCGCACCGTCGACGAACGGTAGCTGGCCCGAGGTGTAGACGAGGCCCCCGTGCACGACCGCAGGGACGTAAGCGGCGACCGGGGCGGCGACCGGAGGCAGCTCGATGCCGAGCTCGGCGAGGCGGGCGGAGACGCTCATGCCTGGCCTCCCTCGAACTGACGGGCGGCCTGCTCTGCGGCGGCGAGGCCGGCATTCGTCGACGCGTCGGACGTGACGGGGCGCTTCAGGTAGGCGACGAGCCCACCTTCGGGCCCCTGCACGACCTGCACGAGCTCCCAGCCCTGCTTGCCCCAGTTGTTGAGGATGGCTGCCGTGTTGTGGATCAGCAGCGGCGTGGTGAGGTACTCCCACGTGGTCATGGCACTCCTGTCGATCGGGGCGCGGCACCGGAAATCCGGGGCGGGCTCGTCAAAGGCGGTATTCAGGGAACTCCCCTACGATCAAGCGTATGCCCCAAAAGAATCGCACGGTGAGAGGCGTGCTCGGCGGTCTCGTCGGGCTCGTCGGCCTGAGCGCCGTCGCCGGTCTCCTCGTCACGGCCAGCGTCACCCCGGTGCTCGCGATGACCGGCCTCGCAGGCACCCAGGCTCTCACCCTCTTCGATCAGCTCCCCGAGAGCCTCGACCCGAGCACGCCGATGGAGCAGTCGACCATCTACGCGACCGCCCCCGACGGTTCGCAGGTCGAGCTCGCGTCGTTCTACGAGCAGAACCGCGTGCCGGTGACCTACGAGCAGGTCTCCCCCACCCTCTACGACGCGATCCTGTCGAGTGAGGACAAGAACTTCTACAGTCACGGCGGCGTCAACATCGGCGCGACCGTGAAGGCCCTGGTCGACAACGTACGAGGCACCTCCAGCCGTGGTGCGTCGACGATCAGCCAGCAGTACGTGAAAAACGTCCTGATCCAGAAGTGCGAGCAGGACGTCGACACCACGTCTGACACCTACTCGGAAGACCTCCAGCAGTGCTGGCTCGACGCCACCAACGCGACAGGGGCGAAGGGCATCGAGCGCAAGCTGCAGGAGATGCGCTACGCGATCCAGATCGAGAAGGACTTCTCCAAGAACGACATCCTCCTCGGCTACCTGAACATCGCCAACTTCGGTGGAACCGTGTACGGCATCGAGGCGGCCGCGAACTACTACTTCTCCACGACGGCCGCGAACCTCACGGTCGCGCAGTCGGCGACTCTCGCCGGCATCGTGCAGAACCCGAACACCTACCGGATCGACAAGCCGGAAGGCACGATCACGAACTCCGAGGGCGTGGCGCTGAACACGGCCGCGGATGGGTACGCACTCACGAAGGACCGCCGTCACTACGTGCTGGGTCGCATGCTCGCCGACGGCAAGATCACGCAGGCACAGTACGACGAGGCCGACGCATCGGAGATCACGCCCGCGCTCAACCCCCCGACGCAGGGGTGTGCATCCGCCGGAACCAGCGCGTACTTCTGCCAGTACGTGAAGTCGATCGTCCTGAACGACGAGGCCTTCGGGAAGACGCAGCAGGAGCGCACGGATCTGCTCCGCCGCGGTGGCCTGAAGATCTACACCACGCTGGACTACCGCATCCAGAACCCGGCCGCCGAGAGCATGTCCGAGATCGTTCCCGCCAACGCCGACAACCAGAACTTCGGCGCCGCCGGCGTCTCGGTCGAGGTCGGCACCGGACGAATTCTCTCGATGACGCAGAACACCATGTTCACCGAGACGCCCACCGACGACCAGGCCTACACATCGCTGGTGTTCGCCGGTGACAAGGACCACGGCAACTCTGGGGGCTTCCAGGTCGGATCGACCTACAAGCTGTTCACGCTGATCGACTGGCTCGAGAAGGGCCACTCCGTCAACGAGGTGCTCAACGGAAGCGTCCAGACGAATCTGAGGATCCCCGTGTGCGGCGCCAAGCAGAGCACCGACACGAAGAAGATCGGCAACTTCGGCGGCGGCGGCGGCGGGACGAGCTCGGTGCTGAACTTCACGAGGAACTCCCTCAACAGTGGGTACTTCGCGATGGCGTCGAAGCTCGATGTCTGCGACATCAACAAGGTTGCCGACCGCATGGGTGTGACGCTCGCGAACGGTGGCAAGGTCACCGACGAGAACGTCCCCTTCGATGTGCTGGGACCGAAGAACATCTCTCCTCTCGCCATGGCGAACGCCTATGCGACCGTCGCGAGCGGCGGAAAGTACTGCACGCCTCGCGCGATCGATCGCGTGGTCGGCGCCGACGGTAAAGACCGCGAGTTGCCCGCGTCGTCCTGCACCGACGGCGTGCTGCAGCCCGAGATCGCGGCGACTGCCGCCTTCGCGCTGCAGAGCGTGATGAGCGGCGGTGGCACCGGATCCCGCGCCAACCCGAACGACGGCACTCCCCTCATCGGCAAGACCGGTACGCACGACCGCTGGTCGACCATGATGATCGAGTCCAGCACCAAGGTCACCACCGCCGTCTGGGCGGGTCGCTGGCAGGGTCAGGCCAACATCTACCAGAAGCGGGCCAACGGCTGGAACCTCAACGACATGCGATACCCCCTGGCCAAGGCCGCGCAGGGGGCAGCCAACGCCGCGTACGGCGGAGACGCCTTCCCGAAGCCGGACGGCAAGCTGACCCGACAGCAGCTGACGACGGTTCCGAGCGTCGTGGGCAAGTCCGTCGAGGAGGCGACCGGCATCCTCACCGACGCAGGCTTCCAGGTCTCCGTCGGAGGGGCGGTCGACAGCGATCTCGCCGCCGGTCTGGTCGCCGGTCAGGACCCCACGGGGGAAGCTCCGAACGGCGCGACGGTCACGCTCACGACCAGTAACGGCCAGGGGACGACCGTCCCCGCGAACCTCGTGGGGATGTCGAGAGCTCAGGCGACCGCTGCGCTCGGGGCGGCCGGCTTCACGGACATCGAGTTCGACAACTCGTGCAATCCGCCGACATCTGTCGTGGGCAACTCCGACCCTGCGCCGGGCACTGCGGCCAGCAAGTCCACCGCCGTGCGTGTGACGTGCCAGTAGCGGCACGACGCGGCGCGCACCCGGCCCTCATCGCGCTCGGCGCGGTGGGGGCCGTGGGTGCCGGCGCTGCCATCTGGGGCATCGGCATCGAGCGGTACCTGTTCACCGTGCGCGAGGCCTCAGCAGTGGCCCTCCCGCCCGGCGCAGCACCGCTGCGCATCCTGCACATCTCCGATGCGCACATGGCGCCGTGGCAGCATCGCAAACAGGACTGGCTCGCCTCCCTCGCCGAACTGAAGCCCGACCTCATCGTGAACACCGGGGACAACCTCGGCCATGAGAACGGACTCGACGGCATCCGGCGTGCCTTCGCTCCTTTCGCCGGTATCCCCGGCGTGTTCGTGCACGGCTCGAACGACGTGGCAGCGCCGTCTCCGCGGAACCCCTTCCGCTACTTCCTCGGCCCATCCAAGAAGAACCACAAACCGGAGCTGCTCGACACCGACGCGATGGACCGGTACTTCACGGATGAGTTGGGCTGGACCGACCTGAACAATGCCGCAGCACGGTTGCGCATCGCAGGCACCGACGTCGATCTCTTCGGCGTCGACGACGCCCACCGTGACTGGGATCGGCTGGACGAGCTTCCCGACGCGATCTCGGCACTCGGCGCTCGTGACGCGGCGACGCCCGTCCTCGGCGTCACGCACGCGCCGTATCAGCGGGTGCTCAACGGCTTCACCGATCTCGGCGCCGATGCGATCCTCGGAGGCCACACGCACGGCGGTCAGGTGTGTATTCCCGGGTACGGGGCTCTCGTGGCGAACTGCGACATCCCGCTCAAGCAGGCCAAGGGGCTCAGCACCTGGTCGCACGGCGGACGCACCGTGCCGCTCAACGTCAGCGCGGGGTGCGGACACTCCATCTACGCGCCGGTCCGCTTCGCCTGTCGACCCGAGGCGACGCTTCTCACGCTCACGGCACAGCCTCGGCGCTGAGCGCGCCGGGTGACGCAGTTGCTTCCGCACGGCGAGGCGAAGACGGCACGGACCGCAGCCTTCGGGGCGAGCGCGATGTACCTCCTGATCCCACTGACGTTCTCGGTGCTCGCTCTGCCCCTCGTCAGTGAGGCCACGCGCCCACCGCTCGGACTGGCGGATTGGCCTCGATCCGCCCTCACTCTGCTCGCGGTGTCCATCATCGGTGTCCTGCTCCCCGCGATGGCTCTCCTCCGTGGAATCCGCTCGCTCGTGCGTCCCCCCTGCGCGCGTGCTTCTCGCCGCTCTCGCATTCCTGTTCACGCTGATCTGGGGTGTGATCGTCGCGTGGGCCATCGGTCTGGGCGCCAGCAAAGGGAACAGCGAAAGTGCCGTCGGGATGCTGTCCGTGTGGGTGTTGACGACGTCGAATGTCTGGCCCATCCTGGTCACAGCCGGTTGCATGGCTCTGCCACGCGGGCGTGCGCGCCTCATCACGCTCGCGGTCTCCACGGGCGGAGGACTCCTGCTCCTGATCGTCGCGCTCATCACCGTACGCATCACCGCACAGGTGTGATCCGGCCTCGATTCGGCGCGGGGAGCATTTCCCTGTAGACTCGGAGGGTTGCAAACGGGGTGTGGCGCAGCTTGGTAGCGCGCTTCGTTCGGGACGAAGAGGTCGCAGGTTCAAATCCTGTCACCCCGACCAGTAACACCGGAAGGCCGCCCTCAGGGGCGGCCTTCTCTGTACCGGGACCGTGCACGAAGGGAACGCATGAGCTCTCTGCTCCCACCGCCGCGCCGGTTCACCCGGGTATGCGGGCTCGCCCTCAGCGTCCCCTTCCTGATCGGCCTCGCCGCCCTCACCCTCACGCCGTCGAAGGTCGAGGACTCGATGCCGAATCTGCTCGACGTCATCCTCACGACCACACACCGTCTCGGCTGGGAGTGGCTCGACTTCACGCGGCTCGAGATCATCGCGAACATGCTGGTCTTCGTGCCGGTCGGCATCCTCGCCTTCCTGCTCCTCCCCCGTCGCGTGTGGTTCCTCGCACTGTTGGTGGGACCGCTGCTGTCCACGATGATCGAGACCGCTCAGCGCGTGGCTCTTCCCCACCGCGCAGCGACCGTGAACGATGTCGTGGCCAACTCGACGGGCGCGATCCTCGGCGTCGCCGTCGCGGTCGTCTTCACCCTGCTGCTCGCCCCGAGATCTTCTCAGCGTCCACGTTCTAGGCTGGAGACATCATGACCACGCCCACGCTCGTCGCCTTCGATCTCGATGACACGCTCGCCCCTTCGAAGGGTCTGATCGACCCGAGGATCGCCGATCTGCTGCGCGCGCTCCTGCGCACCGTCGACGTCGCCATCATCTCCGGCGGCAACGAGGCGCAGTTCCGATCGCAGGTCGTCGCCCGACTCGGCGATGCGGATGCCGCTGACCTCGCGCGCCTGCACCTGCTGCCCACCTGCGGCACCCGCTACCTCCGCCACGACGGCACGGACTTCGCACCGGTCTACGCGCACGATCTCAGCGACGCAGACAAGCAGGCGGCTCTCACGGCTCTGCGCGAGGAGGCCGAGCGCCTTGGGCTGTGGGAAGCCGAGCCGTGGGGCGACATCCTGGAAGACCGCGGATCCCAGATCACGTTCTCGGCACTCGGGCAGCGCGCACCGCGCGAGGCGAAGCACGACTGGGACCCGACGGGCGCCAAGCGGAGCGCTCTGCGGGACGCCGTCGCCGCACGTCTGCCCGGCCTCGAGGTCCGCTCCGGTGGATCGACCTCCATCGACATCACCCAGGCAGGCATCGACAAGGCCTTCGGCATGCGGCAGCTCGCCGAACACACCGGCATCGCCCTCACCGACATGCTGTTCTACGGCGACCGGCTCGATGAGGGCGGGAACGACTATCCGGTGCTCGCGATCGGCGTGCCCTCCATCGCCGTGGAGGGTTGGGAAGACACCGCCGACAGACTCGACGCACTCCTGCTGACCCTCTGATCCACATGGTGTCGTGCGGCACGCCACCGCCGCATGGTCCTAGCATGGCGTCATGGATGCCCTGCTGATCGTCATCGTCGTCGCCGCGGTCTCCAGTGCGGCCTGCTGGGTGCTCTCCCTGATCACCCGTGACACCTCCTGGGTCGATCGCGCCTGGTCGATCGTCCCCGTCGCCTATGTGTGGATCTTCGTCGCCGGGGCCTTCGTGAACGGCGAGGGTTCGGCACGCGTCGTCCTGATGGGTGTCCTGGCGACGGCGTGGGGAGCCCGGCTGACCTTCAACTTCGCCCGCAAGGGCGGCTACACCGGGATGGAGGACTACCGCTGGGCGATCCTCCGAGGACGCATGCGTCCCTGGCAGTTCCAGATCTTCAACCTGCTGTTCATCATCTGCTACCAGATGGCGCTGCTCGTGCTCATCACGCTGCCGGCTGCCCTCGCCGCCCGGAATCCGTCTGCGCTCACCGGATGGGATGCGCTGTTCATCGCCGCGTTCCTCGCGTTCCTGGTCGGCGAGACGATCGCCGACCAGCAGCAGTGGGTGTTCCATCAGCGGAAGAAGAAGGCGGGCGGCACCCTCCCTCCCGGCTTTGCCACGACCGGACTGTTCCGGTACAGCAGGCACCCCAACTTCTTCTTCGAGCAGGCGCAGTGGTGGGCCTTCTACGCGATCGGTGCGACGGCAGCGGTCGCGGGTGGCGCCGGAGTCATCGGCGGCGTGCTGAACCCGACGATCATCGGACCCGCGCTCCTCACCGTGCTGTTCATCGGCTCGACGATCTTCACCGAGTCGATCACCGCGTCGAAGTACCCGGCATACGCCGACTACCGCCGCACGACATCGATGCTCGTGCCGTGGCCTCCACGCACGCGATCCGTGGCCACGCAGTCCTGAAGCCGGCGCCCACCGGGTGCTGACGCTCAGGCAGGATCTCAGCTCACGCGGGCCTCCGCGGCGGCGCGTGCGACGGGAACCAGCCTGGTCAGCTGGGTCACGTGCGCGGGCTCGAGCTCGGCGAGGGACGCGACACCCAGCAGGCGCATCGTGCGCTCGATCTCGCTGCGCAGGATCGCGATCGTGCGGTCGACGCCCTGACGTCCACCCGCCATCAGACCGTAGAGGTAGGCCCGCCCGATCAGCGTGAAGTCCGCGCCGAGCGCCACCGCGGCGACGATGTCGGCGCCGTTCATGATGCCGGTGTCGATCATGACCGTGAAGTCGTCGCCGACCGCCCGACGCACCTCCGGCAGCAGATGGAAGGGGATCGGCGCGCGGTCGAGCTGACGCCCTCCGTGGTTCGAGAGGACGATGCCGTCGACTCCGGCGTCACGCAGGCGCACCGAGTCCTCGACGTTCTGCACGCCCTTGATGACGATCTTGCCCGGCCAGATGTCGCGGATCACCGCGAGATCGTCGTAGCTGATCGTCGGGTCCATCGCCGCATCCAGCAGCTCCCCCACCGTGCCCCCTGTGGTGCTGAGGGAGGCGAACTCGAGCTTCGGCGTGGTGAGGAAGTCATACCACCACCACGGCCGCGGAATCGCGTTGATGATCGTGCCGAGCGTGAGCTGAGGCGGGATGCTGAAACCGTTGCGCTTGTCACGAAGGCGCGCACCGGCGACCGGGGTGTCGACCGTGAACTGGAGGGTGTCGAAGCCCGCCGCCGCCGCACGACGGGTGAGTTCGTAGGAGATCTCGCGGTCGCGCATGACGTAGAGCTGGAACCAGTTGCGCCCCTGCGGGTTGGCAGCCTTGACACCCTCGATCGAGGTGGTGCCGAGCGTGGAGAGCGTGAACGGGATGCCGGCGGCCGCGGCAGCTCCGGCGCCGGCGGTCTCCCCCTCGGTCTGCATCAGGCGCGTGAAGCCGGTGGGCGCGATCCCGAAAGGCAGAGCGGACGGACCGCCGAGGATGTCGACGGTCGTGTCGACCGTGGGAGCCGGACGCAGGATGCCGGGATGGAACTCCACGTCCCGGAAAGCCTGACGGGCCCGGGTGAGGGACAGCTCGCCCTCCGCGGCTCCGTCGGTGTAGTCGAAGGCCGCCTTGGGCGTGCGTCGCTTGGCGATCAGGCGCAGGTCGTCGATGGTGAGGGCCCCCTCCAGCCGTCGCTTGCGGCCGTCGAGCTCCGGCTTCTTGAACTTCATCAGCTCGAGGAGTTCGGCGGGGTTCGGGAACTGGCGCTGCACCATGATGTGCCTCTCAGATCTGGGGGTGAATCTCACGGGTGAGGCCCGTGGACGTGTAGTAGCCGGTGATGTGCGTGTGGATCAGGGACCGCGCGGCATCCACGTCGCCGGCATCGATCGCGGCGACCAGCGCGCGGTGCTCGGCACGGAGCCGGGCCGACATCGCCTCCCAGTCCGGGATGGTGGCGACACCCGCCTGCACGTAGGACTCGATCGAGGAACGCAGGCCAGCCATCATCGCGGCGATGACCGTGTTGCCGCTGGCCTCGGCGAGCGAGAGGTGCAGCTGAGCGTCGAGGGCGAGGAACTCCGATGGCGAGAGCAGGGGTTCGTCCATCGCGGCGAGCAGTTCCCGCGCGCGGCTCGTGTCACGCTCCGGTGCGCCGGCCATCGCCACCACCACCGCATCCTCGAGCACCAGACGAGTCCGCACGACATCGTCGAGGGGGAACCCCTGCGCCGCGACCTGAAGCCTCAGCAGCGCTGACATGCCTCCCGTGGGCGTCGCGATCACGATGGCCCCCGACTGCGGGCCGGAACCGGTCGCGGTGCGGATGAGCCCCATCACCTCGAGCACGCGGAACGCCTCACGGACGCTCGAGCGCCCGACGCCGAGCTCGGTGGCGAGATCCCGCTCGGACGGCAGTCGGTCACCCGGGCCGAGGCGCGCGTCGAGCAGGTCGCGTTCGATGTGCTCGAGCACGAGGCGCCAAGCGCGTGCCGGCTGGTCCGCCATCGATCCTCCTGTGGTCTGACCACAGAGTACCGCGTGTGGTCAGACCACGCAAACAGGGTCGCCGACACACCCGCTGCGCCGGGCGCGGGTGGAGGGCGGCGGGCTCAGCCCAGGCGTCCGCCGGATTCCTCGAGATAGCAGGTGCCGCACAGCGACTCGTAAGTGGTCAGCTCGGGCGACGCCGACCCGGTCGCGCCCTCGTCGATGGCGACCTGGTCGCCGTCGAACACGAAGCGCCCGCCCACGACGCGGCCGTTGAACACGGCCTTCCGTCCGCACCGGCAGATGGTCTTGAGCTCCTCCAGCGAGTGCGCGATCGCGAGCAGGCGCGCGGAACCGGGAAAGGCGTGCGTGAGGAAGTCGTTCCGGATGCCGTAGGCGATCACCGGGATGCCGTCGACGACGGCGATACGGAAGAGGTCGTCGACCTGAGTCGGGGTGAGGAACTGCGCCTCGTCGATCAGCAGGCACGCGACGTCGCGCGGGCCTTCGGGAAGCAGCTCGTCGTCGGTCGCATGCTGCATGCGCTCACGATGCTTCGCGAACACCCTTCGTGCATCGTCGTCGGGGGCGATGAGGAAGTCGACCCGGCGCGTGACGCCCAGCCGACTCTCGATCTCGGACGCGCCCTTGGTATCGATCGCCGGCTTCGCGAGCAGCACCCGCTGCCCACGCTCCTCGTAGTTGTAGGCAGCCTGCAGCAGAGCAGTCGACTTGCCCGAGTTCATCGCGCCGTAGCGGAAGTAGAGCTTCGCCACGGGACGATCTCAGACGTTGATGCCGAGGACGGCTGCCGTGGCTTCGGTCGACTTCTCCGCGAGCTCCGGGTTCTCGTTCAGCTTCTCACCGAATGTGGGGATCAGGGCACGCAGCTCCGGCTCCCACCCCGGGTACTCGGCCGGGAAGCACTTCTTGAGCAGGTCGAGCATGATCGGGACGGCGGTGGATGCTCCGGGCGACGCCCCCAGCAGGCCCGCGATGGAACCGTCGGCCGCCGCGACGACCTCGGTGCCGAACTGCAGGATGCCACCCTTCTTCGGGTCCTTCTTCATCACCTGGGCGCGCTGACCGGCATCGATGAGGGTCCAGTCCTCATCCTTGGCCGTGGGCATGAAGGTGCGGAGGCTGTCGACCTTCTTGGCGTGGTTCTTCAGCAGCTCGCTCACGAGATACGTGATGAGGTCGGGGTTCTTCACCGCGACCTGCAGCATCGGCAGCAGATTGTGCGCACGCACCTGGGTGACGATGTCGAGCATCGAGCCGTTCTTCAGGAACTTCGGGCTGAAGGTCGCGAACGGTCCGAACATGAGCGAGGCCTCGCCATCGACGACACGGGTGTCGAGGTGCGGGACCGACATGGGCGGAGCGCCGACCGACGCCTGCGAGTACACCTTCGCCTTGTGCTGAGCGACGATGGTCGGGTTCGTGGTCTTGAGGAACTGCCCGCCGATCGGGAAGACGCCGTAGCCCTTGATCTCGGGGATGCCGGAATTCTGCAGCAGCTTGAGCGCCCAGCCACCCGCACCGACGAACACGAAGCGGGCCCTGACCTCGCTCGGGGTGTGACCGATGCTGTTGCGGTACTTGACCAGCCAGGTTCCGTCCTTCTGCTTCTTCAGGCTGCGCACCTCGTGATTCGTGCGCAACGACACGCCAGCGTCGGTCAGGTGGTCGAAGAGCTGGTGCGTGAGGGAGCCGAAGTCGACATCGGTACCGGCGGGCACACGCGTCGCAGCGAAGGGCTCGCCCTTGCGCCGCTGCTGCATGAGCAGCGGCGCCCACTTGTTGATGACGCGAGAGTCCTCGCTGTACTCGATGCCCGCGAACAGCGGTTGCTTCTTCAGCACCTCGTAGCGGTTCTTGAGGTAGGCGACGTCCTTCTCGCCCCGCACGAACGTCATGTGCGGTGTCGCGTTGATGAAGGTCGACGGCTCGTCGAGCACGCCCCGCTCCACCAGAGACGACCAGAACTGACGGCTCTGCTGGAACTGCTCGTTGATCGACACCGCCTTGGCGGGGTCGAGGGGAGCGTCGCCCTGCTGGGGCATGTAGTTCAGCTCGCACAGGGCGGCGTGGCCCGTGCCGGCGTTGTTCCACGGGTTGGAGCTCTCCTGAGCCACCTCGGAGAGTCGCTCGAAGGCGACGATCTTCCACTCCGGCTGCAGCTCGTGCAGGAGAGTACCCAGGGTGGCGCTCATGATGCCACCGCCGATCAGGACGACATCGACGTTTTCAGTCACCGAGCCAGTCTAGTTCGCGGGCGCGCTGCCGCCGACCATGCGGCGGGTTCCACCAGACCGCTTCCACATGACGGGGATGCAGTCAGGCTATGACCGCCAGGCGCTCGGCCAGGATCTCGGCGATCTGCACCGCGTTCAGCGCGGCACCCTTGCGCAGGTTGTCGTTGCTGAGGAACAGCACGAGCCCCTTGCCCTCGGGGGCGGACTGGTCGGCACGGATGCGACCCACGAAGCTCGGGTCCTGCCCCGCAGCCTGCAGCGGCGTCGGCACCTCGTCGAGCACGACGCCGGGCGCAGCGCTCAAGACCTCGCGTGCACGCTCGGGCGTGATGTCGTCGGCGAACTCGACGTTGATCGACAGCGAGTGCCCGGTGAAGACCGGTACGCGCACGCAGGTGCCGGCGACGCGAAGATCGGGGAGTTCGAGGATCTTGCGGCTCTCGTTGCGGAGCTTCTTCTCCTCGTCCGTCTCGTTGTCGCCATCCTCGACGAGGTTGCCGGCGAACGGGATGACATCGAACGCGATGGGCGCGATGTACTTCTCCGGCTCGGGGAAGTCGACCGCGGATCCGTCGTGCACGAGGCGCAGGGTGTCGCCCTGAGCCAGCACTCCCTCGACCTGACCGAGGAGCTCCTGGGCACCGGCGAGACCGGACCCGGAGACGGCCTGGTAGGTGGAGACGATCAGACGCTCGAGACCGGCCTCCGCGTGCAGCGCCTTCAGCACGGGCATCGCGGCCATCGTGGTGCAGTTCGGGTTCGCGATGATGCCCTTGGGGCGCTCGTCGATCGCGTGCGGGTTGACCTCGCTGACCACGAGCGGCACCTCGGGGTCCATGCGCCAGGCGCTGGAGTTGTCGACGACCACGGCGCCGGCTGCGGCGAATCGGGGTGCGTAGGCACGGCTCGCCGTGGCACCGGCCGAGAACAGGGCGATATCGATCCCCGCAGCGTCCGCGGTCTCGACGTCTTCCACGATGACGGTGGCGCCGCCGAACTCGATCGCCGTGCCGGCAGAGCGCGCGGACGAGAACAGCCGCAGATCGCGGATCGGGAACGACCGCTCGGCGAGAATCTCGCGCATCACGGTGCCCACCTGGCCGGTGGCGCCGACGATGGCGACGGAGAGTCCTGAATCGGAGATGCGGGTCATGATGTTCCTTGGCGTCGTGCGGTACTGCGTACGAGGCTTCGGGCGCGGCGTCGGGGTGCTGAGGCTGCGCCTGGCGCCGGTGTCAGGGTTGCGGTGAGTCTACCGCGACCGGAAGGAGTGCCGGCTCTCCGCTCCCCGCACTCGAGTCGTCGGCAGGAAAACGAGGGGGAACGGCAGAGATCAGCGGCCGGTGCCGGCGTGGACCGTGGCCTCGGCGTCGCCGTCGAGCCCATAGGCGGTGTGCACGGTGCGAGCGGCCTCGGTGAGGTCGGTGTCGCGGAGCACCACGGAGATGCGGATCTCGGAGGTCGAGATCATCTCGATGTTGATTCCTCCGGCGGAGAGCGCCTCGAAGAGCGTCGCGGAGACGCCCGAGTGCGTGCGCATGCCCGCCCCGACGACCGAGAGCTTGCCGATCTGGTCGTCGTGGATCAGGTTCTGGAACCCGACCTCGGTCTGCTCCCCCGCGAGGGCCTTGAGGGCACCGGCGGCATCCGCCTTCGGCACCGTGAAGGAGATGTCGGTGCGTCCGGTCGCCGACACGTTCTGCACGATCATGTCGACGTTGGCGCCCGACTTCGCGACGATCTTGAAGATCTCGGCGGCCTTGCCCGGCACGTCGGGCACGCCCGCGACCGTGATCTTGGCCTGGCTGAAGTCGGTGGCGACGCCGGCGACGATCGGTTCTTCCATTACTGCTCCCTCGGCTTCGCGAGGGTTCTTCATGCCCTCGCCCAGAACGTACGTGCCCTCGGACGACGAGAAGGTCGACCGGGCGTGAATGAGGACCCCGTGGCGGCGGGCGTACTCGACGGCGCGGATGTACAGCACCTTGGCCCCGTTGGCTGCGAGCTCGAGCATCTCCTCGCTCGAGACGTGGTCGAGCTTCTGCGCCTTCGGGATCACACGCGGATCGGCGGTGAAGATGCCGTCGACGTCGCTGTAGATCTCGCACACGTCGGCGTCGAGCGCGGCGGCGAGCGCGACGGCGGTGGTGTCGGATCCTCCACGACCGAGGGTCGTGATGTCGCGGGTGTCGCGGTTGAAGCCCTGGAACCCGGCCACGATCACGATCGCCCCTTCGTCGAGGGCTTCACGCAGGCGCACCGGCGTCACGTCGACGATGCGGGCGGCACCGTGCTGCGAGTCGGTGATCATGCCCGCCTGGCTGCCGGTGAAGGAGCGCGCCTCGAAGCCCATCGAGTGGATCGCCATGGCCAGCAGCGCCATCGAGATGCGCTCCCCGCTGGAGAGCAGCATGTCCAGCTCGCGCGGAGCAGGGATCGGTGCGACCTCGTTCGCGAGGTCGAGCAGCTCGTCGGTGGTGTCGCCCATGGCGCTCACGGCGACCACGACGTCGTGTCCTGCGCGACGCGTGTCGACGATGCGCTTGGCGACGCGCTTGATGCTCTCTGCGTCGGCGACGGATGAGCCGCCGTACTTCTGCACGATGAGGGCCACGATCACTCCCTGGGATGATGGGCGGATCCGCCCACGCTCATTCTACGATCGGCGCGCATGCCCCGCCGCGCATGTGACGCCTGCCGGGTGCGCGGCGAGCAGGCGTCAGAGCGAGGGCGGGAGCGCCTGGGGCGAGACCGGACGGAGGCGGCCGCCGGTGGCAGCGAACCAGCATCCGACGATGATCAGCGGGAAGCCGAGCAGCAGACCGGGAGTCAGGGGTTCGGCGAGGACGATGGCACCGAGGATGATCGCGACCACCGGATTCACGTAGGTGAACAGCGGGGCGCGCACCGGTCCGACCTCACGGATGAGCGCGAAGAACGCCAGGAACGCCACCGCCGTGCAGATCACTGCGAGTGCGAGAAGCGCGGCGATCGACGGCAGCGTGGGCACCTCGTGCTGGGTGAGCGCTCCGATCGGCAGATAGAAGATCCCGATCATCAGCAGGGACAGGGTGATGGTGCCGAGCGAGGGGACGTCGTTGAGCTTGCGCGCCACGATGAACGGCGCGATCGCGTACAGCACGGCGACCAGGAGCACCTCACCAGCGGCGAGAAGGCTGACCTCGCCGCCGAAGAGTCCAGGACCGGCGACCACGACCGCCACGCCGACGAAGCCGACCAGCAGTCCGATGCCGCGGGCGGGCCTCAGCACTCCGCGGTCACCGCCGCCCAGGGCGATCAGGGCGGCGAACAGCGGCACCGTCGCCACGAGCAGACCGGTCATGCCCGAGGGCAGCGTCATCTCGGCATGCCCGAGCAGCACGAAAGGCCCTGCCATCTCGACGGCACCGAAGGCGAGCACCCAGGGCCAGTGCTTAAGAGCGGCTCGCAGCGCTCCGCTGCGGATCGCGAAGGGCAGCAGCAGGAGAGCCGCGATGAGAGTGCGCCCCGCCACGATCGCCGGCGGGGAGAACGACTCGACCGCGACGCTGATGAACAGATACGGCACTCCCCACAGCAGCGCCATGGCACCGAAGAGGAGCCAGCCGCGCCGCGAGAAGCCCGCGTTCGGGCTCACAGGATGCGCCGGCCCTCGAAGGCACGACCGAGGGTGACCTCGTCGGCGTACTCGAGGTCTCCGCCGACGGGCAGCCCGGAAGCGAGGCGGGAGACCGTGATCTGCATCGTCGTGAGCAGACGGCTGAGGTAGCTCGCGGTCGCCTCCCCCTCGAGGTTCGGGTTGGTGGCGAGGATGACCTCCTGCACCGTGCCGTCGGCGAGGCGTGTCATCAGCTGGGCGATGCGCAGATCGTCCGGACCGATGCCGGCGATGGGGCTGATCGCTCCGCCGAGCACGTGGTAGAGCCCGCGGAACTCCCTGGTGCGCTCGATCGCCGCGACGTCTTTCGCGTCTTCGACCACGCAGATCAGCGCCTGACTGCGGCGCGGATCGCGGCAGATGGCGCAGCGCTCCTGCTCGGCGACGTTGCCGCAGACCTCGCAGAACCGCACGCGGGTACGGATCTCGCCGAGCAGCTCGGCGAGACGCGCGACATCGAACGTCGGCGTCTGCAGGATATGGAATGCGATGCGCTGGGCGGACTTGGGCCCGATACCGGGAAGCCGTCCGAACTCGTCGATCAACTCTTGGACGATGCCGTCATACATCAGGAGAACCTCGTCGGGGGCTCGTAGGGCTCTTCGCGCACGAACGTCGCGCCGAGCACCTGGCGGATCACGGCCTCACCGTAGCGCTGCACTCCCCCGGCGGAGGGCTGGCGCTCGACGACGACCGGCGGGGCGGCGGCGGCGACAGCGGTGCGCTGCGTCTGCGGCGCGGACCGCGCAGGAGACGCCTGCCGCGGGAGCGGCGACTCTGCGGGCGGCTCGTACGAAGGGTCGTACGGCGGCTCATCGTCGAAGGCCGGAGCCTCGTCATCGCCGGGCAGCGGGGGCTCGTCTCGGTCCACGGCACCGTCGGAGGGGGGCGCGGGAGCCGAAGCGGCAGCCTCGACCTCTTCGGGCTCGTCGTCGACGGCGAGGGGCGCCGTCGGAACCGGAGCCTGGTTCACCGGCCGCTCGGTCGCGGTCGGGATCGGCGCGACAGCCCATTCCGTCACCGCCGAGGCGGAGGCGCTGCGGGACTGCGGACGGGGGGAACCCGCTGACGCAGGCTCCGATGCGGGAGCGGCATCCGCCGGCGTCGACGCCCCTGACGGCGAGGGCTGACGCGGAGCACCTCCCGCCGGCATGGGCGCCGGCAGGTACTTCACGCGCACGCCGAGCTCGTTCTCGATCGCCGACCGCAGGTGATCGGAGGGACCGGAGCCGGGGGTCGTGCCCTTGAACTTCGCCACATCGTGCTGGCTGGTGAACCCGAGGGTCAACACCTCGGTCTCGGTGACGTAGGCAAGCGGCTGCACGGCCGTGGCCAGCAACCAGGACGTGCGGCTGATGCTCTCAAGACGCGTGAGCACCGCCGGCCACGCTGCACGGATCCGCTCGAAGGTGACCGGCCCCTGCGGTGCGGCGACCTCGGGGGCTGCTGCTTCGGGAGCGACGCCGGCGGTCTCGTCTGCGCCTCGCGCGCCTTCTCCCTGCTCGTCTGCGGGGCGCTGATCGGCAGGGGCGGACTCCGCCGCGGTGGGCGCCGGTGCCGCGGGCTCCGCTGCAGCGGCGGCGGGCGCCCCCGAAGGAGCGGCGGACGGAACCGATGCAGAAGCCGCCGGAGCTGGGGCTGCCGGGGGTGCAGACGGTGCTACCGCTGCCGGGGCCGGAGCTACCGGGGCCGGAGCTGCCGGGGCTGGGGCTGCCGCGGCCGGAGCAGCAGTCGGACGGGCCGAAGCCGTGGCCGCGCGCTCGCCTCCAGCCACGGGCGCCGACGCGGCGGTGTCGGTCGCTCCGGCGAGGACGCGCGCGACCATGAGCTCGAGGTGCAGCCGTGGCGAGGTGGCACCGGACATGTCGTCGAGGGCGGCGCTGACCACATCGGCCGTGCGCGAGAGCCTGGCGGAGCCGAATGCGTCGGCCTGAGCCCGCATGCGCTCCAGGTCGTCTTCCGCGACCCCGCGCAGGACGGCGGAGGCTCCGGGCCCGACCGCCGCGATCACGATGAGGTCGCGCAGACGCTCGAGCAGGTCGTCGACGAAGCGGCGAGGGTCCTGGCCGGTCTGCACCACACGGTCGATCGCGGGGAAGGCGGATGCGGCGTCGCCGGCCGCGAGCGCGTCGACGATCTCGTCGAGCAGCGCAGCGTGCGTGTATCCGAGCAGGGCGACAGCGCGCGCGTAGCCCACCGTGACCGTCTCGGACCCGGCCGGAGCGTCCGACCCGGCGATCAGCTGGTCGAGGAGCGAGAGGGTGTCACGCGGCGAACCGCCACCCGCGCGGACCACGAGCGGGAGCACACCCTGCTCGACGATCACGCCCTCCTCGGCGCACAGCTTGGCGACGTACTCGAGCATCGCGGCAGGCGGCACGAGTCGGAACGGATAGTGGTGGGTGCGCGAGCGGATGGTGCCGAGCACCTTCTCGGGCTCGGTGGTCGCGAAGATGAACTTGACGTGCTCCGGCGGCTCTTCGACGAGCTTCAGCAGCGCGTTGAACCCCTGGGGCGTCACCATGTGCGCCTCGTCGAGGATGAAGATCTTGTAGCGGTCGCGGCTCGGGGCGAAGGTGGCCCGCTCACGCAGGTCGCGCGCGTCGTCGACGCCGTTGTGGCTCGCGGCGTCGATCTCGACCACGTCGAGCGATCCACCGCCGGCGCGCGACAGCTCGACGCAGCTCGGGCACACTCCGCAGGGCACGTCGGTCGGCCCCTCGGCGCAGTTCAGGCACCGCGCCAGGATGCGCGCAGACGTCGTCTTCCCGCACCCGCGAGGACCGGAGAACAGGTAGGCGTGGCCGACCCGGTCGCCTCGCAGCGCCGTCATCAGCGGATCGGTCACCTGGGACTGCCCGATCATCTCGCCGAATGCTTCGGGGCGGTAGCGGCGGTAGAGGGCTGTGGTCACCACAACAGCCTACGGCGTGCCACCGACCTTCGGCGGGCCGAGCGGTCAGTCGATCGGTTCGATCACCGGGATCGCCGTGGTGATCACGGGAACGGACGCCGACATGCGCGTCCCGTCCTCGCGTCGGGCGTCGGCGAACTGCCGGAGGGTCGGCCGTCCGGGGATCAGCGGACCCTGATCGGCGAGCGGCACGACGACCTCATCCTCCACCGTCGCGATGTAGGCCGTGTCCCGCACGCTGAACGGCACGGGCGGCCCGTTGCGCACTTCCACGCGGAGCTCGTCCTTCGTCACCGTCACCCTCAAGGTCGACCCCTGCCACTGCAGCGGGAACGACAGCGACGGCCATCCGGCAGGGAGCCTCGGGTCGAAGCTGAGGTCGCCGGCATAGTCGCGCATACCGCCGAAACCGCACACCAGCGCTGTCCACACCCCGCCCGCCGACGCCACGTGCACGCCGTCAGCCGCGTTGTGGTGCAGGTCGTGCAGGTCGACGAACAGCGACTGCTCGAAGTACTTCTGCGCGAGGTCCTGGTACCCCACCTCGGCCGCCAGGATCGACTGCACGACGGCCGACAGCGTCGAGTCGCCGGTGGTCAGCGGGTCGTAGTAGTCGAAGTCGGCCTTCTTCTCCTCCGGCGTGAAGTGATTACCCTGCAGGAACAGCGCGAGCACGACATCCGCCTGCTTGAGCACCTGGAACCGGTAGATCACCAGAGGGTGGAAGTGCAGCAGGAGCGGACGCTGTTCGGCCGGGGTGTTGGCGAGGTCCCAGACCTCGCGCTCGAGGAACAGCGAGTCCTGCGGGTGGATGCCGAGCCCCTCGCTGTAGGGGATGTACATCGCCTCGGCCGCGCGGTCCCAGGCCTCGGCCTCTCCTGGTCCGAGTCCCGTGCGATCGACGAGCTTCACGTAGTCCTCGGGATAGCTCTCGCGGATCTCGCGCACGACCTTGGCCGCGTAGCGGAGGTTGTAGCGCGCCATGACGTTCGTGTACAGGTTGTCGTTGACGACCGTCGTGTACTCGTCAGGGCCGGTGACGCCATGGATGTGGAACGTGTCGATCCCGTCGCCCGCCCCGGTCTCCTCGACCAGACGCGAAGCACGCCAGAACCCGAGCGTCGCCCACAGCCGCGCGGTCTCGATCGCGATGTCCGCGCCCTCGCGGCGCAGGAACTCCTCGTCCCCGGTGGCACGCACGTACTTGCCGAGCGCGAAGCTGATGTCGGCGTTGATGTGGTACTGCGCGGTGCCGGCGGCGTAGTAGGCGGAGGCCTCCTCGCCGTTGATCGTGCGCCACGGGAACAGGGCTCCCGCCTCGTTGAGCTGGGCCGCCCTGCGCCGTGCGGCCGGCAGCATCCCCACCCGTGCGCGGAGGGCGTTGTAGGCCCACCGGGGCGACGTGTAGGTGAGGAAGGGGAGCACGTAGATCTCGGTGTCCCAGAAGTAGTGGCCGCTGTATCCCGAACCCGAGACGCCCTTGGCCGGCACTCCGGCGCCGTCGGCGCGCGCCGATGCCTGAGCGAGCTGGAAGAGGCACCAGCGGGTGGCCTGCTGCAGGTCGTCCCTTCCTCCGATCTGCACGTCGCTGCGGTCCCAGAACGCGTCCAGCCACTCCCTCTGACGACGGAACACCGTCTCGACGCCCTCGTCCGCAGCCCGATCGAGCGTGCGCCGGCACCGGTCGACCAGCTCCCTCGGGGGCACGCCACGCGACGTGTGGTAGCTGACGAGCTTGGTCACGGTGATCGGCACACCGGCCTTCGCCTGCACGCGGAAGACGTTCTTCGCGATGTCGGGCTCGACGAGCGTGCGGGCGTTGAACTCGTTCTCGGTCTCCACCACGTGGTCGGCGACCACCGCGACCGTCATCCCCGAATCGGCGACGCGGTAGGAGAGCGCAGAGCGCAGCCCGTCCTGCCAGTGCTCGGCGGGCTCCAGCACGCGATCGGCGATCTTCTCGGCCTTGCGGGGGTCGAACGCCGCGGCCTTGGTGCCGATCGGCGTACCGGCGTAGACACCTGCGCCGTCCTGCCTGTTCAGCAGCTGGCAGCTGATCGTGACCGGCGCATCCGCGTTCTCGACCACCACCTCGAGTCGCAGTACCGCGAGGTGGCGCTCCTCGAAGCTCACGATCCGCTCGTCACGCATCCGCACCCGCTTGCCCGACGGCGTCTCCCACACGACGAAGCGCTCGAGCACGCCGGTGCGCAGGTCGAGGGTGCGACGGTACTCGCGCACGTCGGCGTCGTCGAGCGAGATCGGCTCGTCGTCGACGTACACCCGCATGACCTTGGCATCCGGTGCGTTGACGATCGTCTGCCCGACCTCGGCGAAGCCGTAGGCCTGTTCGGCATGGCGGATCGGCCACGTCTCGTGCAGCCCGTTGATGAAGGTGCCGTGCTCCTGGGCGCCGCGACCCTCGATGTGGTTGCCGCGCAGACCCAGGTAGCCGTTGCCGACCGAGAACAGCGTCTCGCCGACGCCTTCCTCCGAGTAATGCGTGTCGATTAGACGCCACGGGTCGACGGGGAAGCGGTCGCGATCGATCATGCGGACTCCGGGGTCTCGGTGCGGGAGGCGGGAAGGAAGACGGCGAGGTCGTCGACGACGACGGTCGCACCGGCGGCCCGGAGGGCGTCTGCGCCCGTGCCCCGGTCGACGCCGACGACGGTCGCGAAACCGGCTGCGGCGGCGGAAGCGGCGCCGGACGTGGCGTCTTCGACGGCTACGGCGCGGGCCGGGTCGACGCCGAGGGCGGCGGCACCGGCGGCGAACATGTCGGCTGCGGGCTTGGAGGCCAGACCATCGCGCTCGGCGACGACGCCATCGACCACGATGCGGAAGAAGGAGCGGATGCCGGCGGCGCCGAGGACCTCTTCGGCGTTCTTGGAGCTCGAGACCACCCCGAGCGGGATGCCGGCCTCGTGCAGAGCCTCGACGAGGGCGAGCGAGCCGGGATACGCGGCGATGCCCTGACCGCGCAGCGATGCGGCGAACGCGGCGTTCTTGCGGTTGCCGATACCGCACACGGTCTCGGCTGAGGGGTCGTCGTCGACGTCGCCCCATGGCAGCTCGACGTTGCGACTGCGCATCAGGCTCGCCACGCCGTCGTAGCGCTTCTTGCCGTCGACGTAGTCGTAGTAATCGGCATCGTTGTACGGCGGAGTGATGCCCCATCGGGCGAAGACGTCGTCGAAGACGGCCTTCCACGCACGCATGTGCACCTCGGCCGTGGGGGTCAGCACGCCGTCGAGGTCGAACAGCACGCCGTCAGCGTGGAACAGGTCGGGCAGTGCTTCGGGCACAGAGCCTCCAGGAGAAGGGCGATCGTCGGGCCGGCACCTCTCCGTGCCACTGTGCAAGCGTAATGCGGTGACGCGCCACGGGGTAACCCCCGAGAGCGGATCAGAGCAGCTCGGCCGTCTGCCTGGCGATCTGCAGTTCCTCGTCGGTGGGCACCACCAGCACCGTGACGCGAGACGCATCCGTGGAGATGCGCCGGATGCCCCGCTCGCGCGCCTCGTTCCTCGCCCCGTCGATCTCCACACCGGCGAACCCGAGCGTCGCCATGGCCGCAGCGCGCACCGGGGCCGCGTTCTCGCCCACACCGGCCGTGAAGGCGATGACGTCCACTCCCCCGAGCTGTGCGATGTAGGCACCTGCGTACGCACGCAGGCGGTGCACGTAGACGTCGAAGGCGAGGATCGCCGCGTCGTCCTCGGCCTCGACACCGGCGAGGATGTCGCGCATGTCACTGCGCCCCGCGAGGCCGGCGAGCCCGCTGCGGGTGTTGAGCAGGGAATCGAGGTCGTCGATCGACAGGCCGGCGCGGCGCGACAGGTGCACGAGCGCCGCCGGGTCGATGTCTCCGGAGCGTGTGCCCATGACCAGGCCTTCGAGCGGCGTGAGGCCCATCGAGGTCTCCACCGACCTGCCGCCGTCGATCGCGGTCACCGACGCGCCGTTGCCGAGGTGGAACACCAGCTGACGGAGCTCGGAGATGTCGCGGCCGAGGAACGCGGCGGCCGACTCGCTCACGTACTGGTGGCTCGTGCCGTGGAAGCCGTAGCGTCGCACCCGATGCTCCGCGGCGAGCGCGGCGTCGATCGCATAGGTGTAGGCGGCGGGCGGGAGCGTCTGGTGGAAGGCGGTGTCGAACACCGCGACGTGCGGCACCTCGTCGAACACCGCCCGCGCGGCACGGATACCGGCGAGGTTCGCGGGGTTGTGCAGCGGCGCGAGCACCGCGAGCTCGTCGATCTGACGTTCCACGTCGGCGTCGATGAGGGTCGGGGCGTAGAAGCGCGCACCACCGTGGACGACGCGATGCCCGACCGCGACGGGGCGGTGGTCGTCGAGCGAGGGGCCGTGAGCGGCGAACTGCTCTCGCATCACCTCGAACGCCTCAGCGTGGTCGGCGATCGGCCGCTCGCTGCGGAAGGTGGCATCGAGCATCGTCGGCACGGCATCGCCGTCGACGACGGGGCGCACGGTGTGGGCGACCGGGCTGGCCTGCTGACCGATGCGCTCGATCAGTCCGCTCGCGAGCAGGTTCTCCTGCTCGATGTCGATCAGGCTGTACTTCAGTGACGAGGATCCGCTGTTGATGACCAGGATGGCGCTCATGCCGGGTCCTCCGTCTGCTCTGTCGTCCGCTCTGCTCCCTGCGCCTGGATGGCCGTGATCGCCACCGTGTTGACGATGTCGGCGACGAGCGCACCACGGGAGAGATCGTTTATGGGCTTGTTGAGGCCCTGCAGCACCGGTCCGATCGCGACGGCGCCGGCCGAGCGCTGCACGGCCTTGTACGTGTTGTTGCCGGTGTTGAGGTCGGGGAACACGAACACGGTCGCCCTGCCCGCCACGGCAGAGTCGGGGAGCTTGGCCTTGGCCACTGCCGCGTCCGCCGCCGCGTCGTACTGGATCGGGCCCTCGACGGGAAGCTCGGGGGCGCGCTCGCGCACGAGAGCCGTGGCCGCGCGCACCTTGTCGACATCGGCACCGGAGCCGGACTCCCCCGTCGAGTACGAGAGCATCGCCACCCGTGGATCGATGCCGAACTGCCGGGCGGTCGTCGCCGACGAGATCGCGATGTCGGCGAGCTGCTCGCTGGTGGGGTCGGGGATCACGGCGCAGTCGCCGTAGACGAGCACGCGGTCGGCGAGCGCCATCAGGAACACGCTGGAGACCACGTTCACACCCGGCTTCGTCTTGATGATCTCGAACGACGGGCGGATCGTGTGCGCCGTGGTGTGCGCGGCGCCGGACACCATGCCGTCGGCGAGTCCGAGATGCACCATCATGGTGCCGAAATACGACACGTCGGTCACGGTGTCGGCGGCCTGAGCGATGGTGATCCCCTTGTGCGCCCGCAGCCGTGCGTACTCCGCGGCGAAGCGCTCGACGAGGCCGGGGTCGTTGGGACTGAGCACCTGAGCCGCAGCGATGTCGATCCCCAGCTCGGCCGCCCGACCACGGATGGCCGCCTCGTCGCCGAGGATCGTCAGATCGGCCACCTCTCTCGCCAGCAGCGTCGCCGCGGCGCGGAGGATGCGGTCGTCGTCCCCCTCCGGCAGCACGATGCGACGGCGGTCCGCGCGGGCGCGCTCGATGAGTCCGTACTGGAACATCAGCGGCGTCACCACGTGCGCTTCCGCGAGCCCGAGCTGCTCCGTCAGTTGCGTGATGTCGACGTGGGCCTGGAAGAGGGCGAGCGCGCGGTCGTACCGTGTTCGCGAGTCGGCGGAGATGCGTCCTCGAGTGCTCATCACCCGGACTGCCGTGTCGTAGGTGCCCAGATCGGTGGTGATGATCGGCACCGACGACGCGAAGCCGTCGAGCAGCTGCACGATGGGCTCAGGCAGCGGGAACGGTCCGTTCAGGATGATGCCGGCGATGCGCGGGAAGGTGCCGGACGAATCGGCCAGCAGCGCGGCGAGCAGCACCTCGGTACGGTCGGCGGGGATCACCACCACGGCCTCTTCGGTGAGCCGCGGCAGCACATTGACCATCGACATGCCGGCGACGACGATCGTCAGCGCCTCTCGCGTCAGCCGGCCGTCATCGCCTTTGAGCAGGGTGCCGTCGACGGCGGCGAGGATGCCGCGGATCGAGGGCGCGACCAGTGCGCGGTCCTCAGGGATCGCCCACACGGGTGTGCTCTCGGCCGGCAGGGCTGCGTGCACGGCAGCGACGATGTCGTCGAGCGCTGCGGGATCGGCGCGGTTCACGGCGACGGCGAACAGCTCCGCACGCTCCTCCGCGAGCTCGGACAGGGCGAGAGCGGCGATCTGCGCGATCGCCGCGGCCGGACGAGCCGTCGTCGTGCCCAGCTGCTCGGCCTGACGCTGTTGGTCGCGGCCGCTGAGCACGAGCAGCACCGGCGCACCGAGGTTCGCCGCGATCCTGGCGTTGAAGCCGAGCTCGGCGGGACTCGCCACATCGGTGTAGTCGCTGCCGACCACGACCACGGCGTCGCACTGCGCCTCGACGGCCTTGAATCGCGCCACGATCGTCGACAGCGCGGCCTCGGGGTCGGCGCGCACATCGTCGTAGGTGACGCCGATGCAGTCGTCGTAGTCGAGGTTCACCCCGTCGTGGGCGAGCAGGAGCTCCAGGATCTCGTCTCGTTCCGTGACCGACCGGGCGATGGGCCGGAACACGCCGACCCGCGGCGAGACGCGCATCAGGGCATCGAGAGCCCCGAGGGCGATCGTCGACTTGCCGGTATGGCCTTCGGCCGAGGTGATGTAGATGCTCTGCGCCACGGCTTCAGCTTAGGCGCGGCGTCGATGAACGCACCGAGCGTCGCACCGGATCAATTGTCTGGCGTCACTCGCACGGTCCGGACAGGGCGTCGACGACAGCCGTGGCGTCGGCCCCGAACCGGGAGTAGTAGTCGCGGTCGGTGTTGATCTGCACCCGATGGATCGCGTGCGACGGCTCCATCGTCTGCCAGTCGGGGAGCCGTCCGAGCCGCTCGAAGAACAGCGTCGCCGCCGTCGCGGGATCCATCCTCTGCTCGGCGCTGCCCCACCACTCCTGCTGCTGGAACAGTCCGATGCTGGTGGTGCGCGAACCGTCGGGGTTCGTGAATCCGCGCGTCTCCCAGTCGCCGTAGTCGATGTTGCGCAGGCTGCTCTCGCCCATCGCCGTCATCACACCGAGGATCTGCCCGTCCCGTCCGAAGCCGAGCGCCCCCGCCGTGCGGATGATCGTGGCGGCGTTCTCGAGCTGCTCGCCGCTCCAGCCCTCGATCCCCGCCGTGGGGAACGTCTGCGGATCGTCGATGCAGATCGGTGCGGGATCGCGCGCGAGACCGAGCGGGATCAGGACGAAGAGGCCGACGGCCACGATGAGCGCACCGGCGGAAAGCAGAAGGCGCTGCGCGATCTTCCGGCGCCGGAGGCGATTCGCCGCCTGGCGTCGAGCACCGGGCTTGCGCCGGCGCTTCGCGGTTCCTCGCCGCGTCGTCTTCCTCGCCGCCGGCTTGCGCTTCGCCCGCGACGCCGGTGCGGCACTCATACGGGCAGGGCTCCGCGCTCGGCTCTCGGGCGGCGACCGACGAAGGCGGCCACGCCGCCGCCGATGGCGCCGAACAGGTGCCCCTGCCAGGAGATGCCCTCGGCGACACCGAAGACGCCGGCGAACATCGATCCCCCGTACACCCCGATCACGACCACGGCGATCACGGCGTAAAGGATGCGGTGCGCGACGCGGCCGGGGGCGAACACCCGCATGACGACATAGCCGAAGTAGCCGAACACCAGCCCCGATGCGCCGACCGTGAGTGTGCCCGGCGCGTTGAACACCCAGGTGCCGATGCCGCCGACGAGCGCGACGACGGCCGTGACGGCCCAGAACCGGCGGGTGCCCTCCACGGCGACGAGGCACCCGAGCACCAGGAACGGCACCGAGTTCGCGATGAGATGCTGCCAGTTCGCGTGCAGGAGTGGCCCGAGCACGATGCCCCCGAGTCCGGAGGCGTCCCAGGAGCGCAACCCGAAGCCGGTGAAGGAGCCGGGGAGGATCGCGTCGGCGAACTGCACGACCCACATGGCGACGAGCAGCAGCACCGGTGAGGCGAATCGGCCGAGCGGGTGCTGCGCCTGAGGCGGGGTGACGGTCACCGGACGATTGTCGCAGGTGCAGCCAGGAGACGACTGAGCGTCGGACGGACCCGCCCGCCGGAAATGAAAGTGACCCTCCGCGCACCCAGCAGAGCCCGGTTACCCTTGCTGCGTTTCCGCCCTGGGGGAATTGGCCTGGATGCCGCCACGCGGAGAGCCGTCAACCATCCTAACCCGACCGGCGCCGCGTTTCGAACCGCGCTCCCCTGCGCGCCTATCCGGTGCACGCATCCTCAGGGGAACCTGCCAGAGCGGCGCATCGTGCGCAGGGTTACGATCGAGTGACGCGCACCGCAGCGCCGCGATGTGAGAGGGAACGCATGCCAGAGAACGCCCCCCTGATGCCGGTGACGATCGACGCCGAACGCTTCGCCGCGCAGACGTCGGCCATCCTCGGTTCGATCGGCCAGGTCATCGACGGGAAACCGGATGCGGTGCGCAGCGCTCTCGTATGCCTGCTCGCCGAAGGGCACCTGCTCATCGAGGACGTTCCCGGCGTGGGGAAGACGATGCTCGCCAGGGCTCTCGCCGCCAGCGTGGACGCGACGGTGCGACGCATCCAGTTCACCCCGGATCTGCTGCCGGGCGACGTCACGGGCGTCTCGGTCTACAACCCGGTCGACCTCGAGTTCGAGTTCAAGCGCGGTGCCGTGTTCGCGCACATCGTGATCGCCGACGAGATCAACCGCTCCTCCCCCAAGACGCAGTCCGCCCTGCTGGAGGCGATGGAGGAGGGCCAGGTCACGGTCGACGGCTCCACCCACCAGCTCCCCCAGCCGTTCCTGGTCGTCGCGACCCAGAACCCCCTGGAGATGGAGGGCACGTACGCCCTCCCCGAAGCGCAGCGCGATCGGTTCATGATGCGCATCTCGATGGGATACCCCGACGCCGCGGCCGAGGCCCTCATGCTGCGCCAGCGGGACGTGGTGAGCCCGCTCGCCGCCGTCTCGCCCGTCGCCGATGCGTCCTCGATCTCGCAGCTCATCGCATGGGCACGGTCCGTGCACGTCGCGCCGGCCCTCGAGGAGTACACGGTCGCCCTCGCGCAGGCGACGCGCAACGACCCGAACCTCCACCTCGGCGCCAGCCCCAGGGCCACGCTGCAGCTGGTCAGGGCGGCGAAGGTGTGGGCGGCGCTCGACGGCCGCGACTACGTGATCCCTGATGACATCACTGCCCTGCTCATCCCGGTCCTCGCGCACCGTCTGCTTCCGGCGCGCGGCGCACATCGCACGGGAGCCCAGCCCGTCGAGGCCGCTCTCACCCAGATCGTCGAGCGGGTGCGCGTACCCGTCGCGACCCGTTCCTGACACACCGATCATGCGACGACGACGAGCCCTCACCGGTCGCGGCGCCGGAGCGCTCGTCGCCGCGCTCTGCTGCATGATCGCCGCGAACCTGCTGGGCACCCGCATCCTGCTGTACCTCGGCATGCTGCTGGCGGCGGTCACGCTCTTCTCCCTCCTCGCCGTCAGGCTGCCCCGACGATCCGGCACCGTCACGCGGCAGATCTCCACCGATCTGCTGACGGTGTCCGAGACGTCCCGCGTGACCGTGCGCTTCTCGCTGCGCGCGATCCGCGTCCCCCGCGGGCTCTGGCACGATGTGCTCCCCGACGCGGTGTCGGGCGACTCCGGCGGCGAGTATCCTCCGGAGAACGGGCAGCTCAGCTACCTGATCACCGGTGTCAGAAGAGGCGTCTGGCCGTTGGGTCCGCTGATGCTGCGCACCGTCGACCCGTTCGGGCTGGCCCAGCGTGAGCAGGCGTTCGGCGAGACCCGGAGCGTCACCGTGGTGCCAGAGGTGTTCGCCCTCGCCCCGCTCGCCGTGCGGGTCGGGGCGGCCGGGGGGACAGCGCACACCTCATCGACCAGGCTCGGACAGGGCAGTGACAACCTCTCGCCGCGCGGCTACATCCCGGGGGATTCGATGCGGCGCATCCACTGGCGTGCCACGGCACACCGCGGTCAGCTCATGGTTCGCCAGGAAGAAGAGGAGTCCAGCCCCGACGCGGTGGTCGTGCTGGACCGGAGCGGGCGCCGCTGGGATACCCAGGGGAGCGACGTCGATCCTGCCTTCGAATCCGCCGTCTCGCTGTGCGCTTCCGCGGCCGTGCATCTGGCCTCCGAGGGGTACAGCGTCGACGTGATCGACAGCGCAGGCACGTTGCTCGGCGCCCTCCGCGGGCACGAGGACGACCGCGACAGCCTGCTCGCAGCGCTCGCGATGGTCACGCCTCGCGGGGAGAACCGCGACCTGATGGCACTCATCGGAGGCACGCCTCCCGGACCGCTCGTCTACATCACCGGGCGCCTCGATGAGGAGGACGCCACACTGCTGAGGTCGGCGGGCGCCGCAGCGCCGATGCTGTTCAGCACCGAGCTTCTTCCGGGGGCCACCGAAGCGGCGGCACGTCATGGGTGGACCGTCGCGCCCCTCGGCGAGGACATCTCGGCCGCGTGGGAGGATGCCGTCTCCGCACGGATCGGAGTCGGCGATGTTCCGCGCTGAGCACGCTCCGCCGAGCCCCGCCGCCGTCGAGCGCAGGCCGGCGTTCTGGCACCGCGACCACGACGATCCCCCCGGGGCCGTCGGTCCCGGGGCGCTCGCGGCGACGGCGGCACTCGTGGCCATGTGGCCGTTCACCTCGGTGATCGCACCCGGGGCGTGGTCGTTCACCGTGATCGCGGTCATCGTCGCCGTGGCCGGGTCGGGAATGCTCGCGCGGCACCTGCTGCGTCACCGGGCTGCCTGGGTGCAGGACCTCGCCACGCTCGCTGTGCAGATCGTGGTCGCCGTCGCCGTGGTGACGCTGCTCATCGCCGGCGATACGGCTCTCTTCGGCATCATCCCGACGTCGGAGACCGCGACGCTGTTCGGCGTGCTGGGCGCCTCCGCGGTCGAAGCGGTCGTGTTCGGGTCCGCTCCTCTGGACCCGTCCCCCGGCCTCGCGGCCGCGATGGGCGTCGGCTTCGCGGTGGTCGCCATCCTGCTCGACCACCTCGTGGCGCACCGGTCGGCCGTGCTGGCGGTGCTCCTGACCGGAGTCGTCGGCGCGGTGCCGATGATCGTCACGCTCGGCGACACCAACGTCGCCTGGTTCGTGCTGTTCGGCGTGATCGCACTGCTGCTGCTCCGCTACACGGCCAGGAAGCATCCCGAGTCCCCTCGCCGTTCGTCGACGTCTCTGGCCGTGGCGGTGGGGGCTGCCGCGCTTGCGACGACCGTGGCCATCGCCCCACTGCTTCCCGTCACCGCGAGCCTCGCCGGCAACGGAACCGGGGTGACCGTGGACGCCTCGCTGCGCCTCGGTGACGATCTGCGACAGCCGAACCCGGTCGAGGTGCTCACGGTGGCCGCCGAGGGCGAGACCGCGCCCTACCTGCGCCTGACCACCCTCTCCCGCTTCGACGGCCGCGTCTGGCAGCCCGACGACAGCGATCTGCAGGCGCAGGACGACGGGTTCGGGCCCCCGGAATGGGCGGAGGACATCGCGACGGAGGAACAGAACACCTCGATCAGGGTGCTGCGGATGTCGAGCTCCTGGCTTCCCGTGCCCTATCCCGCCACCGCCGTGCAGGGCCTCAGCGACGCGTGGAGGATCGCTCCGGACAACCGCACGCTCTACTCCCGGGGCGCGGACGCCGTCGGCAACGACTACACGGTCACCTCCACGCGGCTCATCCCCACCCTCGAACAGATCAGGGCGGTCGATGCCGCGTCGCCGGTGGTCGACCCCGACGCGGAGCCGGTCGAGCTGCCGGACATCATCAGCGAGCTCGCCGACGACGTGACCGCGGCCGCGAGCACCGACTACGACCGGCTCGTCGCGCTGCAGAACTGGTTCCGCTCGCAGTTCACCTATTCGCTCGAGACGCCGGTGGACGAGGGCTTCGACGGGACGGGAGCCGACGCCGTCGCGGAGTTCCTCGACGTCCGCTCCGGATACTGCGTGCATTTCGCCGGGGCGTTCGCTCTGATGGCGGAGAGCCTCGACATGCAGGTGCGCATCGTGGTGGGGTATCTCCCCGGCTCCCTCACCGACGAGAAGCGCGGCAGCGAGTCGGTGTTCTCCGTGACCAGCGACCGGCTGCACTCCTGGCCGGAGGTGCTGTTCCCCGGCATCGGATGGGTGCCCTTCGAGCCCACCGCCTCCCTGGGCGTGCCCACCGCGTTCCGTCCCGGAGCGACGCAGGGCGGCAGCGCCGGAACCCCGTCGACACCCGCTCCGACCACGGCGCCGCAGGCCGAGGAGACGTCCGGTCCGGAGATCGATCGCAACGACGCCGGAGGCGACTCGGCCAGCAGCGACGAGCTGCGTCGCCTCGACCCGACGCCGGTCGTCTTCACTGCGTTCGGCGTCGCCGTGGTGCTCCTGCTTCCTGCGATGATCCGCCTCGTGGAACGCCGCATGCGCCTGAGCAGAGCGCGCCGAGGGGACTCCGCGGCTGCATGGGCCGAGTTGCGGGATACGCTGATCGACCTGCAGATCCCCGTCTCGGACGCCGACACCCCCCGAGTGCGCGCAGCCGGCCTGGTGGCACAGCATCAGGTCCCTGCCGAGGCGATGCGGCAGCTCACGGACGCGGTCGAGCGCTCGAACTACGCCCGCGCCGACGAGAGGGCCGACGATCTCTCCGAGCCCCTGAAGGAGGTGCTGACCGGATTGCGTCGGAGCGCCGACCGCAGGACGAGGGTGCAGGCGGTGGTGCTGCCGCGTTCCCTGTACGCTCCGCGAGCCGCCGAGCCGGGGGTGACGACGGCCTGAGCAGTGCCGCGGTGCCGACCGCTCAGGCGGCGTGAGCGGTGCAGCGCACGGCGTCGCAGCCTTCGCAGACCACGAACTGCGATCGACACGACAGATCGGGGCAGTTCGCGGTGCGCTTGGTCGGCGCGCCGCACCCGACGCATTCCCCGATGACGGCTGCGTGGTCGGAGAAGTCGACGGACCCTCGACCATCGAACACGTAGAGCGATCCGTCCCAGAGCCCGTCGTCGCCGAACTTCTCGCCGTATCGGACGATGCCGCCTTCGAGCTGATACACCTCACCGAACCCGCGGGCCGTCATCAGGCTGGAAAGCACCTCGCAGCGGATGCCACCGGTGCAGTACGTGACGACGGGCTTGCCCTTCAAGTCGTCGTAGACGCCGGAGTCGAGGAGCTCGACGAAGTCCCTGGTGGTCTCGGTGTCGGGCACGACAGCCCCGCGGAAGCGCCCGATCTGCGCCTCGAGGGCGTTCCTCCCGTCGAAGAACACCACGTCGCCGCCGCGCTCTTCCACGAGGCCGTGCAGTTCCTCCGGGGTCAGCCGGGTGCCGCCGCCGACCACACCGTCCTCGTCGACGCGAAGCTCCCCCGGTGCGCCGAACGACACGATCTCGTCACGCACCTTGACGCTGAGCTTCGGGAAGTCGAGGCTGCGACCCTCGGCGTCCAGACCGGTCCCCTCGCTCCATTTGATGTCAGCACCGGCGAACGGGCGGTATGAGCGGAACGAACGCAGCCACTTCTTGAGCGCGGTGATGTCGCCGCCGAGCGTGCCGTTGATGCCGTCCTTCGAGATGAGCAGGCGTCCGCGCAGGCCGAGTGCCTCGCCGAGGTCACGCTGCCAGACGCGCACGGCATCCGGGTCGGCCAGAGGGGTGAACGCGTAGAAGAGGACGATCTTTGGTGTTGCCACCTAGGGATTTTACGTCGTCCGCCTGCGCCACCCGCATTCCCCGTGGCGCGGTCATCTCACGTCGCGGGAAAGGAAAGCGGCTCCTCCCGCGATCAGCGCGGCGAGCACCCATCCGGCGGAGACCAGGAGAGCGACAGGCCCGGTCAGCTCCTGATGCGGTGGGATCCCCACTGCGTCCATGTCGAACCGGAAGGCCTCGAGCAATGTGAGAAGCGGCAGATACGCGGCACCGGCGCTCCAGAACATCGCGACGATGACCGCCACCCCCATCGAGAGAGCCGAGACGAAGAGTGCCGCGAGGTGGGCTTGCACGATGAGTCCGATCCCCATCCCCCAGAGGGAGGCGAGCGCGCCGAGCACGAGGCTGGAGAGAAGCACCGACCACTCCACCGGGACTCCTCCCATGACGATCGTCAGCGCCGAGTGTCCGCCGAGCACGGCCGCGAGCGCGACGACGGCACCGCCCACCGCGCACGTGATCGTCCTGACCAGGAGCATCACCCACCGTCGCTGCATCGTCAGACGTTGCGCGACGACCCCGTCCCGACGGTCGATCGTGTACCGGAACGAGCCGTAGACGGCGGCGAGGATCCCCGCGTAGGTCGCGAGGACGGTGCTGAGCGGGGCTGCGAGCTCCGCGCGGGCGTCGACGGAGGCATTCGCGACCTCGGACGGGATGCTCGCCGCCAGCGTCAGCGACATCGCGAACGCCGCGACCGCGACCCCGAGGAGGACGACATCGCCCGCGAGGCTGCGCGTCTGAGCACGCAGCGCCCGACCGATCACGCAGCGCTCCGGCGCCCTCGCACCCAGGCGATCGCGAGCAGCCCGAACGTCCACGCGAGCCCGACGGCGACGGCAGGGGCGAGCTCCAGCAGCCTGCCCTGATACCCGGGCACACCGATGGCGGCGATGGCCAGGCCGGGCGAGAACTTCGCGACCTCCGGCGCCGTGCGCAGCAATGCGAACTCCAGCGCCATCGGGAACACGAGGACGATGATCGCCGTGGCGTAGTAGTTCTGGGTGATCCAGCCGATCGCGCCGCCGATGAGCGCACCGAGAATCGTGCCGACCAGAGCCCCCGCGTAGATGCGCCAGGCTTCCTGGGTGAGGGTCGGAGCCACACCGTCCTGAACGAGGAAGACGAAGACGCCCGCGGTCCACAGCGCGAAGACACCGAGCGACAGGGCGACGGCCACTGCCACGCCTGCCACGAGTTTTCCGCCGAAGGTTCGCGGGAACCCCACTGCCGTGAGCGTCCTGTCCATCGACGCGTAGTAGTACTCCCTGGTCACCGCGTAGGCGCTGACGAACGCGGCGGAGATCACCGACCACGCCAGCGGCTCGAGGAGACGAGAGGTCGCCACGCCGGCGGCGACACCCTCGAGGTCGAAGCGCGACCCGTCGGAGAAGAGCACGAACAGCGGCATGAGCACCGCGACGAGATAGACGGCGAGAACCGAGGGACCGCTCACGGACCGCAGCATCTCCCCGCGGATGACACCCCTCATGCCGATGCTCCCTCGACGAGATCGAAATACCTGCTCTCGAGCGAGTCGACGTCTCCCGCCACGAGCTCGCTGAGCGGGCCGGCGAAGAGCGCGCGACGCTTGATGACCACGACCTGGTCGACGACCTGTTCGAGTTCCGGGAGCTGATGGCTGGAGACCAGGACCGTCCCTCCCCGCGCGACGAAGTCACGGAGGAAGCGGCGGAGCCAGCGGATGCCGTCGGGATCGAGGCCGTTCGCCGGCTCGTCGAGGATGAGGGTGCGTGGAGAGCCGATCAGTGCGGCCGCCAGACCGAGTCGCTGCGTCATGCCCGTCGAGAAGGCCTTCACCCGACGACGGGCATCATCCGCGAGGCCGACCTCTTCGAGCACCTCGTCCACGCGTCGACGGGGCGCGCCGGCTGCGAGTCGGCAGATCTCCAGATGCCGCCGCGCGGTGATGCCCGGTTCGAACCCGAAGCCGTCCATATGCACTCCGACGCGCGACGCCGGATCGCGCCGCGCCGCGAACGGCTCCCCGTCGATCAGACAGTCGCCGCTCGTGGGCCTGAGCAGACCGACGATGGCCCGCAGGGTCGTCGATTTGCCCGCGCCGTTCGGCCCGAGCAGACCGACGATCGAACCGCGCGGCACGGCGAACGACAGGTCCTCGACCGCCGCCCGATGCCCGAACCTCTTGGTGAGCGCTCGCACCTCGATCGCAGGCTGGTTCGTCTTCATTGCCTCTCCTCCTCTTCTGCCCACAGGGGCGACAGCGGCGCCATCACACCCCGCATCCAGAGCATCTGCCACACGTTGGTCGTTCCGAGGTCGATACGGGCCTGGCCGGTCGACGGGAGTCTCCGCTCCGGCATCTCCACGTCGACGGTCCCGACGACCACGGCGGGAACAGTCAGTCCCTCGGCTCTGACGGGGAACAGGGCGTCCACGGGAACCGTGATCGGTTGCGGCGGCTGGGGGCGGACACTGCCCACCCCCAGCGGTTCGTTCATGAGGATGCCGCGACTGCTCAACAGCACGCGGGCGCCGTCGGGCACCTCGACCGCGGTCCTTTCGCCTCCCTGGACGAGGCTCACCCGACCGTCGTCGGCGACGAACCCGAACGTCGCCGTGGCGGGAACGGGCAGCAGCGTGCCGGTGATCACGACCGCCGCAGCCAGGGCGACACACACTCCGACGAAGCGGACTCGGGAGACGCCGGAGCGCAGCACGCGGGAGAGCGCGCGCACCAGCAGGCCGCAGCCCACCAGGACGACGACGGCTTCGAGCGCGACCACGAACAGACCGAGCACCGGTCCCCCGTCGGCGAACGCGTGCACCGTCCTGGTCACCACGAGCACGACCATCACGACCGGGGCGAGCAGGCTCGTGAGACCGAACGGCACGCTCCACCACGTCTGCACGCTCCGGTTCACCGGCGCTCCGCCGAACAGCCGGCGGCTCAGCACGTTCGCACCGTCGCTGATGGTCCTGGCACGGAGGTTCGGCGTGTCGAGGGCGTTCATCAGGGCGATATAGCCGTCGAATCGCACGAACGGGATGAGGTTCACGAGCACGATGACGACGCAGGACGTGGCCAGAAGCAGCAGCACGTCTCTGACCGTGGACCGGGGCGCGGCGAGCGCGAGCAGCACCGCGGCCGCCGCCACGACGGCGTGCACCGCCGGACCTGCGAGCGCGACGGCCACGCGGTGTCGTCGGTCGGCGAGACGCCATCCGTCCGTGACGTCGACGAAGAACGCGGGTGTGAGATAGAAGATCATGAACCCGGCTCGTCGGGGACTGCCGCCGAACCTGGTGAGGGTGAGCCCGTGAGCACCCTCGTGGAGCAGGGTGATGAGCGAGAGCAGGACGATCAGCGTCAGCACCGCACCCAGCGGCAACGGCCGGGTGAGGACGTCTCGCAGGTCGCCGGCCTGCAGGATCGCGGCCACTAACCCGGCGCAGAGGAGCACGGCCACAGATGCCACAAGCACGCGAGAGGACGGGCGGAAGACTGCGCCGTCGAGACGTGCGAAGAGGGTGGGCGCGCGAAGGGTCGCGAATTGCAGGGTGAACGGCGGCCGGTAGCTGATGCGCCCGGGTGCGCGCTTCGCACCGCCCTCGAGCAGTCCGTTGTCCCGGAACCGTCCGACCAGTCGCAGAAAGCTCTCCGGCGATTCCGACGCGGCGAACCGTCGGTGCAGGGCCTGCACCGTGGTCCCGCCGTCCATCGCCGTCAGCAGTTCGATGACCGCGGGCGACACCCTCGACGATGGCACCCCGTCGACGACGGCGATCCACGCCGCGTCCTCGCCCGTGCTCTCGAAGACGACACCGTGGGCCAGCAGCGGGCAGGTGTCGGCTCCCAGCGGCTCCGTCGCCGGGGATGCCCGCCTACGGGAGAGCTTCCGAAGAACCGCCGTCATCCCGTGCCTCCCGGGGAGCGACCTCGCGATGTCGTGAGCAGGAGGATGTCCGTTCCCCCCGGCGAACGGACGGGAGCGACATCGGGCGCGGCGAATCCCGCCTCGACGAGTTCGCTCGACAGGACCTCGTGACCGAGTACGTGCAAGCGGCTGGTGAGCACGGGCACCGATGCACCGGCGTCGATGTCGGACGCTCGAACCCAGTTGACCACGCGGACGGCGCCGCCTTCCTCGATCTGCTGCGAGAAGAGATAGGTGTCCGTTCCGGCGGGTCCGGGGACCGTGATCTCCTCGTCTCTCGCCGACGCCAGGCTCTCCGCGGCGGCGCCACCCGCGACGGTCAGGGCGAAGACCCCGTCCGGGGTGAGGTGCTCATGCACGCGCGCGAACAGCAGCGATCGATCCTCGCGGTCGAGCAGGGTCACGGATGTGGCTCCGAGCACGATGAGCCCGTAGCGGCGTCCGAGGTGGAAATCGCGCATGTCCGCGACGATGCAGTCGAGCCTCGGGTGGTCGGGCATCGCACGGCGGAGGTGCGAGAGCATGTCTCGCGAGGTGTCGATCGCGGTCACCTGCTTGCCGGATCTCAGCAGCGGGATCGTCAGTCGCCCGCTCCCCGCCGCGATGTCGAGCACGGGGTCGGCGGTGACTCTCGCGAGCCCCAGCACCTCGCGGACCTCCACGCGATCAGGGCCGACGAGCCGCTCGTAGAAGTCCGTCCCCGCCCCGGTGTACAGGTCGAGCGGCTGCGCCACGGCATCGGCGCCGTCGAGCAGTGCCGATACGGTGTCGGTGATCAGGTCTGGCATTTCGGTTCATGGCCTCTCTGGGATCGGAGGGGAAGTGCGGGCGAGAGGACCCGCCCGCACTCCGGTCAGGTCGCGATGGCTGCCGCCCCGCCGATGATGGCGATGATGTAGCTCGCGTGCTCCCACCATTCGGTGGGCGCGTCGATCTGTTCGAGTTCCGAGAACTCCAGCGACGTCGTCTGCACAGTGCACCTCCTTCGATTGGTCCGTTCGGCAGCTGTCTAGGTCAGAGCGAGAATTCCGATGATGACGCCCACGGCGAATCCCCGCATGTAGTCATCGGTGTCGTTCAGCGCGTCCATGGCTTCGAGCTCTGTGAATTCGAGCGTCGGCATTGCGGCTTGCATGTTTCCTCCTTTCCGATGTCGACCACCTCGTCGGGATCGCGTCAGGTGGCAGCGGCCGCGCCGATCCCGATGAGGACCAGAGCACCGATCACGCCCTGATAGAAGCTGTCCCAGCTCGGCGCCTCCATCGCGTCCAGCTCCTGGAACTGGATCGTCTTCTGCGTGTTCTCCTTCATTCACTTCACCTCCTTCGGCTCGAACATCGACGGTCGGTCACCTGCACCGACCGCGTGGCTGCTCCAGCGGGATTCGCGGAGCACGTCGTGGAAGTCGCCTTCGACCAGGCCGGGCAGCATCGGCTGACGGTTTCCCCATGCGCGCTCCGTGGTGAGTGCGATGTGGCGCATCTCATGGGCCGCGGGGCGTGACGGAAGCGGGATCCGCCATCGCTCGACGAGTGCCTCGATGCCGGTGGCGGGATCGACGGGCAGGTCGATCACGCCGGCGACCTCGGTCCAGAAGCGCTCCAGGCTGCGCGCATCGCCCCATCGTGAGTCCCCGGCGCCGATGCGGCGCCAGACGGCGCCGCAGACCGCCGCCGTGGCGACCATCTTGCGAACGCCCAGTCGGAACGCCACCTCGTTCGCGAGGTACCAGTGCCGCGCGCTGAAGGGATCGCCGCCACGCAGCGCCGATGTGCGCTGCGTGGCGGCGCTGAGACGTGCCAGACGCGATCGTCCCGCAGTCGAGACGGTGTCGTGCGACGCCGCCGCGAGGAGGGCCCTGCCGAGGACGCTGGCGTCTCTGCGCGCTCTGTCCGTTCGCCGAGGACTCGTCGAGGCACCGGCGACACGGAGGAACGCCTCCAGCGCCCCCTCGGTCACCGCCGCGGAGGGGAGGGAGCTCAGCTGGCGCGGATCGAGCACGGCATGCCGCGGTCGCAGAGCACGGCCGACGATGAGACGGTAGCCCTGGTCGTTCTCGAGAACGGCCACGCAGTTCGTCTCCGACGAGGTGCCGAGCGTGGTCGGCACGGCCAGGAGGTCGACAGCCGGCGCCGCATCGGGCAGTACGGTGAGGGCCGATCGCGACGCGTGGCCGATGGCGTAATCGAACATCCGTCGAGACACGAGCACGAGCGCGGCGATCTTGCTCGCATCGAGAATGCTCCCGCCCCCGACGGCCACGACCCTCCGCGGCGGACGGCGGATGATCTGCCGCGCGATCTCCCGCACGGTCGTCACGTCCGCCCGTTGCGCGTCGACGTCGATCCGCCGTGCCGCGCATCCGGCCAGGTGCGACGACGGGACGGCCGTGTCCGCGATCACGAGGGTGTCGTGTCCGGCGGTGAGGCGCGTGATCGTGCGCGATGCGCTCCCGTCTCCGTACCACAGCGTGGGCACACGCGCCGAGAAGTCCGTGATCATGCCGCTGCACCCCGCGTGTGGGCGAGCCCCGCTCGCACCGCGGTCTCGGTCTCGCGGAGCTCCGCCGCGTCGAATCCGTACGCGGGTATCAGCTCGATGGAGCTCGGGCCCGGCTGCACCAGCACACCGCAGCGGGCGATGGCCGAGACGACCTCCAGCACCTCCGGGCCGGACAGCCCCGTCTCGTCGGGGTGTCGCAGACCCAGACCGACGAAGCATCCGCTCCCGGTGATCTCGGTCACCACGCCGTCCGCTTTCAGCCGCGCGGCCAGGTCCTGCACCTCGGTCGCGAGCGCCTGGGTGACGGTCTCCACGTCGATGCGCCGCAGTTCCTCGATCACCGCGACGATGGCCGCGGCACACGCCGGGGTTCCGGCCTGCGTCTCACCGTGGACGAACGTCCACCCGCCTCGGATGAATGCCGTGGCGATACGCGGACCGATCAGGAGGGCGGCGGCGCCCATCACGCCGTTCGTCAGCGCTTTCGAGAGGATGAGCACGTCGGGCGGCGCGGCCCACCTGTCGGTGGCGAACATGATCCCGGTGCGCCCGAATCCCGTCGCGACCTCGTCCGCGACGATCAGGAATCCGTACTGTTCGCGCAGCGCGAGAAGGCGCTCGACGAACGCACGGGACAGCGCATATGCGCCGCTGCCGAGCACGGGCTCCACGACGACCGAGGCCACTCTGGTGCCTTCCCGCTGCAACAGCGCGGCCAGCTCCTCGCCGTCGTCGGCGTGGGAGACGTGGCGGACCGCGCGACGGTCGACGCCGTAGACGGACTGCAGCAGGTCGTCCCCGCTGAGGACGTGGCTGCCGTACATGGTGCCGTGATAGCTGCCCTTCAACCCCACGACCAGCGACCGAGCCGCCGAGCCGGTCTGCGCCCAGTACTGCCGTGCGAGCTTCATGGCCGCGTCGTTCGCCGCACCACCCGAGGTGGAGAAGATGACCCGGTCGTACCGGCCAGGACCGGCGAGCTCGATGAGGGCATCCGCCGCGTCTTCGGCGTAGCGATGCGGCGCCCGGAACAGCGACAGGTACGACGCGTCATGCGTGACCCTGGCGACGGCCTCGCCGATGGCCGGGTTCCCGAAACCGAGCGGCACGTTCCAGAGGCCGCTCGTGGCGCACAGGCGCGTGGAGCCGTCGGCGAACGCGATCCGGTGTCCGGTGGCGCCGACGGCGACGCGATCCGGCGCGAAGGTCGTGTCCGCGGGGAGCATCGACGTCCACAGGGCGTGCGGTGCGGTCATCGTGGCGCCTCCTCTGTAAGCCGTCCGGAGAGAGGTCTGCCGCCGTGGATCCCCAGCGCGATAACCGCCTCGCGGCACAGCGCTCTGGCGTGGTCGTCCGGAATGCCGAGCGCGCGGGCCACGCGTTCCGTCGCGCGGTCGGGTGTGCTCGAGGTCTGGACGAGGGCCACGACGCGGGCCGTCTGCGGTGAGAGCAGCTGACGACGCAGAGTCGTCGTGTCCGCGAGCACGAAGCCTTCCGGGGTGTCGAGGAGGAAGGGGTCCGATGAGCGGGGCTCGGCGTCGGCGAGGTCGTCGTCGACGAGCAGCCAGCCGAAGCCCGAGATCCGCGCCGTCCCGTTCCCGAGCCCGAGCATCTTGATGAGGTCGGTGGCCCGGAGGTAGCGCCCGATCCACTCGTGAGCTCCGAGGTCGCCGGCGATCCGCTCCCTCGGCGCGATGCCGGACAGGGAGGCCGCGCGCGGCAACGGGGTGGCGAGGATCGCAGGCAGGTCGCCGACCTCTCCGAGCACCTCGCCCTGCACGCCGGCTCTGACGGCTCCGTCGTCACCGATGTGCAACGCGCTCGGGACATCGGAACCGTCGGGCACCGATAGCGTGTGCCGATCGGCCAAGAGCACGCGCGGATCGATCAACGCCGTCGGGAACACCCCCGTGTCCCGAGCGAGTTCCGCGTCGTCGATGAAGGCCTGCCAGC
Organism: Microbacterium oxydans; assembly: GCF_006540085.1. Lineage (GTDB taxonomy): Bacteria > Actinomycetota > Actinomycetes > Actinomycetales > Microbacteriaceae > Microbacterium > Microbacterium oxydans. Next base: position 13,611 of record NZ_BJOG01000002.1, on the reverse strand, counting down.
TGGAGGCATCGAAGAACCGGACCGCCGTGGGCCCGATGATCTGGATGAACGCCGCGGCGACGTAGTCCTGGAGCTCGACGCCGCGCTCACCGAAGAACACCTCGTCCCCGGGCTCACTCACGGCGCCGTCGTACCTGCCGACGCCGGCGACGCCCTCCCACGACGGGGTGCCCTCGGGCAGCAGGACCAGGTCGTCGCTCCCCGCCACGTGGCGGACGGCATCCGTCTCAGCACCGCGCTCCACGAAGAAGATCCGTGAGTGATGCTCCCGCTCTCCGGTGATCCACTCCCGGAATGCTCGCGCTCCGAGGAGGTGCGGATCCGTCGCGTTCTGCCCGGGCATCAGGAGGCGGCCCGCCGACTCGCGCCGAGATCGATCCCCGCATCGCGCAGCTGGTCGCCGAGTCTGTGCATCAGCGGCGCGATGCCCGTCGGCCGCACGCCGAGTTCGAAGGCCAGCAACCCTGTCGCCGATGACTCGTCTCCGGTGGCCAGCAGGCATTCGGTTGCCCGCGCAGCATCGATTCCGAGTCGGAGATGTATGCGGCGATGCGGATCGACCAGGACATACTCCTCTCCGTCGTCCGTCATGAGCAGAGGAGCGTCGGCCGACACGACGACGGGAAACGCCGCACTCTCGTCCAAGGCTCTGATGAGGTGTCCCCCGAAGCCGGAGATGGTCGGACGGCCACGGCTCCCGCGCCAATCCCGCAGCGCATCGAGCGCTGCCAGGTAGCGCCCGAACCACGGACGGTCGTCGAGGTCGGCATCGAGCACGCGAGGATCCATGATGCGGGCGAACGGCCTTCCGCGTCCGCCGACTCCGTCGGCGGCGACCCGCACTTCCGCTCTCGCGTCGCCCACCTGGCCGAGTAGCGCTCCGTCCGGGCCGTCGCGATACTCTCCGTCCGCCGTCACGTGCACGCGGACGAGGCCGCCACCGCACGCAGCGCTGGCGAGGAACGACGCGCGGGATTCCAGAGTCGCCATGGGGCTCAGCAGCTGGCCGACGAAGATCCCGTCGTCTCTGGCCGTGTCGGCATCGCTGAGGAAGGCAGCAAGCCCTTCGGCGCTTCCCTGACGGATGACGGTGGGCGAGACGATCGAGAGGAACGGCGCGGCGACGTACTCCTGCAGCTCGACGACGTGATGAGCGTCGAGCACCAGTCGGTCACCCGGCTCGCGGAAACGACCGCCGTACTCCATGACGTTCTCCTGCGCGAAGGAGGTCGAACGCGACGGCGTGAACACGACGTCGTTCCGCCCCGCCTCCCGGAGCACATCGGCCAGATGCGTCGCCGTCTCGAGGAAGAACACCGCCCCATCGCCGAGAGCACGCCGTCCGCTCACGTATTGCTCGAAAGCCGTCACGGTGCGGTGGCTGCGTCTCGTCATCGTCGAACTCGCCTGCATGCTTCCCCCAGAGAAACGTCGTATCGCGATCGAAGACGATACGTCCTCACATGAGGCTATACACGTGACGGGTGACGTGCAATATTTCACATCGATGGACGTTCGCGCGCGGACTCCCGCCCTGTCACGCAGCCCTCCCCGCATCGGATAGGATGGACAGGTTGTTCCTTGGTGACGTGTCCGAGCGGCCGAAGGAGCACGCTTGGAAAGCGTGTGTTGTGCAAGCAACCGCGGGTTCGAATCCCGCCGTCACCGCCGAAAACGAGAAAAGCCTCCGCGCCAGCGGGGGCTTTTCTCGTATTCATCGAGCGCTGGGGATTCGGGGAGGCGCGAGCGCAGCGAGCACCGGAGTCCCGCCGTCACCGCCGAAAACGAGAAAAGCCTCCGCGCCAGCGGGGGCTTTTCTCGTTCGTGTCGGGCGCGGTCCTCCGCTCAGTCGTCGAAGCGCACGCCGTAGATCTGTCCGCCCGGTTCCGCCGGCAGTCGCGTCATGCCGAGGCGCTCGTAGAAGGCGGCTGCGCCCGTGTTGTCCGGGTCGATGCCGAGGTGCAGGCCGCGCACTCCGCGTCGGGTCAGCTCGGCGAACAGCGTCTCGATGAGTAGGCGCCCGAGTCCCTGCCCCTGGGTCTCCGGAAGCAGATCGATGTGCAGGTGGGCGGGGTGGTCGACGACGTTCGGCTCGATGCCGGCCGCGCGGCTGTAGCCGTAGTCGATCATCCTGTCCTCGCGGGTGACGATCTCGGCCGGTCGCGGGTAGCGGGCCTCGAGGGCGGGCCACCACTCCTCTCGGAACCACGTGTAGAAGTCGTCGGTGTCGTCGGTCGCCACGATGTAGCCGATCGTCCGCTCGTCGTCGCTCTCGACCACCCACGCGAGGTCCGGATGACGCTCGGCGTAGGGCACGGCGAACAGGTCGCCCCACAGCGAGTCGTCGGAGAGGACGCCGGTGGCATCCGCTCCGGCATCGGCCGTCTTCACGCAGATCTCGTACAGCGCGGCACGATCGGTGGGGCGGTACGGACGGATGCGAGACAAGACGACTCCTCTGGAGGGAACGGGGCCTCTCAGCCTATCGGCGCCTCGACCGCCGGCTTCCCGTTCTGCTGCACCCACGGAAGCAGCCAGGCGGCGAGCACCAGCACGACGCCGGCACCGACCAGAGCGCCGCCGAGGGTGTCGCTGGCCCAGTGCACCGACAGGAAGGTGCGCGAGAGCGCCATTGCGAGGATCCACGCCGCACCGACGATCGCCACCCAGACCCGCGGGAACAGCACCCAGAGCACGACGGCGATGGTCGCGGCGTTCGCGGTATGCCCTGAGGGGAAGGAACCGTAGTCGCTCACCACCAGCATGTCGTCCGGCCGAGCGCGGCCGAACAGCTGCTTGAGCACCTGCACACCGGCGGCGCTCGCGGCGAAACACAGCGCGGCGAACAGCGCACTGCGCCACCGACGCGCCAGCACGAGCGCCAAGATCACCAGCAAGGGCACCCCGAAGATCGCGACCCATCCCCCGCCGACCCAGTTCAGGACGAGGGCGAAGTCGACCATCCAGTCGGCCCTCGCTCCCGCGACGGTGTCGTTCCACCAGTTGTCGAAGCCCGGCGTCTGCGGGTAGGCGAACACCACCACGGCGCCGAGAATCGTCGCGAGCGCGAGGAGGCCCACTCCCCACCACAGCAGCATCCGCCTGTTCATCGTCCCATTCTGTCGGACGATGCCTGAACGCTCAGGGAGCGAGCATCCCGACCGTGCGCGGGCGTACCACGAACCAGAGCGACAGGATGCCGATCGCGGCGCAGCCGACCATGACGGAGGCCATGGTGGTCGCGGTGATACCCGCGTCATGCGAGAGCCAGCCCACGACCGGCGAGATGAGCCCGGCGACACCGAAGTTGGTCGCACCGATGATCGATGCGGCGGTCCCTGCGGCCTTCCCATGACGGTCGAGCGCGAGGACCTGCACGTTGGGGAACGTGAATCCGCAGGCCGTCATGAAGACGAACAGCGGGATGACCGTACCCCACAGCCCGAGACCGAGCTGGTCGGTGACGATGATGGCCGTTCCGGCGATGAGCAGCACGGCGGTGGAGTAGGCCATGACCCACTGCGGCCCGAAGCGCGCGGCCAGACGTGACGCGGTCTGGACTCCGACGACGACGCCGAGCGAGTTCACCGCGAACAGCAGACCGTACTGCTGCGCGTCGAGCCCGTGCGTCACCTGGAACAGGAAGGGCGATGCCGACAGGTACGAGAACAGACCGGAGAACGTCATTCCGCCGATCACGAGCACGCCCAGGAACACCCGATCGGACAGCACCGAACGGTACCGCTGCAGCATGGTGGCACCGCCACGGTCCTGACGCCGCGCGACGGGAAGGGTCTCCGGGATGAACAGGATCGTCGACAGCAGCATCACGATGCCGTAGGCCGCGAGCACCCCGAAGATGCCGCGCCACGGCATGAGCGTGAGGAGCCAGGAGCCGATGAGCGGCGCGATGACCGGAGCCACACCGGAGACCAGGGCGAGGCGCGAGAGCATGACGACGAGTCGACGCCCGCCGAAGAGGTCGCGCACGATCGCCATGGCCACGACTCCTCCGGCCGCAGCGCCGATACCCATGAGCACGCGTGCCACGCTGAGCAGCGCGAGATCCGGGGCGAAGGCTGCGCCCACACTGGCCAGCACGTGCAGAGCGGTCACCGCGATGAGCGGCACACGGCGCCCGACCTTGTCGCTGAGCGGACCGACCACCAGTTGACCGAGCGCGAAGCCGATCATCGTTCCGGTCAGGGTCAGCTGGATGGCGGCTGCCGTGGTCTGGAAGTCCTGCTCCAGAACCGGGAAGGCGGGAAGGTAGAGGTCGATCGTGAACGGGCCGAGGGCCGTGAGCGCGCCGAGCAGGATGATGTACAGCGTGCGACGGCCGAGGGAGATGGCATCGCCCGGGTGCAGCATGATCGGCGCGGTCGCGGGGTTCGCGCCGAGGGTGCGGATGGCGCCGGTCGCGGTCGGGATGCGGATGCTTCCCGTCGCGGTGCGTTCCGGCGGCGAGATCTTCGGTGCGTCATCGGCGGAATCCTCCGCCTTCACGACGGGGAGGGAATCAGTGCGGGGAGCGTCGGACACGACGTCCTTCCAGAGTTCAGGGGATGCAATGGTCGAATCGATTCGACCAGGGGAAGCCCCCATGTTACCGCCGCCCGGACCGCTTCCACACGGACGAGAACGGAGAACGCACCCCCGCGGATCCGCGGAGGTGCGTCTCAGAAGGCGCCTCGATCAGCGCGAGATGCGGTCGAGTCCCTGCTCGAGGTCGGCGATCAGGTCGCCCACGTCTTCGATGCCCACCGAGAGCCGCACGATGTTCTCCGGGACGGCGAGCTCGGTACCTCGTACGGACGCGTGCGTCATGTCCGGCGGGTATCCGATGAGCGACTCGACACCGCCGAGCGACTCTGCGAGCTGGAACACCGAGGTGCTCTCGACGAAGGCGCGCGCCGCGTCGGCGCCGGCCGCGAGACCGAACGACAGCATCCCGCCGAAGGCGCTCATCTGCTTCGCCGCGATGTCGTGGCCGGGGTGAGAGGCGAGACCGGGGAAGTACACCTGGGCGAACTCCGGGCGGGCCTGCGCCCACTCGGCGATGGCCTGAGCGTTCTCGGAGTGCTGGCGCATCCGCAGCGCGAGCGTCTTGATGCCGCGGGTCGTCAGCCAGGCATCCAGCGGTGCGGAGACCGCGCCGACCGCGAACTGCTGGAACTTCACCTGCTCGAAGAACCGATCGTCCGCGAACACGACCGCACCGCCGAGCACGTCCGAGTGGCCGCCGAGGTACTTGGTCGTGGAGTGCACCACCAGGTCGGCGCCGAGCGCGAGCGGCTGCTGCAGCGCCGGCGAGGCGAAGGTGTTGTCGACGACGACCGTGAGACCCGCCGCATGCGCGATCTCGGCGATCTGCGCGATGTCGACGATCTTCAGGAGCGGGTTGCTCGGCGTCTCCAGCCAGACGATCTTCGTCTCGGGGCGGATGGCGGCTCGGAGCGCGTCGATGTCTGCGAGCTCGACCGTCGTCGTCTCGATACCCCAGGGCGCCAGCACCCGGGTGAGGAGCCGGTACGTTCCGCCGTAGACGTCGTTGCCGAGCAGGACGTGGTCTCCCGGCTTCAGGATCCCGCGCAGCAGCGCGTCCTCCGCCGCGAGCCCCGAGGCGAAGGACAGCGCGCTCGCACCTCCCTCGAGAGCCGCGAGCTGCGTCTCGAGCGAAGAACGTGTGGGGTTCCCCGCACGGTTGTACTCGTACCCTGAGCGCAGGCCCCCGACGCTGTCCTGCACGTGCGTGGAGGACTGATAGATCGGCGGGATGATCGCGCCCGTGACGGGGTCTGGCGCTTGTCCTGCGTGGATGGCTCGGGTGGCGAAGGCGTGATCGGACATGCTCCTCAGCCTACGTCCGCGCTCGCACGGACGGCCGTCCGGTTATGCCCCGGGTCGGCCGATATCCCGACATCCTCAGCGCGACAGATAGGCGAGCAGATCCTGACGCGTCAGCACCGTGTGCGGCTTGCCGTCTTCGGTCACCAGCAGCGCGTCGGCATCGGCGAGCGCTGCCTTGGCCTGAGCGACGGGAGCGTGGATGCCGACGAGCGGCAGCCTCTCCCCCACGTGCGCCCCCACGGCGTCCGTCGCGTTCGCCTCACCACGGAACAGCAGGTCGAGCAGCCCCTTCTCGTCGACGGTGCCGACCACCTCGCCCATCATCACGGGCGGCTCGGCGCTCAGCACGACCAGCTGCGAGACGTCGTACTCGGTCATCATCCCGATGGCCTCGAGCACGGTGTCGGTGGGATGGGCGTGAACCAGGTCGGGGATGCCCGCGCCCTGTCGCGACGGACGAGCGGCGAGCACGTCGGCGACGGTCTCTCCCTCCTCCAGCTCGCTGAAGCCGTAGGAGCGCATCCATCCGTCGTTGAAGATCTTGCCCAGGTAGCCGCGCCCGCCGTCGGGGAGCAGCACCACCATCACGGCATCCGCGGGCAGATCCCGCGCGACGCGCAGCGCACCGACCACGGCCATGCCGCTCGATCCGCCGACGAGGATGCCCTCCTCGCGGGCAAGCCGCCGCGTCATGGCGAAGGCCTCTGCGTCTCCGACCGCGACGATCTCGTGCGGCACGGTCGGATCGTAGGCACCGGGCCAGATGTCCTCGCCCACGCCCTCCACCAAGTACGGACGACCGGTCCCGCCGCTGTAGACGCTCCCCTCGGGGTCGACTCCGACGATGCGCACCCGTCCGTCAGAGACTTCACGCAGGTAGCGACCCGTGCCCGTGATCGTGCCACCGGTACCGACGCCGGCGACGAAGTGCGTGACCTCGCCGTCGGTGTCGCGCCAGATCTCCGGCCCCGTCGTCTCGTAGTGGCTACGCGGGCCGTTCGGGTTCTCGTACTGGTTGGGCTTGAAGGCACCGGGGATCTCACGCGCGAGCCGGTCGCTCACGCTGTAGTACGACTCGGGACTGTCGGGGGCCACCGAGGTCGGCGTCACGACGATCTCGGCGCCGTAGGCCCGCAACACGTCGATCTTGTCCTCGCCGACCTTGTCCGGCAGCACGAAGACGCAGCTGTAGCCGCGCTGCTGAGCGACGAGCGCCAACCCCACTCCGGTGTTGCCGCTGGTCGCTTCGACGATCGTGCCCCCGGGCTTCAGGTCGCCCGACGCCTCCGCGGCATCGATGATCCGCGCGGCGATGCGATCCTTCGACGACCCGCCGGGGTTCAGATACTCCAGCTTCACGAGCACTGTGCACGCCACACCCTCGGTGACGTGATTCAGCTTCACGAGGGGCGTGTCGCCGACGAGGTCGACGATCGAGTCTGCGTACTTCATGACTTCAGGGTAGACGCGCGGATGCCGCGACCGGGGCTGTGTTGCACCCGACCGCGGCATCCGTCCTCTCGAAAGGCCCCCGGTGTCTCTCGAAGGTCAGCCCTTCGTCGATCCGGCCAGCAGGCCGCGGACGAAGTAGCGCTGCAGAGCGAAGAACACGATCAGCGGCACGATGATCGACACGAAGGCGCCCGCCGTGAGCAGATACCAGTCGTTTCCTCTGGTTCCGGTGATCTCGGCCAGCAGCTTCGTGATCGGCGCGGCAGCTCCATCGGCGAACACCAGTCCGACGAGCAGGTCGTTCCAGACCCACAGGAACTGGAAGATCGCGACGGATGCGATCGCCGGCATCGTCAGCGGCAGCACCACGCGGAAGAAGATCTGGCCGCGGGACGCACCGTCGACGCGGGCCGCCTCGATGATCTCCCCCGGGATCTCCGACATGAAGTTGTGCAGCAGGTAGATCGCCAGCGGCAGCGCGAACATGGTGTGCGCGATCCACACCTGCGCGTAGCCGTCCGACGCGCCGAGCGGCTGCGTCACCTGGAGGCCGAAGAGATTGATCCCTCGCGAGAACGAACTCAGCAGCGGCACCAGGGCCATCTGGATCGGCACGATCTGCAGGGCGAACACGAAGATGAACAGCGCGTTGCGGCCCTTGAAGTCGATCCACGCGAAGGCGTAGGCCGCCATCGAGGCGATCATCAGCGGTACGAGCGTGGCCGGGATCGTGATCGCGATCGAGTTGACGAACGACTCGAGGATCGTGAGCTGCGTCGTGCCGGACTGCAGCACGTCGACATAGTTCTCGATCGTCACCTGCGGATCGGCGAAGAACGTCCACCATCCGCTCGACTGGATCTGATCGCGCGGCCGGAACGAGGAGATGAACAGCCCGAGCGTCGGGATCGTCCAGAGCACCGCGATCACGATGGAGGCGACGGACGCCCAGGGGCGCGACAGCTTCTTGCGAGCGCGTCCCGCGGAGCCTTCGATGCCGCCTCCGGTCGTGATGGCGCGGGTGCTGACAGCGGTTTCGGACTTCACGGTGTCGGTCATCGGATCTCCCGCTGCTTCTTGATCTGGCGTGCGTTGTAGATGACGATCGGCAGCACCAGGATGAACAGGATCACGGAGAGCGCGGCACTGCGTCCGGCCTCGAACTTCGAGAACTGGGTGTACATCTCGTTCGCGAGCACCGAGGTGCCGTAGTTGCCGGCGGTCATCGTCCTGACGATGTCGAACACCTTCAGCGAGGCGATCGAGATCGTCGTCAGCACCACGATCAGTGCGGGGCGGATGGAGGGGATCGTCACCGAGATGAAGCGCTCCCAGGCATTCGCACCGTCGAGCTCCGCCGCTTCGAGCAGTTCCTGCGGCACGCCCTTGATCGACGCGGACAGCAGCACCATGGCGAAACCGGTCTGCACCCAGATGAGCACCACGATCAGGAACAGCGTGTTCCACGGCTCGTTCAGCAGCCACTGCTGCGGCTCACCGCCGAACCACACCATGATCTGGTTGAGCAGACCGATCTGCTCGAACTGGGGGCCGCGGTACTCGTACATGAACCGCCAGATGATGCCAGCCCCGACGAAGGAGATCGCCATGGGCATGAACACGAGGACCTTGTAGATCTTCTCGCCGCGGGTGCGGTCGATGAACACCGCGTAGGCGAGACCGACGATGGTCGACACGGTCGGGACGAGCAGCACCCAGATGATCGTGTTGACGACCGAGGTGATGCCATCGGACTGCGTGAAGATCCACAGGTAGTTGGCGAACCCGACGAAGTCCTTCCCCGACGAGTTCAGGAACGACGAGTACATCGTCTGGATGGACGGCAGGATCAGGCCGACCAGCAGCAGCAGGATGGCTGGTGCCATGAAGGCGACGAGCTGGATCAGATAGCCGGCGCCGTCGCGTGATCGATAGTCGAGCCAGAAGAACAGCGCCCCGACCGCGACCGCCACTCCCATCGCCCAGTAGTAGGAGTTGAAGAACCACATCACGGCGAACGGGATGAGCAGGCACATCGCCAGCCGGATGCCGGTGTAGAGCGCTCCCCTGCGTGGAGCGATGTCCACGAGGAACAGGATGAGCGCCACGACCACCGCGAAAGCGATGACGACGGCGACCGCCTGCAGGATCGGCGGGAGCGAGCCGATCCACTGGAAGAAAATAGTCGCGTTCACGGATTCCCCTTCATCACGCGGAGCGTAACGACGACCGCGCATCGGCGTGCGGCGTCGAGAGAAGAGGAGGGCTGCCTCCCAGAGGGCAGCCCTCCTCGTCTATCAGCTGGCGGGCCAGCCCGTCTGGATCTGCGTGAGGACGTCGTCCGTCGGCGTGCCGTTGACCCAGGCCACGATGCCCTTCCAGAACGTGCCGGCGCCGACGGCACCCGGCATCAGGTCGGACGCGTCGAAGCGGAAGGTGGTGTCCGGGTCCTGAAGGATCTTGATGGTCTCCTGCAGGATCGGATCCTTCGCGTTCGCCGGGTCGAGCCCGTTGTTGGCCGAGGTCACGCCGCCGAGGCTGACGCGGCTGTTCGCCCACTCAGGGCTCGAGAGGTACTCGAGCACCTTCTGGGTGGCCTCGGAGTCGGTGAACGCTCCGACGATCTCACCGGCACCGGTCACGGCCTTGTCGTCGGCGCTCTCACCCGGGAGCATGAACGCCCAGACGTCGCCGTCCTCCGCGACCGTCGTGCCGTCGGGGAAGAAGCCCGAGAGGAACGAGGCCTGGTGCGTCAGCGCGCACTCGCCGGCGGCGAGCTTGGGAGCGACGTCACCGAACGCGGTGGAGTTGATCGAGCGGACGTCACCGAAGCCGGCGTTGACGTTGGCCGGGTTCAGCAGGACCTCGCCGACCGAGTCGAACGCCTGCTTGATCTGCGGGTCGGTGAACTTGACCTCGTTGGTGACCCACTGGTCGTAGACCTCCGGACCGGACTGACGCAGCACGTAGTCCTCGACCCAGTCCGTGCCCGGCCATCCGGTCGCGGTGCCCGACTCGAAGCCGGCGCACCAGGCGGGCGTGCCCGTCGCAGCCTGGATCTTGTCGGTGAGGGCGCTCATCTCATCGAGCGTGGTCGGAACCTCGACGCCCCATTCCTTGAACTTCGCGGGCGAGTACCAGATCCACCCCTTGACGTTGGCCATGAGCGGAGCGCCGTAGAAGGTGCCGTCGACCGTGCCGTAGTTGACCCAGTCCTCGGTCCAGTACTCGTTGGCGTTCTTCTCGACCGCTTCCGGAGCGGGCTTCAGGTAGTCGCGGTTGGCGAAGTCGGCGAACAGGCCCGGCTGCGGGAAGATCGCGATGTCCGGCGGGTTGCCGCCCTGTGCGCGGGTGCCGAGCTGCGTCTCGAAGTCCTGGCTGCCCTCGTACTTGATCGTGATGCCGTTCTCGTCGGCCCAGTCCTTCCAGGACTCCTGGAGGAGCTTCGCCTCATCGTCGACGATCGTGCCGTAGATCGTGACGGTGGCGTCGCCTCCGTCTCCTCCGCCGGTGCTCGGTGCTCCACCGGGAGCCCCGCATCCGGCGAGCGCGATGCCCGCGACCCCCAGCAGGGCGAGCGGCGCGTAACGCCGGGAACGCTGTGACAGAGTCATGTGAATTCTCCTCTTCGAGTACAGGTTCCCGACTGGTGCGACGCCACCCCGGGGCATCGTTAGGGAACCGATTCCAGGCCAACCTACTGGCGATCAGCATCACCGCACAACACGCTAGGGTCACAAGCTCGCAACCATTCGCGGTGCTCGCATCACACACATGGGAGCGCTCCCTCGCCGAACGCCTGGAACCGGTTCCTTTTTCGCGTGCCGGCGGCTACGCTGTGACGCGGCGCGCACCCTGCGCCGGGTCCACGCAGCCGCGTGATCAGGTCGAGGAGGACCGATGAGCACGATCGCGGACGTCGCGTCACGTGCTGGCGTGTCGAAGGCCACCGCGAGCCGCGCCCTGAGCGGCCGTGGGTACGTGTCGACAGCGACCAGGCAGCGCGTCGCGGACGCTGCGCGCGAACTCTCCTACGTCGCCCATTCGTCCGCGACAAGCCTGGCGACGGGGCGCACCCGCACCGTGGGAGTGGTCATGCCCCCAGTGGACCGATGGTTCTTCGCCGAACTGCTCGCCGGAGTGCAGGAGTCGCTCTTCGCTCTGGACTACGACCTGTCGCTGTACGGCGTGCCCGAGGGCTCGAAGACCAGGGAGCGGCTGTTCGAGAGCATCCTCCCCGGGCGCCGCTTCGACGGCATCATCGCGGTCGGCATCCAACCGAGCGCCCGTGAACTCGAGCGACTGCAGCAGGCGGGGCGCCCCCTCGTCAGCGTGGGGCCCTACAGCGAGGGGTCAAGCGCCGTGTCCATCGACGACACCGCCGCCGCGCGTATCGCCACCGAGCATCTCATCGAGCTCGGGCACACCGACATCGCCTTCGTCGGCGGATCGACGGATGCCGCGGAGCTGAGCTTCGGCGATGCACAGCGACTCGACGGCTATCGTGGCGCCCTGCGGGCCGCTGGTCTCTCGGCGCACGCCCGCATCGCCGGCGCGGCCCCGACCATGCCCGGCGGCTATACGGCTGCGGCCGGACTGCTCGGCGACAGACGCCGACGCCCGACCGCGATCGTCGGAGTGTGCGACGAGGCCGCGATCGGCGCGATCATCGCGGCCAGACGTCTGGGGATCGCCGTTCCGACGGAGCTCAGCGTCGTCGGAGTCGACGATCACGAACACGCGGACATGTTCGCGCTGACCACGATCGGCCAGTCGCCGCGCGACCAGGGCCATGAGGCCGTGCGCCTGCTGACGCAGCAGATGGAGGACCCGGACGCTCCGCTCGAGCGCGTCGACGCCGCATCCGCCCTCGTGGTTCGCAGCTCTACTGCTCCCCCGCGCTGAGCTCGCAACATTCCGGGATGCCGGCGGCGGTGCCGTTGCCGGCAGCCCTCGGTGCCGTCGGCGCGAGCAGTCTGGGACGCCTGGAACATCGGGAACGCCCCGGGCACGCACGAAGGCCCCGGGCGAACCCGGGGCCTTCGATCAGAAACGCGTGAGCGTCGCGATTACTTGAGGGTAACCGTTGCGCCTGCCTCTTCGAGAGCAGCCTTGGCCTTGTCGGCGGTCTCCTTGTTGGCGCCCTCAAGGACGGCCTTCGGGGCACCGTCGACGACAGCCTTGGCCTCGCCGAGACCCAGCGAGGTGAGCTCGCGGACGGTCTTGATGACCTGGATCTTCTTGTCGCCAGCGGCCTCGAGGATGACGTCGAAGGAGTCCTTCTCTTCCTCAGCCTCAGCAGCGCCTGCGCCACCCGCAGCACCGGCGACGGCGACGGGAGCAGCAGCGGTGACCTCGAACTTCTCCTCGAACGCCTTCACGAACTCGTTGAGCTCGATGAGGGTCAGGCCGGCGAACTGCTCGAGCAGTTCCTCGGTGGAAAGCTTCGCCATGATGTATCTCCTAGATAGATGGGGTTTGTAGACGAGATCGCCGGTCGCTTACGCGGCCTCTGCGGTCTCCAGCTTTTCGCGAAGAGCATCGATGGTGGCCGCAGCCTTGCCCATCGTCGCCTTCATCATGCCCGCAGCCTTCGCCAGCAGAACCTCACGGCTCTCCAGCGCGGCGTACTTGTTGACCTCGTCCGCGGTGAGGGCGTTGCCCTCGAAGATGCCGGACTTGATCACGAGAAGCGGGTTGGCCTTGGCGAAGTCACGCAGAGCCTTGGCGGTGGCGACGAAGTCACCGTGCACGAACGCGACGGCCGACGGACCCTTGAGGTCGTCGTCCAGCGCGGAGATGCCAGCCTTGTTGGCGGCGATCTTGGTCAGCGTGTTCTTCACCACGGCGTACTCAGCGTCCTGACGGATGCTGTTGCGCAGCTCCTTGAGCTGGGCAACCGTCAGACCGCGGTACTCGGTCAGCAGAACGGCAGTCGAGTTCTCGAATGACTTCGTGAGCTCGGCGACCGATGCATCCTTCTGCGCCATGGTCACTCCTTGGTGTGTACGAGGCGCCGCACGGTGGTGAGGCGCCGACCTGGACCACCTGCAAAGAGAAAAGCTCCGGCGCAAGCGCACGGAGCTTTGGAAAGTTCGTGTCCTGCGCGGGCCCCTGCGATGCAGAGCTTCGATCCTGTGCACTCACGCGCACACGATGACCAGCGGTCTTCGGTTCCCGACAACTCTACCCCACCCCCGCCTCTCCCCCCAAATCCCCCCTCCCCCGTCCCCCTCCCTCTCCCTCCTCACCCCCTCGTCTCCGCCGAGACCCACGTTCCGTATCGAGACCCACCCTCGGATGCGCGTT
>NZ_BJOG01000001.1 GCF_006540085.1 Microbacterium oxydans | reverse complement strand
GAACATGGGTCTGGGCGATGAGCGTGGGTCTCGATGACACCAGGGGGCTCGGCGAGCATGGGTGCAGCGCGCGTCAGGGGTGGAGGCCGAACGCACGGAGCCGCGCACCGAGAGCATCCGACGTGACGATGTCCTCGGATCCCCAGCGGACGATCCGCCACCCTGTGACTCCGCGGATCGCATCCTCCCGACGCTTCTCCGCGAGCACCACGGCCTCCGCCGACATCCCTGTGCGCAACGTCGGATCGAGGTACTTTCCTCGCCCGTCGAACTCGCCGAACGTCCGCGCTCCCCGAAAGGCGAAGTCGAGCGAGTACTCCTCGCCGTGCGGTCCGGTGACGCGCGACTGCAGATCGACCTCGGTGAACCCGAGACGGTGAAGGTGCAGACGACTCACGCTCTCTCCGGGCAGCTGAGCGCGGCCATCTGAGAACGCGATCACCTCTCGGGCCTGACGGATGCCACGGTTCGAGAGGGTTTGCGCCCGCCTCCCGAGTTCACTCCGCCACTCTGCGGCAGCCGCATGGTCCTGGTCGTGTCGCCGGACCGCCATGCGCCGTAGCGCCGCGTCAGCGACGGCGATCGCCGCTTCGGGCGTGAGCCGGCATGCCAGATCGAGCACGGTCCTCTCGAGCGAGGTGCATCTGATGCCTTCGACTTCCACGAGGTCGCTATCGCGAAGAGTGAGATCGTGCCTCGCGACACCCCACTTCACTCTGCTGCGACTCGTCGGACCGAGAACAGCGTGAACGTGGGTCGGCGAGGTCCGATAGAGCGGAAGCCCGTGGATGACGGCCGCCGAAGCGAAGCAGAATGTGGCACGGCCACCGGCGGATTCCCGGTGCACGGCGAGCACCTTCAACAGATGACGACTCTCGTCCCAGAGCTGCTCCCACTCCACTGAATCCGCGTACCAGCCGCGACGCACTCGCACGATCGAGCCGTCGTCGACCATGGCCCGGAGCTCGCGCTCCGTCACCCCTCGAGCGAGCACATCACTTCTGGCGAGAAGGAGCCGGCGCGCTTCCTCGATGGTGATGGTCCTGCGCATGCACTCGATCCTCACCCTTCCCGCAGCCCATCCACACTGCGATGACCAGCGCTTGCCGGAAGTGCGGACAACTCGCTTCACATCCACTCTGTGCAGAACAACAGTCGGCGGTGCACCTGCCTACCTGACAGTCCCCGGACCCATGCCTATCGTCGAGACCCATGCCCCCGAGCGACTGCGGGCGTGGGTTTCGGCGACAGCCTTGGGTCTCGACGCGGGCGGGGCGGGGCGGGGGCGGGGGCGGGGGCGGGAGGGAGGGGGCGGGGGCGGCGTGTGAGGGCGGGGAGGGTCGGCGGGCGGGGTTAGGGTCGAAGGGTGACCCCGGAACTCTCTGCACGCATCGTCGCGGATTCCCGTGACCGCGTGGCCTGGTTGAGAGCTCGATCCCGGGGCATCACGGCGACCGACGTGGCCGGACTCACCTCCGAGAAGTCGATCGCCAGGGCGGCGGACTCGAAACTCGGTGGCGGACCCCGCTTCGGCGGCAACGCGTACACGGATCACGGCCGCCGACGCGAACCCGAGATCGCGGCCTGGGTGGCGGCCACCCACGGCATCCTCCCCTCGTCCGCGCTGTTCCGCGCCGAAGTCGAGCATCGTCATCTCGCCACACCCGACGGCATCGCGGTCGACGCGGACGGGCGCGTGAAGCTCGCCGAGATCAAGACCACGAACAAGCCTTTCCGCGGCATCCCGCGCACCTACCTCCGTCAGATCTGGTGGCAGCAGCACGTCCTCGGCGCCGAGCGCACGCTGTTCGTGTGGGAGGAGCACGTCGACTTCGCGCCGATCCACGACGAGCCGCGCTGTGTGTGGATCGACCGCGACGACCGCGAGATCGCCAAGCTCGTCGGACTCGCCACCGACCTCATCGATGAGCTCTACCGCCGCACCACAGGCCAGCAGGTTCCGAACCGGATCGTGGACGCCGCCGCCAGCCGCCGAGAGCAGCTTCGAGAGCGCGACGCCTTCCGTGCTCTGGCCCTCGCCGACTGACGAGTTCACCGACTGACGAGTTCGCCGACCGACGAGTTCACCGACCGGCACGACTGACCCGGCACGACTGACTCTCACCCTGCGTCCGCCGTCCTCAGGTGCAGGTGTTGTTGCCACCGAGGCCCAGCAGACCGCCGACCGACAGTGTGCGCGTCGCCGCCGGTGACACCCACGACGTTCCCGCGTAGATGCTCTCGACCTTGACGGTGTTCGTCGACCCCAGCAGGCTTCCGAGGAGCGTGTTCAGAAGCCCGGAGCTGATCGTCGACGAGTAGGTGTACGGGCCGGAGCCGCTCTGCGTGACGTTGCTGTTGTCGACGACGACGTTGTTGATCGACAGCCGCTGCTGCACCGTCAGGTACGGCGAGGTCCAGGTGATCGTGAAGCCGGTGAACGTGCCGAGAAAACTCGTGACCGTGCACGAGGTCACCACCGGAGTCGCCAACGTCGATGCCGTGAACGATCGCGTCGCGTACTCGCTGTCGGTGAAGGCGGCATCGGTCATCTGCACCGACGGAGACGAGGCGACGCCGAGGAGCACCGCGAGGCCGACGACTCCGGCGAGGATCCGTGCACGCTCACGAGGCCTCATCTCGCACCCCCTCTCCCGAAGCAGCGCGTCGACGGCGGAGCACCAGCACGGCACCCGACCCGATGAGGCCGGCGCCGGCTCCGACGATCCACGGCGCCGCGGAGGGAAGTCCCGTCGTCGCCAGGGCACCGTCGGACCCCGCGACCACCGTCTCCCCCGCGCCCTGCGCATGCACGCGGACATCGGTGCTGCCGGCGCCCGAACCGCCCGCGGGATCGAGGACGATGGCGAGGCGGAGGTGTGTCGTCTCGGTGTCGGCGACCTGCAGAAGCGGAACCTCGACGCCGTCGCGCGGGATGTCCCACCGCGTGCGCAGGGCCGTCGCGCCCACCGGGCATCCGCTCTCCGTCCATGCCTCCGCGCACGTCGAGATGTCCAGGAGCAGGTGTGCTTCACCTGTCGCGCTCACCGCGATCCTGATGACTCCCGGATCCGGCGCGTCAGCACTCACCTCGATGTCCCACTGCACCGGCTGCCCCGGCAACAGGCTGCCTGCCGCTGCCCAGTCCGCGACGGAGACCAGTCGGAGAACGGATCCCTGGATGACCTGTGTCGTGGGCGCCGCCCAGGCCGCGCCCGGCGTCACGATCACGGCGACCGCGAGCAGGACCGCGGCGAGCGCGCGCCTCATGGGCCGTTCCCGTCGGGATCGCGAGCGGCTCGGCGCTGCTCGCGCGGCCAGAAGGCCCACACGACGAGCGACGTCGCCGCGACGGTCAGGACTCCCAGCACCATCGGATTGCCCATCCCGGCGATGATCGACGCGACCCCCGGAACCGCGAAGACCACCTTCCTGACCGAGGAGACCGTGTATGGGAAGGGATCCTCCGCCGCGTTCGCATCCCCTCGCATCGTGATCACCCGCTCCGGCGCACTCGCACCCGCGACGACGGAGGTGACGCGGTGGGTGACGGGGAGCTCCCCCTCGCGGTCGACCGTGACCACATCACCGACGACCACCTCGCTCGCGGGCACGCGCTGCACCACCGCGACGGAACCGGCGGGGATCGTGGGCGACATGGAGCCGGTGCGGAACATGATGAGCGTGATCTGCGCCGTGAAGGCGAGCACGACGAGCAGGATGCAGACGGCGCCGGCGATCGCAGCCGCCCAGAGCAGCACGTCGCCGATCACGCGCCCCGGTCGTATCCGGGAATGTACCCTCGCCGCGGTCGCGTGGGGTTCGACCGCGGCGAGGGACGTCTTGTCCTCCCTCAGGCTCCGCCGTGTGGGGGTCGTCATGTGCTCGTCCTCTCCCTGGCATCGCTGCTACGACGACGTCCCGAGGAACTGCCAGGTCTGCGTCATCGTCAGGCCCTGCGCCGCGTTCGCAGCGGTGAGCGGGAGCGTGACGGCGAAGCAGTAGTTCACTTGTGCGGAGCCGTTCGCGGTGACGACCTGCGTCGCGGATCCGCCAGCGGTGAGTGCCGATCCGTCAGCCACGACCGCGGTCCCGGCCGCGTACGTGGTCGCGTTGCAGGTGGTACCGGCGATCGTTCGCACTCCGTAGGTGAGATAGGCGGCGAGTCCCGTTCCCCCCGGAGTCCCCGCCGACAGCTGCAGGGTTCCTGCAACTGACGGGTTCGCTGTCTTGACGCTGAACAACGCATAGGTGTAGTTGCCCGGCGCCATGGCGGTCGGAGCGAGCTGGAAGTTCAGGGTCGCGGCCGCGCCGGTGGTCGCGTGGCTCGAGAACGTGGCTCCATCGACGGCTCCGACGATGTCGAACCGGCCCGCGGTGAAGTTCGCGGTTCCGTACTCGGAGTCGTTCCAGGCGGCGAGTGTGGCGGCGGCGCCGATGCCGAGCACGAGCCCTCCCGCGAGAACGGCTCGCAGTCGACGCGATCGAAGTCTCCGCCCCTCCCGCACATCTCTGCGGGTGACCATCACGTACTCAGCTCGTCGACGTGGCCGTGAACTTCCAGGTGGCGTTGGTCACCAGGCTCGGCGTCAGCGACGCATCCGCCGTCACTTTGAAGCAGAGTTGCACGGCCGTACCGGGAGCTGTCGTGGGGCTGCCGACGGCCAGCGGCACCTGCGTCGCACCGGTCTGCACGTCGAGCGTCGCTCCGGTCGCGATCGGCGTTCCGGTGGCACTCGCCGCGTTGCAGGTCGCGCCGGGTGCGAGCTGATAGATCGAATAGGACAGGTGTCCGGTGTTGGAGCTCGCTGCGGGGTCGGCGGTCGTGCCGTCGGCGACGAGATTGGCTGCCGTCGTCGTCCCGCCGGCCAGACGCACCCAGAATCCGGCGTACACCGAGCTCGTCGGAGACATGTTCCCCACCAGCCCGGCGGGGAGCGTGAACGCGAGCGTGGCTGCACTGCCTGCGGAGTTGTGGTCGGCATATGTGGTGCCGTCCGTCGATCCTTGGAGGTTGAAGGCGCCGGCGGTGAACGTGCCGTTCGCGAACTCGGAGTCGTTCCACACCGCGAGCGTCACCGCTGTGCCGATGCCGAGCACGAGCCCTCCCGCCAGTACCGCGAGGACCTTGCGCTGGGTTGCCTTGGTTGCCATGTCGTTTCCCCCTCCAGGAACTTCGAGAACCGCGTGAATGCCTCTGTTCCGGTCCCCCTCAACGACCCCGCATCCGCGCGTTTGCGCCATCCTCTCCCCGCCCCATCCGCAGAACAAGGCGATTTCGCGCAGGAGATTCGCTCATCCCGCGCAGAGTGGAGAGACCTCCGCTAATCGTTGATCTATATCAACGACCAGCGTATAGTTGACGCAGTTCAACCATCTCGCGCGCGCCAGAGCGGTCGCAGCATCCCCTCCTTCTCTCTGCGAAAGGTCAGGCATGACCCCGGATTCTCCTGTCAAGATGACGCATCGCCAGGTGCTCGAAGCCCTCACCGGCCTCCTGCTCGGCATGTTCGTCTCGATGATCGCCACCACGGTGGTCTCCACCTCCATGCCGGTCATCGTGCACGACCTCGGCGGCGACCAGGCCGCCTACACATGGGTCATCACCGCGACGCTGCTCACCACCGCCATCTCGACGCCCATCTGGGGCAAGCTCGCGGATCTCTTCAACCGCAAGCTGCTGATCCAGATCGCCATCGTCGTCTTCGTCGGCGCGACGGCTGCCGCCGGCTTCGCGCAGGACACCAACACGCTCATCGCGTTCCGTGCCATCCAGGGCATCGGCGGCGGCGGACTCGCGGCCCTCAGCCAGGTGATCATGGCCGACATCATCAGCCCCCGCGAGCGCGGCCGGTACATGGGCCTGTTCGGCGCCGTGATGGCCGTCGCGACGGTGGGCGGCCCGCTGCTCGGCGGATGGATCACCGATGTCGCGAACTGGCGATGGAACTTCTTCGTCGCCCTGCCTTTCGCGGTGGCCGCCCTCATCATCCTGCAGAAGACGCTCCATATCAGCACCGAACGCACCCGCAAGGTCTCGATCGACTACGTCGGCATCGTGCTGCTCTCCGCGGCCGTCTCACTGATCCTCATCTGGATCACCAACGCGGGATCGACCTTCGACTGGTGGAGCACGGAGACCGTGCTCATGGTCGGCGGAGCGATCGTCTCGGCCATCGCCTTCATCATCGTGGAACTCCGGGTGCGAGAGCCCCTGATCCCGCTCACGCTCTTCCGCGGTCGCACCTTCACCCTCTCGGTGCTCGCGTCGATCTCGATCGGCGTCGCGATGTTCGGCACCTCGGTGTACCTCGCGCAGTACATGCAGCTGTCCCGCGGCGCCACGCCGACCGAGGCCGGGCTCATGACCCTCCCGATGATGGCAGGGCTCCTGATCGCCTCGATGGTCATCGGCCAGCTCGTCACGCGGTTCGGCAGGTGGAAGGGCTACCTGATCCTGGGCTCCGTGCTGCTGATCGCCGGATCGGTGATGCTGTCGACCCTGCACTACGACACGAACTTCGTCCTCGTCTCGATCTACATGTTCGTGATGGGCGCCGGCGTCGGCATGACGATGCAGAACCTCGTGCTCATCGTGCAGAACGTCGCCAAGCCCAGCGAGATGGGCGTCGCGAGCTCCGGTGTGACCTTCTTCCGCAGCCTCGGCGGCACGATCGGCGTCTCGGTGATGGGTGCCGTGCTCGCGAACAGCCTCACCGGTCTGTTCAGCGACGGCAAGGAGCGCATCGGAGCAGCGATCGCTCAACTGGGTGACAAGGGTGCGGAGGTCGCAGCCCAGCTGTCCAGCGGAACACTGCCGGAGGTGCGCCTGCTCCCCGAACCGGTGCGCTCGATCATCGAGGATTTCTACGCCCAGGCGATCTCGCACGCGTTCCTGATCGGCATCCCGCTCGCCGTGATCAGCCTTGTGGCGATCCTGTTCCTGCCGAACCGCCCGCTGACCACGATGACGACGACCGAGCGCGCCCACGCGGATGCCGCGAAGGAGGACGACGGCCGTGCGGCAGAGGCATCCGACGTCGCGATCGCCGACGCGGAGGCACTCTCCGGCGCTCCGACGACCGGCGCGGTGGGCGTCATCCATCGCGCCGACGACCATGGAGACGCCTCGTCCGATGTCCGACGCTGACGACACCCCCGGCACCGCCCACACCGCGGACGACGCCGACACCCCGGAGGCGCGGGCCGAAGCGGTCCGCGACCTCGAGGCGGAGTTCGGTGAGCTGATCACGCACTTCCGCCGCGTGATCACCGAGAACGCGAACCGTGTGAGTCCTGGGCTGCTGCCAGGCGCCTACAAGATCTTCACCACGATCGCACGGTGCGAACAGGTCACCGTGTCCGCACTGTCCGAGCGGATGCTCATGGACAAGGGGCAGGTGAGTCGGACGGTGCGTGAGCTGGAGGACCTCGGTCTCATCGAACGCACGGCCGACCCCGCCGACGGACGCTCCTCCCTGCTCGAGCTCACGCCGCTCGGCACGGAGAGGCTGTCCGCAGCCCGACTTCCGCAGGAGGGCATGCTGCTGCGCACGCTCCAGGAGTGGAGCCTCGCGGACATCGGGAACCTCACCCGGCTGCTGCACGCCCTCGGGGCCGGGGTGACGCCGCGGACGAGCGCGGCCGACTGAGCGAAGGAGCCCCGAGCACCCGTCGAGCCTCGTCCGCGACCTCAGCGGCGATCGTGTCGAGCATCTCCGATCGCAGGTTCCACTGCTGCCAGTAGAGCTGCACCCGAAGCACGGGGCCGCCCAGGGGCACGAGTCCACCCGAATCCTGCAGCACCGGCACCATGCCCCACCCGAGCCCCAGAGCGACCGCCAGCGCGTAGTCGTGTGACGCCGGAACGTAATGACGCGGGACGCCCGCCTGCTCGACCGACATCGCCCTGAGCCATTCATGTTGCAGGGTGTCCCTGCGGTCGAAGTCGACGAACGGCGCTCCGGCCAGCGCCGACGAGGTCGCCCCGTCGGGGAACCAGCGTGCGGCGAACTCCCGCTCGGCCATCGCGCGATACTCGAGCACCCCGAGCGGTGACACGGAGCAGCCGGTGACGGGGGTCTCCTCGCTCGTGACGGCCGCCATCACCGCGCCCGATTCGAGCAGGCGGGCCGTGAAGTTCTGATCGTCGCGATGCAGGTCGAAGTCGATGTCGTGCCGTGCGGAGAGTCGCGCGATCGGGGCCAGGAACCACGTCGCCATCGAGTCGGCGTTCACCGCGAGAGGCACCGTGATGCGTGGAGAGCCGTCCGGGTCGTCGATGCCCACCCCCGCGAGCGCGTCATGCTCCAGCAGGGAGATCTGTCTGGCCAGACGGACGACGGCCTCCCCCGCCTCGGTCAGGCGTGCGGGCTTGGTGCGCACCACCAGGATGCGGCCGAGCTGCTGCTCGAGGGTCTTCAAACGCTGGCTCACCGCGGACGGCGTGATCTGCAGACGCCTCGAAGCCGCGTCCAGCGTTCCCTCATCGACGATCGCGGCGAGGGTGTTCGCGAGTTCCGGGTCGATACGCACATAAGCCAGGCTAATGGTTCCGTAGGAATCTTCGCTTCTCTTCATGTGGGTCCGTTCCTACGCTGGACACATGCTCACGATTCTCGCCGGCCTCGGACTCGGCCTCTCCCTCATCGTCGCCATCGGCGCGCAGAACGTGTTCGTGCTGCGTCAGGGAATCCGTCGCGAGCACGTCCTGGCCGTGGTGATCATCTGCGCGCTCTCCGATGCAGCGCTGATCGCCGCGGGGGTCGCCGGCCTCGGCTTCGTGATCTCCGCAGCACCCTGGCTGGTCGTGGTCGCCCGATGGGCGGGCGCGCTGTTCCTGCTCACCTACGGAGCACTCGCCGCGCGGAGGGCCTGGCGGGGCGGCGAGGAGCTCGACGTCGACGCGGCGGACTCCGCGCCACTCCGCGCCCCGACCGCGGGAGGCACGACGCCCACGATGACCCGCACGCGGCTGGCACCGGTCATCCTGACCACCCTCGCGCTCACCTGGCTCAATCCGCACGTGTACCTCGACACGGTGCTGATGCTCGGTTCGATCGCGGCCACCCACGGTGATCAGCGCTGGCTCTTCGCCGTCGGGGCGATGGCCGCGAGCCTGCTGTGGTTCACCGCGTTGGGCTTCGGGGCGCGCTATCTCGGACGATGGCTGCGCACCCCACGGTCGTGGCGCATCCTCGACGCCGTGATCGCCGTCGTCATGATCTCGATCGCGATCAGTCTCGTCCTCCCCGTGCTGGGAGCGTGACGGATCAGGAGGCGTCGATCTGAGCGAGACGCGCGCGGACGAGAGTCTCCAGCACTTCGGTCGGGATCGGATGCTCTGGCTGGAACCGGATGGTGCCCTTGTCGACGCTGGCTCCGGGGTGGTTCCCGAGCGCGTCGGCGACGGTCGCCACAGCATCGGGACTGAACGGGTAGACGCCGATGTGCTTCTTGGCCCGCATCACGGAGAGCAGCGGCTTGCCGTGGTGCACGAGCGCCGGCATCCCGTAGCCCTTGCCCTGCTCCGCATCCGGCACCTCCGTGCGCGCGACCGCGTAGACACGATCGACAGCGGCCCGATCGGCCGGTTCGAGGTCCGCGAGATAGTCGTCGATGGTGCCCACGAGGGCATCCTCTCACCGATCCACCTCAGAGGCGAGGGTCGCGCGGGCTCAGCGCCTCTGCTCAGGCACCGTGGAGTTCAGGCACCGTCGAGAGGACGCATGATGCGGGTGAGGAACCGCTGCGTGCGCTCGTGCGTGGGTGCACTGAAGAGCTGGGCAGGTGGGCCCTGTTCGACGACGACGCCGCCGTCCATGAACAGCACGTGATCCGCGGCTTCCCGCGCGAAGCTGAGCTCGTGCGTGACCACGGCCATGGTCCAGTTCTCGTCGGCCAGCTCCTTGATGACGAGCAGCACCTCCCCCACCAACTCGGGGTCGAGCGCGCTCGTCGGCTCGTCGAACAACAGCAGGTCGGGCTTGAGCGCGAGCGCCCGCACGATCCCGACGCGCTGCTGCTGTCCTCCGGAGAGCTGATGCGGCCGGGCGTCAGACTTGTCGGCCAGACCCACGCGATCGAGGAGGACGAGCGCCTCGGCGACGACCTCGGTTCTCGGTCGACCCTGCACGCGCCACGGACCCTCGATGACGTTCTCGAGGACAGTGAGGTGCGGGAACAGGTTGTGGTGCTGGAACACCATCGCCGACCGGTCGCGCAGGGCGAGCCGCTTCTGCTTCTGCACCCGGGGCGAGGGCTTCACCGCGGGGGCGAAGTCGATCTCGGGCCCGCCATCGACCACGATCGTGCCGGCGTCAGGCGTCTCGAGACCGTTGAGGGCGCGCAGCACCGTGGTCTTGCCGGAACCGCTGGGGCCGATGAGCACGACGACCTCTCCGCGGTGCAGGGTCAGGTCGATCCCCCGGAGCACCTCGTTGTCGCCGAAGCTCTTGCGCAGGCCGCGGGCGGTGAGCAGAGCCTCTGCGGTGTTGTCAGTGCGCGACACGGCTGTCGAGCCTCCTCTCGAGAGCGCTCTGGCCGAACGACAGCACCAGGCAGAACACCCAGTAGACCAGCGCCGCGGCGAGGTAGAGCACCATGAACTCGTAGGTCGTCGAGGCGATCTGCTGGGCCACCTTGAACAGCTCGGTCACGAGGATCAGCGACGCCAGCGAGGTGTCCTTCACGAGCGAGATGAACGTGTTCGACAGCGGCGGCACCGACACCCGTGCCGCCTGCGGCAGGATGATGCGCGTGAGCGTTCGCGTGCGGTTCATGCCCACCGTGTACGCCGCCTCCCACTGTCCCTGCGGGACGGAGAGGATGGCCGCACGCACCACCTCGGCGCCGTAGCCGCCGACGTTGAGTGACAGCGCAATGATCGCGCTCGGCCACGGGTCGATCGTGATCCCGATCGACGGCATGCCGTAGAAGATCACGAAAAGCTGCACCAGCAGCGGCGTCCCGCGGATCACCGAGATGTAGAACCGCGCGACGCCCGAGAGGATCGGGTTCACGGAGATCCTCATCAGCGCGATGCCGATGGCGATGATCAGCCCCAGGGAGAACGACGCCAGCGCGAGCGGCACCGTCGCTGTCAGACCCGCCCAGGCGATCGGCCCGAGCGAGTCGAGGAACAGCTGCCAGGGACTCTCCATCGATTACTGGGAGACGTCTTCGCCGAAGTACTTCTTGCTGATCTCCGCCAGGGTGCCGTCAGCGCGGAGCTCGTCGAGCGCTCCGTCGACGGCCGTGACGAGAGCTTCCTTGTCCTTGGTGAACGCGAACGCCGACTTGCCCGCCTCATCGGTCTCGGCCGCGATCTTCAGTCCGGTCGGGCTGTTGGTGGTCTCGTAGTCGAGGAAGGTGAGCTTGTCGTTGATGGTCGCGTCGACGCGGCCCTGGCGGAGCAACTCGACCGCCTGGGCCCACCCCTCGACACCCTCGACCTTGGCGCCGGACTCGGTGGCGAGGTCGTTCCAGTTGCTGGTGAGGGACTGCGCGGTGGTCTTGCCCTTGAGATCGGCGAAGGACGAGATCGAGTCGTCGTCCTCGGCCACGACGATCACGCCCGGAGAGACGGTGTACGGGGTGCTGAAGAGGTACTTGGCCTCACGCTCGTCGTTGATCGTGACCTGGTTGGCGATCACGTCGAATCGGCCGGCGTCGAGACCCGCGAAGATCGCATCCCACTGGGTCTCCTCGAACTTCACGTCGAGGCCGAGCTTGTCTGCGACGGCCTCGATGATCTCCACGTCGTAGCCGGTCAGGTCGCCCGCTCCGTTGTCGCCGTGGAAGCTGAAGGGACGATACGTGCCCTCCGTGCCGACGGTGAGGACGCCGTCCTTCGCGAGGCCGTACTCCGAGCTCGCGGAGCTCTCACCGGAGCCCGAGGTGCTCGCGGGAGTGCTGGACCCGCTGCAGGCGGTCAGGACCGCGGCGGCGGCGACGAGTGCGGTGACGGCGATGAGACGACGGGACATGAACCCTCCTGGGGTGTGAAGCGCGGTGCGAGTTTACGCGACCGTCACGGGAACTTCCCCACAGTACGTGGCGCATGTCGGTTCCCCGCATCCGATGACGTTGCGTTTCGCGGTTCCGACGGGACGCAGAAACGCCCCCGGGCGGACCCGGGGGCGTTTCAGAGAGTCAGACTCAGATGGCGTTGACGTCCAGCGGGATGCCGGGGCCGAACGTGGTCGACACCGCACCCTTCTGGATGTAACGGCCCTTCGAGCTCGACGGCTTGAGGCGGACGATCTCCTCGAGCGCTGCGCCGATGTTCTCGTCGAGCTGCTCGGCGGTGAAGGAGGCCTTGCCGACGACGAAGTGCACGTTGGCGTGCTTGTCGACGCGGAACTCGATCTTTCCGCCCTTGATCTCCTCGACGGCCTTGGCCGGGTTCGGGGTCACGGTGCCGGTCTTCGGGTTCGGCATCAGACCACGGGGTCCGAGCACCTTTCCGAGACGACCGACCTGGCCCATGAGCTCCGGGGTGGAGACGGCGGCGTCGAAGTTGGTCCAACCGTCGGCGACCTTCTGGATGAGCTCGGCGCCGCCGACCTCATCTGCACCTGCGGCGATCGCTGCCTCGGCTGCGGGGCCGGTGGCGAAAACGATGACGCGGGCGGTCTTACCGGTGCCGTGGGGCAGGATGACGGTGCCGCGCACCATCTGGTCCGCCTTGCGGGGGTCGACGGCGAGCTTCAGCGCGACCTCGACGGTCGAGTCGAACTTCGACGAGCCGGTCTCCTTCGCGAGGGCGACGGCCTCGGTCGGGGTGTAGAAACGGTCTGCCTCGATCTTCTCGGCGGCAGCCTTGTAAGCCTTGGACTTGGTAGCCATGATTATTCTCCTCAGCCCTCGACCGTGATGCCCATGGAACGGGCGGTGCCGGCGATGATCTTCGAGGCGGCCTCGATGTCGTTCGCGTTCAGGTCGGCCTGCTTCTGCTCGGCGATCTGACGGACCTGGTCCTTGGTGATCTTCGCGACCTTGACGGTGTGCGGGGTTGCAGAGCCCTTGGGGACGCCTGCGGCCTTCTTGATGAGCTCCGCCGCGGGCGGGGTCTTCAGGACGAAGGTGAAGCTGCGGTCCTCGTAGACGGTGATCTCGACGGGGATGACGTTGCCGCGCTGCGACTCGGTCGCGGCGTTGTACGCCTTGCAGAACTCCATGATGTTGACGCCATGCTGACCGAGCGCGGGGCCGATCGGCGGCGCCGGGTTGGCTGCACCGGCGTTGATCTGAAGCTTGATCAGGCCGGTCACCTTCTTCTTCGGTGCCATTCTCTTTCCTTTCATCGAATCGGATACCGGAGCATCCGCTTCTCCCACGGATCCGGCGTTTCCGGAACGTGGTCGTCTGCGCGCCCTTCGACAAGCTCAGAGACCCATGCGGGCTGTCGCACAAACCACACAAGTCTACCTGATCCGGAGCGCAGCGACGGACGTCTCCGGATCCCCCCTGCCCCGGTCGGATGTACCAACGCAGAACGGCCGCCCCGAATGGGACGGCCGTTCTCGCTGACGGGTGTCAGATCATCTTGGTGACCTGGTCGAACGACAGCTCGACCGGGGTCTCGCGCTCGAAGAGGGAGACGAGCACCGTGAGCTTGCCGCTCTCGGGCTTGATCTCGCTGATCGAACCGGGAAGACCCGCGAACGAGCCCTCCTTGATCGTGATGGTCTCGCCGACCTCGAAGTCGACCTCTGCGGGCAGCGGACGAGCGACGGCGACGCCGCCCTTCGACGCGATGTTCTTGGCGGTCGGCACGTCCTTGACCTCGACGAGCGACTTCAGCATGTTGAAGGCCTCCTCGAAGCGCAGCGGCGTCGGGTTGTGGGCGTTGCCCACGAAGCCGGTCACACCGGGCGTGTGGCGGACGACGGACCAGGTGTCCTCCGTGAGCTCCATGCGCACCAGCACGTAGCCGGGGATGCGCACGCGGGTGACCATCTTGCGCTGGCCGTTCTTGATCTCGACCACGTCTTCCATCGGGACCTCGACCTGGTAGATCTCGTCCTCGACCTCGAGCGTCGACTTGCGCTGCTCGATGTTGGCCTTGACCTTGCGCTCGAAACCGGCGTAGGAGTGGATGACGTACCACTTGCCCGGGAGCATGCGGAGGTCCATGCGGAAGGCCTCGTACGGGTCCTCCTCCGCGTCGTCCTCGGACTCGGCGTCCTCGCCCGCTGGACGGTCGTCTTCACCGTTCACGTCGGGGCCGTCGTACGGGGTGACCTCGTCGGCCGCCTCCGCCTCCTGCTCGGCGACCTCTTCGGCCACGGATTCGTTGAGAACCTCGGCGGCGGCCTCGGACTCAGCCGCTTCGTCCAGGTTGAGAGCGTCGTTCACGATGGCGTCCGCCTCCGGGTCGTCGATGTCGATGTCGGTGTCAACCACGTCATCCTCTTCGCCGTCCTCGTCTTCGACGTGGACGGCGACGTGCTCAGCCGAGGTGACCGAGAGCTCTTCCTGAGCGAGCACGTTGCCCTCCTGGGCCTCGTCTTCCTCGCTGGACTGCTCGGCGGCGGTCGCCCAGTCGGCGTCGTCGGAATATCGTTCAGACACTTTGCTTCTTCTCCATAGCTGCGGCGCGAGCCGCGGGGGTCATCAGCCAGGGATTCCGAACACCCAGTGCGTCACGAACGCGAACAGCGTGTCCAAGCCGTAGACGATGCCCATGACGATGATCACGAAGACGAGCACCACCCCGGTGAACTTGAACAGCTCCTTGCGAGTCGGGGTGACGACCTTGCGGAGCTCGGCGATGACCTGGCGGATGAACAGGGCGATGCTCCCGAAGAACCGGGAGAAGGGGTTGCCCTTCTTCTCGCGGGTGGCGCCGGCCGCGACGACCTCGCCGCGCGGTTCGTCCTGATCCATCCTGAATGTACCTTTCGTGTGTCAGCGTTGCGCTGACGCGCAGGGCGGACAGGAATCGAACCTGCAACCTGCGGTTTTGGAGACCGCTGCTCTGCCAATTGAGCTACCGCCCTAGAGACCGGAAGGCCTCGGGGTGCTCTCCCCACCCTGCCACCGCGACTGCGACCCGGAGACCCCAGGCACGGCGAAAGAATGCAGAGAACAACTGCCCCACAAGCATACGGCATCGATGCGGCGGCGCCGAACCGGGATCGCGATGGCGTGTTCTTGTTAGGCTCGGCGAGCGTATGCAGGAGGAGGGAGCGCCGGTGAGCGCTGAAGTGCAGCAGTTCCAGGTGGATCTGCGCGGAGTCGTCGATCTGCTCAGTCGGCACATCTACTCCAGTCCTCGCGTGTACCTGCGGGAGCTGTTGCAGAACGCCCGCGATGCGATCACCGCCCGCCAGGAGGTCGACGGCGGCGGCGGGCGCATCCGGATCACTCCGCTGACCGCGGAGAACGGCGAGTTCGTGCTGCGCGACGACGGGGTGGGGTTGACGTCCGCCGAGGTCGCCGACCTGCTGGCGACCGTCGGACGCAGCTCCAAGCGCGACATCTTCGACCTCCCGCGCAGCGACTATCTCGGCCAATTCGGCATCGGTCTGCTGAGCTGCTTCATGGTCGCCGACACGATCGTCATCCGCTCCCGCAGCGCCCGCGGCGGCGCTTCGGTCGAGTGGACGGGGAGCGCGGACGGCACGTTCCAGGTGACGGAGATCGACGAGGAGCTGCCGATCGGGACCAGCGTGCATCTCGTCCCGCGGTTCGACGCCGACGAGCTGCTGCGTCCCGCAGCCGTGCGCGAGCTGGCCACGACGTTCGGCGAGTTCCTCCCCGTGCGCGTCACGATCGACACCGCGGCCGGCGATGTCGACATCACCAGGGACGCCCCGTTCCTGCACGCCGCACAGCACCCCGAGGCCGCCGTCGACTTCGGTCGCGACCTTCTCGGTGCGAGTCCGCTCGACGTCATCGAGCTCAGCGAGCCGGCGACGGGCACCCGGGGCCTCGCCTACGTGCTGCCGTTCGCCCCGCCGCCCGGCGCACGCCAGGCGACCCGCATGTACCTCGGCCGGATGCTGCTCTCCGAACGCGTCGACGACGTGCTCCCCGACTGGGCCTTCTTCGTGCGGGCCGTGGTCGACTCCACCGGACTCGCCCCGACCGCGAGCAGGGAATCGCTCGTCGAGGACGCCGCCCTCGAGCGCGTGCGCGAGCAGCTGGGCGCCGGGATCCGCCGCTGGGTGCTGGAGCTGGGGCTGCGCGAACCGCACCGTCTCGCCCAGTTCGTCGCCGTGCACGAGGTCGGGCTCAAGTCGCTGGTGCGCCACGACGAAGAGCTCTCCCACTTCATCTCGCGCTGGCTGACCGTCGAGACAACGCACGGCGCCATGCGCATCGGCGACCTCGTCGAGCGATACCCGCACATCAGGTACGCGCAGACAGTGGACGAGTTCCGGCAGGTGGCAGGCATCTCTCCCGCAGACGAGGTGCTCGTCAACGGCGGCTACCTCTACGATTCCGACCTCATCCGGATGCTGCCGGACCTGTACCCCCACGTCACCGTCGAGCAGGTGGACGTCACGGGCGAACTCGACCGGCTCGACCCGCCGCCCCTCGACGACCGCGACTCCGCGGTGGCCCTGGAAGCCCGTGCCGGTGCGGTGCTCGCGGCGTCCGACTGCTCCGTTGTCGTGCGATCCATCGATCGCCCCGACCTCGCCGCCCTCTACGTGGCCGACCCCGAGGTGCTCAGGGCGATCGACCGCGGCCGCACCAAGGGCATCACCGGATCGCTCTGGGGTGGCGTGCTCGACCGCATCGACCAGACCCTGTCCTCCGCCAGGGAGGAGGATCTGCGCGCCCGACTGTGCCTGAACTGGTCGAACAGGGTGGTGCGCGCCCTGGTGAGGGTGCAGGATGAGGCGGTCTTCGCCCGAACCGTGCAGCTGCTCTACATCCAGGCTCTCCTGGCCGGGCATCACCCGCTCGCCGACGCCGACCGGGCGCTGATGACCAGCGCCCTCTCCGACCTCGTCTCGCTCTCGGCCGGTCTGGAGGGAGACACCCTTCCCTTCGGCGACGCCCGCTGACCCTCCCGAAAGGTTCTGTCCATGGCACGTCCGAAGAAGCGCTTCCAGCAGCTGATCGAGGAGATCGATCGCACTCCCTGGGGTCCCGCAGAGCAGGCCCTGGTCTCCGAGGCAGTGGCCCTCGCGGTGGAGATCGGCGACGAGCGGCTCGAGTACGAGGCCAGGATGCGCCAGACGGCCTCGGCGAACATGAACGGTGCGACCGACGTCATGCTGAACTCGTTCGCGTGGTGCCTCGCTCATCACGACGCGGACCCGCAGCGCTTCCCCGCCGACCTCGACAACGGCGGCGCCGATCTGATGTGGCAGTTCAAGTGGATGGCCTCGTCGCTGAGGTCCTCTCCGGCTTTCTCCCAGGAGCAGATCGCCGCCGTCCTCGACGACATGGAGTCTCACTACCGTGCCGCAGGTCTCGGCGTCAGCGGGGTGCTCACGGCTCGTTTCGAAGACGCCTGGGATGCCGGACGCATGGACGAGGCCGAGGCGCTCCGCGTGCAGCTCGAGGCCACGCCGCGCGACGACCACAGCCACTGCGACGCGTGCGGACGCAGCCAGTTCGCCGGATTCTTCGCCGACACCGATCGCGACGCCGAGGCGATCGTGTTGGTCGAGGAGATGATCGAAGGCGGCTTCTCCTGCGGCGAAGAGCCGGAGCACGCTCTGTCCCGCGTGCTGCTCCCCTATCTGCGCGCCGGACGTCTCGAGGAGGCGAAGACAGCCCACCTGCGCAGCTACCGCCTCGCCAAGGACAACCCGGACAACCTGCGCATCGTCGCCAACAACATCGTGTTCGCAGCCGTCACCGGGAACGAGGCGCGTGCTCTCGCCCTGGTCGAGAAGCACATCTCCTGGCTCGCGCACGACGGCCTGAACGTCGACGCGCACTTCGCCGCCCTCGCCGCCCTCGCCGTGGCGCTCGACCGCGTCACGGCAGCCGGGCACGGCGACACCCCGGTGCGCGGAGCCGACTCCCCTGCGCTCGTGCCGTTCTTCGGCGAGCACGACGGCGCCTGGGGCGCGGCCGACCTGGCTGCCGCCTCGTGGGCCGCCGCCGAGCGGATCGGCCGAGGCTTCGACGAACGCGACGGTACCGAGGGCCACGCCCGCAGCCTGCAGCGGATGCGTGGACTCGCGAAGGAGAGCTACGACGTGCCGATCCGGTCCGACGCCTTCATCACCCCTGCTTCCACCACCGCCCCGGTCGACGCAGAGGGCTGGTTCGAGCGCGCCATGCAGCTCGCGCAGTTCGGCGCCGAGCACGAGACGCTCGAAGCCCTGCCCCGCGCCCTCGAAGTCGAAGATCCCGCCAAGCGCGCCCAGCTGCTGTCCATGCGGCTGGGGATCCTGGTCGCACTGGAGCGCGCGGACGAGGCCCTGCAGCTGCTGCCGGAGCGCATCGCCGCACTCCGCGCCGCTGGGCACGAGGCGCAGGCCGACCTCGAGGAGCGCATCGGACTCGCGACATTCGGCCTGAACACGCCGGAGACGACCGCCGCTCTGGAAGAGGAGATCGGCGCATCGGACGAGCTTCCCGCGTGGACGCGCGGTGACCTCGCGATCAGCCGCGCGGCCCTGCACCTGCAGTCCGGCGAGCCGGACGCCGCGCTGGACCACGCGGAGGTGGCCGCCCGGTCATTCGCCGAAGCGGACGACACCCGCCTGACGAACACCACGACGCTGGTGGCCATCTCGGCCGTGCTGAGCAAGGGCGATCTCGAAGCCGGCAGCGCGTTGCTGGACCGCTTCCTCGCCCAGGAGGACGTCAGCACGGGGCACCGGGCGCAGGCCCTGCAGACCCGCGCACGCGTGCGCGGTGGCACCAGCTCGTACGCCGAGGGGGCGGTCGACGCCGACGAGTCCTGCCGCCTGCTCGCCGAGCTGGGAGCGACCCGTGCACTCGGCGACGCCCATCTGCTCGCCGGCGCGCTCTGGGAGGACGCCGACGAGCCGGAGAAGGCCGTCTCGCGCTATCGCCTCGCCGCTCGCCTCGGCGGCGACGCGGGAGGCGACACGACCGGACTCGACTTCCGACTCGCCCGCGCCATGCTGCGGGTCGGTGATGCGGAGGAGGCCGCCGAGCTCTTCGGAGATGTGCTGCAGCGCGAGGAGGAGGCCGACGTCCCCGCCGGTTCTCGAGCGATGACCGCTTCGATGCTCGCCCGCGCATTGAGTGCGGCCGGGGAATTCGGCCAGTCGGTGGGCGCCCACGGCTACGCCTCCGAGCTGTTCGGGCAGGCCGAGGAGCACGCCGACCAGGCGATGGCGATGACCGAGCAGGCGAAGATCCTCGCGCGTTTCGACGAGCACGACGATGCGATCGCCCTGCTCGAATCCGCGGCCGAGACCGTCCGACGCGCGCCGGACGCCGTCGGAGCGCTCACCGAGGTGCTGCACAGCCTCGGGCAGGCCTACGGTGGGCGCGGCGACGAGCGGGCGTTCGCTCTCTTCGACGAGGTCGCCGCCCTCGCACAGCAGCACGACGCCGGGTGGCTGCTCGCCGATGTCACCGATTCACGGGCACGCGCTCTGGCTGAGCTCGGACGCATCGACGAGGCCGTGTCGGCCGCGCTCACCGCGGCCGACGGCTTCGCTGCACTGGGAGACCTGGGGGCGGCCGGAAGCTCCGAGCTGTTCGCCGCGCGGGTGCTCGCCGGCAACGACCGCTCAGCCGACGCCGTGCCGGTGTACCGCAGCGCGATCGATCACGCGGCCGGCCACCCGCCGCTGCTGCAGGTCGCGGCCCTCGAACTCGGCAACGTGTTCGAGGCGCTCGGGCGGCACGGCGAGGCCGCCGAGATCCGCGCCCACCTGGAGAGCTGAGCGTCGGATCCCGGCGTGGCGCCGGCTCAGAAGAGCTGGCGCCAGTTCGCCTTCGCGAGGTCGAGAAGCTCGTCCCCGCGTCCGGACATCACGGTGCGGATCGCATAGAGCGCGAAGCCCTTGACCTGCGCGGCCTCGATCGCCGGCGGCATGGACAACTCCTGCCGCTCTGTGACCACGTCGAGCAGGGCCGGACCGTCGTGAGCCAGCACCTCGCGCACGGCATCAGGGAGGTCTTCGCTGCGCTCCACCCGACGGGCGAAGATGCCCATGGCTTCGGCGATCGCGGCGAAGCTGGGGTTGTCCAGTCCTGTGCCGTAGGTGACGAAGCCGGCGGCCTTCATCTCGAGCTCGACGAAGTTCAGCGACGAGTTGTTGACCACGATCGTCTTCACCGGGAGCTTGTTCTGCGTCAGCGTGAGCAGCTCGCCGAGCATCATCGCCAATCCGCCATCGCCCGCGAGTGCGACGACCTGACGGTCGGGGTGGGCGACCTGCGCACCGATGCCGTGCATCAGCGCGTTCGCCATCGAGCCGTGGGTGAAGGAGCCGATCAGGCGCCGGTTCTCGGTCATCGAGAGATAGCGCGCCGCCCACACGGTCGGTGACCCGACATCGGCGGTGAAGATCGCGTCATCGGTCGCGTACTCGTCCAGGAGCCTGGCGAGGTACTGCGGATGGATGGGGCGCTTCCCCTTCGCCGGCACCGCCAGCTCGTCGAGCTTCTTGCGGGTCTTGCGGTAGTGCGCGATCGCGTCGTCGAGGTGACCGCGATCGTCCTTGCGCGCGATCCTCGGCAGCAGCGCCTCGGCCGTGGCCCGGACGTCGCCGACCAGTCCCAGATCGAGCGGATGCCGTTTGCCGAGCTGTGCGCCGCGAATGTCGACCTGGATCGTCTTCGCACCGTCAGGGTAGAACTGCTCGTACGGGAAGTCGCTGCCGAGCACCAGCAGCGCGTCGGCGGCCTCCATCGCGCGGTAGCCGGACGCGAAACCGAGCAGTCCCGTCATCCCGACGTCGAAGGGGTTGTCGTACTCGATGAACTCCTTGCCGCGAAGGGCGTGGACGATGGGAGCACCCAGCTTGTCGGCGAGCGCGATCACCTCGTCGTGGGCGCCTTCGACCCCGGCGCCGGCGAGGATCGTGACGTTCTTCGCCGCGTTCAGCAGCGTCGCCGCCTTCTCGAGCTCTGCGCCGTTGGGGACCACCACGGGGCGGGCGCGCTCGATCACGACGGCGCGGTCGTCGGCGATGTCGGCGAGGGCGACGTCACCGGGGATCACGAGGACGGCGACACCGCGCTCCTCGATCGCTGCGCGCATGGCGATCTCCATCAGGCGCGGCATCTGCTTCGGGTCGGCGACATACTCCACGTACACGCTGCACTCGCGGAAGAGCTCCTGCGGGTGCGTCTCCTGGAAGTACCCGGTGCCGATCTCGGTCGTGGGGATGTGCGCGGCGATCGCGAGCACGGGGACGCGGGAGCGGTTCGCGTCGTACAGGCCGTTGATGAGATGCAGGTTGCCCGGCCCGCAGGAGCCCGCGACCACGGCGAGCTCGCCCGTGGTGGCGGCATCGGCGGCGGCGGCGAAGGCGGCGGACTCCTCGTGCCGCACATGCACCCAGCGGATCGTGCCGTCCTTGCGGAGCGCGTCCGTGAAGCCGTTCAACGAGTCCCCGGGAATGCCGTAGACACGGTCGATCCCGTTGGCGTGCAGAGTCTTGACGATGTTCTCAGCGACGTTTGCCATGCTTCGACCCTACGCCCGGGGGCGGGCGCGAGGCTCGTCCGGACCCGTGACAGATGTCACCCGAAATGGCGACGTCTGGCACTGTCTCCACAACCGCACTCGATCTAGCCTCGGACCATCAGAAGAACCGGAGTGCTGTACCGATCCGGAGCAGTACGGCAAGGAGAGGAACTCCCATGAACGAATTCGCCATCGGGGACACCGTGCAGATCACTGGACCGACGATGACAGGCAATGTCGGGACGGTCGTCTCGATCGACGAGAAGCGGGGGAAGTTCCTCGTGCGGATCACCGATGTGACCCAGAACTACTTCACCCCGACCGACCTGAAGCTCTTCTCGGCCTGACGGTTCTCGGCCTGACGGTTATGGGCCTGACGGTTATCGGCCTGACGGTCAGTCAGTACTCCTGGGGCCCGTCGAGCTCCGGCTCGGCACTGCGACGGAAGGCCCGCCCCGAAACCGACGTCGGGGCGATGCGCACATAGACCCGTTTGAGGGTGGGGATCCATGGGCGGAGGCCGGCCGCATCCGCCCTGTGCACGTCGGCGTCCGACTCCAACGCACTCGCGTGGCCTCGCACGATCACGCTCCAGGCGTCCGTGTCGGTGTGGTCATCGACCTCGAACAGCACATCGGTGTTCACCGTGAGCTCGAACAGCTTGCTGCCGGGTGCGGTGCGGAACAGGATGCCGTCCCCGTCGACCACGAAGTTCACGGGGAAGATGTCGATCGTCTCCCCCACGTGGGTGACGAGCCGGCCGAGCTCCTGCGTGCGGAGCCGCTCCCAGCTCTGTTCGGTGGTCAGCGTCTCGATGGGATCGGTGTGCGCGCTCATGCGGCCATTGTCCCTCACCCGGTGTCCCCGCCGACAGGGCGTCCCGTCCCGCAACACGAGGCGGGCATGCGGACGGCCCCTCGCGCTCTGCGAGGGGCCGTCCGTCGCACGCTCAGCCGATGCGGATGAGCTTCTTGTTGACGAACTCGTCTGCGGCGAGGTGTCCCAGCTCACGGGCGGTGCCGCTGCGCTTGACGCCGCCGAAGGGCAGTTCGGGGCTGTCCGCCAGCACGAGGTTGACGTAGACCATGCCCGCCTCGATCTTGTCGGCGACGCGCTCGGCCTGCTCCGCATCCGTCGTGAAGACGTACGAGCCGAGCCCGAACGTGGTGTCGTTCGCGAGCTCGACCGCTGCGTCCTCATCCGCCACGCGGTAGACGACGGCTGCCGGTCCGAAGAGCTCCTCACGGTAGACGTTCATCTCCGGCGTCACGTCGGCCAGCACGGTCGGAGCGAAGAACGCACCGTCGCGGGTGCCACCCGTGAGCAGCGTGGCGCCCTGCTCGACGGCCTGATCGATCTGCTTCTGCAGGTTCTCCGCCGCGGTCTCGGACGACACCGGACCGAGCACCGTGTCGTCGCGCATGGGGTCGGTCGCCTCGACCGCGGCCATCGCCGCCGTGAACTTCTCCACGAACGCGTCGTAGAGACCGTCGACGACGATGAAGCGCTTGGCGCCGTTGCAGGCCTGGCCGTTGTTGTCCAGACGCGCATCGACGCCGGCCTGGACGGTGGCGTCGAGGTCGTCGGTCGACAGCACGATGAAGGGGTCGGAGCCGCCCAGCTCGAGCGCGACCTTCTTGAGGTTGCGGCCCGCGATCTCGGCGACCGCGGCGCCTGCGCGCTCGGAACCGGTGAGCGAGACGCCCTGCACGCGCGGATCGGCGATCATGGTCGCGATCTGCTCGTTCGTGGCGAGCACGTTCTGGTAGGCGCCCTTCGGGAAGCCGGCGTCGTGGTAGATCTTCTCGATCGCGGTCGACGACTCCGGGCACTGCGGTGCGGGCTTGAGCAGGATCGTGTTGCCCACGATGAGGTTGGGCGCGGCGAAGCGCACGATCTGGTACGCCGGGAAGTTCCACGGCATGATGCCGACGAGCGGACCGAGCGAGGAGCGGCGGATGATGGCCGACCCCTCCCCCAGGATCGCGATCGGCTGGTCGGCCATGATCGACTCCGCCTGGTCGGCGTAGTACTCGGCGATGTCCGCGGCGAAGTCGACCTCACCGAGCGCGGCCTCGCGGGGCTTGCCCATCTCGCGCACGAAGATGTCCGCGAGCTCCTCGCGGCGCTCGCGGTGCAGCTCGGCCGCACGGCGGACGAGGGCAGCGCGCTCTGCGACCGTCGACGAACGCGACCACCCGCGGTGGGCTTCGTCGGCCGCGGCCACGGCCTCTTCGATCTGAGCGTCGGTGAAGGTGTCGAAGGACGCCAGCGTCTCTCCGGTGGCGGGGTTGATGACGGCGTAGTCGGTCATGGGTTGTCCTCTCGTGTGCGGGTCCCTTCGACAGGCTCAGGGACCCAGGCCGTTCGGGTGGGGTGGGCCCTTCGACAAGCTCAGGGACCCACCCGGAAGGTCAGGAGACCGGGATCAGCGTGTACTTGGTGGACAGGTACTCGTGGATGCCCTCGAAGCCGCCCTCGCGTCCGACGCCGGACTGCTTGACGCCTCCGAAGGGTGCGGCCGCATTCGAGACCACTCCCACGTTGAGACCCATCATGCCGGTCTCGAGCCCGTCGATCATCCGCTGCCCGCGCTGCAGGTTCTCGGTGAACACATACGACACGAGCCCGTACTCGGTGTCGTTCGCCAGGCGCACGGCCTCTTCCTCGGTCTCGAAGGTCGCGATCGCGAGCACCGGTCCGAAGATCTCCTCGCGGAGGATCGCGCTTCCGGCGACCACGTCGGTGAGCACGGTGGGCTCGTAGAACGTGCCGGTGCCCTCGACGGCCTTGCCGCCGGCGAGCAGGGTCGCACCGCGTTCGACCGCATCGTCCACGAGCTCGCCGGCCTTGGCCACAGCGTCCTCGTCGATGAGCGGTCCGATCGCCACGCCCTCTTCCGTGCCGCGGCCGATCTTCATGCCGTTGACGCGCTCGGTCACGCGCTTGGCGAATTCCCCGGCGACGTCCTTGTGCACGATGAAGCGGTTCGCGGCCGTGCAGGCCTGGCCGATGTTGCGGAACTTCGCGGCCAGCGCACCGTCCACGGCCTTGTCGAGGTCGGCGTCGTCGAACACCACGAACGGAGCGTTGCCGCCCAGTTCCATCGACACGCGCAGCACGCCTTCGGCCGCCTGGGCGATGAGCTTGCGGCCCACCTCGGTCGACCCGGTGAAGGAGAGCTTGCGCAGGCGCGGGTCGGCGATGATGGGCGCCGACAGCGCACTCGACTTCGACGTCTGCACGACGTTCACGACACCGGCGGGAAGGCCTGCCTGCTCGAGCAGCGAGACGAAGTACATGGTCGTCAGGGGCGTGAGTGCCGGGGGCTTGATCACGACGGTGCAGCCCGCTGCGAGTGCGGGGGCGATCTTGCGGGTGGCCATGGCGAACGGGAAGTTCCACGGCGTCACGAAGAACGACGGTCCGACCGGGCGCTGCGATACGACCATGTGGCCGGTGCCCTCGGGGTTGATGCCGTAGCGACCGCTGATGCGCACGGCCTCCTCGCTGAACCAGCGCAGGAACTCCCCGCCGTAGCCGACCTCGCCACGTGCTTCGGCGAGAGGCTTGCCCATCTCGAGCGTCATCAGAAGGGCCAGATCCTCCTTGTGCTCCTGAACGAGGTCGAAGGACTTGCGGAGGATCTCGCTGCGCACGCGCGGAGCCGTCGCGGCCCAGGCGTCCTGCGCGGCGACCGCGGCGTCGAGGGCGCGGATGCCGTCGCCGGGCGTCGCGTCGGCGATGGTGCGGATCACGGAACCGGTCGCGGGGTCCTTCACATCGAAGGTGCCGCCGGTCTCGCCGTCGATCCACTGGCCCCCGATGAAGAGTCCGGTGGGGATGCTGTCCAGGAGCGCCTGTTCGGTCTGAGTGCTCATGATTCTCTTTCTGTGAGGAGGGCTAGGAGCGCTTGCGTCGACTGGGCGGTGCGTCGATGCCCAGGGTCTGTCCGCGGAAGAAGGCGGGCCGTCTGATCGCGTTCCAGATCATGACGACGATGCCGACGACGATGATCAGCATGCCGAGGATGAACACGATGCCGACCCCGCCGATCTGCGAGCCGGAGCCGTAGGCCGGGTCCATCGAGTCGATCAGCGTGGTGAAGAACAGCACCGCGAGGATCGCGCCGCCGACCAGCGGGAACAGGAACGTGAAGAAGAAGTTCCGCGTCGAGTCGAACCACTGCTTGCGGAAGTACCAGACGCAGGCGAATGCGGTGATCCCGTAGTAGAAGCAGATCATCATGCCGAGCGTCAGGATGGTGTCCCACAGCGTGTCCTCGCTGACGATGCGCATCACGGCGTAGAAGGCCGATGCCACGATGGCGGAGGCGATGGTCGCGTACCCCGGGGTGAAGAACCGCGGGCTGACCTTCGCGAACGACTTGGGCAGTGCGCCGTAGTGCCCCATCGCCAGCAGGGTGCGCGCGGGACCCACGAACGTGGA
The DNA here is from genome assembly GCF_006540085.1 of Microbacterium oxydans. GTDB lineage: Bacteria > Actinomycetota > Actinomycetes > Actinomycetales > Microbacteriaceae > Microbacterium > Microbacterium oxydans. Next base: position 1,159,987 of record NZ_BJOG01000001.1, on the reverse strand, counting down.
CTGCAGCGACGATGCCGAACTGGTCAGCACCGCGAGCGACACGAGGAACGCGAGCGGGCCGAGGATCGGGCCGGAGAGGTGGAAGAACACGTTCTCCTGGATGTCCTCGTTGCCGAGGCCCAACGCTCCGGTGCCGACGCCGGCGAACATGATCATCGCGACCGCCAGCAGCAGGTACAGGGAGACGATCATGAGCACCGTGACGGTGGCGGCACGCCCCGGGGTCTTCTCCGGATCCTTGGTCTCCTCGTTCATGGTGAGGGTGACGTCCCAGCCCCAGAAGATGAAGATCGACAGGGAGAGGCCGGCGGCGACGGCGCTGAACGACGAGATCGCGAACGGGTTGAACCAGCCGAGGTCGAACGGCTGGTAGTCGAAGCCGTTGCCGTTCACCGCCTGCACGATCGCGGCCCCGGCGAAGAACAGCAGCACGAGGATCTGGAAGCTGACGAGCCAGTACTGCAGCTTCTGCGTCGTCTGCATGTCGCGGTACGAGATCCACGTCGCGCCGAGCATGAACAGCAGGCACACGCCGATGTTGATCCAGGTGACGCTCGCGAGGGAGGCGATGTCGGGGTTGCCCGTGATCTGCGAGATCAGCAGGAAGAGGAAGTCCACGGCGATGCCAGCGAGGTTGGACAGCACGAGGATCGTGGCGACGACGAGGCCCCAGCCGGCCATCCAGCCCACCCAGGGACCGAAGGCACGGGCCGCCCAGGTGAACGACGTGCCGGAGTCGGGCATCCGGTTGTTGAGCTCGCGGTAGCCGAAGGCGACCAGGAGCATCGGGATGAACCCGACGAGGATGATCGCCGGGATCTGGGACCCGACGGTGGAGGCCACGGGTCCGACGGCCGCCGTGAACGTGTAGGCGGGCGCGATGCACGAGATGCCGATCACGACCGCGCCGATCAGGCCGACCGTTCCGGCGCTCAGGCCCTTGGTGGAGATCCCGGTGGTGACGCCGGATTCGGGCTCCGTCGCCCGGTGGGTGCTGCTCATCAGCGTTCTCCTGCTTCGTTGCGGGTGCGCGGGACGACGATCATGGGGACGGGCAGAACGTGCAGCATCTTCGCCGCCGTGGAGCCCAGGAACAGTCGGCGCGGCTGTGCCAGCCGGCTCGATCCGACCAGGATGACCTCACCGGGAAGCCAGGAGAGGTTCGCGACCGCATCCTCGACCGTGTCGCCTGGGGCCTTCTCGACCGCGGCGGTGCGCCCGTCCGGAAGGAGCTCGGTCGCCATCGCGAGAACCTCTCGACCGTGCGTGTCCCCTACGGTGCGGATGGCTCCCGTGTCGAGTCCGGGTGGCACGTCGAACGGCACGAGGGAGACGAGTCGCAGATCGACACCGCTGTCTCCGGCGAGCGACACCGCTTCGTCGAGCAGCGCGTCCGCGCCCGGCCGTGAGCCGACCGCGACCGTGACACGCGGGATGACGTGGTCGTCCTGCTGCGCGGTGCCGGCAGGTGCCAGGGCGACCGGGATGGTCGACGAGTGCAGCAGCTCGGAGGCCACGCTGCCGAGACGGTGGCGCCCGAAGATGCCGCCGCCCGCCGCGCCGATCACGATCAGACGTGCGCCGAACTCCTCACCGGCGGCGATGAGCCCCTCGGCGAAGGACTCGGAGAAGCGGACGTGTCCGCTGCGGATCAGCTCCTGCGGCAACCGGACGACGGCGTCGCCGAGCCACTTCTTGGCCTGCGAGCGGATGTGCTCCTCGTAGGCGCGCTCCGGCGGCACCGCGGCGCTGCGCGTGCCCTCGTTGGGCAGCACGATCACCAGGTGCAGGGTCGCTCCCAGGCTGCGGGCGATGCGCGCACCCAGCGCTGCGGCATCCGCTCCCGCGTCCGTCGCCGTGTATCCGACGACGACCGACCCGGTCATCAGCTGCTGCTCTCGACAGCGCCGGCCTCACGACTCGCATCGACGATGTTGGAGGCGACCAGGTGTCCCATCCGGATCGCACCGTCCACGTGCTGATACCCGGCGCCTGCCATGTCGCTGCACGCGAAGTGGATCGGTCCGACCGCGGTGCGCAGGTCGGCGCCGTAGCGGTGCAGGCCGCCCATGTCGAAGCTGGCGGCATAGGCGCCGCGCGTCCACTCCTCGCTGCCCCAGTCGCTCTCGTAGTAGACGACCGGGTTCTTGGCCTCGGGGCCGTAGTAGTGCGACAGCGACTCGAGGATGCGCTCCTTGCGCTCCTCGGGCGAGAGCTCGAAGACACCGTCGGCGTTGGCGTCGGAGACGAAGCCGACCAGGGTGCCACGCTCATCGCCGTGGTTGGTGTTGTCGTAGGCCTCGTGCGACAGTTCGTACGGGCTGAACGCGGTGCCGCTGAGACCCTGCTCGCGCCAGAACGGCCGGTCGTACACGGCGTGCACCTTGATGACGAAGCCCATCGAGAGGTGCTGGTGCAGCTGGTGCTGGCGGCGTGGCAGCGGCGGGTCGAACGAGATGCGGCTGTAGAGAACCGGTGCGTGCGCGAGGATCGCGTGACGGGCGCGCACGGTGAGCTCGTCGGTGACGGCGACCACACCGGCATCCGACCACTCGAGGCGGCGGACGGGCTGGTTCAGCAGCACGTCGTCGCCCAGACGCTCGGCAAGGCGCAGCGGCACCTGCTGGAGACCGCCCACGACGCGCTTGTCGAGGATGAAGTCGGCGTCGACCAGGTTCGAGTAAGAACCGGCGGACGCGGCCATCAGGAGCGACTGCAGGAGCGAGAACGAGTGCGTGGGTTTGGTGAGCATCGCGGAGCCCGTGGCGAAGGCGAGGTTGCGCACGGCCTCGTCGTCGTCGGTCTGCGAACGCAGCCAGGCATCCCAGGTGATGGAGTCCCACTCCTCGGCCTTGGGGTGCGCCCACGGCTGATCGGGGTCGATCTCCGCGACCAGCGCGTCGAGGATGCCGGTGATGCGGGCGATCACGGCCTCGGTCTCCGGCGAGACGGGGAACATCTCCCCCGTGAAGCGGTGGGTCTTCCCGTCGGGTCCGACGTAGACGCTGTCACCCTCGCGGTAACGGCTGTAGGTCTCGAGGCCCAGCTCCTCGATCGTGTCCTTGAGCGCGTCCTGGTCGGGCGAGACCCACTGGCCGCCGATCTCGAGCATGGCACCGTCGATGACGTCGGTCCACAGGCGGCCGCCCACGCGGTCGCGGGCCTCCAGCACGGCGACCGACAGGCCGGCCTTGCGCAGGTCGTTCGCGGCCGTGAGCCCTGCGGCTCCGGCACCGATGATGAGTACGTCGCGGGTGATCTCAGACATCTGCAACTCCTTCGTTGGGGGAAGTAGTGCCGGTCGCGACCCGAAATCCCCCGATTGGGGTCGCGACCGGACAGGGGGTCAGGCCGCGCGGGAGCGCGGCCTGCATGTTATTCGGCGGCTCCGGCCAGCGCAGCGGCCACGATGTCGAGTCCCTCGTTCAGCAGGTCGTCGCCGATCGAGAGCGGAGGAAGGAAGCGGATGACGTTGCCGTAGGTGCCGCAGGTGAGGACGATGACGCCCTGCGCGATGCACGCCTTCGCGACGGCCGCCGTGAGAGCGGCGTTCGGCGCCTTGGTCTCGGGATCCACGAACTCGGCGGCGATCATGGCGCCGTGGCCGCGGATGTCTCCGACGCGCGGGTCGTTCTGCTGGATCGCGGTGAGACGGTCGATGAGGATGGTGCCGATCTCGCGTGCCCGCTCGATGACGCCGTCGTTCTCGAACACGTCGATCGAGGCGAGGGCCGCGGCACAGGCGATCGGGTTGCCGCCGTAGGTGCCGCCGAGACCGCCGGAGTGCGAGGCGTCCATGATCTCGGAACGACCGGTGACGGCGGCGAGCGGGAGGCCGCCGGCGATGCCCTTGGCCGTGGTGATCAGGTCGGGCTCGATGCCGAAGATCTCGCTCGCGAACATATGACCGGTACGGGCGAAGCCGGTCTGCACCTCGTCGGCGATGAAGACGACGCCGTTCGCGCGGCACCAGTCGACGATCGCGGGGAGGAAGCCGTCGGCCGGGACGATGAAGCCACCCTCGCCCTGAATGGGCTCGATGATGACCGCGGCCAGGTTGTCGGCACCGATCTGCTTCTCGAGCTGGAGGATCACGCGGGCCGCGGCCTCGCGCCCGTCGAGTCCGTCGCGGAAGGGGTACGACATCGGCGCGCGGTACACCTCGGGGGCGAACGGGCCGAAGCCGCTCTTGTAGGGCATCGACTTGGCGGTGAGCGCCATGGTCAGGTTCGTGCGGCCGTGGTAGCCGTGGTCGAATGCGACGACGGCCTGGCGACCGGTGTGCTTGCGGGCGATCTTGATCGCGTTCTCGACCGCTTCGGCGCCCGAGTTGAACAGGGCGCTCTTCTTGGCGAAGTCGCCGGGGGTGACGCGGTTGAGTGCTTCGGCCACGCCCACGTAGGACTCGTACGGCGAGATCATGAAGCAGGTGTGCGTGAACTGCGCGGCCTGAGCGGCGACGGCCGCAGCGACCTTGGGGTGCGCGTTGCCCACCGTGGTCACGGCGATGCCGGAACCGAGGTCGATGAGCGAGTTGCCGTCGGCGTCGACGACCACTCCGCCGCCCGCGGCGACGGCCGCGATCGGAACCGTGTGTCCGACACCCGCGGCGACGGCGTCCGCCTTGCGCGCGAGGATCTCGGCCGAACGGGGGCCGGGGAGGTCCGTGACCAGGCGACGCTCCTGCGGGAGGTCGGGTCCACCGAGAGGGACTGCGGGGGCTGCGGTGTCGAGGAGTGCCATGTTCGCGAGCGTACGGCGGTGACCGAGACTGCTGCATTCACCGGTCTGTACAATCTGTAGCGTCAGTTCGCCTGCGTGTATAAGTTCCGGAGGATGTCATGGCCGTCACCGCTCAGCCGACCCTGCGTGCGCTGCTGCAGCGTCGTGACCTCGGGCTCTCGCTCGTGCCTCGCGAAGCCGACATCCCGGAAGGCGCTCTCGACCGCCCCCTGCGCTGGGTGCACAGCTCCGACCTCGCCGACCCGACCCCGTTCCTCTCGGAAGACCTGGCACTGCTGACCACGGGGACGCAGTTCGACGAGGCCGTGAGCATCGACACGTATGTCGGGCGACTCGCAGACCGCGGCGTGATCGGCCTGGGGTTCGGTACCGAGGTGCATCGCTCAGGGATCCCCGACGAGCTCGTCGAGGCCTGCGCTGTGCACGGGATGCCCCTGTTCGCCGTACCGTACCGCACCCCGTTCATCGCCGTCGCACGTGCACACTCCGAGGCCATCGCGGCTCAGGCCTATGCACGACGGTCATGGGCACTCGACACGCAGCGCGCTCTGGCCCTCGCCGCCCTCCGTCCGCACGGCCTCGACGCGACGATCGCGGAGCTCGGGCGTCGGCTCGACGTCTGGTCTGGCATGTTCGACGCCGCCGGAGCCCTCACGTTCGCTCACCCGCGTGACGCCATCGAGGCGCGTGTGCTCCACGAACTCGGCTCCCGCGTGGTCGAGATCCTCACGCGGGGGCTCGAGGCCGGGCAGTCGCTCAGCATCGAGGGTCACTCGTTCATGCTGTTCACGGTGGGCCGCGGCGGACACCTGCGCGGCGTCATCGCCCTGGCCATCGAGACGCTCGACCCCGAAGCACGTTCGGTCGTGACATCGGTCATCGCCATGGCGGGACTCGCGATGGAGCAGAGCGAGCAGCTGGCGCGCAGCCGACGCCGCCTGCACACCCAGCTCCTCGGCTCTCTCCTCGCCGACGACCCCTCTCTCGCCAGGCGGGTGCTGGGAAGCCTGCCACCCGCGCCCGTGCTGGTCGCGGTCGCGGCCGACGCCCCTGCGGGACCCCTGGCCGACTGGTGGGAGCGACATCGGTCCGAACACGGCACCTCCTTCTTCCTGGCCGAGTCGGAGGACGGCGTCACGATGTGCGTGTCGGTCGCCGACGAAGGGCTGCTCGATGAGGTCGCCGCGCGGTTCGGCATCCGCATCGGCGTCTCCGATTCGGAGGGCTACGATTCGTTCGCCCGTGCCCATGCGCAGGCACTCACCGCGCTGCGCCAGCAGGGCTCGCACGGGGTCGCCCGGTACGCCGACACCGTGGGGTCGAGCATCCTCACCGCCCTCGCGACCGACGAGGCCCGCCTGGTCGCCGAGTCTCGACTCGCCCCGGTGCGCGAGCACGATGCCCGCACCGGCGCCGACCTCGAGGGCTCGCTGCGCACCTGGCTCGAGCACGATGCGAAGGCCGAATCCGCCGCGAACGCTCTCGGGGTGCACCGACACACCCTGCGCTCCCGCATCGCCCACGCGGGCGCGCTGCTCGACATCGACCTGTCGACCTTCCCGGCTCGCGCCGAGCTCTGGACGATCCTGCAGACCGCTCGGGATTGATGCCTGGTCAGTCGGTGGATCCCTCGCCGAGGTTCGCGGAGACGACCTCGAGGGCGTGGGCGCGCGCCTGGACCGCATCCACGCCACGCTCGGTCGCGACCGCGGCGGCGAACACCTCGGCGAACACGAGGTAGGCCACGCGGGAGGTGTGCTCGAGCTCGTCGCGGAAGCTCACCCCGGTCGGCGCGATCACGAGCGACAGCGACGCCGCCTCGGTCAAGGCCGACGAGGCGAACGACGTCAGGGCGATCACGGTCGCACCGCCCCGCGCGGCCGCCGTCGCGACGCGCAGACTCGCCTCGTTCGCACCGGAACCGCTCACCACGAGGCAGACGTCTTCGGCCGTGAGGTGGCGGGCCGCGATCTGCTGGGCGATGGCGTCGGCGATGAATTCCGCCGACCGCCCGGCGGCAGTCAGCCGCATGGCGAGGTCGTTGGCGATCGGCGACGACAGTCCGTTGGCGAGCACGAGCAGACGACGGGCGGATGCCGAGAGGCGCACGGCCTCGGCGACAGCATCCGGGTCGAGCAGGCTGGCGAGCGCCGGCAGGGAGCCCGCCAGACGATCGATCTCCCCCCGCATGCGTCCGAGCACGCCGGGACCGTGGTCGACGGCCGCCTCCCCGGGCGTGCTGCCGAGTTCGGCGGCGAGCGCGACCCGCAGCTGCGGATAACCGCGATAGCCGATGCCCTGGCAGGTGCGGACCACGGTGGCGCGGCCGACGCCGGCCCGATCGGCGAGCTCCTGCGCCGTCCACTCCACGACCTCGTCGGCCGATTCGACGATCAGCTCGGCGACGCGGCGCTCGGCCGGCTGCAGGGTGTTGAGCACGGCCGCGATGCGTGCGGTGGGCGGGGCGCTAGGCGAGAACACGGGCTCGGGCTCCCTCCATGATGCGGCGACGGATCGCACCGGACGCCGCATCGATCAGCATCGTCACCACGACCACCACGATGAGCAGGACACCCACCGTCGACCACTCACGGTACTGGGTGTAGGAGGTGAGCATGTCGCCGATTCCGCCGACGCCGATGAGCCCCAGCACCGCGGAGGAGCGCACGTTGATCTCGAAGCGGTACAGCCAGAACGACCAGAACGCCGGTTCGGCCTGCGGCCACACACCCCAGCGCAGCACCTGCAGCGTGCCGCCACCGGCCGCGCGCGCCGCCTCGATCGGACCTCGGGGCACGGCCTCGACCGCCTCATACCCCCATTTGCCGAGCGTGCCGACGCCGTTGATGGCGAGGGCGAGCGCGCCGGTGAACGGGGTGAGGCCGGTGACCGAGAGGATCACGATCGCAATGATGATCTCCGGGACCGCCCTGATCAGCGAGAAGAGTCCGCGCAGGAGCGCCCGCAGCCACGCGGGCCCGAATCCGCGCGCGGCGACCAGGCTCAGCGGGGTGGCGAGCAGGATGCCGAGGATCGTGCCGACCCAGGCCATCTCGATGCTCCGCCACGTCTGCCACAGCGCCTCCGGCAGCTTCTCCCAGTTCGGATCGGCGAACATCAGGAACGTGTACCGGATGATCTCGGACGGCAGATCGGAGAGGCGGGACCAGTCGATGTCGATCGACCAGAACGCCAGGACCACGATGCCGGTGACGAGCGCCCATCCGGCGATCAGCCAGGGCCGGCGAGGCTTGGCGGGGATGACGGTGAGCGCCGCACTCATACGAGCCTCCGTCGGATGGCGTCCGAGACGAGGTCGATCACGATGACGACGATGAGGATCTCCAGGATGATGAGCGAGAGCTGGTCGTAGCGGTAGAACGTGCGCACCGCGTCGATCAGCAGCCCCATGCCTCCGGCGCCGACGAGACCGAGCACGGTCGAGGCGCGCACGTTCAGCTCGAACACGTACAGGGTCTGATTCGCGAAGGCGGGCCAGGCGTCGGGCAGCGCGAGCGTACGGTTGATCTTCGCCTGCGTCGCCCCCACCGCGCGTCCGGCCTCGAGGGGGCCGCGGTCGTTGGTGTCGATGGCCTCCGAGACGAGTTTGACGATGATGCCGACGTTGAACAGCAGCAGCGCCAGGATTCCGGGGAGCGCACCGACCCCGACCATCGCGACCAGGATCGCCGCATACAGCAGGTCGGGCACGCTGCGGATGACGTTGAGGATGCCGCGCACGATGACGCGCGCCGTGGTGTTCGGGTTGGTGGCACGCGCGGCCCAGAAGCTGAGCGGCAGCGACACGGCGGCTCCGATGGCGGTCGCGATCACCGCCATCTGCAGGGTCTCGATGAGGGGCGCGACGGTGCGGGGGAAGAAGCTCCAGTCGGGCAGGAGCAGCTTCACGATCTTGTCGGCGCCGTTCTGCCAGTTGCGCGCGATGGCCGAGAAGTCGACGCCGATGCCGATCACCGGCAGGCACATCACCACTGTGACGGTCACGACGGCGGCCAGGATCACAGGCCCCTTCCACGCTCCTCGCGGGCGGGCGGGAATGTCGAGGACGGTCGCGTTCTGGGCGCCGCTCATGCGTCCAGCCGGTCGTCGGGCGTGAGCGAGCGGCCGTAGATGCTCTCGAAATCGGCGTCCGTCGCACTGGTGGCGGGCCCGTCGTAGACGATCTCCCCGGCGCGCATGCCGATCATCCGCGCCCCGTACTCGCGGGCGAGGTCGAGGAGGTGCAGGTTGACGAGCACCGTGATCCCGAGATCCCGGTTGATGCGGCGCAGGTCGTTCATCACCCCGTGCGCGGTGGGCGGATCGAGGCTCGCGACCGGCTCGTCGGCGAGGACGATGCGCGGCTCCTGGGCGAGGGCACGGGCGATCGCGACCCGCTGCTGCTGGCCGCCCGAGAGCTCGGAAGCGCGGGAGTGCAGCTTTGGCAGGATGCCGACACGATCGAGCGCGTGATACGCAAGCTGCTTGTCCGCCTCGCGGTAGACGCCCAGGAGCGTGCGCCAGAGCGGCGTGTGGGCGAGGCGCCCGACGAGCACGTTCTGCAGCACGCTCGCGCGGCCCGCGAGGTTGAAGCCCTGGAAGACCATGCCGATGTCGCCGCGGAGGCGGCGGAGGGTGCGCGACGAGGCGCCGCTCACCCGGTGCTCCCCCACGTCGAGGGCGCCGCTCGTCACCGGCACGAGGCCGTTGATCGTGCGGATGAGGGTGGACTTGCCCGAGCCGGAGAGCCCGACGACGGCGACCATCTCGCCGGCCTCGATGTCGAGCGACACCCGGTTCAGACCGACCGTCCCGTTGGGATAGCGCACCGTGACCTCGTCGAGGCGGATGGACCACGGCGTGGACGCCGCAACCGAAGCTGCGGCGTCCACGTGCTGGATCTGATCGGACAATTTACTGGAGCCCCAGAGCCTGTGCGGCACGGGCCACGACGTCGAGCGAGTCGGGGTCGGCCGGCGCGAGCTTGGTGATCGAGTAGATGCTGGTGAGGATCTCGGAACCCTCCGGAGTGTTCGAGAAGTCCTCGAGCGCCTTCGTGATGCGATCCTGCAGCTCGGGTGACAGGTCGGACGAGAGGGCGACGCCGTCGTTCGGGATCTCCTCGGTCATCGCGAACACAACGACCTTCTGGCCGACGTCGGGGGTGTCCTTCGCGACGATCGTGCGGGCGTCCCAGAAGCTGAATCCCACCTCGGCGTCGCCGTTGTAGACCGCGAGCACCGAGGCGTCGTTCGCGGTGACAGGGATCTGCTGGATGTCGGTGTCCGTGTCGAGACCTGCCTCCTGCAGCGCGACGATCGGGTAGATGTAGCCGGCGGGCGAACCGGGGCCGAGCACGGCGACCTTCGCGCCCTTCACCTTGTCGATGCTGTCGAGGCCGGCCGGGCCCTTCATGGCGTCGGCGCCGTTGCAGAACAGCATCCCGTCACGCTCGACCGGCTCGTCGTCGCAGTACTTGTCGGGGTTGTTCGTCATGAACTGCGCGGGGTAGGTGATGTTGCCGTTGCGCTCGGTCTGCAGCACGACCTTCGCGTCGTACATGTCGTTCGCCTGCCACAGCTGCAGCGACGGCAGGAAGCCGATCTGCGCCTGGCCTGCGCCCATCGCCTCGACGGCGGCCTGGTAGTCCTTCGACACGACGCCTGTGACCTCGATGCCGAGCTCCTCGGTGAGGTAGTCGGTGAGGGGCGCGGCGGTGTCGACGAGTCCGTCCTGGTCCTGCGAGGGCACGAGGGCGAGCACGATCGAGTCGGGGTCGGCAGCGGGGGCTGCGGAATCCTTGGGCGCGGCGGTGCTGCTGGAGCAGCCGGCGAGCACCACGGTCAGCAGGGCGCCGACCGCGACGACGCCCGCTGCGGAGGAGCGGAGGAGAGAGGTACGCATGTTCATCCTTCGATGGGGGTGGGTGTGTGAGGGAGGGGTATGAGCGGGGAGGGAGAGGTCTCAGCCGCGCAGCCAGGCCTCGAGCTGGGGAACCAGCGTCGAGAACTCGGCGGCGCGGAAGGTCGGGGTGGCGTCAGGGTCGGAGAATCCGCCGATCAGCGCGGTCGCATGGCCGCGGGCGTGCGCGGGGGCGAGGTCGTTGTGCCAGATGTCGCCGATGCTCAGCACCCGGGCGTCCGCGGGGAGCTCGGCGAGCACGGCCTCGAGCCCCCGGGGCTTGCCGGCACCGGTGACGATCCGGTCGAACAGTCCGCGAAGCCCGAGGGTCTCCAGCGCGTCGACGATGCGGATGGCCGGAGCGTTCGTGACGAGGATCCGCTCGGCGTCGACCGAGGAGAGGAACTCGGCGAGCCCGTCCGGTGCGGTGATCGGGGCATCGGCAGTGCCGAGCTGCGCACGACTGGCGAGATAGGCGTTGCTCAGGAGACGGGCATCCGCTCCCCTGGCTTCGGCGACCCGGCGCACCGCGTCGTAGCCGTCGAGCGCATCCCCGTCGGCTGCGGCGAGGACCGCGCGGACGTCGTCGAGGAAGGTGACATCGTCACCGAGGCCGGCAGCGACCTGCTGGGCGTAGGCGAGGACCGGACCGTCGCCGAGGGCGATCGTGCCGTCGAAATCGAAGAGGAGGATGGAGTTCACGGAGTTCTTTCTGTGGGGACGCTCCGTCCATGATGAGGAACGATTGTGGACAGAAAGTCCCGAACGCGTGAACGCCGTGTGAACAATCCGTCCACTCCACTCGCGTATGGTGAGCGCCGTGTCCGAACTCGAACAGCTCACGCATGCGGCGCACCTCGCCGCCGACGGATCCGACGCCGGTGCACGCTCCGCCCTCCATGCGCTCCCCTGGCTGGCATCCGCGATCCACGACGACCGCGCGGCCGGCCGCTTCGCCGTGTGGGGGCGGTCGTCGGTGATCGACGAGAACACGGGTGCGGCGGTCATCCCCCGCGCGCTGTTCGAGGAACTGCACGGGCACGCGGACATCGCCGCAGACTGGCCGCTCGGCAACGCGGGAGTGCTGCACTGCTACGGCTACCTGCTGTCGCTGGAGCCCACGCCCTACGGCCTCAAGCGCGAACGCTGGACCGAGGGCGCGCTGGCTCGGGCATGCCACCTGCCTCCGGACGCGTTCCGCCCCTGGGGCGAGGGGCCGACGCTGCTCGCGCGAGCGACCGCCGCCGCATCCGCACTCCTCGCCACCCCCTCTGCCGGCGCGACCCAGGTGATCGACGCCCGCGAGGCCAGGCTGGCCCTCGGTGCAGTGCAGGGCCCGACCGCGCTCGCCTACGCCGTCGCGCCGACCGCAGGCACCACCCCTCTGCTGGTCACGATGTTCCCGGTCGCCGATGCGACCATCCCCCTCACGGAGTTCCTCGCGGATCCGCGCCTGCGCTGGAACGCGGTCTAGCCTCCCCGGCTCCGACGCCTCCGGTCGCGCTTCGTACCGCCCGCGCGGCTTCTGAACGGCAGCAACTGCGACCGGAGCAGGGGGGTCAGGAGCGGACCCGAGCGCGATCAGCCAGCAGCGCTCGGCAGCGGATGACGTCTTCAGCGGTCTGCGCGATCAGCGCGTCGACGCGGTCGAAGCGCAGGGTCGGGCGCAGGAGTGCAACGAGGGTCACGAACAAGCGCCGGCCGTACAGCTCGAGATCCGCATCGTGGAGGTGCACCTCGACACGTCGCGCACGGTCGCCGTCGAACGTCGGATTCGCACCGACGCTCACGCTCGCCGCCCAGAGCGGCTGATCGTCGTCGATCCGCGCCCAGGCCGCGTAGATCCCGTCCTCAGGGAGGTCTCCCTCGTCCATTTCCAGGTTCGCCGTCGGGAAGCCGAGCTCACGCCCCCGGCCGTCACCCGGGACGACCATTCCGACGATCGCCCCGAGCGGCGGAGCGCTCACGCGCTCTCGGGCGCGGCGATGGACCGGTAGCGGCTCTGGTGGAAGACCAGGGGCTCGACATCGTCGAAGAGCGTGACGTCGGCGATCTCGTACAGGGCGATCTCGTGATCCCCGCCGTCGAACGTGCTGTGCAGGCGGCAGGTGAGCCAGAGCGCCGCATCCGCGATCAGCACGGCTCCCCCGTCGGTGCGCTGCCACTCGTGTCCGCCGAACCGGTCGCCCTCACGCGCCGAGAGCGAGCGGCTGAGTGGCTCATGGTGCGCGGCGAGCACGCTCATGCCGAGCTCGGGCACCGTGCGCAGCACCGGCCAGGTCTTCGACGTGCGGGCTGCGCTGATCGCGACGAGTGCAGGTTCGAGCGAGATCGAGGTGAAGGAGTTGACCGCCATCCCGACGGCTCGATCGTCGATGTGCGCGGCGAGGGCCACGACACCGGTCGGATACACCGAGAAGGCCCGGCGGAGGGCGAGGTCGCGCGGCAGGGCGTCGGTCACGGCAGTCGTCATTTCGGCTTCCTTTCGTTAGTCAACTTTGACTAGTATTGATAATAGGCAACTTTGATCATGCAAACAACAGGAATGTGCGAGGCCAGCCGTTAGCATGAGGGTCATGTCGACCACCCGCCTCGTCGTCCTCGGCGCCGTGAAGCAGTTCCAGCCCGTGCACGGATACTTCCTCCGCCGCGAGCTCATGACGTGGCATGTCGACGAATGGGCGCACATTCAGCCCGGATCGATCTACAACGCCCTGCGTGCCCTCGAGGTCGACGGGTACATTGCCGAGAGCGGCACCGAGGCCGAGGGCAAGCGCCCCGCCCGCACGACGTACCGCATCACTCCGGCCGGCGAGGTCGAGCTGCAGCGGATGCTGCGCGAGAACCTCTGGAACGTGGCGGCCTTCGACACGCAGGCGATCATGACCGTGGCCTCGTTCATGTTCGTGCTGAGCCGGCAGGAGGTGATCGCCGGCCTCGAGCACCGCCTCATCAAGAGCGACGCGATCATCACGCAGAACGGCTTCGATGTGCAGGACACCCTGCGCTCCGAGACGACACCGAAGTACGTGCGGGAGATCTTCGACCTCTCCACCGCCCGTCTCACCGCCGAGAAGCAGTGGCTGCTCGACCTGCTGGATCGTCTGCGCGCCGGCGAGTACACCTTCGCCGGCGAGACGGCCGAGAGCGCGGCAACGGCTGACGCTGCCGCGTCGGACTGACCTCAGCGCGACGCCGCGAGCGCCGCGATCGAGGTGGGCGAGAGAGCAGTCGTCGTCGCGCCGCGGTGCTGGGCGACGACGGCGCCGGCAGCGCAGGCGCGGATCAGCGCCGCTTCGATGGCAGCCCCCTGAGCGAGCGCAGCTGCCAGTGCCCCGCAGAACGCGTCACCGGCGCCGGTCGTGTCCACCGGATCGATCCGGAAGGCGTCGACGTGCAGCGGGTCGTCTCCGGCCCGGTGCAGCGTCACTCCCCCGGCACCTCGGGTGAGGACCACGAGCCCGGCACCGGCGGCGTACAGCCGGTCGATGCCGCCGAGCTCGGCGCACTCGGTCTCGTTCACGACCAGCACATCGACGTCGGCGAGCATCCCGATCGTCGCCGCGTGTGCGGGCGCGGCGTTCAGGATCGTCAGCGCTCCCGCTGCGCGGCCGGCCCGCAGCGCCGCCGCCACGCTCGCGAGAGGAACCTCCAGCTGAGCGAGGACGACCGCGGCGCCCTCGACCCCGGCGACCGCGTCATCGGCGCCGAGCTCACCGTTCGCGCCGGCCGCCACGATGATGCTGTTGTCCCCGTCGTCGAAGGCCAGCACATGGGCGACACCGGTCGGGGCGACGGCGCTTCGGCGCAGGGCCGCCTCTACTCCGGCATCCGCCAGCGTCCGCTGCAGCACGTCGCCGGCCTCGTCCGTTCCGACGACCCCGCAGAACCGCGTGGACGCCCCGCTGCGGGCGGAGGCGACGGCCTGATTCAGCCCCTTACCTCCGCAGAAGCGGCCACCGGCCCGGCCGAGCAGGGTCTCACCGACGAGCGGGGGGCGCGAGACCTCGACCACGAGATCGAGGTTCGCGCTCCCCACCACGGCGACGCCGGCGAGGGTGTCAGACACGCGACATCGTCCGCCGGTACTGCGAGCCCGTGTGCGACTCTGCGAGCGCGGGCGTGGGCGTGCCGATCAGGCGCTCGCGCAGCGACTGCGGCTCGGACGAGGGCTCCGCGATCGCGCCGCGCTCCTTGAGGATCGGCAGCACGTGCTCGATGAAGTCGACGGTCGAGGCCGGCGGGATGACGGGGGCGAACAGGAACCCGTCGAGGTCGGCGCCGTCGGCGAGCTCGATCATCCGGTCAGCGACCTGCTCCGGGGTGCCGACGATGGGGCGGGCTCCGACGCCGTGCGCGTGCCAATCCCCCAGCACATCGCCGACGGTCTTGTCCGCGAAGCGGGCGACCTGCGTCTGCGAGAGTTCGGTGCTGAGCTCCGACATCGGCGTGTTCGGCGCGTACGCCGAGAGGTCGAGGCCGGTGAACCATGCATAGGAGGCGACCGTGACATCGGGGTTCTGCGCGTCGGCGACCTCGGCGTACTTGCGCCGGGCCTCCTCCTCGGTGCTGCCGACGACCGCGGCGAACGCCGACATGATCTTGACCTCGTCGGCCCCGCGACCGTTCTTGACGGCCTCCTCGCGGATCGCACTCGAGTGCGCACTGAGCTGTTCGACCGAACCGCTGCCGACGAAGATCGCCTCGCCGTGCTTGCCGCCGAACTCGCGACCGGCGGGCGATGCCCCGGCCTGGAACAGCACCGGCGTCCCCTGCGGCGAGCGCGAGGTGTTGCCGTAGCCGTGCGAGCGGAAATAGGGACCGTCGTGCGCGATGCGGTGCACCTTGGACGGGTCGGCGAAGCGACCGGCCTTGTCGCGCTCCAGGGCGCCTTCCTCCCAGGCCTGCTCCCACAGCTTGTAGACGACCTGCATGAAGTCGTCGGCCATGAGGTAGCGCTCGTCGTGGCCGACCATCGGCACACCGAAGCCCTGCACCGCGGTGTCGGCCGTGCCCGTGGTGACCACGTTCCAGCCGATGCGTCCGCCCGAGAGGATGTCGAGCGTCGCCATGCGGCGGGCGAAGGAATAGGGCGGCTCGAGCAGCGTGGATCCGGTGGCGACGAGCCCCAGTCGCGTGGTCTCGGGGATGAGTGCGGCAAGGATGATCGCCGGGTCGAGCCGGGGCAGATCGAGGCCTTCGACGGAGCAGATGTCGGGGCGTTCACCCGCGACGTCGGCCCAGCCCCAGGCATCCGCGAGGAAAAGGAAGTCGAACCCGGCGTCCTCGACCATGCGCGCAGTGTCGCGCCAGTACTCGAGCTTGTCGAACAGGTAGCGCCCGTTGTCGGGGTGCCGCCAGGTCGCGGTACCGGAGTCGTTCGCCTGCGCGTTCTCGAAGAGGCCGAGACGCAGCGGTTTGACGGTGTTCTGATCGGTCATGTGCGGGTGCCTTCCTTGTGGGTGGTTCGGGTGGATCTGGGCTGTTCTCCGGGCACGCCGGAGGAACCCCGGGACGGGTGGGGGATCCCGTCCCGGGAGGCGGGTGCCGCGTCAGCCCTTGGCCGTGACCTCGCCGTCGCTCCACCAGAGCACGCGCTTGCGCACCAGGGCGAGGACGATGATGAGGAGCACGCCGAGCAGGCACAGCAGGGCGATGCTGGCCCAGGTGACGGGGAGGTTCGCCTGGGCGGCCGAGGTGGTGACGAGCGAGCCGAGGCCGGCCTGCTGCCCCGCCGCGACGAACTCGGCGACCGCGGCGCCGACCACGGCGAGCGGCAGGGCGATGCGGAGGCCGGCGAACACGTACGGCATGCTGCCGGGGAAGCGCAGTTCGCGGAAGATCTCCCACCGCGAGGCATGCAGCGTCTTGAACACGTCCATGGCCTTCTGGTCGACGTCGCGGAGCCCTGCGAGGGAGTTCACGAGCATCGGGAAGAACACCACGAGGCCGGTCACGATGAACTTCGGCACCATGCCGAAGCCGAACGCCACGACCAGCGCCGGGGCGATCGCGACGATGGGGGTCACCATCACGATGATCACGAGCGGCATGACCGCCCGCTCGATGATCTGGAACTCCGCCATCACCACAGCCAGGAGGAACCCGGCGAGGATGCCGGCGGAGGCACCGACCACGACCTCGAGCAGCGTGACGAGGAAGTTCGACCAGTACATGCCGGCGTCGTCGACGAGGCTGGTACCGATCGCCTCCAGCGTCGGGAGAACATACGGATTGGTCCAGGCCACCAGCTGCCACAGCAGCGCGGCGATCACGAAGGTGATCAGAGTGGGGCCCCACGATCCCCACCGCAGCCAGGAGGGAGCGCCGCGGCGGGGCTGGGCCTTCAGACGGGCGGTTGCGATCGTCGCGGTGGTGTCTCTCATCGTCAGCTCAGACATGGGCCTTCTCCGTCTGCGCGCGCAGCGCACCGCGCACGACTGCTTCCAGTTCGCGGAACTCGTCCGTCGCGTAGGCCTCCTCGGTACGCGGTCGCGGCAGGTTCACGTCGATCACCTGGGCGATGCGTCCCGGGTGCGCGGCCATGACCACGATGCGGTCGGAGAGCATGATCGCCTCCGGCACGGAGTGCGTGACGAACATCACGGCCTTGCGGTTCGACTGCCAGAAGTCCAGCAGAGCGATCCGCTGCAGGTCCCGGTTCATCTCGTCGAGGGCGGAGAACGGCTCGTCCATCAGCATGATCGCCGGGTCGAACACGAACGCCCTGGCGATCGCGGCGCGCTGCTGCATACCCCCGGAGAGCTGCCCCGGGTACTTCTTCAGCGCATGGCCGAGGCCGAAGGTCGACAGCAGCTCGGCCGGGTCGCGGAGCGCACGGTCGCCGTTGGCCCCGCGGTTGATCCGCACGGGGAGCTCGACGTTCTCGCGCACCGTCTTCCACGGCAGCAGCGCCGGAGACTGCGGCACGAGTCCGATCTTCTTGTCACGCGAGGCCGCCCTGACGCTCTCGCCGTCGATCGTGACGGTGCCGGAGTCGGCGTCGAGGAGTCCGGCGACCACCTTGAGCAGCGTGGACTTCCCGCAACCGCTGGGCCCGATCACCGAGACGAACTCGCCCATCCCGATCGTGAGACTCACGTCATCGAGCACGGTGACCTTCGCGCCGTCGACGCCGAAGGACTTCGAGACGTTCCTGACCTCGACGCCGGCGCCGTGTGCGACCGTCATCACTTCTCCTGCCAGATCAGGGTGTCACCGTCGTAGAGGTCGGCGACCAGGTCGGCGTCCATCATGTCGGCGATCGCGGGCAGCTCCTTGACGTCGCCGTACTTCTTCACGAGGGCGTACTCGGGCTCCCACATGGACTCGTTCTGCACGCCGGGGTTGCCGCCGGCACTCTCGCGCACCCAGGCGGACTCCACCTCCCACGTGCGGGCGAGCTGCTCGCGCGGGAACGCGGCTCCCTGCCCGTTGTCCTCGGCCAGCTTCGCCAGCTTGTCGATGCACGCATCGGATTCGTCGAGGCAGTACTGGAGCGCCTTGAGGCTCGCGCGCATGAAGTCGGCGGCGACCTCGCGGTGCTCATCGAGGAACCGGGAGTTGACCTCCATCACGTTGTACGTGCCCTCGACGCCGAGGTCGGAGGGGAGGAACTCGCTGAACGGCAGGCCCTGTGCCTTGAGCGACTGGGGCTGGTTCGAGGCGTAGCCGACGATCGCGTCGACCTGCTCGCGCACCACGACGGTCGGGTCGTAGTTGGTCATCTTCACCATCTCGACCTTCGAGACGTCGACCCCGGCTTCGTCGAGCATGGCCGAGGCGATCGGTGTCAGGTTGATGAAGTACCCGAGCGATCCGCCCTCGAGGTCCTTGAGGCTCTCGAGCTTCTCGTTGCCGAAGATGGAGAACGGCGGGGTGGTGCCGTAGGTGGCGACCGCCGTGAGGTTCCTGCTGTTGGCGGCCGCCAGCATCACATCGGACGCGGAGCCGAGCGCGGTGAACTGCGCCTGCCCCGAAGCCACGAGCTGCTGCCCGTTCGCCCCTGAGGCGTTGATCTCGACATCGAGGCACAGATCGTCGAAGTAGCCCAGCTCCTCGGCGAGGAACACATCGAGCTGACCGGCGCTGGCGGAGTAGCCGTAACCGGAGATGTAGGTGATGGTGCCGGCATCCTGATTCCGCTTGCAGGCGTCGCTGTCGTTCGCACTCGTGGGGGCGGTATCGCCGCCTGGCGTCTGCGCGGAGCATGCTCCGAGCGTCAGCGTGGCGGCGAGAACGCACGTCAGGGTGGCAGTGATGCGGAATCGGGTTTCCGCAGGGGAAGTAGCCATGAGGGTCCCTTCTCGGCCGTTCGTCGTTGATGGCTCGATGAAAGTAACATAGTCAATCTTGACTAAGCAAGATCAAACTAAGTTTTGACGAACGGCATGACGGGCGCACCATGCCTCCGCCCATGAGGACAGCGGAGACCGGAGGTCAGACCGAGGTCGAGCGGAGGGGCCAGGCCGGCCACCAGCCGCCATCGAGTCCGCTCAACAGCGACGTCACGCGCTCCCGCTCGTCCGCGGTCAGCTCCGGGGCCGGACCCGCGGCGGTCTCCCGACGCTCCCCGTCGGGGGACCGCACCTCCGTGTACAGCCAGGCGCGTCGCCCGACGGGGTACTTCTCCCGGAACCCGCCTGAGGCGACGGACAGCACGATCCGCTCCATCTCGTCCGCCGCGCTTTCGGCAGTCTCGTCGCAGGCGTCGCACACGCACAACGGGACGATCGCATGGAAGAGTGCCCCGGCTTCGACGCGGACGACGGGAGGCATCGGAGCGATGCTGATCGCCGCTCCGACCGCGGGGTCGAGCACGATGCATTCGGCACCTCCCTCATCGCGCTCACGCCGCACCTCGACTTCGTACCCGGCACGAAGGTGTTCGACGAGGGCTTCGACCACGAGAAGTAACGGTTCGAAGCGCTCCGGGTGCGATTCCCGGGAGTAGGCCTCCTCCGGCGGGGCACCCTCGGACCAGCGGCGTCCGTAGCGGATGACCTCGCCCCGGTCGTCGCGGAAGAGCAGGAGCGGGAGAGCGGGACGGACGTAGGCGCTCGCAGGGAGCACGGCGGTGCGCTCGGGCGCCTCGGCGGACAGCGCCCTCACCTCCTGGTCGTCGAGGTCGTCCTGATCCCACGACTCGATCATCCGCAGGAAGGCTTCGCGCTGGTCGGGCTGCCGCACCATCCCCTGCACGAGCGCCTCGACCGGGATGGAGAGGGTGTTCGTCCCTATCTCGGGCTCGGCCGCCATCCGCCATGTCGCTGCCGGATGCACCATGGCGATGACGTTGCCCACGAAACGCGCCGCCGCAGCGGCCAGGTCGGCGCTGTCGAGGATCGCATGATGCGCGGCCACGAAATCCCACGTCGCCGCGAGGTCGTCGGCCAGGAGATTCGGGTCCGCGCCCTGACTCCGGGCGAACCCGGCGAACAGCTCGAAGCCGTCGACGAACCGCACCGATCTCCGCGCATCCGCCGGCGACGGCATCCACATGATCGCGGCGGACCCTACCTCGGGCATCGGGCCGAACGGACCGGGGAAGACGTCGCTGCTCATCGACTGAGCGTATCGACCGGGGTCTCACCGCGGTGCGTGGGCCTCCAGGAACTCGTACACGTCGGTGGTGTCGACGCCGGGGAAGGCTCCTGTGGGCAGAGTCGCCAGCAGTGTGCGAGGAGTCTTCACGTTGGGCCAGGAGTTCTCGCGCCAGCGGTCCTCCAGGTCCGCGGGAGCCCGACGACAGCACACCTCGACCGAGTGCTTTGACACGCCGCGGTGCGAGGTGTCGCGACCCACGAACCACTTCGTGTCGTCGAAGCGCACGCCCACGCTCACCGAGTGCAGCCCTTCGCTCGACGACTCCACCCGCGCGGTGCACCAGTACGTCCCGTTGCCGGTATCGGTGTACTGGTAGTAGGGGTTGAAGCGGTCGTCCTCGTCGAACACCACGCGCGAGGTCCACCGGCGGCAGCACATCTGTCCCTCGATGGCCCCGAGACGGTCGGTCGGGAAGTTCACGTCGTCGTTCTCGTACGCCTTGGTGATCGTGCCCGACTCGTGCACCTTGAGGAAGTGCACCGGGATGTCGAGGTGTCGAGTGGCGAGATTGGTGAAGCGGTGCGCCGCCGTCTCGTACGACACCGAGTATCCGTCGCGCAGGTCTTCTATCGAGATCGCCCTCCGCTGCTTGGCGTCCTTCAAGGCGGGGACGACGTGCGCCTCCGGGACGAGCAGGGCGCCGGTGAGGTAGTTCGTCTCGACGCGCTGACGCAGGAACTCGGCGTAACTGCGCGGCTCGGAGTGCCCGAGGATGCGGCTCGACAGCGCCTGCAGCACCGCGGTGCGGGCATCGCCCTTCGCGGGCACGCTGCTGGAGAGGTAGAGCCTGCCGTTGGCGAGGTCGGCGACGCTGCGAGTGGTCTGCGGCAGGTCGGGGGCGTAGTGCAGGGTGAAGCCCAGGTAGGCCGCGATCTCGGATGCGGTGCGCTGCGTCAGCGGGCCGCCGGGGTGACCGACCGCGGCGAGGATCTCGGCGGCCTTCGTCTCTAGGTCGGCGAAGTGGTTGTCCTGCCGCCGCATCAGGTGCCGCAGCTCGACGTTCGCCCGGCGAGCTTCTTCGGGCGTCGCGGCCCGCTCGTCCTTGAGCCTGTCGATCTCGCCGTGCAGAGCGAGCAGCGCCTTCAGCGCATCCGTGGGCAGGCTCTTCGCGATGCGGAACGGCTCGATGCCCAGGGCCTGGAACGTCTGGCCCTTCATCGCCCGCTCCAGGGCGATCTCGACCGCGCTGCGCTCATCGAGCGGCTCGCCTTCCAGCAGCGCGTCGATCGTGACCCCGAGAGCCCGGGCGATCGCCTGCAGCTGCGTGAGCTTCGGCTCGCGCTTGCCGGTCTCGATCATCGACATCTGACTCGGCGCCCGGTCGACGGCGGAGGCGAGGTCGTCGAGGGTCATCCCCTTCGCCGTACGGAGCTGGCGGATGCGGCGGCCGATCGTGAGGGCGTCGGTCTCTTCTGCAGCGTCGATGGTGCTCATGCGGGCGATTCTGTCACAGAAACAGAATTTCGACCGATCTTCTCTTGGAATTCGGTCAGCTGGGGTGCGGAACTTCACTCACAGTGGAACCACGCCACTCCGGCACCGCAGCCGGATCCACCGAGGAGACACCATGACGAACACCGCCAACACCCCGACGCCCCGCCCCGCCGGTCTGCGAGCCGGCGACCAGGTTCAGACGGCAGCCGAGCTCCAGGAGATCTGGGATACCGATCCCCGGTGGGACGGTGTCGAGCGCACCTACACGGCCGAGGATGTGATCCGCATCCGTGGATCGGTTCGCGAAGAGGCCACGCTCGCTCACCGCGGGGCCGACAACCTCTGGAACCTCTTGCACACCGAGGACTATGTCAGGGCGCTCGGCGCCTACACCGGAGGCCAGGCCGTGCAGCAGGTGCGGGCCGGCCTCAAGGCCATCTACCTCTCCGGCTGGCAGGTCGCCGCCGACGGCAACCTCGCCGGTCAGACCTACCCCGACCAGTCGCTGTACCCCGCGAACTCGGTGCCGGCGGTCGTGCGTCGCATCAACAACGCGCTCATCCGCCAGGATCAGCTGGAGCACGCCGAGGGTGAGACCACGCAGGATTGGCTGGCCCCGATCGTCGCCGACGCCGAGGCCGGCTTCGGCGGACCGCTGAACGCTTACGAACTCGCGCAGTCGCTCATCCAGTCCGGTGCCGCCGGCATCCACTGGGAGGATCAGCTGGCGAGCGAGAAGAAGTGCGGCCACCTCGGTGGCAAGGTGCTCGTGCCCACCCAGCAGCACATCCGCACCCTGAACGCGGCCCGTCTCGCCGCTGACGTCGCCGGCGTCCCGACCGTCATCATCGCCCGCACCGATGCCCTCGCCGCCGACCTGCTCACCAGCGACGTCGACGAGCGCGACCAGCAGTTCACCACCGGCGAGCGCACCACCGAGGGGTTCTACCGGATCCACCCCGGTCTGGAGTCTGTCATCAGCCGCGGCCTCGCCTTCGCCCCCTACGCCGACCTGTTGTGGGTCGAGACAGGAGAGCCCGACATCGAGCTCGCCCGCTCGTTCGCCGCGGCGATCCATGCACAGTTCCCCGGCAAGCTCCTGGCCTACAACTGCTCGCCGAGCTTCAACTGGAAGAAGCACCTGTCGGACGCCGAGATCGCGACGTTCCAGCAGGAGCTGGCTGACCTGGGCTACAAGTTCCAGTTCATCACGCTGGCCGGATTCCACGCCCTGAACTACTCGATGTTCGACCTCGCCCGCGGCTACGCGGATCGCGCCATGAGCGCCTACGTCGAGCTGCAGGAGGCCGAGTTCGCCGCAGAGGCGGACGGCTACACCGCCACCAAGCACCAGCGCGAGGCGGGCACCGGCTACTTCGACGTCATCTCCACCGCGCTCAACCCCGACAGCGCGACCCTCGCCCTCGCCGGCTCCACCGAAGCCGCGCAGTTCCACTGATCCCCACTTCGTTCCCGTCTCGCCGACACCCATCCCCGCCGTCGAGACCCACCGCCGCGATCGTCTGCAGCGTTGGGTCTCGGCGACCACCGTGGGTCTCGGCGGATGAGGACACCGACGTACAAGGACTCATCATGACCACTCCGACCACCACGGCACCGATCCAGACGACCCAGCAGGGTCCGGCGATCGAGGTCACCGGCCCCATCCGCGACCGCTACGAGGAGATCCTCACGCCTGAGGCGATCGCCTTCCTCACCGAGCTGCACCATCGGTTCGCGTCCCGCCGTCACGATCGGCTCGCCGACCGGATGCGCCGACGCTTCGAGATCGGCAACGGGCACGACCCGAAGTTCCGCGACGACACGGCCCACATCCGCGAGGACCGGGACTGGCGGGTCGCCGGTGCCGGGCCCGGCCTCGAGGACCGCCGCGTGGAGATCACCGGACCCACCGACCCGAAGATGACCATCAACGCGCTCAACTCCGGCGCCCGCGTCTGGCTCGCCGACCAGGAGGACGCCACGAGTCCCACCTGGAAGAACGTCATCGAGGGTCAGCTCTCCCTCAAGGACGCGATCCGAGGAGAACTCTCCTTCACCGCCCCCGCCTCCGAATCCGGACCCGGCAAGGAGTACCGCGTCACCGCGGAGCGCACGCCCACGATCGTGATGCGCCCCCGCGGCTGGCACCTGCCCGAGAAGCACGTCGCCTTCATCGACCGGGCCGGCCGTCGCACCTCGGCATCCGGGTCGCTGGTCGACTTCGGTCTCTACTTCCTGCACAACGCACAGGCGCTGATCGAGGCCGGGCGAGGCCCGTACTTCTACATCGCGAAGCTGGAGTCGAGCGAGGAGGCGAAGCTGTGGGACGACGTCTTCTCGTTCAGCGAGGAGTACATCGGCATCCCGCACGGCACCATCCGCGCCACCTTGCTGATCGAGACGCTGCCCGCCGCGTTCGAGATGGACGAGATCCTGTACGAGCTGCGCGACCACTGCGCGGGCCTGAACGCCGGGCGCTGGGACTACATCTTCTCGATCATCAAGAACTACCGTGGCCGTGGGGCGCGCTTCGTGCTCCCCGACCGCAGCGAGGTCACGATGACGGTGCCGTTCATGCGGGCCTACACCGACCTGCTCGTGCAGACGTGCCACAAGCGCGGAGCCTTCGCGATCGGCGGCATGAGTGCGTTCATCCCGAACCGCCGCGACCCCGAGGTGACGGCGCGTGCGGTCGAGAAGGTGTCTGCCGACAAGAAGCGCGAGGCCGGAGACGGCTTCGACGGCACGTGGGTCGCGCACCCCGACCTGATCCCCACGGCGCAGGCCGAGTTCGACGCCGTGCTGGGCGACCGCCCGAACCAGGTCGACCGCCAGCGCGACGACGTGCACGTGGAGGCGCGCGACCTGCTCGACCTGCACATCGGCCGCCCGATCACCGCCCAGGGTGTGCGGGACAACGTGTCGGTCGCCATCCGCTACCTGGAGGCCTGGCTGCGCGGGCTCGGCGCTGTGGCGATCGACAACCTCATGGAGGATGCCGCGACCGCGGAGATCAGCCGCTCACAGGTGTGGCAGTGGATCCACCAGGACCGCACCACGCAGGACGGCACCCCCATCACGGCGGAGTACATCGAGGGGCTGATCGACCAGGTGCTCGCACAGGCGACCCGCAGCCACGGCGACCGCTACGACGACGCAGCGGAGATCTTCCGCGAGGTCGCCCTGCAGGAGGAGTTCCCGACCTTCCTCACGCTGGGCGCCTACAGCCGATACCTGATCGACGAGGACTGAGCAGGAGACGAAAGAGTCCCGGGCGGCAGCTGCGGCCCGGGACTCTTCCGCGTCCGGAGCCGGGGCGGGCACGCGGGCGTAGCCTGGAGGCATGACCGACGTCTGGGCGGACATCGCCACCGAGTTCCTGCACTTCTATCCGCGTGGGCGGCGGCTGCTCGCGGTGGCCGGGGCGGACGCCGAGCGCTCACGACAGGCAGGCGACGAACTCGCCACCGCTCTGACGGCGTCGGGACAGCAGGTCGTGCGCGAACACTCCGCAGAGGGCGACGAGACCGAGCTCCGCAGCGTGGTCACCGCGTTCCGGGAGGGACCGAAGAGCGACGACATCCTGCTCGTCTCCGGCCCAGCCGCCCTGATCGGCGAGCGCACCAGGGGAATGTGGAACTACGCCCTGTGGCAGTTGGCGGGCGACGAGCCGCCGCACACCGTGGCCGGCTCGATCGTCGACGTCTCCGACCCGGCACATCCGAAGCGGCGGTTCGCGGACTACTGCGCCCTGCCCGCCTCCTACGGCGCCTGACGAGAACGCTCCGGCGCCTCAGCGGAAGGACGCGGCCACCGAGTTGCGGTGATAGTCGAACACGATGCTCGTGCGGGTGGAGGCGACGCTGCTCTGCGCCGAGAGGTGCTCCAGCACGAACTCGCGCATCTCGGATGAGTCCGCGACGGCGATGTGCAAGAGGAAGTCGTCGTCTCCACCCAGGAAGAACACCTGGATGACCTGGGGCAGCACCCGCACGCGATCCGCGAACTCGACGATGCTCTCCCTCCGTCCGCTCGGCCGCAGGGTCACGCCGATCACAGCCTGCAGCCCGGCACCCAGCATCCGCTCGTCCACACTCGCGTGGAACCCCGTGATCACCCCGCGGTCCACCAGGGCGCGCAGGCGGGTGTGCGCCGTCGAAGGGGCGACGCCGAGTCGTCCGGCGAGTTCGGCGTTGGTCATGCGGCCGTCCGCCGTGAGCAGCTGCACGATCTTCGCGTCGACCGCATCGAGCGCCGGCGCCCGAACGGTATTCGGCTCCGGGGCCTCCGATGTCGTCTCCATACGAAGCATTATTCAGGATCCGTGCGCAGAGCGAATCATCTTCACCGATTCTGTTGTTCCGTCGATGTTTCTGCGATCCTGGTGCCGCACCACATCGAACCTGGAGGATCAATGAAGATCGGCGTCCCCACCGAGGTCAAGAACAACGAGAACCGCGTCTCCCTCACTCCCGCCGGCGCCGACCGCCTGGTGCGCGAGGGCCACCGCGTGCTGGTGCAGTCCGGAGCAGGGCTCGGTTCGCGCATCACCGACGACGACTACCGCACGGCCGGCGCCGAGATCGTGACGACCGCCGCCGACGCGTGGGGCGAGGCCGATCTGGTCATCAAGGTCAAGGAGCCGATCGCCCAGGAGTACGGCTTCCTGCGCGAGGACCTCACCCTCTTCACCTACCTGCACCTCGCCGCCGACCGTGCGCTGACGACCGCCCTCGTCGACGCGGGAACCACGGCCGTGGCCTATGAGACCGTGCAGCTTCCCGACCGCAGCCTGCCCCTTCTGGTGCCGATGAGCGAGATCGCGGGACGCCTCTCCGTCACCATGGGCTCGTACTCACTGCTGCGGTCGCAGGGCGGACGCGGAATGCTGCTCGGTGGCATCGCCGGCACGCCGCGTGCCAAGACCGTCGTCATCGGTGGCGGCGTCGCGGGCGAGCACGCCGCGGCGAACGCACTCGGACTCGGCTCGAAGGTCACCGTGATCGACGTCTCCCTGCCGCGCCTGCGTGAGCTCGAGCACCGCTACGGCGGCGCTCTCGAGACCCGCGCATCGAGCCGCTACGACATCGCCGAGGAGTTGAAGAGCGCCGACCTCGTGATCGGGTCCGTGCTGATCCCGGGTGCCGCCGCTCCCAAGCTGGTGACCGACGACATGGTCGCCGCGATGAAGCCGGGCTCGGTGCTCGTCGACATCGCGATCGACCAGGGCGGATGCTTCGAGGGGTCGCGCCCGACCACCCACGACGACCCCACGTTCGCCGTGCACGACTCGATCTACTACTGCGTCGCGAACATGCCGGGCGCGGTGCCGGAGACGGCGACCCGTGCGCTGACCAACGCGACCCTCCCCTACGTCTCGGCGATCGCAGGCAAGGGCTGGGAGCGTGCGGCGGCTGAGGACGCAGCGCTCGCGAAGGGGCTGAACGTGCAGGGCGGACGCATCACGCTCCAGGCCGTCGCGCAGGCCCACGGACTCACGACCGACTGACCTTCCGAACCCGAAAGAACTCCGGATCTTGGCGGCATCC
The DNA here is from genome assembly GCF_006540085.1 of Microbacterium oxydans. Lineage (GTDB taxonomy): Bacteria > Actinomycetota > Actinomycetes > Actinomycetales > Microbacteriaceae > Microbacterium > Microbacterium oxydans. The sequence goes on along the minus strand of NZ_BJOG01000001.1, from coordinate 1,132,751 downwards.
CACACCTCACCTGCCGCACCGACCCGAGTACGCTCGTAATCGTGACCGAACGCGCTCCTCTCTCTCGCAAGCTGTCCGCCATCGCCGAGTCCGCGACCCTCAAGGTCGACGCCAAGGCCAAGGCCCTCAAGGCCGAAGGCAAGGACGTCATCTCCTACGCCGCCGGCGAGCCCGACTTCGCGACGCCGCAGTTCATCGTCGATGCGGCGGCCGAAGCTCTAGCCGACCCGGCGAGCTACCGGTACACGCCCGCTCCCGGCCTCCCGGCGTTGCGCGAGGCGATCGCGGCGAAGACCCTCCGCGACTCGGGCCTCGAGGTGTCGCCGAGCCAGGTCATCGTCACCAACGGCGGCAAGCAGTCGGTCTACCAGGCCTTCCAGGCCGTGGTGAACCCGGGCGACGAGGTGCTGCTGCCCGCGCCGTACTGGACCACGTACCCCGAGGCGATCCGCCTCGCCGACGGCACCCCCGTCGAGGTCTTCGCCGGCGCCGACCAGGAGTACAAGGTCACGGTCGAGCAGCTCGAGGCCGCTCGTACCGCCCGCACCACCGCACTCGTGTTCGTCTCACCGTCGAACCCCACCGGCTCCGTCTACACCGCCGAGGAGACCAGAGCCATCGGCGAGTGGGCGCTCGAGCACGGCATCTGGATCATCAGCGACGAGATCTACCAGAACCTCATCTACGAGGGCGTCAAGGCCACCTCGATCGTCGAAGCCGTCCCCGAGGTCGCCGGCCAGACGATCCTGGTCAACGGCGTCGCGAAGACCTACGCCATGACCGGCTGGCGCGTGGGCTGGATGGTCGGCCCGGCCGACGCCATCAAGGTCGCGGGCAACCTGCAGTCGCACCTCACCAGCAACGTGAACAACGTCGCCCAGAAGGCTGCGATCGCCGCCCTCACCGGTCCGCAGGACGAGGCCGAGCAGATGCGACAGGCCTTCGACCGCCGCCGCCAGCTCATCGTCTCGGAGCTGTCGAAGATCGACGGCCTCGTGGTGCCGAACCCGCTGGGCGCGTTCTACGTGTACCCCGACGTGCAGGGTCTGCTCGGTCGCACCTGGGGCGGTGTGACGCCGACCACCTCGCTCGAGCTCGCCGACCTCATCCTCGACCAGGCCGAGGTGGCCGTCGTGCCCGGTGAGGCCTTCGGCCCCTCCGGTTACATCCGCATGTCGTACGCACTGGGCGACGACCAGCTGCTCGAGGGCGTCCAGCGCCTGCAGCGTCTGTTCGCCTGAGTCGCGCCACGCCCCCGGCACCCCCGTCGAGACCCATTGCACTCGCCGAGACCCACTCCTGCAGTCGCTTGCGGGAGTGGGTCTCGGCGTCGACGATGGGTCTCGACGCGGGTGAGGGGCGAGGGGTGAGGGGGGATACTGGAGGTGTGGGGATGGAGAGGGACGAAGTGGAGGGTGAGGGGATGCCTGTGAGTCTGCGGGTGGCCTTCGCCATCCTGATCACGGTGACCGTGCTGATCTTCTTCGCCTCGCTCCTGGTCGCCCCCTTCCTCTGGTACTGGGGAGGAGAGTGGCGAGCGTTGCTCAGTGTGCTCCCCTTCGTACCGGTGGTCGTCTACGCGACCATCACCGTGCTCGTCACAAGAGGAAAGTCGTGGGCCCGATACGCGACCGTGCTGTTCCCGCTCCCGCTCGCGCTCTACGTCCCTGCGGCAACGGGCACGACCTGGGAGTTCCCGGTCGGCCTCGCGGCCCTCGTCCTCACCACCACGGCGGTCGTGTTGATCTTCCTGCCGTCGTCTCGTCCCTACTTCGGCAGGGACACACCTCAGTCCTCGGGGTGGAAGCCGATCAGCCAGCGGACGCCGTAGCGGTCGACGAGCGTGCCGTCGAAGTCTCCCCACGGACGCTTCTGCAGCGCGTCGATGACTCGTCCGTCTGCCGCCAGCTTGTCGTACCAGTCGGTGAGGGTCAGGGCATCCGCTGTGCCGAGGAGCGAGAGGAACATGCCGCTCATCTGCACCGCGTCGTCATCCGCACCCGCATCCGCCCCGGCGACCTCGACCGGCCCGCTCAGCTGTCCGTGCGCGACCGCGTCGCCCGGACCGTCGTGGCGTCCTGCCGTGGCATAGTCGAGCAGCTGGAGCTCACCGCCGAACACCGATCGATAGTGACCGAGCGCCTCTGCGGCGTTGCCGGGGAACAACAGGTACGGGATCAGTCCGCTCATGCCGCGAGTGTAGCCGCGACCGACGACGTGCCCTACCCCTCGACGCTCTAGAGCTCGACGCCGACGAGAACGGGCTCCGGCTGCAGCACGAGACCGAACTCGGCGTGCACCCTGCTCTGGATGAACCGCGCGAGCTCGGCGACCTCACCAGCGGTCGCGCCGCCTCGGTTGGTCAGAGCGAGCGCGTGCTTCGTCGACACGGATGCGCGGGAGTGCGGCAGCTTGAACCCCTTGCGGATGCCTGCCTGCTCGATGAGCCACGCCGCGCTCACCTTGACGTCGGAGACGGCGGCCGGCTTCGACAGCGGCACCTGCCCGTCGTAGGACGCGAGCGGGATGACCGTCACGGCGTCGAGGTCGGGGGCGACCGGCCAGCGCGGGCATTCCGGCGGCAGCGCTGCGGCCACGGTCGCCGTCACGATCGCGTTCTGGAAGAACGAGCCGACACCGTGAGTGTCCGGATCGTCCGCATCGAGCAGCATGCCCTTCGATGCCCGAGTCGCCAGGATGCGCTCCCGCACCCAGCCCAGCGGAACCGGGGTGTCGTCCGTGAGGCCGAGCGCCCGACGCAGCTGCTCGCCGCGCACCACGCGCTCACCGGCGACCAGCAGGTCGACGGTCACCGAGAGGATCACGGCACGGCGCAGCGGCACGCTGCCGTGGTGATGCTTGAGCACCGAGGTGCGGAAGCCCAGCCCGAGTTCCGCGGCGGGAACGGTCGAGACCTCACCGGTCGCTTCGTCGATCAGCTCGACCTCGACCAGCGTCTCCTGGATCTCCTGGCCGTACGCGCCGATGTTCTGCACGGGGGCCGCGCCGACGGTACCGGGGATCCCGCTCATCGCCTCGAGACCCGCGTAGCCGTGCGCGACGGCGTACGCGACGAAGTCGTCCCAGCCGTGTCCGGCCTGCGCACGCAGACGGATGCGACCCGCGTGGGGGGACGGCAGCTCGTCGATGCCCTCGGTGCGCACGCGGATGACCGTGCCCTCGAACGGCTCGTCGCCCACGAAGAGATTGGATCCGCCACCGAGGACGAACCACTCGTCGCCGCGAGCCCAGGTCTCGCGCAGAGCGTCGACCAGTCCGGAAGTCGTGGTCGCCTCGAACATCCGCTCCGGCGCCGCGCCCGTGCGCAGTGTGGTCAGCTCCGCGAGCCGGACCGCCTCGATCTCCCGCATCAGACCGTCCTCATCAGACGGCGACGCGCAGCTGCGCCTTGACGAGCACGGTGGTGTCGCCGAACGTGACCTTGAGGTCGATGCGGGCGACCTCCTCGTCGACAGCGCCGACGGTGGCCACGACGGTGACATCGGCGCCCTCGACCGGGTCGACCACGACGGGCTTGGTGAAGCGCACCCCGTAATCGAGGATGCGCGTCTCCGGTGCGAGTGCGGCGACGACCACCGACGAGGCGATGCCCATCGTGAGCATGCCGTGCGCGAGCACGCCGGGGAGCCCGACAGAGGCCGCCACGTCGTCGCGGTAGTGGATGGGGTTGAAGTCCCCGGATGCTCCCGCGTAGCGGACGAGCGATTCGCGGGTGAGGTGCACGGTGCGCTCGGCGACCACGTCTCCGACGGTGTAGCCCATCAGGCGGCCCCCTCTTCCTCGGCGCTCGGCTCGGCGCCGACGAGCAGCACGCTGGTGGCGGTCACGACGTGGGCTCCCGCCGGGTCGGTGATCTCGGCCTCGCTGGTGATCATCGCGTTCCCGCCCATCATGCGGATGCCGGTGACCCGCAGCTGGGCGGTGAGCTCATCTCCTGCGACGATCGGGCGCGTGTAGGTGAAGCGCTGCTCTGCGTGGATGGTGCGCTCGAGCGCGATGCCGGAATCCTCCTGGCCCAGCAGCTGCTGGAGCGTGAGGTCTTGGATGACCATCGCGAACGTCGGCGGCGCCACGACGTCGGAGAAGCCGGCAGCGCGGGCCGCCTCGACGTCGGTGTGCTGCGGGGCGTCGGCGAAGACCGCACGAGCGAACTCGCGCACCTTCTCGCGGCCGACGAGGTACGGGGCCGTCGGCGGGAATTCCCTGCCGACCAGTTCTTGGTTCACTGCCACCCCTCGATCCTACCGAGGCCGCGCCGTGCGTCAGGCCCGCTTGCGCCCTCTGACCGCCTTGATCGCCATCTGCACGGCGATCACGACGAGATATGCCGCGAACAGCATGTTGCCCAGGGTGGGGTCGACGATGGTGGCCAGCCACGCGCCGAGAGCTGTCGTCGTGCAGGCGGAGACGCCGATGAGCAGCGCCGCGAGCAGATCGACGTTGCGGTTGCGGAAGTTCCCCACGGTGCCCGAGATCGCCGTCGGGATCATCATGAGCAGCGAGGTGCCCTTGGCGACCAGGTCGCTCGTGCCGAAGGCCAGCATCAGCACGGGGACGACGATCACTCCGCCGCCGACGCCGATCAGCCCGGCGAGGATACCGGTGCCGACGCCGACTCCGACGAGGGCGAGGCCACTCAGCCAGGAGAGTTCGAACACGGCATCGCGCGACGGGATCACGAGGAAGAGGCTGACGATCACGACGACGAGGAAGCCGACGAAGCCCCAGCGCAGGGCGGTCTGCGAGATGCGCGGCAGCAGTCGAGTGCCGATCTGCGCGCCCACCACAGCACCGGCCGCGAGGATGATCGCCGGGATCCAGGCCACCGATCCGGTCGTCGCGTACGAGATCACTCCCACGCCGGCGGTCGGCACGATAGCGGCGAGCGAGGTGCCCGCTGCAAGGCGCTGATCGAAGTGCAGCAGGAGCACCAGTAGCGGGACGATGACCGTACCGCCTCCCACGCCGAAGAGACCGGAGAGGAGGCCTGCGAGAAGGCCGATCCCGATGAACGCCGTGTAGGCACGAGGCCCTCGTGCGGGAGCCTGGGCATCATTCACCGGATCAGCCTACTCGCGGCCTCCTGTCCGCTCGAATCCGCTCCCGGATCAGACCTCGGAGTCGGCCTTGATCGGCACGGCGATCGACTCGGTGAGAGCCTGCTCGTACCGGCGCTGACGGCGTCGCAGCCACAGGCCCCCGACGATCAGCAGTGCGAGCACCCCGTAGGCGATGGCGGCGAACGGCTGCATGACCAGCGTGCTCAGGTCGCCCTGGCTCAGCTGCAGTGCCTTGCGCAGCTGCTCCTCCGCCATCGGTCCGAGGATCATCCCGACCACGAGCGGCGCGACGGGGTATCCGTATCTGCGCATGAAGTAACCGAGGATGCCGACGATCAGCAGGATCACGATGTCCGACGGCGAGCTGTGCAGCGCATACGCACCGAACACCGCGAACAGCAGGATGCCCGCGTACAGGTACGGCCGCGGGATCTGCAGCAGCTTCACCCACATGCCCACGAGCGGAAGGTTGAGCACGATCAGGATGACATTGCCGATGTAGAGGCTCGCGATGAGCGCCCACACCAGATTCGACTGGCTCTCGAACAGCAGCGGCCCCGGCTGGATGCCGTAGGACTGGAACGCGGTGAGGATGATCGCCGCGGTCGCCGTGGTCGGCAGGCCCAGGGTGAGCAGAGGCACCAGCACACCGGCCGCGGCGGCGTTGTTCGCCGACTCGGGTCCGGCGACGCCCTCGATCGCGCCACGCCCGAACTCGTCCTTGTGCTTCGACAGCTTCCGCTCCGTCGCGTAGGACAGGAAAGTGGCCACGTCCGCCCCACCGGCGGGGATCGTCCCGATCGGGAACCCGATCGCGGTGCCCCGCAGCCAGGGTCTCCAGGACCTGCGCCAATCGGACTTCGTCATCCAGGACCGCCACCCGCGGGTGACCGGGATCACGTCGATCCCGCCGTGTCGCAGCCGAGCCGCGATGTAGAACGTCTCACCGACCGCGAACAGTCCGACCGCTACCAGGACGATGTCGACGCCGTCCGAGAGCGCGGGCAGACCCAGCGTGTAGCGCTGCTGCCCGGAGAGCCAGTCGGTGCCGACGAGCCCGAGGAACAGGCCGACGCCGAGCGAGAGCATGCCGCGCGAGATCGAGCTGCCGATCAGCGCACCGACCGTGATGAACGCGATCACGATGAGGGCGACGTAGTCGGCGGGTCCGAGGTTCACCGCGAACTGCGCGAGCAGCGGAGCGAGGAGGGTCAGCCCGAGGGTCGCCAGCGTGCCGGCGATGAACGATCCGATGGCGGCGGTGGCGAGGGCGGCGGCACCGCGTCCCATCCTGGCCATCTTGTTGCCCTCGATGGCCGTGACGATCGAGGCCGACTCCCCCGGTGTGTTCAGGAGGATGCTCGTGGTCGAGCCGCCGTACATGCCGCCGTAGTAGATGCCCGCGAAGGTGATCAACGCGGCGGCGGGGTCAAGCGTGTAGGTGAGGGGCAGCAGCAGCGCCACCGTCATGGCGGGGCCGATACCGGGGAGCACGCCGACCGCGGTGCCCACGAAGACTCCGAGGAAGGCGAACGCGAGGTATTCGGGCTGCAGCGCGGTCGCGAAGCCCTCCAGGAGCAGAGTCCAGCTGTCCATCAGAACATCCTTCCGAGCCAGCCGAGGGCCGGTCCCCACGGCAGCGACAGACCGAGCAGACCGCCGAAGACGACCTGGATCACGAACGCCACGACGATGCCGACGAGGAACGCCATCCACCACCGCTTGGCGGCGAGCGACCACGCCACCCCGCCGAACAGCAGGGCTGCAGCGGGTGCCCAGCCGAGGGGTTCGATCAGGAGCAGGTGCGCGACGACGAGGCCGGCCAGCTTGGCGAGGGTGACCCAGTCGGTGGGCAGACTCTCATCGATGTCTTCCGCCTCCTCGGCACCGCCGCGCTCCCCGCGCAGCACGCCGACGAGCACAGCGACCGCGGAGGCGAGCAGGATCACGGAGACGAAGATCGGGAAGACCGTGGGGCCGGCCTTCATGCCGACGGGGACATGGATCAGGAAGATGCCGACGACGGCGAAGACACCGAGCGCGACCATGATTCCGGCGAACACGAGTTCGCCGACGGGGACGGAGGGAGAGCGGCGTGCGGGCCGACCGCCGTGGTCGACCCGCACCCCCTGCTCCCCTGTCCCCGACGATGCGGGGACCGTCATGTCACTGCACCAGACCGATGTTCTTCAGCGTCGCGGTGACCTCTTCGATGTTCCCCGTGAGGAACTCGTCGAACTCCTCGCCCACCAGGAACGCGTCGGTCCAGCCCTTGGTCTCGAGCTGCTCCGTCCAGGCTTCGGACTCGTGCAGTTCGGTGATCACCCGCACGAGCTCGTCCTTCTCGCCGTCGGAGATGCCGCCGGGAGCGATCACCCCACGCCAGTTGGTGAGCACCACGTCGTAGCCCTCTTCTGTGATGGTCGGTACATCGGGAAGCTGCGACACCGGCTCGTCGCTGGACACCGCCAGGGCCTTGAGCGCGCCGCTCTCGACGTGCTGGGCGAACTCGCCCACCCCCGAGATGCCCGCAGCGACCTTGCCGCCGATGAGGAGCGGAACGGCCTCCCCGCCGCCGGAGTTCGGAGTGTAGTTGAGCTTCTCCGCGATCTCGGCGCCATCGAGCCCGGCCTCCTCGAGCATGAGTCCGGCGAGGATGTGGTCGGCGCCGCCCGCGGAGCCGCCCGTGATCGTGACGGACTGGCCGTTGTCGACGATGTCGTCCACGAGGTCTTCCAGGGTGTCGTACTTCGAGTCGGCCGGCACCACCACGACGAGCGGCTCGTCGGTGAGCCGGGCGATCGGGGTGGTGTCCTCGATCCGCACCGCCGAGGCGTTGGTCTCGACCGCGCCGACCATGACCAGACCCATCACCATCAGCGTGTTCGGGTCCTTCTCGTTCGCGAGCTGCGCGAGGCCGACGGTGCCGCCTGCACCGCCGACGTTGGTCACGGGAGCGGAGGTCACGAGGTCGTCCTGGGTGAGCACCTGCGAGAGGGCACGTCCGGTCTGATCCCATCCACCACCGGGGTCCGCCGGCACGACGATCGACACGTCGGTGATCGCGGCGACCTCCGCTTCCCCTCCCGCGTCGTCGGTCGCTGCGCTGCCTCCGGCGCACGAGGTGAGTGTGAGTGCGGCCACCGCGGCCAGGGCGGTCCACGTTCCGATGCGTGCGTTCTTCATGTGCGCTCCTCCTTGAGCGTTCGTGATGCTGTGGATCCACCATGGAGGTCGGAGTACCGGTGCTCCAGCTTCGGAAACCATTGGTCGGAGTTTCGGAACTATTGGTCGCGAGCGGCTCCCGACCCCGCTCGCGCCCCACTCGTGGAGAGGCCAGAATGAGCACGTGGCCTCGAAGATGACGCTCCGCGTGCAGTTGCTCGTGCTGCAAGCGCTGATCGTGTTCCTGGTGACCCTGGCGACCGGCATCGTGGCTGGAGCGTTCCAGGAACAGGCGCTCCGCGAGGCCTACAAGGATCGGATGCAGGCCGTCGCGCAATCGGTCGCCGCCCTCCCCACGGTGCACGCGGCCTTCGACGACGTCGAGCCGTCCGCCGTGATCCAGCCGATCGCCGAGGTCATCCGCGAGGCATCCGATCTCGCCTACGTCGTCGTCGCCAACGAAGAGGGCATCCGCTATTCCCACCCGAACCCCGACCGCATCGGCGAGAAGGTCTCCACCGACCCGTCGATCCCGCTCTCGGGCGAGATCTACGTCGGCACGCAGACCGGCACGCTGGGCACCTCCTGGCGGGTCAAGGTGCCCATCCGCGACGACGAGGGCGACGTGATCGGCACCGCGTCCGTCGGCATCCTCGAGTCGGAGCTCAGCGAGGAGTTCTCGTCCAACCTGGTGTGGTTGATCTCCGCCATGCTGGCCGCCGCGGTGCTCGGAGTGTTCGGATCCGCGTGGGTGACCTCGATCATCCGTCGGCGCATCTACCGTCTCGAGCCGCATCAGATCGCCGCCCTCGTCAAGAACCAGGAGACGACGCTGCACGGTCTCAGCGAAGGGGTCATCACGGTGGACGACGGCGGACGGATCACGCTCGTGAACGACGCCGCCGCCCGCTTCCTGGGCCGAGACGCGGCTGACCTCGACGGTGAGCCCGCCGCCGACGCGCTCGGCGAGGAGCTCACGACCGTGCTCCGAGAGGGCGAGTCGGCCGGACGGCCGGTGATCGTGGGGTCGCACGTGCTCGTCGCCCGGAGCACCGGAAGCGATGCGGGCACCGGTGGCATCGGCGCGACGCTCCTGCTGCGCGATCACACCGAGCTGCACGACGTGGTCCGCCGCGTGGAGGCGGCGGATGCCATCATCGCCTTCCGACAGCGGCTCGGCCTGCCCAAGGGCCTCAGCGCGGAGACGCTCGACCGTGTCTCCGCCGCCCTCGTCGCCCGCCCCGATGCGTCGGCGACCGAGATCGGCGAAGACCTCGACATCTCGCGCGTCAGTGCCCGCCGCTACCTCGAGCACCTCGCCGCGTCCGGCAGTGCGACGCGCTCCCTCGACTACTCGACCAAGGGCCGCCCGAGCACCCGGTATCGCGCCGCCGTCTGACTCTCGGACGTACGCGATTCACCTGGGACGCAGTGCCATTGTGTGCGACACTGGATCGCATCCGACGACGTCGTCAGCCTGCCCGGATCGAAGGAGATCTCATGGTTCGCAGTACCTATCCCGATGTGGAGATCCCCGAGGTCTCCATCCACCAGTTCCTCTTCGGCGACCTCACCGACGCCGAACTCGACACCGTCGCGCTCGTCGACGGCGTGAGCGGCGCGACCACGACCTATCGTCAACTCGTCGGGCAGATCGATCTGTTCGCCGGCGCTCTCGCGGCGCGTGGGGTGGGAGTCGGCACGACGGTCGGGGTGCTCTGCCCCAACGTCCCCGCCTTCGCGACCGTGTTCCACGGCATCCTCCGCGCGGGGGCGACGGCCACCACGATCAACTCCCTCTACACGGCGGAGGAGATCGCGAATCAGCTCACAGATGCCGGCGCGACCTGGCTCGTGACGGTCTCCCCGCTCCTCCCCGGAGCTCAGGCCGCTGCCGAGAAGCTCGGCTTCGATGCCGATCATGTGATCGTGCTCGACGGCGCGGACGGACACACATCGCTCGCTGCACTCCTCGGCGAAGGGCACCCGGCACCGGCTGTGTCCTTCGACCCGTCCACCCACCTCGCCGTGCTCCCCTACTCCTCGGGAACGACCGGACGCCCGAAGGGCGTGATGCTCACGCACCGCAACCTGGTCGCGAACGTGTCGCAGTGCGGCCCGGTGCTCGGCGTCGTTGCGAGCGACCGGGTGCTCGCCGTCCTGCCCTTCTTCCACATCTACGGCATGACGGTGCTGCTGAACTTCGCGCTGCGACAGCGCGCCGGACTCGTCACGATGCCGAAGTTCGACCTTCCCGAGTTCCTGCGCATCATCGCCGAGCACCGCACCACGTGGGTGTTCGTCGCTCCCCCGATCGCGGTCGCCCTTGCGAAGCACCCGATCATCGACCAGTACGACCTCTCCTCTGTGAAGGTCGTCTTCTCCGGCGCCGCCCCTCTCGACGGAGCGCTGGCCTCGGCGGTGGCCAACCGGCTGGGCTGTATCGTCACCCAGGGCTACGGCATGACCGAGACCAGTCCCGCGGTGAACCTCACCTCCGAAACACGCACCGACATCGACCGCTCGAGCATCGGTCCCCTCGTTCCGAACACGGAAGCACGCCTCGTCGACCCCGAGTCGGGCGAGGACGTCACGGTGCCCGAGTCGGGAACGAGCGAGCCCGGTGAGCTGTGGGTGCGCGGCCCCCAGGTGATGGTCGGGTACCTCAATCGCCCGGATGCCACGGCGGAGATGCTCGACGCCGATGGTTGGTTGCACACCGGCGATGTGGCGACTGTCACGCACGACGGCATCTACCGGATCGTCGACCGGCTCAAGGAGCTCATCAAGTACAAGGGCTATCAGGTGGCACCCGCCGTGCTGGAAGCCGTGCTGCTCGAGCACCCCGCCATCGCCGATGCGGCCGTCATCGGTGCCTTCGATGAAGACGGGCAGGAGGTGCCGAAGGCGTTCGTCGTCCGTCAGCCGAGCGCCGACCTCGATGCAGAATCGGTCATGGCGCACGTGGCCGCACACGTGGCACCGCACGAGAAAGTCCGGCAAGTGGAGTTCATCGATGTGATCCCCAAATCGAGCTCGGGGAAGATCCTGCGCAAGGATCTGCGCGCGCGCTGACGACGTCGCCCGGAACACGAAGAAGCCCGCCACCCCGAAAGGGCGGCGGGCTTCTTCGTGAGCGAGTGCTTACTCGGACTTCTTCTCGACAGCGTCCTCGGCAGCAGCCTCAGCGGCTTCGCCTTCGGCCTGCGACTCGGCGCCGGCCTCGACGGTCTCGTCGGCGGGAGCCTCCTCAGCGGGAGCCTCCTCGACGACCTCAGCCGGCTTCTCGGCCTTCTCGGCCTTCGGAGAAGCAGCCTTCTTGGTCGACTTCGCCTTCGGGGTGACGGGCTCGAGGACGAGCTCGATCACGGCCATCGGAGCGTTGTCGCCCTTGCGGTTGCCGACCTTCGTGATGCGGGTGTAGCCACCCTCACGGTCCGCGACGAGCGGCGCGATCTCGGAGAACAGGACGTGCACGACTTCCTTGTCACCGATGACCGAGAGCACGCGACGACGCGCGTGCAGGTCGCCACGCTTGGCGAACGTGATCAGTCGCTCGGCGAGCGGACGAAGGCGCTTGGCCTTGGTCTCGGTCGTCTTGATCGACTTGTGGGTGTAGAGCGCCGCCGCGAGGTTGGCAAGCATCAGGCGCTCGTGGGCGGGGCCGCCTCCGAGGCGGGGACCCTTAGTGGGCTTGGGCATAATCGTCTAACTCCTGGTCAGAAAGGTCGGGTATCAGAAGGACTCGTCTTCGCTGCCGCCGTAGAAGTGGGCGCCGTCGAAACCGGGCACCGAATCCTTGAGCGACAGACCGAGCGAGATGAGCTTGTCGCGCACCTCGTCGACCGACTTCTGGCCGAAATTGCGGATGTTCATGAGCTGCGTCTCCGACAGGGCGACGAGCTCGGAAACGGTGTTGATGCCCTCACGCTTCAGGCAGTTGTACGAGCGGACCGACAGGTCGAGGTCCTCGATCGGCATCGACAGCTCGCTGGAGTTCACTGCCTCCACCGGCGCCGGGCCGATCTCGATGCCCTCGGCCTCGACGTTCAGCTCGCGGGCGAGACCGAACAGCTCGGTGAGCGTCTTCGCAGCCGAAGCGACGGCGTCGCGGGGGCTGATCGCCGACTTGGTCTCGACATCCAGGACGAGCTTGTCGAAGTCGGTGCGCTCCCCGGCACGGGTCGCGTCGACGCGGTAGCTGACCTTGAGGACCGGCGAGTAGATCGAGTCGATCGGGATCTGACCGGCCTCGGCATACTCGTTGCGGTTCTGCGTCGCCGAGACGTAGCCACGGCCACGCTCGATGGTGAGCTCGAGCTCGAACTTCGCGGTGTCGTTCAACGTCGCGATGACGAGCTCGGGGTTCTGCACCTCGACACCGGCCGGAGCCGAGATGTCAGCGGCGGTGACTTCGCCCGCACCGGTCTTGCGCAGGTACGCGGTGATGGGCTCATCGCGCTCCGACGAGACGACGAGCTGCTTGATGTTGAGGATGATCTCGGTGACATCCTCCTTCACGCCGGGGATGGTGCTGAACTCGTGCAGCACGCCGTCGATGCGAACGCTGGTGACAGCAGCACCGGGGATCGACGACAGCAGGCTGCGGCGCAGCGCGTTGCCGATCGTGTAACCGAAGCCGGGCTCCAGAGGCTCGATGATGAACCGGCTACGGTTCTCGACGATCTTTTCCTCGGTCAGTGTGGGACGCTGTGCAATAAGCACTCTGTGTTCCTTTCGATCACATGCCCGCTATATGACATGTGGTGGGGTGAGGTTTTGAGTTGTGGAAGTCGATGCCCGCACGCGGGCGTCGAGCCGCTCAGACCGCGAAGGGACCGAGCGGCTCGACACGCGAATCAGACGCGGCGACGCTTCGGCGGACGGCAGCCGTTGTGTGCCTGCGGGGTGACGTCCTGGATCGAGCCGACCTCGAGGCCTGCGGCCTGGAGCGAGCGGATCGCGGTCTCGCGGCCGGAGCCCGGACCCTTCACGAGGACGTCGACCTTCTTGACGCCGTGCTCCGCAGCCTGACGGGCAGCGGACTCGGCAGCCATGCCGGCGGCGTACGGGGTCGACTTGCGGGAGCCCTTGAAGCCCACGCCACCCGACGATGCCCAGGCGATGACGGCGCCGGACGGGTCGGTGATCGAGACGATCGTGTTGTTGAACGTCGACTTGATGTGGGCCTGGCCCAGCGCGATGTTCTTCTTTTCCTTGCGGCGCGGCTTGCGCGCGGCGGCCTTGGGTGCAGCCATGAAAGTGTTCTCCTAGTCCCTGGGGCCGCGCTTAGCGGGCCTTCTTCTTGCCTGCGACGGTGCGCTTCGGGCCCTTGCGGGTACGGGCGTTGGTCTTGGTGCGCTGACCACGGACCGGGAGACCACGACGGTGGCGGATGCCCTCGTAGGAGCCGATCTCGACCTTGCGGCGGATGTCTGCTGCAACCTCGCGGCGCAGGTCACCCTCCACCTTGTAGTTGCCTTCGATGTGGTCGCGGAGGGCGATCAGCTGGTCGTCGCTGAGGTCCTTCACGCGGATGCTCTCGTCGATGTCCGTCGCCTTGAGGATCTCGACCGAGCGGGTACGGCCGACGCCGTAGATGTAGGTAAGGGCGATCACCACGCGCTTGTCGCGCGGGATGTCAACGCCGGCAAGACGTGCCATGCGGTTCTCCTGGGTGTTGTGGAGGTGTGGAACAGGATCGGTGCCCGGGCCTCCGCCCCGAGGTGTCCCCCGCATGCGCGGGTTCTGATCCTGCCGTTGTGTATTCAGTTGTGAGATGTGCGTGAGCGATACCGCACAGCGCGGGCCCGTCGATCAGACCGGCGGGCCCGCCAGGGACTCAGCCCTGGCGCTGCTTGTGACGCGGGTTGCTCTTGCAGATCACCATGACGCGGCCGTGACGGCGGATCACCTTGCAGTGATCGCAGATGGGCTTGACGCTGGGGTTGACCTTCATGATGTTTCCTGTTCGCTGTCTTCGTACCGCCCCCGGCAGGGGCAGGCCGTTACTTCTCGACCGATCAGCGGTAGCGGTAGACGATACGGCCGCGGGTGAGGTCGTAGGGGCTGAGCTCCACGACCACGCGGTCCTCGGGGATGATGCGGATGTAGTTCTGCCGCATCTTGCCGGAGATCGTTGCAAGGACCTTGTGTCCGTTGCTGAGCTCAACGCGGAACATCGCGTTGGGCAGAGCCTCGGAGATCACGCCCTCGATCTCGATGACACCGTCTTTCTTAGCCATAGCCTCGCTGACGCTTCTGCAGATCGGTCGATCTGCGGTGGGTGATGGGATTGCGGTACTGCGCCGACGGACACGCCGAATCAAGGCACAAAGCACCAAAGATCTATGTTAGACGCTCCGGAGCCATCCGGCAACTCGACCGCGCGCGGCGGACGAGCAGCGGGCTCAGCTGATCAGGTCGGTGAACTTCTTGAGGTCGGCCTGGTCCTGCAGGTTGAGGCGCGTTCCGTTGATCTCGACCGTCGGCGTTCCCGCGATCTCGTGCGACTTCGCCTGGGCTGCCCCGAACTTGCGGTACGTCTCATCGGTGATGCACGACACGGCGTCGTCTGCGCCGACCTGCGTCGCGAAGCCCGCGAGCTGGTCGTTGGTGAGACCCGAGGTGTTCTCCGCGGGCTGGTTCTCGAACAGCGTCTTGGCGAAGTCGAGGTACAGCTCCGGGTTCGACTCGGCGACGCACACCGCGGCACCGGCCGAGCGCGACGAGTACTCGGTCCCCTGCGAGAACCGGTCGAGGATCGCGATGGGGTGGTACTCGAGGGTGATACGACCGTCGGCGGCCGCAGCCTCCAGCTGTCCACCGAACTGGTCCTCGAAGGTCTTGCAGACCGGGCACTGGAAATCGACGAACACCGCGATCGTGTCTTCGCCGTCCCCGAACGAGATCGCCCCGGTCTCGGAGTTGAACGTGTCGTTGGCCTTGGGCGTCGCACCGGGCGCGGTGGCCTGGTTGTTGAGGAACACCACGAGACCGCCGATCGCCACCAGCACCACGACGACGGCGATCGAGACGCCGATCGCGAACCAGTTGGTGTTGCTCTTCGCCGCTGCCATTACTTTCCGATCTCTCGAGGCTCTACCCCGAACGGGGCGAGTCCGGCTCTTCCTCCATCGGGCGCGGTGAGCACCCAGATACCCCCATCATGCAGGGCGACACTATGTTCCCAATGGGAGCCGTCCGTACCGTCCACCGTCGTGACGGTCCAGTCGTCCTCCTCGATGAAGGTCGCATCTCCGCCGGCGGTGACCATGGGCTCGATCGCGAGCACCAGACCGGGCTTCACGTCTTCGCCACGATCGGGCGTGCGGTAGTTGAAGACGCTGGGGGCCTCGTGCATCTTGCGCCCGATGCCGTGACCCACGTACTCGCGCAGGATGCCGTAGGGCTCGCCCGAGACCGCTGAGGGCCCCTGAGCCTCGATGTAGTCCTGGATGGCCGCGCCGATCTCGTCGATGGACGAGACCGAGGCCATGGCGGCGATCCCGGCCCACATCGACCCCTCGGTGACGCGGGAGAGCTCTTCGCGCTGGGCGACGAGCTCCGGGCGCTCCGGGTCGGGCACGACGACCGTGATGGCGCTGTCGCCGTTCCACCCGCGGAACTGCGCACCGCAGTCGACCGACACGATGTCTCCCGGCTGGAGCACCCGCTCCCCCGGGATCCCGTGCACGACCTGCTCGTTCACCGAGATGCAGGTCGTGTGGTGGTAGCCGCGCACCAGCTGGAAATTCGACTCGGCGCCGCGGGCGAGGATGGTGCGGTTCGCCACGGTGTCGAGTTCGAGGGTGGTGACCCCGGCCTTGATCAGCGGGCGGACGGCGTCCAGTGCCGCTGCCGTGATCAGCCCGGGCTCCACCATGGCCCGCAACTGAGCCGGGGTCTTGTAGATCGACCGGCGGAACATCTCAGGAGGTGGAGACCGCGGGACGCAGGCCGCGCGCGGCCAGAGCCTGTGCGATGCGCTCGGTGATCTCGTCGAGCGAGCCGACGCCGTCGATGCGGTCGACGATGCCCTTGGCGCCATAGACCTCAAGGATCGGGGCGGTCTCGTTCTCGTAGATGTCGAGACGGTGACCGATGGCCTCGGGGGTGTCGTCGGAGCGTCCCTGCTCGGTCGCACGGAGCGTCAGACGCTCCAGGCTCTCCTCGCGGGGCACGTCGAGGAGGATGACGGCGTCGAGCGCCTCACCCCGTTCGGAGAGGAACGACTCGAGGTGGTCGACCTGTGCGGTGTTGCGCGGGTAGCCGTCGAGGAGGAAACCCTGCGCTGCGTCCTCCTGCGACAGACGGTCGCGCACGATCTCGCTGGTCAGCTCATCCGGAACGAGGTCACCCTTGTCGAGGATCGCCGTGACCTGCTGGCCGAGCGGCGTTCCCTCCTTGATGTTCGCGCGGAAGATGTCGCCGGTCGACACGACCGGGATGCCGTAGGACTCGGCGATCCGCACGCCCTGCGTGCCTTTGCCCGAGCCCTGCGGGCCGACGATGAGAAGACGTGCGGAAGCTGTCATCGGAGGAGCCCTTCGTAGTGTCGCTGCTGCAGCTGCGCATCGATCTGCTTGACCGTCTCGAGACCCACACCGACGATGATGAGGATCGAGGCGCCGCCGAACGGGAAGTTCTGGTTGGCGCCGACGGTGGCCAGGGCGATGAGCGGGATGAGCGCGATCAGACCGAGGTAGAGGGAGCCGGGGAGCGTGATGCGGGTGAGCACGTAGTCGAGGTACTCGGCCGTCGGACGCCCCGCACGGATGCCGGGGATGAACCCGCCGTACTTCTTCATGTTGTCGGCGACCTCGACCGGGTTGAAGGTGATCGCCACGTAGAAGTAGGTGAACCCGATGATCAGCAGGAAGTACGCCGCCATGTACACGGGGCTGTTGCCGGTCGTGAAGTTCGTCGTGATCCAGGTCACCCAGGCCGCCGGAGTAGATCCGTCCTGCGGGGTGTTGAACTGCGCGATGAGGGCCGGGATGTACAGCAGCGACGAGGCGAAGATCACGGGGATCACACCCGCCATGTTCACCTTGATCGGGATGTAGGTGTTCGTGCCGCCGTAGGTGCGTCGACCGACCATGCGCTTGGCGTACTGCACGGGGATCCGTCGCTGGGATTGCTCGACGAACACGACGAGCCCCATCACGATGATCCCGACCAGCAGCACGAGCAGGAAGACCTCGAAGCCCTTGGTCTGCCAGATCAGACCCATGGCGCCGGGGAACGTCGCGGCGATCGAGGTGAAGATGAGCAGCGACATGCCGTTGCCGATGCCCCGCTCGGTGACGAGCTCTGCGAACCACATGATCAGACCGGTACCGGCCGTCATCGCCATGATGATGAGCAGCTGCGCCCACCACACGTCGTTCGTCAGAAGCTGCTGGCAGGCCGCGAGGTCGGTGGTTCCGAAGAGCTGGCCGCTGCGCGCCACCGTGACGAGAGTCGTCGACTGCAGCAGCGCGAGGGCGATCGTGAGGTAACGCGTGTACTGCGTCAGACGGGCCTGACCGGCCTGTCCTTCCTTGTGCAGCGCCTCGAAGTGCGGGATGACCACGCGCAGGAGCTGCGTGATGATCGTCGCGGTGATGTACGGCATGACACCGAGCGCGAAGATCGACAGCTGCAGCAGTGCACCACCGGAGAACAGGTTGACCAGCCCGAGCAGCCCATCGGTGCCGGCGTTGGCGGCGAGACACTCCTCGACGTTCGGGAAGTCCACGAACGGAGCCGGGACGTTGGAGCCGAGTCGGTAGATCGCGACGATGGCGAGAGTGAAACCGATCTTCCGCCGCAGGTCTGGGGTGCGGAAGATCCGCGCGATGGCGCTAAACAAGGACGTTCCTCCTGAAAAGGTTGCCGATTCCCGAAGGACGGCTGAAAGACCAGGGTAACGCAAACCGGGCTTCCCGGAATTCGCCACCGATACCAGGCCCGCCGGATGCGGCCCCAGAGCAAGGTCTCGGAGTGTGAAACCACAAGAGGGGCCGGAGAATCTCCGGCCCCTCTTGCTGTGCGGTTACTTGACGGATCCGCCGGCCGCGACGATCTTCTGCTCGGCAGAACCCGAGACCTTGTCGACCGAAACGGTGAGCTTCACGGCGATGTCGCCGTTTCCGAGAACCTTGACCTTCTCGTTCTTGCGAACGGCACCCTTGGCGACCAGGTCGCCGACGGTGACGTCGCCACCCTTCGGGTACAGCTCCGCGAGCTTCTCCAGGTTCACGACCTGGTACTCCACGCGGAACGGGTTCTTGAACCCGCGCAGCTTCGGGGTGCGCATGTGCAGCGGCATCTGCCCACCCTCGAAGCCGACGCGAACGGTGTTGCGCGCCTTGGTGCCCTTGGTTCCACGACCAGCGGTCTTACCCTTGGAACCCTCACCACGGCCGACGCGAGTCTTGGCGGTGTTGGATCCGGGGACCGGACGCAGGTGGTGCACCTTCAGCACGCCGGGGCGGGATGCCGGAGCATCCTTCGCCGGCGTCGCCTTCTTGGCGGCAGGCTTCTTGGCAGCGCCCTCAGCCTTGGCATCGGCGGCAGCGGTCTTGGCCGGAGCCTTCTTCGCAGCCGGCTTCTTCTCGGCGGCAGCCTTGGGAGCCGCAGCCTTCTTCGGGGCCTTCTCAGCCTCGACGGCCTCGTTCTTCTCGGCCATTAGTCGATCTCCTCAACCTTGACGAGGTGGGCGACGGTCTTGACGTAACCGCGCGTCTGCGCGTCGTCGGGGCGGACGGTGGTGTCACCGATCCGCTTCAGACCGAGGCTGCGCAGCGTGTCGCGCTGGTTCTGCTTCTCGCTCACCTTGGACTTGATCTGCGTGACCTTCAGTCGCGCGGCCATCAGGCACCTACCTTCTGTGCGGCGATGGCGTCTGCCTCGGCGCGCACGAGACGCGCAGGGGCAACCTGGTCGAACTCGAGGCCACGACGTGCGGCGACCGCACGAGGCTCCTCGAGCTGCTTCAGGGCGGTGACCGTCGCGTGCACGATGTTGATCGTGTTCGACGAGCCGAGCGACTTCGACAGCACGTCGTGGATACCGGCGCACTCGAGCACGGCGCGGACCGGACCACCGGCGATGACACCGGTACCGGCGGCAGCCGGACGGAGCAGAACCACACCGGCGGCCGCCTCACCCTGCACGGGGTGCGGGATGGTGCTGCCGACGCGCGGAACGCGGAAGAAGTTGCGCTTGGCCTCTTCGACACCCTTCGAGATCGCCAGAGGGACCTCGCGGGCCTTGCCGTAGCCGACACCGACCAGACCGTTGCCGTCACCGACGACCACGAGGGCGGTGAAGCTGAAGCGACGACCACCCTTCACGACCTTCGAGACGCGGTTGATGGTGACGACGCGCTCCAGGAACTGGTTGTCGCCGCGGTCACGGGAGTTGCGGTCACGACCGCCACCCTGGTTGCGGTCGCCACGGCCGCCGCGGCGGCCGTCACGCGAGTCGCGAGCCGGCTCGGCCTGCGTGGTGCCGGCAGCCGTCTCGGAAGTGGCAGCAGCCGCTTCGGTCACTTCGTTCTCCTTGTTGTCACTCACAGTGCCAGACCCCCCTCGCGGGCGCCGTCGGCGATGGCGGCGACACGACCGGCGTAGCGGTTGCCGCCACGGTCGAACACTGCCTCGGAAACGCCGGCAGCCTTCGCACGCTCGGCGAGGAGCTCGCCGACCTTGCGGGCCTTGGCGGTCTTGTCACCCTCGAGCGAGCGCAGGTCGGTCTCGAGCGTCGAAGCCGACGCAACGGTGTGACCCTTGCTGTCGTCGACCAGCTGCACGAAGACGTGGCGGGCCGAGCGGTTGACGACGAGACGCGGACGCGCCTCGGTGCCGACGACCTTCTTGCGAAGGCGGGCGTGACGACGCGCGCGGGCGTCAGACTTTGACTTGAGAGCCATGGTTACTTACCACTCTTTCCGGCCTTGCGACGCACGTTCTCGCCGGCGTAGCGCACACCCTTGCCCTTGTACGGCTCGGGCTTGCGGATCTTGCGGATGTTGGCAGCTGCCTCGCCGACAGCCTGCTTGTCGATCCCGCTGACGGTGAGCTTCGTGGTGCCCTCGACCGTGAGCGTGATGCCGGCGGGCGGGTCGATCAGGACCGGGTGCGAGAAGCCGAGGGCGAACTCGACCGAGCTGCCCTTCTGCTGCACGCGGTAACCGGTACCGACGACCTCGAGACCCTTGGTGTAGCCCTGGGTCACGCCGATGATGTTGTTGTTGATGAGCGTGCGGGTCAGGCCGTGAAGCGACCGCGACTCGCGCTCGTCGTCGGGACGGGAGACCAGAACCTGGTTCTCCTCGACCGCGACCTCGATGGGGCTGGCCACCGTGAGGGTGAGCTCACCCTTGGGGCCCTTCACCGCGACCTCACGGCCGTTGACCGAAACGGTCACGCCCGCAGGAACGTCGATGGGAAGTCGTCCAATACGCGACATTTCGAATTACCACACGTAGGCGAGAACTTCTCCGCCCACGCCCTTCTGCTCTGCCTGACGGTCGGTGAGAAGACCGGAGGAGGTGGACAGGATCGCCACGCCAAGGCCGCCGAGGACCGTGGGGAGCTCGGTCGACTTCGCGTAAACACGGAGACCGGGCTTCGAGACGCGCTTGATGCCAGCGATGGAGCGCTCACGGTTGGGACCGTACTTCAGCGTCAGCGTGAGGTTCTGTCCGACGCGGGCGTCAGAGGTCTCCCAGCCGGCGATGTAGCCCTCCTGCTGGAGGATCTGAGCGATGTGCGTCTTGAGCTTGCTCGACGGCAGGGTCACGGAATCGTGGTGCGCCGAGTTCGCGTTGCGCAGACGGGTCAGCAGATCTGCGACCGGGTCTGTCATTGTCATTGTTGTTTTCCTTTGTTCATGAGGTTCCGGCTGCCGTTACACGACAGACGGCCTGCGATGACACGCAATTTTCAATTGTACGTGCACATCGACGGGCTCAGTGACACGAGACCACTGAGCCCGTCGAGGGTGTTACGCCTGTGCGTCTTCTGAGCGGAACGGGAAGCCGAGGTGGCGGAGCAGTGCCCGGCCCTCGTCATCCGTCTTCGCGGTGGTGACGACGGTGATGTCGAAACCGCGAACCCGGTCGATCTTGTCCTGATCGATCTCGTGGAACACGCTCTGCTCCTGGAGACCGAAGGTGTAGTTGCCGTTGCCGTCGAACTGCTTGCCCGAGAGACCGCGGAAGTCGCGGATACGGGGCAGTGCGAGCGAGACGAGGCGATCCACGAACTCCCACGCGCGGTCACCACGGAGGGTGACGTGCGCGCCGATGGCCTGTCCCTCGCGCAGCTTGAACTGCGCGATGGACTTGCGAGCCTTCGTGACGATCGGCTTCTGGCCGGTGATCTTGGTGAGATCGTCGACCGCGCCATCGATCACCTTGCTGTCGCGAGCTGCCTCGCCGACACCGGTGTTCACGACGACCTTGACCAGTCCGGGAATCTGCATGACGTTCGCGTAGCCGAACTCTTCCTGCAGAGCCTTCTTGATCTCGGTGTTGTACTTCTGCTTCAGGCGCGGCTGGATCTTGCCAGCCGGCGCGGCAGTGTCGGTGCTCATCAGAGGTCCTTACCGCTCTTCTTCGCGTAGCGCACACGGACGGTGCGCTTCACGCCGTCCTTCGTCTGCTCCTCGACCCGGTGGCCGACCTTGGTCGGCTTCTTGGTCGAGGGGTCGACGAGTGCGACGTTCGAGATGTGGATGGAGGCTTCGACGGTCTCGATGCCTCCGGTCTTGGTGCCACGCTGCGTCTGGCCGACGCGGGTGTGCTTGGTGACGTAGTTCACGCCTTCGACGATCACGCGGTTCTTGTCGGCGAGGACATCCAGGACCTTGCCCTGCTTGCCACGGTCGCCGCCACGCTCCTGCGTGGCACCGGTGATGACCTGAACCAGGTCACCCTTCTTGATCTTCGCCATGATTAGATGACCTCCGGCGCCAGCGAGACGATCTTCATGAACTTCTTGTCGCGAAGCTCACGACCGACCGGCCCGAAGATACGGGTGCCGCGGGGCTCCCCGTCGTTCTTCAGGATCACTGCGGCGTTCTCGTCGAACTTGATGTAGGAGCCGTCCGGACGACGGACCTCCTTCTTGGTGCGGACGATGACCGCCTTGACGACGTCGCCCTTCTTGACGTTTCCACCGGGGATCGCGTCCTTGACGGTCGCGACGATGGTGTCGCCGAGGCCCGCGTAACGGCGCTTCGAGCCACCGAGAACGCGGATGGTGAGCAGCTCCTTGGCGCCGGTGTTGTCGGCGACCTTGAGTCGGGATTCCTGCTGGATCACTTGGCCTTCTCCAGAATCTCCACCAGACGCCAGCGCTTCGTGGCGCTCAGCGGGCGGGTCTCGTTGATCAGGACCAGGTCGCCGATGCCGGCGGAGTTCGCCTCATCGTGCGCCTTGACCTTCGAGGTGCGGCGGATGACCTTGCCGTAAAGCGGGTGCTTCACGCGGTCCTCGACCTCGACCACGATGGTCTTGTCCATCTTGTCGCTGACGACGTAGCCGCGGCGTGCCTTGCGGTAACCGCGGGCAGCGGCGTCGCGGACGTCGTGCTCGGACGACTCGTGTCCTGCGGCCTGCGTCTCCACAGTCGCTTCCTTCTTGGTGGCCATCACTCAGCCTCTTCCTTCACGGCGTCGTCGGCGGAGTCCGCCTTCTTCGCCTTCGACTTGGTCGCCTTCTTCGCCGGAGCCTCGACCGGAGCGGGCGTCGCACGGATGCCCAGCTCGCGTTCGCGGATCACGGTGTAGAGGCGCGCGATGTCGCGCTTGACGGCGCGGATGCGGCCGTGGCTCTCCAGCTGGCCGGTGGCCGACTGGAAACGGAGGTTGAACAGCTCCTCCTTGGCCTTGCGCAGCTCCTCGACGAGGCGCTGGTCTTCGAATGTGTCGAGCTCTGCCGGGGCGAGCTCCTTGGTGCCGATCGCCATTACGCGTCGCCCTCCTCGCGCTTGATGATGCGTGCCTTGAGCGGCAGCTTGTGAATTGCACGGGTCAGAGCTTCGCGAGCGAGCTCCTCGTCGACACCCGCGACCTCGAAGAGGACACGGCCCGGCTTGACGTTGGCGACCCACCACTCGGGGGAACCCTTACCGGAACCCATGCGGGTTTCGGCCGGCTTCTTCGTGAGCGGACGGTCGGGGTAGATGTTGATCCACACCTTTCCACCACGCTTGATGTGACGGGTCATCGCGATACGAGCGGACTCGATCTGACGGTTCGTCACGTAAGCGGGCGTGAGGGCCTGGATACCGTACTCGCCGAAGGAGACCTTCGTGCCGCCGGTGGCCTGACCCGAGCGACCCGGGTGGTGCTGCTTGCGGAACTTGACCTTACGGGGGATGAGCATTATGCCGACGCTCCTTCTGCGACAGGTGCCTCGTTGCGCGGGGCACGGCGGCGGTCGCCACCACGGTCGTCACGACGAGCCTTGGGTGCGTTGGCCTGCTCGCGAGCGAGCTCCTTCGCGGTCAGGTCGCCCTTGTAGATCCAGACCTTCACGCCGATGCGGCCGAAGGTGGTCTTCGCCTCGTAGAAGCCGTAGTCGATGTTCGCGCGCAGCGTGTGCAGCGGCACACGACCCTCACGGTAGAACTCCGAACGGCTCATCTCGGCGCCGCCGAGGCGGCCGGAGACCTGGATGCGGATGCCCTTGGCGCCGGCGCGCTGAGCGCCCTGCAGACCCTTGCGCATCGCACGACGGAACGCCACACGAGCAGAGAGCTGCTCGGCGATGCCCTGTGCGACGAGCTGTGCATCGGCCTCGGGGTTCTTGACCTCGAGGATGTTCAGCTGGATCTGCTTGCCCGAGAGCTTCTCGAGGTCGCCGCGGATGCGCTCGGCCTCGGCTCCACGACGACCGATCACGATGCCCGGACGGGCGGTGTGGATGTCGACGCGGACGCGGTCACGGGTGCGCTCGATCTCGATGTTCGAGACACCGGCGCGGTCGAGCTGCGTCTTGAGCAGGTTACGGATCTTGATGTCTTCGGCGACGTAGTCGGCGTAGCGCTGACCCGGCTTCGTCGAGTCAGAGAACCAACGCGAGACGTGGTCCGTCGTGATGCCGAGACGGAAGCCGTACGGGTTTACCTTCTGTCCCATTACTTGCTCGCCTTCTTGTTGCTGTCGCCCGCGGCGGCCGGAGCCACCTCAGGCGTCGAGAGCACGACCGTGATGTGGCTCGTGCGCTTCTTGATCTGGAAAGCGCGACCCTGTGCACGGGGCTGGAAACGCTTGAGCGTGGTGCCCTCGTCGACGTACGCGTTGGCCACGTACAGGTCCTTCTCGTCGAGGAACTCGCCGTCGCGATCTGCCTTCACCTGTGCGTTGGCCATGGCCGACGCGACGAGCTTGTAGATCGGCTCACTGGCGGACTGCTGAGCGAACTTCAGGATCGCCAGAGCCTCCTGGGCCTGCTTGCCCTTGATGAGCGCGACGACACGACGAGCCTTCTGAGGGGTCACGCGAATGTGCTTCACGCGTGCGATCGATTCGACCATTAGCGGCGCCGCCCCTTCTTGTCGTCCTTCTCGTGGCCGCGGAAGGTGCGGGTGGGCGCGAACTCGCCCAGCTTGTGACCGACCATGGTCTCGGACACGAACACAGGGATGTGCTTGCGTCCGTCGTGGACCGCGATCGTGTGACCCAGCATGGCCGGGATGATCATGGACCGACGGGACCAGGTCTTGATGACGTTCTTGGTGCCGGCTTCGTTCTGCACGACCACCTTGCGAAGCAGGTGATCGTCGACGAAGGGGCCCTTCTTAAGACTGCGAGGCATCTTCTCTTACTCCTACTTACGCTTCTTGCCGGCGTTACGACGACGCACGATGTACTTGTCGCTTTCCTTGTTGGCGTGACGGGTACGACCCTCAGCCTGGCCCCAGGGGGAGACGGGGTGACGACCACCAGAGGTCTTACCCTCACCACCACCGTGCGGGTGGTCGACCGGGTTCATCGCGACACCACGCACGGTCGGGCGGACGCCCTTCCAGCGCATGCGGCCGGCCTTGCCCCAGTTGATGTTCGACTGCTCGGCGTTGCCGACCTCGCCGATGGTCGCGCGGCAGCGCGCATCGACGTTGCGGATCTCGCCCGAGGGCAGACGCAGCTGGGCGTAGGGGCCGTCCTTGGCGACGAGACGGACGGACGCGCCGGCCGAACGTGCCATCTTCGCGCCGCCGCCGGGGCGGAGCTCGATCGCGTGGATCACGGTACCCGTGGGGATGTTCTTCAGCGGGAGGTTGTTACCCGGCTTGATGTCAGCCCCGGCACCCGACTCGACGATGTCGCCCTGCTTCAGCTTCGCCGGAGCGAGGATGTAGCGCTTCTCACCGTCGAAGTAGTGCAGCAGCGCGATGCGCGCGGTGCGGTTGGGGTCGTACTCGATGTGAGCGACCTTGGCGTTGACGCCGTCCTTGTCGTTACGACGGAAGTCGATGACGCGGTACTGGCGCTTGTGGCCACCACCGATGTGACGGGTCGTGATGCGGCCCTGGTTGTTGCGACCACCGGTCTTCGAGAGCGGGCGCAGCAGCGACTTCTCCGGCGTCGATCGAGTGATCTCGGCGAAGTCAGCCACCGACGAGCCGCGACGGCCCGGGGTCGTGGGCTTGTACTTGCGAATAGCCATTATTGTCCTTATCCCCCGGATCAGCCGATTGCCGTGAAGATGTCGATGGTGCCCGACTTCAGGGTGACGATGGCGCGCTTGGTGTCCTTGCGCTTGCCGGTGCCGAAGCGGGTGCGACGAGCCTTGCCGACGCGGTTGAGGGTGTTGACCCCTGCGACCTTGACGCCGAAGATCTTCTCGATGGCGAGCTTGATCTCGGTCTTCGAAGCGCGCGGGTCGACGAGGAAGGTGTACTTGCCTTCATCGATGAGACCGTAGCTCTTCTCGGACACGACCGGCTTCAGGATGATGTCGCGCGGGTCCTTGTTCAGGGCCGTCTGGAGAACAGATGCCTGCTCGCTCATGCGGAGACCTCCTGGTTGGCGCCGGACTTGGAGGCGATGAAGCCCTCGAGCGCGGCCTGGGTGAAGACGATGTCGTCGGAGACGAGCACGTCGTATGCGTTGAGCTGGTCGAACGTCAGCACGTGCAGGTTCGACAGGTTGCGGATGCTCTTCAGCGTCACGTCGTCGTTGCGCTCGATCACGACGAGCACGTTCTTCGACGAGACGACGTTGGTGAGGAAGTTCACCGCGGTCTTGGTCGAAGGCGTGCCGTCGATCCCGAAGGACTCGATGGCGTGGATGCGGTCACCGCGGAAGCGGTCGCTGAGCGCGCCCAGCAGGGCGGCGGCGATCATCTTCTTGGGGGTGCGCTGCGAGTAGTCGCGCGGCTTGGGGCCGTGCACGATGCCACCACCGGTCATGTGCGGCGCGCGGATGGAACCCTGACGGGCGTTACCCGTGCCCTTCTGCTTGAAGGGCTTGCGGCCGGCACCGGAGACCTCGCCACGACGCTTGGTCGAGTGCGTGCCCTGGCGAGCCGCCGCGAGCTGCGCGACGACGACCTGGTGGATGAGCGGGATGTTCGTCTTGGCGTCGAACAGCGCGGCGGGAAGCTCGATCGAGCCTGCCTTCTTGCCGTCTGCCTTGAGGACGTCGAGCGCGAGAGTGGAGTCAGCCATGATCAGGCACCCTTCACTGCGTTGCGGACATAGACGATGCGGCCACGAGCACCGGGGACGGCGCCCTTGACGAGCATGAGTCCCTTCTCGATGTCGATGGAGTGCACCGTGAGGTTGAGGACGGTCACGCGCTCGCCACCCATACGGCCGGCCATGCGCATGCCCTTGAAGACGCGGCTCGGGGTCGACGATGCGCCGATGGAGCCGGGCTTGCGGTGGTTGCGGTGCGAACCGTGCGAAGCCGAGACACCCTTGAAGTTGTGACGCTTCATGACACCGGCGAAGCCCTTGCCCTTGCTCGTGCCGACGACGTCGACGAGCTGGCCGGCCTCGAAGGTGCCGTCGACCGTGAGCTCCTGGCCCAGGTTGTAGTCGCCGGCGTCCGCGGTGCGGATCTCGGTGACGTGACGACGCGGCGTGACGCCTGCTGCCTCGAAGTGGGCGGAGAGCGGCTTGTTCACCTTGCGGGGGTCGATCTGGCCGTACGCGATCTGCACGGCGTTGTAGCCGTCCTTCTCGGGCGTGCGGACCTGGGTGACCACGTTGGGTGCCAGCTCGATGACGGTGACGGGAACGAGCTTGCCGCTCTCGTTCCACACCTGGGTCATGCCGAGCTTCGTGCCCAGCATGCCCTTGGAAACCTTGGAGTTGATGTCAGCCATGTCGAACCTCAGAGCTTGATCTCGATGTTGACATCGGCCGGCAGGTCGAGACGCATCAGCGAGTCGACGGCCTTGGGCGTCGGGTCGACGATGTCGATCAGACGCTTGTGGGTGCGCATCTCGAAGTGCTCGCGGCTGTCCTTGTACTTGTGCGGCGACCGGATGACGCACACGACGTTCTTCTCGGTCGGAAGGGGCACGGGGCCGACGACGGTTGCGCCCGCACGGGTCACGGTGTCGACGATCTTGCGTGCGGACGTGTCGATGACCTCGTGGTCATACGACTTCAGGCGAATGCGGATCTTCTGTCCCGCCATTGTCTGCTCTCTCTCTTTAAGCGTCTTACCGTCCGGGACCGGGTGGCCCTGGGGCATTGGACGCACGTCGGCGCTGTTCGCGCCTCGGCACGAGAACGGCTCTTGCGAGTCGATCTGCTGCACCACTGTTCTTCTGTCAGCCGGACGCCGTGAAGCGACCGGATGCCGACCTTCCGCCGCGCACGGCAGAACCCTTCATGTAGAGGGGTGTCGGGGTTGTGTTCTGCTACCCGCGGCCTAGAACCCTGCACCGTCCCGGAGGAGGTGCCGTCTATGCACTGCCCTGGCAGTGATCCATCGCGCGCACAGCGGCGACGGAATATCGAACCTGTCTATTCTGCCACGGCTGATTTCACTTGCGCAAACCCGGGCGTGTCGCGCTCCTCCGGCAGTCCCGGTGACGCGTCGGAGACGACTCAGATCCCAGGAGATAGCGGGGCGAGGCATCCCCATGCCTCGCCCCGCTTGGGGAGGGCGTTCAGTGCGAGGGGGCACACCGAACGCGAGTAGCCCGGCGTGAAGGGACGCCGAACTCCTCGACCGAGGGCGCGGCGGAAGACCCGCCGCGCAGGCAGGGAGACGCTCAGGCGCCGTGACGGCGCGCGTCGCACGATGATCCCCAAGATCGCTTATCCCCAGTTTCGTACGCGGAAGTCCGCGTGCTTCGGGAAACCGAACCCCTTCGGCTCCCCCGACCGCAAGATCCCCAGGCGGTCTCGATGATCCTACTGGATACATCTGTGGATGCGCCACATCCGACGACATTCCGAAGCCGAAGCCTCCGGGCAGGAACAGAAGAGCGGCGCCCCACCGGAGTGGTTCGCCGCTCAGATGCTGTGCTGCGTGCTACTCGTTGCCGACGGCCTTGTCGGCGCTGTCGCGGATCTCGTCGATCTTGTCTGCGGCGCCGGGAGCGATCTTCTTGGCGAAGTCGGCCACGCCGTCGAGCACCTTGTCGCTGATGTCCTCGGCCTGCTCGCTCTTGACCGCCTCGGCGATCTTGTCCTTGTTCTGCTCGTACAGGTCCTTGCCCTTGTTGACGGCGTCCTCGATACCCATGATTCCCCTTCGGAGGCGGTGTGCGATGTGCGTCTAGTCTGCACGAACCGCCGCGCTATCACCAGATGTCTCGGCGCGTGGCCGGACGTCCGGGGAGGGCCAGAAAGCCGTGACCGCGCCGACGAGGAGAAAGACGGCCCAGAAGTGTCCCGGCGCCTGCAGGAGCGGGTTGAGCGCGTTCGCCGCGAGCACCGCCAGCGCGGCTGCGGCCGTCGTGAACACAGCCGGCCGTGCCTCCACCCGGCGAGTCACGACACGGACCGCAGCCCACGCGACGAGCACCACGCTCGCTGCCAGCAGCAGAGCTCCGACGACGCCGACCTGGAAGAGCAGCATGTTGTACTGCATCTCGAAGTTCCAGGGACGTGCTTCGCTGCGCGCATAACCCGGGATGACCGCACCGATGCCATGGCCGAACACCGGGGATTCCAAGAACCCCGCCCAGAGACGCTCCGTCTGCTCGATCCGCAGATCCTCGTCAGCAGTGCCGCCTCTGCCCGTCAGCAGCGCGAGAACACCCGCGCTCATGCGCTGTCCGGTCGGCGTGATCAGCAGGGCGACGGCGGTCAGCACCGCTGCCCCGCCCACGACAATCAGCGCGTGGACGTGGCGCCGAGTGAACCACGCACGGCCGACCACCGCGAGATAGGCGACGAAGATCAGAACCGGCACCAGCAGCCCGAGGGCGAGGGCTGCCCTCCGCGTGCTGACGACCGCAGCCAGGGTCGCGAGGACAGCTGCAGCGATCATGAGCTTTCGAGAGGGAAGCGCACGGCCCTGGAAGAACATCCCCACGATCCAGAGCGGAGCCACGGCGATCAGCGATGACGCTCCGTAGACGCCCACGATCACGTTCGGCCATGCGCCCGAGACGTCGGCATCGACGACGACCTTGATCCACACCGCGGGTTCGAGCCCCACCGCACCCATCGTCCACAGCACCAGCACGGTGCCAGCCAGGACGACGGTCGCCCACGCGGCGAAACGCAGGAAGAGACCGAGCACACGCTCGTCCATCTGGCTGGCCCATGCCCAGAAGAGAACGGGGCCGCCACCCAGCTGATGAGTGAGTGCGCGAAACCGGGGTTGCCAGCACCGCCGATCACGCCGATGAGAATCGCGCCGACAGCGCAACCCGCCGCCGCCAGGAGAAGCGGAGGAAGCCGACGAGGGTGGCGCGCGATTCTCCATACGCACCACATCCCGAGCAGCAGGAGCAGAGAAACGAGGACCGCGTTGTGCCCCACGGGCAGGACTATCAGGTAGGCGAGGATCGCCGCGGCCAGCACGTCCGCCGCCGTGTCGAGAGTCTGCAGAAACGGGCGCGCGCCCGTGGCGTCGGTCACTGGCAGGTGACGGCGTCCTGCGTGAGGACCGTCGGAGTGACGACCGGGGTGCTGTCGAGCTCGATCTTCGTGGGGGCGTCGGAGTCGGCGACGAACTCGTAGGTGAGCGTCCTGCTCTCCTGCGGCGCCAGCGTCAACCGCATCGTTCCGACGGTGAACTCCTGGTCCTTGCGCACCTCCGACTGCGCGAGCTCGGCGTCTGCCCTCTGCCCGACCGGCGAGTATCCCGGAGGGGCGAAGGCGAGGGTCTCCACCTGCATCGATCCCTTCGGCGTCTCGATCCCGACGCCGGTGACGTACTCGGGAAGCCCTCGCACCGAAGCGGGATCGACGGTGTTGGCAAGCGTCACCGTCACGAACACGTGACGGCGTCCGTCGGCGGCGCAGATCGGCTGACTCACGTCGATCGACTGGGTCATGTACCGCTGCATCTTCCCGGGCGTCCAGTCGATGAAGTAGACGCCGAACGCCTCCGTACCTTCCGCCGCCCTCGGCCCGCGACGATCGAGGTCCGTGCCGGCGATGAGCTGCTGCTCCGACTCGCGGGCGCTCCAGATCGCGATCCGGCCCTCCTTCGCTGCGAGCCCGAGCACAGAGGACAGCTTGGCGAAATCGACCTGACCGCCCATCAGCTTCTGCAGTGTCAGCCCAGCGAAGACCTGGTTGATCATGTCGACCTCTGCGGGCTCGTACGTCTTGTAGAGGTCGCCGAGCAGCATCGCCACCGCGTTGGAGTTCGAGATCTCCGGACCGCCGGGGATAGCGACCGGCCCGGTCGCGACCAGGAGGTAGCTCAGGGCGACGGTATCGAGGGAGACGACCGCGTCGACCTCGACGCCCTTGGCCTCACGCCACATGTCGCGTGCGATCTCGAACGTCCTGTCGAAACGGGGCGAGCGGGTGAGCGCCTGAACGTAGCTGCCGAACAGCGAGCCGTACAGGTCGGTCTCCTCCTGCGTCACTCCCCCGACCGGCGGACGGAAGTTCGGGAAGTCGCGACCGGAAGCCGACGACTGGTTCACGATCGAGATGGCGCCGTTGTCGATGTGCACCTGGGCCATGGAGCCGATCGTGCCGCCACCGGACATCACCTCTCCATTGTTCTGGAAGATGACCAGCACGTCGCGGGGTCCCCCCTCTCCCAGCATCTCGGGGAGGGCTTCGACAAGCGGCATGACGCCGGCGAGTGTGCTCGCAGCCGGCTTCAGAACCTTCTCGATGCGTTCCACACCGGATGCCACGGGCCCGAGGAGCGCGTCATGATCGACGCCCGCCAGCATCGATGAGGCATCGCGCACGGCCTGGTCGGCCGACCGCGCGATGTCCCCGATGCCGTGGATCGCCTGGAGGTCGAGCCCGCCGTCGGAAGGACGAAGTGCTGCGATGTCGATCCCCGAAGCGGGAAGGAGCGCCTTGGTGGCCAGCTCGTCGACGGCCGCGGTCGCCATGCGGACGCCATGGAGGTTGGGGCCGATCACCGGCACCCACTCCAGCGATTCCCAGAGGAATCCGCTGGTCTGCTCGTGCGCGGAAGCGGCGGTCTTCGTCAGCTCCTCCGCCGCGGCCTGCGCGCCCGCAGTGTCGCCGGAGGCGATCAGCCCGGGGATGCTCTGGGCCAGCGGCACCGAAGCCTCGAGCTTGTCCTTGGCGTCGAGCGCCTTCGGAATGAGGATCGCCGCGATCACGGCGACGGCGATGAGCAGTGCGAGCACGACGCCCACCACCCACAGGATGATCCGGGTGCGGCGACTCTTTCGACGCTGCTGCTCGTTCTGGGCTCGACGCGCGCGTCTGGAGTCTCGGGTCACCGCAATATACTACCGAGGTGGACCTGAGCAGCGTCGCAGACCGCGACGCACGCCCATGGCGGGGGTTCGCCCACACCATGGAGGAGTGCACGTGAAAGCTGTCATCGTCGGTCAGGGATATGTCGGGCTTCCGGTAGCCATGCGCGCCGTGCAGGTGGGCATGACCGTCGTCGGACTCGATGTCGACAGCGTGCGGATCGCCGCTCTGCACGCCGGTGAGTCGTACGTCGATGACATCTCGTCGGAGCAGCTGAAGGAGGCGATCGCTTCCGGTCGCTATCTCGCGTCCTCCGACTACGACGACACCGAGGGCTTCGACGTCGCGGTGATCACGGTCCCCACCCCGCTCCGCGAGGGCCTCCCCGACATCTCCTACATCGAGTCGGCGGGAGCATCGTTGGCGACCCGACTCACCCGCGGGGCGACGGTCGTGCTCGAGTCCACGACCTACCCGGGCACGACAGAGGAGATCCTCGTCCCCCTCCTCGAGGCCGGGTCCGGGCTCCGGGCAGGACAGGACTTCGCCGTCGGATACAGCCCGGAGCGGATCGACCCAGGCAACCCCACGTGGGGCTTCGTCAACACACCGAAGGTCGTCTCCGGCATCGACGAGCAGTCACTCGGCAAGGTGAAGGCCTTCTACGACCTCCTCGTGGACCGAACGGTGAGCGTGACCACGCCCAAGGAGGCCGAGCTCACCAAGCTTCTCGAGAACACGTTCCGCCACGTCAACATCGCCCTGGTGAACGAACTCGCTGTGTTCGCGCACGAGCTGGGCGTCGACATCTGGGAATCGATCGATGCGGCGGCGACCAAGCCGTTCGGGTACATGAAGTTCACCCCGGGACCCGGTGTCGGCGGTCACTGTCTTCCCGTGGATCCGAGCTACCTCTCGTGGCAGGTGCGGCGCAAGCTCGGACGCAGCTTCCGCTTCGTCGAGTTGGCGAACGATGTCAACGACCACATGCCGGACTACGTCGCCCAGCGTTCCATGGAGCTGCTCAACGAGGATCAGCGCTCGTTGAACGGGTCGACGATCCTGCTGGTCGGACTCGCGTACAAGCGCGACACCGCCGACATCCGCGAGTCCCCCTCCCTGCGCCTCATCGAGCTGCTCACCTCCTTCGGCGCGTCCATCCGCGGTGCGGACCGCCACGTCGAGTCGCACCGGTGGCCGGCCGCCGTCGAGCGTGTGGAGCTCTCCGCTGCGGAGGTGGAGGCCGCGGATCTGGTCATCCTGGTGACCGACCACTCGGACTTCGACCTGACGCTGCTGCACGAGTCCCCGACGCCGGTGCTCGACACCAAGGGCCGGCTTTCGGGACCCAGGGTCGTTCGTTTGTGAGCTCGCTGCGCCTGATCCTCACGTCCTCGGCTGCCGCGGTCGCGACACTCTCCGTTCAGGTCCTCGGCCTCATCACCCTCGCCCCCACGGACTTCGGGCTCTTCTCGATCGTCTATCTCGCCGGCGCCTTCGCGCTGTCGCTCGCACTCTCCCTCATCTGCGAGGCGGCGACCCGTTCACGCCAGGACGTCCCCACCTCCTGGGCGGACTTCAGCGGTGCGTCGACGGAGTTCGCCCTGATCTTCGCCGCCGTCTCCGCACTCGTCGTCTCCCTGACGAACTCGCCCCTGACGCCGTACTGGTGGCTGATCGCGCTCGCCATCGGCGGCAGCGCCTACCGCTCGACCGCACGGTTCTACGCGGTCGAGAACGGCGACACACGCGGGTCGGTCCTCGGTGACGCCATCGCCGCCATCGTCGCCGTCGCACTCAGCGTCGTCACCCTCACCCTCCATAGCGGCGAGCTCTCCTGGGTGCTCGGCACCTGGGCGGCGTCGAGCGTCGTCGCCGCCGTGTTCTCGAGGTGGCCGGCTCTGGGTCGCCCTGGCGTGCTCGTGCGCTGGACGCGTCGGCGGTGGGCCGCCATCGCCCCTCTCGTCCGAGACTCCCTGATCATGGATGCCTCATCGATCGGTACCCCCTACGCGCTGGCCCCCATCCTCGGAGTAGGCCCGTTCGGTGTCTACCGCGCCGTGTCGAACGTCGCCGCACCGGTGCGCCTGCTGCTGAATCCGATCCGGCCGCGCATCGCCCGACTGCGGATGTCTGCGGCGACCGTCGGCGCGGTCGTGGCCGGAGGTATCGTGCTCGGCGGTCTCGCCGCCGGGGTGCTGCTGCTGCTCGGCGAGACGTCCTGGCCGCTCGGCACTCTCCGGGACCTCATTCCGTTCGCCGCACCGACCGCGATCTTCGTCATGGCGAACATGGTGGGACACACCTTCTACATCGTGTCCAGGCTGCGGGCCTCACGACGCGACCTGCTGGCAGCCCGGCTCGTCCAGACCGCGCTAGGCGTCGTCGGGCCGCTGGTGGGTGCTCTGCTGGGCGGACTGAGCGGGGCGATCTGGGCATACGCCCTCTCCACCCTGCTGTCGTCGCTCTTCTGGCTGCTCGTCGCCCGCCGCGCGGATCAGCTGCCGGTCACCGCCTGACGCCAGACCGACTCCCACGCCGAGAAGCTGTAGTGATCCCGGACTGTGCGGTGACCTGCGGCTCCACGCTCAGCACGTCGCGTCGCGCTCTCCGAGAAGAAGCCGGTGAGAGCGTCCGCCCAGTCGTCCGCGCTCTCGGGCGCGATGCCGTCACCTCTGCGCAGGATCTCGGCGTTCACCCCGACCGGGTCGCCCATCATCGGAAGCCCGGCCGCGCCGTACTGCAGCAGCTTGTAGCCGCACTTGCCTCGCGACCAGGCGGAATCCGGTGTCGGCATCAGCCCGAGATCGGCGTCGGCGAGCACGGCACCGAAGGTCTGCGGCGACCACGCCACCCGGTCGACGATCGCGTCCAGCGGTCCGAGCTCCGCGTCCCCCGCGCTGACGACGGTGAGCCGCATGCCCGTCCGCTCATGCGCGTACAGCAGCGCAGACTCGATGTCGCGCAGATAGCGCTCCGTGGCGGGCGAGCCGATCCATATCGCGCGCGGCGTCTCCCCGATGTCGAAGCTCGTCTTGCGCGAGTAGTCCGCCGGATCCACGCAGCTCGGGATCACGGTCACGCGAGGGTTGATCCGACTCGCCGCCTCGGCGAGTGTGGCGTTTCCCGCGATGACGACGTCGGCCGCGCCGGCCGCCGCTCGCCAGATCGCCGCCTTCGGGAACGGGCCCCGGCGGTCGAGGTGGAGGGCGTCGTCGAAATCATAGATCCCGACGCGCTCGCCACTCAGCAGACGTCTCTCCACACCGCCGCGGCTCAGCGGACTCGCCTGCCGCGACACCAGCACTCGCGCGTCGCGCGGAGGCCTGCGACGCAGCTCCGCCTCGGCCGCGAGCAGCCGCCGAGGAGACTTCAGGAGAGACCGTCCGGAGTTGGTCGCACCGCCGAGATACGAGTGCGTGACCGCGGGCACCTCCAGCCTGTCGAGCCAGTCGAAGACGCGGACCCGTGCGCTTCCCGCACTGCGCCCGTAACTGGTGTACGTGTGCAGCGCCGTCATGATGCCGCCCGCCGGCGAGAGCCGATCACCCCGAGCACCACGATGATCGCGGCTGTGACGAGGTACAGCGTGTTGTTGGTCTTCTGCGCGAACGTGACCAGGAACAGCGTCGACACCAGCAGGGCCGAGAGCCACCATCGCACGGGCGACGCCCGCCGCGTGGAGTACAGGTAGGCCACGAGCGCACCGATCGCCGCCGCGCCGACGGCGACACCGACGACCCGCCAGTCCCGGTAGAACGGCTCCAGCCACGTGTACACGTTCGTCAGTGTGCCCACGTCGACGAACGGCGCCGAGGATTCCCAGGTGCGCAGCCCGGGGATCAGACCCAGGATGGGCTCGAAGAAGGCCGTTCCGAAGGTCTGCGGGTTGTAGTCGCCGTAGACGAGGCGGGGCCCGCCCACCGGGGGCCACGCGCCGTTGGTGGAATCCACGAGGGACAGGAACGCGGGCACGCCCGCGGTCAGGTAGATGAAGGGGCTGGAGAGTCCGGAGGCGCTCAGGGCAGGCGAGACGTTGCCGCCGACATCACCCGTCTTGCCGAGTGCACCGGCGAGCACCTGGAAGGCGAGAAGCGCTCCGATGCCGATGGCTGCGATCGACACCGCCATCACCCACGGCCGGCGGTACCACGCACGCTCAGCCCCGCCCCGCCAGGAGCGCGCGTAGAGGAGGAGAAGGGCAGCGATCGCGAGCAGAACCCCCGCGAAGAGGTTCGTCCGCTGCAGCAGGGCGAGCATCGAGGCGGCGAGCAGGACCGCGGCCGGCACGCGCCACCACCACGCGAGTCCGTTCCGGACCGACCCGGGGACGATGAGGATCGCCAGCAGAAGAGGTCCGACGTACATCAGCAGACGCGCCCACAGGGGCACCCCGGCGAGGTACGACTCGGCGGCGCCTCGGATCGTCTCGGGATGGAACCAGAAGGCGTCCCACCCGAAGCGCTGGAGGATGGTCCAGATGTACACCCCGAAACCCAGCGCGTAGGCGCCGGCGAGGATCAGCAGGACTCGCCGGCTGACGAGCGCATGGTCCCGCGGTGCCAGGTCGGCGCCGCGTGCCTTGCGGGCTGCGAGCGCGACACCTCCCCACGCCCCGACGGAGAAGAACGCGATACCGACCAGCAGCACGCCCCACGCGGCGATCGATGCACCGTGATAGGCGATGAGCCCCGACCCGACGAGGACCAGCGTCACCGCCCACACCGCGTTGTGCACGACCACGGGAAGGAACGCTCGTCGCGCGATGAACCAGGTCAGGACGGTCAGTCCGATGAGCACGGCGACGACGACGAGCGCGCCGACACCGTTGGAGACGTCCGTCATCGCCGACCTCGCTCCATCTCACTCCGCAGGAAGTCGGACACCGAGGCATGGACCGCGTCACGTCGGAAATGCTCGACCACGAAGTCGCGGGCGTTCGCGCCCAGGTCCGCCGCGAGATGCGGATCCTCGATCACCCGCTGCAGAGCGTCGGCGAGCTGACCCGCGTCCCCCGCCGTCACCATGAGTCCGGTGCGCTCGGGGATCACGGAATCCACCGCTCCGGTCGCATCCGTCGTGACGACGGCGATCCCCGTCGCCCCCGCCTCCAGCACGACGTTGGGGAAGCCCTCGCGCAGGGTCGGGAGGCAGAGGGATCGCATCAGGGGATAGTACATCGATGTGTCCGGCACGGCCCCGAGCACGATCGGGGCCCGCCGCAGTCGAGAGAAGGAACCCAGTTCCGCACCGTCGACGCCGCCCACGATCAGCAGCTGGTATGCCGCCCCGCGATCGTCCAGGAGGCGGCAGGCCTCGGCGAGGACCTCGAGGCCCTTGTCGTGGTTGAGTCTGCCGACGAAGCCGATGACGGGGATACCGGGCAGGAGGCCATCGACCTGCGCCGCCGTGTTGCCGGGGG
Organism: Microbacterium oxydans; assembly: GCF_006540085.1. GTDB lineage: Bacteria > Actinomycetota > Actinomycetes > Actinomycetales > Microbacteriaceae > Microbacterium > Microbacterium oxydans. The sequence continues at coordinate 1,095,243 of NZ_BJOG01000001.1, read as the reverse complement.
CGAAGCGATCCACATCCACACCGTTGGAGCTGCCTCTGCCGCGCACGGTGATGCGTGCGGCCGGCGCGAGCCGCAGGGACACGACGCGCTGTCGGAGACTCGGACTCACCGCCAGCGTGGTGGTCGCGAGGCGGATCGTCAGACGCTCCATGATCGTCAGCACCCGCCGAGTCATCCCCGCTGCGGTCTCCAGTCGGAGCCCGCGCAGGTGATACACGCGAGTGCGAACGCCGAGCAGTCGGGCGGCGGTGATGCCGAGCAGGCCTGCTTTCGGAGTGCCGACGAAGACGACGTCGGGCCGGAGGCGGCGGATCAGCCGCATCCAGTCCCGCAGCCCTCGGACGTCCCCGACGATGTCGATCTCTCTGGCCATAGGGAGCGGATGCACCGAGACGCCGGGAGACGTTGCGAGCGCCTCGAGTCTCTCGCCGGGCGAGCTCGCGACGTGCACCTCCCATCCGTCAGCGACCAGCCGCTGCGGCAGCCCGGACAGCAGGCCGATGGAGACGTCCGCCGTGACGCCGATCAGTATGCGAGCGGTCGCGGCCGGGGTCACGAGTCCTTGCTCCGGAACCACGCGACGGTCTTCGCGATTCCTTCCTCGAGCGGGACGGGCTGCACGTCGGGGAACAGCTCCCGCAGACGAACGCCGTCGGACTGGGAGGCACGTACATCGCCAGGACGCGGATCGACGTGCTCGACGCTCACCGTGCGGCCGGTCTGATCTTCGATGACGGTCACCAGCTCGCGCAGCGTGGTGTTGGTTCCGAACGCGAGATTCACGGGATGTCCCGACGTCACGCGGTCTCGGACGGCGACCATGAGCGCATGCGTCACCGTGTCGACGCTCGTGAAGTCCCGCGACTGCAGGCCGTCGCCGTGGATGGTGAGCGCCCGTCCGGCGAGGGCCGCGTCGACGAACCTCGGGATCACGGCGGCGTACACATGATCGGCCGGCTGGTAGGGACCGTAGACGTTGAAGAAGCGGAACGCCAAGGTCGGAAGACCGTAGGAGTACTGGTAGGCCAGCACGTAGGCCTCTCCCCCGAGCTTGGTCGCCGCGTACGGGCTCATCGGCCGCGTCCAGTCGAACTCCGACTTCGGCAGAGCGGGGTTGGCGCCGTACACGGAGCTCGAGGATGCCATCACCACGTAGGCGTTCTCGCGCCGGGCCGCTTCGAGCACGGTCAGCGTCCCCGTCAGGTTGGCGACGTGAGAGGCGACGGGGTCGTCGATGGACCGCGGGACGCTGCCGAGCGCGCCCAGGTGGACGACCGCGTCCGCGCCGACCGTGGCGGCGGCAACCGCTTCGGCATCGGCGACGGACCCGCGGTGCAGCGTGATCCGCGTTCCGGCGAGGTTCGATTCGCGTCCCGTGCTGAAGTCGTCCAGCACGTGGACATCGACATCGGGCGCCTCGTGGTTGAACCGTCGCACGAGGTTCGAACCGATGAACCCGGCACCGCCGGTGATGACTACCTTCACGAGCTGTGACTCTTTCCTGTTGTTCTGTGGATACGAGCGGGCACTCCCACCAGTGTCACCCGTGCAGGGGCGTCCTTGGTCACGCACGCAGCCGCCCCGACCGTGACGTCCGCACCGATGCTCAGTCCCTGCAACACGACCGATTTCGCGCCGATGAGCACGCGCTCTCCGATGCGTACGTCCCCCGACACCACCGATCCCGGATTCAAGGACACCGCATCCGCGAGGACGCTGTCGTGGCCGACGATGGCTCCCGGATTCACGTGTGCGTGTCGTCCGATCCGGACATTCGTCGACACCAGCACGCCGGCGCACACGACCGTGCCGACGCCGATCGTCGTCAGGGACCCGATCGACGCGCCGGGGTGCACCAGCGTCTCCGCCCGGTCGCTTCCCACCCGCGCGGCGATGTGCGCGCGATGTTCGGGCGACCCCACCGCGATGACGAATGACGACGCCGGGTGCGCGGCGAGTGCCGCATCGATGGTGCCGAGATGGCGATGACCCCGATCGGCCAGACGCTCCAGCGCGAGAGGGCTGGGGGCGTCGTCGGCGAAACCGAGCACGTCGAAGCGGGGCGATACCGCGTTCAGGGCTTCGACGACGTCCAGCGTCTCGCGCGCGAAGCCTCCGGCGCCGAGGATGATCAGCTCACGCATCGGCATCCTTCAGACCTCGGAACTCCGGCATCGTCGCGTGCCCGTCGGCGCTGACCCCGTCACGGCGCACCACGACGGCGACCGTGCGCCACAGGATCCAGAGGTCGAGCCTCATCGATCGTGTGTCGACGTACTTCACGTCGAGCTGCAACCGCTCATCCCAGTCGACGGTGTTCCGACCGCTCACCTGCGCCAACCCGGTGACCCCTGGCCGCACCTCATGCCGACGAGCCTGCACTGGCGTGTACCGGTCGAGGTAGGAGACGAGGAGAGGGCGTGGACCCACCAGGCTCATATCGCCGAGCAGCACGTTCCAGAAGGTCGGCAGCTCGTCGAGGCTGGTGCCGCGCAGCAGACGCCCGAACCCGGTCAGCCGCGCCGCGTCGTCGGCGGTGCCGACCGCAGGATCGGCGGGGCGCATGGTGCGGAACTTGTAGAGGGTGAAGACCTTCCCCTCGCGTCCCGGCCGCGGCTGCCGGAAGATCACCGGGCGACCGAGGTTCACCAGCACCAGCGCGGCCACGATGATCTGCAGGGGAAGGGAGAGGATCAGGACCACGGCGGCGACACCGAGGTCGAGCGTGCGTTTGGCCGCATCGAAGAAGACTCTGCTCATGCGCGCTCAGCCAGGAAACCGCGGATCAGGGTCTGCACACGCTCCATCTGCTCCTCGGACAGCGCCGACCCCGACGGCAGCGTGATGCCCACGCGGAAGAAGCGCTCCGAGACCCCGTTCACCGCGGCCGGGGCCTCGGCGAAGACGGGCTGCAGGTGCATCGGCTTCCACAGCGGTCGGGATTCGACGTCATGAGAACCGAGGTGCGCGGAGAGCTCGGAGGCACTCCAGCCGGTGACGTCCTCGTCGACGAGCACGGCGGTGAGCCACGCGTTGTCCTCGGCATCGTGTTCTCCGCCGAACACCGAGACGCCGTCGACGTCCGCGAACAGCGCGCGGTACTCGTCGCGCCAGCGGTGACGTCGGCGGATCATGTCGTCGAGGCGGGACAGCTGTGCGCGACCGAGCGCGGCGAGGAGGTTGCTGAGCCGGTAGTTGTAGCCGATGTCGGTGTGCTCGTAGTGCGCGACCGGCTGTCGCGCCTGCGTCGCGAGATAGCGGACGCGATCTGCGATCTCCGCGTCATCGGTCACCAGCATGCCGCCGCCGGAGGTCGTCATGATCTTGTTGCCGTTGAAGGAGAAGACCGACGCGCGCCCGAAGCTGCCTGCGGGTCGGCCGCCGCGGCGGGCTCCGAGCGACTCGGCGGCATCGGCGAGCACCGGGATCCCGTACGCGTCGGCGATCTGCTCGATCGCCTCGAGATCGGCGACCTTGCCGAGCAGGTCGACGGGGACGATCGCCTTCGGCGGTGTGCCCTTCGCCTCGAGTTCCGTGATGACCTCGCGGAGCAGGCCCACATCCATGTTGCCCGTCACCGGGTCCGCGTCGATGAAGTATGGCGTCGCGCCCGTGTAGGCGATCGCATTGGCGGTGGCAGCGAACGTGAAGCTCGACGTGACGACGATGTCGCCGGCACCGACCCCGAGCGCGAGAAGTCCGAGGTGGAGCCCTGCCGTCCCCGAGCTCAGCGCGACCGCGTGGCGCACTCCGACCCTGTCGCACATCTCGCGCTCGAAGGCGTCGACGTCCGGACCGAGCGGAGCGACCCATCCGGACCGCAGGGCGGCGACGATCGCCTTCTCCTCGAGCTCGCCGACATCGGGAGACGACATGTAGATCCGGTCGTTCATCGCGGGAGGTCTCCTTCTCGACCATGGGCGGACACGGCAGCCTCTGCGGGAACGAGCCGGCGCATCCAGCCGCCGAGGTCGAGCGCCTCCGGGCTGATGCTCCCGATCGACGTGTGCTGGATCTGGGGGTGGAAGGGTCGTTCGACGACCTCGTCTTCACCGACCAGTTCCTCGTGCAGCTTCTCGCCTGGGCGCAGACCGGTGTAGACGATCTCGATGTACTCGCCGGACATCGCGATCATGCGTTGCGCGATGTCGAGGATCTTCACCGGCTCACCCATGTCGAGGATGAGCACTTCGCCCGGCCGGCCGATGCTTCCGGCCTGGATCACCAGTTGGCACGCTTCGGAGATCGTCATGAAGTATCGAGTGACCTCCGGGTGGGTCACGGTCACGGGTCCGCCTGCCTCGATCAGGGTCCGGAACATGGGGAGCATGGAGCCCCTGCTGCCGATCACGTTGCCGAAGCGCACGGAGAGGTACCGCCGATGCGAGCTCTTCGCGGCCCACACCGTGAGCTTCTCCGCCACGCGCTTGGAGTGTCCGAGAACGCTCGAGGGGTTCGCCGCCTTGTCGGTGGAGATGTTCACGAACGTCTCGACATCGACGTCGAGGGCGGCTTCGAGCACGTTCCGGGTGCCGAGCACGTTCGTCTTCCAGGCCTCTTCGGGATACTGCTCGAGCATGGGCAGATGTTTCAGCGCCGCAGCGTGGAAGACGACTTCGGGGCGATGACGACGGAAGATCTCGCGGAGCGATTCGACATCACGGATGTCGGCGAGGACGACATCCTCGGTGTCGAGAAGGCCGTGACCGGAGATGCTGAGCTGGCTTCCCTGCAGGCCGCTCTCGTCGCGGTCGAGCATGACGAGCACGTCCGGACCGAACTGCGAGAGCTGGCGGCAGAGCTCGCCGCCGATCGACCCGCCTGCCCCGGTGACGAGCACACGCTTCCCCGTCACGTATCCCGCGATCGACTTGACGTCGGTGTCGACGGGCTGACGACCGATGAGGTCTTCGATGCTGACATCCCGCAGGTCGCGGATGCGGCTCGCGCCCTGCAGGACCTTGTCGAGTTCCGGGAGCACGAGAACGTTGAGACCGGCAGCGTTGCCCGCATCGGTGACGCGGCGCAGCAGTGCGGCGTCAGCTCGACCCACCGCGATGATGAGCTCCGTCGCGCCGCTCAGCTCGACGGCTGCCCGCAGCTGAGCGAGCGTCCCGAGGACGGGAACCCCCTTGACCCGTAGGTTTCGCTTTTTGAGGTCATCGTCGATCAGACCGACGGGACTGAAGACCGGCTCCTTGGTCTCGTTGAGCATGCGGCTGATCAGCTGCTGGCCCACCCACCCGGCGCCGAACACCAGCACCTTGCGCGATCCTCCCGGAACGTCCTCGCTCTTCCGGCTGAAGACGAGCGGCACGTAGCGGAAGACCAGCATCAGAACCAGCGCGATCGCCGTCACGGAGAGGGCAGTACGAAGGGCCTCCGCCGGCTGACGCATCCAGACGAGCAGCACGATCCCCATGAGGACACCCACGAGGAGCGCAGCGAGCCCCAGTGCGCGGACTTCCTCGATGGACCCGTACAGATAGCGCCCGCGATACAGGTGAAGGACGAACCCGGCAGCGAACTGCGCGGCGATGAGGCCCGCGACCACGATCAACGCGAACGGCCACACCGTCAGCGGGACAAGGAAGTCATAGCGCAGCAGCACCACCAGCAACGCGGCGATGGCCCACGCCACCGCGTCCGGGATCAGCCGATTGACCGTACGGATACCCGTACCTTCTCCGATGCTCATTCGTTCCCTCCGTGTCGGTCAGCCGTCGCTCCGACCGTCGCGCGGCCCCCCATCACGAAGCGGAGACCGGCGTATGCGACGGCCAGCGCCAGGCCGATGAGTGCCCCCACCGGGAGCACGGTCACCGCGAGCGGCTGGACGGGCGCCACCGGCGTCACCGCTTCGAACGTCTCCGCGCTGACGCCGGATCCGGCCTGCTCCGCCGCGGACTCGGCGATCGCGGTCGCCATGGCCGCCGCCGTCCGAGGGTCCGTGTGCGAGACGGTCACCGCGGTGATCGAGGTCTCCGGACGCCACGTTGCGGAGACGCGGTCGGCGAGTTCGCTCCGCGATACGCCGAAGTCCTCGGAGATCGGGGCGAGGACGCTCTCCGAACGGGCGCGGACGGCAGCATTCGAAGCCACTGTGCGAGGGACGAAGGTCTCCCGGGTGTCGCCCGCGCTGAACACGATCTCCGCTTCCGCCTCATAGGTCGGAGGCGTGAAGACGAGCACCGCCGTCGAAGCGAGCACGCTCAGCAGGAAGACGGCCGTCATCCCCACCCATGCGCGTCTGAACGCGCCGAACCACTCCTCCGGCGACATGCTTCTCCTCTTCGAACCACATGGGCACGGAACGACTCTGTAATCCAGCATCCCAATACATCGGAGTCGGACGGTCAAAACACGCCAACAATCCCGATGTACGACGCTGCCGCTCCTGCGCGGTCTAGTCATTCTATTGGATGAATTGTCGCACCCCACGCCGACATCGCCCGAGCCCGACGCTGTCGTAAGCGCCCGCTGCACGACAAAGGGGCCGGACCCGAAGGTCCGACCCCTTTGCGAGGAAGCAGATGCTTACTTGATGATCTTCGTGACCGTACCGGCGCCGACGGTGCGTCCACCCTCACGGATGGCGAAGCCGAGGCCCTCCTCCATGGCGATCGGCTGGATCAGCTCGACCGTCATGTCGGTGGTGTCGCCGGGCATGACCATCTCGGTGCCCTCGGGCAGCGAGATGACGCCGGTGACGTCGGTGGTGCGGAAGTAGAACTGCGGGCGGTAGTTCGTGTAGAACGGGTTGTGACGCCCACCCTCGTCCTTGGACAGGATGTACGCGGTGCCCTCGAAGTCGGTGTGCGGCGTGACCGAACCCGGCTTCACGATGACCTGGCCGCGCTCGACGTCCTCACGCTTGGTGCCGCGGAGCAGCAGACCACAGTTCTCGCCGGCCCAGGCCTCGTCGAGCTGCTTGTGGAACATCTCGATACCCGTGACCGTGGTCTTGACGGTCGGACGGAGTCCGACGATCTCGACCTCGGAGTTGATGGCCAGCGTGCCACGCTCGGCGCGACCCGTGACGACGGTGCCACGACCGGTGATCGTGAAGACGTCCTCGACGGGCATCAGGAACGGCTTGTCACGGTCACGCTCCGGGTCCGGAACGCTGTCGTCGACAGCCTGCATCAGGTCCAGGATCGCCTGGGTCCACTTCTCGTCGCCCTCGAGGGCCTTGAGAGCCGAGACGCGGACGACAGGAGCGTCCTCGTCGAAGCCCTGGCCTGCGAGCAGCTCGCGGACCTCGAGCTCGACGAGCTCCAGGATTTCCTCGTCGTCGACCATGTCGGACTTGTTCAGCGCGACCAGCAGGTACGGAACGCCGACCTGCTTGGCGAGCAGCACGTGCTCACGCGTCTGAGCCATCGGGCCGTCGGTGGCGGCGACCACGAGGATCGCGCCGTCCATCTGAGCCGCACCGGTGATCATGTTCTTGACGTAGTCGGCGTGGCCGGGAGCGTCAACGTGCGCGTAGTGGCGCTTGGGGGTCTCGTACTCGATGTGCGAGATGTTGATGGTGATTCCACGCTGGCGCTCTTCCGGCGCCGAGTCGATGGAAGCGAAGTCACGCTGCACGTTGGTGTCGGACGGGAACTTGTCAGCAAGCACCTTCGAGATCGCTGCGGAGAGCGTGGTCTTGCCGTGGTCGACGTGACCGATCGTTCCGATGTTGACGTGCGGCTTGGTCCGCTCGAACTTGGCCTTAGCCACTGGGTCCTCCTCAGGACGTCGTTGTAGAGGTGACCGGGCACTGGTTTGCGACCGGTTCTCTACGGGTTAGGTTCTCAGTTTAGTAGAGAGGGAATGTGAAGTTGTAGGTGACCTGGGAACCCCGGGTGCTTCGACAGGCTCAGCGACCCAGGGCTCCCAGAAGAGCGATTACTCGCCCTTGGTCTTCTGGACGATCTCGTCGGCCACAGCGCGGGGCACCTCAGCGTAGCTGTGGAACTCCATCGAGTAGACGGCACGGCCCGAGGTCTTCGAGCGCAGGTCGCCGATGTAGCCGAACATCTCGGACAGCGGGACCTGAGCGCGGACGACCTTGACGCCGGCAGCGTCTTCCATCGACTGGATCTGGCCACGACGCGAGTTCAGGTCGCCGATGACGTCGCCCATGTACTCCTCAGGAGTACGGACCTCGACGGCCATCAGCGGCTCGAGCAGCACGGGGTTGGCACGACGCGCGGCCTCCTTGAAGCCCATGGAGCCCGCGATCTTGAACGCCATCTCCGAGGAGTCGACGTCGTGGGCCGCACCATCGACGATGGTCGCCTTGACGCCGACCATCGGGTAGCCCGCGAGCACACCGACGTTCATCGCGTCCTGGAAACCGGCGTCGATCGAGCCGATGTACTCACGAGGGATGCGACCACCGGTGACGGCGTTCACGAACTCGTAGGTCTTCTCGGAGTCGAGGTCGAGCGGCTCGATGGTGAACTGGATCTTGGCGAACTGTCCAGAACCACCGGTCTGCTTCTTGTGCGTGTAGTCGTGCTTCTCGACGGTCTTGCGGATCGTCTCGCGGTACGCCACCTGCGGCTTGCCGACGTTGGCCTCGACGTTGAACTCGCGCTTCATGCGGTCGACGAGGATGTCGAGGTGCAGCTCGCCCATGCCCTTGATGGTCGTCTGACCGGTCTCGGGGTTGAGCTCCGTGCGGAAGGTCGGGTCCTCTTCAGCGAGCTTCTGGATGGCGACACCCAGCTTCTCCTGGTCGGCCTTGGTCTTCGGCTCGATCGCGACCTCGATGACGGGCTCCGGGAACGTCATCGACTCGAGGACGACCGGCGCCGTCGGGTCGGTGAGGGTGTCACCCGTGGTGGTGTCCTTGAGGCCGATGACCGCGTAGATGTTGCCGGCGGTGACCGAGGGGACCGGGATCTCCTTGTTGGCGTGCATCTGGAAGATCTTCCCGATGCGCTCCTTCTTGTTCTTGGTCGAGTTGACGACGGCCGAACCGGAGTCGAGGTGGCCCGAGTAGACGCGCACGTAGGTGAGGCGACCGAAGAACGGGTGCACGGCGACCTTGAACGCGAGAGCTGCGAACGGGTCATTGGCGTCGGGGTGACGCTCGATGATCGTGTCGTAGTCCTTCGGGTCGTGCGCCTCGATCGAGCCCACGTCGAGCGGGTTCGGGAGGTAGTCGACGACCGCGTCGAGCATCGGCTGGACGCCGCGGTTCTTGAACGCGGAGCCGCAGAGCACCGGGTAGATCTCGCTCGCGACGGTCAGCTTGCGGATGGCGCCCTTGATCTCGGCGACCGTGAGCTCCTCGCCACCGAAGAACTTCTCCAGCAGCGCGTCGTCGGTCTCGGCGACGGTCTCGAGGAGCTGCTGACGGTACTCCGCCGCCTTCTCCTTGAGGTCTTCCGGGATCTCCTGGATCTCGTAGGAGGCGCCCATGGTGACGTCACCCTTGGAGTCTCCGGCCCAGACCAGTGCACGCATCTCGATCAGGTCGACGACGCCGATGAAGTCGCTCTCCGCGCCGATCGGCAGCTGGATCACGAGCGGCTTGGCGCCGAGGCGGTTGATGATGGTGTCGACCGTGAAGTAGAAGTCGGCGCCGAGCTTGTCCATCTTGTTGACGAAGCAGATGCGCGGGACGTTGTACTTGTCGGCCTGACGCCAGACGGTCTCGGACTGGGGCTCGACGCCCTCCTTGCCGTCGAACACGGCGACCGCACCGTCGAGCACGCGGAGCGAACGCTCCACCTCGACCGTGAAGTCCACGTGGCCGGGGGTGTCGATGATGTTGATCTGGTTCTTGTTCCAGTAGCAGGTCACGGCGGCAGACGTGATCGTGATGCCGCGCTCCTTCTCCTGCTCCATCCAGTCGGTGGTCGAGGCGCCGTCGTGCGTCTCGCCAAGCTTGTGGTTGACGCCCGTGTAGAACAGGATGCGCTCGGTCGTCGTGGTCTTGCCGGCATCGATGTGCGCCATGATGCCGATGTTGCGGACCTTGCTCAGGTCCGTGAGCACGTCTTGTGCCACAGGAGTGTCCTTATCTTTTGGAGCAGGTGTACTGCGAAGAGGGGGTGCCGGCCCCTCGGCGGGTGGCCGAGGGGCCGGCGGAGCTGTTTACCAGCGGTAGTGAGCGAACGCGCGGTTCGACTCGGCCATCTTGTGCGTGTCCTCGCGGCGCTTGACCGCGGCACCCAGGCCGTTCGACGCGTCGAGGATCTCGTTCTGCAGACGCTCGGTCATCGTCTTCTCACGACGGCCCTTCGCGTAGCTCACGAGCCAGCGCAGTGCGAGCGTGTTGGCGCGGTGAGGCTTGACCTCGACCGGCACCTGGTAGGTCGAGCCACCGACGCGGCGGCTGCGGACCTCGAGGGTCGGGCGCACGTTGTCGAGCGCCTTCTTCAGGGTGGCGACGGCGTCCTGACCGTTCTTCGCCTCGACACCGCGGAGGGCGCCGTAGACGATCGACTCGGCCAGCGACTTCTTGCCGTCGACGAGGATCTTGTTCACCAGCGAGGTGACGATCGGTGCGCCGTATACCGGGTCGTTGACGACGGGGCGCTTGGGGGCTGGTCCCTTACGAGGCATCTAACTCAACCCTTCTTCGCGCCGTAGCGGGAACGAGCCTGCTTACGGTTCTTGACTGCCTGGGTGTCCAGGGCGCCGCGGACGATCTTGTAACGCACACCGGGGAGGTCCTTGACACGACCGCCACGCACGAGCACGAGCGAGTGCTCCTGCAGGTTGTGGCCCTCACCGGGGATGTACGCGGTGACCTCGGTGCCGTTGCGGAGCTTCACACGAGCGACCTTGCGCATCGCCGAGTTCGGCTTCTTCGGCGTGGTGGTGTAGACGCGGGTGCAGACCCCGGCCTGCTGCGGGTTCGACTTGAGCGCCGGCGCCTTGGTCTTGGTGACCTTGGGCGAGCGACCCTTGCGAACCAACTGCTGAATGGTTGGCACGTTCTCTCCTCATAGTGCTGCACGGTGACAGCGTGATGGGTTTCACATCATGACCCACCGGCACGCCGGAACCGACGAGCTTTTGGTGTGATGGGTATGCCGTGGGGGCAGACCGACAGGTGCCGGCGCCCAGTGCGCACGCGGAGGCGTGCACACACCTGATCAAGTGTAATGCCGCGTAACGTAGCGGTCAAATGGGCGTGCCTGCGCTCGCACCTCAGGGCAGGTCGGGGTCGAACGGCGAGTCGAGCGATTCGGTCAGCTCGGCCAGCAGAGCCTCGATCTGCGGCTCGACGTGCTGCGAGACCGCGGCCTGGATCGAGATCCGGTGCCGCAGCAGGATGCCGCAGATCTCGCGGCCCACCAGGTTGGCGTACTCGTCGGCGAGTGCCACCTCCTGCCGGAGCGCGATCTTGGCCTCCTCCGTGAGCGGAGGCAGCGCGGGGAGCTCCGCGGCAGAGTCGTCCGCGAGCCCGGCGATGGTGAACAGGAACGGGGCGCCAGGAACCGGATCGGGATCGAGCGGGAGGCCGTCGAACTCGGGGTCGAGATCCTCCGCCGGGCGATAGCTGCGGGCACGGTTGCGCGCGGCCTGCTGGTCGAGTTCGCGCTGCAGCATCGGCAGGTTCCTCGCCGTGTACTCCGCGACGGCATGATCGACGATGGTCTTGATCCTGGTCGACAGCCCGTGCTGCACCCCGTGCGGCACGTTCGCCCCGATGCCGGCCGCCGAGAGGATCGGAGAGCCGAGACACCGACGACACGGCGCGACGCGACCGCGGTGGGTCGCCGGCTCCCAGCGCGGCACCCAGCGCAACCAGGCTTCGACGGCCTGGTCGACCTGCGTCTCCAACGAGCGCTCCACTCCACCAGCGTACGGCGCGTCGCCCCTCGCCGTCGCGATTTCCCCAGCCCGGCGGGGCGAAGACGGACGAGCGCCCGAAGGTCACTCCTCCTCTTCGCGCTCCCAGGGCCAGCGTGGATGCTCCGCACGGGTGCGCCGCAGGGCGATACCGCCCCACCCGGCGATCAGCGCAGCCAGCACGATGACAGCGCTCGCACCGCCTCGCACCAGGTCTCCGGCGACCGCAGTCGCGAGCACGAGATCTCCGTCGCCGATGAGTACGGCGAACCAGACCACGACGAGGTGGGCGAGTCCCGCCGTCAGGGCGATCGCGACCGTCGCTACATAGGAGGGCTGCGACCGACGCAGCGTCGACCACAGGACGAGGGCGAAGGAGACGACGGCGGCGATCATCCCGGCCACTCCCGGCACCTGGCCCAGGTTCGGGACCGCGATGATGTCGGTGTCCGTGGCGACGCTCACCGCTCCGAGCCCGAAGACGGCGAGCGCGAAGAAGCCGATGGTGGCGAGGACCACCGCCAGGATGGCCGAAACCCCCGCGGACTCGGGTCCGTGGGGGTTCGGCGTGGTGGAGTTCGTGACTACCTCGCCAGCGTCGGGCCGGCTTCGAGCGTGCGCTCGTACTCGCGCTGCGCCTCGGCGTTCAGCTCGGTCTTGCGGGCGCCACTGCGTGCGACCCACGCGCCGAACCAGATCGTGAGCTCGCGGGCGAACACGAATGCCGCGATCGCGAGCGGAGCGAGCAGCTGCTCGCCGACGAGGTCGAGGCCCTGGCTCGAGCTGAGCTTCCAGAACGGGGCTTCGAAGAGCTGCCCGAGGATGTGGCCGCCGTACGCGATGACGCCGACGATGAGACCGAAGACGACCCAGAGTCCCCAGCGACCGCGGTTGATGATCGCGCCGAGCAGCCAGAACCCGAGGAAGAACACGACGACGGGCGTCCAGAACCCCCAGGTGGACAGCGGGGCGACAGCACTCTGACCGATGTTCTCTCCGGTCACGTCACCGGCGATCGCGCCGAGACCGAGCCATGCACCGAGGTACAGGACCGCGAAGACGAGGGTGGCGAGAAGCCCGATGGCCCCTGCCGTGCCGCGGTTGCCCCGGTCACGGGGAGGCTCGGGAGCCTGGACGAAGATCGGCTGCGGCTGCGCTGCGGCCGCGACCACCAGCGGCTCCGAGGGGACGACACGCGTCTCGGCCTCATCGCCGTACTGGGCGTAGGCGGCTCCCGCCATGCCGGACTGCTCGTGGCCGAAGGGCACGGGCTCGCCCACGACAGGCTCCGGGTAGAAGGAGGTGGTCTCGGCGTCGGCCTGAGCCCTGATCTCTTCGGCGCGGTCGTACGACGCAGCGGAGGAAGCGGGGGTCACCGCGGGGGGCGGCGATGCGAAGGTTCCGGGGTGTTCGCGCTCGGCCGCTTCGAAAGCGGCGAGGTCGGGATCCACGGGTGCGGCGGCCGGCGTGACGTCGCCACCGTCTGCCGCGGTCTCGCCGGAGCCGGGAACATCCGCACCTGCGGCCGCGGCGGCATCCAGACCCGCGTTCGCGCTGCCGACGACGTCGTCAACGTCAGCCGGCTTCTCGGGCTGGGGAACGTCGGGGTCACTCATGGGGTGCGCCTCTCATCGGAATCGTGCATTGCGAGGGTACCTCCGCGCGAACGGACGCTCGCGGAGGCGTGCCGACGTGTCGGCATTCATGCGGATACGTCGTCCCAGGTCAGGGAAGAGCGGTGCGAAGCGCATCCCCGGCGAACTGGGCGAGCACGGGGACCATCGGAAGCGACAGCCACACGAGGGCGCCGATGACGCCGACGCACACGATGCCGGCGAACCAGCTCATCCCGAGGTTGCGACCCCCCACCCGTGCCATGACTCCACGCTAGGCCCGAAGCACCGATCCCCCGAGGAGCAACGCCGATATCCGGTGCGCGGCACCCGCTTCATCCTGCGGCGCGCCCCCGGAGTCGCCACAGCAGCCACAGCCCGGAGAGCGGGACGAGGAGGAATCCGAGGAGGATGAGGACGTGCCACTCCCCCACGCCGGGCACGAGCGGGTTGACGGCGGGGACCTCCGGGGGCGTCCCGGTCCCCGAGGAGCTCCCACCCGACTCCGACGAGGAGAAGGCCGTCAGCGTGGAGACCGTGAGGAACGAGATGCCGGTGACGACGAAGGGTACGACGATCGCGACCACCTTCTCCCACGTCCTCCAGAGCGAGCTCGCGCTCACGAGCGCGGCGCCGACGAACCAGCCGAGTACGGGCACGACGATCCCTCCGAAGCTCAACGTCAGCGCCGCAGCGATCGCGAACCCTCTCGTCGAGGTCGCCGGCGGACGCGGCACCGGGGGCGCGGCGACCGCGGGCGCGCCGATGATCGTCGGCCCGGACGGGACTTCCGCCTGAGCCCCATCGGCGATCGCGACAGGATCGCCGAGATCCGCGATGCGTGCCGCCGTCGCTTCGGCATCGAGCCCCTGCAGCTCCTCGAGGATGCCGGCACGGATATCGCTCGCGACACCGTGCGGCAGGTTGCGCATGGCCTCGTCGAGCCGCGCGAGGTACTCGGTGCGGAGGTCGTCTGCGGTGAGCTCTGTCATGGTCGTCCCTCTCCGACGATGCCCGTGACGACACGGGCGAATGGTGTCCACTGGGCGCGGAAACGGTCCAACTGATCGATCCCGCTGCCGGTGAGCCGGTAGTACTTGCGCACCGGACCACTGTCGGAGGGCTGATCGAACGTGGTGACCCACCCGTTGTCCTTCAGCCTCCCGAGCAGCGGGTACAGCGTGCCGATGCTGGCGATCAGGCCCGCGCCGGTGAGCGCATCCGCCAGCTGCCAGCCGTACATCGGCTCGCGCGCGAGCAGCCCGAGCACGCAGTACTCGACCACTCCCTTGCGCATCTGAGCGCCGACATCAGCTGTCATGCAAGACAAGGTAGCATGCGAGACAAGAGAGCGTGAGGAGTCCGACCGTGCGGGCACCCGTGCCCACCGGATCACGACGCCGGCGGGCAGACCAGCGGCTCAGCCCTTCGTCGCTCCGGCCGTCAGACCGCCCACGATGTACTTCTGCAGGAACAGGAACAGGATCATCACCGGGATCGCGGCCATCACGGCCCCCGCCGAGAACGCCGACCAGTCCGCATACCGCGGGTTCGCGACGAGCTTCGTCAGACCGACCACGAGCGTCTGCTGATCGACGTCGACGAGCATGACGCTCGCGATGACGTACTCGTTGACGGTGCCGATGAACGAGAGCAGTCCGACCACCGCGAGGATCGGCGCGACCAGACGAAGGATGATCGTGAAGAAGATGCGTGCGTGACCGGCACCGTCGATGCGGGCAGCCTCGTCGATCTCCTTGGGGATCGTGTTGAAGAAGCCGTACATCAGGTAGGTGTTCACACCGAGCGCTCCACCGAGGTACACCAGGATCAGACCCGTGTGGGTGTTCAGACCGATGGCCGGGAACCAGTCCCCCAGGGTCGACATGAGGAGGAAGATCGCGACCACGGCGAGCAGCTGCGGGAACATCTGCACGACCACGATCGTCACGAGGCCCACGCGGCGCCCGGCGAACCTCATGCGCGAGAAGGCGTAGGCGGCGCACGCTCCGATGAAGACCGTGACCGCGCCGGTGACGACGGCGATCAGGAGCGTATTGAGGAACCACGTGCCGTACGGGTTCTGCGGGTCGCTGAGGATGCGCACGTAGCTGTCGATCCCGATCGCGGAGAACAGCTGGTTCGAGCCCGTCAGCGTCCCCTTCGGGTTCAGCGAGGCCGAGACGACGTACAGCAGCGGGAACAGCGCGAACGCGCTCACGACGATCGCCACGAGGTGACGCCATCCGGTGTCGGCGAACCAGGCGCCGAAGCTGCGGCGGCGCGGAGCGAGGGTCTGCGCCTTCTCGGCGGACCGGGTTGTGGCGGGACGCTCGGTGATGGGGCTGTCGGTGCTCATGTCAGTTCAGCTCCTCGAGGGCCTTGGTCTTGCGGAAGCTGATGATGGAGATCGTCGCGACCACGATGAAGATCAGGATCGTGAAGGCCGACGCCAGACCGTAGTCGCGGGTCTGACCCGTGAAGGCCACCTTGTAGACCATCGAGATCAGGATGTCGGTGTGGCCCACGGGGATGGACACATCGCTGAAGCGCGGCCCGCCCTTGGTGAGCATGTAGATCAGGTTGAAGTTGTTGAAGTTGAACGCGAACGACGAGATCAGCAGCGGCGCCACGGTCACGAGCAGCAGCGGCAGCTTGATGCGGCGGAAGACCTGCCACGGGTTCGCGCCGTCCATCACGGCGGCTTCGTTGACGTCCTCCGGGATGCCCTGCAGCGCCCCCATGCAGACCAGGAACATGTACGGGAACCCGAGCCACAGGTTCACCAGCAGCACCGACACCTTGGCGAGCGTGGGATCGGTCAGCCACGGGATCGCGGCCCCGCCGAAGATCACCTGGTTGATGAAGCCGAAGCTCTCGTTCATCATGCCCGCCCAGACCAGCGCGGACAGGAACGCGGGGAACGCGTACGGGAGGATCAGGATGATGCGGTAGCCGTTGCGGAAGCGCATACGGGTGTTGTTGAACACCAGCGCGAGCAGCAGTCCGAGGAAGAACGTGGTCGCGACCGAGATCAGGGCGAACGCGAAGGTCCAGAGCGTCACCGAGATGAGCGGACCGCGGATGGAGGAGTCGGTGACAGCGCGCACGAAGTTGTCGAAACCGACCGTCGTCTGCCATCCGGGGAGGAGCTGCTCTCCGCCTTCGGCTGTGAACGCACCGTCACCCGTGTCGGAGTAGACGATCCCTGTGGTGGTGTCGGTGATCGTGTCTGCAGCCTCGTCGTACTCGAGCGTCGAGACGTAGAGGTAGCCCTTCTGCCCGTCGGGAGCGCGCAGGCTGCCCTCGTTGGGGTCGTCGCTGAACGGGACGGAGAGCTGCTCCAGCTCCTCCGACAGCGTGAACACGGTGGCGAGGGGAAGCGTGGTCCACCCGTCGACCGCGACGGCCTTGTCACCTTCGAACTGCGCGTCGACCTCTGCGAGCGGCTGCTCCGCCGTGCCGAGGAGTGCATCGCCGGTGTCCGGGTCTGTCGCCAGCAGGCCGTAGGTGCCGAACTGCTCGACCACGGTGACGGGGTACGTCGGCGAGTCCTCGACCCGCTCCTGCGCCGATGCGAGAAGCGACGAGATCGCCTGGTCCTTGGTTCCGTTGTGGCCGGTGCCGTAGTTCGTGAACCCGATGTACCCGGTGTAGAGCAGCGTGAAGACCTGGAACACGATCAGGAAGATGATGCCGGGCGTCAGGTACTTCGCCGCGATGCGCTTGCGGGAGAAGTAGATGTAGTTGACCAGGACCGCGACGACGACCACGATGCCGAGGATCAACCACTCCTGGTGCGCGAACAGCACGAACGCGGCGTACAGGGCGATCGCATCGACGACCGCCAGCAGGAGGATCTTCAGCAGCATCCAGCCGATCGGCCCTGATGCAGCCTCGGCGATCTTGGCGGCCTGGCGCTGGCGCTTGGTCGGAGGAGCTGTGCGCTCTTCGGTGTCAGTCATGTCGTCCTCGTCATGATCCTGCCGGGGCGGGCGAAGGCGCCCACCCCGGCAGAGTCAGTGTCCTGGCTGTTACTTGATCGCGGCGGTCACGTCGTCGACGAGCTTCTGCCACGTCGTCGCCGGGTCCTCGCCGTTGATGATCGCGGCCTCGGCCACGCCCCAGTACTGCCAGACCGCACCCATGGCCGGGATGGCGGGCATCGGCACGGCGTCGGCACCGACGGCCTGGAAGCCGGCGATGATCGGGTCGGCGGCCGCGGTGTCGGCCGCAGCGGTGAGCGCGGGAAGCACGTTGCCGGCCTTGAACAGCTCGAGCTGCACGTCTTCGGTGCCGATGTAGTTCACGAGGAAGTCGTTCGCGGCGACCTTGTTCTTCGACTCCGCGCTCACGAAGAAGCCCTTCACTCCGGCGAACGGCGATGCGGTCTCACCGGTCGGGCTCGGGATCGGGTCGATCGCGACGTTGATGCCGGCGTCGGTGGCCGCACCCACGTTCCACGGACCGGTCAGCCAGAAGGCGGCCGTGCCGTCGAGGAACTGCTGCTTGGCGATCTCACCGTCGACGTCGGTGTTGAGCACGCCGGCTGCGCCCTGCGCGCCCAGCCAGTCGGCGAAGGCGAAGCCGCCCTCGCTGCCGAGCTGGAGGTCGGTGGAGTCGTAGCTGCCGGTGTCGTCGCTGCCGAACACCGGGGCGCCGAACGCGGTCTGGAACGGGTACAGGTGGTACGGGTTGCCCTCGGTCCCCTGCTCGACGACGAACTTCCCCTTGGAGATCATGTCGTCGAAGCTGGTCGCGGGAGCCGGAACCAGGTCGGCGTTGCGGAGCACGGCGATGTTCTCCACGGCGTACGGGAGCATGTAGACGGTGCCGTCGTACGTCGCCGCCTGCAGCGCGACGGGGAGGTAGTCCTCGGAGCTGTCGCCCAGCTCGATCGGAGCGACCACGCCGTTCGTGGAGAGCTCGCCCAGCCAGTCGTGCGCGCCCATGACGATGTCGGGGCCCTTGCCGGTCGGGACCTGCTGGATGAAGTCGTCCTTCATGTCGTCGACCGACTTGCCCGTGAGCTGGACCTTGACGCCGGTCTTCTCCTCGTAGGCATCTGCGGCGCCCTGAAGCGCGTCGACCCGCTCGGCGTCGACCCAGACGACCAGCGCACTGCTGTCGTCGGAGCCGGAGGTGTCGTCGTTGCTGGTCCCCGTGGAGCAGCCGGCAAGCGTCAGAGTCGAAACGATGGCGATCGCGCCCGCGGCGACGATGCCCCTCTTGTTCACCTTCATTGGTGTGTGCCTCTCTCAGTGCTGATCACCTGCAAGGACTGCAAGCGCTTACAGTATGCATCGAAATCAGGGGTGTTCGCAATGAGAGAGGCCGTCGATATCAACCCGTGATGCACCGAAATCCGCTTCACTCGGATGGAAACGCTTCCACGGGTCCGACGAAACCCGCTCCGTAGACTGTGGTCATGGCTGGTGGCACACTTCGCATCCGCAGGATCACGGCAGCGCTCGCGTTGGCGCTCACGGCGATGGCGCTGAGCGGGTGCACCGCGTTCGCCCCGAGCTATGGCGTCCTGGACCGGGAAGCCGAGCCGGAAGACGCCGTCCCGGACGCGGTGGCGGAGCAGGACTCCGGAGACGTCGCCGACCTGTCGTCGGCCCGCCTGGTGGGTGAACACTCGGGCAGCTCGATCTGGCTGCTGCGCGGCGTCGAACCGGGAGCGGTATGCGTGCTCGCCTTCCCCGAGGACGGCGAGTGGGGCATGGCGTGCGGCGGAGAAGGCGCCCCCGTGGAGATGAGTGGTCCCGCCGGGCACTTCGTGACCGTCCCCGACGACTACCCCACGCCGGACGGAGCCACCCGGGTCTCCGACAACGTCTACGCGCTGAGCCCCTGAGTAGGATGAAACCATGGCTGACAGCTCATTTGACATCGTCTCGAAGGTCGACCACCAGGAAGCGGAGAACGCTCTGAACCAGGCCCGCAAGGAGATCGAGCAGCGCTACGACTTCAAGGGCACCGGTGCGTCGATCGCCTGGAGCGGCGAGAGCATCCTCATCATCGCGAACACCGAGGAGCGCGCCAAGGCCGTGCTCGACGTGTTCCAGTCCAAGCTCATCAAGCGCGGCATCTCGCTGAAGAGCCTCGAGTCCGGCGACCCGTTCGCCAGCGGCAAGGAGTTCCGCATCGTCTCGACGCTCAAGGACGGCATCTCCTCCGAGAATGCGAAGAAGATCAACAAGATCATCCGGGACGAGGGCCCCAAGGGCGTGAAGAGCCAGATCCAGGGCGACGAGCTGCGCGTGCAGTCCAAGAGCCGCGACGACCTGCAGTCGGTCATCGCGCTGTTGAAGGGCGCCGACCTCGATCTCGACCTGCAGTTCATCAACTACCGGTAAGCGTCGCGCTCGACGACGGAGGGGCCGGATGCGATCGCTTCCGGCCCCTCCGTCGTGATTTCTGGACTGCGTGCCAGATTGTTGAATTGCATACCAATATATGGGTTTCCGTACCCAAGACTGGGAAGCGGTCGACTCGACCGACGACGCGAACGCCGCGTGACGCACTGCCGTCGTAGGGCTGCGCGATTTCGGTATTGCGAGCTTGCCCTCGTGGGGACGAGGCCGCGGCAGTTCCATGCGCTCGCGTCTTCGGTGGCCGGCGGATGCTGAGCATCCGCCGGCCACGGAAACCGCGAGCGGGCGACCACACGTAAGAAGAGCCCACCGGGGCCCGCGCTGCGCGCCCCCACGCGGACCGCGGACTCCGGTGGGGGATATTGGCATCCGAAGCGACTTCATGATGTAGTTGCCCTCCCGGGCGAATCATGGGGCGCTCGGGATCAGAAGGGCAACTGGGGGCGGATCCATGGGGAGTACCGGATCGACGAACATCGGCGAGAGCAAGCAGCTCCTGGCCGAAGAAGTCTTCCACCACATCGGCGGACAGATCATCGACGGCACGTTGGCCGCGGGTGAGCGCATCCGTGACGTCGACGTGGCGGAGGAGCTGCACGTGTCACGGACACCGGTGCGGGAGGCGCTCCAGCGACTGGAACGCCTCGGGATGGTGACGATGTATCCGAGCCGGTACACGGAGGTGACGGCGGTGACCCCGGAGACCGTGGCGCAGTCGCTCGAGTTCGCCGGCTACCAGGCGGGCATCGCCGCGAGACTGGCCGTACCGAGGATCACGATGGCCCAGCGCGAGCACGTCGTCGCCCTGGTCGAGGGCTTGCACGCATCACTCGAGGACGGCACCGAGACGTCGAACGCGCGCTGGGCGGTGTTCTCCTACCTCGGCGATCACAGCGGCAACTCGCAGCATCGCACGCTGATCGACGACGCGAGCATGGTGCTGTTCCGCAACCTCCGCGATTGGGTGGTGCCGCCGTCGGATCGCGCACGCATGGGTCAGGTGTACTCCGACTTCGGCGATGCCGTTCGAAGTGCGGACGGCGACACCGCAGAGCGCCTCGTCCGGGCGATGTACTACCTGTGAGAGCTCACTGCACCGCTCGCCATGCGGTGACCCACCGGTCCAGCCGCCGATAGGCGTCTTCCCGTGCCTCGTGCCGGGAGAGGAACACGTCGTGCAGGGCACCGTCGATGCGCTCCACGGTGACGCTGGGTCCGAGACGGAGTGCCGCACGGGCGATGTCGTCGACGACCAGCACGGAATCGGCTGAGGTGAGGTCCTCCGACCATCGCGTCGGGGGCACGAATCTCGCGGAGAGCAGCACGCACACCGGCGCCGTGATGGACAGGCCCGATGCCACGGCCTTGTGCCCCGACAGGATGGCGTGCAGCCACCCCGCGTACACGGCCATGGTCTGCGCCGGGCGCCAGACCGGGTTCACCTCCATCGGGTCGTCAGGGTCGGCCACCTCCTGCTGTGCTCGCGTGTAGAAGCCGAGGTCGACCTGCGGTGCCACCTCCATCGGACGGATCCTCGCCTGCAGTTCGACCATCGGGGCGATCGCCGCTCTCGCCGGGGCGAACTGGAACTCCAGCCAGGGACTGTTGAGGATCACCGCGTCGGCCGCTCCCGGATGCCGAGACGCCCACAGGCTCAGTGTCAGACCGCCGGTGGAGTGTCCGAGCAGGATCAGGCACCGGTCGGATTCGACGCCTCCTTCCCCACGCCCCATGGCGTCCAGTGCCGCAGCGATGTCCTCGTCGTAGATCGCGAGATCGGCGATGTATCCCGGCGTCTGCCCGTCGCGGAGGCTGCGGCCGTACTTGCGCAGATCGAGCGCGAAGAAACGGGCGCCCCGCGTGGTCCAGAAGCGGGCGAGACGCTTCTGGAAGAAGTAGTCGGACCAGCCGTGCACGTACAGCACATCGACTCCGTCGAGGAGCGGACGGTGTCCGCGCACCCTTTCCCAGAGGCCCGGCTCTGTCGGCAGCGCGCGCACCAGCGTGGCCACGACCGGACCCTGATCGTCGACACCGAGGTCGAGAGTGCGCTGCTGGAACTCGTCACCGAGCACATCGGGAATCCAGTCGGCCATGCATTCCTCCCCCGTTCACGCCAGGCTAGCGGAGCGTGCCGAAGGGACGGGGAGGCCAGACCGAGGCGGCGTTACTCGCCGCGGGAGACGCGGACCATCTCGTCGCGCGGGACCACCTTGACGCGGGCCCGCTCCTCAGGCGCGCCGAGAGCGATCTCGTGCTCGTCGAGGCGGTGCCATCCGTCCAGGTCGGTCCAGCGCACACCGCGCTCCTGCAGGAGCTCGACGATGGCCTCCTCGGAGGGGTCCTCCGGGTGCCACCAGGAGCCCTGGTCATTGATGATGTGGCGCACGGTCTCCATCGCATCGGACTTGGTGTGCCCGATCAGACCCACCGGCCCGCGCTTGATCCACCCCGTGGCGTAGATGCCGGGGACGCGCTCGTTCGAGTCCTTCGCGAGCACCTGGCCCTCACGGTTGGGGATCACGCCGTGCTTCTTGTCGAACGGGACGCCGGGAAGGGGCGAGCCGAAGTAGCCGATGGCGCGGTACAGGGCCTGCAAGGGCACCTCGCGCAGCTCACCGGTGCCGATCGCCCCGCCCTGGCCGTCGGGCTGGGTGCGCTCGTAGACGAGCGCCGCGACGCGACCGTTCTCGTCCTTGCGGACCTCGACCGGCTTCGCCCAGAAGTGCAGGTGCAGGCGTCGCGAGGCCGTGCCGCCGGCGTTGTTCACCGAATCGCGCTTGCGCCACGACTGCAGGATGCGGTCGATGACCATGACCTGCTTGTTGCTGGCGACGGCATCCTTCGCCGCATCGTCGTAGTCGAAGTCCTCGTCGTAGACGACCATGTCGACGTCCCGCAGTTCGCCGAGCTCGCGCAGCTCGAGCGGCGTGAACTTCACCTGCGCCGGCCCACGACGGCCGAACACGTGCACGTCGGTGATCTCGCTGGCCTTGAGGCCCTCGTAGACGTTCGACGGCACCTCGGTGACCAGCAGATCCTCCGCGTGCTTGGCCAGCATGCGTGCGACATCGAGCGCCACGTTGCCGTTGCCCAGCACACCGACGGATGCCGCATCCAGCGGCCATTCGCGCGGAACGTCAGGGTGTCCGTCGAACCAGCTGACGTAGTCGGCCGCTCCGTAGGAGGCGACAGCGTCGATGCCGGGGATGTCCAGAGACGTGTCGCGGATGGCACCCGTGGCGAAGATCACCGCGTTGTAGTGCTTCTTCAGGTCTTCGAGGGTGATGTCCTCGCCGAAGCGCACGTTGCCGAACAGGCGGATGTCACCGCGGTCGAGAACGTCGCGCAGGGCCGTGATGATCCCCTTGATGCGAGGGTGGTCGGGGGCCACACCGTAGCGCACCAGACCGTAGGGCGCGGGAAGCTGCTCGAACAGATCGATCGAGACGTCGAACTTGCGCTCCGCCTTCAGCAGGATGTCCGCGGCGTAGATGCCGGCGGGGCCTGCACCGACGATGGCCAGTCTGAGCTTGGTCATGGGAGGTCCTTTCGTATGCCGTCGCAACAGGCGCGCGACCCGACGGGCCGCCCGCGCGGATTCAGCTGGAGCGTTCGGCGAGGGTCTCTGCGAAGCGGGTCAGTGCCTCGCGCACGGTCCCCCGCGGCAGGCGCGTGAGGGCATCGATCGCATCCTGTGTCCAGGCGTGCGCGAGCTCGAGGGTCTTCTGCGTGACCGCGTGATCGCGCAGCTCATCCAGCGGGCCGTCGAGGATCGCGGAGTCCGCGCCGTCGGCGATCAGGGCCACACCGTCGTCGATGCGCGCCGCGAGATCGACCGCACCCGCGTCGTCCTCCGCTTTCAACAGGAGGTAGGGCATGGTCGGAACGCCGGCGCGCAGGTCGGTGCCCGGCACCTTGCCGGTCTCCTCGGGCTTCGCCGAGAGGTCGATCACATCGTCGAGCAGCTGGAAAGCCACGCCGATCTTCTCGCCGTACACGCGCAGCGGCTCCTCGTACTCCGACGGAGCGTTCGAGAAGATCACACCGCCCTGCGTGGCCGCGGCGATCAGCGAACCCGTCTTGTCGGCGAGCACCTGGATGTAGAACTCGATCGGGTCGTCGCCCTCCTGCGGGCCCAGGGTCTCGTGCATCTGACCGAGGACGAGCCGCTCGAAGGTGTCGGCCTGAAGACGGATCGCGCGCTCACCGAGTCGGGACATCAACTGGCTGGCACGGGAGAACAGGATGTCGCCCGTGAGGATCGCGATGTTGTTGCCCCACACGGCGTGGGCAGCCGGTACCCCGCGACGGCGATCGGCTCCGTCCATCACATCGTCGTGATAGAGCGATCCGAGATGCGTGATCTCGAGCGCCTTCGCGACGTCGATGACCTGGGTGGTGTTGCCGTCGCCGAGCTGGGCGGCGAGGAGGGTGAGCACGGGGCGGATGCGCTTGCCACCTGCCTCGTACAGATAGCGACTCGCGGCATCGGCCAGAGGGTCGGCGACACGGACGTCGTCGGCCAGACCGGTCTCGACGAGTTCCAGCCCGTCCTCGATGGCGCGGGCGACGCGGCGGGCAGCGGGGCCGATGAAGACGCGATCGCTGAAGCCGAGACGGCTCGCCAGTCGCGAACCCGGGGCGATGGGGCTCGAAGTCACGTTCTCAGCCTACCTTCGTCCGATGTCACGGTTTCGCCCGGACGGTTCACTCCGGCTTGCGCGCTCTGTGCAGGGCCACGATGCCGAACGAGAGATTGCGGTACGCGACCTCGCTCCAGCCCGCCTCACGGATCCACGCGGAGAGCCGCTTCTGATCGGGCCACTCCCTGATCGACTCGTTCAGATAGTCGTAGGCATCGCCGTTGGTGCCGGCCACGCGGGCGACACGGGGCAGCACCTGCGCGTTGTAGAACCTGTATGCGCTGCGGAAGAGCTTCCCCGGCGGCGTCGAGAACTCGTTGATCACGAGCCGGCCCCCGGGCTTCGTGACCCGATACAGCTCGCGAAGCGCCTTCTTCGGATCGTTCACGTTGCGCAGCGCGTAAGACATGGTGACCGCGTCGAACGAGGCGTCGGGGAACGGCAGATCGGTGGCATCGGCCTGCACGAACGACAGGTTGCGCATCGCGCCGTGCCGCCGCTCCCCCTCGGCGAGCATCCCCGGGGAGAAGTCGGCTGCGACCACCTCGGCGCCGCTGCGCGCGAGGGAGGCCGACGACGACGCCGTTCCGGCACCGAGGTCGAGGATGCGCTCACCCGGCTTCGGAGCCACGGCTCGCGTGGTGGCTGCCCGCCAGAGCACGTCGTTGCCGAACGTCATGGCGGTGTTCGTGCGGTCGTAGCCTGCGGCGACCTGGTCGAACATGCCGCTGACGCGGGCGGGGTCCTTGCCGAGATCGGCGCGGTTCTTCTCGTTCGAGGTCACGAGTCCAGTCTAGGCGGGAGGCCCAGCGCTTCGAGGCGGTCGAGCCAGGGGTCGACGGTGGCGTCGTCGAACGGGGCGACCTGCGCACGCACCCGCGTCTCGAGGTCGAGGGCCAGGGATTCGAGATGGGCCATGACGTCCGCGGGATACCCGTAGCGCACACTGTGCTCGGCCCACTCGTCGCGGTCGTCGACCCAGGTGCCGCGCTCGCCCGCGACCCGCACCACGTCGAGGTCCATGTCGATCCCGGTCACGAGGAGCGGATCGTCGGACCAGTGGATGTCCCACCCCAGGTCGATGTAGATGCGCATGCCCCTGCGGTGACGGCGGTTGACGGTCACGGCATGGTCGCCGTCGGCCGGAACCAGGGTGACGTTCGGACCCCCGGCGTGGAACTCCGCGCCCGGTCGCACGCTGTGCCACCCCACGGGCTGTCCGAGCCAATCGCCCCACCGGTCGGCACCGAGATACACGCACTCGTGCCGCCAGTGCGGCGAGCCGTCCCACTTGCGCCACTGGAAGACCATCTCGGTGCCGGGTGCGGGGCGTGCATCGCTCATCCGCTCACCCTACGGCCACGCGGATCCCTGTCGTCTGAGCGGCATAGGCTGGATGCGTGCATACCCCCCACCTGGTCGTGGAGACCCGAGAGATCGACCCGGTCGAAGACCTCCTGGCGTACGCCGACCCCGCCCGTCCTCTGGCCTGGTTGCGGCGCGGAGACGGGATCGTCGCCGTCGGCCAGACCCTCAGCGAGATCCGGCCTCCCGCACATGCGGAAGCGTCACGCGTCACGTCGCTCGCGAGCGCCTGGCGGGACATGGCCGCGCATGCCGAGGTGTCCGACCCGATGGAGCTTCCCGGCACCGGGCTCGTCGCCTTCGGAACCATCGCATTCGATGAGGATTCGACAGCCGACAGCGTGCTGGTGATCCCGACGCAGGTGATCGGACGACACGGCGACCGCTTCTGGCGCACCACGATCCGCTTCGCCGGCGCCGCGCAGGCAGGTGCGCCGGAGCATCAGGTCGACCTGGTCACGCAGCCCTATGGACCGCACTGGGCCGGCACGGTGGGTCCGGGGGCCCAGACGCCTCAGGGCTACCAGGACTCGGTGCGCCGCGCCCTCACCCGCATCGCCGACGGCGAGGTGAGCAAGGTCGTGCTCGCACGCGACCTCACCGGCAGCATCCCCGCCGGATCGGACCTGCGGCGTCTGGTGCGCGCCCTGTCGACCGGCTACCCCGACACCTGGGCCTTCGCCGTCGACGGCTTGATCGGCGCGAGCCCGGAGACGCTCGTGACCGTGCACGGGGGCACGGTGACCGCGCGGGTGCTGGCGGGCACGATCGGCCGCGGAGCCGATGCGGATGCCGATACCGCCGCGTCAGCTCATCTCGCGTCGAGCGTGAAGGATCTCGACGAGCACCAGTACGCCGTGCAGAGCGTGCTCGCCTCGCTGCGCGCCCACACCAGGGCTCTGTCGGCGAGCGAGCAGCCCTTCCTGCTGAAGCTCCCCAACCTGTTCCATCTGGCCACCGATGTCGAAGGCGAGCTCGCGTCCGGCGAGACGGCACTCGACCTCGTCCGCGCGCTGCACCCGACTGCGGCTGTGGCCGGCACCCCGACACCCGCGGCGATCGCGGCGATCCGCGAGCTCGAGCCCTTCGATCGCGGGCGCTACGCGGGCCCCGTCGGCTGGGTGGACGCCGCAGGCAACGGCGAGTGGGCGATCGCGCTCCGCTGCGCCCAGTTCACCGAACGGGCGGGAGAGATCGGCGTGACCGCATACGCGGGCGCCGGTATCGTCGCCGGCTCCGATCCCGAGAGCGAACTGCTCGAGACGCGCGTGAAGTTCCGTCCGCTGGTCGACGCGCTGGCCTGACCGCGGCGCACGCTCAGCTGGCGGCGAGGCGCTTCTTCTCGGCCTCGACGTCGAAGTCGGCACTCGGCCACTGCGGATCGATGTCCTCCAGTGCCGCGAGCAGCAGCTCCTGCACCGCGAGTCGCGCGTACCATTTCGCATTCGCCGGGATCACGAACCACGGGGCCGCGTCGGTCGACGTGCGGTCGAAGACGGTCTGATACGCGTCCATGTACTGCGGCCAGAGCATCCGCTCGTCCACATCACCCGGGTTGTACTTCCAGTACTTGTCCGGACGTTCGAGGCGCTCCATCAGCCGCGCCTTCTGCTCTTCGGGCGAGATGTGCAGCATGACCTTCACGATCCGGGTACCCGATGCCGCGACGCGCGCCTCGAACTCGTTGATGGCGTCGTAGCGGCGCTCGATCTCCGCGGGCGGGGCGAGTTCGCGCACGCGCCCGATCAGCACATCCTCGTAGTGCGAGCGATCGAACACCCCGATGAACCCCGGCTCCGGCAGACGCTTCTCGACACGCCAGAGGAAGTCGTGCGCGCGCTCCTCGGCCGTCGGCGCCTTGAATGCGGCGAGCGCGACGCCCTGCGGATCGACACCGCCGACAACGTGCCGCACGATGCCGCCCTTGCCCGCGGAGTCCATCGCCTGCAGCACCAGGAGAACGGCGTCCTTCGCCACGCCGACGCGGCTCTCGGCGAACAGCCGTTCCTGCAGCACGTTGAGGTCCGCCAGGCCTGCCGCGAGGTCGGAGACCCCGTGCGACTTGCCGTGGTCGTAGCCGGGCTTGGCATCGGGGTCGACATCGGCGAGACGGAATCCCTCGCCGACTCGCAGCTTCTGCGTCCAGGTGTGCGCGTTCATACGCACATCCTGCCAGTCAACGCGCCAGCGGCACCTCGATGATCTGACGGCCGCCGCGCGGCGAGGTCAGCGCCTGATCGAGTGCCGTGCGGGTGGTGACGCGCTGGTACTCCCAGCCGTAGGCGAGGGCGAGGTGTTCGAGGCGGACGGTGTGCGGCGTGTAGAAGGCCCGGTCGAGGTCGCCCGGCCGCGCGGAGGATGCGACCTCGAGGGCATCGAAGATCGTGCCGCCGCCGTCGTTCCCGACGATGACCTGCAGCCGAGGCTCCGTCTCGTCCGGCGGCAGCAGCAGAGCGCCGACATCGTGCAGGAAGGCCAGATCGCCCAGCAGCACACGGGTGATCCCTGGTGCTCCGGCCGCCTGACTGGAGATCGCGACACCTGTCGCGGTGGCTATCGTGCCGTCGATGCCGGCGAGACCGCGGTTGGCGTGGACGGGGACCTTCTTGCCGCCGAGCACCTGATCGGCGACGCGCACCAGGCGCGAGGATCCGAACACCAGGCGATCGTGCGGCCAGGTGGCGCGCCACACGGCATCGACGAGGAGCTCGCGATCGAGCGGGCGGCGGACCGCGTCGAGCTCGGCCTTCACCGCTTCTCTGCGCGCAGCGAAGTCGGCGGATGCCAGCGCCTCCGGGTCGGGGGCGTGCTCGCTCAGGTCCACGACCTCAGCGGCGGACGCGCGCATCCACTCGCCGAGCCAGTCGCGAGCGGCCGCCCCCGGGGCGACCGCGACCGCGTCGACTCCGCGCGTGCGGTGGTTGAGGTTCAGCTCCTCGCCGCCGTGGCGCACGGCGACGATCTCGACGTCCTGTCGCGCGAGCAGCGCGGCGACCTCGCGGCTGAGAGTGGGATGGCCCAGCACCACGACCCGTTCGATGCGTCCGCCGAGATCTTCACGAGCCAGCAGGCGACGGTAGCCGTGCACGACCTGACGTCCGAACCGCGCACCGCTCACGATCTCGGCGATCAGCGGCCACCCACCGGCATGCGCGATCTCTTCGGCATCGGGGCCGGCATCGGCCCCGGCGATCACGACGGTGCGCCGGCTGCGGTCGAGCTCGAACGGCTCCTCCTTCAGCCCCGAGGGAACTTCGCCCCGGACGGGTTCGATGGAGGGAAGGTCCCCCGAGAGGGGCTCTCTCGTGGGAAGGTTCAGGTGCACGGGCCCGGCGACGCCACGGAGGCCGCTCTCGACCTCGCGTGCCCCCATCGACGCGGCGACCGCCCGTTCGGCGAGTCCGGCCCAGTCGCCCTCGCCCGGCACCGGAGCATCGAGCGCGTCACGCACCCACGGACGGAAGAGGCCTTCCTGGAGCGTCGCCTGGTTGGCGCCGACGCCGCGCAGCTCCGGGGGGCGGTCGGCGGTGAGCAGGAGCATCGGGACCCCGGAGTGGAACGCCTCCATGACCGCGGGAAGCAGGTTGCCGACGGCCGTCCCCGAGGTGCACACCACCGCTGCGGGCATGCGTGTCTCCCTGGCGATGCCGAGGGCGGTGAACCCCGCGACCCGCTCGTCGATGCGGACGTGCACGCGGAGGTGTCCGTCATCGGCGGCACGCACAGCGGCGAGCGCGAGTGCCTGCGACCGCGAGCCCGGCGACACCACGATGTCGCGCACACCGTGGCCGACGAGCTCGGCGATCAGGGTCGCCGCGGCGTCCATCGCCGGCGACGAGGTCACGGGCGCTGGTCCGTGGCAGGCGGCTCGTCGGTCTCGTCGTCGAGGCGTGCCAGCTCTTCCTCGAGGCGGCGGATACGCGCATCCTGCTCGGACTTGCTGATGCTGCGGAGGAAGGCGGGGTCATCATCCGGTGCGACGACAGGACGGACACCGGGATCGTTGGCCCGACGGCGGCCGATCACGAACCAGAGGATGCCGCCGATCACGGGAAGGAGCACGACGATCGCGATCCAGAGCGGTTTGGACACACCCCGGTGCCGCGTCGCCGGCTGCACTGCACAGTCGACGATGCTGAACACCCAGAACACGGCGGCGAGGAAGCCGCCGACGATCAGTAGTCTCGCCACCCCTCCAGTCTAGGCGTGTCGCGACCGCTCCGGCCCCGGGGAGGACAGAGGCGGCGTTGTTAGACTGCGCGGGAAATGTTGCCCCCATCGCCTGATCCGTCGCCGCGAGCGGGGGCCGAACGGCTGCTGATCGCCCGTGTGATCATCGCCGTCGGCCTCGCGCTCCTGCTCGTCGTCGGCGCCTGGTCGACGTCTCGGGGTTCCGCCGACGTGCACGCGACACTGTGTCTCGCCTCCGGTGTCTCGGAGTCGGCCGCGGCTGCCCGGACCTCAGCCGATGTCGAGAGCGCAGCGACGGTCGATGTGCTGTCCTCCGGCGTGGGCATCTGCCTGCTCGCGGTGCTGGGGTCCGTCGCCTTGATCCTGCTGTTCCGCCGGCTCACGGGCCATTCGACACGGACACTCGACGTCCACTCTCCGCACGCGGCGACTCCGAGCCGGGCGGGCTCCGGCATCCTCGTCTCCGCCCTCACCCTCACGCAGCTCTCCATCTCCCGCACCTGATCCACGACGAGCGTCCGCGCCGCCCGCCGGCGGCACCTTCCCTCGTCGTACCCGTGTGTCTGGAGACCCCATGAAGAACTCTGTCAAAGCGACCCTGGTCGCCATCGCCGTCGCCATCGTCCTGCTGATCGCCGGGATCGTGTTCGCGATCAGCCAGCAGCAACCCGCCGCACCCTCGGCAGAAGGAGAACCGCAGCAGACCGTCCGCACCGACTCGCATGTGCTCGACGACGGGAGCGACGGCGCCGTGACCGTCGTCGAGTTCCTCGACTTCGAATGCGAGGCGTGCGGTGCGTTCTACCCCGTGGTGGAAGATCTCCGCGAGAAGTACGACGGAGAGATCACCTACGTCGTGCGCTACTTCCCGCTTCCCGGTCACATCAACTCCACGCAGGCCGCGTTGGCCGCCGAGGCGGCCGCTCGTCAGGACCGCTTCGAGGACATGTACCACCGCCTGTTCGAGACCCAGGCGCAGTGGGGCGAGCAGCCAGAGGAGACCCCTGAGGTGTTCCGAGGCTTCGCCGAAGAGCTCGGCCTCGACATGGCCGCCTACGACGCCGCGATCGCCGATCCGGCCACCGCGGAGCGGGTGCAGTCCGACAAGACGGACGGTGAGAAGCTCGGGGTCAACAGCACGCCGACCTTCTTCGTCGCCGGGGAGAAAGTCGTGCTGCAGGAGTGGGACGACCTCGAGCAGGCCATCGAGAAGGCCGTGAAAGGCTGAGACGACGGGCGGGAACGCGCGGTTTCCGTGTCGAAGCCGCGCGTTCCCGCCACACCGATATTCTGGCCGCACACCCAGGAGAGGCCAGAATGACCATCGACATCTCAACCGCTTTGCAGACGACCCACAACGCCCGCGAACTCACGGGACTCCCGACCTCCGACGGCGGGACGCTCGCCTCCGGCCTCCTCTTCCGGTCGGACGCGCTGGCTGCATTGACGGATGAGGGGATGCAGGCCCTGACCGATCTGCGTATCGGCACGGTCATCGACCTGCGCACGGACGGCGAGCGCTCCCGTGCCGCCGACCGACTGCCCGACGACGGCAGCGTGACACTGATCGAACTTCCCATGCAGGGCGGGGCGATGGACGAGATGGTCAAGAAGTTCCTCCCTGCGGCCGGGAGCGCTGGTCTCTCCGTGACCCAGGTCACCGAGGTGCTGAAGCAGGTGCCGACGCTGGAGGAGCTCTACACCTCGATCCTGGAGTCCAGTGCCCCGCAGTTCGCCACCATCGCCAGGACGGTGCT
Organism: Microbacterium oxydans; assembly: GCF_006540085.1. GTDB lineage: Bacteria > Actinomycetota > Actinomycetes > Actinomycetales > Microbacteriaceae > Microbacterium > Microbacterium oxydans. Next base: position 1,063,486 of record NZ_BJOG01000001.1, on the reverse strand, counting down.
CGCCGCCGCGCGCACCCAGCGGCCGGGAGTGCTGTTCCACTGCACTGCGGGTAAGGACCGCACCGGCCTCGCTGCCGCGATCCTGCTGCTCGTCGCGGAGGTTCCCCGTGAGGAGATCGTCGCCGACTACACCCTCACGGAGAAGAACCTCGCGCGCGGATTCGCCGAGGCCCTCACCGCGCTGATCACCTCTCTCGGAGTCCCCCTCACCCCGGCGCTGAAGACCCTCGCCACCGAATCACCGGCGTCGGCGATCGAGGCGGCGATGGAGTGGATCACCGCGAATCACGGAGACGTATCGGGCTACCTGCGCAGCGGTGGGATGACGGCCGAGGAGATCGCCGACCTCCGACGGGTTCTCCGCGGCGAGTAGGAGCGCCCTCCGCGGCGGAGCCACCTCCCTCGCTACGCTGAGCGCATGACCGAGGAGCACTCCCCCTCTCCGCATCCCGTGATCGCCGTCGTCCGGCGCATCCCCGCGACGCTGACGATGGTGCTGCTGATCCTCGTCGTCGGGGTGGTCTCGCGCGGACTCTGGAGCCCGTTCGAGGACACCGCACTCTTCCAGAGCGTCGCCTACGGTCTTCCCAACCTGGCCGACGGCAAGTGGTGGACTCCGCTCACCGGCACGTTCTTCGTCAACGAGCCGTGGGTGTATCTGTTCACCATCGCGGGCTTCTGGGGCATGGCCTACCTGGAGTTCCGTCGCGGGTCGCGCATCGCGCTCGCCTACTACTGGATCGGGCAGCTGTTCGCGATCTTCGCCACCGCGCTGCTGCTGTTCCTGCTGTCGCAGTTCCCCTGGGCCTGGGCGACGGAGCAGGCCCAGGCACTCGACGTGGGGGCATCCGGCGGCACCATGGCCTGCATCGCCGCCGCGGTCGGGCTGTTCCGTCCGCCGTGGCGAGTGCGCGGCTGGCTCATCCTGCTCGGCTTCGTCTTCATCGCGATGCTGTTCTGGGGCAAGGTCGCCGACCTCGAACACCTCCTCGCGGTGCTGCTGATCCTCGTGGTCGACCGGTCGCTGCGGGTGCGGCACACCACGGTCCGCGAGCAGCGGCTGATCGCCGTGGTCGCGATGCTCGTCCTCGGCGCCGTGGAGATCATCACGACGTTCGTGGCGACCGACGGCCCCTTCGGCCAGACCGATCCCGCGTCCGGCGGATTCATCGACCTGGCGATCGACCTCGTCGTGATCCTCGTGTTGGTGAACGGCCTCCGGCGCGGGCGCCGCTGGACCTGGGTGCTCGCGTTGCTGCTGGGGATCTTCAACGTCCTCACTGCCACTCTCGTGCTGATCCTGATCACGGTGTACAGCCAGGCTCAGGTCGATTTCCGTTGGGATGGAGACACCGAGCTCGCTCTGGCGAACGGGTTCCTCTGGCTGATCATGCTCGTGTACCTGATCTGGGTACGCCGCGCTTTCCGCGCCAAGCGGCGAGCCAAGCTCGGCATGCAACCCGCCCCCACCGTCGAGGACATGAAGCAGCAGCTGCGCACGCACGGAGGCGGCACGCTCTCGTGGATGACGACCTGGGACGGCAACAGCTACGCCAGGGTCATCGGCGGCATCGTGGCGTACCAGCGGCGCAACGGCGTCGCCCTCGCCCTCGCCGACCCGATCGGACCGACACAGACGCGCGCCGAGGCCGTGACCGACTTCATCCACGCCGCCGAGCTGGCCGGTCTCGTGCCGTGCTTCTTCAGCGCCGACGAAGCCACGCGCGCCGCCGTGCCCTCGACGTGGCGGAGCATCGTGGTGGCGGACGACACGATCGTCGACCTCCCCGGCCTGGAGTTCACCGGCAAGCGCTGGAACTCCGTCCGCACCTCGCTCAACAAGGCGGGCCGCGAGGAGATGACGTTCCGGATGACGCACCTGAAGGCCGAACCGTGGGGTGTGCAGCAGCAGCTGCGCGCGATCTCGGAGGCCTGGGTGGGAGACAAGGATCTGCCGGAGATGCGTTTCACGCTCGGCACGCTCGACGAGGCGGAAGACCCGGAGGTGCGACTCGCGCTGGCCCTCGCTCCGAACGGCGACGTCGACGGGTTCCTGTCGTGGCTGCCGGTCTACGGCGAAGGCGGCGTCGTGCGCGGCTGGACCCTCGACCTCATGCGGCGTCGCGAGGGCGGCTTCGGGCCGGTGATGGAGTACCTCATCGGATCCTCCGCCCGCCAGTTCGCCGACGAGGGCGCACAGATCATGTCGCTCTCAGGGGCACCGCTCGCCCACGACTATCCACCGGATGCCGGGATGATCGCAGCGCTCAGCGACCGGCTCGCCGAGGCCCTGGAACCGGTGTACGGCTTCGGGTCGCTGCACCGTTTCAAGCAGAAGTTCCACCCGCGGTACGAGACCATGTACCTGCTGTTCCGTGACGAGAGCGACCTCACCCGCATCGGCGGAGCGCTCACCCGGGCCTTCCTCCCGGACGCGACCCTGCGGCAGTTCGCCGGCGCAGGGCTCGAGCTCGTGCGCGGCGGCAAGGACTGACGCCGGCGGGATCCGCACCGGGGAATCCGCATGAGTACGATCGGTGTCGTGCTCGATGAAGACCGCCTCCGCTCCATGGCCGACGACCTGGGAAAGGTGCCAGGGGTGCGAGCCGTCGCGTTGGGCGGCAGCCGCGCGCGAGGGACGCACCGCCCCGACTCCGACATCGATCTGGGGCTGTATGTGGAGGCGGACGTCGACCTGACCGCCCTCGCGGAGGCAGCGAGCGGATGGACCGGCGAAGACGTCGAGATCGCCGGCCGCGGCGGATGGGGACCCTGGGTCGACAGCGGGGCCTGGCTGATCGTCGACGGCGCACCGGTCGACCTCATCCTCCGCGACGTGACCCGCGTCGAGGACCAGTGCGCCCGCGCCGCCCGTGGCGAGTTCGCCTTCCACTCCCAGCCGGGACATCCGCTCGGCTTCCTCGACGTCGCCTATGCGGGTGAGGTGGCGACCGGCGTGCCGCTCTGCGACCCGGACGGGATCCTCGTCGCGCTGGCTCAAAGCGTGACTCCGTACCCCGACGCCCTCCGCGCGGCGTTCATCGAGAATCTCTGGCAGGTCGACTTCCTGCTGAACGCAGCCACGAAGGGCACGAAGACGGGCGATGCCGCCTACGTGGCGCTGTGCGGAACCACAGCGGCCATGCTGATCGCCCATGCCTGGCACGCGGCCGCCGGCCAGTGGGTGACGAACGAGAAGGGACTGGTGCCGAACGTGGCACGGCTCCCGATCGACACGGCGGGGTTCAGCGCGGCAGCCGCCGCGGTGCTCGGAAGCATCGGAACCGCGCCGGAAGAGTTGCTGGCGTCGATCGCACAGCTGAGGGGGCTGCCGCGCCCGGCAACCCCCTCGGACTGAACCTCAGCCGGCCGTCTCCACGAGTGCCGCGGGAGCGTCGCCCGTCGTCTCGCCGGCCGGGCGCTTCGCGGTGTTCGCGATGTGCGCGCGGCTGACGACGATCGCCGCCACGATCATGAGCGCGACCCCGAGCCAGTACGGGGCCGCGTGGCTGACCAGTGCGTAGAGCGCACCGGCGATGAGCGGGGCTGCCGTGCCCATCGCCGCATTCAACGACTGGGTGGCTCCGCCGAGCCAGCCCTGCTCGTCGTCGCCGACGGCGTTGGACATCGCCCCGTCCATCGCGGCCTGGGACGCCCCCTGGCCGGCGGCCAGCATCAGGGCGCCGACGATGAACACCCACGGCTGCGCGAAGACGGAAGCCACGACGGCGAGGGCCGCGAGACCGATCATCTGCGCGACGATGCCGCTCACGATCACTCCGCGCTCGCCGATGCGCGGAAGCAGGATGCCCAGTAGCACGCCCTGGATGAGGATGTCGATGATGCCGACGGCCGCGGTCAGGAGTCCGATCTGGGTCGGTCCCCACTGGATGGAGTCCAGGGCGAGCACGCTGAAGTTGTTCACGAAGAAGCCGAACGGCAGCGCGAGCAGGCCGAAGCCGATCATCAGCCCGCGCAGCTCCTTGCGTCCGAAGGCCTCCTTGAAGACGGCGAAGGGCTGCACGTCGCGCAGCTTGATTGCGGCGATCCTGTTGCCCGGCTTCAGGCTCTCCGGGAGGAGGAAGATGCTGAGGATCGCGATCGTGAGGGCGACGGCGGCGGTCAGGAACACCGGGAGCTGGATGCTGATCGCGGCGAGCAGTCCTCCGATGGCTGGACCGATCATGGTGCCGATCCCCGAGAGCGCACCGAGGAGGCCGAAGCGCTTGGCGCGCTGCTCCGGCGGGGTGATGTCGGCCAGGTAGGCGAAGAGGGCGGGTAGATCGCCCGCGGTGAGGCCCTGGATGACGCGAGCGAGCACGAGCACCCAGAGGGCGCCGCCGAATCCGAACAGCGCCATCGAGAAGGCCGCACCGAATGCCGCGACGATGATCACGGGTCGACGTCCGAAGCGGTCTGAGAGACGTCCGAGGAAGGGCGCGACCAGGAAGGCGCAGAGGCCGTTGATCGCTTCGAGCACGCCGACCCAGATGGCCAGGTCGCTCTCGTGCGAGACGTACTGGAGCACGACGAAGGGCAGGACCGGGAGGACGACCGTCATTCCGATGACGGTGAGCATCGTGAGCACGATGAGCATGATCCACGCGCGGTTCTGGTCCCGTCGCGTGAGAGAGGTGGGTGAAGTCATACCGAAAGTGTAGTCATACCAGTTTTGGTGTCAAGCCAGTTTCATAGTGGGTTCACGATAGACTCTCGAACATGACCAATCCCGCACCTCTCGGTCGCCGCGAACGGAAGAAGGCCGCGACCCGCAAGGCGATCTCCGACGTCGCGACGGCCATGTTCCTGGAACGCGGCTTCGATGAGGTGAGCATCCGCGAGGTCGCCGATGCCGCAGATGTCTCCCCCACGACCGTGTTCGCGCACTTCCCTCAGAAGGAGGCGCTGGTGTTCGACGAAGACGACGAGCAGCGCGACCGACTGGTGGCCGCCGTCCGCGAGCGCCCGTCGGGGAGCACGATCAACCGCGCCATCCACGACTTCTACGCCTCAGAGCTCCGCGCGAACGTCGACGAGCACGGAGACGAGATCACTCGCACCTTCATGCGCTTCCTGAACGAGACACCGGCGCTGCGCGACTACGCGGCGAAGATGTGGCTCCGACACGAAGACGCCCTCTCCGACGCGATCGCCGACGAACTGGGACTCGACACCCCCACCCCGGAGATCCGGGTCTACTCGCGGTTCATCCTGCAGATGCAGCTGCTCGTCAACGAGAACGACGACCCCTTCGGGACGCTCGAAGCAGGATTCGTGATCCTCGAGAACGGCTGGGCGCCGGTCGAAGCCGGCCTCAGCGGATCCGCCAGCTAGAGAGCCCTCATCGAACGGTCGTCACCGTGCAACCGGAGGGCGTGAACTCGATTCCCAGAGGCACATCCTGCTGGTGGACGGGCTCCCCCAACACCCACTCGGTGCGGAGTCCGGCGAGGCTCCCGCTGCTCTCACCCTCGGTGTCGAGCACCACGAGCAGAACGCCGGTGGGCCTCTTCGCGCTGAGCATCGAGGAATCCGCCGCCGCCCGCTCGATGATGCGCGTCAACGCCGCGTCATCCAGGGCAGCGAACTCGGGCATCGACGCGGCGACCCCTGCGGCCTCGACAGTCCATCCCGAAGGGCCCAACGATGATGCGTCCACGAGCGCCCCGTCAACCATCCTCTGCACGTCGACCGCCACGTACAACCTGGGGTCCTGCGGATCGCCGCCAAGATGACACGCCGCCGGCGACGACACGACCACGGGGAAGGGCGAGACCTGGAACACCCAGCGGAACATCAACGCACCGAGGATCAGCACCCCGACGACACCCAGGATCGCCAGCCCCGTCACCCAGCCACGGAGGAGACCCACGGCGCGACGGTACTGGGACTCCGGAACCCACCCGACCTGGTCGACCATGGCGTCGAGCATAGGGACTTCAGGTGCGCCCGAGGATCACGATCGGGCATCGCCCTCGTTCACTGTCGGTTCAGTCGTCGCGCGGGCGCCGACGCAGGCTCTTGACATCCGTGCGCCGCTGCTTCGCCTTCAGCCGGCGCTCCTTCGATCCCCGACTCGGCTTCGTCGCTCGACGCGGCGGAGCGGGCGGACGCAGCGCCTCCTCCACGAGAGCGACGAGTCGATCGCGCGCCGCATCCCGGTTCCGCAGCTGTGCGCGGTGTTCTGAGGCGGCGATCGTCAGCACGCCGTCGACCAGACGACCGCTCAACCGGTCGAGCAGTCGCTCGCGTTGATGCGGTGAGAGCACCGGCGAACGCGCCGCATCCCACACCAGCTCCACACGGGAATCAGCCGTGTTCACGCCCTGACCGCCCGGACCGGACGACCGCGAGAAGCGCCACGACAGCTCGGCCTCGGGGATCGTGAGACCCGACGAGACCCGCAGACCGGGGCGATGAGCGGAGGGCATACCTCCATCATCGGGCCTCGCGTCGCACTCGCACCGCACCGCACCGCACCGCACCGCACCGCACCGCACCGCACCGCACCGCACCGCACCCCGTTAGCATGGCGAGGACGGCAGGCCGGATTTCGAGCCCGCGGCGCAGCCCGTCACGCGGAGCACGAATGAACTCATACCGGCAGGACGACTGGGCGGCGAGCCCCTCGTATCCGTCGACCGTGAACGAGCCGTACCTGATGGGCACTGGTGTGGTCACCGCCGAAGACACGGGAACCCGTCCGCTCTCTCCCCCGCACAGCCACGCCGACCCGATGCTGGCCTGGTGCTATCGCGGCACGGTGTGGGTGCACCTGCAGGATGCGCGGTGGCGACTCGCTCCCGGTCAGGGCGTATGGATCCCGGCCAACACCCCACACACCGCTCATCACGAGGCGGACTCGACGGGCTGCTACACCTACATCCCCGACTCCGCGCTGATCACCCCGATCGACGGCATCACCCGGGTGCTCGTGCCGCGCGCCGTGCAGGAGATGCTGCTGCACCTCGGCATCAACGACATGCCCACCGACCTGCGCGTGCGCATCCAGTCCGTCCTGATCGAGATGCTCCAACAGCCGCTTCCGGAGGCCGCGAGCGAGTGGGGCGAGGTACCGATGCCCGCCGACGAACGCGTGGCAGCTCTCGTGCAGACCGTGCTCGCCGACCCCGGCGACCCCCGCAGTGCGATCGAGCTGTTCCTCGCCCACGGCCTCCACGAGCGCACGGTGCTGCGCATCTTCCAGAACGACGTCGGCATGAGCTTCGGGCGCTGGCGCACCGGAGTGCGGATGACTCTCGGAGCCCGACTGGTCGTGGACGGCACCCCCATCGGCGCCGCCGCGCACCGCTGCGGCTACGCCACGACGAGCGCCTTCTCCGCCGCATTCAAGGACCGCTTCGGCCTGACCCCGCGACAGCACGTGGCGCGGGTGCATTCCGACGCCGCCCACCAGCTGTACTGGCGCTGACGGCACGGCATTCCCGGTCGCCCGACGGTCGATCCGACCGGCGTTTGTCGGTTCCGCGATACAAGTCGTCGCTCCCGCGACACTGAGCGCGCCATCCGCGTTCTAGCATCATTCTGTTAGGGCATGCTTACCTAACTTCTCGCCGCGTCGATGCGGCAACACCCTCCCCCCTTCCCGAAGGAGAACCATGTCGCACGCTTCTGCGCGCCCGAAGATCCGCCGAGGCTCCGCCCTCGTCGCCGCGGCCGTCGCCGCCGCCCTCACGCTGGCCGGGTGCTCGACCGCGCCCGGTGAAGCTGCCGATTCGGCGCCCACCGCAACCGACGGCGTGGTGATCGAGCACGGCCACGGGAAGACCGTGATCCCCGAGAAGCCGCAGCGCATCGTCACCCTCGGCTGGATGACGGCCGACATCGTCGCCGCCCTCGGCACCAACCCCGTGGGCATGGAAGAGGTGTGGGGCGCGGGCGAGAGCGGCTACCAGCCCTGGTTCGAGGACTACGTCACCGAAGAGTACGGCGAGACGCCCGAGATCATCCCCTTCCTCGAAGACGGCCCCAACTACGAGGCCATCAAGGAGCTCAAGCCCGACCTGATCCTGAGCCTGTACTCGGGCATCTCCGACATCGAGTACGAGCGCCTGACCGAGATCGCCCCGACCGTCCCCTACATCGAAGGTCCGTGGAACCCCGGCACGTGGGAGGACATGACCCGCACGGTCGGCAAGGCACTGTCGGAGGAGAAGAAGGCCGACGAGCTGATCGCTGAGACCGAGGAGCAGATCACCACCCTCGCCGGCGAGCACCCCGAGTTCCAGGACAAGACCTTCGTCTGGGGCCTGACACTGAACGAGGGCGGCACCGACCTGGGCGTCTACCTCGAGTACGACCCCCGCGTGCGCATCACCGAGGCCCTCGGATTCACGTCCACCTCGGCGATGGACAGCTTCCTCAAGACCGCCGAGGGCGACAACTGGTACACCGGCGTCAGCCTCGAGAAGCTCTACGACGTCCAGGCCGACCTGTTCGCCGCGTGGGGCGGCAGCGCCGACGAGGGGAAGTACACCGTCGAGAACAAGGTCGTCTCCCGCTGGAACCCGATCGCGAACGGTTCGTACGTGATCTACGCCGACGACGCCGAGGCCTCCGCCATCAGCGCACCCACCGTGCTCTCGCTGAAGTACATCCTGCCGAAGTACGTCGACGACCTCGCGGGCGCACTGCAGGGCGAGCCGACCATCACCGGCAAGTGACGCACGGGATGTCCCTGACGACAGACGACGTCACGGACGTCTCGAACACGGGTGCGGGGAGTCGCGAAGGCGGCTCCCCGCACCGCAACGGGACGCTCGTTCTGGGACTCGTCATCGCCGCGGGTGTGCTGGTGATCGCCGCCATCGCCTCGCTCGCCGTCGGCGCCCGCGCGATCGACCCTGTCACCGTCCTGCAGTCGCTCTTCACCTACGACGACGAGAACCCGCTGCACCTGATGGTCATGGAGCTGCGCGTGCCCCGCACCCTGCTCGGCATCGTCGTGGGCGCGGCTCTCGCCGTGTGCGGCGGACTGATCCAGGCCTTCACCCGCAACCCGCTCGCCGACCCCGGCATCCTCGGGGTCAACGCCGGTGCGTCGTTCGCCGTCACGTTCGCCGTCGGCGTGCTCGGGTTCACCACCCCCGGCGCCTACGTGCCCTTCGCCCTCGGCGGCGCCTTCGTGCTCACCATGCTCGTGTACATCCTCGGTTCCTTCGGCGCCTCGGGTGCGACCCCGATGAAGCTCACCCTCGCTGGGGTGGCCCTGGGCGCCGCCTTCACCGGGTTCACCACCGCCATCGTGCTGCGCGACACCAGCACGCTTCAGGTCATGCGGTTCTGGGGCGTCGGCTCTATCGGCGGACGCACGATCGACCAGCTCACCTGGGCCGTGCCGCTGATCGTCGCCGGGCTGCTGATCGGCCTGTTGTGCGCGCGTTCCCTGAACGCCCTGGCTCTCGGGGACGACCTGGCGCAGGCCCTCGGCGCTCGCGTGCGGGTGACCCGCATCCTCGTCATCATCGCCGTGACCCTGCTGGCGGGAACCAGCGTCGCCGCCGCCGGACCCATCGCTTTCGTCGGACTCATGATCCCCCACATCGTGCGCTGGTTCACCGGACCCGATCAACGCTGGGTACTCGCGTACTCGATGATCATCGGCCCCGCCTTCCTGCTCCTCGCCGACATCCTGGGCCGCATCGTGCTCCCGAACGGGGAGATGCGCGTCGGGATCGTCACCGCCCTCCTCGGAGCCCCGATCCTGATCGTGCTCGTTCGCCGCAAGCGGGTGAGCGGGCTGTGAGCATCGATCAGAAGCCGGTCACCGCGTCGGGAACGCCAGCGCGGCCGACCGACGTCGCGCCCGTCGACCACGGTCGGCGCCTGTTCCGGATCGAGACCGCGCGCGTCGCGACCCTCATCCCGGTGCGCTCCGTGGTCGTGTGCCTCATCCTCCTCGTCGTGATCGTCGGAGCCGGCCTCTTCTCCATGACGCTCGGCGCCTACGAGGTCGACTTCGCGGCCGTCATCCGGGCGATCTTCGATCCCTCCTCAGACCCCGACATCCGCCAGGTGGTCGTCGAATGGCGCCTGCCCCGGGTGCTGTTCGCCGTACTGTGCGGCGCTGCCCTGGCCCTCGCCGGTGGCATCTTCCAGTCCCTCACGCGCAACCCGCTCGGCTCCCCGGACATCATCGGCTTCGGCATCGGGGCCCAGTTCGGTGTGACGCTCGTGATGGTCGTGCTCGAACTGAACACCTACATGTTCAAGGCGGTCGGCGCACTCATCGGCGGCCTGTTGACTGCACTTCTCGTCTACGTGCTGGCGAACAAGAACACGATGTCGTCGTTCCGGCTCATCATCGTCGGCATCGGCGTCTCGGCAGGACTCGGCTCCCTCACCTCGTGGATCCTGATCTCGGTCAGTGTCGAGAAGGCGATGATGGCGGCGACCTGGGGGGCAGGTTCGATCGCCTCGCTCGGGTTCGACCAGCTGATCCCGGCGACTCTCGTGTTCGCGATCGTCATGCTCCTGTCCCTCCCGCTCGCCCGCACGCTCCCGGTGCTCGAGATGGGCGACGACGCAGCGACCGCCCTCGGCATCAGTCCCGGACGCACCCGCCTCGCGGCGATGGTGTTCGGCGTTGCCCTGGTCGCGCTCGTCACCGCCGCCGCCGGACCCATATCGTTCATCGCTCTCGCCGCCCCGCAGATCTCGCAGCGCCTCACCCGCTCGAACACCCCGATGGGCACCGTGCCCGTGATGCTGACCGGGGCCGCGCTCGTCGTCGTGTCGGACGCCGTCGCCCAGCTCGTCGCCGTGCCCGTCGGCGTCGTGACGGTCTCGGTCGGCGGCATCTACCTCGCCTGGCTGCTGGCCGCCCAGTACGCGCGCCGCACCTGAAAGGAACACCCATGACCGCTTCGCTGCTGGCTCGCGACATCACGCTGGGCTACGGAGACACCCCCATCATCTCCGAGCTGACCCTCGAGGTACCGGACGACTCGTTCACGATCATCATCGGACCGAACGCGTGCGGCAAGTCCACCCTGCTGCGCGGATTCGCCCGGCTGCTGCGCCCGAGCACCGGGGCCGTCCTGCTCGACGGCGACGAGCTGCGCTCGCTCAAGCCGAAGGAAGCCGCTCGCAAGCTGGGCCTTCTCCCCCAGTCGTCCATCGCGCCAGACGGCATCACGGTCGCCGATCTCGTCGGTCGCGGACGCTTCCCGCATCAGAGCGCCATGCGCACGTGGAGCAGCGCCGACGAGCGTGCGGTGTCTGAGGCCATGGCCGCCACCGGGGTCACGGATCTCTCACGGCGCCTGGTGGAAGAGCTCTCCGGCGGGCAGCGACAGCGCGTCTGGGTGGCGATGGCCCTCGCCCAGCAGACCAAGCACCTGCTGCTCGACGAGCCGACGACCTTCCTCGACATCGCGCACCAGATCGACCTGATGGAGCTGTTCGCCGACCTGCACCGCGAGGGCACGACGCTCGTCGCCGTGCTGCACGACCTCAACCACGCCGCTCGCTACGCCACGCACCTCGTGGCGATGCGCGACGGGGCCATCGTGGCGCAGGGAGACCCGCGCGAGATCATCACCGCCGAGCTCGTGCACGCCGTGTACGACCTGCCCTGCAAGGTGATCACCGACCCCGTCTCAGGCACCCCGCTCGTGCTGCCGCTCGGACGGCGGACACCGTGACGTCCCCCAAGACATCCCCCACGACGTCCACTCCGCGGAAGCTGTTCGGGATCGCGCTGAGATCGGGGGGGTCGCGGGATCGCCCTCACCGGAGCGACGGCGCTGCTCATCGTGCACGCGCTCGCCGAGGCGACGATCCCCGTCATCATCGGAGCGACGATAGACCGCGCCGTACTTCCCGCAGACCCCGCCGCGCTCGCCCTCTGGCTCGGCGTGCTCGTCGGAACGTTCCTCGTGCTGACCGTGAGCTATCAGTCGGCCTCCCGGCTCATGGTCTCGGTCTACGGGTACGGCGAGCAGGCGCTCCGTCACCTCGCGCTGTCGCGGATGCTGCGACCCCGGCTCTCCCGTCGCACGGTGACCCCCGGCGAGGCGCTCACCTTCGTCACATCCGACACCTATCGCGTCGCCGGCGTCGCCTGGTCAGTGGCGCAGCAATGCTCCACGATCGCCGCGATCATCGGAGCCGGACTCGCGATGCTGGTGATCTCGCCCGTCGCGACACTCGTCGTGTTCGGCTCGACCATCGCGATGATGTTCGTGATGCAGGTCGTCTCCCGTCCGCTCGAGCGTCGCGGGTTCGCTGAGCAGCACGCGGCGACCGAGGCCGGCGCCGTGGCCGCCGACTTCATGAGCGGATTCCGCGTGCTCGTGGGTATCGGTGCCCGGGATGAGGCCGTGCGGCGTTACGTCGCCGCGAGCGACACCTCCCGACGCGCGGCGACGGCAGCCGGCCGATCCCTCGCCTCCTACGAAGCGGTGAGCGGCACATTGGCCGCGATCGCGACGACCGCGTTGGCGGGCATGTCGGCATGGTTCGCCGCCGAGGGCCGCATCAGCATCGGTGAACTGGTGACCGTGCTCGGCCTCGCCCAGTTCATCAGCGGATACCTCGCGTATGCGGGGTCGTTCCCCTCGAACTGGATCCACAAACTCGCCTCCGCCAAGCGCCTCGCCGAGATGATCGACGCCGAGGATCTGCTGGATCCGCCGCCCGCATCGCCCGCATCGGCAGGTCCGGCGGGACAGGTGGTGCTGGCTTTCCACACGGACTCGGGTTCGCCGCGCGTCGAGGTGCGCGAGCGGGAGCTCCTCGGTGTCCGCCCTGCCGACAGCGACACGGCCAGGGCCCTCTCCCGGATGCTCGGCCTGCGGACCCGTGTCGACCGAGGCCGTGTCCACCTCGCGGTCGACGGAGAACTCCGAGACCTGGCCGACCTCGACCCGGTGGAATACCGGCATCGGGTCGTCGCCCCTCCGCATGGGCAGACGATCGTGAGCGGCTCTCTCCGCGAGGCCGTGCGTGGGCACGGGCGGGACGAGCCCACGCACCCGCCCTTCATCGAGATGGCAGCCCTCCACGACACGGTGGTGCAGGTCGGCGGCTGGGAAGCGCAGGTCGGGGAAGCCGGGAGACGTCTCTCGGGCGGACAACGGCAGCGCATCGGCATCGCCCGCGCCCTGCACGCACAGGCCGACGTGCTCGTGCTCGACGAACCGACCTCCGCCGTCGACGCCCTCACCGAGGCGCACATCGCCCGCGCCCTGGCAGAACACACCGGGACCGTGATCGTGATCACCACTTCGCCGATTCTGCTCGGCGCCTGCGACCGAGTCGTCGACGTTCCCTCCGGCGGATCGGAGGTGCAGCATGGGTGACCCGGTCTCGACCTCCCCTCTGCTGCCGATCGCCTCCAGCGCTCGGGTACGGGCCGTCATCGGTGCGCTTCTGCGCCGGCATCCCGGCCGCACGGCAGCCGTCGCCGCGCTCTTCCTCGCGGCCTCCGTCCTCGGAATCGTGATGCCCGCCTGCCTGGGCCGCATCGTCGATGCCGTCTCGTCAGACGCAGGCTTCGCGAGCATCGCCGGCTGGGTCGTCGGAGCGGGACTGGGCGCCATCGGTGCGGCCGTGGTGATGCTGTGGGCCGTGCGGGTGCTCACCGGTCTGGTGCAGGACATGCTCGCGGCACTGCGCGAGGACGTGTTCGCCTCGGCGATGAGTCTTCCGGTGAGCACGGTCGACGACGGCGAGAGCGCCGACCTGCTCTCCCGCGTGACCGGCGATGTCGATGCGGTGGCCGAGGCCGGAGGGAACGTGGCCCCGACCCTGCTGTCCGCCGCATTCGCGATCGCCGTGTCGGTGTTCGCACTGACCGCGCTCGATCCCCGGCTCGCCCTCGCCGGACTCGCCTCCGCACCGTTCTACGTGCTCGGCACCCGGGCGTTCCTCCGCAGGTCGCGCGTCGTGTTCCGCGAAGTGCGGGTGCGCGAAGCCGCGCGCAGTCAGGCCGTACTCGATGCGGTCGAAGGTATCGAGACGCTCACCGCGTTCAACGAGCAGGAGCCGGCGCTGGAGCGGGTGCGAGAGCGCGCAGAGGCCTCGATCCGGAAGCAGATCGAGGGCGTGCGAGTGACCAACCGGCTGTTCCGCTGGATCAACGGCGGCGAGCTCGTCGGCCTCGCCGCGATCCTCGGCACCGGGTTCCTGCTGCAGTCGGCCGGCGCGGTCACGGTGGGCGCCGTCACCACCGCAGCGCTGCTGTTCCACCGTCTGTTCGGTCCCGTGGGGCAGTTGATCTTCGGACTCGACGACATCCAACGCGCGACCATCGGCCTGGCGCGACTCGTCGGCGTGATCGACCTCGCGCCGTCGACTATCGCCTCGGATCGGCGAGCGGACGCGGCAGCACGGGCATCGGAGGAATCAGCGTCATCAGCGGGGATCGAGGTGCGCGACGTGACGTTCCGCTATCCGACCACCGGCCGGGGGATCCACGACGTGAACCTGCGGGTCGAGCCGGGCACCACGGCGGCGCTGGTGGGCACTTCGGGGTCGGGCAAGAGCACACTCGCGCGCGTGGTCGCCGGCCACCACCCACCGACCTCTGGCAGCGTGCACCTCGCCTCCCGCACGTCGGCCCCGTACTACCTGTCGCAGGAGCTGCATCACTTCCGGGGCACGATCGCCGACAATCTGAGGCTCATCGCTCCGGAGGCGAGCGACGACGAGATGATCGCGGCGCTGCAGGCTGTCGGAGCGCAGTGGGCCGTCGATGCCATGGTCCGCGAGAACGTGGAGCCTTCCGAGGAGGCTGTCGTGCCCTTGGACGAGGGACGCATCCAGCAGCTCGCCGTCGCACGGGCCTTCCTCGCCGACCCGGACATCGTGATCCTCGACGAGGCCACCGCCGACGTCGGGCTCCACCATCGAGAAGCCGTGGAAGAGGCGATCGCCGTGCTGCGCGAAGGACGCACCGCTCTGCTCATCGCGCACCGGCTGCAGCAGGCCGTCACCGCCGAGCAGATCGTCGTGTTCGCCGATGGCAGGGCTACGCAGCGCGGCACGCATGAGGAGCTCCTCGCCACCGACGGGCTCTATCGCGACTCCTGGCTGGCGCAGACTCGCGCCTCAGTCGCGACAGCGAACCCGACCGGTCTCTCCCCCGCCACAGACACCACCCCCGCCGAAGAGACCACCCCCACCACAGAGACCACCCCCACCACAGAGACGGAGACTCCGTGAGCATCCACCGCGGCATCGTCAGCAGCACCACCACCCTCACGCCGACCCTGGTCCGCGTCACGCTCGGCGGCGAGGGCGTCGCCGAGTTCCTCAGCACCGGCATCGGCGACGAGTACGTGCGGGTCTTCTTCCCACACGGCGACGACCCGATGGATGTCTCGCTGCCGGTGCCCGCGGGCGACTGGTGGGAGACACCGGAGGGAGCGCCAGAGGCACCGATGCGCACCTACACGATCAGCGGAGTGCGCCCGGACGCCGGTGAGCTCGACATCGACTTCGTGATCCACGAGGCGGGTGTCGCCGGTCCCTGGGCCGCCCGCGCGCAGCCGGGTCATGTGCTCGGGCTGAACTCCCCCACCGGCCTGTACTCGCCGCCGGAGGGCATCACGTGGCAGGTGCTCGTCGCCGACCTCACCGGGCTTCCGGCCGTGGCGCGCATCATCGCCGAAGCACCTCGGGGCGTGCGCACGCGGGTCGTGCTCGAAGTGCCGAGCGAGTCGGACCGCATAGGTCTGGAGGCGGGGGCGGATGTCGAGGTCACCTGGGTGGTCGGCGGCAACGGTCACGGCCCCAGCGCACTCGGCCCGCTCGTGCGCGGCATCGTCGACGACCGGCTCCCCCTCGATGAGGGCTATGTGTGGGTGGCCGGCGAGACCGTCGCGCTGCGCGAAGTGCGCAAGTATCTGCGCAAGGAGCTCGGCCTGCCCGCGACCCGCTTCAAGGTTGTCGGCTACTGGACGCCGGTCGCTGCGTGGGACGAGAAGTTCGCCGCGCTGCCCGAGTCGGTGCAGCAGGAGCTGGATGCGATCTGGGCCGAGTCCGAGGACGACGAGCCCGAGGACGTGCAGGTGCGTTTCGAGGAGCGCTTGGACCAGCTCGGGTTGTGACGACGGCATCTCAGCGGACGCGAGGCTGCGCCGAACCTTCTGGAGTGGACGCGACGGCGGGAGTCGAACCCGCAACGCCATCAGGTATGAGCTGAGGCCCGGGACCGCCCGGATCGCCGCGATGGGAATGACGTTACCCGGCCGTGATCTGACCCGCCAGGACCGTTGCCTGGGATAACACTATGAGTCCGCGGATGACACGCCGCGGCCGAAACCCAGACGCCGCGGCGCACCATCGGCGTGTCCAGCCTCGACACACCGCACACATCACGTTCGGTCTGGGTTTTGGCCGCGGCAGCCGCGGGCAGAAGACTCAGCGCCGGAGGGAGTCGTCGAACGGGTTCGGCTCGAGCGTGTAGTCGGTCGAGGCGTCCGACCAGGTCCCGCCATCCGCAGGTGTCCTGCGCCGTCGAAGCACACCGAGCGCTCGCGTCGCCGGGGCGCCCACCGCGAGCGCCACCGAGCCCCGCACCGTGCGATCTTCGACCCCGAGCACGCTCGCCCGGTGCCAGGCCTCGTGCAGCGATCCGCCTCGTGCCGCCGGCACCCGCCGCGCAGGCAGTGCCCCGGAGCGCCGAAGCGCCACGAGCTGCTCGACACGCTCCCACCACGTCGACTCGTTCTCGGGATGGAAGTAGTTGTCGCGCAGCCAGTCGGGGTGCGGATGCCGGAAGCGCCCCGCCACGACCTCGCTGCGACCGCCGAGCAGCCCACTTCCCACGAACACCGTGTTCAGCAGACTCTTGCTCACACCGAACGCATCCAGGGCGATCACGGGCACACCGAGAGCCGTGGCCTCGATCGCGGCGGTGGAGCTCACCGTGACGAGGCCCGCGGCCGTGTCGAGCGCCGTGCTCATCGAGTCGTAGGAGAAGACGAGGTTCTCCGGAAGGCGCGACGGCAGCAACCCCGCGTACGGCTCGCGCTCGAGGTGCGTCTCGGATTCCCCCGGCCGCGACCGCAGCTTCACCACCACCCGGCGGCCCGGCTCGGCCTCGGCCGCGCGCACGAGCATGGCCGCGATCTCGGCGCGCTGGTCTTTCGCGAGGGGGACGAGGGCCTGCGCGGCGAAGACGATGTCCGTGGCCGGCGGCTTGACCGGAGCGGTCCGCGGGGGGCGTTCGGCGACCGCGACACCGGCGCCCAGCGCCGCGAAACCGCTGCCCCACGCCGCCGCCGCATCGACGGCGAGTCGTTCCGAGCGCAGCATCCGCTGCCGTCGCCGGGCGAACGGAAGGGTCGCGAGCGCCACGGGCGTCCGCACCCCGATCCGGCGCCCGAGCTCTTCGAAGGCACGCACCTCGCGGTGGGAGTGCACCACCAGCAGGTCGGTGTGGCGGCGATAGTCGAGCGCCCCGCGCTGGGCGGGGATCGCCATACCGGGCAGCCCCGAGACCGTGACCGGCCGATGCTCCAACGTGTCGATCACGCGCCCCATCAGCCGCACGAACGGTCCACGCCCCGCGAGCAGGACCACGTCCGGGCGCTGTTCGGCCAGCCAGCCCTCCGTCTGCGCGAACCCGATGCGGGTGACGTCATCCGGCCCGAGCGTCGTGCCGGCGAGAGCCGTGCGCTGCTGCTCGGCGCTGGCCGTGAGCGGTGTGCGCACGAGCAGCAGGTGAGGGCGCACACCGGGCACGGAACCGAGAAGGGAGGCGGCCCACTTCACGAACGAGTCGGCGTCCGCGATGGCGACGACGCGGATGCCGCTGGTTACCGTCATGCCGGCACGCGGCGCAGCTTCGCCATCGGCGCACGCTCACTGTCGAACACCCGCTTGACCCCGTCGCCGGTCGCGCGCTCGATCACCCGGATATCGCGCACGAGGTGCTCCAGCCCCGTCGGCTCGAGCGATGCCGCGTGGTCGGACCCCCACATCGTGCGGTCGAGCGTGATGTGCCGCTCGACCGCGACGGCTCCTATGGCCACTGCAGCGAGCGAGATCTGCAGCCCGCGCTCGTGGCCCGAGTAGCCGACGGGCACGCCGGGGTAGCGGTCGCGCAGCGTGGCGATCACCCGCAGGTTCGCCTCCTCGGGCTCCAGCGGGTAGGTCGAGGTCGCGTGCATGAGCACCACGCGATCGGTGCCGAGGGTCTCCAGCGCTCGGTCGATCTGCTCGATGGTCGACATGCCGGTGGAGAGGATCACGGGTTTGCCGGTCTCCCGCAACGCGATCAGCAGCTCGGTGTCGGTGAGACTGGCCGACGCGACCTTGTGCGCCACGACGTTGAGATCCTCCAGGAACTCGACGCTGGGCACGTCCCAGGGAGAGGCGAACCAGTCCAGACCGCGCATGGTCGCGTAGTCGCCGATCTCGATGTACTCCTCACGACCGAACTCGACCCGCCGGCGGTAGTCGAGGTAGCTCATCACACCCCAGGGCGTCTCGCGGGGGACGTCGCGCATGTGCTCAGGAGTCGAGATCTCCGGAGTCCGCTTCTGGAACTTCACCGCGTCGGCGCCGGCCCGAGCCGCGACGTCGATGAGCTTCTTCGCGATGTCGACGTCGCCGTTGTGATTGAGGCCGATCTCCGCGATGACGTAGGCCGGACGACCGCCGCCGATCACTCGCGAGCCGATGCTGACAGTCATGATTCCTCCGGTGTTCGAGCGTTGGTGCAACCGCTCCCTCCTGACTACGGGCCGAGGATGAACACCGGGAGACCGCCGGGTTACCGGCATAGGTCAGCTCGACAACACCCGTTCGATCAGCTCGCGCACGGCGCCCTCTCCGCCCCGGCGGCGCAGGACGACACGAGCCTCTTCGATCACCAGCGGGTGCGCGTTCGCGACCGCGACCGGCCACCCCACGATCCGCAAGGCCGGCAGGTCGTTGACGTCGTTGCCGAGATACGCGATGTCGGCGAGCGGCACCCCGTTCTCGCGCGACCAGGCGCGCAGTGCGCTCTCCTTGTCGTCGATGCCGTGCAGCACGGGCACCCTGAGCTTGTCTGCACGAGCACGCACCACCGGGTTGACCTCGGTCGACAGGATCAGCAGCGGCACACCGGCCCGACGCAGGAGCGCGACACCCATGCCGTCTTCCCGACTGACCCGCACGCGCTCCCCGCCGTCGGCATCGATGATGGCGGTGTCGTCCGTGTGCACGCCGTCGAAGTCGGTGACCACCGCGCGCACCGGGATGGGCTCAGGCACGTCGTGCAGAGCGGCGAGCGCACGGGCGACACGGAGCTGCTCTGCATCGTCGATCTCGATCGCGGTCCACTCCGGCACGGGGGCGATGCGGATCCTGCCGAAGAAGCGATGTCTGCTCGCCCGGAAGCCGGAAGCCCGGAACACGTAGAACGCCCCGGTCTCGAGGTGGTGGGGCTCGCGATCCTGCCTTCGCGGGCGGTGTGCGGCCTCGTGGTTGATCGCCGCAGCCTCACCGTGTTCGTCCTCCCGCCACAGGAACCCGTACGTCTCATGCGCCGCGAAGACACTGTCGGCACGGTCGGCGCGAACCTCCTCCACGGCGGCGGCGAGCGCATCACTGGGGATGAACGGCGACGTCGCCTGCAGGAACGCCACGACATCGACGCTGTCGCCGCTCGCTTCGAGCGCGTCGAGGACATGCAGAATCGCGCTCTCCGAGGTCGCGGTGTCTCCCGCGAGCTCCGCGGGGCGGCGGACCACTCTGGCACCCGCGGCAGTCGCCAGCGCGGCGATCTCGTCATCGTCGGTCGAGACCACGACCAGGTCGATGCCCGCGGCACGGGCGGCCGCGCGCACGGCGCGCTCGACCAGCGGCACGCCGCCGACGCGCTGCAGATTCTTGCGCGGCACCTGCTTCGATCCGCCGCGTGCCGGGATGATCGCCACTGTGAGGGGCCTCTGCTCGTCCATCGTCCCTGTCCTCCTCGTCGTCGCCATCGCCATCGCCATCATCGTCCGCGCGCCGCCCGCCAGACGCGCCCCGCACGCCGCCGCGCACCGAGGGCGTGCAGTCGCCACTCCTCGATCCTGCCCACACCTCCGGCGGGTCGCAGTGCACGACGCACGGCGTTCTCGACCGGCGCGCCGGGTAGCCGCAGCTCGGCGAGCCTTCGTGGCGAGAAGTACCGATTCCGCTCGGCCGGGTCGAGATCGTGCAGCAGCTCCTCGGCCCGCCCCCGCAGATGTCCGGCGATCTTCGGCTGCATGGCATAACCGACCGCGTCGATCAGCAGCTGGAGTCGGGCGGGGTCGGCGTAGGGCGAGCCCTCGCGCGTCATGGCGTCCACCAGAGTCACGGGAATCCGGTTGCTGTTCTCGAACGGCTTCAGTGCCGCGAGCACCGCGTCATTGCCGGCCGACCCGATCGCGCGTCCGAAGAGCGTGTGCACGGTCGGCAGCGCAGTGGAGAACCCGGCGACGACGGCCAGGGCATCGATCCGTTCGGCGAGCAGCTCCGCCGCGAGCGGACCGCGATACTCGACGAAGTCGATGCCCTGCTCGCTCGCTCGCGCCCCGACGGCCGCCGTCACGAGAGGCGGCGCGCCCGGATGCGGCTTGAACACGATGCGCCGTGGTCGCCACTGCGCCGCACGGTCGATCAGACGCTGCTGCAGGTCGATCTCCTCGGCCACCGAGACCAGACCGAGCGCCGACAGGTACTGGCCGAGCACGAGCACCGTCGACGGGGAAGCCTCAGGGAGGGAAGACCCCCCTGTGTCCGTCTCTCGCAGGACCGCGGCGAACGACGCCGGCGGCACCGGCACGATCCGCGCACCCGGCGATCCCACGAGAGGCTCGACGCCCGGCACGACGTCGGCATGGACGACTCGCTCGATGCGTGCGGCGACGGGATAGGGCACCCGCACCCGCATGGGCGCATAGGTCATCAGCCCGTCCCCGATGATCGTGATCCGCGCCCGGGGGAACAGCGCCATCAACGTCCTGGCGGGCGCCACCTGCGGGCTCTGCACGAACAGTTCCAGATCGCGAGGGTCCACACCCCACGCGCGCGCGAACAGGCGCTCGAGCATCGGGAGATCAGCGGCCTTCGGCTCCCAGGATCGCGGATGCCGCGGCATGAGCATCTCATCCAGCGGCTCCGCGCGGTCGAACCGCGCCCGCAGCGGCCCGAGCGCCGCATCATCCGCGATCCCGGTGACGGTCTCGGGCACCGTCGAGGAGGTGAAGGGCACAAGGATGCGCTCGCCACGGACCTCGTCGTCGATCAGTCCGGCATCCATCGCGGCCACCGCGGTCGCGAGTCCATAGGCGCTGTGCAGCGCGAAGACCTGCGTCATCCGGCACGACCCGCCTGACGGAGGACGCGTGCGAGGACCCGGCGGCGCGGTCCATCGAGGTGGCTCAGCACGACGGCCACCTCATCGGCCGGGAGTCGACGGAGCGTGCGGAGGATCCCCGCGCGCACTGCGCCGCGCAGCTGAGGGCTCATGCGGCGGGCGCGCACGAGGTGGTGGGAGCTGAGGGCGAGCACCGTCCAGACGGCCTTGGGGAGAAACCGCTCCGCCTCGCGATCCCGTTCGACGAGCGAGATGACCTCGTCCATCGCCCTGGCGAAGTCGAGCTGTCTCCGATCTCGGGTCTGGGTGAGCGATGTGGCCACGCCCCGCCGGTAGAGCAGCGCAGGCGCATCGACCACCGCGAACGACTCGGCCTGCAGATGCAGTCGCCAGATCCACGGTCGGTCCTCTGCGGTGAACAGCCCTTCGGTGAACGCCGCCAGGCCACGGTCGATGAGCCGGCGGTGGAAGAGCCCCGCCCAGGCGTACGGGTAGTCGACCATCGTCGATTCGTGCTCCGGCAGGATGGCGTCTCGCGGAGGAACCACCCGGTCGCGCCACGGATACGGCGCCCGGACGAAGGCGCGCGTCCCACCCCTCACCGTGACGTGGTCGGTGCGTACGAAGTCGCAATCGAGCTCTCGCAGCCGCGACGCGAGCACGTCGAGCCGACGCGGCTGCATCCAGTCATCGCCGTCGAGGAAGCAGAAGGCCTCCCCCTCGACGTGCGGCAGTCCCTGGTTGCGGGCCGTCGCCAACCCGCGCGCGGACTCGTTGCGCAGCACCTCGGCGCGGGGGAACCGCTCCGCGTACCGCCGCATGAGAGCACCCGTGTCGTCGCGCGAGCCGTCGTCGATCGCGACCAGCTTCACGGCTCCGAGATCATCGAACTGCCGAGTGAGCGTCTCGAGCGTCGTCCCGATGTACGCGCCGGCGTCCTTCGCGGGCAGGATGACGGTGACGAGGGGTGTGCGCACAGGACTCCAGAACGGGGACGGTGTGCGGGAATGGTCGCAGGCGGTCCTTGCCGGACGGCGACGCGGAGGTGAACGACGGGTGTCCGTGAAGCGCCAGAGACCGTGCACTCGGGAGAAAGGCACTCGGGAGAAAGGCACTGAGGTGTGGTCCCGTACCCGAACGGAACCACACCTCCCAGTGCATCGCACTGCCGAACGAGACACGTTCGGGACGCGGTATCGCAGATGCGACACCGCGTGCCACGCGGCCGACTGACCCCCATCAGATGGCCGCGAGACGCTCATGGTCGTCGCGCCACCCTGGATGAGAGGCGAGCGCGACCGGACAGTAACATAATACATGCCAGAACTACGGCTGCACTCCATCGCGCGACTCCCGTGGTCCGGTTCGCCCCCACCGGCCGTATCGGCGACGATGGGGAGATGCTGTGGCCCTTCGGATCGACCTGGCGCCCCGTGCGACAGCGGCGGCGTGACACCGTCGACCTGCGCTGGCTCAGCGCGAGGACCTGGACCAGGCGCTGGTATCCGCAGGGCGTCGACGTCGGCGAGTGGCGCGGCCGACGCACCCTTGCCGTGAGCTGGTTCCGCCAGGAGCTGTCAGGAGAGCATCTCGCCTCCCGCGTGACGCTCGTCGATCTCGAGCGCTCGCGTCACCTCGACGTCCTGCTCGCGACCGCCGACGACGACGACGGCGAACTGCATTCGGCGCGGATCCACGCCGGGGGACTCGCGTGGTTCGGGGATCGGCTGTTCGCCGCCGCGACGGGCCAGGGCATCTGGGAGTTCGATCTGTCGGACATCCGTACCGTGCGCGGCGCTCTCGCCCAGCGGCTCGCCGGGTCGAACCGCCGCGGCGGACGCAGCACCGCTCTCGTCGCCGTGCGAACCAGGGTGCATCCCATCGCCCTGCGCTGCTCGTACCTCGGGCGGGTGTTCGACGACGACGGCTCCCCGCTCGCACGGGTACTCATTGGTGAGCATCGCCCGGACGAGAGCGGAAGGATCGGCGAGTTCGCGATCCCCGTCGACCTCGCCGGCGAGTTCACCGAGGTGGACCGCTTCACCCCCGGCATCGCACGGATGCAGGGCGCCGTCCGCTGGGGCCGGCATCACTTCGTGTCGCAGTCCGACCGCATGCACCCCGGCACACTCTGGAGCGGCCGACGCGGGGCTCTCGCTCCGGACGCCGTCCCTCTCCCCGTCGGGTGCGAGGACCTGGCTCTCGACCTCGAGGCCGGACTGCTCTGGTCGCTCGGAGAGCACCCCTGGCGACGGGTGGTGCGCGGCATCCCCTTCGCCAGGCTCGGGATCGGCGACGAGGGCTCCCGACGGCGAACGTAGACTGGAGGGGTGAAGAAGCCCGCGCCTTTCCTCGTCTACACCGTGCTGCGGCTGCTGGCGTTCCTCGTCCCGCTCGCCATCCTCTGGTTCTTCTTCCCGATCTTCCGGGAGTTCTGGTGGCTCGCAGCGATCTTCGCCGCGCTCATCGGTATGAGCATCTCGATGCTGTTCCTCCGCACGCCGCTCACCGACGCGTCTGCCCGCCTGCAGGAGCGCCGCGAGAGCCGTTCATCCGGCGGTCAGGACGACGCGGACGCCGAGGACCAGGCGATCGACGAGTCGAACGATCCCGTCGACGGCGACGCCAAGCCCTGAGGCTCCCGCGAGCCGGATCAGCCCACGGCCGGATCAGCCCACGGCCGGATCAGCCCACGAAGGCCCAGAACAGGGCCCCGGCGTACAGCAGCGACGTCAATGACGTGAGCGCGAGAGCGGTCACCAGCTCTTTCGGCTGCCGGTACGACCAGACGATGGCGATGGCCGGCAGACCGGCGAGCAGCGCCAGCAGGGAGATCCACGCGATCGGGAACCCCAGTGCCAGGAATGCGGCGATGCCGAACGGCGCGAGCACGAAGAGCGTGAAGAGCACCTGGGTGGCCCTGCGCCCGATCAGCACCGTGAGGGTGCGCTTGCCCACCTCGCGGTCCTGGTCGATGTCGCGCAGATTGTTGGCGAGCAGCACGGCGCAGGCGAACAGACCGGTCGCGATCGCGCCGAGCCAGGCCTGCTGCGGCAGGGCGAAGATCTGCACCCAGGTGGTGCCGAGCGTGGCGACGAGTCCGAAGAAGACGAAGACGAACACCTCGCCGAAGCCGTAGTACCCGTACGGCCGCTTGCCGCCGGTGTAGAACCACGCGGCGACGATGCAGGCGGCGCCGACGGCCAGCATCCACCACTGCCCCGTGCGGATCACGATCCCTAGACCCACGAGAGCGGCCAGGGCGAAGAACACCAGGCCGATGATCAGCACGGTGCGCGGCTTCACCCGCCCCGAGGCCGTCAGGCGCGCAGGTCCGACCCTGTGCGCATCGGTGCCGCGGACGCCATCGCTGTAGTCGTTCGTGAAGTTCACACCGATCTGCAGCAGCACCGCGACCGCGAGGCAGGCGAGCGCGATGACCCAGTGGAACTCGGGCCCGGTGCTGCGCGCGGCGCCCGTGCCGATGACGACGGGTGCGATCGCGAGCGGCAGGGTGCGCAGGCGCGCAGCGCCGATCCAGTCCCCCGCCGTCACCGGTCCGGCTTCGACCACCGGACGCTTCGCCGGGTTGCCACTCGTGTGCACCGGCGTGCGCTTCGCGGACGGGTTCTTCTTCTTGCGCTGGGAGGATGCTGCCACGCAGGGAATCCTACTGGCCGACCCGATGCCGGACCTCAGCGGGACGGCGCATCAGGGGTTCGGGTTGGTGTCCTTGCCGTCGAGCCACAGGGTGTCGGACCGGTCGCCGTGGGCGCCGCCCTTGCCCACGTGCTTGTCGCTGATCTGCGGCCCCTTGGTGATCACGTGCACGAGGGCCATCGCGTGGCCCTGTCCCAGTTGGTAGTCCTCCTTGAGCCACGCGACGATCGGCGTCGCCTTGGTCGTCTGGTCGAACCCCTTCTCGGCGGCGAGTTCGATGAACTGCCGCGGGGTGAGGCCGGTCTTGGTCTCGATGTTGTCGAGGTATGCCTGGAAGGACATGGTGCTCCTGTGGTCAGTCCTCGTCGAGGAACGTCTGGATGATGGTGGCGGAGGCGTGGATGCCGATGATCTTGAGCACCCCGTCACCGACGTTGGTGAAGCGGTGCGGCACATAGGCGGGTCCGGTCGCGGTATCGCCTGCTCCGGCGACGAAGGTCTCCTCGCCCACCGTGATCGAGGCGATGCCCTCGATCACGACCCAGGTCTCAGGATAGGGATGCCAGTGCAGACCCGGCCCCTCCCCCGGCTGGTTCTCGACGAAGAAGTAGGACACGGCGGCGCCGTGTTCGACCCCGACGAACCTCCGGCTGCGCCCCGTGCCGATGCGGATGTCGTCGGCCGCGACGACGCCGGAGAGAGACGGTGTGCTGTTCATGGCTCCAGTCTCGACAGACCCTTCGCCTGCTCCTAGAGTTTCGATGTGGATCGAAACTCCAGCCCGATCGAGGGCGTCGAGCACCCGGATCATCGTGTCGAGTTCCACCTGAGCCCCGGCGACGTCGAGGCGGTGCGGTTCGGCATCTCCCCCGGGCACGAGCTCGCGCACGCGGTGAGGGTGTTGCGGCGTCCGGCCGCCCATCCGCTGCAATGGGGGTGGCTGCGCGCCGTTCGCGAACAGCTCCCGCGCCGCGACTTCGCACTGCTCTCCACCGTGATCGGCGACGACGGCTACCTGCCCGACTTCCTCACGACCACGCCCCTTTGGGATCTGACCCCCGAGGCCGAGCTCGACGAACTGCGCGCGGCACCTCTCGATCCGATGCGCGTCGACTTCGGGAAGATGGTGCAGCGTTCGACCGGCGCCCGCCGACAGGCCCTACGCGAGATGCAGGACCATCCCGAGCGCGCCCGTGACATGATCGCCGACGGGTGGGCCGCCGTATGGGAGGCGGCACTCGCCCCGGTGTGGCCGCAGCTCGAGCGCTTGCTCCGTGCCGACATCGCTGTGCGCGCCCGCACCATCACGACAGCAGGTATCGCCGGCATGGCCGGAGACCTGCACCGCCAGGTGACCTGGGGCGCGGGCGCCGTGCGCGTCTCCCTGCGTCGCCACAGCGAGCAGGTCGACTGCCGCGGAGGCGGACTGGTGCTGGTGCCCTCGGTCATGTCGTCGTGGGGCTGCATGGTGCTCACCGAACCTCCGGCGCAACCCACGCTGTTCTATCCGGCCCGCGGCGTCACCGCAGGCTGGGCCCGAGACGCCGCCGACATCGAGGATGCTCTCGGCGCCCTGCTGGGACCGGCGCGGGCGGCGATCCTGCTTCAGGCCGGCGCCGCCCGCACGACGACGCAGGTCGCGCACGATGCGGGCCTCGCGATATCGACGGCGTCGCATCACCTCTCGGTTCTTCGAGATGCCGGCCTGGTCACCAGCGAACGCGACGGCGCCAGGATGCACCACCTGCGCACCCCGCTGGGCGAGGCCCTGGTGGGTGCCGCGCTCTGACACCCGCCGTACGGGCTACTCCGCGGAGCCCACCGGAATGATCGGCCGGTGCTCGTAGTACGTCTGCAGCACCACCGTCGTGCGGGTGCTGACGTTCGCCGCCAGGCGCACGTCGCGCACGAGCTCTTCGAGTGCGCGCGGCGACGGCACCCGCACGAACAGCATGTAGCTCGCGTCACCGGCGATGGAGTGACAGGCCTCGATGGCATCGAGGTGCTCGAGCAGTTCCGGGGCGTTGTCCGGCTGGGCGGGGTCGAGCGGCGTGATCTCGATGAACGCCGAGAGCGGTGTGCCCACCTGTTCGGGGTCGAGGATCGCGCGGTAGCCGGAGATGACACCCCGCGTCTCCAGCCTGCGCAGGCGCGACTGCACGGCCGACACCGACAGCCCCACGGCGTCGGAGAGCTGCGAGAGCGTGGCACGGCCGTCGCGGGAGATGGCGGTCAGGATCGCGCGGTCGACAGAGTCATCCATAGCTGTAAGATTATCGTCAGGATTCCGTATATGCCGGAATCTTTCCACCAAACTCTCCGATCGGAGGTCCCGATGTCCCTTCTTTCCGCCAACAGTTCCGCTGTCCAGGCCATCGTCGGCGAACCTGAGGTCGTCGAGGACGCATCGATCGCCGAGCAGTCTGCCGCGTGGGCTCAGCTCAAGGACGCCGCGATCGCGATCCGCGAGATGCAGATCAAGGACGGCTCGATCCCGGATGCCGCGCACCACGCCGCCGCCCGTGAACTCGTCGGTGCGATCACCGCCGCGATCCGCGCACTCGCCCCCGCCTTCCCGCACGACGCCGAATACCTCGCCGCCTCCGTGGTCGACTTCGAGCGCTGGGTCTCGGAAGACTTCGGTGTGCCGGACTTCCTCGACTCGCTCGTGGCCTTCCAGCCGCAGCAGCACCGCGTCGACGGCATCCGCCACCTCGTCGTCTTCCCGATGTACACGCAGAACGGCTCGAGCGACCGCCTGGTCGAGGCGCTGATCGTCGAGACGATCTGGCCGGAGTTCATCGCGGCACTCGAAGCCGGCGACTACGGCAACAAGCTGTTCGTCTCGCTGCGTCTGGTCGATTTCACCCCCGGCTACGACACGAACTCGGCCGTGCTGTTCCCCGAGACCGTCGCGATGCGCGAGATCCCGACCTTCACGTGGGGCGCGATCTTCCAGGACCGCGAGGCGGCCCGCTACCGTCGTGTCACCCGTGCCGCTGCCGAGATCACCAACCTCGACCTGCCGGAGCGCGCGGCCGCGATGCTCGACGACCAGCAGATGACCGAGAAGACCTTCGTCATGTGGGACATCATCCACGACCGCACCCACATGCGCGGCGATCTGCCCTTCGACCCGTTCATGATCAAGCAGCGGATGCCGTTCTTCCTCTACTCGCTGGAGGAGATGCGCTGCGACATGACGGCGTTCCGCGAGTCGGTGAAGATCGAGCGTGCTCTCGCTGCCCGCATCGAAGCCGGCGAAGAGCTCACCGAGATCGAGCAGGAGACGCACGACTACGCGCACCTCGTGCAGTACGCGGTGATCTTCGATCGCATCTTCCGCTTCTCGATCACGGGCACTCGCACGCGCAACTACGACGCGGTCGGCGGACAGCTCCTGTTCGCGTGGCTGCACCAGCGTGGCGTGCTGCACTGGACCGACACCGCTCTCGCGTTCGATTGGGACGCCGTGCCGGATGCCGTGGTGGCTCTGGGAGATGCGATCGACGACCTGTACTGGCACTCGATCGACCGTCCGAAGGTCGCGCACTGGCTCGCCGCATACGAGCTCGTCCGCGGCACGCTCACCCCGCACCCGGCGTCTCAGTGGGCCCGCGGCTTGTCCGACGAGATCCTCGCCGGCGCGCCGAAGGGCTACACCGACGCCGTGATGGACGACGAGTTCCCGCTGTCGATGTTCTTCGAGACCCTCGACAAGAAGATGAAGCCGGTCATCGAGTCGACCGTCGGCATCCGCGGCACGGACGACTGATGACCACGCGCGCACCGCGCGCGTTCCGAGTGTGACGCTGGGGCGCACCGCGCTGCGGCCGGAACCTCTCGTGCGGGATCTCCCGCAGGTTCCGGCCGCAGAAGCCCCTCCGATCCGGGAGAGTGGACGACATGGCTGAACACGTGGCGCACGAGGCCGAGCGCACCGAATCGACGGCTTCCGGACGCATCGTCCTGCTCGCCGGGGCCACCAGTGCGGCCGGCCTCGCCGTGACGCGGGCGCTGGTCGCCGCGAACGCACGGGTCTTCGCGACCGGCCGCTCGGAGGAGCGCCTGCGGGAGATCGCAGATGCCGGCGCTCAGGTCGAGGTCGCCGATGCGACCTCTCTCGACGAGATGACCACCCTGGCCTCGCGGCTCGGCCCCGTGGATGCAGTGGTTCCGCTGGTCGGAGGGTGGAGAGGAGGCGGGGGCCTGGCCGGACAGTCCGATGAGGACTTCGCCGCGCTGCTCCCCGCGCTCGACGCCGTGCGAGCCACGAGCCGGGCGTTCGACGATGTGGTGCGCGCCTCAGACGCCGGACGCTTCGCGATCGTCTCATCCACCGCCGTCGCGCGCCCCCTCGCCGGCGGGGCGAACTACGCCGCGGTCAAGGCTGCGAGCGAGGCCTGGGCGCGAGCGGTGGCCCAGGGCTACGCCAAGGCCGCACGCGAAGCCGACGAGCCCCTGCGCACGGCGTCCGTGGTGTTCCGCGCCAAGGCACTCGATCCCGATGCGCTGGCCGCCCGGATCGTCGCGCTGTGGGACGAGGACGCGACCGCGCTCAACGACCGGGTGCTGGACCTGGGCTGATCCCCGGCCTGGCACGGCACCGAGGCTCCCTCGATGCCGTCTCGATGCCCCCTGTCCGCTCCTGCGCGGCGGTCAGCGTCAGCGGGAATCCGGAGGCATCCCCGGAACCACGGGTGGAGCATCCGCCCCCTCCGGTTCCGGCGCGTCGATCTCCTGCTCGGGAGCCTCGGCGTAGAGCTCGGTGAGTTTGCGATAGGAGCGCGTGAAGAAGGCCAGCGTGGCGGCGACGACCATGATCAGTCCGGCGAACAGGCAGATCAGCGCGATGCCTCGCGCCTCGCCTTCTCCGAGCAGCCACCCCCACTGCTGCTGCCCCTGGGCGGTCCTCATGTAGGGGATGATCAGGAATTCGGCGATCGGGGCGATCAGGAAGGCCGTGAGCGGAGCCGCCGCCGCTTCCATCGCTGCGGCCACCCCGAACACACGCCCCTGACGCTGGAACGGCACGACCTTCTGGATCACGGTCTGCTCCGCGGCCTCGACCGGAGGCACCAGTGCCATGTACACCCACATGCCGACCACGTAGAGCGGCCACCACTCTCGCAGCATGAACACAGACCCGAGCAGTCCCATCGCGATGACCACGAGCAGCATCGTGCGCATGGGCTTGGGGCCGAGGCCGAACTTGGCCACCAGCCCGCCGCCGACGAGGAAGCCGGTCGAGGCGAAGGCCAAAGCGAACCCCCAGGTCTGGGCATCGAAGAGCGTGAGCCCGTAGGGGTCCATGAGCGCCATGTAGACGCCGCCGATGAGGTTGTTGAACGTGGAGAAGATGATCAGGGCGAACAGCCCGGGAGCCAGTCGGATGGCCTGCACGCTTCCCCGGAAGTCGAGGGCGCTGGAGGCGTTCGGGTCGGGCTCCGGAGCGCCCTCAGGGATGCGGATGAACAGCAGGTGCGCGAAGGTGAGCGCCATGGCGGCGATGGCGATCGCCAGGGTCCATCCCATGCCGAGGAAGCCGATCGACAATCCCGAGAACACACTGGTGACCAGGAAGGCGATGCCCTGCACCGTGCCGACCAGACCGTTCGCGTTCGCGCGCTTCTCCTCGGGGATGAGCAGGGTCACGGTCGTGGACAGCGCGATGTTGCGCAGCTGCTCGATCACGCCGCCGAACAGGATGATGCCGGAGAACAGCCAGAACCACGGCCCTCCCAGATCGAGCAGCGCCGCCTCGGGCTGCCAGAAGTAGAGCACCCCGGCGACGAGGAAGGAGACCGCGGAGATGATGCTCGAGATCACCATGACGGTGTGCTTGCGGTTGCGATCGACGATCGTGCCGAACGCCATCGCGAAGAACGCGACGAACAGCATGTAGGCGCCGCCGATGATGCCCGTGGCCAGCACCGACTGCGTCTCGATGTAGACCCAGAACGTCAGCGCGAACCACAGGAAGCTCGTCGTCACGTTCGCGATGAGCGTGTTGACGAGGACGTTGGCGAAGGCTCTCTTCGCTACGGTGCGCTCCATGGATTCGAGGGTAGAGCGGGGCGGGGACATCCGGTAGGGCGATTAGGCTTGAGCGGTGAGCATCCAGCATGACCCCGCGATCCGGGGCTTCGCCAGTGACAACTACTCCGGTATCCACCCCGACGTCCTCGCGGCCATCGCCGCGGCGAACGGAGGCCACCAGAGCGCCTACGGCGAGGACGCGTACACCGCGCGCCTGCAGGAGGTCTTCCAGGAGCACTTCGGCGAGGGCGTGCAGGCGTTCCCGGTGTTCAACGGCACCGGCGCGAACGTCACCGGCCTGCAGTCCATGCTGCCGCGTTGGGGGGCGGTGATCGCCGCTTCGACCGCCCACATCAACGTCGACGAGGCCGCGGCCCCGGAGAAGATCGGCGGCTTCAAGCTGCTGACCGTCCCCACCGACGACGGCAAGCTCACGCCCGAGCTGATCGACCGCGAAGCCTGGGGCTGGGGCGACGAGCACCGCGCACAGCCGCTGGTCGTCTCGATCACCCAGACCACCGAGCTCGGCACGCTGTACACAGCCGAGGAGATCCGCACGATCGCCGACCACGCGCACGAGCGCGGCATGAAGCTGCACCTCGACGGTGCGCGCCTCTCGAACGCGGCAGCGGCCCTCGACCTGCCGCTGCGTGCGTTCACCCGCGACGCCGGCGTCGATGTGCTGACCTTCGGCGGCACCAAGAACGGCGCCATGCTCGGCGAGGCCATCGTCGTGCTGAACCCCGACGCCGCCGACGGCCTGAAGTACTCGCGCAAGTTCAACATGCAGCTGTCGTCGAAGATGCGGTTCGTGTCGGCGCAGCTGATCGCTCTGCTCGAGACCGACCTGTGGCTGCGCAACGCGAAGCACGCGAACGCCATGGCGGCGCGTCTGCGTTCGGAGATCGAGGCGGGCATCGCCGACGGCTCCATCCGCGGCGTCGACTTCACCCAGCCGACGCAGTCCAACGGCGTCTTCGCCACGCTCCCGGACGGCGTCGCCGACCGGCTGCGCGACTCGTTCCGCTTCTACGACTGGGACGCGGCGCGCAAGGAGGTGCGCTGGATGTGCGGTTTCGACACCGAAGAAGCCGACGTCGACGCCTTCGTCGCCGAGCTCTCGCGCCTCACCACAGCCGGAGCCTGAGCACCGGAGGTCTCAGCGCAGCAGACCGAGGCTCGCGAGAGCCTGGCGGATGAGAGTGCCTCGACCGTTCTCCATCTCGGCGGCGACCGCGTCGGACCCGGCGGCCTCCGGCGAGAACCAGGTGACCTCGAGCGCATCCTGCCGTGGCTCGCACGTGCCGGTCACCGGCACGACGAAGGCCAGCGACACCGCATGCTGCCTGTCGTCGTGGAAGGCACTCACGCCGGGGATCGGGAAGTACTCGGCCACGGTGAACGGCAGCGGCTGGGGCGGAAGCAGCGGGAAGGCCATCGGGCCCAGGTCGTTCTCGACGTGGCGGAAGAGGGCGTCGCGGATCGTCTCGCCGAAGCGGACGCGCCCGGAAACGATCGTGCGGGTCATCTCCCCCATCGGGGTGGAGCGCAGCAGGATGCCGATCTCGATCACCTGGCCGGAGCCGTCGGTGCGCACCGGGATCGCCTCCACATAGAGCATCGGCAGCCGACGCCGAGCCTCTTCGAGCTCGAACTCGCTCAACCAGCCGGGGTTCGCATCGCGCGCAGGGCGATTCGAATCCGGGAACTCGCCGAGACCGTCGTCGTCGGGTTCCGGATCAGGATCAGGTGTGCGGACCGCCATGTGTCCTTTCTACCAGCCGTCCCTCAGAACCGACACCGCGCCCGGCCGTGCACCTCGAGTGGACGGCCGCCGCGCGACGGCTGAGCAGACGATGAGGGTGGCCCCTGGCAGGATGACGGTGTGAGCGAGAACCTGACGATCGACGACTCCGCGACCCGATGGTCGTCCACCGACCGCGCAGGGGCGCCTCTGCTGGTCCTCCTGCACGGTTACGGGGCGGACGAACACGACCTCTTCGGACTCATCCCCTACCTTCCCGAGGGCATCGCCGTGGCCTCCGTCGCCGCTCCGCTCGCCCCTCCGTGGCCCATGCCGGGGCGCTCCTGGTACCCGATCGAAGGACTCGACGGACGCAGCTCGGAGGCGGTCACCGCCGCGGCAGACGCCTTCCTGCGCTGGCTCGACTCCGCAGCCGCCGATGCCCCCTCGGTGGCGCTGCTCGGCTTCTCTCAGGGCGCGGCGGTGGCGCTGCAGGCCCTCCGTCTGGCTCCGGAACGCTTCGGCGCGGTGGCGGCGCTGAGCGGATACGCCGCATCGGGAGACCTTCCGAACGACGAGGCACTTGCCGAGCTGCGCCCACCGGTGTTCTGGGGTCGGGGCACGCACGACGACGTCATCCCGCCCGCGCTGGTCGACCACACGGCCCAATGGCTGCCGACGCACTCCGAGCTGTCCGGTCGGGTGTACACCGGACTCACGCACAGCATCTCGGAGGAGGAACTGACCGACGTGCACCGCTTCCTCACCAAGTGGGTCGAGGGGATCGCCGCGAGCTGATCAGCGCTCCGGCTCCTCCTCGGACGCACCGGAGTCGTCACCAGGGCGCCCGTCGGTCTCGTCGCCCCCGTCGCGCTCGTCCTCGCGCTCGCGGGAACCGGATCCGCCGCCCGAGGTGATGGCGACGGAGAGGGCGACGCCGATCGCCACTCCGATTCCGATTCCGAGGGCCCAGTTCTGCAGGGCGGCGCCCAGCGACGCCCCGATCGCCACTCCGAGCGCGAGCCCGACGCCCAGGCCCATACGCGAACGCGACTCCTGCGGACTCGGATCGTGATCTGCCATGCCTCCACGCTACGCACCGGTGGAGGCGACGGCATCCCCCGCGCGACGGACAATCCGACACGCCCGGGGTTGCGCGATCGCGACACGCCCGGGTATCGTCGGGGAGTCCTGTCCGCCGTGTCTGGAAGTCCTTTGATCTGATCCGTCGCCTCCGCGCTCATCTTTCCGCGCGCTGACCCGACGATCGCCGACTCCACGGCAGACCCACTCCTCCCCATCCCGTGACGCGTGTCACGGCCCGGCAGGGGGCTCGGTGTCAGTGCACCCTCGCACTCGACAGGAGACACTCATGTCAACCCCGACAACTCTTCACGCCTCGGTCGTCCTCGACCGGCTCACCTTCACCTGGCCCGACGGCTCGATCGCGCTCGACGGCATCTCCGGGTCCTTCGGCTCGGGACGCACCGGGCTCGTCGGACGCAACGGCGCCGGCAAGTCCACGCTGCTGCGACTGATCGCCGGCGAGCTCGACTCCACCTCGGGCGTCGTCACCGCATCCGGCGAGGTCGCGTACCTTCCGCAGCAGCTGACACTCGATGTCGACCGCCGCGTCAGCGACCTCCTCGGGGTGTCCGAAGCCCTCGATGCCGTGCGGGCGATCGGCACGGGCGACGTCGACCCGGCCCACTTCGATGCGGTCGGGGACGACTGGGACATCGAAGCGCGCGCGGAGGCGTCGCTGGCCGAGGCCGGACTGGCCCCGGACTTCCTCGACCGCACGGTCGGCGAGCTCTCGGGAGGGGAGGCGGTGCTCGTCGCGATCGCCGGCATCCGTCTGCGCCGCGCGCCCATCACGGTTCTCGACGAGCCGACCAACAACCTCGACCGCGACGCCAGAGCGAAGCTCGCGGCGATGGTGCGCGCCTGGAAGGGCACGCTCATCGTCGTGAGCCACGACCTGTCTCTGCTCGAGCTGATGGACGACACCGCCGAGCTCTACGCCCAGACGCTGAGCGTGTTCGGCGGCCCGTACTCCGAGTGGCGGGCGTGGCTGGACGCCGAGCAGGATGCGGCGAAGCAAGCCGAGGTCACCGCCGCCCAGGTGCTCCGCAAGGAGAAGCGTCAGCGGATCGAAGCCGAGGTGAAGCTCGCCCACCGCGCACGCACCGCGAAGAAGGCGGAGATCGAGAAGCGCGTCCCGAAGATCGTGGCCCACGGGCGCAAGATGGCCGCTGAGGTCTCGGCGGGCCGACTGCGCACCGAGGTCGGAGCGAAGGAGGATGCGGCGCGGTCGCTCCTCGATGAAGCGGGGCGCCGTGTGCGCTCTGATGCATCGATGAAGATCGAACTGCCCGACCCGCAGGTGTCCCGCAGCCGCCGCATCGCGACGGTCGGCGATGACGAACGAGCCTGGGTGATCCAGGGTCCGGAGCGGGTCGCACTGATCGGCCGGAACGGGGCGGGCAAGACCACGCTGCTGGAGCGGTTGGTCGCCGGCGGCTCGGCTCCGGATGAGCATCCGCTGCACGCCGAGGCCCACACCGACCTGATCGGCTACCTGCCGCAGCGGGTCGACGGACTCGACGAGCAGCGCTCGGTGTTCGAGAGCATCGCCGCCGCAGCACCCCACGTGCCGGAGAAGGAGCTGCGCAACCGGCTCGCCCGGTTCCTCATCCGAGGAGCCACGGCCGAGCGCCCTGTGGCGTCCCTCTCCGGCGGTGAGCGGTTCCGCGTCGCGCTGGCGACGCTGCTGCTCGCCGACCCCGCACCGCACCTCGTGGTGCTCGACGAGCCGACGAACAACCTCGACCTCGACACGGTCGACCAGCTCGTCGAAGCCCTCCGCGCCTACCGAGGCGCCGTGCTCGTCGTGAGCCACGACGACGCATTCCTGCGTCGCCTCGACCTCGATCTGACGCTCGAGATCGACGGCGAAGGCGCACTGCAGGAGGTGACGCTCGAGCCCTGACGCGGACGTGCGACGTCGGGGAGAGAGCTCCCTGACGTCGCACCCCCGTCAGACCAGACCGATCTCGTAGGCGAGGATGACGGCCTGCACGCGGTCACGCAGATCGAGTTTCAGCAGCACCCTGCCGACATGGGTCTTCACGGTCGACTCGGACACGAAGAGGCTCTCGCCGATCTCGGTGTTGTTGTACCCCTTGGCGATGGCGAGGAACACGTCGCGCTCCCGCTCGGTCAGCACGTCCAGGCGCGCATCCCCACGCTCCGCCTGTCGGGGCAGGCGTGTGGCGAACAGATCGAGCATCGACCGGGTGACACGCGGCGAGACCAGAGCATCACCGGCGGCGATCGCCCTGATCGCCGCCGTCAGCTGCGCGGGCGGAGTGTTCTTCAACAGGAAACCACTCGCTCCCGCACGAAGGCTCCCGAACGCGTACTCGTCGAGGTCGAAGGTCGTGAGCACCAGCACCCTGCTCGACGGAGTGCCCCTGACGATGCGCCTGGTCGCCTCGATGCCGTCCATCTCCGGCATCCGGATGTCCATCAGGATCACGTCGGGGCGCAGATCCGCGGCCATGTGCACAGCCTCGGCTCCTGATGCTGCCTCGCCGACGACCTTCATGTCGTCTTCGGCGTCGAGCACCATCCTCATCCCTCGCCGGATCAACTCGTGATCGTCGACGATGAGCACCCGGATCGGGGTCGGTTCCTCGGTCATCGCTGGTCCTCCTGTTCGGGGATCTCCACCCGCACGCGCCATCCGCCGTCGGGCAGAGGTCCGGTCTGCACTGTTCCGCCGGCCAGCCGCGCCCGCTCACGCACGCCGACGAGCCCGCGACCCGACCCGACCGAGGCGGCGGGCGGTCCCTGCTGCCCGTCGTCGGTGACCTCGATCACGAGGACGTCGTCGCGGAAGTCGAGCAGCACCCGCACCTCACGCGGATCCTTCGCGTAGCGCAGCGCGTTCGTGAGCGCCTCCTGCACGATGCGGTGGATCGTGTTCTGCAGAGCGGGCGACGAAGGCGCACTCCCCTCCGTGCGCACCGACACGGGGAGCCCCGCCGTGCGGAAGGTCTCGACGAGAGGCACGAGCTCGGCAAGTCCAGGATTCGGCCGCAACGAACCGTCTTCTTCGCTCTCCGCCGTGTCGTCGCCCAGAGCACCGAGCAGCTGCCGCATCTCGACGAGCGACTGCCGCCCGATCTCGCCGATCTCCTGCACGGCGTCCCTCGACCGCTGCGGGTCCTTCTCGGCCAGGGCATCCGCACCGTCTGCGAGCGACACCATCACCGACACGCTGTGCGCCACGACATCGTGGATCTCGCGCGTGATCCTGGCGCGCTCGGCCAGAGTCGCGATCCGTGCCTGCTGATCGCGTTCACGGGCGAGCTGATTGGCGCGATCGAGGATCGCTCCGATATACCGCCGCCGGTCACCCACGTTGACTCCGAGGAGGGCAGCGATCAGCATCACGGCGAGGAACAGCACGCTCGTGGGCACCGAGACGAAGAGACGTTCCGGATCGGGTTCGCGCAGCCAGTCCAGGGCAGGGAGGACGAGGACCCCTCCCACCACGGTGATGCCGAACGCGATCCAGCCGCTGCGATTCGACCGGTAGACGAACAGCGCGTAGACCGCGAGGCCGACCCCGAACGTCTCGACGACGGTGTCGGTGACGAGCGCGACGACCGCACCCGCCCCGAACACCAGGTACGTGAGCCAGGGTCGATGGGAGCGCAACATC
The DNA here is from genome assembly GCF_006540085.1 of Microbacterium oxydans. Taxonomy (GTDB): domain Bacteria; phylum Actinomycetota; class Actinomycetes; order Actinomycetales; family Microbacteriaceae; genus Microbacterium; species Microbacterium oxydans. The sequence continues at coordinate 1,026,001 of NZ_BJOG01000001.1, read as the reverse complement.
AGGGAGGCGGAGGTCACCACGCTCACGAACAGCGGGATCATGTACGGCCACGCGGGCGACCATGCGCCGGAGGACAGCGGAGTGACCAGGGACCAGAACGCACTCACGACCAGGTAGCCGGCGGCGAGGAGTCCGTCGAAGAGCCAGGGGTGCGTCTTCCAGAACCGCCCCAGCGCAGCGGGAGGCCGAGGCAGACCCATCGCTCTGGCCTCTCCGGCGGCGACGGGTGCTGGCTCTCGCATGGGTCGACTCTACGCACCGCATCGTGGACTCTGTCAGCGAGAGACGACGAGGAGCGATGCGGTCGCGGTGCGACGCTCCCCCACCAGAGCGCCGGCCTTCTCCTTCGAGACCCGGACCCACGTCTGCCTGCGCGCCGCACCTGCACGCTGGGCGAACGCGGTGTCCATCCCGAGGATCGCGAGCCAGCCCATGCCGATCGTGGTCGCGACGAGCTCGAGGATGCTGCCGATATCGGTGCGGAACTGCAGCAGCGAGAGGAGGCCACCGGCCGCCGCGATCACCGCGGTCGAGATACCCGCCACCAAGGAGAGGATCCGCAGCGTGCGCCTCCCCTCGACGAACGACACCTGGAGCATCGCGAACGCGGCCAGCGCGAAGGCGAGGACGGCGACGGTCGTGTGCACGAGGTCCTGCCAGGTGAAGGCCGGGCCGACGGGAAGCGGGCATCCCGTCGTGCATGTGACCTGGGAGGCCACCAGGAACAGCGCGGACGCCATCGCCACCGAGAAGGACGGCGTCCAGATGCTCAGCCAGGGCACCGTCGACCGCAGTCCGCGTGCCGCCCACGCGACCGAGAGACCACCCACGACGAGGAGCAGCAGGGCGAGCTCGAACCATCCGGCCGTCGGCTCTCCGTCGGCTCCGAGGCCGCTCACGTACAGGACCCGGTCGATGCTCAGACGGGCGACCCAGATGATGCTCAGAGCGGCGGCGACGAGCACGCTTCCGACAATCGAGGCGATGACACGGAGAGCGCTGGCGGCGGGGTGGGGAAGGGTGTTCTCGACGGGCATAGGGCGACGGTAAAAGCGCAGGCCACCCCGTCGCGTCGGCCCGAAGTGCCCACTGTCAGGGGTCGTCGTACCTCAGTACGAGACACCCTGAAGTGTCCAGGCTGCCGCGCCGAGATAATGAGGCCGTGTCACGAAACCCCATGGACTTCCCTCTCAGCCCGCAGGAGCTGGGAGATCTCAAGTCCCGCCTTGCCGTCGAACCTCGCGATGACTCGACACGTCGTGCTCTGGTCGCCTGGTATCGGCGCAACGGTCACGAGGACCAGGCCGGGCGGTATGCCCTCGCGATCGAGAGTCTCGCCACCGACGACGAGCTCCGGGCCTACGCCTCGATGCTCCGTGGCATCGGCGCCGACGATCGGCGGATGCGCGAACTCAGCCGCCTTGCCGACGACATCGAGATCGAGATTGAGACGAGAGTGAAGCAGGAGCTGAAAGCGGCGACGGCTGCGGCACGACGCAACGTCGTCGGCGACATCGCGGGATACTCGTGGACGGCCTTCGGCCTCATGGTCGTGATCGCGCTGATCTGGACATTCGTCGTCACGATCCAGGGCGACGCGAACGCGCGGGATCACGCACTGGTGTTGAGCACCGTCGCTCTGTTCGTGCTCGCCGCGACCTGCGGCGTGACGGCCATGGCATCCGCGCTCGAGAAGGCACGGGTCACTGCCACAGTCTTCGGCCTGCTGAGCGTCGCCGCGCTCACATTCGGCGTCCTGCTCTTCCCCTGATGACAGGGAGCGCACGCGAAGTCAGGTGTCGATCCAGACGGTCGCGTTGACAGCGGCGATCTTCTGGATGAGTGCGGGCCGGAGTGTCTGCGCACCGCGTCCGAACGTCATGAACAGCCGGACGAACGACGCCTCGTCGAACAGCACCTCGCGCGGCACATCTGACAACAGGTCCAGCAAGGTCGAGACGGAACTGTCGAGTGCATGCAGCCGTCGGTCTGCGTCGGGTTCGTCTACCCTGATCGTCCCGAGGTCGTACGATCGACCGCCGTCCTTCGCGTCGCCGATCCATTCGAACGCCGACAACTCGTCGATCGTCGACGGTGCGAAGACGGTCAGGGTAATGATCACCCAACCGAAATCGTCATCGTTGATGTCCGTCTCCGCTTCCTCTACCAGCGCGGGCAACCCACCTTCTCATTCCGCGAACTCACGCCCGCCGACTCCGCATCGCCCGAGTGTGCGCGAGCGCGGGGTCTGCGGCGAGCGCCGTGTACTCCGCCGAGTCCCGCGGAACCAGAGCGACCCGACCCTCCGCGTCGTGGTGGACGCCCCATCCGTAGCGCTTTCCCAGCGGCGAGGAGCGCAGGCAGGGCTGTCCCTTCGAGAAGAACGACGCCCGTGCGGCAGTGTCGTCCACGGCGATGCCGTTGCGCAGCGCATACGTCTCGAAGATCACGTCGTCGGAGGTGCGCGCGTAGGGCTGCTCGGCGATCAGACGGTAATGCATCGCCGCGATCGAGGGCTTCTCGGCGACCGGCGGCTCGGTCGCGTGCGCGATCGGGCAGTCGTCGGCGACCTCGATGAACGTGTCGACGTAGTTCGTGGTGTGCGCCATTCCCCCAGCATCCTCCCTCCCGCCGACATCGTCACGCCCCGATGTCTGCGGCCTCGACGATGATGGAGGGATGAGCGACGTGCTCGACCGCTTCACTCCCGCCACGCAGCACTGGTTCCGGGGGGCGTTCCCCGCGCCCACTCCCGCGCAGGCGGGTGCTTGGAACGCGATCTCCGCCGGCAAGCACGCCCTCGTGGTCGCCCCGACCGGATCGGGCAAGACGCTGTCCGCGTTCCTGTGGGCGATCGACAGCGTGTTCCGCGAGCGCATGGGCGAGACCACGCCGTCGGCGAAGGGCGAGCCCCGAACGCGCATCCTCTACATCTCCCCCCTGAAGGCGCTCGGCGTCGACGTCGAGCGCAATCTCCGCTCCCCGCTGATCGGCATCGGCCAGTCGGCCAGACGGCTCGGGGTGACGGCCCCTGCGGTCACCGTCGGGGTGCGCTCCGGCGACACGACATCGAGCGACCGGCGAAAGCTGGTGTCCGATCCGCCCGACATCCTCATCACGACCCCCGAGTCGCTGTATCTCATGCTCACGAGCCGCGCGGGCGAGACGCTGCGTGGCGTGCACACCGTGATCATCGACGAGGTGCATGCCGTCGCCGCCACCAAGCGCGGAGCGCACCTCGCCGTCAGCCTCGAACGGCTCGACGCCCTGCGCCGCGCGAACGGCGTCGAGACACCGGCTCAGCGCATCGGCCTCTCCGCCACGGTGCGGCCGATCGACGAGGTGGCCCGGTTCCTCGGCGGCTCTGCCCCGGTCGAGATCGTGGCACCTCCCGCCTCCAAGACCTTCGAGCTCGGTGTGGTCGTCCCGATGGACGACATGACGAATCCGCCTCCACCGCCCGGAGTTCCGGGAGACGCCGACGGAGCCGAATACTCCGAGGTCACCGGTTCGGTATGGCCGCACGTCGAGGAAGCGATCGTCGACCGCATCCTGCAGAACAACTCGACGATCGTGTTCGCCAATTCCCGTCGGCTGGCCGAGCGCCTCACCGGGCGACTGAACGAGATCTACTCCGAGCGGATCGGCGTACCCCTCCCCGATACGACCGTGCCCGCCGCGATGATGGCCCAGGCCGGAGCCACCGCGGGGGCCGATCCCGTGCTCGCGAAGGCGCACCACGGATCGGTGTCGAAAGAGCAACGGGCACAGGTCGAAGAGGAGCTCAAGTCGGGAGTGCTGCGCTGCGTCGTGGCGACGAGCAGTCTCGAGCTCGGCATCGACATGGGTGCCGTCGACCTCGTGATCCAGGTCGAGGCTCCGCCGTCTGCGGCCTCGGGTCTGCAGCGGGTCGGCCGCGCCGGGCACCAGGTGGGCGAGATCAGCCGGGCCGCCCTCTTCCCGAAGCACCGCGGCGACGTGCTGCACACCGCGATCGTGACCGAGCGCATGCTGGCGGGCAAGATCGAGGCGATCCAGGTGCCGCGCAACCCGCTCGACATCCTCGCCCAGCAGACCGTCGCGGCGAGCGCGCTGGGAGCCATCGGCGTCGAGGAGTGGTTCGAGACCGTTCGCCGATCGGCGCCGTTCCAGGCGCTTCCGCGTTCGGCTTACGAGGCGACGCTCGATCTGCTGGCGGGCCGCTTCCCCTCGGACGAGTTCGCCGAACTGCGGCCACGCCTCGTGTGGGATCGTGACGCCGGCACGCTGACGGGAAGGCCGGGGGCACAACGCATCGCGGTGACCAGCGGCGGCACGATCCCCGACCGCGGCCTGTTCGGCGTGTTCGTCGCGGGCGAGACGACCGGCGCCAGGGTCGGCGAGCTCGACGAGGAGATGGTCTACGAGTCGCGGGTGGGCGATGTGTTCACGCTCGGCACGACGAGCTGGCGGATCGCCGAGATCACGCACGACCGCGTGAACGTGATCCCCGCTTACGGGCAGCCGGGCAAGGTGCCGTTCTGGCACGGCGACGGCATCGGTCGGCCGTTCGAACTGGGCGAGGCGCTGGGGGCTTTCTCGCGCGAGGTCTCGGCGGCGACGCCCGAGAAGGCGGCACAGCGGCTCATCGATGCGGGGCTCGACGAGCAGGCACGGACGAACCTCATGGCCCATCTGACCGAACAGCGCGAGGCGACGGGCACGCTCCCCACCGACCGCACCCTCACCGTCGAGCGCGGCCGCGACGAGGTCGGCGATTGGCGGGTGATCCTGCACTCGCCCTACGGGATGAAGGTGCACGCGCCCTGGGCCCTGGCGATCAACGCCCGGGTGCGCGAACGTCTCGGCGTCGAAGGATCGGCGGTCGCGAGCGACGACGGCATCATCGTGCGCATTCCCGATGCCGAGGCGGAGCCGCCCGGTGCCGAACTGTTCGTGTTCGACCCCGAGGAGCTGGAACTCCTGGTCACCCAGGAGGTCGGCGGCTCCGCGCTGTTCGCCTCCCGCTTCCGCGAATGCGCGGCCAGGGCGCTGCTCATGCCCCGCATGAACCCGAACAAGCGCACACCGCTGTGGCAGCAGCGGCAGCGGTCGGCCCAACTGCTCGAGGTCGCGAGGCGCCATCCGACGTTCCCGGTGATCCTGGAGACCCTGCGCGAGGTGCTGCAGGATGTCTACGATCTGCCGTCGCTGCGCAAGCTCGCGACATCGATCGCCGACCGACGCATCCGCCTGGTCGAGACCGAGCCGGGCCAGCCGTCGCCGTACGCCCGCGACCTGCTGTTCGGCTACGTGGGCGCGTTCATGTACGAAGGAGACTCTCCGCTCGCCGAACGGAGGGCGGCCGCGCTCTCGGTCGACCCCGCTCTGCTCGGGGAGCTGCTGGGCACGGTCGAACTGCGGGAACTGCTCGACCCCGACGTGATCGCGCAGTTCGAACGCGAGGCCCAGCGTCTCGATCCCGACCGCCGCGCACGAGGCCTCGAGGGCGTCGCGGACCTGCTCCGGATGCTCGGCCCGCTCGACGCCGAAGAGGTCACTGCGCGCATCGACCCCGAATCGACAGCAGGTGCCTCGGCAGCCGCTCTGCTGGACGACCTCGTCACCGCGCGACGGGCGATCCCCGTCACGATCGCCGGAGCGACCAGGGTGGCAGCGATCGAGGATGCCGGTCGGCTGCGCGATGCGCTCGGCGCAGCGCTGCCCACGGGAATCCCGGTGGCGTTCCTCGAACCGGTCGCAGATCCGCTCGGCGACCTCGTGGCTCGCCATGCCCGCACGCACGGGCCGTTCACGACAGATGCCGTCGCCTCCCGATTCGGGCTCGGTGCCGCCGTCGCGCGGCATACGCTGCAGCGGCTCGAGACGGCAGGACGGCTCACGAGCGGGTACTTCCTGCCCGAGGCGGCAGGCAGCGGCGACGCGGTCGAGTGGTGCGACTCCGAGGTGCTGCGTCGGCTCCGGATGCGCTCGCTGGCGGCCATCCGCGGTTCGGTCGAGCCGGTCTCTCCCGAGGCGTACGCACGGTTCCTCCCGGATTGGCAGCACATCGGTCGTCCGCTCGAAGGCGTCGACGGCGTGCTGAACGTGATCGAGCAGTTCGCCGGTGTACCGATCCCCGCGAGTGCGTGGGAGTCGCTGATCCTGCCCTCCCGCGTGCGCGACTACTCCCCGGCGATGCTCGACGAACTGACGGCATCGGGCGAGGTCATCTGGTCCGGACACGGCACCCTCCCGGGACGGGACGGCTGGGTGTCGCTGCATCCGTCCGACATCGCGCCCTTCACCCTCCCGGAGCGCGACACCGAGATCGCGTCCGACTCCCTGGAGTCGCGCATCCTCATCGCGCTCGACGTCGGGGGTGCCTACTTCGCCGGACAGCTGAAAGACATGGCGGCGGCCGAGAACGAGCAGTCGGTGCTCGAAGCGCTGTGGTCTCTGACCTGGGCGGGCTACGTCACCAACGACACCTTCGCCCCCATCCGCTCGCTCCTCACCGGCGGCTCGCAGGCGCACAAGGTCAAACGCCGTGCGCCCCGCGCCCGCACCTACCGCGGGGTGTCCTTCACCGGGACCGCGGCACCCCGCCCGCCCTCGATCGGCGGCCGCTGGTCGCTGCTGCCGGCGCTCGAGACCGATCCTGCCCGCCGGGCGACCGTCACCGCAGGGCTCCTGCTCGACCGCTACGGCGTCGTCACGCGCGGCGCCGTGCAGGCTGAGGGTGTTCCCGGCGGCTTCGCCCAGGCCTATCGGGTGCTCGCGGGCTTCGAAGAGGCGGGGCATTGCCGCCGGGGCTACGTGATCGAGAAGCTCGGAGCTGCGCAGTTCGCCGCGTCCGGCACCGTCGACCGGTTGCGCACCTATGCGGGCCTCGCGGATCCGCCGCCGCGCAAGGCCGTGACCCTCGCGTCGACCGATCCGGCGAACCCGTACGGCGCCGCCCTCGGCTGGCCCAAGCTCGACGGGGTCTCGCATCGTCCAGGGCGCAAAGCGGGCGGTCTGGTCGTGCTCGTCGACGGTGCACTGGTGCTGTCCCTCGAACGCGGCGGACGCACCGTGCTGTCGTTCAGCGACGACGCCGAGGTGCTGCGCGCCGCGGCCTCCGACCTCGCGGCCACCGCGCGCGCCCGTCGCCTCGACACGCTCACCGTCGAGAAGATCAACGGCGAGGGCGTCTACGGCACTGAACTCGCCCTCGCACTGCAGGAGTCCGGCTTCGTGGCGACCCCTCGCGGATACACGCTCCGCAAGGTCGTCTGAGCACTACGCCTACGCTGGAAGCCATGATCCGCGAGTTCGCCACCGGTATCCGCACACTGCTGCGCGGCTTCGGGCTGTGGCGCACCCGGCCGGGACTCATGCTGCTCGGACTGGTCCCCGCGATCATCGCATTGCTCCTGCTCGCTGCCGCGCTCGTACCGCTGATCATCGGTCTGCCGTCGGTCTCCACGTGGCTGACGCCGTTCGCCGAGGGGTGGCTCGAACCGTGGCGCGGCCTGCTGCGGTCTGCGGTGAGCTTCGTGATCGTCGCGGCCGCGCTCGCCCTGGCCAGCGTGGTCTTCAGCGCCCTCACCCTGACCATCGGCGATCCGTTCTACCAGCGCATCTGGCATGCGGTAGAGGCCGACCTCGGCGACGCTCCCCCAGCCGACGGTGGCAGCTTCTGGACCACTCTCGGCGAGGGACTCCGCCTGGTTCTGCTCGGCATCCTGATCGCGATCGTCGTGCTCCTCATCGGTCTGATCCCTGCCGTCGGCGGGTTCTTCGGCCCCATCGCCGGAGTCGTCCTGACCGGTCGACTGCTGGCCCGAGAGCTCACGGGTCGAGCCTTCGATGCCCGCGATCTCAGCCCCGCCCAGCGCGCTGCCCTGTTCTCGGGCAGCCGGGCGCGGGTTCTCGGCTTCGGAGTGGCGACACAGCTCTGCTTCCTGATCCCTGGCGGGGCCGTCGCGATCATGCCGGCCGCCGTGGCCGGAAGCACGATGCTCGCGCGAGACATGCTCGCGCGAGCCGGATTCGCCACGTCCCCCACCACGCTGCCCACCACACCGCCCGTCGCGCCGCCCACCGCGTCGCCGCGCACCCCGCCGCCGCCCACTCCCATCGGCGCCCCCTGATGCCCGAGGGCGACACCGTCTTCCGCACGGCACGACGACTCGACGAAGCTCTGGCCGGCGCGGAGGTCACCCGATTCGACCTGCGCGTGCCCCGATTCGCCACGCTCGACCTGACCGGCCAGCCGGTGCATGCCGTGATCCCCCGCGGCAAGCATCTGCTCATGCGCATCGGCGACAGCACACTGCATTCGCATCTGCGCATGGACGGCGCGTGGTTCACCTATCGCCCCGGCGAGAAGTGGCGGCATCCGGCGTTCAAGGTGCGTGCGGTCGTCGGTACGCCGCGGGGCGAAGCCGTGGGCGTCGACATCGCCGAGATCGAGGTCGTCCCCACCCGTGACGAGGATCAGCTCGTCGGCTACCTCGGACCTGATCCGCTCGCCGACGACTGGGATGCGGCAGAGGCAGTCCGACGTCTCGAGGCCGACGCCCGCAGCATCCACGTCGCCCTCCTCGATCAGCGCAACGTCGCGGGATTCGGCAACGAGTACGCCGCAGAACTCCTGTTCCTCCGAGGAATCCTGCCGACCAGACCGGCGCCGGAGGTCGATGTCGCCGCCCTCCTCGACCTCGGTGTGCGCACGATCCGCGCCAACCGGGACCGCCGTCACCGCACCTTCACCGGCGTCGATCGGCCCGGCCAGGGCACCTGGGTGTACGGCCGCGCCGGACGTCCGTGCCGACGCTGCGGCACCTTGATCCGGCGGGGCGAGCAGGGCGCCGATCCGACCCGCGAACGCATCACCTTCTGGTGCCCCTCCTGTCAGCACTGACCACATCCATCCGCGGGAATGAATCCGCCCCTGTCGTGGTTGTTGATATATCCGGAGAACTCCGGAGCACGGGAGGAATCGTGGGCAAGAACTACGTCGACATCGAGAACGACCAGGGCGCGACGCTGCGGTATCGCAAGCACGCGAACGGCCGGGGTCTCGTCGCGCATGGCGCGAAGGTGCACCCGAAGGCACACATCGAGGCGGGTGCCTATATCGAACCGGGGGCGCGCGTCGGTGCCGGCGCGACCATCGCCCGCGGTGCCTGGATCGACGAAGACGCCGTGATCGGCGAAGGCGCGTTCGTGGACGCGCACGCGCACGTCGGCCATGGCGCGGCGATCGGCGATCACGCCTACGTGGGCGTCCGCACCGACATCGGTGCCGGAGCGCGCATCGTCCGCGGTGCCAGGATCGGCGACGACGAGACGGTCGCGGCCGGACTCACCATCGCGACGGATCAGAAAGGTCTGTGGCTCGCGGCCTGAGCGACCTCACCCGAGCGGTGCTCTCACAACAGCCGCCGCTCGGAGGCCCATGCCGTGAGTTCGTGTCGTGAGGAGAGCTGAAGCTTGCGCAGCACCGACGACACATGCGTCTCGACCGTCTTGATCGAGATGAACAGCTCCGACGCGACCTCTTTGTACGCGTAGCCCCGAGCGATCAGGCGCATGACCTCCTGCTCGCGTGCCGAGAGCCGGTCGAGTTCGTCGGTCGCTGTCGCGGTCTCACCGGCGACCGCCCCGAAGGCGTCGAGCACGAAGCCGGCAAGCCTCGGCGAGAAGACCGCATCACCCTCGGCCACGGCCCGCACCGCGCTGCTGACCTCGACGCCGGATGAGCCCTTCGTGATGTAACCCCGCGCGCCGGCGCGGATCACCCGCACGACGTCGGCCGCGGCGTCGGACACGCTCAACGCGAGGAAGCGGGCATCGGTCGGAGACGACCCGCGGATCACCGCCTCACCTCCGGCCGCGTCCTCGCCGTCGCCGCCCGGGAGATGCACGTCGAGGAGCACGACATCCGGTCGCGTCTCGCCGATCACCGAGATCGCCGACGGCACGTCTGCCGCTTCGCCCACCACATCGACGCTCGCATCGAGGTCTGCGCGCAGGCCGGAGCGGAAGATCGAGTGATCGTCGACGATCACGACACGGATGATCTCAGCCATGGTGCTCCTCCCGAGCCGTCGCACGCGGTACCGGCCGCTCCTGGTTGGACGGTGTCATGATGCGCAGATGCACCTCTGTGCCGCTCTCGTCGCTGCGAACCCCTCCACTGCCACCCGCACGGCGCATCCGTCCGATGATCGACTCGCGCACGCCCAACCGATCGCTGGGCACCTCATCGAGCTGGAATCCCGGGCCCCGATCGCGGATGAACACATCGACGCCTGACACGCTTCCCTCGATGTACACCGAGATCTCGCCTCCTGCGTGGCGGGCCGCGTTCAGGATCGCCTCCCTGGCGGCGGCGGCGAGCTCTCCGCTCGCCCGCTCTGTCGACAGGCCGGCGGAGACCACGTCGATGCGCACCGGGTAGTCGAGCTCCAACGCTCCGGCATAGTCGCGCAGGTCGGTCGGAAGATCACTGTCGGCCGGAGCATCGCCGTCGTACAACCAGGCACGCAGCTCCCGCTCCTGCGCCCTGGCGAGGCGCGCAGCTTCGCTGGAAGCTCCCGCCCTGTTCTGGATCAGCGCCAGTGTCTGCAGCACCGAGTCGTGCAGGTGGGCGGCCATCTGGCTGCGCTGCTCCTCGCGGATGCGGCGCACCCGCTCACCGGACAGCTCGCGCCATCGGGGTATCAACGACGAGGACACCACGGCCGCGAGCCCGACCAGCGGGAGCAGCACCAGCGCCACGCCCGACCGGGCCACCGGCCAGGACAGCAGGATCGTGAACAGCAGGGCCAGCAGGACGATCGAGAGGATCCGGATGCTCAGCGTGTGCCGTGGCCCCCGTGCGGTGTCGGTGCTGTCGATCAGCGTCGCCCAGAGCCCGGCGCCGGTCGCGAAGACCACCGTTCCGCCGACGACGACCGCCGCGACATCGGGAGGGATCGACCCGGTCAGCCAGTCGCTGCCGCCACGCCACACCAGCACGACGAGGACCCCCACGGCCGCGGGAGCCAGCAGCAGCCACGCCACGGGCATCCGTCTGGTCGGTGCGTCCTCACCCTCCGCCCACGGCGTGAACATCCAGCACCAGGCGTAGAGCAGCACCCCTGCACCGCCGCACAGCGCGAGGGCGATGAACAGAGCGCGCACCATCCACGGCTGTGCGCCCAGGTGGCGTGCGAGTCCGGCACTGACGCCGGCGACCAGGCAGTCGCGATCGCGGGTCAGCGACGGGCGCGGTGGAGCGGCGACGCGCGGAGGTCGCGCGGGAGCGTGCGCCGAAGAGGACATGTCGCCATCCAATCATCCGCGCCGATGCTCCGGGGGCTCCCCCGGCGAGAATCAGGGGTCGCTCAGGGGTTCCCCCCATGGCACAGCGCCCCGCGCCACCGCCAGGATCGAAGCATGACGATTCCGACTGCGCCTCCGCCCCCTGCCGATCCAGACGCTCCGGCCGTCGGCGGTCCCGGCACGGGCACCCCGCGCGGCGCCGACCGCTTCCTGCTCTGGGTCGCCGGTCTCGGCGTCGCCCGCTCCGAGGGCTGGCTGGGTGGCGTCGCCGCCGGTATCGCCGCACGCCTGCGGATCGACCCGCTCATCGTGCGAGGGGTGCTGGTGGTGGCCGCGCTCTTCGGACTGCCGGTGATCTTCCTGTACGCCGCCGCGTGGGCGCTGCTGCCCGACATCGATGGACGGGTGCACCTGCGCGACCTGCTGCGTCGCGACTACCAGCCCGTGCAGTGGGGCATCCTGGCGATGGCCGTCATCGGGCTGTTCCCGACCGCTCCGCTCGCTGGCCGCCTGTTCGGGCTCGGTTACGGCGACTGGTCGGCCCTCTCCCTCCTCAGCTGGATCGTCGGGCTCGTGCTCGTCGCCGGCCTGCTCTTCCTGATCGTGCGTGCTGCCAGCCGCACCCCGGGCGCTTCCGCGTCTGATCTGCCGACGGCTTCCGCAGATCAGACGGCCCCGGCCGCGTCCGCCCCCCTCGCCGGTTCGGGTACCGCCGAGGGGGCGGACGCCACTCTCTCCGCCGCCGCGGATTCCGACGCCGGCATCGCAGCAGAGCCGATGTCACCGGATCCCGCACTCGGCGCGATCCCGCCGGCACCGCCGGCCCCTCTGCCGCCTGGTTCGCAGGATCCCGCAGCCCTCGAAGCCTGGCGCGCCCAGCATGCCGCCTGGAAGGAACAGGATCAGGCGTGGCGGCGCCAGCAGCAGGACGTCGAGCGCGCCGCCCGCGACCAGCTGCGCCGTGAGCGCCAGGCCGAGGCCGCCGTGTTCGCCGCCGAAGCCGCCGAACGCCGTCGCATCCGCCGGGAGTCGAACCCGCGCGCCGGATTCGCGTTCGTGGCGACGATGGTGGGGCTCGCGATCATCACCGGTGCTGCCGTGGGACTGGCGACCGGCGCAGCCCAGCTCGGCGGAGCTCTCGGCCTCCTCGCAGCAGCCCTGATCCTCGCGCTCGGGATGATCGTCGCCGGGGCGTTCCGTCGGCGCAGCGGTTTCCTGGCCTTCGTGACGGTCATCACCCTCGTCGGCGGACTCGTGGCCGGGGCGTTCTCCACGCTGCAGGACCTGACCTTCGGATGGGCCTCGATCACCAACAGCCGCGAGCAGCACATCCGTCAGCCGTTCGGCGACCTCTCCGTCACCCTCTATCAGCACGACGGCGCGCCGCGACCGATCGTGATCGAGAAGTCCTCCGGGGGGACGTACATCTATGTCGATCCCGGCGTCGAGCTGCAGCTCCGAGCGACGGTGGACACGGCATCCGTGACCTGGACCCGCGTGGAGGGCGACTCGGGAACGATCGTCGACTCCGGCACATGGCTCGGCACGCGTGACGGAGACGAGCGCGCAGGAGAGGAGGCGGTGATCGTGCAGAGCATCTCGGCCGACACCGCCTCCCCGACGACCATCCAACCGATCACCCTCGATCAGAACAGCGGTGACATCTCCATCACCGTCGCCGAGCCCGCGAAGGAAGACCAGTGATGAGCGTTCCGTCGATCACCGAGACCACCGCCGTGCCCCGCACCCGCTGGGCGGCCATCATCTGGGGGCTCCTGTTCGCCGCGATCTCGGCGACAGCCCTCTGGATGCTGGCAGACGCCGACCGCCGCGACGCAGCCGCCGACGCCCTGCTGGCCCTCACCCCGACGGCCGCCGTCACGGTCGCGCTCCTGACCGTCGGCGTGCTGCTCCTGGTCGGCGGAGCCGCCGGACTCGTCCGTCGCGCGCAGCGGAAGCTCTCCACCACGAGCCCTGCTGCGCCGACGGAGGTGCCGGGCACTCCCGCCGAGTAGCCTTGACCGCATGGCGAACCAGGGAAGACGCCCCGCGAAGGGCACAGGCCGCGGAACACCGGTACGCCGAAACAAGGCAGCACCCGCGGAGCGGTATCCCCCGCAGAAGCCGAAGAAGCCCACCTCCAAGGTCGTCTTCGATGCCCCGCAGCCCGAACCGGAAGCGCCGCGCACCTTCCGCCTCGGCGCTGTGCCCGGCGCGACCCCCGGCAAGTGGATCGACGCCTGGAAGCAGCGGATGCCGCGTGTGCCGCTCGAGCTCGTGACGATCGACCCGGCCGCCCAGCGCGATGCACTCGACCGCGTCGATGCGGCGCTCCTTCGTCTGCCCCTCACCGACGAGTCGCTGCACATCATCCCCCTGTACGACGAGGTCCCGGTCGTCGTCGCAGCGGTCGATTCGCATCTGATGGCCGCGGAGCAGCTCACCGCGGCCGACCTCGAAGGCGAGGTCGTGATCGCGCTGACCGACGATGTCCTGGGTTCTCCCGTGTTCCCGGGGACTGTCCCGGCGACCTTCGATCCCCTTCCCACCGACGAGGCGATCGCGACGGCGGCATCCGGCGTCGGCATCGTCGTCGTCCCGATGTCTCTCGCGCGTCTGCACCATCGCAAGGACGCCGATCACCGCGTCCTCGCGCACGGACCGACCTCGACCGTCGCGCTGGTGTGGCCGCGAGAGCGCACCACGGCCGACGTCGAGACGTTCGTGGGCATCGTCCGCGGTCGCACGGCGAACTCCTCGCGGTGACCGCGTCTGCTGGGCCACGCGCGCTCGTTAGAATCTCCTGATGGCCTCGCTTCTCTACGTCTGCGTGCGACCCGAGACCGGGGCGGCGGATGCCGAGCATGCCTCCTTCCGTCGGGCGCTGGGCGTCGACGTGGTCGACCGGCTCGATCTGCTACACGGGGCGTTGCCGATGGAACGCCTGCGGGGATATCGCGGCATCGTCGTCGGGGGCTCGCCGTTCAACGTCTCCGATGCGGTGAAGTCCGCCGAGCAGCTTCGCGTCGAGGCCGACCTCCGCACGCTGGCCGACGCGGCGATGGCCGCCGAGGTCGCGGTGTTCTTCACCTGCTTCAGCATCGGTGTCGTCACCCGCATGCTCGGCGGCGAGGTGGTGACCGACACTCCGGAGCCCGCGAGCGCCACGGTCATCGAGACCACGCAGGCGGGCGCGGCCGATCCGGTGTTCGGACCCAGCGGCTCCGCTCTGACGGTCTTCACGGCCCATAAGGAGAGCGCGGCGGCGACCCCGCCCGGCGCCGTGCTGCTGGCCACGAACGAGGCCTGCCCCGTGCAGGCGTACCGCGTGGGCACGCATCTCTACGCCGCTCAGTTCCACCCAGAGCCCACGCCTCGCGATTTCGCCGACCGGATGACGTTCTACCGCACCACCGGCTACTTCGACCCCGACGAGTTCGACGCCGTGCAGCAGCAGGTTCTCGCAGCCTCGGTCACTGAGGGTGCGGCCCTGCTGCGACGCTTCGCCGAGACCTTCGCCTGAATCAGCTCGACGCCGAGTCGCGGAGCAGCGGTACGCGCTCGCGCAGGTATGCCTCCAACGGCATGAATCCTCCCGCGGTGCTCCAGCGCACGGAGGGCACACCGTCGACCTGAGCGAGCGGACCGGATGAACCTCCGGCGTCCACGGCGTCGACGTCGACGACGCTCCATCCCACGTGCACGACATCGCCCTCGTCGAAGCCGCCGCGCAGCGCCTCGGCCCTGCGCTCCGCCCGCTCCCTGGCCGACTCGGCCGTGTAGCCGCGACGCCCCGGGTCCGCCGCGCGCAGGACCTCGGCCGTCGCCAGCGCATGTGTCTCGGTCAGCAGCAGCACACCCAGGTGCCACGCCTCACCGACCCTGACGATGCGACGCCCGCGCCAGCGCGAATCGCGCTGTTCGCCGAGCCCTTCCTTCGGAGCGCCCTTCAGGTCGTGCACGGCCTGTGTCAGCAGCGCGGATGCGGTGGTCACAGCTCTCCCTGTCGTGTCTTGTCGGCCAGTCGCGGGCCCACGACCTCCGCGCGGTCGCCACGGAGCGTCATCCCGATCAGGGGATACAGCAGCACGGACAGCATTCCGGCTCCGACGAGCGCCGCAGCCGTGCCGGTGTCGAGCATCTTCTGATCCACACCGATGGCGGTGACAGCCACGATGATCGGCAGGCCCGTCGCGGCGAGCAGTCCGAGGGCCGCGCGGTCGCGCACGCTCATCCCCGCCGGCGCCGAGAGCTGCGCCGCGGATCCGCGGATCACGAGCAGAGCGATCAGGAAGATGGGCACCAGCCCCAGCGCCGTCGGCGAAGACAGCAATGCCTGCAGATCGAACGTGACCCCGGTGTAGAGGAAGAAGATCGGCACGAGGAAACCGAAGGCGATCGCCTCGATCTTGCTCTCGACCTCTTCCGCGTCCTTCTTCGGTGCACGCGCCATGATGATGCGCCAGACCGCCCCGGCCACGAAAGCCCCGAGCAGCATGTCGAGATCGAGCATGACGCTCAGCCCGACGAGAGCGGCGATGAGCAGGATCACGAAGCGCACGCCGAACTGATCCGAGGTGTGCAGTGTCGCCCGCACGATGCCGTGCAGCCGCCCGTGCGGGACGCGGTGCGCCAGCAGCACCGCGAGCCCGGCGAGCACCACGAAGGTCAGCAGCACGGCCGTGGCGATCGGCGTGGTCCGCGTGCTGAGGAAGATCGAGATCGCGATCAACGGGAGGAACTCGCCCACCGCGCCGATCGCGCTGATGGCACGACCGAAGGGGGTGTCGAGCTCGCGGGCATCGCGCAGGATCGGCATCAGGGTGCCCAGCGCCGTGGAACTGAGCGCGATGCCGACCACCACCATCCCCTCTCCCGGCGCGAAGAAGAAACCCAGGCCTATGCCCAGGAGCACGCTGAGCAGCCAGCCCAGAGAGGCGCGCGCGAGCGGCTTGCCCGCCACCATCTTGAAGTCGATCTCGGTTCCGGCGACGAAGAACAGCAGCGCGAGGCCGAAATCGCTGAGCTTCTCCAGCAGCGGTCCCGGTTCGACCCAGCCGAAGACAGCGGGACCGACGAGGATGCCGAGCACGAGCTCGAACACCACGATGGGCACCCGGACCACCGGTCGCACGCCGCGTGCGAGAAGCGGCGCCGCCACGGCGAGCAGCGGGATCAGCACGAGGCCGAGGTCACTCGCATTCATGCTCTCAGGGTAGGTGAGAGCGGTGCAGTGCGCAGGCAGTGCAGCGGGTGATCTTTCGCGATTCGCCCGCTCGGCGCATCCACGGCAGAATCGATGCACACCCTCGAGGAGCCCCCATGTCTCAGCCCGATACCGCCCGCCTGCTCATCGCCTGCGACGACCAGCCCGGCATCGTCGCCGCCGTCGCCGGCGTGCTCGCTCATCACGGCGCGAACATCATCTCGCTCGATCAGCACTCGACCGACTCCGAGGGCGGACGCTTCTTCCAGCGCACGGTCATCCACCTCGACGGTCTGGCAGCGGCGCGCCCGGCACTCGAAGCCGACATCGCGGCCGTCGCCGAGCGCTTCGGCATGGAGTGGTCGCTGCACGACGTGGCCCGCCGCAAGCGCGTCGCGATCTTCGTCTCGAAGTACGATCACTGCCTCATGGAGCTGCTGTGGCGTACGCAGCGCGGACAGCTCGACATCGACATCACCATGGTCGTGTCCAACCACCCCGACCTGGCCGAGGCCGTCCGCTCGTTCGGTGTGCCGTTCGTGCACATCCCCTCCGGCGACAAGGCCGCCATGGAGGATCGTCAGCTCGAACTGCTGCGCGGGAACGTCGACCTCGTCGTGCTCGCCCGCTACATGCAGATCCTCTCCGACGACTTCATCACGCGCCTCGAAGCTCCGGTCATCAACATCCACCACTCGTTCCTGCCCGCGTTCATCGGAGCGAACCCGTACGCTCGCGCCAAGGACCGTGGCGTCAAGCTGATCGGCGCGACCGCGCACTACGCGACGGCGGACCTCGACGAGGGACCGATCATCGAACAGGACGTCACGCGCGTCACCCACTCCGAGTCGGCCGCCGAGCTGCAGAGTCGCGGTGCCGACGTCGAGCGCCTCGTGCTCGCCCGCGCCGTGCAGTGGCACGCCGAGGATCGCGTGATCGTGCACGGCAAGTCCACCGTGATCCTCTAGCCCGGACGAACCCGGGAGGGCTCGGGTCAGTCGCGGTCGCTCAGGATATCGACCGCGAGCCCGTGGGAGGCCGCTGCCAGGCGTCGGTCATTCGTCCACAGCGCGGAGCAGCCCGCGATCCGGGCCGCAGCGAGGGTCACGGCGTCGCCGGGAGCCCTGCCATCAGCTCGGCGAAGACCTCGGCAGCCGTGCCATGACGCACCAGCGGCGCGGCCTGCCCCATCCACAGCGACTGCAGCGCGCCCAGGTTCTGCTCCCCCGCCGCGGTGCGGAAGCGCCCTGTCAGCCAGTTCTGCATCGGGAACGGCGCGATCGTGCCGCTCGCCTCGATCGCCCGCACCACACGGTTGCGGGCGCCGCGAGCCAGGCGTCCGCTCATCGCACGTGTGAGCACGGTCTCGTCGGCGGCGGTGGATCGGATCGCGTCGCGGTGCGCTTCGTTCGCGGCCGACTCCGCGGTGGCGAGGAACGCCGTCCCCACCTGCACTCCCGCCGCGCCCAGGGCGAACGCCGCCGCCACCCCGCGACGATCGGCGACACCTCCTGCCGCGATCACGGGCACCCCGACCGCGTCGACCATCTGAGGCACCAGCGCGAACGTCCCGACCAGCGACTCCTCCGCTGAATGCAGGAATGCGACCCGATGACCCGCGGCCTCGGCGCCACTCGCGACCACGGCGTCCACGCCCGCTGCGTCGAGCGCGACGGCCTCAGCCACCGTGGTCGCCGTGCCGACGATGAGGATGCCGCGGCGATGCGCCTCCTCGATCAGGTCGTCCGACGGCACGCCGAACACCACGCTGAGCACGGCGGGCTCGATCTCCCAGACGGCCTCGAGCTGTTCGTCCAGGGTCGGGGCGTACCGCTCCGGCCGCGCGGGGACGTCCACGCCCACGGCTTCGTAGAACGGCTGCAGGGCCTGCGCGAACACGGTGTGCTGCGGGTTCGGCTCGACCTCGTCTCCCATCGGAAGCCAGACGTTCACCGCATAGGGCCGGTCGGTCAGGGCACGCAGCTCGGCCCCGGTCGCACGGATGCGATCGCCGTCGTAACCGTAGAGTCCGAGCGACCCCAGTCCACCCGCGTTGCTGACCGCGGCGGTGAGCGCGGTCGAGGAGAGCCCGCCGAACGGGCCGAGAACGATCGGATGCTCGATCCCGAGCAGGGTGCGAAGGTCACTCATGCTTCGACGTTACGCCCGCGGGCGACCCCGAGGCCCCGGTGATACCCTCGTCGCAGGAAGGGGTGCGCACATGAGCGAGTGGTTCGGGCAGATGCTGAGCTTCGTCGCGACCGCGATCGGCCTCGTGTCGATGCCCGACGCAACGGCCCTCGGCCTCGCGATCGCGCTGCTCGCAGTGACCGCCCTCACGCTCGCCATCGTGCTGAGCGTGCACCCCGAGGCCACAGCCGACGCCCCGCATCCGCTGCGGGCCATCGACGTCGGCACCCTCCTCACGCAGAGTGACCCCGATGCCGCCGGGCATCCGCGCCCTCGGGCGCCGGGAGTCGCGACCGCCGCGTAGTCCGTTCGCACGACGGGACAGCGCGGCCTTCGCCGACCCTTCCCGACCCCACGAACGGACACTCTCTTGGACATCTTCGCTTTCCCTCCTCTCGCCGCCCTCCTCGACGCCGCCTACGGCGCCATGACCGGGCTCTCCGACCTCCTCACCCCTCTCGCCGGCGCCGCGGCCGCAGCACTCGCCGTGGTGCTCGTCACCCTGCTGGTGCGGGCGCTGCTCATCCCGGTGGGCATATCCCAGGCCAAGGCCGAACAGACCAGGGCGCGTCTCGCCCCGAAGCTGCGTGAGCTGCAGCGCCGCCACAAGAAGAACCCCGAGCGCCTGCAGAAGGAGACGTTGGCGCTCTACAAGGCCGAGAACACGTCGCCGTTCGCGGGGATGCTCCCGGTGCTGGCGCAGGCCCCCGTCGTCGGCATCCTGTACACGCTGTTCCTCCGTCCCGAGATCGCCGGTCATCCGAACGAACTGCTCGCGCACGACCTGTTCGGCGCCCCGCTGGGGACGAGCCTGGTCTCCGCGCTCTTCGGCGGCACGGCCACGCCCGCCACGTTCCTGGTGTTCGGAGTGCTGCTGGCGGTCATGGTCGCGGTCGCCGAGGTCACCCGCCGCGTGTTCCGTCCCACTCCGGTCGAGGGTGACGACTCCCCGTTGAACTCGCCCACGATGCTGCGCGTCGTCTCGGCGACGCACTACCTCACAGCGGTCTTCGCCGCATTCGTGCCCCTCGCCGCTGCGCTCTACCTCACCGTCACGGTGGTGTGGACGCTCGTCCAGCGCGTCATCCTGCGTCGGCGATTCCCGCTGCCGACGCCGACGGTCAATCGGGCAGCGGTATCGGCGCGGTGAAGGGACCGGAGGGGCCGCCGTCGCGACGGTCCCTCCGCACGCCGAGCGTGGTGCCGACACTCGCGGCGATCACGAGAGCGATGGCGAGCATGCGCAACGGCGTCGCATCCTGACCGAGGATGAGCCAGCCGGCGAGGGTGGCGAACGCCGGCTCCAGGCTCAGCAGCACCCCGAAGACGCGCTGCGGAAGCCGCCGCAGCGCCGCGAGCTCGAAGCTGTACGGGATGACCGACGACAGCACCGCGGTGATCGCCGCGAGCAGCAGGAGCTGCGGGTCCATCGCCACGGTCGACACAGCGGGAACGCCGACCGGGATCAGCAGCACGGCCGCGACCACGAGTCCCATCGCCAGGCCGCTGCTGCCGGGGATGAGGGCGCCGACGCGGGCGCTCATCCGGATGTACATGGCCCAGAATCCGGCGGCGATGAGGATGAACACGACCCCGAGCGGATCGAGCGGCTCGGCCCCGATCAGCCCGTCGATGCCGAGGACGACCATGCCCAGCAGGGCGATGCCGACCCAGGCGAAATCTCTGAGCTTCCGGGTGAGCACGGCGGCGAGGACGAGCGGTCCGAGGAACTCGATCGCGACGGCGGGCCCCAGCGGGATGCGATCGATCGCGGCGTAGAAGAAGCCGTTCATCGCCGCCAGCGAGACTCCGAAGAGCACGGCGGCAATCCACTGCGCGCGGGTCCACTTCCCCGGTCGCGGCCGCACGATGACGACGAGCAGCACCGCGGCGATCGCCACGCGCAGCGAGGTCACCCCCCACGGTCCGAGCACCGGGAAGAGCTGGGCCGCGACAGCAGCGCCGAAGGGAAGCGAGAGGCAGGAGCCGATGACGAGCACGACCCCCACGAGGGGACCGGACGCGGTGGGCTTCTGCACCAGACAAGCTTAGGCGGCGACTGTCGAGACCCACCGTGCTGTCGAGACCCACCGTCCCTGTCGAGACCCACCGTCGAATGCGCGACGGCGCGTGGGTGTCGACGAAGACGATGGGTCTCGACGGGTGCCGTACGGGTCAGAGGTGCTTGCCGCCCGTGACCGCGATGACCGATCCCGAGGTGTAGGAGGACTCGTCAGACGCCAGGTACACATATGCCCCGGCGAGTTCCGCGGGTTGCCCTGCCCGCCCGAGCGGGGTGTCGGCACCGAAGGTCGCCAGGCGCTCGGCGTCCCAGCCCGTCGCGGGGATCAGCGGTGTCCAGATCGGGCCGGGGGCCACGGCGTTCACTCGGATGCCCTTGGGCCCTGCCTCCTCGGCGAGCGCCTTCACGAACGCCACCTGTGCCGCCTTGGTCATGGCGTAGTCGATCAGACCCGGCGAGGGGTTGTAGGCCTGCACCGACGCGGTCACGATGATGCTCGCACCGGGTTCGAGGTCGGGATAGGCCGCACGTGCCGAGAAC
Organism: Microbacterium oxydans; assembly: GCF_006540085.1. GTDB lineage: Bacteria > Actinomycetota > Actinomycetes > Actinomycetales > Microbacteriaceae > Microbacterium > Microbacterium oxydans. The sequence continues at coordinate 1,004,744 of NZ_BJOG01000001.1, read as the reverse complement.
AGCATTCCGGCCAGGTTCGTGTCGAAGACCCGGCGCATCCGCTCCGTCTCCAGCGACGCGAAACCGTCGATGTCGTGCTGGTAGCCGGCGTTGAGCACGAGCACGTCGAGTCCACCCAGCTCGCTCCGGGTCTTCGCGACGATGTCGGTCGCGAACCCCTCGTCGCGCAGATCGCCCGCGAATCCCACTCCGATCCGGCCGGCCTCGCGGACCAGGGCGAGGGTATCCTCCACGTCGGCCTGTTCCTCGGGCATGTGCGCGATGGCGACGTCCGCGCCCTCTCGGGCGAAGGCGATCGCGACGGCGCGGCCGATGCCCGAGTCCCCGCCCGTGATCAGAGCACGTCGTCCTCCCAGGCGACCGTGGCCTGCGTAGGTCTGCTCCCCGTGGTCGGGCTCCGGCCGGGTCCGCTCCGTCAGCCCCGGCTGATCCTGATGCTGCGCGGGGAAGCCCTCCTCGCGATGCGCGTGCCGGGGGTCGGTGGTGTCGTCTGTCATGGCGATCCTCCTCATCTCGTGGAACGTGTCGTCTCGTGGAACGTGTCGTCGTACGAGCGACTCTCCCCGAGGGCCGCCCTCCCGTCAGGGGGGTTGACAGGTCCGCCCTGTGCGAGGGGTCGAGAGGATCAGACGGGCGGGGTCACCGGGACTTCCTCGGTGCCCGGCTCGGTTCCCGATTCCGCGGGCTCGGGAACGAGGTAGAGCCCGCTCGGAGCGTTCGCCGTGAAGGCGAGTGCCTCGATCCAGGCGCGGTTGACGGAGGGCTGCCTGCTGCCGAAGTACTTGAAGACCAGCGCGCTGCCGGGCTGGATCCAGACGGTGGTGCGCCCACCGCCCACGCTGGTGTCTTCTCGCCAGCTGAACGGGAAGGGCTCACCGCGACGCAGCTTGGCGGTGATGACGAGCTGCAGATGCGTGAGCGCCCGGTCCTCGATCTCGGTCTTCACGCTGCCTTCATAGACGAACTTTCCCATGCACTGCTCCTCGGTCGTGGCGGTGGGGACGACGGTTGCGACCCATTGTTCCCCAAACAGCCGACGGCCACACAGTCCCTCGGCGGGTGGATCCGATGCCGGGTCGCCACAGCGAAGTCAACCCCCTCGGCGAGATCTGGAGGGACGCATAGCCTCATTCCACTCGACCCCGAGGAGGGCACTGCCATGAACGACCGACACATCGATGACCGCCCGGACGAGGGCAACACCCCGGGCACCACGCACGCGTCGTGGGGCGCGGGAAACCCCCGTCTGCGCATCACCAGGGACGACGAGCGCACCGAGTTCGCGCTCGAAGACGATGTCGTCCGCGTCGGCTCGGCCGAGGGCAACGAACTGCGCCTCGCCGACACCGACCCGGTGCACGCCACGATCACTCACGACGACCGCGACGAGTACGTGCTGACCCTGCACGGCGAGGGCGAGACGAACGCGAGCCTCGGCGTGGACGCGACGCACGTGGATGAGAACTCCGAGACCCTGCGCACGGGCGCGCACTTCACGGCGGGTCCGTGGACCCTGGTGTTCGCCCGCGACGAGTTCGCCGATCACGGACGCCCCTACGGCGGCCGCGCGGGCGGAGAGTACTCGGACCAGCCGCTGCAGCCCCCTCGTCCGGACTACGACGAGAGCGAAGAGCGATGACGCTCGAGAACGGACGCTCCGCACGGTGACCGCTCTCGACGCTCTCGACTCGGACACGCAGAGCCACATCGCACGGTTGAGCGAACTCGCCGCCGAGCGGGAGCTCCGCATCGGAGTGGCCGAGTCGCTGACCTCGGGCATGCTCGCGGAGACGATCGGTGCCGGCGACGGTGCCTCCGGCTGGTTCGCCGGGGGCATCGTGGCCTACTTCACCGACGTCAAGGAGCGCGTGCTGGGACTGACGCCGGGAACGGATCCGTGCTCTGCCGCCTGCGCGGAGCAGCTCGCCGCCGGTGCACGGACCCTGTTCGATGTCGACCTTGCGGTCTCGACCACCGGTGTGGGCGGCCCGGAACCCCAGGGCGGGCACGCGGCGGGAACCGTCTATCTGGGCTGGGCCACGGCCGATGGCGACGTGGGCCACCGTCGACTGGCACTTGTCGGCGACCCGGAAGAGGTGCTCGCGTCGACCGTCGGTGCGGCCGTCGGCCTGCTGGCGTTCCACGCCGAGGGGCTGCGACCGCTGGGTCCGCGGCGCGGTCAGGAGAACGACGGCGAAGACCGTCGTCCGCGCTGACCACGGCATCGCCACGAGTCGCGCATCGTCACAGGCCGCAGCACCCCCGCCGGCGCGTTGGCCGCAGCTTCACTGGCCGGGCAGGAGTCCGATCCGCAGCGGCGCCTGTGGGGTGGTCGCCTCGCGCAGCGCCGCATCGATCTCGGAGAGCGGCCGCACCGCGCCAACGGCATCGGCGAAGGGATAGGCCCTCCCCCGGCCCGCGAGGAACGCCACCGCTTCAGCCAGCTCTGCGCCCGTGTAGTTGTGGATGCCCGCGACGGTGACGAGCCGGCGCACGATGCTCTCGGCGTCGAACGGAACCGGGTCAGCGGGGAACACGCTCCCGACCAGCACGACCGTCCCCCCGACCGCCACGCCGGCGAGTGCTTCCTGCACGGCATGCCCCGACGCCTCGATCACGACATCAGGATCCCGGTCGAGACGCGTCGCTCCGAACCGTGCGGCCAGACCCTGCCTGTCGACGTTCGGGTCCCGCACCTCCACGGTCGCCCCCTGTTCGGCGGCGATGGCTGCGGCGGACAGCCCCACGAGACCCGCGCCGTGGATCCGCACGGAGGCCCCGTCGAGGTCGTGGTCCTTCGCCGCTCGAGCGACCGCCGCCCACGCGGTGGCCGTGGCGCACGAGGCGGGCGCGAGCACCGCGGCGGGGAGCGCCTCGGGCACCCTGACGATGGCCGTCCCCTCCCTCAGCTGCACGTGACTCGCGAACGCTCCGGTGAGGTCGCCGTGCGCGCCGACGCGATCGTGCCCGTACTTCCCCAGATCACGGCATTTCTGCGGCAGCCCCCGCAGGCAGCGATCGCAGCTCGCGCAGGATACGGTCACCGACCACACCACCCGATCGCCGATCCGCAGCGGAGTGCCGTCCACGGTGCGCGCGCCGGCGTCGCCGATGGCGATCACCCGTCCGACGCTCTCGTGTCCGAGCACCAGGGGCGTCGGAGCGGATCGTCGTCCCCGCACCGTGTGCACGTCGGATCCGCAGATCGTCGACATCTCGACCGCCACGAGCGCGTCCCCGTCCGCGAGAGCCACTCCCGGTACCGCGATCGTCTCGTGCGGGTGGCCTTCGCCGACCCAGACCATCGCGGTGGCCGCCGGGCGCAGCGCGACGTCTCGGCGGTGGCCGGGCGGACGGATCAGCAGCGTTCCCATGGAGCGATCCCTCAGGAGGTGGCGACGAGCGGCAGCAGCTCGCGCTGGACGAGCACATCCCGCAACGCGCTCACATCGCTCAGCACGGCATCGGCTCCGGCGGCGCTCAGCGCCGGACGATCGTGGGCGCCGGTGAGCACGCCCGCGACGAATCCGGCGCCGGCTCGACGACCCGACTCGACATCGCTGACGGTGTCGCCGACGACCGCGATCGACTGGACGGATGACGCCTGCGTGCGCAGCAGGGCCGCCAGCACGAGGTCGGGCGCCGGGCGTCCGCGTCCGGCGTCGATCGGCGACAGCGCGAGGTCGACGAGGTCTCGCCAGCCGAGTCCGTCGATCAGGGCGTCTCGGGTCACCGGGGCGAAGCCGGTGGTGAGCACGACCTTCAGCCCGGCATCCTTCAGTCCCTGGATCGCGTCGGCGGCGCCGGTGATCTCGGAGACGCCCTGCTCGGAGACGATCTCGGCGTACGCGCCCTCGAACGCGGCAGTCGCGCGTGCCGCGGCCTCGGCGTCTCCGCCGGAGAGGTGAGTGAAGACATCGATCTTCGACTGCCCCATGGTCACCCGCACGTAGTCGAGCGCCTCATCCCACGGCATGCGGTCTGCGACGCCCGTGCGCTCTGCGGCACGCTGGAACGCCTGCTCCACGACGCCGTCGTCGAGCACCGTGGTTCCCGCCATGTCGAGGACGGCGAGTTCGAGAGGAGTGGTCATGATGTTCCTTCCATTGCTGCCGTCCACCCGAAGGCGGCGGCGAGGTTCTCTTCGGCGAGTCCGAGGCCCGTGGTCATCCCGATGCCGGTCGTCGCGGCGAGCACCAGCACACCGTCGTCGCCCCGGTCGATCAGGAACTCCTGCGGGCCCTTCGCGTACACGCCCTGCCAGCGCTCGATCACCCGCGGTGCGGGTGCGTCGAACAGCGCCTCGGCCTCGTCGAGGAACGCGGTGAATGCGGCCTCGGGCTGGAACGGCGCCGGGGAGAGCGCCGTGGCGTGCGAGTCCCCGATGATGAGCGTGCCGTCGGGGAGCTGCGTGTACATCTGGTTGAGGTCGATCGCTGCGAGATCGGGCCGCTCGGTGTGCAGACGCTCGCGCACCGCACGGGCCTCCGGTCCGTGCGCGAAGCGGCCGTAGCGCACGAGCGACCAGCCGGTGAGCAGGGGGGCCGCGAGCGGACGCGGGAACGACACGGCCGCCCGCATCATGTCGAGCGCGCACCGCACGACCCCGTGCCTTTCGGCGACCTCCGGGAGCAGCTGGTCGATGTCGTGGTTCACGGCGACGACGACGCTTCCGCAGGCGATCGGCCCCCGAGTCGTGTCCACCCGCCCGGCCCCCACAGCGGTGACCGCGGTGCGGAAGCGGAATTCGACACCGAGGGCGACCAGGTGGCGCACGATCGCGTCCGCCGCGGTGCGCGGATCCGTCTGCAGGTCGGTCTCGATGTGCGCGCCGCCGACGAGTCCCCCGGCGCGGAGCGGGGCCGACCGCAGGAGTTCCGAGGCTTCGAGCATGCGGATGCCTCCCTCACGGGATGCCGCCTCCAGCACGGCGAGCTCGTCGTCGTGTCTGGCGGCGACCAGCGTGCCCGACTCTCGCAGCCAGAATCCCGCATCCCGCGAGAGGCGCAGCCACAGGTCGCGCGAGAGATCGGCGTAGCGCCGCGCCTCGCCACCCTGCGCGCCGATGCAGAGGTGTCCGAAGTTGCGGATCGTCGCACCGACCGGCCCATCCGTGCGGTCGACGACGATCGCCCGCAGCCCACGCCGGACCGCCGCGTACGCCGCACCGAGGCCGACGATGCCGGAGCCGACGACGACCACATCCGCCGTGTCGAGAGCGCGATTCATCGGAACACCTTCCGCATCCACATGGCGAGACCTTCGACCACGAGCACCGTGGCGAGGATCATCAGCACGATGGCCGTCACGGTCTCGTAGCGGGACCCCTGGCTGGCGTTGAGCAGGTAGTAGCCGACCCCGCCACCGCCGACGATGCCGAGGATCGTCGCCGCACGGATGTTCGTGTCGAGCATGTAGAAGCTGTGGCCGATGAGCGCCTGTATGCCCTGCGGCACGGTCGCCGAGGTGTAGGTCTGCAGGCGTGTCGCACCGACGGCGCGCAGTGCGCGTTCCGGTCCGCGATCCACCTCCTCGAACGAGTCGGCGATGAGCTTGCCAAGCAGTCCGATGCCGCCGATCGCGAGGGCGATGACACCCGCCTGCGCACCGAGTCCGGTGATGACGACGAGCACGATCGCGAGGATCAGCTCCGGGATGCCGCGGATGCCCACGAGCAGGAGCCGTGCGGTCCCCCGCGCTCCCGAGCTCGGAGCGACGTTGCGGGCCGCGAGCGAGCCGAGCAGCAGCGACGGGAGCAGGGTGAGCACGGTCGCGGCCAGGGCGATCGCGACCGTCTCCCGCATCGCCTGGAACATGGCGCTCGCGTCGTAGTTGCCGAACGAGGGCGGCCAGAAGCGCGCCGCGACCTCGGGCAGCTTGGCCCAGAATGTGATGAGGTCCATCCAGTTGATCTGGCTGACCAGCACGCTTCCGATCACCACGAGCACGGCGACGACGCCGGCGATGGTGTGCCGGATGCGCTGCGCGGTCCAGGGGCGACGCACGGCGGTCTCCGGGCTGGCCGCCCAGGCGGGGCGCTCGACCTGGGTGGATGCGGCGTGCGCACCGAGGCGCGGATGCAGGATCCGGTCGATCCACGAGCGGGTGTGCTTCTGCTCGCCGAGCATCGCTCCGCGGACCATGCTCGAGACGATCTCCATCGCGACGCACAGGATGAAGATCACCAGTGCGATGCCGAGGCCCTTGCCGTAGTTGAGCGACTTGAACGCGTAGGACATCTCGAGGCCGAGGCCGGCGACGCCGACGTAGCCGAGCACCACACTGCCGCGCAGGTTGATGTCGTTGCGGTGCAGCACGGTGGCCACCCAGCTCGGCAGCACCTGCGGCAGGATGCCCGACGTGAACTCTTGCATCTTCGACCCACCCGCTGCGCGAATGGCGAGGCGGGGTCCTTCATCGATCTGCTCGATCGCATCGGCGAACATCTTCGAGATCATGCCGATGGAGTGGATGCCGATGGCGAGGATGCCGGGAAGCGTGCCGAGAGAGAACATCAGCACGAACGCCATCGCGAGGACGACGTCGGGCAGGGCGCGGGTGAGGACGCCGATGAAGCGCGCGGCCGCGCGCCAACCGTTGCCTGGAGTGGTGTTGGATGCGGCGAGATAGGCGATCGGCACCGACAGCACGGCAGCGAGGAGCGTGCCGACGAGCACCAGGCCAACGGTGAGGGCGATCAGCCAGGCGAGGTCGCCGGGCGCCGGGAACGTGAGTCCCCCGACACGGGCCATGAAGTTCTCGGCGTTGCCCCAGCTCTGCACCATCGCCGGGATCGAGATGTCGACGTCGCGGACGGCGAGGATGCCGAGCACCACGAGCGCGACCAGGGTGAGCGATGCCGCGATCCGCTCGGGCGAGATCGGGCGCTTCGGAGCGCGCTCGGCGACCGTCTGCCCGCCGCCCCGAGGCGCCGGGCCACCGCCGCGGGTGGCTGCATCCGTCGCGGAATCGAGGGCCGTCATGATGCGGCCACCTGCGCAGCCGCCTCCACGAGCTCCTCGGCCACCGCGCGGATCTCGGCGGTCGTGGTGGCGACACGGCCGTAGATCTCCATGACCTCGGCCTTGGTGAGGTCACCGGTCGGGGTGTCCAGCACCACTTCGCCGTGACGCAGCCCGACGATGCGGTCGGCCCACGAGATCGCGAGGTCGACCTGGTGCAGGCTGCAGACGACCGTGAGTCCTTCGTCGGCGGCGATCTCGCGGATCAGCGCCATGACCTGTTCGCTCGACTCGGGGTCGAGAGAGGCGACCGGCTCGTCGGCGAGCAGGATCGCGGGCTTCTGCATGAGAGCGCGGGCGATGGCCACACGCTGCTGCTGTCCGCCGGAGAGGGTGTCGCTGCGCTGGTAGGCGCGGTCGAGGAGCCCGACGCGGTCGAGGTGCTCGAGCGCGGTGAGCTTTGCCGCCCGCGAGTAGCCCCAGAGACCGAGACGCGGCCCGCGCACACCCGACAGAGAGCCGGTGAGCACGTTCTCGAGCACGGTGAGAGAGGGAACCAGCTCGAACTGCTGGAAGATGAAGCCCACGCGGCTGCGGAGGTCGCGCAGCGCCCTCCCCTTCAGCGACGGGACCTGGGCGTCCAGCACCTCAACGGAGCCCGCGGTGGGGATCTCGAGGCCGTCGAGGTGGCGCAGCAGGGTCGACTTCCCCGAGCCGGAGAGGCCCAGGAGCACGACGATCTCTCCGCGGGACACCTCGAGCGAGGCATCCTTCAGCGCGGTGGTCGTCCCGAAGGTCTTCGTCACGCCGTCGAGGCGGATGAGGGCGTCGGATGCCGAGGCGGTCATGTCGTAGCTCCTGTGTTGTCGTGAGTCGTGCGGTGGTGCCCTCCGTCTCGTCCGGGTGAGGCGGACGAGACGGAGGGCGCCGGGTGAGGCGAAGGGGTCAGGCCGGGCTCAGCCCTGGCACTGCTCCGCTTCGGTCTCCTTGCAGATGTCGCGGATCAGGTCGTAGTACGCGTCGTCGACCGGCTTCGTGGCGTAGAAGACGCTGCGGAAGGCGTCGGTGTCGGCGCCGTCGATACCGGCGGCGATGATGTCGTCGATCGTGATCTCGGAGAGGCCGTCGATGAGCTTCTTCGAGACGTCGTCGGGAAGCGTCGACGAGTAGACCAGCGGCGCGCCGGGAACCATCGTCTCGTCGACGACCTTCACCTTGTCCGACTTCTCGACCTCGGAGTCCTCGGCGAAGCCCGCCTCGCACTCCACGCCCTCGCCGACCTTGGTGACGCTGACGTCGTGCTTGCCCGCGAAGACCGGCGTGATGTCGGTCTTGGGGTCGATGCCGGCCTTCAGCAGGTTGTAGGACGGGAACAGGTAGCCCGAGGTGGAGGACGGGTCGACGAAGCAGACCTTCTTGCTCTTGAAGTCATCGATGCTCTTGATGACGCTGCCGGCCGGGACGATGGCCTGCGAGAAGTAACCGGGCTCCTGGCCTTCTTCGGTCACGATCGAGGAGATCGGGGTGAGCTTGGCGCCGTTGTTCGTGGCGGTGACGTACGTGAAGCCGGAGAACGACGCGACGTCGACCTTGCCGGCGACGGCGGCTTCGATCAGTGCGGCATAGTCGGTCGACTCGTGGTACTCGACCGTCTTGCCGGTGATCTCGGCGATGTAGTCCATGAGCGGCTGGTAGTTCGTCTCGGTGTCGACCGAGTCGGGCACGACACCGAAGACGAGGGTGTTCTCATCGACCGCGAAGCCGCTGGCCGAGGACGACTCGTCGGCGCCGGGAGTGCCGGAGGCGTCCGCCGAGCCGGAACAGGCGGCGAGGCCGAGGGCGAGGAGCGCGACGCCGGCGAGGGCGGGGAGAGCGCGAAGCTTCATGAGGACCTTTCAGGGTGTGAGGGGTGATCCACGGAAGACTCTGGCAGGTGATGAGCGCAGATATGTACCTAACTCGGAAGAGTTCAGGCCGCGTTTACCGGGGATTCGCCTGAGTGAACACTCCCGGAACGAGGCAACGCCGTTCAGGCTGACCAAGTAATGTACCTATGTGGCCGAAGCTGTGTACACCCAGATCGCCGACGACCTGCGCGCCCAGATCGCCGCGGGTGCCCTGCGCCCCGGGGATGACGTACCCACCGAAGCGGACCTCGCGGAGAGATGGCACACCTCGCGGGGGCCGATCCGCAACGCCCTGGCCGCGCTCCGCGGCGAAGGCCTGATCGAGACCAGTCGCGGTCGGCCGGCGCGGGTCGTCGCCAGGAAGGCGAGCCAGGCGGTCGACGTGTCGGTGCCGTTCACCCGCTGGGCCCGCGAGCTGGGCGTCACGCCGGGGGCCGAGACGCAGGAGCTGAGCCTGAGACGCGCCGGAGAGCTCGGAGCGGCACTCGGCGTCGACGCCGGGGACACGATCGTGAGCGTGGTCAGGCTGCGCCTGCTCGACGGGCGCCCCACCATGCTGGAGCGGCTCAACTACACCGAGGTCGCGGGCCGGAGGCTGTTCGAGGTGGATCTGGACGAGGTATCGATCACGGAGTACCTCTCGTCGGTCGGGCACCCCATCGTCACCCTCCAGCACGTGATCGACGCCGTGGCCGCTGACGACCAGGACGCGGAGTTGCTGCGCGTGCCGCGCGGGACGCCCATCCTGCGTCTCACCCGCACCTCGCGTGACGCGGAGGGGCGGATCTTCGAGGCCTCGGAGGACCGGTACCTGAGCGAGGTCGTGCGGTTCACCGTCGCCGCATCGGGGATCTCCACCGATGGCCACTACATGCGCGCAGTGGGCGGGTAGTCGCGCGGTACGGAGCGTCGCGCGGAAGGCCGGGAAGACAGCCGTTAACGCAGAAGGCGATCGCGAGCGCGCAAAGTGTTTCAGAAGCCAGAAAGACCGCGCTCGCGATCGCAGCGCTGGGGACGCTTTATCTGGGGAACCCTCAGAATATGGCGGACTGCAACTCGTTCCACAGTGTCGAACGTCGAGACCTCGCTAGACCTTCGTCTAGGTTCTCGCGGATCTTGGAGAGGGTGCTCACACACTCTAGGGCATCAGACGACCGGAAGTCGGGCCGACACGACCCAGAACCCGTCGACTTCGCCGGCGCTGAACTCGCCACTCGCTCCCATCACGCGCTCCGCCATCCGGCCGAGTCCTGTTCGACTCGACGAGAGTTCACGGCGCGGCGTCGTGGGGAGGGGGCTGCGCAGCGTGAGGTGCGCGACCTCGTCGTCCACGGCGAGGTCGATCAGCACCTCGCCGGGGCCTGCGTATTTGAGGATGTTGGTGGCGGACTCGCGCACGATGCGCGCGAGGACGATCTCGACGGCCCGCGGGATGCGCTCGTCGCTGGGATCGCCCACGCGGGCCACGGAGTGGCCCGCCGCTTCGAACTCGCTCTGCGCCTCGTCGACAGCCGCCGCGAGGTCGCCCGTCTGCACGCTCGACGACTGCGGACCGTCGTCGGCGAGCTCGATCACGAAACGGAGATCGGTCATGGCCTTGCGAGCGGCGACGCGGATCGCCTCTCGAGAGTCGGTGCTCATCTCGGGGTCTTCGAGCATCTGCACGTGCAGCGACACCACCGTGAGGTGGTGCGCGATGCTGTCGTGCAGCTCACCAGCGATCCAACGTCGCTCGGCGAGCACTGCCTGTCGTTCTTGTTCAGCCCGCTCTTCGAGTTCGCGCTCGAGGCGACTGCCACGGGCGAAGGCCAACCGAAGGGCGAACCCGACAGCTCCGGCCACCGTGGCGAAGATGAGGAAGAGACCGACGTTCACACCCGAGTCAGCAACGCCGTTGGCGACGAGAGCCGCAGCGATGAGGAACGTTCCGGTGTACGACAGGATCAGGGATGTCCATCCCAGCCTCATGACGAGCCCAGCCGCGACAGCGGCGGCGGTCAGAACCTGGGACTCCGTTCCCACGAGAAATGATGCCGCGAACACGACGCCGAGGGCGCATGTCGCGATGAGCGGGTTCCAGAGATAGAGGGCGAACGCTGCCGTACATGCGACGCTCACCAGAAGGGCTACCGGGTTGACCCCCGGTGTGGTGAAGAAACCTATGACGTCCGTGGCGATGGTGATGGAGACGATGACCAGGACGACGATCCGCTCTATCGCGCTGAGCTTCTCGCCTCGACCCAACCGGAACGAATCAGTAGATCGCCGGGGTGACTGGTCGAAGGCCATGGTTCACTATCTCCTATTCGCCAGGTACGCTAGCGGACGAGACCAAAAAACTTGCCAACCTGCTGCCAGAAAGTCATTACGTTCACCTCCATTATGTAGTCGTTCGTCGATGTCTGTATTCATCTTCTCGGCGACAGGAGCGGCGCACATCTGTCTCAGGTCTAGACCTTTTTGGCCAAAGGTCTACATGACGTCCATCAGGTGCCCGCGCCGTTAGGCTTCCCCCTATGCAGGAAATCCGTGTCGTGATCGTCGATGACGATCCCCTCGTCCGTTCGGCGTTGTCGCACTTCGTTTCGCGCGACCCGGAGATCAGCGTGATCGCGCAGGCAGAGGACGGTCTCGAGGCGATCTCCACTGTCGAGCGCGAACAGCCCGACGTCGTGATGATGGACGTGCAGATGCCCGAGATGGACGGCATCGAGGCGACGGGTGTCATCGCCGAGCGATGGCCGCACGTGCGCGTGCTCGCTGTCACCACGCTCGACGGCAGCGACACCGTGCTCCCCATGCTGAGCGCCGGCGCTTCCGGCTATCTGCTCAAGGACTCCAGCGCGGAGGACATCGTCACCGGTGTGCGCGAGGTGCACAGCGGGGCCAGCTCGCTGTCGCCGCGGATCGCTTCGATGCTGATCAAGCACGTCCGCGATTCGACCCCGGTCGCCGCCGACGCTGCCGCGCTCGAACCGCTCACGGAGCGCGAGGTCGAGGTGCTGAACTGCCTCGCGCAGGGAATGTCGAACGCAGAGATCGCGAAGGCGCTCATCGTCTCCGAGGGCACGGTGAAGGCACACCTCGGGCGCATGATGTCGAAGTGGCACCTGCGCGACCGCGTGCAGATCCTCGTGACGGCCGCACACGCCGGACTCGTCAACTTCCGCTGATCACCCACCCTCGTTTCAGCGCTATCACGCAGCTACGGTCTCGCGCTGCCGCGGAACACGCCAGCGACGCTCGGGATCCCACCATGCCGGGCCGCGGACCTGCGGGGTACCTCCCGCCATCCGGATCTCCCACCCCGATCGGTTCAGCGAACGGTGATGCCACCAGCACAGGGGCACGCCGTTGTCCGTATCGGTCGGTCCTCCCCTGGCGTGCTCGACGACGTGGTGGATCTCGCACCATGACGCCGGCACATGGCACCCGGGGATCAGGCACTCTCCATCCCGAGCGATGATCGCGCGGCGCTGGTGGACCGTGAACACCCGATCGATGACGGTCGTGCCGACGATCCGGCCGTCGTCGAACAGCACCCGCTGAATGGCGCCCGTGCACGCGGCCTGGATCGCGACCCCGATCGGCACCGGCGCCTGCAAGCCGACCGCGGTCGCCCACCCGGTGCCCGAGACGAGGTCGTCCGCGTCGGCGTGCACCACGAGCGTCGGGGACGCTCCGGCCAGTCGGGGCATGTCTTCGTGACGCGCGGCGATCGCCAGTGCTGCCGCCATGGCGTCGTGCCGCTTCTGCGCGGCGGTGCGCTGTTCGATCACGTTGCGCGGGTCGGAGTTCCACGGATCGGCGTCGGCGACGTCTGCACCGGACTCGGCTCCATCGCCCGATCGCTCGCTCTCCGACCGGAAGGTCACGCCCGGCTCTGGCGGGCCATCGGTCTTCGGATTGTTCTGAGCGTCGATGATGAGCTGCAGCTGAGCGGCCGCGTCGGGAAGGAGGTTGCCCCGGAGCGGATGCACCCCGTTGCGCAGGCGCCCGATGGTGAGGAATCTCCGATTCCGCGCCTTCGCGTCCGTCGGCTCGGCACCATCCGGATCGAGCAGCTGCGCGAGCAGCATCGCGTACTGCCGGAGGTCGTCAGGGGTGGCGGGCGGCCCTCCACCTTCGGTGCCCCCGTCCGCCTCGGGGAGTCCGCGTGCCAGGTCGGCCAGCGCAGCATCGGCCGCCACCCGTTCCTCCGCCCCGATCCGATCGCCCGCCTGCAGGACCGGCCCGGACGCCGCGAGCACACCGGCCACCCCGATCACGCCGTCGAGCATCGCCTCGCGGATCGCGGGGAAGCGCGCCGGGAGCCGCTCCCCCGTCGTCAGCGCCACCTCGCGCCGAACCGCCTCGGCCGCCTTCACCACCCGAGACGCTCCGGGTGCATCCACCCGCAGCACCCGCTGCAGGAGCTCGTTCATCGATCGGCATCCGGTCGCCTCGGCGAAGCGGGGCTCGGCGGAGGCGGTCGTCTCCACGACGACGGCCTCCACGCGACGAAGCGCCTCGCCAGCGCCGCGGAGCACATCCAGTCGCGCGGCATCGTCGAGTCCGGCGAGCTGTGCGGCGGACAGCACGGCGTCGAGGTCGGCGACGACCCGATCCAGAGCTTCCGCGAGGGGGTTCATACGTCCATCCCACACCCGACCACCGACATTGCAGGGTCGGAACAGTCCTGTTCAGAGGTACTTTCCTGGCATTCCGGAATACGCTCGATACCACCCGTCGATCCCGCGGTCGAGGGCTCACACGGCGAGGAGGACGATCCCGGTCACCACGACGAGGGATGCCGCGATCCGCCAGCCCCCGCGCGACTCCCGCAGCACGAACACCCCGAACAGACTCACCAGCACCACGCTGACCTCGCGGAGGGGCGCCACCAGCGCTACCGGGGCGATCTGGATCGCGGTCAGCACCAGGATGTAGGACAGCGGTGACAGGGCACCGAACGCGAGGATGCGGCGCCACTGCGTGCGCCAGAGCGCCCAGACCGCGTCCCAGCGCCGACGCACCGCGATCGAGTAGAACGGCACCTGCAACAGCGTCGTGCCCACCATGAAGGCGACCGGCGAGAGGTCCCACGTGCGCACCGCGTGCGCATCCCAGATCGTGTAGACGGCGATCGCGACGCCGGTGAGCACGCCGAAGACGATGCCGGGATCCATCCGCCGGGTGCCGGATCCTCTGCCCCGGTCGACGAGTCCGATGGCGACGACGCCTGCGATCACGGCCGCCACCCCGATCAGCGCGAGCACCGACGGGCGCTCGCCCAGCAGCAGCACGGCCACGATCACCGAGAGGAAGGGCCCGGTGCCGCGGGCCGTCGCGTACACCGTGGAGAGGTTGCCCTCGCGATAGCCGCGCTGGAGCACCGCCATGTAGCCGACGTGGAGCACCGACGAAACGACGACACCGAGGGCGAACGACCACAGATCGTCGGTGCCGAGACCTCCCGTGAACGGCACCGCGCCGATCCAGACCACGGTGCTGGCGACGGCGCCCCACCACAGGAACGGCGCGCCCGCTCTGCTGATGCCGTGCGCGATGATGTTCCACGCCGCGTGGGCGATGGCCGCACCGAAGACGAGGACGAAGGCGAGAGGAGACAAAACAGACCCTTCCGTCCGGCGCACGGCGCGACGAACAGGGTCCTCCGGGCTTTTGTCCTGTCAGATGACGGCTCTCCTGCGGAGGAGAGCCGTGGCGCCGCTCGGACCAGACGGGCGCGAACCCCGGAACCCTAGGCGCTATCGGGACCACCCTAACCCGCCGGGATGAACGGCCGGGAAACAGCGCGGGCGCGGGCCGCCGTCGTGGAGGACGCACGGAGACCCCGACTACGCTCGAAGGACCGCGCTCTCCAGGAAGGTCACGACATGCCCGTCACCCCCGCCGCTCTCGCCCACGCCGAGGACCTCGCCGATTTCGTCGCCGCCTCCCCGTCGAGCTACCACGCGGCGGCGGAAGTCGCCCGACGGCTCGAGGCTGCGGGCTTCCACCGGCTGCACGAGGAGGACGCCTGGCCGACGACCGGTGGACGCTTCGTCGTCGTACGCGACGGGGCGGCGATCGCCTGGGTCGTCCCCGAGGACGCTGCGGCCACGACGCCCGTGCAGATCTTCGGCGCGCACACCGACTCCCCGGGCTTCAAGCTCAAGCCGCAGCCGACGACCGGCTCGCGGGGCTGGCTGCAGGCCGCCGTCGAGGTGTACGGCGGACCGCTGCTGAACTCCTGGCTCGACCGCGAGCTGCGCCTCGCCGGGCGACTGGCACTGGCCGACGGCCGTGTCGTGCTGGCGGACACCGGAGCTCTGCTGCGTCTGCCGCAGCTGGCCATCCACCTCGACCGCGGTGTGAACAACGGCCTCGCCCTCGACAAGCAGACCGAGACCCAGCCGGTGTGGGGACTCGGCGACCCGACCGAGGCCGACATCCTCGCCGAGCTCGCCTCCTCCGCCGGCGTCTCGGCCTCCGACATCCGCGGCTACGACGTGGTGATCGCCGACTCCGCCCGCGGAGCGGTGTTCGGCAAGGACAACGCGTTCTTCGCGTCGGGACGCCTCGACGACCTCGCCTCGGTGCACGCCGGCGTGGTGGCCCTCGAGGCGCACGCCCCTGCAGCCGGAGCACCCATCGCGGTGCTCGCCGCCTTCGACCACGAGGAACTGGGTTCGGAGTCGCGCTCCGGCGCGGCGGGCCCCTTCCTCGAAGACGTGCTCGAACGCGTGTACGCCGGCCTCGGTGCCGACGGATCCGCACGCCGCCAGGCCTACGCGTCGTCGTGGTGCCTGTCGAGCGATGTCGGACACTCGGTGCACCCGAACTACGCCGCCAAGCACGACCCCGTGGTGCAGCCGGTGCTCGGATCGGGACCGATCCTGAAGATCAACGCCAACCAGCGCTACGCCACGGATGCGGTCGGCACGGCATCGTGGCGTTCCTGGTGCGAGCGCGCCGGGGTCACGACGCAGGAGTTCGTATCCAACAACAGCGTGCCGTGCGGTTCGACCATCGGCCCGATCACGGCGACCCGGCTCGGCATCCGTACGGTCGACGTGGGCATCCCCATCCTGTCCATGCACTCCGCGCGGGAGCTCGCAGGGGTCTCGGACCTGCACGATCTGACCCGCACAGCGCAGTCCTTCTTCGCCGGCTAGGCCCCCGCCGGCCGCACACCGCGGCGGGGCCGCCGCCGAAACCGCCTGCGACCGCCTCGGCAGTGCCAGGATGTGAGCATGACGGACATCAAGCCGGCCCTCATCGAGCGTGCGGGCATCGAGATCATCCCCGAATCCGAGCGGACAGCGAAGCCGCGAGACCTGTTCTGGCCGTGGTTCGCCGCGAACGTGTCGGTGTTCGGCATGTCGTACGGGTCGTTCGTCCTCGGCTTCGGCATCTCGTTCTGGCAGGCGACGATCGTCTCTGTCATCGGCATCGTCGTGTCGTTCCTGCTCTGCGGGCTCATCGCCATCGCCGGCAAGCGCGGCTCCGCGCCGACGATGGTGCTCTCGCGGGCGGCCTTCGGCGTGCAGGGTCAGAAGGTGCCGGGCATCGTCTCGTGGCTCACCTCGATCGGCTGGGAGACGTTCCTCGCGATCATGGCCGTGCTCGCCACCGCCACCGTTATCACCCAGCTCGGAGGTGATGGAGACAGCATCGCGCTCAAGATCGTCGCCACCGTGATCGTCGCAGCACTGATCGTCACGGCGTCCGTGCTCGGCTATCACACGATCATGAAGCTGCAGTCGGTGCTCACGTGGATCACCGGTGTCGTGACCGTGCTCTACATCGTGCTCGCCGCTCCGCAGGTGGACCTCGCGGTCGTGCTGGCCCGACCCGACGGCGGCGTCGGCCAGGTGATCGGCGCGCTCGTCATGGTGATGACCGGGTTCGGCCTCGGCTGGATCAACATCGCCGCCGACTGGTCGCGCTATCAGAAGCGCACCGCATCGGACGGGGCGATCGTCGCCTGGAACACGATCGGCGGATCGGTGGCACCGGTGATCCTCGTGGTGTTCGGCCTGCTCCTGGGCGGCTCCGACGAAGACCTCATGAACGCGATCGCCGCCGACCCCATCGGCGCGCTCGCCTCGATCCTGCCCGTATGGGTGCTCGTACCGTTCCTGCTCACCGCGGTACTCGCCCTCGTCTCGGGCGCGGTGCTGGGCATCTACTCCTCCGGGCTCACGCTGCTCAGCCTCGGCATCCGGATCCCCCGCCCGTCCGCCGCAGCGATCGACGGGGTCATCCTCACGGTCGGCACGATCTTCGTGGTGTTCTTCGCGACCGACTTCCTCGGACCGTTCCAGAGCTTCCTGATCACGCTCGGCGTGCCCCTCGCCTCGTGGGCCGGCATCCTCATCGCCGACATCCTGCGCCGCCGGAAGGACTACGACGAAGAGGCACTGTTCGACCAGCGCGGACGCTACGGCGCGTGGGACTGGACCTCGATCGGCACGATGGTCGTCACCAGCGTGATCGGCTGGGGCCTGGTCGTGAACAACTTCGCCGAGGACGCAGCCTGGAACAACTGGCAGGGCTACCTGCTGTTCCTCATCGGCGGCCGCGACGGCGAGTGGGCCTATGCGAACCTCGGAGTGTTCTTCGCGCTGGTGCTCTCGTTCCTCGTGACGTACTTCGCGAGGGCGGCGAAGATCCGGCAGCAGGAGGCCGCGTGAATGCGTCCGCGACCACCGACACCTGGCTCGTGGTGATCGATCCGCAGACCATCTTCGCCGCGCCGGATTCCGCCTGGGGGTCGCCGTTCTTCCCCGAGGTGATGCCCCGCATCCGCGCCCTGGCCGACGCGTTCGGCGATCGCGTGCTCGTGACCCGCTGGATGCCGACCGCCGACCGGACGACGTCCTGGGGTGCGTACTTCGACGCCTGGCCCTTCGCCGACCAGCCGCCGAGCGATCCCCTGTTCGCCCTCGTCCACGACGCCGAGGCGCTCTCGCCGCATTCGAGCATCGACCTGCCGACGTTCGGCAAGTGGGGTCCGGAGCTCGAGCGGATCATCGGACGCGGCGGGCACGTCGTGCTCGCGGGCGTCTCGACCGACTGCTGCGTGATCTCGACCGCGCTGGCCGCCGCCGACGCGGGCGCACACGTGACGATAGCGGCCGACGCCTGTGCCGGTTCGACCGCGG
Source organism: Microbacterium oxydans (assembly GCF_006540085.1). Taxonomy (GTDB): domain Bacteria; phylum Actinomycetota; class Actinomycetes; order Actinomycetales; family Microbacteriaceae; genus Microbacterium; species Microbacterium oxydans. The sequence continues at coordinate 986,723 of NZ_BJOG01000001.1, read as the reverse complement.
AGAATCACGCCGCCGCCCTGCAGGTGATGAGTCTCTACCCGCCGCAGATCACGATGAGTGACACCGCGACGGTGCTCGCGGCTCACTGACCCGCGCCGACCTGACCGCGGCGCCTCAGGCGGAAGCGCGGACCGCTGCGGCGATGTCGGAGGGGGAACCGTGCCAGGGCGCTCCGTGCCCCGGCAGCACCCACGCCGCCGACACGTCGGCGAGACGGTCGAGCGAGGCCAGCGCCTCCGCGGGCTCGTCGGTGAACGGTGCGGGTTGGGCGCCGGTGCGACCGGTGAGTACGTGACGGGTCGTCAGAGCATCGCCGACGAACACCGCGTCGACGGCGGGGACGTGCACCGCGATGCTCCCCGGCGAATGGCCGGGCATCCCGAGCACGACCGGCGCGCCCGGAAGGTCGATCACATCGGCGTCTGTCACCTCGGTCACGACCGACACGTGTGGCGTGCGCAGCGCGTTCTTGCGGAGCCCGTACGTGAGGAACCCGAGCGTCGGTCCGATCTTGGCCGGCCCCATGGGGGTCTTGGGCTTCTCGCCGGTGCGCACCCGATGGCTGTCGGCCTCGTGGATGAACACCGGTGCCCCGACCTCCTTCCGCAGCCGTTCGGCGAACCCGATGTGGTCGCCGTCGCCGTGCGTCAACACGAGACCGCGGATATCGGACAGGGGGCGCCCGATCGTCGAGAGCTCGCGCTGCAGATCGTGCCAGTGCCCGGGGAGACCGGCGTCGATCAGGGTGATCCCCTCCGGCAGGTCGATGAGGTAGGAGGCGACGATGTCGTTGCCCAGTCGGTGCAGGTGCGGTGCGAGCTTCATGGCTGATCCTCTCGGGATGATTGCGATGGCTACGATACGTAGCTATCATGGCTAATGTCAATAGCCATGGCTGTCCACAGCCGTCACAGGAGGATCGATGCCGACGCCCGAACGCACATCCACCGAGGAGATCGTCGCCGCCGGGCGGGAGATCCTCGAGGTCGCCGGTCCCTCCGGGCTCACGATGCAGGCCGTCGCAGAACGGGTGGGGGTCCGCGCCCCCTCGCTGTACAAGCGCGTGCGAGACCGTGACGCACTGCATTCCGCCGTCGCCGCAGCCTCGATCGACGCGCTCACCGCACGTCTCGAAGCCGCGGGCGACGACATCGGTGCGCTCGCGCACGCCTATCGCGACTTCGCGCACCGGCATCCGGAGGGCTTCCGCCTCATGTTCACGATCGCGGCCCCGCACGATGCCCTCGAACGGTCAGCCGCGCCCCTGATCCGCACCGCCTCCGCCCTGGTCGGGCAGGAAGACGCCCTCGACGCCGCGCGCTTCTTCACGGCGTGGGCCACGGGTTTCCTGCAGATGGAGCTGTCCGGGGCGTTCCGCCTCGGCGGCGACGTCGATCGTGCCTTCGAGTACGGCCTGCACCGTCTGCTGGCCGGAATCACCGCCTGACCTGCCCACGCTGCAGGTCGAGTCCGCCTCGCCTACCTCATGGTGTCGAGGATGCCGACGAGGTCTTCGAACGTGGTGAGCGGATTCAGGATCGCGAAGCGCGTGTTCGGACGACCGGCGTGGGAGCTGGGCACCACGAAGGCACGCTGCGAGTCGAGCAGAGCGGCCGACCAGCGGTCGTAGTCGGCGCGCTCCCATCCTTCGCGCTCGAACACCACGATCGACAGCTGCGGGTCGCGCACCAGCTTCAGTTCGGGGCGTCGGGCGATCTCGTCGGCGATCCGCCGGGTCAGAGCGAGACCGGCGCTCACGGCCTCGCGGTATGCCGTCACGCCGTACGTCGCGACCGAGAACCACATCGGCAGACCGCGCGGTCGACGAGTGAGCTGGATCGAATAGTCCGAGGGACTGAACTCGTCGACGTCGGTCAGGATGTCGAGGTACTCGGCGTGCTGCGTGTGCGCCCGACGTCCGCTGTCGGGGTCGCGGTAGATCAGGGCACAGCAGTCGAACGGAGCGAACAGCCACTTGTGCGGGTCGACGATGACCGAGTCGGCGCGCTCCACACCGGCGAACAGGTGCCGAGCCTCCGGGGCCAGCATGGCCGTGAGGCCGTAGGCGCCGTCGATGTGCAGCCAGAAGTCGAACTCGTCCTTGAGTGCGGCGATGCCGGCGATGTCGTCGACGATGCCGAAGTTCGTCGATCCCCCGGTCGCGACCACCGCGCAGATCTCGTCCCCGTGCTCGGCCAGCGCCTCGCGGACGCCCTCGGCACGCAGCACGCCGTTCTCTCCCGCCGGCACCAGCAGCACGTCGGCATCCATCACGCGCGCGGCCGACTTGTTCGAGGAGTGCGCCTCGACGCTGCAGAGGATCTTCCACCGGCTCGGCAGTTCCCTCCCCGCCGCGACCAGACGGGCTTTCGCCGCCTCACGGGCGGCCACCAGCGCCGAGAGGTTCCCGATCGTGCCGCCCTGCACGAAGACGCCACCGGCCGTGTCGGGGAGCCCGAACTCGCCGGCCAACCACGACAGCACCTCGTTCTCGGCGTGCACGGCCCCGGCCCCTTCGAGCCAGCTGCCGCCGTAGAGCCCGGAGGCCGACACGACGAGGTCGAAGGCGATGGCGGCCATGGTCGGCGCCGTCGGGATGAACGACAGGTACAGCGGATGACTCGTCGTCAGGCAGGCCGGGGCGAGCACATGCTCGAACACGCTGAGCGCCCGCGCCGCCCCCAACCCCGCGTCCGTGATGGTCGGCCCGACGAGGCGGTTCAGCTCGGCCTCGGACTGCGGCTTGTCGAGCGGCACATCGGCGGCGAGCATGCGGCGACGCGAGTAGTCGAGCACGGCATCGACGATCGCGGTCGATTCGGGCGAGGCCGCGTGCATGCGCACAGCATCCATGGGCGTTCCTTTACTTGTCATCAGGTCAGGAGTCAGCAGGTCAGGAGTCAGCAGGTCGGGAGTCAGCAGGTCGGGAGTCGGAGGATCGAGCACCGACGAGGGCATCGGGGGCGGCACTGTCCAGCACGGCGGACAGTGCGCGCCTGGCGAGGTCGGCACGGTCGCGTGGGGCCCACTTCACCAGCGAGTGCGCGTTCATGCCGTCGACCATCGCGAGCAGCAGCCAAGCGGCCGTGTCGGCGCGACCCGCTTCGATCGCCCCGTCGGCGGCTGCGCGGGCGAAGATCCCCTCGAGCGCGCTCTGCCATCCGTCCATCTCCTGCCGCACACGGGCGGCGAGCGCCTCGTTGCGGGCACCGAGCGCCCACGCCTGCACCCAGATGAGGGTGACGTCGTCGCGGTCGGCGTCGAGAAGGGTCTCGATCAGGCGCAGCAGACCACCGCGCAACTCAGCGGCGTCGCGGAACGGGCGTTCGTCGAAGGCGGAGATCACCTCTTCGCGCTCGGCCGCCACGATCGATCCGAAGACGTCGGCGACGAAGGCGTCCATCCCCGGTCGGTAGTGCGCGACGAGGGCGGGGGTGACACCCACTCTGGCGGCGATCGCACGGACGGTCAGGCTCTCCAGACCGCTTTCGCGGGCAAGGCCGAGCGCCCCCTCGAGGATCGAGTGATCGCGCTCCTGCGGCGACATCCGCCGAGCGGTCGCACCTGTTGACGTCGTCTTCATCAGGGGTTACCGTAACACCTGTTGATCGCATGTTCAATAGTCGGACCGGCCGCACGAGGAGACCACGATGAGCTGGCGCATGCCCACCGAGACCGCACGTCATGAGCGCACGTGGATGGCGTTCCCCGCGGAGGGAGAGACTCTCGGCGACACCGCAGCGGCGCGCGAAGAGGGCTATGCCACCTGGACCGCTGTCGCTCATGCCGTCGCCGAGTTCGAGCCCGTCTCGATGCTGGTCGACCCGAGCGAGCTCGCCAGGGCGCGGCGCATGCTCAGCAGCGGCATCGACATCGTGGAAGCACCCGTCGACGAGTTCTGGATGCGCGATTCAGGGCCCACGTTCGTGGTCGACGACGAGCGTCCTGGTGTCCTCGGAGCGGTCGACTGGATCTTCAACGGGTGGGGCGCCCCGGAATGGGCGGAGTGGCGGAAGGCCGCACAGCACGCACGCATCGTGGCCGGCGCCGTCGGTGCCGAGCTGGTGAGCTCCGCCCTGGTGAACGAGGGGGGCGGCATCCACGTCGACGGAGAGGGCACTGTGCTCCTCACCGAGACCGTGCAGCTCGACCCCCGCCGCAATCCCTACGCCGACAAGCAGCGGGTGGAGGCCGAGATGTCCCGCACGCTCGGCGCCACGAAAGCGATCTGGCTCCCCCGGGGGCTCACGCGCGACTACGACGACTTCGGCACCAACGGCCATGTCGACATCGTCGCCACCATCGCCTGCCCCGGGCGACTGCTGCTGCACGACCAGCAGAACCCCGACCACCCCGACCACGCCGTCACCCGCGAGCTGCGTGCCCTGCTCTCGGAGCAGACGGATGCCGCCGGGCGCCGCTTCGAGGTGATCGGGCTGCCCGCTCCGTCGATGCTGAGCGACGACGAGGGTCCCGTCGACTGGAGCTACGTCAACCACCTCGTCACGAACGACGGCGTGGTGGCGTGCGGCTTCGGCGAGGACAAGGCCGATGCCGCAGCACGCGAGATCCTCGCCGACGCCTACCCCGGCCGCCGGGTGGTCACGGTGGATGCACGTCCGCTGTTCGACCGCGGCGGTGGCATCCACTGCATCACCCAGCAGCAGCCGGCGCTCGACGGACTCCGCTGATGGTCGACGTGGTCGAGGCGTCCATCGCCGACCTGCGCCGCGCCCTCGAGACAGGGGAGACGACGGCCGTCGCGCTGGTCGACGCGTATCTCGCACGCATCGCCGCGTACGACGCCCCCGCCACCGAGACCGCCCTGAACGCGGTCGTCGTCGCGAACGCGGATGCACGGGACGAGGCCGCGGCCTCTGACGCACGCCGCGCCAGGGGCGAGGCTCGCGGTCCCCTCGACGGCATCCCGTACACCGCGAAGGACAGCTACCTCGTGCGCGGGCTCACGGCCGCCGCAGGGAGCCCGGCATTCGCACAGCTCGTCGCTCAGCGCGACGCCTTCACGATCGAACGGCTGCGCGCGGGGGGAGCGATCTGCCTCGGGCTGACGAACATGCCCCCGATGGCGAACGGCGGCATGCAGCGCGGTGTCTACGGCCGAGCCGAGAGCCCCTACAACGCCGCCTTCCTCACGGCCCCCTTCGCCTCGGGGTCGTCGAACGGATCAGGCACGGCGACGGCGGCGAGCTTCGCGGCCTTCGGACTCGGCGAGGAGACCTGGTCGAGCGGACGCGGGCCGGCCACCAACAATGCGCTGTGCGCCTACACACCCTCCCGCGGGGTGATCTCGACCCGCGGCAATTGGCCTCTCGTGCCGACCATGGACGTCGTGGTGCCGCACACCCGCACCATGGCGGACCTCCTCGAGGTGCTCGACGTGATCGTGGCCGACGATGCGGAGGTCCGTGGCGACTTCTGGCGCGCGCAGCCGTGGGTGCAGCTGCCCGCCGCATCCTCCCTCCGGCCGGAGTCGTATCCGGCGCTCGCGACGGAATCCGCCCTCCCCCTCGTCGGCGCCCGCATCGGCATCCCCCGGATGTACATCAACGCCGACCCGGATGCCGGCAGTGCCGAGAATCCCGGAGTCGGCGGCCCGACGGGCCGGCGCATCGAGACACGGGCGAGCATCATCGAATGCTGGGGGGCGGCGCGCCACGATCTCACCGCCGCGGGAGCGACCGTGGTCGAGGTGGACTTCCCCGTCGTCTCGAATTACGAGGGCGACCGACCGGGCGCGCACACCATCGCCACCCGCGGCCTCGTGTCACCCGAATACCTGCACCGCGAGATCGTCGACCTCTCGGCATGGGCGTGGGAGGACTTCCTCCGGGCGAACGGCGATCCGGCCCTGCACTCGCTCACCGAGATCGACGGGGCGACGATCTTCCCGCATCCGGACGGCGCACTCCCCGACCGCTACACGGGCTTCGACGACGACATCGCCGAGTACCCCGGTTGGGTGCGCGACAACCCCGGCGTCGGGATCGCGGACATGCCCGAGCTCGAAAGCGGTCTGCGCGGCCTGGAGGAGACGCGTCGCCGCGACCTCGAAGTCTGGATGGACGTGCTGCGGCTCGATGCCGTCGTCTTCCCCGCGGTCGCGGATGTGGGCCCGGCTGACATGGACGTGAACCCGGAATCGGCCGACCTCGGGTGGCGCAACGGCGTGTGGATCGCGAACGGCAACCTCGCGATACGCCACCTCGGCATCCCGACGGTCACGGTGCCGATGGGGCTGATGGGCGACATCGGCATGCCGATCGGGCTGACGTTCGCGGGACGGGCCTACGACGACACGAGGCTGCTGCGCTTCGCCGCGGCATTCGAGGCTCTCGGCCGACCGGGCACACGGCGCACGCCGCCGCCCCGCACTCCCGCGCTCTGAATCCCGGAGGCATGACATAACACTCCTGTGACGCTCGCCACGAAAGTGATATGTTCGGCAGATGCACACCGAGAACGAACGCGCCCTCGAATCCGGCATCGTCACCGACCTGTCTGGGCGCATGACGTACGGCTCGTACCTGGCACTCGACCAGCTGCTCACCGCGCAGCACCCGGTGAGCGAACCCGAACACCACGACGAGATGCTGTTCATCATCCAGCACCAGACCACGGAGCTGTGGCTCAAGCAGCTGCTGCACGAGCTGTCGTCCGCGCGTCAGCTGCTGGCCAGGGACGACCTGCGCGAAGCTCTGAAGCGCATCGCCCGCGTGAAACGCATCCAGGACGTGATGACGCAGCAGTGGTCGGTGCTCGCGACGCTGACGCCCACCGAGTACGCGCAGTTCCGTGGGGCGCTCGGCAACTCCTCCGGATTCCAGTCCGTGCAGTACCGCGCCGTGGAGTTCGCCCTCGGCAACAAGAACGCGAAGATGCTGAGTGTGTTCGCCGACCACCCGGCCAACCTCGCGCTGCTCACCGCCGAGTGGGAGAAGCCGACGCTGTACGACGAGTTCCTGCGCTTCGCCGCCCGCCGCGGGCTGCCGGTTCCGACGGAGATCCTCGAGCGTGACGTGCGGGAGCCCTATCGGGAGACACCGGCACTGGTGCCGGCGATCCGCGAGATCTATCAGGACCCGAGCCGTTACTGGGATCTGTACGAGGCCTGCGAAGACCTGGTCGACCTCGAGGACAACTTCCAGTTCTGGCGGTTCCGACACCTCAAGACCGTCGCTCGCACGATCGGCATGAAGGTCGGCACCGGCGGCTCCAGCGGCGTCGGCTTCCTGCAGCGCGCCCTGGATCTGACGTTCTTCCCCGAGCTCTACACCGTGCGCACGGAGATCGGCAGCTGATGCACGCTGCGACGTTCTTCGACGGGAGCGCGTGGCGCGAGGGCGTCGTCGAGCTCGTCGACGGGCGTGTGCGCCTACGTGATGAGCGCCCCGCCCCCGGACTCCCCCGCATCGGAGGTGTCATCACGGGCGGATTCACCGACCACCACGTGCACCTGCAGCTGGTGGACCACACTCTGCTGGCAGGGTCTCGCCTCGGCCGCGTGGTCGACCTCGGCGGAAACCCCGAGGTGCTGCGTCAGCTCACGCCCACCGCCCGGCGCCACGTCGAGATCGACTTCGCCGGGGCGTTCCTGACCGCTCCTGGTGGCTACCCCTCCGACCGGGACTGGGCGCCGGAGGGATCGGTCCGCGAGATCACGGACGCGGACTCTGCCGCAGCCACGGTCTCCGGTATGGCGGATGCGGGTGCCACCTGCATCAAGGTCACCAGCAACAGCGGCGCAGGGCCGGTCTTCACCGACGAGCTGTTCCGCGCGATCGTCCGGGTCGCGGCCGACCACGACCTCCCCGTCGTCGCGCACGCCGAAGGTGCGGGTGAAGCGCAGCGGGTGGTCGCTCTCGGCGCAGCCGGGCTCGCCCACGCCCCGTTCACGGAGCGCCTCGACGATGACGAGATCGTGCGTCAGGCGGCCTCCGCCTCGTGGATCTCGACGCTCGCGATCCACGACGACCCCGAGCGTGCGACCGCGATCGACAACGTGCGCCGGTTCCACGCCGCGGGCGGCACCGTGTTCTACGGCACCGACCTGGGCAACGGACCGATGCCTGTCGACCTGAACCCGCACGAGGTCGGTGCCCTTCGCGAGGCCGGAGTCGACGACGCGGCCCTCCTGCGATCGCTCGCCCCCGTGGATCCGCTCGACTCCGGATCGGTGCTCCTGCTCCTCCCCGTCAGCAGCTCCTCGTCGTTCGACCCCCTCGACGCCCGCCCCCTCACCCCCGCCGACCTGAAGGTGTGACATGACCACGACTCCCGACGCCTCCCTGCTCGAGCACGCTCGCGCCCTCGATGGGAACGACCCGCTGCGCGCTCACCTCGACGCCTTCTCCGAGGCACCGGGCGTCGACGCGTATCTCGACGGCAACTCGCTCGGGCGCCCGCTGCGCGACATGCCGGAGAAGCTCGCGGCCTTCGTACGCGACGACTGGGGCACGCGGTTGATCCGGTCCTGGGACGAGCAGTGGATGGCGCTGCCGATGGAGCTGGGGGACCGCATCGGACACGTCGCGCTGGGCGCCGCGGCCGGCCAGACCGTGGTGGCCGACTCGACGAGCGTGCTGATCTACAAGCTCATGCGTGCCGCCGCTGCCGCCGACCCCGCGCGCACCGAGCTCGTGATCGAGGCGGGCAACTTCCCCACCGACCGCTTCCTCGCCGAAGGCGTCGCGGCGGAGACCGGGATGACGCTGCGCTGGATCGAGCCCGACCCCGTGCACGGGGTGTCGGTCGCCGATGTCGAGGCCGTCCTCTCCGAGCGCACCGCCCTGGTGTCGCTGAGCCACGTCGACTACCGCTCCGGGGCTCTGGCCGACATGCCGGGCATCACCGCGGCTGCGCACGGCGTCGGCGCCCTGATGATGTGGGACCTGTGCCACTCGGCCGGCGTGATCCCGATGCAGCTCGACGAGTGGGGTGTCGACATGGCCGTGGGCTGCACCTACAAGTACCTGAACGGCGGGCCGGGCTCGCCCGCCTTCGCTTACCTGCGCCGCGGTCTCCAGGGCGTGCTGCGTCAGCCGATCCAGGGATGGTGGAGCGCGGCGGACATCTTCGCGATGGGACCGGAGTACGTGCCTTCCGGCGACATCCGCCAGCTGCTCAGCGGCACCCCTCCCGTCATCTCGATGCTGGCCATGCAGGGAATGCTCGACCTCATCGAGCAGTCCACGATCGCGGGCGTCCGGGCCAAGTCGCAGTCGTTGACGGATCTCGCGGTCCGCGCCTACGACGAGGTGCTCGCTCCTCTCGGCGTCCGCCTGCTCAGCCCTCGCGACGCCGAGCAGCGGGGTGGCCACGTGACGATCGGTCACCCGGACTTCCGCGAGGTCACGCGGCGGCTGTGGTCCGACGGCATCATCCCCGACTTCCGGTTCCCGGACGGCATCCGCCTGGGTCTCTCCCCCCTGAGCACCTCGCACGTCGAGACCGTCACCGGTGTGCTCGCCGTACGCGATGCGCTGGAGTCCGGTGACCTCTGACATCGCTCCCGCCCCCGTGCTCGACGACATCGACGCACGCCCCGGCAGCATCGCCTCGTTGCTGCGGACCTTCATCGGCGTCTTCCTCCGTCCGCTCGGCGGGTGGATCTCCGCTGCCGACCTGGTCGCGTTCGCCGGTGACCTCGGCATCGACGCTGCCGCGGCGCGCACGGGTATCGCACGCCTGAAGCAGAAGGGGCTGCTGCTCGGCGCACGGGAGGGGCAGATCGGCTACCGGCTCAACCCGGCGGCGATCCCGATGCTGGAGCGCGGCGACAGGCGCATCTTCGAGATGCAGGAGATGACCGACGCCGACCCCTGGTGCCTGGTGTCGTTCTCGATCCCGGAGAGCGCCAGGAGCGTGCGCCACCAGCTGCGGCGAAGACTGCAGTGGATCGGAGCGGGCATCGTGTCCCCCGCCCTGTGGATCTGCCCCGGCCACCTTCAGGCCGAGGTGGAGCAGATCCTCGACGACCTCGACGCGCGTCGGTGGGCGACGCTGTTCCCCGCATCGGCTCCGCTGCCCGCCGGCACCCTGGTCGACGCGGCAGCGCAGTGGTGGGATCTGGAGGCGCTGCGCGAGGAGCACCTCGCCTTCCAGAACTCCCTCACGACGCTGCCCCGCGAGCCGTTCGCCGCGTACGTGCAGCTGATCGACCGCTGGCGGGTGCTGCCATACACCGACCCGGGGCTTCCCCCGTCGATGCTGCCGCCCGGCTGGCCCGGTCGTCGCAGCTTCGACGAGTTCGCGCGTCGGTCGGCGGAGCTGGCGGCACCCGCCTGGGCGCACGTGCGATCGAGGGCGTCCTAGCCCGTTCAGCCCGCCACTGCGGCGAGGAAGCCCGCGACGTGCTCCTGCAGCCGGAGGATGCGCAGGTCGCGGGCGAACTCGCGGTCGAACCCCTGATAGGCCAGCGGCGGCAGGATCCGCACGTTGCGGTTGCAGCCGAACTCGGCACAGGTGAGCACGCCGACGGTGTCGCCCTTGCGCCCGGCGGGTCCCGCCTTCCGGGCCACGTACAGCTGCACATCATTGCGGAGCGTCACGTCTTCGCACCAGGAGCACTGCGCCCTGGCGATCACACGCTGCTCAGCGCGCTGCAGGAAGACGCCGACGGGTGCGTCGTCGATCCAGGTGACGACGTAGGCACGGCGGGGCATCTTCGGGTCGGCCCAGCCGAGGAAGTCGAGACGGTCGAAGTCGATCTCGGCGAAACCGGGCGGCAGGGTCAGGTCGGACACCTCTTTGCGGGAGGCGTTGAGGAAGGAGGCGCGGATTGCGCGCTCGTCGATGGGACGCATGAGGGTGAGTGCTTTCAGAGAGGTCGCCGCGAAGGCGAATCGACAGGAGGAAGGCCCGGCAGTGACCACCGGGTACGACACGGCACCGGGGACGGGGATTCCGCCTCCGGTGGGTCCTCAGCCTCTGTCTGCGGCGCGGAAGGCGCCTGCAGCTCCGCTCTGCGCCGCGAGGGCGCTCATTGACGACAGCACCCGGCGAGCTTACACCCGTTTGTTTCCGTCCGTGTCGGCTCCTCTGGGCGTCGCAGGACGACCGACCTAGTCTTTCCGGAACGACGAACGAGAAGGAGTCCCTCGTGTCCACGCCGCTGAACCGCCTTTCGCCCCTCCCGGTGCGCGAGCGTGCAGCGTGCATGTGCAGTCACGGCGGCCGGTGCTCGTCCTTCGCCCCCGGCCACGCCCTGCACCTCATCCAGGCGCGGATCGCCTCGGCGACGCCGTCCGAATGGATCGATGCGCTGGTCGAGCAGGCCGACGCCGTCTTCGGCGACCTCGTCGTGCGCACGCTCGACGGCGAAACGCACACGCTGTGGAACGGGGCAGGTGCGGCACTCGAAGCTGCCGCGGGAACCCCGGTCGCGTTGCACCAGCGCTATGGAGTGCTGGCCGTCGGCGGCACGCAGTTCAACGTCGCGACCGTCTGATCACTCGCACCCACCTGCGACAGCGTCACCGCCGGACCGGCTCGTCTCAGGCGCTCGCCATCAGCATGTCCTTCATGGCGGAGCAGGCGTCCATGCACGCCTCGCACGCCTGAGCACACATCCGGCACACCTCGCTGTCGTCCGCGTGCCGAGCGCAGGCATCCATGCACGCCTTGCACATCGCGATGCAGGCGTTCAGCATCGCCATCATCGAGGCAGGGGTCATCCCCTGCATCCGCATCATCGACCGCATCATGGTGTTGCACATGTCGGCGCAGTTCATGCAGGCCGGTGCGCAGTCCATCAGCTGCGTCGAGCACACCGTGCAGGCCTGCTCGCAGGCGGCGCACGCATCCATGCACGCCTGCATGACCGCCATGTCCATCATCTGCATGTCGGGCATCGACTCCATGTTCTTCGACATGGCGCCCATCATCATCGAGTCCATCGCACACCGCTTCCTGGTCGAGTCCGCGGGCAGGACCACCCGCCTGGCGCCAGGCTAGTCCTTCGACGCCCGTGCGTCGATGGCGTCGGAACATTGTCATGTGCGCGGCGGATTGTCAATCCCGTGGCCGCTTCCCTCGGGACATGAGAGCCTCGGAGTCAATCGATCCGACGAGGAGAGGAGCACCACATGAGTGCTGCAGACGACATCAAGAACGCCGCCGAGAAGGCCGCCGGAAAGGTCAAGGAAGGCGTCGGAAAGCTCACCGACAACGAGAAGCTCGAAGCGGAGGGCAAGGCCGACCAGGTCAAGGCCTCCGCGAAGCAGGCCGGGGAGAACGTGAAGGACGCCGCCCAGAAGACGGGCGAGAACGTCCGGGACGCGTTCGAGAAGTAACAGGCCCCGGACACCGAAGAGGTGAGGTCCGCCGATGGGCGGGCCTCACCTCGATGGGGTCAGACCTACTGCGTTGTCAGACCTTGCGGCTGCCGCTGATCGCTCGGATCAACCAGGCGATCACCGCGATCGCGAGGAGGACGAGTCCGACCCACAGGAGGAACTGGAGCGACTGCACCAGTCCTCCGGTGATCGCGAGGATCACGGCGACGACGATGACGATGATCAGGAGGATGTTCATCGGTCTTTCCCTTCTTTCGGCAGGCGCGGACGCCCGACTGTGGTGCCTTCACGCTATCCGCGGAGGGACTTCTGTCAGAGGGGGTTGACTTCGGCCCCCCGAGTGCGCGAAGGAGGAGATTTCATGCCAGGACGACGCAACAACTCGCTGAAGGATCCCGAGCTGTATGAGGAGCTCAGGGACGACGGCGCCTCGAAGGAGAAGGCGGCGCGCATCTCGAACGCCGCGGCGAGGGAAGGTCGCAGCGCGGTCGGCCGACGCGGCGGGGAGCACGGCGACTACGAGGACTGGACGGTCAAGGAGCTGCGCGCGCGGGCGAAGGAGCTCGGTCTGACCGGTTACAGCGGCAAGCGGAAGTCCGAGCTGATCTCCGCGCTCAGGAATCACTGAGGACGGGGATGCCCCGCTTCGGCATCGAGGAGGAATTCCTCTTCCTCGATGAGCACTCGCTGGCGCCCGTGAGTCTCGCCGCCGGCACACGCGAGCGCATCACCCGCCTCAGCACGGGAGGCGAGGTCACGCAGGAGTACCTGACCTCGCAGATCGAGTGCCTCACCGAACCTGTATCGACGGCTGAGGCCGCCACGGAGCAGCTGTCGCACCTGCGCGGACTCATCGGGTGGCACGCCGGCGACCAGCACGCCATCGCCGCCGGCACCGGCACACCGTTCGCCACGACGCGCTCCTCAGCGGTGTCGCCCTCACCGCACTACGACAAGGTCGCCGCGCACCTCGGACACCTCACGCGCGACCACGAGGTCAACGGTCTCCACGTGCACGTCGAGGTCACCGACGACGAGGAGAGGGTGCGTGCGCTCGACCGCGTGCGCGGGTGGCTCCCCGTGCTGCTGGCCCTCACCGGCAACAGCCCGTTCGTGCACGGCGGCGACTCCGGCTTCGCCAGCTGGCGCAGCATCCTGATCCGTCGGCTGCCCTCGTCGTGGACGCCCCCGCACTTCCGCGACTACGACGCCTACCGCGCGGATGTGCAGCGACTCATCGACGTGGGTGCCATCGCCGATGCGGCCTCGCTGTCGTGGTCGGCGCGGTTGTCGGAGCGGTATCCGACGGTCGAGCTCAGGGTCTTCGACGCGCAGCTCTCCGCCCAGGACGCGGTGTTCGCAGCGCTCCTCTCCCGCGCGATCGTGCTCACCGACGATCTGCCGCACGCGGACATCGGCGTGGACGGCATCGACGCCTCGATGTGGACGGCCGCGCGGCACGGCATGGCCGCCCGCTTGCTCGATCCGGCGACCGGGAAGGCGGAGGACGCGTGGCTGCTTGCCGACCGGCTGCTGGCAGCGATCGCTCCCGCGCTCCGCGAGCTCGACGACGAGGACAGGGTCCGCGACGGGATCGCCCGGCTGCGTGCGTCCGGCACGGGCGCTGATCGCCAACGCCGGGCCGCCGCGGATGGCGGGCCGTCGAAGCTCGCCGAGCTCCTGCGCGCAGGGACGCCGCCACCGCTCCCGGCGGATCCCCCTGGACTCACGGTCTCCACGCCCACACCATGAGGCGCCCGGCCCCGACGTCGGCCACCGGGAGTAGTGTCGGCCTGTGGCCACCTTCGCCCCGCTCCAAAGACTCGTCATCTCGATCGCGGTGCTCGCGTCGTTCGTGACCTTCCTCGACGGCACGGTCGTGAACGTCGCACTCCCGGCGATCAGTCGCGAGCTCGGCGGCGGCATCACCACCCAGCAGTGGGTCGTCGACGCCTACCTGATCACGTTGAGCGCCCTGATCCTGCTGGCCGGATCGGTGTCCGACGCCTATGGCCGGGTGCTCGTCATGCGCATCGGACTCATCGCCTTCGGGATCGCCTCGATCGCCGTGGCGGCGGCTGTCGATCCGCTCATGCTGATCGTCGCCCGCGCCGCGCAGGGCGCCGCCGGTGCCCTGCTCGTACCGAGCTCGCTCGCCCTCATCACGGCCACCATGCGGGCCGACGTGCAATCGCGCGCCATCGGCGTCTGGACGGCCTTCACCACGGGGGCGCAGCTGGTCGGTCCGCTGCTCGGGGGACTGTTCGTCGACTACCTCTCGTGGCGCTTCGTGTTCCTCATCAACGTCATCCCGATCGGGATCACCCTGCTGCTCCTCGCCCGGTTGCATCTGCCGGAGCACCCCCGCGGCGTCAAGGTCGACTGGTGGAGCGGGGCCCTGTGCGCGATCGGGCTCGGGGCCGTCGTCTTCGCACTCATCGAGCAGCCCAACATGGGGTGGCAGTCGCCCGCGATCTGGATCCCCGCGATCGCCGGCGCCGCATTGTTCGGACTGTTCCTGTGGCGGCAGCAGCACTCCGCCTCGCCGCTCATGCCGCTCTGGCTGTTCCGGGTGCGCGACTTCGGGTGGGGCAACTTCGCGACGCTCTTCGTCTACGCAGCACTGTCGCTCAACGGCTTCGTGGTCGGGGTCTACCTGCAGCAGGGCGCAGGACTCAGCGCCACCGCCGCGGGCCTGGCGAGTCTGCCGATGACGATCCTGATGATCCTGATCAGCTCGCGTGCCGGTCAGTGGGCCGGCAGGTGGGGACCCCGCATCTTCATGACGGTCGGCCCGTTGCTGATGGCCGTCGGCGCGCTGATGCTGCTCCTCGTGTCCGCAGACTTCGACTACTGGTGGCAGGTTCTGCCGGCGATGATCGTGATGGGTCTCGGCCTCTCGCTCACGGTCGCACCGCTCACGGCCGCGATCCTCGGTGCCATCGACGAGAACCATTCGGGCATCGCCTCGGCCGTCAACAACGCGGTATCTCGTGTGGCCGGGCTGCTCGTCGTCGCGATGCTGTCGACCATCGTCGGCGGCACTCTCGACCTCGACGGGTTCCACAGCGCCGCCTGGGTCACGGCCACCCTGCTCGTGATCGGCGGCGTGGTGTCGTGGATCGGCATCCGCCGCAATCCGAGCGAGGCGCTCCCCGCCGACACCGCATCGACGGGACCGCTCCCGCATTGACCGTGTCCCCGGCCGCGCGCAGACTGGACGCATCGCTCAGCATCCGGAGGTCACCGTGAGCACAGCACAGCCCCTTCCCCCTGTCGTCGACGCCGAGACCTGGCGCCGTGAGCTCGACGAGTTGCGCGTGCGCGAGAAGGCCGCGACCAGGGAGCTCGACGCGATCGCCGCGCAACGACGACGCCTGCCCATGGTCGAGCTGCCCGACTACACGCTGGTCGGCGCCGAGGGTCCGGTACGCCTGGCCGATATCTTCGACGGACGATCCCAGCTGATCGTCTACAACCACATGTGGTCGGACGGCAGCGAATGGCAGTGTCCCGGCTGCACCGGCTTCACCTCGCAGTTCACGCGGCTCGACGTGCTCGAGCGCTACTACGACGCGCGCTTCGTGATCGTGACGAACGGTCCGATCGAGGAAGCCCTGGCCTACCGCGAACGCGTGGGCAACCGCATGCAGTGGTACTCGAGCGCCGACAGCACGTTCGGGGCCGATGTGGACGCCCCGCCGAACGCGGGGTTCGGCGTAAACGTGTTCCTGCGCGACGGCGACACCGTGTACCGCACCTGGCACACCGACGGCCGCGGCACGGAGCGGCTGAGCTACCTGCAGGGTCTTGTCGATCTGCTCCCCTACGGTCGACAGGAGCAATGGCAGGACGTTCCGGAGGGATGGCCCCAGCATCCGACCTATGCGCAGGGCATGGGGTCGAAGGAGATCGCGGAGCTGTACGGAGCGGCACGCTGAATCGGCTGCTCCGGAGTGCCTGGCCAGCGGCCGGCGTCGCCCTCCTCCTCGCTCTCGGCGGGTGCGCGGCGCCCGCGGACCCGCCGTCCTCCGTCGCCCTTCCTCCCTCCGGCGCCACGCCGGACTATCAGCTCGGCGGGGCCTACGATCCGCCCTCCGGCGTCGGCGTGGTCGGGCGCGACCGCACCGCGGAGCCCGCGGCCGGTGTGTACTCGGTCTGCTACGTCAACGGATTCCAGACACAACCGGGAGAACTCGACACCTGGCCCGATGATCTGCTGCTGCAGCGCGACGGACATGTCGTCTTCGACCCGGACTGGCCCGACGAGGCGCTGCTCGACACGTCAACCGCGCAGCGCCGGGAGCAGATCGCCGACACCGTGATCCCCTGGATCGAGCACTGCGCGGATGACGGGTTCGATGCCGTCGAGTTCGACAACCTCGACTCGTACTCGCGGTCGAAGGGAGCCCTCTCGCTCGATGACAACCTCGCGCTGGCCGCACTCCTCGTCGAGGCGGCGCACGATGTGGGGCTGGCAGCGGGACAGAAGAACGCCGCCGAGGATGCCCCCGCGCTGCAGGAGCACGCCGGCTTCGACTTCGCGGTGACCGAGGAGTGCGCGGCGTACGAGGAGTGCGCGGCGTACACCGATGTCTACGGCGAGCGCGTGATCGACATCGAGTACACCGATGAGCTTCCGCGGCCCTTCGCCGAGATGTGCGCGGACGACGCCTCGCCGGCATCGATGGTGCTGCGGGACCGCGACCTCGTCACCCCCGACGACGACGGCTACGCATTCGAGTCCTGCCGGTAGCCGGCTCCGTGCATCCGCGCGGGCTTCCATGCCTGCCCCGCTTGCCCGGTCGATGCGCGCTCGTCAAGTCCCTGGCCCGATCTCATCCGAGCCCGCAGGATACGAGGGTCCGCATCGATCAGGAGCACGACACATGACCTCTTCCGCCACGGCGACCGCACCGTCACCCGCACCGGCATCCGCACCGAGACTCCCCTTCCCCGACCGCGGCCCGGTGAGCCGCGCCGTCATCTCGCATCTCACCGGAGTCGATCGTCACGCCGACCACGCCGCTCTCGCCGAAGAAGCCGCAGCGGCCTGCGCTGACGTCTCCCGTGACGACGACATCCAGCTCGCCCTCTTCGTGCTCTACGCATCCGCCTACGGATCACTGTCGGCACTCGATCCCGAGCTCGAGTGGGACCCGGCGCTCCTCGCGACCCGCCGCACGCTCGAGTCGGCGTTCGAGCGGGAACTGCGCGCGAGAATCCCGATGCCGGAGCTGCCGGAGCCGACCGTGGACGCCGTCGGGCGGGCGCTCTTCGCACTCGCCGAAGCGGACACCGGCCCGAGCCTCTCTCGTTACTTCGTGAAGAAGGCCACGAAGTCCCAGGCGCGGGAGATGCTCATCCAGCGCTCGGCGTACACGCTCCGCGAGGCGGACCCGCACTCCTGGGCGATTCCCCGACTCGACGGACGGGCCAAGGCGGCTCTGGTCGAGATCCAGTCCGACGAGTACGGCGGCGGCCGACCGCACCGCGTGCACGCCGCCCTCTTCGCGCGCGCCATGCGCGCAGCCGGCCTGGATGACACCTACGGCGCGTACGTCGACGATCTCCCCGCCGTCACCCTCGCGTCGCTCAACATGATGTCGATGTTCGGACTCAACCGTCGGCTCGTCGGATCGATCGTCGGTCATCTGGCCGCCTACGAGATGACCTCGTCCATCCCCTGCCGCCTGTATGCCGACGGTCTGCGCCGCCTGGACTTCCCCACCGACGTCACGGCGTACTTCGACGAGCACGTCGAGGCCGACGCCGTGCATGAGCAGATCGCCGCCCGAGACCTCGCAGGCAGCCTCGCCGAGGACCACCCGGAGCTGCTGCCAGACATCATGTTCGGTGCAGCCGCCTGCTTGACGGTGGACGGATGGGGAGGCGCACACATCCTGGAGGCCTGGTCGGCGGATTCCTCGTCGCTGCGCACGAGGGCGTCATCATGAGCGCGGACCACGAACCGGCGACGATCACTCCGTACCCGGACGGTCCGCTGCTCGTCCGCGGTGCCGTCGAGCTGCACGCCGCCGACGGCACGCCGATCCCCTCCCACCGCCGCACCGTCGCGCTGTGCCGCTGCGGACTGTCGGCCCTCAAGCCCTTCTGCGACGGCACACACAAGCCCGCAGGCTTCCGCACCGAGGACTGAAGGGGCCGCGCACTCAGGGCGTCAGCAGAGGATCGACGCCCACCGCGAGGAACAGTGCGGCGAGGTAGACGATCGACGCGCGGAAGACGAGCATCGGGCGCAGCTCGCCACCCCGCCGAGCCCGTGACCGCATCAGCGACGCGGACACCACGAACCCCGCGCCCGCCCCCAGAGCCACCGTCCAGTACAGCAGGCTCACCTCCGCGACGAAGGGCAGGATGAGCGAGCACACGACCGTCACCACCGCGAAGCCGATCACCCTGATGGCGACGAACGACGGCGGGCGCGTGGCACCGAGCATGGGGACGCCGGCCCGGCGGTAGTCGTCTCGGTAACGGATCGAGAGCGGCCAGTAGTGCGCAGGCGTCCAGAAGAACACCACCAGGAACAGGATCACCGCCGGCCATTCGAGAGCGCCGCGCACCGCGGTCCAGCCGACGAGCACGGGCATGCACCCAGCGACCCCGCCCCAGACGATGTTCTGCTCGGTGCGACGCTTCAGCAGCAGGGTGTAGAAGACCACGTACAGCACGAGGCCGGCGGTGGACAACGCGGCGGGCAGGGGGCCGACGAAGGTGAGCATCCACCCCACCGAGGAGATTCCGAGCACGGTCGCGAAGATCAGACCGGCGCGCGCGGACACGACGCCCGTGACCAGGGGGCGCCGGGCCGTGCGCTCCATGACCGCATCGCTCTCGCGCTCGAAGTACATGTTGAACGCCCCGGCGGAACCGGCACTCAGTGCCCCGCCCACGAGCACCGCGCCCAGGAGAGCGATGTCGGGCCGTCCGGCGGCGGCGAACACCATGACGGGGATCGTGGTGACGAGGAGGAGTTCCAGGATGCGGGGTTTGGTCAGTTCGAGGTAGGCGCGAACGGTCCGCAGCACGTGTCGTCAGCCTTCCGGCCAGTAGTGACTGTCTGGTAGCGCGCGGGCACCGAAGATCGCCTGTCCGACGCGCACGCACGTGGCGCCCTCCTCGACGGCGATCTCGTAGTCCCCGGACATCCCCATCGACAGCTCGCCCGCCCCGATGAGGTCGGGCGCGTCTTCTCTGGCCTGGTCCCGCAGCGTGCGCAGCAGCGAGAAGCACTCGCGCACCCTGGCGTCGTCCGGGGTGAGGATGGCGAGGGTCATCAGTCCCCGCACGCGGAGCGTCCCATAGGAGGGCAGTGCCTCCAGGAACGCGGGAAGCTCCTCCGGTGGCATCCCGAACTTGGAATCCTCGGCCGAGGTGTTCACCTGCACGAAGACGTCGAGGCTGCGGCCGGTGGCCTGCAGACGTCGGTCGAGCGCCTCGGCCACCCGCAACCGATCGAGAGCCTGGAACTCGGTGGCGAACGCGGCCACATCTCTGGCCTTGTTGGTCTGCAGGTGCCCGATGATCGACCACGACACATCGAGGTCGGCGGTCTCCCCGTTCTTGCGCACCGCCTCCTGCACCTTGTTCCCGCCCAGCAGCCGCATGCCCGAGCGGATCGCGACGCGGACGCGCTCGATCGGGACCGTCTTGCTCACCGGGAGCATGGTCACCTCACGCGGATCGCGCCCCGCCCGCCGCGCTGCCTCGGCTATGCGCGATTCGACGCTCGCGAGGTTATGCCGGAAGTCGTCGACGGTGACCGCCGTGGGGTAGCGCTCGTCGGCGCCGATCGGTGCATCCAACTTTGACATAGGCCAAACACTAACATAGTCTTAGGCCGTTTCGTCGGCGATGTCCGCCGCTCACCACTGCTCACCGAAGGAGCCCCCATGTCTGCGCCCCGCGTGCTTCCCGATCACTCCTCCGCCCCGTTGCTGCTGACCGATGTGCCGGGACCGCGCAGTCGAGCCCTCCACGAGCGACGCAGGCAGACCGTCGCCCGGGGAGTCGGCAGCGTGCTGCCGGTGTACATCGCGCACGCGGACGGCCCCTGGGTCACCGACGTGGACGGCAATCGCCTCCTCGACCTCGGCAGCGGCATCGGCGTCACCACGATCGGACACGGGAATCCCGCCGCCGTCGCGGCCGCCGCCGCGCAGCTCGAGCAGGTGACGCACACGCTCTTCACCGTCACGCCCTACGAGGGGTACGTCAGGCTGGCCGAGCGCCTCTCCGAGAAGACCCCCGGCGATCACGAGAAGCGCTCGGTGTTCGTGAACTCGGGCGCGGAGGCCGTCGAGAACGCGGTCAAGATCGCTCGCAGGCACACCGGCAGGCGCGCGGTCGCCGCCCTCGACCATGGCTTCCACGGACGCACCAACCTCACTCTCGCCATGAACCACAAGGCCGCATACGGCACCGGATTCGGCCCCTTCTCGTCCGACATCCACCGCGTACCCAACTCCTACCCGTACCGGGACGGCCTCTCCGGGGAGCAGGCGGCGGAGCGCACGATCGCCCACCTCGAGCAGCGCATCGGCACCTCCGACCTGGCCGCCGTCATCGCAGAGCCGATCCAGGGCGAGGGCGGGTTCGTGGTCCCCGCCGACGGCTATCTGCCCGCACTGCAGGACTGGTGCACGCGCAACGGTGTGGTGTTCATCGCGGACGAGATCCAGACCGGGCTCGGACGCACGGGGACGTGGTTCGCGAGCGAGCACTTCGACGTCGTCCCCGACCTCGTCCTCACGGCCAAGGGCATCGCGGCAGGACTCCCACTCGCTGGCGTCACCGGACGCGCCGACATCATGGACGCCCCCGACCCCGGCAGCCTCGGCGGAACCTTCGGCGGCAACCCCGTCTCCATCGCCGCGGCCCTGGCCGTGTTCGATGAGCTCGAGCACGGCCCCTTCTTCGCGGAAGCCCTACGCATCGGAGGCAGCCTCCGGCAGCACCTCACCACGCTCGCCTCGCGCCACCCCTTGATCGGAGATGTGCGCGGGATCGGCGCCATGTACGCCTTCGAACTCACCGATCCCGCCACCTCGCACCCCGCCGCGGGAGCCGCCTCCGCGATCGCGGCCTACGCGGCCCAGCACGGCATCCTGCTGCTGACGGCCGGCAGCGACGCGAACGTCATCCGATTCCTGCCGACTCTCACGACCACCGACGATCAGATCGAGGTCGCGGTGGACGTGATCGACCGAGCACTGGCGACACTCGCCTGACGACTCAGCCGGGTGCACCCGTCGCGTCGATGACGAGTGCGCCCTCCCGCCAGCGCACACGGTGAAGGTCGGGCACGACCAGGTCGGGGTCGCCTCCCGACGACGCCGCTCCGACCCCGACGACGAACCCGGCACCCGCCGCGCGCGCCGAGCGGATCCCCGGCACGGAGTCCTCGAACACGATGCAGTCCTCAGCGCGGCGCGCCAGCAGGTAGGCGCCGAGAAGATAGGGGTCGGGTTCCGGCTTCCCCCGGGGAACGTCTTCCGCCGCGACCAACGCCGGTGGAAGCGCGATACCGGAGCTGCGCAGCCGCGCCAGAGCCACGGCGCGGTTGCTGCTCGTCACCACCGCCCAGCGGTCGCGCGGAAGCGCACCCGCCAGCCGCGACGATCCTCCGACCTCCCGGGTGTGCACGGCCGCCTCGACCTCCAGCGCGACCAGTTCCGCCGTGGCCTCTTCCGCGGCCTCCCGCCCCACCAGGCCGGCCACGACCTCGCTCGGCCGCATGCCGTGCGGCGCATCGCGCAGGAAGTCGAAGGAGGGAGCATGCCGGCGGGCCCAGGCATCCCAGGCGGGCGCTGCGGCCAGGACCGAGTCCACGAGGACGCCATCGCAGTCGAACAGCAGTCCGGCCGGTCCGAACTCCCAGTAATCCCCGCTGCGCACGTGTGATAATTTTGGCATAGGCCAAAGCTAGCACCGGCACGGGGGGACCGCGCCGCGGAGGGGACACCAATGCCTAAGAGAATCGCCATCAACGGACTGGGCCGAATCGGCCGCAATCAGCTCCGACTTCTGCTCGCGCGTCGATCGGAGCTCGACCTCGTCGCCGTGAACGACCCGCGGGGGCCACGCGCCATCGCGGATCTCCTGCGCAGCGACGGCAGCAGTGGGCCGTCGACGCGCGGCGTGCGGTACGACGACGACCACCTCTTCCTCAACGGACACGCGGTCCGCATGCTCTCCGAGCGCGATCCGTTGCGGCTGCCCTGGCGTGAGCTCGGAGTCGACATCGTCATCGAGGCGACGGCGTCCGTTGCCGGGGCCGACGACGCACGCACGCACCTGACGGCCGGCGCGAAGAAGGTGATCACGACGGTTCCGACTCCGGACGACGACGGCACCATCATGCTCGGCGTCAACGAGCACACCTACGACCCGGCCCGACACCACGTCATCTCCAGCGCGTCCTGCACGACCAACTGCCTGGCCCCGGTCGCCAAGGTCTTCCACGAGGCGTTCGGCATCGACTCCGGACTGATGACGACCATCCGTGCCGAGTCATCCGACCTCCAGGTGCAGGACGCCCACCACGCGGACCCGCGGTCCGCGATGGGGAAGGAGGCGAAGGGCGGAAAGATCACGCCGCTCAGTGGAGGAGCCGCGTCCGCGATCGGTCGCGTCCTGCCCGAGCTCGACGACGGCCGACTCGACAGCTACACCCTGCAGGTGCCGGCCATCAGCGGTTCGATCACGCATCTCACGGTCACGGCGTCCCGACCGGTCACCGCCGATGAGGTCAGGACCGCCTACGAGACGGCCGCGGAGGGCCCGCTCAAGGGGATCCTGCGCTGCGCCGACGATGAGATCGCGGTCGCCGGCACCGTGATCGATCCGCATTCCTCGATCCTCGACGCCGGTCTGATCCGCGTGATCGGCTCGCAGGTGAAGATCTCCGCCTGGTACGACGACGAGTGGGGATACTCGCACCGTCTCACCGAGCTGACCGAGTACGTCGCAGAAAGGCTGTCCGCATGACGATTCCCGAGCCGCGCGAGCGCACGGCGCTCGCGTTCCGCCACGTGCACTTCGAAGACCTCGGCATCCTCGGGCCTCTCCTGCGCGAACGCGGCTTTCGTGTGGAGTACGTCGACCTCGGCACCGAGGCCATCGACATCGAACGCGTGGACGACGCCGATCTCATGATCGTGCTGGGCGGCCCGATCGGCGTGCACGACGCCGATGGGTATCCGCTCCTGCACGCCTCGAAGGAGGCCGTCGCCCATCGGCTCCGCTCCGGCAGGCCGCTGCTGGGGGTATGCCTCGGAGCACAGCTGATCGCCGACGCGCTGGGGGCGCAGGTGCACGCGACCGGTCAGGTCGAGATCGGCTACGCACCGCTCGATCTGACCGAGGACGGCCTCGATTCACCGCTGCGCGCACTCGACGGCATGCCCGTGCTGCACTGGCACGGAGACGCGTTCACGATCCCGGCCGGATCTCGCCGGCTGGCGTCCACCCCCGGGTTCCCGAACCAGGCGTTCAGCACGGGCACCGTGCTCGCCCTGCAGTTCCACCTCGAGGCCGACCACCGCGCGATCGGGAGCTGGCTGATCGGCCACGCGCACGAGCTGCATCACAACGGCATCGACCCGCGCATCATCCGCGAGGACGCCAGAGCCTACGGACCGGAACTCGAGAGGGCAGCCCGTTCCGCCATCGCGACATGGTTGGATTCCGTCGAACTGCCCGCTCCCACCGCCTGACCGCGACGACGACGAAGGGGCCGGGTCCCTGCGGACCCGGCCCCTTCGTCTGCGACAGCGCTCAGCTCGCGCGACGAAGAGCCACGCTCGGGAAGTCGATCGGGACGTCGAGAGCGATGTTCACGTAGTTCGTGAACAGGTTCAGCGCGACCTGGGCGATCGTCTCGACGATCTGCTCGTCGGTCCACCCCTGCGCGCGCACCGCGTCGACATCCGCCGACGACACCTGACCGCGCTCCTCCACCAGCTTGAGCGCGAACGCGAGCAGCGCCGCCGTGCGCGGGTCGTCGGACTCGCCGCTCTGCGCGGCGGTGAGGGCCTCACGGCTGAGGCCCGCCTTCTTGCCGAGGGCGGTGTGCGCGGCGAGGCAGTACTGGCAGGAGTTCCGGTCGGCGACGGCCACGGCGATCTGCTCGCCGATGGCCGGACCGAGCGAGCCGCCGCCGAAGGCGCCGAACGCCCCCCACATGCTGGTGAGAGCCGCGGGAGAGTTGGCGACGGCGCGGAACATCGCGGGTACGGCCCCGAAGGCGCCGGCGATCTGATCGAGCTGTTCCTTGACGTTTCCGGTGGCGTTGTCGCGGTCGATGAGAGGGACGTTGGGCACGGGATGCTCCTTCGGTTGTCGAGTCGGCCCGGATCCGAGCCGACTCCAGTCTTTCGACAACGACTGGACGATGCGCACCATAACGTCTTGCTTTCATGACATATCGTCCTGGATACTGGGAGCGTGTCCGATATCGATCGCCTCTCTCCCCTCCTCGAGCGGTTCCGCGTGCGCACGCGGCTGTTCCACAACGGGCCGCTGTGCGGCACGACGGTGTTCCCGGCGAGCGGCGGACACGGTTTCCTGCACGTGCTGCGACGAGGCGAGATGGAGGTGACGCATCGTCGGGCCGACGGCAGCAGCGAGCGCGCGCTCATCTCACGGCCGAGCCTGCTGTTCTTCCCGCGGCCGGTCGACCACTCGTTCCTGAACGCGCCGACCGAGGAGTCCGACTTCGCCTGCGCGACTCTCGATTTCGACGGCGGCGCGACCCACCCGCTGGTCCGCACACTGCCATCGTCGATCGTGCTGCCCCTCGATGAGGTCGAGACTCTCGGCCCCGCACTCGACCTGATGTTCTCTGAGGTCGACAATGTGCGGTGCGGACGCCCGCTGGTGGCGGACCGCATGTTCGAGGTCGTGCTCATCCAGCTGCTTCGATGGATGCTCGATCACGCAGAGCAGCTCGACCTCGCACCGGGGCTCATCCCCGGCCTCGCCGACGAGCGGCTCGCCCCCGCGCTCGTCGCCATGCACGAGGAACCGGGGGAAGCGTGGAGCCTGGAGTCCCTCGCCCGCACGGCGAACATGTCGCGCAGCGCGTTCGCCGCGCGATTCAAGGAGGTGCTCGGACGCTCGCCCGGCGACTACCTCACCGAGTGGCGGCTCACGATCGCACAGGAGCAGCTGCGTGGCGGCATGTCGGTGAGCGCGGTCGCGGCGCAGCTCGGCTACGCGAGCTCCTCCGCCTTTTCTCGGGTCTTCGCCCAGCGCATCGGACACTCGCCGAGGACGTGGCTGACGCTGGCCGCCTGAGGGTGTGCGTTCCGGCGCCGGGCCGTTGAGAGGTGGAGGCAGGAATCGAACCTGCGTGCACGGTCTTGCGGACCGCGACCTGGCCACTCGGTCACTCCACCGGGTCGGACGAGCTCAGCGCTGAGGCGGTGAGTACCCGTCCAGGAAGGCACCGAGACGGCGGAGTGCATCGGTGAGCACATCGGCCTCCGGGAGGAAGGCGATGCGGAGGTGATCGGGAGTCTGCAGATTGAAGGCCCGCCCATGCACGAGGAGGATCCGCTCGGCGTCGAGGAAGTCCAGCACCAGCCGCTCGTCGTCGACGATGCCGTGCACCTCCGGGTCGAGTCGAGGGAACAGGTACAGTCCCCCGCCCGCCACCTGCACGTCCAACCCGGCAATCCCGCCGAGTGCGTCGAGTGCGGCATCCCGCTGCCGGGTGAGCCGTCCGTCCTGCGCGACCAGCTCGTCGAGCGAGGCATCATGGGTCAGCGCCGCGGTGATCGCGTGCTGCGCCGGAACGGAGGCGCACATGCGCATCGAGGCGAGCAGACGCACCCCGGAGAGGAAGGGATCGTCGGAGTGGAATCCGGTCGCGGTCATCCACGCGGCGCGATACCCCGCGACCCGGTGCGTCTTCGAGAGTCCCGCGAAGGTGACGCAGGGCACGTCAGGAGCGACCTGTGCAGTTGAGACGTGCTCGTACCCCGGGTAGACGACGCGGTCGTAGATCTCGTCGGAGAGCAGCAGCAGGCCATGCCGCCGCGCGAGCTCGGCGATCTGCTCGAGAACCTGTCGCCCGTACACCGCGCCGGTCGGGTTGTTCGGGTTGATCACGACGATGGCCGCAGTCCGAGGACCGATCGACGCCTCCATCGCCGCGAGGTCCGGCGCCCACCCCTCGGCTTCGATGCACGGGTAGTGCACCGCCCGCCCACCGGCCAGCACCGTCGATGCCGTCCACAGCGGGTAGTCGGGACTCGGGATCAGCACCTCGTCGCCGGGCTCGAGCAACGCCTGCAGCGTGAGGCCCACGAGTTCCGAGACACCGTTGCCGACGGTGATGTCATCGATGGCAAGCGCGGGGAAGCCCGGGCGGAGGGCATAGTGCGCGCTGATCGCCTCGCGCGTCTCCGGAAGCCCCGCGGACTCGGAGTAGCCGTGCGCATGGGGCAGGGCTGAGCGGAGCGCCTCGACGATGGCCGGAGGAGCATCGAACCCGAACGGTGCCGGGTTGCCGATGTTGAGACGGAGGATGGACTCCCCGCGCTTCTCCAGCTCGGCCGCCCGGTCGGCGACCGGGCCACGCAGGTCGTACAGCACACCTTCCAGGCGCGAAGAGCGGCCGATGCGCGATTCGGCGCCCCGACGCCGGCCGGCCATCATGCGTCCGCTCCGGACGAGTGCGACCCGCCGGCCACAGCCACGAGATCGTCCACGAGTCGCTGAGCCTCGGCATCATCGAGGGCGTGCACGGTCAGACGGAGATGCGTGGAGCCCTGCGCGCTCTCGGTGTCCAGGGCGAACTCGGAGCCGGGCCGCACGAGCCACCCGCGCGACGCGAGACGTCGACCGACCTTGGTCGCATCGTCGCGGACATCGACCCACACGTTGAGGCCACTGTCCGCCTGCGCCTGGACTCCGCGCGCATCGAGCTTCGACACGAAGGCCTCGTTCCGTCCGGCATAGTGCTCGCCCGCTGCGACGATCGACCGCTGCACCTCGTCATCGCGCAGCATCGCTGCCGCAAGCCGCTGCATCACATGACTCACCCACATCGTTCCGGGGCTGAGCCGCAACGCGAGACGTCGCGCGGTCACCGGATCGGATGCCGTGACCGCCAGGCGCATGTCCGGCCCCAGGAACTTCGACACCGAACGCACCAGCGCCCACCGCTGCTGCGTCGGCGCGATGATGCTGGCGTAGGGCGTGGGGTCGAGCAGCGAGAAGTGGTCGTCTTCGATGACCAGGACATGAGGATGGTCGGCGAGGACTTCGCGCAGCGCGAGAGCCCTGGTCGCGCTGGTGCCGACGCCCGTGGGGTTGTGCGCGCGAGGGGTGCAGACGATCGCGCGCGCACCGCTCTCGAGTGCAGCCCTCAGGCCCGCGACGGTCATGCCCTCGCGATCGACCGGGATGGCGACCGGCACATATCCGGCGAGCCGCGCCGTGTGGATGCTGGAGAGGAAGCACGGATCCTCGAGGCCGACCCGGTCGCCCTGCACGAGCGTCTGCGCGAGGAGACGCTCGACGGCGTCCACCGCTCCTGCGGTGATCGACAGCCGGAACGGACGCGGGTGATCGGCGGCGATCCAGTCGGTCGCCCATTCGGCCAGGTCGGGGTCTATCACCGATTCGCCGTAGAGCACGTGCCCCGGGGTGACCGTGGCGAACGCGGCCGCGAGGTCGGGAAGACGCGCGGCATCGGGGTTGCCGCTGCCGATGTCGCGCAGCACCGAGCCCGGGGTGAACCCCTCGTCATGATTCTCCGCCGGCCCGAGCACGGTGGTCCCGGTGCGACCGCCCGTGGCGGCGATGCGCGCGGTGACCAGCGATCGATAGGCGGCCAGCACCGTGTTCCGGTTCACGCCGAGGCGGGCCGCGAGGGAACGCACGGGCGGCAGCTGATCGCCCGGAGCATAGGCCCCGCGCTCGACGAGGTCGCGCACGCTCTCGGAGATCTCCGCAGCGGTCGAGCCCACGATCGCCTCCGAGACTTCTTCACGATCGGGTGCCTGAGCCATGCTTCGACCGTAGGGGATCGTTTGACCTATGTCAAAACTCGACCCGTTGTTTTCGAGATCGAACGGGTGCGCGTCGGAGGCCCGGTGCACGATGGGACCATGAGCGACGGCTACGACGCGGAGTTCCTCGGGACGCCCCTCCCCCTCCCGCGCCCTGCGCACGACGTGCGCACACTCCCTTACCCCCGGTTCACGGTGCTGCTCGACCCTGAGCGGCGCCTGGCAGCGGTCACGGCCGTGAACATCGACGGCGCCACGTTGCAGAGCCTCCCCCGCACCGGCGACTGGCGGCTGGACGAACGCCTGCGGCCCGACGAGCAGACCGGGCCCGAGGTGTACGCCCGCAACGATCTCGACCGCGGACACCTCGTGCGCCGACGCGATCCGGGCTGGGGACCGCCTGCCACCGCCCGCGCGGCCAGCGAAGCGACCTTCTTCTACCCGAACGCGGCTCCGCAGGCGGCCGGGTTCAACCAGTCCAAGGAGCTCTGGCTCGGCCTGGAGGATCACGTGCTCGCCTATGCGGAGAGCACCGACCAGCGGGTGTCGGTGTTCACCGCGCCGGTGCTCGAGGACAGCGACCCTCCCTACCGCGGCATCCGAGTGCCGCTCCGGTTCTGGAAGGTGGCGGCCTGGCGAGGACCGGATGGGCTCGCCGCAGCCGGCTTCGTCCTCGATCAGTCCGACCTGGTCGACACCCGCGAGGAGCAGAAAGCCGTCCCGCCGCTCGGCGGCTTCCGCACGTTCCAGGTGCCGATCATCGACATCGCCGCCCTCACCGGCGTCGACCTCGGCGCACTGACCGAGGCCGACGTGCTCGCGCGACCGGGCGCCCGTGAGACGGGATGGCTGCCCCTCGACACGGCGAAGGACATCGTGCTCTGAGGCGAGCGCGCCGCCTCAGACTCCGGCGCGGACCGACTCCAGCGACGGGTAGTCGGTGTACCCCTCGGCCGTGCGACCGTAGAACAGCTCGGGGCGCGGAGGGTTGAGCTCGGCCCCCTGGGTCCAGCGCTCCACCAGGTCGGGGTTGGCGATCACGGGACGGCCGGCGGCGACGGCATCCGCCCACCCGTCGTCCACGAGGCTCTCGGCGGCATCCCTGGTCGTGTCGATCCCGAAGCCGGTGTTGACGATCAGCGGCGCACCGGCCGTGCGGCGGATGTGCTGCACGAGCTCGCCGGCGGGGTCTACGTGGAGCACGTCGACGAACGCGAGACCGAGAGGTGCGAGCCCTTCGGCGACCGCGGTGTAGGTCGCGTGGACGTCTGCGGCGTCCTCTTCCAGCACACCCTGGATGTTGTGCTGCGGCGAAAGGCGGATGCCGGTGCGATCGGCTCCGATCGCCGCAGCGACGGCCTCCGTGACCTCGATCGCGAAGCGTGCCCGGTTCGCGGTTGATCCGCCGTAGCCGTCGTCACGCGTGTTCGACACCGGAGACAGGAACTCGTGCACGAGGTACCCGTTCGCACCGTGCACCTCGACGCCGTCGAAGCCCGCGGCGATCGCGTTGCGCGCCGCCTGGGCGAACTGCTCGACGACGACGGGGATCTCCTCGAGGGTGAGCGCATGCGCGACCGGGAGATCGGCCTTGCCCTGCGGCGTGCGCGTCTGTCCGGGGGCGGCGAGCGCGCTCGGGGCCACGACGCGCGCCTCGCCCGAGATCGCGGGGTGCCCCACGCGTCCCCCGTGCATGAGCTGCATGACGATGGTTCCGCCCTCGTCGTGCACGGCGTCGGCGATCTGCTTCCATCCGTCGATCTGCGCCGGGGTGACGATGCCGGGCTGACCAGGGTACGACTTGCCCTCCGCAGCCGGCCAGGTGCCTTCGGAGATGATCAGGCCCTGCCCCGCACGCTGGCGGTAGTACTCCGCCATGGTCTCGGTCGGCACACCCTCGTCGTCTGCGCGGGTGCGCGTGAGGGGCGCCATCACGACGCGGTTGGAAAGCTGCAGGGCGCCGAAGACGGCGGGTTCGTAGAGAGTCACAGTGGGAGACAAGGCACGGGCGGAGCGCTGTATTCCCTCCGGCATCTCACCTCGCCGGCCGTCTCACCTCGCCGCCGGCGCCTCTCCGCCCCCGAGCCCGGCGAGCAGGTCGGCGAAGTGGTCGAGGTCGGCCGCGGTCCAGTTGCGCAGCCGCTCTCCGATGCGTCCTTCATACTGCGAGCGGGCGAGGGCCACGCGCTCCTGGGCGAGATCGGTCGCGACGAGGACGCGAGCCCTGCGGTCGTCCGGGTCCGGCACGCTCTCGACGAGTCCCAGCTGTTCGAGCTGGCGCACCTGACGACTCACCGCGGACTTGTCGGTCTGCAGGCGCTCGATGATCGCACCAGCCGAGGTCGCCTTGCCCGTCGCGATGGAGGTGAGGACCTGATATCCCAGGGGCTGCAGATCGGGGTGGACGGTCGCCGCCGCCTCGCGCCAGCCGATGCGGATCCGCGCGAACAGACGGCCCAGCTCCTGCTCGACCCTGGTGACGGCCTGATCGAGATCTTCGTCGCCGAGCCGATCCGTCGTCGAGGCGGATGCAGGGCGATCGGCAGGGGCGTCGGGAGAGGCGCTCATGCTCGCCAGTGTACGGCGAAGCCCCGCTGTCGATCGTGACAGCGGGGCCTCGGCTCAGACTTCGTCTCAGACTTCGGCGAGCAACCGGAAGGCCTTGGACGCCGCCCGGATCTCCTCGGGAGTCAACTCGTCGATCACGGCCTGAAGGCGGGTGCCGTACTCGCGGCGGACCTCGGCCAGCGCGGTGCATGCCACGGGGGTCGCGCTCAGCACCCGGAGGCGCCCATCCCGCTCATCAGGGCGGGACTCGAGCAGCCCGAGCTCCTCCAGCATCCGCACCTGCCGGCTGATGACCGACTTGTCCATCTCGAACCGCTCCGCGATCTCGTGCGCATTCGCGGTTCCCGCCCGGTCGATGAAGGTGAGCAGCTTGTAGCCGGCCACCTGCAACTCCGGGTGGACCCGGGCCGCGGACTCCCTCCACAGCGACCGGGTCCTCGCGAAGATGAGGTTCAGATGCGCCTGGAGGTCACCGAGCGCACTGTCGACGTCCGCCGACTCCACCGCTCCGGGGGCGAGCATCTCAGCGCTCCTGGTCCCGATCTTCGCGCTCGAGCACGCGTACCGACCCGGTGGTGGGGGACGCCGACTCCGCGCCGTCGATCCGGATGGATCCGGTGGCGAGTGACGCGCCGACCTCGGCCTCGGAGACCTCGATCACCGATTCCTCGGCCTGCTCGAGCATCTGCTCCGCGGCGTTCTTCGTCGACAGCGGCTTGTTCTTGATGAACGCGATCGCGATGATGGCGATCACGGCGAGCGGAATCGCGATGATGAACGCATCCGCGATGCCGTGCCCGTAGGCACCCTCGACCATCGCGCGGATGGTGTCGGGCAGCTGGCCGACCTTCGGCACGTCTCCGGAGGCGAGGTGCTTGAGCGCCTCGATCTCGGCAGGTGTCGTCGGCACGAAACCGTCGAGCGCATCGGTGATGTAGTTCGCGACGCTCGTGGACAGCAGCGACCCCATCACGGTGACGCCGATCGTGCCGGCGATCGTGCGGAAGAAGTTCACGTTCGACGACGCAGCGCCCAGCTGCTGCGGCGCAGTGTCGTTCTGCACGATCAGCGTGAGGTTCTGCATGACCATGCCGAGTCCGGCACCGAGCACGAACATGTAGACGGCGACGAGCGGGAACGGCGTGTCGTAGCGCAGGGTGGCCATCAGGCTGACGCCGATGGTGGCGAGGACCGAGCCCGTGAGCATCCAGCCCTTCCACTTGCCGAAACGGCTGACGAGCTGTCCGATGATGATCGACGCACCCATCTGGCCGATGATCATCGGGATGGTCATGAGGCCGGACTCGGTGGGCGTGGCACCGCGGGCGAGCTGGAAGTACTGCGCGAGGAACACCGAGGTGGCGAACATCGAGACGCCGATCGCGATCGAGGCGATGACCGACAGGGTGAAGGTGCGGTTGCGGAACAGCGACATCGGCACGATCGGTTCCTTGACGAAGAACTCGACCGTGATGAACGCCGCGATCGCGACCGCCGCGGTGACGATGAGCATGATGCTCGTCGAGGAGTCCCAGTCGAACTGGTTGCCGCCCATGGAGACCCAGATGAGCAGGGTCGAGACGCCGACGGCGAGCAGCACGATGCCGAAGTAGTCGATCGACACCTTGGTGTCACGCTGCGGCTTCGGCAGGTGCAGCGTGAACTGCAGCAGCACGAGGGCGAGGATCGCGAACGGCACGCCGACGAAGAAGTTGGAGCGCCAGCCCCACACGTCGGTGAGGAGTCCGCCGAGCAGCGGGCCGCCGATCGTGCCGAGGGCCATGATGCCGCCGACGACACCCATGTACTTGCCGCGCTCGCGCGGGGAGATGATGAGCGCGACGGCGATCATCACGAGCGACATGAGGCCGCCGACGCCGATGCCCTGGATGACGCGAACGGCGATGAGCATGTTCGTGTCGGTCGAGAAGCCGGCGATCACGGTGCCGACCGTGAAGAGGATGAGGGAGATCTGGACGAGCACCTTGCGGTCCACAAGGTCGGCCAGCTTGCCCCAGATCGGGGTCGAGACGGCGGTGGCGAGAAGGCTCGCGGTGATGACCCAGGTGTACTGGGACTGGGTGCCGCCGAGGTCGGCGATGATGACGGGCATCGAGGTCGACACGACCGTGCCGGAGAGCACGGCGACGAACATGCCGACGACGAGGCCGGAGATCGCGGTGAAGACCTCGCGAGCCGAGCGTGTCTCGGAAGCGG
The DNA here is from genome assembly GCF_006540085.1 of Microbacterium oxydans. Taxonomy (GTDB): domain Bacteria; phylum Actinomycetota; class Actinomycetes; order Actinomycetales; family Microbacteriaceae; genus Microbacterium; species Microbacterium oxydans. Next base: position 953,581 of record NZ_BJOG01000001.1, on the reverse strand, counting down.
GGATGGGGGTCTGTGTCACGGGGTAACGCTCCTGCGTAGAAAGTTGATCGAGGTCAACCATACGCCTTTAGTTGCCAAAGTGCAACTAAAGGCGTATGCGACGCTACGGCGAGCGCACCTCCCCCGCGAACACGCCGGGGAGTACCTTGTGAGCGTGTCGACGGATTCGAGGAGTGGGCGGGCGCTCGGTGCCCCTGCAGACCTCGACGCGGCCATCGGCGACGTCGATTGGACGGTGCCACCTGCGGGCTCGCAGCGGTCGACGTTCTCCGCACCGAGCGGAGACTTGTCGGTGATCTCCCTCGGCGACCCCGCGAATCCGCGCGTGGTGCTGGTGCCGGGAGCGACGGGATCGAAGGAGGACTTCGCCCTGATGCTCCCCCTGCTGGCGGAGGCGGGGTACTTCGTGCAGTCGTTCGACCTGGCGGGGCAGTACGAGTCGCACGCCGCCGGTGCGAATGCGAGGTACACCTATGAGCTGTTCACGGGCGATCTGATCGCCTTCCTCGAGGCAGGGACTCGAGCGCACCTGCTGGGGTACTCCTTCGCCGGCACGATCGCCCAGGTCGTCGCCGTCCGCCGTCCTGACCTCGTCCGATCCCTCACCCTGCTCACCACTCCCCCCGGTTCCGGCAACGTGTTCGCGAGCATGAAGTGGCTGGGGCCGCTGGCGCCCATCGCGAGTCCTCGGCGCGGCGCTGGACTCATGATCTGGGGGATCGTGACGAACAAGAACCGCGTCCCGCCGCGGCGACTCGAGTTCGTGCGCTCACGGTTCGCCCTGACGAGCCGTCGCAGTGTCGACGAGATCGTGGGACTCATGATGGTCGCGCCCGACCTGCGCGACCGCGTGCGGGCGCTGCCCGTGCCCAAGCTCGTCGTCGCGGGCTCGCACGACCTGTGGCCCCTGGCCGCGCATGAACGGTACGCGCACGCCATCGACGCGGAGTTCCGCGCGTATGCGACGGGGCACAGCCCGAGCGAGACGACACCGCATCAGCTCACCGCCGACCTGCTCGATCTGTACTCCCGCGCGCGCGACTGACTCGCCGCACGCGTCACCGCCCGCTTCACCGGCCGACGGACGATCCACCCGATCGGTCGACCTCGCGACGCGCCTGCCGTCGAAGGCGCAACGACTCCGGCGACAGATGCAGGCGCACGGTGGGCACGACGTAGCTCAACCGCCGCCGGAGCGACGCCCAATCCTGGAACGGTCGGGCCGACACCTCGACGACGAGGTCACGGTCACGCAGCACCGTCATCTCCGGCCGCACGTGGAACGACAGATCGAAATCATCGTGGATGTTGGTCTCCTCGCGGTGCACCTCGGCGCTCAGCGTGCGCCAGACCGCGGCGCGCATCGCCATGTTCGACCCGTAGAGCGGCGCATGCCCGAGGACGGGCGCCATGGTCGCGTACATGCCGCCGATGTAGAGGTGCTCCCCCATCCAGTGCACGAGCGGCGTCGATCCGTAGAAGCGCGGGTCGCCGGTGAGGAAGTCGACGTCCGGGCGCTCACGGAAAGTCCGCTCGATACGCTCCACCCAGTCAGGGTGGGGGCGGGAGTCGGCGTCGAGCCTCGCGATGATGTCGCCCGTGGCTGCGTCATAACCGGCCGCCGATGCTCGGGGTATCCCCGGGATCGGCTCGCTCACCACCCGCGCGCCGAACCTCTCGGCCACGTCGACCGTGTCATCGCTGCTGCCGTTGTCGACGACGACGATCTCGTCGGCGTGCCGGGTCTGCCGCGCGAGAGCGGCGAGGCACACCTCGAGCAGCCGGGCGTCGTCGCGCACGGGGATGACCACCGAGACGGAGCGCGGGAACACGGACACCATCGTTCTCCTCCCCCCTGGACCGGCGGTTTCCAAACACAGTCTCCTCTGTGGACGGCCGAGCGCGGCGATTGAGCGAGGATGGTCGGATGATCCGTGTCGTCCTGTTCGACCTCGATGGCGTGATCCGGCACTTCGACGCCGAGAACACGGCGACGATCGAGCGCCGCTACGATCTCGCCCCCGGAGACATCGAGCGCATCGCCTTCGCCCGCCCGCTGATCGACGAGGTCACGACAGGGCGGATCGCCCGAGCCGAGTGGGTGCGCCGTATCGGCGCGCGGGTCGGGACGGCTGCTGCCGAAGAGTGGAGCGCGCAGCCCGCGATGATCGACGACGGCGTCCTGGAGCTGATCGACGACGTCCGGGAGACAGGAATCCGCACCGCCGTACTCACCAACGGCACGGACACGATCCCGGCCGAGATCGCGGCCCACGGCATCGCCTCCCGGTTCGACGCGGTCTTCAACTCCGCCGAGATCGGATACGCGAAGCCCGACACCCGGGCGTTCCGTCACGTGCTCGACGCGCTCGACGTGAAGGCGGCCGAGGTCTTCTTCACCGACGATTCGGCGTCGAAGCTCGTGGGAGCGCAGCACCTCTCGATGCACACCCATCACTACGACGGAGTCGACGACCTGCGCGCTCGACTCGTCCAAGCGGGCGTGGACGTCGCAGGCAGCTGAACCACCCCCGCGCCTCACTCGACGGCGTCATCCGCTCGCTCGCGCCTCGTCGTGCCGCCGTGCTCCGGGATCAGACCGAAGTCGGTCAGGAGCTCTCCCATCTGCGTGTTGTCGAGTCGGTCGAGCAGCTTGCCCTTGACGAAGTTCGGACCGGGGATGTGCACCGCTTCGCCATCGCGCAGCCGTGCGGTCGCCTTCAGCAGATAGCGGATGTCGTACGTCGAGTTGAACACCTCCGGCACCCCGCGCTCGATGTCGAGCAGTTCGTAGGTCGCCTCCATCGCTGTGCGCACCGAGTACTCGGTGGTGAAGATCGTGTCACGCGTCGTCTCGGCGAACTGCCCGAGGAACGCGAAGTTCACGCTGCCCTCCGGCACCACCTGCGGGCGATCTCCGGCCTTGCGCGGCAGGAAGAACGAGGTGACATACGGCATCATCACCGGAACCGTCTTCGCCCCCGACGCCGCCAGTTCCGGGATGTCTTCGACAGGAACCCCCAGGTGATACAGCCATTCCTGCGCGATCTCCTCTCCCGTGCAGTCCTGCATCGGCTTCTTGACGAAGTCGCCCGGCGTCTCGACGAACAGCGCGTACACCCACACCACGATCTCGTTCGGCTTCTGCGACTTGAAATGCGGCTGCCGGTTGACCGTCCAGCTCAGCAGCCAGGAGGAGTCCTTCGCCGTGACGATGCCGCCCGTGACGACCTTGCCGGAGAACGGGTCCCGCTGGGCGATCCGCTCGATGTAGGCGGGGATGCGCTCGTCGATCGTGGTGACGGTCGCCGACTCCCACTTGGTCTTGGGGATGTCGTTGCAGAACACCTCGGGGTGCCCGAAGTCGGGCGACTTCGCGGCGACCTTCTTCCAGAAGTCCCACGCCGGAGCCGGACCGTCCTTGAGCTTCGCGGGCGTGTGCTGGTCGCCGTTGTCGGAATTCTCGGTGAGCGAGCCGATCGTCATCAGACACAGGTCGTCGGGGCCGAGGTCGACCCCGCCCGCCTCTCCGTCGGCGATCCAGTCGATGCGCGTGGCCTGCTTGCGGTCGTCCGTGATGTCGAAGCGCACGTCGGTGACCGTGTGGTGGAAGCGGAACTTCACACCGTGATCGTCGAGGAACTTCTGCATCGGCAGCACGAGCGACTCGTACTGGTTGTACTTGGTGAACTTGAGCGCGGACAGATCCGGCAGCCCGCCGATGTGATGCATGAACCGGTGCAGATACAGCTTCATCTCCAGCGCGGAGTGCCACTCCTCGAACGCGAACATCGTGCGCCAGTACAGCCAGAAGTTGCTCGCGAGGAAGTCCTCGCCGAACACCTCGTCGATGCGCTTGCCCTCCATCTGCTCGCGCGTGGCGAGAATCACATCGATGATGTCCTTCTGCGCCTTCTCCGACAGCGTGAACAGCTTGTTCGTGTGGGCATCCTGCCCCTGCTTCTCGGTCACCCGACAGAGCGAGAAGTTCGGATCGTCCTTGTTCAGCCAGTAGAACTCGTCGAGCACGCTGGCGTCCTCGATCTCGAGAGACGGTACCGAGCGGAAAAGGTCCCAGAGGCACTCCATGTGGTCCTCGAGCTCGCGCCCGCCACGGATCACGAAGCCCTTCTCCGGATACTTGATGCCGTCGAGCGCTCCACCGGGAAGACCGAGTTCCTCGAGGATCGTGATCCGCTCCCCGGCGATCCGGCCGTCGCGGATCATGAAGATCGCCGCAGCCATCGCGGCGAGCCCTCCCCCGACCAGCCATACGGTCTTGTCGTCAGCACCCTCGGGCTTGCGTGGCCGCGCGAACGCCTCGTAGTTGCCGTTGCTTCGATACATGCCGATCTTCCTTCCCACCCACCGGTCGATTCGCGACCAGTAGACAGGAGCGCCGCGACGAAGGGAAGAGGAAGCCCGTCATCTCACCCGCAGAGGGCGAGGCTGGGAGAATCGACGCATGACGGAATCCTTCGAGACGCTGATCGAAGCCGGACGCACCGCAGACGTCACAGGGTGGGACTTCGCGTGGCTGGACGGACGGGCGACCGAAGAACGGCCGCCCTGGGGGTACGCCCGGCTGCTGTCCGACCGCCTCGCCGGAGCGTCGGCCTCGCTCGACATCCAGACCGGCGGCGGTGAGGTGCTCGCCGAAGCCGCCTCGTTCCCGCCTGTCGCCGCGGCGACAGAGTCGTGGCCTCCCAATGTGGACAGGGCGACGCGGCTGCTCCACCCTCGTGGCGTGGTGGTCGTCGCCGATCCCGATGAGCCGCCGCTCCCCTTCGCAAGTGAGGCCTTCGACCTGGTGACCAGCCGGCACCCCGCGACGATCTGGTGGTCGGAGATCGCCCGGGTGCTGACACACGGCGGCACGTACTTCGCCCAGCACGTGGGTCCGGCGAGCGCGTTCGAGCTGATCGAGTTCTTCCTGGGGCCGCAGCCCGACGCGCGGCGGGGTCGTCATCCCGACGACGAGGTCTCCGCCGCGGAGGCCGCCGGTCTCCAGGTCGTCGATGTGCGCACCGCTCGCCTGCGCATCGAGATCCATGACGTCGCCGCCGTCGTCTATCTGCTGCGCAAGGTGATCTGGTGGGTGCCGGGCTTCACCGTCGACGACAATCTCGACCGGCTCCGCGATCTGCACGACCTCATCCAGGAGGGTGGACCGTTCGTCGCGCACTCGACCCGTCACCTCATCGAGGCCCGCCGCCCTTAGCGGACTTGCGCTCCGCTGCCGGCGCCGCGTCAGTACACGGTCCCCATCGCCGCACGCACCTCGTCGAGGGTGACGTCCGCGATCGCACGTGCGTGCTCGTTGCCGCGCTGCAGAACGGAGCGCACGAGGTCCCCGTCCGCCGCGAGTTCTCGCCGTCGGGCCCGCAGAGGCGCCAGGAAGTCGTTCACCGCCGTGGCGGTCAACGCCTTCAGCTCGCCGCTGCCACCGTCGCCGACGGCAGCGGCCAGCTCCTCGGGCACGGCGCCCAGGCACAGAGCGGCCGTCGACAGCAGCGCCGAGACGCCGGGTCGGTGCTCCGGGTCGAAGGTGATCCGCCGATCCTGATCCGTCCGCGTGCGTCGGATCACGGCGACCGTCTCATCCGCGGTCATCGACAGGGCGATCGCGTTGCCGTAGCTCTTCGACATCTTCCGACCGTCCAGCCCTGGAACCTCTGGGGTCGCGGTGATCAGCGCATCCGGAACGGGGAAGATCGCCCCGTAGCGTTCGTTGAACCTCCGGGCGATCACCCGCGTCATCTCCACGTGCGGCAGGTTGTCCTTCCCCACCGGCACCAGGTTCCCCTTGCAGAAGAGGATGTCGGCGGCCTGATGCACCGGGTAGGTCAGCAGCAACCCGCTCAGGGCGCGACCCGACGCCTCGAGCTCGGACTTGACCGTGGGGTTCCGGTGCAGTTCGGCTTCGGTGACGAGGCTGAGGAACGGCAACAGCAGCTGGCTCAGCGCAGGGATCGACGAGTGCGTGAAGATCGTCGTCCGCTCTGGATCGATCCCCGCGGCGAGGTAGTCGAGCACGGCGCCGTGCACGTTGTCGCGCACGTGCGCCGTCGTATCCCGATCGGTGATGACCTGGTAGTCGGCGAGCACGAGGAACGTCTCGACCCCGGCATCCTGCAGCCGTACCCGCTCCCGGATCGTGCCGAAGTAGTGCCCGAGGTGCAGCGCCCCGGTGGGGCGCTCCCCCGTGAGCACACGGAACCTCTCCGGATGCCGGGCCACGACGTCGGCGACCTCCGTCGAACGGTGTGCGGTCGTGGTGAACGAATCCATCTGTCTCTCCCTGAATCGGGAGCCGCACGGAGTTCACGGGTGCTGTTCACGAACTGCCGTGCAGCCCATGAACATACGTCAACCGGCTGCTATCGCAGCCACCACCATGCAGAGCGGTTGATCGTCATGGAACAGATGCTATCGCGCACCGCGACCACGAGTTCACGGAGCGAGCCCCCGGTGACCGCTCAGGGCGTGAGCCGGTGCAGGTCGCGCGGGAACAGCGTCACCTCCCGGATGTTCGACGCCTCGATGAGCCGCGACACCCAGCGCTCCAGCCCGATCGCGAAGCCGCCGTGCGGGGGCATGCCGTGCGCGAACGCGGAGAGGTAGGAGGCGTAGGCATCGAGCGACTCACCGCGCGCCTCGATGGCGGCGACGTAGTCGGAGTGCCGGTGCAGTCGCTGTCCGCCGGTGACGAGTTCGAGCCCACGGAAGATCAGGTCGAAGCTGTTGCTCCAGCGCGGGTCGTCGGTCTGGGGGTGCGTGTAGAACGGGCGTTTGCGCATCGGGTACCCCTCGACGGCGAGCACGTCGCTGCCGTACCGCTCCCGCGCCCACTCCCCCAGCGCGCGCTCGTGCGCCGGCGCGAGGTCGGGCTCGTGTTCCGGGGCGCCGACCCGTCGAAGCGCGTCCTGGAAGTGGATCACCGGGATCTCGTCGGGGATCGCGGGGAGCGCGATGTCGAGGCGCTCGACGGCGTCGCCGCTCTCGGTGCGGATGCCGTCGATCATGCCCGCCAGCACCCGATGCAGCAGCGCGAGCACGTCGCGGTGGTCGTCGATGAAGCCCAGCTCGGCGTCGAGCGACACGTACTCGGCGAGGTGCCTCACCGTGTCGTGCGGCTCCGCACGGAACACCGGGCCTGTCTCGTAGACGCGCTCGAAGACGCCGACGAGTTGCTGCTTGAAGAACTGCGGGCTCTGCGCGAGGTACGCGGTCGAGCCGAAGTAGTCGACCGGGAACACGTTCGCCCCCGACTCCGTCACGGAGTCGACGAGCTTCGGCGTCTGGATCTCGGTGAATCCCTCGGCGTCGAGCGTGCGACGGAATCCGCGCAGGCTCGCCGCAGCCAGCTCCCACTTCGCCCGCTGCGCAGGGTGGCGCCAGGTGACGGCGGCATGGTCGAGCACGGTCGGCAGCGCCGCGTCGAGCGTGGGACGCCAGAGCTCGACGACCGGCGTGCGCGCAGGTTCGGAGAGCAGGGTGATCTCCGGCGCCGTCACCTCGATCCCGCCGGGGGCATGGGCGTTCGCGGTGGCCGTGCCTTCGATGCGCACAACCGTCTCCTCACCGGGCAGACCATCCACCGGCAGCTGTTCGGGTCGGAACACGATCTGCGCGAGCCCCGTGCGGTCGCGCAGGATCAGGAACGACACGGTGGCGAGTTCCCTGCGCCGATGAACGTGACCCAGGAGCGTGATCCGGGCACCATCGGGCATGGTGGAGAGTTCCGTGGCGAGCGTGCGGGCGGGGTCGGATGGCGACATGATTCCTCCAGGTGGCGAAAGCCCTGGAGGTGCGGGCGGGGGCTAGATCGCGGTGCCACCACACCTTCGCCGATCGCTCATCGGCCTCTCGTCGATACGCCGGACGCGCGGGAGCCGCTCGCCCCGAGAGGCCGAGGGTCGTCACTCCTCGCAGCTGCCGCCGCCAGCGTAGCATCGGGCTCCGGCTCGCTCACATCGCTCCCGCCTCGCGTCTCGCTCACCAGCACGGCCGCGACACCCGCCGCGCAGAGTCCGAATCCGAGGAGGGTGACGCCGGTGAGCGGCTCGCCGAGGAGGAGCGCCCCCGCTGCCGCGGTGGTCGGTGCGACGAGGAACAGCAGCGCGTTGAGCGCTGTGATGCCCACCCGGCGGAGCAGCCACCAGTACAGCCCGTACGCGGCGAGCGTCGGAGAGGCGGCCGCGAACCCTGCTGCCAGCCAGAACGATACCGACGCCGGAGGAACGAGAGCCCCGGACACCGCGGCGATCGGCACGAGCGCCACGGTCGTCACCGTCACGTGGATGGCCAGGGTCAGGAGGGTTCCGGTGCGCGGAGCCGAGCGCCGTTGCAGGAAGGTGCCGACGATCAGGCACGCCATCGCGAGAGCGGGCCAGACGTAAGCGGCGGGGTGCGCCTCTGAATCGTCGAGCTGCGACCGCACCACCAGCAGGACACCGCCGGCTCCGACCACGAGTCCGAGCCACTGCGCACCGCGCACACGCAACCCGAGCAGCGGCCCGACGAGGACCGCGACGATGAGCGGCTGCACCGCATCGATCAGCGCGGTCGTTCCGGTCGCGACCCCCGCGGCGATCGCCGCATAGACCGACACGCAGTACCCGAACTGCGCGAACAGGCCGATGAGCGCCTGCCGCCCGAGATCCGCCCGGCTCACGCCTCGCGCTGCACCTGTGGCGGCGACGGCCACGAGCAGGACCACGGCCAGCGGCACGAATCGCCAGACGAGCAGTGTCAGGGGAGAGACGGCGTCGACGGCGATCGCGGGCACGAGGAATCCGGAGCTCCAGGTCACCACGAACGCCGCGGCCGCCAGAACCGTCACCATGCCGTGAAGTAGACCGATCTGTTTACTCATCTGTCTGACTATACAGGTCGGTTTACTCACCGGCTATAGTGGAGGCATGGCCGTCCCGGTACCCGAACTCGCCCCGCTCACGCCGGGCGCCACACGCGTGCTCGACGCGGCGTCCCGGCTCTTCTACGAGCGCGGCATCCACGCCGTCGGCGTCGACACGATCGCAGAGGCGGCCGGGGTCACGAAGAAGACGCTCTACGACCGGTTCGGGTCGAAGGAGGCCCTGGTCGTCTCCTACCTGCAGCACCGCGACGCCCTCTGGCGCGCCCACGTCGCACGACACCTGGAATCCGTCTCCGGACCCGGGGTCGAGCGGGTGCTCGCCGTGTTCGACGCCGCGATCACCTGGTCCGACGAGTACAGCCCGAAAGGGTGCAGCGCCATCAACGCGCGGGCGGAGATCGGCGACGGCCACGACGGTCACCCGGTCTTCCCCGAGGTGTCGCGCCAGAAGGCGTGGCTGCTCGACCTCTTCCTCGAGCTGTGCCGCGAGGCCGGGGTCACCGAACCCGAGCTGATGTCGAAGGCGATGATGCTGCTCTACGAGGGCGCGATCGTCACGGTCGGCATGGAGACGTTCAGCGAGCCGTTCGTCGTCGCACGGCGACTCGCGCGCTCGACCCTGGAGCAGGATCGAGGCTGACCCGCCCCCTCAGCTGTTCGAGGGGCGAGGAACCCTGCGACGCAGGAGCGGCACGACGGCGGACGCCACCACGACGATCGCGGCGGCGAGCGCAGCCGTGCCGAAACCGCCCGTCGCGACGACGGCGATCGTTCCGAGCACAGCGATGCCGAGACCTCCGCCGAGGGCGAATCCGACCTCCTGGATCGCTCCGACCTGTCCGGCGTCGTCTTCGACGGTGACGTCGAACAGCGCCGTCGCGGCGAGCGTCGCGCCGATGCCGAACCCCAGACCGACGAGCACCAGCGGAGCCGCCACGACCTCGGGATCGGTGAACAGCCACAGCATCCCGACCGCCTGCAGCAGGAGCGCACCCACGGTCAGGGTCTCGGTCCGCAGCCAGCGGAGCGCGATCGGGGCGATCACCCCGCCGATCGCGATCGCGGCGGCCTGCGGCAGGATCGCGAGGCCGGCCTCCGCCGCGGTCCAGCCCCTCGTGTCCTGCAGATGCAGGCTGACGAGCAGGACGGACGCCGAGGACACCCCGCTGGCGACGAGGATGCGGGTGATCGCGGGGCTGAAGCCGGGGATCGCAAACAGGCGCATGTCGATGAGCGGTTCGGGCAGTCGGCGCTGGCGCAGGATGAAGTACACGAGGCTGCCGACAGCGACCACCGCGGCGATCACCGCCGGCACGGGGGCGGCGAGCGCCTCATGCAGTGCGAAGGCGAGTGCGCCGAGGGCCACGACCGACGTGACGATGCTCGGGAGATCCCACGACGGCGTCCGCGAGCTGCGGGAGTCGGGCACCAGCCACACGGCCAGCACTCCGGCGAGCGCCGCCAGCGGGACGCTCCCCAGCAGCAGCCAGCGCCACCCTGGGCCCTCCGCCAGGAGTCCGCCGAGAACGGGACCGAGCGCGCTGCCCACTCCGAAGGTCGCGGTCCACAGCCCATAGGCGAGCACCCGCTCCCTGGCGTGATACTTGGCCCCGATCGTGGCGACCACCCCGGCGACGACGAACGCCTCGGCCACACCGAGGAGCGCCCGGATCACGATGAGCAGCAGACCGCTCTGCGCGAATCCGCCCACCGCGTTGAGCACGGCGAATCCGCCGAGACCGATCAGCACGATCCGTTTGCGCCCGAAGGCGTCGCCGATCCGCGCAGCGAGGATGAGGGTGGCGGCGAGGGAGAGTGCATAGACGTCGGCCAGCCAGAGCCCCTCGGTGTCGCTGAGTGCCAGCTCGCCGCGGATGGCCGGGAGCGCCGTGGAGACGCTGCTGATGGCGAGGGCGCCGATGAGTATTCCGAGGAGCAGGGGCACCATCGCGAACCAGAGACGGAGGGTCGAACGCGACGGGGACTGAGTGGGGGTGGAAGTCACGTGCTCAGTCTGTAAAGTACAGACAGAAGCTGCAAGTACTGTCATTTCTGTCACGTACTGACACTTCGGATACCGAGAAGGACGACAGAGGAGCGTGCGATGCGGGAGAAGACCGAGCGGATCGTGCGCGAGTGGTCGGAGTCATGCGATGCGGAAGTGTCCATCGCTGTGCTCGGCGGCGCCTGGAAACCGAGCATCCTCACGCTGCTGGGCGAGCACGAGGTGCTGCGGTTCGGGGAACTCGGCCGCCTGTTGGAGAACCCGACAGCCCGCGTGCTCACCCGACAGCTGCGCGAGCTGGAGGAAGACGGCCTCATCACCCGCACCGTCTACCGGCAGGTGCCGCCGAAGGTCGAGTACCGCCTCAGCGAGCTGGGCACGAGCGCGACGCCCCTGCTCGTCGAGTTGACGCGGTGGGGCACGCAGTACGCCGAGCAGCAGCGCGCTGCGACGACCGTCTCCTGAGCCCGCGGTGTGAGTTCGCGGGGGCCGGTCACTCGCTGTCGAGGAAAACCCCGACGTGATCGGCCTCGTACACGAACTGCAGCGCCGTCCCGTCGGGGAAGCGCTCGGTCAGCTCCTTGGGCATGTTGGTGTCGAACGGCACCTCGACGGTCGCGGGGAACGCGCCGACGGCGCACCCCGTGTACATGGGCCCGTCGTAGGTCCAGCCGTTGGACGAGTCGAAGTCGTCCTTGTCCGGCACCTGATCCGCTCTGGCCACCGTGAGGCAGTCCGAGCCGACCGAACCGTTGTAGTAACCGCCTGAGCTCTCCACGATGACCAACCCGTAGAAGTCGAACACCGCGGAGCTCGGACCCACCCCCATCCATCCGGCCGGGATCGCCACGTCGGAGGTCGCGTCGAGCGTGGCGATCTGCGGAGCGCCAGCGGAGGAGGCGACGGGGGTCACCTTCACCAGGGCGAACGTGACGGCAGCCGACATCGCTGCCGCCGCGACGATCGCGACCACCCACAGGATCCTCGTCGTGCGCACCGAGAACCACGCCGCCAGACGCTCGGCGGGTTCCGCCGTCGGCGGGGCCGCATCGGCGTCGTCGACCGAGGTGTCGAAGACGCCGAGCGCATCGTCTTCCGCGTCCTCGGGCTGTCGCCTCGACCGTCTGGCGCGGCTCACCGGTTCCGCAGCGCGCGTCGGCTCCGAGTCGATGGTCTCCATCGCCGGTGCGGGCGGGACGACGTCCTCGGCCCTGGGCCTCGGCTGTCTCCGTGCCTCCAGCTGCTGGAGCCGTCGGAGTGCGGCGGGATCGTCCTCGATGTCCGCCGTCGGACCATAGGCGCGGGCCCGGAGGGCGCGAAGCTCTTCATCAGCCGCAGTGCTCATCTCCGGCATCGTCTCACACGGCGGAGCTCAGCCGCAGAACGCCGAGGCCGAGTCCTTGAGCTGTTCGATCGCTTCGACCGTCTCCGGAGCCTGCAGGTCTGTCATGCCGCCGATCTGCGTGGCGCCGGAGCGGATCAGATCGCCCAGCTGTCCGTCGACGTTCGCCGCGATCCCCTCGAGCGAGGCGACGAGGTCGTCGCGCGCGGCGTCGGCCTGCTCGGCCGAGACCGCGCCCTGATCGAGCAGCGCCTGGTACTGCCCGTAGGCATCGTCGATCGTGGTGCAGGTCGCCTGCACGTCGATCCCGACGGCGTCGCCCGCCATCTGCGTGACCTGCGAGCAGCCGGCGAGCGCCCCGGCACCGAGTCCGGCAGCGAGGACGAGAGGAAGGACCACGATTCGGCGCATGGCACGAGGGTAGCCGCTCGACCTGACGAGCCCCTGCGACCCGCCTCGGCGCCTCTGCTCGGAGCCTATGCACGGGCGCCGCCGTCTATCATCGCAAGCGCGCGGTGTCCGGGAGGTGGGGTGGGATGAAGATCATGCTCGTGGACGACGACGCGGAGATCCGTCTCGGTTTCACCACCGCGCTGCGACGTCGCGGTCACACCGTCGAGACCGCCGAGGACGTCGCCTCCGCACGCCTGCTCGCGGAACGCACGACCCCCGACGTCGCGATCATCGACGTCATGCTCCCCGACGGCGACGGGTTCTCGCTGTGCCGGGAGATCCGGGCGCGCTGGGGCTTCCCCACCGTGATGCTGACCGCCCGCGACGAGGATGCCGACGTCGTCGTCGGTCTCGACGCGGGAGCGGACGATTACATCGCCAAGCCGGTCAGCGTGGCCGTGCTCGAGGCACGTCTTCGGACGGTTCTGCGTCGCAGCTCCCGGCTCACCGCGGAGCCGCTGCGGGTCGGATCCCTCGAGCTGCACGAGGACTCGGCGGAAGCCCTGGCGGGGGGCGAGGCCCTGCCGCTGAGTGCGACCGAGTTCCGCCTGCTGCATGAGCTGGCGCTGAACGACGGGCACACCCTCAGCCGTTCGCGCCTGATCGACGCCGTCTGGGCGCAGTCACCGCCCGACACCTCCCGCGTCGTCGACACCGCCATCCAGCGGCTGCGTGCGAAGCTGACCGCTGCGAACGTCGCGACTCCGCAGCTGGAGACCGTGCGCGGGATCGGCTACCGGCTGCGATGACGGCCCGTCGCCGGCTCACGCTCCGCACCGCCATCGCCCTCGCCCTCATCGGCAGCACGGTCGCCGTCTCCGTCCTCGTCACCGGCGTCGTCGTCTTCACCGCGGGCAGGATCGTCTACGAGTCCAGGCAGCAGGGTCTGCTCGATGAGTTCTCGACGACGGCGGATGCCCTGTTCACGTCCATCTCCACGGTGTCTCCCGAAGACACGTGGAGCTACTATGCCGAGATCCTCCCCGGCGAGACGGTCATCATCGACCTCGGCAGTGGCCGCAGCGCGGGCGAGCTCCGACCGGATCAGGTGCCGGACGCCCTGCGCATCGACGACAGCCGCCGCTCCGGCGAGGTGACCTCGCTGATGACCACGCTCGACGACCGAGAGGTGTTCTTCGTCTCCGTCGTCCGCGACGACCTCCCCCAGGACCCGAGCGGCCGCCTCGCCGTGGTCACCGCGTACTCGATGCAGCCGCAGCAGGAGCAGGTGCGGGAGCTGGTCGTCTCCGGGGTGCTCCTCAGCGCGGGCGTCGTGGTCCTCGTCATCCTGCTCGAGCGCCTGCTGGGCGGTGCGCTGACGCGTCCGCTCCGCCGCCTCGTCGACACGGCGCGGGCTGTGGGCTCCGGCGAGGGCCCTCCGGCGTGGAAGCCGTCGTTCGACGACGTCGACCGTGTGGCCGACGCACTCCGCCTCTCTTCAGAACGCCTGGGCGACACCATCGGGCGGCTTCGACAGCGCGAGGCGGAGTCGAGGCAGCTCGTGAGCGACGTCGCCCACGAGCTGCGCACCCCCCTCACCTCGATGATGGCGGTCGACGAGATGCTCGACGACGGCGAGCAGACGACGGCCGAGGAGCGAGCGGTCGCCACAGCGGTCGTGCGCACGGGGACGCGCCGACTGCACACCCTGATCGAGCACCTGCTCGAGCTCTCCCGCCTCGACGCCGGAGTCGCACGCGTGCACCGCACGACCGTGGTGCTGCACGACCTGCTCGCCGATGTGGTCGACACGACGGGAGTCGACGTCGACGAGCTGTCGGTCGCGCCGAGCCTGCGACTGCGTACCGATGCGGCACGACTGCACACCGTGGTGGCCAATCTGCTCACGAACGCCTCCCGCCACGGGCGCCCGCCGGTCGTCATCCGCGTGCGGGAGGACGGTGACGTGCTGCACATCGACGTCGGCGACCACGGGCCCGGCATCGCCGGCGCCGACAGCGAGCGGGTGTTCGACCGGTTCGTCACGACGGATCGGTCGCGCTCGGACGGCGCCGGGACCGGACTCGGACTCGCGATCGCTCGTGACAACGCCCGCCTCCTCGGCGGTGATCTCGCGCTGCTGTCCGGATCCCCGGGCGCGACCTTCCGGGTGACCGTTCCTCGACTGTGACACTCGTGTGACATTCGTGCTCGACACTGGCTGCTCGCCGATGCCGAGAGGTCTTCCCCATGAGTCTTCCCCCGCTTCCAGCTCCGAGCCGACGGCGCCGGAGGCGCCTCCGGCGCTTCCTCACCCTGGCCGCCGTCGCGGTCCTGGTCATCGGCGGGGGCACGGTGGCCGTCGCGGCGCTCCGGCTGTCCCAGAACGTCACCACGGTCGAACTGCACCCCGCCCGTACGGATGAGCCTCCCGTCGTGGCGGATTTCGACGGCGCATTCGATGTGCTGCTCGTCGGCTCGGACGGCCGCGCGGGGCAGGGAGCCCAGTACGGAGAGGGCGGAGACGTCGAAGGCAGCCGGAACGACGTCACCCTGCTGCTGCACGTGAACGACGCTCACGACGCGGCGACCGTGATCTCCTTCCCCCGCGACCTGCTCGTCGACATGCCCTCCTGCAGCGATCCCGACACCGGGAAGACGTGGGCTGCGGGGCACCGGGTGCAGTTCAACGAGTCGCTCTCCCGCGGCGGGCTGGGCTGCGTCGCCTCGACGGTCACGGCCCTCACCGGTATCGATCTCGCCTACGCGGCGGAGATCAGCTTCACGGGGGTGATCGATGCCTCCAACGCCGTCGGCGGCGTGCCGATCTGCTTCGCCGGCCCCGTCCACGATCGCCACTCCGGACTGGAGATCCCCGAGGCCGGGACCTACGACCTCAGCGGCGAGCAGGCCCTGGCGCTTCTGCGTTCCCGCTACGGCATCGGGGACGGGAGTGACCTGGCTCGCATCTCGACCCAGCAGGTGTTCCTCTCCTCGCTCGTGCGGACGCTCCGTGACCAGTCGACCCTGACCGACCCGGTGAAGCTGTACGGCATCGCCGACGCGGCGACCAGGAACATGACGCTGTCGACCCCGCTCGCCGACCTCGGCACGCTCGCCTCGATGGCGAAGGTGTTCAGCGACCTGCCGCTCGAGAACATCGCGTTCGTGTCGTACCCGCACCTTCCCGCGGGTGACCGCGTCGTCCCCGACGAGCAGTCGGCCGCCGCGCTGATGGAGCGGGTGATCTCCGGTGAGACGGTGAGCATCAGCTCCGACCACACCGGCCGTGGCAGCGAGCTCTCCCCGCCGGCTACCCCGCCGTCCGACGACTCCGAGGGCGCGGAGACGACGCCACCGGAGACGACACAGCCCGATACGACACAGCCCGATGCGAACACCCTGCCGTCGAACGTCGACGGGCAGAGCGCGGCCCAGGACACCTGCGTGCGTCCGAACGCCGGGTAGCGGCTACGCGACTGGTCAGTGGTCGCGTGCGGGTGGATCGAGCGGAACGCGGGAGTTCAGGATGAGCAGCGCGACGCCCCCGACGGCGGAGATCGCGGCGGGGATCCAGAACAACTGGGGAAGGCCGAGCCACAGCGAGCCGATGCTTCCCACGAAGCCTCCGACGGCGGCGTTGATCGCATAGGAGCTCATGAAGACGCTCGTGGCCATGCCGACGCGGGTGGGGACGAGGCGTTGGGCCACGGTGATGCCCAGCACTCCGAAGGTGGCGATCACTCCTGCCATCAGCACCTGCCCCACGATGAGCGGGACGATGTGCGGCGTGATCTGGCCCGCCGCGGCATAGGAGATGTGCGCGGCGACCGCCATCAGCGCACCGGCCGTGAGCACGCGGGCGAGGCCGAAGCGTGTCGCGAGTCGTGCGGCGAACGGCATGAGGAGGAGCTCGACGAGGGGCTGGAAGCCGATGATCGCCCCCCGCACGCCGGCGTCGACGCGCAGCTCGCCGTCCATGTACAGCGGCAGGTAGGCGAGCTTCACGGTCTCACCGCACATGATGAGCACGTAGATCGCGGTGAAGACCAGGAGCGGCAACATGGAGCGCGGGTGCGGAACGGGCGGCTCGGTGGGCGAGGAGACGGCCTGGCCTGGCTCACGGATCGGCGTGGACAGCGCCCGCCGTGCCGCGGCCGAGTCGGACTTCACACCGATGAGGGGCACGAGCGAGAGCAGCACGCAGAGGCCGGTCACGAGCAGCAGGGGACGCAGACCGATGACAGCGCCAAGGACGGCGCCGATGACCGGCCCGACGATCCACCCGAACGCCATGGCCATCCGCATCACGGCGACGACCTCGTTGTCGGCGGGCGTCGGCCTGCGGTTGAGCTCGTCCCGCACCGCGGCCTGCAACTGCGCCGCCCCCGCTCCGGCTGTGCTCAGCAGCAGCATGTTGATGGCGAACGGCATCCACGCCTGCATGGCGACCGCCATCAGGACCCATCCGAGGAACCCCGCGATGGCGGAGAGCCGGAAGACCAGCAGTCGCGAGCCGGCGCGGTCGGACAGTGAGCCCACGAGGTATCCGGCGATCGGCGCGGTGAGGTTGGTCAGGAAGTAGAGGCCGGCCTGAGCCGTGGACAGATGCAGCTCTCCCACGAGGAACAGCGTGATCTGCGGGACGGTGACGGAGATCCCGATACCGGAGATGACCAGGCTGATGAAGACTCCGCGCAGGAGCCGGGAGCGGAGGATGTAGCGCGACGCGGACAGCGGTCTGCTCGACGATTCCGCGGTCTCCGAAAGCCGAGATGCCACGCAGAACCATCCTCGTGTGCCGTGCGAAAGGGGGAACGGCCATGCTATCGAGGACGGAGCGCGTGGAGACTCGAGCCGGCGGCGCCGGCTCGAGTCTCCACTGCCGCTGTCCGGACTGCTACTGTCCGGACGCCCGCTATCCGGCTGCGGCCGTGAGCGTGAACGGGACGGTCGCGGCGTTTCCCGCGACGTCGTACACGACCAGGGTGTTCGCCCCGGCGACGGCTCCGAAGGCTCCGGGCTTCACGAAGTTGAGGTCGGACCAGACGTTGTCCGTCAGATCCTTCGCCACCCCGTTGAGGGTCAGTCGATCCACCTTGCCCGCGTCGTGAAGCTTGTACGACACCAGACTGTGGGCGCCGTCGGCCCCGACGGTGAACTGTCCGCCGTCCTTGACCGTGACCGTGGGGGCGGTGACATCGAGCGTGAAGTTCACGGTGGTCGTGTTGCCGGCCACGTCGTACACAACGAGCGTGTTGGACCCTTCCACTGCGCCGAACGCGCCTGGCACGACGCCGTTCAGGTCGGACCAGACATCGTTCGTCAGATCCTTCTCGACGCCGTTGAGCGTCAGCCGATCGATCTTGCCGGCGTCCTGGAGCTTGAACGACACCTTGCTGTAGACGCCGTCACGTCCGACCGTGAAGTCGGACCCGCTCTTGACGGTCGCGACGGGTGCGGTGGTGTCCTCGGCAGCGGCCGTGACCGAGAGGTCGCGAAGACGCCCGAAGTTGTCGAACGAGCCGAAGCCCACCCGCCCCTCGGGGAAGGTCTTGTCGTTCGCGGTCATCAGCGGGGTGTCGAGCCCGTCGACGTAGACGGCGATGTCGCCGCTGTCGGCACAACGGAGCACGCGCACGTCGTGCCATTCCTCGTCGGTGACCGCCGGGGGTGCACCGACAGTGCCGTCCCACTGGTCGTCGATCCGCTCGCGGTCGGCCTTGTCCACCTTGAAGATGCCGTTGTGCGGGTAGATCGAGTTGTCCTGCGAGAGGTGCGCGTAGTAGTACTCCGTGTCCGACTTCCACCCGAAGACGATGATGACGTCGCGGTTGTTGACCGATGCCTTCTCGTCCAGCCGCACCTGCCCGGTGAGGTCGAACGAGCCGAGCTCTTCACCCTGCGTGAGCACGGCGTACTCGAACGGTCGGCGGATCCCGTCGTTCGGGTTGGTTCCCGCCTCGGTGAGCACGACCTCGTCACCGGGGAAACTCCACTTCGCCGGAGTCCGCGGCGCCCAGTCGTCCTTCGCCATCACATCGGTGAGGGTCTCCCCGTCCGGAATGCACGCGGGCGGGGCCGGCGGCACGACGGGCGGCACCGCGTACAGCGCGTACTGCGCGGCGACCTGTTCCGGCGTCGGCACCGTGTCGAGCAGCATGATGTCATCCATCCGTCCGTTGAACGGGTTGGCCTCCTTCGTGTTCTGCGGGAAGCTCCCGCCGATCTTGATGCCGGCCGGCGCGGTGTCTGACGTGGACCCCTCTCCCCACGGATTCGCCGCGGTGTACTTCCCCGCGAGTTCCTCGCCGTTCATGAACAGCTTCATCTCACCCGCGGCGAAGTCGAAGGTCGCGGCGAGATGCACCCACTGCCCCTTCTTGAGGATCTCGTTCCAGGGCAGGTCAGCCGCGAACGTCCAGGAGCCGGCACCGTCGACGCGGCGCCCGAGTGCCACGAGCTTGAGTTCGCCGTCGACGGTGATGACCTCGAGCAGCGCCCGCACGGCATGTCCGTCGGAGGTGCCGGTGAGCACGCCCGCGAGGCCGATGGCGTTGTACACGTCGTCGGGATTCGCGGTCCCCGAGTTCAGGGCCGGGTGGTCACCGGTCGGTTTGAACCAGCCCATGACGGACGCCTTGTCGGTATCGGCGAATCGGTCGAGCGACTCCACACCCTTCGCGTCGTAGATGCCCGCCTTCCAGTCGTCGTTCGAGGCGGTGCGCGGACTCATCTGCTGCGTCTGCAGCGCCTCGCCCGCACCCGGGTAGGCGCGATCCGCGACCCGCATCTCCACCCCGCCGTTGATCAGCGAGATGGGGGTGCCGGAGCGTCCCTGGTCGAGCTCGACCGTCGGCTTCGCGGCATCCGGGTGATCGAAGTCGTGATGCGTGACGAGGTTCGGCGCGAGCGCCGGGAGGACGAACGGGTTGGCCGGCTCATCGACCGAACGCGCACCCGTCACCTTCCAGATCTTCCCGTTCGCCTTCGACACCAGGTAGAGCTCGCCGTCGGCATCGGAGCCGAACCGCAGGTCGACACGCTTGTCGCCCACCAGCTCCTGGAACGTGGTCTCGACGCCGTCGGCGAAGACCCGCAGCTCCTCGATCGTGGCGAGGTCGGCGATGTCCCCGTCACCTCGCACCATCTCCTCCGCATCGGTGGACAGCACCCAGCCGCGCACCAGATCGGTGAAGAGGTAGCGCCCCTGCAGCTCGGGAATCTCGCCGCGGTAGACGAATCCGCCGTTCACGGCCACTCCCGCATCGCCGGTCTGACCGGGGTCGCGGTTGTGGTCGTAGGCGGCCACCGGGTAGGTGAAGCCGTTCTCGGCATCGTCCTCCGGCAGCGGGAAGATCTGTCGATTCTCCGCCAGGAACGAGCCTTCGCGCACCGACCAGCCGAAGTTGTCTCCCGGTTCGACGGCATAGATCGACTCGACCTGCCATTCGCCGATGTGCGCGAGATACATGGTGTGGTCGCCCTCCGCGTCCCAGCTGATGCGGTGCGGGTCGCGCATGCCGACGGCGTAGATCTCGGGAAGAGCACCGTCCTCGTCGACGAACGGGTTGTCCCCCGGCACGCCGTACTCGCCGTTCTCGCTGTCGTCGCCTGTCGGATTCACGCGCAGGATCTTCCCCTGCGGCGTCGCCAGGTCCTGCGGATTGCCGTTGCCCACGCCGTTGCCGCCGTCGCCGACGAGGATGTACAGGTTGCCGTAGTCGACGTCGCCCGCGGAAACGGTCGGGTTGAACGCGATCTGCTGCACGGTGTGCACGCGTCCGGCGAAGGGGATCCGCATGACCTCGCGGTGCGTTCCCGAGAAGGTCTCAGCGGAGGGATCGCTCGCCTTCCATTCGGTGATCACACTGTGGAATGCCGTGGTGCCGAAGGCCGGGAAGTCGGGGGTGTCTTCGGTCAGCGCCGTGCCGCCCTCGGTGTGAACGGTGTAGAACAGCCCGTTCTCGGCGAAGTCGGGGTGGAACTCGGCGGATCCGAGACCCGTTCCGAGCCCCGCGCTGTTGTGGAAGTTGTCGATGAACTCGTTGCGGACGTTGAGGTACGGCACGTACTCGCCCGATTCCTTGTCGACCAGGTAGAGGATGTCGTTGTTGTCGGGGACCATCAGCCGACCGGAGTCGTCCGGCACCTCATCGAGGTGCGTGATGCGGTTGTGGCGCACCAGGCGCTGGTCCTGCGTGGCCGGCGTCGTCTGCGACTTCGGCAGCTGCGCGAGCTCGGTCACCTCGATGCCGAGGTCGGCGAGTGCGGGGTCGGGAAGCGGGTTGAGCAGCGGCTCGCTCGCCGTGTCGCCGGGCGCGCAGTCGCCGGGGTTGCCCGTCGCGATCGCGAGGTTCTCCCCGGTGTTGTCGACCGCGACATCGTCGAGGAGCAGGCGCCCCGTGCTCGTGGCGCCGTTCTTCCAGAAGAACCGGTCGAGCGCGCCGTTCACGGCCTGCCGGAAGCCGAACTGCTGCTCTGTCCCCTCCGGGAGGCGGGTCTGCTCCTCGTACGCGCCACCCTGGCTGTACACGGTGACCTTGTCGGTCGCGTTGTCGGCGACGATCCACACGCACTGCCAGGCGTCCTTCGACCACACGCCGGCGGGCTTGAAGGCGCCGCCGTCGCGTACGCGCAGCACGTCGTCGTTCTGGTTGTTCACATAGGCCCGGCTGTGCGCGTAGTCGTTCGGGGCATCCACGTCGGTGAGTCCGAACGAGGTGTCGACGCTGCCGGTGCGCAGGAACCGGAAGAACAGCGTGCCGGTGTCTCCCTCCGCGATGGCGGGGATGGCGCGGTACGACTGCTGCCCTCCCCCGACGGACTCGACGACCTGATTGTTGCCGTTCAACGGGTCGGCGATCACGCGAGGGGCGCCCGACGCCGCCCATCCGTCCTGGCCGTTCAGCGCCACGCGCTCGTACGTCTCGAAATCGATCAGCTCGGTGAAAGGCTCCGCTGCGGCAGCGGGCGTCGCGGTCAGCAGGGCTCCGACGACGGCCGCTGCAGCGACCAGCGCACCTGTTCGTCGCACCCCGAAGGATCGAGGGGGTGGTGCCGCCGACCGGGTGCTCGAGCTTGCGGGTCGCATGATTCGTTCGTGCATCAGAAACCTCTCAACGTCGTCGTCGTGCGGTGTCGTGCCGATGGTTCGTGCCCCTTCCCCGGGGCGGCACTGCAGCGGGGAAGACGTGAAGCGGTACTGCAGCTCAGGGCGGAAGCGCTCTCGCAAGCGCTTTCGCCGAATGGACGTGAAAGGCGGAAGGAGGCAGCGACTGCCTCCTTCCGCCGAGGATCAGCCCGCGTCGGCGACCGAAGGTTTGCCGCCGAGATACAGTGCGGCCAGGGTCGGGTCGGCGAGCAGCTCGGATGCGGGGCCCGAGATGTGCACCCGACCGAGGTCGAGGACGCAACCGATGTCGGCGGTCTCGAGGGCCCGCCGCGCATTCTGCTCCACGAGCAGCACGGCGGTCCCTGCATCGCGCATCCGCACGATCTGCTCGAACACCTTCTCGGTCGTCTTCGGGTCGAGCCCCATCGACGGCTCATCGAGCAGGACCACCTTGGGGCTGACCATGAGCGACCGCGCGAACTCCACCTGCTTCTGCTGACCGCCGGACAGGAGGCCCGCGAGCTGCTTCCACCGCTCCCCCACGATGGGGAAGAGGTTCTGCACGAACTCGACGCGCTCCTGGATGACCTTCTGGTCCTTCAGGGTGAAGGCACCCAGCATCACGTTCTCGCCGACCGTCATCTCGCGGAAGACGCTGTGCCCCTGCAAGACGTGCGCGAGTCCGTGACGCAGCATCGACTGCGGTCCCTCGCCCGTGATGTCCCGGCCGTCGACGGTGATGTGTCCGGATCGGGGCTTGAGCATGCCGCTGGCCACCTTGAGCACGGTCGACTTGCCGGCGCCGTTCGGGCCGACCAGGCACACCACCGATCCCGGTGGCACTTCGACCGTGAGACCCCTGAGCACAAGAGCGGCACGTCCGTAGCCCGCCTCGATGTCACGCAGCTCGAGCAGGTTCTTCGTTTCAGACTCCAAGGTAGGCCTCCAGGACTCGCGGGTCTTGCTGGATGATCTCCGGCGTTCCCTCGGCGATCTGGCGACCGCGGTCGAACACCACGACGTGATCGCACAGGCTCATGACCATCTCCATGTTGTGCTCGACGATGATGAACGTCTTGCCCTCGTCGTTGAGCTCGCGCACCAGGGTGGCGATGCGTCCGATGAGGGCGGGGTTCACACCTCCGGCCGGCTCGTCGAGCATGATCGTGTCGGGTTCGCCCATGAGCACGCCGGCCAGTTCGAGCAGCTTCTGCTGGCCGTAGCTGAGGTTGCGCGCCTCGGCGTGCTCGAGGTGGTCGATGCCGACGCGCCGCAGCCAACCGCGCGCCCGCTCCAGCTCATCGGGGTCGTGGGCCGAGCGCAGCTGCTGACGGATGCTCGTGCTGCGCACGGCCACGAGCAGGTTCTCCATCACCGTCATGCGGGGGAACACCCGGCACAGCTGGAAGCTGCGCCCGATGCCCGCGCGTGCGATGCGGTCGGGTGACTTGCGCGTGATCGCCTGTCCTCGATAGCGCACTTCTCCGGAGTCCGGCTTGATCATGCCGGTCACGCAGTTGAAGAAGGTGGTCTTCCCGGAGCCGTTCGGCCCGATCAGGCCGTTGACCTTGCCCTCCTGGAACGTGACCGTGGCGCCGTCGACCGCTGTGACGCCGCCGAACGACTTCGTCATCGCGACGGTGCTGAGGCTCTCGAGCGTGGCTGTGGGCTGAGCGGCTGTGTGCTGAGCCGTGGGGGCATTCATGACGACGTCTCCTTCGTCGAGGCATCCGCTGTTCGCGTCCTGTTCTGCTCCAGCAGCTCGCCGGCGGTCACCTCACGGATCGAGGCGGCGCTCGACGACCGGGTGAAGAGGCCCTTCACCGCCGGGATGATGCCGTCCGGCATGAAGAGCACGACGATGCCGAGCAGGATGCCCGTCGCGATCAGGTGGAACTGCGTGTCGCCGAACTCGAGCTTGAAGTACTCCAGCGCGATGCCGACGACGACCGCTCCGAGCAGGGGACCGAAGAGGTTCCGCACCCCGCCGAGCAGCGCCATCAGCACCATGTACGAGCCGATCAGGATCGAGAACTGGAAGATCGGATCCAGGTCGCCGAACCAGAGGGCGTAGAGTCCGCCGCCGAGCGAGACGAACAGGGCCGACAGCACGTAGGCGATCAGCTTGTACCTCGTCGTCGGCACGCCCAGCGCCTGGGCTTTGTCCTCGTCTTCGCGGATGGACTTCAGCGCCGTGCCGAACTTCGACCGGTCGATGATCCACCACACCACGAGGGCCACCGCGAGGAGGCCGGCGAACAGATAGTAGAAGATGCGGTGGTGCTCCGGCCGCAGCACGTCGAACGGACGCGGGACGTTCAGTCCCTCCGATCCGCCGGTCACATCCCGCCAGCTCTGGAACACCAGGAGCATGATCAGCACGAAGGCGATCGAGACGATCACGAACGAGGCTCCACGCACGCGGAGGGCCGCGATACCGATCGGGATCGCGATGACCGCCACGAGGACCGCGGCCAGGATCCAGGCCAGGAATCCCGGGAGGTCGAGGTACTTGATCAGCAGCCCGGTGCCATAGGCTCCGAGCCCGAAGTAGGCGGCGTGGCCGAGGGAGATGTACCCCGTGAAGCCGCCCATGAAGTTCCACCCGGTCGACAGCACGGCGTAGTTGAGGATCACCACGCCCGCCGACAGGATGTAGGGGTTCGGGGCGATGGTGGGGAACGAGAGGACGAGCGCCGCCCCCACGATCAGGAGGACGATGTTCACCCACTTCGTGGAGGTCCTGCGGACCGGGGCGGGTGGAGCGATCACGACCGTCTCGGTGGCGATCGGCTCTCGGCTAGAAACGCTGGGCAAGACGACCTCCGAAGAAACCTTGCGGACGGAACATGAGCGTGGCGAACAGGGCGACGTAGAAGATCGTCTGCGCCCACGTCGGCCCCAGCGGGAGCTGGAGCAGGCTCTGCGCGACCCCGAGCACGAGGGCGGCGATGGCGGCACCGGGGATGCTGCCGAGGCCGCCGACGACGATGATCGCCATGAGCGGGCCGATCCAGTGCCAGTGCAGCGAGGGGTAGATCGTGGCGTCGAGCGAGAGCGCGGTGCCCCCGATCGCCGCGGTCGCGAGTCCGAGCCCGAATCCGTAGCCGGCGACGCGGTCGGTGTTGATGCCGACCAGCCGTGCAGCCTCGGGGTGCTGGATCGTCGCCCGCAGCGCCTGGCCGAACTTGGTGTACTTGAGCAGCACGAACAGGAGGGCGAGGGCCACGGCCGCGAGACCGAAGGCGATGAGCTTGACCACCGGAACCTGCGCGCCGAAGACCTCGAGGCTCGCGCTCGCGTACGGCAGCGGGATGCGGCGTTGGGTGCCGGAGAAGAAGAACCCGAGCGCTCCCTCGATGATGAGCGCCACCGCGAAGGTGAGCAGCACCGACATCATGGTCAGGGTCAGGGGCTTGAGCCTCGACACCAGCAGACGCTGCATCACGACGCCGGTCACGAAGAACAGCGGCACGGTGACCACGAGCGACACCAGCGGATCGATGCCCGTCTCCCGGTTGAACCACCAGGCGAGGTAGGCGGCCAGGATGAGGAAGGCCGAGTGCGCGATCATGACGACGCGCATGATCCCGAAGTACAGCGTGAGCCCGGCCGCCAGGAGGGCGTAGAGCCCTCCCAGCAGGACGCCGAGGATCAGGCTTTGCAGCAGCAGTGCTCCACTCACGCGCAGATCACCACGTCGGCTTCGGGTACAGGAAGTCGGCTTCCTTGACGTCCTCGGGGAGGACGATCAGGATCTCGCCGTCGATCCACTGCTGGATGAGGTGGGCGCCGGTGGGCTTGCCCGTGTCGTCCCAGCTGAGGGGACCGACGACCGTCTCGACCTCGTTGTCGCGCAACCAGTCGATGAGCTTCTGCTGGCAGTCGCCCTGCTCGGCGCAGCCCACGGCCTCCACCGCCGCCGCGACGACCTGACCGGTCGTATAGGCGTTCGCCTCATCCTCGGATGGCGGGTTGCCGTGCATCTCGGTGTACTTCTCGACGAACTCGACGTTGCTCGGGAACTGCGACTTCGGCGAGTAGCCGGTCGGCGCCAGGATCCCCTCGGTCGCGCCACCGATCGCCGACGCGAACTCCGGGTTGGTGGGAGCGGTGGAGAACGCGGCGAGCTCGGGCTGATAGTTCAGCTGCTGCAGCGCGATGATCAGGTTGACCGCGTCCTGGTACTGCGTCCCGCCGATCACGATGTCGGCGTTCGACTGCGCGATCTTCGCGGCGATCGTGGAGAAGTCGGTGGTGTTGGGCGGATAGACCTCGTTCACGAGGATCTCGACGCCCGCATCCTCGAGCTTGTCGCGCAGACCATAGGCGGTGCCCTGCGCGAAGGGGTCGTCCATCGCCGCGACGGCCGCGGTCTCGGGACGCTGGTCCTCGGGAAGGGCCAGCAGGTACTCGGCGAGGTTGTTGTAGTGGTCGTTCGCGATCGCGGGGGCGGCGTAGAAGAGGTTGTCGAAGCCCTGCTCGAAGACCTCCTCCGCGGCACCGGCCGGCTCGACGAACAACATGCCGTACTCCTGCGCGACGCGGGCGGAGGGGACGACGAGACGAGTGGAGAACGGGCCGAACACGAGGTCGACGCCGTCCTGCGCGATCAGCGACTCGTAGTCGGAGACGACCCGGTCGGCGTTGGACTGGTCGTCGAGGATCTTCAGCTCGACCTGCCGCCCGAGCAGTCCGCCGTTCTCGTTGACGATGTCGCGCCAGGCTTCGTACCCGCGCTCGACGCCCTTCCCCGGCTCCGAGAAGTCTCCGGTGAGGGGAAGCGAGATGCCGATGACGATGGGATCGTCGGCGCCACCTCCCCCACCCTGGTCGCCGGTTCCGGAACAGGCCGTAACCGTGAGCGCGGCGATCGAGAGCGTTCCGATCGCCGCAGCGATCCGTCGACCGTGTCTGGGTGCAGTCATCCGAGTCTCCTACGTCATCGTAGCGAAAGCGCTTTCGTAAGCGCTTCCGCCACTATAGTGGGAGGGAAGAACGAAGAGCAACCTACAGCGCAATCAGCGTCGATCTTGCTCCTCAGGGGGAGGCTTCGTGAAGCGTGAGGGCGCGCCACGACTCATCGACGTGGCCGAGGCTGCCGGGGTCTCCCTGGCGAGTGCCTCCCGAGCGATGACCGGCGGCTCGGGCATCTCCCCCGAGGTGGCGGCACACGTGCGCGTGATCGCGAAGCAGCTCGGCTATGAGCCGAACATGCACGCACGGGGGCTGGCCGGCGGGCTCGTGCCGACCATCGGGCTCGTGGTGCACGAGATCGGCGACCCGTACTTCTCCGACATCGCCAGCGGCGTCATCCGCAGTGCGACCCTCGAGAACCGCTCGGTGCAGATCGCGCAGGCCGACCGCACACCCGACAGCGAGCTCGCCCAGGTGAAGTCGCTGCTGCGTCAGCGCGTCGGCTCGATCATCATCGCGGGTTCCGGGTACGCCGACTCCGATCGCGAGCAGGGCATGTCCGAAGCGCTCCTCGACTTCACCCTCGCCGGCGGACGCGCCGCGGTCATCGGTCGACACCACCTCCCCGTCGACGCCGTGCTGCCGGACAACCACGGCGCCGGCGTCTCCGTCGGGCGTCACCTGGCCGGGCTGGGGCACCGCAGGATCGGCGTCGTCGCCGGCCCCCTCGACCTCAACACGGTCGCCGACCGCATCGCCGGTCTGCGCGAGGGCACCGACGGCACCGGCGTGGAGCTCACCGTCATCTCGCGCGCGTTCACCCGCGAAGGCGGCATCGAGGGCGCAAGGGAGCTGCTCGATCGCGACGTCACGGCCATCGTCGGGCTCAACGACGCCATGGCCATCGGCATCCTCAGCGAGCTGCGACAGCACGGCATCCGCGTGCCAGAGGAGATGTCCGTCGTCGGGTTCGACGACATCGCCGTGGCCGCCGATGTGGCCCCGGCGCTCACGACTGCGCGGATCCCCATGTTCGACATGGGCCAGCACGCGGTGTCCCTCATCCTCCGACCCGCGAGCGATGAGGCGCGCACGATCGAGACCACGCACGAGCTGATCGTGCGGGGCTCCTCCGGCCCACCGCGCACTGCTCCCGTCGCGATATGACAGCCCCAGTCCGACTTCTGGCTGTCATATCGCGACGGGAGCAGTCGTCAGGAGGCGCCCGCGGTCGATGACTCCAGCTTCGACATCACCTGATTGATCGTGAAGGACGCCGACTTCTGACGGGCGGGGAACTCGGCGAGGGACTGCAGCATCCGGCCCACGTAGGCCTGCGCGGGGATCATCAGGAAGACGTGCTCGAGCACCCAGTCCCAGTAGGTGTTCGAGGTGATGTCCGCGCGCTCATACGGGTCGGTGCGCAGGTTGAACAGCTTCGGGAATCGCAGCTCGATGTACGGCTCCTGCCAGACCTGCAGCGTTCCCGCGGCGCGCTGCTCGAGGAACACGAGCTTCCAGTTCTCGAAGCGCAGGGCCGTGAGATCGCCGTCGTCGGAGACGTAGAAGAAGTGCCGACGCGGACTGTGCTCGACGGCGCCGGTGATGTAGTCGAGCTGGTCATGACCATCCAGGTGCACTGTGAACTGCTCGCCGTGCAGCTCGGTCCCCGCTGCCAGCCTCTCGGCGATGTCACCGTCACCCACGGCCGCCAGCAGCGTCACGAACCAGTCGTTGTGGCTGACGATGCCGTTGAGAGTCGACCCCGCCGGGATGCGTCCGGGCCAGCGGACCATCGCCGGCACTCGATACGCGCCCTCCCAGTTGGAGTTCTTCTCGTTGCGGAACGGCGTCATGCCGGCGTCCGGCCAGCTGTTCATGTGGGGTCCGTTGTCGGTGGAGTACATCACGATGGTGTTCTCGGCGAGGCCGAGCTCGTCGAGAAGATCGAGCAGACTGCCGACGACGTCGTCGTGATCGAGCATCGTGTCGTGGTAGTTCGACTGCCAGCGGCCGGCACGCCCCTTGCTCTCCTCCTTGGTGTGGGTGCGGAAGTGCATATGCGTGGAGTTGAACCAGACGAAGAAGGGAGTGTCGTCCTCTGCCTGGGTACGGATGAAGTCGGCCGCCGCATCACGGAACTCCTCGTCGACCGTCTCCATCCGCTTCTTCGTCAGGGGGCCGGTGTCCTCGATGCGCTGGGTGCCGTCGCCGTTCGCCCAGGAATGGATGACGCCGCGCGGACGGAACCGCTCGCTGAAGCCCGGGAACTCCTCGTCGGTCGGGTAGTCCGGGTGCTCCGGCTCCTCCTCGGCGTTGAGGTGATACAGGTTGCCGAAGAACTCGTCGAAGCCGTGCGCCGTCGGCAGGTGCTCGTCGCGGTCACCGAGGTGGTTCTTGCCGAACTGTCCCGTCGCGTAGCCGTGGTGCTTGAGCGCGTCGGCGATCGTGGGGTCTTCGGGCTGCAGTCCCAGCTTCGCCCCCGGCATCCCGACCTTGGTGAGTCCGGTGCGGTACGGGTTCTGCCCCGTGATGAAGGCCGCGCGCCCGGCGGTGCAGCTCTGCTCGCCGTAGTAGTCGGTGAACTTCACGCCCTCGTCGGCGATCCGGTCGATGTTGGGGGTCCGATAGCCCATCAGACCATCGGAGTAGGTGCTCAGGTTGCTGATGCCGATGTCATCGCCCCAGATGATGAGGATGTTGGGCTTCTCAGCCATGGGAGACTCCTTGCTTCAACCGGTGAGGCGAGGGCGATCACCCTCGGTCGAAGCCAAACAGTTCCCCTCACGGAAACCCAGCGGGTCTCACTCGGAGCAGGTGAGCCGGAACCCGATGTGCGACATGCCCGTGTCCTCGGCCTGCGGCGAGCGCGCCGCCGGCCGGAAGCGCAGGCAGTAGTCGGGCGAGCAGAGGTGCGATCCGCCTTTGAGAACGCGGCGCGGAATGTCGGGGAATCCCTCCTGCGCGCTCGCGGCAGCCAGGAGGTTCGTGCGCTTGCCGGCATCGACGGGGGTGTCCGAAAGGCGGAGGTGGCGCGGGGTGTAGAAGTCGGTCGTCCACTCCCAGACGTTCGCGATCATGTCGTAGAGGCCGTAGCCGTTCGGAGGGTACGAGCCGACCGGGGCCGTGCCGCCCACCCCCTGGTTGTCGTACGGGAAGCGTCCGAGCCACGAGTTCGCCTGCGCGACGCCGCCCGGGTAGGCCTCGTCACCCCATGCGAAACGAGCACCCTCGAGACCGCCGCGGGCCGCGTACTCGTGCTCGGCCTCGGTGGGCAGTCGCATCCCCACCCAGTCGGCGTACGCGACCGCATCCTCGAACGCGACGTGCACGACCGGATGCTGCAGCCGGTCGTCGATCGACGAGTCGGGGCCGAACGGCCGACGCCAGTACGCTCCCGGCTGCCAGCGCCACCAGTTGCGCCAGTCCCCGAGGTTCGTCGGACCCGACGTCGGCGTGAACACCATCGCCCCGGGCACGAGGTCGGCCGGATCCGCACCGGCGAAGGCCGCGGGATCGAGAGGACGCTCCGCGACCGTCACGTACCCGGTCGCATCGACGAACTCGGCGTACTGGGCGTTGGTCACCTGGTAGCGATCGATGAAGAACGAGGCGACCTCGCGCTCGTGCACCGGGCGCTCGTCGGGGTAGAAGTCCTCGGATCCCATCAGGAACGTACCGCCGGGGATGTGGACCATGTCGCGGGAGTTCGTCACGAGACCGAGCGTAGTGTCCGGTTCGCCCGCGGTCCGGGTGATCTGGGAAGATCATCCGCATGATCACCGTTCATCTGCGCTACGAGATCGATCCGGACAAGCTGGACGAGTTCACCGACTACGGCCGCACCTGGATCCGTCTCGTCGAGAAGCACGGCGGCACCCACCACGGCTACTTCCTGCCGAGCGAGGGCGACAGCGACGAGGCCTTCGCCCTGTTCACCTTCCCCTCCCTCGCGGAGTACGAGGTGTATCGGACGGCATCCAAGACCGATCCGGAGTGCATCGAGGCCTTCGACTTCGCGCGCAGGACGCAGTGCATCCGTCGATACGAGCGCCGCTTCCTCAGCCCGGTCTTCGACGGAGCGTAGGCGTGGACGCACCGGCCGTCGACGTCTCCGCGCTCACGGAAGTCGCCACCCTGACCACCCCGCGGCTGCGACTGGAACCGCTCGGCGTCGCGCACATCGACGGCGTGTGGGAGGGGCTGTTCGACGAGGAGAGCATGCGGCTCACCGGCACGCGCCAGACGTTCACCCGCGAGGCGGTCGTGCGGCATCTCGAATCGATCGGCGGCAGAGACGACCGCGCGGACTGGGCGATCATCGACCTCGAGACCGGCGGGTACGTCGGCGAGGTCGTGCTCAACGAACTGGAGGTGGACGATGCGGCGATGAACTTCCGCATCGCCCTGAACCCCGGTCGCCTCGGACGCGGCTTCGGCACCGAGGCCACGCACGCCGTTCTCGACCACGCGTTCGACCGCATCCGGCTGCACCGCGTGAGTCTCGATGTCTTCTCGTTCAATCCCCGCGCCCAGCGCTCCTACGAGAAGGCCGGGTTCCGGTACGAAGGACGGCAACGCCACACGCTGTTCTGGGACGGCGAGTGGGTCGACTCCATCCTCATGTCGGCGCTGAGCACGGACGAGCGCCCCGCACGCTGATCGGGAGGAGACGGAAGGTCGTCCGCCCAGGCGGGACCTCTGATCGGCGCTACCGCCGACCCGGCCCGTCGTCCCCGTCCTCGCTCTCGAGGTCGAGGTCGAGGTGCCGACGCAGGGCGGAGGTGATGTCGTCGAGGTTCGCGAGCTGCTCGGGGGACAGCGCGTCGACGAACACGTCGCGGATGGCGCGGAGGTGCGGCACGTTCGCGGACCGGAACGCGGCGGCGCCCTCGTCGGTGAGGTGCACCTCGACCCCGTGCACCCCATCGGCGCGTGGCGCCCGTCGCACGAGGCCCCTCTTCTCCATCCGCCCGAGGTGGTGCGAGAGGCGGCTGCGCTCCCAGTCGATGAGGGCAGCGAGCTCCGACGACCGCGCCGTGTGTCCTGGCGCTTCGCTCAGGGCGAGGAGCACCTGGTAATCGCCGGTGGAGAGCGCCGACGACGTCTGCAGTCGGGCGGCGAGTCGTTCCCGCAGCGTCGCTGACGTCTCGACGAAGCCTCGCCAGACGCGCAGCTGCTCGGGTGTCGGTGTACGGCGATGACGTTCGTCGGTCATGCGACCTCCCGGGAATTGATGTGTCAATCCTACGGTTGCAGCCTATTGACACGTCAATCCGGAGTGGCCGGTGACGCGAGAAAGGTCGTGGCGGACATGAAGGAACTCGAGTTCGGACTGAACTCCTTCGGCGAGGTGGCGACGGACGCAGGCCGGGTCATGTCCGACGGCGAGACGGTACGGCTGCTCATCGACGAGGCGCAGCTGGCGGAGTCCGTCGGCCTCGACGTGTTCAGCATCGGCGAGCACTACCGCGAGGGGCAGGTGGATTCCGCGACCCCCGTACTGCTGGCTGCCGCGGCGCAGGCGACGTCGACGATCGGGCTCGGCACGTCGGTGACCGTGCTGTCGACGCAGGATCCGGTGCGGCTGTACCAGGAGTTCGCCACGGTGGACGGCATCTCGAACGGCCGAGCGCAGCTCATCCTGGGGCGCGCATCGGCGATCGAGTCGTTCCCCCTCTTCGGCTACGACATCGCGGAGTACGAGCAGATCTTCGAGGAGAAGCTCGACCTGTTCCTGCGCCTGATGCGGGAGGACAGCGTCACCTGGAACGGCACCTACCGCAGTCCCCTGGACAACGTGCGACTGCACCCTCGGATGCCGGAGGGCGGCATCCCCGCGTGGATCGGCATCGGCGGCAGCCCCGACTCCGTCATCCGTGCCGCCGAGCACGGACTGCCCCTCATGATGGCGATCATCGGCGGTCGTCCTGAGCGGTTCGCCGGGCACGCACGCCTGTACCTGCGCGCGCTGGAGCAGTTCGGTCGGCCCGAGCTCCCGATCGGGCAGCACTCGATCGGCCTGATCGCCGACACCGACGACGAGGCCAAGAACGTGCACTGGAAGTTCTGGGAGCCGGTCGTGACGCAGATGAGCAAGGAGCGCGGCTTCTATGCACCCACCCTCGAGCGCTACCGGGAGGAGGTCGACACCGGCGCTCTCTACGTCGGCTCCCCGGAGTCGGTCGCGCACAAGGTCGCGGCGGCCGTTCGCAGCAACCACCTGTCGCGGTTCGACCTGAAGTACGACATCATGCACCTGCCGAAGGATGTGCGGGAGCGCAGCATCCGTCTCTTCGGGGAGGTGGTCGCGCCGCGCGTGCGCGAACTGCTCGCGGAGGACCCGGGAGAGGGCGCGTTCGCCGACCCCGGTCTCGCCCGCATCACGAAGGACGGCAAGGCCGTCCACGCCTGAAGGAGAGCGTCATGAACGACACGATCGAGACCATCGGGATCCTCGGCGCCGGCAAGGTCGGCACCACGATCGCACGCCTGGCGCTGGCTGCGGGCTACCGCGTGCTCATCGCCGGCTCCGGCGCTCCGGAGCGCATCGCCCTGACCGTCGACGTGTTCGCCCCCGGTGCGGTCGCGACGACAGCCGAGGAGGCGGCAGCCGGAGCGGACGCCGTGATCCTCGCTCTCCCGCTCGGCAAGTACCGCACCCTTCCGGTCGAGCAGCTGCGCGGCACGCTCGTGCTCGATGCCATGAACTATTGGTGGGAGACCGACGGCATCCGCGACGATCTGAGCGATCCGCGCACCTCGACCAGCGAGCTGGTGCAGGAGCACCTCTCGGACGCACGCGTCGTGAAGGCACTGAACCACATGGGCTACCATGACCTGGAAGACGAGGCCCGACCGGCAGGAGCGCCGGGACGGAAGGCGATCGCCATCGCCGGGGACGACGCCTCGGACACCGCCGTCGTCGCGGCGCTCATCGACAGGCTCGGCTTCGATCCGGTGGTGATGGACACCCTGGCATCGGGAGCCGCATTGCAGCCGGGCACACGCGCCTTCGGCGCCGACGTCACGGCGGCGGAGCTGCGCGGGCTGATCCCGCAGCAGGTGGCGGCGCGGTGATCAGCCCGCGGCGATCCACGGGCGGGTGAAGTCGAGCACCGCGCCGCCGTCGGTGTCGGCGAGCGAGACGCCGACGAATCGCGTCGCCCCCTCCGAGCTCTGCCAACGGAACCGGTACTCGTCCGCCAGCGCTGCGGCGGCGATGGCGGACCCTGCCGATTCCGCTGTCTGCGCGTTCGCGAAGGCGCCGGCGGTCCGTGCGATGTACGCATCCAACAGCGCGCCGTAAGGTCCACCGCCTTCCGGACGCACGGCGTTCTCGACGAAGGCACTCGCGACTGCGGCCGGCTCGATCACGCTGACCCCCACGCCGAAGCGCTCGGCGACCACCGCCAGCGATTGCATGAATCCCTCCACGGCGAACTTCGCCCCGCAGTACGCATCGGCGAACGGCTGCCCGACGGCCCCGCCCACGCTCGTCACGGTGAGGATGCGACCGGTGCCGCGCTCGCGCATGCCGGGCAGCACGAGTTTGGCGAGGTTGACCGGTGCCAGGTAGTTCACGTCCAACTGCGCCTGGATCTGAGCCATCGTCAGCTGCTCCGCGGTGGCGACGCTCCCCTGCCCCGCGTTGTTCACCAGCACGCGGATGCCGCCGAGCTCGGCCTCGACCTCGGCCACCAGACGTGCCGCCGCCTCGTGGTCGACCACGTCGAGGGCGCGCACGTCGAGCTCGACGCCGGCCACGGCCGCCGCCTCCCGCAGCGCTCCGGCCTTCCCCGTGTCGCGCATCGTGGCGACGACGTGCAGCCCGTGCCGTGCCAGCTCGACGGCGGCGTGCAGCCCCATGCCCGATGAAGTGCCGGTGATCAGTGCGATGTCGTTCATGGGGTGACTCTAGACCTGTCGCCGCTGACCGGGCGAGAGCCCGCGGCTAGGATCCCAGGAGCGCGACGACGCGGCCCGTCAGCGGCCGATCACGACGCGCACCACCGACCATGGAGGCACCGATGCCCAGCTCCCCCCGCCTGCGCGCGAGCGCGCTCCTCCTCGCCGGAGTCCTGGCGTGCGCCGGGTGTTCCGCCGCGATCCCGAGCGCGCCGACGGCCGTCGGCGACGGCTTCCCCGGCACCTGCCTGCCGGCGGAGGTCTCGTGGCCCTCCGACTTCCTCGAATCCCTCCCCGGGGAGTCCGAGGCGATCGGCGGGCGCATCGTCGGCCTTCGCCTCGAGTGGGTCGACGGGGATTTCGTCTGGCGCCTGCGCAGCGCCGACACCCGGCACGACATGTTCGGCGAGCCGGTCGACGATCCGAGCTTCGGCAAGGAGTCCCTGGTCGATGTCCGCACGCTGGAGGTCATCGCCACGGGCGAGACCGAGCTCACCGCAGCGGAGCAGCAGATGGACGGCAGCAGCGCCTACAGCGCGGCCCAGCTCTCGGGTGAGACCTATCCGAGTCCGCTCATCGTCGAGATGGCGCGCGTCATGAAGGACGGCGCACCGTCGTGGCAGCTGACGATGTGCGATACCGCGACCAACGAGATGACCGTCACCACGCTCGACTGATGTGCGCGACGCCGTTTCTTCAGCTAACTTGCACGTTGGTGTGCACGTAATGTGTAAACTCGTCCTGTGAAACAGAGCTGGCGGGTCTACAAGCGCGACGTCAAGAGACTCTCCCGCGTGCCCAAGGCGTGGATCATCATCATCGGCGTGCTCATCACGCCGGCCCTGTACGCGTGGTTCAACATCAACGCGTTCTGGGACCCCTACGCCAATACGGCGAACATCCGCGTGGCGGTGGTCGATCTCGATGAGGGAGCCACCTCCGATCTCACCGGCCACATCGACATCGGCGAGCAGGTCACGACACAGCTCGAGGACAACGACCAGCTCCGGTGGACGTTCATGGGCGAGGACGAAGCCCAGGAGGCCGTGAAGAGCGGCGACGTCTACGCCGCCATCGTCATCCCGGCATCGTTCAGCGAAGACCTGATCAGCATCACCAGCGACGACTTCACCCAGCCGGCGCTGAAGTACTACGTCAACGAGAAGGCCGGGGCGATCGCCCCGAAGATCACGGATGTCGGTGCCTCCGAGCTCGACAAGCAGGTCACGAGCGCCTTCAAGGAGCAGGTCGCCCTGGCGGCGACGAACGCCCTCAAAGAGGTCGGCGACTCCACCGAGCTCCGCCTGCTGAACGCGAGGGACAACACCCTCGACGCCTTCGACCAGGCAGCGCAGACACTCGCCTCGGCTCGAGAGAACCTCGCCGAGACGCAGGACGGTCTCGCCTCCTCCCGCAACACGCTCTCGTCCGCACGGAGCACCCTCGGCGACGTCGACACGACCCTCGGCGACGTACAGAGATCGCTCGCCCAGACGCAGTCGATCATCGCCGAGACGCAGAAGGAGGTGATCACCTTCACCGACAGCGCCACCACCGCGTTCCTGCAGGGGACGACCCTGCTCGCCGACGCCTCCTCGAAGGCGAACGTCTCCATCACGCGCCTCACCCAGAGCCTCGAGCAAGCAGGCGTGCGCATCGATGCCGGTATCGACGACGTCTCCACCGTGCTGAAGGCGAACGAGGCGGCAGCCGCCCGGTTGCAGGCGCTCCTCGACGACACCGACCTCAGCGAGGACACGAAGCAGCGCCTGACCGAGGTGATCGCCTCCCTGCAGGAGCGCAACGCCACCGACCAGCAGCTGCTCGCCGACCTGAAGACCCTCAAGGCCGGCGCCGCCGACACCGTCGGCTCGATCCAGGCGACGGCCGATGCCGTGGACCGCGCGATGCAGGACACCAGGGACGCGTCGTCCTCGATGCGCGACATCCTCACCGGCACCGTCCCCGCGCTGAACAGCGCCATGGCGCAGCTGTCGGCGAGCGTCGGCTCGTTCTCCGCCGCACTGGATGCGCAGAAGGGTGTACTCGCCCAGGCGGACCAGCTGCTCGGCGGACTGGACTCACAGCTCGTCGCGACCTCCGCGGCACTCACGAGCTTCGACGGCGACCTCGCCGGCATCGAACAGGGCCTGCAGACCTCGCGCACCGACGTGGTCGCGCTGAACGCCGCATCCGAATGGGGTCTGCTCGGCACCCTCACCGACCTGGAGCCCGAGCAGATCGCCCAGTTCATATCCTCCCCGGTCGAGGTGGACGAGCACCTGGTGTTCCCCGTCGACACCTACGGCTCGGCGATGGCCGCGCTGTTCACGAACCTGTCGCTGTGGATCGGCGCTTTCGTGCTCATGGTCATCTTCCGCGTCGAGGTCGACACCGAGGGGGTCGAGGGTGTGACGGTGCGAGAGGCCTACTTCGGCCGCTTCTTCCTCTTCGCGACGCTCGCCGTCGGCCAAGCGCTGATCGTGTGCACCGGGAACCTCATCATCGGGGTGCAGACGGTCAGCGCACTCGCCTTCGTCGGCACGGGTGTGCTCATCGCCCTCGCCTACGTGAGCATCGTCTACGCCCTGTGCGTGGCGTTCGGGCACGTCGGCCGCGGACTGTGCATCCTCCTCGTGATCATGCAGATCCCCGGCGCCTCCGGCCTGTACCCGATCGAGCTGATGCCAGGCTTCTTCCGCGCGATCTATCCGCTCCTGCCGTTCTCCTACGGCATCGACGCGATGCGCGAGACCATCGGCGGTTTCTACGACGGTCACTACTGGCGCTTCCTCGGCGCCCTCGCCGTGTTCGTGGTGCTCGCCTTCCTCATCGGACTCGTCCTGCGCCGCCGTCTCGCGAACTTCACCCTGCTCTTCAACCGACAGGTGCTCGCCACCGACCTGCTCATCGGCGAGAAGGTGCAGGTCGTCGGGAACGGATACCGGCTCACCGACGTGATCCGAGCCCTCTCGAACCGCAGCGACTACCGCGACGATCTGGCACGGCGCGCCGAACCGTTCACGCGCCGGTACCCGATGCTGTTGAAGAGCACGGTGCTCACCGGGGTGGCGGGCCTCGTCGTGCTCGGTGTCCTCACCTGGGCTCTCCCCGGATCCAAAGCCCTGCTGCTGGGCCTGTGGACCCTGTGGATCCTCCTCGTCATCGGATTCCTCGTCGCCATCGAATACATCAAGCACAGCTTCGAGAACGGTGCCGAGGTCGCGGCGCTCGACGACACCGAGCTGCGCCGCCTCGCGCTCGCCGGACCCGCAGTCCGGGACGCGGCCCTGCCCGTGGGGACCGCTGCCCACGACGTGTCCACGACCGCTCCGCTCACCATGACCGCGCCCGCTGCCGATACCGAGACAGCTGCCGACACCGCGCCCGCTGCCGACACCGAGACGGCTTCGGGTGCCGAGGCACACGCGCTGCTCACCGAGTGGTTCGAGCCGGAAGGAGAAACGGAGTCGGTCGAGGAGCCCGAGGGCCCGGCCCCCGAGCCCGACAGCTCCGCATCCGCCACCGCTGAGGGCCGACCCGCAGAGCGCCGAACCGCCGAACCCGACACCGCGCCCGAACTCATAACTGAAGACGACACGGCCGAAGAACACACCGCAGAACAAGACACCGCAGAACAAGACACCGCCGAGCGAGCCGAAGGGGAGGACCGCGCGTGAAGAACATCCTGGATCTGACGCGCCGCGACGTGCGTCACGCCACCCAGAACGTGATGGCCTGCATCGTGCTGTTCGGCCTCGTCGTCATCCCCTCGCTGTTCACGTGGTTCAACGTCATCGCCAGCTGGGACCCGTTCGCCAACACCAAGGATCTGAAGATCGCTGTCGCGAGCACGGATGCCGGGTACGAGAGCGATCTCGTGCCGATCCGCGTGAACGTCGGCGAACAGGTGCTTTCCCAGCTGCGCGGGAACGACCAGCTCGACTGGGTCATCACCGACGAGCACGATGCGATCGACGGGACGAAGTCGGGCGAGTACTACGCCGCGATCGTGCTGCCTGAGACCTTCAGTGCCGACATGCTGACGTTCTACGCCGACGGCGGCGACCGCACGCACATCGCGCTCTACACGAACGAGAAGAAGAACGCCTTGGCCCCCAAGATCACGGGGCAGGGTGCGGAAGGGGTGTCGTCCGCGATCAGCGACACGTTCGCCCAGACGCTCGGCGATGTGGCGCTCGGCCTCGTCTCATCGATGTCGGACTATCTCACGGATGACGACACGCAGGCGGCGCTGAACCGCATCGAGGCGCGACTCGGCAGCGTCGGGGACCAACTGCGGTCCGGGGCGACGACCGCCGACACGTTCACCGCTCTGCTCGAGGCGAGTCGTCCTCTGTTGGAAAGCGCCTCTGGCCTGGTCGGTTCGGCCGGCGATGCGTTCAAGGACACCTCTGGCGCCCTCGGCAGCGGTGTGGATGCGGCGGGCGCTCTCAAGTCGACCCTGCAGACGGCCGCGCAGTCGCTGGCGGACGCCCTCGCGGCGACGTCGAGCAGCTACGACGCCGTCGGTCAGCGCATCGACGAGCTGTACGCCGGCGCGGACTCGCTCAGCGGAAGCCAGGTGCAGGCGATCACCACGCTCGCCGAGCGCGTGCAGCAGCAGATCGACCAGTACCAGGCCGTGAAGAACACCTTGGAGACCCAGGTCGGACCGAACCTGCCGGATTCCGCGCAGTCCGACTTCGACGCGGTGATCAGCCGACTCGACGAGGCGATCGCGCGCCAGCAGGCCCTGCAGCAGCGGCTCCAGGACACGGCGACGCAGATCGCGGCCGGCAACGACGCGGCGCAGGGCTCCCACCAGGAGATCAGCGCCGCGATCGCCGACGCCAAGAAGGCGATCGCCGACGCGCGAACCGCGTACGACGACGGGCTCAAGACGAAGCTGAACGCCCTCTCGTCGACGCTCGCGCAGATCGGCTCCGACGTCTCGGCGATCCGCTCCGACCTGTCCGGCATCACGTCGGGTCTGTCCGGGGCGTCCGACTCCGTACTGTCCACCCTGTCCCGTGCCCAGGAGGCCACGACCGGGCTGTCGGCGGCGCTGAACTCCCTGGCCGACAGGTTCGACGGCGTGCAGCAGTCCATCGGAAAAGCCGCCGACACCGGTGACCTCAGTGCCCTGATCAGCGCGGACCCCGGTGTGCTGGCGACCTCGCTCGCCGAGCCCGTGCGTCTCGACCGCACGGCGGTGTTCCCCGTGGCAGGCTTCGGCGCGGCCATGGCTCCGCTGTACATGATCCTCGCCCTGTGGGTGGGCGCTCTTCTGATGACCGTGACGATCCGCACGGACGTGAACGCCGAGACGCTGCCCGACCGGCCGGAGCTCACCCCCACGCAGAAGTACCTCGGCCGCTACGGCGTCTTCGGTCTGGTGGGCCTCGCGCAGAGCACGCTCCTGACGCTCGGACTGATCCTGTTCGTGCAGATCGAACCGGCGCATCCGCTGCTGCTGATCCTGGCGGGGTGGGCGATCTCGACCGTGTTCACGCTGATCGTCTACACCGCGGTCGTGGCGTTCGGCAACGCGGGCAAGGCGCTGTCGGTGCTTCTCCTGGTGATCCAGATCTCGGGCTCGGGCGGCGCGTACCCGCTGCAGTTGCTGCCGGACTGGTTCCAGAGCATCAGCCCCTTCCTTCCCGCGACCTACGCGGTGAACATGGTTCGCTCGGCGATCGCCGGCATCTATCAGGGCGACTTCTGGTGGTCGCTCGGTGCTCTCGCGCTGTTCATCGTCCCCGCTCTCCTCCTCGGTCTCGTGCTGCGGCGACCGCTCGTGAACTACAACCGCAAACTGGTCGATGCCCTCGCCTCGACCAAGGTGATGTCGTGAGCACCGCGACTCCGCGAGACGGGCAGGAGACCGCCGCTCCGGCTCCGCGCCGGCGTCGCGATGCCCTGGCCAACCGAGAGTCCCTGCTGCGGGCGGCGCAATCGGTGCTCGCGACCAATCCCACAGCCTCCCTCGATGCGATCGCGCAGGCCGCGGGTCTCACACGCCGAGCCGTCTACGGCCACTTCGCCGACCGCGACAGCCTGCTGCGCGAGGTGATCGCGGTGGGGGCGCAGCGCTTCAACGCGATCGCCGAGACCACGGACGAGTCCGATCCGCGCGTGACCCTGGCGCGGATGGCGACTCGGCTCTGGCGGGAGGCTTCGGCCGTGCGCGCTTCGGCGAACATCGCACTCGACGACGCGCATCTGGCGGACACCGTCCGCGCCCTGGCTCCGCTGCGACGACGCATCCGCGACCTGACCGCAGTGGGGGTGGGATCGCGAGCTTTCCGCGGCGACATGCCCCCTGAACTGCTCGCCTTCCTGATCGAGGAGACGGCCAGGGCCACGCTGCGCGAGCTGCGGCTGACCACGACCGACGCCGACGCGACCGTCGTGCGCGTGGTGCTCAGCATCGTGGGGCTCTCCTGGACCGAGCAGGCCGAGCTCATCGACGCGCATCCCGAGATCTTCGCCCGGGGCTGAGCGCCTGCTGACGCGTGCTCAGTCGCGCGCCCGTACCCGGAACCACAGCGTGAGTTCGTTCAGTGCCCTGAGCGTGGTGTCGACGTCTGCACCGGCGTCCAGGTCGGCGAACGAGTCCCGGAAGCCCGAAGGGCGGCTCTCGCCGACGTGCAGGGCGCGATACCCCATGGTCCAGTCCGGAAAGCGGCGCTCGGTGATCGACTGCGTCAGGAGCACGCGCAGGTCGCGGTGCCGGGAGTCACGGCGGATGGTGTCGACGAGGCCGGCGATCGTGTCCGCCTGCCCCTCCAGCACCTGGATGAAGCGACCGTCTCGGTGAAGGAGCATGCCGGTGATGCCGCGCCCGTCGTTGAGGCGACGACACACGGCGAGCAGCTGCTCGAGCGCGGTCTCCCTGAACGGCTGTGCCGCCGTGCTGGTGTAGACGAGCGACACCAGACCGGTGGCCGAAGCCGAGCTCACAGCGCGGCCCCCTGCTCGCCGTCGTGGATCTCGGACGATGCCGCGTCTGTCAGCTGCTCGACCGCGGCGGTCGCTGCCCGCAGGGTCGGGAAGTCGCCGAGCGACCGTGATCGGGCATCGAACGCGCGGTACTCGCCGTCCGGCTGCCTGTCGATGTATCCGAGGAAGTCGCCGCGGCGGCTCCCGACATGGAAACCCTCCTCGACGCATGCCCAGAGGACGTCGGGATCGGGCAGGGCGGAGTTCGGCACCTCAGCAGACTAGGCGCACGGTATCCGTTACGCGCTCCCCTTTACAGCGGTCGCGTCGGTGCGCTACGCACGTGCCCCGTGGTCGATGTCGAAGTCGATCGACGCGATCCCGATCTCATCATCCTCATCCTCATCCCCGGTGGCGCGCTGGGGGAAGAGGGGGTGGCGTCGGATCTCCGCTGCCTCGTCGGAGAAGTCCGGATCGTCGCCGTCGGAGGTCTGCGGCCCGACCAGGAGGTCGTTGCCGACGCCGACGATCAGATCGGCGGAATCCTTCTTCCCATCGATGACGATCGGGAGCCGGAGCGCCGCCGACTCGCCTTCGCTCGCGATGGCGGCGGCGAGCGCGACGAGCGCGTCGGCGACGTCATCGGTCGTGACCACCTGTTGGCCTGCATAGGACACGAGTTTCATATCCGCGACGGTGCCACGATCGGCGCAGCACACCCAAGGGGGTTGCATCGCGGCCCTCTCAGACGCTAACTATGCTCACCACGTCGATACCAGCGCGTCGGGGTTAACGTCAAGGGAGGGTGCCCGATGGCAGTGTTGCCGCGGTTCCCGCGTATCGTGGCCGACACGAAGAGCCGCTTCAGCGCTCTACGTCGGTCGAACCGGCGGCGTGTTCGGATTCTCTCTCGGGTCCGGGCGGCGGCTCGGGGGTGGGTGCGTCTGCGCACCCGCTCACTCGATTTCGCCGGTCCTCCGCGTTCGGGTCGCGGAGGACCGGACAGTCTTCCGCGCGATCGGCGGCACCGGCGAGAGAATGGACCATATGTCCGCGAACTCCCGCCGGCCGCTGCTCTCCTCCGTACGTCGCCTGTTGCACACCGATCCGTCAGCGGTCGCGCACACCGAGGCCATGCCCGTCATCGACGAGCGCACGGTCCCCCGCGTGCTCGACCTCGCGACGCGCATCGGGGAGTCGATGTTCGCCGTCGGCGCCTCCGCGCACGAGGTCACGCTCGCGATCACGCGGGTGTGCGACGCCTACGGGATGCGCGGCGTGCAGGTCGACGTCACGTACAACTCCATCACGGTGTCGTTCCACCTGAGCGGCGAGGTCTGGCCCGAGACCCTGGTGCGGGTGGTGCGGGTGACCGCGCCCGACCACGCGAAGCTGCAGCGTGTGCAGGCCCTGGTCGCCGACATCGACGGCGGCCTCGACCTCGAATCCGCCCGCACCACGTTCCGTGCCATCCGGCGTGTGCCGTTCCGCTACCAGCAGCCGGTCGTGATCGTCGCGCGCGCTCTGCTCGCGGTCGGGGTCAGCATCATGCTCGGTGCCGCACCGATCATCGTCGGACTCACATTCGTCGCCGCGCTGTGCGCAGCCCTGACCCAGGCCGGGCTCGCGCGACTCCGCGTCCCCCTGTTCTTCAGCCAGATCGCGGGAGGCCTGGTGACGACGATCGTGGCCGTGGTGGTCTCGGCGCTCGGCACCGCGGGGATCGAGCCGTTCGTCGGCATCCGCCCATCGATCATCGTGGCCTCGGGCATCGTGTTGATGCTCGCCGGTCTCACGGTGGTCGGCGCGGCACAGGATGCGATCGACGGCTTCGCCCTCACCGCAGGCGGGCGCATCCTGGATCTAACCATGCAGACCCTCGGCGTGGTGATCGGCATCCTCGTCGGCCTCGAACTCGGCGGCGTCCTGGGCTTCACGATGGACCTCCCGGACGACCCCGCACCGTTCGGGCCGCCCGTGAACCAGTTCGCCGGTGCGATCATCATCGCGGTCGCCGTCGCGGTGTTCAACGGCGCCGGCATCCGGATCATCCTGGTCAGCGCGCTCCTGAGCGCCGTGACCCTCGCGGGCTACACGGGATCGGTGGCGCTGAACCTGCACCCCGCGGCGGCGAGCGCGG
The DNA here is from genome assembly GCF_006540085.1 of Microbacterium oxydans. Classification (GTDB taxonomy): domain Bacteria; phylum Actinomycetota; class Actinomycetes; order Actinomycetales; family Microbacteriaceae; genus Microbacterium; species Microbacterium oxydans. The sequence continues at coordinate 909,935 of NZ_BJOG01000001.1, read as the reverse complement.
TGGGCGCGCTGCTGGCGAGCTTCCTCGGGATGCTGATCGCGCGAAACCTGCATGTCCCCTCGGTCGCGGTGACCACGGCGGCGATCGTGCCGCTCGTTCCCGGAGTGGCCGTGTTCCAGGGCCTGCTCGAGATGGTCCACGCGGCGGGCACGTCGACGGGGATGCTGCTCGCCGGCGGTTCCCTCATCGATGCGGCCGTGATCGGGATCGGTCTGGCCTCCGGTGCCTCGCTCGGCCTCTACCTCGGAACCCCCGTCCGCGCCACCCTCGCCAGCGTCGCGAAGACCCGAGCCCGCACCCGCCGCTGACCCCTCCCCCTTTCCCCCGAGCGCACGCCCGCCGAGCTGCAACCGGGATTGTCCGCTCACGGGCGCCCACCTGTCAACGGGCAGACGGACCGCACGGAAGTCAGGCGACACTGGTCGTCCAGCCCACTGATCGATCGGAGAACCGCATGTCAGATCCCCAGCACCACTCAGACGACACCCCCGAGGTCGAAGCCCAGGGCATCGACCCGGACATGCCATCGACCGACGACGACATCGATGACGACGGCGACGGCGACGGCGACGAGGACGGCATCGACGTCGAAGACCTGCCCTGAGAACGTCGACGCGCGTCGAGAACCCACAGCGACCAAGGAGGCTCCCGTGAGCACGAACGACCGGAACGACATCAGCACCGAGCCCTCTCCCGGGCCGGAGGACAACGACAACCTCGGGGCCGAGGACGGCAAGGGAACCCCGCCGACCGTGCCGCCGACGGACAAGGACGCCGGCACGGACGACAGCACCGACGCCGAGAACCCCGGCAAAGACTGACGGCCTTCAGCAGGTGAGAGGAGCGCCTTCGCGGACTTCCGCGGGGGCGCTCAGCCTTGTCCCGGCTTGCCCAGCATCTCTCCGGGCGCGAGGGAAGGACACGTCGCCGAAGCGCTGAGGGCCGCGACCTCCGCCCGGATCGCGACGCCCGAGTCCATCTTCGCGACGGTGTAGACGACGCCCTGCTGCGATTCGTCGGCGGGGATGTAGCCGATGAGCACGCCGTCGAGGTTCGGATCCTCGGGCCACGCCATGCCCGATGCCGTGCTGACGAGATCCGCTGTCGGGTTGTCTCGCAACCAGTTCGCAGCCCCTGCAACCGTCGAGTCGGCCACGGTCCAGTAGCCCTCGAGCTGGGCGACCGGCTGGCACGGCCACCCCTGGTACGAGCCGAACGAGACCGGCTTCTCGGTCACGCGCACTGCCCCCGGCGGCACGACGGCCGCATCCAGCCAGGCCTGTGCCTGCTCCTCGGCTGCTGCGTCGACTCCCGCGGGCGGTGCGCTCTGCGTGGCGGTGGGTTCGGACGTGGGCGCGGCGGAGCCGTCGCCCACCGCGGAGGCGCACCCCGTCAACAGAAGGACGGCGGACAGACCGAGGGCCAGGGCGGAGCGACGTCGCATGACCCCACTATAGGGAAGCGGGACGAGCGGACGTGTTCAGCCGAGCTGATCGAGGACGAGCTCACCGCGCGCGTTGAGGTGCTCCATCATGCGCTCGATCCGCTTGGTGTCGATCTCGGGCATGGACGAGCCGTCGAACGCGAGGATCAGCGGGATCGCGGGGTGCATCCAGATGGTGAGACGACCGGCGGGGTTCTTCTCCTCGGGCAGCCACGTCATCATGAAACTCTCGTGTCGACGCAGCTTGGTGCCGATCACGATCTTCAGGTGCGCCAACGTCGCGTCGTCGACCTTGATCGGAGGACGAGAGCTGTTGTACTCGAGAGTTCCCATCCTCTGAGATTACTCCGGAGCAGGACATTTCTCGGGTTCCGGCGCCCGACGCGGGAGCAGAGCCCTCAGTGTCCGTGGGCGAGCTGCTGGATGAGGATGGCCAGCCCGCCGAGGGCGACCAGGATCCCCAGCGCGATCACCTGCTTCCACCAAGGCGCTCGGGTACGACGGACGGCGATGTACCCGATCAACCCGAGGATGGCGACGTAGACGATCGAGGCGATCGTGAGAGCGGTGCCCAGCTCGATCCAGTCCACCACCGCGAGGAGGAGCACAAGGAGCGGGATGGCCGCCGAGGCGATCGCCGTGCTCGTGAGGCGGAGCATCCGCACGAACTCCCGCCGATCAGGGAAGGTCGCGTGCACGGCCAGGTGGGCAAGGAGCTCTGCCACGAACCCGGCCACCGCGATCGCGACGATGCCGACGAGAAGGGTGATGCTCGCCCGCGCGGCGCTGGTGTGCTCGACGTTCGAGTTCTGGACGAGCACGATGGCGAGGCCGGTGAAGGTGGCGTAGATCCGCTCCTTGATCGCGGCGGTGACGACGTCGGCCGACTCTCCGCCCGATCGAGGATGCTCGTCTTCGGGTGGCTGCATGGCCCGCAGATTATCAGCACCCCTGCGCCCGCGCGCGGTCAACCCCCTGACGCCGATCGGCACCGAGGACTACCGTCGCCAGTCCCGACGAGAGGAGAGAAGCATGAGCGATCCGAAGAACACCCAGGGCACCCCCGGCTCCGATGAGGAGGCCGACACCGCATCGGGAGGCGCTCCGGACACCGAAGAGGTGCTCGAGGACGAGACCACCGACGAAGACGGGAAACCGCTCGAGAACCCGTCCGGCGGCTGAACCCCCGGCAGATGACGACCGCATCCGTTCGCGGCCGAATCGACCGTGGGCGGATGCGTCGTTCTGGGTCACGCCCGCTCGAGCACCCGGTTCGGCTCGCGGGGCGCGGCGTCCACCGGCTCTGGCACGAGATACAGACCGCTCGGCGAGTTCGCGGTGAAAGCAAGCGCTTCGATCCACTCGCGATTGATCGAGGGCTGACGACTCCCGCTGTACTTGAAGACGAGCGCGCTGCCGCCATGCACCCAGACGGTCGTGCGTCCGCCGCCGATGCTGACGTCTTCCTTCCAGCTGAAACCGAACGGCTCGCCTCGACGGAGTTTCGCGGTCATGACGAGCTGGATGTGCGTCAGCGCACGATCCTCGATCTCGGTCTTGACGTCGCCTTCATAGATGAACCTGCCCATGAGGCGCTCCTCTGTTTCGCCACGGGAACCCGTGCCAGAGGCGCGACCGAGATGATCGCTGAGTGGTCCTCTCCAGCATCGCACACATGGGGGACATCCGGACCGTCGAGCGTCGCGGAACGACTCACGACACGACCCACGAGTCATCCGTCCGAGGTACGCCGATACCTCGCGCGAGGGATGCCGCGAGGGCGTCACAGCCGCGAGGCTGGGGGCATGAACGTACGACCGCTTCTCGCCGCCTCCGCCCTGATCGTCGTGGGCGCACTCTCCCTCAGCGGATGCTCTGCCTTCGACAGCATCGTCCACAAGCAGTCCACCTCCACCTTCGACGATGCGGCCGCTTTCGCGAAGGGGGCGGAGGTCGACGCGGACTGGATTCCCGCAGACTCCTCGCAGATCACCGTGCGCACCTCGACGGTCGAGAAGGCCGAGGACGCGGTCATCCTCCTCACCAGCGCTTCCGACCTCGCCGATGCCTGCACCGAGGTCGAGCGGCAGTCGGCGCCGTCCTGGACGCTCGACGGCGCCCCCGATCCGTACAGGGCGAAGACCGTCTTCGTCTGCGGCGACTGGGCCGTGATGGCCACGGACGGCGGCTGGTACGGCTGGACGCCGAACTCCGACGGGGAGCGCGCCGCCGCGGGCTGATCGGGTCGGGTGGGCCGATCGGGTCGGGCAGCACTAGTTCTTCGCGTCGCGCTTCTCCTGCTCCTTGTCCGCCTTCTCCTGTTCCTTGTCTGCGTTCTTCTGCTCCTGATCGGCCTTCTTCTGGGCTTCCTCCTGCGCCTTGCGCTCGTCCTTGGCCGCCTGCTCCGCCGCCTTGCGCTCGTCCTTCGTCTGATCGACGACCTGATCGACGTGTGTCGGCTGCGTGTTCTCAGCCGGGACGACGGGGACGACAGTCCCGGAGGTGTCCTGCTGCGCGTCAGCCTGATCCGGTGTCGGATCCGGCGAGGGCGAGCTTCCCGGCGTCTGCTCGGTGACGACGGAATCGACATCGCCGGTCTCCAGGTCGCCGGTGTCTCCGAACCCTTGACCTGCCGCCCACACCCCCACGAGCACGGAGGCGGCGACGACCGCGGCAGCGGCGGTGCCGATCACTCCCCACCGTCGCGTCGGGCGACGCGTGGGCACCACACGGTCCGAAGGCTTCGAGGAGAGGAGCAGTGTCGGTGCGGTGGTGGCAGCAGCAGAAGCGGCACTCGTGGCCGGGACCGGAGGGGCGATCACGGGCACGGGAGGGCGAGGCGGGATGGCCGGCGCAGACGCGAGCATGGACGCCGCGGCGAACACGGCAGCGGCACTGGGCCGGTCCTCGGGGGCGATCGCCACCATCCGGGTCAGCAGATCGGCCCACTGCGGACCCACGGATCTCGGCACCTCAGGGACCTCGATGAGACGCGCCATCGCCGCACCGATCCCCTCCGCCTGGCCGAACGCCCGCTTCCCGGTGAGCGCCTCCAGCAGCACGAGTCCCAGGGAGTAGATGTCGGCCGCCGGAGCAGGAGGCGCGCCCCGGAGTTGCTCGGGGGCGAGGTACGCAGCAGTGCCGATCACGACACCGGGCGACGTCAGCCGGGCATCGTCGACGAGCACGGAGATACCGAAGTCGGCGAGCTTCGCGCCCGAACGGCTCCCCGGAAGCGAGGTGGGCGAGAGCAGCACGTTCGACGGCTTCACATCGCGGTGCACCACGCCGGCACCGTGCACCACATGCAGCGCTTCGGCGAGATCCGCGGCGATCATGGCCACGTCGGTCGGCGGCACGGGGCCCTGGGCGATGCGGGCGGAGAGGGTCGGGCCGTCGACGAACTCCATCACCAGGTACTCGGCTTTGCCCGGCACCAGTTGGGCGTCATAGAGCGTGACCATCGCGGGGTGGTTGAGCGAGGCCAGCAGCGTCATCTCGCTGCGCGCGCGTTCGGACGGAACGCCCTCGCTCCCCCCGTTCAGCAGCTTGATCGCCACTGTCCGGCCGAGCAGGACATCGTCGGCGCGGTACACGCGGGCCATTCCGCCCTGTCCGACGCACTCCCGCAGCTGATAGCGCCCGCCGAGCAGCTCTTGCGTGGGCGCAGAGTCGGTGGGCGCAGAGTCTTCGGTCATCGGCGAGTCCTCCTGCCACCCGTCGGGTCAAGGGCGGCATTCGATGACTTTAGGATGATCCGTCCTCGACGTATCGGGCCTTGACAGGAGCGGGAACCGTCCGGACGGATCCGGCGCCACGGTCGTGGGGTTCTCGGCAGGGACTTTTGTCCAGACTGTGCCGTTAAACGCGGGAGTGCATTGCATTCCGGCTCCATCAGGCGCATCCTGATCGTGCTCCGGTCGTAGCGCGAGATCGTGGGGGGCCGCGCTCGCAGGCATCGGGTGCAGACGGGGCGTTCGCCGGATCCCTCCCCCTCGGCGAGCGCCTCGCCTCCGCGCCCCGGTCAGATCACTCGGCCTCCTGCCCTCACGCACCCCCGAGGTGACGGGCGAAGAACCGGGCGGCGTCCTCCCCGGCGAACGCCGGCACTCCGGTGTGGCCGCCCATGTTGGCGTACAGCGTCTTCTCCGTCGAGCCGAATGCATCGAACAGGTCGAGTGCCATCTGGCGGTCGTTGCCCTCGTCGTCCCACTGGAGCAGCACGTGCAGCGGGATCGTCACCCGTCGGGCCTCTGCCATCGTCGAGCGTGGGACGAAGCTGCCGGCGAAGAGTCCGGCGGCCACGATGCGTGCATCCATCGCGGCGAGGCGGGTGCCGATCGCGATCACCCCTCCGGAGAACGCGACCCGGTCGCCGATCTCCGGAAGCCCGAGGGCCTCGTCGAGCGTCGCCTGCCATTCGGGAACAGCCCGGTCGACCAGAGGGAGGATCAGCCGGTCCACGACATCCGCGGAAGGCTTCTCTCCCGCGGTGATCGCTCGAACGAGGTCGGCCCTGGCGAGCTCGGCGCCGGGCAGTGGAGCGCGTTCGCCTGCCCCCGGCAGCTCGATAGTCGCGGCGGCGAAGCCCTGCGCGCTGGCGTTGCGGGCACGCGCGACCAGTCTCGGATACATGCGCCGCATGCCGATGCCGCCGGGCTGGCCCATGAGGATGAGCGGGACGGGAGCGGTCGGCGTTGCGGCGGGCGGCGTCCACAGGATGCCGGAGACGTCGCCGAGTGTGAACGTGCGCTCGGTGACGCGGTCGTCGAGGATTCGTCGTGAAGTGAAATGCATGGTCGTACCTCTCGGGAGTGCGGCGAAGAAGCGGCGCTCCCGGACGACCTATCGCCCGACCGTGTCTCCCTGGAGGAGCACCGACGTGAGTTCGTTCACGGGTACCACCTCCTCAGGTTGCTGCACGGAAGCTCGAGGCTATCAGAGCGCGGAGCCGAGCTCCTCACGAAGGAGAGCAGTACCTGCGCTGAGCGCCCGCAGCTTGCCGCGGGCGACGTCACGCGACAACGGCGCCAACCCGCAGTTCGTGCTCGGCACGAGCTTGTCCGCGTCGACGAAGCGGAGGGCGTTCCGCAGGGTATCGGCGACCTCCTCCGGAGTCTCGATGATGGGGCTCGCCACATCGATGGCTCCGAGCATGACCTTCTTGCCCCGGATGAGCTCGATGAGGTCCAGGGGCACGTGCGAGTGGTGACTCTCCAGCGAGACGGTGTCGATGCTCGACTGCTGCAGAAGCGGGAACGACTTCTCGTACTGCCGCCACTCCGAGCCGAGGGTCGCCTTCCAGTCGGTGTTCGCCTTGATCCCGTACCCGTAACAGATGTGCACCACGGTCTCCGCGCGCAGACCCTCGGCTGCGCGTTCGAGCACGGCCACGCCCCAGTCCTGCACGTCGTCGAAGAACACGTTGAAGGCCGGCTCGTCGAACTGGATGATGTCCACCCCGGCCGCCTCGAGCTCCTTCGCCTCCTGATTCAAGATCGTCGCGAACTCCCACGCCAGCTTCTCGCGACTCTTGTAGTGACGGTCGTAGAGCGTGTCGATCATCGTCATCGGACCGGGCAGAGCCCACTTGATGGGCTGGTCGGTCTGCTGGCGGAGGAACTTCGCGTCCTCGACGAACACGGGCTTCTCGCGGCTCACGGCACCGACCACGGTGGGCACGCTGGCGTCGTACCGGTCGCGGATCCGCACGGTCTCCCGCTGGTCGAAGTCGACACCGGAGAGGTGCTCGATGAACGTCGTGACGAAGTGCTGGCGCGACTGCTCCCCGTCGCTGATGATGTCGATGCCGGCCTGACGTTGCTCGTGCACAGTGAGGCGAAGCGCGTCCTGCACGCCCTCCACCAGGGCATCGCCCTCCAGCTTCCACGGGGACCAGAGCGTCTCGGGCTCGGCCAGCCAGGAAGGCTTCGGCAGGCTGCCGACGATGGAGGTGGGAAGGATCTCGGGCATGATCGGGGCTCGTCCGTTCGTCATCCGACGGACACCAGCGAGTCTGCGGAACGGCCGACGGCCCACCTCTCGAGGAGCTCGCCGTGCGGGGTCATCAGATGCGCGTCGGCGTACCGCCCCTGCTCGGCCGCGAGCCGGCTGCGCTCCTCCCGGTCGTAGGCGATCTTGGTCACCGAGTAGTCCTGCTGCTCCAGGGTCGGCCGGTAGATGCTCGCGGCCTCGGAGTTCGCGTTGTAGATCTCCGGTCGATAGATCTTCTGGAAGGTCTCCATCGTGCTGATCGTGCCGATGAGCTGGAGGTTCGTGTAGTCGCTGAGCAGATCCCCGCGGAAGTAGAACGCCAGCGGGGCGACGCTGCCTCGCGGCATGAAGTAGCGGACCGAGAGGCCCATCTTGCCGAAGTACTCGTCGGTCAGCGAGCCGTCCTTCTGCTCGTACTCGACACCGAGGATCGGGTGGTGGTTCTCGGTGCGACGGTACGTCTTGCTCGTCGAGACGCTGATGCAGATGACGGGCGACAGCGTGAACCGCTCCCGGTACGCCTCGGAGTCGAGGAAGTGCTGGAAGAGCTTGCCGTGCAGGTCGCCGAAGTCGTCGGGAACGGTGAAGCCTCCCGCGGCCGCGGTGGCCGCCGGCAACCGCACGCTGAAGTCGAAGTCGCGGATGTACGACGAGAAGTTGTTGCCCACGATGCCCTGAGTGCGCGTGCCCGTCGACCGATCGACGATGGTCACCTCCAGCACCTCGAGAAGAGGGAACTCCCGATCCTCCCCCTCCGTGGCGAATTGGATCGCGACCGAGACGATCTCGAGTTCGAGCGTGTAGCGATCGCGGCTCGGGTTGTCCCAGTGCGCCAGATCGTTGAACCGCCGGTCGATCATCGTCAGGGCGTTGCGGAGGTTCTGCTGACGGTGCTCGCCGCGCGCCAGATTGGCGAAGTTCGTGGTGATGCGCGAGTCGTCCGACGGCGAGTAGTCCTCGTCGAAACGGGTCGTCGTGATGCGGAACGTAAATTCGGATGCCATGAGCGGCCAATCGGTGGAAGATCGGCCGGGCTCGGCCTCGATCGGGGGTTTCTCCATGATGACGACTGCAAGGTCCCATCGGGTAATGCGCGTCGACTATGCCGTGGCATAGGTTGAATCTATGGCCAAGCGTTCGAACGGCATCACCCTCCAGCAGCTCACCTATTACATCGAAGTCGCCGCGGAGGGATCGATCAGTGCCGCCGCCGACCTGCTCTATGTCGCCCAGCCCACCCTGTCCGCGGCGATGAGGGATCTCGAGGGCAGAGTGGGGCGCGAACTCCTGATCCGCTCCGCCCGGGGCGTGACGCTCACCACCGATGGTGTCGAGTTCCTCGGGTACGCCCGGCAGGTCGTCGAGCAGGTGGCGCTCCTGGAGCAGCGCTACCTCGGTCGTCCGCCGTCCCGGCGACTCCTCGGCGTCTCGACCCAGCACTATTCGTTCGCTGTCGACGCCCTCGTGCGGATGGTGAAGGCGACCGCGGCGACCGAATACGAGTTCTCCCTGCGCGAGACGCGCACCTGGGACATCATCGAAGACGTCCGCACCCTCCGCAGCGAGCTGGGGATCCTCTACCGCAACGACTTCAACCGCAACGTGATCGACAAGCTGCTCCGCGACTCCGGGCTCGCCTTCCACCCGCTCTTCGTCGCAGACCCGCACATCTTCATCTCCCGCAAGAACCCCCTCGCCGCGCGGAAGCGCGTGACGCTCGCCGATCTCGCCGACGTGCCGAGGCTCACGTTCGACCAGGGCGCGAACAACTCCTTCTACTTCGCCGAGGAGATCCTCTCCACCCTCTCGAGTCCGCAGGACATCCGCGTCTCCGACCGCGCGACCATCTTCAACCTGATGATCGGCCTCGACGGCTACACCATCTCGACCGGCATCATCAGCGACGACCTCGACCCCGAGATCGTCGCCATCCCGCTCGACGTCGACGAGAACATCGAGATCGGCTGGATCGGCCACGCGGCGATCCCGCTCACCGAGCAGGCGCAACGCTACCTCGCCGAACTGCGCGCCGTCGTCTCCGAGTTCGGCGTGGAACTGCTCGGGTGAGGTCGAGACCTCATCGCCCATCCCCCTCCCGGAGCGGCGGCTCAGTGAAGCCCGAAGGCGGCGTCGAGCGCCCGGAGCATCACCACTCGCCCCCTTCGGCATCGGACTGTGCCTTTCGTCGCCGGCATCGAAGGAGGTAAGAGCTCGGACAGATTCCCGGGTCACGCTCCTGCACCGACTGCGGCACCCCTCGTGCATGGCTTCCCACACGGGCGATCGCGCCGATAGTCACGCATGACTCCGGCGAATGATCACCCACAGGAAGCAGTGACACCATGGTCAAACTCATGAAGGTCGACGATCTCGTCGCGATCGCCCGCGGCGCCGGCATCGCGCTGGTGCGTGCCGACGAGGCTCACCCCGAGAACACCTACATCTATGCCGCTCCCGACCGCGACATCCTCTACATCGGTACCGCCGCCTCGGCTCAGCGCAGCCGGGACGAAGTGCGTATCGCCGCAGAGGGCTACATCGATCGAATCGGGGTCGGCTTCTCGGCGCTCATCACGGAGAACGACGGGGTGCGGCACAGCTTCCACTACGACCCAGCGACCTTCGACCCCCAGGCGATCCTCCAGCAGGACATCCAGTGGGAGGGTCGCTCCGTCCTCCCGGTGCTCGAACGACTGAAGACCGGGCCCGCACCCTCGATCGCCGAAGTCGAGCAGATCCTCGTTCGGGTGTTGGTCTGCACCGGCCGCCTGGTCGGCAACTCGCAGTATGCATCACAGTGGGACGGACCCGAGGGAAAGTACCCGAACATCATCGCGCTCCTGGCCGCGTTCTACGCTCGCGGCGAGGACGGGGAGCTCCCTCGTCACACCGCGCTCGATGTCTCTGAAGGCGCGGAGGAGCTCGCCGAGAGTCTCGCGAATGTGACAGCGGGACGATAGCTCGAACAGCTCGTCGCACCCCAGGTTGCAGGCGAGCATCGCGATCGCTGCGAAGTCCTTCCGGTGGTCCTCGTCGGAAACAGACCGCGGCACGATGTGGGCTGCCACTAGCAGCGACGCAGGCAGCCGTCGGCCGCACAGATCGCAGTTTGCCGCGTCACGTCCTGCCAACAGATATCCGCGGAGACGCCCTTGCTGCGTTACCGCAGACCGATCACCGAACATGACGAAGGCCCCGCATCCCAGTGTTTACAAGGGAGTCGGGGCCTTCGTGGTGGCGGTGACGGTGGGATTTGAACCCACGGTAGGGGGTTACCCTACACAACTTTTCGAGAGTTGCACCTTCGGCCGCTCGGACACGTCACCGCGGAACAGCTTACGCGACGCCGGGCGTCCACGCGAATCGAGAGCAGCAGCTCACCAGGTGCTGGCGACCTCGGCGTGCGTGCGCAGGATGCCCTCGGTCGATCCGGCGGGTGCGCGGCCGATCCCGCATTCCGTCGCGACCCCGAACGCGGAGACGAACGGAGCAGCGGCGGCGATGCGACGTGCGGCACCCTCGACACCGTCCTCCCGGTGCACGAGCCCCAGGTACAGCTCGTCGACCGGTGCGAGGTCGGTGAGCGGGGCGAAGTAGGCCTCGTCGTCGTGGTCGATCGGCACGGGGAGGTGCAGCCAGGTGAGCGGACGCGCGGATGCGGCCACGACGGCGTTCGCATACCGGACCAGGTTCGCCGCGTCGCGCGGCTCGAAGAAGTGCTTCTCCCCCGCGTCGCCGTAGCAGAGGTGCACGCCCACCTCGACGTCGGCGGGCACCGCGTCGACCAGGGCGGCCAGCCGTGCGACCAGTCCGGCGAACGGCTCGCCGGGCCACCAGGCCTCCATCACGGATCCGTACCCGGCCGCGCGCTCGATGATGCCCATCTCGCTGGCGACGTCCCACTGCACGGCGAGGTCTTCGTGCGGGATGGCTGCCAGGATCTCCTCGAGCTCGCGCAGGATCGCGGCGGTGTAGACGGGCTCGATGGCGCCGCGATCATCGCCGTGGAAGAACGAGGCGATCACGGCGAGCGGCGTGGGCAACGACACCTGGAACCGCACCTCCGCCGGAACCGCACCCTCGGCGCGCAGTCGCTCGAACACCGCATACGACTCGATCGCGGCGGCTGCGTAGCCGAGCGGCGGCAGCTCGATGGCCGAGGCATCCGCGCCCTCGCCGATGCGCAGACCCCGGGCATCGATGCCGGCGGGGAACGGGATGGGTTCATCGCCGATGCGCTCGATGCCCTCGGCCTGACCGATCACGTCGGGCTGGAACATGATCCAGTGGAACCGCTTGCCGACCTCGCCGTCCGGGATGCGGCGGAGTCGAGTGCCGAGCGTCTCCGCGGCGGTGCGGATCGTGGTCTCGGCGTCGTCGTAGTTCACGCTGCCCACGAGGAGGGCACCCTGCGGCTGAGTCATGCCCCCAGAATATCGGCGGGTCGGCGGCGTTTTCCCCGGCAGCGGATCCGCCAGGACGGGGGCGATCGAGTTAGGATGGCCTTACAACCCGCCGCCTGTGGGGGCAGCGATGACGGGAAGGTTCCATCATGGGCTTCATCACGTCCGAGGCACTGGCCGACACCGGCTACGTCGTGCTCGACGACCACACCTCCGCCACCGATCCCGCTGAATGGCTGGGCCTCGAGTACGTCGGTTGGCGCTCCTCCGGCATCACGCGCTTCGCCCCGCTCACCAGCTACGCCGGCGACGTCGACTGCAACGGCTTCTGGAACCACACCCCGCCGCGCACCGACAAGGACGGTGTCTGGGTCGACTCGCAGGTCGCGATCGCCCCGACGCTGCAGCGCCGGGCCCAGGAACCGGGCGCGGGCATCGGCCGATGCCGCGTGATCGAGCTGCAGCCCAACGAGTACGCCGACGCGATCTACAACCTGCACCAGGACGACAACAACCGCCTCAACGAAGAGGGCACCGGCTGGGTCGTCCGCGGCTTCTTCAACCTCTCCGACGACACCGAGTCGATGCTGATCCTGCGCTCCGACCGCTTCGACCCCGCGACCGAGATCCGCCTGCCGCTGCGCGCCGGCTCCCGCATCATCGTCGACACGCAGCGCTTCTGGCACGCGGTCTGGCACCGCGGCACGGCACCGCGCTACGCCCTCATCACCTCGTGGACCAGCGGCCCCGAGCTCGACGCGTACATCGCCGCCAACCACGGCGACCCGCACCCGAAGACCGTCGACCTCGATCCCCGGTTCGTCGACGCCGCCCAGATCGAGCTGCACCGCCGCATCGAAGAGCGCCGTCGCGCGTTCGAAGCACAGGGCATCGTGATGGAACCGCCCGTGGACATGAACGTCTGAGACGTCGGCCCGCAGGTCTCCCCGCACGGAGCCAACGGTGTCAGACCGTGCGGCCGTCGTGGATCCGCACCACGCGGTCGACCGTCCCCGCCGGCGGCGCCACGTGCGAGATCAGCAGCACCGACTGCTCCCCCGCGGCCAGCAGCAGATCGCGCAGCAGGGCATCCGATGCCTCAGGATCGACGCCCGCCGTCGGCTCGTCGAGCACCAGCACGGGGAAGCCGCGCAGCAGCGCCCTGGCGAGCGAGATTCGCTGCGCCTGACCGCCGGACACCAGCGCGCCGCGGTCACCCACCCTCGCATCGAGGCCCCCGCGCTCCCGCACCCAGTCACCGAGTCCGACCCGGTCGAGCATCGCCAGCAGTTCCTCGTCCGAGGCGGAGTCGCGCGCGAAGAGCAGATTCTGGCGGATGTCCTCGTCGAACAGCTGAGGGCTCTGCTCGCACAGTCCGATCACGCGTCGCAGCGCCGGGCCCGAGAGCTCTGCGGCGTCGCGACCACCCACCAGATACTCGCCCTCCACGCGCAGGAAGCCGACCAGGGTCGCCGCGAGCGAGCTCTTGCCCGCCCCACTCGGTCCCGCGACCAGCACGCGCTCACCGGCGCGGAGGTCGAGGTCGACTCCCTTCAGCGCGGGCGTGCCGCCGGGCCAGGTCGCCCTGACGCCGCGCAGATGCAGCTCGGGAGTGCGCTCGAACTCCACGTCATCCCCCTCGTCGGAACGCAACTCCTCCGGCATCCGCTCCGGGAGCACGTCGACGATGCGCCCGGCGCTCGCGCGTACGCTCCGCCATGACGCCGCAGCGATCGGCACCGCTCCGAACACCTCGAAGACCACCATCGGCACGAGCACCGCCACGGCCAGCCACGGACCGTCGATCGAGCCGTCCGCAAGGCCCGGAGCCGCCACGGCGAGCGCCCAGACCGATGCCACCCCGGCCACGGCGGACACGACACCCGCCGCGACGGCCTGAGCGAGGGAGGCACGGTCGACCACGCGTCGCAGAGCCGCATCGGCGGCGGTGATCCGCGCCCGCGCCTGTTGCTCCGCCCCGTAGGCGATGAGCACGTCGAGGCTCCCGAGGTAGTCGACGAGAGCTGCGGAGAGCTCTGCCCGACGCTCCGAGACCCGTGCTTCGGCGTGCGAGCCGAACGCCCAACCGAGTCCGATCGCTGCAGCCGCGGCGGCCAGGAGGCAGACCGCGAGAGCGAGGGCGGCCGGGGGCGAGACGAACGCGAGGAAGCCCACCGCTCCGACCGCGACGAGCGCCGCCACACCGAGCGGCTGCACCACTCGCAGCGGCAGGTTCTGCAGGTTCTCGACGTCGTCCACGAGAGCTGCGAGCACCTGCCCGCGGTCCGTCGAGCCGAGTCCCGCCGGCGACAGAGGGATCAGCCGGCGCACCATGTCGGCACGAGTCGAGGCGAGCTGACGCAGCGCGGCATCGTGTCCGCTCAGGCGCTCCAGATAGCGGGTGACCGCGCGCGAGACGGCGAAGAAGCGCACACCGACGACGGCGATCGACAGCGGCACCAGCGAATCGACGATCGAGGCGCTCACGATCAGCCACCCGCTGACCGCGAGCAGACTCACGGCGGCGGCGGCCGAGAGCAGACCCCAGATCAGTCCCGGTACGAAGCGGCCGAGTGGCGGCTGCGCGAGTCGCAGGATGGCGCCGACCAGGTGACCGCGGGAATGCGCGGCATCGGTTGTGCGGGGTGCAGTCATGCGTTCACCCCCAGCGCCACGATCTGATCCGCGATCTCCCGTGCGGTCCGACGGTGGGAGACGAGGAGGATCGTCGCCCCGGCATCCGCCTTCTCGCGCAACGATCGCCACAGCCGGTCCTCGGTCTCGGGGTCGAGCGCGCTCGACGGCTCATCGAGTGCGAGCACCCGTCCGGACGCCGTTGCCTGGCGATACAGGGCGCGGGCGACGGCCACCCGCTGCGCCTGCCCGCCCGACAGTCCCGCCCCCTGCACGCCGAGCTCCAGCGCGGGGTCGATCCCCTCGGCGCAGGCGTCGTCGAGCGCAGCGCGCACCCGACCTGCGTCCGGCACAGGATCACCGAGGGTGACGTTCGTCGCCACGGTCCCGCGCGTCAGTCCAGGTGCCTGTCCGGCCCAGGCGAGCCACACCGACGGCGCGATCCCCCGCACGTCCGCGCCGCCGTAGAACGCCGTCCCCTCGAACTCGACAGCGCCCCGGAGTGCCGCCAGCAGCGACGACTTCCCCGACCCGCTCGGCCCCTCGATGACGGTGATGGTCCCCGGCCCGGCTGCGAACGACACGGGCGGCAGGTCGCGAACCCGCAGACCCTCGACCACGAGGTTTCCGCCGTTGGCCGGTGCCACGGTGGTGTCCACATGCATGACCGATTCACGGATGCCGGGGGTTTCGGCGGCGATTCCTCCGACATCCGTCGAAAGCTCCTGCATCCGCGCGCGCTCCCCCGCCGCATCGAGCACCTCGAACACGTCCTCCGTCGCCGCGACCCCCTCGGCCGCCGCGTGGAACTGCACCCCCACCTGCCGGATGGGCAGGAACGCCTCGGGAGCGAGCAGCAGCACGAACAGCCCCACCTCGAGGGTCAGATCGCCCGACAGCAGCCGGAAGCCGACCGACACCGCGATCAGGGCCACCGCGATCGAGGCCAGCAACTCCATCGCGAAGCCGGACAGGAACGAGAACCGCAGCACCTTCATGGTCTCGCGGCGGTACTCGTCGGCGGTGACCTCGATGCGGTCGGCCGCACGCCGGTCGCGTCCGAACAGTCGCAGCGTCGACAGCCCCTGCACCGTGTCGGCGAAGCGTGCCGCGAGGCGCTGCAGCGTCTGCCACTGCCGGGTCTGCACGGTGCGGGTCGCCATGCCGATCAGGATGAGGAACAACGGGATCAGCGGCAGCGTGATCACTGCGGTGAGTCCGCTCGGCCAGTCCTGCCACCACATGACCGCGACGAGCACCGGCGTCGCGATCACGGTCAGCACGAGCTGCGGGATGTACCGGGCGAAGTAGGCGTCGAGAGCTTCGAGCCCGTGACCGGCCGTGACCGCGAGCGCCGTCTGATTGCGCTGCGCGAGCCACCCTGGCCCGAGCCTCCCGACCGCAGCCACGAGCGCCGTGCGCAGCTGCATCCCCGTCTTGGCGGCCGCCCGTGTGCCCGCGGCATCCGAGGCCGCGATGAGCAGGCCGCGCAGCAGAGCCGTGAGCAGCAGCCAGAGCAGCGACGAGGTGACGTCACGCCCCGCGAGGGCCCCCGTGATCGCGTCGGTCAGCAGCCACGCGAAGACGATCGTGACCGCCGTCTGGACGACGCCGATCAAGGCGGATGCCGCGAGGAAACCCCTCGCGGCACCCGCGTATCGCAGCAGTCTCGGATCGACGGGTTTCACGCGTGCGCCGGAGCCCCCTCGATGGATTTCCGGGTGACGCGCTTGCGGAACACCCAGTAGGTCCACGCCTGGTACGCGAGCACGAGCGGCATCGCGATCAGGGCCGTCCAGCTCATGATCTGCAGCGTGTACGGGGTGCTCGAGGCGTTGGCGATCGTGAGGCTGTAGGCCGGGTCGATCGTCGACGGCATCACGTACGGGAACAGGGCGGAGAACAGCATGACCACGGCGAACATGACCGTGAGCATGCCGGCGAAGAACGCCCACCCGTCGCGACGGACGAGCGAGAAGCCGACCGCCGCGATCAGGCTGACCGCCGCGAGCGCACCGGCTGCGATGACCAGCCAGAGCAGCGGAGCCTCGCGGCCCATCGCGATCGCGACCGTCCAGATCACCGTCGCGGCTGCGACGAGGATCGTCGGGATGGCGGCCTTCTTCGCGAGCTTCTGCGCATCCTCATGCACCTGACCATCGGTCTTGAGTGCCACGAACAGCACCCCGTGCAGGAAGAAGAGCAGCAGCGTGGTGACGCCCACCAGCAGTGCGTAGGGGTTCAGCAGGGAGAAGAAGCCGCCGACGAAGATGTGGTTCTCGTCGATCGCGACGCCCTGCACGATGTTGCCGAACGCCACACCCCACAGCAGCGCGGGAACGACAGAGCCGATCACGATCATCCGGTCGAAGCCGGCCTTCCACTTCGCGCTGTCGCGCTGGTGCCGGTACTCGAACGAGACACCGCGCAGGATCAGCGCGAGCAGGATCAGCAGCAGCGGCAGGTAGAAGCCGCTGAACAGCGTGGCGTACCACTCGGGGAACGACGCGAACAGCACGGCGCCGGCCACGATGACCCAGGTCTCGTTGAGATCCCAGACCGGGCCGATCGTGTTGATGACCTGTCGGCGCGAGACGTCGTTCTTGCCGAGGAACGGCAGGGACATGCCGACTCCGAAATCGAAGCCGTCCAGGACGAAGTAGCCGACGAAGAAGAAGGCGACGATGAAGAACCAGAGTGTTGCGAGATCCATGATGCTCCTCCCTCTCAGTAGACGACCGACGGCAGCTGGGCCGTCTCGTCATGCGGCTTCTCTTCGGTGTCGGGCCCCTTCTGGGCGGCCCGGATGATGAGGCGGATCTCCACGACGGCGAGCGCCGCATAGATCGCGGTGAACGCGATGAGCGATATCAGCACCTCGAGCCCGCTGACGCCCGGCGAGACACCGTCCTGCGTCGTCATCAGCCCGAACACGATCCAGGGCTGTCTGCCCATCTCGGTGAAGACCCAGCCCATGATGTTGGCGGCCAGCGCGAGCGGGAACGACCAGATGGCGACCTTCCACATCCACGGTGCGACCGGCTTCTTGGCGCCCTTGCGGGTGACCCAGAGGCCCGCGACGGCGACGAGCGCCGCGGCGATGCCCAGGCCGATCATCCAGCGGAAGGCCCAGTACGTGATCCACAGCACCGGGGCGAAGTCGGTCAGACCGGTGGCGGCGTAGGTCTGCGCGTACTCGGCGTTCAGATCGTTGATGCCGTGCACACACGCGTCGAGGGTGTGTGTCGACAGCAGCGAGAGCAGATACGGCACGCGGATGGAGAACAGTTCGGAGCTGCCGTCCGGGGTGCCGAGCGTGAAGATGCTGAAAGAGGCATCGGGACCGCAGACCGTGTTGAACGTGGCCTCGGCCGCCGCCATCTTCATGGGCTGCGCGGCGTACATCGCGAGGCCCAGCTGGTCGCCCGTGAGCACGACGCCCGCGGTCGAGACGATCATGGCCCACAGCCCGAACTTGAGCGAGATGCGCATGGTGTCGAAGTGCTGGCCGCGCGAGAGGTGCCAGGCCGAGACCGAGATCACGACACCGGCGGCGAACATGAACGCACCGAAGATCGTGTGCGGGAACGCGGCGAGCGCGACGGGGTTGGTCAGCAGCGCCCAGAAGTCGGTCAGCTCGGCGCGGTTGGTCGCCTCGTTGAACGTGTACCCGACGGGGTTCTGCATGAAGGCGTTGGCGGCGATGATGAAGTACGCCGACAGGATGCTGCCGATCGAGACGCACCAGATCGTGGCGAGGTGCAGCTTCTGCGGGAGCTTGTCCCAGCCGAAGATCCAGAGGCCGATGAAGGTCGCCTCGAAGAAGAAGGCCAGCAGGCCCTCGAAGGCGAGCGGGGCGCCGAACACGTCACCGACGAAGCGGGAGTAGTCGGACCAGTTCATGCCGAACTGGAACTCCTGCACGATGCCGGTGACGACGCCCATGGCGAAGTTGATCAGGAAGATCTTCCCGAAGAAGCGGGTCAGGTGCAGGTACTGCACCTTTCCGGTGCGCACCCACGCGGTCTGGAAGATCGCCGCGACCAGCGCCATGCCGATCGTGAGCGGCACGAAGAGGTAGTGGTAGACGGTCGTCAGGCCGAATTGCCATCGGGCCAGAGCGAGCGGATCAAGCCATTCCATGCACGACTCCTGTTCTGTGGTGCCGCTGCTTCGTGCTGTGACGCAGCGTTCCCTCGACCAGCGGCGCGGTGGTGTCGCGCAGCTGCACGGTGCAGTCCGACGGGAGGACAGCGTCGCGCACGCACTCGGCTTCGAGTGGTCCGCCTGCCTCGTTCAGGACGCCTTGCATGAGTTCCAGGTGCACGCGGCACAGCATCGGGCGGTCCTCCGACCGTCCGGCGGCGTGCGGGCACGGACTGAGGTCGACCGTGAGACTGCGGTCGTCGAGCACGGGCTCGAAGCCGCTCTCCTCCAGGTGCTCGACGAGCGCATCGAGCTGATAGGTGGCTTCGCGACCGAGTCCGGACGCCGCGTCGGGGAGCATGCTCCGCATCAGGTCGCCGCGACGGGCTGCCGCCTTCGCCTTGTCTCGGGCCACGGGACTGGAGGCCCCTGGCGCTCCGGTCGCCGCGCTGTACAGCGTGCGCGGTCGGCCCCGTGTCGTGCGGTGCTCGATCGTCGGGATCACGTAGCCGCCCTCGATCAGGCGCTGCAGGTGCTCGCGGATCGTGTTGGGGTGCAGCCCTGTGGCTTCGCACAGCTGGGTGATGGAGAGCTCGCCCCGGGTCTGCGAACTTCCCGCTTCGAAGAGCAAGTGCAGGATCTGCACCCGGGAGTAGCTCGAGATCGGCCCGCAGACGGGCCCGCCGTTGGCCATGAACCCAGTATCCCGCGACACTGCGAGTTTGCCGAGAGGATGGGCCGTGAATAAACACCTGGCCGATAGGGATGTCTGATGCCGGCGATAGCCTGGGGGCATGGCCACCCGGAAACCCGCTCCTCCTGCGTACGTGTGCACGGAATGCGGGTGGACCACCGCCAAGTGGGTCGGACGCTGCGGCGAGTGCCAGCAGTGGGGAACGGTGCAGGAGCAGGCAGCGCAGACCGGCATCCTCCGTCGGGTGGGGCCGGTCGCGCCGACGGCCGACCGTGCCGCCCGGCCCATCACGCAGATCACGACGCAGGATGCACCGCGTCGTTCGAGCGGCGTCGGCGAGTTCGACCGTGTCCTCGGCGGCGGCATCGTGCCGGGGGCGGCGATCCTGCTCAGCGGTGAACCCGGCGTCGGCAAGTCCACGCTTCTGCTCGAGGTGGCAGCGCAGGCGGCTCGCGGCGGACGCCGTGTGCTCTACGCGAGCGCCGAGGAATCCCCCGGTCAGGTGCGCCTGCGCGCCGAGCGCACTGGCGCGCTGCACGACGAGCTGTATCTCGCGAGCGAGACCGATCTGGCGACCATCCTCGGCCACATCGACGAGGTCAAGCCGCAGCTCGTGATCGTCGACTCGGTGCAGACCGTCTCGTCGTCCCTGATCGACGGCGCCGCCGGGCAGCCCAGCCAGGTGCGAGAGGTGGCTGCCACACTGATCCGCATCGCCAAGGATCGTGACCTGCCGATCATCATCGTCGGCCACGTGACAAAAGACGGTCAGGTCGCCGGGCCCCGTGTGCTCGAGCACCTCGTCGACGTGGTGTGTCACTTCGAGGGCGACCGGCAGACCTCGCTGCGCTTCGTCCGCGCGCTCAAGAACCGCTTCGGTCCGACCGACGAGGTGGGCTGCTTCGAGATGACCGGCGACGGCATCGCCGAGGTGCCAGACCCCTCAGGGCTCTTCCTCTCGCAGGGGGCGACCGAGCCAGGCACGTGCGTGGCGATCTCGCTCGAGGGTCGACGCGCCCTCCCCGTCGAGGTGCAGGCGCTCACGGTGCCGAGCAACGCCCCGAACCCGCGCCGCATCGTGCACGGCGTCGACTCCTCGCGGGTCGCCATGGTGCTGGCCATCCTCGAGAAGAGAGCCGGCATCGCGACCGGCAGCCTCGACGTCTACGTGTCCACGGTCGGCGGTGTGCGCTTCACCGAACCCGCGGCCGACCTCGCGATCGCCATCGCCGTGGCGGGTTCCATCCAGCAGATCTCGGTTCCGCGCACGGTCGCGGCGGTGGGCGAGCTGAGCCTCGCCGGGGAGATCAGGCCGGTCACGCAGGCGGCCCAGCGACGCTCCGAGGCCGCGCGCCTCGGCTATGAGCAGGTGGTCGACGATCGTTCGAAGACGCTCCGAGCCGCGCTGAGCGATGTGCGCGCGCGCAACACCTCACGCCGATCCGACCGCGACATCCCCCCGTTCTGACCGCCCGCCCTTCCGCGTCGCGGTTTTGACGTCGAAGGTCAGGCATGGAGGGTCTGACGCCGTGTGTCTGACGTCGCGTGTCAGGCGTCGAGCGCCTTGAGCAGCTCAGCGGGATCGGCCTGCATCGGGTGCGGCCCGGCGATATCGAGGAACACCGTCGTGATCGGGTGCGCCGCGAGGAACTTCCGCAGCCAGTCCGCGCTGTAGATGCCCACTCCTGGAGGCAAGTTGGCAGGCTTGTTCTTCGCGTCGCTGAAGAGCAGCAGGGCGAGGTCACCGGTGTTCGGGTCGCGATACGTCCACACCTCGCCGCTGTCGAGAGGGTTGTCCCGCGCGCCGGGCTTGATGAGCGGGACGATCGTGGTGCCGTGCCGGAGGGCGAGCGCGACCGCAGCGACATCCTGCTTCTCCAGAGCCTGCGCCAGAGCGTCCGAACGGAAATCCTCGGGTGCCGGCTTGTTCTTTCCGGACTTCGCCTTCTTCGCTGCCATGCATCCAGCTTATGCAGAGCGCCGGGCTCAGAGTGCCGATCCGACAGCGGAGACGATTGGGGCCCTCTCGAGTCCCACATTGGGGACTGGGGTACTCGAGAGGGCCCTCGGACTCTCGTGCGGCGATGTCGAAGCGCTGGGGACGCTGTAGTTCGACGCCACTGGGGATGGCTTGTTGCCGCAGATGCGGAGAGTCGCTTCTATGGTATCCCAAAGAGTGGGGGATGTCAGCATCGTGCGGCGAAGGCAGGCGACATCGCTCCATTTCGTGCGATACCCGTCGAGCGACGACGGATTTCGAAGGCGCCGTCTGAGATCGCTTCGAACTCAGCGGGACGGAGCTGCGCAGCGATCGGTCGTCGGTGCGACGTCGTTCAGTAGAGCAGGATCTGCGCGCTCGAGGGGCTCGTGAAACCGCCGATGGATACCTCGACGTGGTACGAGGCTCCGCCCCCAGGCGCTCGCTGTCGATTCTCCTGGGCACAGGTCTCGACACTCGACCGGGTGCGATCCCAGGTGACGGGGTCTTTGCTCGTGACCGTGGTACCCGCCGTGAGCGTGGCGATCATGCTGCTCGGGTTCTCCTGGCAGTCGGTCGAACGCCACCATTCGTCCGAGCCGCTGGAGATCGTGAACGCCTGGGTGGCGGAACCGACGTCGAGCGTGCAGTCCTTCGTGCCCTTGTTGGTCAGCGAGATCGAGAGCTTCGGCAGAACGCCGGGCGCATAGCTCTCGGCGTCGGTCACGGCGGCGACCTCGATGTCCGCCGCCTCGCAGGCGACGATCGCCGGCGTCTGCTCGGAGGAGGGATCGGGAGAGGGCGACTGCCCCTCGGTCGTCGCGCCCGCGGACGGTGACGGCGACGTGGAGGGGGTGGACGTCGGCGTCGATGACGTGTCGGCCGAGGCCCACGGGCGGGCGATCAGCAACCAGGCGCCGATGCCGATCGCGGCGACGGCCAGGATGAGACCGAGGATGACGACCAGTCGCCGACGACGGTAGACGGCGGCAGAGCGACGGGGCATGACTCCAGGCTAAGCGATCCGCCGCGCTCAGCCTGGGAGGCCCCACGGCACACGCGGACGAACGTGCGTGGTCAGAGCACCTTGAGCATGCGCGTGTTGCCGAGCGTGTTCGGCTTGACGTGGGCGAGGTCGAGGAACTCCTCCACACCCGCGTCACCGCTGCGCAACAGCTGCGAGTACACGTCCGAGTCGACCACCTGCTCGCCGATCGGGGTGTAACCGCGCCGCCCGAAGAAGTCGACCTCGAACGTGAGGCAGAACAGGCGGGTCAGGCCGAGCGTCTTGGCGTTCTCCTCCAGACGGTCGACGATCGCGCGCCCGACACCGTGGTGCAGCCAGTCGTCGCGCACGAGCAGAGTGCGCACCTCGCCGAGGTCTTCCCAGAACACGTGCAGCGCACCGCATCCGATCAGCACGCCATCGGCCTCTGCGACGACGAACTCCTGCACCGCGCCGTACAGCACCGCCAGGTCTTTGCCGAGCAGGATGCGCTGTTCGACGAGCGGCTGCAGCAGGTCACGGATGCCGACGATGTCGGCGCTGCGCGCCGGACGGACGATGTACTCGCTCACACCACAAGCCTAGAACCCACCCCTGGGCATGTCCCTCAGCCGGGGTCGGTATGCCAAAACCCAGACCATCCGATGCCCTCGAGGCGTGTCCGGCCTGGACGCGCCGAGGCGCCGCGGCATGGTCTGGGTTTTCGCACGAGGCGGGGACACAAGAGGCGGGGACACAAGAGGCGGGGACACAAGAGGCGGGGACACAAGAGGCGGGGACACAAGAGGCGGGGACGCAAGAAGGGGCGGATGCCGCAGCATCCGCCCCTTCTCGTGGTTCCGGGAGGTCACTCCCCGCTGGCGACCGCCAGGTCGGGGGTGCCGGAGATCGCGCCGCCGCCGGTGTTCACACCGACCGCGACGGGACCGCCATCGCGCGGGCCGTGCTCGAACAGGAACTGCCCGTCCTTCGCGTCGACCTTCACGTGGTCTCCGGAGTTGAGCTCACCGTGCAGGATCTTCTCCGACAGACGGTCCTCGACCTCGTGCTGCATCGCGCGACGCAGCGGTCGGGCGCCCAGGGCCGGGTCGAAGCCGATCTCGATCAGACGCTCCTTGGCGGCCTGCGACAGCTCGATCGTCATGTCGCGGTCCAGCAGACGCTCACCGAGGCGCTTGGTGAACAGATCGACGATCTGCACCAGCTCTTCCTTCGACAGCTGCGGGAACACGATGATGTCGTCGACACGGTTGAGGAACTCGGGCTTGAAGTGCCGCTTGAGCTCTTCGTTCACCTTGCCCTTCATTCGGTCGTAGCTGGTCGAGTCGTTGCCCTCGATCTGGAAGCCGACGGGTCCGCCGGCGATGTCGCGCGCACCGAGGTTGGTGGTCATGATGATGACCGTGTTCTTGAAGTCCACGATCCGACCCTGACCGTCGGTGAGACGACCCTCTTCCAGGATCTGAAGCAGCGAGTTGAAGATGTCCGGGTGCGCCTTCTCGATCTCGTCGAAGAGGACCACGCTGAACGGCTTGCGCCGCACCTTCTCGGTGAGCTGGCCACCCTCTTCGAATCCGACGAATCCGGGAGGGGCACCGAACAGACGCGAGACGGTGTGCTTCTCACCGAACTCGCTCATGTCGAGGGAGATCAGCGCAGCTTCGTCGTCGAACAGGAACTCGGCGAGAGCCTTGGCCAGCTCGGTCTTTCCGACACCCGTGGGGCCGGCGAAGATGAACGAGCCGGAGGGACGCTTCGGGTCCTTGAGGCCGGCACGCTGACGACGGATGGTCTTGGAGAGGGCGGCGATGGCCTCCTCCTGACCGATGACGCGCTGGTGCAGCGCCTTCTCCATGAAGACGAGTCGGCTGGACTCCTCCTCGGTCAGCTTGAACACGGGGATGCCGGTCGCCTGGGCGAGCACCTCGGCGATCAGGCCCTCGTCGACGACCGCCTGGGTCGCGACGTCGCCCGCACGCCACTGCTTCTCGAGGCGCAGACGCTCCGCGAGGAGGCTCTTCTCCTCGTCGCGCAGGGAGGCGGCCTTCTCGAAGTCCTGCTCCTCGGAGGCGACTTCCTTCTGCTCGCGCACGGCGGCGATCTTCTCGTCGAACTCACGCAGCTCGGGCGGGCTGGACAGGATCGACAGACGCAGACGTGCGCCGGCCTCGTCGATCAGGTCGATGGCCTTGTCCGGGAGGAAGCGGTCCGAGACGTAGCGGTCGGCGAGGTTCGCCGCGGCCACGATCGCGCCGTCGGTGATCTGCACCTTGTGGTGCGCCTCGTAGCGGTCGCGCAGACCCTTGAGGATGTTGATCGCGTGCGGCAGCGTCGGCTCGTTCACCTGCACCGGCTGGAAGCGGCGCTCGAGCGCGGCGTCCTTCTCGAAGTGCTTGCGGTACTCGTCGAGCGTGGTGGCACCGATCGTCTGCAGCTCGCCGCGGGCGAGGAGAGGCTTCAGGATGCTGGCCGCGTCGATCGCACCCTCGGCGGCGCCCGCACCCACGAGGGTGTGGATCTCGTCGATGAAGACGATGATGTCGCCGCGCGTGCGGATCTCCTTGGTGACCTTCTTCAGACGCTCCTCGAAGTCACCGCGGTAGCGGGAACCGGCGATGAGCGAGCCGAGGTCGAGCGAGTAGAGCTGCTTGTCCTTCAGCGTCTCGGGCACATCGCCCTTGACGATCGCCTGGGCCAGCCCCTCGACGACGGCGGTCTTGCCGACGCCCGGCTCGCCGATCAGGACGGGGTTGTTCTTGGAACGGCGGGAGAGGATCTGCATGACCCGCTCCGCCTCCTTCTCGCGCCCGATCACCGGGTCGAGCTTGTTGTCGCGTGCGGCCTGGGTGAGGTTGCGACCGAACTGGTCGAGCACGGCCGAGCCGCCCTGAGCGCCCGCCTGCGAGTCGTTGGTCTGCGCACCGACGGACGCCGGCTCGCGACCGGGAGCGCCGGAGAGCAGCTGGATGACCTGCTGGCGCACCTTGTTGAGGTCGGCGCCGAGCTTGACGAGCACCTGGGCGGCGACGCCCTCGCCCTCGCGGATGAGGCCGAGCAGGATGTGCTCGGTGCCGATGTAGTTGTGGCCGAGCTGGAGGGCCTCGCGGAGGCTGAGCTCGAGAACCTTCTTGGCGCGCGGGGTGAACGGGATGTGGCCGGTCGGCTGCTGCTGACCCTGGCCGATGATGTCCTGCACCTGCTCGCGCACGGCGTCGAGGGAGATGCCGAGCGACTCGAGCGCCTTGGCAGCGACACCTTCACCCTCGTGGATGAGACCGAGCAGGATGTGCTCGGTTCCGATGTAGTTGTGGTTGAGCATCTTCGCCTCTTCTTGGGCGAGGACGACCACTCGACGGGCTCGGTCCGTGAATCTCTCGAACATGCTGTGACTCCTTATTCGCACGGGGCGAAGCGCTGACACCTATGGCGTTCTCTGCGCCTGTACATCGAGAGTAACCACCGCGAACGGCACGTATGCCCGTGTTCGCCGTGGGCATACCGGAGGTTGACGGGGTTATCGACTGTCGTTATGTTAACGAAAGTCGATAACAACGGGTCCGAACCGGGCCACGGAGAAGGAGGCGCCATGACCGATGTACCGACCGCGACCAGAGCGGCGAGCCTGGTGGAGAAGACCGTGCTGGGTGTCATCGCGGGAGCCGCGGGAGCCATCGCCGTCGTCGATCTGATCGCCGCAGGTATCCGCACCGCCGTCCTGATGACGAGCCCGTCCGTCACCGTCCCGTCGATGCCGCTGAGCACGGCCGAGGCGCCCGCAGTGCTCGCGGCGTCCTCGAACATCTCCGATGCACAGTACGACACCGTCACGCTCACCGCCTCCGGCCTCAGCCTCTCTCCCCGCCTCCTGCTCGCCATCGCCGATGCTCTCGCAGTCCTGGGCCCGATCGTGCTGTGTGTCGCGGTGGCCTGGCTCTGCATCCGCCTCTTCATCGGTCGCCCCTTCGGCAGTGCGGCGACCTGGGGCATCGCCGTCGCCGCGCTCGCCGTCATGGCGGGCGGTCTGATGAGCCAGGCGGTGCGCGCGAACGCGTTCAGCGAGATCACCTCCGAGCTGAACCTCGTCTCCGCTGGCGTTCCGGCGTTCGAGATGTCGATCGACCTCGCCCCGTTCGGGTGGGGCTTCGCGCTCGTGGTCGTCGCCGGCGCGTTCGAGATCGGCCAGCGGCTGCAGCGCGACACGGAAGGACTCGTCTGATGAACACCACCGCAGCCGCAACCAAGGCCACCCGCTCCGAGACGGCGGACGCGATCGCCGTGATCCTCTACGCCGCCGCGGCTCTGGTGACGGTGGCGTTCGCCACGATCCTTCGCGTCGCCGGCACCTTCCGCGACTCCGGGATCGCGTGGTCGATCCCGATCGACGAGCAGCCGATCTCGGCGACCACCGACTCCGGCGCGATCTCCGTCGAGGGGATAGCCCAGGATGCGATGGTCTTCGCCACCGGTGTGAACGCGGTGTCGGTCGGGGCGATCATCGCCGCCATCACCCTGTGGGCGCTCGCGGCCCTGCTGGTGATCGGGTCGGTCACGCTGGTCGCCTGGAACTTCCTGCGCGGACGTTTCTTCGTGCGCGGCAACGCCCGCGCGTTCGATGTGATCGGCTGGACCCTGGTCGTCGCGCCGATCCTGATCGTCATGTTCGAGACCATGGGCCGCAACGGCGTCACCTCAGCACTCGGCCTCGGTGAGGGAGAGCCTGCGCATCCGATCGAGTTCTGGAGCGTCGCCCCGATCTTCGCGACCGGCGTGACCGTGGGCCTGATCGCCGTCGCGTTCCGCCGCGGCATCCGCCTGCAGAACGAGAAGCTCGCGCTCGAGAAGGAAACGGAGGGGCTGGTGTGACCCCGGCGGAGAGCGACGACGAGTTCACCGGCATCCACTGCCGACTCGATGAGCTACTCGCCGATCGCGGGATGACCCTCACCGAGCTGAGCGCCGCGGTCGGGGTGAGCATCGTGAACCTGTCGGTCCTGAAGAACGACCGCGCCCGCGCCATCCGCTACTCCACCCTTCGCGCGATCTGCGAAGCGCTCGACTGCGAAGTGGGCGAGCTGCTGGTGCTCGCTCCCCGCTGAGCCCCCTCCCCCGCTGAACTCACTCCCCCGCTGAGCTCGGGAGCGTCATCCTTCGTCATATCCACCCAGGGAATTCTCAGGGAGTCATAGCGTTGGGCCTCATGGCGCGCACTCGGCGCGCCGCGATCCTGGAGTCCCCACCCCATGAGCACCACCGCACGCGCCCAGAAGGCGCCAGACACCCGCGGACCGGTCCGGAAGCTGCTGACGTCGTTCGGCTTCCAGATCCTCGCCGCCCTCGTCCTCGGCGTCGCCGCCGGTCTGATCGGCCGCCAGCTCGGCGCCACCGCCGAGAACCCGAACGGCCTGTCGGCGACCCTCGACACGATCGGCAGCTCGTACGTGACGCTGCTGCGCGCCGCCGTCGTCCCGCTGATCTTCACGGCCATCGTCGCCAGCATCTCGAACCTGCGCCGCGTGCAGAACGCTGCACGCCTGGCAGGGCAGACGATCCTGTGGTTCGCGATCACCGCGTTCGTCGCCGTGATCATCGGCATCGTCCTCGGCCTCGTGATCCAGCCGGGCAACCGCGCCGGTGAGGGCCTCGAGACCGGCGACCCGTACACGGTCGGCACCTGGTGGAACTTCCTGCTGGGTCTCATCCCGCAGAACTTCCTCGGGCTCACGGTCAGCACCAACCCCGGTGCCGTCGAAGGCACCTTCAGCTCCAGCGTCGGCTTCAACATCCTGCAGGTCATCGTGGTCGCGGCCGTCGTCGGCATCGCCGCGCTCAAGGCCGGCAAGAAGGCAGAGCCGTTCCTCGTGTTCACCGAGTCGCTGCTCAAGGTCATCCAGCGCGTGCTGTGGTGGATCATCCGCATCGCCCCGCTCGGCACGTTCGGCCTCATCGGCTCTGCAGTGATCAAGTACGGCTGGGAGAAGCTGGCCTCACTCGGCTGGTTCGCCGCCGCGGTGTACATCGGCCTCGCGCTCGTGCTGTTCGTCGTCTACCCCGTCCTGGTCAAGACGCACGGCCTGTCGATCAAGCAGTACTTCTCCGGCGTGTGGCCCGCGGTGCAGCTGGCCTTCGTCAGCCGTTCCTCGATCGGCACGCTGCCCCTCACCGAGCGCGTGACCGAGCGCAACCTCGGAGTGCCCCGCTCCTACGCCTCGTTCGCCGTGCCGCTGGGCGCGACCACGAAGATGGACGGCTGCGCCGCGATCTACCCGGCCATCGCCGCGATCTTCGTGGCACAGTTCTTCGGCATCGAGCTGAACTTCGTGCAGTACCTGCTGATCGTGATCGTCTCGGTCGTCGGTTCCGCCGCCACCGCCGGAACCACCGGCGCGGTCGTGATGCTCACGCTGACGCTGTCGACGCTCGGTCTGCCGCTCGAGGGCGTCGGACTGCTGCTCGCGATCGACCCGATCCTCGACATGGGCCGCACCGCGGTCAACGTCGCGGGTCAGGCGCTGATCCCGACCATCGTCGCCAAGCGCGAGGGGATCCTGAACGAGGAGCTCTACAACGCTCCGCGCGAGGGCCTCCCCTTCGCCGACGACTCCGGCGACGACGACGCTCCCGAGGCGGACGCGTCCGCCGACAAGGAGCCGGTCAGCGCACGCTGACCCCCTCCCCCTCTCCCTCCCCCTCTCTCCTCCGCCGAGACCCACGCGCGTCGTCGAGACCCACAGTCGCAGACGTCTCAGACGATGGGTCTGGGCGACGACGATGGGTCTCGGCGGAGGTGGGGAGGGGGGACGGGGAGCGGGAGGGGAGGGGAGGAGGTGAGGAGGGGGGGAGCGGGAGGGATCGTCAGGCGCGGCTCTGTTGACGGGTGGCACCGCGCGTGTCGAGCGCGAGCTCCTCGGCATCCATCGCGGCGATGAGCTCCCGCATCACCTCTTCATCGAGATTGCCGGCGTCGCGCTCGGCGAGGAGGATGTCGCGGCGCACCTGCAACCACCCTCTGGACAGCGCGACGAGGTCGTCATAGGAGGGCCGGGTCACGGCGTCCTCGACCTTCTGCGCCTCGTCGGTGTCCTTCTCCACCCGGGTCATACGCTTCGTGAACGCGTCGAACACGCTCAGATCGACCTCGCCGTACTTCGCCTCCCACTCCACGCGCTTCTCGGCGAGATAGGCCTTGCCG
The DNA here is from genome assembly GCF_006540085.1 of Microbacterium oxydans. GTDB lineage: Bacteria > Actinomycetota > Actinomycetes > Actinomycetales > Microbacteriaceae > Microbacterium > Microbacterium oxydans. Next base: position 880,447 of record NZ_BJOG01000001.1, on the reverse strand, counting down.
GCCTCGCGGCTCTTCTCCCGCACTTCCGCAAGAGCCGCCTCGTCCTCCGCCTCATCCGCGTCGCGCTCGATGCCGAGACCACGGATCAGCATGGGCAGCGTGAGCCCCTGCAGCAGCAGGGTGCCCACCGTGACGATGAACGCGACGACGACGATCGCGTGCGACGCCTCGGTGTCGAGGGTCGCGAGGTCGGCCGCCGCCACCGCGATCGCCAGCGTCACCACCCCGCGCATGCCCGCCCAGGAGATGACGGCGCTGTCCTTCCACGTGAGGGTGAGTCCCGCCATCTGCTCCCGAACGATGTGGCTGCGCAGTTCGTCCGCCGTGTAGTTCCCCCAGCGACGCGACCTGCGGTGACGTTTCTCGAACTCCCCGGATTCCACACCGCGATCCCAGCGCTCGAGACGCTTGCGGTCCTGGAAGTTCGACCACGCACTGGTCGGGTAGATGTAGAGGGGCCGCACGATGACCACCACGAGCAGCACCGCGCCGGAGAGCAGCAGGATCTGTCCGACGGACTCGCTGCCGAGGTCGCTGAGCACGCGAGGGAACTGCAGCCCGATGTAGGCGAACACGAAGCTCTCCAGCAACAGGTCGGCCGAGAGCCACAGCGGCTTCTCCTGTTGGCGCGTCGTGTAGTCGGTGCGCGGCGAGTTGTAACCGACGTAGAGCCCCATCGCCACGACGGCGAGGACTCCCGATCCGAGCAGATGCTCGGCGATCGCGTACGCACCGAACGGAGCGAGCAGTCCGAAGGTGCCGATGACGACCGGATCGCTGATGCGCATGCGCAGCTGGTGCAGGACGATCCCGAAGACGAGTCCGACGGCGACACCGACGCCGACAGCCAGCAGGAACTGCAAGACACCGCCCCACACCGAGACCGTCGCCCCGGCGAGGATCGCCGCGAACACCCGGTACAGGGTGAGCGAGGTCGCGTCGTTGATGAGGCTCTCGCCCGACAACACGGTCATGATGCGTCGAGGCAGTCCGAGCCGACGACCGATCGCCGCGGCGGACACCGCGTCGGGAGGAGCGACGATCGCGCCCAGCAGCAGTGCGCCGGGAAGCGTGAGCGAGGGCAGGATCCACCAGGCGACGAACCCGACAGCGAGGGCCGTGAGCAGCACGAGCCAGATCCCGAGACGGCGGATCTGCGGCAGGCTGCGCTTGAACCCGACGAAGGAGACATCGAGGGCGGCCGAGTACAGCAGCGGGGGCAGCACGAGACTCAGGAGCACATGCCCGTCGATGTCGAGATCGGGCACGAACGGGAGGAACGACGCGGCGAGCGCGACCACCGTCACGAGCAGAGGTGCAGGCCATCCACGCCACCGCGCGAAGGCGGCGACGGCGACCGAACCGACGAGGACGTAGAAGATGCCTGCTTCCATGCCTCAACGGTAGTGGTCGGGCCCGATGGACGGTCGGCCGCGTCGCACCATCGATCAGTCGGCGGAGCGGCGGCCTCTCCCGCGCTGAGCATCGAGAGCTTCGCGGAGCTGCTCGTTGCGCACCTGCAGGTCGTCGTTGGCATCCTGCAGGTCGAGCATCCGAGCGATCCCGGCGATGTTCACGCCGTCTTCGCGCAGTGAGGCCGCTCGCCGCAGCCGTTCGATGTCGTCATCGCTGTAGCGGCGGGTCCCGCCTTCGCTGCGGGCGGGGGTGAGCAAGCCCTTGCTCTCGAACAGGCGGAGCGTCGCCTCGGGGAGCTCGACCAGCTGCGCTGCGACGGCTATGCCGTAGAGCGGCGTCCGGCTGTCACGATGCGGCATGCGGCCACCCCCTGAGGTCGGCGGGATTCGGAGTTGCAAATCTAACACGAGTTGTCGTATAAAAAATCTATAGCAATGGTGCAGATCTCCTGCACCACCGATTCGCCCTCAGGGCAGCACGAAAGGAGAACCTCATGGCACTGACCTTCGACCCCTTCAGCCAGCTCGATCGCTTCGCCGCGAGCGTGCTGGACTCCGTTCGCGCTCCCCGGCCGATGCCGGTGGACCTCTTCCGCGACGGAGACCGGTATGTGCTCCACGCCGACCTTCCCGGGGCCGACCCCGGCTCGATCGACGTCGATCTCGACGGCGGTCAGCTCACGATCCGCGCACAGCGCACCCCCGACACCCGTGACGGTGTGCGCTGGCTCGCCCGTGAACGCGGATCCGGCTCCTTCCTGCGGCAGTTCTCGCTCGGCGAGGGTGTCGACCTCGACGGCATCAGCGCCTCGTACGAGAGCGGTGTGCTGTCCGTCATCATCCCGGTGAGCGAGCGTGCCAAGCCGCGCAAGATCACGGTGGAGTCCACTGATCAGCGCGAGGCGATCAACGCCTGACGAACGGTGGGGGCGGCGTGACTGTCGCCCCCACCCCGTTGGGCCCTGAACACCGCCGGACGAACCGGGCAAGACGGGGAATGACGGCGCCTGCGGACGCGTTGCAACCGAGGATGCCCGATACAGCTCTCTCCGTCCTCGACCTCGTCCCGGTTCGCACCGGCCAGACCAGCGCAGAGGCCGTCGCCGCCTCGCTCGCTCTCGCGGAGGTCGCCGACCGCCTCGGCTATCGCCGCTACTGGTTCGCCGAGCACCACAACATGCCGTCGGTCGCGTCGACCACTCCCCCGGTGCTGATCGCGGCCGCAGCCACCCGCACCTCGCGCGTGCGGCTCGGTTCGGGCGGCGTGATGCTGCCCAACCACGCGCCGCTCATCGTCGCGGAGCAGTTCGCGGCACTCGAGGCGATCGCGCCCGGCCGCATCGACCTCGGCCTCGGGCGCGCTCCGGGAAGCGACCCGGTCATCACCCAGCTGCTCCGCGGTTCGGGAACGACGAGCGACGTGGAGCAGTTCCCGCGCCATGTGCAGGACATCGCCGCACTCCTCTCCGGCGAGGGAGCCGCCCTGCGCTTCACCTCTGGCGGGGAGTACACGGTGCGCGCCACTCCGGCCGCGACCGGAACCCCCGAGGTCTGGCTGCTCGGATCGAGCGACTACTCGGCCCAGCTCGCCGCATCCCACGGGCTGCCCTACGTCTTCGCCAACCACTTCTCGGGGCAGGGTCTCGAACGCGCGCTCGATCTCTACCGCACCGGGTACCGCCCCAGCGAAGAGCACCCTGAGCCGCGCACGTTCCTCACCGTGAACGCGGTGGCGGCGCCGACCCAGGACGAGGCGGAGGCTCGCGCGCTGCCGCAGCTGCGGATGATGGCGCGCCTGCGGCTCAATCAACCCCTCGCCGCTCTCGAGACCGTCGAGCAAGCGATGTCCGCCGTCACCGACCCGGCTACCGACGAGGTCGTGCAGGCCGCCCGCTCTCGCTGGTTCGTCGGCACGGGTGAGAGCGTCGCGGCCGAGGTGCGTGCCTTCGCCGAGCGCCACGGCGTCGACGAGGTCATGCTCTCACCGGTCGCCGGTGCCTACGACGCCGAGCCGAAGGATGCCCCGACCGGACGAGCGCAGACTCTGGAGCTCATCGCCGCTGCGCTCTGAGCCGACAGTGATGGCCGCTTGTCAAGCCCTGGCCTTCCCCTGCGGGCAGGCGTAGCCTCGGCGGCAGAGAGAGGGGTTCGACGATGAGCACCACGAAGACACTCGCACTCTGGGTGGCCTACGGACGCAACGGCGTTGTGGGCAGCATCCGCCACGACGAGGACGGCTACACGGTCACGATGGTCGGGGCCGACGCGACGACGGGCACCTACCCGAGCCTCGCCTCGGCGAAGGGTGCGCTGCATTCGCACATGACGCCGGGGAGCGACTGGCCGCGCTTCCAGGAGCACTGAGCGGCTCGACGGCCTGACGGACCGGGAGAGTCAGGACTCCGGTTCGCCGGAGAGGATCCCGCGGAGCCAATCGCGCGCCTCGACGAACACGTCGTCCGAGTAGCGGTCAGGGTACTGCACGATCTGACGGTCCGCCCGCGGGTACGACCCGAGGAACACGACGCGGGGACTGAACCGGCGGATGCCGAGCAGCGCATCGGCCATGCGCTCGTGCTCGATGTGGCCGTCGGCGTCGATCACGAACCGGTAGCGACCCAACTCATCGCCGATGGGCCGAGACTCGATGAGCGACAGGTTGATACCGCGGGTGGAGAATTGCTCGAGCATCTCCAGGAGCGATCCGGGGTGGTCGTGCGGAAGCTCGACGATCAGGGACGTCTTATCTGCACCGGTCGGTTCCGGTGAGCGGGTGGTGCGGGTGACCAGCACGAAACGGGTCACCGCCTGCGCGTTGTCGCCGATGCCTTCCGCCAGCACATCGACGTCGTAGTGGTTCACGATGCCGGGAGCCGCGATGGCGGCCTGGGCGGGCAGCGTTCCGTCGAGGACGCCGATCGCGGAGGCGACGTTGCTCGAGGCCGGCACGTGCGAGTGCGACGGCAGGTGCGCGCCGAGCCAGCCGTGGCACTGCGCGTAGGCGACGGGATGCGCCGCGATGACCTCGACCTGGTCGAGCGTCGTGCCGCGCGGGGCGACCAGCACGAAGTTCACCCGCACCAGGTACTCGCCGATGATGCGCAGACCGGGGAGGGTCGCCAGAGCGTCCTGCGTGGTGGACACCCCTCCCTCGATCGAGTTCTCGATCGCGATCATCGCGGCGTCGCTGCGCCCCTCGAGCACGTCGGCGAGGGCCTCGCCCACATTGTGCACGGGGCGCCAGTCCTGCCCGCGGGCCTCGGCCACCTGATCGAGCGCCGCCTCCGTGAAGGTGCCGGCGGGGCCGAGATAGCTGTAGGTGCGGCGTTCAGTCACGGGTTTCACCTTATCCCTCGGTGACGGCGCCGCTCCCCCGCGTGACTTCCCCTCCCGTCGCAATATTCCACCTTCGTCGGCGGTTCTGGCTGTCATATCGCGACGAGAACGGCGAGGCGGGAGAGGAAGAGGGCCTCTTCCGGATGCGATCACGCCGAACAGGGGGCAGACTGAGAGGATGACGAGCCGTGCCGGCCTCCCCGCGGAGGAAAGTGACCTGATCGACGTCGACGAACTGATCGCCGCCTACTACGACCGCACGCCGAACCCGGAGGTGGCCGCAGAGCGCGTCGTGTTCGGCACCAGCGGCCATCGCGGATCGTCGCTGTCGAACAGCTTCAACGAGAACCACATCCTCGCCACGACGCAGGCGATCGTCGACTACCGCGACGCGCAGGGGATCACCGGTCCGCTGTTCCTCGGACGCGACACGCACGCGCTGTCGCTCCCCGCCGAGCGCAGCGCGATCGAGGTGCTGCTCGCGAACGGCATCGACGTGCGCGTCGACTCCCGCGACTCGTGGGTGCCGACTCCGGCCCTCAGCCACGCGATCCTCACCTACAACCGCGGCAAGGCGGCAGACGACCCCGGTCGCGCCGACGGCATCGTCGTCACCCCCTCGCACAACCCTCCGCGCGACGGCGGCTTCAAGTACAACCCTCCGCACGGCGGGCCCGCCGACACCGACGCGACAAGCTGGATCGCCGACCGGGCGAACACCCTGATCGCCGCGGGGCTCGAGGGCGTGAAGCTGGAGCGCTTCGCCGACATCGACTGGGACTCCCTCACCGGCTACGACTTCCGTGACGCCTACGTGCGCGATCTGCCGTCGATCATCGACATCGATGCGATCCGCAGCGCCGGCGTCAGCATCGGCGCCGACCCGCTGGGCGGAGCCTCCGTCGAGTACTGGTCGCTGATCGCCGAGATGCACGACCTCGACCTCACCGTCGTGAACCCCGAGGTCGACCCGACATGGCGCTTCATGACGCTCGACTGGGACGAGAAGATCCGGATGGATCCGTCGTCCCCTTCGGCGATGGCATCCCTGGTCGCGAAGAAGGGCTCCTACGACGTCCTCACCGGGAACGACGCCGACGCCGACCGGCACGGGATCGTGACCCCGGACGCCGGACTGATGAACCCGAACCACTACCTCGCGGTCGCCATCGACTACCTGTTCTCGCACCGTGAGGGGTGGCCCCGCGACGCCGCGATCGGCAAGACGCTGGTCTCGTCCATGATCATCGACCGCGTCGCCGAGTCGCTCGGACGGCGCCTGCTGGAGGTTCCGGTCGGATTCAAGTGGTTCGTCCCCGGGCTGCTCGACGGCTCGGTCGCGTTCGGCGGGGAGGAGTCGGCCGGTGCCTCGTTCCTCCGCAAGGACGGCTCGGTTTGGTCCACGGACAAGGACGGCATCCTGCTGTGCCTGCTGGCCGCCGAGATCATCGCCGTCACCGGGAAGACCCCCTCGGAGCGGTACCACGAGCTGGAGACCGCCTTCGGCGCATCGGCGTATCAGCGCGTCGACGCTCCGGCGACCCCGGAGCAGAAGGCGACCCTCGGCAAGCTCGCTCCCGAGGCGGTGACGGCGACCGCGCTCGCCGGCGAGGACATCACGGCGAAGCTGTCGCACGCCCCTGGCAACGGTGCGGCGATCGGCGGCCTCAAGGTGCAGACCGAGCACGCCTGGTTCGCCGCTCGCCCTTCGGGCACCGAAGACGTCTACAAGCTCTATGCGGAGAGCCTGCGCGGTCCTGAGCACCTCGCCGAGGTGCAGGCCGAAGCACGCGCCGTGGTCTCCGCCGCGCTCGGCGACTGACGGCGGCGGACCGTCGGTCTCGCGCCGGCGGTCAGGACGGTTCGCCTGCAGATGCGGTGCGAGCTGCGGCGGTGCGAGCTGCGGCGGTGCGAGCCAGAACGGCGCCGGCGGCGCGCAACCAGCGGACGGGTTCGGCCAGCGCCGCCTCCGACGAACCGGCCAGCGCGGTGAGAGACGCGACGTCGGCGAACGACGAGGTGTCGGCGTCTGCGGTGACCCGCCCTGCCGCCAGCATCGCCACGGCTCCGGCCTCGGCCGCGAGATTCGCGAGGAACGACGGCACCTTGCCGTCTCCGGACTGGCCGTCGTACGACCCCTCCCCCGTGATGATCGCGTCGGCATCGGAGAGCGCATCGGCGAGACCCATGAGCTCGGCGACCTCCGCGGCACCGGGAGCGAGCTCGCCACCCCACGCGACGAGGGCTGCTCCGGTTCCGCCGGCCGCGCCGTAGCCTGGCCCTGCGGGATCGATGGCGAGCAGTTCGGCGAGCCGGCCGAGGCCGTCGTCGACGATGGCGATGTCGTCGACCGATCGCAGCCCCTTCTGGGGGCCGAACACCGCGGCCGCACCGCGCGGGCCGGTGAGCGGATTCGTGACGTCGGTGAGCACCCGCACGTCGGGTGCCGCGCGCAGCCCGGTGAGATCGGCGGACGCGATGTCTGCGAGGCCACGCGCGCCGCGAGCGACCGGAACGCCGGTGGCATCGAGGAACCGCGCGCCGAGGGCCGAGAGCATCCCGGTGCCTCCATCGGTGGACGCGCTGGAGCCGATGCCGACGACGAGGCGTGAGACACCATGATCGATGGCTGCGGCCAGGGCCTGGCCGAGGCCGGTCGTATCCGCATCCCAGGGACGCAGCTCCTGCAGCAGCTCGATGCCCGAGGTCGAGGCGAGGTCGATCACACCTGTGCCGTCGGGGGCGTCGACCGTCGGCGGCAGCAACAGCCAGAAGGTGTCGACCCGCACCCCGGCAGGCCCGTCGACCGCGAGGGGCATCCGCACCGCGCCTGGCACCGCCGCTTCGAAAGCCGCAACGGTCCCCTCACCACCGTCTGCCATCGGTCGATGCACGAACTCAGCCTCGGGTTCGACCGATGCCCAGCCCTCCGCGAGCGCGACGGCCGCCTCCACCGCGGCGACCGTGCCCTTGAAGCTGTCGGGGGCCAGCACGACCCTGGTCACGAGCCGACCATCGGAGTGCTGGCACGCACGATGACCTCGAGCGGCAACGGGGCCTGCACCCACTCGACGTCGACCGTCGCGCGGAACGCCTGGTACCCGACGTCGCTCAACGGCACACGCACCGTCGTCAGTGCCGGGGAGACATCGCTGCTCGCGGGGACATCGTCGAAACCGCAGACCGCGATGTCGGTGCCGATCTCGCGCCCCGCGTCACGGATCGCGGACATCGCCCCGAGCGCCACCACGTCGCTGATCGCGAACACGAGGGTGCCGGCCTCCACTCCGCGGTCGAGGGCCGCCCTCATCCCGGCAGCCCCGGACTCCCGGCGGAAGTCGCCACGATGCACGCTCTCGACGACGCCACCCGCCTGCTCGAAACTCGCGCGGAAGCCGACGAGACGATCATCCGATGTGCGCACCCCGTCCGCCGCGCCGAGAACGATGGCACGGCGGTATCCGCGCTCTGCCATCAGACGACCCAACGCCTCCGCACCGGAGCGGTTGTCGATCTCGATGTGACGCTCTCCCTCGCCGTCTGGTCCGAACGCCACGACGCGGCCGCCCTGCCTCACGAACTCCGCGAGCTCGTGCGCGGTCTCGGCCTCTGTGGCCTCCTGTGTGCGAGAGGCGGCCAGGATCAGGCCTCGGGGCCGCTGCCCGCGCAGGGCGCGCACGATCCGCGCCTCCCGCGCCTGGTCCCTCTCGGTGATCGCGATCGTCACGACCAGCCCCTCCTCGTCCGCTCCCCTGGCGACGCCTGACGCGATCTGTCCGAAATAGGGGTCGGCGATGTCGGCGACGAGCAGGGCGATGACCGGCGACGTGCCCTTCGCGATCGACTGGGCCGAGACGTTGGCGGTGTACCCCAGCTTCCCGGCCGCGGACTCCACCCGTTCCCGGAACGACTCGGCGACCTTCCGCTCGGAGCCGTTCAGCACGCGCGATGCGGTCGCGAGCGAGACCCCCGCCTCGCGTGCGACGTCGTGCAGGGTGGGGGCGGGCCCTCGCACATGACGCGGAGACCGCGCTGGCCGCTCCGCGGACGTTGCGGGCTTGGTCATGACCCAGATCCTACTTGCCACGGTCCCGCCTCAGCATCACCGCGAGGGACGACGCGGCGCCGGCGACCGGACATCCTCACCTCAGGTACGGGGAGACGGCTTCGGCGAACGTCTCGGCAGTCCGCCGTACGACGTGATCCGGAGCGTCCGCCCAGATGTCGGCGTTGAAGATCTCGACCTCGATGTCACGGTCGTATCCGGTCGCGATCACGGCGCGCGTGAGCGAGGCGAAGTCGATCACCCCGTCGCCGGTGTAGTGCCGTGAGAGCAGCACATCGTCCGCGAGGGGCGTCTTCCAGTCGCACACCTGGTACGTGGCGATGCGTCCCTCCCGGCCGGCGCGCGCGATCTGCTCGAGCACCTGCGGATCCCACCAGATGTGGAACGTGTCGACGGCCGCGCCCACCACATCGGGCTCGAAGTCGCCCGCGATGTCGAGCGCCTGACCGAGCGTCGAGACGACGGCGCGATCGGAGGCGTACATCGGGTGCAGCGGCTCGATCGCGAGCGTCACACCCGCCGCCTTCGCCTCGGGGGCCAGCACGCCGATGGCATCGCGCACGCGCTCGCGCGCTCCGATCAGGTCGCGCGATCCCGCGGGCAGCCCCCCGGCGACGAGCACCAGCACAGCGGTGGATCCCGCGGCTCCCGCGGCCGCGAGCGTCGCCGTCTCCTCGATCGCACGGCGGTTGTCGTCGAGCGCCGCGCGCCTCTCCGGGCCGTCCGGCAGCGTGAAGAATCCGCCTCGGCAGTGCGTCGAGAACCGGAGCCCCGAGTCTCGGAGCATCCGCGCCGCGACGTCGAGCCCGACGTCGTTCACGGGCTCACGCCAGAGTCCGATCGACCGTACGCCGGCGGCGGCCGTGACCCGCAGCGCCGTCGCGAGGTCGGCGTGCTTGATGGTCGCCTGATTGATCGACAGTCGCGGATCCGGAGTCTGCGCTTCGCGGGTCATGCGTCCACTCCGTTCACACGCAACATGCTGTGCCACCGCTCGCGGGCGAGGTCGGGCTGCTCGAGCGCGAGCGAGTCGTTCGCGAGCTCGACGATGCGGCTCAGATGCGGCAGGCTGCGCGCGGAATGCAGCCCGCCGACCATCTGGAACGCGGGCTGGTGCCCGTTCAACCAGGAGAGGAACGCCACACCCGTCTTGTAGTAGAAGGTGGGTGCCGCGAACACCTGCCTGCTCAGTGCCTCGGTCGGACCGAGGACCCGCCGGTACTCCGCAGCGTCACCCGCATCCAACGCCTGGATCGCCGCGGACGCGACAGGGGTGATCGCGGCGAAGGCTCCCAGCAGCGCGTCGGAGTGGGCACGGTCCGCAGCGCCGTCGATCAGGTCCACGTAGTTGAAGTCATCGCCGGTGAACATCCTGACCTCCTCGGGGAGGCGCGAGCGCACCGCGATCTCGGAGTCGGCGTTCAGCAGGCTCATCTTGACACCCGCGACCTTGCCAGGGCTCTCGGCGATGATCTGCAGCAGCACCTCGGACGCCGTCTGCCAATCCTCCGCACCGAAGTAGCCGGCGAGCTCGGGGTCGAAAGCCGTACCCAGCCAGTGCAGCACCACGGGGGTCGTCGCGCGCGAGAGCACCTCCCGATACACGCGGCGGTAATCGGCGGCGTCGGCGGCGACACGGGCGAGGTGGCGCGAGGCCATCAGCACGGGTCCGGCGCCCTGCTCCTCGGTGAAGTGCAACTGCTCGGTGTAGGCCGTGATCACCTGCTCGAGGGGGATGTGCGTCTCGGCGATGTGGTCGGTGTTGACGCCGACGACGACCGAACCGCCCTCCTCGCGCGCGACCTGAGCGCTGCGGGCGATCAGCTCACGGGTGGCTGCGGCATCGAGACCCATGTTCCGCTGCGCCGTGTCCATCGCGTCGGCGACGCCGAGACCCCAGGAGTACACGTTGCGGCGGAAGGCGAGGGTGGAATCCCAGTCGATGTCGGCGGGCTGTCCCGGGGTGTTGTCGGCATGCACCTTCGGCACGACGTGTGCAGCGGCGTAGGCGACACGACTCTGCAGCGGCGTCGTCGGGCGGGCGTATGCGCCCGAGTCGTTGAGGGCGGCGGCGAACGTCTCACCGCTGGGGCGGAGGAGGCGCAGAGTGCTCATGCGCGCCTCAGCCCAGGGTCAGCGGCGACAGGGCGATCTTGCGACCCTCGGCGCTGGAGGTCAGTCCCGCCTCGGCGAACTGCACACCCCGTGCACCGGCGAGCAGGTCGAACGGGTATTCGGTGCCCTCGACGTAGGAGACCAGATACTCCTGCCACTGCTGGCGGAAGCCGTTGAGGAAGACGTCGTTGGTCGGCACGTCCTGCCAGTCGGCGTCGTAGTCGCGCGTGTCCTCGAGGTCGGGGTTCCACACGGGCTTCGGGGTGGCGTTGCGCGGCTGGATCTTCGCGCCGAACAGTCCGACCACGGCGGATCCGTGGGTGCCGTCGACCTGGAACTCGACGAGCTCGTCGCGGTTCACGCGCACGGTCCAGGAGGAGTTGATCTCGGCGATCACGCCGCCCTCGATCTCGAAGATCCCGTACGCAGCGTCCTCCGCAGTGGCGGTGTAGTGCTCGCCCTTCTCGTCCCAGCGGTCGGCGATGTGCACGGCGGCCTGCGCGTACACGCTCTTGACCTCGCCGAACAGGTTCTCCAGCACGTAGTTCCAGTGCGGGAACATGTCTGTGATGATGCCGCCGCCGTCCTCGGTGCGGTAGTTCCAGCTCGGACGCTGCGCGGGCTGCCAGTCGCCCTCGAACACCCAGTACCCGAACTCGCCGCGTACGGAGAGGATGCGGCCGAAGAATCCGGAGTCGATCAGGCGCTTGAGCTTCTGCAGACCGGGGAGATACAGCTTGTCGTGCACGACGCCGGTCTTGACGCCCGCCTCGTCCGCCAGGCGCGCGAGCTCGAGTGCCTCCTCGAGCGACTCCGCAGTGGGCTTCTCCGTATAGATCGCCTTCCCTGCGGCGATGGCCTTGCGGATCGCGGAGGCGCGGGCCTTGGTCACGAGGAAGTCGGCGTAGATCTCCCACTGCGGGTCGGCGAGCGCCGCGTCGAGATCGGTCGTGTAGTCGTCGATGCCGTGCTTCGCCGCCAGCTCGGCCAGCTTGGCCTCGTTGCGTCCGACCAGGATCGGCTTCACCGTGATGCGGGAGCCGTCGGCGAGTTCGATGCCGCCCTCCTCGCGGATCGCGAGGATCGAGCGCACCAGATGCTGCCGGTAGCCCATGCGCCCGGAGACGCCGTTCATGATGATCCCGATCTCGCGGGTGTTCGCCTGTGCCATGGTGTTCCGTTTCTGTCGCAGGAGGCCGTCGGTGCGCTTCCCCGGTGGTCGGACCTGCTGGTAGGCCACCAGATGGGAAAACGCTTTCCGGCATCATGGCACGACATCGAGGCGAACTGCAACAGGCGCATCAGGAGGGTGTGACGGTCAGCGCGATGTCGTGCTGGCGCGCTCGACGAGCTCGGTTCCGACGACCGAGGCGGCGCGAGCCTTCGACACCCCTTCGATGGCGTCGATCAACGACGAGACCGCGCACTGGGCGAGGGCCGTGAAGTCCTGCCGGATGGTGGTCAGTGGAGGGCGGTAGTTCGCCGCATCCGGCACGTCGTCGAAGCCGATCACGCTGACATCCTCCGGCACCCGGCGCCCCGCGTCGGAGAGCGCGCGCAGCAAGCCCAGCGCCATCTGGTCGTTGGCGGAGAAGACCGCGGTGGCCGCCGTCAGTGCAGCTGCCGCCCGGTGGCCCGAATCGGCGCTCCAGTCACCCCGGACGACGGGCGGAGCATCGATGCCGGCAGCGGCGAGGGTCTCGCGCCAGCCCCGTTCCCGCTCCATGGCGGCGAAGGAGTCGGCGGGACCGGCGAGGTGATGGACCGTGGAGTGCCCGAGCTCCAGGAGCCGTTCCGTGGCCGCCGCTGCGCCACCGGCATGATCGCTGTGCACCGAGGCGAAGCCGGCCTCGGTCGGGGCGTCGACGACCACGAGCCTGAGCCCGCTCGGGCGCTCGGTGTCGGAGACCAGGGCCGACGCCTCGTTCAGGACGATCGCGCCGTCCACCTCTTGCTCGGCGAGCCGGTCGAACGCCTCACCGATGCCCCGGGCGGCAGTCACCAGCGTGAGGGCGTATCCGCGCTCCGCCGCCGCCTCCGCCGTCGCCTGGAGCATGCGGGAGTTGCCGACCGTCGAGAGCGTGGTGACGACGAGTCCGATGGTCTGCGAACGCCCGGTGCGCAGGGCGCGGGCCGCGCGGTGCGGGCGGTATCCGAGCTCGACCATCGCGGTCTCGACACGCGCTCTGGTATCGGGGTCCACGCGGGGGCTGCCGTTGACGACACGGGAGACCGTCTGACCCGAGACACCGGCACGCTCGGCGACCATGGCCATCGACACCCGGCGGGAGGACGAACGCCCGCGGTCGGAACCGGGCACGTCGACGCCTTCTCCGCCACTCCCGCGTGCTCGCACCCGCCGCCTCCGTCCCGCGCACGGTGGATGCGCGACTCGCTCGTGTTGACGTTATCACGGGGCTGCGCCTACCATGTTTACGTGAACACGCCCGAGCTTCCGGAGACGCGCACCGAGACCCTCGGCGCCGGCGTCGTCAAACGCGCCACCACCCTCGCCGACGGCCGCGATCTGATCTACTACGACGACCCGGGGACGACACTCGGACCGGAGCGCTCCGTGGATGCCCGCACCCTCGGCCCTCGACCCGACACCGCGACCATGCGCCTCGACGTGCTCACCGGCGACTGGATCACGGTGGCCGCGAACCGGCAGAACCGCGTGATGATGCCGGGTTCGGATGCCGACCCCCTGGCCCCGCAGACGCCGAGCAATCCGTCGGAGGTGCCGTCCCGCTACGACGTCGCGGTGTTCGAGAACCGCTCCCCCGCATTCGGTCCTGCTCTCGCCGAGGCGGTGGGCACCGCACCGCAGGCTGCGAATGCTCCCCGCGGTCTCGACGACCTCGTCGCCCTGGGCCTCGGTCGCACGCGCACCTCGGTCGGACGCTGCGAGGTCGTCTGCTTCAGCCCCGAGCACGCAGGCTCCTTCGGCACGCAGTCGGTCACCCGCGCGCGCACCGTGATCGAGGCGTGGGCCGACCGCACGGCCGCGCTCTCCCGGCTGCCCGGCATCGAGCAGATCTTCCCGTTCGAGAACCGCGGCGAGGCGATCGGCGTGACGCTGCCCCACCCGCACGGCCAGATCTACGCCTACCCGTACGTGACCCCGCGCACCGCTCGCGTGCTGGAGTCGATCGACCGCACGGCGCCCGACCTCTTCCAGCGCATCCTGGATTCCGAGCAGGCGTCCGAGCGCGTCGTGTTCCGGGGCGAGCACTGGACGGCGTTCGTGCCGTTCGCCGCGCGCTGGCCGCTCGAGGTGCACCTGATGCCGCACCGTCACGTGGCGGATTTCGCCGAGACCTCGGCGGCCGAGCGGGACGAACTCGCACCCCTGTACCTGCGTCTGCTGCGCGGCGTCGACGCCCTCTACGACTCCCCCACCCCGTACATCGCCGCCTGGCATCAGGCACCGGTGCACGTGGGCCGCGACACCGTGCGCCTGCACCTGCAGCTGACGAGCCCGCGCCGTGCCGCCGACAAGCTGAAGTTCCTCGCCGGCTCGGAGGCCGCGATGTGGGCGTGGGCGGCAGAGGTGCCGCCGGAGGTCGGAGCCGCGCGACTCCGCGAGGCCATCGAGCGCACAGCAGACGACCAGACCGATCCGGGAGCCTCCGCATGACCGCCGCACACGACGACGCCGCACACGATGACGCCGGATCCCTGTTCGCGCGCCTCACCGGCCGCGAGCCGGACGGATTCTGGTCGGCACCCGGACGCGTGAACCTCATCGGCGAGCACACCGACTACAACGACGGGTTCGTGCTGCCGTTCGCCATCCCGCAGCGCACGGTGGCCGCCGTCGGCCTGCGCGACGACGACCGGGTCCGAGTCGCCTCCACCTTCGCCGAGGAGCCGGTCGAGGTCGACCTGGACGATCTGGATCGGCTCTTCCCCACCCCCGCGGGCGCCCACCCTGCCGTCCCCGAATGGGCCGCGTACCCCCTCGGAGTCGCCTGGGCGATGCGACAGGCCGCGACGGAGAGCGGGCCCTTCGGAGGATTCGACCTCACCATCGCGTCCGACGTGCCCGTCGGGGCGGGACTCTCCTCGTCCGCCGCGATCGAGGGCGCGACGGCTTCCGCGCTGAACGACCTGTGGAACACCGGCTTCGACGGCACGCACCTCGCCCGCATCGGGCGCCGTGCCGAGAACGAAGCGGTGGGCGCGCCGACCGGCATCATGGACCAGATGGCGTCGATGCTCGGTCAGCCCGACACCGCGATCTTCCTCGACTGCCGCTCGTTGGACGCCGAACTCGTCCCACTCGCCGTCGCCGAGACGGGCCTCGCGATGCTCGTGATCGACACGCGCGTGAAGCACGCCCACTCCACCGGCGGCTATCGCGAGAGGCGCGCTTCCTGCGAGCTCGGCGCCTCGCTCCTGGGTGTGCCGGCACTGCGCGACGTCACGGTGGACGACCTGCCGCGGGCGCAGGGTCTGATGGACGACGTGACCTTCCGCCGCGTGCGCCACATCGTGACCGAGAACCAGCGGGTGCTCGACACGGTGCGGGTGCTGCGCGAGCGGGGCGTGCGAGCGATCGGCGACTTCCTGGTCGCCTCGCACGCATCGATGCGGGACGACTTCGAGATCTCGACCCCCGAGCTCGACACGGCCGTCGACACCGCCCTGGCCGCCGGCGCCCTGGGGGCGCGGATGACGGGCGGCGGTTTCGGCGGTGCGGCGATCGCTCTGGTCGAAGCGTCCGACGTCGCCTCGGTTTCGGAGGCCGTGAGGGATTCCTTCGCGGCGCACGGGTTCGTGGAACCCCTGCTGTTCGCGGTCCTCCCCTCAGCCGGTCCTCGGCGCGACGCATGACAGAATGATCCATCGGGCCGCGACGAATCCGCGGCAGGAGAGGAAGCAATGTCCTGGATCGTGACCGGCGGGGCCGGCTACATCGGCTCCCACGTCGTGCGTGCGCTTGCGAACGCGGGGCTCACGCCTGTCGTGCTCGACGACCTCTCCAGCGGTGTCCCGTCTTTCGTGCCCGAAGGCGTGGAGTTCGTGCAGGGCAGCATCCTCGACCGCGCGCTCGTCGAGAGCACGCTGCGCGAGCATGACGCCGAAGGGGTGATCCACGTCGCCGGCTTCAAGTACGCCGGCGTCTCGGTGCAGCGCCCCCTGCACACCTATGCGCAGAACGTCGACGGCACACGCGTGATCCTCGAGGCCATGGAGTCCGCCGGTGTCGCGAACATCGTCTTCTCCTCGTCCGCCGCGGTGTACGGCACCCCAGACGTCGCCCTCGTCGTCGAGGACACCGCCAAGAAGCCTGCCAGCCCCTACGGGGAATCCAAGCTCATCGGCGAGTGGCTGCTGCGCGACCAGGCGATCGCGACGGCGGACTCGGAGCGCCCGCTGCGGCACACCTCGCTGCGGTACTTCAACGTGGTGGGATCCGCCGATCCGACGGTCTACGACGTCAGCCCGCACAACCTGTTCCCCATCGTGTTCGAGGCGCTGATCGCGGGGAAGACCCCGCGCATCAACGGCGACGACTACGACACGGAAGACGGGACGAACGTACGCGACTACGTGCACGTCGGCGACATCGCGGCCGCCCACGTCGCGGCGGCCCAGCGCCTCACGTCCGGCCAGCCCCTCGAAGCGGCATACAACCTCGGCTCCGGCGACGGCCTCAGCGTGAAGCAGATCATGGATGCCGTCGCCCGCGTGACCGGAATCGACTTCACCCCCGAAGTCGGCCCCCGGCGCCCCGGAGACCCCGACCGCATCGTGGCGACGGGCGAGCTCGCCGCACGCGACCTCGACTGGACCATGCGGTACTCGGTGGACGAGATGGTGCGCACGGGCTGGGAGGCCCGACAGGCAGCTCGCCCCTGACGGTCAGACGTCGCGGGCGCGGATCGGGTATGCCCAGAAGCACAGCCAGGCGACGGCCGTGAACCCGAGCGGGATCACCGCGAGCATCAGCCGGATGCCTCCGTCGACACTGTCCGGCTGTGCGTCGCCGAGAGTGGCATCGAACCCGGCAGCGTTCAGCACCACTGCGGCGACGATCGCCTGCAGCACGACCGAGCCACGGACCACGAATCCGTTCACCCCGAAGTAGGCGCCTTCTCGACGGCGCCCGGTGCGGGTCGCGTCATCGTCGATGATCTGCGCGAGCATGACCTCGAGCAGCTGCAGCAGACCCCCGACACCCACACCGACGGCCACGCCGACCAGCGCAGCGCCGAGCACGGTCGAGGGGGCGAGATAGCCGACAACGGCCGTCCCGAACACCGCGACGCTCCACAGCATGGCCGTGCGCGGCGAGGTGCGGCGGACGACCGCGCTCCACAACACGATCGAGGGGATCGCTGTCACGAAGATCGACCCGAGCAGCAGACTGCCCTCTCCCTCCGGCGCGTGCAGCGAGTAGCGCACGTAGAAGGGGACGGCGGCGAGGATCACGGCGATCGACGTCTGCACGAACAGCGAGCCGAGGACGTACGGGACGAACGCACGGTTGCGGAAGGTATAGGTCAGCTGATCACGCCAGCGCATGGCCTCCCCCGGGTTGTCGGGCGATGACGACTCCGCTGATGTCTCCGGCGTCCGGCGCTCGATCATGCCTCCGAGGAACGACCACACGAGCAGCACGAGACAGACGGCCCCGAGCACCATGGCCATTCCCGGCCAGCCGATGGCGCCGTACAGGGCGGGAGCGCCGGCCGTGCCGAGCACCATGCCGAGGATCGCGAAGATCTGTCGCGGCGCGTTGCCGCGGGCCCGCTCCTCGGTGGTGCGGAAGATCTCAGGGAACAGCGCCGAGATGTTCAGCACGACCACCACGAAGGCCACGTCGTAGACGGCCACGACGACGAGGAACCAGACGATGAGGCCGGTGACCGGGAGATCCGGCGGCATCCAGACCAGCGCGAAGGCGACGACGAGTGGCACGATGCCCAGGCCGATCCACGGGATGCGCCGACCCCAGGGCGTGCGCAGCCGGTCGGAGATCGTGCCGACGACGGGGTTCAGCACGGCGTTCAGCACCCCGTGGGCGATCATGGCGATCGCCACGCCCGTCGCCGGGACCGCGAGGTGCGAGACGTAGAAGTAGACGACGAAGGCCGAGAAGGTCTGCGCCATCAGTTGCGTCGGGAAGCCGGATGCGCCGAAGGCGATCGTCTGCGCTCTGGTGGGCGCCGCATCCAGTCGTCGGTCCCGTACGCGTTCGCGCAGAGAGGTCACCGGGCGCTGCCCCTCTGCAGGTCTCGCAGGTCGCGCCAGCCGATGCGCACGAGCGCCTCATCCTCGATGGCCTGCAGCACGACCGGGTCGCTCAGCAGACGCAGCTCATAGCCGCGCTTCCTCGCGCTGAAGTCGACGGCCGCGCGGAGCTCGTCGTCGTCGACCATCGGATGCAGGTAGATCTCGGTGACTCCGGCCGGCACCGCCCGCAGCAGCGCGATGAAACCGGCTCGCACCTCCTCATACGTCTCCTCGTCGGGTGCGCCTTCGCGCAGGAGTTCGAACGGATGCGACCAGAGGCGATCGATGATCTCGACGCCGGACGCGTCGGCGGCCGCTGCGGCGCGATCGAGCTGAGCCTGCAGGGCGGGGTTCTCGCCCACACCGTCCATGCTGCGGGGCAGCCGGAAGGGCAGGCCGTGCCGTGCGGCGAGTTCGAAGACCGGCTGCAGGAAGTCCCGTCCCGTCACGAGCCCGTAGACCGACCCCATGTGGTTGTCGAGGTGCGTCACATCCACGCCGGCATCGAGCGCGGTCTGCAGTTGGGCGGAGAGTTCGGCGGCGACATCCTCGTCTGAGGCGTTCTGCTCGACGGAGAGCACATCGGTCGGGAAGAAACCCGCAGCGTCGACGAGGCTCGTGTCCGAGCCGGTGAGCGGACGCCACCGGTAGCGCGCCCATTCGCTCGTGAGCACGAGATGCACACCGACGTCGAGATCCGGACGGGAGGCGGCGAAGGCGAGCGCTTCGGGCGACCAGGAGCACGGGACCATCACGGTGCTCGAGTCGATGCGCGAGGACGTGAGCAGGTCGACGATGGCGGTGTTCGCGGCATGGCACATGCCGAAGTCATCCGCATTGAGGATGATGGCCCGCGTGCCGGGCGCGAGTCCGAGGCGGTCGGCGAGTTCGGAGGGTGCGGTCATCGGATGATCCTGTCGGTGGTCGAGCGGCGTTGCTCGGAGGCGTGGCGTGGTGCCGGTGAGTGGGCTTCGGCGGTCGAGTCAGGGTGGTCGTTCAGCGGCCACCCTTGGGTGCGGGCGTGAGGATGCGGCTGAAGAGGTCGCTGCGGAGCGCTGCCGCGGCTTGGTCGACCGCACCGATGAGCGGAGCCTCGGTGCCGAACGACGAGACCAGGAACCGGAGCGGAAGCTGCGCCTCGTACTCGGCGGCGATGCGCTCGATCGCGGCGACGAGGGCCGGGTGTGCGGCCTTGCCGCTGAGGATGAACGCCTCGGGGTCGAGCACCAGCCCCACGGTGCCCGCGACGAGGACGATGCGGCGGGCGAGCTCTGACACGATCTGGACAGCCGCCTCGTCTCCGCGCTCGGCTGCTTCCAGATGGTCGTCGAGCGACGCATCGGGGTCTCGTCCGACGCCGAGAGCCAGGTCTCCGACCACCGCGTCGCCGGCGAGGGGCGCACCGATCGGGATGGGCGTCTGCGGCAAGTACATGACTTCGCCTGCGACGCCGGAGAACCCGCGGTGGAGTTCCCCGTCGATGACGATGCCTGCACCGAGCCCGTCGTCGAGCAGCAGCAGCGCGAAGCTCGCGAGCGTGCCGCCTTCACCGCCCGTGAGCTCGGCGAGGGCTGCGAGGTTGACGTCGTTCTCGACGCGGACGGGGCAGTCCAGGGCCGTGGAAAGAGCCGAGCGGAAGAGGCCGCCGTCGGGGCCGAAGTCGTCTCGGATGCCTCCGTCCGCCGTGACGATGCCGGGGACTCCGACCACCGCCAGGTGCACGGCCGCTTTCGCCGCATTCACCGAGCGTCGGCAGCGTTCCACGAGCCCGACGATGTGGGCCACGCGGTCATCCGTTTCGGCGAAGGGCCCGTGTTCCTCCGCCTGCACAGTGCCGGTCGCGTCGACCAGCACGACGTGGGCGGCGTGATGATCGACGTGCACGGCCGCGGCGAAACCGAGCCGGGGGTGCAGGGCGACGCGTCCTGCAGCAGGACCCCTCGTGTCACGGTCGATGCCCGCGGGGGCGACGGCACCGGCATTCTCGAGCATCCGCAGCACCTGGGTCACCGCCGTCCGTGAGAGTCCGGTGGTCGACATCAGGTCCGAACGGGTCTGCGGACCGCTGCGCGCGAGAGCTTCGAGGATCGCGCGGCCGTTGAGCGTGCGGAGCAGGCCCTGCGGTCCCGCGAGTGGTCTGGACATAGGGGTTGCGGGTTCGCCTCTCTTCGTCGCGTCGTGCACCACTGGCTGTGCCGGGCGCAGTGCCCGCAAGCATGCCACATCGTGTCGCACCAGTCGACACCCCGGACCGGTTCCGTCGGACCGCATGCGCGCAGAACCAGGCACAGGCACAGGCACATCTCCTCCTCCTCCATCACCTCCACCTCCACCTCCACCTCCACCTCCACCTCCACTGCCACCAAAGGTTCCGCTGCCACCGGGTTTCATGTCCGCAGCAGCTCCTTGCGTCGAACCGTCGGTCGGGAACGAGCAGCGCTGGTCGGTCGTGGTGTTCGCCATCGCCGGCTCGGATCCCACCAGGCAGGGCCGCGGACGGAGGGTGCGCCATGTCGCATCCGGATCTCCCATCCACTGGTGGGGAGGGTTCGGTGGTGGTGCCAGCACAGCGCGACGCCGTTGTCGGTATGAGTCGCTCCACCGCGGGCGTGCTCGTCCACGTGATGGATCTCGCACCAGGCCGCGGGCACATGGCAGCCGGGGATGAGGCATTCACGGTCGCGGAGAGTGATCGCCCGGCGTTGATGGGCATTGAAGATGCGGTCGGAGGTGTGGATTCCGATGATGCGCCCAGCCGGGTCGAACAGGACCCGCTGCACGCCGCCCCCGCACGCGGTGTGCGCGGCGACTCCGGTGGACACGGGGGTGTCGATCCCTTCGATGCGAGCCCACCCGGAACCGGTGGCGTAGTCCTCGGCGGTGACGGTGACGACCAGCGTCGGTGCGGCACCTCCCAGGCGGGGCGTGTCATCGTGACGTGCAGCGATGGAGAGCACGGCGGCGAGCGTGTCGTGCTGCTTCTGCGCGCGCGTCCGGGGGTCGATCGTCCGCACCGGGTCCTCGGATGGCAGGAAGCCATGATCCGCCCCCTCGACCTCCGGCGAAGAGGTGCGCGCCGTGTCGGAGGGCCGGAAAGCGACACCAGGTTGCGGCGGGCCGTCGACCTTCGGGTTCAGGTACGCGTCGAAGAGGCGTCGCAGCTGTCCTGCGACCTCGGGGAGCAGCCCACCCCGGATCGGGATCACCCCGTCCTTGGCCCGACCGAGGACGATCCCCCGCGCCCGCATGGCGATCTCGTCCGCAGGCTCGGCACCATCCGGATCGAGATACTGCACCATCACCTGCGCCAGCACCCGCAGGTCTTCCGGAGTCGCCGGAGGAGCGGTGTCGTCGTCGACCCCCGACTCCGCACCGCCGTGGTCATCCGCGCGCTGCTCGGCGACCGGAAGCCCGCGCGCATACGCCGCCAACTCCGCATCGGCCCGCAACCTGTCCGCCGTCCCCACCCTGGCGCCGGCCCGTTCGATCGGACCGATCGCCGCGAGAACCCCGTCGACCCCCACCGTCCCGTCGAGGAGGGACGCGCGCAATGCCGGCCACCGTGCCGGCAACCAGCCGCCCGACGTCAGATCGACCTCCCGCCGCACCGCCCTCGCGGCCTTCACGACCCGGGTGGCACCCGTCGCATCCACCCGCAGCACCCGCTGCAGAAGCTCGCCGACGGTTCGGCACCCGAAGAGGCCGCAGAACGCGAGGTCGCCCGAACCCGCCGGGCGTGACTCCACCGATGCGACGACCCCCACCACCACGGCCTCCACGCGCCGCTGCGCTTCACCCGCCATTCGCAGCAGCTCCATCTTCGATTCGTCGCTCAAACCCACCACCGCCTCGGAACGCAGCACCGCATCCAGGTCGGCGACGACCTGGCTGAGCGCATCCACAGGAGTGTTCATACCCGAAGTCAACTCGGGGCCACCGACATTCATCCCGGGATAAGCCCAGTTCAGAGCGATATTCCAGAACACAGATAGAGGCCTCCAACACTCCACCAAGCCGGCGGAAAGCGAGTACTCCACAGCTGCCGCGCACCGAGAAGCCAGGGCACCCCGAGCACTCCGCACCGGATGCAGAATCGACACACCCCCTGGCGTCACGCTCTCCGCGGATATCGATGGACGACAGAGCGCGGCGAAGGCCACATCGATGCCGACGCGTCCGATCTCGATTTGACGCTCGCGAGTTCACGAATTAAATTACAGATCGGTAACGGTGGCATCCGGGGGGATCGACCGCCGCGTACATCTGCCTCCCGGAAGGATCCCGTCACGAATTCCCTGCCCCCCGAGCGCGCTCACGAAGCCTCGGAAGCTCCGACAGAAGTCCCCGATCCGACTCGACCGCTTCTCCGTCGTCATCGTCGACGCCAGGCGACCGCAGACGCGCACTCCCCCCTTCCGTCGAACGCCGCCGACACGCTCCCCCTCGCCGACGCGACCTCTTCGTCCGCCGAAGCCCTCGTGCCCGAAGCCCGCCTCGCACCCGAAGCCCGCCCCGCACCCGAAGCAGACCCCGCACCCGCAGCCGACCTCGCGCTCGACGCAGACGTCGCGCCTGCCGCCCCGTCACTCAGGTCCTCGCGCGCACGCCGCAGAGCCGCGGCAGCTCACACAGCGACCGCAGCCGCGGACTCGGCCCAGGACGCCACAGCCCTCCACTCGCAGGCGACGCAGACTCAGGCACGGTCTCAGACGAAGCCGACTCCAGCGACGGCACCGCGCGCAACGCAGCCCCAGACGACGGCACCCCAGACCGCGGTGCCCCAGACCGCGGCGCCCCAGCCAACGCAGTCCCAGCCAACACAGCCCCAGACCACGGACCCCCAGCCCCAGGCAGCACAGGGCCCCCGTTCCTGGGATCCTCGCCTGCGCCCCCGACACATGGCTCCTCGCGCGGCGTCGACTCCTCAGACCCGGGTCCGCCGCGAGAAGCGCACGTGGGCGAAGTCCAAGGCACTCGGCGCCACCCTGGCGATCGGGGTCCTGATCACCGGAGCCGCGCTTCCTGCATTGAACCCCACCAGCGGCCCCGCGGCTGCTGCCAGCGCCCCCGTCTCGACTCTTGCCGACGGAATGTCCCAGTCCTACACATCGAAGAACGAGATCCGGGCGGAGATCGCCCCGCGCGGCAACTTCTCGGCGACGACGCCCGAGGAGATCAAGGAGACGCGCTCCCGTGCCGCGGCCGCCGCGATCGCCGCAGGCATGCCGCTGGGAAGCGCGCTGGACATCCCCCTCGCCGGACGCATCGTGATGCCGATGGCCGACGGAACATACTCCTTCACCGACGGGTTCGGCGCTTCACGACCGGGGCGATCGCACCTCGGACAGGACTTCGCCGCGCCGGTCGGCACTCCGATCAACGCCGCCATGAAGGGCTGCGTCTCCCGATCGACGGAGAGCTACCAGGGCTACGGCGTGACGATCCAGATCGAGAGCATCGTCGACGGACAGGCCGTGAGCACCGTCTACTCGCATATGACCTACGGAAGCCGGGCTGTCGAGGTCGGCGACTGCGTCGACGAAGGCCAGTACATCGGAGACGTCGGATCGACCGGCTACGTCTTCGGGTCGTGCCTGCACTTCGAGGTCCACATCAACACCGTCGCCGTGGATCCCCTGCCCTGGCTCAAGAAGAACGTGAGCTGACCCGCAGCGTCCACCCCCCTCCGGCCACGGCGATCCCCCTAGGCTGGATGGATGACTCCGCTGGTGATCCGCGACGCCCGCGCCGAAGATGCCGACAGCATCGCCGGCGTGCACGTCCGCTCCTGGCAGGCGGCCTACCGTGGACTCATCGATCAGTCCGTCCTCGACGGACTGTCCGTCGAGGAGCGAGCCGAGGGTTGGCGGCGCATCATCGCGGAGCCGCTGCCCACGGGCCTCGGCACCCTCGTCGCCGTGCGGGGCGACCGCCTGGTCGGCTGGGCATCGCTGGGCTCCGGCCGCGACCCCGACGGGCTCGCCGACGGCGAGGTCTACGGCATCTACGCAGACCCCGCCGCCTGGTCGACGGGTGCGGGCCACGCCCTGCTCGAGGCGGCGGAGCAGCGGATCGCCGAGGCCGGGTACGCACGCGCGTACCTGTGGGTGCTCGATGGGAACGATCGCGCGGATGCGTTCTACGCACGCCACGGCTGGGACGAGGACGGCGCGGTCAAGATCGAGGAGCGCCCCCAGCTCACCCTGCGTGAGCACCGTCGTGTGAAGCAGCTCGCCCCCTGAGCGCCCGGGGCCCCTCGCCGGCCCCTTCAGTCGAGCGCACTCATCACGTGCTTGATGCGCGTGTAGTCGTCGAAGCCGTACTGCGAGAGGTCCTTGCCGTAGCCGGAGTGCTTGAATCCGCCGTGGGGCATGTCCGACACGAACGGGATGTGCGTGTTGATCCATACGCACCCGAAGTCGAGGTCGCGCGAGAAGCGCATCGCTCGAGCATGATCGGTCGTCCACACCGAGGCGGCGAGCGCATAGGGCACGTCGTTGGCCATCCCCAGGGCCTCGGCGTCCTCGGTGAACGACTGCACTGTGAGAACGGGTCCGAAGATCTCACCCTGCACGACCTCGTCGTCCTGATGCACACCGGAGATGATGGTGGGCTCCCAGAAGTAGCCGCGATCTCCCTGGCGGCGTCCACCGGTCTCGATCGTCGCGTGCGCGGGGAGGCGGTCGATGAAGCCCTGCACCTGCGCGAGCTGGGCCGCACTGCTCAGCGGCCCGTAGAGCACACCCTCCTCGCGCGGCCCCCCGGTGCGGGCGTGCGTCTGCGCCCTCGCGACCAGCGCGGCGACCAGTTCATCGTGGAGTGAGGCGTGCACCAGCACCCTGGTGGCGGCGGTGCAGTCCTGTCCGCCGTTGAAGAAGGCGCCGGTGGTGATGCCCTCGACGGCCTTCTCGATCGAGGCGTCGGCGAACACGATCGCCGGAGCCTTGCCGCCGAGTTCGAGATGCACCCGCTTGACGTCGTTCGCCGCCGAGCGTGCGACGGCCATGCCCGCCCGCACCGAACCCGTGATCGCGACCATCTGCGGCGTGGGGTGCTCCACCAGGGCGACACCGGTGTTGCGGTCGCCGAGCACCACGTTGAGGGTGCCCACCGGCGTGTGCAGCGCGACGATCTCGGCGAGAAGCAGCGTCGTGAGCGGTGTCGACTCGGCGGGCTTCAGCACGACCGTGTTGCCGGCGGCGAGCGCGGGCGCGATCTTCCACACCGCCATGTTCAGCGGGTAGTTCCACGGGGTCACCTGGCCGATCACACCGACCGGCTCGCGACGCACGAACGAGGTGTGTCCGGCGAGGTACTCCCCCGCGGCCCTGCCCTCGAGGCTGCGGGCAGCACCCGCGAAGAAGCGCAGCTGGTCGATCGACTGCATGATCTCGTCCGAGACCAGGCTCGCGCGCGGCTTGCCGGTGTCCTGCGACTCGAGGTCGGCGAACTCGTCTGCGCGCGACTCCATCTCGTCGGCGATGCGGAAGAGCGCCAGCTGCCGCTCCCCTGGCGTGGTGTCGCGCCAGATCGGGAAGGCCGCAGCCGCAGCTGCGTAGGCGGCATCGACGTCGGTGACGTCCGACACCGGGAGCTCGCCGTACGCGTCTTCCGTGACAGGATCCAGAAGCGGCATCCGACCGGCGCCGTGTGCGGGCACGTACTGTCCGCCGATGAAGTTCTGCAACGGCGCTGAATCCTTCAGAAGATGAGTCGACATGGGGTCATGGTATCGACATCCCTGCGGAATCTGAAGATACCTCCCGTAGATTCGACTGAATCAGTTGCGGGATCACACATCGACTGACAATATCGACACATGAGCACGAAGCCGTCCCAGCCTGCCCTTGATGACATCTCGAAGCGCATCGTCGAACTGCTGCAGGAGGACGGCCGCCGCCCCTACGCCGAGATCGCGCGGGAGGTCGGGCTGAGCGAAGCCGCCGCTCGTCAGCGTGTGCAGCGGATGACCGAGGCGGGCATCATCCAGATCGTGGCGGTCACCGATCCGATGCAGCTCGGCTTCCACCGCATGTCGATGATCGGCATCCGAGTCTCCGGCAACCCGCGCGAGATCGCGCAGGAGCTCACAACGATCCCTGAGCTGGCCTACGTGGTCGTGACGCTCGGCACCTTCGACATCCTCGTCGAGGCGGTGTGCGAGAACGACGAGCACCTCATCGAACTCATCGCCACCCGCATCCGCACGATCCCCGGCATCACGCACACCGAGAGCCTGCTCTACGCCGGCCTGTACAAGGACCTCTACAACTGGGGCACGCGCTGACGCGAGCCTCCGAGGAACGGAGAGAACGATGGGCACCACCGTCTTCGAACGCCAACGACCTTCAGCGAGCGTCATCGACGCCTCGCTCCGGGACACCGCCCTGCGGGTGTTCTGGCTCGACGACGTCGAGCGGCCGACGCACCCGCCGTTGAACGGCACTGTCCGTGCCGACCTCGCCATCGTCGGCGGAGGGTACGCCGGACTGTGGACCGCGGTGCGCGCCAAGGAACGCGACCCCGAACGTCGTGTCGTCCTGCTCGAAGCCTCGCGCATCGCCTGGGCCGCCTCCGGGCGCAACGGCGGATTCTGCGAGTCGAGCCTCACCCACGGCCATGAGAACGGCGTCAACCGATGGCCGGAGGAGATCGATCGGCTCGAGGAGCTGGGCCACGCGAACCTCGATGGGATCGGTGAGACGGTCGAGCGGTACGGCATGGATGCGGAGTTCGAGCGCACGGGTCAGCTGGCGGTCGCCGTCGAGCCGCATCAGGTGGACTGGTATCGCGAAGAGCCCGGCTTCCTCGACCGCGAAGCCGTGCAGGCCGAGGTGCACTCGGAGACCTTCCTCGCCGGAGACTGGGATCGCGACGGCTGCGCCATGGTGCACCCCGCCAAGCTCGGCGTCGAGCTGGCACGTGTGGCCGCCGACCTCGGCGTCGAGATCCACGAGCACAGCATCGTCCGCGCGATCGAGGGCGACGGGTCCGGTCCGATCACCCTGGTCACTCCGGACGGCCGTGTGGTCGCGGACGCCGTCGCCCTCGGCACCAACGTCTTCCCCTCGCTCCTCAAGCGCAACCGGCTGATGACCGTTCCGGTGTACGACTACGTGCTGATGACCGAGCCGCTCTCGACCGCGCAGCTGGCATCCATCGGATGGTCGAATCGTCAGGGTCTGGCCGACAGCGCCAACCAGTTCCACTACTACCGGCTCACCGGGGACAACCGCATCCTGTTCGGCGGCTACGACGCCATTTACCACTTCGGCGGCAAGGTGCGTGCGGAGTACGAGGACCGCATCGAGAGCCACCGCAAGCTCGCCTCCCACTTCTTCACGACCTTCCCGCAGTTGGAGGGTCTCCGATTCACGCACCGCTGGGCGGGAGCCATCGACTCGTCGAGCCGCTTCTGCGCGTTCTTCGGCACTGCCCGCAAGGGACGCGTGGCGTACGCGACCGGCTTCACGGGCCTGGGGGTCGGCGCGGCGCGTTTCGCCGCCGACGTCATGCTCGACAAGCTGTCCGGGGAGCAGACGGAGCGCACGGAGCTTCGGATGGTACGTGAGAAGCCCATCCCGTTCCCGCCGGAGCCCGCGGCATCGATCGGCGTCAATCTCGTGCGCGCCGCCATGAACCAGGCCGACCACAACCAGGGCAGGCGCAACCTGTTCCTCAAGGCGCTCGACGCCGTCGGCATGGGCTTCGACTCGTGAACGGTCTCGCCGCGGGGAGTGCGGTGGATGTCGGGGCCCTGCCCCTCGCGCATGAGCCGCTGCCCTCCGACGACGTGCTCTCCGGCACGCCGACGACCGCGATCCGCGAGCTGGCGACGCTAGGCGGCATCGAGATCGGCGTCTGGGAGATGACCCCTGGCACCGCGACCGACACCGAAGCCGATGAGGTGTTCGTGGTGCTGTCCGGTCACGCCACGATCGCGTTCGCCTCGTCCGGGCTGCCCGATCTGGAGGTCGGACCCGGCTCCGTCGTGCGTCTCGCCGAGGGAATGCGCACGACCTGGACCGTCACCGAGACCCTCCGCAAGATCTACGTCGCCTGAGTCCGCACCGCGGGCGCTCTCGAATCAGGTCGCGCGCAGCAGCGGACGCACGGACGCGTAGGCATCGGCGACGTCGCGCGTCGGCACGTCGTAGACCCGGGCGATGCCCGCGGCACCCCGATGGCGCGGCCACCCGGGGTCACCTCCGGCGATGAACGCGACGGCCGCTCCGTGCACCTCGTCGGCCAGCTCCTGTGGAGGGTTCGGTCCGGCGAGTGGCTCCATGGCGGGGCCGTCGAGGCAGTCGAAGAAGAACGGCACGTCGAGGCAGTGCTCGGCGAAGCCGAAGTGCCCTGACGGCCAGGAGAACCGGTACAGCCAGGTGGGTGCCGAGCCGCGGTCGGCGAGCACGTTCAGCAGCGCCGTCCGGAACATCCGGTCGGTCAGCAGACGCCCGCCCAGGCGCGCTTTGCCGAGGCCTGCGATGTCGGCGTTCGCGGCGAGGTATTCCCTCCGTACGGCTTTCGGCAGTCCCAGCTTGTTCAGCAGGAGCGACCTCGGCACCCAGCGCAGCTTCTTCTCGGCCCCGGAGAGGACCATCGTGAACTCGTCGTCCGTCGCCCCGAGGACGAGCGGCTTGTCCGCGCCGACGCCGGCCCGCAGAGCCTCGCGCGTGGAGCGCGGCAGCAGATCACCGTCGACCGTCGGCCCGAGCGGGAGCCCCTCGTCGATCACGCTGCCCAGGGACGAGGGACCGAGCTCCGTGGCCTTCTTCTGCAGTTCGAGGATGCGTTCTTCGCGCAGCGGCGAGAACCCAGCCACGGTCGGCTCGACCCCCGCCGCCGCGGCGAGCGCACGCCCGAAGGCCTCCGACCGGGTGGCACTCACATCGGCGAGCGCGCCCGAGATCGCGTAGACGCCGTGGAACAGGTGTTGCGCCTGCTCCATGCCGAGCAGGGTGAGCACCGCACCGCCGCCCGCGGACTGTCCGGCGATCGTGACACGCGACGGATCCCCGCCGAACTCCGCGATGTTCTGCTGCACCCATTCGAGGGCGAGCAGCCAGTCGCGCACACCACGGTTCGAGGGCGCATCCTCGATCCAGCCGAAGCCGTCGAAGCCCAGCCGGTAGGAGAGCGAGACCGTGACGACACCGTCGCGGTTGAAGTTGCGGCCGTCGTACCAGGGGCTGGCTGGCGAGCCCGCGAAGTAGCCGCCGCCGTGGATCCACACGAGTACCGGGAGCCCGTCCCCCTGCCCCGCGCGGCTCGGGTTCGGGGTGAACACGTTCACGTTGAGCGTGGCGTCACCCTCGATGCTCGGCTCGGGGATGAGCGTGACGCCGGGGTCTCCGCGCTGCGCGGTCGCCGCGAACTCGAGCGCATCGCGCACGCCCTCCCACGGTGCCTTCGGCACGGGCGCCTGGAAGCGCAGCGCACCGATCGGTGCTTCGGCGAACGGGATGCCGAGGAAAGCCGCCGATCGGGGATTGCCCCGCCCTCCCGTGGTCGGACGCCAGCGGCCACGCACTCGTCCCGCGGCCGTGGCCACCTCGACGAAGTCGGCGGTCGTCTCGGAATCGGTATCGGTCATGACAGTATTCTCCCGGTCGTTCCCGGTCATCAGCGCACTCCCTTGATCGGCGCGGTCGCCACGGCGGCGAGGATCACGAACACGGTCGCGAAGACGAACAGCATCGCGTAGCCTCCGAGCGCCGTGATGATGACACCGCCGATCGCGGGGCTCAGGGCCTGCGGCACGTTGGTCGCCACGTTCAGGATGCCGAGGTCCTTCCCCGCGGAGACGCCCTCGTTCGGCAGCACCTCGGTCATGAGCGCGGCGTCCACCGACATGTACAACCCGAACCCGACGCCGTTGATGATGCTCATCAGGATCATGCCGGTCATGTTCGGCTGCAGCAGCGGCATCGCCAGCCCTGCCACCATCACGACGGACGCAGCGTAGATGAAGACCTTGCGGCGACCGACCCTGTCGCTCCACCACCCGGAGAGACCGATGGCGACCAGGGTCGGGATGAAGGCCACGAGGGTGAGCGTGACGACGGCGCCCTGGGCCTCCGCCAGGGGCAGCCCGATGTAGTCGGTGAGCATGTAGAGCTGGTACGAGCTGACGACGAAGTAGCCGAGGATCAGCAGGAACCGCGCCCCGAACGCCCAGGCGAAGTCGGGGTGGCGGCGCGGGTCGATCCAGAAGCCCCGGAAGAAGGCGCCCCATCGGAACGGGGCCACCGCGGCGTGCTTCGACGACCAGTCGCGGTTCACCACGGCGAACAGCAGCGCCGCCACGATCACGGCACCGCCGAACGCCGCGTAGCCGATGCCGATCTGCGCGGCGAACGCCCCGGCGAGCATGATGCCCACCGTCATGCCGACCTGCGTGCCGATACCGATCATCGCGCTCGCGCCGCCGCGCTTCGACCGCGGGAACCTGTCGGCGGTGATGGCCGTCAGCGGAGCCTGGAAGAAGTTCAGCGCCACCTGGATGATGACCCAGAACACCGTGATCCAGAGGATGTCGGTCAATGAGCCCATGCCGAACAGGAAGATGCCGCCGATGATCGCGCCGAGCACCATCCACGGCACCCGGCGTCCGAACCGCGAGCGCGTGCGATCGCTCAACGCCCCGACGATCGGCTGCGCGAACAGCGTGAAGACGAAGGAGATCGTGGTCACGACGGCGAGGTTGCCGACCTTGTTCGCCTCGTCGATCATCAGCACCTGGCTGGGCAGCAGGATCGCGATGAGTCCGCCGTAGGTGGCGAACAGGGTCAGCGAGGCGATCAGCAAGCTGGGCAGCAGCCGCCGATTCGCGGGCGGACTCGCCGCCGGTTCCCCCGCGGCGGGCGGAACGGCGCGGATGGTGCCGGTCGGGGCGATTTCAGCGGCGGGGTCGAGCGGGGACACGGACATGTCGGCTCCTCGTTGAGCGTGATCGGGTCGGTGAGCGTGATCAGGTCAATACCAAACGGTGTTTGGTATTCGTCGGACATGCTGACAGATCGTCGACTGTCCGCGCAAGCGTTTCACGAACGTTGTTTGGTTTTTGTGATCCGAGCGTGACGGTTACCCTGGAGCGATGGCTACACGGGGGGCATACGCGAAGGGCGTCGCCAAGCGCGAGGAGATCCTCGAGGCCGCACTCGCCGTCGTGGCCGAGCACGGCTACCGCAAGGCGTCGGTCCGGGAGATCGCGGACGCCGCCGGACTCAGCCCGGCGGGCCTGCTGCACTACTTCGGCAGCAAGGAGGAGCTGTTCGTCGCGATCCTCCGCGCCAGAGACGACCGCGACGAGCAGCAGTACGCCGGCGAAGACGCCTCGGCCGCGTTCCTTGCGGTCATCCGTCACAACGCATCCGTCCCCGGTCTCGTGCAGCTCTACGCGCAGTTGGCCGCCCAAGCCGGGGATCCTGCCCACCCCGCCCACGCCTACTTCCGCGAGCGCACCGAGCGCATCGAGACCTTCACCCGCGCTCAGCTCATCATCGACCAAGAACAGGGGCGGATCCGCGCCGACCTCGACCCGGCATGGGTCGTCCGCACCCTGCATGCCTTGGCCGATGGGCTGCAGGCTGCGTGGATGCTCGATCCCTCGCTCGACATGGCCGCAGAGATCGAGCGGTTCCTCGTGCTGCTCCGCCCCTCCTGACGGAACGGTCGCGGCTACTCCGGCTGAGTGTGGTTCAGCGAAGCGACGTCACCTCGGCGTGCGGCATCCGCGTCTTCATGATCCTGACGGCCTCGGGGTTGTCGTCGACCAGCACGGCGTCGCGTCCGAGGGCCGAGGCCACCGCTCCCGTCGTCCCACTGCCCGCGAAGAGGTCGAGCACACGGTCGCCAGGACGACTCGACGCCGTGACGATGCGCCGCAGGATCCCCTCGGGCTTCTGCGTGGGATAGCCGGTCTTCTCCCGACCGGTGGTGGGCACGATCGTGTGCCACCACACGTCGGTCGGCAGTTTGCCGCGCGCCGCCTTCTCGGCGGTGACGAGCCCAGGCGCCATGTACGGCTCGCGGTCGACCTCGTCGGAGTTGAACACGTACCCTCGAGGGTTCTTCACGTACACCAGGATCGTGTCGTGCTTGGTGGGCCAGCGGCTGCGCGACTTGGCGCCGTAGTCATACGCCCAGATCAGCTCGTTGAGGAAGCAGTCCCGCCCGAACACCGCGTCGAGCATGACCTTCGCGTAGTGCGCCTCCCTGTAGTCGAGGTGCAGGTACAGCGTGCCGTCGTCGGCGAGCAACCGCCAGGCCTCTTCGAGCCGCGGCATCAGGAACGAGCCGTAGTCGTCGAAGCGGTCGTCATAGGCGCGCAGCATCCCGCGCACCCGCTCGTAGGCGTGGCCGTGGAAGCCGTGCCGCACCTCGGTGTCAGCGGCCGGCGCGGTCTCTCCCGGCTCCGGTGAAGAACTCCGCAGATCCGTGCCGGTCACTCCCCCGAGGTCGTGGATCCCCGGGACCGGTTCCGTGGCCGGCACCGATTCTTGAGGAGTTGCCCACGTCCGCCGTGCGGTCACCACCTGACGCTCCTGCGTGCGGCCGGTGTTGAACGGCGGGTCCAGGTACACGAGCGTGAACGAACCGGAAGGCAGGGTCGCGGCGACGGCGAGGTTGTCGCCCTCGACGATCGTCACCGCACCCGGTACGAGCGGCTGCGGCACGACCGGCTCCGGCACGACCGGGTGGGGCACGACCGGCTGCGGCACGGACACGGTGTCTGACACGACGTCAGGGGTGTCCGCCGCAGGGGGGAGGTGAGTGTCCGGCGCCGTCACGGCACCCGATGCAGCCAGGCCTCGGTGGCGAACTTCGATTCGACGAGCGCCTCGGCGGCGGCGTACTCGTCGGCCGAGATCGACCCGGTCTCGGCGTCGGTCAGCGAGCGGAAGGTGTCCTTGAACCGTTCGATGATCTCCGCGCGCTCGAGGCCGGTCTGGCTGCGCAGCGGGTCGACGCGCTTGGCGGCAGAGGCGGTTCCCTTGTCGCTGAGCTTCTCGCGTCCGATGCGCAGCACCTCGGTCATCACCTGACCGTCGATGTCGTACGACAGGGTCGCATGGTGGAGCACTCCGCCGTTCGCCAACCGCTTCTGGGCGGCGCCGCCGATCTTGCCGGTCGGGCTCGCGATGTCGTTGAGCGGCTGGTAGACGGCATCGATGCCGAGCGAACGCAGCGCCTGCAGCACCCAGTCGTCGAGGAAGGCGTAGGAGTCGGCGAAGGTCATCCCCGCCACGAGTGAAGCCGGCACATACAGCGAGTAGGTGATGATCTGCCCCGCGGCCATGAGCATCGCCCCACCGCCCGAGATACGACGGACGACGTCGAATCCGTGCTTCGCAGCTCCCTCGGGGTCGACCTCGTTGCGGTACGACTGGAACGATCCGATCACCACGGCCGACTGGTCCCACTCCCAGATGCGCAGGGTGGGACGGCGACGCCCCTCGCCGACGCGGGAGGTGAGCACCTCGTCGAGCGCGAGGTTCATGCGCGGCGACGCAGCCTTCTCGTGCACGATCTCCCAGTCGAAGTCGCGCCACCCAGGGGCGGTCACGAGTGCGCGACGCACCGCGGTTCCGACGGCCTCCGGTGTGAACCCGAGCAGCTGGGCCCCGTCGGGCAGCGCGGCGCGGACGGCTGCGGCGATCGCCGTCGCGTCCGATTCCACGGGCAGTCCGTCGACGGCGGCGTTGATGTCGTCCAGCGCCGAGTCGGGCTCGAGGAAGAAGTCGCCGGCGAGCCGGAAGCGGGAGATCCGGTCGTCCTCGATCTCGAGGTCGACGACGACGAGCTTTCCACCTGGGACCTTGTATTCACCGTGCACGGTTCCAGCTTAAGGCGCGCGGCCCCTGTTACGGCGGGTCAGCCTCCGAGCACGACGACGCGCTCACCCGCGCGGATCGGGGTCGAGTATCGATTCCCGGCGGGCGGCAGCGGGCACACGAACTGGTCGGAGAATGCGCACGGCGGCAGATAGGCGCGGTTGAAGTCGATCACGGCAGTGCCGTCCACGGCCGGTTCGTCGACCGGAAGGAACCGGAAGCGGTAGGTCTCGAGGCCGTTCGTCCCGTCTGCGAACACCGCGCTCAGCCCGCCCTGAGCACCTCGGGTCACGGTGAGCGTCTGCGGCGCGCCCGCCAGCTCGAAGCGCAGCCGACCGGCGACGGGCGTCTCCCGCGCATCGCCGTCGACCGACGTGATCACGATCTGCTCGTCGGGTGTCTCCTCGAAGACAGCCGGCAGACGCCAGCGCTCGTCGGGGGCATAGGCATCGATCGCAGTGAACCACTCGCGCTGCGGACGAGCCGGATTCAGCACACGCAGCGCTATCGTGCCGTGGCGCTCGAACACGCGCAGCTCGCGGCGCCCGAGCCGGATGCTCTGCGTGCCCCGCAGCGTGACGGTGGATCCCGCCTGGCCCAGCTCGCTGCCGCGGATGCCGCCGTCGCCGGTGAGCGCCCAGAGCCCGGGGATGCCGTCCACGGCCGCGGCCTCCGTGATGAGCCAGTTCGTCGACTCGAGTGCCGACGGGCCGTACTCCGATCCCGCGTACCGCTCCCTGGACGCGTGCCAGTCCTGCCAGTCCTTCACGAAGCTCATCGGAGCGCTCCCTCCCGTGCGGGGTGCCGCCGAGCGGGCACTCCTCGCTCATGCGCGGAATATTGCCCCGAATCTACGGTGACCCCGCGGCGCGCGAGACGCCCGTGTCACACGCCTTCACCGCGCGTAACGTCGCGTTACATCCGCACCACGCGGGAACATCTCGCCCGAGACCCACGCTCCCCGCCGAGACCCACCGCGGCGAGCGGTCGCCACAGTGGGTGTGGACGAGGAGCATGGGTCTCGGCGGTGGAGCCGGGAGCTCAGCGTGCGGGGATGTGCGTGTCGAGCCAGGCGAGCACGTCGGCGCGCACCTCGTCCTGCTGCAGCTCCGCGAAGATCTCGTGGCGCGCGTCGGGGTAGACGAGCGTGGTGACGTCGGTGAGACCTGAACGGTTGCGGTACTCGTCGGCGAGCTTGTGCACGCTGCGCGGTCCGCCCACCGGGTCGTCCCGCCCGACCAGCAGGAGCATCGGGATGTCGTGCCCCAGGTCCTTGGCAGGGCGGCCGTACAGCTTCGCCGCCTCGATCGGGCCGAACAGCTTGAGCAGCGGCACATCGGTGGTCAGCGGATCCTCGTCGAACGCGGTCCACACGGCGGGGTCTCGGCTGAGCCACTCCAGCCCGGTCGCGCCCTCACCTGCCCAGCGCGCATTCAGCGGAGCGGCGTTCAGTGAGCCCGGCATGCGCAGGGCAGAGCCGGACAGGATCACGGCGTCCCACGCGTCCGGGTGCTCGTTGACGAGCATCTGTGCGAGGAATGATCCCCACGAGTGCCCGAGCAGCACGAGCGGCAGATCGGGATTCTCCTCGCGGATGATGCCCGTCAGCTGCCAGACGGCTTCCACGGCCGCACGCAGCCCGCCCTTGCCCAGACGGCCGAGCTTCTCCGGGCCGCCGTGCTGGCGGATGCCGGTGCGGCCATGACCGCGGTGGTCGTCGGCGTAGACGTGGAATCCGGCAGCCGTGAGCGCGGTGATCAGCGCACCGTACCGCCCTGCATGCTCTCCGACGCCGTGCAGCAGCTGCACCACGCCGCGCGGGGTCCCCTCGGCGGGATGGACGTCGTAGACGATGTCGACACCATAGGCATCGGTGAACTCGCGGGTATCCATCACGCTGCGAGCCTACCCATCACCGGAAGAGGCGGCTACCGTGCAAGGGCGTCGCGGATCGCGAAGGCGGTGTCGCGATCGGTCACCTCGTAGCCGCCGACCCCGTCGGAGGCCGACCCCATCCGCACCCCGCCGTCTTCGTTCACGGCACGCTTCGCGGAGAAATGGATCGCGTCCACGCCCGCGGCTGCGAGCAGCGGAGCGCTCGCCACATCGACGCCGCTGCCCGCCATGATCTCGATCTCGCCCTCTGCGGCCGCGACGAGCGCACGCAACGTGTCGATGCCGTCGATCGCGGCCGACGCTCCCCCCGAGGTGAGCACCCGACGCAGGCCCAGCTCGCGGGCGCTCCGCAGCGTCGCGACCGGATCGGCCGTCACGTCGATCGCGCGGTGCAGCGTCGCGGGTGCGCCGGCTGCGGCATCTCGGAGGCGCGCCATGGCGAACAGGTCG
The DNA here is from genome assembly GCF_006540085.1 of Microbacterium oxydans. Classification (GTDB taxonomy): domain Bacteria; phylum Actinomycetota; class Actinomycetes; order Actinomycetales; family Microbacteriaceae; genus Microbacterium; species Microbacterium oxydans. Next base: position 844,085 of record NZ_BJOG01000001.1, on the reverse strand, counting down.
AGTCGCCCCTCGGCGTCGAGGGCGCCGATGACCACGCCCGCAGCACCGGCGGCGATCGCGCGGCGCACATCGAGCTCGGCCACGGCGAGTTCGTCGTCGTCGTAGTGGAAGCCGCCCGCGCGCGGGCGGATCAGCACGTGCACCTCGGGGCCATCGACCCCTGCCGTCTCGACGGCGAGCTCGATCGTCGCGGGCGACGGGGTGAGTCCACCGAGGGCGAGAGCCGTCGCGAGCTCGACGCGTGCCGCGCCGACCTCCTTGGCGATGCGCACTCCGGCGGGGTCCTGCACGGCGATTTCCAAGGCGAGCGTTCGGGTCACCCCTCCATTGTGCCCGCTGCCGCGACGGCATCCGGAAAATTAGATAGGCTATCTAAGTAATGTCTGCGTCTGATGAATCCCTCCGCCTCACCGCCACAGACCTTCGCATGGCCACGTTCCGGCTGGCCCGCCGCCTCCGCTGCGCCCGCGCCGCCGACTCGATGAGCGACGCGCAGCTGGCGGTGCTCGCCGACCTGCGCATGAACGGCCGACGCACGGTCTCGACCCTCGCCGAACGCGAACGCGTGACCGCGCCGTCGATGACGAGCACGATCAACGGCCTCGAGGAGCAGGGCTTCGTCGTGCGCACCCCCGACGAGGACGACCGGCGACGCGTGCAGGTCGACATCACCCCGGCCGGTGCCGAGATCGTGGTCGAGACCATCCGCCGGCGCGACGAGCTGCTGGCCGACATGCTGCGCGAGGTCGACTACACCGAGGCCGAGCTGACCACACTGCGCGAAGCGAGCGCCCTGATGCGGCGGGTGGTGGAGAGATGAGCGCCATGTTCCGCTCGTTCGCGAACATCAACTACCGGATCTGGTTCGCGGGCGCCCTGATCTCCAACGTCGGCGGATGGATGCAGGCCACCGCGCAGGACTGGGTGGTGCTCACCGAGCTCACCGACAACGACGCCACGGCGATGGGCGTCACCATGGCCCTGCAGTTCGGGCCTCCCCTCGTGCTCGTGAGCATGACGGGGTGGGTGGCCGACCGCTTCGACCGCCGGCACATCCTGTTCGCGACACAGTCGGCATTGCTGGCCCTGGCCATCGCGGTCGGTGTGCTGCTGCTCAACGACCTCATGACGCTGCCGATGATGTTCGGGTTCGCCCTCGGATTCGGCATCGTGAACGCCTTCGACGCCCCGGCCAGGCAGGCGTTCGTCTCGGACATGGTCTCCACCGGCGACACCTCGAACGCGGTGGCCCTCAACTCGGCGTCGTTCAACCTCGCCCGCATGGTGGGACCGGCCGTCGGAGGCCTGCTGATCGTGGCGATCGGCTCGGGCTGGGTGTTCATCGTGAACGCCGCGACCTTCCTGGCGATGCTCCTCGCGCTCCTGTTGATGCGGCGCAGCCTGCTCGCCCCTCGGCTGAAGAACCGCAGCCGCGGTGGCCTGGCAGCCGGCTTCCGGTACGTATGGGGACGCAGCGACCTGAAGGTCGTCTTCGTCACGGTCTTCCTGATCGGCGCCTTCGGCATGAACTTCCCGATCTTCGCCTCGACCATGGCACTCGAGTTCGGTGCGGGAGCCGACGGATACGGTGTGCTCAGCTCGGTGCTGGCCATCGGGTCGCTGATCGGCGCCCTGCTGGCCGCACGTCGCGACCGGGCCCGGGTACGGGTGGTGATCCTGGCTGCCGGAGGGTTCGGGATCGCCGCCTTCGTGCCGTCCGTGATGCCCAGCTACGCGTCGTACGCCGTGACCCTGACGTTCACCGGGTTCATGATCGTGACGCTGCTCACCACCGCCAACGGCTACGTGCAGATCACCACCGATCCCGCACTGCGCGGCCGTGTGCTCGCGCTCTACATGGCGGTGATCATGGGCTCGACCCCGGTGGGCGCTCCGATCGCGGGGTGGGTCGCCGACACGTTCGGGCCGCGCGCTGCGATCATGCTCGGCGGCACGGCCGGATTCGTCGCCTGTGCGATCGGCGTGATCTGGGTGGCGACGTCCGGGCGCCTGCGACGCGACGAGAACCGCCGCTTCCTGCTCACACTCGACGAGACCCGCCCGCTCAGCGTGATCGAGGTCGACCCGATCGAGTTCAGCGACGAGGCCGCCGTGACCACGCCGATCCGCACCGCCAAGCGGCGCGACCCCGACGACTGAGCATCCTCGGCCTGTTTGTCAATGCCCTCTGCGGAGGGCCGCACCCGACGTAGCGTCGTCGCATGGACGAGAACACGGAACGCACCCCCCACCCGCAGGACCCGGCAGAGGGCGCACCCGGAGTCGGAGCACCGGACGAGGACTCCGGCCAGGGCGACGGCACCGGCGGAGCCATCCAGGGTGATGCCTCGCGCGGCGAGTCCACCGGAGGAGCCATCCAGGGCGACGCCGGCCAGGGCCATCGTGCGGCCCTCGGCGGCGACGAGAACACCGAGGACCAGCTCGACGCCGACAACGCCGCCGAAGAGGACACCCTCAAGACGCTCGACCCGGATTCCCCACCGGCCTGAGCGGCACGAGGACAGCGCCACCGCCAGCCGTCTCATCCCCAGTCGACGGCCGTGACAGCGGTGGCGCTGTCCGTGTCGGCGGGTCGGTCAGGCGCCCAGCACGAGCTTGAGCTGCTCCACCGCCCAGTCGAGCTCGGTCGCACGGATCACCAGCGGCGGCGCGATGCGCACCGTCTGTCCATGCGTGTCCTTCACGAGCACGCCGCGTTCGAGCAGCTTCTCGGCGATCTCCCGCCCTGTGCCCTTCGCGGGGTCGATGTCGACCCCGGCCCAGAGTCCCGCGATGCGCACGGCCGTGACGCCGTGGCCGATCAGCGGCTGCAGCGCCTGCTCCAGATGGGCTCCCAGCGCACGGGCGCGCTCCTGGAACTCCCCCGTCTGCAGCATCTCGACGACGCGCAGGCCCACGGCTGCGGCGAGCGGGTTGCCGCCGAACGTCGAGCCGTGCTCGCCGGGACGGATCACACCGAGCACATCGGAGTCGCCGACCACGGCCGAGACCGGGAGGATGCCGCCGCCCAAAGCCTTACCGAGCAGGTACAGGTCGGGCACGACGCCCTCGCGGTCGCATGCGAACGTCTCTCCCACGCGACCGAGACCGGCCTGGATCTCGTCGGCGATGAACAGCACGTTCTTCTCATCGCAGATCTCGCGGATGCGGCGCAGGTATCCCTCCGGCGGGATCACGACCCCTGCCTCGCCCTGGATCGGCTCTACGAGCACGGCGGCAGTGTCGTCGGTGATGGCTGCGGCGATGGCGTCCGCGTCGCCGTACGGCACGACGTCGAAGCCGGGCGTGTAGGGCCCGAAGTCGTCGCGCGCCTGCTCGTCGTCGCTGAAGCTGACGATCGTGGTCGTGCGTCCGTGGAAGTTCCCGGCCGCGACGATGATGCGTGCCCTGCCCTCGGCGATGCCCTTGACGCGGTAGCCCCACGCGCGGGCGACCTTGATGCCGGTCTCGACGGCTTCGGCACCGGTGTTCATCGGCAGCACGAGGTCTTTGCCGGCGAGCTCCGCCAGCGCCGCGGCGAACGGTTCGAGGCGGTCGCTCTGGAACGCACGGCTGACGAGCGTGACCCGCCCGAGCTGCTCGGTGAGCGCGGCGACGAGTGCCGGGTGCCGGTGTCCGAAGTTCACGGCGGAATACGCGGCGAGCAGATCGAGGTAGCGCTTGCCCTCGACATCCGTCACCCACGCGCCCTCTGCGCGGGCGATGTTCACGGGCAGCGGGTGGTAGTTGTGTGCGACGTGCGGCTCGGTGTTCACATCGGCGCCTGCCTCCAGCGCGGTCACTTCGCGCCCCGAAGCTCGAGCGTGCAGCACTTGATGCCGCCGCCGCCGAGCAGCAGCTCGGAAAGGTCGATCATGATCGGGTTGTAACCGCGCTCGCGCAGCTGCTTCTCGAAGCCCTTCGCGCGCGGGGAGATGATCACGTTGTAGCCGTCGCTCGCCGAGTTCAGGCCGAACACCGAGCCGTCCTCGTCCGACACCAGGATCGCGTCGGGGAAGCGCTTCTCGAGCTCGGCGCGGCTCGCGTCGTCGAAGGCACCGGGGAGGTACGCGATGTTCGCGTGCTCCGGGCCGCCGTTCTCGAGACCCTGCACCGGATCGAGCACGGCGATCGCGGTGTCGAGGTGGTAGAAGCGCGGGTCGACCAGGTTGAGCGACACGACCTCGCGGCCGAAGACCTCGCCGACCTCGCGGTGACTGTCGCCGGTCGAGCGGAAGCCGGTGCCGGCGAGGATCACGTCACCGACGAGCAGGAAGTCGCCCTCGCCCTCGTTGACCTCCTTCGGCATCACGGTGTCGTAGCCCGCGCCGCGGAACCAGTCGGCGAAGGCGGGAGCCTCGCCCTGGCGCTCGACGAAGCGGAACTCGGGCACATAGGCGCGGCCGTCGATGAGGAACCCGCCGTTGGCCGTGTAGACCATGTCGGGGTATCCGGCGAGCGGCTCGATGAGCTCGACGTCGTGGCCCAGCTCGACGTACAGGTCGTGGAGCTTCTGCCACTGCGCGACCGCCTTCGCGGTGTCGGTGGGCTTCGACGGCTCCATCCACGGATTGATGGAGTAGTTGACGGTGAAGTGCTCCGGCTTGCACATCAGGTAGTGGCGGTGGTGCGCGGTGCGGGCGGGGGCGGTGGAGACGGCGGCTTCAGGCGTCGACATGGGAGCTCTCCTCGGAGGACGGGCGCGGCGGACGCTGTCCAGGGGCCCGGCGGTCCTTCGACCCTTCGCTCGATCGAGCGGGCGTCGGGGAAGATGCGACTCGGGCACGCCGGGGTCCATTCTGTCACCCGCCCCCTGTGCACCGCCAGAGCGCGGTGGGGGGTGCTCCGCCACACCGCTGTCGGTGCGGCACCAGAACACCGCCGATGAGCGCTCAGACCGCGGTGCCGGCGACCACGAGCTTGCCCACCGTGTGGCCGGCTTCCAGTCGGGAGAGAGCCGCCGATGCCTCGGCGAAGGGATACTCGCGCTCGATGACGGGGACGATCCGCCCCTCGGCCACGAGGTCGAGCAGCTTCGCCAGCACCTCGGGGCGTGGCGTCGCGGCGAGCGGTCGGATGCTCCGCGAGCCGATCGACAGGAACACCGCGCGCAGCATCCGTGGGACGGGGCCGAGCACATGGCCGCCGTCGCCGGTGACCAGCACGACTGTGCCGCCGGGAACGACGAGACGCTTCAGCTCGCGCAGCGGCATCCCTCCCGCGATGTCGATGATCGCGTCGAATCGGCCGTCCGCGAGCGTGCTCAACGGCGACTCCCTGTGGTCGAACGTGCGCACCGCGCCGAGCTGCTCGATCAGCGGCGCGTTGCGGTCGCGACAGGTCGCCCATACCTCGGCTCCGCGGAGAGTCGCGAGCTGCACGGCGAACGTGCCGACGCCTCCGGATGCACCGATGATCAGCACGCGCGGCGCCCCACCCGCCGCGTGGCCACCGTCTGCGAGTCCGACCCCGGCGAGGTCGAGCGCCTGCCAGGCGGTACCACCGGCGACCGGCAGGCAGGCAGCGGCGTCTGCCGCGATGTCGGTGGGGATCGGCACCAGCCGAGCGGCGGGAACCCGGACATACTCGCCGAGCCCTCCCCCGCCGACGAGCTCACCGACCACCTCTTCGCCGACCTCAGCACCGACGACATCGGCCCCGAGCGCCACCACGGTGCCCGCGACCTCCATGCCGCGCACCGGGTGCTTCGGACGTGTCAGCCCGAACACCGGTCGCACGAGCAGAGGATCACCGAGCAGAAGACGCACGTCGCCCGCGTTCAGGGCCGTGGCGCGCACGCGCAGCAGCACCTCGCCGCGTCGAGGAACCGGCATCGAGGTGTGTTCGAGGGCGACGCCGTCGGCGGGCCCGTACGTCTTCCTGGTCCACGCCTTCATCGATCGGCTCATGATCCTGCTCCTGATGTGTCGGGGTACTCGAAGACGTCGTCGAGGCCCACCCCGAAGGCGCGGGCGATCTGGAAGGCGAGTTCGAGCGTCGGCGAGTACCTCTGCTGTTCGATGGCGATGAGCGTCTGGCGCGTCACGCCGACCGTGCGCGCGAGCTCGGCCTGAGTGAGTCCCGCCCTCTCGCGATGAGCGCGGATGGTGTTGGAGACGAGAGTGGGCTTGACCATCAGACGAGGCCTCGCCGGTAGGCGATCACCCTGGCGACACCGCCGACGAGCGCGGCTACCGCGAAGCCCGCGAACATGGTGTTCGCGATCCAGAAGACGTCGGCCCCGACAGCGCACAGCGCGATCACCCCGAGGCCGGCGATCACGATGAAGGCCTGCTCCACCCGCCCACCCATGCGGCTGATGTCGCGGTCGCGGATGTCGGAGCGGCCGACCCCGTCGGGATCGCTCATCCCGGCGATGATGCCCCACACCACGCTGAGCAGGATCGTCGCGACGATGCCCCCGCCGATCACCCACAGCATGAGCGGGAACCAGTCCACATCGGTGAGCGGCCCTCCTCCAGCCTGCTGGAGGACCAGCACGACGTACACGACCATCACGATGGGGCTCACGATGAGTCCCGCCCACGCATTGCGCTCTTCGTAGACCACGACGCCTCCGATGTAAAAGATTCTTGACACGTTCAGCGTACGGCCGCTCGCCAGAAGTGTCAAGAATTCTTTACATGCGGCTCAGATCACGTCGCTGCTCCACGCGTCGAGGTTGCCGTAACGGTGCGCGGTGATCGAGATCGACTGCTCGTGCACGAACGGCAGCAGCTCGATGCGGGCGGCCGCCGTCACCTCGCCGTCGTACACCGCGAGGTCGGGATCGCCAGCGGAAGCCGCGGCCAGCTCCGCGCGGAGAGCGGCGACACCCTCACGACCGCCGACCAGTCGCACTCGATCGCTCGCCGGCAGTGTGACGCCTTCGAGGTCGGCGTCCTGACGGAGCAGCCGCTGCAACCACTCGTCGTCGCTCTCGAGGAACACCGGGGCGTCGAGGTCTCCGAGCGCTCGGCGCACCTCGGCGGGCAATCCGGAAGGGGTCGAGATGACGAACCTGGCGCCGGAGCGCACCCCGGCGATCACCACGCGCAGCAGGTCGTGCAGCGCGGCGTCGTCGGTCGCGCGCACTTCGACGGGCACGGGGCGATAGCGGAACAGGTTGCGCTCGACTCCCAGACGCGACACGTCGCGCACCTGGCCGAACTCCCGATCCCAGGCCAGCGCATCCGAGAGAGCCGAGCGCCGCAGCCACTCGAACGACTCATACGCGAGCGAGGACTGTGCCGCCTCGATCACCGCGGTGATGCGCGAATCGAGCCCGCGCAGGTGCAGGGTGCTGGAGGCCGGCCCTCCCGACTGCGAGTGCCACGATCCCAGACCGATGAGATAGTTGGGCCCACCCGCCTTCGCGCCGGGGCCGACCGAGGAGCGCTTCCATCCGCCGAAGGGCTGACGCTGCACGATCGCGCCGGTGATGCCGCGATTCACGTAGAGATTGCCCGCCTGCACCCGGTCGAGCCAGTACGACAGCTCCTCCGGATCCTGGGTGTGCAGCCCTGCGGTGAGTCCGTAGGCGACGGCGTTCTGCATCTCCACGGCGCGCGCGAGGGTCGGGGCGTGCATCACCCCGAGCACGGGGCCGAAGAACTCCTCGGTGTGGAAACGCGATCCCGGTTGCACCCCGACGCGCACGCCGGGACGCCACAGCCGTCGGCTGCCGTCGTCCGCCGCGGCGAGAGACGGCGCGATCAGCCACTGCTCGTCGCCCTCGAGCTCACTCAGCGCCCAGGCGAGCTTGCCCTGCGGCTGCTCGACCACCGGCCCCACCTCGGCCAGCGGATCGGTAGGAGGACCGACGTGCAGCGAGCGCACGGCATCGGCCAACTGGCGGGCGAACCGGGCCGAGCGTCCGACCGGCCCCACGAGGATCGCGAGCGACGCCGCCGAGCACTTCTGCCCGGCATGTCCGAACGCGCTCTTGGTGAGGTCGGCGACCGCGAGATCGAGATCGGCCGAAGGGGTGATGATGATCGCGTTCTTGCCGCTGGTCTCGGCGAGCAGCGGCAGATCCGGGCGCCAGGAGCGGAACAGCGCCGCCGTGTCCCACGCCCCGGTGAGGATCACCCGGTCGACGGCGTCGTGCGTGATGAGCTCGCGACCGAGCTCCCCCTCTTCGACGTCGACGAGCGCCAACAGGTCGCGGGGGATCCCGGCCTCCCACAGCGTCTCGGCGATCACCGCCGCACAGCGACGGGCCTGCGGTGCGGGCTTGAAGACCACACCGGAACCTGCGGCGAGCGCGGCGAGCACTCCTCCGGCGGGAATGGCGACGGGGAAGTTCCAGGGCGGCGTGACGACCGTGACGGATGCCGGGACGAACACGGCGCCGGCGATCGCGTCGAGCTCCCTGGCCTTGGCTGCGTAGTACCGCGCGAAGTCGACGGCCTCGCTCACCTCGATGTCGGCTTCTGCGAAGACCTTGCCGGTCTCGGAGGCCGCGACCTCGATGAGGTCTCCGCGACGGGCCTCGAGTGCAGCCGCGGCACGCAACAGCACCTCGGCACGCTCGGCGGCAGGTCGCCCGCCCCAGGCCGGGGCAGCACGACGCACACCGTGCACGACCCGCTCGAGCTCGTCCGCATCGGACACCTGCGCCGCCGCGATCGTGGCAGACCCCAGGTCGGAGGTCGCGATGCGCTCGCGCACCTCGCGCGCCCATTCGCGGTTGGCGGGAAGCGCGGGGTCGCTGTCGACGGTGTTCGCGAAGCCCGGGGCTCCGCCGGTGTCCTGCTCCAGCTCGCGGGCGGAGTAGACCGCGGTCTCCAGGAACGCCTCCCGGCCGCTGTCGTCCGAGCCGCGGGAGATGCCGAGCACCGCCTTGGTCAGGTCGGTCTCCGGCACCGGGGCGACGGGTGCAGGGCGCAGCGACTCGTGCACGGGGGCGAGACGGTCCTGCGTGCGACGGGGTCCGATGCGCAGCGTCGGGTCGCCCGCCCTGTCGAGCGCATCGAGGAAGCGATCCTGCTCGCGGACGAACAGCGACTCGTCCTCGCCGAGCCGGAAGGCGGCGGAGAGGAAGTTGTCCGGCGAGGCGTTCTCCTCGAGCCGGCGCACCAGGTAGCTGATGGCCACGTCGAACTCCGCTGGCTCCACCACCGGCACGTAGAGCAGCACCGGTCCGACCTCGCGCGAGACGGCTCGCACCTGCCCCTGGGCCATGCCGAGCAGCATCTCGAACTCCACGGCCTCCCGCACGCCCCGCTCGCCCGCCAGCAGCCAGGCGTAGGCGATGCCGAAGAGGTTGTGCCCCGCGACGCCGATCTTCACCGCAGCCGTGTGCTCCGGCTGCAGCGCCCAGTCGAGGCAGCGCAGGTAGTTCGCGTCGGTGTCGAGCTTGGTGTCGTAGGTCGCAGGCGTCCACCCGTGCATCCGCGCCTCGACGTGCTCCATCGCGAGATTCGCCCCCTTGACGAGACGCACCTTGATGCGGGCGCCGCCGTGCGCCACGCGGTCCTGCGCCCACGCGGTGAGCTCCTGCAGGGCGGGCAGCGCGTCCGGCAGGTACGCCTGCAGCACGATCCCGGCTTCGAGCCCGGCCAGTCGGGAGTCCTCGAGGATGCGCGTGAAGACGGCGATCGTGAGGTCGAGGTCGCGGTACTCCTCCATGTCCAGGTTGATGAAGGTGCCGTCGGCCGCCGCCGCGAGATACAGCGGAAGGAGCCGCTCGACCACCTCGTCGACGACCTCGTCGAAAGCCCACATCGACAGGTGGCTGATGATCGCCGAGACCTTCACCGAGACGTAGTCCACGTCCGGACGGCGGACGAGCGCGTGGATGCCGTCGAGCCGTCGTCGGGCCTCCGCCTCCCCGAGCACGGCCTCGCCGAGCAGGTTGAGGTTGAGCCGGGAGCCGTCGGCGCGGATCCGCTCGATCGCGGCGCCGAGCTTGGCAGGGCGCGCGTCGACGACCAGGTGCCCCACCATGTCCCGGAGCACCCGACGGGCGATCGGCACCACGGGCGTCGGGAGGATCTGCGCGACCCCGCCACCCAGGCGCACCACCGAGCGCAGGTACCAGGGCAGGAACTCCGGCACGATCGGGGCGATGCGGTGCAGCTGCGAGGCCGCGGCGGTCAGGCTCTCCGGACGCATGACGCCGTCGACGAACCCCAGGGTGAACGGGAGTCCGTTCACGTCCTGCAGCACTCCGGCGAGCCGAGCGGCCGCGGGGTCTGGTTCTGTCGCCGCGGCCTCGATCGTCCACCGCCGAGCCAGCTCGACGGCACGGTCTGCGAGGGATGCGGATGCCACGGCATCCGGCGGGAGGTCTGCCATGGATTTCAGCCTAGGTCTGGACACCCCGGATTCCCGGGATCCCACCCGTTCGGAGCCGCTCGAAGCTCTCGAATCACGCAACTGGTTGTGTTTTGGACCCGGATGCAACCAACTGCGCGATTCGAAACGAGGGATACAGTGACTTCCGATAACGCCTGGGGGACGACTTCCTTCGGGCGAGAATGGAGGATTACCTTGACCAAGACGATCAGAGTCCGGTGGCGAAATCGGGTCCGAAATGGGTTCACGGCTCTGGCCCTCGCCGGCGTGATGACCCTCGCAGGCGCGGCCGCCGCGCACGCTGACATCGGCTGCTCATACGACATCCGCAAGGGCATCTCATCGAGTGCGTGCTCAGGCACCATGCCGAAGAACGTCGATAGTGCGATCCGAGCCAAAGGTTCGGCCTGCTACGCCTACTCCTGGACCGTCACGACGAAATGGAACAAGTTGATCGGCCAGGAAGTCGCGACAGGCATCAAAGATGGCAAGCTTCTCTGCTACGGAAAGATCATCGGAGGCCGTCTGTAGCTGTTAGCCCTGGGGCGCCGGTCGTCGTCAGGATCGCCAGCACACGCCTAAGCTACCGCGCCGGTGCGGACGGAGAGAACGTTCCTCTGCCGCTCAGCCCCTCGGGGTTTTCGAACTCAGCCCCAGACGCTCAGCCCCAGACGCTCGGGGCCTTCGCCCGCACGGGAGGGAGCGCCGAGGCCGCTGCCCAGTCGTGCACCCAGGCGTCGATCTCCGGAACACCCTCCGGCTTGCCCACGGCCGCGAAAAGCTCCTCGTTGCTGACGGTCCCTCCGGTGCGTCGCAGCATCCTGGCCCGCACGATCGCCCGTGCGTAGACCTCGCCGTCCACGACGGCGCGGTGCTCCATGAAGAGCGCCTTGTCGTCGTGCCCGATGAAACGCGACTGCACCTCGAACCGCTGCCAGAGCTGCAGCGACTTGCGGAACGTGATCGTCTCGCTGGAGACGACCGCATACCAGCCCCGGTCCTTCATCGCATCGAACAGTCCGGTGCGGATGAGCAGGTCCCAGCGCCCGAGGTCGAACAACGACAGGTAGCGGCCGTTGTTCATATGGCGCAGGATGTCGATGTCGGTGGGCAGCGTGGTCAGGGTGATGCTGCCGACGGCGGTGGGGTCGAGGGCCTTCCCCCGTCGCACGCGGCGGCGAGCGCCGAGGATCACCAGGAGGGTCCGCCAGATCACGTTCACGAGCATCGATCGTAGCCAGGAGTGCACGATCGGCGAACATCGTTGTGCGAAACCTCCATGACCGCGGGAAGGGTGTCATCGAACATCCCCTCGATTTCCCCTTCGCGGACGCCGCGCGTAGAGTCACGACCATGAGCGCCGAAGCCCAGCCTGAAGTCATCGTCCGTCCGGTCCGTGATGTGGATGCGGAAGCCCTCGGTCGCGTGCATGCGCAGTGCTGGCACGAGACCTACGACCACCTGATCAGCAAGGCGGCGCTGGAGAAGGTCTCGCCCCGCCGCATGGCCGAACTGTGGACGCACTGGGCCTCGCAGGGCCCCGAGTTCAAGATGAACGCCGCGCTGGTCGACGGGGAGATCGTGGGCTTCGTCGGCTCCGGCCCCGCCCGCGACAAGGACGCTCCGGCGTTCCGCGAGCTCTACTTCATCTACCTGCTCGACGCCTATCACTCCACCGGCATCGGCCAGAAGCTGTTCGACGCCGCCGTGGAGAAGGACGAGCCGCTGTACCTGTGGGTCGCCGAGGACAACCCTCGCGCGCACCGGTTCTACACCCGCAACGGATTCCACCTCGACGGCGCATCGCACACCGAGCCGTTCCTGGGCGAGACGCTGACCGAAGTGCGCTTCGTCCGCCCCTGACCCTCCGAGCACGTGCAGAGCGGGCCGTCTCCCCCGGGAGGCGGCCCGCTCTGTCGTCACCGCGGGATCAGGGGCGTCAGAGCCGTTCGACGATGGTCACGTTCGCGACCCCGCCGCCCTCGCACATGGCCTGCAGACCGTAGCGTCCGCCCGTGCGTTCGAGTTCGTTGAGCATCGTGGTCATCAGCCTGGTCCCGGTCGCGCCGATGGGGTGACCGAGCGCGATGGCTCCGCCGTTGACGTTCACCCTCTCGTGCGGAGCATCGAGCTCGCGCATCCAGGCGAGCACCACGGGAGCGAAGGCCTCGTTCACCTCGAACAGGTCGATGTCGGAGACCCGCATCCCCGCGCGCTCCAGCGCGAGCTTCGTGGCGGGGATCGGAGCGGTGAGCATGAGGATCGGACTGTCGCCGCGCACCGTCATCTGATGGATGCGGGCACGGGGCGAGAGCCCGTGGTCACGCACGGCCTGCCCGCTGGCGATGAGCACGGCGCTGGACGCATCGCTGATCTGCGACGACACGGCGGCGGTGATCCGTCCACCCTCCCGCAGCGGCGCGAGCCCCGCCATCCGCTCCAGCGTGGTGTCGCGGCGCACACCCTCGTCGTGGTCGAGACCGTTCAGCGGAGCGATCTCACGGATGAAGCGACCCTCGTCCTGCGCCAGGGCTGCACGACGATGGCTCTCCAGGGCGAACCGCTCCATCTCCTCGCGGGAGATGTCCCACTTCTCGGCGATCAGCTCGGCACCGGCGAACTGCGAGATCTCCTGATTGCCGTAGCGGTCGGTCCAGGCGGGCGACTGCGCGTACGGCGTGGTGAAGCCGTAGGACTCCCCCACGGTGGCCGCGGCGGTCAACGGCACCTGCGACATGTTCTGCAGTCCGCCCGCGATCACGAGGTCGCTCGTGCCGCTCATCACGGCCTGCGCCGCGAAGTGCACGGCCTGCTGGCTCGACCCGCACTGCCGGTCGATGGTCACCCCGGGAACGTGCTCGGGGAATCCGGCGGCGAGCAGGGCCGTCCTGGCCACGTTGCCGGATTGGCCGCCGATCGCGTCGATGACGCCCAGGATCACGTCGTCCACCGCACCGGGGTCGATCCCCGTCCGGTCGACGAGCGCCCGAAGGCTGTGGGCGCCGAGGTCCACAGGGTGGACCTCGGCGAGCGATCCGCCGCGCCTGCCGACCGGCGAACGGACCGCGTCGACGATGTATGCCTCAGCCATGATCGCGCCTCTCCTTCAGTCCCTCGGGACTCTCTAGGCCGGGAACACCAGCCGGAACCGCTCGCAGACCACCGGCATGTCCGGTTCGTAGCCGCGCGGGTTCTCGGAGTGGGTGCGCCAGTAGCGTTCGTGCACCTCGCGCCAGTACGCCAGCGTGCGGTCGCCCTCCCCCTCGGCGAAGGCATGGGCCTCGTCGACCTCGTCGAACGGCGTGATGTCGATCGTCGTGGTCTCGATCACAGCCCGCGGGGCGCCGGTGCCGTCCAGGATGATGCTGAGCTCGCCCACAGCGGGGAGAGGGTCGCCGGTCGCTTCGTAATCCCAGAGGGACGACGCGGTGCCGACCTTGATGCCGTCGAGCACGAGTGCCAGCAACTCGTCGGCGTGCTCGGACGTCGCCCCGAACCCCCAGGCTTCCGGCCGCGTCTCCGGGAGGTGAGGCAGGGTGGTCCGCACGGTGCGCCAGTATTCGGCGATGACCTCGTCGCTCATCTGCTCACCGACCCGAGACCTTGCCGAACACCTTGGCGATGGGGGCGAGCACGAGCGGACGCGCAGCCGCCCATCCGATTGCGATCACCACGAGCGACAGGATGAACACCCAGAATCCGGTCCACGTCACCGCGTCCTGCGACGCGAACATGTGGTTCAGGTTGCGCAGGAACCCGGTCAACATGACGAGCGCCACGTGCGCGATGATGAACGCCACGAAGTACAGCATGATCGGGAAGTGCAGCGCCCGCGCCCACTCGACCGGGTACGCCTTCGACAGCTTCTCGGCCTTCTTCGGCCACAGCCCCGACATGCGGAAGCCGGTGATCGCGGCGAGCGGCGCCGCGATGAACACGGTGGCGAAGTAGGCGAGCTGCTGCAGGCTGTTGTAGTTGTTCCAGCCGTTCTCGTGCGGCCAATCGAACGAGATGTACTGCAGGGCCGCCGAGAGGGCGTTCGGGAACACCTCCCAGCTGGTCGGGACGATGCGCACCCAGTGCCCCGTGACGAACAGCAGCACGACGAAGATCACGCCGTTGACGAGCCACAGGATGTCGAGCGACTGGTGGAACCACAGGTTGAGGCTGATCTTGCCCTTCGCGTTGTTGCGAGGGGTCCAGAAGACCGTCGGACGCTTCTCGGTGCGCACCTGCAACCCCGAGCGGATGATCAGCACCATCAGGAACATGTTGAAGAAGTGCTGCCACCCGATCCACGGGGCGAATCCCGGCTCGACGGCGATCCCGGGCTCGTACTCGCCGGGAAAGGCCGCCAGGAAGTCCTGCATGAACGGGAAGCTCAGGAGCGTGCGCACGAACGCGATGGCGGCTCCGGCGAGCACCCCGAGCGCAGCGGCTCCGAACAGCACACCGATCGCCTGGGTCCACGTCGGGCGCGGGCGGCCGGTCGTCGGGGCCGACGTCTGTGGGAGGTGTCGGGGCGCTCGTCCGTTCCACACGGTCTGCGTCCACGGGAGCGGAGTCGAGACGTCGGCGAGCACGGACGACGGTCCGGTCGCAACGGCAGGAGTCGCGGCAGCCGCGACGGCAACGACTGCGGCCGGCACGACGGACTCGGGCGCGACGGGCTCGGGCGCGACGGGCTCGGGCGCGACGGGCTCGGCTCGGGCGACAGCAGAGAGGGGAACAGTGTCGGCGGGCGGCCACGGGTCTCCGCCGGCGACACGAGGCAAGCCGCGTCGGACACCGGTGCCGTCGGCCGTGGCCACCGCGACGGGGGCGGAGGTCTCTGCCGCAGAGATGTCCGCTGTGGGGGTCGACGCCGCGGGCGCTGGCACGGATGCTGACGCAGCCGGCACGGGGTCCGACACCGCCGATCCCGGAGAGGGAGCGGGTACTGCCGCAGCGGGTTCGGGCACCTCGGCGGGAGAAGTGGGGGCGGTCGGCGACGTCGAAGGCGGCCAAGGCTCCCCGCCCGGCACACGCGGCAGACCGCGACGGATCCGCGCTGCCCCACCGGCCGTTGCCGGAGCGGCCGCTGCAACAGCAGCCGTCACGGTCGCCGGCGATGCCGGGCCGCCGGGGCCGGTGGCCCGGACAGGCACGTCGACGTCCGAAGACACCGCGACCTCCGGAATTGTCGCGGGCTCGTCGGGCGCCGCGCTCGTCACCGCGTCCGCCGCCCGATCATCCACCGTGGCATCCTCCGCCACCGCATCAGCGGGAGGCCAGGGATCTCCTCCAGGCACGCGCGGCAGACCGCGTCGCAGCATCCGCGTCGCCATGGCTACTTCTTCCGTGCCTCGAGCGCCGCGATCACCTGTGGGACCACGGTGAACACATCGCCGACG
The DNA here is from genome assembly GCF_006540085.1 of Microbacterium oxydans. Lineage (GTDB taxonomy): Bacteria > Actinomycetota > Actinomycetes > Actinomycetales > Microbacteriaceae > Microbacterium > Microbacterium oxydans. Next base: position 828,390 of record NZ_BJOG01000001.1, on the reverse strand, counting down.
ATGCCGAAGTCCGCGACGTCGAAGATCGGCGCGTCCGCGTCCTTGTTGATGGCGATGATGTTCTTCGATGTCTGCATGCCCGCGCGGTGCTGGATCGCTCCGGATATGCCGAGTGCGACATACAGCTGCGGCGACACCGAGACCCCGGTCTGTCCGACCTGATGGGACTGCGGGATGTAGCCCGCGTCGACGGCGGCGCGCGAGGCACCGACGGCCGCGCCGAGCGCGTCGGCGAGCTCTTCGACGAGCACGAACTTCTCCTTCGACGCGAGACCTCGGCCACCGGAGACCACCTTCGTGGCTCCCCGCAGCTCGGGACGGGAGGAGGCGACCTCCACCGCCTCGACCGGGCCCGCCGTGGCCGCGACGGCCCCGGACGGAGTGACATCGAGCACCTCGACCGAGTGCGATGCGACGGCTTCGGCGCGCGCGTCGACAGCTCCCTGACGCACCGTGATCACCGGAGTCCCGAACGTGGGAGCCGAATCGACCAGGTACGCCCCGCCGTAGACCGAGTGGTGGGCCACGACGCCTTCGTCATCGCGCGAGACCCCGACGGCATCGACCGACAGCGCACTCTTCGTGCGCACCGCGAAGCGCCCGGCGACGTCGCGGCCGGAGATCGAGTTCGAGATGAGGACGGCATCGGGTCGCACCTGGGCTGCGGCTGCCTGCAGTGCGTCGACGACCGGCACCGTGAGCGCAGCCGGGTCCCCGTCGGCGGTCAGCACCACGGATGCCCCCGCCGCCGCTGCCTGATCCACGGCCGCGGGACCGCCGCCGACGATCAGGGCCACCGGCGAACCGATCGTGGAGGCGGCGCCGATGAGGGCGGCCGTGCTGGTCGCGACGTAACCGGAGGGGTCGATGTCGACGAGGACGAGGATCGGGTTCTCGGAAGAGGTCATCTCACACCAGCCTGTTCTGCACGAGGTAGTCGACGAGCTTGTCGGCGGCGTCGCCCTCGTCGATGATCTTCACTCCGGCCGCGCGCGGGGGCTTCTCCGCCACCGCGGTCATGATGGTGCGCGGGGCGACGGACGGATCGGCCGAGACGTCGAGGTCGGCGAGGGAGAGCACCTCGAGCGGCTTCTTCTTCGCCGCCATGATGCCCTTGAAGTTCGGGAAGCGTGCGTCGGGGAGCGCCTCGGTGATGGAGATCACGGCGGGCAGCGGCGCCGACACCGGCTGGCTCCCGGCGTCGGCGCCTCGCACTCCGGAGATGCCGTCGGGGGCGATCTCGACCGAGGTGAGAGCGGTGGCCTGGGCGAATCCGAGGTGCTCGGCGAGCATCGCGGGGATCACTCCACCGGAGCCGTCCGTCGACAGGTTGCCGGTGATGACGAGGTCGGGAGCGCCGCGGCGGATGGCCGCGGCCAGCACCTCGGCGGTGAGTCCGAGATCGGCGCCGGTGAGCTGCTCATCGGCGATGTGCACGGCGGATCCGGCACCGATCGCGAGAGCCCTGCGCACGGACGCGGTCGAGCTCTCCGGAGCCATCGAGACCGCGACCACCTCGGTGCCGTCGTTCTTGTCGGCGTAGCTGAGCGCGACCTCGAGGGCCCGCTCGGTGATCTCGTCGAGCACGACGTCGCCCGCCGCGCGATCGGCGAGTCCGGTCTCGAGATTCAGCTTGCGATCGCCATAGGTGTCCGGCACCTCTTTGACCAGGACGAAGATCTTCATCGATTGCTCCTCACGACTCCTGCAATTCTAGACCGCGATACTGAGTACCAACCCACTTGCGACTGAGACTCAGCGCTGACTGGGGCTGAGATGTGCCGAGATCGAGTGCGTCGCGCGCCGTCGCCGCGCCCCGCACTCCCGCCACTACCGTAGAGAGATGGCCAGACCCCGTCCGCTCCCCATCGATCCGCTCGCCGAGGCGAAGCGGCAGTGGCTCGCGCACGGATGGACGGAGGCCGCCGACGGCATGGCCCTGGTCACCTCGGTCATGCGGGCCCAGCAGCTGCTGCTCGCACGCGTCGACGCGGCGCTCAAGCCGTTCGCCCTGAGCTTCGCCCGCTACGAGGTGCTGCGACTGCTCGCGTTCAGCCGCGCGGGCAGCCTTCCGCTGTCCAGCGTGGTCGCCCGCCTCCAGGTGCACCCGACCACGGTCACGAGCACGGCCGAGCGTCTGGTCCGCGATGGTCTGATCGCGCGTGAGCCGCACCCGCACGACGGACGCGCCGCACTCCTCGTGCTGACCGAATCCGGTCGGGAACTCGTGGAGCGCGCCACCCGGGCTCTCAACGCCGACGTCTTCGCCGAGCCCGGCCTGAGCCGCGACGACGCGGCGGAGCTCGTGGCGATCGTGGCCCGGCTGCGCAAGGACGCCGGTGACTTCGCCGACCCGCGTCCGCAGCCCGAAGCGCTCTGACATGCCGCGGTTCGCGCTCGAGACGGTCATCGGCGCGCCGCCCGCCGAGGTGTTCGCCGCCTCGCTCGACCCCGAACTGCACGTGAAGAGCATGGCCCGATTCGGCGAGACGATGGTCGAGGCGCCGGCGGGCGGCGTCTTCACCGAGGGGACGACGGCGACCTGGCGAGCACGCCACTTCGGCATCCCGTTCCGACTGCGCTCGCGGGTGTTCGACGTCGATCCGCCGCACGGGTTCTCGGATCGGCAGATCGCCGGGCCGTTCGCCGCGTTTTTGCACGAGCACCGCTTCGAGGAGCATCCGGACGGCACGCTCATGCGCGACACCGTGACGTTCCGCTCACCGTTCGGTCCGCTCGGTCGGCTAGTCGACGCGTTGGTCCTCGGCAGATACATGCGCCGCCTGATCTCCGAGCGCAACGCGATTCTCGCCGCCGAGTTCGGGGAGCCCGGGCGTACTCTTTCGGCATGAGCGAACTGCGCCTGCACACCGTCCTCACCGGCCGCGGCCCCGCGGCGGCCATCCTGCTCACCGACGATCAGGTCGCGTCCCTGGGTGCGGGCAAGGCGTTCCCCGTGGCCGTGACGATCGGTGGGCGCACCGCGCGTTTGCGCTTGGCACGCATGGGCAGCGAGAACATGATCGGCTTCAGCAAGGCCGTCCGCGCCGACCTCGGGCTCGACATCGGCCAGGAGATCGACGCCGTGATCAGAGTGGATGCGGCCGAGCGCACGGTCGACGTTCCGCCCGAGCTCGCCGCCGCGTTGGACGCCGACCCCGCACTGCGCTCCGCCTTCGACGCCCTGTCGTACTCGGTGCGCAAGGAGCACGCGCGAAGTGTGGCCGAGGCGAAGCAGGAGGCGACGCGCGAACGCCGGATCACGAAGATCGTCGACGCACTCCGCAGCTGACGGCGTGACGAACTCCGCAGAAGTACTCATCGGGCACCACGCAGAGCGCCGCTTCCGGCATGGCGTCCTCAGTTCTGCGGAGTCGTTCACGAGCGGTCAGCGGTTCTGGAAGTCCGGTGACCGCTTCTCCCGGAAGGCCGACATGCCCTCCTTCTGATCCGCGGTGTCGAACAGCGCGGCGAACGCCTGCTTCTCGTGCGCGAGCCCTTCGGCGAGGGTCGTCTCCATCGCCGCGTCCAGCGCGGCCTTGGCGGCGAACACGGACGGGAGCGACTTCGAGGCGATGGTGTCGGCGAGTTTCGTCGCCTCGGTCAGGAGCTCCGCGGTCGGCACGACACGGGACACGAGGCCGGAGCGCTCGGCCTCCTCCGCCCCCATGAACCGGCCGGAGAGCACGAGCTCGGCTGCTTTGTAGTAGCCGACTGCACGGATCAGACGCTGCGTGCCGCCCATGCCGGGGATCACGCCGAGATTGATCTCGGGCTGCCCGAACTTGGCGTTGTCGGCCGCGAGGATGATGTCGCACATCATGGCCAACTCGCACCCGCCGCCCAGCGCGAACCCGGAGACGGCCGCGATCACGGGGGTGCGCACCGCGGCGAACTCATGCCACACACCGAAGTGATCGGTCTCGAGCATCTGCGCCGCCGACATGCCCTCCATCTCCTTGATGTCGGCACCCGCGGCGAACGCCTTCTCCGACCCGGTGACCACGATCGCGCCGACGCCCTCGTCCGCATCGAAAGCGAGCGCGGCGGCGGTCACCTCCTCGGCGATTCTGCTGTTCAACGCATTCAGCGCTTCCGGCCGGTTCAGGGTGATCCACCCCACCCGTCCGCGCTGCTCGACCAGGATCGTCTCGTACTCGGTCATGTCGCCCTCTCCGTCGTGGTTGCGTTCCACCTTCACCCCTGCGTTCGAATCGCGCAAATGGTGGCTCCCAGGTGCCCGATGGAACCATTCGCGCGATTCGAACGGCCGTCATCACACGCGGTCGTCGCGGATGTCGGTGATGATGCCGGAGAAGTCGCGGCTCGCCCCGTCTCCGGCAGCGAACGCGGCGTAGATCTCCTGGGCGAGTCGGCCCATCCGCGCATCCGTCGACGTCTGCTCGATCGCCTGCAGCGCGAGACCGAGGTCCTTCGCCATCAATGCACCGGCGAATCCGGGCTGGTAGTCGCGGTTCGCCGGGCTCGTGGGCACCGGTCCGGGCACGGGGCAGTTCGTCGTGATCGACCAGCACTGCCCTGACGCCTGGGACACGACGTCGAAGAGCGCCTGGTGCTCGAGCCCGAGGCGCTCCCCCAGCACGAATGCCTCCGCGACGGCGATCTGCGAGACCGCGAGCACCATGTTGTTGCAGACCTTGGCCGCCTGTCCGAGCCCAGATCCGCCGCAGTGCACGATGCGCTTTCCCATCACCTCGAGGAGCGGAAGTGCCGCGGCGAAGTCCTCGTCCGACCCGCCCACCATGAACGCGAGAGTGCCGTTCTCCGCGCCGACCACTCCCCCGGACACCGGGGCATCGACGTTGCGGTGTCCGGCGGCGAGAGCGAGCGCGTGCGCGGCACGGGCCTCGTCGACCGCGATGGTGGACGACTCGATGAACAGCGTGCCGGGTCGCGCAGCCGCGAGCAGCTCGGTGCGATACGCCTCGATCACGTGCTTCCCGGCGGGGAACATCGTGATGACGACATCCGCCTCCGCCACGGCCTCCGCCCCGCTCGCCGCCACCGCGATGCCGGCCGCCCGCGCTGCCTCGATCGCCGCCGGAACCAGGTCGAAGCCGTGCACCTCATGACCGGCGGCGACGAGGTTCTTCGCCATCGGCAGTCCCATGTGCCCAAGTCCGAGGAAGGCCACGGCCGCTTTCGACGACGACCCGGTCATGATGCGCTCCGCATCTGATCTCCGCCACGCTGCACGGACGCCGAGCCCGCCGGTCGCAGCATCTCGCGTCCGACGATCAGACGCATGATCTCGTTCGTTCCTTCCAGGATCTGGTGCACCCGCAGGTCGCGGACCACCTTCTCGATCCCGTAGTCCTGCAGGTAGCCGTAGCCGCCGTGCAGCTGCAGGGCGCGATTGGCGACGTCGAATCCGGCATCGGTCGCGAACCGCTTGGCCATGGCGCAACGCATCGTCGCGTCCGGCGCGTGCTCGTCGACCGCCTGCGCGCCATCGCGCACCATGAGGCGTGCGGCGTGCAGGTCGGTGCGCATGTCGGCGATCGCGAACAGGATCGACTGCTTCTCGGCGAGCGGTTCGCCGAACGCCATCCGCTCGTGGACGTACTGCACAGCCTTGTCGAGCGCCCATTGCGCCCCGCCCAGCGAGCACGCGGCGATGTTGAGCCGACCGCCGTTGAGCGCGGACATCGCGATCGCGAACCCGCGTCCCTCGTCGCCGAGCATGGCGGATGCCGGGACTCGGACGCCGTCGAGGATCACCTGTCGGGTGGGCTGCGCATGCCACCCCATCTTCTTCTCCGGTGCGCCGAAGCTGAGGGATTCGGAGTCTCCCGGCACGAGGAACGCGCTGATACCGCGTGCTCCCGGTTCTCCCGTGCGCGCCATCACGACGTAGACGGCGGCCTCGCCCGCACCGGAGATGAACTGCTTCACTCCCGTGAGCACGTAATCGTCGCCGTCGCGGACCGCACTCGTCGCGACGTTGGCCGCATCAGACCCCACCCCCGGCTCTGTGAGGCAGTAGCCGCCGAACTCCGACATCGCGGTGAGCTGCGGCAACCACGTCGCGCGCTGGCTGTCATCACCGTAGGTGTCGATCATCCACACGACCATGTTATGGATGGAGATGTACGCCGCGACCGCCGGGTCACCCTTCGCGAGCTCCTCGAAGATCGCGACGGTGTCGAGCCGACTGAGTCCACTGCCCCCGAACTCCTCGTCGACGTAGATACCGCCGAGCCCGAGCTCTCCTGCACGGTTCAGCGATTCCCGGGGGAACAGGTGCTTCTCGTCGCGTTCCGCGGCGTAGGGGGCGAGCTCGGTCTCGGCGAACTCGCGGACGGCGCCGATGATCGCCTCGCGCTCCTCGGCGGTGGTGGTGACGGTGGTCATGGTCATCGCTTTTCCTTAGAAGTTGGGTCCCTGAGCTTGTCGAAGGGTCAGTGCATCGTGGGGATGACGAAGCTGGCGCCGTCGCGGATGCCTGCCGCGGGCCAGCGACTCGTCACCGTCTTGGTCTTCGTGTAGAAGCGGAAGGCATCGGTGCCGTGCTGGTTGAGGTCGCCGAAGCCGCTGCGCTTCCACCCGCCGAACGTGTAATAGGCGATCGGCACGGGGATCGGCACGTTCACCCCGACCATCCCGACCTCGACGCGGGCGGCGAAGTCACGAGCCGCGTCGCCGTCGCGCGTGAAGATGGCGACCCCGTTGCCGTACTCGTGCTCCGAGGCCATGCGCAGCGCCTCCTCGTAGTCGGCGGCGCGGGCGATCACGAGCACAGGGCCGAAGATCTCCTCGCGGTAGATCGCCATGTCGGTGGTGACGTGGTCGAACAGGGTCGGTCCGAGATAGAACCCCTCTTCGTGCCCTTCGACCGTGAAGCCGCGACCGTCGGCGAGCAGCGTCGCACCCTCGTCGATCCCTTGCTGGATGTAGCCTTCCACCCGTTCGACGGCCGCCCGCGTGACCAGAGGTCCGTAGTCGACGTCCGCGGCGAGGGAAGGGCCCACCCGCAGCTGGGCGACACGTTCGGTGAGCTTCGCGGCGAGGGCGTCTGCGGTCTCCTGCCCCACCGGCACGGCGACCGAGATGGCCATGCAGCGTTCGCCCGCCGAGCCGTAGCCGGAGCCGATCAGCGCGTCGACGGCCTGGTCGAGGTCGGCATCCGGCATCACGATCATGTGGTTCTTGGCACCGCCGAAGCACTGCGCGCGCTTGCCGTGGGCTGCGGCCGTCGCGTAGATGTACTCCGCGATGGGCGTGGACCCGACGAAGCCGACCGCGCGGATGCGGTCGTCGGTGAGCAGCGTGTCGACCGCCTCCTTGTCGCCGTGCACCACGTTGAGGACGCCGGCGGGCAGGCCCGCCTCGAGGAAGAGTTCGGCGATGCGCACCGGCACGGAAGGGTCACGCTCGCTGGGCTTGAGCACGACCGCATTGCCGGCGGCGAGCGCGGGGCCGGCCTTCCACAGCGGGATCATGGCGGGGAAGTTGAAGGGTGTGATCGCGGCGACGACCCCGAGCGGCTGCCGCATCGAGTACACGTCGATGCCGGTTCCGGCGCCGGTGGAGTACTCGCCCTTGAGGAGGTGCGGAGCACCGGCGGAGAACTCGATGACCTCGAGCCCCCGCTGGATGTCGCCCTTCGCGTCGTCGACCGTCTTGCCGTGCTCGCTCGCGAGGAGTTCGGCCAGAGACGTCATCTCGCGCTGCACCAGGTCGAGGAAGCGCAGCAGCACGCGGGCGCGCTTCTGCGGGTTGGTCGCTGCCCACCCCACCTGCGCCTCTTCGGCGTTCCCGATCACGCGGCGCACCTCGTCGGCCGATGCGAGCGGAACCCTGGCCTGCACAGCGCCCGTGCTCGGATCGAACACGTCGGCGAAGCGACCCGAATCGGGAGTGAGAAGCGATCCGCCCACGAAGTGCGGGATAGTACGAGTCATTGTGTGACATCCCTCCGTGCCGTCGTTGGCACATTGGGGAGTTTACTCGGAGCACCGGACATTTACTAGGACATCCTTGTATCTTCCGGATCGACCTCGCGCGCGGCAGTGTCGGGTGTTCGCACCGCGTTCACCGTCCGGCCATCTCGCCCGGGTAGAACTGCAGATGCGCGGACAGAGACTCAGACCGGATCGGGTGTCACGTCCACCGCGCGCACGGTGAGCGTTCTCGCTCCCGTCGCGGCTCCCACGCCGCGTGACCCCCGCCGAATCGGGTCGGCGGGGGTCTCTCTGTGCACGGGCGGATCCGGCCGGGAACCTCCCGCAACCGAATTAGAATCGACCAAGCGCCGTCACCCTGGCGCATCCGCTCCGGCGCCCCGACCCCTGGCGCCCGTTCCCGAGGACCGCACCATGTCCGAACCCCTCACCGTGTCCATCCGCCGCGAAGTCGACCCCGAGCGCATCGTCGAGGCGACCGCCTGGGTGCAGACGGGGGTGAACCTCGCGACGAAGTATCCGGGCTTCCTCGGCTCAGGCTGGGTGCGCGCCGGCGAAGACTCGCAGGTCTGGCACATGCTCTACCGCTTCGCGAGCGAGGATTCGCTCACCGCGTGGGAGCAGTCGGCCGAGCGGGCATGGTGGCTGTCGATGGGCGAAGGTTTCGTGCGCAGCGAGCGCTCCAAGCGCCGCACCGGGATCGAGGGCTGGTTCGACGAGCCGACGACCGGGACCATCACGCTTCCGTCCTCCGACGGCACCACCGAGACGGTCACTGTCGCACCCGCCCCGCCGCGCTGGAAGCAGGCGACCTCGATCTGGCTCGGCTTCTTCCCGGTGAACCTCGCTTTCACCTACGCGATGAGCCCCGTCCCCGGCTGGAACGAGCTGCCGATCTGGCTGCGCGTGCTCGTCACCACTCTCGTGCTCACGCCGATCATGGCGTACTGGGTGCTCCCGTTCGTCACCCGCTCGCTGCGGAGCTGGCTCGCCCGCTGACCGCGCGCTCGGCGTCGTGCTCCTGAGCGACCGCGAGCATCGGTTTTCCACGCCCGCCGCTCCCGCGCCACGCGGGCACCGGCCGGTACGGTGAGCCCATGCGATCGACACCCCGCGCCCTCCGCATCGCTCTCGCCACCGTCGCGGCGCTCAACCTCCTGTCGGCTCTGATCGGAATGGTCGGGTTGACGGTCGGCGGCGGGATGGGACTGCCGCCCGAATGGCTCGACGGCAGCATCTTCGACTCCTACGTCTGGCCGGGGATCATCCTGGGCGTCGTCGTCGGCGGCGTGCAGGCGCTGGCTCTCGTCGCGCAGTTCGGCCGATTCGGCGTCGCGTGGGCGATGCACGCGGCGGCCGGGCTGACGATGATGATCTGGATCTTCGTCGAGATCGCCATGATGCTCGTCTGGTCGCCGCTGCACGGCATCTTCTTCGCGACCGGCCTGATCCAGACCGTGCTGGCGGTGCTCGCGCTGGGCGCCTGGCCCCGACCCTTCTTCGCGCGGGACAGCCGGACGCACTGATGGCTGTCCCCGCGACGAAGGACGACCTGCTCACGGCGATCCGGACGGAGTACGCGCGCTTGTGCGCCGACCTGGATCGGGTGCCGACGGACTCCGCCCGCGAACTCGTGCTGCCCGGTCATGTCAAGGACACCATGATGAGTCCGGCGGACCTTCTCGCTTATCTGATCGGCTGGAACGAGCAGGTGCTCACCTGGCACGAGCGTCGCGCCGCCGGGCTCCCCGACGAGCTGCCGGCGGCAGGTTTCGGCTGGAACGACCTCGGGGCTTTGGCTCAGCACTTCTCCCGCGACCACGAGAACGCGTCCTGGGTGGAGCTGCGTGCACGCCTCGACGACGCAGAGCAGCGGATCGAAGCCCTCGTCCTGAGTCGCTCGGACCAGGAGCTCTACGGCACCCCGTGGTACCGCACCTGGACGATGGGGCGCATGATCTCGCTCAACACCTCATCCCCCTACCGGAACGCGCGTGGTCGCATCCGCCGCTGGCTCCGGGCCCGCTGAGCGCCGGCTCAGGTCCCCTTCCCCGGCGAGACCCCCTCGTCGGGCGAATCCACGAGCGAGAGCGGATCCGCGATGTCCTCCAGTGACTTGCCCGCGGCGCTCACGCCGAAGACGCCGCAGACGATGCCGCCGAACATCATGATCGACGCGCCGAGCACATAGCCCCAGAAGAGCGGACCGCGGTCGCCGCTCTCGGCGCTCTGCCCGATCAAGGCACCGTAGAGCACCGGAGCGATCGCGCCGACCAGCTGACCGATCGAGAAGATGTACGAGATGACCTGGCTGCGCAGCTCCAGCGGGAAGATCTCGCTGACCGTCAGATAGGCGGCGGATGCTCCGGCCGACGCGAAGAAGAACGAAGCGCACCAGAACGCCGTGTGCGTCGCGGCGTTCAGCACCCCGGCGTTGAACAGGAAGGCGCTGACCAGCAGGATCAGGCCGGCGAGCATGTAGGTGCCGAACAGCATCCGCCGCCGCCCCCAGGTGTCGAAGAAGTGCCCGAGGATGAGCGCCCCGGCGAGGTTCCCGACCGCGAACACGATGAAGTACTGCGACGCCGAAGCGGGCGGGGTGTCGTAGAAGTTCTCCAGCACCAGCGCGTACGTGAAGAAGATGGCGTTGTAGAGGAAGGACTGCGTCACCATCATCGTGATGCCCACCAGCGTGCGCCGCGGGTACTTCTTGAACAGCACCTTCGCGATCACGAGGAACGGCACGCGGCCGTACTCCTTGACCGTGATGGCCTTGCTCTCGTCGACGGGTGGGATCGTCTTGCCCTCCTTGCGGATGCGCTCCTCGATCTCGTCGACATTGCGCTCCGCCGCCTCTTCGCGTCCGTGCGTCATCTGCCAGCGCGGGCTCTCCGGGATGTGCCGGCGCATGTAGATGAGCAGCAGTCCGAGGAGGGGTCCGAGGAAGAAGCTGAGCCGCCACCCGATGTCCTCGGGAAGGATGTCGGTGTTCAGGAAGAACACGTTGGCCACGGCACCGAGCGCCGCACCACCCCAGTAGGTGCCGTTGATCGCGATGTCGACACGTCCGCGGTAGCGCGCCGGGATGATCTCGTCGATCGCCGAGTTGATGGCCGCGTACTCGCCGCCGATACCGGCGCCGGCCACGAAGCGCCAGATGTAGAAGAACCACGGCGCGAAGGCGAGCCCTGCGACCGCGGAGCCCACGAGGTACACGGCAAGGGAGACGAGGAAGAGCTTCTTGCGTCCCAGGCGATCGGTGAGGCGTCCGAAGAAGAGGGCACCGAAGACCTGACCGAGCAGGTAGCACGTGCCGGCGAGCCCCACCTCGGCCGGGCCCATGCCGAGGGTCGCGGCGTACCCGTTCGCGGCGACGATCTGAACCTCGAGGCCGTCGAGGATCCACGAGAACCCGAGCCCGACGACGATCAACCAGTGGAATCGCGACCACGGCAGCCGGTCCATACGTGCGGGGACGAGTGACCTGACCTCCTTGACGGCGGCGTCGGATGCGGACATGGACCCTCCTTCGTGCGCGGGGCGGAAGCACCCCGGCATCTGTCTTACTCCGAGGAGGAATTCGGTGCACCGCCTTGACCGCGGGGATCCCACCGCGCTAAGCACGACGAAAAGACCCCGATGCGGTCGACGCATCAGGGCCTTTCGTCGATCGGGTCAGGCGGAGATGTGCCGCTCGTCCGGTCCGTCGTAGAAGGACAGCGGACGGATCAGCGCGTTCGATCCCGCCTGTTCGATCACGTGGGCCGTCCACCCGGTCACGCGTGCCGCGACGAACAGCGGCGTGAAGGTGAGGGTGTCGAAGCCGATCAGGTTGTACGCGGGACCAGAGGGGTAGTCGAGGTTCGGGTAGATGCCCTTGCGGGCGACGAACTCCGACTCGAGCGCGTCGTACAGAGCCGCGACCTCCGGGCGGTCGTAGTGCTCCACCAGGGTGTCGAGCGCGGCCTTCATGGTCGGCACGCGGGAGTCGCCCCTCTTGTAGACGCGGTGCCCGAAGCCCATGATCTTGCGCTTCTCCGCGAGGGCCTTGTCGAGCCAGGACTCCACCGCGTCCGCCGACCCGATCTCGTCGAAGATGTGCAGCACGGCCTCGTTGGCCCCTCCGTGCAGCGGACCCTTGAGTGCACCGATGGCACCGACGACGGCCGAGTAGATGTCACTCAGCGTCGAGGTGATCACCCGCGCGGTGAAGGTCGAAGCGTTGAAGGAGTGCTCGGCGTAGAGGATCATCGACCGGTTGAAGGCGTCGACCACGACGTCGTCCGCCTCCTCCCCGAAGGTCATCCAGAGGAAGTTCGCCGAGTAGTCGAGGTCGTCGCGCGGGGCGATGAGCTCCTGACCGCGACGGCGACGCTGACCGTACGCGACGATGGCCGGCAGCGCGGCGAACAGCCGGATGCTGCGCTCGAGGTTCTGCTCCGGGCTGCCGCCCGCATCGAGCACCGAACCCCCGGCGCCGGGATCGGACGCGCCGATCAGGCTGACCGCGGTGCGCACCTCGTCCATCGGATGCGCCTCGAGCGGCACCAGGTCGATCGCCGCCTTCACGTTGTCGGCGAGCGCGCGGTGCTTCCGCTCCTCCAGCCGGAACGCGGCGAGTTCTTCGGGGGTCGGCAGCTCGCCGTTCCACAGCAGATACGCCACCGCCTCGAAGGGCTGGGTGTCCGCCAGCTCCTGCACCGGGTAGCCGCGGTACAGCAGGCTGTTCGTCTCGGGGTTGACCTTCGAGATCGCGGTCGTGTCGACGACGACGCCCGCGAGGCCCTTCTTGATGTCCGGCTCGGTCATGGTCACTCCTTCGTGATGGTGAAGTTGAAGACGCCCGAGTCGAAGTGGTTGTACGACTCGTAGTCGATCAGATCGTAGAGATCGGCGCGGTGCTGCATCTCGCCGAGCTTCGAGGTCAGGTGCCCCTCGTCGTTCAGAGTATCCAGTGCGCGGCCGGCAGCCCCCATCGAGATGCGCAACAGCGACACCGGCCAGATGACCAGGTTCACTCCGGCGTCGCGGAGGCTGTCGACGGAGAACAGCTCGCTCTTGCCGAACTCGGTCATGTTCGCCAGGATCGGCACGTCGAGCGCCTCGGCCATCGCCTCGAACTCGCCCAGGGTGCGCATCGCCTCGGGGAACACGGCGTCGGCGCCGGCATCCACCAGCGCCTTCGCGCGGTCGATCGCGGCGTCCAACCCCTCGACGGCCCGGATGTCGGTGCGCGCCATGATGAGGAAGTTCTCGTCGCGGCGGGCGTCGGCCGCCGCACGGATCCGCTTGATCGCGGTGTTCTCGTCGACCACGGCCTTGCCGTCGAGGTGACCGCAGCGCTTCGGGTTGATCTGGTCCTCGATGTGGGTGCCGGCGAGACCCGCGTCTTCGAGCTCCTGGATCGTGCGGGCGACGTTCATCGGTTCCCCGAAGCCAGTGTCGGCGTCGACGATCGCGGGGAGGTCGGTCATGCGGGCGATCTGCTTGGCGCGGCCGGCGACCTCGGTGAGCGTGGTGAGGCCGATGTCGGGGAGCCCCAGGTCGGCGGAGAGCACGGCGCCGGAGATGTAGACGCCGTCGAAGCCCTTCTGCTCGATCAGTCGGGCGCTCAGCGGATTGAACGCGCCGGGGAAGCGCAGCAGCTCCCCGGAGGCCAGTCGCTCCCGGAAGAGGCGCCTCTTCTCGGCAGGTGTGACGGTGGAGTACAGCATCAGAACAGACCCTTCGGGGCGTCGGCGGCTTCGAGCAGTCCGGGCTTCGCGACGATCGACAATTCGCCGACCTCGGCAGCGGTCAGTTCGGGCAGGCGCTGCACGAGGGCGAGGAAACGCTCGATCTCGGCGGGCTCGAGCACGGGCTGCGCCAGCAGACGGAACTTCGCGATGTAGTTCTCGCGGGCGAAAGGACGCGCTCCGAGGGGGTGCGCATCGGCCACGGCGATCTCGTCCACCACGACCTCACCGTCGGTGAGGCGGATCTCGACGCGACCGCCGAACGCCTTCTCGGCCGGGTCCTCGGAGTGGTAGCGGCGCGTCCACTCGGCATCCTCGGCCGTGGTGATCTTGTGCCACAGCGCGACCGTGTCGGCGCGACCAGCGCGCTCGGGGGCATAGGAGTCGACGTGGTGCCAGCCGCCGTCCTGCAGGGCCACCGCGAAGATGTACGGCACCGAGTGGTCGAGGGTCTCGCGCGACGCGGTGGGGTCGTACTTCTGCGGGTCGTTCGCGCCCGAGCCGATCACGTTGTGCGTGTGGTGGCTGGTGTGGATGACGATGGACTCGATGTTCGCAGGGTCGCGCAGCGCGGGGTTCTGCAGGCCGAGCTTGCGGGCGAGGTCGATCAGCGCCTGGGCCTGGTACTCGGCGGAGTGCTCCTTCGTGTACGAGTCCAGGATCGCGCGCTTGGGCTCGCCGGCGGCGGGCAGCGGCACGTCGTACGAGGCGTCCTTGCCGTCGAGCATCCACGCGATCACGCCGTCTTCACCTTCGTAGATCGGCGCGGGGCTGGTCTGACCGCGCATCGCCCGGTCGACCGCCTCGACGGCCATCTTCCCGGCGAAGGCCGGGGCGTGCGCCTTCCAGGTGGAGATCTCACCCTTGCGGCTCTGGCGGGTGGCGGTCGTGGTGTGCAGCGCCTGGCCGACCGCCTGGTAGATCGTCTCGACGTCGAGACCGAGGAGAGTGCCGATACCGGCGGCCGCGGACGGGCCGAGGTGGGCGACGTGGTCGATCTTGTGCTTGTGCAGGCAGATCGCGCGCACCAGGTCCATCTGGATCTCGTAGCCGGTGGCGATGCCGCGCACGAGAGCCTGGCCGTCCTTGCCGGTGTGCTGAGCGACCGCGAGGATCGGCGGGATGTTGTCGCCGGGGTGCGAGTACTCGGCTGCGAGGAACGTGTCGTGGTAGTCGAGTTCACGCACGGCGACGCCGTTCGCCCAGGCCGCCCACTCGGGGCTGGTGCGGTGATCGAGCTCGGCGCCGAAGAGGTTCGCGCCGACGCCGCCGGTCGAGACGGGGTGGCTGAACGCCTGCGCACGAGCCGCGTTGATCGGCGCACGGGTGAGGGAAGCGGCGGCCACCGACGCGTTGTCGATGATGCGGTTGATGATCATGTCGACGACGGGCTGCTCGACCTCGACCCGGTCGGCGGCGACCTCGGCGATCTTCCAGGCGAGCTGGTCTTCCCTGGCGAGGTTCTCGTCGCTGCGGTGCACACGGACGTGGTGGCTGACGGTCATTTCTTATCCTTCACTGTTACGGGAATCAAGGGAGTCGAGGATGCCGGCGAGCGCGTTGTGCAGGTGCACGTGCGTGGCATGGGCGGCGAGGTCGCCGTCGCGGGCGGCGAGTGCTTCCGCGATGGTGCGGTGCTCGGCGGCGGAGGCGGCGAGTCGGGCCGGCTTGTCCCTGGCCATCCGCCGCACTCTCACGAGGTGGGTGCGCACGGTGCGCAGCGCGGAGGCGATGTAGCCGTTGGCGACGGCCGCGTCGAGGGCCGCGTCGAAGCGGGCGATGAGCGCGTAATAGGCGTCTCGGCCCTCGACGGCGTCGAGGTCGACATGCGCGAACTCGTCGGCGAGGGCTGCGAAGAGCTGCGCGTCGCCCCGGGCGGCGGCGAGGCGTGCCGAGGATTCCTCGAGCGCCCGACGGATCTCGAAGAGGGAGCGGATGTCGTCGGCGTCGAGGTCTGCCACGACGGTGACGCGCGGAGACTGCTGCACCACGAGCCCGTCGGCGATCAGGCGACGGAGCGCCTCGCGCATCGGTGTACGGCTCACTCCCAGGCGCTCGGCCTGCTCGACCTCGCCGAGCACGAAGCCGGCCGGCAGGGCACCGGACTGGATGCCGTCGAGCAGCGCCGCATACGCGCGGTCACCCGCGGAGGTGCGTTCAGCGACGAGACTCATCCCCTCAGTGTATACATAAACCCGCCCTGCGCTCCCTCCTCTCACCCCCTGCGCCGACTGTACGTATACAAAACCCCGCTCCGGTCGGGAGGGGCGGGTTCGCCGAGCTTCACCACGACCACGCCGATCAACACCAGCACACCGCCGAAGGCCTGCAGCAGGTCGGGGAGCTGGCCGAGCAGCAGCCAGCCGAACAGCAGCGCGGCCACGACCTCCGCGAGTGCGACGAAGGAAGCGAGCCGCGACCCCAGCATGCGCGTCGAGGCGATGCCCAGCAGATAGGCGAGAGCGGTCGCCACCACCCCCATCGCGAGCACCGGGACGAACCAGGGAACACTGCCGAACCGGTAGGAGATGTCGTCGGTCGTCCATGCGATCGGCAGCACGCCGATCGCGCCGGCCGCAGTGAGCCCGAGTGCCCCGAGCAGGAGCCCGCTGCCGGCCAGGGCGAGGGGCGGCAATCCCGTGTCGGCCTTGGCGGACAGCACGAAGTAGGCGGCAGCGCCCACCATGGCGCCGAGTGCCCACAGGATTCCGGGCACGTTGACGTCGGCACCCGTGAGGACGTCGAGCATGAGCACGAGCCCGACGAAAGCGATCGCCGCACCGAGCAGGCTCTTGCGGCTCGGCCGCTCCCCTCTCCGCAGCCAGAGCCACAGCAGTACCGCGACCGGGGCGGTGTACTCGATGAGCAGCGCCAGCCCGACGTCCATCACCGCGACCGCCTGGAAGTAGAAGAGCTGGGTCGCGGCGACCGCGAGCAGCCCGTAGGCGAGGATCATGCCCGCATTGCGCCGCAGCAGCGCCCATCGTCCTCTCAGCGACAGGATCGTGGGGACGAGCAGCACGAGGGCGGCGACCCAGATGCGCGCGGTGACGGCGGCACCGGGACTCCACCCGGCGTCGATGAGCCCCCGCGCCCATCCGCCCGACATGCCGAAGGCGAAGGCCGCGGCGAGGGCGAGCGGCAGCCCGAGACGCACACCCCTGGCGGAGTGCACAACTGCGTCATCGCTCACCATGCTCATGATCGATGACGCTACTCCCGCGCGTTGTAACATGTCAATATGATCTTCACCGATGACACGGAAGAGGCGTTGCGCTCCGCGGTCTGGCTCGCGAACTCGGCGGAGCAGCCGGACACACTCACCGACATCGACGACGAGGGCACCTTCCTCCACGAGTTCCCCTACACCGGCCGCCTGGACCGCGATGAGGCCGAGGTCGCCTCGCTTCGCGGACTGCGTCCCCGGCTCCGTGCGATGCTGCTGGCGCCGCGCGACGAGATGGCCGCGCACGTCAACGACGCCCTCGCGGAGTCCCGCCTCACCCCCGCGCTGCGCCGTCATGACGGCGTGGACTGGCATCTGCACGCGGTGGCGGACGAGCAGCCCCTTGCCGAACGCATCCTGATCGAGACCGCGATGGCCCTGATCGACGTCATCCGTGCCGACGAGGGCTCGCGCCTCACCGTCTGCGAGGACGACACCTGCCGGGCCATCGCGCTCGACCTCTCCCGCAACCGCTCGAAGCGCTATTGCTCCACCACGTGCGCGAACCGCAACGCCGTCGCCGCCTACCGCGCGCGCCGCGCCGAGTCCTGAGCCGACGCCGACTCCTGAGCCGACGCAGAATCCTGAGCCGACGCAGAATCCTGAGCCGACGCAGAGTCCTGGGCCTGAGCCGGCGCGGGAGCCTCCTCCGACGCACCCGCGCCGACACCCGCCATGCGCGGGCGGGAGTGCTTCCGCCAGGCCAGCGGTGAACGACCGAAGCGCCGGCGGAAGGCTCGCGAGAACGCCGCCTCCGATTCGAACCCGACCGCATGCGCGACGGCACCGACCGCCATCGCCGTGGTCTCGAGAAGCTTCGAGGCGGCAAGCATCCGACGCTCCGCCACGTAGGCGGCAGGCGACTGACCGACGACGGCGGTGAACCGGTGGGCGAAGGCGGACCGTGACTGGTGCGTCAGGGCTGCGAGGTCGTCGACCGTCCACGGATGCTCGGGATTACGGTGGATCGCCGCCAAGGCCGGCGCGAGGGTCTGGTCGAGCGCGGTGGCCAGCCACCCCGGCTCGACCTTGTCGGAGGCCGACCACTCCCGCAGGGCATGGATGAAGACCAGGTCCAGGATGCGCGAGATCATGATGCACGCGCCGGGTCGGCGCTGTCCGAGCTCATCGAGCAGCAGTCGCAGGCTCAGCGCCAGCCACTCGTTTCCCGGCCGGGCCGACGATATGTGCACCACCGGGGGAAGAGCAGCCATCGACGGGCCGCCGAGCTCGCTCTGCGTGCGGAACTCGCCGGTGACCCAGCCCGGCGCCGCCTCCGCGCCGATGCCGCGGTCGGACTCGACCAGCTCGCGGGCGGGGACCGTCGAATCGGCGGTGGCGATGCTGTGCGCGAGCCCCTGACGGACCAGCACGAAATCACGGGGCTCGAGCACGATCGGCATCGCCTGACCGTCGACCCGGACGATCAGCCGCGAGTCGACGGCGAAGTGCACTCGAGTGACGCCCGAGGGGATGTCCACGTGGAAAGGAGCGGGCGGCGCGTAGAGCATCGCGTCCCGCCCGTCCAGGCGAGCGTGCAGGAGTGCTTCGGAGAGCGCGTCCACGGCATGATCGGTAGTCGATGCAGGATCGGCATGTTTTCGTAGGTCATCAGTCATGGTTTTTGCCCCAGAGTCCAACCTACTCTCTTCTTGGTTCCAGACCAGGAACCAACCGAAGGTCACGCGCGCACTGCACGAGCGACCGCGAAAGACAGGAGACGAACATGTCCGACAAGCCCGCCATCGTCCTGGTCCACGGCTTCTGGGGAGGGGCGGCTCACTGGGGTCCCCTGATCCTCGAACTTCGTCGCCGCGGCTACGACGATCTGCACGCGGTCGAGAACCCGCTCACTTCCCTCGCCGACGACGCAGAGCGCACGCAGAAGATGGTCCGTCAGATCGACGGTCCCGTCCTCCTCGTCGGGCACTCCTACGGCGGCGCCGTCATCACGGAGGCCGGCGACCTGCCCAACGTGGTGGGCCTCGTCTACGTGGCGGCGTTCGCTCCCGACGCCGGCGAGAGCGCAGGGCAGATCACTCAGGAGAACCCACCGGCCGCGGTCGACGCCATCACCCCCGACTCGGACGGCTATCTGTGGATCGCACAGGACCGCTTCCACGAGAGCTTCGCCCAGGACCTCTCCGCCGACGACGCGCTGGTCATGGCCGTCACCCAGAAGGCCCCCCTGGGGTCGACGTTCGGTGACACCGTGACGGCGCCCGCATGGAAGGCGAAGCCCACCTGGTACCAGGTCTCGACCGCCGACCGGATGATCAATCCCGACAACGAACGACGCATGGCGACGCGCATGAACCCGCGTCAGATCATCGAGCTCGACGCGAGCCACGCCTCCCTTGCGTCGCAGCCGGCCGCGATCGCCGACCTCATCGATGCCGCGGTCGCGGGGTCCAGCCTGAGCTGACGCGACGGCGGGGCGCCTCACTTTCGAATCGCGCGAATAGTTGCATCTGACGCTCGGATCCAATCATTCGCGCGATTCGAAGGGCCGGGAGATCTGGACGCAACCTGTCATAACAGGTAGGGTGAACCTGTCATTACAGGTTGCGCAGCGTCGCAGCACCCGTTACGAGGAGCACCGATGCCCGAGTTCCACGCCCCGCCGATCTCCCCCCTGGCGATCGCCTTCGACGCCGAGAAGCTCACGCTCTCGCCCGAAGGGCCGACTCTCACCCGGCGGATGTCCGACCTCGAGGGGCTCTTCCTCGACGCAGAGGCCTGGTCCACGGCATCAGCCGGCGAGAACCCCGTGGTCTACACCGTGGTCAGCTCCCCCGTGCCCGAGGTCGACCGCGAGCTGCCCCAGTCGATCACCACGATCATGCCCGGGGACACGAGCGGAGAGCTCTGGATGACCAAGGGCCACCAGCACCCGAACCATCAGGGCGAGATCTATCTGGCGCTGAAAGGTCGCGGCGGACTGCTCATGTTCGACGGCGAGCGCACCGAATGGCTCGACATGCTCCCTGGCACGATCGGCTACATCCCGCCTGGGTGGGCGCACCGCTCGGTGAACACCGGCGACGAGCCGTACTCCTTCCTCGCGGTGTACCCGGGTGGAGCGGGCCACGACTACGGCTGGGTGCTGGAGCACGGGATGGGTTCGCGGGCTTACCGGTCGCCCGAGGGCGTCGAGCTGCGTCCGTACGCGGGATAGGCGCCGCCATGATCATCGCGCACGACCTGGGCACGACGGGGAACAAGGCCTCCCTGCACCACGACGACGGCCGGATCGTCGCCTCGGTCACCGTCGCCTACCCCGCGCACTTCGCCGCGGGCGGCGTCGCCGAGCAGAACCCGGACGACTGGTGGAACGCGGTCGTCGCCGCCACACGTGACCTGATCGCCCGCACCAGCACGCCCACGAGCGACATCGTCGGACTCGTGGTGAGCGGACAGATGATGGGCGCCGTCCTCCTCGATGCCGAGGGCGAGCCCGCGCGACCGGCGATCATCTGGGCCGACACGAGAGCCGGAGCCCAGCAGCGCGAGCTCGAGGACGCGATCGGCGCCGAACGCGCGTACGGGATCCTGGGGCACCGTCTGAACCCCACCTACTCGGTCGAGAAGATCATGTGGGTGCGCGACAACGAGCCCGACGTCTGGGCGCGCGTGCGCCGGGTCTGTGTCGCGAAGGACTTCATCGTGCTGCGCCTCACCGGGCGTCTGGCGACGGACCGTTCCGACGCGTCAGGCACCAACGCCTACGACCAGGCGGCCGGCACCTGGTCGGACGAGGTGCTGCGGGCCGCACGCCTCGACCGCGCGCTGTTCCCCGAGATCCTCGAGTCGACGCAGATCGCGGGAGCACTGACGGATGCCGCTGCGACCGCGCTCGGGCTGCACACGGGCGTGCGTGTGGTGATGGGCGGCGGCGACGGCCCCCTGGCCGCGGTCGGATCGGGCGTGGTCGCTCCGGAGGACGGCGCCTACGTGTGCCTCGGCACCTCGTCGTGGATCTCGTTCGCAGCGGACGCTCCGCTGCACGATCCGGGAATGCGCACCTTCACGTTCGACAACGTCGTCCCCGGCTCGTTCGTGCCCACGGCGACCATGCAGGCCGGCGGTGCCTCCGTGCAGTGGATCGCCGAGGCCCTCTCCCCCGACCCCGCCCACCCGGAGACCGGACGGCTGACGGCCGAGGCCTCCGCCGATGTCGACACCGACGACCTCTACTTCCTCCCGTACCTGCTCGGTGAGCGCTCCCCGCTGTGGGACCCGGACGCCCGTGGCGCATTCGTCGGTCTCTCGCGGCACCACGGTCGGGCCCACCTCGTTCGCGCCGTGCTGGAGGGCACCGCGTTCAACCTGCTCAGCTGCATCCAGGCATTCCGCGCGTCGGGCGCCGTGATCGACCGCATCGATGCGGTCGGCGGCGGAGCGCAGAGCGACGTGTACCTGTCGGTGCTCGCCGACGTCTGGGGAGTTCCCGTTCGTCGCCGCACGATCGTCGAGGAGGCGAACAGCCTCGGAGCCGCCGTGACGGCCGCGGTCGGGCTCGGGATCACCGACTTCTCGGCAGCACGTGCCCTCAGCGAGGTCACCGCCGAGTTCACCCCGGATGCTGGCCGCCATGCCGTGTACGCCGAACGGCACGCGCGGTTCGCGGATGCCTACGCGGCCCTCGCGCCGTGGTTCGCCGGACGGCCGCGCTGATGGCTGTGATCCTCGTCACCAGCCGATCCTTCTCGGACGGCGACCTCGATCTGGTGGAGCGGGCAGCGCAGTCCGGACACCGCGTCCTCCGCGGGCCCGCGCACCACGACATGGACGAGCTGCGGTCGCTGCTGCACGGCGCCGATGCCTGGATCGCAGGAACCGGCGCCATCACCGATGCGCACCTCGCCGCGGCCCCGAAGCTCAAGATCGTCGCCCGTTACGGAGTGGGCACCGAGTCGGTCGACCTCGCTGCCGCGCGCGATCGCGGCATCCCCGTGACGAACACCCCCGGCGCGAACGCCGACGCCGTGGCCGATCACGCTGTCGGTCTGATGCTGGCCGCGCTGCGGTTCGTGCCGGACGGCGACCGCCGGGTGCGCGCGGGCGACTGGGGGGTTCGACGTGGACGGGAGCTCGGCGCCGCCACGGTCGGCATCGTCGGCTTCGGCCGGATCGGCCAGGGCGTCGCTGCGCGTCTGAGCGGCTTCGGTCCGCGCGTGCTCGCGGCCGACCCGTTCGTGCCCGACGACGTGGTGCGCGCCCGCGGGGCGGAACCCGCCTCGGTCGACGACCTGTTCCGCGCGGCCGACGTGATCACTCTGCACGCCCCGGGCGGCCAGCGACTCGTCGATGCGGAGCGCCTCGCCGGCATGCGGCCAGGCACGGTGCTGGTCAACACCGCCCGAGGGGACCTGGTCGACGAGGCCGCAGTGGCCAGGGCACTGCACGACGGCGTGCTCGCCGGTTACGCGGCCGACACGCTCGACGGGGACACCGCAGCGCACGCGAGTCCCCTGCTCGCGCCGGAGCTCGCCGACCGGGTCATCGTGACCCCGCACCTCGGCGCGCAGACCACACAGGCGGTCGACAACATGGGCTCCCTCTCGCTCGCCGACGTGATCGCCGTCCTCTCCGGCGGCGAGCCCGCGCATCCCGTCCCAATCCCCGCCTCCGAGGAGACCCGATGACCACCACCGCCGACACCGTGACCTCCGGATCCGAGACGGTCGCCGCCGACTACATGGGCTTCGTCGGGGTGACCACCGCCTCCTCGTCGATCATGAAGGTGTTCCCGCTCTGGGCCGACATCCTCGACCTGCCGACGCGCACCCTGGTCGGTCACGACCTGCCGATGGATGCCGACCCCGTGCAGTATCGCGCGATGGTCGAGCAGATCCGCGACGATCCGCACCACCGCGGGGCCCTGGTGACCACGCACAAGATGAACGTGTTCGCCGCCGCCTCCGACCTGTTCGACGAACTCGACCCGTTCGCGGTGTCGTGCTCCGAGATCTCCAGCATCTCCAAGCGGGGGCGGACGCTGTCGGGAAGGGCCAAGGACCCGATCACGGTCGACCTCGCGCTGAACGACTTCCTGCCCACGGACCACTTCACCCGCACGGGGGCTGCGGTCGTGATCCTCGGGGCCGGAGGCTCGGGCACCGCTCTCAGCTGGGCTCTCGCCGAACGCCCCGACTCCCCGTCGAGGATCACGGTGACCGCCCGCACGCAGGACAAGCTCGACCACCTGCGCGAGGTGC
This sequence comes from Microbacterium oxydans, assembly GCF_006540085.1. GTDB lineage: Bacteria > Actinomycetota > Actinomycetes > Actinomycetales > Microbacteriaceae > Microbacterium > Microbacterium oxydans. The sequence goes on along the minus strand of NZ_BJOG01000001.1, from coordinate 805,283 downwards.
ACCGCCAGCACGGCACCCGTGAGGGGTTGATCGAATACGTCGTCACCACGACGCCGGAAGAAGCCGATGCCCTCGTCGCGGCTGCGCCGGCCGGCTCGGTGATCGCCAATGCGACGGGACTCGGGAAGGACCGCCCCGGCTCCCCCCTGACCGACGCGGTGGTGTTCCCCGATGGCGCGTACGCGTGGGAGTTCAACTACCGCGGCTCGCTCGAGTTCCTCCATCAGGCCGAAGCGCAGGCCACGGTTCGCGACCTGCACGTGGTCGACGGCTGGCGCTACTTCATCCACGGCTGGTCGCAGGTCGTCGCCGACGTGTTCGAGCTCGATCTCACACCCGAGACCGTCGAGCGACTCGCCGAGGCCGCGGAGTCGGTGCGCTGATGTCCGCCGTCGTCCGCACGGTGCTCGGGGACATCGCCCCGGCGCTGCTCGGGCGCGTGGACTACCACGAGCACCTGTTCCAGGTGTCACCGCTGCTGCCGGGAGACGAGCTCGACGACGAGAAGGCCTCGGGCGAAGAGGCGGCCCTGCTGCAGGCGAGCGGATTCGAGGCGATGGTGGATGCCACCCCCTTCGGTGTCGGCCGCGACGCCTCCGCCCTGGCGCGGATCAGTGCGTCGACCGGACTGCACATCGTCGCGACGACCGGACTGCACCGTGAAGCCCACTACGGCGCAGACCATCCGATGCAGGTGTGGACCGCCGACCGTCTGGCCGCCCTCTTCATCGCCGACATCACACGCGGCATGCCCGCCGACGATGCGGAGATCTTCGAGGCCCCAGAGGTGTCCATCGCCGCAGCGCCCGACGGCGCGCCCGTGCGCGCCGGGATGCTCAAGGGCGGCGCCGACTACTGGCGCATCAGCCCGTTCGAGCGCACCACGCTGGTCGCGGTGGCCGAGGCGCACCGCGCGACGGGGGCGCCTGTCATGGTGCACCTGGAATTCGGCACGGCGGCTCACGAGGTGCTCGATCTGCTCGCGGCCGAGGGGGTGTCCGCCGACCGCGTCGTGCTCGCACACGCCGACCGCGACCCCGATCCCGGCCTGCACGTCTCCCTCGCGGATCGCGGAGCCCACCTCGGCTACGACGGCTTCGCACGACCCCGCACCCGCTCCGATGCCGAGCTGCTCGCCCTGACGGTCGCTGTCGTGGAGCGCGGCGCCGGGGACCGGATCGTGCTCGGTGGCGACGTGGCTCGTCGCACGCGGTACGTCGCCTACGGCGGCATGCCAGGACTCGCCTACCTCGGCGAGCGCTACCTCCCACGCCTGCGCGACGCGATCGGCGACGAAGCGGTGCACCGGATGCTCGCGACCACACCGGCCCGACTGCTGACGCTCTCCACCTGAACCCGAGCATGGGCCGGAACAAGAGCATGCACATGGGCATCCACATCCGCATCCGACAGCCCCGAGGAGACACTGTGTCAGAGCCGACCGTCCTGCATGCCACCTTCACTGCACGACCAGGCACCGGGGACATGGTGGCCACCCTGCTGCGTGCGTTCGCCGATGTCGTGCGCGCCGAGGAGGGCAACCTCGTCTTCGACGCGTCCCGGCTCGTCGACGATCCCGACCGCTTCTTCGTGTACGAGGTCTACCGCGATGAGGCGGCCTTCCACGCCCATCTCTCCGCCCCCGCCGGTGTCCCCTTCAACGCCGCGCTGCAGGAGCTCATCGTCGAACCCTCGTCGCAGCTCACCTTCCTCCGTCGGGTCTGACCCAGGTACCACCCCCACTCCGCCCCATACGCACCCACCTGGCAACGAAGAAGCCCCCCACCCGGAGGTGAGGGGCTTCTTCAGCGTTGCGGTGTCACTCGTAGAGCACGGCCGCGATCTTCTCATCGTCGATGTTGCTCTTGTCGTACCAGTACGAACCGGTGTCGTAGAACTTCTCGACGGAGTCACCGTTGGCGGCGTCGTAGGCGGCCTGCACGACCTGTGCGCCGATGCCGATCGGGTCCTGCGTGATGGCGCCGGCCATGGTGCCGTCCTTGATGGCGTTGATCTGCGCTGCGCCGGAGTCGAAACCGACGATCGTGATCTTGCCCTTCTCGAGGCCCAGCTCGTTCACGGCGTTCACGACACCGATGGCGGAGCCTTCGTTGGTCCCGTAGATGCCCTTGAGGTCGGGGTGGGCCGCGATCAGGGTCTTGGCGATGTCGGCCGACTTGAGGTGGTCGCCGTCACCGTACTGGATGTCGACGATCTCGATGTCGGGGTAGTCCGCCTCGATCTTGTCGACGAAGCCGTCGCGGCGCTCGACACCGGTCGAGTTGATCTGCGAGTGACCGACGATGGCGACCTGGCCCTCGCCGCCGATCAGGTCGGCCATGTGCTCGGCAGCGAGCGCACCGGCGACCTTGCTGTCGGTGGCCGACAGGCTGAGCCCGACGTCGCCGTTGCAGGGGGCGTCGAAGTAGACGACGGGGATGTCCTTCGCCTTGGCCTGCTCGAGGGGGGCGACGCACGCCTCGGGGTCGAGGGCGGCGTAGGCGATGGCGTTCGGGTTCTTGTCGATCGCGGCGGTCAGCATCTCGAGCTGCTGCGCGATCTCGGTCTCGGCGGCAGGACCCTCGAACGTGATCTTCACGCCGAGCTCCTTCGCCTTGTCCTCCGCTCCCTTCTTGACGGCCTGCCAGAACTGGTGCTGGAAGCCCTTCGAGACCATGGCGATGTACATCTCGCCGTCGCTGCTGCCGCCGCTGCTCGAGCCCTCTTCGATCACGTCGCCGCCTCCGCCGGCACAGCCGGCGAACACCAGTGCGGATGCGGCCACCAGGGCCACGAGTGCGGTCTTCTTCCCGAATTTCATGAAAACTCCATTGTTTGGGTACGACTCGGTTTGTTCTGTGTGGATGCCGGACGAGCCGGCGCTGTGGACATTCCAGGTGCCTGTGCGGATGTCTCCGCGGGGTGTCGGCCGGGGCCGGAGGACGACGACGGGCACGGGTTTTCGCCGCCGTCCAGGTCTCAGGTGCGCTGTCGGTTGCGCAGCGAGTCGAGGAACACCGCGAGCAGCACGACCACGCCGACGACGATGTTCTGCCACTCGGGCTGGATCGACATGATGCGCAACCCGTTCACGAGCACGCTCATGATGAGGGCGCCGATCACGGTGCCGAGGATGGATCCGCGTCCTCCCAGCAGCGAGGTGCCGCCGATGATGACCGCGGCGATCGCCTGCAGCTCGTATCCGGTGCCGATCTGCGGCTGGGCCGAATCGAGCCGCGAGGCGATGACGATGCCGGCGACCCCGGTGAAAGCTCCGGCGAACATGTAGATGAGGATCGTCCAACGACGCGTGTTGACGCCCGAGAGGCGCGTGGCCTCCTCGTTCGAGCCGATCGCGAACGTGTACCGGCCGAGGAGCGTCTTCGACAGCACCAGGTACGCGATGACCGCGAGCACCGCTGTCACGAGCACGGCGTTCGGGATGCCGGGGATGATCACGCCGAGGGCGATCTTCTTGAAGTCGGGGGCCGACGTCGAGAAGTAGATCGGTGCGACACCCGAGATCACGAGGGCGAGGCCGCCCGCGATCATCATCATCGCGAGGGTGGCGATGAACGGCGGGAGGCGGAGGAACGTGATGTTCACACCGTTCACGAGCCCCATCAGCACACCGGTCAGGACGCCGCCGATCACGCCGACCCACACCGGGAGCCCCATGTTGGTCACGAACACACCCGTCATCACGGCGCACAGCGCCATGCCGGTGCCGATCGACAGGTCGATGCCGCCGGTGATGATGACGAAGGTGGTGCCGAGGGCGAGGATGCCGATGACCGCCGTCGACAGCAGCACCGTGGCGATGTTGCTGAAGGTGAAGAAGTTCGGGCTGGCGATCGAGAAGAAGATGATCAGCACGATGAGCGTGCCGAACGCCAGCGACTGCTGGAACTGACGCTTCAGGAACGCGCCGACGTCTCTCTTGTCCGTGTTCTCGTTCACGGCGGTCTGGATGATCGTCGTCGTCGACGATCCGGGCTGCTGCGGAGCGCTCATCAGTCTTCCTCCCCGTGGGCTGCGAGTTGCATGATCTTCTCCTGGCTTGCTTCCTCGTTGCGGAGCGTCCCGGTGATGCGGCCGTTGGCGAACACCGCGATGCGGTTCGCCACGCGGAGGATCTCCGGGAGCTCGGATGAGATGACGATGATGGATTTGCCTGCATCAGCGAGCTGCTGCATGAGGCGGTAGATCTCCTCCTTCGCGCCGACGTCGATGCCTCGCGTCGGTTCGTCGAAGATGAGGATGTCGCAGTCGCGCATCAGCCACCGGGCGATGACGACCTTCTGCTGGTTGCCTCCGGAGAGGAGCTTGACCACCTGGTTGACCGAGGGGGTTTTCACCCGCAGCTGCTGCACGTACTCCTTGGTGCGGTTCTTGGCCTTGCTGTCGCCCATCCAGCCGATCGCGTTGGCGTAGGAGCCGAGCGAGGCCAGCACGGTGTTGAACGTCACGTCCTGCTCGAGCATCAGCCCGAGGAGCTTGCGGTCCTCCGAGAGGTATCCGACGCCGTGCTGCACCGCGTCGGCGGGCTGGGCGATCTTCACGGTGCGACCGTCGATCGCGATGGTGCCGCCGTCGCGATGGTCGGCGCCGATCACCGCCCTCGCGGTCTCGGTGCGTCCCGCACCCATCAGCCCGGCGAACCCGAGGATCTCGCCCTTGTGCAGCTGGAAGGACACGTCCTTGAGAAGGTTCCTGGTCGACAGCCCCTGCACATCGAGGACGATCGGGTCGTTGGCGTGCTCGCGGGCCTGAGGACGGGTTCCCTCGTCGATCACACGTCCGACCATCATCTCGATGATCGTCGGGATGGTGATCTCGGACCGGTCGAGTGATCCGATGTATGTGCCATCACGCAGGACGGTCACCCGATCGGCCAGGCGACGCAGCTCGTCCATGCGGTGCGAGATGTAGACGATCCCGGTGCCACGCGCCTTGAGCTGCTCGATCAGCACGAACAGCGTCTCGACCTCGGTGTCGGTGAGGGCCGAGGTGGGCTCGTCCATGATGAGCACCTTGGCGTTGAACGACAGGGCCTTGGCGATCTCGACCATCTGCTGCTCGGCCACCGTGAGCTCGCCGACGAGTTGCCGCGGGTTCAGGTGGATGTCGAGGCGCTGCAGCAGGTCTGCGGTCTGGGCGTTGAGCTTGCGCTCCGACAGGAACGGGCCCGTCGTCGGCTCCCGCCCGACGTAGATGTTCTGCGCCACGGTCAGATCGGGCATCAGGTTGAGCTCCTGATGGATGATCGTGATGCCGAGCTCCTGCGCCTGAAGAGGGCTCGTGAGCTCGACCTCCTGACCCTCGAACGTGATCGTCCCCTCGTCCTTGGTGTAGATCCCGGAGAGGATCTTCATCAGGGTCGACTTTCCCGCGCCGTTCTCACCCACGAGCACGAGCACCTCGCCGGCGTGCACCTCGAGATGCACGTCCTTCAGCGCCTGCACGCCGGGGAATCCTTTGCTGATCCCCTCGACCCGGAGGATGGGTCCACTCATGCGCTCACCTGCTTCCTTGAAGGTTCTGCTTCGATGTCGACGGATCATTCCGCCGCAAACATCGGATCAATTCTGCGTCCTACGCTACGGGCAGCGCAAGTTGTATCTAAATGTATCTAACGTCGACGAGGTTGGGAAGACCTGTAATGACATCTTGATCTTTCCCGCCCTTCGCCGACTCAGTGCAGGCGGATCGACTCGACCGCGACGAGCTTGTCGCGGATGTAGGCGTTCGCGTGGGCACCCAGCTCGACGTTGTCGTTCCAGAGGTTCCGCCAGATGCCGAGCATGCGGCTGAGGTCAGGGGCGACGACCGCCGACGAGAACGACTCGAACACGATCGGGCCGTCGTACCCGATGCGCCCGAGCGCCTTGAAGAACGCGTCGAAGTCGACGGTGCCGGTTCCCAGATAGCCGCGGTGGCTCTCGCCGATGTGCACGTAGCGCAGGGCGGGTGCGGCATCGAGGACCGGCGCGAACATATCCGACTCCTCGATGTTCATGTGGTACGTGTCGATGTGGATCCCGAGATTCGGCCGGTCGACCTCGGCGACGTACGCGAGAGCCTGCCGCGCCGTGTTGAGCACGTTCGTCTCGTAGCGGTTCACGACCTCGAGCGAGACCGACACTCCGCGCTCGGAGGCATGGTCGGCCACCCGCGCGATCACGTCCCGGCTGCTCGCGAGCCCTTCGGTGGTCACCGGCTCCATGTACTTCTTCATCGCGCTGTAGATCACGCCGCAGAAGTGCTTCCCTCCGAGATCCGCGAGCACGTCGACGGCCTTGATGAGCAGGGCTTCACCGGCCGCGACGATCACGGGGTCGGAGCTCGTGACGTCGGTCGCCTCGGACAGGCCGAGCGACGCACTGACGTCGAGGCCGTATTCCTCGAGAGCATCCTTCGCGACCGCGACGTCGAAGGAGAACGGATCCATCAGCGGGAACTCGATGAGGTCGAAGCCCGCCTCCTTGGTCTTCTGCACCGCCAGACGGATGCCCTCGGCATCGAAATTCCCCGTCCAGACCAGACCGTGACAGCCGATGTTCATGAGACCTCTCACAGCGGGTGTCCGGCACCGTCGCCGCCCCGGACTTGGCACGTGCCAAGTCCGGTGTGCGAGTCACGCTACGTCGGGGGCGGCAGCGGTGTCAAGAACTTTCTTGGCACGTTGCAACTCCTCCGATATCCTGAGGCCGCCACCGCGGTCAGGAGCCCCGATCGCCGCGGCGACGATGAAGACAACGAAGACGAAGACGAAGAAGACGAAGGAGCCCCATGCCAGCGAGCGTCAAGGACGTCGCCGCCCTCGCGGGAGTCTCCTCCTCCACCGTGTCGAACTACCTCAATCACCCGCACGTGCTCGGAGCCGCGAGCCGCGAGCGGGTACGGGCCGCGATCGAAGAGCTCGACTTCGTGCCCAACGAATCCGCTCGGCAGCTGCGGGCCGGCTCCAGCAAGGCGCTGGCGCTCATCCTCCTCGATGCCTGGCTGCCCTACTTCCACGACCTCTCGCGCGGCGTCGAGGACGTGGCGCGCGAGGGCGGCTGGTCGCTCTTCTTCAGCAACAGCGACCGCGACGAGACACAGGAGCGACGCAACCTCGACATGTTCGAGGCGCACCGTGTGCAGGGCATCGTCATCTATCCGCTCGGCGACGTCGTACCGCGCCTCGAGGCGCTCGCCGATCGCGGCATCCGCTCGGTCGTGGTGGGACCGATCCCCGACTCATCGAAGGTCGCATCCGTGCTGTTCGACGATCGTGCCGGCGGCCGCCTCGCGGGGAAGCATCTCGTCGATCTCGGGCGACGACGCATCCTGTTCCTCGGCAACCCGGCGGTGAGCCAGTCGAACGATCGTCTGGCCGGGCTCCGCGAAGCCGTCGCCGACACGGACGCGACGGTGTCGACGGTCGAAGTGCCGCACTTGGCGACCGAGGACGGCCTGGAGGCCGGCATGCGGATCATCGCCCTGCCCCCCGCCGAGCGGCCCGACGCCGTGTTCGCCGCGAACGACATGGTGGCGCTCGGCGTGCTCACGCAGCTCCTGCGCCACGGCGTCCGCGTGCCGGAGGAGATCGCACTCATCGGGTTCGACGACGTCGCCCAGGCGCACCAGGGTGTCGTCCCGCTCACCAGCGTGCGGCAGCCCGGCTACGAGATCGGCCGCGCCGCCGGGGTCGCCCTGCTGGCACAGCTCGCCGACCCCTCGGCACCCCCGCCCGCGACGACGCCGTTCCCCGCCGAGCTCATCGTGCGGGAGTCGACCGTCGGTCGCTGAGACGGTCGTTCTCTGGCTGCCGCGAGGCCTCGCTCCTTCGTCAGGCCGAGGGGTGGCCGACCACACCCTTGCGCAGCAGCGCGTTGCTGTATTTGCGCGTCTCACCCGTGCGCACCATCAGATACGCGGTCTTCGCGACCTCGTAGTAGGCGAACCGCTCGACGAAGGCCGTCGTGTCCACGGCTGTGCCCGCCGCCGCCATGAGCTCGCGCTGCACGTCGAGCACCTCGCCGTCGGCCGAGGTCATCAGATCGAGGCCGGGGGCGTCGTCCAGCGGCAGCACGGTGCGGATGGCAGCCACCACCTCAGGCGTCGTGGTGCCGGGCAGGTCGATCACACGTGCGCCCAGACCCCACGCGGGGAAGTGCGCGTCGGCGACGACCACGGCATCGGAGTGCCCCATGCGGTCGAGGTGCAGCAGCAGCTCTCCCGTCAGCAGGGGATGGATTCCTTCGAGCACGAGTGCTCCTCTCGTCGAGCCGTCGGGTGGTTCAGGAGACGCCTGAGCCGGCCGGGATGAGCCCCTCCGCTGCGAGGTTGTCCCACAGCGCGGCCGGGATGTCGAGGGCGGCATACTCCGCATTCTGCTGCAGCTGCGCCGGACGACTGCCACCCACCACGACCGAGCGTACGACCTCGGACTGCAACGGGAACTGGATCGCCGCGGCCGGCAGGGGCACATCGTGGTCGGCGCACACCGCGGCGATGCGCACCAGGCGCTCCCACAGCTCGTCGGGGAGCTGCCCGTACTCGTAGCGGCCATCCCTCCGCGGCTCGTTCGAGGCCAGCAGTCCGGAGTTGAACACCGACGCCGCGACGATCCCGGTCCCGGTCTCCCGGCACGCGGGCAGCACGTCGACCGCTGCGGGCTGCTCCAACAGCGTGTAGCGGCCGGCCACCATCACGAGGTCGAGGTCCGCGGAACGCACGGATGCCGCGAGGGCTTCCGACACCATCGAGCCGATGCCGATCGCGGTCACCTCGCCGTCCGCGCGCAGCTGCTCCAGGGCCGGAAGGGCCTCGGCGAGCGCGAGGTCGAGGTCGTGCCGCTCCGGGTCGTGCAGGTAGAGGAGGTCGATGCGCTCGATGCCGAGCCGCTCGCGGGACTCGTCCAGGCTCGTCCGGATGCCGTCCGCCGAGAAGTCCCACACGCGCTGGAGGTCGTCAGGCACGTGGAAGTCGTTCGCGGTGTCGAGGCCGCCGGCGTGGTCGGGGTTCGGGCGCAGCAGCCGGCCGACCTTGGTCGAGAGCACGTACTCGTCGCGCGGCTTGGTCTGCAGGAAGGTGCCGAGGCGACGCTCGGAGAGCCCGAGGCCGTAGTGCGGAGCCGTGTCGTAGAAGCGGATGCCGTTCTCCCACGCCGCGTCCAACACGGCCCACGCGTCGTCGTCGGACAGCTCACGGAAGAGGTTGCCGACGTTGGCGGCACCATAGCCGAGAGTCGGGACGGTCAGGCGGTCAGGCACGATCACACCGTCAGACGCCGACATGCGCGCCCGTCCAGGTGTACGCGGCGATGCTGTCGGCCTTCATCTCCATGCCCGTGCCCGGCGTGGTGGGAGCCATGTAAGAGCCGCCCTGGATGTCGGTCGGCACCACGAAGTGCTCGTGCAGGTGGTCGACGAACTCGATCATCCGGCCCTCGCGCGTGCCGGTGACGGCGACGAAGTCGAACATCGACAGGTGCTGCACGGCCTCGCACAGACCGACGCCGCCGGCATGCGGGCAGACCGGCACCCCGAACTTGGCGGCGAGCAGCAGGTTGGCGATGTTCTCGTTCACGCCCGCGACCCGCACGGCGTCGATCTGCATGACGGCGATGGCCTCGGCCTGCAGCAGCTGCTTGAAGATGACGCGGTTCTGCGCGTGTTCACCGGTGGCGACGCGGATCGGGGCGATGCCTCTGGCGATCTCGGCGTGACCGAGCACGTCGTCGGGACTCGTGGGCTCCTCGATCCACGCGGGGTGGAACTCGGCGAGCGCGTTCACCCACTCGATCGCCTCGGACACCTCCCAGCGCTGGTTCGCGTCGATCGCGATCGGGAAGTCCGGGCCGCACACCTCGCGCGCCTTGCGGAAGCGGCGGATGTCGTCCTGCAGGTCGGCGCCGACCTTGAGCTTGATCTGGGTGAAACCGTCGGCCATGGCCTCGCGGGCGAGGCGTTCGAGCTTCTCATCGGAGTAGCCGAGCCAGCCGGGGCTGGTCGTGTAGCCCGGGTAGCCGGTGGCGAGCAGCTGCTGCTCCCGCTCGGCCCTACCGGGCTCTGCGGCCCGCAGGATCCCGAGGGCGTCCTCGCGGGTGAGGGCGTTGGTGAGGTAGCGGAAGTCGACGAGGTCGACAAGCTCCTCCGGCGTCATGCGGGCGAGGAGCTGCCAGAGCGGCAGGCCCGCACGCTTGGCCTTGATGTCCCACAGCGCATTGATGACGGCGCCGATGGCCATGTGCATGACGCCCTTCTCAGGACCCAGCCAGCGCAGCTGCGAGTCGCCGATGATGTCACGGAACGTGCCGCCCATGTCGTCGAGCAGAGGCTCGATCTCGCGTCCGACCAGGTGGCCGGCGAGCGCGTCGATCGCGGCGACCTGCACATCGTTGCCGCGGCCGATCGTGAAGACGAAGGCGTGCCCCTCGATGTCGTCGTCCGCGTCGGTGCGCACGATGACGTACGCGGCCGAGTAGTCGGGGTCGGGGTTCATCGCATCCGACCCGTCCAGGCTCAGAGACGTGGGGAAGCGGATGTCGGTGGTGTCGAGGGCGACGATACGGCTCACGGGATTCCTCTCCATGCACGGGTGATTTCTCCGTGCGGATCTCTTGGAGTGTAAACATCCGATGTCTATACTGTCAACGAGACCGGCCGCCTCGTCGCGGCCTCCCGACCGATCAGGAGAAACATGAAGTTCGCGCGGCTCGGCACCCCCGGGAATGAGATCCCCGTCCTCGTGGAGGGCGACCGATACCTCGACCTCCGCCCCGTAACATCCGATGTGGACGGAGCCTTCCTCGAGAGCGACTTCGGCTCCCGCGTCACCGCCGCCCGCGATGCCGGAGAACTCCCCGAGCTCGCGGATGCCTCCTCCCTGCGCGTCGGCGCCCCGATCGCACGGCCGAGCGCCGTGATCTGCATCGGCATGAACTACGCCGCCCACGCGGCCGAGTCGGGATCGGAGCCGCCCACCATCCCGATCCTCTTCCTCAAGACGCCGAACACGGTCGTCGGCCCTGACGACACGGTGACGATCCCCCGCGGCAGCGAGAAGACCGACTGGGAGGTCGAGCTCGGTATCGTGATCGGCACCCGCACCGCGTACCTCGACTCGCCGGAGGAGTCGATGGCGCACGTGGCCGGCTTCGTCGCCGCGAACGACGTGTCCGAGCGCGACTTCCAGATGGCGGTCTCCGGGGGGCAGTGGTCGAAGGGCAAGATCGCCGCCGGCTTCAATCCGACCGGACCCTGGCTGGTCACCCCCGACGAGGTCGACCACCAGGCGCTCGGCCTGCGCAGCTTCGTGAACGGCGAGCCGCGGCAGGACTCGAACACGAGCGACATGATCTTCACGGTCGAGCAGATCGTGCACCACCTGTCGCAGTACGTGACGCTCGAGCCCGGCGACCTGATCCTCACCGGCACCCCGCAGGGCGTCGCACTGTCGGGCAAGTACCCCTACCTGGCCGCGGGCGACGTGGTCGAGATCGAGATCGACGGCCTCGGTCGTCAGCGACAGGAGTTCGTGGCATGGGAGGCCCGGAAATGAGCGCATTGAACGGACTGGTGGCGATCGTCACCGGCGGAGCATCCGGAATCGGCGCGGCGATCGCACAGCGCCTGCACGCCGACGGAGCGACGATCGCGGTGCTCGATCGCGACACCGCCACGGCCGACCCCGCCTTCGCCGCCTTCACGGCCGACGTCTCCGACCGCGCGAGCGTCGACGCCGCTGTGGCTGCCGTCGGCGAGAAGTTCGGACGCATCGACATCGTCGTGAACAACGCCGGTATCGGCGCGCAGGGCGACATCGCCGCGAACGACGACGACGAGTGGGCCCGAGTGCTCTCGGTCAACGTGACCGGCATCGCCCGCGTCACGTCTGCCGCCCTGCCCTGGCTGCGGAAGTCGCCGGCGGCCGCGGTCTGCAACACGGCTTCCATCGCCTCGACCACCGGCCTGCCGCAGCGCGCGCTCTACAGTGCGTCGAAGGGTGCGGTCTCCGCCCTCACCCGTGCGATGGCCGCCGATCACCTGCGCGAAGGCATCCGCGTGAACGCCGTCAACCCGGGAACGGCAGACACCCCATGGGTGGGGCGACTTCTCGACTCGGCCACCGATCCCGCCGCGGAGCGCGCCGCCCTCGAAGCGCGCCAGCCCCACGGACGCCTGGTCAGCCCCGACGAGGTCGCTGCGGCGGTCGCCTACCTCGTGGGCCCGTCAGCCGGCTCGACCACCGGAACCTTCATCGAGGTCGACGGCGGCATGGCCCAGCTGCGCCTGCGCGCGGAGTAGCCCCTCGCTTTCGAATCGCGCAACCGGCTCCATCCGCACTCTGGACATCCGAAGCATGGATCGGACCGGTTGCGCGATTCGAAAACCTCAGGCCGAGGCGTCGATCCGGTAGAACCGCTCGGCGTTGCGCCAGAACAGGGCGTCGACATCGTGGCCGCGCGCCTCCGCCCACGCGATGACGACATCGGCCCCGCGCGATCGTGCCGTGGGCTGGTAGGCCACCTTCTCGTGCTCGGGTGCGTCGGGCGCAGCGGACTCGGCCGGACCGATCGCCGAGACGGGCCAATCGCTCCCCCACATCAGGCGCTCGACGCCGAAGGCATCGGCGGCCACGTCGAGGAACGGCACCAGCTGCTCCGCCGCCCAGTCTCCCCCTGCCTCCGCCTGCAGACCGGAGAGCTTGCAGAACGCGTTCGCGTGGCCCGCCACCTCCGTCAGGTCGCGTACCCATTCGGCTGAGGGCGCGAGCGGCGCAGCAGCCGTGCCGACCGCCGGCTTGCCGAGGTGGTCGAGCACGATCCGCAGCTCGGGGATCGCTGCCGCGAGACGCGCCACCTCGGGCAGCTGCTCGGCACGGACGCAGGCGTCGAAGGCGAGGTCCCGCCGAGCCACCTCCCGCGCTCCGGTCACGAATGCGGCGGAGAGGGCCAACCCGTCAGGGCCGTCCTGCAGGAGGTGACGCACGCCGACGACGAGAGGCTCCGCCGCGAGACTCTCCAGGTGCACCACCGTGTCGGTACCCCGATCCAGACGGATGCCGGCCACGATCCCGATCACGCCCGCCGCGGGGGCGAGCTCCTCGACCCAGCGCACCTCGTCGAGGAAGTCGTCTTCGACGGTCTCCGCCTGCACGAAGATCGACCGCTCGGTCTCCGCACGCGCCACACGGGCACGCTCCAGCTCCGCCCCGGCGAAACGTCCTGAGAGCGGCCCGTCGAGCCACGTGTAGGTCAGGGCCTCCGGATCCCAGAGGTGCAGATGTGAATCGAGAACACGCATGGCTCCCATCCTGCCGGAGACATCCGATCAATCGCTAGGATGACGCCATGGCAGTCACCGACGAGGCGATCGAGAAGATCAAGGCGATGATCGTGGCGGGCGAACTCGCCCCGGGCGATCGGCTTCCCCCGGAGAAGGAGCTGTCCGAACGGCTCGGCCTCTCCCGCAACTCCATGCGCGAGGCGGTCAAGGCGCTCGAGGTCATCCGGGTGCTGGACGTGCGACGAGGCGACGGCACCTATGTCACGAGCCTGGAACCCCACCTGCTGCTGGAGGCGATCTCGTTCGTCGTCGACATGCACGACGACGATTCGATGCTCGAGATCTTCGCGGTCCGTCGGATGCTGGAGTCGCAGGCGACGGGGTTGGCGGCCACGCTCGGCACCGAGGAGCAGATCTCCGAGCTGCGTGACGAAGTCGACGCGGTCGATGCGGCCGTCACGATCGAGGCGCTCGTCGACCACGACATCCGCTTCCACCGTGAGATCGTCGCGATGTCGGGCAACGCGTATCTCGCGAGCCTGATCGAGCACCTGAGCAGCCAGACCGTGCGTGCGCGGGTCTGGCGCGGTCTCACGGAGGCCGGCGCGGTCGAGCGCACCCTGTCGGAGCACCGGGCCATCGCCGACGCGATCGCCCAGCACGACTCCGCCCTCGCGACCTCGCTCGCCACCGCGCACATCGCGGGTGTCGAGCGCTGGCTGCGTCAGGCCGCGGCGAGCTGATCCGCTCCGGGGCGTCGCTCAGGCGCCGAGGCGCACCATCGCGGCGTCGAACTCGGTGGCGGAGCTGTCGCTCACCTCGTGGAAGAGCACCTCGTCCAGCACGTCGGGCGCTGCGGTGAAGTACGGCACTCCGGCCAGGCGCAGCCCCGTGATGTCGTCGGCCGAACGCAGCGAGGCGGCGAGCACGTTCGAGTCGCTGCCCGCACACACCTCCTGCATCCGTGCGATGGTGTGGTCGCCGTCGAGGCCGGCGTCGCGCATCCGACCGAGGTAGGGCGCGATGTACTGGGCGCCGATCGAGGCGCACGCGAGCGCCTGCGCGACCGAGTACACCGCGGTGACGAGCACGGTCGCGCCGTCGCGCACGAGGTTCGATGCCGCGGCGAAGCCCGCAGTGGTCGCTGGCACCTTCACCGCTACCCGTTCGCCCAGCGCGCGGATGCCCTCGGCATTGCGCAGGAAGGAGTCCGTGTCGCCTCCCCACGTCTGGAAGAAGATCTCACGCGCGCCTTCCGCCTCCCATCGGGCGTAGAGCTCGGGGATGTCGGCTGCGGTGCGACCGCCTCGCTCGAGGATCGTCGGGTTCGTGGTGACGCCGTGCACCACCCCGGCGGCGAGCAGGCGGGAGACGCGGTCGACGTCGGCGCTGTCGACGTACAGGCGTGGCGCGATCGGGTTCATCGGGGTCTCCTCGCGGACAACCTGTCGTTACAGGTGCGGATTCGGCTAATGTAATGACAGCCACCGCGGTCTGTCAAAGCGTCGGCTACACCTGCCGTCGAAGGAGATCAGGAGCGAGATGACCCCCGCACACCCCCAGGATCGCACCGGCGTCGTGATCGTCGGAAGCGTCACGGCCGATGTCACCACCTTCTCCGGACGCCTCCCCGCCAGGGGCGAGACCATCCTGGGCGACGAATTCACGCTCATGCTGGGAGGCAAGGGTGCCAACCAGGCCGTCGCCGCCGGGCGCTCGGGGGCACGGACGAGCTTCGTCGGCTGCGTGGGCGACGACCTCTTCCACGATCTCGTCGTCGACGGGCTCACGGCCGCCGGGGTCGACCTGGCGCACCTGCGCACGGTTCCCGGCCCGACCGGTGTGGCGCACATCCGCGTCGACTCCTCGGCGCAGAACGACATCGTGATGGTGCCGCTGGCCAATGCGGCCTTGAGTGCCGCACAGATCGACGAGGCACTCGCGGCTCTCGCTCCCACCACGTCGGTGCTGCTCACGCAGCTCGAGACCCCCTCCGCACTCACCGCGCACATCACCGCGCGGGGACGCGAACACGGGATGACGGTCATCCTCGATCCCGCCCCTGCCGCCGAGCTCGACACCGAGATCTGGCGGAGCATCGACATCGTCACCCCCAACGAGACCGAGGCGACGCTGATCAGCGGCATCGAGGTCACGGACGCGGACTCGGCCGAGCGCGCCGGCCGCTGGTTCCTCGCACAGGGGGTGGGCGCCGCGGTCATCACACTCGCGGGCCAGGGGTCATGCGTCGTGACGGCGGAGGGCGCCGCCGTGATCCCGCCGTTCCCCGTCGACGCCGTGGACACGACAGCAGCGGGAGACGCCTACGCGGGCTATCTCGGTGCAGCTCTCGCCAGCGGGAGCAGCCTGGAGGACGCCGTGCGGCTGGCAACGGCGGCGGGCGCGCTCACGGTCACCAAGCAGGGCGCATCGCCGAGCCTTCCCCACCGCGCGGAGGTCGAGGCATTCCTGGCCGAGCGCACCACCACATCCGTCGCGAGCTGAACTCCGCGATCCGCGCATCCGGAGAACCGAGGAGACCCATGCGAAAGACCGCCACCACGATCAACCCCGCGCTCTCCCGCGTGATCAGCGAGACCGGGCACACCGACCTGATCGTCGTCACCGATGCGGGCCTGCCCATCCCGCCAGGCTCTGAGCGCATCGACCTGGCGTATCGACCGGGGGCTCCGGCCTTCCTCGACGTGCTCGACACCGTGCTCGCCGAGCTGGTGGTCGAGGGCGCCACCGTCTCGGCCGAGGTGGCGGAGCAGAGTCCCGAAGTGCTCGAGGCGTTGCGGGAGCGGTTCGCCGGTGAGGGCTTCGAGATCGAGCTCATCCCGCACGTCGATTTCAAGAAGCTCAGCCAGGGCGCCCGCGCGTTCGTGCGCTCCGGGGAGTTCACCCCCTACGCGAACGTGATCCTGCACGCGGGGGTGGCGTACTGATGGCCATCGTCGACGACGCGATCGATCGGCATTCCGCCGCGCCCATGTACGACCAGCTGCGCCAGCTGATCATCGACGGCATCGCCCGCGACGGCCTGCAGCCCGGCGATCCGCTCCCCGGCGAGCACCGGCTGTGCGAGCGCTACGGCATCTCCCGCACCGTGGTGCGTCAAGCGCTCGCCCAGCTCGAACACGAGGGGCTCGTCGAGCGCGTGAAGGGCAAGGGCACCTTCGTCTCCCGGCCCCGCACCAGCGAGAGCCTGGTGCACACCCTCGTGGGCCTGTACGACGACGTCGAGCGCCGTGGTGGCCACGTGCACAGCGACGTGCTGCGCCACGAGCGGACGACGGCGGATGAAGAGATCGCGCTCGCCCTGGAGGTGCCCGTCGGCTCTGCCGTCGTCGTGCTGGAGCGTCTGCGCCACGTCGACGGCGAGCCGTGGTCGCTCTCGACGACCTGGATGCCCGACGCCGTGGGCTCGGTGACGCTCGGCGCCGACCTGACCGAGGCGTCGCTGTACCGGCTGCTCGCCGACAACGACATCGTTGCGACGCACGGCGTGCGCTCGGCGGAGGCGACCGTGGCCACGCACGAGCAGGCGCAGCATCTCGGCGTCAGCGCTGGTTCGGCCCTGCTGCGTCTGCGCAGCATCAGCCGCAGCGCCGACGGCACGCCCATCGAGTACTTCATCGCGTATCACCGCGGCGACCGGTCGCGCTTCGAGTTCCAGCTGCAGCAGGAGCAGTCGCAGGCCTCGCTGCTGCACGTGGACGGCGAGGGCGGGGCATCGCGCGCCGGAACGGTCGGCTGACCGCCCGGTAGTCTCGAGGGCATGAGCGACTGGACCAGCACCGCGATCGCCCTGCTGGAAGCCGATGCCAACCGCAGCGCCGACACGCACCTGCACCTGTTCCCGCTGCCGCCCGAATGGGGCATCGACCTGTACCTCAAGGACGAGTCGGTGCACCCGACGGGGTCCCTCAAACACCGCCTCGCGCGGTCACTCATCCTCTACGGGCTGGTGAACGGACGCATCCGCGAAGACACCACGCTCGTGGAATCGTCGAGTGGGTCGACCGCGGTCTCCGAGGCGTACTTCGCCCGGATGCTGGGCCTGAAGTTCATCACCGTCGTGCCGCGTTCGACGGTGCAGGAGAAGATCGACCTCATCGAGTTCTACGGCGGCACCTGCCACTTCGTCGACCGCGCGGAGGACATGTCGCCCGAGGCGCAGCGCCTCGCATCGGACTGCACCGGCCACTACCTCGACCAGTTCACGTTCGCGGAGCGCGCGACCGACTGGCGCGGCAACAACAACATCGCCGAGAGCGTGTTCAGCCAGCTCTCCCAGGAGCGCCACCCCATCCCCACCTGGATCGTCACGGGTGCGGGCACGGGAGGCACCAGCGCCACATTCGGCCGCTACGTGAAGTACCGGATGCACGACACCAAGGTCGCGGTCGTCGACCCGGAGGGTTCAGCCTTCTACGACGGCTGGGCCGGCACGGTGGATCCGCCGGCCGGACGCCCGAGTCGCATCGAGGGCATCGGCCGCCCGCGCGTCGAGGCGTCGTTCGTGCCCACCGTGATCGACGAGATGATCCAGGTCCCCGATGCGGGGTCGATCGCCGCGATCCGCCTGCTGCGTGAACGCACCCTGCACTGGGCCGGCGGGTCGACGGGCACGAACCTCTACGGCGCGTTCCAGCTCATCGCCCGGATGCGAGCTGCGGGCGAGACCGGCAGCGTCGTGACCCTGATCTGCGACAGCGGAGTCCGCTACGCCGGCACCTACTACTCCGACGAGTGGGTCGCACGGCAGGGCTGGGACCTCGCCCCGCACCGCGCCCTGCTGGAGCGGTTCCTGGAGACCGGGGTCTGGGTGGAGTGAGGGCAGCGGGCTACGCTGGCCGCATGACTACTCTGATCCTCACCGTCGCGGGCGCAGACCGTCCTGGCCTCGTTGCCGCCGTCGCCGATGTCGTGGATGCGCACGGCGGCAACTGGGAGAACAGCTCGCTGGCCGAGCTCGCCGGCACGTTCGCGGGCGTGATCGAGGTCTCGGTCGCCGACGACAAGGAGGCCGAGCTGACGTCGGCGCTCCGCGGCCTACAGGGTCAAGGGCTGCTCACCCTCGCCGTGCTCACCGGCAGCTCGGACGCAGCCGCCGCCGACGATCGGCTGCTCGAGATCCAGGTGCTCGGCAACGACCGACCCGGCATCGTGCGCGAGGTCTCCGGCGTGCTGAACGCTCACGCCCTGAGCATCGAGGAGCTCGCCACCGAGACGCGCGATGCCGCGATGGCGGGCGGGCGCCTGTTCGAGGCGTCGGTCACCGCGAAGGTGCCGGCCGACGTCGACCTCGACGCCCTGCGCGCCGACCTCGAGCGCATCGCCGCCGAGATCCAGGTCGACATCACCCTCGGCTGAGGTCTCCCGCCCCCTCCCCGCCGAGACCCACGGTCCGCGCCGAGACCCACGGTGAAAGCCGCCGCTGGGCGTGGGTCTGGGCGACAACGATGGGTTTCGACGCTGGGTGTCGGGGGCGTCAGAGTCCGGAGTACTTGCGCACCCAGTACTCCGTGTACGCGACGTGCGCGGAGGCCGCGGCACTCGCAGCCACCGGATCCGCCGCGGCCAGGCCGCGCAGGATGGCGCGGTGCCCGGCATCGGAGTGGATCTTGAGCTCCGCGGCATCCTCGGGGTCGGAGATGCGATACGCCCGGGAGCGCGAGCGCAGCACGTCGATGAGGCTGGTCAGCGCCTCGTTGCCCGCGACCGCGGAGATCGCCATGTGGAATTCGTGATCGAGCCGTGACTGCGCCTCGAAGTCGGTGGTCGCCTCGATCTCGTCGAGCACGCGGTCCAGCGACTCCACCGTCTCGTCGTCGATGCGCGCCGCGGCCAGTGCAGCGGCGTGGGGTTCGAGCACTCGGCGCAGCTCCGTCAGTTCGAGCACGCCCGCCATCGGCAGCAGTCCGACGGTGAGCGAGAGGCTGCCGATCAGGTCGGCGGCGCGCAGCTCGCTGACGTAGCTGCCCGATCCGTGTCGCGTCTCGAGCACCCCGAGGGCGGCGAGGGTACGGATCGCCTCGCGCAGGGATCCGCGGGAGACACCGAGGGTCTCGCAGAGCTCTCCCTCGCTGGGAAGCCGGTCGCCCGGCCGCAGCGCGCCGTCCGCGATCAAGGCCCGCAGCCCGTGCAGCGCCGTGTCGAGTGCGCTCATCGTCGTCCTCCAGACACTCCGCCGCTCTTCGTGAAGTCTGTCGGAAGGCGGTGTTTCCGCAAACTCGTATGACAAGTATGTTTCATCACCGGAGTTTTGTAGCGGAAACGGCAGCCCTGTGGCAAAGTTGTGCAACAACTCGCCCGAACTCACCGATGAGGACCGATGCCCGCACCGCTGTTCCCCGCACCGCTCACGCTGACCTCCGGCATGCCAGCGCGCGACGCCTGGCCCCTCGACCCGTCCGTGATCCACCTGAACCACGGGTCCTTCGGCGCGGTCCCGTCCGTCGTCGTCGCGCAGCAGGACGCTCTGCGCCGCCGCGCGGACCTCAGCCCCGTCGAGTGGTTCCCGCGCATCGCGGAGCGCGTGCAGGAGGCCCGCGAGCGCACCGCCCCGTTCGTCGGTGCCCGAGCCGAGGACAGCGCCTTCGTGCCCAACGCCTCCGCCGCCGCGACCGTGGTCTTCAATGCCCTGCGACTCGACGCCGGCGACGAGATCCTCGTGACCGATCAGGGGTACGGCGCGATCACGATGGGCGCCGAACGCCTCGCCCGGCGCTTCGGCGCGACGGTCCGCGCCGTCGCGGTGCCGCTGCTCGCCTCCGATGACGAGATCGTGCAGCTCTTCGCCGACGAGCTCAGGCCGAGTACCCGACTGATCGTCGTCGACCAGATCACCTCGCCGACCGCCCGCCTCCTGCCCACCCGACGTATCGCCGACGCCGCAGCCGAACACGGCGTGCGCACCCTCGTCGACGGCGCTCACGCCCCCGGCCTGGTCCCCGACGCGGCCGCTGTCGCCGGCGGGGACTGGTGGTTCGGCAACATGCACAAGTGGCCGTGCGCGCCGCGGGGCTCGGCTCTTCTGGTCACGACGGCGCCCGACCGCGACGAGCTCTGGCCGCTGATCGACTCCTGGGCCGCGCGCGAGCCGTACCCCTCGCGCTTCGACACGCAGGGCACGATCGACGCGACCACGTACCTGGCCACTCCGACCGCCATCGACTTTATCGAGAGCGAGTTCGGGTGGGCAGCGGCTCGCACGGCGATGGCGGAGATCGCCGACGCCGGCGCCGAACTGATCGCCGAGGCTCTGCGCCCGTACAGTGACGAGGACCCCCTCACTCCCCTCCCCTCCCCTGTGCCGTCGATGCGGCTCGTGCGTCTTCCGCTCGGGCTCGGCGCGACGCGCGAAGAGGCCGACGCCCTGCGCATGGACCTGCTCGATGAGGTCGGTGTCGAGACGGCATTCACGAGCTTCCGCGGCGTCGGCTACTTCCGGCTGTCCGCACACCTCTACAACGAGGCATCCGACTACGAGGCCTTCGTCGAACGCTGCATCCCGCAGATCCTCCGTCGCGCCGGCATCCGCCAGGCCGACTCCCTCGTCCTTCCCTGAACGCGAACGTCCGTCCACCCGACCGCAACACCCACCCCCACCCCCATCGAGAGGCACATCGTGAAGAACAAGATCTTGACGACCGCAGCGGGATTCGGCACCGTCGCCGTCCTCGCACTCACCGGCTGCTCCGCAGGCTCCGGCCCCTCCGACGACGGCTCCGTCCAGCTGCAGATGGTCGAGAGCCTGACCAACCCCGCCCGTACGGAGCTGCTGCGCGGGCTGCTCGACGACTTCGAGAAGGCCAACCCGAAGATCACCGTCACCCTCGTCTCCCCGCCCACCGAGCAGGCCGACCAGAAGATCCAGCAGATGCTGCAGTCCGGCAAGGGTGTCGACGTGCTCGAGGTGCGCGACATCACCGTCGGGCCGTTCGCGAACAACGGCTGGCTGTACGACCTCGGGCCCGACCTGAAGAAGTGGGACGGCTGGGACGCGCTGACCGAGAACGCGCAGTCCGCCTCGGTCGCGGAGGACGGGAAGAGCTACTTCGTCCCCTACGGCTTCTACGGGCTGTCGCTGTTCTACCGCACCGACCTCGTGAAGGATGCCGGCTTCGACGGCCCGCCGCACAGCTGGAAGGACCTGCTGGAGCAGGCGTCGGCGATCCAGGACCCGTCGAACAACATCTACGGGTACGCCTTCCGCGGCGGCCAGAACGCGAACAGCAACGTCGTCGCGGCGATCGAGGCCTACACTATCGACGGCCTCGACACGGAGGACGCGTTCCTCATGGAGGACGGCTCGACGATCTTCGCGGCTCCCGAGGCACAGGATGCCGTCGACGACTACTTCGACCTCTTCAAGGAGGCGTCGCCGCCGTCCGCTGTGTCGTGGGGCTACCCCGAGATGGTCGCCGGGTTCACGAACGGCACAACGGCCTTCCTCCTGCAGGACCCGGAGGTCATCGCGACGGTGCAGGACTCATCGCTGACCGAGGACCAGTGGGACACCGCCCCGCTGCTCGTCGGCCCGTCCGGCAAGGCCGCGCAGCCTCTCGCCGTCGCCGGCTGGGGCGTCGCGGAGAACAGCGAGAACAAGGAGGCGGCGGTCAAGCTGGTCGAGTTCCTGTCGTCCGCCGAGCCCGCGACCGAGTTCGCGCAGGCCAACAGCCTGGTGCCCATCATCGCCTCCGCCGCAGATGACGACTTCTACTCGTCCGGCCCGTGGACCAGCTACGTCACCATGACCGAGGACCCGGAGACCTACGTCAATGTGCGCCAGCCGCGCGGGGTCAGCTGGTGGACCGAGTGGATCCAGAAGTCCGACCAGGACGTGCAGAACGTGCTGCTCGGCAACATGTCCACGAAGGATCTCCTCGCCTCGTGGGATGCGTTCTGGACCGAGAAGTACGCCGCGGAGAAGGGTTGATCCGTGGCCCGCACCGCTCATGAGGGAGGCTCCGTCGCCACTGCTTCGCAGCAGCCGGCCGGCGGGGCCTCCCCGGCATCGCGTCGCCGCCCCTTCCGGGGCCGCACGGCGCTCACGCTGCTGGCGTTCCTCGCGCCGGCGATCGTCTTCGTCTGCTGGTTCACCTACTGGCCGATGCTGCAGGGCGCCCGCATGGCCTTCCACGACTGGAACCTGTGGGACCTGACGTCGACGCCGTTCGTGGGTTTCGACAACTTCCTCGCCGTGTTCCGGGATCCCGCCTTCCCGACCGTCGCCTGGAACTCGGTGCTCTGGGTGGTCGGCTCGCTCGTGCCGCAGCTCGTGATCGGCTTCCTCATCGCGCTCGCGCTGCGCAAGCGTTTCCGCTTCCGCGGGCTCTACCAGGCGCTGGTGTTCTTCCCGTGGGCGGTGTCCGGCTTCCTGATCGGCATGCTGTTCCGCTGGATGTTCAACGCCGAGTTCGGCGTCGTCAACGACCTGCTCATGAAAGCGGGCCTGATCGACGCCCCGCTGCCGTGGCTGGCCGACCCGAAGCTCGCGATGTTCGCCGTGATCGTCGCGAACATCTGGTACGGCGTGACCTTCTTCGCGATCATGATCCTCGCAGCTCTGCAGTCGGTGCCGGACGAGATGCTGGAGGCGGCGAGCCTGGACGGCGCCGGCAAGGTGCGGCAGCTGTTCTCCATCATCATCCCGTACATCTCGATGACGCTGCTGCTGACGATCCTGCTGCGCGTGATCTGGATCTTCAACTTCCCCGACATCATCTACGCGATGACGAACGGCGGCCCGGCCAACCAGACCCACATCATCACGACCTGGATGATCAACTACACGCAGCAGGGCAACTACGGCATCGCGAGCGCCATCGGGCTCATCGTCGTGGCATTCCTCATGGTCTTCTGCGCGTTCTACCTGATGGCGATGCGGAGAGTGCAGCGATGACCATCACCTCATCCGTCCGGACCGGATCCTCGGTCACGGAGACCCGTCGCATCACGGTCCCCGACCCGAAGGCCGCACCGCGCCCGAAGCCCCGTGTCACGGCGGGCGGCGTGGTGCGTGTCGTCGGCCTGGGGCTGTGGCTGCTGATCACCCTGTTCCCGCTGTACTGGATCACGCTCACCGCGTTCAAGTCGCCGGGGACCATCAACCGCTTCCCGATCGAGTACTGGCCGAGCGAACCCTCGCTGGACAACTTCACGAGCCTGTTCGAGAAGAGCTCGTTCGGGACGTTCCTGGCGAACTCGGCCATCGTGGCGGTTTCAGCCGGGGCGGTGGCGACGCTCATCGCGCTGCTCAGCGCCTACGTGCTGGCGCGGTTCGAGTTCCGCGGCAAGGGGGCGGTGCTCATCGCGTTCCTGTTGACGCAGATGATCCCGGCGTTCATCGCCCTCGGACCGCTGTACTCGATGATGACCGACCTCGGCCTCGTCGACACCAAGCCGGGGCTCATCCTCGTCTACATCGCGATCTGCATCCCGTTCTCCACGGTCATGCTGCGGGGCTTCTTCGAGAACGTCCCCGACGCGCTCGAAGAAGCGGCGATGATCGACGGCTGCTCGCGCCTTGGCGCCCTGTTCCGGGTGCTCGTGCCGGTGATGACCCCCGGCATCATCGCGGCGTTCATCTTCAACTTCGTGAACTGCTGGAACGAGTTGTTCCTGTCGGTCGTGCTGATGAACACCGACGCGAACCGCACCGTGCCATCGGCGCTGAACGGCTTCATCTCCACGTTCAACATCGACTGGGGCTCCATGAGCGCCGCGGCTGTGCTGACGATCCTCCCGACGATGGTGATGTTCGCCCTCGCCAGCCGCTGGATCGTCCAGGGCCTGACCGCCGGCGCGGTGAAGGAGTAACCCAGCGCCGAGACCCACCCCCAACGCCGAGACCCACCCCCGCACACGTCAGCGGGAGTGGGTCTCGGCGTTTCCGATGGGTCTCGGCGTCTGGATCAGGAAGTCAGACGAGCCGGGACTTCGGTGAGACCGAGTAGGTGTTCTCGGCGTCGCGGTTGACCGTGTCGCCGAGAGCCTCGTCGATCGCGGTCATCGTGTCGGCGTCGAGCTTCACACCGGAGGCCTTGACGGTCTCGGCGAGCTGCTCCGGACGGGAGGCGCCGACGAGGGCCGCCGCCACGTTCGGGTTCTGCAGCACCCACGCGATCGCGAGCTGCGGCATCGACAGCCCCGCCTGCTCCGCGATCGGCTTGAGGCGCTGCACTGCGGTGAGGATGTCGTCCTGCAGGAAGCTCTTGATGAAGTCGGCGCCGCTGTGCGGGTCGGTCGCCCGAGAGCCCTCCGGAACCGGCTGACCCGGCAGGTACTTTCCGCTCAGCACACCCTGCGCCATCGGCGACCAGACGATCTGCGAGATGCCGAGCTCCTCAGACGCGGGGACGACCTTGCCCTCGATGACCCGCCACAGCATCGAGTACTGCGGCTGGTTGGAGATGAGCTGGATGCCGAGCTGCTTCGCCAGCGCGTGCCCTTCACGCAGCTGCTCCGCGGTCCACTCCGAGACGCCGATGTAGAGCGCCTTGCCCTGACGGACGACGTCGGCGAAGGCCTGGAACGTCTCCTCGAGCGGGGTCTCGTAGTCGAAGCGGTGCGCCTGGTAGAGGTCGACGTAGTCGGTGCCGAGACGCGTCAGCGAACCGTTGATCGACTCGAAGATGTGCTTGCGGCTCAGGCCGGTGTCGTTCGGACCCTTGGGCCCGGTCGGGAAGTAGACCTTGGTGAAGATCTCCAGCCCTTCGCGACGCTGACCCTCCAGGGCCTTGCCGAGCACGACCTCGGCCGCCGTGTTCGCGTAGGTGTCCGCGGTGTCGAAGGTGGTGATGCCGGCGTCCAGGGCGGCGTGCACGGTCTTGACCGCGGCGTCGTCCTCGACCTGCGATGCGTGCGTGACCCAGTTGCCGTAGGTGATCTCCGAGACCTTGAGACCACTGTTGCCGAGATAGCGATAGTTGACCATGGACCAACGCTACTGGCTGCCCGCGCCGGCGGGGCCGGATGGAGGCGGACGGCCTCAGTCGGGCGCTGCGGCACCGCTTCGGCGCGCGGAGACCACGGCCCCCACAGCGACGAGCACGACCCCCGAGAGCACACTCACGACATAGAGCGGCACAGCCCAGGGCGAGTAGTCGCCGCCGCTGATGCCGAAGGCGTCGGCGAGCCCCATGCCGGCACCGAACGAGGCCGCGAAGTAGCCGATCGCACCGAGCATCAGCAGGGCCAGGAATCCCATCACCGGGACGAGCGGGTGCGCGCCCGTGCGGACCGCGACGACCGCGAGCACCACGGCGAGTGCGACGCCGATGCCGAGGACGAGAAGAACCTGACCCGGCATCAGGCTCTCCCCGGCTTCCGACATCGCGAAACGAATCTCGTCGAGCGTTCGACCGGGGGCTGCGGCGAGCGGGTTGAGCACGAGGATCTGCACGGCGGCGAACGCGGCGTAGGCGAGAACGGCGAGCACGCCGACGATCGAGATCCACAGAGTCCGGCGCTGCATCCGTGTCATGCGGGTCATCCTAGGAACGCATCCCGAGAGTCTCCCGATACTCGCGCCACGCCCCACCGAGCCGGCGGATACCTTCGGTGAGCACATCGTCGGGCGCGGTGAACGGGATGCGGATGTGGTCGTCCGGCGAGACCGACACGGCGAACGCGGCGCTTCCGGCGATCGAGGCGCTGATCACAGGAGCGCACTGGGCACGCACACCGTCCACCGTGGCGCTGATCCGCTCCATCGCCGTCGCCGTCCGCGACGACCCGGCGCTCCGAACCACCCGGATCCGCGACATCGAACCAGAGCAGGCACCACCGATGTCGGAGCGGATTCCTCAGCTCCTCTGAGCACCAGCCGACCGGCTCCCTGCCGCGTGGCTCAGCTCAGCCGATCGTCGGACGAACCAGCTGCTCCTGCTCCTCGAGCGTCTGCGCCTGCGCGCGCTTCTCCGCCCGTTCCCGCTCCTGCGCCTCGGCCGCCTCCCGACGTTCCGCGCGCGTCTGCGGCTCGCCGGAACCGGACTCCGCCTGTATCTCCTGGGATTGATCCGTCACGATCTGCGCACGGTCGCGGAACCCCTCAGCCGTCACCTTGTCGAGGGCGACCTGCTTGCGGATCGCGGCGGCCTTCTCGTAGAGACTCGGGTCGCCATAGCTCGTGAGCACCTTGACCAGCACCGGCAGCAGCTCGATCATGAAGAACAGGGCCGCGATCAGGATGTGCGCCCACAGGATCGTGGGCTCCTTCTCGCTGAGTCGGTTCAGTCCGCTGATCTGGCTGAGCAGGCCGACCGCTCCCGCGTTGCCCTGCGCCACGGCATCGGCGCGCGCGTTGTACGCGGCGAGCGCCTGGTCGTAGGAGTCACGAGCCGTCGGCAGCTGCGACTTCGCCTGCTCACGGTTCTGCGCCTCGGACGAGGTGGTGTTCTCCTTGGCCGCGGTGCCGGCAGCGGCGAGCTCCTCGTTCGCGGTGCGCAGCTGTGCGGCGAGCGCGTCGTAGGTCTGCTGTGCTTCGGCGAGCTGGGCCTTGGCGGCATCGGAGCTGGCACCCTGGCCGTTGACGCCGGTGCAGCCGGGAACAGTGCCGGCGCCTTCACCGGTCAGCTCGCACTGATACAGCACCCGAGCCTGATCGATCACGGCCTGCTGGGCGGTCATCTTCGCGGTGACGTCATCGACCGTGGCCTGAGCCGCCGACTCGGTGGCCGACGAGGAGTCGGTTCCTGCGACGATGCCCGTGGCCGCCTGGTTCTCGAGCTCGGCGACCTTGGCGGAGGCCGCGTCGAGCGCGATCTTCTCCGGACCGGACTCGAGAGCCTCCTGGTCGGACTGCGACTGGGTGATGTTGGTGGAGGCGACCTCGCGGGCGATGTCGTTGTGGAAGATCTGCAGCACGAGCGGCTCTGCCACGACGAAGCCGATGATCGCAGCCATGATCACACGCGGGATGGCGAGCCCGATGAGGCGCCAGACATTCCTCGTCGAGCTCATGGTCGAGGTGAGGAAGCGGTCGAGGTTGAAGATGATGAGCGCCCAGACCAGCGCCAGCGGCACGGCCAGCCAGACCGCCGCCTGCACGCCGGTGGTCAGGGCGAACAGCATCGAGATCGCGGACACCAGAGCGGTGCCTGCGAGCACGAAGAACATCTGCACGAAGCGGGGCGTCTCACCGGGGACACGGTCGAGGATCTCGCCCTCCGCACCGCCGAGGATCGCGAGGGTGCGAGCGCGCGAGCCGGGAGCGCGGGGTTCTCGCTTCTTGCGGGGCCGGCGGACACGGGGCGCACGTGCGGGCTTCACCGGGGCGGATGCGTCCGGGGCCGGCTCTGCGGTCTCTTCTGCGGTGACGGCGTCGGCGATCGGGGTCGCCTCGGACGAGGACGCGTCTCGGGCGGCGTCTTCGGGTCCGGTGGGCTCGAACTCGCGCAGGAAGTCGAGGTCATCCGTGACGGCGTCGGGTTCGCTGTCGAGGATGATCCGACCCTGCGAGTCGTAACGACCCGGTCGATGGGCGGAATAGGGCATTCGAACAATCTACGAAAGATCGCCTGTGGAAAACGTGGAAGAGTCCTTTGCGGCCTCTCAGGTTGGCTGCTCCCGTCGCGATATTCCAGCCATCTGCGGCCATTCGGGTGTCATATCGCGACCGGAGCGGCGTCAGAGCAGCCGGTCGAGCGCGGCAGCGTAGGTCGCGAGCGCCGCGTCGAGGGTGAAGTGGCCGGCGGCGGCGAGGGTGCCCAGCCCGTGGATCAGCCCCCACAGCGCCACCGCATCGGTCGGACGATCGAGGCCGGCGCCGACGGCTGCCTGGGCGAGCACGGCTTCGAGTCCGTCGATCAGCGGGGCCATCGTGGCCGTGGGCGAGCCGGGGATGCAGACCGTGGGGTCGTACACCGCGTCGAACGCATGCGGATGCTCGACGGCGAAGCGGATGTATGCGCCGCCGCCGGCGGTGAGCGCGGCCTCGGGCGTCGACGCGGACTCGGTCGCCGTACGCACCTGTTCGAGGAGGTCGGCCATGCTGCGTTCGGCGATCGCCTTGAGCAGTCCGAGCCGGTCGGAGAAGTGGTGGTACGGGGCGTTGTGGCTCACGTTCGCGGCGCGTGCGACCTCGCGCAGGCTGATCTCGGCTGCGGGCATGCGTTCCAGCAGCTGCATCGCCGCGTCCTCGAGCGCACGGGCGAGATCGCCGTGGTGATAGCCGTCCTTCGAACTTGACATGAGCAACATCCTCTCCTATCTTGACAGTGTCCACCAGCTTGACACTGTCCAGATAGGAATCAGCCATGCCCGCTCTCGTGATCGACGGCCACCCCGACGCCCGCTCCCTGACCGCGTCGCTCGCGCAGCGCTATGCGGCGGGGCACGGTGACGCACGCGCACTCGCCCTGCGCGACCTCGACTTCGACCCGAGCCTGCGCTTCGGCTACCGCGAGCGCATGACGCTGGAGCCCGACCTCGTCGACGCGAAGCGTGCGTTGCAGGAGGCCGACACCGTGGTCATCGCGACGCCGCTGTGGTGGGGCTCCGTCCCGGCGTTGCTCAAGGGCTTCTTCGACAGGGCCCTGCTACCGCAGCAGGAGTACCGCTACAACAAGCTTGGGCTCCCCGACGGGCTGCTGCCGGCGCGGCACGGCCGGCTGCTGCTGCTCGCGGACACGCCCTGGTTCTTCGCACCGTTCACGGGACTGCCCGCGCAGACCCACGTCGCCCGCGGAACGATGCGCTTCTGCGGGATCCGCTCGGTGCGCACCCATCGCATGCTCGGCGTCAAGGATGCGACGCCCGCGACCATCACCCGGTGGCTCGACCGCGCCGAACGACTCGGCGCCGCTGACGGACGCCGCGACGGCATCCCTCAGGCCGACTCGACGCCTCAGGCCGACTCGGCGCCTCAGGCCGACTCGGCGCCTCAGGCCGACTCGACGCCTCAGGCCAGTGCGGCGGAAGCCGCCTCGTCCTCGGTCGTGGCGACGAGCTGACCGCACGCCCCGTCGATCTCCTTGCCGCGGGTGTCGCGGAGGGTCGTCGGGATGCCGGCGTCGTTGAGCCTGCGCACGAACTCGTCCGTCACGTCCTTGTCCGACGACGTCCAGATGGAGCCGGGGGTCGGGTTGAGCGGGATCGGGTTCACGTGCACCCACCCGCGTCCGCGCTGGTTGAGCTTGTCCGCCAGCAGGTCGGCGCGCCAGGCGTGGTCGTTCATGTCCTTGATCAGCGCGTACTCGATCGAGACGCGACGACCCGTCTTGGCGTAGTAGTCGTAGGCCGCGTCGAGGGCCTCGTCGACCTTCCACCGCGAGTTCACCGGGATGAGCTCGTCGCGCAGATGGTCGTCCGGGGCGTGCAGCGAGAGGGCGAAAGTGACCGGGATGCCCTCATCGGCGAGCTTCTTGATCGCCGGTACCAGGCCGACGGTCGAGACCGTGATGCCGCGAGCGCTCATGCCGAGGCCGTCGGGCTGCGGGGCGACCATCGTGCGCACGGCGTCCATCACGCGCTTGTAGTTGGCGAGCGGCTCACCCATGCCCATGAAGACGATGTTCGAGACACGCTCCATGCTGTGGTCGTCGGCCTTCTTGCCGCCCAGGCCACCCTCGGCGATCAGCCGGTTGGCCCGCACGATCTGCTCGATGATCTCGGCGGTCGACATGTTGCGGGTCAGTCCCGCCTGTCCGGTCGCGCAGAAGGGGCAGTTCATGCCGCAGCCTGCCTGGCTCGACACGCACAGCGTGATGCGGCCGGGGTAGCGCATGAGCACCGATTCGACCAGGGCCCCGTCGTGCAGGCGCCACAGGAACTTGATCGTGTCACCGCGGTCGGTCTCGAGGCGTCGCACCTCGGTGAGCAGCGGCGGCAGCATCCCGGCGACGAGCTGCTCCCTGGTGTCCGCGGGGAGGTCGGTCATCTGCTCGGGGTCCGACGTGTAGTGCCGGAAGTAATGCGTCGCGAGCTGCTTCGCACGGAAGCCGGGCAGGCCGAGCTCCTTCACCTTGTCGATGCGCTCGGCCGGGGTGAGGTCGGCGAGGTGCACGGGGGGCTTCCCGCGCTTGGGGCTCGCGAACTGCAGGAGCGGGCGCCCTTCGGCATCCTTCTGCTGCGTCCAGCCCTCGGTCGCAGGGCGCACCTGCGGCTTCTTGGTCTCGCGGACGGCCCCCGAACGCGACGACGCGGGTGCTGCGGGGCGCGTCTCGCGCGTGCGGGGAGTCTCGGTCATACCTTCCAGGGTACGCGGTGGCGGATGGGAAGACCCCGGGCGCGAGCGGCTGCCTCCCTAGACTGAGGCCATGGATGCCGTGCTGTGGATCATCGCGATCGTCGTCGGCCTGATCGTGGTCGTCGCCGTCCTCGCCGTGGCCGTCCGAGGGATGCGCCCGAAACTCCCGGATCCCCCGGGGTTCTCCACCGCCCCTTCCGCCTCCGCCGCTGCGGCTCCAGGGCTGACCCCGGAGGTCGTCGCCGAGGTCGACCGCCTCGTGGTGGCGGGTCAGAAGATCCACGCCATCAAGCTCTACCGCGATCACTCCGGCGTCTCGCTCAAAGACGCGAAGGACCGTATCGAGCACTGGTCGGTCAGCACGACGGCTCCGCACCCCGCAGCCGTCTCTCACACGACCGCGCCGCATTCGTCGATCACCGCGACCCCGTCGTCGGTCCGCGCCTCGCTGCCGCCGTCGGTGGCCTCCACGATCGACGCGCAGGTCGCGGGCGGCTCGGCCATCGCGGCGATCAAGACCCTCCGCGAGCACACGGGGCTCGGACTCAAGGAGTCCAAGAACGTGATCGACGCCTGGCCGCACACCCACACGTCCTGATCGAGTTGTCATTACAGGCTGCGCCCAGGAGAATGGACGAGCCCGCCCGATGAAGGAGCCCCATGCCCGACCGTCTCGACCGCGCCCGCACGACCGGCATCCTCGCCGTCCTCCGCGCCCCCTCCCCTGAACTGGCCCTCGAGGCCTCGGAGGCGATCATCCGCGGCGGGGTCACGGGCATCGAGGTGACCTTCTCCACTCCCGACGCGCCCGCCGTCATCCGCGAGCTCATCACCCGCCACGGCGACGCCGCCTACGTCGGGGCCGGCACCGTCACCACGGCCGCGCAGGCCGAGCAGGCTGCAGACGCGGGAGCCGAGTTCCTCGTGAGCCCCGGCACCCTGCCGCACCTCACGCGCAGCATGCTCGACACGGGCCGGGTCGTGATGACCGGCGCCATGACCCCGACCGAGGTCATGGGCGCACTCGAGCTCGGCGTCGACGTCGTGAAGATCTTCCCCGCATCGCTCGGTGGCCCGTCGTACCTCGGCGCCCTCCGCGGACCGTTCCCCGACGCCACGCTGATGCCCACCGGTGGCGTGAACCCCGACAACCTCGCCGCCTGGTTCGCCGCCGGAGCGGTCGCGGTCGGTGCGGGCGGAGACCTCGCGAACGGCGCGTCGATCAAGAACGCCGACTGGACCGACATCGAGCAGCGCGCCGCACGATTCGCCGCGGCCCTCACCGCCACGCGCGAGTGACACCACGCGATCGAGCACCGCACACTCCCCATCGTTTGGTATACCGGATGCATGGGTGCGCGACGGATGCTGTCGATCGGCGCCGTCGCGGTCGCGCTCTTGACCGCGACCGGCTGCACGTCGGCCATGCCTCCGTCGGCACCTGATCCGCGCTCATCGACCCAGGAGCCCGCCATGACCGACGCCACTCGCGATCTGCTCGCCGCCGCAGCGTCCGGAGACGCCTCCGCCGTCCGGAAGGCGATCGACGACGGGGCGGACCTCGAGGCACGGGGGCCTGGGGGCATGACCGCACTGATCGCCGCGACGAAGGCCGATCACGTCGACGCGGCGCGCGTTCTCATCGACGCGGGTGCGGACGTCAACGCCAAGGACGACATCCAGGACTCCGCCTACCTGTACGCCGGTGCGCGGGGACACGACGAGATCCTCCTGCTGACGCTCGACAACGGCGCCGACCTCGCAAGCACGAACCGCTTCGGCGGCACGGCACTGATCCCCGCCGCCGAACGCGGACTCCTCTCGACCATCGCCATCCTGCTGGAGGCCGGTGTCGACCCGAACCACATCAACGACCTGAACTGGACGGCGCTGCACGAGGCGATCGTTCTCGGCGACGGTTCCTCCACCTACGTCGACGTGGTGCGCGCGCTCATCGACGGCGGAGCAGACACGAGCATCCCCGACGGGGACGGCGTGCTCCCGGTCGATCTCGCCACAGCACGGGGCTACGACGCGATCGTCGCCGAGCTCGAACGGTGATCGCCCTCGACCCGTGGGCCTGGGCCGCGCTCGCGGTGGCCGCGGTGACGATCGGCATCTCGAAGACGGCACTGCCCGGCGGGAGCATCCTGGCCATCGCCCTGTTCGCCGCCGTGCTGCCGGCACGCACCTCGACGGCGGCGACCCTCCTGCTCCTGATGGTCGGCGACCTGTTCGCCCTCACCGCCTACCGTCGCCACGCGCACTGGCCGACGCTGCTGCGGCTCGCTCCCGCGGTGATCGCCGGGCTGCTGGTCGGCTTCGCGTTCCTCGCCCTCGCCGGCGACGGGGTGGTCCGTCGGGCGATCGGCGTGATCCTGCTGCTGATGATCGCCGTGACCCTGTGGCGTCGGTGGCGGCAGAGCAGAGCGGACGCTGCGGCTCCCCCGTCCAGCGGCATCATCCTCGCGGGCGCCTACGGAACCCTCGGCGGCTTCACCACCATGGTCGCCAACGCCGGAGGCCCGGTCATGTCGATGTACTTCCTGGCCACCCGCACCCCCGCGCAGGTGTTCCTCGGCACGTCCGCCTGGTTCTTTGCCATCATCAACGTGATCAAGGTCCCCTTCCTCGCGGGCCTCGGGCTGTTCGAGACGCCCGTGCTGCTGATGGATGCCGTGCTCGCCCCGCTCGTCGTCGTCGGCGCGCTCCTCGGACTGCGAGTCGCCCGCCGCATGAATCAGCGCGTGTTCGACCGCATCGTGATCGCCCTCACCATCCTCGGCGCGGTCTACCTGCTGTTCTGACCCCACCCACACCACACCACGCGCCCTCACCCCCTCCCGCCAAAACGGAGACGAACCAAAACGGAGACGAACCAGGTTCAGTGCGGCGTGGCGTCGCCCGACACGCGGCCCTGACGTCGGATGGTCTCTGTTTCGGCCTCCGACTTCGGCCTCCGACTTCGGGCAGCTGGGGCAGCAGGGAGCTCAGTCGAGGAAGATGTCCGGGAACAGGGCGGTGTCGGGGGTGCCGGGGATCGCCGCATAGCGGGAGAAGTCGGTCACGCCGTCGGCTTCGAGCACGTCCTCCACGATGAGGGTCTGCCCCGTGTACGACGCGGCGGGCTTGAGCAGCACGGCATAGGCGGCGTCCGCGTAGATGTCGGGCGTGCGGCTCGCGGCCATGACCTTGTCGCCGCCGAGCAGGTTCTGCACCGCGGCAGTGGCGATCGTGGTGCGCGGCCAGAGCGTGTTGGCGGCGATCCCGTCGCGGGCGAACTCGGCGGCGAGGCCGAGCGTCGCCATGGTCATGCCGAACTTCGCGAGGGTGTAGCCGGTGTGCGCGCCCAGCCACTTCGGTGACGGATTGAGGGGCGGCGACAGCGAGAGGATGTGCGGGTTCTCGGCATCCTTCAGGATCGGCACCGCCGCGCGGGAGAGCATGAACGTCCCGCGCACGTTGACGTCCTGCATCAGGTCGTACTTCTTGGCGCTCAGGTCGAGCGAGCGGGAGAGATCGATGACGCTGGCGTTGTTGATCACGATGTCGATGCCGCCGAACTCACCCTGCGTCTTCAGGACCGCTTCGGTGATGTCGTCGTCGTCGCGCACATCGCCGACGATCGGGAGAGCCTGGCCGCCCGCCGCACGGATCTGCTTGGCGGCGGTGTGGATCGTGCCCTCGAGCTTCGGATGCGGGGTGTCGGTCTTCGCGAGCATGGCGATGTTCGCACCGTCGGCGGCGGCTCGCAGCGCGATCGCGAGGCCGATGCCGCGGCTGCCGCCCGACATCAGGATGGTCTTGCCTGCAAGGGACATGTGTTCTCCTGGGTTCTCGATCGCGAAGGGGAGGGACAGCCGCGGGGTCAGCGCGGCGCCATGCGGATGGCGCCGTCGAGGCGGATGGTCTCGCCGTTGAGGTAGCCGTTCTCGACGATCTGCTGCACGAGGGCGGCGTACTCGTCGGGGCGGCCGAGACGGGACGGGAAGGGCACCTGCTGACCCAGGGAGTCCTGGGCCGCCTGCGGGAGGCCCATCAGCATCGGCGTCTCCATGATGCCGGGGGCGATCGTGCAGACCCGGATGCCGTAGCGGGCGAGCTCGCGCGCCACCGGAAGGGTCATCGCGTGCACGCCGCCCTTGGACGCGGAGTACGCGGGCTGGCCGATCTGCCCGTCGAACGCGGCGACGCTCGCGGTGTTCACGATGACACCGCGTTCCTCGTCGTGCAGCTCGTTCTTCGCGATGACGGCGGAGGCCTGGGAGATGACGTTGAACGTGCCGACGAGGTTGATCCGGATCACGCGCTCGAAGTCGGCGAGCACGGCCGGGTTGCCCTCACGGTCGAGCACCTTGGCGGGTGGGGCGATCCCGGCGCAGTTCACGACGACGCGCAGCGGTGCCGCCGACTGCGCGGCCGCGACGGCCGCCTGCACCTCCTCGGCGTTCGTGACGTCTGCCGCGACGAAGAGACCGCCGAGCTCGTCCGCGACCTCAGCGCCCTTCGATGAGGCGAGGTCGATGATCGTGACGTGCGCGCCCGCTGCGACCAGTCGTCGCGCCGTGGCGAGCCCCAGCCCGGAGGCTCCGCCGGTGATGAGTGCACCCTGTCCACTGATCTGCATCTGATGTTCTCCTTCGAACGCCGTCGTGCGACATGCCGTGATGGAACGCAGTATCAGCCTACGTGGTTCCTGGTATCACCACGACTCTGAGCAACTGCGTCGCGACCGAGCCTAGTTCCCGTCTCCCGCTCGAAGGAACGCGATAGGTCGTGGGAGTAGGATCCGGAGAATGCGCCGCCCGCCCGGGATCCACCGATCCACGGCGACTGTCAACCAGCCGGTGATAATGCGCCTCATTACCACCGTGAGCCTGGCGCTCCTGCTCCTCTTCGCCTTCGCGGTGACCGCACACGGCGATGCCGGGGAGAACGGCGCGGCCCCCTCGCTCGCCGCCGCGGCCATCGATGCGTTCGACGACACCGCTGCTATCGACGACACCGCCGCGATCGACGACACCGCCGCTATCGACGACACCGCCGCGTTCGACGACACCGCCGCGATCGGCGCCGACGCCGAAACGGACGAGGCCCAGGTCCAGGCCGCATTCCCGGTCGCCGTCACGAGCACCCTCGTCGGTGCCGCACTCTGCATTCTCGGGGTGCTGTGCGGCCTCGCCGCGATGCTCCTGCTTTCTCGCGTCCTCGGGCGCCCCGGACAGTTCTCGACCCTCCGGGAGACACCGCGCGCGCTGCGCTCAGATCCGGCTTCTCCCCTGCACCCCTGCGGGACCGCGGTCTCCCTGATCCAGCTGGGTCTCTCCCGTACCTGATCGTCGAAGCGCCGTCACCAGGACGGCGCCTTCCGCCGGTGTCGCGCGGCTCCACGGCTTCCTGCCACGAGGGGCCACGCCCCGGCATCCGGATCGCGCCCGCTCCCGCTCCCGCTCCCGCACCGAATCCCGCGACCCCCTCGTGACGACATCCGAGGCCACGCCCGCGCTCACCCCTTCGAAGGAGACCCCATGAAACGCACATCGAACGACGGCGAACCGCTCGCTCCGGACGGGCGAGGACGGTGAGCCGGCCGGTCGGCACGGCCTCTCGGCCGGTCCGCACGGCGATCGCTGCAGCCGCTCTCAGCGCCCTGATCGTGTTCATCGGTGCGGAGTCGGCAGCGGCCGGGGAGCAGCGCAGTGTCGTCGACGTCCAAAGCCGCACAGCGACCACCGCTCCGACTCCCACCCCGACCTCCACTCCCACTCCCACTCCCACCACCGGCACCACGCATGAACAGCAGAACGGCGAACAGCCGGTGGAGCGCACCGATCTCGGCTTCCTCGGCGTCGCCTTCCTCTTCGGGATCGGTTTCCTCCTCGCTGCGGGAGCGCTCGGCATTCTCGTCTCGGGGCGCGCGCGGCGTCGGCGCGACCGCGCGGACGCCGCTGCGAGGGAAGAGGGTTCCGATGTCGCGTGAGAACAGTCCCCGGTACGGGATCGCCTTCGTCGTCGCCGGCATCGTCGTGCTCATCGACCAGGCGAGCAAGGCCGCCGCGATCGCAGGACTCAGCCGGACGGAGCGGATACCCCTGCTGGGTGATGCGCTGGGCCTGCAGCTCGCCTTCAACCCCGGCGCGATCCTGTCGCTCGGGTCAGGGGCGACGTGGGTGCTGACCGTGGTGGGCGTGGCTGCGGTGGCCGCGCTGTTCGTCGCCGCGACTCGCGCGCGCACGAGGGGACGGGCGTGGGGGTTGGGCTTCATACTCGGAGGTGCCATCGGGAATGTGCTCGACCGTCTGCTCGCACCCCCCGGATTCGGTCGCGGTCACGTCACCGACTTCCTCGCCTACGGGTGGTTCATCGGGAACCTCGCCGATGTCGCGCTCGCGATCGGGGGTGTCGGCCTCGTCGTCGGGCTCTTGCTCGACCAGCGTGCGGCAGCGCGGACGACGCAGACCATCGACCGGACGGACGGCTCGCGGGAGGACGCGGCCGGATGAACGACTGGATGCCCGATGCCCCGCCGACCTTCGCAGACTTCCTCACACCGGTCGTCTTCAGTCCTGCCGCTGGGCCGTTCCCCCTCCTACCCCTGGTCGCGGTAGTGCTGGCGGTCGCCTATCTGGCCGGGGCGCTCCGGTTGTGGCGGCAGCACCGTCGGTGGCCCGTCTGGCGAACCGTCGTATTCCTCCTGGGGTGCATCGCGCTCGCCGCCACCACGGGCCTCGGGGTCGAGGTGTACGGCTATGCCCTGATGTCGGTGTTCATGTTCCAGCAGCTCACGCTCATGATCGCGATCCCTCCGCTGCTGGTCCTCGGCTCACCGGGCACGCTCCTCCTGCGGGTGACACCGCACCGCGGGCTGGGCGCCGTCGTGCTGCGTATCGCGCACGGAGGGCTCCGCAGCGGGATCGCCCGGTGGATCCTGAGCCCGTGGATCGCGCTGCCGATGTACCTGATCGCGTTCTACGGGCTGTACCTGGCCGGTCTCGCCGACCGTGTGCTCGCAGCACCCGGAGGCCACCTCGCTCTGGAGGTCGGGTTCCTCGTTATCGGGATCCTCTTCACCATCCCGGTACTGAGCTCCGATCCCCTCCCGGTGCGGCTCGGGCACGGCGGTCGCGCCCTGGACGTCTTCGCCGAAGCGGCCCTGCACGCGTTCTTCGGCGTCTTCCTGATGATGGCGACCACCATGCTCGTCGACCACTTCGTCGCACCGACTCTGGCGCTCGGGATGAATCCGCTCGAAGACCAGCAGCTGGCCGGCGGGCTGGCATGGTCGTACGGCGAAGCCCCGACCCTGCTGATGCTCGTCTACGTGATGCACCGGTGGTTCCGCGACGACACGGCACGCGCCGCCGCGGCCGATCGCTATGCCGATGCGCACGGCACCACTGAGCTCGACGCCTACAACGCCTATCTGGAGGGCCTCCGTGACGACCGCCGCTGAGCCGGTGCGGTGCCCGTCGGGCAGGATGGACGGATGAGCATTCCCTCCGCTTCCCTCGACGTGCCGATGAAGGTTCGCGAGCTCGCGCGCGGTGCCGCGCTCGAGCCGGTCTGGCTCAACGGGATCGGCGGGCTGACCTTCCGCACCGACGACGGGCGGTACATCAAGTGGGGCCCACTCGACGACGAGGCGAACATGCGCGACGAAGCCGAGCGCATGAGGTGGGCACGAACGTGGATCCCCGTACCGGAGGTGATCGAGCAGGGCCAGGACGACACACACGAGTGGCTCGTCACGGTCGCGATCGATGCCCGCAGCGCCGTCGACCCCCGCTGGGCCGACCAGCCGGAGACCGCGGTGCGAGCGGTCGGGGTCGGCCTGCGGATGCTGCACGATGCCCTGCCGGTGGCCGAGTGCCCCTGGGAGTGGAGCACGCAGTGGCGGATCGCCAACGCCGCCGATCGCGGCACGGTCGTGCCCGAGGATCTGCTCCAGGAACCGTCGATCGACCGGTTGGTGGTGTGCCACGGCGATGCCTGCATGCCGAACACGCTTCTCGACGCGGAAGGCCGGCCGGCCGCCTTCGTGGATCTCGCCGCTCTCGGTGTCGCCGACCGCTGGGCCGACATCGCCGTGGCCTCGATGAGCACGATGTGGAACTTCGGCGAAGGCTGGGAGGACACACTGATCGAGGCCTACGGCGTCGACCCCGATCACGAGCGCCTCGAGTACTACCGTCGACTCTGGAACGAGACGTGAGTATCGTGCCCGACGATCGGCCGCGTGTGCTCGGTCCGGTCGTCGACGACATGACCCGGTGCGTGCACTATCGGGGCCCGACCGACATCATCGCGATCCGCTTCGCCTGCTGCGGCGAGTACTACCCGTGCCACCGCTGCCACGAGGAGACCGTGAAGCATGCGGCGCAGCAATGGGCGGCCCATGAGCGCGACAGACGGGCGATCCTCTGCGGTGCGTGCGGGCATGAGCTCACGATCGCCGAGTACTTCGCGGCGACGGCATGTCCACGGTGTTCGGCGCTGTTCAACGAGCGGTGCGCACTGCACCGTGAGCACTACTTCCAGCTCGACCGGAGCTAGCTCCAGACGAAACGGAACGTCCCGACGAGCACGGCGGCGGCGAGCGCAAGTGCCATGATCGCGATTCCGCCGATCCCCGCCACCGCATCACGCGGGTGCAACCGGGAGGGACGCGACCAGGTGCGCGGAATGCCGGAGCCGAAGCCCCTGGCCTCCATCGCGAGCGCCAGCTTCGAGCCGCGCCGAACCGCGAACACGAGCAGCACGAACGCCATCGAGAAGAACCGTCGCAGCACACCCCGGTCGCCCACACCGCGCGCGCGACGGGCCAGGCTCATGGTGCGCCAGTCATCGAGGAAGAGCCCCAGCATGCGCGTTCCCGCGAGGATGCCGAGCACGAAGCGGCTCGGGAGCTTGGCCACCTGCGCCAACGCGTCGGCGAGCTCGGTCGGGTCGGTGCCGCCGAACAGCAGGATCGTGGGGAGTCCGAGCGCGATCACTCGCAGACTCACCGCGATCGCGAGCGTGATGGAGTCGTCGCTGATCGTCGCGAAGCCGAACGTCCAGTAGATGCGCCCTGCCGGTTCCGCATACAGCAGCATGCTCACACCGGCGATCGGGGCGAAGATCACGATCGGCAGCAGGCGCTTCAGCACCGTCGACAGACGCAGCCCCGTCAACGGCAGGCAGAGCAGCTGCAGGACGATCGCTGCCAGCGCGCTCGTGATGTCGATGGAGGCGAACAGCGGCACGGACAGCAGCAGGGCGAGCAGCAGCTTCGTCACCGGGTTCACGCCGTCGAGCCAGACCGGGCGCACGGTCTCGGTCGCCGTCACGACGACGACCCCAACTCGATGCGATGACCGCCCAGGTGTCGGATCACCGCGTCGTCGTGCGTGACCGCGATGATCGACCGGCCACCAGCGATCTCCTCCTGCAGCAGGGCGACGAGCGAGATCCACCCGCGGCGATCCTGTCCGAACGTCGGCTCGTCGAGCACGATGACCTCCGGCGCCCCGGCCAGCACGGTGGCGACCGACAGCCGCCGCTTCTGCCCTCCGGAGAGCGTGAACGGGTTGGCGAGGGCGAGCGGGGCGAGGCCGAGGCGTTCGAGAAGACCGTCAACGACCGCATCCGTCTTCGCCTGATCCCAGCCGAGTGCCCGCGGTCCGA
This sequence comes from Microbacterium oxydans, assembly GCF_006540085.1. GTDB lineage: Bacteria > Actinomycetota > Actinomycetes > Actinomycetales > Microbacteriaceae > Microbacterium > Microbacterium oxydans. Next base: position 765,140 of record NZ_BJOG01000001.1, on the reverse strand, counting down.
CCGCGAGCTCGTCGCGAAGGGTCTGGGCCAGGAACTGGTGCTCCGGCTCCTGGAACACCATCCCGATGCGGGTGAGCAGCTCGCGCGAGGTCCAGCGGATCGGGCTCGTGCCCTTGCGCCCCGCCAGCTCCGGTGCCGACCGCACCTCTCCCGCCTGCTCCGGGATGAGCCCGGCGAGCGTGAGGGCGAGCGTCGACTTGCCGGCGCCGTTCGGCCCGGTGATCACCGTCGCGTTCCCCCGCGGCACGCGCAGGTCGAGCCCGCGCTGCACCGGCGCTCCATGCTCCCGTCCGATCGTCAGGTCGGACGCGGTGAGCGCGTCCGGTGCCGACACCTGCTCCAGCACGGGCAGGTCGATCCCCCGGTCGGGCACCCACACCCCGGCGTCCGCCAGCACGTCGCCGTATGCCGCGAACACCTGGGCCGGTTCCCCGTCGGCGAGCAGTCCGCCGTCGGCCGCGAGCACTATCACGCGCGTCATCAGATCGACCCAGATCGGTGTGCGGTGCTCGACGACGATCAGCGTCGCACCGGTGGAGGCGACGGCATGTTCGACGCTCGCCCGCACCTCGCGCACACCCTCGGGGTCGAGGTTCGCCGTCGGCTCGTCGAGCAGCAGCAGCCCTGGGCGCATCGCGAGCACACCGGCGAGCACCAGTCGCTGCTTCTGTCCGCCCGAGAGGGCCTTCGTGGGGCGTTGCAGCGGCACATCGAGCCCGACGGCATCCAGCGCCTCCGCGACGCGACCGGGGATCTCGGATGCGGGCACACCGAGGTTCTCGCACCCGAACGCCACGTCGTCACCGACCTTCGACAGCACGATCCCCGCATCGGGGTCCTGCAGGACGAGGCCCACCTGACCGTGCCGGGATTCGGGGGCGGCACCGTCGATGTGCAGCGACCCGGTTCGCACCCCTTCGTCGTCGCCGCCGAGGACCCCGGCCAGGCCCGCGAGCAGCGTCGACTTCCCGGCACCGGAGGCGCCGAGCAGCAGCACCCGCTCACCCGGTTCGATCGTGAACGAGACGTCCTCGACGGCGGGGAGCTTCCGACCGGCGTACCGCCAGCCCCAGCCCGCGGCCTGCACGCGGGCCGGGGCGGCGATGGTCACGGTCAGACCTCGCGCACGTGCTCTCGCCCGACGGCGAAGCGGTTCAGTGCACCGGTGACCGCCAACGCGCGCACCAGCAGCCAACCGACGACACCCGCCAGGATCGCCCCGGAGACGACAACGCTGACCAGGTAGATCGTGTTGAACTCGACGGACTTCAGGATGTTGGGCGAGCTGCCGTAGAACAGCTCGAACACCCAGGCAGCCACCGCTGCACCGACACCGGCGAGCGCGGCGACCGCGATTCCGAAGCGCCGGTAGAAGAACAGGGCGAAGATGATCTCCGCGCCGAGTCCCTGCACGATGCCGGACAGCACGGTCGAGACGCCCCACACGTTGCCGATCAGCATCGACACGATCGCTGCGACGAGCTCGACGACCAGCGCCGCACCGGGCTTGCGGATGACGAGGCCGCCGACGACGCCGCCCAGCAGCCAGATGCCGACGGCGATACCGCCCAGTCCCGGCGTCAGAGCATCGGCCGCACCGAACCAGGCGTAGCCGATCGTGTTCCATCCCCAGAACACGAGGCCGATCGCGACGCCGAGGACGGCGGCAACGACGATGTCGACGACGCGCCAGCGCCAGATCGATGTGCGGTGCGGATCCTGTGCGGCGGCGGATGCCTGCTGCGTGGATGCGGACGTGGGCGTACTCATCTGAACTCCTCCCTGCGCTGGCATGACCCAGATCAGGTTCGACGGTCGAAGCGCGATTCGCTCCCTCTCAGCCCGGCTCGCCGGACTCCCGTGGTTGTGCTGACGATCCTACCGTCGGCGACACCCCCGTGGCGACAGGGCCCGGCGCCGCGGAACACGCGCGGGATTGGGTACCGTAAACGAGTGACCGCATCAGATCCCGCCGACGAGGCGACGGGCGTCGTCGGCGACGACGGCCCTGCCCCCGCCGACACCGCCGACACCGCGACAGGCGGATCGGTGCTGACGGCCGAGCAGACGTCGCCTGGAGCGGATGCTCCGGGGACGGTCGTAGACCCGGAGCCCGTCGTTCCACCGGAGGCCGTGAGCGCCCCGGAACCGGCCAACCCCGCGCTGACGAAGCCGCCGTTCATCCCTCGCGACCGCACGGTCCCGGATCCTTCCGGCGAACTCACCGCGTCGGAGACAGCCGCGCCCCGGTGGGCCGACGACACCACGACGGCCACCGCTCTCACCTGGGTGGACGCCGCGACCGTCGCCGAGCACACCGCCACGGCCACTCTCGACGACACCTCGGAGGCCGAGCGATCGAGCGGTCTGCTGCGCGGTGCGCGTCTTCGCCCCGCCATCGCCCGCCCGGGTGTCCTGGTCCCGCTGGCCACGCTCGCCGGTCTCGTCGCCGTCTACGCCGGCACCACACTGCTCTGGCCCCTCCATGAGGTGCCGCCGACGGTGCAGTCGGTCGAGTTCGCGACGACTCCCGCCGCTGCCGCCGCCGTGACCTGGCCGACCGAGGGTGCGGGTGCCGTCGGCATCGCGGGCATGACGACGGCGGCTTCGGTGCCCGACGCCGTGAGCATCGCGAGCATCACCAAGGTCGTCAGCAGTCTGATGGTGCTCGACCGCATGCCGCTCGCTGTCGGGGAGCAAGGACCCGAGTTCTCGTTCACCCGCGCCGACAGCGTGAAGTACTGGGACTACCGGCGCAGTGACCAGTCCGCCCTCGACGTGCCCATCGGCGGAGTCCTCACGGAGTACCAGCTGTTGCAGGGGACGCTCATGGGTTCCGCGAACAACTACATCGATCGGCTCGCGACCGAGATCTGGGGCTCCGAGCGCGAGTTCGCGAGGGCTGCAGAGGTGTGGTTGCGCGAACGTGGCCTGACCGGAATCACCGTGGTGACCCCCTCCGGCTTCGACGAGCGCAACGTGGCCACGCCCGAGGCCCTGGTGGCGCTCGGCGAGCGTGCGATGCAGAACCCGGTCTTCGCCGAGATCGTCGGCACCAAGTCCGTCGACCTCCCGGGTGCGGGCACCGTCGTGAACACGAACGGCATGCTCGACGATCCCGGTGTCGTCGGCATCAAGACCGGCACCCTGGTCGGCTGGAACCTTCTCACCGCGAAGGACCTCGTGATCGGTGACACCACGGTGCACCTGTTCGCCGCGGCGCTGAATCAAGCCGGAGACGACGAGCGACTCGCTCTCACGCGTTCCCTGTTCGCCGAGGCGGAATCCGCACTGGAGGCGCAGGCGCCGGCCGTCGCGAAGGACACCGTGGTCGGCAGCGTCACGACTCCGTGGGGCGAGCAGGTCGACGTCATCACCGAATCCGACGCCGATGTGGTGCTCTGGAACAGCGCGACCGCGACCGCCGCGACCGCCTTCGACCTCGGCGAAGAACGCGAACAGGGTGACACGGTGGGCACGCTGACCACGGCAGGACCGGTCAACACCACGACGACTCCGCTGGTGCTGGCCGCGGATGTCGAGGGGCCGAGTCCCTGGTGGCGTCTGACCCACCCGCTCGAGCTGCTCGGGATCAGAGCCGACCAGCCCTGACGCACTCCCCGGCGATCGCCTACGACGACGCCCCACCCCGCGTGAGCGGCGGTGGGGCGTCGTGCGTTGATGCCGTAGGTCAGGAGCGGTGATCGGAGCCGTCAGCGCCGTCTTCCAGCAGGGCCTGCGCCGCGGCCGTCTCGGCTGCCGGCACCTGTGCGCCGACGGACGCGCCGGCCACAGCGGCTGCAGCCTCCGCGCCCGCAGCATCGGTGTCGCCCGCTTCGCCGGTGACGACGACCGGCGTCGTTCCCGTGAGAGCGTCTTCGGCGTCGATGTCGGTCGCGGCCTGCTCGAACTGCGACTGGTACAGACGCCAATAGGCGCCCTGCGCGGCGATGAGCTCGTCGTGCGTACCCTTCTCCACGATGTCGCCGTGCTCCATCACCAGGATGAGGTCGGCATCGCGGATGGTCGACAGTCGGTGCGCGATCACGAACGACGTGCGCCCCTCTCGGAGCGCGGCCATCGCGTGCTGCAGCAGCAGTTCGGTGCGGGTGTCGACCGCCGACGTGGCCTCATCGAGGATGAGGATCGACGGCTGTGCGACGAACGCCCGCGCGATGGTGATGAGCTGACGCTCACCGGCCGACACGTTCGCTGCATCCTCGTCGAGCACCGTGTCGTATCCCTCGGGGAGGGCGTGCACGAAGCGGTCGACGTAGGTGGCCCTGGCTGCGGCGAGGACCTCTTCATCGGTCGCGGTCGAGCGACCGTAGCGGATGTTCTCGCGGATGCTGCCGGCGAACAGCCACGGGTCCTGGAGCACCATGCCGGTGCGCGAACGCAGCTCGTCGCGGGTCACCTCGGCGATGTCCTGCCCGTCGAGCATGATCCGTCCACCGCTGAGCTCGTAGAAGCGCATGATCAGGTTGACCAGCGTCGTCTTGCCCGCACCGGTCGGACCGACGATCGCGACGGTCTGACCCGGCTCCACCCGGAACGACAGATCACGGATGAGCGGACGATCCGGCGTGTACGAGAACGCGACGTTCTCGAACTCGATGACGCCCTTGCCCTCCACGAGCTCGGGAGCATCGGCGTCGTCGGCCTCCTGCTCCTCGGCGTCCAGCAGTTCGAACACACGCTCGGCGGAGGCGGTGCCGGACTGCACGACAGCGGCCATTCCGCCCAGCTCGGACAGCGGCTGCGTGAACTGCTGCGAGTACTGGATGAACGCCTGCACGTCGCCGAGGCGGAGCTGACCGTTGGCGACCATCAGACCACCGAGCACCGCGATGCCCACGTAGCTGAGGTTCCCGACGAACATCATCGCCGGCATGATGATGCCGGAGAGGAACTGCGCCTTGAAGCTCGCCTGGAACAGCTCTTCGTTCTCGTCCTGGAACTTGTCCAGTGCGTCCTTCTCGCGACCGAAAACCTTCACCAGCGCGTGGCCAGAGAACGCCTCCTCGACACGGGCGTTGAGCCGGCCGACCTTGCGCCACTGCGTGCCGAAGGCCTTCTGCGACCGCGGTCCGATGATGCCGAAGATCACGCCCATGAGAGGCAGCGTGATGAGGGCCACGAGGGCGAGCTGCCATGAGATCGAGAACATCATCACGAGCACGCCGATCACGGTGAGCACCGAGGTGAGTGCGCCCGAGAGCGACTGCTGCATCGTCTGCGTGATGTTGTCGATGTCGTTCGTGACGCGCGAGATCAGCTCGCCGCGCTGCACCTTGTCGAAGTACGCCAGGGGCAGGCGGTTGATCTTCGCCTCGACCGATTCGCGCAGTCGCCACATGGTGCGCACCATGATCACGTTGATGACGTAACCCTGGATCCAGGTGAGGAAGGCGGCGGCCACGTAGATGCCGAGCACGGCGGCGATGACGAGCCGCAGCGCGTCGAAGTCGATGCCCTGGCCGACCGTGAAGTCTCCCAGCGCGCCGACCTGGTTCGCGAAGTCGTCCTGTCCGCCTGCCCGCAGCGCGTCGACCACCACGTCCTGCGACGTGCCGGCGGGGAAGCCGGGGAAGCCGTCGGTGGGCTGACCGAGCTGGATGGAGATGAAGCCCTTGTAGACGAGGTTGGTCGCCTCGGCGAGCACCTTGGGCGCTGCGACCGTCAGGACCACGCCGATCGCGCCGAGGATCGACACGAAGACGAACCAGATGGCCGAGGGCTTCAGCAGCCCGATCATGCGCGCGAAGCTGGGGCCGAAGTTGTCGGCCTTGCCCGGTGCGACGCTGTCCCAGTCGCCGGAGTTCTGACGCGCCTGCTCGGCGAGCTCGGCCTCGTACTTCTCCTCGGCGGTCAGCTCGACCTCGGCGACGGACGAAGCTGCCTTGCCGCGGCCCCGCTTGGCCTTGCGCTGGTCGTCGTTCTGCGCGCTCATGCGTCCACCCCCAGCTGCGATTCGACGATCTCTCGGTAGGTATCGCTCGTCTCGAGCAGCTCCTCATGCGTGCCGACGCCCACCATGGTGCCGCCGTCGAGCACGACGATGCGGTCGGCATCCGTGATGGTGGAGATGCGCTGGGCGACCACGATCTTCGTGACGTGCGGGAGTTCCCGCCACAGCGCTTGGCGGAGCCGCGCGTCTGTTGTCAGGTCGAGAGCGGAGAACGAGTCGTCGAAGACGAGGATCTTCGGCTGGTGCACGATCGCGCGGGCGATCGCGAGCCGCTGACGCTGACCGCCGGAGACGTTCGTGCCGCCCTGGGCGATGCGGGAATCGAGACCGTCCGGCATCTCCTCCACGAAGTCACGACCCTGTGCGATGTCGAGCGCGTGCCACAGCTCTTCGTCGGTGGCCTCCTCACGGCCGTAGCGCAGGTTCGACGCGACGGTGCCGGTGAAGAGGAACGGACGCTGCGGCACCAGGCCGATGCTGTCCCAGAGCGACTCGACGTCGGCCTCGCGCACGTCGGTGCCTCCGACGTGCACGGATCCGCCCGAGACGTCGAAGAGCCGAGGGATGAGGGAGATCAGCGTCGTCTTGCCCGAACCGGTGGAGCCGACGATCGCGACGGTCTCGCCCGGCTGGGCGGCGAAGCTGATGCCCGTGAGCACCGGCGAGTCCGCCCCGGGGTAGGTGAACTCGACATCGTCGAGCGCCACGGATCCGGGGACCGGGAACTCGGTGACGCCGTTCTCCGGACGCACGAGGGTGGACTCGGAGTCGAGCACCTCGCCGATGCGCTCGGCCGAGACTGCGGCGCGCGGGATCATCATCGCCATGAAGCTCGCCATGATGACGCCGCCCATGATCTGACCGATGTACTGCATGAAGGCGAACAGCGTGCCGACCTGCACCGTGCCGTTGTTCACCTCGATACCGCCGAACCAGATGACCGAGACGACCGTGACGTTGAGGATGAGCATGAACAGCGGGAACAGCAGCACGAAGAGCGAGCCGACCTTGCGGCCCACGACCATGATGTCGGTGTTCGCCCCGCGGAAGCGCTCCTCCTCGATGCGCTCGCGCACGAAGGCACGCACCACGCGGACGCCCGTGAGCTGCTCGCGCATGATGCGGTTGACGTTGTCGAGCTTGCCCTGGTAACTGCGGAACAGCGGCACCATGCGGCCGATGACGAGGGCAGCCAGGATGAGCAGCAGCGGCACCGAGACGGCGATCAGCCAGCTGAGTCCGACGTTGGTCTGGACCGCGAAGAAGATGCCGCCGATCGCGAGCAGCGGCGCCGTGACGAGCATGGTCGCGCCCATCATGGCCAGCATCTGCACCTGCTGCACATCGTTCGTGTTGCGGGTGATGAGCGAACCGGCACCGAACTGCGACACCTCACGCTCGGAGAAGCCGCTGACCTTGCCGAAGACGTCGGCGCGGATGTCGCGCCCGGCACCCATCGCTGCACGCGCGGCGAAGTAGGTCGCGGTGACCGAGGCGATGATCTGCCCCAGCGAGACCGCGAGCATGAACAGACCGGTGCTCCAGATGTACCCGGTGTCGCCCCGGGCGACGCCCTTGTCGATGATGTCGGCGTTCAGGCGCGGGAGGTAGAGAGTGGCTGCCACGCTCGCGAGCTGGAACACCAGCACGGCGAGCAACAGCCATCGGTATCGGGAGAGATAACGGAGGAGGATTTTTCCCAGCACAGGCGGACTTTCTAGGAAGGATGAAACGGCGGATTTCTCGGCAGACGGATGCCGACCGACAATCGGCCACAAGACAGAGTGCCACGATCCGCGGACATTCGTATCCCCCTCATGGTGGACCTTCGCTCACAGCGAACCGCTTCCCGCCCCGATCTGCGGTTTCTGCACGCGGGCGAACAAGTGCGGCTGATTGCAGCGCACTGCGGAACCGCGACCCGCCCTGACCCCGAGTGCCCGCCCTGACCCCGAGTGCCCGCCCTGACCCCGAGGGCTCAGAACAACGTGGGCTGCGGGACGTAGTCGCGCGCGGGGGCGCCGGCGTCGGGCGCGAGCTCGGCGAGCGTGGGCGGGTTCCACTTCGGATCGCGGTCCTTGTCGACGATCTGCGCTCTGATGCCCTCGACGAGGTCGGGATGCTCGTTCACGAACCACATCACGCGACGGTACTCGCCCTCCAGCGCCGCGCGGAGCCCCGGCAGGTCGCGCGCCTCGCGGACGGCGTCGAGCGTCACGGTGAGCCCGGTGGGCGCGAGGTCTTCGAGCAGGTCAGCGGTCGCCGCCGCCTCCGTCGTCCCCTGAGCCTTCAATCGTTCGACGATCTCGCTCACGGTGGGGGCGGAAAAGGCCTCATCGATCCACGCGCGCGCGTCCGGGAGCTGCGAGGGCTCCGGGGTCTCGTCGAACAGCAGCACGATCTCACTGGGACCGGTCGGGTCGGCACGGAAGGCGAGGGCCTCGCGCAATGCGTCCAGACGGTCGGATGGCACGAAGTGATCCGCGAAGCCGAGGTAGACGGCATCAGCGCCGCTCATGGTGGATCCGGTGAGACCGAAGTACTCGCCCAGACGCCCAGGAGCGCGGCCGAGCAGCCAGGTTCCCCCGACGTCGGGAGTGAATCCGATACGGGTCTCCGGCATAGCGAGCTTCGAGCGTTCCGTGACGATGCGGATCGCGGCGTGGCCGGCCAGCCCGATGCCACCACCCATCGTGATGCCGTCGGCCAGTGCCACCACGGGCTTGGGATACTCGGCGATCATGGCGTTCAAGGCGTACTCCGCACGGAAGAACTCCGCCGTCTGGTCAGCCTGACCCGCGACGATCTGCCCGTGCAGAGCGCGCACGTCGCCTCCCGCGCACATGCCGCGCTCGCCTGCCCCGTCGAGCAGCACGATCTGCACGTCGGTGTCGTCACGCCAGGCGTTCAGGACCGCGGTGAGGCTCTCGATCATGTCGACGTCGAGCGCGTTGATCGCCTCCGGACGGTTGAGGGTGAGTCGTCCGAGCGCGCCTTCGGTGCGGACGAGGATGCGGTCTGCAGCGTGGGATTCGGTCACGCTCGCCAGGCTACCCCTTCCGGGGAAGGCGGTATTCCGCGCGAAATGCGGGATCCGACAGGCTTTTCCGGCAGGATAGGGAGGAACTGTTCAAATGCGACGAGAGGTCACGGATGCCTGAAGGACAGGTGCTCGAGTTCACGCACGTGACGAAGCGCTTCAATGAGGTGACCGCCGTCTCGGACTTCTCCGCGCGCGTGGAGCCCGGTGCCGTGACCGCCTTCCTCGGCCCGAACGGTGCCGGCAAGACCACCACGCTGCGGATCCTCCTCGGCCAGGTGCGCGCCACCTCGGGCACGGCGACCATCGGCGGCACGGCGTACGCCGAGCTGCGGCAGCCGTTGCGCACCATCGGATCCGTGCTCGAGGAGACGGTCTACCGCCCTCGACGCACCGCCGAGCGTCAGCTGACCATCGCCGCCAAGGCGAACGGCATCCCCCTGGCCCGCGTCGGCGAAGTGCTCTCCCTGGTCGGCCTCGAGGGTGAAGGCGGCTCCCGCATCGGGGGATTCTCCCTCGGCATGCGTCAGCGGCTCAGCGTCGCCCACGCCCTGCTGGGCGATCCCGGCGCGCTCGTGTTCGACGAACCGGCCAACGGACTCGACCCCGAGGGAATCCGCTGGATGCGACTCCTGATGCGTCGCCTCGCGGACGAAGGGCGCACGGTCCTCGTGTCGTCGCACGTCCTCAGCGAAGTCGAGCAGGTCGCCGACAACGTGCTCGTGCTCTCGAAGGGCACGCTCGTGCTCTCCAGCGGGATCGAGACTCTCGCCGACCCCAAGGGCGGATCCGTCATCGTGGACGCCGCGGACCGCAGCGCGCTGACGACCGCGCTGCAGGAGGCCGGCTTCGACATCGAGGTGCTGCGTTCGGGCCTCACGGTGCGCGGCGGAGACGCCGGCACGGTGGGAGCGGTCGCCGCCGACGCGGGCATCGCCCTGAGCACCCTCGTCCAGCGAGGGCCGACACTCGAAGACGTCTTCATCGACCTGATGCGCGGTGGCCGGTTCGCCCCGAGCATCTCGGCGACGCCACCGCAGCTCGCTGCGACGGCCCCCGAAGACACCGCAGCGGAGGTCACCGCGGCGGAGGACATCGCTTCCGAAGACACCGCTTCCGAAGACACCGCTTCCGAAGACACCGCAGCGGAGGTCACCGGGGCGGAGACCTCCGTGGCCGGGCCGGCTCCGGCCGACTCCGTGGTCGCGATCCCGGTGGCAGCCGCTGCCGCCTGGGCGGCTGAGGCCGCAGCCGCCCCTGCGGGCGAGGCCCCTGTCGACGACCTCGCCGCATCCGTGGACACGGGCGACCGCTCCGAGCACACGTCGGACGAATCGGACGCGCCTTCGTCCGACGCCTCGGCTTCGACGGACGAAGCTCCTGCCGCCGAACACGACGCGGAGCATGCGCAGGCCGAGCAGGCACCCTCCGAGGAGTCTCCGGAACGATCGTTCGATGAGATCCTGTTCGGCTCCGCCGCACCGGCCGAGGCAGCAGGCGATCAGGCAGCGGATCCGGCGAACGGAAACGAGCACCACAGCGGTGTCGAGGTCTTCGCCGATCTTCACGACGCACCCGAATCGACGCACACCGACGAGTCCGACGACCAGCTCGGCGCAGGCCCAACGGAGGACGACACTCTCGCGTCCACCTCTGACGACTCCGACTCCTCCGACGATGTCGCTGCTGTCACCGCCGACGACGAGGATCCGCGCTCCGCGGCGGTGAGCTCCATGCTCGCGGCGGCTGCGCGCGCCTACTACGAGGACGAACCCAGGGATTACCCGCTGAGCACCGAGAACCAGACGGCCGAGGAGCAGCACGGCGAGGGCGGCGTCTCCGACGAGGGCGCGCACTGGACCGTCGCATCCACCGGTGTCATCGACACGGTGCCGCTGGCCGCATCGACGGATTCCGGAGAGGCGGGCGACACCGCCGCATCCGAAGCCGAGGAGCCGGGCGCTGAGGAGTCCCCCACGGAGGAGTCGCCCACCGAGGAGTCTCTGCCCGACGGGTTCGGCGCTGACGAACACGGCACCGAGCAGTCCGGAACCGCCGACGCCGGTGCCGGCGAGCAGAGCGAGCCTGACGACGAACACCGTCACGACGAACACCGTCACGACGAGCACGGCCACGACGAACACGGTCGCAACTGAGCGACTCGGCTGACGAAGAACGCCCTCCGGCCTCTCGGCCCGGAGGGCGTTCCGCATTCAGAAGCGGGTCTACCGTGGATTCATAATCCTGAGCCGCCTCGCGTCAGGCAGGCCGAGGACGGATGACCGGACGACGGCGCCCCTTCGAGACCGGCACAGGCGCGGTCGCCACGATCTCCTCGACGTTGGCGGGCTCATCCGACACGTCGAGTCGCAGAGCCTGCGTGAGCGCGAGCCCGTGGCTCGTGGTGAGGATCAGACGGCGGTACTGCTCGTCGCCCTCGAGATCGATCACGACGCTCGGACGACGGCGACGGATCAGCACGAAGTCGAGGCTGCCCGCGGCCTTCCAGCTGCCGGCAGCGAGGACGCCGGGGATGTGCGTGCCGGGGTTCGGCACGCCGCGGAGCCAGGTCCAGGCATCTTCGGTCAGCTGCACCTTGGCGATGGTGTCGCGCGCGATCCGGAGGTTGTCACGGTGGAAGGTGGCGGCACGTTCGATCGGCGAGAGCACGACCTCCAGTTGCGTCTGGTCCAGCAGCAACGTCACCATGTCCCCCAGTCTGCCAGCGTGGCCCTGCCAGTTGTCTGGAAGTTGCTCACAGGAACGCAACGATCCCTTGTCGATCAGCACCAGTCATCCACATCCCCTTCCTCTATTCGAACATATGTACTATACCCGACTCATGCCTCCCTCCACGAACGACATCGATCAGCGCGAGACGCTGCTCGACGCGTGGGTGGAGAAGCGCCGACGCATCGCGATCCTCGAGGCAGAAGCGTCTGCGCTGCTCGCCGATCGTCTGCGGCTGCAGGAAGAAGATGTCCACGAGCAGCCGCAGCACCGCGAGGCGATCCACCGCTCGATGATCGCCGAGTACTCGGCGGCCGGTCGCGTGTCGAAGGGCAGCATCGAGTACGCCTTCACAGACGCCCTCTTCCTCGAGGCCGAGCACCCGGTCGTCAGAGACGCGTTCCGACGCGGCGCGATCAGTGCGGCACACGTTCGAGAGATCGTGCGCGAGGGCGCCATCGTGCGGCAGGCCGTTCGCGATGGTCGAGCCGCCACCGAGGCGCTCACCCTGTACGACACTGCCGCACTCGTCGTCGCGGAGCAGGATTCTCCCGCACGCACCCGCGCGATGGTGCGCCGCGTCGCGTCGTCCCTCGCCTGCGAGACCGTGGTCGAGCGCCATCGGCGGGCATACGGGGAGCGGTCAGTCACGCTGCGGTCGCTCGACGACGGCCTCGCGCTGCTGCAGGTCGTGCTGCCGGAGCATCTCGCCCACGCGATCCTCGACCGACTGACCCGGCTCGCACAGCACGTCATCGCCACACGAGGCGACCATCCCTCTCCGGGCGATGACACACCGGCGCTGTCCTCGGACGACCTCGATTCGGGCGCCGATCGGGTCTTTCTGCAGGACCTGCGAGCCGACGACTCCCATCGCGAAGACCCTGTGCTCAACAGCCACCCGTACGACAGCGAGCCACCCTGCGGACCGGACACCGGCGACGCACGCGTCGACGCCCACGTCATCTTCGGCGACGGAGACACCTTCACGACGGATCCGTCACTCGGTGTCCCATCCGCCCCGACCGATGAGCGAGGCATCGATGCGGTCCGCACCGACCTGCTCAGCGACCTGCTCCTGACCACGGATCCCTCTGCCGCGGCGGGCACAGCTCTGGAGGGCATCCACGCCCGCATCCAGGTCACGATCGCTGCCGAGACGCTGGCCGGAATCGACGAACGGCCTGCCGAGCTCGACGGCATTGGTGCACTGCACCCCGACATCGCCCGCGACCTCGCCGGACGCAACGGCGGCTGGTCCCGCCTCTTCCTCGACCGCGCCGGCATCGTGACGGCCACAGCCGCCTACGCCCCGACGGCGGCGATGCGGCGGCATCTCCAGGCCAGAGACCAGCACTGTCGATTCCCCGGGTGCCGCACACCCGTCCACCGGTGTCAGATCGACCATAATCACGACCATGCGAAGGGCGGAGCGACGTCGATCGACAACCTGAGCCACTTCTGCGTCGGGCACCACGCGCTGAAGCATCCCGACATCGCCGAGAAGCACCGATGGCGCGCGAGACAGACCCCCGGCGGCGACATCGAGTGGACCAGCCCGCTCGGCCGGTGCTACACCGACGCATCACCGCGCCGCGTCATGTTCGTCTGACCGCGGTCCAGAACGCACAGCCGCGGACGCCACGAAAGCACAGGCACAGTCACGGACGCCACGAAGGCACAGGCGCGAACGCACAGTCACGGACGAGCCTTCATGGACGCGCGGTCATGGACGCGCCCTCACCAACGCGCGGTTATGGACGAGCAGCTGCGGCCGCAGCGGCCGCGGCAGGAAGAGCGGCTTCGATCTGCTGCAGCTCGTCCTCACCGTGGGCCGCGGTCAGGAACCACGCCTCGAAGACGCTCGGGGGAAGCGCCACCCCCTGCTCACGCAGCGAGTGGAAGAACGGCGCGTAGCGGAACGACTCCTGAGCCTGAGCTTCGGCGTAGTCCCTCGGCGCCGACGCGCGGAACGAGGCGTTGAACAGGTTGCCCGCGGTGGCCACCGCGTGCGTCACGCCGGCGTCGGTGAGGGCCGCGTCGAGGGCGGTAGAGACTCGAAGAGATGCGGCGTCCACCGTCGCATAGACCTCCGCTGTCGCGAGCCGCAGCGTCGCGAGACCCGCTGCGACCGAGAGCGGATTCCCCGAGAGAGTGCCCGCCTGGTAGACCGGCCCGAGGGGAGCGAGCAGATCCATGACATCTGCTCGACCACCGAGCGCGGCCAAGGGCATGCCTCCACCGACGACCTTGCCGAACGTGAAGATGTCCGGCAGGTAGTCCTCGCCCGCAGCGGCCTGCAGACCCCAGAACCCTGCCGGGTGCACCCGGAATCCGGTGAGCACCTCATCGAGGATCATCAACGCTCCGTGGGCGTGGGCGGTCTCCGCGATCAGACGGTTGAAACCGGGCAGCGGGGCCACGACGCCCATGTTCGCGGCCGAGGCTTCGACGATGACCGCGGCGATGCGCTGGCCATGCTCCGCGAACACCGCAGCCAGCGCCTCGGGATCGTTGTACCCGATCACGAGCGTCTGCGCCGCGATCGGTGCCGGGACACCTGCCGACCCCGGAAGCGCGAGCGTCGCGACGCCGGAACCTGCTTCGGCGAGAAGGCCATCCGAATGCCCGTGATAGTGACCGGCGAACTTCACCAACAGGTCGCGACCCGTGGCGCCCCGCGCAAGGCGGATGGCCGTCATGGTCGCCTCAGTACCCGTGGAGACCAGACGCACGCGCTCGACAGGACGGATCTCGCCGAACCGCACACGGTCGGCGATCAACGCGGCGAGCTCGACCTCGCCCTCCGTCGGAGCGCCGAACGACAGGCCACGGGCTGCGGCCTCCTGCACCGCGGCGACGATCTCCGGGTGCGCGTGCCCCAGCAGCGCAGGGCCCCACGACGCGACGAGGTCGACATACTCGCGGCCGGCGGCATCCGTGACCTTCGCCCCCTTCGCCGAAGCGAGGAACCGCGGCGTCCCGCCCACCGAACCGTAAGCACGCACCGGGGAGTTGACCCCACCGGGGATGACCGCGCGGGCAGCGGAGAACAGGTCGTCGTTACGGTCGTTCATGAAAGGAGTGCTCCTCGGTGAATCAGTCGCGCAGCCAGCCGGCCGCTTCGGTGGCCCAGTAGGTGAGCACCGCATCCGCACCGGCGCGGCGGATGGAGAGAAGGGACTCGAGAACGGCTGCTCGACGATCGATCCACCCGTTCGCACCGGCGGCCTCGATCATCGCGTACTCGCCGGAGACCTGATATGCCCACACCGGAATGCTCACGGTGTCGCGCACCTCGCGGAGCACGTCGAGGAAGGCCATCGCCGGCTTCACCATGACGATGTCCGCACCCTCGGCCTCGTCCACCACTGCTTCGCGCACGCCCTCGCGACGGTTTCCCGGATCGAGCTGGTACGTGCGACGGTCGCCCTTCAGCTGAGAGTCCACTGCCTCCCGGAAAGGTCCGTAGAACGCGCTCGCGTACTTCGCCGCATAGGCCAGCAGGAGCGTGTCCGTGAAGCCCTCACTGTCGAGCGCCTTGCGGATCACGGCGACCTGGCCGTCCATCATGCCGGACAGCCCGAGCAGCTGCGACCCCGCGCGCGCCTGGGAGAGAGCCATCGCGGTGTACCGTTCGAGCGTCGCATCGTTGTCGACGGAGCCGTCGGCCGCGAGCACGCCGCAGTGTCCGTGGTCGGTGAACTCATCGAGACACAGATCGGTCTGCACGACGAGCGCGTCGCCGACCTCTGCCGCGAGCGCTTCGGTTGCGACGTTGAGGATCCCATGCGGATCATCGGCACCCGAGCCGAGGGCGTCGCGCACCTCGGGGACGCCGAACAGCATCACGCCGCCGACCCCCGCCTCCGCAGCCTCGACCGCGGCCGCACGCAGCGAATCGAGGGAGTGCTGAGCGACACCGGGCATCGACCCGATCTGCACGGGATCCGTGATGCCCTCTCGCACGAACAGCGGGAGGACGAGCTGCCCCGGCAGCAGCGAGGTCTCGCGCACCAGATCGCGTACTGCACGAGACTGCCGCAGTCGTCTCAGTCGCACGTCGGGGAAGCTCACGGCGCGAACTCGTCGGCCGCGTGCGGAAGGGTGAAGTGCGAGACGGCCTCGATCAGGGCGTCGATCGTCTGACGGTCGGCCACCACCGACACGGGAAGCCCGGCGCGCTGCGCGTCTTTCGCGGTGCGGGGGCCGATAGCCGCGAGCAGGGTGTCGTCGGGGATCTCCGGGAACTGCTCGCGCACCTGCTCGGCGACCGAACCGCTCGTGATGAGGATCGCGTTGATCCGACCGTTCTCCACATCGCGGCGGATCCGCTCCGTGACCGGGACGCCGACCGTGCGATACGCCACGACACCGTGCACATCATGGCCCGCTTCGGAGAGCAGCCGGCTGAGCACGGGCTTCGCGATCTCGCTGCGCAGCGCGAGGATGCGGCGCGGCTCCTTCTCGAGGGCGATGAGCTGCTGTGCCATCCCCTCTGCGGAGTTGTCCTGCTCCGGGACCAGCGTGACCTCGTAGCCGACCGCCTGCAGAGCCGCCGCGGTCGTCTCGCCGACAGCGGCGATCTTGGTCGAACGCGGCACGACCGCCCTGTGGGCGAAGAGCACGTCGACGGTGGTGGCGCTCGTGACCGTCAGCCAGTCGAACTCCCCGGCGGCCAGCTGCGCCAACGCCGAGTCGAGCGTCGCCTGGTCTGTCGTCGGCGCGAAGTTGATGAGCGGGGCGACGACGGGGACCGCGCCCAGCGCGCGCAGGCTCGCGGCGACGCTGTCGCCCCACGGCCCGCCACGGGGCACGAGGATGCGCCAGCCGTCCAGCGGTCGGTCCTGCTTGATTTCGGAAGTGGTCATGAGGATTGCTCTCGGGATACGAGGCCGGCCGCCCCTTGATCGAGCAGCCGACGGGCAACAGTGAACCCGAGCTCGCGCGCTGCGTGCATCGGGTCTGCACCATCGGCAGCATCCGCTCCATTGCCACTGCCGTTCCGACGAATATACTCCCCGTTCAGGTCTTCCGTGACGTCGAGGCCGATCCGGCGACCCCCGTCAGCGGCGTACACGACGGTCCTGACGCGGATCGAGGAGCCGTCGACGACGGCGTGAGCGGCCATCGGTGCCTGGCACCCGGCATCCAGGCCCTGCAGGATCGCGCGCTCGACGGTGATGGCCAGACGCGTGTCGGTGTCGTCGAGACCGGCGAGGGCCGTGAGCAGCTCCTGCGGGGCGTCCGCCCGGGTCTCGACCGCGAGCGAACCCTGTCCCGGCGCGGTGGGCCATTCTGCGAGACCGAGCTCTTCGCGTCGGAGCGGCGACTTCGCGTCGAGCCTCGAGAGACCGGCTGCCGCGAGGATCACCGCGTCCAGCTCACCGGAGACGACTCTGGCGAGCCGGGAATCGACGTTCCCGCGGATGTCGACGACCTCGGCGCCGGGTGCTCGCCGGTGGACCTGGGCGATGCGTCGCGGTGAGCCGGTACCGACGGTGCTTCCCGAGCGGAGTTCGTGCAACGCGGTGCCGTCACGGGTCAGGACCACGTCACGCGGGTCTTCGCGCTTCGGGGTCGCCGCGATCACGAGCCCTTCAGGGATGGCGGTGGGGAGATCCTTCAGCGAATGCACCAGGAAGTCGCACTCCCCCGCGAACAACGCCTCGCGAAGACGCGTCGCGAAGATGCCCTGCCCGCCGATCTCGGAGAGCGACGCGCGGTTGGTGTCGCCTTCGCTGGTGATCGGGACGAGTTCGACCCGGCGCCCCGACAGCTTCTCGAGAGCCGCGGCGACATGACCCGACTGCGCCTGCGCGAGCGCGCTTCGACGGGTACCGAGACGGATGGGAGTGCTCATGCGCTTACTGGAGGACGTCCGCGATCTCGTCGAACCGGAGCCTGCGCCCCGTGTAGAAGGGCACCTCCTCCTTCACGTACAGGCGGGCGTCGGTGTACCGCAGATCGCGCATCATGTCGACGAGGTCGGTGAGCTCATCGGCCTCGAGCGGAAGCAGCCACTCGTAGTCGCCGAGCGCGAACGAGGCGACGGTGTTGGCGAGCACGCCCTTGAACGCCGCGCCCTTGCGTCCGTGGTCGGCGAGCATGGTGCGACGCTCCTCCTCCGGGGCGAGGTACCACTCCGGCGTGCGCACGAACGGGTAGAGGCAGAGCCAGTCCTTGGGGCCGATGCCGCGGAGGAAGCCCGGCACATGCGAACGGTTGAACTCGGCGTCGCGATGCACGCCCATCACGTTCCACACCGGGAGGAGGGAGCGCAGCAGCTCGGTGCGACGCAGGCGGCGCAGCGCCTTCTGCAGCTCCTCCGCCGTGTCACCGTGCAGCCACACCATGAGGTCGGCGTCGGCCTTGAGCCCGGAGACGTCGTAGAAGCCGCGGACGGTCACGCCCGAGTCCTCGATGTAGGAGACGATCGTCTCGAGCTCGGTCGAGTCGTTCTCCGTCACGGGGACGTCGGGGTTTCGTCGCCAGACGGCCCAGAGGGTGAAGCCGGACGGGTTCTCATCGCGCTCTTCGGACATCATGCTCCCCAGTCTGCCTCGTTTACGCAGGAGCCGCTAATCACCCGGACGGGCGCCTCACGACATCCTGGAATGCTGCGCACCAGTGCGAGATGCGTGTCAGTGCGAGATGCGTGTCAGTGCGAGATGCGTGTCAGCGCGAGATGAAGCGTGCGATCGCCCAGACCGCGCCGCCGACCGCCGCCGCGATGCCGACGGTGGCGGCGACCGCCCCGATCGGGTTGCGGTCGGCGAACACGCGCGCCCTGGCCACCGCTCGCGTCGACGCCTTCTCGACCCGGCGCGGGATGTTCCCCTTGATCTCGATCGCGGCGAGGGCGGCCTTCAGCTCCGCACGAGCCGAGGCGACCGGGTCGACGATCCCGCCGGGGACGGCGGTGCGCGGCAGCGACTCAGAATTCGTCATCGCCGGCCTCCTTCACGATTCGGATGTCTTCGGCTACGGCCTGAGCCGGATTCTGGCGCGCGAGCACCTTGCGGAACTTGAGGACGCCCAGCAGAGCGAACAGCAGCACCGCGAGGATCAGGATGCCGAACACCGCGATCGCGGACAGCCATACGGGCCACCATGACGACAGACCCGCGATCGCGAAGACCAGGATCACCGGCACGGCCCAGAACAGGAAGAACAGCGCGACGAGGAACCACACGGAACCGATGCCGGCGTCCTTCGAGGTGCGCGAGATCCACGCCTTCGCCGCGTCGATCTCGGCCTTGACCAGATTCGTGACGAGTTCCGGCAGATCCCCGAGGAGAGTCAGCAGACTGTCGTCGGCACGATCACGGTATCCGCGGGGCATGTCAGGCGCCGGACTTCTTGGTGGCCGACTTCGCGGCGGGCTTCTTGGCAGCCGGCTTCTTCGCGGCGGGCTTGGAAGAGGCGGACGTCGAGGTCTTGCTGGACGAAGCCGTGGCCTTCGCCGCCTCGACCGCTTCCTCCGTCGCCTCGGCCAGGTCTTCTGCGGCCTCACGACCGGTGGCGATCGCGGAGTCGAGGCGCTGACCCGGCGTGCCGTTGCCGCTGACGGACTTCGCGACCTTCACGACGCCGGTCCAGAGCGCACCGGGGACGGCTGCGGCTTTGTCGCCGACGAAGCCCTTGACCTTGGTGACCTGCTCCTGCACGGGATCGAGGTGCCACACCTTGAGCCACTGCGTCTTGATCTGCTCGTAGCGCTCACGTCCGGCACGGGTGCCGAGGACGTAGCCCACGCCGAGTCCGACGACGAGTCCGATCTTCCCCTTCATGGGGTCTCCTCACCTTGTTCCGGTAGTCCGGCCAGATTCGCCCGGTTGGGATCGGTCGCAGGCTCTCGCACCCCGCGGCCAGGTACCCAGCGTAACCCCGTATGCCGATTTCGGCATCTATGGGTCAGAGGGTTGACACGGAGCGCTCTCTCGGTCATGGCGCTCAGTCCGTCGAAGCGCTCAGTCCCACAGAAGGAAGCGCCGGAGGCGGTCGGCCTCATCCCTGGCGTCGGGGATCACCTGGGCGAGCCCTGTCCCCGCAAGCCAGGCGCCGACCACGGCCATGCCGGGCACCGCCTCGATCGCCGCGCGCGCGGCCGTGCGCCGTTCGCCGGATCCGATGATCGATGCGGGCTGCGACTGGACGAACCGACCGCGATGCGAGGCGATCACGGCTTCGGGAGCGATGGCGACTCCGAGCAGGGCGGCCGCCTCGCTCCGCGCCAGTGCAGCCGCCGCGTCATCGGTCAGCCGAGCGGTGGCGGCCGGCTCGCCCTGAGCTCCGAACGACACGCGGACGATCTCCCGGGAACCCGCCGCAGTCCCCACCCAGCCCCACTTCGCGGTCGAGTGCGTCAGGGCCTTGGCCGTGTGGCTCCCCGGAACGGTGAGCACACCTGTTCCCCGTGGGGCGGACGCGATCTCGGGGGCGTCGAGGAGAAGCGTGACGATCTCGATCTCCGGCGAGGCCGCGGCCTGCGTCTTCTGGAGGTCCGGTATCACCGCGGCGAGGAGTCCTCGCGCCGTCGACTCGGGCGTCGCGATGATGACGGCGTCCGCGTCGAGCTCCTCGATCACCGGTGGCGCGGATTCCGCCGCGACGTCCTCATCGGCCGGTGCGCCCTCGAGCGCCGGTTCACCGCCGTGCTCCGCATCCGTCGCGGACTCGGCCTCGACAGACCACGTCGCACCCGTCCTGCGGAGACTGCGCACCCGAACGCCCGTGCGCACATCGGCGTCGAGGCGCTTCAGGTCGGCGGCGAGCGCATCGATGAGGGTGCTCATCCCCCCGGAGAGGCCCTCGACGGCAGCTCCAGGAGTCTTCGCCACGACTGGGGCGGTGCCGTCGGCCTCCGGCGCTGTCGCCGCAGCTTTCGCCGCGGCTTCGTCGCGGAGGGTCTGCACCGCGCCGGAGAGCGAGCCGACCCTGGTCAGGGCGGCATTGAGCCCCGGGGCCGCGACGTCGATGTCGACGTCGTCCGGAGACGCGGAGTAGACGCCCGTCGTCACGGGGGCGACGAGTCGATCCCGCACCTTCGCCCCCATGCGCGACGCGACGAGCTTCCCGAGGCTCAGCTGGTGCCCGATCGTGAGGGGCGGACGCACCCGATCGAGGTATGCGCGCCAGACACCCGACCACCCGATGATGCGACGGACGTCGGGCTGGAACGGATTCGAAGGGATGCCGAGGATGCCGCCCGCCGGAAGCGGGGCAGCTCCGACACCGGGGATGCCTGCCAGCCAGGCGCCACCGGCCTGCGGCACCACGATGCGATCGGCGAGATCGAGCTCCTCGACGAGGGCGCGGACGAGGCCGCCCCTGGTGGCGTAGCTCTCCGCCCCGGCATCGACCGTGACACCGTCGAGGTCGACCCGGCGGATCGCGCCCCCGAGCACCGCTTCGGCCTCGAGGACGGTGACGCGCATCCCGACCTTGGCGCATTCGCGCGCGGCGACGAGCCCTCCGATGCCCCCACCGACGACCACCACGTGCTTCTCGGCCGCGCGGGCGGCCAGGTCGAAGGGCTCGGCGGACGAGGACTCAGGGCTCATGCCGTCAATTCTCGCACCGCCCCGTTCTCCCGCCCGGACGCTTCACCGTCACGGATCTACGGATCAGGCGCACGATTCCGCAGGGGGCGGTGACGGTCAGATCGTGTGCGCCAGCTCGACGATGCGGGTGAGCTGATCCGGGTCGGTCTCCGGCGGCACGCCGTGGCCGAGGTTCAGGATGTGCCCGCGCGCCGCGCGACCCCGCTCGACGACGTCACGCACATGGGCCTCCAGGACCGACCACGGTGCGGAGAGCAGCGCGGGGTCGATGTTGCCCTGCACCGTGACATCCGGCCCCAGGATCGCAGCGGCCTCGTCGAGGGGCAGCCGCCAGTCGACACCCACGCCGTCGGCAACACCGTCGAGGCGCATGTCGGCGAGGAAGGGACCTGTCCCGACCCCGAAGTGGATCGTCGGCAGGCCGATGCCGGACAGGGCGGCGTGCGAGTGCGGGGCCACGAAGGCGCGGTAGTCCGCCGTGCTGAGGGAACCGGCCCAGCTGTCGAAGAGCTGGACGACGGATGCCCCGGCGTCGCGCTGGGTCTCGAGGAAGCGACGGGAGACACGCGCCAACCAGCCCGCGAGGCGGTTCCACGACTCCGGGTCGGAATGCATCATGGCCCTGGCCCGCAGGTGCTCCTTGGACGGCCCGCCCTCGACGAGGTAGGCGGCGAGGGTGAACGGGGCGCCCGCGAATCCGATCAGCGGGGTGTCGCCGAGCTCGGCCGTGACGAGCCGCACGGCCTCGGCGATGGCCGTGCCGTCCAGATCGTCCGGATCGATCGCGGTGACGCGCTCGACGTCGGCCGCCGTGCGCACCGGGTTCGCGAACACCGGACCGCGACCCGGCTCGATCTCCACCTCGACCCCGGCGAGCCGCAGCGGGATGACGATGTCGCTGAAGAAGACGGCCGCGTCCACACCGTGACGGCGCACCGGCTGCAGGGTGATCTCCGCGGCGAGGTCGGGAGTCAGGCAGGCGTCGAGCATCCGGGTGCCCACACGCAGCTCGCGGTACTCCGGGAGGGAGCGGCCCGCCTGCCGCATGAACCACACGGGGGCGTGTGCGGGACGGTCGCCGGCGAGGGCGCGCAGGAGCGGGGCATCGGAGAGGGCCATACTCCCATCCTCCCATCCACCCCTTATGGAGCCGCCGAGTTCGAGCTACCGACCCTTCGCCCGCAGACGCTCCGGTACAATCGATCTGTGCTGCTGTGTGTCACGGCGAGTCACAAGACCGCCTCCTTCGAATTGCTCGAACGCCTGAGCCGCACCCCCGACGACGTCGCTCCCACCATCGTGGGCATGACGCCGTGTGTGCAGGGTGCGGTCGTGCTGGCGACGTGCAACCGCTTCGAGGCGTACGTGGAAATGGACGAACCGGTCACCGCCGCAGGCGCCATCGGCGTCGAAGCCGTGATCGAAGCGGTCGAGTCCGCCACCGGCATCCCCGCCGCCGACCTCGACGGCGCCTACACCGTCCACGCCGGACGTCGCGTCGCCGAGCACCTGTTCTCCGTGGCATCCGGGCTCGAGTCCGTCGTCTCCGGAGAGGGCGAGATCGCCGGTCAGGTGCGCCGCGCCCTCAAGTCCGCTCGCAAGGACGGCACCACCTCGCCCGAGCTCGAGCGCCTCTTCCAGCGCGCCAGCCAGGCTCAGCGCAAGGTCAAGAACGTGACCGCCCTCGGCCGCGCCGGTCGTTCTCTGGTGCGCCTCGCGCTCGAACTCGCCGACAGCCGCATCGCCGACTGGTCTGCGGAGCGTGTGCTGCTGGTCGGAACCGGCGCCTACGCGGCCGTCACCCTCGCGACGCTCCGCGAGCGCGGCGCCGTGAACATCTCGGTGTACTCGCCCTCCGGCCGTGCCGAGGTCTTCGCCGCGAAGCACGGCATCCGGCCGATCACCGCCGACGAGTACGCCCGCACCGCGGCACGGTCGAGCCTTCTCATCACCTGCACCACCGCCACGGAACCGGTCCTCGGCCCTGAGCACCTGCAGCTGCCGACCGGCCCCGCCGCGGCGGGCTGCCCCGTCGGCACGCACAGTCAGCTCGTGGTCGACCTCGGCATGCCCCGCAACGTCGACCCCGCCGTCGCGTCGCTCGAGGGCGTCGCACTGCTCGACCTCGAGACCATCCGACTGCACGCGCCCCTCGAAGAGCTTCAGGCGACGGATGCCGCTCGCAGCGTCGTCCGCGAGGCCGCCGAGACCTTCCACGTGGTGGGCGCGCGCCAGAGTGTGACCCCGTCGGTCGTGGCCTTCCGCTCGCACATCTTCGAGCTGCTCGAGCGGGAGATCGCCCGGGCCCGCGCACGCGGCGACGAGGACGGCAAGGTCGAGCAGGCCCTGCGACACCTCTCCGGCGTGCTGCTGCACACCCCGACCGTGCGTGCGCACGAACTCGCTGCCGCGGGCCGCGCCGACGAGTTCACCGCCGCGCTGGCCGCCCTGTACGGCATCGCGCCGGAGGCCGACTCCGTGGACGACGCCGCCAGCGCCTGACGCGCTCAGCCCCCGCGGTGGCAGAGTGGAGGCATGGCCCTTCACATCACCGGAGACACCGCCGCCGACGAGCTGCTGACCGACAACCCGCTGGCTCTGCTGGTGGGGATGCTGCTCGACCAGCAGGTGCCGATGGAGACCGCGTTCGCCGGTCCGCTCAAGATCGAGCAGCGCACCGGAGCGGCTGATGCCGCCACCATCGCCGGCATGGCGCCGGACGAGTTCCTCGAGGCCTTCAAGCAGACCCCCGCCGTGCACCGGTTCCCCGGGTCGATGGCGACGCGCGTTCAGACGCTGTGCCAGACCCTGGTCGACGACTGGGGCGGCGACGCGTCCGCGCTGTGGACCCAGGGCGACCCGTCGGGACCCGAGGTGCTCAAGCGGCTCAAGGCACTCCCCGGGTTCGGAGAGCAGAAGGCCAAGATCTTCCTCGCCCTCCTCGGCAAGCAGTACGGCTTCACCGGCGAGGGCTGGCGCGAGGCATCAGCCCCCTACGGCGAGGACGGGTCGTACCGCAGCGTGGCCGACATCGTCTCGCCCGACTCCCTCGCCAAGGTGCGCGAGCACAAGAAGGCCATGAAGGCGGCGGCGAAGGCCACGAAGTGAAGCCGACGGGGGATGACGTAGCCGGGCTCATCGCCCGCTCCTCCCCCGCAGTGCGCCGCAGG
Source organism: Microbacterium oxydans (assembly GCF_006540085.1). GTDB lineage: Bacteria > Actinomycetota > Actinomycetes > Actinomycetales > Microbacteriaceae > Microbacterium > Microbacterium oxydans. Next base: position 740,663 of record NZ_BJOG01000001.1, on the reverse strand, counting down.
GACGCCGAGACGCTGACCGCGCTCATGCAGGAGATCACCGGTCGCGAGCCGCAGACCTGGGGCACCATCATCGGATTCGGCTCCTGCCACTACCGCTACCCCACCGGCACGGAGGGCGACAGCGGGCTGCTCGGCTTCGCCCCGCGCAAGGCCGCGACGACGATCTACCTGTTCGACGGAGTGGACGCGCACACCGAAGCTCTGGCGGAACTCGGCCCCCACACGACCGGTGTCGGCTGCCTGTACATCAAAGACCTGGAGCAGGTCGATCTGGACGTGCTCCGCGGCATCCTGGAGCGCTCGCTGGCCTGGGTCGAGGCCGGCGGCAGCGAGGGCGTGCGCCTCACGGTCACGGGCTGAGTCCGGGCGAAGAGTCGCGCCACGAGCGTGCTCGCGTGCTCGCGAGGTTCGAGACCCATGCTGCGCGCCGAGACCCATCCGCAACAGCGTTTGCGCGGATGGGTCTCGGCGAGGAGCGTGGGTCTGGCCCGACGTGACAGGAGTCAGTGCTGCGGGGCGAAGAACGCGCGGATGTCGCCCGCCAGCAGGTCGGGGCGCTCCAGGGCGGCGAAGTGCCCGCCCTCGTCGAAGCGGCTCCAGTGCACGATGTTCGAGTTGTCGCGCTCGGCGAAGACCCGGATCGTCTGGAAGTCATCCGCGAACACCGCGACCCCGGTGCGCGCGGCGTTGATCTGCGGCTCTACGCCCTCGGCAGCAGCAGCGGCATCCGCCCTGGCGTTCTCGAGGTAACTGCGGCTCATGCCCGATGCCGCGTTCGCGAACCAGTTCACGCTGACTTCGAGCAGGATCTTCTCCAGCGGCACCAAGGACGTACCGTTGCCGAACGAGTTGAACAGCTCGCTGTAGGCCAGCAGCCCCACCGGGGAATCGCTGATCCCGACCGAGACTGTCTGCGGACGCGACGAGTTCATCGCGTTGTAGCCGCCGACGGACTGGAACCACTGCATGTGCTCCAGGCCGGCGTAGTCCGCAGGCTCGAGCTTCTCGAACTCCGCGGGGTCGCCCGACGGGAACGAGAACAGCTGCAGCACGTGCAGTCCGAGGAAGCCCGCGGGCTCCCGAAGGCCCAGCTCTCGAGCCACCATGGCGCCGTTGTCGGAACCGTGGATGCCGTAGCTCTCGTAACCGAGACCGCGCATGAGACGGTCGTACGCCTCCGCGACCCGAGCCGTCGTCCACCCCGCCGATGCCAGAGGCTGCGAGAACCCGTAGCCGGGTGCATCCGGGATCACGAGGTCGAACGCGTCCTCGGCACGGCCGCCGTGCGCCACGGGATCGACCAGCCGATCGATCAGGTCGAGGTAGTCGATCGAGGAGCCGGGGTAGGTGTGGGCGAGCAGCAGTGGGGTCGCACCTTCGTGAGCCGAACGCACGTGGAGGAAATGGATCGTCTGGCCGTCGATCTCGGTGGTGAAGTGCGGGACGGCGTTGATCCTCTCCTGAGCGGCTGCCCAGTCGAAGTCGCGCCAGGCGGCGACGGCTTCACGCAGGTAGGAGTTGGGGGTGCCCGCATCCCAATCGTCCGTCGGCGAGGGCTGCGGAAGGCGGGTGCGGGCGAGGCGATCCTGAAGATCGGCGACCTCGGCAGCGGAGACCGAGACGGTGAAGGGGCGGAAGCTGAGCGTCGTGTTGTCCATAGCTCGAAGATAGGAGCGCATTAGGTTGGATTCGTTCCTAATGGATGCACGACTTTTCGAGGAGCTCCGATGGCCGATCCGACCGCTCGACTGCTCGCGCTGCTGGCCCTGTTGCAGACCGGCCCCGGGCGTTCCGGCACCGACCTCGCCGTCCGACTCGGTGTCTCCTCGCGCACCGTGCGGCACGACATCGAGAGACTGCGCGAGCTCGGGTATCCCGTCGATGCCACGCGCGGATCCGTCGGCGGATATCGTCTCGGGGCGGGCGGCACCCTCCCTCCGCTCCTCCTCGACGATGAGGAGGCCGTGGCGGTCACGGTCGGACTCCGCGCCGCCGCCGGCATCGCGGGGGTCGAAGAGTCGGGGGCGAGAGCGCTCGCCAAGCTGGAGCAGGTGCTGCCGTCGCACCTGCGCCCCACCGTCGACGCGCTCCGCTCCAGCGTCGACCGCGCCCCGGAGAACAACGACACCGACGCGCCCGACCCCGAAGTCGACGCCGCGTCGCTGCAGGCCATCGCGCGCGCCATCCGCGACCAGGAGTGGCTGCGCTTCGACTACGAGGGGGCTCCCCGGCTGGTCGAGCCGTATCGGCTGCTCACCTGGGTGCGGCGCTGGTACCTCGTGGCACGCGACCCCGACGCCGACGAGTGGGGAACGTACCGGGTCGACTGGATGGACCTGCGGATGCCGACGCACCGCCGCTTCGACGCGCGACCGCTCCCGGGTGGCGACTACACGGCCTTCGCGATGCGGACCATCGCGGTGAGCGGGTGGATCGTGCACGCCCGACTGCGCATCGACGCGCCGGCGGAGGCCGTGCTCGACCGCATCCACGCCGCGGTCGGGGTGGTCGAACCCGTCGACGACGAGCACTGCATCCTCGTCACCGGTGCCGACAGCCTCGACACCATCGCCGCCTACATCGGGATGCTGATGATGGATTTCACGGTCGAGAGTCCGCCCGAGCTGCTCCCTCGCCTGCAGCTCCTCTCCGAGCGCTACGCGCGCGCCGTGCGGGGATCATGACGGGGATCGAAACCCACCCTCCCCTTCGAGACCCACTCCTACGTGCTCCGATCACGATGGGTCTCGGCGGTGGGGATGGGTCTCGGCGAAGGGCGAGCGAGAGCGAGAGGGAGAGAGAGGTGAGAGCGCTCAGGCGCCGCGCAGACGCTCCGCGAGGTAGGCGTGCAGCTCGTCGATCGAGACGCGCTCCTGCGCCATGGTGTCGCGGTCGCGCACGGTGACCGCACGGTCGTCGAGAGAGTCGAAATCGACCGTGACGCAGAACGGGGTGCCGATCTCGTCCTGGCGACGGTAGCGGCGGCCGATGGCACCCGCGTCGTCGAAGTCGACGGCCCACGAGCTGCGGAGCGTGTCGGCGACCTCGCGGGCGAGCGGCGACAGCTTCTCGTTGCGCGACAGCGGCAGCACCGCGGCCTTGACCGGTGCGAGACGCGGGTCGAGCTTGAGCACGGTGCGCACGTCGGTACCGCCCTTGGCGTTGGGCACCTGCTCCTCAACATAGGCTTCGACGAGGAACGCCATCATCGCGCGGGTGAGGCCGAACGACGGCTCGATCACGTACGGGGTGTAGCGCTCGCCCGTGGCCTGGTCGAAGTACGTCAGGCTCTGGCCGGATGCCTCGCTGTGGCTGGAGAGGTCGTAGTCGGTGCGGTTGGCGACGCCCATGAGCTCGCCCCACTCCTTGCCCGCGAAGCCGAACTTGTACTCGACGTCGATCGTGCCGGCCGAGTAGTGCGCGCGGTCGTCTTCCGGCACGTCGAACTGACGCATGTTCTCCGGATCGATGCCGAGGTCGATGAACCAGTTCCAGCAGGCCTCGACCCAGTGCTCGAACCACTCCTGGGCCTCAGCCGGCGGCGTGAAGAACTCGATCTCCATCTGCTCGAACTCGCGCGTGCGGAAGATGAAGTTGCCGGGGGTGATCTCGTTGCGGAAGGCCTTGCCGACCTGGCCGATGCCGAACGGAGGCTTCTTGCGGCTCGCGGTGAGCACGTTCGAGAAGTTCACGAAGATGCCCTGCGCGGTCTCGGGGCGCAGGTAGTAGAGGCCGGACTCGTCGTCGACCACGCCGAGATACGTCTTCACCAGACCGGAGAAGGCCTTCGGCTCGGTGTACTGCCCCTTGGTGCCGCAGTTCGGGCAGGGGATGTCGGCCAGACCGTTCTCGGCCTTGCGGCCCTTGCGCGCCTCGAAGTCCTCGATGAGGTTGTCGGCACGGAAGCGCTTGTGGCACTGCAGGCACTCGACCAGCGGGTCGGTGAAGGTCGCGACGTGGCCCGACGCCTCCCACACTCGCTTGGGGAGGATGATGCTGGAGTCCAGGCCCACCATGTCGCCGCGACCCCGCACGAAGGTCTGCCACCACTGGCGGCGGATGTTCTCCTTGAGCTCCGTGCCCAGGGGGCCGTAGTCCCAGGCCGACCGGGAACCGCCGTAGATCTCACCCGCTTGGAACACGAACCCGCGGTGGCGGGCGAGGGCGATGACCTTGTCGAGGCGGGACTGTTCGGCCATGGTGGCTCCAATGGTCGGATGCGGGAGGAGAACCCGCGAACACGGGCATCCCATTCTATCCGTCGTTCCCGCGCGCTCCCTGGCCTCCGCGGCTGCGCCGGAGTAGCGTCCTGGGGATGAGCACTGCAGCGCGAACACCGCGGACCCGCGACGACGACACCCGCTTCTTCGGGCAGCCGTGGGCACTGGTGCACATCTTCGGCGTCGAGATGTGGGAGCGCTTCAGCTTCTACGGCATGCAGGGCATCCTGCTCATCTACCTGTACTTCGAGGTGACCGAGGGCGGCCTCGGCATCCCCAAGGCCGTCGCCGGCGGCATCGTTGGCGCCTATGGAGGATCGGTCTACCTGTCGACGATCCTGGGCGCCTGGCTCGCGGATCGCCTCTTCGGCGCCGAGCGGGTGCTGTTCGTCAGCGCGATGGTCATCGTCGCGGGACACCTCGCCCTCGCGCTGCTCCCCGGCGCGGTCGGCGTGGGCGTCGGGCTCGTGCTCGTGGCCGTCGGATCCGGCGGACTCAAGGCGAATGCGTCGTCCGTCGTCGGCACTCTCTACAGCGAAGACGATCCTCGACGCGACGCGGGCTTCTCGCTCTTCTATCTCGGGATCAACCTCGGCGCGTTCCTGGGCCCGATCCTCACCGGCATCCTGCAGTCGTCGCTGGGCTTCCACTACGGCTTCGGCCTCGCGGCCATCGGCATGACGCTGGGACTCATCCAGTACTCGTTCGGCCGCAAGTCGCTCCCCGCCTCGGCGCGTGAGGTGCCGAATCCACTCCCGAAGTCCCGGTACCTCCTGGTCGGAGTCATCGCCGGGGCCGCGGTGGTGGTCATCGCCGTCCTGGTGCTGACCGGGGTGATCCGCCCGGACAACCTGGCCGCCCTCGTGATCGGCGTCACGATCATCGCCGCCGTCGCCTACTTCTCGGTGATCCTCGGCAGCCGTCGGATCGACGCCACCGAACGCTCGCGCGTGTGGGCCTTCCTGCCGCTCTTCATCACCAGCGTCGCGTTCTGGTCGCTGTACCAGCAGCAGTTCACGGTGCTGACGATCTACTCCGACCAGCGCCTGGACCGGAACCTGTTCGGCTGGGAGATGCCCGTGTCGTGGGTGCAGTCGATCAACCCGGTCTTCATCATCATCCTGTCGGGCGTCTTCGCGGCGATCTGGACCCGTCTGGGGAAGCGTCAGCCCTCGACGCCGGTCAAGTTCGCCCTGGCGGCGATCATCATGGGGTCGGCGTTCCTGCTCTTCCTGCCGTTCGCCGGTGGCGGGGAGAACTCCACACCGCTGCTCGCGATCGTCGGGATCCTCTTCGTGTTCACCGTGGCGGAGCTGCTCATCTCCCCCGTCGGTCTGTCGGCGGCCACCAAGCTCGCACCGACCGTCTTCCGCACCCAGATGGTCGCGCTGTTCTTCCTGTCGATCGCGCTCGGCACGGCGATCTCAGGCGAGCTCGTGCGGTTCTACAACCCCGACGACGAGGTGCCGTTCTTCTCGATCCTCGGCGGCATCGCGATCGTCGTCGGCATCGGACTGCTGCTCAGCGTGAAGCCCGTGCTGAAGCTGATGCGCGGGGTGCGCTGAGCACTCCGCGCATCCCGCATCACGCCGTGAAGAGGTAGCCGCGTTCGGTGTCGTACCCGGCGATCCGGAGGCCGCTGCCGAGCAGGCCCTCCATCTGCGCACGCAGGCGCAGGCGCCACTCGTGGGCGGCCGCAGGATCGGAGACGCGCAGCGCCTCGATGTCGGCCGGGATCTCGAGGGTCTCCACGACCGCGTCGTCGGCCGGGGGCTTGGCGATGTCGGCGAGTGCCCATTCGACGTCGAGTCGGTCGCTCTCGTCGCCCGCGTCACCGCCGCCGAAGATGCCGTAGCGGTTGACCGAGTATCCGGTGGCACGGGCACCCAGCACCGTGAAGAAGAAGTGCGCATTGCGCGCCACCAGCGGATCGAACACCCACGTGATGCGGCCGACGTCGCGGGAGAACGCCCACTGTCGCTGATGCTCCTTGAGCTCGCGACCCCAGCCGCGCCCGCGGTACTCGGGCAGCAGGGCGGTGATGTGGGAGTGCATCGCACGTCGGGCCGGCTCGCCGAAGAAGGCGATGGACGCGCCGACCATGCGCTCGTCTTCGCCCTCGCCGTCGAAGAAGCCGACGACGTAGTTGCCCGACTGCTGCAGGGCACGCAGGGTTCCGGCATCCACCACGCGCTGCGGACCCCTGATGGAGTCGAGCAGGCCCTGGGCGTCGAGGATGAGTTCAACGGTGTCGAGATCACGGATGGTTCGCACGCACCCAGTCTGCCCCTCCTCGGCCCGTTCGAGGAATCCGGCACGAGGATTCGGCGATAGCCTGAGCCGATGGGTGCGAGCGATGACAGAGCGAGGAAGCGTCTCTCCCGCACTCCTCCCCGTTGGGCGATCGTCGCGGTCCTCGCCTTCGCGGGGCTCTGCTCGTCGTTCATGTTCACGCTGGTCGTGCCGTTGCAGGCCGAGCTGCCCCAGCTGCTGAACGCCTCCCGCGAGGACACCACCTGGGTCGTCACGATCACGCTGCTCGTCGCCGCCGTCGCCACCCCGATCTCGGGCCGGCTCGGCGACATGTACGGAAAACGCCGTGTCGTGATCGCCCTGCTCGCGATCCTGATCCTCGGGTCCGTGATCGCCGCCGTCTCCGGCTCGATCGTCGGCGTGATCATCGGCCGCGCGCTGCAGGGTGCGGTGACCGGCGTCGTCCCGCTCGGCATCGCGATCATGCGCGATGTGCTCCCTCCTGAACGGCTGGGCACCGCGGTCGCCCTCATGAGCGCCACGATGGGCGTCGGCGGCGCGATCGGGATGCCGGTGGCCGCGCTCCTCGCCCAGAACGCCGACTGGCACATGCTCTTCTGGCTCGCCGCGGCACTCGGTGTCGTCGGCCTCGCCCTGGTGCTGGCGGTGATCCCCGAAGATGTGCTGCGCTCTCCCGGGCGGCTCGACGTGATCGGAGCCATCGGACTCGCGATCGGCCTCACGGGCATCCTGCTCTTCGTCTCGCGGGGTGCGCAATGGGGATGGACGTCTCCCCTGACGCTCACCTGCATCATCGGCGGACTCGTGGTGCTGCTGGTGTGGGGCTGGTATCAGCTGCGCACGAAGGATCCGCTGCTCGACCTGCGTGTCGCCGCCCGCCCCGCGGTGCTGTTCACGAACATCGCCGCGATCGGGATGGGTTTCGCGCTCTTCGCCTCGAACGTCACGTTCCCACAGCTGCTCGAGATGCCGACGATCGGCGGTGCGGGGTTCGGCCTCGACATGCTCGCCGCCTCCCTCGTGATCATGCCGGCCGGTCTCGTGATGATGGTCATCTCGCCCCTCTCCGGCTGGCTCGAGCGCACCGTCGGACCGCGTCCGCTGTTCACAGTCGGTGCCGGCGCGATCGTGCTCGCCTATGTCTTCGTGCTGCTGTGGTCTTCCGAGGTGTGGCACATCTTCGTGGCCAACATCTTCATCGGAGTGGGCATCGGGTTCACGTTCGCGGCCATGCCGATGATCATCATGCGCTCGGTCCCGGCGAACGAGACCGGAGCCTCCAACGGACTGAACGCCCTGTTCCGATCGGTCGGCACATCCAGCGCCTCGGCGGTGATGGGCGGTGTCCTCGCCGCGATGAGCGTCGACGTCGGCGGAGTCGCCGTCCCGACACGCGCTGCCTTCGAGGTGTGCTTCTGGCTCGCCATCGCCGCCGGCATCATCGCGGTGGTGCTGTCGCTGTTCATCCCGAAGCAGCGGAGCTCCGAGCAGCGCCCCTCGCTGCCGGGCTGAGACGCGTCGGCGTCAGCCGGCGATCGTGCGGGGGTCGGGGTCGTCGGCGCGCGGCGGGCGGAGGCGGTCCGGGATCGGCCATGCCAGGACGAACTGCGCAGCAGCCGGACGCGTCATGTCGCCGAAGTCGTCGATCTTCACGACGATTCGACCGGGCGAACCGTCTTCGTCGGGGGTCACCTCGAGGATGCGCACCCGGAGCGGACGGTCGGCCTCGCCGTCCAACAGCGCCTCGCCCTCGAGCATCCAGGGGTCGGCGAGCCAGGCGATGCCGTGCTCCTCGAGTGCCGCTTCGGCGTCGAGCCATTCGGTGGGAACCGACGCGGGGCGTCCGAGCACGTCGACCGCCACCCAGTGCTCACCCTCGGGATGGATCCACCCGAGCAGCTCGCCGTCGTCGCGGCGATGCGGGGTCCAGTCAGATCGAGGCATCCCCCGATGCTAGCGGTGCGGGTGAGCTCGCCCGCGTCGACGTCAGTGCGTGTACTCCATGAGTTCGACGCCGAGCACGCGGAAGGCGTCGTGCGCGCGCAGACGGTGGGTGATCGAGAGGTCGTCGAAGCACACGATGAGCGAGTACGCGACACCGGCTCGGGGCCCGGCCAGCACACCCGCCTCGGCCCGCACTCCGCGATCCCTCCCGGTCTTGTTCACGAACAGCAGGCCGTGCGCATCGTGATCGTGGGCGAAAGGGTCGAGGCCGGTGGAGGCCGCGACCAGACTCAGATCCTGGTTGAGGCTGAGCCACTCGGACACCTGTGCGCTGACGGCGACATCGACCACCTGCGAGTTCACGAGGGCGGAGAACAGCCCGGCGAGCTCGCGCGCCGACCCCACGGCCACCTGCGGGGCGTCGTCGGGGCCGCGGCGGTCGCGGAAGCGATCGAGCAGAGCCGTGCGGCGCAGTCCGAGCGACTCGATGCGCTCACGCACGCGATCATGCCCCACCCGCTGCAGCAGGGCGTTCACCGCGATCGGATCGCCCGCGGTCGCCGCCATCACCGCGAGGTCTTCCAGGGGCAGCGCCGGCGCGTGCAGATGCCGCCACAACCCCGAGGTCTCCACGGCGTCGACACTCTCGCGCTCGACGATCTCGAACGGATCGAGAGCACCGCTCTGGAAGCCCGCAGCGACCTCGATCAAAAGCGGCACCACGCCGAGACCGGCGATCGGCATCGTCACGTGGTCGTCGCCGGCCAGCACATGCACATGGTTGTCGAGGTCGACCACGTGCACCGAGACCTGCGCTCCGGAATCGACCAGCCCCTCCAGCGCACGGAGCGTGGCCGTGAACGAGCGTCGTCCCGCCGCCGCGCGGCGCGGAAGCCGGCGGCTGGTGCGCTGCGAACGGCGCCCAGCACCCGAGGCCTCCTGGGCACCGTCGAGAGACTCGGGGGCCGAGGAGTTGCGGAAGCCTTCACCAGGCTCGAGAGCGCCCACGCTGATCCTTAGGGGGGTGGATGTGCGGGATACCGCGGGAAGGCGATCCCCGGCGGCAGGGCTATCGTAACCCCACCGCCGGGGGATGATTCACAGAGTGCGACGATCTGTCACCAGATGGTCACACGCGACGGCGCAGGCAACCACAGCGCGTCGGACTCGGTCACGCCGAACGCCTCGTAGAAGGCGTCGATGTTGCGCACGATCTGGTTGCAGCGGAACTCGTTGGGCGAGTGCGGGTCGATCGTGAGCAGGCGCAGCGTCTCGGCGTCACGGCTCTTCTGCTGCCACACCTGCGCCCATGACAGCAGCAGGCGCTGCACCCCCGTGTACCCGTCGATGACCGGGGCCTCCTGGCCGTCCAGCGACAGCTCGTATGCTTTCAACGCGATGCCGAGACCGCCGAGGTCGCCGATGTTCTCGCCGATGGTGAGCGCGCCGTTCACGTGGTGCTCGGCATCGAGGCCCTCCGGGACGAGCGCGTCGTACTGCGCGATGAGCGCCTTGGTGCGCTCCTCGAACGCCGAGCGGTCGGCATCGGTCCACCAGTCCTGCAGGCGTCCATCGCCGTCGTAGCGGCTGCCCTGGTCGTCGAAGCCGTGCCCGATCTCATGACCGATGACCGCACCGATGCCGCCGTAGTTCGCCGCGGCGTCACGCCCTGCGTCGAAGAACGGGTACTGCAGGATGGCCGCGGGGAAGACGATCTCGTTCATCGACGGGTTGTAGTACGCGTTGACCATCTGCGGCGGCATGTGCCACTCGTCGCGATCGATGGGCTTGCCCACCTTGTCGACGTTGCGGTCGTGCTCGAAGATCGACGCCCGGCGCACGTTGCCGAACAGGTCTCCCCTGTCGATCTCGAGGCTGGAGTAGTCGCGCCACACCTCGGGATGCCCGATCTTCGGGGTGAACGAGTCGAGCTTGGCGAGCGCGCGCTCGCGGGTCTCGGCCGTCATCCACTCGAGGTCGGTGATGCTCCGCCGATACGCCTCGATCAGGTTCGCGACCAGCTCGTCCATGGCGGCCTTCGCCGTCGGCGGGTAGTGCCGCTCGACGTAGACCTTGCCGATGGCCTCGCCGAGCGCCCCCTCGGTGAGCGAGACGCCACGCTTCCAGCGCTCCCGGATCGTCGGCACTCCGGTGAGCTCGGTGCCGTAGAACGAGAAGTTCTCCTGCACGAGGTCGTCGGTCAGGTACGGGGCGGCGGCGTGCACGGCCTTCGCCCGCAGCCAGGCCTTCCAGTCGTCCAGCCGCTCGGGGGTCAGCAGCGAACCGAGCCCCTCGAAGAAGCTGGGCTGCGCGACGACGACCTCGTCGAAAGCGGTGGGGTTCGACGGCGAGACCGCCTCGCGCCACGGAGCCAGGTCGACGCCCGCGAGTGCCTGCAGCTCGTCCCAGGTCTTGAGGTTGTACGTCGCCACGGCGTCACGGCTGCGCACGTTGTCCCAGTGGTGGCCCGCCAACTCGGTCTCGAGAGCGATCGCGCGGTCGGCGTTCGCCGCGGCATCGCCCACGCCGGCCAGAGTTAGCAGACGCTCGAGGTGCGCGCGGTACGCGGTCCTCGTGTCGGCGAAGGTGTCGAGCCGGAAGTAGCTCTCGTCGGGAAGCGACAGACCCGCCTGCACGAGCACGGGGAGGTAGCGCTCGGGGTCGCCGGGGTCGCCGTCGACGTAGAGACCGATGATCGAGGCGCGGCCGTCGCGGTCGTAGGCGCCCACCGTGCGCAGGAACGTCGGAACGTCGGCGATCGCATCGATCTCGGCGAGCGTCTCGGCGAGCGGGGCGACACCGGCGGCATCGATGCGCTCGGTGTCCATGAAGCTCGCGAACAGGTCGCCGATCTTGCGGGCGAGCGTGCCTTCCGCGGCGTCCTGCGACTCCTCGATGATGGCGCGCACATCCTTCTCCGCCTGCTCGGCGAGAAGGTGGAACGAGCCCCAGCGCGCCTTGTCGCCCGGGATCTCGGTACGGGCGAGCCAGGCGCCGTTCACGTGGCGGTACAGGTCGTCCTGGGGGCGGATGTCGGAGCTGAACTCATCAAGGGCGAGGCCCACGGGAAGAACGTCAGTCATGCGCTCCAGCCTATGACCCGCCTCCCCCGAACGGCAGGAGCACGTTCATGCGGAATCCCTCGTCGGTGCGCTCGGCGAACACCTCGCCGCCGTGGGCACGGGCGAGGCCGCGGGCGATCGACAGTCCGAGCCCCGCTCCGGAGGCGACACCGCCCTGATCGCCGGCCGAGGTGCGGGCGGCGTCCTCGCGCCAGCCCACGTCGAACATGCGGTCGAGGTCTTCCACCGCCACTCCGGCTCCGTGATCGAGGATGCCGAGCACGAGTCTGTTCCGGTCCGCCTCGGTGGCGGAGATGACGATCTCCGTGCCGCGTGGCGCGTGCCGGATCGCGTTCGTCAGCAGATTGACGATGATGCGCCCGAGCTGATGCGGATCGGCCCAGAGCACGTGCCCACCCACCCCGCGCTCGACGATGCGCACGTCGTGTGCGGCAGCCGCGACCGCGACGTCGGCGACCGCGTCGGAGACCACATCGAGCAGCTCGACCTGCTGCGTCTGCAGCTGCACGGCGCCGGATGTCAGCTTCGACAGCTCGAACAGCTCGTCGACCATGCGGCTCATCGTCTCCACCTGCGCCCGCACCTGCCCGGCGAAGCGCTCCGGTGCGTCGGCAGCCCCGTCCTCGATCGACTCGGCGAGCGCGCGCACCGCCGTCAGGGGAGTGCGGAGGTCGTGAGAGATCCAGGCGAAGAAGCGCCGCCGGGCCGAATCGAGACGCTCCAGCTCGGCGTTGGCGGCATCCACCTTCGCCGAGACCTCGGCCAGCTGCATCGACAGGCCGTCCAGTTCGCGGGATCCGCCGGCTCCCGCGACGATCACTCCGCCGCGGCCCATCTCCTCGAGCGATGCCGAGAAACGGTCGAACGACGCCCTCATCGCTCTCGCCGCGACCCAGGCGGTCGCCAGCCCCAGGACGAGGGACACCCCGATCACGGCGAGCAGCACCGTGAGGTCGTGTGTGGAGATGTACATCTCCACCGCGATCGCGACGACCGAAGCCGCCATCGTGACGACCCCTGCGCTGGCGACCAGCATGAGCTGCGCACGGACCGACCGGCGCCGGAGCATTCGCAACAGGGCGAGGGTGAGCGCCGCGACGACCACGGCCGCCAGCAGGCACGTCAGCACGATCAGCAGCACATCGGGTGCGGCGAGCACGATCATGATCGGTCCCCGTCGGTCGAGAACCGGTAGCCGACGCCCCACTCCGTGCGCAGGTGGACGGGGTCGCGCGGATCCTGTTCGATCTTCTCCCGGAGCCGGCGCACATGCACCGTGACGGTCGATGCCTCGCCGAAGCTCCACCCCCACGCCTCGCGCAGGATCTCCTCCCGCCCGAGTGCTCGCCCCTCGTTGCGCGCGAGGAAGAGCAGCAGATCGTACTCGCGGCCGGTGAGGGCGATCTCCTCGCCACGCACCCAGACACGGCGACGCAGCGGATCGATCGCGAACACTCCGGCGCGCACCTCGCCCGCCGCGGCCTGGACGGCCTGCGCGCGGCGGACCAGGGCGCCGACGCGCATCGACAGCTCCCGCAGCGAGAAGGGCTTGGCAAGGTAGTCGTCGACGCCGAACTCGAACCCTTCGATGCGGTCGTCCACCTGCCCGAGAGCGGTCAGCATCATGATCGGCACATCGGAGAACGAGCGCAGGTCGCGGCAGAGCTCGTCCCCGCTGATCCCCGGCAGCATGCGGTCGACGATCACCACGTCCGGCGTCCTCTCGCGCAGGGCTGTGCGCGCCGAGACACCGTCTCCGAAACTCGACACCTCGTAGCCGTTGGCCCGCAGGTACGCGCCGACGGCCGCTCTGACGGTGGGGTCGTCCTCGACGACCACCACCTCGGTCGTCTGCTGCCCGGGTGCCTCCTGCCCCCTGGGGGTCTCCTGCTGCATGGGGTCGACACTAGTCGCGGGCTCAGCGCCGTCGGGCGGTTCCTTACGGTTCTGAAAGGTCTCCCCCATCGCCCTCCGCGCGTTCGTAGCGTTCTTCGAAGTGCGATCCGCCGCGGCCTCCGTCGCTCCGGACACACAGTCGCACACACCGTGAACAGGAGAACCTCATGCGCAAGACCGCCTTCGCCGCCACCGCGGCCGTCACTCTCGCTCTCGCCCTCGCGGCGTGCAGCTCCCCCGCCGCCACCGAGGACACCAAGCCCTCGTCGTCGGCGTCGCAGAGCGCGGATCCCGGCACGTCGACGACCGAGATGAAGATGTCCGAGAAGACCGGCACTTTCATGGGTCTGAACGAGAAGAAGGTTTCGGGCACCGTGACCGTGTCCGACGACGAGATCGCCCTGTCCGGGTTCTCGTCCGACGAGGGACCCGACCTGCACGTCTACCTCACGAACGGCACCGACGAGGCCGCGGTCTCCGCCGGCATGCTCGTCGATGCGGTCTCGTTCGACACCGCGACGCAGACCTTCGCCCTCGACGGCATCGACACGTCCGAGTACTCCTACGTCGTAATCCACTGCGACAAGGCGAAGGCCGTGTTCGGGGCAGCCGAGCTCTCATGAGCGGAGCGCGGCCGGCACGCGCCCTGGTCCTCTCGCTGCTCGGCGGCGGGGCCAGGGTGGCGGTCGGGGTGCTCTGGCTGATCGAGGGCATCCTCAAGTACCGCGCGGGGTTCGGGGCGGCCGACATCGAGCTGGTGGCACAGAGCACGGAGGGGAACCCTCGGGTGCCGTGGTTCTTCGCCCCGCTCGGGTCGTTCATGGGGGCGGCGCCCGAGCTGTTCGGCGTGGTGATGCCCGCCCTCGAGGTCGCCCTCGGCGTGCTGCTGGTCGCGGGCCTGCTGACCAGGATCACCGCCTTCCTGTCGATCGGAACACTGATGCTCTACTGGAGCGCCGATCAGCTGATCGCCCAGTATCCGGCGATGGTCATGCTCTCCGCTGTCGTGCTCCTCGTCCCGGCCGCTGCACGGCTCGGAGTGGATGGATGGCTTCGTGCGCGTCGCGCACAAGGCACCGAGACGGCTTCAGGCCTGTGGGAGGGCTGAAGCGACGGGAGGGCTGAACCTGCCGAGAGGGGACCGGATCGCGTCGCGGAGGGGCGGGCGTCCGGGTCAGTCGCGTCGTCGAGCGCGGAAGCGCCGGCGACGCGGCTGCTCGGCAGGGGCAGGGGCCGGGCGTGCGGCACGGCGCTCGGCCCAGGCGGCCACCTCGTGATCCACGTCACGGAGGGGTGTCACGACCGGCGGACCGCCCTGAAGCTGGCGACGCGCCTCCCGCACGCGACGGTTGAAGTCCTCCAGCACGTCGCGCACATCGGACTCGCGCCCGAGCAGGTCGAGCTGGTCGTCCAACTCCCTGTCCTCGGTGCGCAGCAGGATCGCGGGCGGCCCGAGGCCGGTCAGGTTCTCGGTCTGGATCTTGCGGCGGATCCACCAGTCGGGATCGTGGTGGGTCCCGAGCCCTTCGAGAGGCTTGCCCGCGCCGGGGAGATCGTCGAACTCTCCGCGACGGATCGCCACCTGGATCGCCGTCTCGATGAACGCCGCAGGATCGACGGCAGCGGCGAAACCCGGTGCGGCCCCCGACTCCTCGCTCGCGTCGCCGTCCGCGCTCCCGTCGGCGTCCGCACGCTCGCTCCTGCGTGCGAGGTACCGCGCCGCCGCGTCTCTGGGGTCCGTCATGATGCACCTCCGTGACATCCGGGTCTCCTTCACCCTACGTCCATGGCAGCGGGCGAGGTCGGCGCCAGGTCATAGGCTCGGAGGATGACCGCGCGCGCCTCCCTCAACCGAGAGATCCTGAGGCTGGCTATCCCCGCTCTCGGCGCGCTGATCGCGGAGCCCGCGTTCCTGATCGTGGATGCCGCGCTCGTCGGGCACCTCGGGACCACACCGCTCGCCGGGCTCGGCATCGCAGGAGCCGTGCTCCAGACGATCGTGGGACTCATGGTCTTCCTCGCCTACTCCACGACGCCGGCCGTCGCCCGGCGCTTCGGAGCGGGGCAGCCGGGAGAGGCCGTCTCGGTGGGAGTCAACGGCATGTGGCTGGCCCTCGGGCTCGGCGCCGTGCTCGCGGTCATCGGAGCGGTCTCCTCGCCGTGGCTGGTCTCGCTGTTCGGTGCCAGCGAAGCCGTGGCCGCCCAGGCGAACGAGTACCTCGTGATCTCGATGTGGGGTCTTCCCGCCATGCTCATCGTGTTCGCCGCGACCGGACTCCTGCGCGGAATGCAGGACACCATGACGCCGCTGTGGATCGCGGGCCTCGGGTTCGGCGCGAACGCCCTGCTCAACTGGCTCTTCATCTACGGACTCGGCTGGGGCATCGCGGGCTCCGCCGCCGGCACCGTGACCGCGCAATGGGGGATGGTCGCCGCCTACGTGCTGGTCGTCCGTCGTCTCGCCACCCGGCACAGCGCCTCGCTGCGCGCACAGGGCGCGGGTCTTCGCAGCACCGCGACATCGGGCGGCTGGCTGTTCCTGCGCACCGTGAGCCTGCGCGTCGCACTGCTCGCGACCGTGGGCGTCGCCACCGGAATCGGCACGGACGAGCTGGCCGGATGGCAGATCGTCTTCACGATCTTCTCGGCCGCCGCGTTCGCGCTCGACGCCCTCGCGATCGCAGCGCAAGCGCTCATCGGCAAGGAACTCGGAGCCGGAGACGAGCAGCAGGTGCACCGTGTGCTGGCCCGCACCGTCGCTTGGGGCGCATGGTTCGGCGTGATCGTCGGCGCGCTGATCGCCGCACTGTCGGGGGTGCTCGGCATCGTCTTCACCGGATCAGCGGCGATCGCCTCCCTCGTGCAACCGGCGCTGCTCGTGCTCGCCGTCGCCCAGCCGATCGCCGGTGTGGTCTTCGTGCTCGACGGGGTGCTCATGGGCGCGAACGACGCCCGATACCTCGCGATCGCCGGCGGCCTGAACCTCGTGCCGTTCCTCCCCGCGCTGTGGATCGTCACGGCGACGGGGGTCGACGGCACCGCGGGACTCGTGTGGCTCGCGGTCGCCTTCTTCGGCGTGTACCTGCTCGCGCGACTCGGGACTCTGGGCTGGCGGGTGCGCTCGGGGCGCTGGCTCTCCGCCACGGCCTGACACTGCACCGAACCCGGCGATCACGACTTCTCCACAACGCCCGGAATCCGCGGAATACTACGTCGCCGACCCCTGGCGCCCTCGACGAGGATCGAGGGACACTGAAGGGATGTTGGGGATGACGGAGCCACAGGTATGGACTCTGATCGGCGTCTTCGCCGCGGGGATGTTCGGCACGATCACACTGATCTCGACGATGTTCCTGCGCACGATGCAGAACGGATTCGAGGGCGTGCGCACCGAGATGAGGAACGAGTTCGCGAGCGTGCGCACCGAGTTCCGGAACGAGTTCGCGAGTGTGCGCACCGAGACGGGCAGCGAGTTCGCCGGCGTGCGCACGGAGATCCGGGCGGTGCATGAGCGCATGGATCATCTCGATCGCGACGTGAGCGCGATCTATCGCCACATCTTCGGCATCGACCGCGGCTGACCGATCACACGAGCCGGGTTCAGGCCGCGTATCTCCGGCACCACTCGTACATGATCACGGCGGCCGCGGCGCTGGCGTTGATCGAGCGCGTGGATCCGTACTGGGTGATCTCGATGTGGGCGGACGCAGCGGCGAGCGCCTCGGCCGAGAGGCCGGGCCCCTCCTGCCCGAACAGCAGCACGCAGCGCTGCGGCAGATCGGCCTTGTCGACGGGTACCGCTCCCTCGACGTTGTCGACCGCGATGATCGGGACTCCTTCGGCCGCAGCCCAGGCGGCGAACGTCTCGACGTCTTCGTGGTGCACGACGTGCTGGTAGCGGTCGGTGACCATCGCACCGCGCTTGTTCCAGCGGCGGCGGCCGATGATGTGCACGGTGTCGGCGAGGAACGCATTGGCGCTGCGCACGATCGACCCGATGTTCATGTCGTGCTGCCAGTTCTCGATCGCGACGTGGAACGGATGCCGCCGGGTGTCGAGGTCGGCGACGATCGCCTCCATCCGCCAGTAGCGGTAGCGGTCGATCACGTTGCGGGTGTCCCCCGCCGCCAGGAGCTCAGGGTCGTACTGCTCGCCCTCCGGCCAGGCCGTCTCGCCTCCGGGCCACGGGCCCACGCCGTACCCGGGTTGGGCGATCGATCCTGTGCTCGCGTCATCCATCTCGCCAGGCTAGCGCCGCCACACGTTCCGGGATATTTAGGTCCACCGAAAAATACGCTACGGTTTCGGTGTGCCTAAAAATGCTTCCGCTCCGATGACGAACCCGACCGCTCCCCCGGCCAGGGCTCCGCGCAGTCTGTGGCTGCTCGGGCCTGCCCTCGTCGCGGGCGTCGCGTATCTGGACCCCGGCAACGTCGCCAGCAACATGACCGCAGGGGCGCAGTACGGCTACCTGCTGGTGTGGGTCGTGGTCGCGGGCAACGTGATGGCCTGGCTGATCCAGTACCTGTCGGCCAAGCTCGGGGTCGTCACCGGGCAGAGCCTCCCGGAGCTGCTGGGCTCACGGCTCACGCGCCCCTGGGCCCGCCGTGCATACTGGCTGCAGGCGGAGCTGGTCGCGATGGCGACCGACCTGGCCGAGGTCATCGGAGGCGCGGTCGCCCTCAACCTGCTGTTCGACGTGCCGCTGCTGCTCGGCGGCCTCATCACCGGCGCGGTCTCGATGATCCTGCTCACGGTGCAGAGCCGTCGCGGTGCCCGTCCGTTCGAGTTCGTCATCATCGCGCTCATGGCGATCATCACGATCGGCTTCGTCGCAGGCGTGTTCGTCGCGCCCCCCGACCCGGCGGGCGTCATCGGCGGCATGGTGCCCCGGTTCGAAGACACCGGCTCGGTCCTGCTCGCCGCCTCCATCCTCGGCGCGACGATCATGCCGCATGCGATCTACGCGCACTCCTCCCTGGCCCGCGACCGCTTCGGCGCCGCGACCGACCACATCGGCGACGAGGCCGTGCGCACCGAGGCGTCGCGCATCCGCCGCCTGCTCACGGCCACCCGCTGGGACGTGTCGATCGCCATGGTGGTCGCCGGCTCCGTGAACCTGTGCATCCTGCTGCTCGCCGCCGCGAACCTCGCGGGAGTCGAGGGCACCGACTCCCTGGAGGGCGCGCACGCCGCGCTCGCTGCCGGACTCGGGCCGGTCGTGGCGACCTTCTTCGCCGTGGGTCTGCTCGCCTCAGGGCTGGCGTCGACCTCCGTGGGCGCCTACGCCGGGGCGGAGATCATGCACGGCCTGCTGCATGTGCGCATCCCCCTGCTCGCCCGTCGACTGGTCACGTTGATCCCGGCGCTCGTGATCCTCGGCATCGGCTTCGACCCGACGCTCGCGCTGGTCCTCAGCCAGGTGGTGCTGTCGTTCGGGATCCCGTTCGCACTGATCCCCCTGGTCGCCCTGACCGCGCAGCGACGCACCCTCGGCTCCTGGGTGAACAGCCGCTGGACGACGGCGGCAGGTGTGATCGCCTCCGTGCTCCTGATCGCGCTCAACGGCGCCCTGCTCTGGCTGGTGCTGACGGGCGCCTGAGCCCGGATAGGCTCGACACATGTCTGCCGAGAACGCCCGCCGCAACGTCCGCATCCTCACCTGGACCGGCTTCGCGACGGGCGTGATCGGCGCCGTGCTGATCGCTTTCCCGAAGGTCATCGACCTCGCGAGCCCGTGGGTGCAGCTCGCCCTCGGAATCGCCACACTCGTGCTGGCGTTCCGGGCACGCAAGATCGGCATGGCCGACATCGAGGACTTCGACGGCCGCCTGTCTCTGGCCGCCGCGCTCCTCGGGTTCCTCGTCGTTTTCTTCGCGGGTCAGGCCGCGTTCGGCATCCTGGTCGCCGTCGCGAACTAACCCGCGCTGACGGCACTACGCCGTGACGAATCCCGTCACCAGGTAGAGCACGAACGACAATCCGGCCGCGATCCCCGCGTAGGGCAGGATCGCGAGCATCAGATTGATCGGCTTGATGCCGATCGACCGCGACGCGAGGATGATGCCGTCGCCGTACAGGCACGTGGTGCTGCCGAGCGCCGCACCGGAGAACACGGCGGCACCCGCGAGGATCGGATCCGCTCCGAGCGCGATCGCGAGAGGGAGGACGACCGGGGTGATGACGGCGGCCAGGTCCCAGAACGATCCCGTCGCGTAGGCGTAGACGCCGCACACCGCGAACACGATCGCCGGCAGCAGGGCCGGAGTGAGCACGGGCTCGGTGACCTGGATCACGAACTCCGCCAGCTGCAGGGTGATGTTCATCTCCTGCACCATGAACGCGAGCACGGTGAGCACCATCACGAACAGCATGCTCTCGATGCCCTCGAGCGCGGCGTCCAGCACCCCGCGGATGCGGAGTCGGCGCTGCACGAGCACGATCACGATCGTCACCGCGAGAGACGCGGCGGTGCCGGCGACCACGTTGGCGTTCGTCGCGATCGTCACTCCGACGAGCACGGCCATGGCGATCAGGAATCCCCACGGCTGCGGCTTTCTCCCGGTCTCGTTCGACGTCGCGAGGGCTGTCGCCACGCGCTGCGCCGTCGAGCCGTCCGGGTCGTCCGCCTTCAGCTCGGCGAGGAGAGCCGTCCCCTCGGCCCTGCGCTCCTCGTCGGTCGTGCCGACCGGGAAGACGTCGCCATCGCGCTCGGCACGGATAGCATCGCGCTTGATCGCGCCGAACCTCGGCAGCCAGCCGACGCTCATCAGGAGGGCGACGGCCAGGGCTGCCCAACCGAAGAAGATGAACGGGATCGCCTGCAGGTACGCCCCGAAGCCGGTGCCGCCGACGGTCACCCCCTGCGCCTCGAAGAGCCCGGAGAAGAACAGAGCCCACGTCGAGACGGGGATGAGGACGGCGATCGGCGCGGCCGTCATCTTCATGATCGCGCCGAGCTGGGTGCGCGGAACCCGGTAGCGGTCGGTGACCCGCTTCATCGATGTGCCGGTGGTGAGCACGTTGAGGTAGTCGTCGACGAACAGCACGATCGAGAGCAGGAAGGTCAGCACCAGCGACTTGCGCCGGGAGGTGACGAACCGCTCGGCCCAGTCGGCGAAATCGGTGACGATGCCCGACTTCTCGAACAGCATCATCAGCATGCCGAACAGCGCGACGATCAGCAGCAGCCACTGCGCCGTCTCGTTGGAGAGGGCTGTGCCGGTGTACTCGACCCAGACGTCGAAGCCGCCCCAGCCGCCGAGGATCAGCGCCCCGGCGACGGTGCCGCAGAAAAGGGCGAACAGGGTGCGTCTGGTGGCGACCGCGACGATCAGGATCACCACGATGGGCAGGAGCGCGAGAGCGCCGAATTCGGGCATGGGGGTCACCTCAGTGTGAAGGAGTGTGGAGGATGCGGGCGCGAGGGAGCGGCGAGCCGGGGTCAGGGCTCGACGCCGCCGACGACCGTCCCCTGTACGGGAAGGTCGGGGAGGTCGTCCGGGGAGACGTGCAGCGGGTTCTCCGCCCACACGGCGTAGTCGGCCTTGAACCCCGGGGCGATGCGGCCGAGGTCGGCATCTCCCTGAGCCAGGGCGGCGCCCACGGTGTAGCCGTGCAGCGCCTGGTACGGGGTGAGCACCTGGTCGGGCTCGAACACGGGCGCATCAGGGTCACCGGGCCGTCGGCGCAGCATCGACCATGCGAGGCCGATACGAGCATCGTTCTGCGCGATGGGCCAGTCCGACCCGAGGGCGAGAGGGGCTCCCGCATCCCAGTAGTCGCGCACCCGCCACGCGCGCGCGGCACGCTCGGGTCCGAGCCGGTGCGACCAGTCGTCCGAGCCGTCCGCCTTGCGCCACTGCATGTGCAGGGGCTGCATCGAGGCGGTGATCCCGGCGGCGGCGATGCGAGCGACATCGCGGTCGGTCGTCGTCTCGAGGTGCTCGATACGATGCGGGGCGCCGGAAGCGCTGCGTACGCCGGCCGCGAGGTACGCGTCGACGACCTCGCCCACCGCCCGGTCGCCGATCGCGTGCGTCGCGACCTGGAACCCGGCCTCGGTGTATCGGCGCACGGTGCGGCCGTACGCGGCCACGTCCTTCCAGAACGGCTCCAGTCCCTCGCCGGCGGAATCGGGCGCGTGCAGCCAGGCGGTCCCCGTCTCGACCACGCCGTCGGCGTAGAGCTTGACCGATCCGCCCCGCCAGCGCTCGCCGCGTCGGTCCCGCATCCGCAGGTTCTCGATCGTCCGTTCCTCGTCGAAGCCGGGCTCGTGGTCGATCGCCGAGACGATGCGGACGGGAAGACCCGGACCCTGCTCCAGAGCATCGAGCAGATCGAGCGTGGCGAAGCCGCCGTCCATGATCGTGCCGCCGGTGAGTCCGGAGTCGCGCAGTCCGCGCAGCAGGTCGTGCCCGATGGCAAGGGTCTGCTCACGGGTCCGGGCGGGCGCGCTCAGACGTACCGGCTCGTAGGCGCCGAGTTCGCGCAGCTCCCCTGTGGGGTGGCCGTCGGCATCGACGACCACGCACGACGAATCCTCGAACGCGCGTGCGCCGGTGATGCCCGCCCGGGCCAGGCCGGCGCGGCTGGCGAGAGCGGTGTGCCCGTCGAACACGATGAGCAGCGCCGGGAGTCCGCGCACCGCGTCCTCGATCGCGGCGGCGGTCATCGGCAGGTCGTGGAACACGTCGTAGTCGAGATTCCAGCCGCGCACCCACGGGTCCGCATCTTCGGCGAGCGCGCGGTCGGCCTCGACGCGAAGGGCGGCGAGCAGCGCCGCCCCGGTGGTCAGACCGCCGAGGTCGATGCCCGCCGTCAGCTCGATCCCCTGGATCGGATGCAGGTGCGCGTCGATGAGGCCAGGCGTGACGGCCGCTCCACCGAGATCGCGTACGCGGGTGCGAGGTCCGCGCAGCTCTCGGACCAGCGCATCGTCCCCGACCGCGAGGAAGCGCCCTTCGCGCACGGCGAAGGCTGTGGCGAACGGGCGGCGCGGGTCCATCGTCACCACGCGTGCGCCGGTGACAATGGTGTCGGCGTCGAAACCGGTCATGACTGTGCCTTCGTCCGTTGAAGAGTTCAGTATTGAAAGAGTTTCAATAAAATACCAGACACCTGAGCAGAATCGAGCACGATGACGAAATCTCCGCGCAGCGTCGGGCGGCCGTCGACCCAGGTGCTCACCGAGGAGCGCATCCTCAAGGCCGCGTTCCGGCTGAGCGCCCAGCGCACGCCGCGACAGTTCACCATGACCGCACTCGCGGAATCGCTCGGCGTGCGCACCTCCGCGCTCTATCACCACTTCGCAAACCGGGACGCCGTGATCCGGGCCATGCGCGGGCAGGTCAGCCGTGCGCTCGTCTCCCCCGTCCTCCACGAGCTGCCCGTCGAGGACGCACTGCTCACCTGGGCGCACAGCTACCGCGACGCCGCGATCGCCGCACCGGAGGCCATGGTGATGCTCGCCACCTCGCCGATCGATGCCGACGAAGGCTCGTTCGCCGACTACGACCAGATCGCACGCCTGCTCGCGCACGACGAGTGGCCCACCGAGACCATCGTGGACGCCATCGTGGCACTGGAGTCGTTCATCATCGGCTCCGCGCTGGACGCCCTCGCCCCCGCCGACAACATGGCACCGGGAGAGCTCGCCCCGCAGTTCCCGACCTTCGCCGAGGCCGAGGCCGCCAGGGCCCGGCTCAGCACCGACCCCGCCCGCCGCACGTTCGAGATCGGTGTGCGGGCGCTCATCCACGGACTCACCGCATGGGCGCGCGAGAGCACCACGTAGGCTGGGCGGGTGGCATCCCCTGCAGCTGACGACTATCTGAAGACCGTCTACGCGCATACCGAGTGGCAGGACGCACCGATCACCCCCTCGGTGCTGGCCGCGAAGCTCGGCATCGCGCCATCGTCGGTCACCGAGATGGTGAAGAAGCTCGCCGCCGCCGGACTCGTCTCGCACGTGCCCTACGGAGCGGTGCGATTGACCGAGGCAGGGACGAAGCGCGCGCTGGCCATGGTGCGCCGGCACCGCCTGGTCGAGACCTGGCTGGTGCAGGAGTTCGACTACGGCTGGGACGAGGTGCACGACGAGGCCGAGGTGCTCGAGCACACCATCAGCGACCGGCTGCTGGAGGGCATCGATGCGCGCCTGGGACGCCCCCGCTTCGACCCGCACGGCGACGCGATCCCGGACGCCGAGGGCCGCATCGAACGCGCTCCGTTCGTGCTGCTCGCCGATGCCCCTGTCGGACACGTCGGCCGCGTGCTGCGGGTGAGCGACCAGGACCCCGAGGTGCTCCGCGCCGTCGAAGCTGCCGGGATCGCCGTGGGCGTCGAGGTCGAGGTGACCGACGGCGGCTTCTCCGTCGGCGGCGCGGAGGCCGAGGTCGCGCACGCCGCCGACGCGATCTGGCTCACGGCCTGACGCCGGAAAGGTGCGGCCCCTAGGCTGTGCACATGGCAAAACGTGACGACATCGAATGCTGGCTCACCGACATGGACGGCGTGCTCGTCCATGAGAACGACGCCATCCCCGGAGCATCCGAACTGCTCGCCGGATGGGAGAGCGCCGGCATCCCGTACCTGGTGCTCACCAACAACTCGATCTTCACCGCACGCGACCTGTCCGCACGCCTGCGCATCAGCGGCCTGCATGTGCCGGAGGAGCGCATCTGGACCTCGGCGCTCGCGACAGCCGACTTCCTGAAGCAGCAGCTCCCCGGCGGCTCGGCCTTCGTGATCGGCGAGGCCGGCATCCTCACCGCCCTGCACGACGCCGGCTTCATCATGACCGAGACGAACCCGGACTTCGTGGTGGTCGGCGAGACGCGCAACTACTCCTTCGAGGCGATCACGAAGGCGATCCGGCTCATCATCGGCGGCGCACGCTTCATCGTGACGAACCCCGACGCCACGGGGCCGAGCACCGACGGTCCGCTGCCGGCCACCGGAGCCATCGCCGCCCTCATCACGAAGGCCACGGGCAAGGAGCCCTACGTCGTCGGCAAGCCGAACCCCATGATGTTCCGCTCGGCGCTGAACAAGATCGGCGCGCACTCGAAGCGAACGGGCATGATCGGCGACCGCATGGACACCGACGTCGTCGCCGGCATCGAGGCGGGCCTGCACACCGTGCTGGTGCTCACCGGGATCAGCGACCAGGCCGAGATCGAGAAGTACCCGTTCCGCCCCGACGAGATCGTGCAGTCGGTGGCCGACCTGCTGCCGCGGATCACCGAGACGATCACGACGGTGAAGCCGGGCAAGACGAAGAAGTAGCCCGTGGGCGCGCTGGACGAGGGGGAACGGTTCCGGGCCGCTGATGCGGCGGCGTGGCGCGCCTGGCTCGAGGAGAATCACGAGCGCACGGCGGGGGTCTGGCTGCTGAGCGTGCGCGGGGCGTCGGACGGCGTCGGCTACGAGGATGCCGTCCGTCAGGCGCTCTGCTTCGGATGGATCGACGGCCCCGTGCGCGTGTTCGGCGACGGGACGGACGACCGCGCCAACGGGCAGTGGTTCTCGCCGCGGCGTCCCGGCAGCGGGTGGGCGGCCACCAACAAGGCGCGCATCGCCGAACTGGAAGCGGCAGGAATGCTCGCACCCGCCGGCATCCGAGCGCTGGAGACGGCGAAGGCGAACGGCTCGTGGACCGTGCTCGACGGACCGGAGGCGGGTATCGAGCCGGACGAACTCACCACCGCGCTCGATGCTCTGCCCGTCGCGCGCGCGAACTGGGACGCATTCCCGAAGTCGGTGAAGAAGTTCGGACTCACCCACATCGCGATGGCCAAGAGACCGGAGACCCGGGCGGCGCGCATCGCCAAGATCGTGGCGGACGCTGCGGAAGGGAGACGCCCATGAACCAGAGCGACCTGCTGTTCCTCGTGATGTTCGTGATCCTGCTGTCGACGCTGACGGTCTTCATCGTGCAGTTCGTCCGCTCCCGTCGGCGCGGCCGCGGCGACGACGACCGCGCCGGCTGGTGGGAAGGCCCCTGGGACGACGACGACCGCAAGCGCTGAACCTGCGGTCGTCGACGACGGCGGTGGTCGACGACCGAGCGCGATCAGGACGCCAGAGACGCCCCGGGGATCGCGGCGAGGAGCTCTCGCGTGTACGGGTGCTGCGGGGCGTCGAAGATGCGCTCGGGGGTGCCGCTCTCGACCACGACACCGCGCTGCATGACGTGCACCTCGTCGGAGATCATGCGCACCACCGCGAGGTCGTGGCTGATGAAGAGGTAGCTGAGCCCGAGCCGCTTCTGCAGGTCGGCGAGCAGGTCGAGGATCTGCGCCTGCACCAGCACGTCGAGGGCCGACACCGCCTCGTCCAGCACCACCAGCTCGGGTTCGAGCGCGAGTGCCCGGGCGATCGCCACGCGCTGACGCTGCCCTCCGGAGAGCTCATGCGGCAGTCGTTCGGCCATGGCCGCGGGCAGGGCCACCTGCTCGAGCAGCTCGAGCACGCGCGAGTGCCGGGTGGCCGCGGTGCCGATGCGGTGCACGCGCAGGGGCTCGGCGATCGACTGCTCGACCGTGTAACGCGGGTCGAGCGAGGCGTAGGGGTTCTGGAACACGGGCTGCACGCGACGGCGCAGGGCGAACAGCTCTTTGCGCCGGAGCGTGGTCAGGTCGAGCCCGTCGAACAGGATCGACCCCGACGTGGCATCCTCGAGGCCGAGCACCATGTTCCCCGTGGTCGACTTGCCGGATCCCGACTCGCCCACGATCGAGACCGTCGTGCCGCGGCGGATCTCGAAGCTGACCCCGTCGACGGCGGTGAACGTCTCGGGCTCCCCCGGCTTGGGCGCGCGCAGGGCGAACTCCTTGCGGAGGTCGCGGATCTCGACGAACGGCGTACCCGTTGAGGTCTCGCGCTGCGGCAGGGCGTCACGGTGCGAGGCGAGGCTCGGAGCCGCGGCGAGCAGCTGCTTGGTGTACTCGTGCTGCGGGGCGCCGAGCACCTGGGCGGAGGTGCCCTCCTCGACCACACGACCGCGGAACATCACCACGATGCGGTCGGCGCGCTCGGCGGCGAGGGCCAGGTCGTGCGTGATCAGGAAGACCGCAGTGCCGAGTTCGTCGGTGAGCGAATCGAGCTGGTCGAGGATGCGGCGCTGCACGGTCACGTCGAGCGCGGAGGTGGGCTCGTCGGCGATCAGCAGGCGCGGCTTGCAGGCCAGGCCCATCGCGATCAGGACACGCTGACGCATGCCGCCGGAGAACTCGTGCGGATACTGGTGCGCGCGCTGCGCGGCATCGGCGATCCCCACCATCTCCAGCAGCTCGACGACCCGTGCCTTGGTGGCGTCGCCGCGCGTGTACCCGTGCACCTCGAGCGCTTCGCCGATCTGCTCGCCCACGCGCATGAGCGGGTTGAGGTTCGACATCGGATCCTGCGGCACGAGCCCGATCCCGGCGCCCCTCAGCGAGATCATCGCGTTCTCGGGCAGATCGGTCAGCTCACGACCGTCGAAGCGGATGCTGCCGGCCGTGATCACGCCGTTCTCCGGCAGCAGACGGTTGACCGCGGCCGCAGTGGTCGACTTGCCCGACCCCGACTCCCCCACGACCGCGACGGTCTCACCTGCGGCGATGTCGATGGTGACGTCGCTGACCGCGGTGACCAGCTCGGAACCGGTCCGGAAGGCGACGGCGAGGCCGCTGATGCTCAGCACGGGCTCGGTGGTGCTCATGGGGTACTCGTTCCTTCAGTGTCGAAAGCGTTGTCAGAAGCGTTGTTGCCGGGATCGGTGCCGCCGGGCAGGAGCGCGGGGAGCGCTGCGCGCCACAGCGTCTCGGTCGGCACGGGTTCGGAGGCGAAGAGTCGGTTGGTCAGCAGCACCGCGGACGTACCGGTCCCCGGCACGATCCCGAGCGCGCATCCGGTGAAGCCGGGATGCCAGAGCATCCGGGTGGGCCGACCGGCGACGGCCACCGTGTCGCTGCGCCACCCCAGCGCCTGGCCGGTGTCGGGGCCGTCTCGGAACAGCTCGGCCACGGCATCCGGCTCCCAGAGCTCCGGGTGCCGTTCGGGTGCGGCGAGCGCGGCACCGAGGGTCAACAGGTCGTCGGCGGTGCTGAAGAACCCCGCATGCCCGGACACGCCACCGAGGGCGTGGAAGCAGTTCCCGTCGTTCACGACACCGCTGATCTCGTCGGTGCGCCAGGCGAAGTCGGTGTCCGCGGTGAGCACGGGGTACGGCACTCCGGTCGCGACCATCCGGCGCTCGGCGGCATCGCCGACAGCGGAGGAGGCGACGGGCTGACCGACGGGACCGTAGCCGGTGCGGGCGAGACCGAGCGGCGCGGTGACGAGTTCCTGCACTGCGGCGTCCAGGGGCTGTCCGGCGATCGCGGCGATGATTCGACCGAGCAGCATGAACCCCAGGTCGGAGTAGTGTCGACCTTCGTCGAGGGCGTATCGGAGCGGGATCGCGTCGATCGCCCTCGCCGGATCCCCGGCATGCTCGCGGTCGAGGTACAGCGGCTGCCACTCCCAGAGACCGGCACGGTGCTGCAGCAGGTGGCGGACGGTCGTCCCGGGCGCGCAGGCGGTGCCGGGGACGAAGCGGTCGACCGGGTCGTCGAAGCCCAGCTCGCCGCCGCTGACCAGCCGGAGGACCGCGGTGGTGGTCGCGGCGACCTTCGACACCGAGGCGATGTCGAAGGCGGTGCCGGTGGTCATGGCGGTCCCGGCGAGGTCGGCCAGACCGCCGGCGGCGACATCGCGCCCGGCGTCCGTGATGACACCCGCGACGACGCCGCGCGGGGCGGAGGGTGCGGCCAGGACCACGGAGACCGCTGCGTCGGCGCTCATGCACTCACCCCTGCTCCCGCGGAGAGGTCGAGGAGGATCTCCGACTCTTCGGCGACGAGACCCGTGACGCCGATGCCGTTCCCCCTGCCGAGTTCGATGCCGAGGTCGATGCCGAGTTCGATGCCGAGATCGAGCTCATCCCGGGTCAGCGCGACTCCGCCGGTCACCGGCGAGCTCTGCAGCCAGAACGCCGCGTCCAGATCGTGCACGACATCCGGGGCGACGGCGGCCGCGAGATGGGCGGCGGCGCTCACTCCGACGTGCGACTCCATCATGCAGCCGATCACGAGGCCGAGCCCGGCCGCACGCGCCGCCTCAGCGGCAGCGAGCGCCTCGGCGAGACCGCCGGTCTTGGCGAGCTTGATGTTCACGAGGTCGGCGGCACCGCGGTCGGAGATCCGACGCACATCGCGCGCCGTACGCACCGACTCGTCGGCCATGATCGG
This sequence comes from Microbacterium oxydans, assembly GCF_006540085.1. GTDB lineage: Bacteria > Actinomycetota > Actinomycetes > Actinomycetales > Microbacteriaceae > Microbacterium > Microbacterium oxydans. Next base: position 711,971 of record NZ_BJOG01000001.1, on the reverse strand, counting down.
GGTGTCCACCGCGTCGGTCACGGCGGCGAGCGCGTCCAGGTCGTGCGCGGCGACCGGCTGCTCGACCAGCTCGACCCCGAGCCCCGCGTCCTCTCCGGCACGGATGATGCGGATCGCCGTCTCGGCGTTCCAGGCCTGGTTCGCGTCGACGCGCAGCGTGATCTCGGGCCCGACCGCGGCACGGACGGCACGGAGTCCGGCGACGGTGTCGTGCGCGGCGGAGGCCTTGATCTTGAGGCAGCCGAAGCCCGCGGTGACGTGTTCCTCGGAAAGCAGCGCCAACGCCGACGGCTCCCCCGCGGACAGGGTCATGTCGGTGCGGATGCGCGACGGTCTTGAGGAGTTGTGCGCGGCAGCGGGGCTGCGAGAGAGGTCGGCAACGAGCGACGATCCCCGCTGCCGGGCGGCGAGGTCGGCGACGGCGCACTCGATCGCGCTGCGGGCGGCGGCATTGCCCCAGACGGACCGTGCGATGTCGGCTGCGATCCCTGCGTCATCGGCGCGACGGCCGAGGACGACCTCGGAGAGCGGCCCCGCCACGGCAGCGGCCACGCTCGGCGGGCTCTCCCCCGTGACACGCCAGCTCGTGGCGGCCTCCCCGTATCCGTGGCGACCGTCGGCATCCGTGACCTCGACGAGCACGACGTCGAGGTGGTCGGTGCGGCGCACGGCCGTGACGAAGGGGCGCACCAGGGGCGACGAGACCCGGAGCACGCGGAGACCCACCACGGCGTTCGATCCCGCACTCATGCCCACTCCTTGCGCATACGCTGCTCCGGCTCGCCGAACTCCGGCTGCGTGCGGGTGGCCCCGTCTGCGTGCCAGCCCTTCGACTCGTAGAACCCGATCGAGGGGGCATTGGCCGCGAACACCCAGAGCGTCGCCGCCTCGGCCCCCGCCGCCCTCAGGTCGTCGGACGCGCGTGCCAGCAGTGCGCCGCCGATCCCGCCGCCGTGGGCTCGGGGCGAGACGTACAGCGAGTGCACGGCCCCGTCCACACGGTCGTCGTCTGCGGTGGTGTCATCACCGGTGGGGGCGGCGTAGCGGGTGATCCCGACGATCTCGCCCTCGCGTTCGGCCAGCAGCACGACGCCCCGCGGGTCGGCGAGCACCCGACCCCACAGCGCTTCCGCCCGCTCGTCGGTCATCGCATAGATCGCCGCATCCGAGAGCACGCCGCGATAGCTCTCCCGCCAACAGGCGAGGAACACGCCGAGCACCCCGGACAGGTCATCCGGGGTGGCGGGGCGCACCTGGAGACTCACGATGCCGGGGCCTCCGTGAGCACGAGGGAGTCGATGGCGGCGACGGGCTCCGGCATCTGCAGCGGGCCGACGCCCGGCGTGATGGTGCCGAGGATCCGGGGCTCGCGCGCTCCCGTGCCGCCGGGGACGATCGCGGGCACGCCGTGCATCGTGGACCAGCCGATCAGCGCCAGGAGGATCGCCTCCTTGCTGTCGGCCGCAGCCCCCAGCTCGTCCGCCAGCACGACCTCGGTCCCGGGGAGCGCGGCGCGCAGCCCCTCGAGGATCAGCGGGTTGCGGCAGCCGCCACCTGACACGGCGAGGAATCCGATCCCGGCGGCTTCCACGTCGCGCGCGACGGTGCGCACGGTCAGCTCGGTGAGCGTGCGCACGACATCGGCGACCGCGATCTCGCGGCCCTGCGCTGCCAGGTGCTCGTGCACGTAGCCGAGGTGGAAGTGCTCCTTGCCGGTGCTCTTCGGCGGAGTGAGCGCGTAGTACGGGTCGTCGAGCAGCGCGGCCAGGAGCGCCTCATCGACCTGTCCGGTGCGGGCGATCGCGGCGTCGTCGTCGTAGCCGAGCGGATTGAGGCCGTGCTCCACGATGACCGCGTCGACCAGTGCGTTCGCCGGTCCGATGTCATAGGCGACCAGGCCGTCGGGCCGCACCACGGTCATGTTCGAGATGCCACCCAGGTTCAGCGCCGCCGAGACGCCGGCGCGGCCGCGCAGCAGCAGCTCGTCCAGGAACGACACCAGCGGAGCTCCGTGTCCGCCCGCGGTGATGTCGCGGATGCGGATGTCGGATACCACGGGCACGCCGACCTTCTCGGCGATCCAGGCGGGCTGACCGATCTGCAGGGTGCCGAGCGCGTGGGCGCCGTCGACCCAGTGGTACACGGTCTGACCGTGCGAACAGACCGCATCGACGCCGCCGACCTCTGCGGCGATGTCGGCGGCGACCTCGGCGAACGCCTGGCCGATGAGCGTGTCGAGCTCGGCGACCTCGGCAAGGGTGGTCTGCGCCGGCGGCAGTGCCGCGATCAGCCGTGCCCGCAGCTCGGGCGCGTAGGGCACGCTCGTCGCCGCGAGCACTCTCCCGCGCAGATCCACGCCGTGGTCGGTGAACCCTCCGCTGGTCGTGAAGTCGACGACGGCGGCATCGATCCCGTCGTGCGAGGTGCCGGAGATCAGTCCGAGGACGCGCATCAGTTCTCCTCCAGTGCGGTGCGCAGCCGACCATCGGCCGCGTCCAGTCGTGCGGTGGCCGCGGCGAGGTCCTCACCGCGGCGGATCATGATCGACGCGAGCTTCACGTCGTAGGCCGCGGCCTCGAGGGCGGCGACGGCGGCGGGGCGGTCGACGTCCGCGATGGTCTGCACCATCCGGATCGCCCTCTCGCGCAGCTTGTGGTTGGTGGCCTTCACATCCACCATCAGGTTGCCGTAGGCCTTGCCGTTCCGGACCATCGAGATGGTCGAGAACATGTTGAGCACGAGCTTCTGCGCGGTACCCGACTTGAGACGGGTGGAGCCGGAGAGCACCTCCGGACCGACCTCGACCTCGATGCCGTGTTCGGCGGCGGCACTCAGCGCGGTGTCGACGTTGCACGAAAGGCCGATGCTGAGCGCTCCGCGCTCGCGTGCCCGGCGCACTGCCGCGATCACGTACGGCGTGCGTCCGCTGGAGGCGATGCCGACCACGGTGTCGAGCGGACCGATCCCCGCCGCGTCGATGGCCGCAGCTCCCGCCTCCGCGTCGTCTTCCGCACCCTCGACCGGGTTCACGATCGCACCCGGACCGCCGGCCATGATCGCGAACACGAGCTCAGGCGGGGTGCTGAACGTGGGCGGGCACTCGGAGGCATCGAGCACGCCGATGCGACCGGGAGTTCCTGCGCCGACGTAGACCAGGCGTCCGCCCTGCGCCATGCGGGCGGCCGTCGCCTCGATCGCCGGCACGATCTGCGGCAGAGCGCGTTGCACCGCGGCCGGCACCGTGGCATCCGCCTCGTTCATGGTCTGCGCGAGCTCGGCGACGCTCATCCGGTCGAGCTCCGCGTAACGGGGGTCGCTGGCCTCGGTGGCCAGGGCGCCGAGATCCTCCATGGTCATCGCTTTCCTCTGTTCCGAGGGTCGAGGCTGTCGCGCAGGCCGTCGCCGAGCAGGTTCAGACCGACGACGAGGAGCACGACGATCACGCCCGGCGCGATCATCGTCCACGGGGCGATCGTGACGAGCGTCCGCGCCTCGAAGATCATCGACCCGAGCGAGGGCGCCGGCGGCGGCGTGCCGAGTCCGAGGAAGCTCAGCGAGGCCTCGGTCAGCACAGCCCACGAGAGGGAGAGGGTGACCTGCACGATGATGATCGAGGTGATGTTCGGCAGCACGTGTCGGAACATGGTGGCCATGCGGCTCTGCCCCGTGCTCTTGGCCGCCTTGACATACTCCACCTCGCGCAGCGACAGCACGGGTCCGCGCGTGACGCGGATGAAGATCGGCACGTAGACGATCGCGATGGCCACGGCGATGGTGAACCAGTTGCGGTCGAACACGGACGCCAGCGACAGGGCGAGCAGCAGCGGCGGGAAGGCGAACAGCACGTTGGTGATCGCGGTGATCGCCCCGTCGGAGAACCCGCGGTAGAACCCGGCGATGAGTCCGCAGACCGTGCCGACGACGGTCGCGAACGCCACGGCGACCACGGAGATGAGCGCCGAGTTGGCGACGCCGGCTGCGACGCGCGAGAACACGTCACGGCCGAACTGGTCGGTGCCGAACCAATGCACGGCGGACGGCGGCTGCAGACGGGACGGCGGATCCTGCGCGAGCGGATCGAACGGCAGCAGGCCGAACGCCGAGACGAGGCTCAGCACCGCGAGCAGCACGACGATGATGAGGCCGGCGAGACCGCTGCGGCTGCGCAGCAGGAGACGCACGCGCTCCATGGTGCGCCCGCCGCCGGGCGCGATGGTCGGAGTCTGAGAGATGTCGGTCATGCGGCACGCACCCGAGGATCGATGACCCGGTAGAGCAGGTCGGTGAGCAGGTTGACGATGACGAATGCGAGGGCGATCACGAGCACGGTGCTCTGCACGAGCGCGTACTCCTTCTGCTGGATGCCCAGCAGCACCTGGCGTCCGATGCCGGGGAGCGAGAAGATCTGCTCCACCACGACCGCACCTCCGAGGAGGTAGCCGAACTGCAGACCGGTCATCGTGACGATCGGCACCAGGGCATTGCCGAGCACATGGCGCACCTGCAGTCGACGCGGGGGCACGCCCTTCGCCCTGGCGGTGCGGATGAAGTCGTTGGAGCGGATCTCGAGCACCGCGGTGCGGGTCGTGCGCATGATCGGCGCGGCGATGCCGAAGCCGAGCACGATCGAGGGCAGCAGCATCTGCTGCAGGTTCAGCAGCGGGTCCTCGAAGAGCGTCGCGTACGCCTGCCCGTTGGGGTTGAATCCGAACGACTGGGCGAGGATGGCGAGCAACGCGGTGCCGAGCAGGAACGCGGGGATCGAGAGACCGGCGAGACCCACCACCTGTCCGACGCCGTCGCGGAACGAGTCGGGCTTCGAGGCGGAGAGCATGCCGAGCGGGATGCCGATGGCCAGCGCGATCACGATCGAGATGATCGCGAGCTCGAACGTCACGGGCAGGGCTGCGGCCGTGAGGTCGAGGACGCTCGTCTGTGCCCGGGAGGAGAATCCGAGGTTGCCCGTGAAGATGTTGCCGAGCCAGGAGAAGAACTGCACGATGAGCGGCTGGTCGAGGCCGTAGTACGCCTCGAGGGCGGCGCGCTGCGAGGGCGTGAGCGCGGCTGCCTCGGTGCCGAGGCCGGAGCTGATCTGGTCGCCGGGGATGGCGCGCAGCATCAGGAAGACGAAGATGGCGACGCCGAGGAGCGTGCCGAGGGCTGCGAGGATGCGTCGCAGCACGCTGTTGCGGAGGAGCTGTCTGAACATGCGCGTGTGTGGGTGCCTGTCGTCGGGGAAGGAGGGGGCGCGGGGCGGCCGCGCCCCCTCGATCCGCTACTTGATGGAGGTGGTCCGCAGGTACTGCAGCGAGCCGTTCACCATCGGGACGAAGCCGTCGACGGTCGACGCGGTCGCCGTGTAGGTGTAGCTCGTGAACAGCCAGATCCACGCCGCGTTGTCCTCGAGGTTCTCGGAGACCTGCGCGTAGATGTCCTTGCGCTTGTCGGGGTCGGCCGTCTGGCGTCCCTCCGCGAACAGCGCGTCGAGCTCGGGCGAGGAGTAGCCGGCGACCTTGTTCAGGTTTCCGGTGCTGGTGAAGTAGCGGCCGTACATGCCGTCGGGGTCGGGACGACCGCCGTTGAGGGCGACCGCGGCATCGAAGTCGGCCGCGATCCAGCGGTCGACGAACGCACCGGACTCGAGCACCTCGAGGTCGAGGGTGATGTCGGCGTCGGCCAACTGCGCCTTCAGGTTCTGCGCCTCGTTCACCGAGGTGGCGTACTCGCCCTGGGAGACGATCGTCTTGATGGTGACGCCGTCCTCCTTGCCCGCCTTCTTCAGGTACTCGGCGGCCTTGTCGAGGTCGCGCTCCGGGCAGGGGCGTGCATCGGGGTCGGACTTGTATGCGGGAGAGGTGATGGGGCCGGTGACCTCGCCCTCGCCGAGGGCTGCGGTGTCGAGCACCTCCTGGCGGTCGATCGCGCACTGGATGGCGAGGCGCACGTTCACGTCGGCGAGGTCGCCGCGCTGCGCGTTCAGCTGCAGGGCGTGGTAGCTCAGCTGCGGGGTCGTGGCGACCTCGACGTTGGCGCCCTCGGCGGTCTGTGCGACGAGCGGGTCGTCGAACACGGCCAGCTGCACATTGCCGGACTGCATCGCCGAGACGATCGACGACTCGTCGGGGATCACGCGGAACTCGACGGTGTCGAGCAGTGCGGCGTCACCCCAGTAGTCGTCGTTCTTGGCGAGCGTGAGCGACTGGCTGGCCTTGCGGTCATCCAGGATGAAGGGCCCGGTGCCGTTGGGCGTGGTGTTCAGACCCTCCTCGGTGTCGTCCGAGGACAGCATCGCCATGTTGATCACGGCGAGGTTGGCGGGCAGGGCGGCGTCCGGAGCGCTGAGCGTGAGGGTGACGGTGTTCTCGTCCGTGGCCTCGACCGCGGTGACGGAGGCGAGAGAGCTGCGCGCGACGGCAGCCGTGGCCTCGGCCGCGATCGCATCGAGCGAGTACTTCACGTCTTCCGAACCGAACGTGCTGCCGTCGGCGAACGTGACGCCCTCGCGCAGGTGGAAGGTCAGGGTGAGGCCGTCTTCGGAGACGTCCCACGACTCGGCGAGGCCGGGAACCACGTTCAGGTCCTCGTCGAACTCGGTCAGCGTGCCGTAGAGGTTCTGCAGCACGTTGACGGCCTGGAACTGGGTGGCTTTCCAGGGGAACAGGGTGTCGGGGTCGCTGGTGACGCCGATGACGAGGTCGCCTCCGGCAGCGCCTTCTGAGGGCTTCGGGTCGGATGCGGGTGCGGAGCACCCGGTGATGACGAGGGCGAAGGCGAGGCCCGTCGCCGTGAGAGCGCCGAGTGACGCCCAGCGTGCTGTGCTCATTGCTGGATCCTCCTGAGTGTGACGGCCGCCGTGGCGTCGGGTCAGGCGCTGTTGCCTGCCGCCCCGTGAACGTCGTCGGTCTTGGTTGGTACCAAAAGTACACGAACGCCACTACTGATGTAACAGAAGTTCCTCTACTGTTATGAACAGTGATCGGAGACCCCATGCCTCATGAAGCCGCCCGCGACGAAGCCGGCGCACACCCCGTGCTCGTCCGCATGCGGGCGATCCGCCCCGAGTTGCGTCCGAGCGAGCAGCGCATCGCCGATCTCTTCCTCTCCGACCCCGCGGGAACCGCGGGCCTCTCGGTCGCCGAGCTCGCCCAGCGCTGCGACACGTCCACCACCTCGGTCGTCCGGTTCTGCAAGCGCCTCGGCTACGAGCACGTGCGGGAACTCCGCAATCACGTGCTGCGCGACGTCGAGCGCGAGACCTTCGACACGGCCGCGCTGCCCGCCGTCTCCGGAGACATCGATCGCAACGACACCCTGACCGACATCGTCGCGAAGGTCTCTCTCGCCGAGACCCTCTCCCTCGCCGACACCGCCAAGGTGCTCGACACCGAATCGCTGCGCGCATCCGTCGACGCCATCACCTCGTCGACCCGGGTCGACATCTTCGGTGTCGGCGCCAGCTCCATCGTGGGGCTCGACCTGCAGCGCAAGCTCACCCGCATCGGGCGCACCGCTCTGGAGTGGTCTGACCCGCATGCCGCCTGGACCTCGGCGGCGACGCTCGGGCCGGGCAACGTCGCGATCGCGGTCTCCCACACCGGTGCCACGACCGACACCATCGAGTTCCTGTTGCTGGCCCGTCAGGCGGGAGCGACCACCATCGCGATCACCAACCACGCCGGCGCTCCGCTGGCCGATCAGGCCGACATCGTGCTCACGACCGCCGCGCGCGAGACCGGCTTCCGCTCCGGAGCTCTCGGCAGCAGGATCGCCCAGCTGATGGTGGTCGACTGCATCTTCATCGGTGTCGCCCAGTCGAACTACGATCGCTCGATGGAGGCGCTGCGCGACACCTTCGCCGCCGTGCACCGCGTGCGGACGACCGGGGCGTGATCGACGACGCCCGACGCGCACGGGCCGGGCTGTTCACCGCCTTCGCGGGACTCGGCGTCACGGCCGCCTTCCTGCCGGCGATCCTGCCTTCCGCCGAACGGGCGATGGCGGCCGACCTCAGCGTCGCGGTGCCCGCACTGTTCGCCGGGCTCCTCGTCGGAGTGCTGGTGTCCGGGCCGTTGCTGATGCACCGGCCGCCGCGCAGCGCTCTGATGTTCGGCAGCGCGCTCCAGGCCGCTGCCATCGTCGTGGTGGCTCTGGCCGGCACGCCGGCGATGTTCATCACCGCAGCCGCCGTCGCCGGGTTCGGCTTCGGGCTGGTGGAGGCCTCGGGATCCGTGGCGGCGAAGTCCGCGACGGTCGGCAGCGCGACGGGTCTGCTCAGCGCCCTCCTCGGCACGGTCGCCGTGAGCGCGGCCGTCACGCCACTGCTTGTCGCCGCCGGATCCGACATCCGGCCGGTGCTCGGAGTGCTGGCACTCGTACCCCTCCTGACCGTCGTGATGCTCGCAGGGCCGGCGACCGCCTTCACGCGCTCCGAGAAGCCGACCCATCGCGATGCGCGTGGCCTGCTCGCGCTGCTCCCGTTCGCGGTGGCGCTGCCGCTCTACGTCGGCGTGGAGACCGTGCTCTCGGGGTGGTCGGCCGTGATCCCGGCACGGACGCTCGCGCTCGACCCCGGTGTGGCGGCCCTGGGGACCTCGGCGTTCTGGGCGCTCATGGCGATCGGGCGCTTCGGTGCCGCGGCCCTGCGCCGACTCGCGGTGTCGCCGGTGGTGATCCTGGTCGCCGCGACGAGCACCGCTGCGGTGCTGATGGCCGTCACCGGGATGCTGGTGGAGTCCGCCCCCGGGGGCGCGCTCATCGCGCTGGCTGTGGTGGTCGTGCTGCTGGCCCCCAGCTACGGGCTCATCCTCGGCCTCGCGCTCGACCGCCTCGATCCCGCTCGCAGCGCCGCCGTGACCGGTGCTCTCGTCGCATGCGGCGCCGTCGGCGGCACGTTCGTGCCGACGGCGATCCTCCTGATCGGACGCGACCCCGCGTCGAGCGCGACGTTCTTCGTGTCGGCGGTGCTGTGCGCGCTGGTGCCGGTGCTGATTCTCATCGCCGGCCGTGCGCCGCGGAAGACGCCTGCGGCGCACTGACCTCTTCTCCACATCGCGCAACCTCCGCGACATCTTCACAGATGCTGGAATACCGGCGCGCACACCGGGATGAGCGGCGTAACGTCGTCGATGTACCCGGCCGAGCAAGGAGAGCACGCGTGTCCACGGAGACCCTCGCGACCATCATGAGCGCCGTCGGCGTCGTGGTGACGCTCGGCACGAGCATGTTCGTCGGCGCCGCCTGGATGGTCCGCCGCATCGACGCCGTCGACGAGAAGCTCAGCACCCGCATCGACGCCGTCGAAGAGAGACTCGGCACCCGCATCGACGGGGTCGAGGAGAAGCTCAGCACCCGCATCGACGCCGTCGCCGCCGACGTCACCGATCTCAAGATCTCCGTGGCCCGCCTCGAAGGGCCACCCCGGCACCTGCTCACCGCGGGACGAGGATGAGACAGTGAGCACGGAGACCGTCACCATCGTCCTCAGCGCGATCGGCGTCGTGCTCACCCTCGGTACGAGCCTGTTCGCCGCGGGCACCTGGATGGTCCGCCGCATCGACGACCGTATCGACGCCGTCGAGGAGAAGCTCAGCACCCGCATCGACGCCGTCGCCGCCGACGTCACCGATCTCAAGATCTCCGTGGCCCGCCTCGAAGGGCCACCCCGGCACCTGCTCAGCGCCCACCGCTGAGCTGAGCAGCGCAGTCGGAGGGAGCTACAGCAGCACGAGGGCGGCGGCTACCGCAGCACGAGCGCGGCGGCGCCGATGAGCGGCCCCTCGTCGCCCAGCCCAGAGCGCACGACTCGGGCGCGCCGCGAGTATTCGTGCGCCGCGCTGGCAGTGAGCGCTGTCTGCACGAGGTCGATGTAGTCCTCGGACACCCGCGAGAATCCGCCGCCGATCGCGACGACGTCGAGGTCGACGAGGGTCGCGGCATCCGCCAACGCACCGCCTACTTCGCGGGCGGAGCGCTCGATCGCCGCACGAGCGACAGTGTCTCCGGCGGCTGCGTCACGGGCCAGATCCTCCCCGGTGGCACCGCTCCAGCCCTGCGTCTGCGCCCAGGCGGCGCTCGCCGGCCCGGAGGCGATCTCCTCCAGGGTCAGACCACCCTCGCGACGCACCTGACCCAGGTGGCCGGCGTTGCCGGTGGCCCCGGGGATATAGGCGCCGTTCGCGACGAACCCGCCGCCGACACCGGTCGAGACGACGATCGACAGCGAGGCACCGGCGCCCTGCGTGGCCCCGAGCCAGGATTCGGCGAGGGCGAGCGCACCGCCGTCGTGACCGAGCAGAGTGCGCACGTCGCGCCCCAGCACCGTGGACGCCGCCGCGCGCACCGAGTCCTCGAGACGGAACCCGCGTGCCAGGGGCATGTTCACGGGCATGATCGCCCCGACCGTGCGGTCGATCGGTCCGGCGCTGCCGACGCCGGCCCCGACGAGTTCGGCGTCCGCGGGTAGAGCCGCCAGCGCGTGCTCGACGATCGCGACCACCGACGCATCGAGTGAATCGAGAGTGGCTTCGCGACCCGTCGCCTGTCGACTCCGGCTTCCCTCGACGAGCCGGCCGTCTTCGCCGACGAGCGCGGCTTCCATCTTCGTTCCGCCGACGTCGACGGCCAGGGCGTAGCGCGTCACTGCGGGTCGAGTCCGAGATCGTCGAGGTCGAAGGCGGCGCGCCACTCGAGACCCTCGGCTTCGATCGCGGCCTGCGCCCCGGTCTTGCGGTCGACGATCACGGCAACGGCAACGATCTCGGCGCCTTCCTTGCGGAGGGCCTCGACGGCCTTGAGCGCCGACTGCCCCGTGGTCGAGGTGTCTTCGAGCACGACGACACGCTTGCCCTTGACGTCGGCGCCTTCGATCTGGCGGCCGCGCCCATGGTCCTTGGGCTCCTTGCGCACGACGAACGCGTCGAGCGGGGTGTCGGTTGCGACCGAAGCGTGCAGCACCGAGTTCGCGATCGGATCGGCACCGAGCGTGAGGCCGCCGACGGCCACGACGTCGAGGTCGCCGATCAGGTCGAGCATGATGCGACCGATCGCGGGAGCGGCGCGGTGGTCCAGCGTGAGCTTTCGCATGTCGACGTAGTACGTCGCCTTCTTGCCGCTGGAAAGGGTGAAGTCGCCGTGGAACACCGCCTCGTCCTTGATGAGGTCGAGGAGCGTCTGGCGGTCTGCGTCGAGTGCGGTCACGGCATCCAGTGTAGGAGCCTGGGGCGCACTGCGCGGATGCATGAGGTTTGACCGTATGCATGAACGTCCGGCCATGCGGCTCATGCATCCGTTCGGTGGCCATGCAGGTGGTGGCCATGCAGGTGGTGGCCATGCAGGTGGTGGCCATGCAAGGTGGCCGCCACACAGGTCGCGGGCGACGGACCCAGCGCGGGCTCGGGTGTCGGATGACGCAACTAGGCTTGACGCATGCGCTTGGCCACCTGGAACGTCAACTCCATCCGCACCCGTGTCACCCGCACCGTCGAGTTCGCCGTCCGAGAGGACATCGACGTGCTGGCGATGCAGGAGATCAAGTGCAAGCCGGAACAGTTCCCCTACGGACCGTTCGAAGAGGCCGGGTACCACGTCGAGGTGCACGGGCTGAACCAGTGGAACGGCGTGGCGATCGCGAGCCGCCTCCCGGTCACCGACGTGCGCACCTCGTTCGACGGCATGCCGGGCTTCGCGAAGGGGCATGAGGGGCCGGATGCGCCGCTCGAAGCACGTGCGCTCGGCGTGATGGTCGACGGCGTGCGGGTGTGGAGCCTGTACGTGCCGAACGGCCGCTCGCTGGAAGACCCGCACTACCTCTACAAGCTGCACTGGCTCGAGCAGTTGAAGAAGTCGACGGCGGCCGAGCTGTCGGCGAACCCCGATCTGCCTCTCGCCCTGGTGGGCGACTTCAACATCATCCCGTTCGACGTCGACAACGGCGACCCCGACATCGTGGTCGGCCGTTCGACCCACGTGTCCCCGCAGGAGCGCGACGCGTTCTTCGCGTTCCAGGACGCCGGGGTCACCGACGTGGTGCGCCCGCTGATCCCGGAGGGCTTCACCTACTGGGACTACCAGCGCCTGAAGTTCCCGCGCAACGAAGGTGTGCGCATCGACTTCGTGCTCGGTTCGCGCACGCTGGCCGAGGCCGTGCAGGGCGCGTCCATCCACCGCGACGAGCGCAAGGGCGAGCAGCCCAGCGACCATGTCCCGGTGGTCGTCGACCTCGACAGCCGTCGTCTCGGGACGGGCGGCGCCGATGACGACGACGACATGCCGATGATCTTCTCCTGAGGGCCGATCACGTGCGCGTGCGGCTGATCGCCACCGATCTCGACGGCACCCTGCTCGATTCGTCGTCGGCCGTCACTCCGCGCACCCGCGCCGCGCTCGACGCCGCCCGAGCCCGCGGGATCCACGTGGTCCCGGTCACCGCGCGCCAGCCGATCGGCCTGCGTGCCATCGCTGCGGACGCGGGTTTCGACGGGTGGGCGCTGTGCAGCAACGGCGCCTATGCCGTGCGCCTCGACGACGGGCGGATGCTGTTCGCCGAGGAGCTGCCGCCCCAGACGATCCGCGCGCTCGCCGAAGCTCTGCGCGCGAGCATCCCCGGCCTGCTGTTCGCGAGTGTGCGCGATGCCGGAGAGACGTTCGTGGCCCAGGACGGCTACGCGGCGATCGCCGCCCTCTCCGACCACAAGCGCGACCCCGCCACGATGGGCGGCGTCCCGCTGGAGCAGGTGCTGTCCGCGCCGAGCCTGAAGTTCGTGATCCGCCACCCCGAGCTCGCCCCGGCCGCCCTGTTCGACACCCTGCGCTCGCTCGGACTCACCGGCTTCGAGGCGACGCTGTCGGGCGCCCCGTTCGTCGAGGTCATGGCGGAGGGCGTCACCAAGGCCACCGGCCTCGCGCGACTCTGCGAGCATCTCGACATCGACCGCGCTGACGTGGTGGCCTTCGGCGATGCGCTCAACGATGTCGAGATGCTCCGCTGGGCAGGGCACGGCGTCGCGATGGCAGGCGCCGAACCCCTGGTGCAGGATGCTGCCGACGACACGACCGCCTCGAACGACGAGGACGGTGTGGCGCGGGTGATCGAGCGCCTGCTCAGCTGAGCCGCTATTGCACGTCGAGCGAATACCTGACAATCGGATTCATCGAGTGAATCGATATTGCGGGGCGGCAGACGACGCCCATAGTTTGCGGTTGTGAAGCTCCCCCGCGCCGCGCGCACCCGCTATCCCGCATCCGTTCCCGCCAGAGACCGCCGCAGCAGAGGCCTGGCTCTCCTCGGCGGCGTGTGCGCTGCCGCGATCGTCTTCGGCGGCGGGTCGCTCTCCGCGAGTGCGGCACCCCCGGCAGCGGGGCCGGGAGTGGGGAAGGCCCTGTCCGCCACGTCGTTCCGAGCTGCCCAACAGGCTGCGGTCACGGCGGCGATCTCCACCGCGCAGGCGACCGGCGAGCCCGTCCCCGTGGACGGGATGATCACCCCCACCCAGCAGCACGTGGCGATGCCCGATGGGACGATGCGCTACGAGACGTCGACAGTGCCCGTCAGAGTGGAGCAGGATTCCACGTGGGTCCCGGTGGACACGACACTCGCTCGCACGGATGGGTGGTGGGAACCGATCGCGTCGGCCGCACCCGTCCGCTTCTCCGCCGGCGGGAACAACGAACTCGCACAGGTGCAGACCGCCTCCGGAGAGTGGGTCACCGAGACCTGGCCCTACGGCACCCTCCCCGCCCCGACTGTCGACGGAGACACGGCCACCTACGCGAACGTGCTGCCCGACGTTGACCTGAAGATGGTGGCCACCAAGACCGGGCAGGCATCGGTCTACGTAGTCAAGACGGAGAAAGCCGCGCGGTCGGCGGCGCTCGACGATCTTCATGTCGTGATCCAGGACGCCGCGTTGACCACCAAGAAGAACGGCTCCGTCGAAGCAGAGGCGGCCGACGGTTCGCAGATCGTCGCGGGGCAACCCCTCTGGTGGGATTCCTCCTCGGGAGGCGACTTCCGCGAGCCCGGAGCGACCGAGCCGGTGCTGCCGGTCACGCACGACGTCGGTGAGGATCGCGTGATGCTCGACGTCGGAGCTTCCGTCGCTACGCATGAGAAGGACTCGGGCCAGGACGTGACCTACCCGATCTTCATCGACCCCGACTGGTCGGCCGGCGCTCAGGCATCCTGGTACACGGACGCCGCCTATCCCGACCAGTCGTACCTCAACGCGAGCACGTCGGATGTGCTCCGCATGGGCCGGTACCAGAACTTCCGAGGCAACATCTTCTACCAGTTCATCATCAGCCCGCTCGCCGGCAAGGACATCCTCGGGGCCCAGCTCGGCGCGACGCAGATCAGATGGGCCTCCTGCCCGAACAGCCCCGTCCAGGTGCGTGCTTTCGGCCCACAGGCCGGAGGGTTCACGTGGAACCAGCAGAACCACTCGCTGTGGGGACCGGTTCTGGACACTCAGAACCCGGGATCGTGCAGCAGCGGACCAGAGGCCGTCGGCTGGAACGTCACGGCAGGCGTTCAGGCCTACGTCGGACAGACCTGGTTCCAGCTCGGGCTCGCGCCCCAGAACGAGACGGTCGTCTCGCGACGCCACTTCAGCCGCGCCGCGACCTTGACCGTGTCTTACAACACACGCCCCAACGCCCCGACCGACCCGGTCTTCACGTCGCCGAGCCGACAGTGCGGAACCGCCGCGGCCCCCACCCCGATCGGGCAGAGCGACGTCACCGTTCGCGTGCACCAGACTGACCCCGACCCCGGCAATGTCGACACCAACTTCCACCTCATGAAGGCTTCCAACCTGAACGCTGCCGTTCAGGACAAGCCCGGAGGGCTCGGTGCGCAGGGGTACAAGTCGGTCACGTTCACCACACTGACCGATGGTGAGACATACGCGTGGCGCGCCTGGGGCAGCGATCACCGCAGCAACGGCGTCGCCCCGACAGCCTGGTGCTACTTCACCGTCGACAAGACGAAGCCGGCCACTCCCACCGTCACCGCGCCGACCAACGCCTCCTACACCGTCGGGACGGGCCTCAACCTGGCCGTGACCGGGGCGGCCGACGTCGCCGGATACGTCTATTGGGTGACTCCCACCCAGCTCGTCGCGCCCGCCCCGCCCGTACCCGCCGACGGGACGGTCTCCATCGCGGCCGCGCTCCCCGACTGCGCCACCGCGATCACCCGGAACGTGCGCTGGGCATGCAAAGCCCCGTCCGGAGCGACCACTTTGACCGTCGCCCCGACGGACGCGCTGTCCACCGTCTGGGTGTCCGCCTACGACAAGGCAGGTAACCAGTCCGCCGCGGTCGGCCGACCGCTCTACCCTGGCGGCAACACCGGAACCCCCGCTGCTGCGGCGAACCTCGACGCGGGACACGCGTGGCAGGTCACACAGATGTCCACCCCGCTGCCGAACACGATCCCGGACTCCAACCCGTGGATCGGCGCTGATGGCATCGACCTGCTGATACCCGAGACCAGCTCCACCACCTCGACGGATCTGCCCGACCCGCCCATCGAGACCCCGGTGCTGTCGACCGCCGGGGGAAGCGCCATGGAGGTGAGCACGATGTATCCCGCCGTGAACGCGATGAACAGCTTCACGTTCAGCGTGTGGGTGAAGACCCGGTATCTGCCTGCCACAGGTTCCCAGAAGATCGCGATGCAGGGAGGAGGCTCGAGCGGCTCCGTCCAGCTTCAGGTCACCAGTGCAGGCACCTACGCGTTCTGCCTCGGCGACTACCCCGTCAACTCCGCCAGCACGACACCGACGAGCAACTGCGCCACCGGCGGAGCCGCGACGCCCGGATCGTGGCAGATGCTCACCGGCATCTGGGATGCGACGAACAAGCAGCTCCGACTCCTCGTCGGCAACTCGATCACGCCGGTCGCCGTCAACTCACACATCAACGGAGCCGGCGACCGCTCAGCCAGCGGACCCCTCGTCTTCGGCCCCGCCCCCATGACAGGACGATTCGAAGGTCTCATCGCCAACCCCGTCATGGTCCCCGGCGTCATCAATCACGTCCAGCTCGCCCGGCTCAACGCCTTCGAGCTCCCGTTCACCGACTGAGAGCGCGAGAGCGCTTCTCGGAGGGAAACGCTCTCGCGCTCTCAGTTCTCTCACCTATGATTCAGCACGCGTCTTCTCACCTAGGAATCAGCACGCGCGGCCCACGGGGTGCCTTGCTTTCCCGTTGACGCCACGACGACCGAATGGCCTGAAGTCAGGCTCACACGAACAGTCAGATTAGGAAGACGCCACAAACGGCACCAAGCACCCGGAGCGGCCGCGCGTTCGCTCGCATGCCGAGCAGGGGCCTGGCACAGCGCTGCCTGAACGATATCGATCGCAGCCACCGCTACCGCAGAAGTGCGCCGACGAGAGTAAAAATGCCGAAGCCGATGAAGAGTATCCCCACGATGAGCATCCTCCGCGGTGTCCTCTCGGGCGACGTTAGATCATCCGCCAGCGGCTCTCCGTACATCCTCTCCATGCCGTGATGGAAGATCTGTGAAACAGGACCGCGAAAGAGCATCAGGGCAAGCCCGATCACGATCAGTATCGGCCCAATCACTGACTCAGCAGACACGTGCAGTCCCGGAAGCGAAGCTCATAGGTGGTGCCATCGGAGAACTGCTACCCCGCACACGCCGTGCGGCAGCGCTCCTCCGCTTCAATCCCGCGATGGACTGAAGTCAACGAAAGTCCCATCACAGAAAGGTTCGCGAAGCTCGGACCAGTCGGCGCCCGAGAACCGTCCTGCCCCGGGCAGGAAGACCGCTTCTCCGTCGACGCTACGGACGTGAAGTACACCGTCGTCGTCCACGTCCCAACGCGCATCGCCAGCATCTCCCTCGCTGGCGTCAGCGACACAAAGCCGGGCGTCAGCAGACGTTTCGATGTGCCCCAATGAGATTCCCGATAGTCGAGCAGTTCCGTCCTCGTAGAGCTCGATGGTTGTGTTGGCCGCATCCGGGACGTCTGGGTCCTTCGATCGCTGCCAACTGATCGGGAACTCGAACTGATCGCCGGGCCCCGGTGTCTTCGTGAGGGCAGGAATGACCAAGACCGCGCATGTCACCACGAGGAAGATGGCCACCCCCGCCCCCAGCACTCCCCACAGCACGGTTTTATTCACTTGCACGCGATCTCTCCACAGTGCTTCAGAATGAAGTTGTAGTACTGAGTACTGGTCAATCCATCCGGATATTGCTTATACATTTCGTAGCCAATGCTCACGGCAGCGTCGTCACTCTTATCGTTCTTATAGCCGACATCGTCGCCGGGAGCGTTGGCCGCTTGGATAGCGACGCCCTCGGGAATACCATAGCTTGCGAGCATCGCGCCGTAGATGACGTTTCCGTAGACGTCGACACGCACCGTCTTTCCGTCGGATCGATCCGGATAGTCAGCGCCGGATAGTCCAAACTTGTCGAGAATTCCAACCTTGGCGTCCCAATCGCCGCCGGTCTTGAACTTGTCGTATACAGTGAACGCCGCGGACGCAGCCTCTGGATTCCACGGCACATCGATCATGAGGCCGATCGCTCCTGATCCGAGACCTTTACGGAGAGCAAGCGCATCGTTGAGAATTCCGCGGAAGGCGGCGTTCTTCTCGCGCGCAACTTTCACCACGTTTTTGTTTGTCGCTGAAGATGTCCACGTCGTGTACTGCTGATATGTGAAAGCAGCGAGCCGGGACGAGTTTGTTAACGGCGACCCCTTCGCCTTCTTTGGCGCCTTGCTCCCGCCGTCAGAGGCCATCGCGAAGGCGAACTTCATTCCGCTCGGGTCCATGTACGTGGTGGGGTTGTTGCCCGAGTACGTGTATCCGGTGTTCTGCTGCGGCAGGTTCGTATCGATCACAGGGTCCACGGACAGGAACTTCCCGAGCACGGGGTCGTAGGTGCGCGCACCGACCGTGGTCAGGCCCGTCGACGCGGTCACGGGCTTGTTCATGTACCCGGTGCCGCTGCCCCACACTCCGGACGATCCGATCGGGGCACCGTAGGGATCACGGAGCATGCGCGTGGTCGTGCCTGTCGCGTTCGCCACTGTTTGCACGTCCACCGTCCCCTCCAGATTCGAGAACAACCACGCCAGCGTTGTGCCGGCGGTTCCGGTCTTCGCGGACTTCTCCGCGATCGGCTTGCCCTCGACACCACTGTACGTCCGTACGCCCGCGACGACCGTCGATCCCGTCGCCTGCTTCAGCACGGTGTCACCGACGAATAGCGTTGAACCTTCCGTCGTGTTGGTGCGCAGCAGGATGCTGCCGTCGACGTTGTAGACCGTGTCCTGCGTCGTGGACCCGGCCACGACCTTCGAGACCTTGCCCGCGTCGTCGAACGTGATCGTCTGGCCAGGGCGTCCGGTCATGTTGCCTGCCGCATCGTAGGAGTACGATCCCGGCCCCACTCCGGCCGGGCCTGCCACAGCGTTGACCGCGTGCGGACGGTCGCCGCCCGCTGCCGCGTAGGTGTAAGTCGCGGTGGTGGTCGATCCCATCGTCGAACGCTTCACGAGTCCCGTGCGGTTTCCGGTGGCGTTGTCATACGTGTACTCATGCCAGTACGGCTCTAGGCCACCCATCCCGCTCGCCGACGGTGTGGCCCCGCACTCCGTCGATGCGTTCGGAGTCCACGCCGACTTCAGCTGGCGCAGCGAGTCATACGCGTAACAGGCCTTCTGCGTCCCCGCCGTCGGCAGCACAGAGCTCATCGTCGCCGACGTGACATTGCCGACCGCGTCGCGGGTATACGCCCGGTCGGCCACATAGTGCCCCAGATCGCCGAACACTGCGTTGTCCTTGATCGACAGCACCGCCCCCGTCGCGGCGTCATAGCCGTAGGTCGAGTACGCGGTGCTCGTGGAGCCGTTGACCCGGTTGAACTGCGACAGCTGCCCGATCGGCGAGTACACGGTGTTCGCGAGGATGATCGAGGTGCCGCGCACGCCGCTCAGCTTGCCCCAGGAGTCGTAGCTGTAGCGGATCGTCTCGGCCGGCAGGCCACCCATCGCGGGCATCTGCTTCGCCAGCAACGACGAGTCCGCGTTGTAGTAGAGCGTCGTCTTGTAGCTCGTGCCCGCAAACGCGGGTGCACCTGCCGGGATCGAGAGCGTGGTGTCGAGTGGATTGCCCGCCGCGTCGTACGAGCCGACTGTGGTCTTGTAGGCAAGGCCCGGGGCGCCCGGAGTCGACCCCGTGTAGGCGGTCGACGTCGTGACGAGCCCCTTCTTGACCGTGTCGTAGGTCCACGACGAGAGCATCGCGCCCGAAGATGTGCCGGCATACGAGGCCGTCTTGCGGTTGAGCTCATCGTAGGTCGTCGTCACGGTCTTCCCGCGGGCGTCTGTCGTCGAGGTCATGTTCCCGGCGAGGTCGTAGGTGGCCGTCGTGACTCCCGAATCGGCGTCGTCCTGACCGACCCGGTTGCCGAGCAGGTCGAACGTCCAGGTCCAGTCGTTGCCGGCCGGATCGGTCATCTTCGTCATCCGATCGCCACCGTCGTAGGCGAACGTCGTCGTTTGTCCGGTGCCGGTGATGCCGGCCGCGAGGTACTGGATGAGCTTGGTCTTCTGCCCGAGGGAGTTCGTGAACGTGCTCGTCGAGGTGCCCCCGACCGGCGGAACCGTGTCGACCCGATCTGCACCAGGGTAGGCGTTGATCGTCTGCGAGTGCACGGACCCCGTGGTGTTGAGGGTCGACGTCAGCGCGCGTCCGACGGCATCGTACACGGTGATGACCTGCGAGGGGATGTTGTTCTCCGTCACCGGAGTGAAGAACGCCGTTCCCGGAGCGATGGATGCCGTCCAGTAGTCGTTGTCGACGAAGTACTGTCGCCCCTGGTTGTCGTAGTTCGTGGTCTTCACGACCGTGCCGCCTCCGACGGCGAGGCTCTGGGTCTGCGTCTCTCGCCCGAGACCGTCGAAGAGCTGGTAGCTCGAGACGATGCCACCACCGGTCAGGGTGTCTGTCTTGATCGCATTCGGGGCGGTCTGCGACAGCGTGTAGGAGAACGACATCGACGGCGCCGCAGGGTTCGCGGCCTGCGGCTGCAGCGGCAGCCAGACCTTCGTCGAACGCCCGAGACCGTCGATCGCGATCGTCGTGGTCGACCCGTTGGGGTCGACGATCTTCGTCTTCGCGCCGGTCGTCGGCTCGAGCGTCGTCACCGTCTGCCAGGAGAACGGCGCCGCGTTCGTCTCGGTCGTGGACAGCAGAGGTAGGGCCGTCGCCGGAGTGTAGGCCGTCGACGTCGTACGCCCCAGCGGATCCGTCTTCGTGAGCAGGCGTCCGAGGGAGTCATAAGTCGACGACTCCTTCGTGACCCAATGCGGCTGACCGTTGTCGTACTTGTCCACCACCTGCACGGACGTCGGCAGCCCCTTCGTTGCCGCCGCGCCCCAGGCCAGGCCGTCGTAGCTGGTCTTCACGTCGCTGACCAGGTCGCGCGGGAACTGCGCGCCGGCCACGCCGTCGCACGCGGCGTTGACCGTGCGCACCTCGCTCGGGAGACCGATGATCCAGGCGGAGGTGTTCGCGGCGGCGTATGTCGTCGTGACGCACTTGCCCGTGGCATCCGACGGGACCGTCGACACCGTCAACGGATAGCCGTAGGTTCCGTCGAACGTCGTACGGGTCTCGAGCGTGCGGTTACCACCGGTCGACAGCGGCTCGGTGACGACTGTCTTCTGCACGCCACCCATCCGCGCCTGCCGCGCGCCGTCGTTGGAGGTGACGTTCGAGGCCCACGGCGTGCTGACCTGCGTCGACACCAGAGCTCCGCCGACACCGTTGAACGTCTGCTGCTGATACGGCTGTCCGCCGAACCAGCGGTCGTCCGGGATGCTGGTGCCGGTGACGTTCACCGTCTTCGTGCCTCCGCCGGCAGCCGCCCTGTCTCCGTTCATGCCCTGGTAGTACGTGTACTTCGACACCTTCTGGGCCACGGGTACGGCCGGGTCGCCCTCACGCACCTCCACGGTGTTCACCCCCGCGAACACGTTCCACGTGCGCGAGTTCGCCACTGTCAGGGGCGAATCGTTGTACCGCCACTTCGGCGTGCCGTAGAAGTACTGCGTCTGCTGCACTTGGCTCAGCGGGCCCCCCGTCACACCGTTGACGAGGATCGAGGAGACCGGGTACTTGTGGAACAGGTCCTGCCGTCCGCCGAGCGGGATGGTCGACTGCGGCACCCACCACTCCGGGAAGCACCAGTTCGTGTTGTTCGGCAGGTCGCCGAGGATTCCTGCCGCCTGAGCCGGCGTGCACTGCTGGCCCTGATAATTCACGCTGATCACGCCGCCGAGACTCGTCTTGATCGAGCTCAACCGCCACTTGTCGAGCGGGGCCAGACCATCGACGACCCACACCCGGTTCTGCATCGTGACGCCGGAGAACACCGTCGCCGGCTCCACGATCGCCGCTTGCCCTGCCGCTGTGCCCGTCCGCTGCACCTGCGTGAGCCAGAGCGCGGCCGATGTCCCGTCGCCGGGATCAGGGTACGAGTGCCCGAGCGCCCAGGAGTCGACGGTCGAGTACTCGCCCGAGACCTTCGCCTGCGACTCCACCTTCACGAGGCTCGCGTTCGTGAAGAACGAGGGTGCGATCTGCGAAGCACTGCACGAGGTTCCGGTGCACAGCTGGTCGAACGGCACGTCGGGATACTTGGCCGGATTCGCCGGCATCACCGCGCTGTCGAGGGCCGCAGCCGTGCACGATGACCCGGTGGCATCGTTGCATCGGCCCTTCCCGTCGTAGCTGAAGAGAACGCGGTACCCCGCGGCCTTCGATGCGAAGAGGTCCGTGGCCCGCAGCCCGTACTCGATGCGCGTGAGGGCACCGCCACGCTGGTACGCGGTCGCTCCCGAACCGCCCTTGGCATACTTGTTCGTCTCCGCCGTGTAGTACATCGTCTGCGCATTGCCGTGCACGTCGACGACGTAGTCCAGGTTCCACCGCCACGCCTGCGAGCAGGAAGACGCCGCGAACGTCGAGGCATGACACGGCTCCCCCGCATCGTTGCCGAACACCGGCACCGTCCAGGTCGAGTTCGTCGTCGCCTTGCCCGCGGACCACCCGGGGAGCTGATTGAGACCGAAGTAGTACTGGGTGCCGTCGGTCGTTGTCATCCGCCAGCACTCGTTGTTCACCGTTCCGTTCGCCGCACAGCCCTGCGCGGCACCGACAAGGCGCTCGAAGCGGGTGCCGTCATCGTTCTGCAGCTTCCAGACACCGCTGGCCGTGTCTTTGATGAGCGCGCCCGACCGCCCGGCCATCGATACCGTGGCGTTGTCGGTTCTCCAGCACAGGTCGCCGGATGTCGTGACCGCACCACTGGCACCGTCATCCTTCGCGCACGGGATATAGCTGCGCTCGATGAACCCGGCGGCGGTGAGGTCCCATCCCTCACCCACCACCGACGGCTGGTTGTTCGTCGATGCTGTGAGCCCATCCACCGACTGCGAGTTGTATGACAGGCCCACCGATGGCGTCGGCCCCGCACCGGGAGCGGGGACGGCCATGTCGTAGTTCCACGTGAACGCGCCGGTCTGCTCTGCGACGTCCCACGTCGACGACGACTTCAACGGTGTGGCCGCATACGAGCCCGTGCCGTTCGCGCTGCTCGCGCCCGACACCGCCGCGAGCATCATCGGCTCTTTCGAGACCTTCGGTGTGAGCACCAGCCCCTCGTCCGTCGCCGCGGTCGCCACGGGGACGGCCTTCTCCGACACGTCCTCCGGCTTCGTCGACGCGGGCACCTGCACCCACTCCAGGCGACTCGCGAAGTCGCCGCCATAGGCACCGGCGAGCAGCTGCTGAGGCATCCGCACCGCGACCGGCTCCCCTTCTTCCTCCGCGTCCTGCTGCGCCAGAGAGACGACGATGCCGTCGAGCCCCTTCTTGGCCGCCGCCTTCTCGTCGAGGATCTCCACGACCACGGACGGGCTCTGCGGCGCCGCGTCGTCTTCCTCCCCCTCCGCGTTCTCGGTATCGTTCTCGGCTGCGTTCTCCTTCTCCGCCGCCCCGACGCCGGACGCGGGTGCGATGGCAAGCCCCGTATCGCCGAGCGGCTTCCACTCCCCGGCCACCGTCGCCGGCGCAGCCCCCTCCGCGCCTTCCGCCGCGTCGGTCGTGACGCCCTCCAGATCCGACTGCTCGAGAACGATGTCGGTGCTCTCCAGCGACGGCATCTCCATGACCTCGGGGGTGGCCGAGTTCACCGACGAGAGCGGGTCGGCGCCCGCATCCGCCTCGCTGACCGTCGAACCCGGTACCGGATCGCCGAAGACCGGGGTCTCGACGGTCGGTGTCGGCGACTCGGCGAAGGCTGCTCCCGGAGCCGCGACCAGCACTCCACACGCGAGCACCGAGGTGGTGAGAACAGCAAGAATCGTGCGGGTGCTCCGACGCGCCATGGTCAGTCTCCGGTACTCAGTCGGTGAAGGGGAGTTCGAAGGCGGCCATTCGGGCCAGCTGCGCATGGTCGACGACACCGGGGACCATGACGGGGTTCGTGATGAGCCCGATGAACCGGAGGCTGTCGGGGCCCGGGGCGAACATCAAGCTTCCGTTCGCCGAGCGATCACCGCTGCCGTTGACGTGGCCGTTGACGGCGACCGGCGTGATGGAGTTGCCGATGTGGAGGCGGAGCTGCTGGTTCGCGGCATCCCAGATCCCGGTGACCATCTGCCAAGTGCTGGGCAGGACCGTTCCCCCGGTGACGCAGTTGTTGTCGCGGGCGGTGTTGCTCATGTTCACGTACTGCTCGCCGAGGCAGAAGGCGTACTTGCCGGTGCTGGTGATCTGCAACTGCATCGTCCCGATGCCCTGGCCCCGCTGGATGGCGATGATCTGGGACGTCGGCGCCACGTGTGCCGGCTTGACCCAGAGGCTGAAGGAGAAGCTCTTGGACGCGTCGACGGGAGCCGCCAGGGCGGTGATCTCGTATCCGGCGGTCGCCACGTTCGTGGAGAGCACGGGCGAGGCGACCGGGAAGTCGGGGAGGTCCGTCGTGGTCGTCGACGCAGTCGCGGGGATCATGAGGTCGATGGCGTTCGCACCGATCCATGGGTTGGAGTCTGGAATCGCCTCCGGAAGCGGCGATGACATCGTCGTGAGCTGCCAGGCGTGTCCCGCGTCGAGGTTCGCGGCGGTGGCCGGGGTCCCGGTGTTCCCGCCGGGATAGAGCGGATGCCCTGTGGGAGCAGACTGATTGCCCGCCTTGTCGTAGGCGGAGACCCACACCGTCGACAGCGAGTCGACAGGCGCGACGGTGACGGTCGTCGCACCGCTGCCGGTCTTGCAGGCCCACCGGACGCTGTTGGTCACTGTGGTCCCGCAGTTCGGAAGGGCCGCAGCCACGGAGACCGTGCCGTCAGCCGGCACCGGAGGCGCAGGGGCGACCAGCTGCGTGGGGGTCACCCAGTAGACGTATCCCGCGACATCCGCTGCCCCGGTCACCGACAACGGGACTCCAGTCCCGACGGCATAGGAAGCACCCGTCGGGGCCTCCACCACCGGCACAGCCGGCTTCGTCGTATCCACCGTGAAGTAGCACCACTCGCTGTAGCCGGTGCCATGATGCGTCGTGTCCTGACCTCTCCCGCGCCACGCGTACGTCTCGCCATCGACCAGGCCGGTGAACGTCACTGTCTTCGTCCCTCCGGCGGCGAGGCCGGACCCCAGTGTCTGCACGAGGACACCGAGATTGCCGGCCTTGGCCAGGTAGAAGTTGGTACCGACGCTTCCTCCGTCGGGATCCGTCTGATTCACCGCGACTGCGACGTCCGTCTGACCGACCGCGGCCGGAGCCGCAGCGGTGCCACACGCACGCGAAGGGGAGGTGAACGACGGGGCCGTGGGCGTGTTCGGCAGGGTGTTGTAAGAGACGATGAGCGTTGCCGCGCGGCTGTAGTGACGACGCGACGGCAGGTTCGCATTCGTGTAAGTGAAGGCGAACTGAATGGCAGACGCCCCCACTTTGGCCTGCACGCCCGATGTCACGTTCCAGCCCACCGCCATCGGCGCCGAGCCCAGGCCGGGGCCGTACCACGGAGCCTGCAGCGGGGCGCTCCACCCACCCGTTCCTGCCGCGTTCCACGCCTGTTCCTGCGCCCAGGTGAACCCGGTCGGCTTGATCCCATAGGTGTGGACCTGGATCGCACCCGCCCCGCTGGACGCGACCGCGAGCTGAGTGGTGTTCAGTCGGGCGCTCGTCACGACCTTCCCCGCCAGAGCGCCGATGGGGAACTGGAAGAACATGTCCGAGCGATACTGCTGGTAGATGCCGACGCGCAGCACATCGGAAGCCCCCGCCGACAGGTACGACTGGTTCGGATAGGCCGCGTCCGTGTACCAGGAGGCTGTGATCCCCGACGACCAGTCAGGGTCGACGAAGATCGGATACACGACATCCCCGTCGCGCTTCTCGTGCTTCGTCACCGAATCGCCCACGTCGAGCAGCACTCGGTCCGCCCCCACGTCGTGCGTCACGGGCAACGGCGGCGCTTCGCCGCCCGGCTCGCGATAGGTGCCCCCCTCGGAGGAGTCCCACCACAGCGGCTGACCGGCGACGATGCTCGACTCATCCCCTGTCTCCGCGGTGACGGTGCCCGTCGAGTCCGCGCTCAGCTCTGCGTTCTCGACGACGACGTGAAGCCCGTCGAGCTTCGCGGACTGCGCTGCCTCCTCGGTCTTGACGACGTAGATCGACGCCTGCCCGGTCTTCGTCGCGACCATCTTCAGGTCGACACCGGGGAGCACCTCAGAATAGGTCGCGGTGTCCCCTTCGACCGCCGGGGTCGGCAGGATCCCGTAGGGCCAGATCTCGGTGATCCACTCGCCCGATTCAGCCTGCACCTGAGCGAGCCGGTCGGTGCCGCCTGACGAGAAGCGCACGGGAGCCGCGGAGGCGATCGGCTCGAACCACTCGCCGGTCGATGCGAGTGTCGTGTCGACGGGTACCCAGTCACCGCCCCGCTCGACCCGCACCGGCACGCTCGATGCCTCGTACCGCATCGTCCCATCCGGCATCGCCAGCGTCTGCTCTGTGGGGGTGATCATCCCCACGACCGGTACCGGTTCCCCGGTAGCGCGAGCCGCAGATGCCGCAGACGAGACCGCACGCTCCCGGATATCGCGGAACGACTGCACCGACAGCTCTCTTGCTGCACCTGCCGTCGGCGCGGCCGATGCCGACAACGCTCCTCCGCTCAGGACGATGGCGAGGACGCAGACAGACCCGAGGCCGGAACGCGCGAGCCTGCGCGAACCCGAAGGAAGGAGATTCACAGACGAAAGCTATGGTTCAGCTGGGAGCGTGCGCAATATCCATCTCCTCGATCAATCCCTTTGTAAGGTATTCGCCGCTCGGGCAATGGAGGCGTCGGGGAGGCGGTCGAGTCCGAGCTCCCGTTCCAGCTTCACCCGCGCCCTGCTCAATGTCGTGAAGACCACCGACTGCGAGCAACGCAGCAGCTCGGCGATCTCCCCCGCGGCCAATCGGTCCCAGTAGAAGAGGACGACTATCCTCTTCTCCCGTGGGGTCAAGGCGGTCTCGATCGCATGACGCACCGCGATGGCATCGAGGACGTCGGACTGGTGTCGGCCCCCGACCCCGTGACGCAGGGCATCCATCGCCCTGACCTCGGATCGTCTCCTGCGCTCACGATCT
Source organism: Microbacterium oxydans (assembly GCF_006540085.1). GTDB lineage: Bacteria > Actinomycetota > Actinomycetes > Actinomycetales > Microbacteriaceae > Microbacterium > Microbacterium oxydans. Next base: position 685,276 of record NZ_BJOG01000001.1, on the reverse strand, counting down.
TTGAGCTTGTTGTCCGCGGCGCGCAGCAGCCAGATCAAGCCGAGTGGCTTGCGCTCATCCAGCTTCGACCACGCGAGCGTGAACACGTCGGAGACGAGATCCGATACCTCATCCGGGTCGTCGATCACGCACTCGATGTGGTGTCGAACACGAGCCCAATTCTGTTCGAAGACCCGTTGGAAGGCTGCGACGCGCTCCGCCTGCCGCGACTGCTTTCCAACCCCCACGTTCGGATCGTATTGCACCAGGGGCGCGCTTCATGTCAATCGAACGTGCCGACCTCCGGCACCCGATCGGTCCGTGCGTAGCGCAGCAGTGTCACCCCGGCGTCGTCGGTGATCGGCGGCTCGAGTAGACGCAGCACCCTCGGCAACGCGTTGTCGTCGAACACCTTCTTGCCCGCTCCGAGCAGCAGTGGGTAGACCCAGAGGTTCAGCTCGTCGAAGAGACCCTCAGTGAGCAGCGTGTGCACGAGATCGATGCTGCCGATCACATGCACCTCACGATGGGCCGTCCGCATCGCCGCGATCTCCGCGGCGAGGTCGACACCGACGCGCGTGCTGCCCTCCCAGTCGAGCGCGAGATCCGCATCCCGGGTCGCGACGTACTTCGGCACGCGGTTGAAGAGCGTGCCGATGTCGCCGGATTCGCCCTCGGTGTGATGCGGCCAGTACGAGGCGAAGATGTCGTACGTGTGCCGCCCGAGCAGCAGCGCATCGAGACCGCGCATGCCCTTCTCGATCTCGGGTCCGACGCCGGAGGAGGGGTATCCGGCCTGCCACCCGCTGAACCGGAATCCGCCCGACGTGTCCTCATCGGTGCCGCCGGGACCCTGGGCGACTCCGTCGAGAGAGGTGAAGAGGTCGATCAGGATGCGACCGGGTGTCTGTTGTTCATCGGGCGCCTGTTGTTCATCGGCATATTGGTTGTTCATGTCGTGCTCCCCACTGTCAGTCGTGCGATGTGGAAGGTGTCGGCGAACGAGTCCAACAGCGATGCATCGCCACGGACGACCGCGACGAGGTCCTGTGCCAGCGCTTCCGCCGGGGTGACCTCGCCGCCGATGAGGCGGCGGATGCCGGGACCGGCGACGATCACCGCATCCGGTTCTCCTTCGGGGATGCGCCCGCCGACGGGAGGCGCCGGAGGAGCGAGCTGCGCGACGCGGAGCTCGCCGTCGCGCACCGATACACGGAGGGCGACATCGCCGACGTGCAGTTCGTACTCCGCGTCCAGCGCGCTCTCGGTGACGAACGCCGTGCGCATCGCCATCGTGAGGGAATCGGCCGTGACGACGTCGCCCTCGTCCGGGTCTCCCATCGCCTGGAAGCCCCAGCGTCCGAGGGCGAGCATGATCGGCTCGAAGGAGCGCCCGTAGGAGGTGAGCTCGTACACGAGTCCGCAGTTCAACAGCGGCACACGTCGCACGACCCCACCCTCCTGCAGCTCTTTCAGTCGCGTGGACAGGATGTTGGTGGGGATGCGCGGCAGGCCCTGCTTGAGGTCGGTATACCGACGCGGTCCGACGAGCAGATCGCGGACGATGAGCAGCGCCCACCGCTCCCCGATCAGCTCGACGGCCGTCGTCACACCGCAGTACTGGCCGTAGCTGCGCGCCGCCATGTCAGGCCGACGTGGCGGTGTCGGCCACGTGATCCGGGCCGTTCTCGATGGCTTCGGGCGTCATGTAGAGGAAGCCGAGCGAGTTGCCGTCGGGGTCGTCGAGGTCACGCGAGTACATGAAGCCGTAGTCCTGTACGGGCTTCGGCTCGGCGCCACCGGCCGCCAGACCCTTCGCGAGGATCGCATCGACCTCCTCGCGGGAGTCCTGGCTGAACGCCACCGAGACCTGGACGACCTCGTTCGGGTCGGCGATGGGCTTGTCGGTGAAGGTCGAGAAGAACTCGCGCTTGAGGATCATGAAGTAGATGTCCTCGCTCCACACGACGCACGCCGCATTCTCGTCGGTGAACTGGGGGCTGATCTCGCAGCCGAGCGCGGTGTAGAAGGCCTTCGCGCGCTCGAGGTCGGTGGTGGGCAGGTTGACGAACACCTTGGTCATGATGGCTCCTCCGGAGGTGTGAGCTCATCGGTCGGTGAGCTCGTTGAGGGAAAGCTTGTTAAAAACAATCGTGCTTGTCAATAGCAAGTTCGGAACGATCCCCCACACGGGGGATGCGGCGCCGCCACGGCCCGCCCTACGGTGGAGGGATGTCCGCCGCCCCGTTCATCCGCACGCCGACCGAGCGCGAACGGCGCAGCGATCTCGTGCTCGCCACCGTGCTGTTCGTCGGTGCCGTGCTGAGCGCAGCGCTCTCCTCGATCGCGGAGATGTACGGCGACGAACAGGCGCCGCTGTGGACCGCCCTCGTGTACGCGGTGGTCGTCACCGCTCCCCTGGCCGTGCGCCGGCGCTGGCCAGGCACCGTCGCCGTCATCGTGGTGGCCGCCTACTTCACCGCGGTGACGATCCGCATCCCCGAGATCTACGTCGGCAACATCGCCATGTTCATCGCGATCTACACGGTCGGCGCCTGGATGAACAACCGCCGGCGTGCGCTCATCGTGCGCGTCGGGATCATCGTCAGCATGTTCGTGTGGCTGCTGATCACCATGTACCGCGACGCGATCCGCGAGGCGGACAAGGCGGATGTGATCGCCGGAGCCATGTCGCCCTACGTGGCCTTCATGCTCATCCAACTGCTGCTGAACGTGCTCTACTTCGGCGGCGCCTACTACTTCGGCGAGCGCTCGTGGGCAGCGGCGGCACAGCTGGCCGTGCTCGAGCAGCGGACGGCCGAGCTCGAGCGCGAACGCGAGGTCACCGCGGCCCAGGCCGTCGCGCTCGACCGGGTGCGCATCGCCAGAGAGCTGCACGATGTCGTCGCCCATCACGTGTCCGTCATGGGCGTGCAGGCCGGGGCCGCGCGCCTGGTGCTGGAGCGGGATCCGGAGGAGGCCTCTCGCATCCTCACGGGCATCGAGGGGTCGGCGCGCGACGCCATCCACGAGCTGCGCCAACTGCTGGAGACTCTGCGGACCCCGGGAGGAGAGCCGACCGACGGCGCCTCGACCCTGGCTCTCGACGACATCGCAGAACTCGCCGAGGCCTCGACCGAGGCGGGACTGCCGACCGCGTACACGGTGATCGGCGAGCCCGCGCCCGTTCCCTCGGTCGTCGCCGTGAATCTGTACCGCATCGCGCAGGAATCGCTGACGAACGCCCGCCGTCACGCCGGACCCGACGCGACCGCCGACGTCCGCGTGCGCTACGACGACGACGGCGTCGAGGTCGAGATCGTGAACACGGGACGACCGGTGGCGCAGCTGCGGCCAGGACTCGGCCAACTGGGCATGCGCGAGCGCGCCACGGCCTCTGGTGGCACGCTCGAGGTGACCCCCCGGCCGTTCGGGGGCCTGCGCGTGCGCGCCCGCGTACCCTTCGCCGCGGCGACCGGGACGGGTGCGAGCCGATGAACGATCCGATCCGCGTGCTGCTCGTCGACGACCACGCCCTGCTGCGCGCCGGCTTCCGCACGATTCTCGACACGCAGCCCGACATCGCGGTGGTCGGCGAGGCGTCGACCGGTGCGGAGGCGGTGGCGCAGGCATCCGCCCTCCGTCCCGACGTCATCATGATGGACGTGCAGATGCCCGACATGGACGGGATCGAAGCGACCGGACGCATCGTCGCCGACCCCGCGGTCCACGCGGCCATCGCAATCGTCACGACCTTCGACCGCGACGACTACCTGTACCGGGCACTGGAGGCCGGAGCCGGCGGCTTCCTGCTCAAGAACGCCGGTCCCGAAGATCTGATCGCGGCCGTCCGGGCGCTCGCCGCCGGCGACGGGATGCTCGCCCCCGAGGTGACGCGCCGTGTGCTGGCACGCTTCGCCGCGACGCCCCCGCCGGTGTCCGCCCCCAGCTCCGTTCCTCCCTCGGGCGGCGCCATCCCGGTCGTGCTCGTCGAGCCTCTCACCGAGCGCGAGGCCGAGGTGCTGACGCTGCTCGCCGACGCTCGGAGCAACGCCGAGATCGCGCAGGCGCTCTTCATCGGAGAAGCCACCGTCAAGACGCACGTCTCACGCATCCTGCAGAAGCTGGGCGCCCGCGATCGCGTGCAGGCGGTCGTGCTCGCCCATCGCATGGGGCTCGCCTAGCCACGGCCGTCGCACCGTCTCGGTCCCCCACGACACCGCCGTCGAAGCAATCCGCCCGTTCTCCGTAATGAACGCGCGGATTCCCCATCTCTTCCGACGTAGGAGACCACCGACGCCCGAGGGATGAGAATGAACGCGCCAGCACTGCCGGAGATGAGATCCACTGTCGAGCATCCGCACGGGAAGGCCCCGGCGTCGTCACACCAGGCCCTCTTCCGCGTCGGCGGTCAGGACTGGTCCCGGGTGCTGACGCCCCGCGTGCGGCGACTCGCATGAGCGCTTCGGAGCCGAGACCCGGCACCATCTTCATCACCGGCACGTCGACCGGACTCGGCCGCGCGGCCGTCACGCTGTTCTCAGGACGGGGTTGGCGGGTGATCGCGACGATGAGAGACCCCGAGAAGGAGCAGGAACTCGGCGCCCTGCCCGGGGTGATCCTCAAACGGCTCGACGTCGACGATGCCGAAGCTATCGTGCGCGTGGTCGCGGAGACCCTCGCCGAACATCCGGTCGATGTGCTCTTCAACAACGCGGGATACGGCCTCGCCGGACCGTTCGAGGCGAGCAGCGACGAACAGATCGTGAAGAACCTCACGACGAACCTGCTCGGCCCGATGCGCGTCACCAAGGAGTTCATTCCGGCATTCCGAGGGCAGGGCTCGGGAGTGATCCTCACCACGACCTCGATCGGCGGTCTCGTCACGATGCCGTTCAACTCGCTCTATCACGCGGCGAAGTTCGGCGTGGAGGGCTGGAGCGAGAGCCTGTCCTACGAGCTCAAGCCGTTCGGCATCCGCGTCAAGACACTCGCCCCCGGAGGGATCCGCACCGACTTCGGTGGTCGGAGCCTCGATCAGTCGAGCCACGCCGTGTACGCTGATGCGCTCGTCGCCGCGACTCGGCGATTCCGCGACCCGGCTCGCGACGCCACGCGCTCCTCTGCCGAAGAGATCGCCGAGATCGCCTACGGCGCGGTCACGGATGGCACCGATCAGATCACGTACGTCGCCGGGGTCGACGCCCACGAGTACCACCGACTGCGAGAACACCTGGGACAGACGGGTTTCGTCGCGGAGTCGACGCGGCTGTTCTTCGGCGACTGACCGGGCGACGGTGCACCACCCGCGGTAGCCTCGAAGCCATGCCCGACGCCGCACCCCTGTCCCGCCCGATCCTGGCGGGAGTGGTGACGGCACTCGTCGGGTTCACGAGTTCGTTCGCGGTGGTGCTGACCGGACTCGACGCCGTCGGGGCGGACGCGGCGCAGGCGGCCAGCGGGCTGCTCGCGGTCAGCCTCATGATGGGTCTCGCATGCGTCGTGCTCGCATGGCGGTATCGGATGCCGATCACCGTCGCCTGGTCCACGCCGGGGGCCGCCCTCCTCGTGGCCACGGGCACGGTCGAAGGCGGCTGGCCTGCCGCGGTCGGTGCGTTCCTGGTCACCGCCGCGCTCATCCTGCTCACGGCGCTGTGGCCCGCACTCGGCGCCCTGATCGCTCGCATCCCTCCGTCCATCGCGCAGGCGATGCTGGCCGGAGTGCTGCTGCCCCTGTGCCTCGCCCCGATCACCGGTCTGGTGGCGAATCCCTGGGGTGTGGTGCCCGTCGTCCTCACCTGGCTGGTGTTCGCGCGGCTCGCCCCGCGCTGGGCCGTGCCGCTCGCGTTCGCCGCTGCGGCCGTGGTGGTCGCGGTGTCCCTGATCGGCGATGGCGCTTCGTTCGATCCGCGTCTGCTGCTGCCGCGCCTCGAATTCACCGCTCCCACGTTCACGGTGGGCGCCCTCGTGGGCCTCGCGCTGCCGTTGTTCATCGTGACGATGGCGTCTCAGAACGTCCCTGGCGTCGCGATCATGCGCAGCTTCGGATACGAGGTGCCGTGGCGCCCGGCCATGCTCGTCACCGGGGTCGGCACGGCGCTCGGTGCGACGGCGGGCGGGCACGCCATCAACCTCGCCGCGATCAGCGCCGCGCTCGCCGCCTCGCCGGACGCCGACCCCGACCCGAAACGGCGGTGGGTCGCCGGGGTCTCGACCGGAGTGTCCTACCTCGTGCTCGCCGTGTTCTCGGCGGCCTTCGCCGCGCTCGTGCTGCTGGCACCTGCCGCCGTCATCCCGGCGGTCGCGGGCCTCGCGCTGTTCGCCGCGTTCGGATCGTCCGTGCAGCAGGCCATCGACGACCCGGGTGAGCGCATCCCCGCCGTGGTGACGTTCCTCGTGGCCGCGTCAGGGATCGCCGTGCTCGGGGTCAGCGCCGCGTTCTGGGCCCTCGTCGCCGGCCTCCTCGTGCGCACGGTGCTGCACACCGCGCGCAACTGACCTCCTCCTCCCCCGCTCGGGTGATCCTGCGGAGTCCGCCATGCGGGGGATGTCCGAGACACGTGTGCTCCGTAGCGTGAGGGTATGACCACAGGAATGCTCGAACTCTCCGGCATCACCAAGAGCTACGGCTCTCGGCGCGTGCTCGATGACGTGTCCTTCACGGTCGCCCCCGGGCGGCTCACGGGCTTCGTCGGCGGCAACGGCGCCGGCAAGACCACCACCATGCGGATCGTGCTGGGGCTGCTGTCGTCGGACGGCGGACGCGTCGATCTGGACGGTGCTCCGTTGACGACCGCCGACCGGCGCCGCTTCGGCTACATGCCCGAGGAGCGCGGCCTCTACCCGAAGATGAAGGTGCTCGAGCAGATCGTCTACCTCGCACGCCTGCACGGCTTCGGCAAGCAGGAGGCGATGGAGCGGGCGACCTCGCTGCTCACGGAACTCGGGCTCGGTGAGCGGCTGAACGACACCATCGAATCTCTGTCGCTCGGCAACCAGCAGCGCGCGCAGATCGCCGCCTCGCTCGTGCACGACCCCGAGGTGCTCATCCTCGACGAGCCGTTCTCCGGCCTGGATCCCCTCGCCGTCGACGTGGTCGCGGGTGTCCTGCAGTCCAGCGCGGCCAAGGGGGCGTCGATCCTGTTCTCCTCCCACCAGCTCGACGTGGTGGAACGGCTGTGCGACGACCTGGTCATCCTCGCCGGTGGCACGATCCGCGCGGCGGGCTCACGCGACGCACTCCGCGCCGAGCACGCGCGCGACCGGTACGAGCTGGTCTCGGCCGGAGACGCCGGGTGGCTGCGCACCGAGCCCGGTGTCACGGTGGTCGACTTCGAGGGCGGCTACGCCCTGTTCGACGCGGACGGCCCTGAGACGGCCCAGCGCGTGCTGCAGTCCGCCGTACAGCGTGGCGATGTCGCCAGCTTCGCCCCCAAGCATCCGTCCCTCGCCCAGATCTTCAAGGAGGTCATCCAGTGAGCACCCCCTCCCCCGTTCGCAGCTCGAACGGCATCTGGCTCGTCGCCGAGCGCGAGATCGGATCGAAGCTGCGCAGCAAGGCCTTCCTGATCTCCACCGGCATCCTGCTGGTCCTCGCCCTCGCCGGCATCCTGTTCGGCGGGTTCGCGAGCAAGAACACCGAGACCACGCCGGTCGCCGTGACCGCGGAGACCGCCTCCGCCGTCTCGGCCATCCCGAACGTCGAGGTCACCACGGTCGCCGACCGGGCCGCAGCCGAACAGCTCGTGCGCGATGACAAGGTCGATGCCGCGGTGATCGAAGGCGACGGACCGTCGGGATACACGATCATCGCGATGCAGGATCCCCCGGGCGAGATCGTCTCGGCCCTGTCGATCGCTCCCGAGATCGTCAGCCTCGAGCCGGCGACCACCAACCCGCTGCTGCGCTACTTCATCGCGATCGCGTTCGGGCTCGTCTTCATGATGGCTGCGGCGACGTTCGGCGGCACGATCGCACAGAGCGTCGTGGAGGAGAAGCAGACCCGCGTGGTCGAGGTGCTGCTCTCGGCGATCCCGGCCCGCACGCTCCTCGCCGGCAAGGTGATCGGCAACACCGTGCTCGCGATGGGGCAGATCCTCGCCCTGGCGGCGGTCGCCACCATCGGTCTGATCGTCACCGGTCAACGGGAGGTGCTCACGACGCTGGGGGCGCCCATCATCTGGTTCGCGATCTTCTTCCTGTTCGGCTTCATCCTGCTGGCGGCGATGTTCGCGGCCGCGGCGTCGATGGTTTCTCGCCAGGAGGACATCGGGTCCACCACGACACCGATCACGATGCTCATCATGGCGCCGTACATCCTGGTCATCGTCTTCAACGACAACCCGCTGGTGCTGACGATCATGTCGTACGTGCCGTTCTCCGCCCCGGTCGGCATGCCGATGCGCCTGTTCGTGGGAGAGGCGCAGTGGTGGGAGCCGCTGCTGAGCCTCGTGATCCTGCTGGCGAGCTGCGTGGCGGCGATCGTCATCGGCGCGAAGATCTACGAGAACTCGCTCCTGCGCATGGGCTCCCGCGTCAAGCTCCGCGAGGCGCTGCGGGGTTAGCCCCCTCCCCTGACGCCGAGACCCATCCCGCACGCCGAAACCCACCGTCGCAGACGTCAGCGACGGTGGGTTTCGTTGTGGCCGATGGGTCTCGGCGAAGGGTCAGGTCAGATCACGCCGTCGGCCAGGGTGGTGGGGTTGCCGAAGCGGTGGTTCGTGATCGATACGGCCTGCTCGTGCAGGAACGGAAGCATCTCGACCCGTCCCGCCCCGGTCACGGCGTGCGACCAGACCGCCACATCCGGGCTTCCGCCGAGCGCGTCGTGCAGCGCCGCGGCGTCGCCGCCGACCAGACGCACGCGGTGCCACGAGTTCGCGGCCTTGGCGTAGCGCTTGGTCCACGCCGCGTCCGACTCGTGCTTGACGGTCACGCCGTGCGCGCGCAGGGCCTTCTCGACGCGAGAGGGCAGTGCCGGCGCCGACACTGTGAACGGGCTGCCGCTGCGCAGGGCGGCTGCGAGCACACGGAGGCCATCCACCAGAGGAGCGTCGTCGGCGATGCGCACGTCGACGGCGACGGGACGGTAGCGGAACAGGTTGCGCTCGACCCCGAGGCCGGACTTGTCGCTCACGGCGCCGAACTCATCGATCCAGGCATGCTCGTCGGACGCGGCAGCACGCTGCAGCCACTCGGCCTCGGTCGCGTCCACCTCGGAGGACGCCGCCTCCAGCAGTGCCCGCACGACGGGGACGACGGCCGCACCCGGCGCCGCGGCCGGAAGCTCCGCAGGAGCCCACTCGCCGAGACCGAAGAGGTAGTTCGGGCCACCGGCCTTGGCTCCGGCGCCGACCGCCGAGCGCTTCCAGCCGCCGAACGGCTGACGCTGCACGATCGCCCCGGTGATGCCGCGGTTCACGTAGAGGTTGCCGGCCTCGACACGGTCGAGCCAGGTGGCGACCTCGTCGGAGTCGAGCGAGTGGATGCCGGCCGTGAGACCGTAGTCGACCGCGTTCTGCAGGCGCAGCGCCTCGTCCAGATCCTTGGCGTGCATGATGCCGAGCACCGGGCCGAAGAACTCGGTGAGGTGGAAGTACGACCCCTCGCGCACACCGGTCTTCACGCCGGGCGTCCACTGCTTGCCCTCGTCGTCGAGCTTGCGCGGCTCGACCAGCCAGCGCTCGCCCTTCTCGAGCTTCGTGAGCGCGGCGAGCAGCTTGCCGTTCGCGGGCTCGATGATCGGACCCATCTGCGTGGCCGGGTCGTCGGGCAGGCCGACGCGCATCGAGGTCACCGCATCCACCAGCTGACGCTCGAACCGCTTCGAGTCGGCGACGGATCCGACGAGGATCGCGAGCGACGCGGCGGAGCACTTCTGCCCTGCGTGGCCGAACGCGCTGCGGGCCACGTCGGCGGCCGCGAGATCGAGGTCGGCTGAGGGGGTGACGATGATCGCGTTCTTCCCGCTGGTCTCGGCGAGCAGCGGCAGGTCGGAGCGGAACGAGCGGAACAGCTGCGCCGTCTCATACGCCCCGGTGAGGATCACGCGATCCACCGCGGGGCCGGCGACGAGGCGCGTGCCCAGGTCGCGCGACGCGAGGTCGACGAGCGCGAGCAGGTCCCGAGGCACACCGGCGGCCCACAGTGCCTCGACCATCACGGCGCCACAGCGCTGGGTGAGCTTGGCCGGCTTGATGATCACGGCAGAGCCCGAGGCCAGGCCCGCGAGCACACCGCCGGCGGGGATCGCCACCGGGAAGTTCCAGGGAGGAGTGACCACGGTGACCTTCGACGGCACGAACTCGGCACCGGAGACGGTCTCCAGGTCCTTCGCGCGCTCGGCGTAGTAGTGCGCGAAGTCGATGGCCTCGCTGATCTCGGGGTCGGCTTCGGCAATGGTCTTGCCCGCCTCGTGGGCCATGATCTCGATGAGCTGACCACGGCGCGCGGCGAGCTCGTCGCCGGCGCGGTGCAGCACGGCGGCACGGTCGGCGGCCGGCAGCGCTGCCCACTTCTCGGCGGCGGCGGTCGCTGCGGTGAAGATGCCGTCGAGTTCGGCGTCCGTCTCGACCTTGGCCAGCGCGATGCTGTCCAGACCCAGCGTCGAGCCGACCGAACGGCTCAGGATCTCGCGACCCCAGGCACGGTTCGCCGCGATGGCGGGGTCAGTGTCGGCCTGGTTCGCGAAGCCCGTGGTCGTTCCCACGGGAGCCTCAGCTGTCCGATCCTGCACCCGATGGGCGGCGGGGACGTACTGCGGATCGTCGTTCGCGAGCGCGGCAAGCGAACGCTCGAAGCGCTCCCGCTCCCGGGTGAGGAGCGTGGGGTTGGAGGCCAGTTCGAACACCGCCGACATGAAGTTCTCCGGGCTGGCGTTCTCCTCGAGGCGGCGCACCAGGTACGCGATCGCCACGTCGAACTCCGCCGGGTTCACGACCGGCGTGTAGAGCAGCAGACGGCCGACGTCCTTGCGGACGGCTTCGGCCTGACCTGTCGCCATGCCCAGCAGCATCTCGTACTCGACGAGGGGATCGGCGCCGGTCGGGTCTGCCACCCCGCGGGCCTGTGCGAGCAGCCAGGTGTAGGCGATGTCGAACAGGTTGTGGCCGGCGATGCCGATGCGCACGGCGTCCAGGCGCTCGGGCGTCATCGCCCAGTCGAGCACCCGCTTGTAGTTGGTGTCGGAGTCCTGCTTGGTGCCGTAGGTCGCGAGCGGCCAGCCATGGATCGCGGCGTCGACCTCTTCCATCGCCAGGTTCGCGCCCTTGACCACGCGCACCTTGATCGGCGCTCCGCCCTTCGCACGACGGGCGGCTGCCCACTCCTGCAGGTGCTGCATCGCGCCGAGCGCGTCGGGGAGGTACGCCTGCAGCACGATGCCGGCTTCGAGGTTCTCCAAGCCCGGCTGGTCGAGGATGCTCGTGAAGGCCGCGATCGTCAGGTCGAGGTCGCGGTACTCCTCCATATCGAGGTTGATGAACTTGGCCTTGCCCTTGGCCTCGGCACGCGCGGCGAGCTCGTAGAGCGGGGTGAGCTTCTCCACGACGTCCGCCACGGCCTCGTCGAACGACCACATCGACAGCTGGCTCACGACGCTGGAGACCTTGATCGACACGTAGTCGACGTCGTCGCGGGCCAGGAAGTCACGGGTGCCCTGCAGCCGGTGTCCGGCTTCCCGCTCTCCGAGCACGGCCTCGCCGAGCAGGTTGAGGTTCAGGCGGTTGCCACTCTTGCGCAGCTTCGCGATGGCGGGGCCGAGCTTGGACGGAGTGGCGTCGAGTACGAGGTGCCCGACCATGGCGCGCAGCACGCGGCGCGAGATCGGCACGACAACGCCGGGGAGCTTCGGCGCCCAGAAGCCGCCGGTCTTGATCGCGGCGCGCAGGTATCCGGGCAGCAGCGACGGGGTGATGTCGCTCAGCTCGGCGAGCTTGCGGCCGGCGACGCGCAGGTCTTCCGGGCGCATGACGCCGTCGACGAAGCCGACCGTGAACGCGAGTCCGTTCGGGTCCTTGAGCACCTCGGAGAGGCGCTGGGCGGCCGGCTCGACGGGGTGGGTCTCGCTCTCGGCGAGCCAGCGCTGCACCAGGGCGGCGACGTCTTCGGTGCGGGGGGTGGTGGTGTCGGCGGCGACAGGCATCGGTGGGACCTTCCAAGAGAGCGCACACCGGGATTTCGTGTGCGGCTGGATCATTGTCCTGCCGCTCGGTAGGCTCCGTCTATCAACCGATTTGCGTGGATTCTGTTCAGTTCCACTGAACGATAGGCGCCGAACGAAGGACCCGCCGTGCTCGACGTGAACAGACTGCGGATGCTGGTGGAGCTGTCGCGTCGCGGGACACTGTCGGCCGTCGCCGACGCCCTGTCCTACAGCAAGGCATCGGTGTCGCAGCAGCTCAGTGCGCTGGAGCGCGACGTGGGCGTGCCGCTGCTGCGCCGGGTCGGGCGCGGGGTGCAGTTCACGCCGCAGGGGAACGTGCTCGTCGCCGAGGCCATCGGCATCCTCGACCAGCTCGAGCACGCCCAGGTCGCCGTCGCCGAGTCCCTGACCGAGGTCACGGGCACCGTGCGCATCGCGGTCTTCCAGTCCACGGCACACTCGCTCCTGCCCCGCGGGCTCGAAGCCCTCAAGGAACGTCATCCCGCCCTGCGAGTGGAGGTCACGGAGTCCGACCCGGAGACCGGACTCGTCGGAGTGTCCAGCCGCGACTTCGACCTCATCCTCGCCGAGCAGTACCCGGGCCGCACACGCCCGATCCACGCCGACCTCGACCGGGTGGCGCTCGCACACGACGCGATCGCCCTCGCGCGGCGGCCAGGGACCCCCGCGCACGCCGACGCCGTCGCCGCGCTGTGGTCGACCCGCGACGAACCCTGGGTGCTGGAACCTGCCGGCACCGCGTCGCGCGCCTGGGCGGAGCAGCTGTGCCGCACCGCCGGGTTCGAGCCCGATGTGCGCTTCGAGATCGCCGACCTCACCGCCCACGTGCGGCTGATCCATGCCGGACTCGCAGTGGGACTGCTGCCGGAGCTCGTGTGGGCGGGTGACACCCCGACGGTCGACCTGGCACCGCTGCCGCAGGAGCCTCGGCGCGAGATCTTCTCCTCCGCGAGGCGTGTGTCTGCGGACGCTCCCTCGATCCGCGCCGTGCGCAGCGCACTCGCCGACGCGGCCTCGCACGACCTCGCCGCCTAGCCTCGGGGTCTGCGCCGCCTTCGGCATCCGCGCCGCCTTCGTGAACCCCGGAGTAAAATGTCAGAGGTTACCTCGACATGTCCTCTTCCACTCGCACCCGCTCCGGCCGGAATCCTCCCGCACGGATCCCGCTGAGCACTCTGGCGATCGCGCTGGGCCTCGCCGGCGTCGCGTCGACCTGGTCGGCGGCCACCGCCGTCGCCCCGGTGCCCGCTTCCGTCGCCCCTGCCTTCTGGGGCCTGTCGGCGATGGCGACGATCGGACTGCTCGCCGCGCACACCGTGAGAGGCGTGCGCAGCGGCACACCTCTGCGCGCGCAGCTCCGCGACCCCGTGCAGGCACCGTTCGCCGCGATCCTCCCTCTGGTAGGGATGCTCATCGGCATCCGGCTGCTTCCCTCGCTCCCCGTCGCGGGCTCAACGATCGTGATCGCCTCGATGACCAGCACCGCGGTGTGGGCGGGCTGGCTGGTGAGCACCTGGATGGCCGGCCGGATCGAGCTCGCCGCGATCCACGGCGGGTACATCCTGCCGCCGGTCGCCGGCGGATTCATCACCGCGACCGCCGCGGAGGCACTCGGGCTGCCGGGGCTCGGATTGGCGGCGTTCGGCGTCGGATGCCTCTTCTGGGTCGTGATGACGACGCTCGTGCTCGTGCGCCTGGTCGCCGGCCCCCCGCTGCCGGATGCGCTCACCCCCAGCCTGGCGGTGCTGATGGCCCCGCCGGCCGTCGGCGGACTCGCGCTCTTCGCCCTGACCGACGGCATCGCATCGCCGCTCTCGTTCGCGTTCGCCGGTCTCATGACGCTCCTCGTCGCCGCGCAGGTCGCCACCATCCCGCGTTACCGTCGGCTCCCCTTCACACTCGGCTTCTGGTCGTTCACCTTCCCGGTCGCGGCCGTCGCGACCTACACGATCGCCTGGCTCGACGTCGCCGAGGTGTCGTCCGCCGGCCCCGTGGCCGTGGCGCTCGCGATCGCCGTCACGCTGTTCGTCACCGCGATCGGCATCCGGTCGCTGCGGGATTCGGCCATCGAGGGCATCCGGACGATCCGGGAATATGCATGCACATACATCTGTTGGCTCCCGTGTACCCGGACGAAGGAGTCCGATCCACTCCTTCCGAAAGGCACTTCTGTGAGCACCCCCGTGATCGACCGCACCGCCCCGACCGAGCACCCCGTCCTCGACGTCCTCGCCGGCCGCTGGAGCCCCCGCGCCTTCGACGCGCAGAACTCGATCGACGAGGCCAAGCTCGCGACCGCCCTCGAGGCCGCCCGCTGGAGCCCGTCCGCCAACAACATCCAGCCCTGGCGCTTCATCGTCGCCCGTCGCGGCACTGCACTCCACGCCCAGGTCGTCGACGCCCTGATGGGCTTCAACCAGGCATGGGCCGGCAACGCCGCGGTTCTCGTCGTCGCGATCGCGGAGACCGCCACCGCCGATGGCACCCCCATCACGCACGCACTCTACGACCTCGGCCAGGCGGTCGCGCACTTCTCGGTGCAGGCCCACCACGACGGCCTGCTCGTGCACCAGATGAGCGGCTTCGACCCCGAGGTGGTCCGTGAGTTCGCCGACCTCGAGGCCCGGTTCGTGCCGGTCACGGTCTTCGCCGTCGGCGAGTTCGGCGACATCGAGGCCCTGCCCGAGGTGCTGCAGCAGCGCGAGGTCGCCCCGCGCGTGCGTCGCCCCATCGACGAGACGGTCGTCCTCAGCGCCTGACCGCTCCCGCCGACGCCGTCAACGGGGTCTCCGGTTTGTCCGGGGGCCCCGTTAGCGTGTGCGGATGGATATGCTCCGCATCACCGGCGCACGGACGAACAACCTCCGCGACGTCTCCGTCGACGTCCCCAAGAAGCTGCTGACCGTCTTCACCGGGGTCTCGGGTTCGGGCAAGTCGTCGCTGGTGCTCGACACGATCGCCGCCGAGGCGCAGCGGCTCGTGAACGACTCCTATTCGACGTTCATCCGCTCGCGACTGCCGCAGCTGCCCGCTCCGGACGTGCAGGCGATGGACGGTCTGACGTTCACGGTGCTGATCGACCAACGTCGGTTCACGGGCAACGCGCGCTCGACCGTGGCGACCGCGACCGATCTGGCCTCGCTCGTGCGCCTCGTCTTCTCCCGCGTCGGCGAGCCGTCAGCCGGCTACTCCCCCGCGTACTCGTTCAACGACCCCTCCGGCATGTGCCCGACCTGCGAAGGGCTCGGCACGGTGTACGACATCGACATCGATGAACTGATCGACCCCGAGAAGAACATCGACGAGGGCCCGGTGCGGTTCAGCCTGTTCCGTCCAGGCGTGTACCGCTGGAAACGCTTCGCCTACTGTGGACTGTTCGACCGCGAGAAGCCGCTCAAGGACTACACGGCCGAGGAGATGGACCAATTCCTCTATGCCGACAAGCTCAAGCTCGAGGACCCCGACCCGCGTTTCCCGCAGAGCGCGCGCTTCGACGGGGTCATCACGCGGATGCGCGACGTGTTCCTCAAGCAGCGTCCGGTGAAGATGTCAGCCTCCGTGCGCGAAGAGCTCGACCGACTCGTGACGCATCACACCTGCCCCGACTGCCGCGGCGCGCGCGTGAACGAAGCCGCGAGGGCCAGCCTCATCGCCGGGCGCTCGATCGTGGACTGGATGCGCATGCCGGTCTCCGAGCTGCACGCGCTGCTCGAGGAGTTCGACGACCCACGGGTGGCACCGGCGGTCGAAGGGATCCGTCATGCGCTCGACGCCCTGCTCTCGGTCGGCCTCGGCTACCTCGCGCTCGACCGCGAGTCGGCGACGCTGTCCGGCGGCGAGGCGCAGCGCGTCAAGATCGTGCGACACCTCGGCAGCGCGCTCACCGACGTCACCTACGTGTTCGACGAGCCGAGCACCGGGCTGCACCCCGCCGACATCCAGCGCCTCGTCGCCCTGCTCCAACGACTGCGCGATGCCGGGAACACGATCCTCGTCGTCGAGCATCACCCGCAGGTGATCGCGGTCGCCGACCACATCATCGACCTCGGTCCCGGTGCGGGGTCTGCCGGTGGGCTCGTGCAGTTCGAGGGGACGCCGGCCGAGCTCAGCGCCGGCGACACACTGACGGGGCGCCTGCTCGCCGAGCCGTTGCCGATCCGTCGAGCGACACGGGCACCGTCAGGCCGGATCACGGTGCGGGATGCGCGCTCGCACAACCTGCGAGGTTTCGACGTCGACATCCCGTTGGGCGTGCTCACGGCCGTCACGGGAGTCGCCGGTTCCGGCAAGAGCTCGTTCGCGACCACGGAGCTGCCACGCCAGCACCCGGACTTCACGGTCGTCGGACAGGAACCGCTGCGCGGCGGCGTCCGATCCACGACCCTGAGCATCCTTCGCATCGCCGACACCGTCAGGGCGGTGTTCGCGGATGCCTCCGGCCTCGACCCCTCCTGGTTCAGCTTCAATTCCCGCGGGGCGTGCCCCACCTGTCGCGGCCGCGGCCACATCACGACCGAGCTCGCGTTCCTCGACGACGTGTCCCTCCCCTGCGATGCGTGCGGCGGGCTGCGCTTCAACCCGACCGCTCTGGCCGTGCGGGTCGACGGCGCCACGATCGCCGACGTGCTGGCGGCACCACCGGCCGAGGTCAGCGCCCTCTTCTCCGCCCATGCCGACGTGGTCGAGGCCCTGGCCTGGGTGCAGCGCACCGGACTGGGATACATCCCGGTCGGCCGGTCGCTCGACACGCTGTCCGGCGGGGAGAAGCAGCGTCTGCTGCTGGCCCGCCACCTCAGCGATCCGCACCGCGACCGGGCGGACCGCATCATCCTCGACGAGCCGACCTCCGGCCTGCACCCCTCCGACGTCGACACCATCAACCTCCTCTTCGACGACCTGCTCGAGGAGGGAGCGACGCTGGTGGTCGTGGAGCACAACCTGCGAGTGGTCGCCCGTGCCGATCACATCATCGACATCGGTCCGGGGGCGGGATCCGACGGCGGGAGCCTGATCTTCAGCGGGACGCCGTCCGAGATCGTGCGTGACGACGACTCCCTCACCGGTCGCGCACTCGCCGCGGCCTCCGGTCTGCGCGGCTGAGCCTGCACGAGAGTGCTGAGCCCGCACGTCAAAGCCGAGACCCCACGAGAAGAGGGACCCGCGGATCACCCGCTGGTCCCTCTTCTGTGTCCGAGCGGTTCAGCTCAGTCGTGGCGTGTCAGTCCTCGAGGAGCTCCGCCTCGATCACGTCATCCTCGTCGGAGTCGGAGTCGGCCTCGGGCTCCGGCGTCGTCGAGGTGAGCACGAGGCCCATCCCGTCGGCGGCCACGTCGACGCGAACCGTGTCGCCGTCGTGCACGTTGCCCGAGAGCAGCGCGGTCGCGAGCTTGTTCTGCACCTCGCTCTGGATGAGGCGGCGCAGCGGACGAGCACCGAACATGGGGTCGTACCCGCGCTCGGCGAGCCAGGCCCGCGCATCCGGAGTGACCGCGAGGGTGAGTCGCCGGTCCTTCAGCCGGTCGTGCAGCTGGTCGACCGAGAGCTCCACGATCTGTGCGAGGTCGTCTTCGCTCAGCGCCGAGAACATCACGATGTCGTCGAGGCGGTTCAGGAATTCCGGACGGAACGCCTGCCGCACGAGCGCCATCACCTGGTCGCGTTTCTCATCGGGTGCGAGCACGGGGTCGATGAGGATGGGCGAGCCCAGGTTCGAGGTGAGGATCAGGATCACGTTCGAGAAGTCGACCGTGCGCCCCTGCCCATCGGTCAGCCGACCGTCGTCGAGCACCTGCAGCAGCACGTCGAACACCTCGGGGTGCGCCTTCTCGACCTCGTCGAGCAGGATCACACTGTACGGCCGGCGACGCACGGCCTCGGTCAGCTGACCACCCTGCTCGTAGCCGACGTACCCGGGAGGGGCGCCGACGAGCCGGGACACCGAGTGCTTCTCGCCGTACTCCGACATGTCGATGCGCACCATGGCGTGCTCGTCGTCGAAGAGGAACTCCGCCAGCGCCTTGGCAAGCTCGGTCTTGCCGACACCGGTCGGGCCGAGGAACAGGAACGATCCGGTCGGACGACCGGGGTCGCTGATCCCCGCGCGCGAACGGCGGACGGCGTCGGACACGGCCTTCACGGCGTCCTTCTGCCCGATCAGGCGCTTGCCGAGCTCGTTCTCCAGGTGCAGCAGCTTCTCACTCTCACCCTGCAGCAACCGGCCGACGGGGATGCCGGTCCACGCGGCGATCACGGCCGCGATGTCCTCCTCGGTCACCTGCTCGTTGACCATGCGAGGCTCGCTCGACGCGGTGTCCTCCGCCTGCTCGGCCTCCGCGATGTCGCGCTCCAGGCGCTTGATCGTCTCGTACTCGAGCTTCGAAGCCTTCGTGTAGTCGGCATTGCGCATGGCGAGGTCGCGCTGCGTGATCGCGTCGTCGAGCTGCTTCTTGAGCTCGCCCACCCGGTTCAGACCCTGACGCTCGCGCGCCCAGCGGGCTTCGAGCTCGGCGAGCTGTCGCTCCATGCCGACGAGCTGCTCGCGCAAGGCGCTCAGTCGCTCCTTGGACGCAGCGTCCTTCTCGCGCTTGAGGGCGAGCTCCTCGAGCTTCATCCGGTCGACCTGACGCTTGAGCTGGTCGATCTCGACCGGAGACGAGTCGATCTCCATCTTGAGCCGCGACATCGACTCGTCGATCAGGTCGATCGCCTTGTCGGGCAGCTGACGCGCGGGCAGGTACCGGTTCGACAGGGCCGCAGCCGCAACGAGAGCACTGTCGGAGATGGTCACCCCGTGGTGCGCCTCGTACCGACCCTTGAGGCCGCGGAGGATCGCGATCGTGTCCTCGACCGTGGGCTCACCGACGTAGACCTGCTGGAAGCGGCGCTCGAGCGCTGCGTCCTTCTCGATGAACTCGCGATACTCGTTGAGGGTGGTCGCGCCGATCAATCGCAACTCGCCGCGGGCCAGCATCGGCTTCAGCATGTTGGATGCGGCGACCGAGCCTTCACCGCCACCGGCGCCCATCAGCACGTGCAGCTCATCGATGAACGTGATGACCTGCCCGTCGGACTCGGTGATCTCCTTGAGCACCTGCTTCAGCCGCTCCTCGAACTGGCCGCGGTACATGGCGCCGGCCACGAGGGCGGAGATGTCGAGCGTGACCAGCTCCTTGTCCTTGAGGGACTCGGCGACGTCGCCGGCGACGATGCGCTGGGCGAGGCCTTCGACGACGGCGGTCTTACCGACGCCGGGCTCGCCGATCAGCACGGGGTTGTTCTTCGTGCGTCGGGTGAGCACCTGACTGACCCGACGGATCTCGCTGTCGCGTCCGATCACGGGGTCGAGCTTGCCTTCGCGGGCACGGTCGGTGAGGTTGATGCCGAACTGCTCGAGGGCGGACTGCTGCTCTTGGTTCTGGTTGCCGGTCTGCGGGGTGGTCATGCGCTCCTCCTGGAGTTGCTCCTTCTGGTCGTCTCCCGCCCACCAAGTCGGAGGACGGGATCAAAGTTGAGTCTTATTGACTCAAGTTTAGCACTCGCCGAGATTCTCCTCCAGTCCGTCCGCCTCGTCAGCGCTCCCGTCCGATCGCGTCCCAGATCGCGGACGCGACAGCGCGTTTGGAGCCGGAGACGGTCGCCGCCACCGCACCCCCGGGGCCCAGGATGTGCACGGCATTCTCCGCGCTCTCGAACCCGCGCTCCCAGCCGACCTCGTTCACCACCAGCAGGTCGACACCCTTGCGCTGCTGTTTGCCGCGAGCGCGAGCGAGCAGTTCGGCCTCGTCCTCCGGAGTCTCGGCTGCGAAGCCGACGACGAGCTGACCCGGGCGACGTGCAGAGGCCAGGGCTGCGACGACGTCCTCGTTCTCGATCAGCTCGATGGCGGGTACCCCGCCGCCCTCCTTGGTGAGCTTGCGCTCCGAGACCGCGACCGGTCGGTAGTCGGCGACCGCGGCGGCCATCACGATCACGTCCGACTCTGCGGCCTCACGCTTCATCACCTCTGCGAGCTGGATCGCGGAGCCCACGCCGACGACGCGGATCGACGGATGCCGCACATCGGCGAGCACGTCACCCGAGATGTTCGCCGACACCAGGGTCACCTCGGCTCCGCGAGCGGCCGCCTCCGCGGCGAGCGCCGCACCCTGCCGGCCGCTGGAGCGGTTGCCGAGGAAACGCACGGGATCGATCGGCTCGCGAGTGCCGCCGGCCGAGACCACCACCCGCACGCCGGCGAGGTCACCGGGAGCCAGCAGCGCCTGCGCGGCGGCAAAGATCTCCTCGGGTTCCGACATCCGGCCGGGACCGCTGTCACCACCGGCGAGCTCACCGTCGGCAGGACCCACCAGGTGCACACCGCGCTCCCGCAGGGTCGCGATGTTCGCCTGTGTCGCCCTGTTCCGCCACATCTCGGCGTGCATCGCCGGAGCGATCAGCACCGGGGCCTCGGTCGCGAGCAGGGTGGTCCCCAGGAGATCGTCGGCGAGCCCGGCAGTGATCTTCGCGATCGAGTTCGCGGTCGCCGGCGCCACGATCACGAGGTCGGCCGCCTGACCGAGAGCCACGTGCCGCACCCGTGCCACATCCTCGTGCACGCTCGTTGTCACGGGGTGACGACTGATCGCCTCCCATGTAGGCAGCCCGACGAAGCGCAGCGCATCCGCGGTGGGCACCACGGTCACGTCGTGGCCGCCCTTCGTGAGCAGGCGCACCAGATGCACCGTCTTGTACGCGGCGATGCCGCCTGTGACTCCGACCACGATGTTCACGTCTCGATTCTGCCCCAGCATCCACCGTCGCGGGCCGACGATCGTTCCGCCGACCTAGACTTGATGCCGTGTGCACGGTCGTGATCGATGTCGAGAATGCCGGATCCGCACGACTTCTGGCGGTCCGCGACGAAGACCCGCTGCGGACCTGGGACTCCCTCGGAGCGTGGTGGCCGGACGACTTTCCGGGCGTGGTGGGTATCCGCGACCGCCGAGCGGGCGGCGCGTGGCTGGCCGCGAACCCGGCAGAAGGACGACTCGCCGTGCTGCTGAACCGCGCGGACGTGCGTGACCTCCCCGCAGCTCACGCGGTGTCCCGCGGCGCCCTCGCTCTGGAGTCGGTGACGGGCCGATCGCCGGTCGCACCGCTGCCGATGCACGGCTTCAACCTGCTCGAGGTGGGCCCCGCCGGCGCGAGAGTGCTCTCGTGGGACGGCGTCGAGCTTCGCGAAACACCCATCGAGCCCGGAACGCACATGATCGCGCACGACGATCTCGACGATGCGACGACTCCGCGGATCCAGGCGTGGCTGCCCGAATTCCGCGCCCTGGGTCCGACCGCCGACAGCGACGACTGGACGGCCGAGTGGACGGCCCTGCTCGCATCTTCGACCGCGCTCCCTCCGGAAGACGACAGGGCGATCATCCGCGACAACCGGCCGCACGGCTACCCCACGCAGTCCCTGCTCTACTGCATCGCCGCCGTCACCAAGGACGGGGTCGAGGTGCGCGACGTCGCACTGCCCGCACCGGCGCACTGGTCTGAACACTGAATCCGGCCTGAACACTGACCCTGGCTGAGCAGCGACCCCGGCTGAACACTGAATCCGGCCTGGACACTGAATCCGGCCTGGACACTGAATCCGGCCTGGACACTGAATCCGGCTGCGTGATGGACCCGCCCGGCTCAGGCCGCGGGCACCGCGGATTCCTCGGCACAGGAGAACCGCGCACGGTAGGCGGTGGGGGTCAGCCCGAGCACTCTCGCGAAGTTCTGCCGCAGCACAGCCGCTGAACCGAATCCGCACTCGTCGGCGATGTGCTCGAGCGGCAGGTCGGTGCGCTCCAGCATCCGCTGCGCGTGGATGATGCGCTGACGCGCGAGCCAGGCCGCCGGCGTCGCGCCGTATTCGGCTTTGAACCGGCGGGCGAACGTGCGCGGCGACATGAGGGCCCTGGCCGCCAGCTGGTCGACACCGAGGTCTTCGCGCAGGTGCTCGACAGCCCAGTCGGCGACCGCGGCGAGCGAATCGGTGGGGACGACGGGGATGGGGCGATCGATGAACTGTGCCTGGCCTCCGTCGCGCTGCGGGGGCACGACCATCCGGCGGGCGATGCGGTTGGTGAGCTCGGCACCCACCTCCTGCCGGAGCAGATGCAGGCAGGCGTCGATGCCCGCCGCGGTGCCGGCACTCGTGATGATCTTGCCGTCCTGCACGAACAGCACGTCGGGGTCGATGTCGATCTGCGGATACATGTCGGCCATGACGTGCGCGTACATCCAGTGCGTGGTGGCGCGTCGACCGTCGAGCACCCCGGCAGCGGCAAGGATGAACGATCCACTGCACACGCTCATCACCCACGCGCCGCGGTCGACCGCATGGCGGGCGACGTCGACCAGAAGCGGATCCACGTCGCCCCAGTTCTCCCGGGGAAGAGGGCAGAACACCACGAGGTCGGCTTCGTAGGCGAAGGCCAGATCGTGCTCGACGTTCACCGAGAAGCCGATCTTCGACGTCACGACGCCGGCACGGGGAGCGACGATGCGGAAGTCGAAGTTCGGCACCCCGTCATCGGCGCGGTCGAGGCCGAACGCCTCGCAGGCGACGCCGAACTCGAAGGGCGCGAACCCGTCCTGGATGACACAGGCGACCGTCTTCATACACACTCCCGGTTGGCAGTTTTCATACGTTCAGAGTCTATTCTGCCACTCGTGGCGGTTCGGCATCGAACGTAGCGTTTCTGCCATGATACTCCTCATCGCACTCCTCGCCCTCGCCGCGTGGGCCACGATCGCCACCTTCGTCGAACTGCGCCGCGACGGATACCGTCGCACCCCGACCGACTGGACGCGCCTCGCAGAACGCGATGTCGGGCAGCAGGCCGAGTCGGGGCACGGTTATCGCTGACCAGCACCATGACCGCGGGGGCTACGCTCGTCGTCATGAGCGAGCCTCAGCGACCTTCCGGTCCCCCCGCCCCGCACCTGCCCGCGTCTCCGCAGTACCCGACGACATCGCAGAACCCCGCAGCACCGCAGAACCCCTCCCCGCAGTACCCCGCCCCGCAGCACCCCGCCCCGCAGTACCCCGCAGCACCCCAGTACCCGCCGGCACCGCTTCCGTCTTATGGTGCGCCGCAGCACCCCGCTGACACGGGGAACCCGCTCGGAAGGGTCGCGTTCCTCATCGCGGTGATCGCTTTCGCCGTCAATCTCGTCATCTCGCTGACGGCGCCGTTCGCCTACTTCGCCGCTGACGGTTACGGCTGGTACAACGCCCTCTCCGGCCTGGTCGGCGTGGTGAGCCTCGTCGCATACGTCCTGGCGTTCATCCTCGGGCTCGTCGCCGTACGCCGGCCCGGCCCGCACCTGCTCGCCGGCATCGCGATCGGCATCGCCGGAGTGGGCGCCATCGGCATGGCGACCACCTGGATGTCGTCGCTCTTCTACCAGTTCTTCTGAGGCTGCCTGCTCGAAGACACGACTGCCGGCGCCGTCGTGATCATGCGAGCACCCGTTCGTAGACCTCGACCATCGCCGCCGTGCGCGATGACTGTCGGAACGCCTCGGCCACCTCGGGCAGCGGAACAGGAGCCGCCCCACGCGCGATGTCGTCTGCCGCACGTCGCAGCGTCTCAGCCAGCGCGACGCGTCGGCGAGCCTCCCGCTCCACCCCGGATCCTGCTTCCGCATCCGGCTCTGGTACGGCCCACAGCCCGCCGCCGAGCTCCGCGGCGATGTCGGGGTCGCAGATCACCGACGGCGTTCCGAGGGTGGCTGCCTCGAAAGGGGTCATCCCCTGGGTCTCGAAGCCGATCGACGTCTGCACGAGCGCGTCGGCGGCGGCGATGCGCGCCAACGTCTGCGGGTAGGTGAGGCGTCCGGCGAAGTGCACGCCGTCGCGTGCGCGGACGATCTTCTCGGCGGCTGCGCGCTGAGCGCCTCCCCCGATGATCTCCAGATCGGCGACGACTCCCGAAGCGACGAACGCCTCGAGGAACGGAAGGAGGCGCTTCTCCGGGCTCATCCGGCCGAGCCAGACGAACCGCGGTCTCCCCGGCACGCGGTCTGCGGGCTTGTCCGCGAGCGTCTGCTCGCGGACGTCGTCGTCGATGCCGTTCCAGATCACGTCCACGTGCGGGAAGACGTCGTGCTGCTCGAGGCGGCGGGCGAAGTGCGTCGAGGGGGCCGTCACGGCGGACGCCCCGGCGGCGAGGCCGCGCAGGAACGCCCACCCGTCGCTTCCCTTCGCCGGGTATCCCCCCTTCGACGGAATCGCGATGCCGCGCAGGGCGATGCCGCGCCAGGCGTTGAGCGCCGCGAGCACCGGGCGGTGCAGCGGAGTGACGGCGGCGATACCGACGTCGACCCGGTTGTGCATGGTGTGCACGACCGGGATGCCGTGGCGCTGCGCATACCGGTGTCCGATGAAGGCTCCCCAGAAGTCGGCCTGGACGTGCACCAGGTCGACGGGCGGACGGCGGGTCATGGCCTTGTCGAGGAAGCGATCGGTGCCGCGCCCCGGCCAGCTCATCGAGTATTCGCGATCCGTCGTGATCGGCATCGACGGCAGGTCGACGTACGCGCCGCCGTGGGTGCCGGCCGACGCGCGCGATCCGTGCATCTTCGGAGCCACGACCGTCACGGTGTGACCGGCGCGTTCCAGGAACTCCCGCTGGAGCCGCATCGACACCTGCGCTCCCCCGAGGGAGTCGAGGTGTTGATCGCCGAAGAAGACGATGTGCATGGCGGGTTACTCCGGCAGCGGCTCGTCGCGGTACAGCGCCTCGAAGGTGTCGAGGGTGCGGTTGATGTCGTGGATCAGGACGCCGTCGAGCGAGGCCTGCTGCATCCGCTCGTACTCCGCGGGCTCCGCCGTGAGCACGTCGGTGAGGCGTGCAGCGAGCTCGTCGGCATTCCCCGGCTCGAACAGGTAGCCGTTCTCGCCGTCGTGCACCAGGTGCGGGAGGGCCACGGCATCGGCCGCGACGACGGGCAGGGCCGAAGCCATGGCCTCCATGGTCGCGATCGACTGCAGCTCGGCGATCGAGGCGATCACGAACAGGCTCGCCCGCGACAGCAGGGCTCGCAGCTCCTCGTCGGTGGTGCGCCCATGGAAGGTCACCCGGTCGGAGAGACCGAGCTGGGCGGTCAGGTGCTCCAGCTGCTTGCGCTGGTCGCCCCCGCCCACGATGTCGAACGTGGTCTCGAGCGCGGGGTCGAGCTTCGTCATGGCCTGGAGGATGACCTCGACCTGCTTCTCGGCGGTGAGGCGTCCGACGAACACGATGCGGTTCTTCTCGCGCGGACCGATGACCGGCGTGTACTGCGAACGGTCGATACCGCAGCTGACGGGGATGACCCCCTTCACCTCGACGGTGTTCTCGAGGAAGTCGGCGGCACGGCGGGTGGGCGTGGTGATCGCCCTGGTCAGGTCGAACGTGCGCTTCGCGTCGGCCCAGGCGAACTTCAGCACCAGGTCGTCGATGAACTTGGGCATGGTCGTGTGATCGAGGATGTTCTCGGCCATCACGTGATTGGTCGCGATGACGGGGATGCCGCGCTCGTGGGCGATGCGCGCCAGTCCGCGACCGATCACGATGTGCGACTGGATGTGCACCACGTCCGGCTGCACCCGGTCGAGCACCTTGCGGGCGTAGTGCTTCGAGCGCCAGGGCCATACGAAACGCAGCCAGTCGTGCGGAGGCCAGCGGACCGACGGCAGCCGGTGCAGGGTCATCGGCTCGCCTTCGATGACCTCGGTCCGCGGCTCGGCGCGGCGGTAGGCCTGGTTGAGGGCGACGACGTGCACGTCGTGTCCGCGCTGCACGAGGCCGGCGGCGAGGCGCTCGGCGAAGCGGGCGGCGCCGTTGATGTCGGGCGCGAACGTGTCGCAGCCGATCACGATCTTCAACGGTCGGGGCGCGGATTCGGCGGCGGAGCCGCTCGACGGATCGATCGGATCGTCGGAGGAGGTCACAGACATGCTGCCTTACGATGTGGCGGCCAAGGGAGAGCCCTGGTCGGGCGCTGGCCACTCTACCGGAGGGCCCTGATCGTGCCGCCGAGGCGTACCGGGCATCACTCAGACGCACCGGCTACCGTGGAGTCATGCGACTGAGTGCCGACGCCGATCCCCAGCTGTGGATTCCCGTGACGGACTCGCTCGGCTGGAAGGGCCGCCGCCACCGGAAGGCGGCGATCCGGATGCTGCTCGGCCAGGTCAACGCCGCGGTCGGAGCGACGGAACGACCCGGCTCGAGGTTCGGCGCGTGGGCGATGAGCCAGGCGGCGCCGATGCTCATGAAGCGTGCGGACGGACGCGTGCTGGTGTGGACGTGGAAGGCGGAGCCCGAGCTGGTCGTGGCGATGGCGACCGCGCAGGTCCTGACGCCTGATGTGCGCATCGCCCGGGCCTCGATGCCGATGGACTACGACGACACGGAGTCTTTCCCCACGAGGCTCGGCGTCGGCGAGAAACTGCTCGTCCCGATGCCGCCGTCGCCCGCCTCGCCGCCGTTCGCGACGTACACCTGGGACACGGGTACGCACCTGGTGACGTTGACGGCCGTGTGCAGCGACAAGGAGCGGTTCGGCACGCTGATCGGCGCGCTGGACGACCTCGCGCGCAGCCTCCGCATCGCCGACGACCTCACGGGCGGCGAGTCCCCCGACGTGCTGAGACTGCCGCCTGCCTGACATCGCTCTCCCGCTCCCCGTGTGATTCCCGGGAGGCCGCGGATCGCATCCCGCGTCATTCCAGTCCGTGCGAATCCAACCATGCCTTCGCGACTCTCGCAGGGGCACGCGCCAGCCATGCATCGGTGATGATCTCTTCGAGCCGGCCCCGGTCGACGGCATCGAGACGGACGAGCAGTCCCGGGTAGCCGTCGAAGTGGGGGATCGTGAACAGCGCATCCGGCTCGGCGGCCAGAAGGGCATCCTTCTCTTCGAGGTCGGCGACCCGCACCGCGAGCACATCACCGGTGGGCCACTCACGCCCGGCCTCGGCGAGCTGTCGCAGATCGGTCGTTCTCGGTCCGCGAAGCCACGCGAACTGGCCGCTCTTCAGCCGCCAGGCCGCCGCTCCGGTGTGACCGCCGACGGATTCCTCGGCGCCGGGCAAGGCGAGGGCGATCGCGCGCACATCGTCGATGCTCACCATCCCGCCATCCTGCACCCGTTCGCCCTGCCACTACAACGGGTCCGCGCACATCACCCACACACGCGAGAGCAGGAGCACACGCGGGCTCAGCGCACGATACTCAACGCGCGATGCTCAACGCACGATACGCAGCGTCCGCACCTCGAACGGACGCAGTCGCAGCGCACCGCCCGTCCGTGCATCGTCGATCTCGTCCTCGATCAGACTCACCTCGCGCACCTCACTGTGGTCGAAGCCCACGGACAGCTCGCCGACCGCACGACGCCCGAGCGCTTCGTACACACGCACGATGACGTCGCCGGAACCGTCGTCGGCGAGCTTCACGGCCGACACGACGATGCCCTCGCCCTGCACCGAGACCAGCGGCTCGACCTCGCGCGCCCCGCGGAGAACCGTGGGCAGGCTGTTGATGCGGATGCCCTCGGCTGTGGCGATCGCGGCGTCGGCGCCGATCACGAAGCCGACCTCGATCTCGTGGGGACCGTGATCCGTGTCCGGGTCGGGGAAGCGCGGCGCCCGCAGCAGGGAGAGCCGCACGGTTGTGGTGACCCCGTCCTCGCCGACCTCGCGCGTCGTGTCGTACCCGTAGATCGAGTCGTTCACGAGGGCCGCACCGAAGTCCTGCTCGCGCACGAGCACGAACCGGTGCATCGAGGTCTCGAACTTTGCGGCCTCCCAGCTGGTGTTCGTGTGCGTGACGCGCGCCTGGTAGCCGAACTGGGTCTCGGCTTCGGTGTGCGACGCCTGGATGTCGAGCGGGAACGCCAGCTTGAGCAGCTTCTCGGTCTCGTGCCAGTCGATGTCATTGCGCAGCAGCACGGTGCGCGACTTCGGCGCGAGCACGATCGTCTGCGTGATGGTCGACTCCGAGAACGGGCGCACGACGACGATCTGCGCGACACCGTTCACGAGTGATGCCTCGATGGAGGAGACCCCCGTGAGGTCGTCGACGCTGTTGCGGTAGTACCGGTCGATGTCCCAGGCGTCCCACATGTTCGGGAAGTCCTGGTGCAACTGGAACAGGTTCGCGGCCCTGCCTGCGGCGACCGTCTCCCTGCCCGACGCCTTGTCGACGGCGGACACGATCAGCCCCTCGCACGAGACGAGCACTGACACGAGGTCGTTCTCGACCCGCCAGCCATCGGCCTCCTCGACGAGCGTCACGGGTGCGACCGTCGACTCCCCCACGAACGCGGCGCCCAGCGCCCGACCACCGGCGACCGAGCTCGGCTCGAACCGCAGCTCGCGGTCACCCTCGCCGGCGAGCGACCGGCGCGCGGCGTCGGCGATGTCGCGCGCATCCGACAGCACGTCGGACAGCACGGCGACGGCCTCGCGGTGCACCCACGCGATCGATGTCCCGGGCAGGATGTCGTGGAACTCGTGCAACAGTACGGCCTGCCACAGCCGGTCGAGCTCCGCCTGCGGGTACTCGGCACCGGTGCGCACGGCATCGGTGGCGGCCCACAGCTCTGCTTCGATCAGAGCGTGCTCGGCCCAGCGGTGCAGGGCCTTCGTGGCGTGCTGGCTGGTGAGCGTGCCGCGGTGCAGTTCGAGGTAGAGCTCGCCGACCCACACCGCCGGGTTCGGCAGCTCGGCCTTGGCGGCGTCGAAGAACACGTCGGGGTGCTCCCATACGACCTGCGCGCTGCCCTCGAGGTCGCGCAGACGCTCGGCCTTGCCGGTCATCTCACGGGTCGTGCCGCCGCCGCCGTCGCCCCAGCCGACCGGAGCGATCGACCGCGAGCTGAGGCGGTTCTCCTTGAACTGACGGGAGGCCTTCGCCACCTCCATACCGCTCAGCTGCGAGTTGTAGGTGTCCATCGACGGGAAGTGCGTGAACACCTGCGAGCCGTCGATGCCCTCCCAGAGGAAGGAGTGGTGCGGGAACACGTTCTGCTGGTTCCACGAGATCTTCTGCGTGAAGAACCACTCGAACCCGGCACGGCGCATCAGCTGCGGAAGGGCCGGCGAATAGCCAAAGCTGTCCGGCAGCCACACGCCCTTCGAGCGGATGCCGAACTCGCGCTCGAAGAAGCGCTGCCCGTGCGAGAACTGCCGCACGAGCGACTCTCCCGTCGGCATGACGGTGTCGGACTCCACCCACATGCCGCCCAGCGGCAGGAAGCGTCCGGCGGCGACCGCGGCCTTGACCCGCTCCCACACCTCGGGGCGGTGCTCCTTGATCCAGGCGTACTGCTGCGCGCTCGACATCCCGTACTGGAACTCGGGCTGCTCCTCGATGAGCGTGGTCATGGACGAGGTCGTGCGCGCGACCTTGCGGATCGTCTCGCGCACCGGCCACAGCCAGGCCGAGTCGATGTGCGCGTGACCGACGGCCGAGATGCGGTGCGCACTCGCCTCGGCGGGCGCGGCCAGCACGTCGGCGAGTCGGGCGCGGGCGTCGGAGGCGGTTTCCACGATGTGCTGCAGGTCGAGCACGTCGAGCGCGTCGTCCATGGCCTGCAGGATGCGCATGCGGCGCGGCGACGTGGCAGGGAGCTCCGCCTGCAGCTCGAACAGCACCTCGAGGTCGAGGGACAGGTCGAACACCTCGGGCTCGAACACCGCCAGGTCCATCCGGCGGGCGCGGTAGAGCGGCTCCTTCGAGGACGTGAGGATGTCGCCCTCCTGCGTCGGCAGGAAGGGGTGGTAGTCCAGCAGCACCGGGTTGGACGCCGCCTCGAGGTACAGCTCGATGGGTTCGTCACCCGCGGCGGTCTCGGCGATCGGCACCCACTGGTTGCGCGGGTTGATGCTCTTGATCGGCGTGCCGTCCGGACGATAAGCCAGGGCCTCGCACTGGAAGCCGGTCATGTTCACGTCGAAGCCGAGGTCAATGAGCGCCTCGACCCGGCGGCCCGCCCACTCTGCGGGGACGCGTCCGGTGAGCTTGAACCAGGTGGTGCCCCAGGCGGGCCCCCACGGCGTCCCGACGACGCCGGGCGCGTAGTCGAGGGCGAGTCCCTCGGCGGGGGCGATGGGCTCGCCGGGCAGCTCGTGGATCTCGACGCCGAGCGGCGCGGAGGCCGAGTGGATCGCCGGGCGGATGCGCTCCTCGAGAACGCGCTTGACGCGGCCGACGGTGAGCGAGGTGTCGTCATGCATGAGTGGGTCTCCGGGCTCGACGGTGAGGGCTGATTCGGGTCTGCGGTGATGCGCTGTGACTGAATGCTATCTGTTGTACTAAAGCGATCTAGTGCACGAGTCTAGGGCACGATCCGGCTTCTTTCCCGAGGCTAAACCGATCAAGTAGGGTGAGGGACTATGAGTCCGGCGAAACGCGTCACGATCGCCGATATCGCGCGCATGGCTGGCGTGTCCCCCGGTGCCGTCTCCTTCGCCCTCAACGGGCGCCCCGGCGTGAGCGAGGAGACCAGGCACCGCATCCTCGCGATCGTCGAGGAGAACGGCTGGCAGCCGAGTTCCGCGGCGCGCGCACTGGTCGGCGCGCGCGCCAACACGGTGGGCTTCGCCCTCGCCCGCCCCGCTCGTTCCCTGGGCTCCGAGGCCTTCTTCACCGACCTCATCGCCGGCATCGAATCGCGTCTGTCGGAGAGCAAGGTGAGCCTGCAGCTGCGACTCGTCGCCGATGTCGCGGAGGAGATGGAGGTGCACCGGCAGTGGCGCTCCTCCAATCAGGTCGACGGGTTCATCTTCATCGACCCCCGCGAAGACGATCCCAGGGTCGGGCGCATCGAAGCCCTCGACGCCCGCGCCGTGATGATCGGGTCGGAGCCCTCCCCCGAGGGTTCGGTGCCCAGCGTCTGGATCGGCGACGACACCGTGGCCGAGACCCTCTTCTCCTACCTGTCAGCGCTCGGACACACCCGCATCGCCTACGTCGCTGGGCCTGCCGAGCTCGAGCACACGCGACTGCGGGCCCAGGTGCTCGAGCGCATGACCGCCGACGGCCTCGACGGCGAGGTCATCACCACCGACTTCTCACCCGCACGCGCCTCCGCGGTGACGCGGACACTGCTGTCGGGGCGACAGCGCCCGACGGCCATCGTCTACGACAACGACGTGATGGCGGTCGCAGGTCTCCGTGTGGCCCAGGAGATGGGCCGCGCCGTCCCTCGCGATGTCTCCCTCGCCTCTTTCGACGACTCGGTCATCGCCGGGCTCATCAATCCGTCGATCACGGCGATGACCCGCGACACCTTCGAACTCGGAGAGCGTGCCGCCACCCTGCTGCTGCAGCAGATCGAGGCAGGAGCGAATCTGCCGAGCGTCGAGGGCCCGACTCCCGTGCTCACGGCGCGCGAGAGCACGGCTCCGCCCGCTCGCACGGACTGAGCACTCGCACGGGCTGAGACGAACGCCCGACCCGGATCAGCCGGGAACGACCGTGTTCACCGAGCCGTAGGGGTCGACGACATCCGCCGAGAGGTCGGGGCGGATCAGGCGGCGGATACCGCGCGCGTCGAGCGCGACAGGGTCGAGTGCGTCGTGCGAGGTGACCAGTGTCGGATCGAGTCCGGCGGCGCAGGCGTCCACCCATGCCTGGAACACGGCACCCCCTGGGCTCAGTGCCGCGCGGCTCACGGGAACCTCACGCTCGTCGACGTCGACCACGATCGCGGTGTCCCGCGCGGGCGGGGCGACGCGCTGGCGCAGCTCGGGGATGAGTTCGGCGAGACGCCGACCGATGGGCTTCGCGGCGCCGTCCTGACCGATCAGCCCCAGGGTGTACTCGAGCTCGGGGAAGTCTCCGAGGTCACGGCTCACGTCGTGCGAGCACCACCACGTGATGCCCCAGAGGTTCTCGGTGCGCACGGCCCAGCGCACGGTCGCTTCCAGGAAGCCGGGCATCTCGTCGTCGGTGAGACAGTTCGAGGGGGCGCCCACCTCCTGCAGCCACACCACCCGGTCGGGGTCTGTCGCGAAGGCGCGAGAGAGCTCGATCAGGTACTCGGCATGACGGTCGGAGGCGACGGAACGCCCGCCGTAACGCTGGGCGGTGCCGTTGAAGATCCAGGAGTGGATCGTGGTCATCGCGCCGAGACGGGAGGCATGGGCGGGGGTGAAGCCGTGCCCGTCCATGTACCAGACCGCGTCGTACTCGCTGTGGACGTGCGGGAGCCCTGGCGCTGCCGCCTCCGCCGCCGACAGCAGCGCGGAGATCCACCCCCCGGCCTCGTCCTGCGTGACCGGCCAGGGCGACGGATGCGTGTGCGCGGAGAACTGGTTCGTCTCGTTGCCGAGCGTCAGCCCGAGGAAGTTCGGCGCCTCGCTCAGCGCTCGCCCCAGGCGGTCGACGAGTGCGATCTGCCCCTCGAGCGCCCTGGGGTCGGTGAACATGTTCTTGTCGTGCCAGGTGTACAACCACGACGGCACGAAGTCGAAGCTCGAGAGATGCCCCTGGACCACATCGATGCTGGCATCCATGCCGAACTCGCCGGCGATGTCGACGACGGCGCGCACGTCGTCGATCGCCTTCTCGCGGATCAGCGTGCGGTTCGGCTGCAGCACGGTCCACAGGGGGAAGACGCGCACATGGTCAAGCCCGAGCTCGGCGAGGGTGGCGAAGTCGCGACGCACGTCGTCGGGGGTGAAGTCGAGCCAGGAGTGCATCCAGTTCTTCGACGGCGTGTAGTTCGCCCCGAACCTCAGAGGAGCATCGAGGGCGCCGCGCTGCGTCATGTGTCAGACCTTTCGGACGTGCCCTCCGGAGAGGGCGGATTTCGCACCACTATAACGCTTGAGCAACAGAGGATGCACCCTGTCCTGCGCGCAGACAGTGATCTCGCGGCCGGGTGTCTTGACAGGGACGGAATCGGATGGTTTCATCTGCTAAAGCGTTGTAGTCCCCGATCGGACTGCCGCGCGGATTCGCCCGCCTCGAGGAAGAAGCACGATGAAAGTTCCCACACGCATTGTCGCTCTGGCAGCATTCACCATCGGCGTTCTGGCGCTGACGAGTTGCACGGGAGGCGGCGCATCCTCCGGTGCTTCCGGCCCCATCGACACATCGGGCGAGCTGAGCGGGAAGATCCAGTTCCAGACCTGGTCGCTCAAGAACGAGAAGTTCACCCCGTACTTCGAAGACCTCATCGCCGCGTTCGAGAAGGAGCACCCCGACGTCACGGTGGAGTGGCTCGACCAGCCGGGCGACGGCTACCAGGAGAAGATCCTGAGCCAGGCGAACGCCGACACCCTGCCCGATGTGCTGAACCTGCCGCCGGACATCGCCTACCCGCTCGTCGCGGCAGGCAAGCTCGTCGACCTGGAGACCGCGGATCCCGATCTGAAGTCGACCTACAACACCGGCGCATGGGAGGCGTACAGCGCCTACCCCGGTGTCGAGGGAACCTACGGCCTCCCCTGGTACCTCTCCAGCGACGCCTCGTGGTGGAACCTCGCGCAGCTCGCGCCGTTCGGGGTGACCGAGCAGAACCTGCCGACCACGGTCGACGAGCTCCTCACCCTCGCGGAAGACGTGGCGACGGAGTCTGGCGGCAAGGTGCAGCTGCTCTCCTCCATCCCGGCGCTCGACACGTTCACGGCCGCCGGCATGGAGGTCATCGACGACAAGGGCGAGTTCGACTTCAACACCGACGAGGCTGCGGCGATCATCCAGAAGTACGCCGACGCCTACGCCGCGGGCGCCATGCCCGCCGAGGCCCTCACGGGCGACTACGGCGGGAACGCCGAGGCGTACATCCAGGAGAAGGTCGCCTTCACGACCGGCGGCACCGGGTTCACGACCGACCTGCAGAAGGACGCCCCGGCACTGCTCGAGAACACGGTCGCAACGCCCCGCCTCGGGGTCGCACCCCTGTACGTGCAGGGACTGAACGTCTCGGCCGACTCCGACAACAAGGAAGCCGCGCTCGCGTTCGCGGAGTTCGCGACGAACCAGGAGAACCAGGTCGCGTTCTCGTCGCTGGCCGTCGGCACCGCGCCGGGCACGGCCGAAGGTGGAGACCAGGTCGTCGACAGCATCGCCTCGACCGTCACCGACGAGAAGCAGCTCGCCGCGATCGACACCGTGTTCGGTGCGATGAAGGATGCCAAGGCCCTGCCGTTCCAGTGGACGTCCGACATGGCCACCTACATGACCCAGCAGATCGCCCTCGCCGTCAACGGCGAAGCGGACCCGAAGGCCCAGCTCGACAAGATCGTCGAGTACGCCAACGCCAACCGCGTGGACCAGTGAGCATGCGCGCGGACACCGGCACCAGGAGCCGGAGGAAGACGATGAGATCCCACAAGTGGTACACACCGTGGCTGCTCATCGCCCCCGCCGTGATCTGGGTGCTGGTGTTCGCGCTCTGGCCCTTCCTGAACACGGTCTTCCTCAGCTTCACCGACGCCAGGCCGTTGCGCACGCCCGGCTTCGTCGGTGGAGCCAACTACGAGCGCATGTTCGGCGACGAGATGTTCTGGAACGCCCTCACCACGTGTCTCATCTACGTGGTGGTGTGCGTGCCCCTGCTCACGATCCTGCCGCTGCTGCTCGCCCTCCTCGTGCAGAAGAAGCTGCCGGGCATCTCGTTCTTCCGCACCACGTTCTACTTCCCCGTGATCGCCTCGGTCGTGGTGGTCGCCCTCATCTGGACATGGCTGTTCGACAGCCGCGGCATCATCAACCAGACGCTCGACTTCCTCGGCCTGATCGACAAGCCGATGCCCTTCCTCGTCGACCGCTGGCTGCTGCTCGGGTGCGCCATCCTGCTCACGGTGTGGAAGGGACTCGGCTACTACATGGTCGTGTACCTCGCTGCCCTCGGGAACGTCGGGAAGGAACTGCACGAGGCCGCGATGCTCGACGGCGCCGGGTCGTTCCGCCGCTTCCTCTCGGTGACGATCCCGTCGGTCCGCGGCGCGATGCTCCTCATCGCGGTGCTGATCGCCGTCTCGGCCATGCGCGTGTTCGCCGAGCTCGACGTGCTGTCCAAGAGCACGGGCGGCCCCGGCGGCTACGACATGTCGCTCGTGATGCTCATCCGCCAGGTCGGCTCCGGCCTGAACGGCAACATCGGCTACGCCTCTGCGATCAGCGTCGCCCTGTTCCTCCTGACGCTCATACCGCTCGCGGCGATCGCGTTCATGAACCGCGAGAAGAAGGCGAAGGCTCCCGCATGACCGCTCAGACGATCACCGCGCCCGAACGCGATGAGAAGCCGCAGGACGCTCCCGCTCCCGCGCGCGAGCGCATCTTCCGGCACCGCGGCTCCGGCGACTTCAGCAAGCCGACTCTCGGCGGGCTGATCGGCCGATACGCCTTGCTGGTGCTCGTGCTCTTCCTGGTCATCGGACCGTTCGTGTGGCAGCTGTCGACCTCGTTCAAGGGCGCGACCGAGAACATCTACTCCTTCCCCCCGGAGCTGATCCCGCGCGAGCCGACCCTGCAGAACTACACCAGGGTCGCCGACGTCGTGCCCGTGTACCTGTATGCGTGGCACTCGCTGCTCGTCTCCGTCGGCACCGTGATCAGCAACGTGATCCTGGCCACATTCGCCGGCTATGCGCTCGCCTGCATGAAGTTCCGCGGCAAGTGGATCGTGATGGGCATCCTGCTGTCGACCCTGCTGTTCCCCGGCGAGGTGACCGTGACGAGCAACTTCCTCACGATCCGTGCGCTCGGCCTCGCCGACACCCTGTGGGGAGTGTTCCTGCCCGGAGCGATCAGCGCCATGAACGTGCTGCTGGTCGCCACCGCGTGCCGCATGATCCCGAAGGACGTGCTCGACGCGGCCACCGTCGACGGCGCGACCACGTGGCAGCGCATCCGCCACATCGTGTGGCCGAACATCCGCGGCATGGTCTCGGTGGTGGCGATCTTCGCCTTCATCGGCGCCTGGGACGACTACCTCTGGCCGTTGATCGTGCTCTCCGATCCCGCGAAGTACACGCTGACGGTCGGCATGGCCTACCTCAACAGCAGCTTCTCGGTCGACCCGCGTCTGATCGCGGCCGGCACCATGATCGCCCTCGTCCCCATCGTGATCATGTTCTCGTTCACGCAGCGGTTCTTCTTCAAGGGCGTGCAGGAAGGCGCGATCAAGGGGTGAGCAGCGTGCACCTCATCCCGGCGGACGGCCCGGCCGATCCCCCGTCTTCCCGCCCCCGCAGCGGCGTGCTCCGGGCTCCGGTCTTCGCCTTCTCGTTCGATCCGTCCGCCGGCGAGCAGCGGCTCGACGTTCCGGATCTCCCCGCTGTCGAGATCACCCAGGACACCGTGCTGCACTGGGCGTTCTACGCGGACGGGCCGGCGGCGACGCTGGCACCGCACGCCTCACTCGCTGTGACGGTCGATGTGCGCTTCGCCGACGGCTCGCGGCTGAGCGACGACGCGGCCGTGCGGGACCGCTACGACTTCCCGGTCACCGCGCAGGCGCAGTTCGACGCCCGGTGGAGCCTGCCGGAGCAATGGAACGCCGACACCGTCGCCCTCGCTCCCTTCGCCGGTCGCGCGGGGATGGTCGAGGTCGTGTTCGGCACCGCGGCTCTGCCTGCCGATGCTTCCCCTGCCGATGCTTCCCCTGCCGATGCTTCCCGTGCCGATGCCGCGGACCTCCCCTCGCGCTGCACGGGCTTCGTGCAGCTCATGGTCGAGGAGAGGGTGCCGACGCCGGCCGACCTCGCACCCGCGGAACGCGTCGACACCCGCCGCGGCTCGCACTCGGGTGCACGATTCTCCCGCGGCAACACCATCCCGGCGGTCGCCGTGCCCCACGGGTTCACGTTCGTCACGCCGGCGACCGATGCGGAGGATTCGCGCTGGCCGTATCGCCCGTTCGTGCACGACGACCCGCAGGGGCGACGACTCGAGGCCCTGCAGTTCTCGCATCAGCCCAGCCCCTGGCTCGGCGACCGTTCCGTGCTGCAGCTGATGCCCTTCCTCGGAGACCCGACATCGAGCCGTGCAGGGCGACGGCGCTGGATCACACCGGGCACCGAACGGGCGCGGCCGCACGAGTACGCGGCAGAGCTCGGCGATGGCCTGCGCGTCCAGCTGACGACGACCGCCCACACCGGCGCGTTCCGCGTGTGCAGCTCCGACGCCGACGCCCGCATCGGCTTCGTCATCGACCAGCTCAGCGACGAAGGATGCCTCGCCTGGACGGACGCCGGGGGGTTCGAGGGCTGGATCCCTGAAGGCTCCGAGGAGTGGGGCAACGCTCCCCGCTGCTTCTTCGCCGGAGTGGTGATGCACCCCGACCAGGACGCCAGTGGGGACGGGCCAACCTTCGCACACGGTCCGCTCGATGATGACGGACGCGGTGCGGTCGCGGGCCACGTCTCCGGACGGGGCTCACTCGAGGTGCGGATCGGCATCTCCTTCCTCTCCGTGGAACAGGCCCGACGTGCCCTGGAGACCGAGGCGCCGGCGTCGATCGCCTACGAGGAGCTGCGCGATGCGACCGCTGCCCAGTGGGATCGGCTGCTGTCGCGCGTGACGATCCCCCCGCTGGCGGACGCCGACCTCCCCTATCGCTCGCTCGCCGACGAAGAGCACCGCTCCCGGATCGCCGCCGCCCTCCACCGGATGCACCTGTACCCCAACAGCGCCGCGGAGAACGTCGGAACGGCGGAGGTGCCCGTCTGGCGGTTCGCCGACGTGTTCGCTGCGCGTGCGTCCTGGGGCGATACCCCACCGATCGTCGACGGTGAGCTCGTCGTCAACAACGGCTACTGGGACACCTATCGCACCGAGTGGCCGGCGCTCGCCCTGCTCGACCCCGCCCTCGCGGGAGAGCTGCTCGACGGGCAGCTCGAGCAGTATCGTCGGGGCGACTGGATGGCGAGGTGGAGTGCCCCGGGCTACGTCGACAGCATGGTCGGCACCTCCAGCGACCAGATCTTCGGAGATGCCGCCCGCTGGGGCGTCGGGTTCGACCGTGCGGCCGCCTTCGAGAGCGGGTGGCGGAACGCCTGCGAGCCGGGGCCCGACGCACGCCGTGGCCGCAAGGGGATCGCGACCGGCCGGTTCACCGGGTACGTCTCCTCGGAGGTGCCCGAGGGCATGAGCTGGAGCATCGAGAACGCGGTGAGCGATGCCGCCCTCGGCCACTTCGCCGCGCAGCTGGCCGCCGAGTGCGAGTCCGCATCGGATGCTGCCCGCTATCGATCCTTCGCCCGCTACTTCGCGAACCGCGCGCGGTCGTATCGCACCCTGTTCGACCCGGACACCGGATTCTTCCGCGGCAGGGATTCCCTCGGCGAGTTCGCAGGAGGCTTCGACCCACGCTCCTGGGGCGGAGACAACGTCGAGACGAACGCCTGGGGCATGTCGGTCGGAGCCGTGCACGACGGCGCCGGACTGGCTGACCTCCACGGCGGCCCCGAACGCCTCGGCCGCCATCTCGACGCGCTCTTCGCCGAACCCGAGACCGCGGACGAGCGTTTCGGCGGTGCATACGGCACCGTGATCCACGAGCAGCGGGAGGCACGCGCCCTGCGGTCGGGGATGTGCGCGATCTCCAACCAACCCGCCCACCACATCCCCTTCATGTACGCGTTCTCCGACCGCCCGTGGCAGACCGCGTCCGTCGTGCGCGACCTCGCCAGGCGCCTGTTCGCCGGCGCCCACATCGGCCAGGGGTACCCGGGCGACGAGGACAACGGCGAGATGAGCGCGTGGTGGCTCTGGGCCGCACTCGGGCTCTATCCCCTGGAGCTCGCCTCGGGACGACTCCGGATCGGGTCCCCGCTGTTCGACGACATCCGTGTGGCTCGCGGCGACGGCTCGACGCTGCGGATCCGGTCACGACGCTCCGCTCCGTCCGCCCATGTGCTGCAGGAGGCGCGACTCGACGGCGTGACCCTGACGTCGGCAGACCTGCCGATCGATGCGCTGGTCGGAGACTCCGTTCTCGAGCTGCGGTTCGGTACCGACCCCCTCCTGGCGCTGGAAGTCGCGGGTCCGCAGCAGCACTCGGTGCCCTGGCATCAGGATCTGACGTCGCGCGACGGATACCCCCTCGCCTCGTCAGGGGTCACGAACCCCGAGCACCTCTTCGACGATGGCGCGGGCCTCACCCTCGAAGGTCGGCAGGAGAGCACCCTGCACACCGGGGACTGGATCGGATGGCGGTTCCCCTCGCCGCAGAGTGTCAGCGACGTCACGGTGACCACGACCTCAGAGGCCTCCTCCTCCGCGCTGCTGTGGGAGCACCTGACGACTGCGGGTGAGTGGGAGACCGTCGGGACGACCCATGTCTGCGAGCTCCCGGCCGACCGTACGACGCCCTTCACGTTCACGGAACGAGTCGTGACCTCGGCGATCCGCGTCCGGGCGGAAGCCGAGGTCACGCTCCGTCAGATCGAGCTCTTCGATCTCGACTGATCGGGTCTCGTGCCGCTCACGGAGCCGCTCGGTACTCGGTCGCCTCTCCCTTGAGCGCCTGCGTGATCCCGGAGAGCAGCCCCGACTGGTCGGTCGCGGTCAGGTTGTACGCCACATAGACGCCGTAGCCGTCGGAGACCGTGCGCTGGGCGTAGTCCGCGGCTGTCGCGGAGCTCACGTTCGACAGGTCGATCGCGGCCGCGCCGAGGCGCGCCCTGTCCTCGAGACCCGGCACCGTGGGGGCGTTGTAGGACGGGTAGTAGGGGTTCCAGGCGTGGTCGATCACCGCTGCGGGATCGAACCGGGTGAAGTCCGTCACGGTGTAGGTCTCGCCGATCGCGTACAGGGTGATGATCTTGTCAGGGCCGAGGCGATCACGCAGCGCCGAGGCGAGCCACCCGAAGGACTGCGCGTTGGGCTGCGGCGTGCCGTTCGCGCCGTAGTTCGTCCACTCGTCGTCGAAGTCGATGCCGTCGAGGCCGTAGGTCGTGACCGCGTCGGCGAGCTGGGCGGCGAAGGCGTCCGCGGCCGCGAACGACGTGAAGTTCGCGAACCCGGCGCCCTGATGATTCCCCAGCACGGACAACAGCACCTTCGTGCCGCGGGCCTGCAGCGGTCGGATCTGGTTCTGCGCATCCTGAAGCGTCTCGGTGACGCGCTCGTTGAAGTGCAGGTAGGCCTTCTCGCCGTCGTAGTTGATGTTGGCGGCGAAGATCATCGCCAGGTCGACGGCCGGCCGACCCGAATCGGCGAGCG
Organism: Microbacterium oxydans; assembly: GCF_006540085.1. GTDB lineage: Bacteria > Actinomycetota > Actinomycetes > Actinomycetales > Microbacteriaceae > Microbacterium > Microbacterium oxydans. The sequence goes on along the minus strand of NZ_BJOG01000001.1, from coordinate 644,926 downwards.
TGTAGTCGGCGACATTCGCTAAATCGTTCGAGTTGACCTCCACGTAGACAGCGAGCTTCGGCTCGGCGGCCGTGTCGTCCGCAGCGGCCGCGGTCGATCCGGCGACCGCCCCCATCCCCGCGAGCGCGAGGGCCGCAGCGGCTGCAAGTGCTCTACGGAAACGGTGGTTACTGGCTTTCGGCTGACTCATGACAGTTCGTCTCCTTCGTCGTCGTGTCCAGATCGAGCCGCATCGGTGCGTCTCGCGGCCGACTATATCGCTTAAGCGATGTGGCCGAAAGAGTGCCGGCCACTGTCATGAACAGTGCCTCGCACGGGCACTGGCGCCGATACCGCTTTCCCGGGATGCTGGACGCATGCGCGCGCTTCGACCGCTGTGGCGGTACCCCGTGATCACGCTCACCGTGTTGGTCTTCGCTGCGGTGGGGGTGCTGCACGCGGTGGACGAAGCGGGGATCGGCCGCTGGCTCGCCACGGTGTACGTGTCGGCCGTCGTGGTCTGGACACTGGTCGGCATGGTACGCGACGTGCTGCACGGACACGTCGGGCTCGACATCCTGGCCGTCGTCGCGATGGTCGCCACGCTGGCGGTCGGCGAGTACATCGCTGCGCTCATCATCGTGCTGATGCTCTCCGGCGGTGAGGCGCTAGAGGACTTCGCCGGACGCAGGGCCAAGCGGGATCTGTCGGCGCTGCTGGACCGCTCGCCTCGCATCGCCCATGTTCTGGTACACCCGGACTCGCCCGATTCCGACGAAGCTCGCGACGTGCCGATCGACGATGTCGCGGTCGGCGACGTGCTGCTGGTGCGCCCCTCCGAGATCGTGCCGGTGGATGCGACGCTCCTGACCGACACGGGGACGTTCGACGAGTCCTCGCTGACGGGCGAGAGCATGCCGGTCACGCGCGAGGCGGGCGGGGAGGTGCTGTCCGGGGCGATCAACGGAAGCCGCGCCGTCCGCATCAGAGCACTGCGCACCGGTGCCGACAGCCAGTACCAGCAGATCGTCGCGCTGGTGCACTCCGCCGAGTCGTCGCACGCGCCGATCGTCCGCCTCGCCGACCGCTTCGCCATCCCGTTCACCGCCGTGTCGCTCGTGCTCGCCGGCACCGCATGGGCGATCTCCGGCGACTCCACGCGCTTTGCCGAGGTGCTCGTGCTGGCGACGCCGTGCCCCCTCCTCATCGCGGCGCCCGTGGCATTCCTCGGCGGCCTCTCACGGGCAGCGAAATCCGGGGTGATCATGAAGAGCGGGGCCGTGATCGAACAGATCGCCCGGGTGCGCTCCGCCGCGTTCGACAAGACCGGGACGCTCACGCAGGGCCGCCCCGAGCTCGTGGAGGTCCGCCCCGCTGCGGGCTTCGACGCCGACGAGATCCTGCAGCTGGCCGCATCCGCGGAACAGTACTCCTCGCACGTGCTGGCCGACGGCATCCGGCGCGCCGCCGATGCGCGGGGGCTCGTCCTGCACGCGGCTCGGGAAGCCAGCGAGACCGCCACGAACGGGGTCGCCGCAACGATCGCCGGGCGCACCGTCGTGGTCGGAAAGCCCGCCTACGTCGCCTCGCTCGCACCCGACACCGTCCGGGCGCAGCTCGAACCCGGCGAAGCCGCGGCCTACGTGGCGGTGGACGGGCGCTTCGCCGGCGTGCTCGTGCTCGCCGATGCCGCCCGCCCCGAAGCGTCCGCCGTCATCTCGTGGCTGCGGCTGCACGACGTCGATCGCGTCGCGATGCTCACCGGCGACGTGGATTCGACGGCGGAATCGGTGGGACGCCAGCTCGGCATCGATGAGATCCACGCGGAGCTGCTGCCGCCCGAGAAGGTGCGGCTCGCCGCCGAGATGCAGCCGCGCCCGGTGCTCATGGTGGGCGACGGCGTCAATGACGCGCCCGTGCTGGCAGCCGCAGACATCGGTATCGCGATGGGGGCGAAGGGAGCCACTGCCGCCGGCGATGCCGCAGACGTCGTGATCCTCGTCGATTCGCTCGCGAAGGTCGTCGACGCCGTCTCGATCGGCCGCCACACGCTCCGGGTCGCGCTGACCGCGATCTGGATCGGCATCGGGTTGAGCGTCGGGCTCATGATCGTCGCGATGACCGGCGTCATCCCGGCGGTCGTCGGTGCGCTCGTCCAGGAACTCGTCGACCTCGCGACCATCCTCTACGCCCTGCGGGCGCTCAGCGGACCACCCAGCGGGCTGCGCCCGACCGCGCAGGAGGAGCCCGGAGCCGTCGCCCCGGCACGGGGAGAGAATGGAGTGACGGGGCGTCTGCCGCGCAGCGAGGGGGTCGAGTGAGTTCGGTGGATCGCGCCCTCTCGAGCATCAGAGTGATCTCGTCGCGGCGCTGCGAGGCCCATCGATCGCCGGTCGCCAGCGATGGCGCACCCCCGCAGCTCCTCGTCATCCCGGAGCACGACGACCTTCACGTCGATATCGGAGGACGACGCCACCTCGTCCGCTCGGACCAGCTCGCCGTGGTGTGCCCGGCCGAGGGAGACGCCATCGCTCTGACCCGCGAGATCCAGGCCGAGAGCAGCTCCGAGATGCGGTCTGTCTTCGGTGTCGAAGCGATCGCGTTCAAGAGTCGCGGACACGTCTACACGCTCCTCGAGCAGGAGCTCCCCCGGACGATCGTGGTCGACAGCACACCGCTGCTGGCCTCCGTGGTCGCATTGCTGCACGCCGAGGGCAGGCGCGATCCCGTCGTCGACAGCCTGCTCTGCAAGCTCACCGAAGTCGCGGTGTGCGCGGCGGTCGCCGCCTGGATCGACACGGCGCCGACACCACCGGGCTGGATCGGCGGCGTCGCGCATCCGAGGATCGGGGCCACACTCGAGGCGGTGCACAGCGAGCTCGGAACGGTCTGGACGGTCTCCGACATGGCTGCGCACGCCCACATGTCCCGCTCCGCGTTCGCCAAGCTCTTCCGAGAGGTCGTCGGCGCGACGCCGTCGTCGCACCTCGCCCGGTGGCGCATGGCGCACGCGCTCGAACTCCTCGAGGCCTCTCCCGACATGCCGTTGAAAGACGTCGCGGATCGGCTCGGCTATTCGGACGAGTTCGCGCTCAGCACCGCGTTCAAACGCCGCTTCGGCGCGAGTCCGCGCAACTACGTGGATCCCGCGCCGAGCCGCGTCCGGGGCTAGACTCCCGCGCTGAAGCGCCGGATCAGACGCGCGACGTCGGCAGGGGCCGTGACGAGGGCGTCATGTCCCGCCGCGAGCTTCGTGACGGACCATCGCTCCGGCCGCGCACGCACACGGTCCTTCGACGGGCCGACATCGGCGAACGGCGGGGCCGTGCAGTCGATGTAGAGCAGGGGCACATCGGGTATCGGGCCGGTGATCGGTACGACGTCGCTCCAACTGCTCCACGGGTGCCCGGTGAGCCTGCGGTCGAGCCATTCGACGTCGTTCCGACGCGTCACCCCGAACATCGTCGGATCCTGCGGCTTGGGGACGTAGTACCCCTGACCCGCCTGCGCGACCACGGTCGGCAGCGCGGCCCGACTCGCGGGGGTGAGCACGTCGAGGATCCGCTCCCCGGGATCTACGACGACCGCGTCGAGGTACACCGCGCCGCGGAGGCGATCGGAGATCCGCTCGGCGACGGCGGAGACATAGGCACCACCGATGCTGTGTCCGACGAGCACCACGTCACGCAGTTCCTCGGCATCGATCGTCGCCACGATGTCGTCCACGCCGTCCTGGAAGCGGATGTCGGGCGCGAGACGGTGTGCACGATCGCCGACTCCCGGCAGGGTGGGCGTGAGGATCCGTCCCCGGCGAGGATCGAGTTCGTCGACGACGCGCCGCCAGGCCCAGCCGCCGTGCGATCCGCCGTGGATGAGCACGAGGTCGGCGCGGGAACGGGAGGCGGAAGCACTGCCGGACGGGACGATCGCCCCGCCCGCTCCGGCAGCGACCGCGGCGGTCACCCCCAGCGCCGCGCCCAGCACCATCCGCCTGTTGACCCCTCGGGGGATCGGCCCGGTGGCCACTTCGCCGGTCACCGCGCCACCGCGCTTTCCCGGGCGACCACGGCCTCCAGCGAGTGCGGCTGTTCGCCGAGCACATCGTGGACGCCGTCGGAGAGATGATCATCGCGCCCGGCGCGGATCGCGTCGAACAGGTTGGCGAGGGCATCCACCATCCGCGGCTTCAGGTAGGGCGCGACGGATCCCCGCCACTCGTCGACCCCGATGTCGGCGAAGGTCAGGGCACGCCCGGTGCGCCGCCCGACGATCTCGACGGCTTCGGCGAACGAGAGCGACTGCGGGCCGGAGAGCTCGACGTGCGACGGGCCCGGCGTCTGCGATCGCAGGAGCGTCGCTGCGACTCTGGAGATGTCGCGTGCATCGATGAACGGCTCCCTCCCATCTCCCACCGGCAGCCGCAGCTCGCCGGTGGCATCCAGCTGAGCGGCGAAGAGACCTGTGGTGAAGCCCTGCGCGAACCATGAGGGGCGCAGGAAGGTCGAAGCGGGCGCGGCGGCACCGAACACCTCCTCCGCTCCGGACGCGATGCCGTCACCGCTGACCCCCGGGTTTCGTGCGGTGAGCACCACGGCGCGCTCGACGCCGGCGTCGGCGAGCATCCGTGTGAAGGGGGTGAGGTCCATCGGATCCTCGGGGAGGACCACGTACACCGCCCCGGCACCGTCGAACAGCGACCGCCAGGTGCTCGCGTCGTCCCAGTCGAACCGCCACGGCGAGCGGCGGGAGGCGCGTCGCACCCGCACATCCGCGGCCTCCAGCAGATCCGCCACCTGCGAGCCCGTCGTTCCGGTGGCTCCGAGTACGACGACCGGGGCCCCTTCCTCTTCATGAAGTGTCATGCCTTCCATGCTCGAAGCCGTCGCCACCGCGGCCCATGGCCTGACGCTTCGCGTGCATGTTCACGGCTCTCGCCCGTCGAGCAGGTTGCCCTTGGTCACCGAGTCTCCGGCTGCAACCGATTCCTGACCTCTTCTGCACGGTGCTTCTACACGCCATTCGCTCCACAGCCACCGGGATGACAGCACGTCACGACCGGAATACCGTGACAACCTTGCCCTCCGGAATCAGACTGGAGGCATGCGCTTGGACGATCCGCAGGTATGGACTCTGATCGGCGTTTTCGCAGCAGTGATGCTGGGCGGCATGACGCTGATGACGACGCAGCTCAGCCGGGTGATCCGCGCCGAGATCGACCGCGTCGAAGGCACGCTCTCGGCGAAGATCGACCGCGTCGAAGGCACGCTCTCGGCCCGGATCGATGGGCTCCATGCCCGGCTCGACCGCATCGAGATCAAGGTCGACGACCTCGACAGGGAACTCACGAACCTCGCGACCCGCTTCTGGCGCTCGCAGTGATGTGCAGCGACCGATCAGATCGTCACGTCTCCCACCAGGTTGACCTTGATCCCCATCCCGTCGAACATCGCGGCCTTCGCGATCAGGGCCTTGTCCGCGGTCTCGGCGTCGGGCGCGTAGACGAGCTGCGCGTGGTTCGCCTTGTGCCGTGCCATGAACTGGTCGCGCGAGACGCCGTGCAGCACCACGTGGGCGATCGGCCACTCGGGGTTCGTGGCGTCCTTCCGCCGCTGGGTCTCCTCCGCCGGCAGCTCGACCACCGACGCCCGGAAGATGTCGGCCTGCAGGATGCCCTCGGCGATGAACACTCGGGAGAGCACGACCTCGCCGGGCTTCGAGACGCCGTTGATCGTGGCGCCGCCCGCGGGGAAGAACACATGACCCTGCCGCCATCCCTCCGCGTGCTGCCAGCCTCCGAGGTGCGATGCCGGCACCGACCCCGAGATCTCGTAGACCCAGACGAACTGTCCGTCGTAGTCCTCGCCCCAGCGGACGTCGTGCAGCGTGTTGTCGGGCACGAGCCCCATCGCGCGCCACACCCGGTCGGTCACGAGCGCGTCCACGGCGACACCCTCGTCGGCCTCGTTGAAGTGCGGGAAGGCCCGTCCCTCGTGCAGAACGCGAGAGCCGTCGCGCGAGGTCACCGGCGGGCGCTCGGTCGAGTTCAGAATACCCTCGGCCAGGTCTGAGGCGGGCACCAGGTCCTTCAAGCCCTGTTGGTACTGGATGCCGACCGCGTCGAGCCCGAAGTCGTCGGCGATGCGGAGCGCGGCGATGTACATCTTCAGCTGCCACTGCACCTGGTCGCGGGTGAGCTCGGTGACGCCGTCTTCGCCGTAGCGGAACGTCATCCCCGCATCGATCAACCAGTCGTACGCGGCGTCGGCTTCATCGTCCGTGACGTCGAGCATCTCGGCGTACAACGCCGACTGCGAGAGGCGCTCCTTGTAGATGCCGGTCGGGTTGAGCAGCTCGTCGTCGAAGATCGCGTTGTACATGCCCATGCAGCCTTCATCGAACACGCCGATGATCGCCTTCTCGGAGAGCAGCTGTGCCGCGAGCGCCTCGCCGAGCTGCTTCTCCGGGCTGTCCGGCAGCGCGGGCAGCGGTCGGACGTGCGAGCTGTCGTGCGTGATGGCGCCGGACTCCGTCCATTCCTTGATGCCGTCGGTGAACCACTCATCGGCGAAGTCGACGGACCAGGTGGTCGCGTAGGGCTTGCCCATCTTGGTCAGACCCGCGTTCAGCCCGAGAAGGCCGACGAGGCCCGGCCAATCGCCGGCGAAGTTCGCGACCGTGAGGATCGGCCCCTCGTGGGATCGCAGTCCGGCGAGCACATGGTGCGAGTACTGCCAGTTGGCGATCGCGACGATGAGCGGCGCGTCGACGGGGATGCGCGTGAACACCTCGAGGCCCATGCGCTGGCTCGAGATGAATCCGTGCCCGGTCTCGGGGTCGACGCCGAAGGGCCGGATGACCTCCCACCCGAGGGCGTTCAGCACCCCGGTGACGCCGGTCTCCAGCTCGACCTGGGTGGGCCACCCCGCCACGTTCGCCGACTCACGAAGGTCTCCGGACGTGATGAGATACGCGGTCTTCGGAGCGGTCGTCGGGCGGGATGCCGTCGTCGGCAGGGTGTAGGTGGTCATGATGCCTCCGGGGTTGGGGTCGGGGTGAGCCGGGAACGATGCGTATCCCCGGCTCGGAGTCGGATGTCGCGGCCGACGGTCCGGCCGCGCAGCCGCAGGTCTGCGACATCGAGCGTGCCGCCGTCGAGATGGATGGCCAGTTCATGCTCGTCGATCTCGACACGCCCCCAGCCGGTTCCCGTGGTGAACAGGCTGCGGAGATCACCGCCGGTCGCCGGAGCGAAGGAGAGCTCGCCGCTTGGGGCATCCCACTGCACACCGCTCGCTCCGAGCAGAAGCGCCCACGACGCGAGCGATCGTGCGTAGTGGTTGCCGCATTCGATCTCGTTCCACGGACTGCGGTGACGCCCGTCATACCGCCCGCGCAACGAACGCTCGACGAGGATCGCGTCATCGACGCGGCCGGCATAGAGAAGCGAGGCCGCGACCTGATGCTCGACTCCCGTCCACACCTCGTCGGAGTAGACGAAGGGGATCGCCGGGCGTCCACCGTGCGGCCAGGATGCGAGCAGGAGCCCACCTTCGTCGTTCAGGGCGTAGACGCGCTGCGTGCTCTCGTGCGCAGACAGGTCGTCACGGTGATTGTGCGCCACGATCGCGGCAAGCGCCGAATCGACTCGTTCCGGGGGAAGAATGTGCCCGAGGCCGTTCACGAATGCGTGGAACTGCCCGAGGAGCTGATCCGACAGCACGCCATCGCCGTACTGGTACCGGTGCGCGTCGGCATCGCCGATCACCTGGCGGTAGTACTCACCGTTCCACAGCGTCTCGTCCATCGCCGCGGCGACATGGTCCGCTCGAGCCGACCATGCCTCCGCCCGCCGGTCCTCACCGAGATGGGCAGCCATGCGCGTACCCGCCCGGAGCGCCGCGAGGTGCACGCCGTTCGCGAGGGGCTCTGCCCCGTGGAACTCGATGTCGTAGGTGTTGTGCATCTCCCCGTCGAGGAGCCCGTCTCCGTCGCGATCCCATACCCTGATCGCGTAGTCCAGGGTGCGAGCGGCTGCGGGCCACAGTTCACGCAGGAAGTCGTCGTCTCCACTGAAGCGCCATTCCCGGTGCAGGCGGAGCAGAGTGCCGAGCTGTCCGTCGACGGCCGGACCCATGAACCAGGAGGGACCTCCGAAGACGCGGTTGCCGCGGAACTTCTGCGCCCCGGACTCGTCCGTCTCGAGCAGATACTCCACCCGCCGAGCACTTCTTTCGAGCGAGGGGAAGAGCCAGGCGAGGGTCTGCGCATACGACCACACGTGGGTACAGGTGCCCTCGCACGAGCCGCCGTGATCGAAAGATCCCTCCCACGCCGCGAACACCGGTCCATCGCCCAGCTCGGAGTTCGGGGATTCGATGACGAAGCCGGTCGTGGAACGGGCGGCCGCGATGTTCGCTCCGATCGCATCGATCAGCACCGGATCGAGACTCCCGCCGTACAGCGCCTCGACGAACGCATCCGTCGTCTCCTCGAGCTCTGCGAGGTGCGCGTGCACGTGGGCAGCGGCGGCCCAGGCATCCGGCCACAGCGTCGCGTAGTGGTTCCGCACGATCTCGTCGAGGTTCGGGTCGGCGAACACGATATGCCCGTTCCACCCACGACGACGATTCGGGAAGCTCCACGACAGCACGAACTCGAAGTCGCGGCTCTCACCGGGAGCGAGGACGTGCACGATGCCGAGCGAGCCGGTGCGCAGACGGGGAAGCTTCGCCAGCATCTCCGCTTCGGTCAGCGGCGCGGCGTCCGGATCGGCATCGGGTTCGGCGAAGAGCCCTCTGGGCCGATCCTCCAGCGTGAGCCTCGGCTCCGCCGCGAGCAGCCCGTCGTCAGTCAGATCGTTCCAGAACAGCCGTGCACCGTCGGGCCAGTAGCTGGTGACCCACTGCGGCTTGGCGGTCGTGGCCGCATCCGTCGTGGTGAGGCTCAGCGTCCCGTAGCCGAAGTCATCCTCGGGCAGATCCACCCCGAAGTCGAGTCCGCGCACCTCGCCGTCGTCGCGCCAGCGCACCGTCTGCGTCGCACGCATCCCCCATGGCGCATCCGGCCCCGGGGTGCCACGCCCCGCCGTGTGCGAGATGCTGCCCACGACCGTGACCGCCACCGGGACCGACCCAGGGTTCGTCACGCGGTAACGCAGCACCGCTGCCGGGATGCCGGACTCGTCCGCGTCGAGAGGCACCAGGGGTGTGAAGGCGTGCAGCGAGACGTCGACCGGTAGGACGGCGTCGCTGAAGTCGACGTCGACCACCGGGTACTCGCCGTGCAGCGTCGCGGCATCGAGTCGCGGGAGGCCCGCGAGCTGGTCGAACGCGTAGCCCGCGTCTGCATCGTGACGCCCGCCGAGCCGCGCTTCGAGCACTCGGGTGACCGCGTCGCCGCCCTCCGGAGCCGCATGGATCGCGAAGAAGGAGTGCGGGTTGCGACGCCCCTTGTCCGGAAGGTTCTCGAGCTCCCAGTCGCGCAGCTCTCCCCTGGCACCGATCGACACATTGCCCGTCCCGATGCCTCCCAGCGGGAACGCCGTCGCCTGCGACGTGTGCGGGATACCGCGGGCGCGCCGTTCGCGGGTCATGCGGATGCTCCGCGCTGCGTGTCTGCGAGTTCGTGCACGACGTCCTTCGAATCCGCGTAGAGGCGCACGTATCTGTCGAACAGGTCGTCGTAGGCCGGGCGCAGCGCCTCATCAGGCCGGATCGTCTCCGCGACGGGGTTCCAGTCCGTGATCACCGGCGTCGCGTCAGGCGCGGCGATCGCGGTCGCGGCGAGGAAGGCCGCACCGTAACTCGCGCCGATCGTCGTCTGCGGTACCTCCTGCGCGAGACCTGTCACGTCGGAGACCACCTGCGGCCAGAGCCGCCCCTGGGTGCCCCCGCCCACCGCGACGATCCGACGAATGTCGGCACCCGCCGCGCGCATGGTCTCCACGTTGTGGCGCACGCCGAGCGCCGTGGCCTCGAGAGCGGCACGATAGAGGTCGCCTCGCGTGTGCTCGAGCGTGAGTCCGGCGATCACGCCCCGGGCATCAGGGTCTTGGATCGGGGTACGCTCCCCGGCGAAGTACGGCAGCACGAGCAATCCCCTCGCACCGGGTGGAGAGAGCTCCGCCTCTGCCAGCAGCTCGGGGTAATCCGCCCCGGTCAGATCCTTCAACCAGGCGGTCAGCGCGCCGGACGTGGAGAGCCCGCCCGCGAGGTTGCGTGTGCCGGCGAACGCTCCCGCAGTGGTCCACATCGACGGGGTGCGCAGGGTCTCCGCCCCCGTCGCGACCAGGAACATCGTCGTCCCGTACATGAGCATGAGGTCGCCGACCTCGTGCGCGCCGACGCTGACCGCCTCCGTCCAGGCGTCGATGCTGCCCGTGATCACGGGTGTTCCCGCCGGGATGCCGGTTGCCGCTGCCGCGCCGGCGGTGACCTCTCCTGCCAGGTCGCCCGCCCAGAGCAGTGCGGGCTGCTCGATACCGCCCGCGTATAGCTCCCACCACGGCCCGTACCAGCTCTCGGCCTCGATGTCGTAGAACGGCGAGACCTGACTCGCGGACTGGTGGTCGAGCACATACGCCCCGGTGAGGTTCCTGGTCAGCCACGACGCCGGCATGAAGAGGCGTCGCGCACGCGCCAGGGCCTCCGGCTCCTCATCCCCGATCCAGGCGATCTTGGGGCCACCCGCCTGCGAGGTGAGCGTCGATCCGCCGACGCGCGTGATCTCCTCGATGCCGAGATCGCCCGTCATCCGATCGATCTGCGCCGTCGAGCGCGTGTCGACGCCGTAGAGGATGGCGGGACGCACCGGGCGGTCATCCTCGTCGGCGAGGAGGATGCACGGCCCCATCCCGCTCACACCGACTCCGACCACCTCGGCATCGGGCACCGTCTCGAGCAGCTCGCGAGAGATCGAGACGAACTCGTCCCACCACACGTCGCCGTCCATCTCGACCCAGCCGGTGTGGGGGCGGCGAACCTCGTGCGCACGGCTCGCCGACGCGATGATCGTGCCGTCGACCCCCACCAGCACGCCTTTGCTGCTGGACGTGCCGATGTCCACCCCGAGGGTGCAGCGCATGGTGTCCTCCTTGAAACCGGGCACAGAATCTGAAACCTGTGGCCACTTTATGCGAAATCGATTTCACATCGCAAGAAGATCCGACCTTTCCTGCACGATCTGCGGGGAGCGCGCGCTCTCCACTCTTCACGGGCTCGAGCCCGAGCCGCACTGGAATACCGTGACAATCTGAGGACTCCCCCGCAGGATGGAGCCATGCAGATGAACGAACCCCAGGTCTGGACTCTGATCGGCGTGTTCGCTGCCTTCATGCTGGGGGCGCTGACCGTCCTCATCCGCCAGAACGACAAGATGACATCGTCCCTCCGGCGCGAGCTGGGATACCGGTTCGAGACGATGGAGACGAAGCTCCAGGCGATGGAGACGAAGTTCGAGGCGATGGACGCGAGGGTCGACACCCGATTCGACGCTCTGGAGGCGACGTTCGACGCGCGACTGGGCTCTGTCGATCGACGACTCGAAGAGCTCGACAAAGAGGTCGCCCACCTGGCGACCCGCTTCTGGGGCTCCCGCTAGACCCGCTGGCTGGCGGGTTGGATCTCGTTGCGCAGCACCACGGTGCGCGAGGGCTGCCGGTCGCCCTTGATGCGCTCGAGCAGCATCCGCGCCGCCGTCACACCCATGTGGCGCGCCGGCAGGCGAACGACGGTGACGGCGGTGGGAGACAGCGTCGTGAAGGGCAGTGACCCGATCACGGCGACACCGACCTGCGGCGGAGTGAGCCCGTGCTCGGTGAGCACCTGGATGGCGCCGACGCCGATGAGGTTGTTCCCGGCGACCACGGCATCGGGCGGCTCGGGAAGCGCGAGGAGCTCCTCCATAGCGGCACGGCCCCCCTCCACGCGGAACGTCGCGAATCGTGCGAGCTCGTCGAGGTCGAGGTCGGGCTGAGCCGCAGCGAGCACGGAGCGCCATCCTGCGGCTCGCTCCGCCGCGGTATCGATGTGCTCGGGCCCGCCGATATAGGCGATGCGACGATAGCCCGCGTCGATCAGATCCTGCGTCGCGGACGTGCCCGCTGCACGGTTCGCCATCACGACACCGTCGATGTCGTACGTGGTGCTGCGGTCGACCGCCACGACGGGACGCCCCGTCGCGAGGATGCCCTCGAGGTTGGACCGCTCGTCGGCCGTCGCGATGATGATCCCCGACATGTGCTCGGAGATCGCGATACGGAGGTATGTCGCCTCCTTCTCCATCTGCGCGTCGGAGTTGCACAGGACGACCGAGTAGCCCGCCTCGGAGGCGACGTCTTCGACCCCTCGCGCCATCTCCGTGAAGTAGGGGTTCTCGATGTCCGGGATCACGAGCGCGATGACCTCGGAGCTCTGGCGTCGGAGTGTACGAGCCGTGCGATTCGGCGTGAAGTTCAGCCGGGCCGCGGCGTCGCGCACGGCGGCCACCTTCTCCTCGGACACGCTCGTGCCGTTGAACACACGCGAGACGGTCGCCGGGGAGACACCCGCGAGTTCCGCGACGTCATAGATCGTGGCCATGCACCCTCACTGCCTGCCCGGACGCGCCGGACGTGAAAGCAACAGTATCGCGCACACCTCGATTCTCTGGCGTTCTCATCTGAAATCGATTACATTGGCGCCCATGACTTCCTCTGCTTCTGATCTGGCATCCCTCGCAGCGCTGCGACCGGTGCAGACCCGATCGATCTCCCCCGAGAACTTCGACGGATCCGCTGGGGGCGGTGGCCGCGCGACCGAGGGCACGGGCGCTATGAACGCTCGTGACCTCGGTCCCGGTTGGAAGATCTCGCCCAGCATGGACATGAAGGCCGGCGAGACGCTCGAGCTCGCGAACATCACCGGTGCGGGCAAGATCACCCACCTCTGGATCACGACCCATACCGACAACTGGCGCACCCTGCTGCTGCGCGCATATTGGGACGGCGCCGACGAACCCGCCGTCGAGGTGCCGTACGGCGACTTCTTCTGCAACGCCTGGGGAGTCTTCGCGCAGGTGAACTCGCAGACGATCGCTGCGAACCCGCACGGCGGATTCAACTCCTACTGGCCGATGCCGTTCAAGGACGGCGCCAGACTGACCCTCGAGAACACCTCCGTCGTCGACGTGCGTGTCTACTACCAGGTGACCTACGAGGTCGGAGGCGACCACTCGAACGACGCGTACTTCCACGCGCAGTGGCGTCGATCGAACCCGCTGGCCGATCTCACCCCGCACGTGATTCTGGAGGGCGTCGAAGGGCAGGGTCAGTACGTCGGCACGTACATCGCCTGGGGCGTGAACTCCAACGGATGGTGGGGCGAAGGCGAGATCAAGTTCTACCTCGACGACGACACCGACTATCCGACGATCTGCGGCACGGGGACAGAGGACTACTTCGGCGGTGCCTGGAACTTCGACATCCCCGGCCAGGGCTACACGGAATTCTCGACTCCCTATCTGGGCATGCCCCAGGTGATCCGTCCCGACGGGCTGTATGTGTCGCAGCAGCGCTTCGGCATGTACCGCTGGCACCTGCTCGACCCGATCCATTTCGCGACCGGTATCCCGAAGGTCGACATCCAGGCGCTCGGATGGCGCAGCGGTTGGCGGTACCTACCGCTGCGCGACGACATCGCCTCCACCGCACTGTTCTACCTCGACCGCCCGACCGCGCGGCGCCCGAAGACGCCGACGGCCGACGACCTGGAGGTGCACCTAGGCACAGCCCCGGTGCCGGACATCGGCGCCACTCCGCCCCGCGAGCCTCAGGACTGAGCGCGGCGACTCTCAGGCGAGCCAGGCAGGGGCACGACCGCGAAGCAGGGCGCCGTCGATGGAGAAACGGCCGGCTCCCGTGAGCGCCAGCGCGAGCGCGGCGACACCGAGGACCGCGACGAACTCGTAGCCCCCGTCCCCGACCCACAGCCCGGCGGGGAGGTGCACGAGGAGAAGCGCCACCGCCATGTCGATGGTGAGCAGGATGCCGACCGGCCTCGTGAGGAATCCGATGATCAGAAGAATGCCGCCGACGAGCTCGAGGAACGCCACCAGCGGGGCGGCGATCTCGGCGAACGGCACTCCCATGCCGGCGAAGCTGCCGATGGTCCCGGGCAGCGTGAACTCGAAGATCTTCTGCGCGCCGTGGGCGGCGAAGATCGCGCCGACGACGACCCGGAGGACCAGGAGGCCGGTCGAGGCGGCGGCAGAGGGGGCTTTGGTGTTCGTCATGAGGAGTTCTTCCTTCGTGGCAGGACACCCGCGCGCCAGGCGCGGAGCAGGGTCGTTCCCTGCTCCCCAAGCTAGGAAGCGTTGCTTTCGGTCTCCTGGACGCGCCCGCCTACACCAGCCCCTGCACGCGGAACTGCTCCGAGTGGTACACGCTGTTGTTGCCCGTGTTCCATTGGCTCACGCTGAGGTGCAGGTCCGACAGGGTCGACCCGGGGATGATGTAGCCGCCGTAGAGCTGCGCGACGTGCGAGGCATCTTCCGTGTTCCACTCGGTGCCGGTGAGGAGAGTGGTCTTCGTGGCCGTGTAGAGGTTGTCGGTCGGCGTGTTCAGGACCATCGCGTCGATCCGATACGCGCCGGAGTTGAACCAGGTGAGAATCCACTTCCCGCCGAGCGGTCGCAGGCACATCTCACCGAACTTGCCGCCGAGCACCTCGGTGACGGGCTTGCCCCACCCCCATGAACCGTTCGCGAAGCCCCACGGTTGATAGGCCGAGAGCGTCGTCATGTTGTTCGACGGCACCCGGTACAGCACGATGCCCTTGTCGCGCTGGAAGCCCGTGCCGTAGATGTACACGTAGCCGTCGTTGCCCTCGCCCCACGTGATGCACTGGAACTTGCCGCCCGCCATATCCGCGGGGAACTGCAGCCCCGTGTGCTGCCAGGACGCGCCGTTGTCGTCCGACTTCCAGAGTTCCGTCCAGCGCACGGCTCCGAACTGAGGGCCATTGACGATCGCGTGCAGATACATTCGCGATCCGACGGTGATCACATCGGAGGGGATCACTGTCGTGAAGTAGGCGTCGTGCGGGTAATACCAGAGCTGCGGAGCGACGCCCTGCGTGTTCGCTCCGGCACCCGCGCTCCCGTTGAACGCGACTCCCGCGGCGAGGTTCGTCGTCGAGGAGTAGAGAGCGACGGGGGAACGCCAGTTCGCGCCGCCGACACCATCGGCCCACGTGTCGCCGAACATGAAGAGCATCCGACCATCCGGTGTGCGAGCGGGGATCCCGAGATCCGTGGCCCCGATGCCGTACTGCACGGGGCTCTGCGTGCCGGCGAGCACCTTGACCCTCGTCACGGACAGTCCGGCGGCGGCCGCGGGAGCGGGCCGGCCGGTCGCAGCCAGGAACGCCGCTCCCGCTACCACCGCTCCCTGCAGAACGCCCCTGCGGCTGAGCCATGACTCCTGGTTCTGCTCGATCTCCATCGATCTCTCCTCTCGCTGCCGCCGGGTGGCGGGTGCCGGTGGTGCTGCAGAGTGCTGCTATTTCAGGCCTGCCATCTTGATGTTGCCGATGATCTGACGCTGGAAGATGAGGAACAGGATGATCACCGGCGCTGCGGCGAGCACGGACCCGGCCATCAAGAGGCCGAGCTCGGTGCTGCGCTCGGAGCGGAACGTCGCCAGATACTGCTGGAGCACGAACCGCTCCGGTGAGGTGATGGTCAGGATCGGCCAGACGTACGAATTCCAGTACGCGAGGAATGCGGTGATCCCCATCACGACGAACGGCGGCTTCGACAAGGGCAGGAAGATGCGCACGAAGATGCCGAACCGACCGCACCCGTCGAGCATCGCGGCCTCTTCCAAGCTCTTGGGGATGTTCAGGTAGAACTGCCGGATGAAGAACACCATGCCGGCGCTCGCAAGCCCGGGGATCACCAGCACGGCCAGCGTGTCGAGCATGGAGAGGCGGGTGACCACGATGAAGCTCGTGAGCAGGATCGTCATGCCGGGGATGAACATCGTCGTGATCACGATCGCCCAGATCGTCTTCTTGAACCGGAAGTCGAGACGTGCGAAGGCGTAGGCGGCGAGCGAGTTCACGGCGAGACTGCCCACGGTGAACAGCACGGCACCGAAGAACGTCCACAGCAGAGTGCGCAGGAACGTCGGATCGGCCAGGATCTGCGCGTAGTTCTGCCAGAGCCACACCTCGGGGAAGAACTGGAAGGGGGTCTCCACGACCTCGGTCTTCGACTTGAAGCCGGCGATCACCATCCAGGCGAGCGGAAACAGCGACGCGATGACGAACAGCGCACCCAGGATCACCTTGCCGATGACGACGAGCCAGCCTCCGGCGCTGCGCGGCGGCCTGGTCGAGCGAGGTTCTCTGCCGGCGAGCACGATGCGCGTGGTCTCCTGCATGACGGCCATCAGTCCACCAGCCTCTCGGAGTTGACGAACTTGAAGACGAGGGCAGAGATCGTACCCAGCACCACGAACAGCAACAGCGCTGCGGCGATCGAGTAGCCGACGTTCACATCGTTGCGGAAGTGGTTGAAGATGAACAGGTTCGGCAGGGTTGTGGAATCCAGCGGACCGCCCTGGGTCATGACGAGGGGCAGTTCGAACTGCTGGATCGCGGCGACGAAACCGGTGATGAGCAGGTACAGCACCACGTTCTTCATCTGCGGGATGGTGATGTACGCGGTCTTCTGGCCCCAGTTGGCCCCCTCCATCGCCGCCGCCTCGTAGTACTCCGCCGGGATGTCGACCATCGCGGCGACCATGATCAGCGAGGTCAGTCCCATGCCCAGCCAGATCGCCGGGACCGCGATGGCGAGGAGCGCCCACTTGGGATCACCTATCCAGGCGATCGGCTCGATGCCGAAGGTACCGAGGAAAGCGTTGAGAAGTCCGCCGGAGTAGTTGTAGATCAGCACGAAGATGATCGACGCGATCACGGCGGAGATGATCGTCGGGATGTAGATGCTGACCTTCAGGAGGCTGGCCGCCCGTCGAGACACGGTCACGACGAGGCTTGCGAAGAGGAACGCCAGCACGAGCATGATCGGCACGGTGAGGAGCACGAAGGCGAAGCCGCGACCGATGGTCGCGAGGAACAGCGGATCCTTGAGCACGTTGGCGTAGTTGCGGATGCCGACGAACTCCGGGTCCTTGTAGAAGCTCCAGTCCTGGAATGACAGGTATCCGGCGTAGATGGCCGGCCAGATCACGAAGATCCCCAGCAGCACCACCAGCGGCAGCAGGAACCAGTACGCGGTCCTGTTGTCGCGATAGCGGTAACGGTTCTGCCGCTGCCGGATCGCCCGGCGTTCCTGCACAGCCTGATTGGCCATATCCACCTCGTCGTGATCTCGTGTCCTTCACTGTTCGGGGGACGGGGCCGACCCCCGAACAGTGAGCGACGTCAGTTCTTTGGTGCCTTGTCGGACAGCCCGTCGCGGTCGATGACGGTCTGGATCGCCGCATTCGCGGTCTTGATCGCGTCATCCACCGAGGCGGAGCCCTTCATCACGGATTCCATCGCCGTGCCGACGGCGAGATTGACATCCCAGGGGTAGGTGGAACCGGGGATGGCGTCCGGCGCGATGTCGTCGACGATGATGCTCGACCACGGAGCGTCAGCGGCCTCTTCGCTCGCCGCGACGGCATCCTGCACGGACTGACGCACCGGCACCTTGGTGAACTGTGTGTCGACGAAGAATGGGACGAGGTTCTGCGGCTCGCCGCCGATCGCCCAGGCGAGGAATTCGCCGGCTGCTTCGGGGGCCTTGCTCTTCGCGTCGACAACCCAGGTGAAGTTGCCCATCGTGGTGGCTGTGCGGCCGTCCGCATCCGACGAACTCGGGAAGGCACCGACGCCGGTCTTGCTGAGCAGGTCGGTGTAGTCCGAGCCGATCTCGGACATCATCCACGAACCGGACACCTTGAAGGCGACCTTCTGCTGACCGAAGTCCTCGCCTGCGACGTATGCCGCGAGAGGCTGCTTGGGCATGTATCCCTTGTCCCACAGCTGCTGGTACTGCTCCATCAGGCTCCGGTAGCCCTCGTTGTCGATGTCAGGGGCGGTCCAGTCGTCGGTGAGCGCCAGGTGTCCGGCGAAGTTGTACTGCTGCCCCACGGTCGACCACGCCATTGTCACCGCATCCTGCGCCGGCGAGATGCAGTACTGCCCGTCGGAAAGCGTCGGCTGGATTTTCGCGCAGGCGGCGAGGAGATCGTCCCATGTCGCCGGGGCGCTCCCTGAATCGACACCGGCAGCGTCCAACATGTCCTTGTTCCAGAACAGCACGGTCTGAGGCTCGAGCAGCAGTGGATAGGCATAGTGCGTGCCGTCGATCTCGGAGATCGATTTCGCGTTGTCGAGGATCTCGTCGAGGGCGTCCTTCGGGACGATGGAGTCGAGTTCGTGCACCGATCCGGCGTTCACGAGGTCGTAGAGGTTGGCGGAGCTGGTGTAGACGTCCGGGGCCTTACCGGCGGCCTGGGCCGCCTTCATCTTCTGGTCCCACGCGTCGGCGGGCACCTCGGTATCGACGACCTTGATCTTGTCCTGCGAGGCGTTGAACTTCTTCACGATGTCGGCGTACCACTCGTTCTCCACAGGCGTGAACGTCCGGTGCCAGAACTGCACCGTGGTGACGCCGTCCTCTCCGCCGCCGTCGCCGGCAGACTCCCCCGGCGTGCCGGAACCGCACGCGGCCAGCATGACGCCGACCGTGAGCGCGCCCAGAGCGGCGATCGCGGCCCTGCGCGTACGAGTTGTGATTCTCATGGGTTCCTCCTCAGGAACGGACTCCTCATCGAGTCGCTGCGGTGATCTCGGCTGCCGCCGACGGGCCCCGGTCGCATCCCTGGATCGTCGGTGATCGGGTATGCGCCAGAGTAGGCGAAATCGATTTCATACGCAAGGCATGATCCGTGCGTCGATCACTCTGCGCGCTCCAGGTCTGCGGAGAACCAGAAGACGTTGTACGGATCCCAGAGCGACAGCGTGAAGTAGATCCGACGTCCGCCATCGCTCACGTATCGCGGATTCAGATACGGCGAGTACAACCCGGGATGGTCCTCGCGGGGAACGAGTTCGATCGCCTCGCCCCACGGGCCCCACGGCGTGACACCCTCACGGATGTATGCCGAACCGGCATCCGAATAGGTCATGATCCAGCGGTCCAGATACGTCGACCACATCACCGAGAGCTCGCCGACCGTGCCTTCCAGAATCGTCTCGGCGTCGCGCAGGTCGTCGCTCCACTGCGGCGTCCCTCCTTCGAGACCTGCGAAGTACGAGTACTCCGACTGGTCTTCGACGGCTTCCTCGGTGGCCGGGACGCGCATCAGCTGAACACCACCGAATCGGCCGGACGGAATCGACCAGAAATAGATCCAGTCCGCGTCGCCGTCCCTCACCTCGGCCGTCGCGAACTGCACGAAGTTCGAGTCACCCGGCCACTCCACGCCTTCGACAGGGCGCCATGTAGATCCGTGATCCCGCGAGACGACGAGGGCGGAGTAGTTGGAATCCCAGGCTCCAGGACTGCCCCAGAAACGCACCGACATGTACGAGACGTAGATCGCGTCTCCGACAGCGAAGCCGTAGGTCGGAATCTTCGTGACCTCGCCACCGGCGCCGTTCGCGTCGTGATCGCCTTCGATGAGGGGCGCGGCGAGGCCGACCTCATCCTCCAGCCACCCCTCGAACTCGATGCCGTCCGACGGGTCGTCGTCGGTTGTCCACGCAGCCACGTTCGAGCGCCAGAACCCGCCCTGCCCACCGATCGACCCGGGCTCGCGTTCGCCGAACGTGTCGCCGAAGAAGAAGAAGGTCTTGTCACCGACGTTCACCATCGATCCGAGGTCGGTGCCCGCGACCGAGACCGACTCCGTGTCGTTCATGGCGCCCGGCCCCGTGAGCTGCGCGATCTCGGTGAGGCCGGACACCCCATCGAGCACGAACGGTTTGTCAGGATCGGGATCGACGATCACACCGCCCTCTCCACTGCACCCGACAACAGCGACGGCCAGAACGAGGGATACCGCCACGGCCGCTCGGCGGAAGTCGACAGGAAGGAAGGCGACAGGGCGGGACATGATCCTCCTCGATCGACGTGATGCCTCGAATCTAGCGAAATCGATTTCAACACACTAGGGTCATCGACATGCTCGACTTCGCAATACCCCACTGGCTTCGGCCCTCTGGTGACGGCGCAACCGAGCCCCGGTGGGGGCCTGTCGGCGGGCTCCAGGTCGGAATCCCGCCGACACCGGGGCCGCGCGGGCTCCTGCGCGTCTTCACCCCCTACCTCGACCACCCCCACGAGCGGCTGGTGAACTTCATCGCCGTGGAGCCGGTCCCGGAGGGCGCGACAGAACGGGGATTCTCAGAGATGGAGCCGAGCACGCTGGATCCCGGCGAGCAGGGCAAGAGGTTTTGGTCGGCGGACGATTCTGCAGGTGCGAACTCCATGCCGTCGACGGCCCCGGCCCGTGGACGGATCGGTACCGTCGAGGGCGTGGAGACGCTCACCGTCTGGATCGGCGTCGAACGCTTCGCCAACGGTGCGGATGTGAGTGTGAGGGTACGGTTCTTCGCCGACCGGCCGCACGAGGTGGAGGTCGCGGGGTTCACGAGGGCGACATCTGTGCCGCTCTCTCACCTGATCCTCACCGCGACGATGGGCAATTGGGCACGACTGCGGCTGCTGCACCTGGCGGACCGCGTGGTGTCGCCTGCCGAGCTGTGGCCGGAGTTCTCGGGCACCGCGTTCACCGCTCACGGCCGCTTTCCGCTCGCCGACCTGACCCGCGACGGGGAATCGGCGATGGTGAGCGCCACCGGCGACGAGGAGGAGCCCTGGTCCGTCGAGTACTCCGCTGATACCGCGGAACACTGGCGCTTCCTCGGTCGTCGAGCCGTGCAGACCTGGCGCGTGGATGACCCGCACCCGGCGCTCGAGGCAGTGGTCAACGCCCGCTGGTCCTATTGGGCGAGTTCTTCGCCGATCCCCGGGGGTCCCGCGTACGAGAACTTCGAGATCGTCGAACCGTTCCGCAATGGTGCGGCGTTCCGGTTCTCCGTGGAGCCGCTCTGATCGAGGCGCTGCCTCCAGGCGCTGCCTCCAGGCGCTGCCTCTAGGCGCTGCCTCCAGGCGCTGCCTCTAGGCGCTGCCTCGCGGGTCCCAGAGCACGACCTCGGTCGAGCGGCGCAGGCGGCGACCGGTCGGCATGGGCACGACGCCCGCGGAACCCGCGGCGAACACGCGCACGCCGGGGCGATTCTCCCGCTCGGTGCGCAGGGCGGCTTCGAGCACGGCGATCCGGTTGCGCAGCGCCCTGTTCTCGTCTTCGAGGTCGAGCAGACGAGCGATCGCGGGAAGGCTCGCCCCTTCGGAGGAGAGCTGTGCGACCTCGCGCAGCTGCTCGATGTTGCGAGACGAATAGCGGCGCGAGCCGCCCGAGGTGCGGCCGGGGACGACGAGGCCGATGCGGTCGTACTGCCGCAGCGTCTGAGGGTGAAGGCCGGAGAGCTCGGCGGCGGCCGCGATCGCGAACACCGGGGTGTCGGCGTTCATCATCGATTCCCCTCTCCTCTCCTACCCGTGTCTCTTGTCGTACGCGCGGACTCAGGCAGAGGCGCCGGAACAGGCGCGTTCTTCACAGAACGGCCTGATCCGGCGCGAACGCCTGTCCCGGCGATGTGATCCCGACGACTGCTCATCGCCGGGCCTTCGCCATCAACTCGGCTCGCGGGTTCTCATCGGGCTCGAGCTCCTGGAACTTCTCCAGCGCCGCGCGTGCGGCCTCGTCGAGGTGCGTCGGCACCGCGACCTGGAGCTCGGCGAGCAGATCGCCCGTGCCCTTCGACGTCGCGACTCCGCGACCCTTGACCCGCAGCACCCGCCCTGAGGGGGTGCCCGGTGCGACGCGGAGCTTGACCACGTCGCCGCCGAGGGTCGGGACTTCGATGGTCGCCCCCAGGGTCGCCTCCGTGAAGGTCACGGGCACGACGACGCGCAGGTTGAGACCGTCGCGCGTGAAGACAGGGTGCGGGCGCACCGTGATCTGCACCACGATGTCACCGCTCTCCCCACCATCGGGCGAGGGCCGGCCGCGGCCGCGCAGACGGATCTTCTGGCCGTCGGCGACACCGGCGGGGATCTTCACCTTGAACGGCTTGCCGTCTTCGCCCTGCAGCGAGATGGTCTCGCCCTGCACGGCGGTGACGAAGTCGAGCGTGGTGCGCGCGGTCACGTCAGCACCGCGCTGCGGCCCGCCGAAGCCGCGGTAGCCGCCGCTCGGCTGGCCGAAGCGTCCGCCGCCGAAGCTCGCACCCTGGCCCTGGTTGAACATCGCGAAGATGTCCTCGAAGTCCGCCGTCTGCCCTCGGCCCTGCTGGCCGAAACGGCTGAACACGTCTTCGAAGCCGCCTGCGCCCTGGCCGCCCGCCGTGAAGCGGGCACCGGAGCCCATGGCGCGGATCTCGTCGTACTCCTTGCGCTGTTCCGCATCGGAGAGCACCGAGTAGGCCTCGCTGATCTCCTTGAACTTCGCCTCGGCCTTGGCATCACCCTGATTGGAGTCCGGGTGATACTTGCGCGCGAGCTTGCGGTACGTCTTCTTCAGTTCTGCATCGCTGACGTCCTTGGACACCCCGAGGGTCTTGTAGAAGTCCTTGTCGAACCAATCCTGGCTGGCCATCGATCACCTACCCTTCCGGGACAGCGACGACGACCTTCGCAGGGCGCAGCTCGACATCACCGAGACGGTAGCCCACCTCGACGACCTCGAGGATCGTGGTCTTCTCGGCGCCGGGCGTCGGCTGCTGGAAGATCGCCTCGTGACGCTGCGGGTCGAATTCCTCGCCCTTCTCGCCGTACGCGACCACTCCGAGACGCTCCACGACCGTGCGCACCTTCTCGGCGATCACGGCGAAGGGCGTGCCCTCGACCAGATCACCGTGCTGGGCCGCGCGATCGAGGTCGTCGAGCACGGGGACCAGGCCCTTGGCGGCCTCGCCCTTCGCCCGCTCGATCTCGACCTGCCGCTGCTCTTCGGTGCGGCGACGGTAGTTGGCGTACTCGGCCTGCAGACGCTTGAGGTCGTTCAGCAGAGTGGACTCGAGGTCGGCGAGCACGGCGTCTTCCGCCGCGGCCTCGCCGGTCTGGGTCGCGCCGAGGATGTCGTCGACCGTCAGGTCGTCGGGAGCGCCGTCTGCCGGGGTCTCGTCCGAGCCCTCGGCGGCCTGCGCATCGCGGGAGTCCTGGTGGTGCGGCGCGGGGCCGGATGCCTGAGCATCCGACCCCTCGCTGCGACCTTCGGCGGACTCAGGATTCTGGTTCTCGTCGAAGTTCTTGTCGGTCATGGTTACTTCTTCTCGTCCTCGTCGTCGACGACCTCGGCGTCGATGACGTCCTCGTCGGAGGAGGGAGCGTCACCGGCCGGGGCCTCGCCGTCAGCCGAAGCGCCGGCAGCGGCATCCGCCTGCGAGGAGGCGTAGATGGCCTCGCCGAGCTTGGACTGCGACTGGTTGAGCTTGTCGAACGCGGTCTTCACAGCGTCGTCATCCTCACCGGCCAGAGCCGTCTTGAGCGCGTCGACATCGGCCTTGACCTCGGTCTTCACGTCTTCGGGCAGCTTGTCGTCGTTCTCGGTGATCAGCTTGTCGATCGAGTACGCGAGCGTCTCGGCCTGGTTGCGGACCTCGGCGGCCTCGCGACGCGCCTTGTCCTCGGCCGCGTGCTCCTCGGCCTCGCGCACCATGCGCTCGATGTCTTCCTTCGACAGCGACGAGCCGCCGGAGATGACGATCGACTTCTCGGTGCCGGTGCCCTTGTCCTTGGCGGACACGTGCACGATGCCGTTGGCGTCGATGTCGAAGGTGACCTCGATCTGCGGGATGCCACGGGGAGCCGGGGCGATACCCGTCAGCTCGAACGTGCCGAGCGGCTTGTTGTCACGCGTGAAGTCACGCTCGCCCTGGAAGACCTGGATCGCGACGGACGGCTGGTTGTCGTCTGCCGTGGTGAAGGTCTCGCTGCGCTTGGTCGGGATGGCCGTGTTGCGCTCGATGAGCTTGGTCATCATGCCGCCCTTGGTCTCGATACCGAGGCTCAGCGGGGTGACATCGATGAGCAGGACGTCCTTGCGCTCGCCCTTGAGGACACCGGCCTGGAGGGCGGCACCGACGGCGACGACCTCGTCCGGGTTGACACCCTTGTTGGCGTCCTTGCCGGTCTCGCGCTTGACGAGCTCGGCGACCGCGGGCATACGCGTCGATCCACCGACGAGCACGATGTGGTCGATCTCGGACACCTTGATGCCGGCTTCGCGGATGACGTCCTCGAACGGCTTCTTGGTGCGGTCGAGCAGGTCCTTCGTGAGGTCCTCGAACTTCGCGCGGGTGATGGTCTCGGACAGCGACACGGGGCCGGAGTCGGTCAGCGACAGGTACGGCAGGTTGATGCTGGTCGACGTCGAGGAGGACAGCTCCTTCTTCGCCTGCTCCGCAGCTTCCTTGAGACGCTGCAGGGCGATCTTGTCACCCGAGACGTCGACGCCCGTGGTCTCCTTGAACTGCTTGATCAGGTAGTCGACCAGGCGCTGGTCCCAGTCGTCTCCACCGAGGCGGTTGTCACCGGCGGTGGCGCGCACCTGGATCGTGGAGAAGTCGTCGTCCTTGCCCACCTCGAGCAGCGAGACGTCGAACGTTCCACCACCCAGGTCGAAGACCAGGATGAGCTCGTCTTCCTTGCCCTTGTCGAGGCCGTACGCCAGAGCGGCAGCGGTCGGCTCGTTGATGATGCGCAGGACGTTGAGGCCCGCGATCTCGCCGGCTTCCTTGGTGGCCTGACGCTCGGCGTCGTTGAAGTACGCGGGGACCGTGATGACCGCGTCGGTCACCGTGTCGCCCAGGTACGCCTCGGCGTCGCGCTTCAGCTTCATCAGGATGCGCGCGGAGATCTCCTGCGGCGTCCACTTCTTGCCGTCGACGTCGAAGGTCCAGTCGGTGCCCATGTGGCGCTTGACGGAAGCGATCGTCCGGTCGACGTTGGTGACGGCCTGGCGCTTCGCGGTCTCACCGACGAGCACCTCCCCGTCCTTGGTGAAGGCTACGACCGAAGGGGTCGTGCGGAAGCCCTCTGCGTTGGCGATGACCTTGGGCTCGCCACCCTCGAGGACGCTGACGACGGAGTTGGTGGTTCCGAGGTCGATACCGACAGCACGTGCCATGTGTTCTCTCCTTTGTTGGAAGTTCTCTTCGTGGGAAGTTCTCTGTGTCTCAGAAATCTGCGGCGATCAGGAAAACCTGAGTCGCGATGACTCAAGTGTACTTGGGGGTCGACGAGGAGTCAAATGAACTTGATATGAACTGGCTCAACTTTGAGGAAGAGCTCAGAACGGGGCCACCGCGAGCTCTTCGGTGAAGGTGACGGTGTTCTGCAGGGGCGGCCGGTCGACGTAGACCCTGCCGGTCGGACTCGTCCAGGCGTAGACACCGGCACCCAGAGCTTCGACCATCCACGGAGAGTGGTGTTTGAGCATGTGATGGCGCCGACAGAGGTGGCCGAGGTTCGATTCGCGAGTGGCTCCCCCGAGAGCGGCGTCGTGATGATGATCGATGTCGCAATCAGTGGAGGCATATCCGCAGGCGGGGAATCGGCAGCGCTGATCCCTCGCTCTCAGATGTCGCTTCAGATCAGACCCCGGACGATAGCGGTCGACTGCGAGAAGCGCGCCGGTGATCGGGTGGGTCAGCACTCGATCCCATCCGGAGGCCGCTCCGGCGAGCGCGCGAGCGGTGTCGAGGTCGATGGGAGTGCAACCGTTCAACTCGGCCGACGCCCCGCCGCCTCTGATCAGGGTGGTGACGGGAACGGTGATCGACACCGCTCCACGGACACCCGAGAGGAGCCCCTCGGGAGCGTCGTGCCCGATCGGAGCACCCGCGAGAAGCAGGTCGAGGGCGAGGTCGGCACGGAGCTGAGCGACGGTGCGCGGATCAGAGGTGCACGGATCAGAGGTGCACGGATCGGTGGTGGGCGGATCGGTGGTGGCAGCGGCCGATTCCGGACCCGAAGGTTCATCCGCTCCCTGCACGATCTTGGCCATCTGCGTCAGCCGGTCGAAGACGCCGTGGACGAGCGTCGACGGCCCGAGCAGGCCCAACTGCGACATCCCGTCGCCGACGTCTTTCACCCACACGGATCTCTTCTCCCGTGCGTCGAGGTGCCGGTCCTCGATCGACCGTGCCTGGAATCGTTCAGCCACCCGCCGAGCCATGCGGCCCACTCGCCCCGGACACTCCGACTCGGCGAAGGCGATCACCTGCGTCGCATAGGCATCAAGAGTCGCCCCCTCATCGAGGTGTTCCCCGGCTTCGCAGATGACCCGGGCGTGCGCCGCACTGATGCGACCGGCGCCCTGCGCCTCCCAGACCAGTGGGAAGCGCTCCACGATCCATGCCGCGTCTGCCATCCGGCGCTGCACCGTCCGATCACTCACCCGCAGGGCGGCGGCGAACTCGGCAGCCACCGTGCGCGCCGACATGTCGCCGTGATCGGGATGCTCCGCCTGGTCGGCGACCTCGAGAGCGATCCGTGACCCCAACGCCAGGATGCCGTCGCGCGCGGCCTGCAGACTGCTGATCGTGCGCTCGACCTCGACGAGCATCTCGGTGAGCGCGGCGAGCGCGCCCACCTGCTCGAGCGTCGCGTCAGCCAGTGCCGTCATACCTGCAGTGAATCAGGGGCCACCGACATTCGAAGCCCCAGATCACGGCAGAAAAACGATATGCCGGAATGTGGTCGTCGCTGCACCCGAGAGCACTCCGGAAAGCCGCTCAGCCCCCGCCGAGGGCTCCGGCCCACACCGCTCGATGCTCCCGGACGTACCGCAGCGCGTCCGCCCAGTGGTCGCCGTGCCCGTCCACGTACATCGAGGCCCACGGCTCGTCACCGACGGCGTGAGACCGTTCGAGCAGCGCGAGCATCGCCGCCGTCCGGTCCTCCATGCCGCGAGGCAGATCACGGCGCATGACATCGTCCGCCCGGTATCCATCGACCAGCGCAGCGAGATCCCGAGACGCATCCACCGGGTCTCGTCCGACATCCGACAGGGCGAACGCCTGTGCCGCGTAGGCGAGGTCCCAGAGCCGGGTGCTCGGAGCGGCGGCATCCCAATCGATGAACACCCAGCGGTCGCCGACGACGAGGTTCCATGGCGCCAGATCGTTGTGGCAGATGAGCTCGGCACCGGGCGCGACGATCGCCGTCTCCCAGACCGCGTCCGCCCGCGGCGTGTAGCGGGTACTGGCGTCGTGGATCCCTCGGATCATCGAGCCGATGCGCCTCAGCTCGGCCACCGTCAGCCGCTCACCGTCCATGGCCAGGGTTCCCGGCACGAACTCCACGACGTGCCGGCCCCGTTCGTCGCGGCCACGCGGTTCCGGCGCATCGACCCCCGCCACCCGCATCGCCGCGACGAAATGATCGACGCTCGGAGTGGCCGCCGTCCACGCCTTGCGCACCGTGTCGCCGATGCGCACCACGGCCCCGCTCGCGTTCCCTCCGGCCAGCACCTCTTCGTCCACGCGTCGACGTTAGCGCGCCGATGCCCCCGCCGTCCCACCGCGATACTTGACCCCGAGAGCCATTTGACCCTCACACTCATTTGACCCTCACACAGTGGCAGACGGGAGAACTGAGGCATGTTGTCCATCGGAGCGTTCGCGCAGATCGGCCAGGTGACCCACCGGATGCTCCGGCATTGGGACGCCGCCGGCCTGCTCATGCCCGCCCACGTGGACGAGTTCAGCGGCTATCGCTCCTACGATCCGTCACAGCTGGAACGGCTGCACCGGATCGTCGCCCTGCGCCAGCTGGGGTTCGGGCTCGATGACATCTCCGCGATCCTCGACCGTGGCGTCGATGCCGAGCGCATCGCCGCTCTGCTGCGGATCCGTCGCACCGAGGTCGAGCAGGAGCACCGCGTCGCCGCAGAGAGACTCGTCGACGTGGAAAGGCGCCTCCACCTCATCGAGAGAGAGAATCACATGTCCCAGATCGAGATCATCGACAAGCCGCTCCCCGCCGTCCGCCTGGCCGCGATCCGCACCATCGTGGCCGACCAGCCCGCCGTCGCAGGTGTCGTCGGTCCCGCGTTCGACACTGTGGCGGACATCATCGGCGACGACCACTCCCTGGCGACCCCGATCGCCCAGTACGAGACCCTCGACGACGCCCTGCAGGTCATCGCCGGATACATCTATGCCGGGCCCGCACGGGAAGGTCTCGAGATCATCGAGCTGCCTCCGGCCGACGAGGCCGTGTGCGGCATCCACCTCGGCTCGATGGAGCACATCGCCGAGAGCTGGCACGCGATCCACACCGAGATCGTGGCCCGCGGCCTCACGCACGACGGCCCCTGCCGCGATCTCTACGTGCGCGCCGTCTCCGACGACCAGTCGGACTGGGTCACGGAACTGCAGCAGCCCGTGCGGCGGGGCTGAGGCACACGGCGCCGCGGGCGTCGAACCGTGGCAGGATGAGAGTAAGGCGAGCCTTACCGGCCGCCCCGGCGGTGTCGCCCGGCAGACGCCGCGGCATGGATCCGTCCCTTTCTCGGAAGGACCGTGCGGATGAGATCTGCGGCGATGGGTGGGAGCGAGAGCACCGATTACGACGTGCTCATCGTCGGCGGCGGGCCGGCCGGTCTGTCCGCCGCCCTCAACCTCGGCCGCGCACTCATGCGCGTGCTGGTGATCGACGCCGATCGTCCACGCAATGCTGCGACCCTGCGGTCGCACGGCTTCCTCACCCGCGACGGCATCCCGCCGCAGGAGCTGCGCCGGCTCGCGAGGGAGGAGCTCTCGGCCTATCCGGACGTCGAGGTGCGACGGCGCACCCGCGTCACCTCGCTTCGCCCGAGCGACGGCGGGTTCGCGGCCGAGATCGGGCGCCGCGAGGCGGAGACGACGGTGACGGCACGCGCCGTGCTGCTCGCCACCGGCCTGCGCGAGACGCTCCCCGAGGTGCCGAACCTCCGTGGCTACTACGGCATGAGTCTGTTCAGTTGCGCCGCCTGCGATGCCTGGGAGCTCCGGAGTCGTCGCCTCGCCCTCATCGGTGAGGCACCGGACATCGCCGAACGTGCCCGCCTCATCGGTCGCCTGACCGAGAACCTCACGGTGTTCACCCACGGCGCGGATGTGGTCACGGCGGAGGAGGAGGTCGAACTCGCCGCCGCCGGGATCGCGCTACGCCGGGAACCCATCGTCGAGCTCGTCGGCGACCGAGGTCAGATCGAGAGCATCCGCCTGGCTGACGGCACGACGGTCGCCATCGACGGCGGATTCGTACGCCCCGAATGGCACAGCACGCTGTCGTTCCTCGAGGGGATCGCACCGGCGACGGATGACGCCGGGCATCTGCGCATCGACCGCTCAGGGCGCACGGACGTACCCGGACTTTACGCTGCAGGCGACGCGGCGGCTCCCGGACCGCAGCAGCTGATCGTCGCAGCAGGTGCGGGCGCTCGGGTCGCGGCGGTCATGGTGCACGACTCGATCGGCGTGGCCACCGCGCACTGAACGATCATCGGCGTGAGAGCGCAACGGGACCGGACTAGGCTGACCGGCATGACGCGCGCCTTCTCGATCTCCCTGCGCCTGACCGCCGCGGCCGTCGCCACCCTGGCCGTCCTGTCCCTCAGCGGATGTCTGTACGCGCAGATCCCGACGGGCTCGCCCTCCGACGCTCCCTCTGCGGGCACGGAAACCGACGCACCGGCCGACGGCCCCTCCGGTTCGACCCTGACCTTCGCGGAAGGGCTCGATCTCACGAGCGACACCTACATCGAGTGGGGCGACGGTCTCGTCGTCGACGACGGGTGGAAGATCGTCGCGCCGGACGACGGCAACGGCGGGTGGACCTACGGCACGGTCGACGGCACGTGCACGGCACGGTTCTGGCAGGGTCACACGACCGACGTCGCCGTGGTCCCCGGTGACGACAGCGCGTCGTCCGACGCGATCCTCGGCGTGCTGCTGCAGATGCCGACGGCAGACATCACGCCGCTCGCCACCACCGGTGAGTTCAGCTACATGGCGGGAGGGAACGGCGGAGTCGAGACGCGTCAGGTCGTCGGAGTGGACGGCAGCCGCACCTGGCTGATGGCCGCACGCGCCTTCACCCAGACCGGGGTGGGACTCTCCGTGATCGTGGACTGCACCGCCGGGGATGCCGAGGCGACCATGGCGAAGATCAACGAGGAGAACGCGGTCGTCGTCACGCCCTGATCGGCGGAGGACGGCCCGCGTCGGCTCACTTCCCGCCGGGAGGGCCGATCAGCAGCAGGATGACGTACAGCGCGACGATGCCCACGACCAGCAGCAGCGCGAGCACCCACGGCCGCTGCAGGAACCACCGCATCAGCCGGTCGTACCAGCGCCGATCGCGCGGATCGTCCGTCGCCTCGAGGCGCCAGTCTCCGGTGAGTCGGCCGGTGCGATGCAGCCAGATCTCCATGGGGATCGTCGCATAGGGGACGATGGCGCTGGCCACCGCGAGCACGCCGACGCCGGGATGCCAGCGCTGGTTCAGCGCGACCAGGATCGCCGTCGCGGCGTACGACAGGAACACGAACCCGTGGATGCCACCGCCCACGGTCACCACGACTCCTGGAGCGCCGACGGCGCGCGCGATGATCGCGGAGATCAGGATCGTCCAGGTGATCGCCTCGGCGATCGCGAGAACTCGGAACAGGCGGTCGGGGGTGCGGAACAAGGTACTCCTCGGGTGGTGTCCCTCCACCGTATCCGCACGCTCAGGGCTCCGAATCAACCGAATGGTTGAGGTCGGTCAGCGGAGCGCCGACACCGCACAGCGCATCATCGCAAGGCCACCACAGACGGCGCGACGGAATAGCGAACGGCCCGACGGCGTTGCCGAAGGCATGGTGACAGTGGATGCGGATGCGCTCTCGAACGTGCTCGGCTCCGTCGACCTCCGTGTCGGCATCGGTCGACGCGCCTCGCTGCCCGCGGGATCGCTGCTGCCCATCCCGGCCGACAGCATCACCCTGGTCTACGTCGCCGCAGGAGGCGTGAACGGGCACCCGCCGCTCGGCGACGGCTGCCGACTCGACGTCGACACCGACTCGAAGCGCTTCTCGCTCGACTCCCTCGCCCTCGACCCGAAGGCCCGCCGAGACATGCTCGTGGCGGGGGACGCGTTCCTGACGCTCGGTCGTTCGCCCTTCGTCCTCGAAGCACAGGACGACACGAGTCTGATGATCGCCGACATCGAGCTCGCGGATGCGGCATCCCCGCTCCCCGCCCTGCTGCCCCCGTTCCTCACGGTCACCGGTTTCGACGCCGTGGAGCCCGCCGCCGCAGCCCTCGCCCTCAACATGGGGATCATCGATCACACGGTGACACCCGCACGCCAGGGCGACCCCATCATCTGCCGCATGATGGCGACCACCGTGCTGCTGTCCCTGATCAGGGCATGGGCGGCGAACGGCTGCGCGCCGACGGGATGGCCCTCGTTGTCGAACGATCCATTCCTCGACCGCGTCGTCGACGCCATCCACGAGGAGCCAGGACGCGACTGGACGGTCGAGCGCCTGGCCGGCATCGGCGCCATGTCGCGGTCGACCTTCGCGGAGAGGTTCCGCAGCGCGGTCGGCCGCTCACCGGCGGACTATGTGACCGAGGTGCGTGTCGATGCGGCGAAGCGCATGCTCGAGGCCGGACGCAGTGTCTCCGACATCTCGCGCGAGCTGGGATACGCCTCCGACGAGGGGTTCAGCCGTGCGTTCCGACGCCGCGCCGGCATGACCCCCTCGTCGTGGCGGCTCGCCCACCGCCTCCCCGTCTCGGCCTGAGGCCGCGCGCGGCTCAGTCCCTGCTGCTGACCCGGTTGGAGACGCCGAAGAGCACCGCACCGGCGAGCAGCGCGATCGCGCCGATCACGTAGACGAGCTCGACGTTCAGGGTGTCGACGAGGAGACCGCCGATGCCCGCCGCCAGCGTGATCGCTCCCTGGAACCCGACGACCACCAGGCTGCCTCCCGCTTCGAGACGATCCGGCATGCGGTGACCGACCCAGGTGTTGGCGACGATCAACCAAGACGAGAAGAAGAAGCCCCACACCAGCACGACGATGCCGACGCCGATGATCGACCCGGAGAACAGGATCATCGAGATCACGGACACGGCGATCACCAGCGGTGCGAACACCGCGAAGAACGCGAAGGTGCGGTCGATGACGAGCCCGATCGTGATGTTGCCGAGGAGCCCGCCGACGCCGAACAGCGCCAGCAGCACCACGATGGTCGAGGCGTCCACCTCGGGGATGCGCTCCAACGCGAGACGCACATAGGTGTAGGCGAGGAAGTGTCCGAGCACGACCAGGACGTGGCCCACCATGCCGAGACCGATCCCCGGGCGGCGCAGCGTGTCCACGAGCAGACGCAGGCTCGACGCCCTCTCGGCCGGAACCGAGGGCAGCGCGAAACGCAGGACGACGGCGAGGACGACCATCAGCACACCGGCGATGGCGAAGACCATCCTCCAGTCGACGAGCTCGCTCAGCATGACACCCAGCGGCACACCCGCCACCGTCGCCAGCGACACCCCCGCCGAGGTGAACATGACACCGCGACCGAGATTCTCCGGTCCCGCGAGCCGTGCCGCGACCGTGATCGACATCGCCCAGAACGCGCTGATCGCCGCGCCCAGCAGGAAGCGCGCCAGCAGCACGATGATCAGGTTCGGGGCGATCGCGACGATGAGGTTCGACACGGCGGCCGCGAGCGCCATCCATACGAGCAGCGACCGCCGATCGAGCCGCGGGAACATGAGTCCGACGGTCGGAGCGACCACGAGCCCCACCAGCGCGGTGACGGTGACGGTCTGCCCTGCCTGCCCCGGGGTGACCCCGAGCCCGTCGGCCATCTCGGTGAGGACGCCGTTCGGAAGGAACTCGGCCGTGACCAGCAGGAACCCCATCAGCATCAGGACGATCAGTCCGCCGTAGCGGATGCGGACAGCCGCGGACGGCGGCAGGGTGGGGACGGGGGCAGTCGTGGTCATGTTCTCCACACTCGCAGTCCGCGGAGGCCGACGCCCGATCAGGCGTCCGCCGCATCCGACCATTCGTCCGGTCCGGTTCCAGCGGGCTCACTCCGCCTCTGGACACGGTGTGGTCGACGCCCTAGGCTCGACGACGCACCGGGAGGAACCCGGGAAGCCCGAGCGGAAGGAGCCGAGGACATGAACACCGTCTTTGTCGCGCTCTCCGCCGACCACCTTCCCTCCGAGGCCACCCGCTCCTGATCCTGGTGTGGCCTCCTGCTCCCGGAGCCACATCTTGTCTGATCTCTTCGCTTCCTCGGAAGCCGCGTCCTTCGACGCACCCTCCTTCGACGCACAATCCTTCGACGCACAATCCTTCGACGCCACCGGACTCGGCGCACCAGCGTTCGATGGCACCGTGTTCGACTCCCTCGAGACCGAGCTGGCCTTCGCCGAGGTCGACCCCGGCGAAGGCCAGCGGTGGACGACGTGGCCGGCGGTCACACCGTCCGAGCGCGGTCCCGAACCCCGGCCCGCGTGGATCGTGACCTCGGCCGGGGCGCTCGACACCGAGCGAGGCATCCTCAAGACCGGCAAGGAAGCCGACGTGTTCCTGCTCGAACGCGCGGTGCCTGGCGACCCGACGCAGCACAGCCTGCTCGCCGCCAAGCGATACCGCAGCGCCGAGCACAGCAGCTTCCACCGCTCGTCGATCTACACGGAGGGCCGCAGCACCCGGAACACCCGCGATACGCGCGCGCTCGCACGGAAGTCGGTCCACGGCCGGGAGGTGGCCGCAGCGCAGTGGTCGTTCGCCGAGTTCGAGGCGCTCTGCCGGATGTGGGAGCTCGGCGCACCCGTGCCGTACCCGGTGCAGGTGAACGGAACCGAGGTACTGATGGAGTTCCTCGGCACCTCCGACGGCACGGCCGCGCCCCGCCTCGCCCAGGTGCGCAGCGATCGCGCCGAGCTGCAGGACTTCTACGCGCAGACGGTCGACCTGATGCAGACCTTCGCCGCAGCCGGCTTCGCGCACGGCGACCTGTCGGCATACAACCTGCTCGTGCACGAAGGGCGGGTGCGCGTGATCGACCTGCCGCAGATCGTCGACATCATCGCCAACCCACAGGGCCTCGACCTGCTGCACCGCGACTGCATGAACATCTGCGAGTGGTTCACCCGGCGACGCGTCGACTGCGACCCCGAGGAGCTGTTCGCCGAGCTGCTCGCCGCCTCGTACGCCTGACACGCCCCGCCCGCCCTGCTCCGCACGCCCCGCTGCTCCGGTCGCTGAATCGAGAGGCGGGGCGACTCAGGAGGCGGGGGCAGGCCGGCGGCGGTCCGGGGGGGCTCAGGCAGCGAGGCGGGCGGCCAGCAGGGTCACGAGCTCGTAGACCACATGGCTCGCGGCGATGCCGGTCATCTGCGCGTGGTCGTAGGCGGGCGACACCTCGACCACATCCGCCCCGACGATGTTCTGCGAGGCCAGGGCCCGCAGGATCCGCAGCAGCTCGCGGCTCGTCAGCCCGCCGGCCTCGGGGGTGCCGGTGCCGGGCGCGTGGGCGGGGTCGAGCACGTCGATGTCGATCGACACGTACAGCGGCTTGTCGCCGATGCGCTGCAGGATGCGGGCGATGGCGGCCTCGACCCCGTGCTCCTCGATGTATTCGCTCGACACGATCGAGAAGCCGAGGCGCTCGTCGTCCTCCAGGTCCTGCTTGGAGTACAGGGGGCCACGGGTGCCGACGTGGCAGCTCGCGGTGAGGTCGATCAGCCCCTCCTCACTCGCGCGTCGGAAGGGAGTGCCGTGCGTGATGGGGGCCCCGAAGTAGGTGTCCCAGGTGTCGAGGTGCGCATCGAAGTGCAGCACAGCCACGGGCCCGTGCTTCGCCGCCACCGCACGCAGCAGTGGCAGAGCGACCGTGTGGTCGCCGCCGATCGTGACGATGCGCTGCACCTGCTCGCCGAGCGCCAGCGCCGCGCGCTCGACCTCGGTCACGGCCTCGGTGAGATCGAACGGGTTGACCGGGATGTCACCGGCGTCCACCACCTGCGCGATCGCGAACGGCGACACGTCCTGGGCGGGATTGTAGGGGCGCAGCAGCCGCGAGGACTCCCGCACGTGCGACGGGCCGAAGCGCGTGCCCGGTCGGTAGCTCACACCGGAGTCGAAGGGGATGCCGACGACGGCGATGTCCGCACGCGGCACGTCTTCGATACGCGGCAGCCGGGCGAAGGTCGCGATGCCGGAGTACCGCGGGTTCACGGAGGCGTCGATGGGGCCGATGTTGTCGGTCATTGCTCGTTCCTGTTCGTCGGGGATGTCGAGGGATTCAGAGCGCACTCTGCGGGATGTGCACCAGCTGCACTCCCCCGTCGGTGATCGCGGCGCGGATGCTCGATGCGATGTCGTCACGGCGTTCCACCCGCCGCCCGGTCGCGCCGAAGGCCGAGGCGAGCGCTGCCCAGTCGGGCTGTACCAGGTCGACGCCGATCGGCTCCATGCCGCGGTCGACCTCGTTCTGACGGATCTCGGCATACCCGCCGTTGTCGACGCACACGATCGTGATGTCGAGGCGCTGTTCGACCGCCGTCACCAGCTCGTTCACGCAGAACATCAGGGCGCCGTCGCCGATCACGGTCACGACCGGGTGCTCGGTCTGCGCGACTCCGGCACCGATCGCTGCCGGAAGACCGTAGCCGAGGGTGGCGTAGGTCGGGGTGTAGAGCAGGGAGTGCGGATGCGCCGACGACAGCACGCTGCCGAGCGCCATGTAGACAATCTGGGACGAGTCACCCGCGACGATCGCGTCGTCGGGCAGGGCCTCGACGATGATCTCAGCCAGTGCCACCGTGTCGGGGGCGGTCGCGCGCATCTCGGCGGCGATCGCGGTGCGCTCGGCGGTGAGGTCACGCGCCGGGCGTACACCGGCGGGGAGGGCAGTCGACAGCGCGTCCAGAACGGCAGCTGCATCCCCCGTGATCCCGACCGTCGCGGCGAGGTTCTTGTCGCGCTGCGCGAGCGAGATGTCGATGCGGATGACCACGCCCCCGGCTTCGAGCCGCGGCGCCCACAGTTCGGCCTCGCCGAGCTTCGAGCCGACCACGAGCAGCACGTCGGCATCTTCCGCGACCGCGCGGGCCGCGGCGAGACGAAGGTTCGACCCGAGCGAGAGCGGATGCCGCTCGTCGACCACGCCCTTGCCGTTCAGCGTGGTCAGCACCGGGGCTCCGAGACGCTCGGCCAGGAGGGTGACCTCGTGCGCGGCATCCACGGCTCCCCCACCGGCGACGATCACCGGGGTCTTCGCCTCCGCCAACAGCCGGGCCGCTTCGGCGAGCGCAGCCGACTCACCCGAGACCCGCGCAGGGACCGGACGCGGCTGCCGCGCCTCGGCGGGAACGTCGGCGGGCGCTTCCAGCACGTCGAGCGGGATCTCGATGTGAACGGGGCGCGGACGGCCGGTGCGGAACAGGTGGAACGCATCGTGCACGGCCTCGACCGCCTCGGCGGCGCTGGTCACCCGCCGCGACCACTCGGCGATCGCGGCGACCATCGCCGTCGCGTCCTTCGTCTCGTGCAGTGTGCCGACGTCGGCGAACTCCGCACCGAGCGGCACTCCCGGCGAGAGGACGATGAGCGGGCGCGACTCGCAGAAGGCCGTGCCGATCGCGCTCATGGCGTTCTGCAATCCGGGACCGGAGGTCGTGATCACGACTCCGGGGAGGCCGGTCTGCTGGGCCCACCCGTCGGCACCGTAGCCGGAGCCCTGCTCGTGACGGTTCGTCACCGCGCGGATGCCGAGGTCGGCGAGCGGGCGGTAGAGCTCGAGGTTGTGGGTGCCGGGGATGCCGAAGATCGCGGTGACCCCGTACGCGCGGATCGTCTCCAGCACGGCGCGCCCGGCGGTGTCGGCGTACTGCTCTGCCGCTGTGGTGTCGCTGCTCATCGGATCATCCTCACACTCGGTGACGACGGACGCCGTCGACCCAGGTCTCGCGCACCGTGATCGCCGAGATCTCCTCGGCGGGAACGGCCAGCGGATCGCCGGAGAGCACCGCGAAGTCGGCGTACTTGCCGACTTCGAGCGACCCCAGATCGTCTTCGCGGCCGATCGACACGGCACCTTCGATCGTGTGTGCGCGCAGAGCTGCGAGCGCCGAGACGCGCAGGTCGTCCGGCCCGAGCTTGTGCCCCCGGCGCGTGACTCGGGTCACGGCCGTCTGGATGGCTTCGAGCGGGATGGGCTCGGCGACCGGGGCATCGGACGAGATCGTGAACGGCACGCCCGCGCGCTCGAACTCGCCCAGCGGGTTGAAGCGCTCGCCCGGAGTGCCGATGGCCTCCTCCACGCCCTCGCCCCAGTTGAAGTAGTGCTGGGTCTGGTTGACCGGACGGATGCCGGAGGCGGCCATCCGCTCGATCTGCTCGGGAGTCGGCAGGCCGCAGTGCTCGATGCGGTGACGGGCGTCGGGATCGGGGTGCTCGGCGAGCGCGGCCTCGATCGCGGACACGACCATCTCGATCGCGGTGGGCGACTGGGCGTGGGTCGCGGTCTGCAACCCCGCGGCGTGCGCTTTGCGGATGAGCCCCTCGTACTCGGCGGGCTCGTGGTACAGCTGGCCAGTGCGGCAGGGATCGCCCACGTAGCCGTCAGGGAAGTATGCGGTCCAGCCGCCCAGCGTGCCGTCGGCGTAGAACTTGATGCCGGCGAAGCTGAGGTGCGCGTTGCCGAACTGTCCGACGAGACCCATCTCGAGCGCCTCGTCGAGCAGGTGCGACAGCAGGTACATCGACACGCGCAGTTCCAGGCGCCCGGCCTCGGCGAGGCGCAGGTACATGTCGAACTCGCGGCGCGTGACCTGGGCGTCGCCGATCGAGGTGACACCACCGGCCAGGAACCGCTGGGTCGCGGCGTCCAGCTGACGCAGATGCTCCTCGGGCTCGTCGGCGAGGTGGAAGTTCGGACCGTGGTGGCCGATCTTCACCCCGTGGACGCCGGTGAGGATGTTGCAGGCCGCATCCGACAGCTCCCCGGTGAGCTCGCCGTCCGCGTCGCGGAAGAACTCTCCGCCGTCGGGGTTCGGGGTGTCCCTGTCGACATCGTTGATGGCGAGCGTGTACGAGTTCACCACACCGCCGTGACCCGAGGCGTTCATGAGGTAGACCTCGCGGTCGGCGGCGACCTCGTCGAGCTCGAACCGGGTGGGGTGGCGCTTCTCGGCGAGGTTGCGCTGCTCGTAGCCGTAGCCGCGAACCGGGCGCCCCTCGGGGAGGTCGGAGGCAGCCGCCTTCAGCAGCGCCACGATCTCGGGGATGCTGCCCGCCTTCTCGGGGCCGCAGTCGACCCAGCTCATCATCTGCCCGAACATGAGCGGATGCGCGTGCGCGTCGACGAAGCCGGGGACGATCACGGCGTCGCCGAGATCGATGCGCTCGGGCGAGAGGCCCACCCCCTCCGCCGCCGCCTCGCACTCGGCGGGGGTACCGATCGCGAGGATGCGCCCGCGATCGGTCAACATCGCCGTTGCCGTGGTGGCGTCGTCATCCGCGGTATGGATGGCGTGCGCGGTCAGGAGGAGGGGAGCCGTCTGAGCCGAACGGTCGAAGGGGGTGAGCTTTCTCATGGGGAACCTGTTCGCGGTCGTGGCGTACGGGAGGCGGAGGTGGCGGCGCCGGTCAGGGCAGCCGGTTCGCCGTGGTGTCCGTACGCGCGGTGAAGGACGCCGTCACGGGAGCCTCGTCGGAGTGCTGCGGCGCGAGGCGGGTGCAGATTCCGGCGATGAGGGCCATGCCGATGAACATCGCGATCACCGACCAGATGCTGCCCGTCCAGGCGATCAGCTGCGTCGCGAACCACGGCGAGAATCCGGCCCAGACCGCTGCGCCGACACCGTAGGAGAGGGCGATCGAGGTGTAGCGGGCCTGCGGGCGGAACATCTGCGAGAGCAGGGCGGCGATCGGTGCGTAGGTGGCGCTCATCGCGATGCGCACCAGCGAGGCGAACAGGAAGATGAGCGGTTCGATGCGTCCGGGCAGGATCAGCAGGAACGGCACGAAGGTGAGCACCGAGGTGATCAGACCGATGTACATGACGTTCTTCCGCCCCCACTTGTCGCCCAGCCAGGCGACGGGGAGGGTCACGACGAACTCCACGAAGGAGGCGATCGTCATGGCATCGAGGATGACCTGCTCGCTGATCGCGACCGTGTCGCCGGTGGCATAGGCCGTGGCGAAGGTGGTGGCCAGGTAGTAACCGCCGGTCGAGATGGGCAGGATGCCGATGCCGAGCAGGATCGGGCGCCAGTTGGTGCGCAGCGCGAAGGCCAGCGGCATCGACTGCTTGCGGCCCTCGACCTTCGCCTCGAAGACCGGGGTCTCCTCGACGCGATAACGGACCCAGAAGCCGACGCCGACCAGCACGATCGACAGCAGGAACGGGATGCGCCAGCCACCGTTGATGATGAAGTCGTCGCCCATACGGGTCATGATCGCGAAGATGCCCGATGCCAGCAGCGCACCGGCCGGATTGCCGAGCTGCGTGAAACCGCCGTAGAAGGTCTTCGACTTCTCGGGGGCGTGCTCGACGCTCATGAGCACCGCGCCACCCCACTCGCCGCCGACCGCGAGGCCCTGCACCGCACGGAGCAGGATCAGGAGGATCGGGGCGAGGATGCCGATGTTCTCGTAGGTGGGCAGGCAGCCCACGAGCACCGTGGCCGCGCCCATCATCACCAGCGTGATGACGAGCGACGTGCGTCGGCCGAGCTTGTCGCCGATGTGACCGAAGATGATGCCACCGAGGGGCCGGACGAGGAAGGCGACCGCGAAGGTCGCGAAGGCCGCTGCGGTCTCGGCCAGCCGGTCTCCGCTCGGGAAGAACAGCGGACCGAAGACGAGCGCCGCGGCGGTGGCGTAGACGTAGAAGTCGTACCACTCGATGGTGGTACCGACGAAGGCGGCGATGCCGGCGCGGCGCGCCCGGCTGTGGGTGCCGCTGGTGGGGGTAGTGGTCATGGGGGTGCCCGCTCCTTTGCGGAAGATGTCGGATAGCGAAGGATGCTACGGAGGTGCGCGCCCGTCGGCAAGGGCAGAACTCCAGCGATAACGGGGATTCACTGGATATATGATCGCGCATCTGTGCAATGCGCGTCTTCCCGACGGCAATCACCTCTCCTACACTGAACTTGCGCACGGCGAAGCGTGCGATCGCAGGAAACTGACGAAATGGGCGGAACCATGGATTTCGACGCCGAACTCATCCGCGCGCTGCAGGAAGACGGCCGGGCGAGCATCCTCTCCCTCGCCGAGCGGCTCGGGCAGTCCAGAGCCGCTGTCGCCGCGCGACTGCGCACGATGCTCGCCGACCGCACCGTGCGTGTCGTCGCCGCTGTCGACCCCGTGTTCCTCGGCCAGCACGTCCTCGCCCACGTCTCGATCCGCACCGATGGATCGGTCGAGCTCGTGGCGGAGCACCTGCGCGACATGAGCGAGACCGTGCTGGTGTCGGCGGTCGGCGGCGCGCACGACGTGGTCACCGAAGTGCGCGTGGGGTCGATGTCGGAGCTGCACGACCTGCTGGCCCTGATCCGAGCGATCGACGGGGTGCTCGACATCAGCACGATCATCTATTCGACCGTGATCAAGGGCTTCTTCGTGTCGGAGTATCACGGCGGCGTCACCCTCGACGCGATCGACGAGGCGCTGATCGAGCAGCTGCAGGCCGACGGGCGCAAGAGCTTCCGCGCGCTCGGCGAAGAGGTGCGCCTCTCCCCCTCGGCCGTCGCGACCAGGGTGCAGCGGCTGATCGATGCCGGCGTGATCAAGATCAGTGCGGTCGAGGCGCGCGGACTCGCGCACCGGCAGTTGTCGATGGGGGTGGGCATGACCCTCGGAGACGACGACGACGCCGTGATCGACGAGCTGCGTCGCGGCCGTGGGGTGGACTTCGCCGCGCGCACGCTCGGCCGCTTCGACGCGGTCGCCACTCTGGTCGAGCCTTCGGCCGGCGCGCTCTACGCCAGCCTGGAACGCCTGCGTGCGCTGCCCGGAGTGACGCGCATCGAGGCCTGGCTGCACCTCGCCGTGCTGAAGGAGGACTACGCCCGCACGCTGCGTCCACTGCGGACGGACTGAGGCGCGGCCCCTGCGTCAAGGGGATGGAGGACGCGGCCCGACAGGGGCAGGCTGCCCGCATGAGCAGCGAGGAGTCTTCCGCGACGGAGTCCGGTCCCGAGCGCACGGCGGACGGGCACCACATCGTCGTGAACGGGCGACGCTGGCGTGCGAGCGATCCGTCGATCCCCGACACGCTGCGACAGGAACTGGTGGATGAGCTCATGGCCGCGCGGCGAGCGGTGAAGACCTCGGACGACGATGCCCGTCGCCGGGTGCACGACGCCAAGACCGCACTCGGCGAGCGCGGAGCCCCATGGTGGGAGGACCCAGAGCCGGAAGCCGCGGACGATCGGATCGCCGCCACCATCCGAACCCTCACCCGCAAGCGCTCGGAGTCATCGATCTGTCCGAGCGACGTGGCCCGCGCCATCGGCGGGGAGTCCTGGCGTTCACGGATGCCCGACGTCCGACGCGTGGCCGCGGCCCTGGCGGAGAGCGGAGAGATCGTCGTGACGCAGAAGGGGGAGGCCGTCCGGATCGACGAGGCCCGTGGTCCGGTCCGCATCCGCCGCGGGCCCGCCCTCTGACGAGCCCCACCACCACGTTTCCGCGCCGCACCGCGCGGCGCGCCGTCACCAGGCGTTCACCCGGCACCGCCAGACTTCGAGAATGAGCGAAACCGAGGGGCACAGCGCCGTGCCCGAGCCCGTGGCGACTGCGAACAGCGGCGCCGTGGCCGTCGTCGGCCTGGACCTGCGCGGCGAGACGCCCGCCCCGAAGAAGCAGGTCTACTCGTGGGCGCTGTGGGACTGGGCGACGCAGCCGTTCAACACCGTCATCCTCACGTTCGTGTTCACGGCGCTCTATCTCGTGGGCGAGGGCTTCCTCCCGCCCGAGGTCGCGTCGCTCGACGTGGACGATCCGGTCCGGCTCGCCGCGGAGGCGGACCTCGCGTCCGGTCTCGGTCTGGGCTCGACGATCGCGGCCTTCGGCATCCTGCTGCTCGCGCCCGTCCTCGGCCAACGCGCGGATGCGGCGGGGCGTCAGAAGCTCTGGCTCGGGATCGGCACCGGCGCGCTGATCCTGTGCATGCTCGGCCTCTGGTTCGTCGAGCCGATGCCGAGCCTGTTCTGGCTGGGCGTCGCCCTGATCTCGGCCGCGACGGTGTTCCAGGAGATCGCGGCGGTGAACTCCAACGCGATGCTCATCGGCATCGCGAACCCGAAGAACGTCGGTCGCATCTCCGGCCTCGGCTGGGGCTTCGGCTACCTCGGCGGCATCATCGCGCTCATGATCGTGGTCGTGCTCGACACCTTCGACTGGTTCGGCATGTCGACCGACAACGGGCTGGCCTACCGGCTGATCGCCGTCGGATGCGCCGTCTGGGCGATCATCTTCAGCATCCCGATCTTCCTGAACGTGCCGGAGCCGTCACTCGGCCGTCCGGAGCGCAAGGTCGGCTTCTTCGCCTCGTATCCGCTGCTGGTGAAGGACGTCGCAGGTCTCTACCGCAACGAGGAGACGCGGCCCACCTTCTGGTACCTGCTGGCGAGCGCGGTCTTCCGTGACGGGCTGGGAGGCGTCTTCGCGTTCGGCGCCATCATCGGCACCGCGGTGTTCAAGTTCGGCGCGCAGGACATCATCATCTTCGGCATCGCCGCGAACCTGATCGCCGGCATCTCGACCATCGCCGCCGGCCGGCTGGACGACCGGCTCGGACCGAAGCGGATCATCCTCGCCTCGATCGGGTCGATGATCGTCGCCGGTCTCGCCGTGTTCTTCCTCCGTGACGCCGGCGTGATGGTGTTCTGGGTCGGCGGTCTGATCCTGTGCGCCTTCGTGGGCCCCGCCCAGGCTGCCGCCCGATCCTTCCTCGCCAGAGTGACGCCGGCCGGACGCGAGGGCGAGATCTTCGGTCTCTACGCCACGACCGGGCGCGCGGCGAGCTGGATGGCGTCAGGCGCCTGGACCGTGCTGATCGTGCTGACGAGCCAGACCGCTTACGGAATCCTGGGCATCGTGGTCGTGCTGATCGCCGGCTTCCTGCTCCTGCTCCCCGTCAAGGCTCCACGCTGAGAGAGTCCTGCGGAGACTGTGAGCCACGGGGCGGGAGTAGCCTGACCGCGTGACTGTGATCCTCGCCTTCCTGGCCAACATCCTCGTCGCGATCGCGAAGACCGTCGCCGCGATCATCACCTCGTCGGCTTCGATGGTGGCCGAGGCGGCGCACTCGTGGGCGGACGCGGGGAACGAGGTGTTCCTCCTCATCGCCGACCGCCGCGGGGCGAAGGCCAAGGATGCGCGGCATCCGCTCGGCTACGGTCGCAACGCCTTCGTGTGGTCGCTGATCGCTGCATTCGGGATCTTCACCGCCGGTTCGATCGTGTCGATCATGCACGGCATCCAGGAACTGTCCGACACCGGCCCTGTCGAGAGCCCGACCGTGGCGTACATCGTGCTGGGTGTCTCGTTCGTGCTCGAGGGCGCATCGTTCACGCAGGCGATGGTGAAATCCCGCCGCCTCGCGAAGGAGCGCGGATCGTCGACCTGGGACTTCGTGCTGGAGACGAGCGACACCACACTGCGCGCCGTGTTCTTCGAGGACTCCGCCGCACTCATCGGACTCGTGCTCGCCGGCGGAGCGATCCTCCTCCACCAGATCACGGGCGTCGCCGCCTGGGATGCCATCGGCTCGATCCTCGTCGGCGTCCTGCTCGGGGTGGTGGCGATCATCCTGATCCGGCGGAACATCGCCTTCCTCGTGGGCGCGACCGCCGCACCGGAACTGCGCGCGCGGGTGGGGAGCGCCCTGCTGGGCCTGCCGCAGGTCGAGCGGGTGACCTACCTGCACATCGAGTACGTCGGTCCGAATCGACTCTTCATCGTGGCGGAGGTCGACCTCGCCGGCGATGCGCGCGAGCACGACGTGGCGCGGCAGCTGCGAGACCTGGAGCAGCGGATCGAGCAGCACGACGCGGTCGAGACCGCTGTGCTGTCCCTATCGGTAGACGACGAGCCGTCGGTGGGATTCGCGTCGGCCTGAGCCTGCGGACTCGGCGCACACCGTCATCACCTGCGCGGACATCGAGCCGCTCGCAGCGCCGATCACCGCGGGCTTCGCTTTCTCGCCCGACGACTCCTCGGAAGACGCCTCCGGCACCACCTGTGTCTGGATCAACGACGCGGTGGCCTCCGCGTCCACCGCTCTCGAGGACTACGCCTCCCTCGCGGTAGGCATCGATGAGACGACCTGGAGCACGGACGAGCTGAGCACGCTCCGGGGGGGGCGATCGACGATCCGCGCGCTGCAGCTCTCGATGGACGGGTGCTGCTGCTGGGCGACGGCGAAACTCTCGGCGAGGTGGGTTCGGTTCAGCTGCTCTCCCCTCGCGGCACGGTGACGATCGTGGCCACCGGCATGCTGCTCTCGGCATCAGCCGACACGGCGATCCCGGTGGATTCCGTCATCGACGTCGCCGCCGACGTCGCGGGCCTCCGCCGCTAGCTCGGCCGCTAACTCCGCCGCTAACGCCGCCGCTTCGAGGCTCCCCTCAGCGCTGCCAGTTGTCGGCGAGCTTGTTGAGCAGTCTGGCGAGCTCGACGCGTTCCTCCTCGGTGAACGAGGTCAGCGCGGTCGTCAGCATCTCGCGACGCTCGCCGCGCATGCCGCGGGCGAGGCGGCGTCCTTCGTCGGTCAGCGCGATGCGGGTGCGCCGTGCGTCGTCGGGGTCGGCCTCGCGGCGCACGAATCCGCGTTCGACTCCCTGCTGAACCAGCCGTGAG
Source organism: Microbacterium oxydans (assembly GCF_006540085.1). Classification (GTDB taxonomy): domain Bacteria; phylum Actinomycetota; class Actinomycetes; order Actinomycetales; family Microbacteriaceae; genus Microbacterium; species Microbacterium oxydans. The sequence goes on along the minus strand of NZ_BJOG01000001.1, from coordinate 599,950 downwards.
GCGCGGGGCTGGTCGACCCCGATGGCCGCGCCGAGATCGCTGACGCTGAGCGGGGTGGAGGCGGAGGCGAGCGCCTCCAACATACGCATGCGGGCGGGGCCGCCGAGACGCCCCGAAGGGTCGGACATCCAGGGCGGCATCCCGGGATGACCCCGGTGATGCGCGAAGTGGTCGTGCGGATCGTCGCCACCGTGCCCCTCGCCGGGGCCGCCGTGCGGGCCGTCCTGCCACGCGTGGGGGCTGCCGTGACCGCGACCGCCTCTTCCCCCCGGGCCGCGCTCACCGGGACGCCGTCCGCGCAGACGGGACAGCGCCTGCGCGATGGCTTCGGCGGGATCGTTCGGTTCGGTGGCCATGAGGTGATTTTACATGCGACTTGACATGCATCGGAATCTCATGTCACACTACATGTACATGCACTGTGACATACACATGCACATTGACAACTACGTCACCCCGACAAAAGGACTTCTCATGAACACCTCTGAATCACAGAACATCTCTGAACCACAGAACACCTCCCGCCCCTTCGGTTACTGGCTGAAGGCCGCCGACCGCCTGATGGCGGCCGAGTTCGCCGCCGCTTTCGACGGCGAACACGCGAGTCGTCGCGACTGGCGCATGCTCAACATCGTCGACGGCACCGCCCCGTCCGACCGCCCACTGAACGGCCACAAGCTGCATCGGCTCGTCGAGCGCGGCTGGGTCTCTCCCGAGGGCGACGGCTGGGCGCTCACCGACGACGGTCGCGCCGCGAAGGATCGCCTCGGCGTCATCGTCGACGACATCCGCACCAAGGTGGAGGAAGCCGTCTCCCCTGAGGACATGGCCACCACGCTCGCCTCGCTCGAGAAGATCGCCCGCGCGTTCGGATGGGACGAGGAGACCCCTCTTCCCCGCGGACGCCGTCACGGCTTCGGCGCACCCCGCCACGGTCGCGGATTCGGCCACGGCTTCGGACGACCCTTCGGACGCGGCTTCGGTCGTGGCTTCGGCGCGGGAGTCGAGCGGGGCTTCGAACACGACCGGGAGCACGATTTCGACCGCGAACACGCATGCGAGCAAGGGCACGCGCACAGCCGCGAGCACGGTCACGGCGAGCACGGTCACGGCGAGCACGGTCACGGACGCGGTCGTGGACACGGTCCGCACCGTGCGGAGCGGATCGCTCAGCACGCCTTCGAGCGCGGTTTCGATGCGGGATTCACCCGCGGGCGCGACGCCTGACCCCCGCAACACTGCGAGACGCCTCACCCGACACTCGGGTGGGGCGTTTCGCGTTCTCAGCGCCCGAGAGTCAGAGGTCGAGCAGCAGCAGGGCCGACTCGGTCGCCCCGGCGGCACGCAGCCGCGCTCGCATCGCGGCGGCGGCGATCGCGTACGGCCGGGCGTCATCGAGCAGCAGGGAGCGCGAGTTGGCCTCTTCGTTCAGGGCGACGAGCTCGAACGCGAGCACCTCGGGGTCGGCCTCGACCTCTCCGGCATCCACGGCGTGACGCAGCTGGGCCTCCACATAGCCGTACCAGTCGACCAGCGCCGACCGCACCGCATCGCTCACCGGTCCGGACTTCGAGTCGACGTCGGCGGCCGTCGCCGCGAAGAAGCATCCGCCGGTGAACACCCGGTCCCGCGAGTACGACAGCGAGTTGTGCAGCAGCGCGGCGAGACGGTGCAGCCCGCGCGGATGGACTCGCGCGGGCTCGACGATCCGCGCCGTGAAGATCTCGCGGGCGGCGGCGACGGTTGCGAGCTGCAGCCCCTCCTTGCTCTGGAACAGCGTGGCGATGCTGCTCTTGCTCGACCCCGAGGCCTCAGCCAGCCGCCCGATGCTCAGTCCGTCGAGCCCTTCGACCGATGCGAGGTCGGTCGCGCTCTGCAGCACGATGCGGCGCGAGGCATCACCACGGGCCCTCCGCCCGTCCAGAACAGCGCTCTCGGTCACACACCTAGTATACGAACGATCGTTCGCTTACTATACGTATGATCGTTCGTATTGTTCCGGCGAAGGAGCCTCCATGCCGTCCGTGCCCGCGTTGCTCGCCCGCAGCATCCCGCTCGCCGCCGCTGTCTCGCCGACGCTCGCCGGCGACATCGCCTATCGACTGTTCTTCACGACGTCGCCGCGGATGCGGGTGAGTGAAGCGGACGCTCCCACGCACGCCGACGCCCGACGGGGCCGGCTCACGGTACGCGGTCAGGAGGTCGTCACCTACGAATGGGGCACCGGACCTCACACCGCGCTGCTCCTGCACGGCTGGCGAGGGCGAGCCTCGCAATTCGCGCCGCTGGTGCGGGAACTGCGCTCCGAGGGGTTCCGTGTGATCGCGTTCGACGCTCCTGCGCACGGCTCATCGTCCGGGCGGAGCACCGACATCCGCGACTGGATCGACGCGGCCGAGCAGCTGCAGGCCGAGCACGGGCCGTTCGTGGTGATCGTCGGCCACTCGTTCGGGGCGCTGGCGGCACTGACCGCAGCCCGTTCGACCGTTCCGGTTCCGGCCGTCGCCGTGATCGCCGGCGCCGCCGCCCCCGACGCCTTCCTCGCACAGTTCGCCACAGACCTGCACCTCGACGCCGCGACGACCGCCCGTCTGTCGGAGCGATTCCGCAGGAGGTTGCACATGGATCAGTCCGCCGTCACCGCACGATACGACGCCGTGAAGCGCCCTCTCCCCGCCGACACCGCCCTGCTCGTGGTGCACGACCGCGGCGACCGGAGGATGCCCGACCACGATTCGCTCCGTCTGCACGACGCCCACGGCGCACGGTCGCGTCTGGTGCGCACAGAGGGCCAGGGACACACGAGGGTGCTGTCGGCGGATGCGACGCTCGATGCCGCCATCGCGCTGACGGCCTCTCCGCACATGCGGTGACCGGGGTAACCTGACCTCGTGATCACCTGCGTCGTGACGTACACGATCGATCCGGACAAGATCGACGCCTTCGAAGAGTTCGCGCGCGCCTGGATGCGGCTGGTCGATGATCACGGCGGCAGACATCACGGCTACTTCCTTCCCTCCGAGGGAGCGAGCGATCAGGCCCTGGCACTGTTCACCTTCCCGTCGCTCGCTGACTACGAGGTGTACCGAAAGGGCTTCGGGGTCGATCCGCAGTTCATCGAGGCGGACCGTATCCGCGACGAGAGCGGGTGCGTGCTGCGCTACGAACGCACCTTCATGCGACCGCTGCTGCCGACAGACCTCGATCCGGAGGACTGACGGCGCCCGAACGGCTTGCGCCCGCCGTCAGATGCGGCGCGGTCCTGGACCGTCCGTTGCGAGTGCATCCTCGGGGTTGAGCAGTCGGCACGCCTTGAGGGAGAGGCACCCGCAGCCGATGCACCCCGTGAGCTCGCGGCGCAGATGCTCGAGCTGTGTGCGCCGGAGGTCGAGCTGTGCGCGCCAGAGCTTCGCCACCCGCTGCCAGTCCCGCTGCGATGGCGGCTCGTCCACCGGGAGGCTCTGGAACACCTCGTGCACATCGGTGAGCGGGATGCCCAGCCGCTTGGCGACGACGATCAGGGAGATCCGACGCAGCATGTGGCGCCGGTAGCGGCGCTGGTTGCCCGAGGTCCGTGTCGAGGCGATGAGGCCGAGCTGCTCGTAGAAGTGCAGCGCTGTCGCGGGAACGCCGGAGCGTCGCACGACTTCGCCGATCGCCAGCAGATCGTCGGGCTCCAAAGACATCATCGCCTCCTCTTGACCTCGAGTTTACTCGAGGTATTAGCGTGACGAACGGCCGCCGAGACACGGCGCCGCCGGGCGGCTCTCCCGCCCCATCGACGCCACGAAGGGCACCCCCGATGACCCAGACTCCGCAACGCACCGCCCCCGCCGGCAGCTGGCGCGAACTCCTCGGCCGCCGCTACGCACCGACCGCCGCCGTGCTCGCAGGCGGTGTGCTCCTCGAAGCGAGCAACGTCTACCTCACGACCAGCCTGCTCCCCACGATCGTGGGAGACATCGGCGGGGCGGAGTTCTACGCCTGGACGATGATGACCTTCCTGTTGGCCTCCGTGGTGAGCTCGATGATGGTCAGCCGTGTTCTCACCCAGCAGGGCGCCGTCCGGGCGTACCTGCTCGCCCTCGGCCTGTTCGCTCTCGGGTCGCTGCTCTGCGCCGCGAGTCCGTGGATGTGGGCATTGCTCGCCGGGCGGGCGGTGCAGGGCCTCGGAGGCGGACTTCTCGCCGGACTCGGCTACGCGCTCATCCAGCGCGCACTCCCCGAGCGGCTCTGGGCGCGGGGCGCGGCGCTCGTCTCGGCGATGTGGGGCGTCGGCAACATCGTCGGCCCCGTCGTGGGCGGCATCTTCGCGCAGCTCGATGCCTGGCGGGTGACCTTCGTGGGACTGGCCGTGGTCTCCGCGCTGATCGGCATCGTCGTGGTCCGCGCACTGCCGCGGACCGCTCGCACGCGGTCGAGCGAGTCACTCCCCTGGGGCTCGCTCCTGCTGCTGGCCGGCGGGGTCGCCGCCGTGGGCATCGCGAGCGTCGTCCCCAGCGGCCTCGGCACCGGGGTCGCCATCACCGTCGGTGTCGTTCTCGGTGCCTGGTTCCTGCGCCACGAGCGTCGCGGTCGCACCGGCATCCTGCCGCGCGTCACCTTCGCGCACGGATCATCGCTCGGGTGGGTCTACGTCACGGTCGCCGTGCTGGCCTTCGCGATCGGCACCGAGGCATTCATCCCGCTGTTCGGGCAGGAGATCGGCGGGCTCGCCCCGTTCGTCGCCGGGCTCCTCGGCGCAGCCTTGTCCCTCGGATGGTCGGTGACACAGGTGTTCAGCGCGAACGCGATGGGCATCCGGTCCCGGCGCACGCTCATCACCCTCGGTCCACTCGTGGTCGCCGCCGGGCTGACCGCCTACGGCCTGCTCCAGCACGAGGGCCCCTCCGTCCTCGTCATCGCCCTGTGGTTCATCGCACTGTTCCTCGCCGGAGCCGGCATCGGCATCGGCTTCCCCCACCTGACCGTGGCGGCGCTCAGCAGCACCTCGGGCGAAGAGGAGGGCGCCAAGGCCGCCGCGGCCGTCAACACCGTCTTCATCATCGCGAGTGCGTTCAGCTCGGCGATGGCCGGCGTGCTCGTGAACCTCGCCATGCCCGACGTCGTCGATGCCGCCCGACTGCTCATGCTCGCGTTCGCGGCCGTCACGGCGCTCGGAGTCTTCGTCGCCCGCGGCGCGAGCTGGGGCATCGGCCTCTCCTCGACGGACGACGACCCACCCCTCGCTCCCACTCCCGCCACCGAACCCGCCACCGACTGAACGAGAGGGACATGAAGGATGAACGTGGATGAGAACCCGAGGACGCCCGTCACCGTCATCGGCCTCGGCAAGATGGGAACAGCCATAGCGAGGACGCTCGTCGGACGCGGCCACCCGACCACCGTGTGGAACCGCACCGGGAGCAGAGCGGCACCGTTGGCTGCGCTCGGTGCCGATGTCGCCCGGACGGCCGCCGATGCGGTGGCCGCGAGCCCGCTCGTGATCGTGTGCCTGCTCGACGGCACCGCCGTGGAGGCGGTCTTCGAGACGATCGCCGGGGCGGCACGAGGAAAGGTGATCGTGAACGTCACCAGTGGCTCTCCTGCCCAGGCCAGAGCCGCCGGGGAGTGGGCGCAGACGCACGGCGCGCGATATGTCGACGGCGGGATCATGGGCGACCCCGCCGCCGTGGGGTCACCCGAGGTGCTCCTCTCCTTCAGCGGAGATCGCGTCGGCTTCGACACGCACCGCGGGGCGCTGGAGGACCTCGGCACCGTCGGATACCACGGAGAGGATGCGGGCCACGCGGCCGTCGAGTTCCTCGCTCAGGTGGCGGTCGGCTACGAGTTCCTGATCGGACTGCTGCATACGTTCGCACTGATCACCGCCGAGGGGGCCGATGTCGTGGGGTTCGCGGAGCGCGTCGCGGGGACCGTCGAGGGATATGTGCCGCTGGTGAAGAGCTTCGGCGAGGCCGTGGCCGTAGGAGAGTACGGGCCCGACCTGGGTTCGTTGCACGTGCAGAGAGCACTCATGGACGACCTCGTCAGCCATCGCGAAGCGCTCGGCATGGACACGGTGCGCATGCGGGAGATCAGGCGGCTGATGGATCGCCGGATCTCCGACGGCCACGGCGACCAGGGGTTCTCCAGCCTGTTCGAGGTGCTGAACGACGAGCGGCCCCACCGCGACGAGGCGGAAGACGAGTGACCCGCCGGAGGGCGATCAATCGGTCGCGACAGCGACCCGGCGGGTGAGGTCGAGGAACACGGCACGCTCGTCGGCGGTCAGCGGCGCCAGGAACTGCTCCTGGGCCTGATCGACCACCGCATCGAGCCGGGCGAGCTCGGCGCGGCCTGCTGCGGTGAGGCTGACGAGGTTCCGACGGCGGTCGGACGGATGAGGGGCACGCGCGACGAACCCGCCCTCTTCCAGCACGACCAGTGCCACCGAGACGTCGCTGCGGTCGAGTTCGGTCGCGCGTCCGAGGTCGGCCTGACTGATCGGGCCCGCCTCTTCCACTGCCGCAAGCAACCGGTAGTGGTACGCGCGAGCGCCCACGTCGGCAAAGAGTTCCTGCAGAAGCGCGTGGGAGCGCAGGTGCGCCCGACTGACCCACCACGTCGCCCTGTGTTCGAGTCGATCCATGAACCGATGCTACTCGTTGGCATCACCAATGATGTGCTACCGTTGGCCGCACCAACGATATGGAGCCCTCATGATCCCTTTCGGCCCGCAGCTCATCGGCCAGACGGAGAAGGCGCTGAACGCCCTCCTGCTCACCCTGCTCTCCCCCCATGCCCTGTCGGAACGGGAATGGGTGACGCTGCGCCTCGTCTCCCAGTTCGAGGGAGAGGGCAGCGTGGACAGGTTCGTCGCTGACCGTCTACACGACCCCGACTCCGCGCTCTTCCTCCGCGCCCTCCAGGAGCGGGGACTCGTCGAGGGTTCTCACCTCAGCCCCACGGGCACGACACTGGTGGCCGCGATCAGCCGTGAGATCGCGCGCGTCGCCGGCCCCATCTGGGACGAGGTCGATCACGACGACGCGCTCGCCGCCACACGAGCACTGAACCACATCCTGGAGAAGACCCGGCTGCTCCTACGCGCCTCGGCAGTCTGACCCGACGACGGAGGCGGTCGGGAGTCGGACGTAGGCTGGATCAGTGGCGGATTCGCGGGGAAGGGTGTGGACCGGCGTTCTGCGCGTCGAGCCGCACCGCGGCGACCACCGGGTGGCGTTGCGCGCCGCGGTCAGCGTGGCCGTCCCCCTACTCGTGCTCTGGGCACTGGGACGCCTCGACCTCAGCATCTACGCCAGCTTCGGCGCCTTCGCCGCCCTCTACGGGCGGCACGACGTGTTCCGCGACCGCATCCGCATGCAGGCGAGCGCCGGTGGCGTGATCCTCGCCTCGATGCTCGTCGGCACGGCACTGTCGGTCCTCGCCGCCCCGGCCCCGGCCAGCATCCTCGTGGTCGCGGTCATCGCGTCGGCCGTCACCCTGCTCGCCTACACGATGCGGTGGCACCCGCCGGGGCCGCTGTTCCCGGTGTTCGCGGTCGGAGCCTGCGCGACGATCCCCGCCACCGCCGCCTCCTTCGGGGACGTGCTGCTGGTCGGTGGACCGAGCGTGCTGTTCGGCCTGGCCATCACCGCCCTCATCGGCATCCTCACCCGCAGCACCGACGACGTGCCGCCGAAGACCCTGCAGCCCGTCGGCCCGATCGCGGGCGAGATGGCCGCGTCGGTCGGAGTCGCGATCCTGGGCGCGGGCTTCGCCGGGCTGCTGATCATGGACTCGCACTGGTACTGGGCGGCGGTCGGCGCGGTGGCCGCCGTGAGCGGACCTCAGCTCAACGCCCGCGTGATCCGCGGCATCCAGCGCCTTGTCGGCACGTTGCTCGGAGTGCTCGTCGCCGCCGGCATCCTCGCCATCGACCTGCCCCCACTCGCCGTGATCGCCCTCGTGGTCGTGCTGCAGGCCGCCGCCGAGCTGTTCGTCGGCCGCAACTACGGCATCGCGATGATCTTCATCACCCCGCTTGCCCTGCTCATGGTGCACCTGGCCGCACCCACGCCCGTCGACATGCTGCTGCAGGACCGCGCGATCGAGACCGTGATCGGGGTGGCCGTCGGCACGATCGTCGCCGTCGCCTCGGCAGCACTTCGACGCAGGACGGCCCGGAAACGCTCCTGAGCTCAGCAGGTCACAGGAGCGGAACGCCTGAAATCGACGACGCTGCGACGTCGGCGCCCGCGAACGGGAAGCTGGTGGTGTTCAGCAGGTACACGCCCACGACGATCGCGGCGACGAGGAGCAGGAACAGGAACGCGAAGATCACGATGGTGAGCACGCGGTAGCCACCCGACGTCGGCACCTCGGGTGCGACGGACGGCAGCGCCCAGTCATCGGCCACCGCGGCGGGCGGCTCCCCCTCGAGGATGGCGGGAGTCGGACGGGCACGGTCGGCGCGCCGCGTCGCGGGCGGAGGCGGCGGGATCACCGCGTCGGCGGACGGGAGATCAGACGGCGGCGGGGTCAGCAGCCCGTCCGGGATCGGGATCTCGGGCGGAGGCGGCGGGATCACGACGTCGGCGGGCGGGATCAGCGACTCGTCCGGAAGCTCGAGCCCTTCCGACGAGCGCGGCTCCTCCAGGGAGGATGCCTGCTCCGGGATGACGGGCTCTTCCGGCTGGGTACCGCTCGCGTCGGTCATCTCAGCCTCCGACTGCTCCGACGTCGGTGGTGCCGACATCCGTCCGATGGAAGTTCTGGAACGACCGGGAGGCCGTCGGTCCGCGCTGACCCTGGTAGCGGTTGCCGTAGGGGCCGGATCCGTAGGGGTTCTCGGCGGGAGAGGTGAGCCGGAAGAAGCACAGCTGACCGATCTTCATGCCCGGCCACAGCTTGATCGGCAGGGTCGCGACGTTCGCGAGTTCGAGCGTGACGTGCCCTGTGAAGCCGGGATCGATGAAACCCGCGGTCGAGTGCGTGATGAGTCCGAGGCGTCCGAGCGACGACTTGCCCTCGAGACGTGCCGCGATGTCGTCGGGCAGCGTGACCTGCTCGAACGTCGCCCCGAGCGCGAACTCGCCGGGGTGCAGGATGAACGGCTCGTCGGGGTCGACCTCGATCAGGCGCGTGAGCTCCGGCTGGTCGACCGACGGATCGATGAACGGATACTTGTGGTTGTCGAACAGGCGGAAGTACCGGTCCAGACGCACGTCGATGCTCGACGGCTGGATCATCCCGTCTTCACGCGGGTCGAGGCCGATGCGGCCGGATGCGAGTTCTGCCTTGATGTCGCGGTCGCTGAGAAGCACGGCACCAGCCTAGTTGCCAGGGGCTTCCGACGCCGTGCCTGCTTTGGCCAAAGGGCACCGGACGGGTAGGCTGGCGTTCGCCCGCTCCTCGGATGCGGGTACGGGGCTGTAGTTCAATGGTAGAACTTCTGCTTCCCAAGCAGACAGCGCGGGTTCGATTCCCGTCAGCCCCTCCACTGCGCCGGCCGCCTCATCCTCGCCGGGTTCAACGACTTCGCCACCACAGACCCGACTCTCATCGGCGACTGGCACCCCTGGCGGAACCGCAAGTACCCGAACGAGGTGATGCGCGGGTCAAACGACAGGCACCACTGGAGGTGCAAGGACGGCCACGAGACCGAGCAGAGCATCCCGAACCGGCGACTGTCGGGCGGGTGCGTGGAGTGCCCGTGGCATCAACGGCCGGGGAACCGGTGAGAATCAAGAGGCGCGGAAACAGCACCGCGGTGTCAACCTCGCATGCGTTTCAGCTCTGCGTCCGAAAACTACCGCGCAGGGATGGGAACACGGCAGTTCTTTGTTGCACCGACGGACACGACAATACTCGTCGGCTTGACGCGAACGTTCGTGGCGACAAGACTGTCGCGAACAGTTACGCTAGTAATGGAGGCAACGTGAACCGCAACACGATGCGCAGCGAGACTGGGAACACCCGCCAGAACGACGCTGGAAACGCACGCACCCGACTGGTGCAGGAAGCGAATCGCGGAAACCGCGAGCGCGAAGCGCGTGACCAGCGCGCTCTTTTTGCTGCGGCGCACCGCTCCGCGTTCTGATGACCGGACGTTAGTCCACGGCGAGAAGATTTGATCCGTCGAGCCGTAGACGCGACACCAGGTCGGCTGTCGTCTTCGAGTCCCGGTTCATCGCGCTGTCTTGAACGGACCGCGTGCTCGCCAGGCACATCACCCCAACCATGGCGCCATAGGTGCGAATTGGTACGCAGAGAAAAGCCTTCCACGTGTACTGCGTGAGGTCATGGCGTCCGCCGTCCAGATCCTCGACGCTGAGCAGGCGCGGTCTGCCGTCGACGAATGCACGGACCGGAGCAAGGTAGCTGCCCACCTCCAAATCAGCAACCTTTCCCCCGAGCCCATCCACCTGGCGGTCTCCTGCGCGCGCCCACCGCCGCAAACTACGGTGCTGAGCGACCGGCGCCTCACGCACCCAGAGCTCCACTTGAAACCGTTCGGGTTCGACATCGAGCGGCGAGGCGGGCGGAGCGATTTCCATCAGCTTGTACATCCGCCCGAGGGTCTTCCGGACGCGCTTGATGAGGTCAGGGTCCTTCCCCGCGCGTGCTGACCAGCCCGTCCACCACGCATCCACTCGGTCCGTATAGGGCAGGCTTTCCGGCACATCCGGGCGCGCCACCGCGTAGATTCTCCGCAGTACCACCTCGCGAAGCAGCTGCGCGACCTGTCCGGGAAAGTCAGGGAATAGTAGCCCGACGCCGAGTTCCGCCGCGCGGTGTCGGGCAAGATTTAGCGCTAGTTCCTCATCGGCATCGTTGTTGTGCGCGAAGTCGGCGCGAAGAAGCACCGCCAGGCGTTCGCAGCCGTCGCGAGGAGTCGTGCTGAGCGCCCGCACCAGCGGGGTATCACTGAGGCTGGTGCCGAGCATCAGAGCGAGCGACGCGCCCTCGAGTGCGTCAGCGATAGTCTTCTCCACCGGCTTCGCAGTCGCTGCATAGCTGTTCTCGTCGAGGACCAGGGGCCAGTGAACGGTCCCCTTCTTGGCTCTCGGGAGCCGGCCGTGCAGGTAGACGATGTCGACGAACGCGCCCGGGTCTGTCGGATCAATCAGGTGGGGCTCCACGACGCGCAACGGCGTCTCAACGCCCGCCCGAAAGACGCGCAGCCCCGGAGCAGGCATTGAATCCGGGAGGTTCTGGCGAACCTTGTCCAGGGTCTGCTCCAGGTAGGTGTCGTAGTTCGTGGTGAGAATCGTCGTCTCGTCTCCACGGGCAGACCGCAATGCTGCGAGAAGAACGATCTCCTCTACGATCCGGCCGTTTTGCCAGCGACCTTCCTCCTGGTAAAGAGACGCGCGAAGGCGCTCGCGTAGTGTGCGACGCAGTTTTTCCCCGCCACCCGAGTTCGCGCGCAGAAGGTAGACGACGCTGGAGGCGAGCGATTCCGGAGCGCGACCGTTCAAGCCGCCGACCTGCGACCGTGTCGGCATATCGGGACGAGTCTTGTGCTTCCGCTCCGGTAGCAGCGACAGGATGAGCGAGCCCCAGCTGTGTCCGGTGCGGTCGATAGTTACGCCCGCACCGCAGTACAGCATGAGCCTGCCACCTACGGTAGCCGCTTTGCTGATGGTCTCGAGGGTCATGTGATCCTCGAAGAATGGATGGTGGCTTCGCACAGTAATTTGGGCTTGCCTTGCAACGCGCCCTGAGGCTTGTCGCAGAGCGCGAGGTTACGCCTTCCCCCATTCGACATCGACGAACAGCTGATTGCCATAGTTGTACGGGAGCTTCCGGTACCGATGCAGTTGCTGCACTGCAACCCCCGGGGACACCCCCACCTCACGCGCGGCGCGCTGAATCGCGCGGTCGCTCGTCAAGCCATCGAACGGCTCCAATCCGTCCTCACCGAACAACGACTCGAACGCAAACGCGTTGGCGGCCTTCTCCGCTTTCGTGGAGCGAACCTTCTTCGAGGAGAGCTCGTAGTGCATCTCGCCGCGCGGATCGTTCAGGACGTGGCCGATTTCATGGAAGAACGTCCAGATGATGAAGCCATCCTTCGCTCGACGGCCGGACTGTTGAATCATCGGAACGCGATTGTTGATCCACCGTGTCATCCCGTACAACGGGAAGCTCTTGGGCGGCTCGACCATGGCGAACACTACGCCCACCGATGACAGGAGCTCAGCAAGATCATGGAGCATGGCATCGTCGGGATACGCAGCTCGTTCCCGCAGGTGCGGGATAAGTGCCCGGAGCGCCTCCTCGTCGAAGGAGTACCGCTGCCCCCGTTCGAACGCTTCGGACAGCTCGCCGGCGCGCAACCACGTCGAACAGGCGACCAGGTCGAAGGCGGCCTTGTTCTCTGTGAGTGCCGCGAGAGCGTACTCACCGTCGTGGGAACGCTGAACGCTCTCCTCGAATGCTTGCCATGTCCCGAAGGAATGGAATGCGAGGAAGTCGGAGACGAGCTTCCCTGGGGCCCGCGCAGACGCGGTCGTGGCGCCCAGCGAGCGAAGGTACGACGCCGTCGCTGCGGGAATCTTCGATACGTGCTGAGCGAGTTCTTGTTCGTCGTGCAGGCGTGCGAGATCGGTGCGGTACTGCAGCTCGAGTCGCAGCCACGTGTCAGCCTCGATGCGTGTAAGGCGCTGTAGCTTGAATGCCGTTTCCGCAGTGATGGGCGCCCGTCCGTTCACGATCTCATTGATCTGCTTGCGGCTCGCCCCGATGCGACTCGCCGCCTGCTGCTGGGTAGTGCCTGAGTCGTCGAGCCACTCGGCGAGGTACTCACCGGGAGCAACAGCGTAGTTGGTGTGCGTGGACATCGTGCTCCCCTTTCAGTGATAGTCGATGATGTCGATGACTGTGACGATGACGGCTTCTTCTGCGTCGCTCTCCCCGACCGGCGCGACCAGGAGGCGGTAATTCGCGCTGAGCTTGCCCGCCCATGCACCATCGAGATCAGCAGTCAAGACGTGCCAGCCGCCGAGCGGATCGACCGTAGCCAGGTCTCCGATGCTGTTCGCGACCTCCAGCGCCTTGATCCGCAGACGAAGCCGCGGGGCGATGTCTGCGCGTCGACGCTTCATCTCGCGTTCGTCCGTACACAGCTTCTCTAGCTTCCGGTCCTCATATCGAACCTCCATGATGTCACCGACTTCGTTACACTGTAGCGCAAGGATGCGCCGCGATATTCCAGTTTGGGAACCATCTAAGCGGATTCGGAGGTTCACGTCCCACCGCGACGGAAGGACTCGCTCGCGGGAATCATCGATTGGTTGGGGAACTACTCGCGTTTTCTGGTGACAAACGACACCGGCGACCGCCCGTCGTGGTGGCTGTACGGATCGAACGACCAGATGGTCGCGTGGGCAGGGGAGAGTTCGACAGCCTTCCCGACGCTACTCGCGCCGCGAACTCCTTCAAGGCTGGCGCATCCACCACCCGCTACGGCCTATACCCAGATCCCGCAGGTATGTCTCCGTGGCGCGCGTGGCGCGGCAGTGACAACGTCGCAACCTCCAGAAGAGCGTCCGCGTCGAAGTCCAACGCGGCGCGCGTCGGACAACGTTCGACAGAACGCTGGGCGCGGGACCGGGCTCTAGTCAGCGTGGACGCACAGTACGGCGATGTAGGAGTTACATCAGGAGCACGATTCCAGGGTGGCAGAGCCGCGACGCGCGTACCCGCGCGGCGGAGGCCGACGGCCCGATTCGGGGAGGGCCGCAGCAGCCCCATCGACGGACAACGCGCTTCACGCATCCGCCACTGCCTCCACCCGCTAACGTTCGAATATGAACATCGTTTTGGCTCTCATGCTGTCTGCTGCGACCGAGACAAATGAATCCGCTGTCACCGTTTGGTCCGTCTTGCAAGGCGCCGGCGTAGCAGCGGTAATCACTGGAGTCTTTGGCCTCCTAGCTCTCGTCGTCAACGCGATTGCGAAACACCAGGATGCGAAGCGGCAAGACTCCAAAGATCTCGAGGCAAAGCGGCAGCAGGATGCAAAAGATCTCGAGGATCGGAAGCTTGAGGACGCCCGCGCGCAAGCTGCAGCGGCTCGCGAAGAGGAGCGTAGACAAGCTGACCAAGAGCGGGACGACTCTCTCCGAGCCGCGGCGACGAAGCGCGAGGACGACCTCGCAGCGAAAGCGCAGCAACGCGAGGACGACCTGGTTGCAGCTGCAGAGGATCGGCGACTGCGTGACGAACACCACATTCGAGCCGAGCAAGCCGGTCGCGAGATGCTGGTCGCTCTGCGCAAAGTACGCGCCCAGATGGGGAAGGAGGGCCCGAATCAGGTGCGGCAAGAGGACTACATGGCGGCAGCGGACCTCGGGCTCATGCTGCCGAATCGCGAAGCCGCGATGTACTTCTTCATCGACATCCAGAACGCCTACGACATCATCCAAATCGGGTTCGCCGAAGATCAGCAGGAGAACAACGGGCCCGCCCGCTGGGACTACCTCAAGATGGTGCTGCAGCGAGCGTCAGACTATGTCGTGGCCGGCGAATGGGATGATGAGTGGCTGACGGACGCGAATAAGCAGGCGAAGGCGATTGAAGCTGCATGGGAGTCCGGCGACCATCCATAACCTCAGCCATGATACGGTCCGGCGGGGATGCGCATCCACTGTCATCCATCAGTCAGCGAAAGAATCATCACGACGCGGATGGCTATCCAGCGTCACTGATTCGAGGGATCCACATCGTGCCGAGAAAGAACCCATCAAAAGCCGTCCAGGACTACCTCTGGTCCGAATCTGCGGGGTACTGCCAGAACCCAGAGTGCGCTAACGACCTCCACGCGCTCAGCGACGTGCCCATCGCTGAGCGGGCACACATCATCGCCGCCAGCCCGGACGGCCCGCGAGGCGCGGATGACGGGGGAAGGCTCAGCGACCTGGAGCGAGCAGAGGCGGACAACCTCCTTCTCCTTTGCCCGACGTGTCATACCAAGATCGACAAGTCGCCGAAACTGTACGACGTCACCATGTTGCGCGCGTGGAAGAAGCGAAGCCAGGATGCTCGCGAGACAGCATTTGGAAGTCCCGTGTTCCTGCGACGGGAGGAAGCACTCGCCCAGGTACGCCCCTTGTTCGCCAGCAACAAGCGAGTATTTGAGCTGTACGGACCTAACGACGATATCCGGGACATCGACCGCGCCGACCGCTGGTCAGACCTCGTGAGAACCACCATCATCCCGAACAACGCCACGATTCTGAGAATCTTCCACGCGAACAGACACTTACTAACCGACGCCGAGCTCGCAGTGGTGGCGGAGTTCGAGATTCACGAGGCACAACTCCGAGACCGCCACCTGGCCGGCAATTGGGCAGCCCAGACCGTTCGATTCCCGGAACACATTCGGGACGTCTTCGAGGAGCAATCATGACGATGGCATCGTGGGTGATCGACAAGCTCGCGGAATCCGGCTACTACGCGCATGAAGTCGGATCCGGGGGTGTGCACATCGAAGGAACGGCCATCCACGGTGACGTGCTCATCTATGTCGGTGAAGCCTCCGGTGTCCCGTTTGAAGTTGCAGACCTCGAACGGGTCACTGCCGCGCATCCGGCATGTCAGGCCATCGTCATGATTCGACGCGCCGTCGGGATCGGAGTCGTCGAAGCCGCCACCAGCGCCGGTGTCCTGGTCGCGCCGTTCGGGCACGTGAAGCAGGCCCTGGGGTCGACTGGCGAGATCGGTGCATTCCTCCACCAGGATGAGATCTACCTCAAGTCACGCCTGCTCCAAGCACGCCGCGTCACCCACGTCGTACGCATCGGGACACAATCGTGGCGTATCGCACGAACGGACGGCCTAGATCTCGAGATCATCACCCATGACCGGTACGAGTTCCCGGTGAGCGAGCTCCGTGACCTTCTCGCTCAACACCCTGGATTGACGCCTGACGCCTTCGTGATCACCAATCCCAATTGTCGAGGGCTGAGCACTAGGGTCCAGGAGGCCAGCGAGGAAGTCGGAGTTGAGGTGTACCTCCTCAACGACTTCTTCGCCCGCATAGCGAGGCTTTGAACCCTCATCTCGCGCGGTGGGACGCACTGCTGCGCCTCCACGACGCCGCGACGAGCATCGGTGGTCTGGAGTTGTGGCTGTTTGGATCAGCCCTCCGTGTTGAAGACCCGCGGGACATAGATGTCCTCATCATTTACACCGACGCTGGAGCCCTCCGGCGTCTTGTCGCGGCCGACTACTGGGAGCTCAGCACCCCACCAATTGACCTCATCGCCATGATGCCGGACGAGGTCGCGGAGCTGCAGTTCCTGCATGTCACGCTCGCAGAGCGAGTATCGAGTGCCGAGCCGCTTCGAACCAACGATTGAAGACAGACCTAAGCTCGCCTCATCCTCACCGTGGTCCAATCCCCGGACCGAGGCGTTGGCAGGACGGCAAGTTCAATCGGCGACGACGGCAGGGTAAGCGATGCTCATGCGCGACTCACAAGTCCAGTCATCTCGAATCGAAATCTTGGTTGAGCTGGAATTTATCTGCGCCGTTTGTCCGGAGTAGCTGTGGAACTCCCTTCCGAGCAGATCGCAGAGAACCGCGTGAACTTCAGTCCGAACAACAGGGCAAGAGCCGCTCAGTAGTCCGGAATAGCTCTAGAAGTGACACCACGTGTGGCTTACCGAGCTCTCCCCGCCGAAGGGTCCGTGACCGAGCGGCGTCAGGAGAAGAGCTGGCGGAGCGCTTCGAGGTCGCCGGAATCGACCACCTTCTGAACGGCGTCGATGGTCTCCTGGGTCGCGAACATGCCCTTGAGCGTGCCGTTCCAGATCGCCCGCACGGTGTCCACGTCACCGGCATCGACCGCCGCGCCCGCGGACTCGATGGCCTGCTGATATGGAATCTGCTGAAACCCACCGGGGGCGTCATGAGGGCTGTAGTACGGCACCCAGGGAAGATCGGGGTCGGGCGTGAGCCAGAGCACCTGCCCAGGGTGGATATCCCGCCGGTGGTTCATCGAGCCGAGGTTCGGGTACGCGCAGAGCCGTTCAGCGACCACGGCTTCGACGTCGCCGGGCTCGACGATATACGTCACCGGGGTGCCGTCCTCATCGACTGTCACCTCGCCCCGCGCGAACTCGCGCGCGCCGAGATCACGGAGCGTTCCGTGGCGCTCCCAATACAGACCGTCGCCGTCGCTGTAGACCTCTGACATGCCGGAGCATCTTTCCGGTTCCGTCGGTTTCGGCGTCGAGGCAGCCTCGGCCGCCGTCCGGAGGTCGACCGCGGGAGCGGATGCCTTGGGCGTCTGGACTGCCACCGGCGAGGTGCACCCGACGAGCACTGCGGCGGTCACACCGATCACGACGAGCGCGGGGGCGACCTTCTGCGTGCCGGACATGACGCCATACTGGCAGATCGCTTTCCCGTTCTCGATGCCTGGACGGCCGCGAAAAAGCATCCCATCCGAATCGTCATCGGTTCCGAACAGAGACAGGAAGGGCGATTTCGTGCGCCCTCCGCGCCGTCCGCACGACCGAGAGAAGCCCCGATGATCGAATCGTCGACACCACCGCTCGCCGCCCTCGACGGCCACCGCAACGTCACCGACCTGCTGGCTACGCGGGCCGCCGCCGCACCGGACCATGTGGCGTTCGAGGTCGAGGACGCGTCGACGGGCTCCTGGCGGCCGGTCACCACCCGCGCGTTCGAGGACGAGGTGCGCGCTCTGGCGAAGGGGTTCATCGCCCAGGGCATCCGAATCGGCGACCCCATCGCGATCATGGCGCCCACCCGCTACGAATGGGCCGTCGCCGACCTCGCGGCCTGGTACGCCGGTGCTGTCGTCGTGCCGATCTACGAGACCTCGTCGGGGTCACAGGTGGACGCGATCGTCGCGGATGCCGGTGTGCGCCTGGCCATCGGCGGTACGACCGAACATGCGGCGCTGCTCGAGTCGGCGCTCTCGCACGCCGGCGGAGTCACCCTCGGGGCGTGGGTGATGAGCGCCGAGACCTCGCCGTGGACCCTCCTCGACCTGGCCGCCCGCGGCATCGACGTGACCGACGAGGAGCTCGAGGCCCGCAGGACGGCAGCAACGCAGGATGACCCCGCGACGATCGTCTACACCTCGGGAACGACGGGCGAGCCCAAGGGCGTCGTGCTCACGCATCGCAACTTCCTCGGTCAGGTGCTGAACATCGCCGCGGCCTACCGCGAGATCGTGAACGAGTCCGGCAACACGGTCATCTTCCTCCCGCTCGCTCACGTGCTCGCGCGCGGCCTGCAGCTGATCTGCCTTGCCAGCGGCATGCGCATCGCGCACCTGTCCGACCCTTCGACCGTCGTCGCCACGCTCGACACCCTCCGACCGACGTTCCTGGTGGTCGTGCCACGGGTGCTGCAGAAGATCCAGGCGGCCGCCGCGGGCAAGGCCGCCGACAAGGGACTCACGAAGATCTGGGCGCATGCCGAGGCGACGGCCATCGCGTGGGGCCGCAGCGCCGAGCGAGTCGATGCCGGTCGTGGCGCCGCACGCACCGTCGGCCTGCGCCTGCGCCACCGCCTCTTCGATGCACTGTTCTACGGCCGCCTTCGCACGGTGATGGGCGGGCGGGTCGGCTACATCCTGTCGGGCGGCGCCGCCCTCGACGCCGACCTCTCGCTGTTCTTCCGCGGCATCGGGGTTCCCGTCATCGAGGGCTACGGACTGACCGAGACGACCGCACCGCTCACCGGCAACCTGCCAGGGCGCATCGCCTCGGGAACTGTCGGCGCACCGCTGCCAGGGCTCACGGTCCGCATCAGTGACGAGGGCGAAGTGCTCGCCCGCGGCATCGGCGTCTTCGACGGCTACCGGGACCCCGCGCACGACGACGGTGCGTTCATCGACGGCTTCTTCCGCACCGGTGATCTCGGGCGGCTCGACGAGCAGGGAAGGCTGATCCTCGACGGACGGCTCAAAGACGTGATCGTCACCTCGAACGGCAAGACCATCGTGCCGACCCGCTGGGAGAGCGCAGTCGAGGCGAATCCGCTCGTCTCGCACGCGGTCATGGTCGGCGAGGGGAAGCCGTATCTCTCCGCGCTGCTGGTGCTCGATCCGGAGCAGGCCGGCGCCTGGGCCGAAGCGCAGGGCAGCCGCATCCCCTCGACCAGCACGACCAGCCCGACCGACATCCGCACGGTGGACGACCCGGCGCTGCACGCTCACCTGCAGCGGTCCGTCGACGAGGCCAACGCGCTCGTCGCGCGCAGCGAGCAGGTCCGCCGGTTCAGCGTGGTCTTCGCCGACCTCGACGACCGTGGACTCGTCACCCCCACCATGAAGCTGAAGCGGAGCGTCGTGCTGGATCGCGCCGCCGTCGCCGTCGAAGACCTGTACCTCTGAGAATCGGAAAGCACACCATGTCCTCCCCCACCCCCACCCGTCCGAGCTCCTCGCGCTCCTCTCTCATCACGATCGTCGTCGCCCTCGTGGTCGGCGCGCTCGTCGCGATCGCCGGCAGCCAGGGCGGTGCGACCATCGGCGGCGTGCCGCTGTTCGCCCTCGCCGTCGCTGCGGCCTTCGCGATCCAGGTCATCGCGTTCATCCCCGCGATGCTGCTGCAGACCGAACGGTTCTTCGACCTGACGGGCAGCCTCACGTTCTTCCTGATCTCCGCAGCGCTCGTCCTGTCGACGCCGATGCCCGACGCGCGGAGCTGGATCCTCGCGGCGATGGTCATGCTGTGGGCCTCGCGCCTCGGCTCGTTCCTGGCCGTGCGCGTGCACAAGGCCGGATCCGACGGGCGCTTCGACCAGATCAAGGGGTCGCCGCTGCGGTTCCTGCAGGTGTGGGTGATCCAGGGTGCGTGGGTGTCGCTGACCGCGGCCGCCGCCTGGATCGCGATCAGTGCGGACGCCTCCTCCCGCGCGCCGATCGGATGGCTGACCGTCGTCGGCATCGTCGTCTGGGCCCTCGGCATGGTGATCGAGATCGTCGCCGACGCCCAGAAGTCGGCGTTCCGCGCCGACCCGCGCAACCGGGACGAGTTCATCCGCACCGGCCTATGGTCGCGGTCCCGTCACCCGAACTACTTCGGCGAGATCGTCATCTGGGTGGGCGTCTTCCTCACCGCTGCCCCCGTGCTCGTCGGATGGCAGTGGGTCGCGCTGCTCTCCCCCCTGTTCGTGATCCTGCTGCTCACCCGCGTCAGCGGCATCCCCCTGCTCGAAGCGCGCGCCGAGAAGAAGTGGGGCGACCGGGCCGACTACGTCGCCTACCGCGAACAGACTCCGGTACTGATCCCGAAGCTCACCCGGCCCGCGATGCGGGAGACTGCCGGGTAGACGGGGTCCCGGCCAGCCCGCTCCGAGCCGCTTCTTCGTCACCTCGCACAAGCAGGAGCCGACACTCGGTGCCCGCGGACATGACTTCGAGCCCGGCACACGAGAGTGTGGAGACGAACCAGCGCGACGGCCGAATGCCGACCGCGAGAACAAGGGAGTCTCCATGTCCAGCGAAACCCTCGTCGTGCCGCTCGTCGATCAGCTCGACGCGTTCTTCGGGCAGTACACGGCCGCGGGTCAGTCGCCTGGTCTGGTGTACGGCCTCGTCGGACCCGACGGCCTGGAGCACACGCGCGGGTTCGGCACCGCCGACGACGAAGGCACGTCTCCCGACGCCGACACCGTCTTCCCGATCGCCTCGATGACCAAGAGCTTCGTCGCGCTCGGTGCCCTGCTCGCCCGCGACCGCGGCCTCCTCGACCTGGAGGCGCCCATCACCGACTTCTACCCCGAATGGCACGGGACCGTGGGCGACGAACCGGCAATCGCTCCGACCCTGCGGCAGCTGCTCAGCATGGGCGGAGGTCTCACCGAGGACAACTCCTGGGTCGACCCGTTCCTCGGCCTCTCCGAAGCGGAGCTGGTCGAACGGATCAGACCCGGCTTCAACTACAGCACCCACCCCGGAAGCGCCTTCGAGTACTCCAACATCGGCTTCACGATGGCCGGTCTCGCGGTGGGCACAGCCGTGGGCCGCCGTGTCGAGGACTGGGTCACCGATGAGATCCTGCGCCCGCTGGGGATGAACAGCACGTGGTTCGACAACCGCGCTCCGGAGGGCGGCTTCGCGAGGGCGGTCGGCTACTCGCTGGACAGCGCGGGCGACTGGGTGGGCTTCCCGTCGGAAGTGTCCGACGCCATGGCCGCGGCCGGTGGCATGCAGTCGACCATCAACGACCTCAGTGTCTGGGTCAGGTTCCTCGCGGCATCGACACTGCCTGGCAGCGACGATTCCGTGGTGAGCCGGGCTTCACGACGAGAGCTGCAGCGCATCCATCAGGTCGACATCCCCTCGCTGCAGGCCCGCCCCGACGGCTCCTGGAAGTTCGTCGCCGGCGGCTACGCGCTCGGCCTCTTCGTGCGCGAAGACCTGCACCGCGGACGCATCGTCACGCACAGCGGCGGCCTCCCGGGGTTCATCCTGAACATGGTGTGGCACGCGGGGTCCGGCATGGGCATCGTCGTCTTGACGAACAGCCACCGGAGCAACCCGGTCGCCCTCTCGGAGGAGGCGCTGTTCCGCGCACTCGCCTTTCACGACGCCCCCGCCCGCACCGTGCAGCCGTGGCCGGAGACACGTCTGCTGATGTCCGCGGCCGACGCGCTGATCCGGTTCTGGGATGACGACGCCGCTGCCGCGATCTTCGCCGACAACATCGACTTCGACCGCCCGCTCCTCCAGCGCCGGGCCGCGATCGAGGAGCTCATCGCCCTGGTGGGTCCGCTGCGCGACGACCTCGGCACGCCAGAAGTCGTCTCCGCGGCGACACCGGCCGACATCACCTGGTCGATCCCCGGCGAGCGCGGCGAGCTGATCTGCATGATCCACCTCACCCCGGTGCGGCCGGCGCAGATCCAGGAGTTCGAGGTCGTGGCGGTCGATCGGAGCGTTCCGCGCGCCGCCCGCCCGACCGACATCTCCGCCCGGCGCCGCGCCTACGCCCGCCCGACCGTGAGCTCGCTGCCGAACACGCACGTCATCTGACGTCGCGCCCGTCAGGGCGCCATCGAGTCAGCGGAGCGATCAGCCGCACGGTCAGCCGCGCGGTAGCGGAGCGGTCAGCCGCGCGGCTCGAACCGACGGACCGGATGCGTGGCGGCGACCAGCTCGCGCAGCCCCTCCAGGTCGGTGACCGCTGCGCCCAGCGCACGCGCCTGCACGAGCACGTTGCCGAGCGCGGTCGCCTCGACGGGGCCGGCCAGCACCGGCAGGGCCGAACGATCGGCGATGGCCTGGCAGAGGAGCGCGTTCAGGGATCCGCCGCCGACGAGGTGGATCACGTCGACCTCACGCCCGGAGAGGTCGGACGCCGCGCGCACGGTCTCGGCGAACGCCGCGGCGATACTCTCCACGATGCTGCGCGTGAACACGGCTCGCTCCGTCGGAGCGGATGCTCCTGACGCCTCGACCAGCGTCGCGATGCGGCTGGGCATGTCGCCGGGTGCACTGAGCGAAGGATCGTTCGCATCGAACAGCGGTACGTCGTCCGATACGGCGGCCGCCTCCGCGAGCAGCTCGGTCAGGTCGATGCGTGCACCGTCCTGAGCTTCCCACGCCCGCACGCTCTCACTCAGCAGCCACAGGCCGGTGACGTTGTGCAGGAAGCGGTATCGACCGTCTACGCCGAGCTCGTGCGTGAAGTTCGCCTCGCGCGCCGCATCCGTCAGCACGGGCTCCGCCAGTTCCAGACCCACCAGGCCCCACGTGCCGCACGAGATGTAGGCGGCTGAGGGCGATGTCATGGGGACGGCGACGACGGCAGAGGCGGTGTCGTGCGACCCGACGGCGATCACGGGGAGAGCCTTGCCGACGAGTTCGGCGAGCTCGGGCCGCAGCGACCCGATCACCGCGCCGGGGTCGACCAACGGAGGCAGGAGACGCGGCGGGATGCCGATGCGCGTCGCGAGGTCGGTGTCCCAATCACCGTCGTCGATGCTCAGCAGGCCCGTCGTGGAGGCGTTCGTGCGCTCGGCGACGCTGGCACCGGTGAGGAGGAATGCGACCAGATCGGGGACGAGGAGCACGGTGTCGGCCGCGGTCATCCGTTCGTCCACCCGGTACTGGTACAGGGTGTTGAACGGCAGGAACTGCAGGCCGTTGCGAGCGTACAGCTCAGAGAACGGCACGATGGCGTGCACCTCGGCGACGCCCTGAGCCGTGCGGGAGTCGCGGTAGTGAAACGGCTCGGCGAGGAGAACGCCGTCCGCGAGCAGGCCGTAGTCGACGGCCCAGGAGTCGATCCCGATGCTCTCGATCGTCGGCTCCCGCCGCACCGCCTCCGCCAGCCCGTCCACGACGTGCGCATACAGGGCGTCGAAGTCCCAGTGCAGTCCGTCCTCCCGCTCCACGGGACCGTTCGGGAAGCGGGACACGAGTTCGAGCTCGAGCCGCCCCTCCCCGATCCGCCCGATCATCACGCGGCCGCTGGTCGCCCCGAGATCGACGGCCGCGACCGCGCGAACGCTCATCGCAGGAACGCCGCGGCGACGCCGGAGTCGACCGGGATGTGCAGGCCCGTGGTGCGGCTGAGCTCGGGACCGGTCAGCACGTACACCGCGTCCGCCACGTTCTCGGGCACGACCTCGCGCTTGAGGATCGTGCGGTTGGCGTAGTACTGACCGAGGTCTTCCTCCTTGACCCCGTAGGTGGCGGCACGGTTCGCACCCCACCCGGAGGCGAAGATGCCCGAGCCGCGGACCACGCCGTCGGGGTTGATGCCGTTCACACGGATACCGTACTCGCCGAGCTCGACCGCGAGCAGCCGCACCTGGTGTGCCTGGTCGGCCTTGGTCGCGGAGTAGGCGATGTTGTTGGGTCCTGCGAAGACCGAGTTCTTCGACGAGATGTAGATGATGTCGCCGCCGAGCTTCTGGTCGATGAGCACCCGAGCGGCGGCCTTCGAGACCAGGAACGACCCCTTCGCCATCACGTCGTGCTGCAGATCCCAGTCCTTCTCCGTGGTCTCCAGCAGCGGCTTCGATAGCGAGAGCCCAGCGTTGTTGACCACGAGGTCGACGCCGCCGAAGGCGAGCACAGCCTCGTTCAACGCGGCCTGGACAGCGTCGGCATCCGCCACGTTCGCGGCGATGCCGATCGCGACATCGGTGTTCCCCAGCTCGGCGGCCGCCGCCTGCGCCTTCTCGAGGTCGAGGTCGGCGATCACGACGCACGCACCCTCGGCGGCGAGACGGGTGGCGATGGCCTTGCCGATGCCGGAGGCGGCACCGGTGACGAAGGCGATGCGTCCCTGGTGCGACTTCGGCTTCGGCATCCGCTGCAGCTTGGCCTCCTCCAGCGCCCAGTACTCGATGTCGAACTTCTCGGCATCCGAGATCGGAGCGTACGTCGAGAGCGCTTCGGCGCCGCGCATCACGTTGATCGCGTTCACATAGAACTCGCCGGCGACGCGGGCGGTCTGCTTGTTGGCGCCGTACGAGAACATGCCCACGCCGGGGATCAGCACGATGAGCGGGTCGGCGCCGCGGATGGCAGGCGACTCGGCCGTGGCATGCGCGTCGTAGTAGGCCTGGTAGTCGGTGCGGTACTGCGCGTGCAGCTCGTGCAGGCGGGCGATCTGCTCCTCGACGGATGCGGTGGCCGGCAGGTCGAGGATCAGCGGCTTGACCTTGGTGCGCAGGAAGTGGTCGGGGCAGCTGGTACCGAGGGCGGCGAGCGTCGGCGCCTTCTCGGAGGCCACGAAGTCGAGCACCACGTCGGCATCGGTGAAGTGCCCGACCATCGGCTTGTCGGTCGAGGCGATGCCGCGGATCGTGCCGGCGAGGGCCGCCGCGCGCCCACGCCGATCCCCAGCCGGGAGGGCCTCGAAGCCCGAGCGGACGCCGCCGAACGGATCGGCCTTGCCGTTCTCCGCGATGTAGGCGGCTGCGGTGTCGATGATCCAGAGGGAGTTCGCCTCCGCCTCCTCCGAGGTGTCGGCCCAGGCGGTGATGCCGTGTCCGCCGAGGATGCAGCCGATCGCCTGCGGGTTCTGCTTCTTGATCTCGGCGATGTCGAGTCCGAGCTGGAAGCCGGGCCGCCGCCACGGCACCCAGACGACCTTCTCACCGAAGATCTTCGCGGTCAGCGCTTCTCCGTCGGCCGCGGTGGCGATCGCGATGCCCGAGTCGGGGTGCAGGTGGTCGACGTGGGCGGCGTCGACCAGGCCGTGCATGGCGGTGTCGATCGACGGCGCAGCCCCGCCCTTGCCGTGCAGGCAGTAGTCGAACGCGGCGACCATCTCGTCCTCGCGGTCGAGCCCGGGGTACACGTCGACGAGAGCGCGCATGCGGTCGAGGCGCAGCACCGCGAGGCCCTGCTCGGTCAGCGTGCCCAGGTCGCCACCCGAACCCTTGACCCACATCAGCTCGACCGGCTGCCCCGTCACCGGATCGGTCTCGGTGCCCTTCGCGGAGGTGTTCCCGCCGGCGTAGTTGGTGTTCTTCGGGTCGGCGCCGAGGCGGTTCGACCGGGCGATCAGAGCGGCGGCGGTGGCGTTGGTCATGACTCTCCAAGACAGGGGCGGTGCACACGACCGTGCACACTCGTACTGTTACTTCATGTGAAAGATAACACGAACCGACGTCAAGGAGAAGGGTTCCGGTGATCAGAGGATGTCCGCGATCCCTCGGAAGGCATCCAGCCGCTCGTCCGCGGGATCGAGCTCCGTGATCAGCACGGAGATCTCATCGCCGTCGAGCGCGCGGGCCACCGAGCGACGGCCGAGCTTGCTGGAGTCGACGCACACGACCGTCGTTCCGGCGTTCGCGGCCATCGCCTGCTTCAGCTCGGCCTCTTCGACCGACACCTCGGACGTGCCGTCGGCGCCGTCGAGCGCATCCGCCGAGGAGAAGAACGCGTCGAAGTAGACCGAGCGCATGCTCCGGCGGGCGATCGGCCCGACGAGACTGCCCGTGGTGGGCTCGGCCGTGCCGCCGGAGATAACCGCGGTGACGCCGTCCAGCGGCTGCAGCACCTGGAACGACTCGAACGAGTTCGTGTAGACGGTGAGCCCTGCGCGCGGCCCGATCGCCGACGCGAGCATGTTGACCGTCGAGGAGGCATCGAAGGCGACACTCCCCTGGGCGGGGACGAGGCGCAGGGCCTTCTCGGCGATCGCTCGCTTCGCGCTGGCCCTGATGGCCCGACGCGCATCGAAGGGGCGGGCGCGCGGCGCCGCCGTCGCCCCGCCGCGCACGCGGCGCACACGACCCTCCGCCTCGAGTTCGAGCAGGTCTCGACGGATCGTCATCGACGACACCGCGAAGAGCTCGGCCGCAGCCTCGATCATCACACCCTGGGGGCCGTTGGCGAGTTCGACGAGTTCGTCTCGGCGTCGTTGCGCCTCGAGATTGCCGGAAAGAGCCATGGGAGGAATCTATCCGGTGCGCGCGATGAGACGGATCGCGCGACCAGCGACCTCGATCGCGCGCGCTCATATGAGCGGTGAGTGTTCCAGGTTGAGCGCCCCCGCTAGGCTCTGCTCATGCTCGGAAACACCACGGAACCACTCCTCGGCCGCGTGGCCGTCGTCACCGGCGGAGCGCGGGGCCTCGGCTACGCCATGGCCGAGGCCCTCGCCTCCGGGGGCGCCGAGGTCGCACTCCTCGACCGCCTCGACACCGTCGCCGAAGCCGCCGATGCCCTGGAGTCCGCTTCGGGTCGACGCTGCCTGGGCGTCAGCGTCGATGTCGCCTCTGAGGCATCCGTCGCCGCCGCCTTCGACATCATCGGCGAGCGGCTGGGCGCGGCAGACGTGCTCGTCAACAGCGCCGGCATCACATCGGGCGCGCCCCTCCTCGACACCAGCACGGACGACTGGCGGCGGGTGCTCGACGTCAACGTCACCGGCACCTTCGTCACGAGCCGTGAGTTCGCACGCCGGCACGTCGAGGCGGACCGCGGCAACCCGGCCAGCATCGTCAACGTGTCGTCGATGTCGGCGTTCGCCGTGAACATCCCGCAGACCCAGGCCGCCTACAACACCTCGAAGGCCGCGGTGTCGATGTTCACGAAGAGCGCGGCGATCGAATGGTGGCCTCTCGGCATCCGCGTCAACGCGATCGCCCCCGGATACTTCGCCAGCGACATGACCAGGGACTTCGTGGCGGAGAACCCCGAGATGGCCGACGAGTGGGTGCGGCGCATCCCGGCGGGGCGCATGGGACAACCCGAAGAGCTCGGCGACCTCCTGGTCTATCTCGCGAGCGAGCGCTCGAGCTATGTCGTGGGGCAGAGCATCCTCATCGACGGGGGATACACCAGCGTCTGAGGGCTCACCGGACCATAGGCCCGAACCAGAGGCCCGGCCATAGGCTGAGTGGCATGCCCGAACTGCCCCTCGGCTCGGCGACCTTCCGAGCTGCCGCCGTCGATCTCGGCGGGTCCAGCGGTCGTGTCGTGAGCGCGACCGTCGACGGCGAGCGGTTGCGGATCGACGGGGTGCACCGGTTCCGCAACCGTGCGTTCACGGATGAGCTCGGCCTGCGGTGGGACGCACAACGGCTGTATCGAGATGCACTCGTCGGCCTCACCCGGCTGCGCAGGGAGGGGCCGGCCTTCACCAGCATCGGCGTCGACGCGTGGTCGGGCGACTACGGCCTGCTCGGCTACGACGGTCTCCTCGATGCTCCCTTCCATCAGCGCGACGCCCGCACCGAGCGCAGCTTCCCGATCGTCGAGGAGATCCTGCCCGCCGCCGAGGCCTTCCGCACGACCGGGGTCACCGCGCTCCCCATCATGACGATCTATCAGCTGGCGGCCGACCGGGAGGCCGGACGACTCGACACCGTGCAGCAGATGCTGCTGATGCCCGATCTGCTCGGACGCTGGCTCGGCGCCGCGGACGTCGCCGAGGCCACGAACGTCTCCAGCACCGGCCTCGCACTCCCCCGCGGCGGCGGCTGGGATGTCAGCCGGATCGAGGCTCTGGGCCTGCCGTCGAGGATCTTCCCCGACGTCGTCTTCCCCGGCACGGTGACCGGCCGTGTCTCCGAGGGGATCCTCGCCCCCGGGGACGCGACCGACATCACCGCCGTGGCCTCACACGACACCGCGAGCGCGGTGATCGCCGTGCCAGCCCGCGATCAGGATTTCGCGTACGTCTCGTGCGGCACGTGGATCCTCACCGGCGTCGAGGTCGATCACCTCATCACCAGCGACCAGGCCCGCGAAGCGGGTTTCACGAACGAGCTCGGCCTCGACGGCACCGTACGGTTCCTGCGCATAGCCGCGGGACTCTGGATCGTCAACGAATGCATGCGGGAATGGGGGCTCGACGACTGGGGGGCGCGCAGCACAGCCGCCCGCCGCGACCTGCTGGCCCGTGCGGACGCCGCCCCGAGCGCCGGAGTGCTGGTCGACACCGGCGACCCCCGCCTGCTGCGACCGGGGCAGATGACCGCGCGCATCGCCGAACTCGTGGCCGAGTCCGGCGGACGCATGCCGACCGACCGCGCCGGAGTGGTGCGGCTGGTGCTGGAGAGCCTCGGCGCCTTCGTCGCCCGGCAGGTCGAGGAAGCGGCGACGCTCTCGGGCGTGGACGTGCGGGTGATCCATCTGGTCGGGGGCGGCTCCGAGTCGTCGATCCTCGCCCAGGCGGTCGCGGATCGCTCCGGCCGGACGGTGACGGCCGGGCCATCGGAGGCCACATCGATGGGGAACCTCCTGGTGCAGGCCCGTGCGCACGGCGCAGTGCACGGAGGCCTCGCCGACCTGCGCCGCATGGTGCGCGCCTCCACCGAGCTGCGGAACTACGAACCCGCCCCGCGCTGATGCGGTGCGCAGGTCGCGCTCAGACCGGCGACTCGAGCAGCCGTCGGGCGAGAGCCGCGTCCGTCACCAGGGAGTCGACGATCCCGGAACGCAGCGCAGCGATGACGGCACCTGTCTTCGACGGGCCGCCGGCCACCGCGATCACCTCGGGGATGTGCCGCAGCTGCTCGGTGGACACCGCGAGCGACCGCTCGGCCACCGACCCCACCACGGCTCCGTTCTCGTCGATGAGCGTCGCGCAGATCTCCGCCTTGACGCCGGCGGCGAGCAACTCGTCGAGCGCGCCCGCCCTCCCCGCATTGTCGTAGAGCTGAGAGTCGGGCGGACTCCACGATCCGACCGCGACGACGGCCTTGGTCACCGAGTCGAACCGGCGGAAGGTCTCCATGATGCCGGGTTCGCGCCGCAGAGCGGAGGCGGTCGCTGCGGTCTCCACGAGCAGGGGCGCGAAGATGGCGCGGGAGCGACCGCCCGAGATCCGACTCACCTGGCGGATCACCTCGACGCCGTTCTCGGGCGTCGGCGCGGCGACCCCGGCGAGCTGGACGACCTCGCACGTCGCCAGGGTGCGCAGGTGCCCGGCCATCGCGGTCAGGGTGCGACCGGCCGTGAGCCCGAGCACGTCGCCGTCGGTGACGATCTCGCTGAGCAGGTCGGCGGCGGCACGACCCAATCGGTCCTGGATCAGCTCGGGCGTCGTCCCCGGGGTGATCACCGCGAGAGCGCGTGTGAGGCCGAACCGAGCGCGCAGCTGCATCGACAGGTCGAGATCGAGCGAGTCCGGCGCCTCGATCGTGATCTTGACCAGCCCCTGCTCGAGCGCATCCTCCAGCATCCGGGCGATCTTGAAGCGCGAGAGACCGAGCTCTTCCGCGATCTCGATCTTCGTCCGCCCTTCGAGGTAATGCCGGCGTGCGACGTGCGAGATCCGCACCAGCTCATCGGGTCCCATGTCGCCTCTTCCTCTCACGCCGCCAAGTCCGATCAGCATATCCGGATCCGACCGCTTGCGCTCATCTGAGCACCTGGTTGTCTCATCCGTCACGCATGGCTAATGTCGGTCGAGCAATCACGACCGCGCGACTGCACACGCACCACGAGGAGCCCGATGAAGCGCACTGAACTGCCGACGACCATGCGTGCGAGCGTGCTGGTCCGAGCCGGCGAGCTGACGATCGAGACCCGCCCCGTGCCGGCCCCCGCCCCCGATCAGGTGATCGTCCGGGTGAACGCGGTCGGCATCTGCGGCTCCGACGTCCACTACTTCCACGAGGGACGCATCGGCGATTTCGTCGTGGAGGAGCCGCTCGTCCTCGGCCACGAAGCCGGCGGCACCATCGTCGCGGTCGGCGCCGACATCGACCACTCCCGCCTCGGCGAGCGCGTCTCCATCGAACCGCAGCGCCCGTGCCGTGTGTGCGAGTTCTGCCGGAGCGGCCGTTACAACCTCTGCCCGCAGATCGAGTTCTACGCCACCCCACCCATCGATGGCGCCTTCGCCGAGTACGTCGCGATCCAGGGCGACTTCGCCTACGCCGTGCCCGACTCCGTGAGCGACGACGCCGCGGCGCTCATGGAGCCGTTGTCCGTCGCCATCGCCGCCGTGCAGAAGGCGGGGGTGCGCCCGGGCAGCCGGGTGCTGATCACCGGGGCCGGCCCCATCGGCATCGTCACCGCGCAGACCGCACGGGCCTTCGGCGCCACCGAGATCGTGATCAGCGATCCGATGGCGGAACGCCGAGAGGTCGCCCTGCGCTTCGGCGCGACAGAGGCGGTCGACCCCGCCGCAGGTCCCCTCGGCTCGGGATACGACTCCTTCGTCGACGCCTCGGGCTCCCCTGTCGCCGTGAAGCAGGGCATCTCCGCGCTGAAGCCCGGCGGCGTGGCCGTACTCGTCGGCATGGGTGCCGACGAGATCGCCCTCCCCGTCTCCACCATCCAGAACCGCGAGCTGGTCGTCACCGGCATCTTCCGCTACGCGAACACCTGGCCGACCGCGATCGAGCTCGTCTCTTCCGGCGCCGTCGACCTCGACGCCCTCGTGACCGGAACGTTCGGTATCGCCGAGGTCCGGGAGGCACTCGATTCCGCCGCGCAGCCCTCGACGCTGAAGAGCATCGTGCGCCCCGGCCGCGAGCACGCGGGGGACGTATGACCGACCTCGAGCGCACGGGAAGCATCACCCTCGACGAGCAGCCCGACATGCTCGCGTGCATCGACATCCGCAAGGCGTTCGGCGGGGTACCAGTGCTCAAGGGCGTCGGGCTGCATCTCGAGCCGGGCACCGTGACCGCGCTCGCGGGCGAGAACGGCGCAGGCAAGTCGACGCTCATGAAGATCGCCTCCGGCCAGATGAAGGCGGACGCCGGCCAGGTGCTGGTCCGGGGCGAGGAGCTGGCCGCGGGATCGGCACGTGACGCCCACCAGCGCGGCATCGCCATCGTGCCTCAAGAGCTCGCCTCGATCCTCGACACCACGGTGTACGAGAACATCTTCGTCGGACGGGAGCTGCGGGGGCGCCTCGGGCTCGTGGATCGTCGTCGCATGGCCAGAGAGGCCAAGGAGATGCTCGCGGAGTTCGGCGTCGACATCGACCCATCCACGCGGATGGGGTCCCTGCCGGTGGGCCTGCGCCAGATCGTCGAGATCGTCAAGGCGACCAGCA
Organism: Microbacterium oxydans; assembly: GCF_006540085.1. GTDB lineage: Bacteria > Actinomycetota > Actinomycetes > Actinomycetales > Microbacteriaceae > Microbacterium > Microbacterium oxydans. Next base: position 568,487 of record NZ_BJOG01000001.1, on the reverse strand, counting down.
CCGGCGCTCGCGTGCTGCTGCTGGACGAGCCGACCAGCGCGATCGCCGAACGCGAGGTGGCCCGTCTGATCGAGAACATGCGGATGCTGCGCGACCGCGGCGTCGCGATCCTCTTCACCACGCACAAGATGGAGGAGATCCGCGCGATCGCCGATCGGGTCGTGGTCCTCCGCGACGGCGGCCTCGTGGCGGACGCGCCGCTCTCGGAACTCAGCGACGACGACATCGTGACCGCGATGATCGGCCGCGAGCTCGAAGACCTCTTCCCCGACCTGCCGCCCGCGTCCGACGACATCGCCCTCTCGGTGCGCGGCCTCGACTACACGCCGGCTCCGCAGCCGGTCGACCTGCAGGTGCGCCGCGGCGAGATCGTCGGACTCGCGGGGCTCGTCGGCGCCGGACGCACCGAGCTCATCGAGGCGCTGTTCGGAGTGCGCTCCTCGACCGCCGGCGAGATCGCCGTCGGGGGCCGTCGCGTCCGCCGCGGACGCCCTGCCGACGCGATCACCGCAGGCATGGCGCTGGTCCCGGAGGACCGGAAGGGCGCTGGCGCCGTGCTCAGCATGGACATCCTGGCGAACGCCACCCTGCCGCGCATGGATCAGTTCTCCGTCGCGGGATGGCTCAAGGGCCGCAGCCGCGTCGACGCGGTCTCCGAGGTCATGAGTTCGGTGAGGCTGCGCAGCCGCGGCCTCGGGCAGCTCATGGAGACGCTGTCCGGCGGCAACCAGCAGAAGGTCGTGCTCGCGCGTTGGCTCACCGGCGAGGTCAAGGTCCTCCTGCTCGACGAGCCGACCCGCGGCGTCGACATCGGCGCCCGCAGCGAGATCTACCGCATCATCACCGACCTCGCCGCCTCCGGCATGGCCGTGGTCATGGCCTCGAGCGATATGCCGGAGATCCTCGCGCTGTCGCATCGCGCTCTCGTGCTCAAGGACGGGGGCGTGGTCGCCGAGCTCGACCGGGCCGCCCTCCAGCAGCCCGACGTGCAGGACCGCATCTTCCGCCTCGCGAGTGGACTCGACATCTCCGAGGCCCCCGCCAGCAACACCGCCCCCTCCGCAAAGGACGACCGATGACCGACACCCGCACCGCCGCGCAGACCTTCGTGCCCGAGTCGGAAGTGAAGCGCTTCAGCCCCACCTGGTTCGGCGACCTCGCCATCCGCTACGCGATGGTGATCGTGATGGTGCTCATCATCGCCTTCTTCCTCTACCGCAGCGCGCGCTTCGGCACGGTCGACAACCTGCAGACGATCCTCGTCGCCGCGGCACCGTTCGCCCTGATCGCCCTCGGACAGACGCTCGTGATCCTCACCGGCGGCATCGACCTGTCGGTCGGCAGTGTCATCGCCGCATCCGCCGTCTTCGGCAGCCTCACCGCGAAGGCCTTCCCCGACCACATCTGGCTCGCGATCGTCGCCGGTGTCGTCGTCGGCTTCATCGCCGGCGCGATCAACGGCTTCGTGGTCTCGGTGATCAAAGTGCCACCCTTCATCGCGACGCTCGGGATGCTCACTCTCGCATCCGGCGTCGCCTATGTCGCGGGCAACGGCGCCCCCATCACCGGGCTGCCCGCCGACTTCTCCCGCATCGCCAACGCGCAGTTCGGCGGGCTCACGCTCCCGGTGATCCTGATGATCGTCGGCATCCTGGGACTCGCGATCATCATGCGCCGCACCACGTGGGGCATGCGCGTGTACGCGATCGGCGGCAACCCGATCGCCGCGGGCATCGCCGGCATCAACGTGGGCCGCACCATCTTCAGCGTGTACGCCATCTCCGGCATGCTCGCGGGGATCTCCGGCGTCATGCTCGCCAGCCGTGTCACCCTCGGCGCACCGAACCTCGGCGTCGGGTACGAGCTCGACGCGATCGCTGCCGTCGTGATCGGCGGGGCGAGCCTGCTCGGCGGTCGCGGCTCGATCTGGGGAACCGCCCTCGGCCTGCTCCTCATCCAGACGCTCAACAACGGTCTCGACATCCTGACCGTGCCCGCGTACTGGCAGAAGGTCATCAAGGGCGTGCTCATCGTCGCGGCGGTGGCCGTCGACGTGTGGGCGACCCGACGACGAAGCCGCTAGCACACCGACGACCACCCCGACGAAGAAGACCCTGCTTCATCGCACCACCCAACGAGAGGAATCCCATGTTCACCAAGAAGAGCCGCATCGCCGCGGCTTTCGCCGTCACCTCCGTCGCAGCACTGATGCTCGCCGGGTGCGGCGCCGGCGACCCGAACGCGAACGCCGGCGGCGCAGACGACAGCGGTCAGGAGCGCATCACCATCGGCGTGAGCGTCTACGACATGTCGTCCTTCGTCACGGAGGGCAAAGAGGGCATCGAGCGCTACGCCGACGAGAACAACATCGAGATCCTGTGGAACTCCGCGGGCCTCGACGTCAACACCCAGGCCAGCCAGGTCGACCAGTACGTGACGGCCGGTGTCGACGCGATCGTCGTCATCCCCGTGCAGGCCGACTCACTGCAGCCGCAGATCGCCGCCGCGAAGGCCGCCGACATCCCCTTCTTCGACGTCAACGCCTCGCTCAACAGCGAAGACCTCACCGGCTCGGTGCAGCCCGATGACGTGGCCGCGGGTGAGCAGGAGGCGCAGATGATGATGGACGCCCTCGACGGGAAGGGAAACGTCATCATCCTGCAGGGACCGCTCGGAGGCTCGGGCGAGATCAACCGCGGAAAGGGCATCGACAACGTGCTCGCCGAGAACCCCGACGTGAAGGTGCTCGCCAAGGACACCGCGAACTGGAAGCGCGATGAGGCCGTCAACAAGGTCAGCAACTGGATCTCGGCCTTCGGCGATGACATCGACGGCGTGATCGCCCAGAACGACGACATGGGCCTCGGTGCACTGCAGGCGCTCAAGGAAGCCGGCATGACCGACGTGCCGATCGTGGGCATCGACGGGATCGCCGACGGCCTCGAGGCCGTCAAGAACGGTGACTTCATCGGAACCTCGCTGCAGAACGGCACGGTCGAGCTGTCGGCCGGTGTCGCCTACGCCGCCGCCATCGTGCGGGGCGAGGACGTCAAGGAGAACCCCGTCTACCTGATGCCCGCGATCACCAAGGACAACGTCGACGAGGCGATCGGTCACGTGGTCACGGAGCGCGACGCGTTCCTGAAGAACCTGAGCGAGATGACCAACAAGAACCTCAAGAGCGGCAACATCGCCTACGAGGGTCTCACCGGCCAGTCCGAGTGACAGCAGCGCCAGGGCCGCGGAGATGCTTCGGTGTCTTCGCGGCCCTGGCGTTCGACGGACTGGTGTCTCACGCACTGGTGTTCCACGGACTGGTCGTTCACGGATGAGGGAGAAGCGGATGCCGACATACGTCGCCGGGGTGGATTCGTCCACGCAGAGCTGCAAGGTGAGTGTGCACGACCTGGAGACGGGAGAGATCGTGCGCTCCGGCCGGGCGGCGCATCCGTCCGGCACGGAGGTGGACCCCGAGGCCTGGTGGTCGGCACTCCAGAGCGCGATCGTCGATGCCGGCGGACTGCACGACGTCGCCGCGATCTCGGTCGCCGCCCAGCAGCACGGGCTCGTGGCGCTCGACGTGCAGGGGCGCGTGGTGCGTGACGCCCTGCTCTGGAACGACGTCCGCAGCGCCGAGGCCGCGGCGGCGCTCGTGACCGAAGTCGGTGCCGAGGAATACGCGCGCCGGGTCGGAGTCGTGCCTGTGGCGTCGTTCACGGGCGCGAAGCTGCGGTGGTTGCGCGAGCACGAGCCGGCCAATGCGGCCAGGGTCGCTGCCGTCGCCCTGCCCCACGACTGGCTCTCCTGGCGGCTGCGCGGCTTCGGGCCGACGGGCGCCAGCGACCTCGGCCCCGACCTCGAGGCGCTCGCGACGGACCGCTCCGATGCCAGCGGCACTGCGTACTGGAGCGCCTCGACCGGTGCCTACGATCTCGATCTGCTCGCGCGAGCGTTCGGTCGCGTCCCGCGCCTCCCCAAGGTGCTCGGACCTGCCGAGAGGATGGGCGTCACCCGCACGGGCACGGTGGTCGGCGCGGGTCTGGGGGACAACGCCGGGGGCGCGCTCGGACTCGATGCCCGACCGGGCGACGCCGTGATCTCGATCGGCACGAGCGGCACGGTCTTCGCCGTGTCCGAACACCCGATCGCCGACGCCACCGGAGCGGTCGCCGGCTTCGCTGACGGGAGCGGGAACCATCTTCCCCTCGTCGCCACGCTCAACGCGGCGCGGGTGCTCGATGCCGTCGCGGGTCTGCTCGGCGTCGACCACGCCGAACTCGCACGCCTGGCGCTGGAGTCAGAGCCGGGTGCGGGCGGACTGGTGCTGCAGCCCTACTTCGAGGGAGAGCGCACCCCGAATCGTCCGGATGCCACGGCCACACTGTTCGGCATGTCGCTCGCCTCCACGCGCAGGGAGACGCTGGCGCGTGCCGCGGTGGAAGGACTGCTGTGCGGGCTCGCCGACGGCCTCGACGCCATCCGCCGGTGCGGGGTACCGGCCTCGCGCATCCTGCTCATCGGTGGCGCCGCACGCAACCCGGCGGTCTCGCGGATCGCGGCGCAGGTCTTCGACGTGCCGATCGTGGTGCCGGGAGTCGACGAGGCGGTCGCCCGCGGTGCTGCCGTGCAGGCGGCGTGGGCGCTCACCGGCGAGCGTCCGTCGTGGCACGACGGCGAGGCACGTGCATTCGCGGTCGACCATCGGCCGATCATCCGCGAGCAGTACGCCGCGCGGAGCTGAGCTCAGGCGCCCCAGCCGGCCTGCACACCGCCCACACGTTCGGCGGCGATCTTCTCCTGGTATCCGGATGCGAGGTACGCGGCCATGGGATCTGCGGGAAGACCGCGCGTCTCGCGCCACTCGGCGAGGGCCGGACGCACGTCGGTGTAGAACGCATCCATGAAGACGGCGTTCGCTCCGAGCACGTCCCCGGACTTCTGCGCGGCGGTGAGGGCGTCGCGGTCGACGAGCAACGCACGGGCGGTCATCTCCTGCACGTTCAGCACCGAGCGGATCTGGCCGGGGATCTTGTCCTCGACGTTGTGGCACTGGTCGAGCATGAACGCGACGTCGGGGTTGTTCAGCCCGCCGCCGCGGATGACCTCGAACAGGATGCGGAACAGCTGGAACGGGTCGGCGGCTCCGACGATCAGGTCGTCATCGGCGTAGAAACGCGAGTTGAAGTCGAACGAGCCGAGCTTGCCGAGGCGCAGCAGCTGCATCACAATGAACTCGATGTTCGTGCCTGGCGCGTGGTGGCCCGTGTCGAGGCAGACCATCGCCTTGTCACCGAGGGAGCTGACCTGCGCGTAGGAGGTTCCCCAGTCCGGAACGTCGGTGTGATAGAACGCCGGCTCGAAGAACTTGTACTCGAGCACCAGGCGCTGGTCGTCGCCGAGGCGGTCGTAGATCCTCTGCAGTGAGTCCTGCAGTCGATCCTGACGCCCCCGCATGTCGGCCTGCCCGGGATAGTTCGACCCCTCGGCCAGCCAGATCTTGAGGTCGCGGCTGCCGGTCGCATCCATCACGTCGATGCAGGCGAGGTGGTGGTCGATCGCCTTCTGCCGGATGGCCGCGTCCTCGTGCGTGAGGGCACCGAACTTGTAATCGTCGTCCTGGAACGTGTTGGAGTTCACGGTGCCGAGGGTCACCCCGTGGTCTTCGGCGTGCGTGCGCAGGTCGGAGTACGAATCCACCACGTCCCACGGGATGTGCAGCGCCACCGCCGGCGCGAGTGCCGTGTAGCGGTTCACCTGTGCGGCGTCGGAGATCTTCTCCCACGGGTCCCGCGGGGTGCCGGGAGTGCCGAACACCTTGAAACGCGTGCCGGAGTTGCCGAAGGCCCAGCTGGGAAGCTCGATGCCCTGCTGGGCGAGGATGGCGAGGTTCGAGGGACTGAGGATGCTCACGATGCGCTGCTTTCGTTGGGGAGACCGGAGGTGGAGAGCTGGTCTTCGAGGTGGAACACCTCGGGAAGTGTGGGTGCCGCCTGGTCAGGGCGGCCGTCGAGGCCGACGAAGAAGCGGGCCATCTCGGCTTCCCAGCGGGCGGCGACCGGCGACGCGGCCAGGTATGCCTGCGCCGCGACATCGTCGTCGGTCTCGTAGTAGCCGATGAGCTCACCGTCGGGAGCGAGGAACAGCGAGTAGTTGCGGCGACCGGCCGCGGCGATCTCGGCGAGCATCTCCGGCCACACCGGCGCGTGACGCTCGCGGTACTCGTCCAGAAGCTCCGGACGCACCTGGAGCTTCACGCATACGCGGATCATGGGGACCTTTCCGGGAGCGTCCGGCCGACACTCGTGCCGGCCGGACGCCCGAAGGTGATCAGAAGTCGAACTCGCCGATGTTGTCGGCGTTGAACACGAACGGATCGCCGAGCACCACGACGCCGTCCTCCCCGACCGTGTACTCACCGAGGTCGCCGGCGGTGAAGGTGTCGCCCTTCTCGCCGGTGATGTCGCCCTCGATCAGCGCCTGCGCCGCGAAGGCCGCCAGGTAGCCGAGGTCCTCCGGGTTCCACAGGGCGAACGACGTGACCGTGCCGTCCTCGACGTATTCGCGCATCTGGTTCGGCGTGCCGAGGCCCGTCAGCGCGACCTTGCCCTTGTAGTCCGAGGTGGACAGGTAGCGGGCGGCTGCGGCGATGCCGACCGTCGTGGGCGAGATGATGCCCTTCAGGTTCGGGTGGGTCTGCAGCAGGGCCGCGGTCTTGTCGAACGACGTCTGGTCGTCGTCATCGCCGTAGACCGTCTCGACCAGGGTGATGTCGGGGTAGTCGCTGGCGAGGTAGTCCTTCATCAGGTCGATCCAGGCGTTCTGGTTGGTCGCGTTCGCCGAGGCCGAGAGGACGGCGATCTCTCCCGCACCGCCGATCTGCTCGGCGATCTGGTCGACCTGCGCCTTCGCGATGCCCTCCGAATCCGCCTGGTTGACGAAGACGTCGCGGCACTCCGGGTTGGTGTCGGAGTCGAAGGTGACGACCTTCACTCCCGCGTCGCGGGCCTCGTTCAACGCGTCGCAGATGGCCTTCGGGTCGTTCGCCGAGACGACGAGTGCCCCGACGCCCTGCTGCGTCGCGGTGTTGATGTAGCTGACCTGGGCGTCGGGAGTCGCTTCGGCCGGCCCGACCTCGGCGAACGTGCCGCCGAACTCCTCGACGGCGGCCTTGCCACCCTTGCTGGAGGTGTCGAAGTAGGGGTTTCCGAGGTTCTTGGGCAGGAAGGTGACGGCGAGGTTGCCGTCACCGCCGTCGCCTCCGCCACCGTCGCCACCGGTGCTCGTGCATCCGGACAGGGCGACCGCGGCGGCGACCGCGAGCGCAGCGACAGCGGTCACGCGTTTACGTGCAAACATCATTGTTCTGTTCCTTTCGTGAGGGTGTGCCGCAACCGCGGCGTCGGCGTCATGAAGCTGTGGGTGCGGCGCCGGTGGTCGATCGTCCCGGTCTGCGACGAGCCTTCTGCAGCCAGGCGAGGAAGCTCGCGGCCACCACCGAGATGACCAGGAGGGCGCCGGTGATGATGTTGATCACGTCGGAGGTCACGTTCATCAGACGCAGTGCGCTGGCGAGCGAGCCGATGAGCAGCGCCGCCGCGACGACCCCGTAGATCTTGCCTCGGCCGCCGAAGACCGAGACGCCGCCGAGCACGACCGCCGCGATCACCTGCAGTTCGAGGCCGGTGGCGTTGTCGCCCCGCGCGCTGCCGTAGCGGAGGGTGTAGAAGATCCCGGCGAACGCGGCGACCACTCCGGAGAGTACGAAGAGGATGAACTTCGTGCGCTCCACGTGCACGCCCGAGAACCGTGCGGCGTCCTTCGAGAGGCCGATCGCGTACACGCCACGACCGAACGGTGTGTAGTGCAGCAGCAGGATGAACGCGACCAGGAGGAGCAGGAACGGGATCATGATGACGGGGATCGTGGTGCCGGCGAGCTTCGCCTTGGCGAGATCGGTCCAGAACTCCGGGAACTCGGTGACCGCCGTCGTTCCGAGCAGGCCGACCGCGAGGCCGCGAAACAGCGCGAGCGTTCCGATGGTCACGGCGAGCGACGGCAGACCGACGACGGTCACGAGGAATCCGTTGAAGGCGCCGCCGACCAGACCGACGAGCAGCGCCGCGAGAGCCGCGACCTCGAAGGGGATCCCACCCTGCACGAGAGCCCCCGTGACGACGCTGGAGAGGCCCACCATGCTGCCGACCGACAGGTCGATCTCGCCCGTGATCATCACCAGCGTCATGGGCAGGGCGATCAGGAGGATCGGCGCGATGTCGAGGAGCAGGTACGTCAGCGTGATCGGCTGCCCGAACCCGCGTACGGTGCTCGTGGAGACGATGATGACGACGATCAGCAGGGCGACGATCGCCATCTCCCTGGTGAGGAGCACGCGGCGCCAGAGCGGCTTGTCGAAGTCGCGGATGACCCGGGTGGTCGCGGTCGTGGTCGCGGCGGTCATGACTTGTCCCTCGCTTCGATGAGCCGTCGTTTCTGGCGGACGGCGAGCACGCGGTCGAGCACGATCGCGCCGATGATCAGCAGGCCGACGACGGCACGCTGCCAGAAGTCGGGGATGCCGAGGATGGGGAGCGCCCGGTTGATCGTGAGCAGCAGCACCGCACCGATCGCCGCGCCCCACACGGAGCCGATTCCGCCGGTGATGGCGACGCCGCCGATCACGGCGGCACCCACCGCGTCGAGCTCCCACCCGGCTCCGGCCTGCGAGTTGATGGTGCCGTAGCGGGCCGCGTAGAACACTCCGGCGAGACCGGCGAGCGCCCCGGAGACGACGAAGGCGGTCAGCACGCGACGGGTGACGCGCAGGCCGTAGAGCTCCGCAGCCGCCGGATCGGATCCGATGGCGTAGTACTCCCGACCACCGCGCGTGTTCTTCATGTACCAGGCGGCCGCGGCGAGCACGATGAGGGCGACGATCGTGAGGATCGGGATGCCCACGAGCTGCCCGGTGCCGAGGGCCAGGAAGTCCTTCGGCATGTCGGACGCGTTCACCCGGTCGCTGCCGGTCCACAGCACGTTGATGCCGCGGTAGGCGTAGAGCGTACCGAGCGTGATCACCATGGCCGGCACCTTGGCGAAGGCGACCAGTGCCCCGTTGACGAGTCCGAGGAGGGCACCGAAGACGACGGCGGCCACGACCACGATCACGATGGGGATGCCGGGCACGTCGATGAACAGGCGGCCGGTGAGGTAGGCGGTGAGCCCCATGACCGAGCCGACCGAGAGGTCGACGTTGCGGGTGATGAGCACGATGGCCTGCCCGACAGCGACCAGCACGAGGATCGAGGGCGTGAGGAGCAGGTCACGCCAGCCGTCGGGGCTGAACAGGAAGTTGGAGTTGTTCGTCGTGGCGGCGACGATCACGAGTGCCAGGGCGAGGAGGATGCCGAATTCGCGCGCCCGACCGAGCGCGGAGAGCTTCTTCGTCATCGACGAGACGGGGATGGCGGTGGTCACGAGGAGAGCTCCGATGCGTGCGTGGCGGCGTACATGACGTTCTCGGAAGTCGCCTCCGCGCGGGCGATCTCCGCGGTGATGCGCCCTTCGCGCATGACGAGGACGCGGTCGGCCATGCCGAGCACCTCCGGCAGCTCGGACGAGATCATGAGGATCCCCATCCCCTGCCCCGCGAGCTCGGAGAGCAGTCGGTGCACCTCCGACTTGGTGCCGACGTCGATCCCTCTGGTCGGTTCGTCGATGATGAGCACCTTCGGCTTCGTGGCGAGCCACTTGGCGAGGACGACCTTCTGCTGGTTCCCACCGGAGAGTGTCGCCGCGACCGTGTCGAGGGCGTGCGTCTTGACCTCGAGCCTGGTCGCCCATTCCCGGGCAGCGCGGTTCTCGATGCCGGTGGTGAGGAACCCCAGCTTCGCGAGCTGGCGGCGGATGGAGAGGGTGATGTTGCCGCCGACGCCCGATTCGATCACGAGCCCCTGCTTGCGGCGGTCCTCGGGCACGAGGGCGAGGCCCGCACGCATGGCCTCGGTGGGTCGGCTGCGGGGGATGCGTGCGCCCTGCATCGTGACGGAGCCCTCGCGGTACGGGTCGACGCCGAAGACGGCACGCACCACTTCGCTGCGTCCGGCTCCGACGAGGCCGGCGAGACCGACGATCTCGCCCGCGCACACGGTGAAGGAGATGTCGTGGAAGACGCCGGGACTGGTGAGGTTCTCGACCACCAGCAGCGGCGCGCCGACGGTCGTCTGCTGCTTGGGGAACAGCTCGGTCACCTCGCGACCGACCATCTGGTGCACGATCTCCTCGACCGAGGTGTCGGCGATCGCGCTGGTGGCGATGTACGCACCGTCCCGCATGACCGTGACGGTGTCGCACAGCGCGAACACCTCGTCGAAGCGGTGCGAGATGAAGATGAGCGCACGACCCTCGTCGCGCAGACTCCGCGCGATCGTGAAGAGCCGCTCGACCTCGACGCCGGAGAGCGCGGCCGTCGGCTCGTCCATGACGAGCAGACTCGCGTCGAGCGAGACGGCCTTCGCGATCTCGATGACCTGCTGATCGGCGATGGACAGCCCCTCCGCCGGACGGTCGGGATCGATGGTGACCCCGAGCCGGGTGAAGAGGCGCTCGACCTCGTGGCGCATCCCCCTGCGGTCGATACGGCCGAAGCGCCCGGTCGGCTGTCGGCCCATGAAGATGTTCTCGGTGACGGACAGATCGGGGAACAGCGTCGGCTCCTGATAGATCACCGCGACGCCCGCGCTCTTGGACTGCGCGGTGGAGGAGAAGTCCACGTCCTCTCCATGGAACCGGAACACCCCGTCGTCGCGCTGGTAGAGACCGGCGACGATCTTCACGAGGGTGGATTTGCCCGCGCCGTTCTCGCCGACCAGGGCGTGGATGGACCCGCCGTCGACCGACAGCGTCCCGGAACGGAGGGCGACCACCGCGCCGAACGACTTGCGGATGTCGCGGAGTTCGAGCGCCGGCGGAGCACCGGAGGTGTCAGAGGGAATCGTCATCGATCGGACCTAAGCTGCAGGATCATCCCTGCGGATTGAATCGTTTTAAAGAGCGGAGCATCTGAAATTTATGACTCTCGCTGGCTTCCTGTCAAGTCACGGTTTGGTCGGTGCTACGTTTCAGGGACAGGTTTCGCGGATGGCGCGGAAAGGAATCACGCCGTGGTCGTCAGTGTTCGAGATGTCGCACTCGCCGCATCCGTTTCGGTCGGGACCGTCTCGAACGTCCTGAACCACCCGGACAAGGTGTCTCCCGCCACCGTCGAACGCGTCACAGCGGCGATCGAGAAGCTCGGCTTCGTGCGCAACGACGCCGCCAGGCAGCTGCGCGCAGGACACAGTCGCTCGATAGGCCTGGTCGTGCTCGACGTGCGCAACCCGTTCTTCACCGACATCGCCCGCGGCGCCGAGGAACGGGCCGCCGAGGCGCGGATGACGGTCACACTCGGCAACAGCGACGAGAAGGTCGAACGCGAGCGCGCCTACATCGACCTCTTCGAGGAGCAGCGCATCGCCGGTCTGCTCATCTCTCCGCTCGCCGACGACCTCCCGCGATTGCGACGTCTGCGCGATCGCGGCACCACCGTGGTGCTCGTCGACCGGGAAGTCGCCGACCAGAGCTTCTCCTCGGTATCGGTCGACGACGTCGGCGGTGGCTACCTCGCCGTGCAGCATCTCGCGGCGCAGGGACGACGACGCATCGCCTTCGTCGGGGGTCCGATGGGCATCCGACAGGTGGTCGACCGCCTGGAGGGAGCCAGCAGAGCCGCGAACGAGGCCGGCATCTCCCTCGAAGTGATCCTGACCGATTCGCTGAGCGTGCTCTCGGGCCGTGCCGCCGGCGAGACCCTCAGCGCACGTGCACCCGAAGATCGACCCGATGCCGTCTTCGCCGCGAACGACCTCCTCGCGATGGGGGTACTGCAAGCACTCATGATGCGCAGCAGCATCCGGGTCCCGGACGAGATCGCCCTCATCGGCTACGACGACATCGACTTCGCGGCCGCCGCCGTGGTCCCGCTCTCGTCGATCCGCCAGCCCGCCGAACTCATCGGATACACGGCCGTCGATCTGATGCTGCGAGAAGCCGGCGGTCACGCCGGGCGGGAACGCGTGGTGTTCCAGCCCGAGCTCGTCGTGCGGGAGTCGACCGCGCGACCGGCCTGAGAGCGAGCCGGTCGCCGCGTCGGGCTTTCAGCGCTCGAGGGCTTCAGCGCTTGAGCGCCTTCTTCGCCTTCTTCGCCGCTCTCTCCGCCGTCTTCCGGCGCTGCTTCCTGGCCTTCGGGTCGTTCCACATCCGCACCAGCTGATGCCTCACCGACTCACCCTTGTTGATCTGCACCGTCGCCGCTCTGCTCCCGAACACGTACGCGACGAAGGCGACGCCGACGATGAGGAGGATCTTGTTGCGCATGATGCCTGCTTTCTGGGGGGCTGCGGAGGAGCGTCGGGTCAGGAGAGCCGACGCTGGTCGTGGGCGAGGCGAGCCCGCAGGCTCGTGTGCACCGAGACGAAGGTGTCGGTGTCGCGCCCCGTCAGCACGGCGAGGTTGGCGAGGAGGCGATCGACGTGGTCGACGAGCTCTCGCGGATCGGTGTTCTGACGCGGCGTCACAGCCACGTGCAGCACAGGACGGCGACGGATGTCATTGGCGGTGACCTGCGCGGACAGAACCTCATCGCGGGTGGTGAGGGAGTTCTTCACGGCGTCGGAGACGAACGACTCGTTCACGGTCACCCGACCCAGCGGGTTCTGCGCTCCGCTGGAACGCAGCACCGTCTTCGACCGACGCCCCGCGATGCTCGTGAGCGCGAGGATCAGCAGCACGATCACGACCACGATCGCTGCGACGGCGCCGATGCCGATCCACGACAGGCCGCCACCGGCGATCGCGGTCGCGGCGATGGCCTGGTCGAGCCAGGACCGGGCGTCCTTGCCTGCCGCGGTCCAGATGTCCGACAGGGTGGGCCAGCTCATGATGGCGATGCCCACCGCACCGAGGGCGAGGAACAGCAGCCCGATGATCAGCAGCAGGATGCGGTTCAACGCACGATTCGTGTTGTTCACAGCTCGTCTTCCTTCTCGGTGGGACGCTCGATGCGCACACGGGTGCGCACCTTGTCGGTCAGCCGGTAGGTCTGCAGCTCCGCTTCGGCCGCTGCTTGCACGTCGGCCTTGTCCAGCGGCACTCCGATGCCGGGCCGCACGGTCACGTCGACGGTGCGGTGTCCGACACCGACGGTGATGCTGTCGCGGGCGAGACCCGTCTCCTCGGCGAGGTGCTGGGCCAGGGCGCTGGCGATCACGCCGTTGTCGACGACGACCGCGCGTCCACCCGCATCGAGGACATGCCTCGACAGGCGTCCCGGTGTGACGGCGAGCACGATGAAGACCAGTCCGATCAGGGCGAGCACGACGCTGCCGGCGATCACGAGACCGGCGGGCTGTGCCGTGGGCAAGCCGATCAGCCAGCCCGCCGCTGCGGTAGGACCGACCAGGAGGGCGGGCTGCGCGGCGAGGCTCAGCACGATCTCGAGTCCGATGTACGCGAGGGCGAGGATGAGCAGGACGACCGCGACGAACATCGCGACGGTTCGCGGCGAGTGCGTCTCGCGTCGGATGACGCGGCGCAGGACCGGGGTGCTCATTGCACTCGTCTCCTTTCCGGGATAACGGCACCGGTGACGGTGAGGTTGATGCGGATGACGTTGCGCCCGAGGATCGTGCTCAGGTTCTGCTGCAGCTGTTCCTGCAGTTCGCGTGCCCGCTCAAGGACGGGCACGGCCCGAGCGATCGCTGCCGTGTCGTCCAGGCTCGGGACGGGAAGGGGCGTGGCGATGCGCACGGTGACCCCGCGCGGGTGCTCCGCGACATCGACCTTCACGTCGCTGCGAGGCACCCCGATCAACGTCGCGGACGCCTTCTCGGTGACGGTGCGGTAGACGCGGTCCTTCACCTCGACGCGACCGCGGACGGCGGCCCCGCCGGCGGCGGCTCCGGAGAGCGCGCCGCCGGCGATGTGCTGGTCGGCACCCATCAGGAGGTACGCCGCCCCGTGAAGACGTCGGCGAGTCCGCGGACGTCGAGCTTGCCGGAGGCGATCCGGCCGACGAGCGCCCCGATGCCCGCGAAGAGAGCCATGAGGAGGAATCCCCAGAACCCGAACAGCAGGGCGGCGAGGGCCAGCAGTGCGCCGATCAGGGCGCCGACCGTTGTGGCGCTCATGAGACGCGCGACTCCTCGTTGTCGTCGCTGTCGTCACCGGGCACGTGCACGTCGTTGACCTCGACGTTGACCTCGACGACCTCGAGACCGACCAGACGGCTGATCGCACCGGCGACAGCGGCACGGACGTTGTTGGCGACGTCCTGGATGGGCGCCGGGTACTCGACGACGATGGTCAGGTCGGCCGCTGCCTGCGTGTCGCCGACCTCGACCTTCACGCCCTGCGCGAGGTCGGTCGCGTTGATCACGTCGCGGATGGCGCCGAAGGCGCGTGCGCCTCCGCCACCGAGTGCGTAGACGCCGGCGACCTCACGCGCGGCGATGCCGGCGACCTTGGCCACGACACCGTCGGCGATGGTGGTCTTGCCCGCGGCGTTCTCGTCGGCGGGGACGCGCGAAGAGGAGAATCCGCTCGACCGGTCGACGCGCGACGCGGAAGCGCCTGCGGCCTTCGGAGCGGCCTGTGTGAGCTCCTTCTCGGCCGGAGCGGGGGTGGTCTGGTCCTGATTTGCCATGAGGTGTCCCATCTCGATCTGAAGACCGGCCGTGGGTCCCGTGTGGAACTCCCGCCGGGAGCGAAACGCTCGCTCGGAGATAGGACGGATGTGCCGGCGGATTCGTCACAAAGTCGTTTCCGCATCGCCCGGGAGCGCTCGCCGACGGGGCACTCAGACGCCCGCGCCGCCGTACATCTCGCCGACGGGGACCGGAACGGAGAGCACATTGCCCGGTTGCGCGAGCGGGCACGCCCAAGCCGGGTCATAGGCGCACGAGGGGTTGTAGGCGAAGTTGAAGTCGAGCACGATCGTGCCACGCGCCGCATCGGATCCGAGATCGGCGCCCTTGATCGTGTCGACGAGATAGCGTCCGCCGCCGTAGGTCCCGCCGACGCCACCGGCGAGCGCATCGCGCACGGGCACGAAGAGCCCGCCGCCGTAGGTGGTCAGTCGCCAGACATCGAGCGACCCCGCATCCGGCACCTCCACGCGCCCGATCCGCTCGAAGGGCACGATGCCGTCGGTGCCGGTCGCGAAGTCGAACCCCCCGGGGTCGGCGGGGAGGATCGGCAGCTCGAAGCGCCACTGTGCGTCGTACGAGGCGATCGGCAGTCCCTCGAACAGCGCTCGGTCCTCGGGCAGCAGCGGCGTCGCCGGGTGGTGGAGCATCAGATCGTCGCGCTCGATCCGCCAGAGCTCGTGCGCTTCCTCCGCGGAGTCGGCGCCGCGCACGGCGTCGTACAGGGCGAACACCCGACGTCGCCAGTCGACGACCTCGAGGGCGGTGCGTGCAGGTGCGCTGGTCATGCCCTCAGGCTAGACGCCGTCGCGGAGATCCGGTGCGGCCCCCGTCAGGCGGTGTCGACCATCCGCGCGTAGCCCGACTCGTACGTCGGGTGTTCCAGGCCACCGAGGAGGGAGAGCAGCAGAGTCCCGTCGTACACGACGCCGCGCGGTCCGGCCGGCCCCGAATCCGGCGGCACCTGCGCATTCAGCCGTGCGGCGAGGAACCGCACGACGTCTCCGAGTGGAGCGGGGCCCTGGTCGACGGCATGCAGCACGCGAGGCGGGTCGTCCATCCGCAGCAGCAGGTCGAGGGTGCGCACAAGGTCGCTCTCGTGGATGCGGTTCGTGCGGCGGGAATGATCGACGGCCGCGCCCTCGCGCACCTTCCGCACCAGGAAATCCCGCCCCGGCCCGTAGATGCCAGCCGGGCGCACGACGACGGCGTCGAAGAGCTCCACCGCGGCCCTCTCGCCGTCGACGAGTCCGCGCGATCGCGGTGTCGTCGGCGTCGGCTCGTCCTCCTCCGTCAGAGGATGATCAGGATCCGCCCCCTCGAACACCCCCGTCGAGGAGACGAAGACCGTCCGGGCGGGAGGATCCGGGAGGGCGCACGCGAGGTGCCCCAGAGCAGTGCGGTAAGAGGTCTCGGTATCGCCGGGCGGCAGCGTGACGAGCACCGCGTCGACCCGCTCGAGAGAAGTCGGCAACGGGTGCGCCAGGTCGGCGGCGATGCCCCCGACCCCGTCGGGAAGTGCTCCCTCGGTGCGTCGGAGCGCGATCACCTCCTCGCCGCGGGCGAGAAGCAGCGGCGCGAGGCGGGTGGCGAGCTTGCCGTAGCCGACGAGGAGGGTGCGGCGGGGTGCCGGATCGAGAGCGCTCACGGAGCTCCGCTCAGCCGGCGGTCAGCACAGGGAGTGCGACGCCGTGCAGCGCATCGACCACGGGAGCGAGCTCGGGCTGCGCCGCTGCTTCCTCCAGCACCTGCTCGAGCGCCGCATCGTGGATGGGGTGCGCACGTTCGTACAGCTCGCGGCCGGCGGGAGTGAGTTCGGTGTAGATGCCGCGACGGTCGTCGGCACAGAGGATGCGCGTGAGGAGGCCTCGATCCTCCAACCGGTTCACCAGCCGCGTGGTGGCGCTGGGGCTCAGGGCTGCCGCACGGGCGAGCTGCTGCATGCGCATGTGCCACCCGTCCTGGCGATCGAGGGCATCGAGCACGGTGTACTCGACCACGGAGAGCTCGACCGTCTCACCCAGGCGCCGCTCGAGAGCAGTCTCGATCAGCCCGTGCAGCGCGGCGAGCGTGCGCCACCCCTGTGCGCGCACCTCGACGGCGTCGTCACCGATTCCCATGGCCACCCTCCGCGATAGTTGCTTGCGCCATATACTTGCGTGTGCAATCATTGTCCTTCGACGCGCAATATGCCGCGCCTGCAAACATTCCCTCCAATCTATCAGGAGAGTCGTCATGCCTCTAGGACTGATCGCCCTCGCCATCGGGGCGTTCGGCATCGGGCTCACCGAATTCGTGATCATGGGCCTGCTCCCCGACGTCGCCCGAGACTTCGGGGTCACCGAGTCGGCTGCCGGCTGGCTCATCTCCGGTTACGCACTCGCCGTCGTCGTCGGCGCACTCGTGCTCACCGCAGCGGCCACGCGGTTGCCCCGCAAGCCCGTGCTGCTCGGTCTGATCGTGCTCTTCATCATCGGCAACGTGCTCACCGCGCTCGCGGACGACTACGGCACAGCGATGGTCGGCCGCATCGTCGCCGCCCTCTGTCACGGCGCGTTCTTCGGCATCGGCTCCGTGGTCGCCGCCGGCCTGGTCGCCCCCGAGAAGAAGGCCGGCGCGATCGCGATCATGTTCACCGGCCTCACTGCCGCGAACGTCTTCGGAGTGCCGTTCGGCACCTTCCTCGGCCAGGAGCTGGGATGGCGCTCGACCTTCTGGGCGATCTCGGGCATCGGCGTGCTGGCGTTCATCGGTATCGCCCTGCTCGTGCCGCGCCTCCCCCGCCCCACCGAACAGGTGAGCCTCCGCGGGGAGCTGGCGGCGTTCCGTTCGGGACAGGTCTGGTTCTCGCTCGTCATCACGATCCTCGCGTTCGGCGGGATGTTCGGCGCCTTCACCTACATCGCCTACACGCTGACCGAGGTGAGCGGATTCGCGTCGTCCGCCGTGCCGTGGCTGCTGGTGCTCTTCGGCGCCGGCCTCGTGCTCGGCAACTGGCTGGGCGGGCGTCTCGCCGACCGCGCGATCGACCGTACTCTCCTGATCTTCATCGCCGCGCTCGTCGTCGTCCTCGCCGTGTTCGCGATGTCAGCGCAGTCCGGCATCGCGACGATCATCGCCCTGTTCCTGATGGGCGGCTTCGGATTCGGCACCGTTCCCGGGCTGCAGAGCCGTGTCATGAAGTACGCCGGAGGCGCTCCGACCCTCGCCTCCGGGGCCAACATCGGCGCGTTCAACGTCGGCAACGCACTCGGCGCCTGGGCGGGCGGACTCGGCATCTCCGCAGGACTCGGCTACACCTCCCCGATCTGGCTGGGCGCGATCCTCACCGCCATCGCCCTGATCGTGATGGTCGCCGCCGCCGCGCGTGCGCGGAGCACCGCGACCCGCGAGGCGACCCCCACCGCGACCACACCCGTGCCCGTCGACTGAGCCGCGCCCGGACCCTCACCGGCTCCTAGGCTGGCCTCATGGCATCCGAACCGGCGGACACGACATCACGACGCGTCGTGTTCCGCCGTTTCGGCGGCCCCGAGGTGCTCGAACTCGAACGTCGAGCGGTACCGCGCCCGGCCCGCGGCGAAGTGCTCGTCCGCATAGCGGCCGCCGGAGTGAACCCGGTGGACTGGAAGCTGTTCAGCGGACGGCCGATGCACGATCCCTACGAGCGCAGCCTCCCTTCGGGCAACGGCTACGACTTCTCCGGCACGATCCAGGCGCTCGGCGATGGGGCGGGCGAAGCCCGGGCTCACGACGCGCGCGGTTGGCGGATCGGCGATGCGGTGTTCGGTGGGCTCCGCTACCACGCGCAGGCGGACCACCTCGTGATCGACCCCGCCGTGCTGGTCGAGGTTCCCGCAGGTCTCGGTCTCGTCGAAGCAGGCACCCTCAACGTCACCGGCCGCACAGCCGTCGCCAGCGTGCGGTCACTGGGGATCACCGCGGGTGATGTCGTCCTCGTCAGCGGTGCAGCCGGTGGTGTCGGCATCCTCACCGCCCAGCTCTGCGTGCTGCGCGGGGCCCGCGTGCTCGGAACGGCCAGCCCGAGGAATCACCCCCTGCTGCGCCGCCTCGGCATCGAGCCTCTCCCCTACGGGCCTGCTCTCGCGGATCTGCTCCGCGCCGCCGCGCCGGAGGGCGTCACCGCCGTCCTCGACACGGTCGGCCACGGCTCGGTCGAGCTGGCTCTCGCACTCGGCGTTCCCGCCGACCGCATCAACACGATCGCCGACTACGACGCCCGCGCGCGGCATCCGGTCCGGGGCGTCGGAGGGTCGGCTGCCGGCACCGAAGAGCTCGGGATCATCGCGCAGCTGATCGCCGACGGTCGCGTCGAGATGCCGATCGACTCCGTGCACCCGCTCGAGGAGGTCAGAGCGGCATACACGAGGTCCATCGCCGGACGCGCGTCCGGGAAGATCGTGCTCACCACCGCTACGAGCCGTCGCCCCCACGAGCATCCGCCGCACGGCGGACTCTGACGACGGATGCTCGCCGCCCCACGCAGAAGCGCCGCACCCCGGGAGAGGATGCGGCGCTTCGTGCATGCAGCGGTGGTTACTCCGCAGCGGCGATCTTCTTGGCGTCGTCCGTGTTGAGCACGCGGAACAGGATCGCCGCGATCACGGCACCGACGACCGGGGCGACGATGTAGAGCCACAGCGAGCTCCACGCGAAGTGGCCGCTCACCGAGAGGCCGAGTGCGACGGCGGGGTTGAAGCCACCACCGGAGATCGATCCGACGGTCGCCGCACCGACGAACACGGTCGCACCGATCGCGAGCCCGTAGAACGAGTTGCCGGCGGTGTCCTTCGACGTGGCCGTGTTGAGCACGACCCACACCAGGATCAGCGTGAAGAGCGCCTCGACCAGGAACGCCGGGCCGACCTCGATGACCATGGCCTTCTCGCCCGCCGGCCACACGGACATGCTGACGAGCGCAGCGACCGCACCACCGACGAACTGGGCGATGAGGTAGCTGATGAAGTCGACGACGCTGATGCCGCCGCGCAGGAAGACACCGACCGAGACGGCCGGGTTGAGGTGAGCACCGGAGATGTGGCCCGTCGAGAACACGAGCACCATCAGGGTGAAACCGATCGCGAGCGGAGTCAGCGGGCTGTCGCTGTTCACTGCCGCGATGATCGCGAGGACGAAGAGGAAGGTGGCGATCGCTTCTGCGAGCGCCTTGCGTGCGGTACCGGTCATGAGAGAGCCCCTTGTCTTGGGAGTTCGAGAGAGGAAGCCCGCGCATCCGGCCGGTCCGCCCCTCGTGCGGCACCGAGGATATCGCCGCGCCGGCCGCGATTCCGGGAGCCGCGCGGACTTTCTGTGAATCCGCTGAGTACTCCGGGGCGGAGGCACGGAAGACGGCCGCCTGCCTCGTGGTCCGGTCCGGCCATGTCAACCCCGTGGTCGGAACGTTGAGCGCTCGTTTAGCCTGCTCGCATGACCACCGAGACCGCGCCGCAGGCCGAATCCCCGACCCGCCTGCGGAGAGCGATCACCGGCCCCCTCCTGTTCGCGTTCATCCTCGGCGATGTGCTGGGTGCGGGCGTCTACGCGCTGATGGGTGTGCTCTCCGAGAAGGTCGGGGGGATGCTGTGGGCCCCGCTGCTCCTGGCATTGCTGCTCGCCATGCTCACGGCCGGATCGTATGCCGAGCTCGTGACCAAGTACCCTCGCGCTGGGGGCGCTGCCGTGTTCGCGGAGCGCGCGTTCCACAGCCCCCTCGTCTCGTTCCTGGTGGGGTTCAGCATGCTCGCGGCGGGCGTGACCAGCGCGGCCGGACTCGCCATCGCGTTCGCCGGCGACTACCTTGGCACCTTCCTCGACCTGCCCACCATCCCTGTCGCGATCGCCTTCCTCGCACTCGTCGCCCTCCTCAACGCCCGCGGAATCCGCGAATCCATGGGCGCCAACCTCGTGATGACCGCGATCGAGCTCAGCGGCCTGGTGATCGTGATCGCCGTGGTGGCGGTCTTCTTCTTCGGCGGCGGCGGCGATGCCTCCCGCACCGTCGAGGGCCCTGAGGGGACCGGCGTCGCCATCGCCGTGCTGTCCGGAGCGGTCATCGCCTACTACTCCTTCGTGGGTTTCGAGACCTCCGCCAACATGATCGAAGAGGTGAAGAACCCGCGTCGCACGTATCCCCGCGCCCTGTTCGGAGCCCTCATCACCGCCGGCGCCGTCTACATCCTGGTGGGTCTCGCGAGCTCGATCGCCCTGCCGCCCGCCGAGCTGCAGGAGTCGAGCGGCCCGCTGCTGGCCGTGGTCGAGGCGACGGGAGCAGGCATCCCGTCGTGGCTGTTCAGCCTGATCGCGCTCGTCGCCGTGGCCAACGGCGCCCTGCTCACGATGATCATGGTCAGCCGTCTCACCTACGGCATGGCGGAGCAGGGGCTGCTTCCCTCCGCTCTCGGACGCGTGCTCCCGAAGCGCAAGACCCCATGGGTCGCGATCCTCACCACCACCCTCGTGGCGATGGGCCTGACACTCGTCGGCGATCTGGCCACCCTCGCCGAGACCGTGGTGCTGCTGCTCCTCGTCGTCTTCCTGAGCGTCAACGTCTCCGTGCTGGTGCTGCGTCGCGACCGCGTCGAGCACGACCACTTCCGTGTCTGGACCTTCGTGCCCGTGCTCGGGATCGCCTCCTGCATCCTGCTGCTCACCCAGCAGCGACCTGCGGTGTGGCTCTTCGGGGCGATCCTGCTCGCGGTCGGCGGCGTGCTCTACGCGCTGGCGCGCTGGAGCAGAAGACATGCGGAGAAGAAGAACGCCCCCTCCGGCGGAGAGCCCGCCGGCGACCAGAAGGAGAACCATGAGCACGCCTGAACACACGTCGGACGACGAGATGACGAGCGCGGAGAAGCGACACGATCAGCTGACATCAGCCCCCGACGCCACCGAGGCCGACGCCGCCCCCCGCGTCGAGGTCACCGAGCACGACGGCAACACCCGCATCGACATCGCCCCCGAGGCGCCGGTGCGTCCGGGCCCGGGGCCCGGCATGCCAGAGGCCGACCCCGAGGACTGAGTCCCCCTGCTCAGGGTCACGGCGCGGCGGGCGCCTCATCCACGGATGCGCCCACCCGCTCCCGGGTGCTGCCGACCGTGGCGAAACCGCGGGCGGCGAGGATGCTCTCGGTGCGTCGCATGATGTCCTCCCCCGACACCGCCGCCAGAGCACCCGCCGCCGGGATCGACGACGTCGTGGTGGCGTCCGTGACGAACTCGACCTCGAAGCCGAGGTCGGCCGCCACCCGCGTCGTCGTCTCGCAGCACTGCTCGGTGCGGATGCCGCACACCACCAGCCGGCGGATGCCGTCACGGCGCAGCCTCTCCTCGAGGTCGGTCGACGCGAAGGCGTTGATGGTGGTCTTCGTCAGCGCCGGCTCCGAGGCGAGAGGCTCGAGAGCGTCGATCACGCGCACGAACCCGTTGACCGGGTCGAACACGCCGCCGGACCCGGGCTCGGAGTGGGTGATCCAGACGACCTCGTCCCCCACGCGACGGGCATGCGCGACGAGGAGTGCGATGTTCTCGAGCACGGCGGGGTTCGCGGTGGTCGCCCAGTCATCGGCGCGCTGACGGAACGACTCCTGCGCATCGACGACGAGCAGGGCGGTGTCGGAGTGAGCGTTCATCCGCTCATCGTCGCCGGTGCCTGGTTCGTCGGCAAGGAGAGGAACCGTCGCCGAGCATGCGATTCCGGACAGCTCCGGCCACCGCGACGGCACCTAGAGCCAGCCCTTGCGCTTGAACGCGGCGTAGAGGCCGAAGCCCAGCGCGACCATCATCGCGATCGCCATGGGGTAGCCGAGCAGCCAGTGCAGTTCGGGCATGTGGTCGAAGTTCATGCCGTAGATCGTGCCGACGAGCGTCGGGGCGAACAGGATGGCCGCCCACCCCGAGATCTTCTTGACCTCGTCGTTCTGACGGATGCTGAGCTCCGTCATCCGCCGCATCTCCTCGTTCTGGCGACGCGCGACGATGGTCGACTCCACCGTGAGCGCGTTGTCGAGCACGGTGCGGAACGTGGTCGCGCGGTCGCTCACGCGCAGGGTGTGATCCAGCACGTCGCGAAGGTAGCGGCGCAGCTCCTCGCCCACCTCGTACTTGTCGGACCCGCGCAGGAGCGCCTCGAGCATTCCCGAGAGCGGCTGCGTTGCACGCTGGAAGTCGATGACCTCCCTGCCCAGGTCGTAGATGCGCTGCGTGGCGTCGGTGTCTTCCTCGAACAGCTGGCTCTCGATCTCGTCGATGTCGTTCTCGAGTCCGGCGAGCACGGGCGTGTACTCGTCGACGACCTCGTCGAGGATGGCGTAGAGCACGGCCTCCGGGCCGTGGGAGAGGAGCGCAGGGTCGGCTTCCAGGCGCCGACGGACACGACCGAGATCGGGGGCTTCCGCGTGCCGGATCGTCACGACGAAGTCCGGCCCGACGAGGACGTGCACCTCGCCGAACTCGACCTCTTCGACGTCATCGAGGTAGCGGGCGGGTCGCAGCACCATGAACAGCACGTCGCCGTAGCGCTCGAGCTTGGCGCGCTGATGACCGGAGAGGGCGTCCTCCACGACGAGCGCATGGATGCCGAACTCGTCGGCGACCTCGCGGATCTCCTCCTCGCTCGGCCGGTAGAGGCCGATCCAGCCCATGCCGCCGCGCTCGCGCATGCGCTCGAAGGTCTCGCTGAGCGTCACCGGGTTCTCGGTGCGGACGCCATCCACGTAGATCGCATTGTCGATGATCGCCATCGTCACCCCTTCGCGCGACTGTCAGTCGGAGCGGCTCACTCGGCGGCGGGCGGGGCCACGCACGGGAGCGCGGCCTCGGCCGTGCCCTGGTGGTACTGCTCCGCCGTGAACGGCAGCCCGAACTCCGGTGCCGTCTGACCAGCCGCTGCCGGGGCCTTCGACGCGATGGCGGCGAGCTCCCACGAGAGCTGCTGGGCGAACAGCGCTCCACCCGTGGAGTCGTTGAGCACGACGGCCACGGTGAATCCGGTCGCCGGGTCGGAGTATGCCGCGGTGGCGTAACCCGGGGTCCACCCGTGCTGGCCGATCATCGAGCCGACCAGGTAGGCGCCACCGGTGGCCTGGTACCAAGACGGTGCGCCGTCTCTGGCCGGCAACGGGTCGCCGAAGCGGTCAGGCTTGTCCTTCGTGCGCAGCGCCTGCTGGGCTTCGGCCTGCGCATACCGGCCGAGATCGGTGATGGTCGACACGACGCCCGAATCGGTGAAGCCCGTGCTCGACGACAGCGTGCTGATGTCGACGGGTGCCGCGCAGTCGTATCCGCCCTCGACGGCGTTCAGGAAGTGTCCGTTCAGGGACTCCCCGCTTCCCGGCTTCGCTGGGGTCGGTCCCGGCAGCGAGGTGTCCGAGAGTCCGAGCGGCTCTGTGACGTACTCCGCGATCAGTTCGGAGGCCGTCATGCCCGAGGCGCGTTCGAGAGCAAGGCCGAGCAGCAGGTAGCCGGCGTCGGAGTCGCGGAACGTCGTGTGCGGTGCGACCCGGTCGCGTGCCAGGCCGAAGCCCGCAAGCTCCAGCGGGGACCACACCCGGTCGGGGGTGTTCAGCCAGGCCGACTTCACGGTCTCCTCGGAGGACCCGGCACCGCTGGTCCCGTTGCAGAGGTCGAGGAGGGTGATACCCTCCTCGCGCATGTCAGCGACACCGGAGACGTAGTCGGCGACGTTCGCGTCCAGCTCGACCACCTTCCGGTCGGCGAGGGCGTAGAGGACGTCGCAGGTCATCAGACGGGTCACGTCCGCGATGCGGAAGGACATGTCCGTCGACAGCTCGGCTCCACCCTCGCGATCCTGAGTGCCGATGCCCGCCACCCAGCTTCCGCTCCAGGGCGCCCAGACGCCGACGATGGCGCCCGACGCGCCGGACGCGGTGATCGCGTTCTCGACGGCCGCCTGCATCGCGGCGACGGTGTCGTCAGGGAGCGAACCGTCCACCTGAGCGGGAGGCGTGTAGGAGAAGGACTCCTCGGAAGAGCATCCGGTGAGGACGAGAGCGAGCACGGCCGCCGTCGCCGTTGCGGCGCGCCACCGGCGCGACGAGAGAAGCTGCATGGATAGAACCCCCGAAGACGTGTCTCCCGAGTCTAGAGCGCCGATGCTGAAAGTCGGCCCCGCGACGGGGTCGGAGGTCGACATAGGGTGGGGAGCGTGCCCCACACCTTCGATGCAGACGTGATCACCGCCGTCCTCCGCCACATGAACGGCGACCACACCGACGACAACCTGCTCATCGCACGAGCCTTCGCCGACACCTCGGACGCGCACATCACGGACTCCGTCATGACCGGATTCGACGGCGAGGCGGGGACATGGGACATCACCCGCGACGGCATCGTGACCGAGCTGCGCGTGCCGTGGCCCGGCGGTCCGATCGCCGACCGCCCGTCCGTGCGCCGGGAGGTCGTGGCACTCTACGACGCCGCGTGCGCGCGCCTGGGCGTCGAGCCCCGACCGCACGCCTGACGACTGCGCACGCCTGCCGACTCGGACTTCCCCTGAGGTAAGGCAAGCCTTACACTTGCCTCATGCCCGAGATCCTCTCCTTCTCCGCCGCCCTGCGCGAGCGTTCGTCCGGATCGCACTCCCGCAGCGAGACCGCCGGCTTCATGTCCGACCTCCTGAAGGGCGAAGGGTCTCGCGAGGACTACATCTCGCTCGTCGCTCAGCACTACTTCATCTACGAGGCGCTCGAATCCGCAGGTGACCGCATGCGCCAGGATCCCGTGGCCTCCGTCTTCATCACCGACAAGCTCACCCGGCTCCCGGCGCTCGAAGCCGACCTCGAGTTCCTGCTCGGAGCCGACTGGCGCGAGCGGATCGTCGCCCTGCCGACGACGCAGCGCTACGTCGACCGCATCCGGCAGGTCGGCGCCACCTGGGCCGGCGGCTTCGTCGCGCACCACTACACCCGCTACCTCGGCGACCTGTCCGGCGGGATCTTCATCGGACGCGTGATGGCTCGCCGCTTCGGCTTCGAGACCAACGGCATCGGCTTCTACCTGTTCGACGACATCGCCGACCCCGCCGCGTTCAAGGACGTGTACCGCGAGCAGCTCGACGCCGCGCCGTGGGACGATGCCGAGCGCGAGCGCGTGATCGACGAGGTGCTGCTCGCCTACCGCTTCAACACCGAGCTGTTCGAAGACCTCGACCGCGCACGCGCCGCCGCCTGACCCGCGCTCAGCTCTTCGGCAGCTCCGGCGTCGATGCGGCCAGCCAGGCGTCGCGCATGAACCGACGCACGTCCTCGTCCACGCGGATGTCGCGGGGGCGCAGCGGACGCGACAGGTAGAGCCCCTCGAGCGAGGTCAGTCGGCTGAGAGCCACGTACGTCTGTCCCGGTGCGAACGCTCCGGAGCCGAGGTCGATGATCGCGCGCTCGTAGGTCTTGCCCTGCGACTTGTGGATCGTGACCGCCCACGCCAGCCGCAGCGGGAACTGCGTGAACTCGGCCACCACGTCGCGGGTGAGCTTCTTGGTGTTCTGGTCGTACGCGTAGCGGAACCGTTCCCATACGGCGGGCTCGACGTCGACCTCCTCGCCGTCGATGTCGACCCGCACGGCACTTCCGAGGATGCGCACCACCGTCCCGATCGTGCCGTTGACCCAGCGCGGCGGCTCGCCAGACATCGCGGTGTCGTTGCGCAGGAACATGACCTGCGCGCCGACCTTGAGCTTCAGCTCCGACTCGGCGGGGAGCGCGGCCTCGCCCCTCCCGAAGTCTCCGCTCACCTCTGCGCGCGCGGTCTGCTCCTTACCCGGCAGTGCAGCGAGGTGTCGACTGTTGATGCTGTTCACGATGTCGTTGCGCGTGGCGAGCGTGATCATCGGCACTTCACCCGGCTCGGGATCGGGCGGCGTCCGCGCGCCCTGGGTGTTGAGCACCCCGGCGATCTCGGCGGTGACGCGCCCGTAGCGGACGGCATTCAGCATGGCCTTGAACCCGTCGTCGGACTGGCGATGGATCTGCACGAGCTCGCGCACGTGCAGCTCCGCCCGCGTGTCGACAGCGAACAGGCCGTCCTGATCCGACTCGCCGGTCCCACCGCCACCTCCCGCCCACACCTTCGCGTCGAAGAACCAGAACGAGCGGTAGTGGTCCTGCACGTAGCGGGCCTCGTCGCCGCGCGGCGGCACGGGAGCGAGCTGATACGGGTCGCCGAACATGACCACCTGCACGCCGCCGAACGGCTCACCCCTGCGGCCCCGTGCCTGCCGCAGCGAGCGGTCGATGGCGTCCATCAGGTCTGCATTGACCATGGAGATCTCGTCGATCACGAGCGTCTCGATCGCGTTCAGGATGCGGCGGGTCGCATCGTTCTGATCGATGTCCGCATCTCCGATCAGGCCGATCGGAAGTCGGAACAGCGAATGGATCGTCTGCCCCTCGACGTTGAGCGCCGCGACGCCGGTCGGCGCGCAGATCGCGATCTGCTTCTTCGTGTTCCAGGCGAAGTGCTGAAGGAGGGTCGATTTGCCCGTCCCGGCTCGTCCGGTGATGAAGACGTGTTCACCGGTGTCCTCGATGAGCCGGAACAGCTCTTGCTGCTCCTCGGACAGGGCGGGAAGGGACACGGTTCTCACAGGGGCAGCGGACGGACAGGGCGCTCGTCCATGCTACGTCCCGGCATCCGCGCACGGCCGCCGACGCTCGGCGTCCCCCCAGGACGCCCTCCTAGACTGACGCCATGGACCGGGCACGTGCGAGCGCGCCCCGGCGCGCGCGCCTGGGGGTCGACCTGGCGATGCTCGCCGTCGTCGGCCTCGTGCTCGTCGCCGCTCTCGGGGCAGGCGGAGCCACGCTCTACCAGCAGTTCTACGGACCGTCGGCATTCGTGGTGCGCTACCTCGACCTGCTCTCCTCCGGCCGCGCCGCCGACGCGCTGCGCGTGCCGGGTGTCGCGGTCGATCGCGAGACCCTCGACGCCGCCGGCATCGATCCCGCCGCGTCCGAGGCCATGCTCCGTCACGCCGCGCTCGCCCCCCTGACCGATGTGAAGGTCACCTCCGAGGAGCCGGCGGAAGGCGGTACGGCCGTCACCGTCGACTACCGGGCGAGCGGCCATCCGGGAACCAGCACCTTCCTGATCGAGCAGGACGGATGGGCGGGCGTCACCCCGAACTGGCGCTTCACCACCAGCCCGCTGGCCGTGGTGGATCTGACGCTGCGTGGCGCAGACCGGTTCGCCGTGAACGGGTTCGAGGTCGACAGGCGCCAGATCTCGGTCGACGGGGTCGACGCCGCCTCGCTCGACCCGCTGCCCCTGCTCGTCTTCACACCGGGACTGTATGCGGTGACGGTCGACACCCCGATCTCGACCGCCTCGGGCCACGGGGTTCTCGCGGACACACCGCTGGCCATCACGCCGCTCGATGTGCAGACCGAGCCGACGGAGGCGTTCATCGACGTGGTCCAGGAGCGCGTCGAGTCCTTCCTCGCCGAGTGCACGACGCAGGAGGTCCTCCAGCCGACCGCCTGCCCGTTCGGCCTGCGGGTCACGAATCGTCTCGCGTCCGCTCCGAAGTGGTCGATCGCCACCCAGCCCCGTGTCACGGTCGCACCCGACGGCGGACAGTGGCAGATTCCGTCGACGGACGCGGTCGCCCACGTCGACGTCGACATCAGGTCGCTGTTCGACGGCAAGGTCCAGCCGCTGTCCGAAGACGTGCCGTTCCAGCTCAACGGGACGATCACGATCCTGCCGGACGGCACGGCATCGATCAGGGTCGGCTCCCCCAGCGAAGCCCCGGTCGACTGACCGGACCCCGCTTCGGCGTCAGCGCCCCTCGCGGCTGTCGCGCTCGGCGAGGGCCGCCAGCTTGGCGTTGTACTCCTCGAGCTCCGCGTCCCCGGTGCGGTCGGCATGCCGGTCGCGGCGCTTCTGCAGCTTCGTGTCGCTTCGGCTCCACTGGATCGCGACGGTGATCGCGAGGATCAGGGTGGGGATCTCGCCGATCGACCATGCGATGCCGCCCCCCACGTACTGGTCCATCATCGGGTCGACACCCCAGTCGCGCCCCATCGAGCCGAACCAGTCGGCGACCATGAGGCCTTCCTGCATCATGATGGCGATGCCGAAGAAGGCGTGCATCGCCATCACAGCGATCAGGGTGATCAGACGGCCAGGGTACGGCAGACGGTACGGGACGGGGTCGACGCCGATCAGGCTCATCACGAACAGATAGCCCGAGATCAGGAAGTGGATCACCATCCACTCGTGGCCGAGATGCTCGTACATCGACCACCGCACCAGATCGGTGAAGTAGAAGGCCCACAGCGACAGGATGAAGATCGCGGCAGCGACGAACGGGTGGGTCACGACGCGCGCGAACGGAGAGTGCACGGCCCACATGATCCATTCGCGACCACCGCGCGTGCCGTCGTCGCGCTTGTGGATCGCGCGGAGGGCGAGCGTGATGGGGGCGCCGGAGACCATCAGCAGCGGGATGGCCATCGACAGCATCATGTGGCCCATCATGTGGATGCTGAACAGGTACTCCTGGTACGCGTTGAGCGGGCCGCTGGTCACCCAGACCAGCAACAGCATGCCGAGCACCCAGAACACGGTGCGATGGATCGGCCACCGGTCGCCGCGCAGCCGCAGGCGTCGCACGCCGGCGAGGTACAGGAACAGGCCGAAGCCGGCAGCGACGAGCCAGAGCACGTCGAAGTCCCAGGCGGTGAACCAGCGCTCCAGCGTCAACTCCGGAGGCAGCGTCGAGCCGGTGAGGATCTGTGCGGGGGTCTGGGCGAAGGCAGCGACCTCACCGGTGGGCGGAGGCGTGCGTGCGAGAGCGGCTGCCGCACCCGAGGCGAGGCCCATCAGCGCGACCTCGCACAGCACCAGGAGCCAGAACCAGCCCGCAGCGCGCTGACCCGTCAGCTTGGGGATGAGGCGGGCCCGGTACCAGGCGCCCAGCAGTCCCATGCCCCCGAGGAGGGCGATCTTGGCGAGCACGATCCAGCCGTACGGAGTCGCCCACAGGGCCTCCCAGCTCCCGACCGCGACGACCGACCGCGTGACCCCCGAGAACGCCACCACGGCGAACGCGGCGATCGCCAGGGAGGAGTAGCGGCCGACGAGGCGCACGGGGTCGACGTCGGTCCGCCCCCGCAGCAGCACGAGCAGCAGGAGGCCACCGAGCCAGACCGCGGCGCCGATCGTGTGGAGCAGGATCGAGTTCACCGCCATGTTGTGCCCGGCGAGGTCTCCGGCGTGCCCCTGCGTCGCGAGGGGGAGGAAGGACGCCGCGGCGAGCAGCGCTGTGATGAGCGTGGGCGTCCACGAGCGCCAGGCGAACGCCAGCACCGTGATGATGGCACCGAAGATGGTGGTGATGAGCCAGGACTGACCCAGTGGCAGCTCCAGCAGGAAGCGGCCGAGCTGAGAGCCGAACTCGCGCTCGATGCTGAGCTTCGGGTTGAAGGCGGCCATGAAGGCCAGGAACCCGGCGAGGCCCGCGGACACCGTGAACACGGCGGCACCGACCGAGGCGATGTTCAGAGCCGCATCGAACGACCGCTCCCCCGCGCGCAGACCGAAGAGCGCGAGCACGAGCGAGCCGAGCATGACGGCACCGGAGACGTTCATGACGAGCTTGGCCACGGGCGTGCCCCAGAGCACGAACGGACCGGGGTCCTGCAGCAGGGGCGGCTTGGCCCCGCCGCCCACGAGGAGCGCCAGCACCAGGGCCACGAGGGCGGCGACGAGGAGGATGGCGACGCCGGAGACGCGATACGCCGAAATCCGACTCGTCGACTCGCTGCGGGAACTCACCCCTCCAGCCTAGGCGCGCCCGGCGATGAGAAAGCACGAAGGCCGCTCCCGTCGGAACGGGAGCGGCCTTCGAAGAGGTGCGGTCGAATTACTTGACGGCAGCCTTGAGCTTGGAACCAGCGGTCACCTTGACGCGCTTGCCGGCCGGGATCTTGATCTCGGCACCGGTCTGCGGGTTGCGGCCCGTGCGAGCAGCGGTGTCGACCTGCTCGAAGGAGATCCAGCCCGGGATGGAGACCTTGCTGCCCTTGGCAACAGCGTCGGAGACCGTGGCGAACAGCGAGTCGAGGACACCGGAGACGGTGGCCTGGCTCTGGCCGGTGGCGGAAGCGATGCTCGCGACGAGCTCGGTCTTGGTGATGGACTTGTCAGCCATGTCATCCTCCAGCGACGAAGACCGTCGCATCGTTGTGGGGTGTCGGAGCGGATGCTCCTGGTCTGTCGACCGCCTTGAATGTACCAACGACCACCCTCATTTCCGCGTCATTTCGCGGGTTTTGGGCAATTACTGGGCGTGTCGCGTCACTTTTGTCACTCCAGTCACATGTTCGGGGGCCTCGGCGGGCGGGAGAGCAGGTCCAGGAAACGGCCTGATCCGGCGTGATCACCTGACCCGGCTCGCGGTGCAGGGACGCGAAAGGGGCGAGGATCCGAAGATCCTCGCCCCTATCGACTGTCTGCTGAGACTTACCAGCTCGACTTGGTGACACCGGGCAGCTCGCCACGGTGTGCCATGTCACGGAAGCGGACACGCGAGATGCCGAACTTCGTGAGGACACCGCGGGGGCGGCCGTCGATGACGTCGCGCGAACGCACGCGAGCCGGCGACGCGTTGCGCGGCAGCTTCTGCAGGCCGACGCGTGCGGCCTCGCGGGCCTCGTCGGTGGCGTTCGGGTCGATCAGGGTCTTCTTCAGCTCGGCGCGACGCTCGGCGTAACGCTCGACGATGACCTTGCGCTGCTCGTTGCGAGCGATCTTGCTCTTCTTAGCCATTGATCAACGCTCCTCTCGGAATTCGACGTGCTGACGGATGACCGGGTCGTACTTCTTGAGCACGAGGCGGTCGGGGGTGTTGCGGCGGTTCTTCTTCGTCACGTACGTGTAACCCGTACCTGCCGTCGAACGCAGCTTGATGATCGGACGGACGTCCTGAGCCTTCTTGGCCATTAGAGCTTCACACCCTTCGCCTGGAGGTCCTTGACCACGTTCTCGATGCCGCGGACGTCGATCACCTTGATGCCCTTGGCGGACACGTTGAGCGTGATCTTACGACCGAGCGAGGGAACGAAATACGTCTTCTTCTGCACGTTCGGGTCGAAGCGGCGCTTCGTCCGGCGGTGCGAGTGCGAGACATTGTGTCCGAAGCCGGGAACAGCTCCGGTCACCTGGCACACTGCTGCCATGATGTGACTCCTTCTATACCGTGAGGCCGGACGGCCCCACCCAAGATCCCTTGTCTGCACACGACCACGACCCGCCGATCTCTCGGCCGCAGAAGGGGAAGCATGCGAACTGCGCACAGGAGTGTGCGCAGACAAAGAGTCAGTTTAGCACGGCCGGCGCCGCGGTTCGCATCGCGCACACGGCACCAGCTCAGGCCGACATCGAGCCGTTCGCGCGACTCGACGCCTCGGCCGCACCGCGTCCCCATCGGAACGGGGAAACCGTGGGATCCGCTTCGATCCAGAAGCGCCACGGGAATGCCGCGGTCCCCGCGACGCCTGCCACTCCGACCCGAGGGCCGCTCACCACGTCGTCGCGCTGCGGCCCCAGCCAGAGTTCCGCCCGCGCCCCGTGCTGCTGGCCTGCCGTGACGGCGTCGATCCCGTCGTGCAGCGGATGTCGCAGGCCCACAGCCTGCCCGAGGCGGCCCGGCCCGCGGGCGAGGTCCCGCAGCGCGATACGCCCGAGCGGAAGGGCGACGCCACGACGCAGGGCTGCAGCCTCCACCCCTGCCACGACCTCACCGGCCCGGAGCAGCACGCCGTCGCCCTGTCCCTCCGGTCCGCACACGACGTTGACGCAGGAGTGGATGCCGTGGCTCAGGTACACGTAGAGACGCCCCGGCTCACCCCACATGGTCGAATTGCGCGCCGTCCGTCCCATGCGGGCGTGCGAGCCGGGGTCGGGGATCTCCCCCGTGCCCTGCCCGTGATAGGCCTCGACCTCGGTGATGCGCAGCCGCACCTCGACCGGGTCCGCCTCCGTCGCTGTGGAGATGAACGTGCGCAGCTCTCCACCCAGCAGGCGCGGAGCGACGTCGACGGCGGAGCCGCTCAGGTCGGTGCGGACGGCGCGGCGCAGAGCCTCCTGCGGCTCTGCACCGCGCACGGGGTCGGGGCCGCCGGTCATCTCAGAATCTCGGGGCCGTCTGGCACCACGAGGCGTCGAAGCCGGTGAGGGCCACGAGCTCCTTGCCCGAGTCCATGTCGATCAGGTGCGTCTCGACGTTCTCGGGAAGCGGCAGCAGCATCCCGTCGTAGGCGTTGTTCGCCAGGTCTGGCGCGACGACGACGGCGGCATACTGACCGCTCGGCGATGCACAGGCCTGGAGGATCGAGTCCGTCGACCCGACCTCGACCAGCGGGGTCGCCGCACCGTCGTCGTCCACCCGCACGACCACCTGTCCGATCGGGAGACCCTCTTCGTCACGCGCGACGACGTGACGCAGTGTGCCGCCGGGGAACGGCGTGATGGAGCTCGCCGTGCCGTAGTCGGGGTCCGAAGCGGCGAGGGGCTGCTCCGAGCCGTCGGCCAGATCGAGTTCGACCACGGCTCCGTCGAGCCGCTCCACGATCGCGGTGTACGTGCCTCGGGAGATCCCCTGGATGGTGGCCGCGAGACCGAGCGACTGCACGCCGGCATCGGTCGAGCGGTCGACGAGCGAGAGCGCTCCGTCGAAGTCGATGAACAGCACGGCCGCGCTGTCGGGAACGAACTGCCACACGAACACGCTCGCCTCGGCACCGGCGACCTCGATGATCTGCGGGTCGTCGTCGCCGCTCAGCGACTGCGTGACGAGGACGCTCGCGCGCCCTTCGGTATCGCTGAGCTCCTTGTCCGAGTAGCTGTAGCCGACGAGGCCGCCGCGCTCGGAGACCTGGATCGCCCCCACGTAGCCGTCACCGGGGAGCTTCAGCTCACGCTGGTTCTTGCCGTCGCGGTCCATCACGAGCAGGCGGGATCCGTCGTCCTCCTCGACCGAGACCACGAGCTGCGTCGATGTCGCACGGAAGTCGTTGATCTTGTCGTGCTCGAACACCGCGACGGCCTTCTCTCCGCTGAGGTCGGTGAGGAAGATCTTGTCCTTGCCCTCGACGTCGCGGCGTAGCAGGAAGATGTTCGACGGCGGCGTCGTGAAGCTCGTGGTCAGCGTCGTCGTCGGGCCGCCTCCGGCACCGACGACATCGGCCACGCGGATCGTGTAGTCGGTCGAATCGTCGAGCGGGACGGTGAATCGCACCCCCACGCCGCGACCGGAGGCATCGACGGTGAACGGCACCGCCGGCTCGACCGTCACCTGCGCGGGGTCGATGTCGGCGAGCGCCTGGTTCGCGGTGAGGATGACGCGGCTGCCTGAGGACTCGATCGCCTGCGCGGCGTTCACCTGCACGTCGCTGATGCGCGGTCCCTGGAGCAGGCTCGCGACACCCAGCCCCGTTCCGACGATGACGAGGACACCCAGCACGGCGGCGAGCGTGACGACGAAGCGACGACGGCTCCCCGGAGTCTGCACGGGCTCCGGCTCTGCCGCGACGCGAGGGGCCGGAGGCGTGTTCGGCTCCGCGGCCTCTGCGCGCTCCCTCTCGACGTCCGGGGCCGCGCCGACGAACACGGGCTCAGTCGCGAGCGGGACGGGCGGAAGGGTGGTCGCCTCCGCGTCTTCTCGGGCTGAAGCCTCGAAGGCTGCCATCTTCCGGGCTGCGGCCTCCTGCTCGGCGACCTCACGGTCGCCCGCCTCGCGCACCGCAGCCTCACGGACGGCAGCTTCACGGAGGACTGCCTCGTCTGCGACGGCATCCGGCTGGTCGGCATACGAGGGATCCGCGGACGCCGTAGCGGCAGACGAGGGATCCGCGGTGTGCGGATCGTGGTCCGGCGCCGCGGCGACGTGTTCGGCGGAGGCGATCACGCGGTCGATCCGCTCCGCCTCCGCTGCCTCGGCGGCTTCTCGCGCCGCACGCATCTCCGCGCGTGTGCGCGGGACGGCGGGCACCTCTGGGCGCTCGTCGTCAGTACTCATAGGGGTCCCCCGGCTCGTCGATCGCGACGACGTCGGTCGGTTCGATGCGGAGCTTCCCATCGGCATCCGCACGCACGGTTCCGGTGATCTCGACCCATTGGCCGGTCGCGTAGTCGTCGGGCTTCACGTCGACGGGGAGGATGGCGGTCTGCGCGTCGATCACGCAGTGCGTGATGACCAGGCGGGTGAGATTGACGCCGTCGTCGGCATCGTCCGGGGTCACGAACCCCGTGAGCTTCACCGGCGCACCGTCATACGCGGCAGTGTTCGTCGCTGCGGCGAACACGCTCGCCCAGTCGCCGACGCCGAACGTCGAGGTGTCGGCGACGCCGAGGGCCACCGTGTCGGCACCGGCGAACAACGCACTCTGCTCTCCCGCGCGCGACATCGCGAGCTCGACGGACAGCGAGGCGGGCGGCAGCACGAGGCCGGCCACCACCACCCCGGAGGCGATGACGCCACCCGTGACGGCGGCGACCCCGGCAAGCGTGCGGCGCGACGAGGGCGCAGTGGCTGGGCGCCCGTCGCCGTCCTCCGGGTCGGCGTGATCCAGGTCGGCGTGATCCCGGGCGGCGCTCTCCGCGCGTGACTTGCGGCGTGTGGGCGCAGGGGCATGCCCGTGATCGTGACCGTGGTCGCTCTCCTCGCCGAGCGGGAGGGTGCACGACCAGATCGCACCGGCCAGGGTGACGACGGCGGCTGTGCACGCGAACCACACCGACTCGGGGCTGATGTAGAGGGTGAGGCGTCCGGTGAGACCGAGACCGAGGGTGACGACCGAGATCACGGCGGCCAGCCCCACACCCAGCCAGCGGGTGCCGAGAGCGCGAACGCGCGCTGCGGTGGGCGAAGACAGCGCCACGCGCTCAGACAGTGCCACGTGCTCAGACAAGGACGTTCACCCCGATCCCGATGGCGAAGGCCGCGGCGAGCACGATGCCGACGATCCCGACGAGCGTGCGGCCCGTGAAGGTCGTGCGCATGAGCGCGAGCATCTTGATGTCGACGAGCGGCCCGACGAGCAGGAAGGCCACGATCGCGCCGGACGAGAACGTCGACGCGAACGACAGCGCGAAAAAGGCGTCGACATTCGAGCAGATGGCCACCGTCATCGCGAGGGCCATCATCGCGACGATCGACAGCACCGGGTTGGAGCCGATCGCCAGCAGCCACTCCCGCGGGATGAGCACCTGCACGGCTCCGGCGAGCGCCGAGCCGATCACGAGCGCGGGCATCACGGCGCGCAGCTCGATGAGGAACTGCGTGAGGCTGCGGCGCACAGGGGTGCCCGGTTCGTGGGTCACCCGATCGCAGGTGTCGACGAAACGCTGCGTGAGCATGCCGTCGGGGTCGGGGTGGCGGCTGTAGATCCAGCCGATCAGGTTGGCGATCAGGTAGCCGCCGACCAGGCGGGCGACGAGGATGCCGCCGTCCCAGCCGAACGCCGCGTGCGTGGTGAGGATCACGATCGGGTTCACGATCGGTGCGGCGATGAGGAATGTCATCGCCTCCGCCGGCGCGAGGCCGCGCATCATGAGTCCACGGGCGAAAGGAACGTTGCCGCACTCGCACACCGGGATCAGCATGCCGAGCAGCGACAGCACCGCACGACGGGCCCACGCGCGTTTCGGCAGCCAGCGGTGGATGACGTCGGCAGGAAGCCAGACCTGCACCACGATCGACAGCAGCACACCGAGGATCACGAACGGCAGGGCTTCGATGAGCACGCTCAGCGCGAGCGTGAGGCCGTCCTGCGCGCGGGTGGGCAGTGAGGCGGGGAACAGCTTCGGCAGGAAGGCATCGATCAGGAACAGGGCGGCGATGATGGCCACGCCGAGGCCGACGCCGATCCATGCCGAACGCGGCGAGGGTGCCGGGCGATGGGAGTGGCCGTGACGGGTCGCCGTTGCTGCCGAGGAGCTCACGCGGACGCGGCCCTCTCGGCATCGCGCTTGTTCGCGCACGGAGTGCACAGTCCGAAGATGTCGACCACGTGCGCGGCCTCGGTGAATCCGTGCAGGGCAGCCGTGCGGTGCGCCCACTGCTCGACGTCCTTGGCCTCGATCTCGACGGTCAGACCGCAGGACCGGCAGATCAGGTGGTGGTGGTGGCCCTGCGTGGTGCATGCCCGGTAGAGCGCCTCACCCTCGGGGCTCTGCAGCGAGTCGGCGTCTCCGGAGGCGGCGAGCCCGGCGAGGGCGCGATAGACCGTGGCCAGGCCGATGCCGGTGTTGTCATCGCGCAGCGAGGCGTGCAGGCTCTGCGCGCTCACGAATCCGCGCGCGTCGGCGAGTGCTTCGCGCACGCGTTCGCGCTGCCAGGTGTTCCGCTGAGCCATAAGAAGAGTCTAGGCCGCGGCGATCAGCGGGGGCTGGGAGTGGATCTCAGGCCTGGACCCGGCGAACCCTGGCACGCGAGCGCTGCACGATCCAGCAGATCACGTAGATCGTGAACGACAGCGTGGTGATGTAGGGACTCACGGGCAGCGTTCCGGCGAGGGCGAGCAGGATGCCGCCGACCGCGGAGACGAACCCGAACAGCGCAGCCAGCAACGGCACCGCGATGGGGCCGGCCGTGACGCGCATCGCGGCGGCGGCCGGCGTGACCAGCAGTGCCATCACGAGGAGCGCGCCGATGATGTGCACGCTCACGGCGACGATCAGGCCGAGCAGCACCATGAACAGCAGACTCACGGCGCGGGTCGGCACCCCGCGGGCGGCGGCCGATTCCGGGTCGAGCGAGTCGAAGCGCAACGGGTTCCACATCACCAGCAGCCCGATGAGCACGACCATGCTGATGCCGATCAGCCACCCGAGGTCGGGGCTCGAGACCGAGACGATCTGCCCCGTCAACAGGCTGAAGCGGTTGGCGCTGCGGCCGTCGTAGAGCGACAGGAACAGGATTCCGAGACCGAGACCGAACGGCATGAGCACACCGACGATCGAGTTGCGGTCCCTGGCCTTGGCCCCGAGCACGCCGATCAGGATCGCGGCGACGAGGGCACCGCCGAGGGATCCGGCCACCACGCTGCCGCCGAAGAGCAGGGCCGCCGCCGCCCCCGCGAAGGAGAGCTCGCTCACGCCGTGCACGGCGAAGGCCAGGTCGCGCTGCATCACGAAGACGCCGATCAGGCCGCCCACGATCCCGAGCACGGCTCCCGCGATGATCGAGTTCGCGAGCAGGGCGACGAGCTCGCCGTAGTCCTGGAAGGAGAAGATGTCATCCCAGCCGACCATGGGCGCGATGGCTGCCGCCGCGTTCATGCCGCTCCCCCGTGCGCGTGATCGCCGTGATCGTGGTGAGGCTCGGCGTCCGGCACGCCCACGACGACCAGACGATCTCCGGCGCGGAGCACGAACACCGGGGTGCCGTAGAGGTCGGTGAGCACGCGGGTCTGCAGCACCTCGTCGGGGGTTCCCAGCAGGAACCGCCCGCCGGCGATGTAGAGGATGCGGTCGACCCGGCCCAGGATCGGGTTGATGTCGTGGGTGACGAACAGCACCGCCGCCTCGCGCTCACGGCGCTGTCGGTCGATGATGTCGGTCACGGCGACCTGGTTGGCGAGGTCGAGGTTCGACAGCGGCTCGTCGCACAGCAGGAGTGCGGGCTCGTCGGCGAGGGCCTGGCCGACCCGGAGCCGCTGCTGTTCGCCGCCCGAGAGCAGTCCGACGCGGCGATCCGCGAAGTGGGAGGCACCGACCGCGTCGAGCAGTCGGTCGACCTTCGCCCGGTCGCCGCGGTGCGGGATGGGAAAGCCGAAGCGGCTGCCCTGCACCCCGAGGGCGACCAGGTCGCGGGCCCGCATGCTCGTGTCGGGGGCGAGATTCCGCTGCTGGGGGATGTACCCGATGCGGGAGTTGCCCCGATGGACGGGTTCACCCGCCACGCGGATCGTCCCGGATGACAGCGGCTGCAGGCCGAGGATGCTGCGCAGGAGCGTGGTCTTGCCCGATCCGGAAGGACCGAGCACGGCGATGAACTCCCCCGGTTCGACCGTGAGATCGAGGCCGGACCACAGCTCGCGATCCCCACGGTGCAGGGACGCGTCGGATATCTGGAGTACCGGCTTCTCGCGCTGAAGGGCGCCGCTCACGGCTGGACGGCGGCGGCGAGGCTCTTGATCGCGTCACTCATCCACTCAGAGTACGACGATCCGTCCTCGAGCAGCTCCGTGAAGGCGACGACCGGAACCCCGGCGTCCTTCGCCGCGGTCTCGACGCGCTGGGTCTCGGACCCACCGGTCTGGGCGTTCGTCAGCAGCGCGGTGACCTGTCCGCTGTCGATCACGTTCAGCGCCTCGAGCAGCACGGCGGGCGCGACGTCAGTGCCCTCTTCGACCGACTCGGCGAAGCCCTCCGGGGTGACGTCGGTGAATCCGGCGGCGGCCGCGAGGTAGCCGGGCAGCGGTTCTGTGATGAAGACGTTGACGTTCGGCGCCTCCGCCTTGAGGGTCGCGAGCTCGGTCTCGAAGCCCTCGAGGTCGGCGGTGAGCGTGGCGGCGTTGGCGGCGAACTCCTTCGCGCCGTCGGGGTCGAGCTCGGTCAGTTCATCGGCGATGGCCTCGACGACATGGATCATCGTGTGCGGGTCGAACCACACGTGCTCGTTGAAGCCCTCGATGTGGTCGTGCCCCTCGTGGCCGTCCTCGCCCTCGGCGTGTTCGTGATCGTGGGCGTCCTCTTCAGGAGCTGTGCTCTCCTCGGGCGCCTCGGTGGCCGTCTCATCGGCGTGATCGTGGTCGGCCTCGTCCGTGTGTCCCTCGTCGTCGTGCCCCTCGTTGCCGGGGAAGTCGTGCGAGTACTCGACGGCCGTCACCACGTGCGGATCCTTCGCATCCTGCAGCAGCGTGTCGATGAAGGCGTCGTACCCGCCGCCGTTCTCGATCACGAGGTCGGCCTTCTGCACGGTCAGCCGGTCGCGGGCGCTCGCCTCGTAGGAGTGCGGATCCTGCGACGCCGACGTGATGATCGACTGCACGTCGACGCGGTCTCCACCGATGGTCGACGCGATGTCTCCGTAGACGTTCGTGCTCGCCACGACCGTGATGGTGCCGTCGTCGCCCTCTCCCGCCGAGGGGGTCGAGCATCCGGCCAGC
The DNA here is from genome assembly GCF_006540085.1 of Microbacterium oxydans. Lineage (GTDB taxonomy): Bacteria > Actinomycetota > Actinomycetes > Actinomycetales > Microbacteriaceae > Microbacterium > Microbacterium oxydans. The sequence goes on along the minus strand of NZ_BJOG01000001.1, from coordinate 528,601 downwards.
GTGAGTGCGGCGACGGATGCGAGGGCGAGGGCGACGACGGGCTTCTTCATGCTCTCACTCTAAACGCTAATGAGAACCATTATCAAATCGTCACGGCCGCTCGGTCACCCACGGCCGAAACGGAGACGACCCGACGTTCGCGCGGCGTGTCAGTGCTCGACACCCCGCGCGGGGTGCGGATCATCTCCGTTTCGGCAAAGGTGCGGAAGCTCAGCCGAGCAGACCGGCCGGTGCGATCCAGGCCGTGGCCTCCCCGGGGAGCGCAGAGCCGTCGAGCGGGGCGCTCGCGAGCACGACATCCGCGGCCGCATCCCCGAGGTCGAACGGCTCCGTGCCGAAGTTCGACACGACCTGCCATCCGTTCGGCCGGGTGAAGCGCAGCACGTCGGCACGTCCGGTGTCGATCCACTCCAGGGTCTCCCCGGTCTGCAGCAGGTGTCGGAGGCGCAGGGCCTCGCGGTACAGCGACAGCGTCGACGCCGGATCGGCGGCCTCCACGTCGACCGCGTACTCCGCGAACCACTCGGGCTGCGGCAGGTGCGCGCCCTCGGCGCCGAAGCCGTACGAGGAGCCGGCCGCCGTCCAGGGAAGGGGCACACGGCATCCGTCACGGCCGAGCCCGTCGAACTCCGCACCGCGGAAGAACCCGGGGTCCTGACGCTGTTCCGGCGTGATCTGCGCCACTTCGTGCAGGCCGAGCTCTTCGCCCTGATAGAGGTACGTGCTGCCGGGAAGGCCGAGCAGCAGCAGGGTCGCGGCGTGGGCCCTGCGGAGTCCGCCCTCGCGGTCGAGGCCGTCCGCCGGACCGCCGGCCTTGACCCACTCCGTGCCCTGCTTGACCGGTCGTCCGTTCAGGGCAGGGAGGCCGTAGCGCGTGGCATGACGGGTGACGTCGTGGTTCGACAGCACCCAGGTGGTCGACGATCCGGTCTCCTGCGCCTGCTGCAGGTTGTCGGCGATGATGCTCCGGAACTGCCGCGCGTCGAAGTCGGCCACGAGCAGGTCGAAGTTGAACGCCTGGCCGAGTCCTTCCGCCGAGGCGTACTTCGCACGGCGCTCCGGGGTGTCCACCCACGCCTCGGCCACGGCCGTGCGCGGCGGGTCGTACTCGTTGAAGACCGAGCGCCACTCGGCATAGATCTCGTGCACGTCGTCGCGGTCGACCATCGGGTGCGTGCCCGAGGTGCGGTCCATCGCGTCGAGCTCGGCGCGCGAGGGAAGCGGCTCGCTGAGGTCCTTCGTGAGCATGTGGGCGACGTCGATGCGGAACCCGTCCACGCCGCGGTCCGACCAGAAGCGCAGGGTCTTCAGGAAGTCGGCGCGCACCTCGGGGTGGTCCCAGTTCAGGTCGGGCTGCTCCACGGCGAAGTTGTGCAGGTACCACTGCCCGTCCGCCACGCGCTCCCACGCGCTGCCGCCGAACACGGATTCCCAGTCGGTCGGCGGCTCGGAGCCGTCGGGACCGGTGCCCTCACGGAAGATGTAGCGCTCGCGCGCGGCCGACCCGCGTCCGGCGGCGAGCGCCTCCTGGAACCACTCGTGCTGGTCGGAGGAGTGGTTCGGGACGATGTCGACGATCACGCGGATGCCGCGGGAGTGCAGCGCCTCGACCATGTCGTCGAAGTCGTCGAGCGTGCCGAGCCGCGGGTCGACGTCGCGGTAGTCGGCCACGTCGTATCCGCCGTCGGCGAGTGCGGACGGGTAGAACGGGCTGAGCCATACCGCATCGATGCCGAGGCCCTGGAGGTAGTCGGCCCGGGAGACGATGCCGGGGATGTCGCCGATGCCGTCGCCGTTCGCATCGGCGAAGCTGCGCGGGTAGATCTGGTAGACGGCGGCCTGACGCCACCAGGCGGCGTCTTCGGCGGTGCGGGTCTCGACGAGAAGCGCGTCGGTCATGAGGGGAGAACTCCTTCTCTCTTGCGGTGGTCGTGCGGTGTCAGCCCTTGACGGCGCCCTGCGTGACGCCCTCCATGACCCACCGTTGCGTGAACAGGTAGGCCACGATCGCGGGGGCCATCGCCATCAGGTACGAGGCGAAGGCGACGTTGTAGTTGTTGCTGAACTGGTTCTGGAAGAGGTTCTGCCGAACGGGGAGCGTCTGCAGCGCGGGGTCGGCGATGATGAGCGACGGCATCATGAAGTCGTTCCAGGCGTACAGGAACGCGAAGATGCCGACGGTCGCGCTCATCGGGGCGAGCAGCGGGAAGATCAGCTTCCAGAAGGTCTGCCAGGTGGTCGCTCCGTCGATGCGCGCGCTCTCCTCCAGCTCGATCGGGATCGACCGCAGGAACGCCGTGAACAGCAGCACGCTGAAGCTCAGCTGGAACATGGTGGCGAGGATGATCACGCCGAACGGGTTGTCGAGTCCGACGCGTCCGGTGAGCTGGATCTGCGGCAGGGCCACGACCGGGAACGGGATGAACATCGCCGCGAGCAGGTAGAAGAACGAGTAGCGGAACAGCCGTCGGTCCCAGTTGCGCACGATGGCGTAGGAGGCGAAGGCCGCCAGCACGATGGTCGCGATCACGGTGCCCGCCGTGACGAGCAGGGAGATGCCCGCGCCGACCGGGAACTTCGTGAGCGTCCAGGCTTCGACGAAGCCGTCGATGCTGAACGGCGCCGGGAGAGAGAAGGCGTTGCCGTCGACCGCCTGTCCTGTGGTCTTGAATGCCATCGAGATGGTCACGTACAGCGGAAGGAGCACGGTGACGGCGCACAGGATCAGGATGATCGTGCCCGACCAGTTCACGCGCTCCATGCGGATGCGCGGCTTCTTCCCTGAGGTGGGGATCGTGGTGAGTGTCTGCGTCGACATCAGAGTGCGTTCCTTCCGCGCGTCAGCGACAGCTGGAGGAGGGAGATGAGCACGGCGACGATGAAGAAGATGGTCGCGTTGGCCATCTGGTAGGCGTAGTCGCCGCCGTTGAAGCCCGCGATGATCGTCATCGCGACGCTGCGGGTCGATGTGCCCGGCCCGCCGTTGGTGAGACCGACGATGATGTCGTAGGCGTTCAGGAAGCCCTTGAACCCGAGGATCACGTTGATCACCACGTATCCCGCGACGAGCGGCAACGTGATGCGGGTGAGCTGCTGCGTCTTGCTGGCGCCATCGATGCTCGCCGCCTCGTACACCTCGCCGGGGACAGAGAGCAGGCCGGCGATGTAGATGAGCAGGGTGCCGGGCACGGCCTGCCAGGCGGTGACGATGACGATCGCGATCCAGGCGAGGTCGGGGTTGGCCAGCAGGCTGGTCTCGAGCCACGGGATGCCCGCTGCTGCTCCCGCCGCCGGGATCGAGTTGGAGAACAGGAAGTTGAAGACGTAGGCGATGATGATGCCCGAGATCACCATCGGGATCACGAAGATGGTGCGCAGGCCCGTCTTAAAGCGGATGCGCGAGGTGAGTCCGACCGCGAGCAGGAAGGCGATCACGTTCACGACGATCACCGTGGCGATCGAGAAACCGAACGTGAACAGGTAGCTCTGCAGGATCGAGGGATCGCTGAACAGCGCGATGTAGTTGGTCAGTCCGTTGAAGCTCCACTCCCCGATGCCGATCGAGTCGGTGAAGCTGAAGAAGATGCCGATGACCCCCGGCACCGTGATCGCGAGGGTGAAGATCACGAGCGTCGGCAGCAGGAACAGGTAGTAGATCGGCTCGACGCGGCGCGTGTGGCGTCGCAGCTTCCGGTCGCCACCCGTGACGATGACGGTCGTGCTGTCGGAAGCAGAGGGAGTTGTCGTGGTGCTCATGATGCGCCCTCCTCGCCGGCGGCGTTGTCCTGGGTCGACGGGATCGGCGCCCGGAAGGCGATGCGTGCCCAGTCGGCGTCCATGGTGCGCAGGATCGAGGTCGGAGAAGCCCCGAGTACCATCGCCTGCGCGTAGTTCATCATCGGAAGCGTCTTGGGCACGAGCACGGACGGGCCCTGATAGATCTGCCCGTTGTCGTAGTACTCGACCATCCCCTCGACCCGGGGGTCGTCGGGGGCGGAAGCGCCCTTCGTGGGCGTGAAGCCGAGCTGCGAGGCGTTGTACTCCTCGATGTTCTGCGGCTCGTAGAGGAACTCGAGGAAGTCGCGGGCGGCCGCCTGATGGCGCGACCCCTCGGGGATCATCGCGGCGAGGTCCATGTTCACGCGCACCCCGAGGTCGGCCGGGTCGTTCGTCATCGGCAGCGGGAAGGTGCCCAGCTGCAGGTCGGGTGCGGTCTTCGCGATCTCGCTGAAGGCCCACGGACCCTGCAGGTACATCGCGGCCTCGCCCTTGCCGAAGGCCAGGTTGCCGTCGCCGTAGCCACGGCTCGGGGCATCCGCGTTGGTGTAGTCGTTCGCGAGCTGCAGCATCTTGTCCATCGGCTCGGCGAAGTCCTTCGAGAACGAGGCCTCGGAGTCGGGGCCCACGTCCGCCCCCTCGGCCGCGAGTGCATCGAAGAAGTCGATCACGTCGACGGAGCCGCCCGCTGTGTAGTCGTACCACCCCTGGCCCACGGTCCAGTCGTCCTTGAAGGTGCCGTAGAACGGGTCGATGCCGGCGGCCTTCAGCTGCTCGCACACCGCAAGCAGCTCGTCCCACGTCGTCGGCACCTCGAGGCCCTGAGCGTCGAAGATCTCCTTGTTGTAGATGACGGAGGCGGCCATCACCGAGTACGGCAGGGCGCTGGTGCGGCCCTCGCAGGAGCCGTACTGGTCCATGAGCGGCTGCAGGTCATCGCGGATGCCCGCAGCGGCGTCGGTCTCGGAGAGATCGGTGAGCGCGCACCGCTGCACGAAACGGGCGATCTCGTAGTTGTAGTTGGCGAGCATGACGTCTGGCGGGTTGCCCCGCACGAAGCTCGCCGAGACGACGTCGACGCCCGAGGTGTCGATCTCGACCTTCACGTCGCTCTGCGAGGAGTTGTACTCGGCGACGAGGGCGGTCATGAACTCGATCGCCTCGCGCTTGCTGAAGGTGAAGCGGATGGTCTCCGCTCCCGAGCCGGGGGCGCATCCCGCGAGCGCCGTGCCGACCAGGGTGACCCCCAGGGCCGCGGCCACCGCTCGCGCCGCGCGTGTTCGTGTGCCAGACACCGTCGTCCTTCCATCCTGTAGATCCGTGCACTAAATCTAGTGAGCGAATTTACTCTGTCGAACGGTACTCTCTCATTGGACGAGAGGAAGGTCAAGCGCCGTGGCAGATGTCTCCGCAGGCTTGGGCACCGGTCGAGCGAGCGTGAGCGCCGTGCTCGACTTCGCCTGGACGGCTGGCGAGTTCACCGCGTCCGAGGCCATGGCCGGCACCTCGCTGACCCGCTCGACCGCCATCGACGCGATCGACACCCTGGTCGGCGCGGAGATCCTCCGTGAACTCCCCAACGCCCGCGCCGCCGGCACCTACCGCGCAGGGCGACCCTCTCGCCGCTTCGTGCTGCCCGCCGACCTGGGCGTCGTGATCGGCGTCGATGCGGGCGACACCCACCTCGCCGTGACCGTGGCCGACCTGCTCGACGAGACGCTCGTGCACCACCGGGTGGAGTTCGATCCGACGCAGACGGTCTCCGAGCGGCGCGCGACGATCCTCGGGCGCCTCGGCGATGCGCTCACCGAAGCCGGGGTCGCGCGCGAGCAGGTGCTCGCCGTGTGCGTAGGTGTCGCGGCACCGGTAAACCGCGACGGCATCTCGCCCCCGCACCCGGAAGGCTTCTGGGAGCGCACGAACCCCGGGCTCGCCGAGGCACTGGAGGGCTGGGCACCCGTCGTGCAGATCAAGAACGACGCCCAGCTCGCCGCGATCGCCGAAGGGGCCGAGGGAGCCGCGATCGGATGCCGCGACTACGTCGCCCTGCTCGCGAGCGAGCGCTTCGGCGGCGGCGTGGTGGTCGACGGGCACGTGCTGCACGGCGCGCACGGCGGTGTCGGCGAGGGCGTCGTGTTCGACCACATCGTGGGTGTCGGCTCGGCGTTCGGCCTGCGCTATGCCGTACAGGACCAGGTGCGCGCGGCAGTCGACTCCGGTGAGATCTCTCACGACAGCGCCGTCGGACGCCTCGTCGGCACACGTCGCATCGACCCTCGACTCGTGCTGACCCTCGCCGCGTCGGGCGACCGGGACGCGGTGCTGATCACCTCCCGCGTCGGGGCCACCGTGGCCCGCGTCGTCGGTGTGCTCGGCAGCATGTACGACCCGGCTCGCGTCATCGTGTGCGGAGCGGTCGCCGAGAGCATCGAGCCCGTGCTGACCGCGGCCCGCCGCATCCTCCCCCAGGAGCTGCACCTGCCCGCTCCGGAGATCCTCGCGTCGACACTCGGCGCGGAGGTCGTCTCACGCGGGGCCGTGGCGACCGCCCGACGCGCGGCCAGGGAGCACGCGGTGCCGCGGTTGGCGGAGGAACGTCTGCGCCAAAGTGCGTGATCGGGCGGTCACGTGCGTGACGCGGGTCAGTCCACGAGCAGTGCGGGCTCCTCGAGGATCGAGGCGACGTCGGCGATGAAGCGGCTCATGCCGTCGCCGTCGATCACGCGGTGGTCGAACGATCCGGCCACCGTGGTCACCCAACGGGGGCGCACCTCGCCGTCGACGACCCACGGCTTCTGACTGATGGTTCCCATCGCCACGATCCCGGCCTCGCCGGGGTTGATGATCGGGGTTCCGGCATCCATCCCGAACACACCGATGTTTGTGATCGTGATCGTGCCGCCCTGCTGATCGGCCGGCGGGGTCTTGCCGTCGCGGGCCGTGAGCGTGAGACGGTTCAGCGCCCGCGCCAGCTCCTTCATGCTCAGGTCCTGCGCGTCCTTGATGTTGGGCACGAGCAGGCCGCGCGGGGTGGCGGCGGCGATACCGAGGTTCACGTAGTGGCGGACGGCGATCTCGGCTCCGGACTCGGTCTCGATCCAGGCGGCGTTGACCATCGGGGTGCGACGGGCGGCCCAGATCACGGCGCGGGCCATGATGAGCAGCGGCGAGACCTTGATGTCGGCGTAGTCGGGCGAGGCCTTGAGGCGCTTGACGAGATCCATCGTGCGGGTGGCGTCGATCTCCTTCCACACCGTCACGTGCGGGGCCGAGTACGCGCTCTGCACCATCGCCGACGACGTGGCCTTGCGCACACCCTTGACCGGGATCGACTCGGTGCGGTCGTCACCTGCAGCCGACGGACGCGTTGCGGTGAGGCCGCGAGCGAGTCCTGCCGGCGCGGCCTGCGGGGCGGGCACCGTCTCCTCGCGCACGGTCCCCCACTCGGGGGTCTCGATGTTGCGGAAGACGCTCGCCTGCGAGGCGTGCTTCATCACGTCGTCGCGCGTGACCTCCCCGTCGGCACCGGTCGCGGCGACCGCGGTGAGGTCGACGCCGAGGTCGCGCGCGAGCTTGCGGATCGGCGGCTTCGCGATCACCCCCACCGAGGAGCGGACGGGCCGCTCGGCCGGACGCTTGCGCCGCGAGGTGGCTCCGCCTCCCGTGCCGTAGCCCACCAGCACGGAGCCGCCGCCCTCTTCCGCCGCCGGCGCTGCAGGAGCCGGAGCGGCCGCAGTGCCGGCCGCCGGCTCGGTCAGGAACGTGATGATGGGGGTGCCGACCTCGACGGTCGTGCCCTCGGCAGCGAGGAGCTCGCCCACCACGCCCGCGTACGGCGACGGCAGCTCGACGAGCGACTTGGCCGTCTCGATCTCGCACACCACGTCGTTGATCGCGACGGTGTCGCCAGGAGCGACCTTCCAGGCCACGATCTCGGCCTCGGTCAGGCCTTCTCCGACGTCCGGAAGGGTGAAGTTCTGCGTGCTCATGACGAGTCCTTTCGGCCGAGCGGAAGTGTCAGTATGCCAGCGAGCGGTCGACGGCCTCGAGGATGCGGTCGGCATCCGGGAGGTATGCGCCTTCGAGCTTCGCGGGCGGGAACGGGGTGTCGTAGCCGGAGACGCGCAGCACCGGAGCCTCGAGCGCATAGAACGCGCGCTCCATGACGGTCGCGGCGATCTCACCGCCGATGCTGCCGAAGCCCTGGGCCTCCTGCGCATAGACCATGCGTCCGGTCTTGCGCACCGAGTCGAGGAGGGGTTCGTAGTCGACCGGCGAGATCGAGCGCACGTCGACGACCTCGCAGCTCGTGCCCTCGGCCTCGGCGAGCGCGGCGGCCTGCAGGAGAGTGGTGACCATCGCACCGTGTCCGACCAGAGTCACGTCGCTGCCCGTGCGCACGACGCGCGAGGAGTGCAGTGGAACGGCCGAGGCGTCGAGCTCGACCTCGCCCTTCTGCCAGTACCGGCTCTTCGGCTCCATGAAGATCACCGGGTCGTTCGACGCGATCGCCTCCTGGATCATCCAGTACGCATCGTTCGGCGTCGACGGCGACACCACACGCAGGCCGGGGGTGTGCGCGAAGTACGCCTCCGGGCTCTCCTGGTGGTGCTCGACCGCACCGATGTGTCCGCCGTACGGAATGCGGATCACGATCGGCATGCTGATCGCGCCCTCATGCCGGTTGGTCAGCTTCGCCAGCTGCGTGGTTATCTGGTCGAACGCGGGGAACACGAATCCGTCGAACTGGATCTCGATCACCGGGCGGTACCCGACCATCGCCATGCCGATCGCCGTGCCGACGATCCCGGACTCGGCCAGCGGGGTGTCGAGCACCCGGCGGTCGCCGAAGTCGCGCTGCAGATGCTCCGTCACCCGGAAGACGCCGCCGAGCTTGCCGATGTCCTCGCCCATGAGCAGGACCTTCGGGTCGTTCTCCATCGCCTTGCGCATACCCGCATTCAGCGCCTTGCTGAGCGGCATCGTCTCCAGAGTCACTGGGCTCCTCCTTCGAAGGACGCCTCGTACTGCGCATGCCAGGCCTTCTGCTGGTCGATCAGCGGATGCGGCTCGCTGTACACGTGGTCGAACATCTTGTCGGCGCTGGGCGGCCCGAGCTCGACCGTGCGGGCGCGCAGATCCTCTGCGGCATCGGCCGCCTCGGCCTCGACATCGGCGAACAGCTGCTCCGACGCTCCGCGCGCTTCGAGGAAGGCCCGCATCCGCACGATGGGATCGCGACCGGCCCAGTACTGCTCCTCGTCGCTGCCCCGGTACTTGGTCGGGTCGTCGCTCGTCGTGTGGGCGCCGAGCCGGTATGTCACGGCCTCGATGGCCTGCGGCCCCTTGCCCTCGCGAGCTTCGTCCAGCGCGACACGGGAGACGGCGTAGCTGGCGAGCACGTCGTTGCCGTCGACACGGACGCTCGGGATGCCGTAGCCCGCGCTGCGCTGCACGAGCGGCACGCGTGACTGGGTGGAGACGGGCACCGAGATGGCCCAGTGGTTGTTCTGCAGGAAGAAGACCGTCGGAGCCTGGTAGCTCGCGGCGAAGACCATCGCCTCGTGCACGTCGCCCTGGCTGGATGCGCCGTCGCCGTAGTAGACGATGACCGCCTCGTCGCGGTCGAGATCACCGGAGCCGGTGCGTCCGTCGAAGGCGAGGCCCATGCCGTAGCCCGCGGCGTGCAGCACCTGCGATCCGAGCACCAGCGTGTACAGCCGGGTGTTGCCGTTCTTGGGGTCGGTCGGGTCCCACCCGCCGTGCGAGACTCCGCGCATCAACTTGATGATGTCGACCGGATCGACGCCGCGGATGCGGGTGACGGCGTGCTCGCGGTAGGAGGGGAAGATCGTGTCCTGCGCGCGGAGCGCGCGCCCGGAGCCGACCTGCGCCGCCTCCTGCCCGCGACTCGGGGGCCACAGAGCCAGCTGGCCCTGCCGCTGCAGGTTCGTCGCCTGGGTGTCGATGGCCCGGATGACGACCATGTCCCGGTAGAACTGCTCGAGTTCCGCATCGCCGATCGCGTCGATCAGAGGAAGGTACCGTTCTGCGGCGGCGGACGGAGCGTACCGTCCGGTCTCGTCCAGAACGCTCACAAGGGGTGTCTCGGAGGTGGTCACGCTCTCACGCTACCCGCGCCCGCATGCCAGGTCACGCATACCTAGGACGCCCTCGTAAATGCCTGGAAACCGGATAAATCCGCGAGAACGCGCGGAATGCGGCGACTCAGCGGAGGGAGCCGGCGACCTCGAGCACGCGGGCGATGGAGTCCTCCTCGCCCACCGAGATGCGGATGCCGTCGCCGGAGAACGGACGCACGATGAGGTCGTTCTCGACGAATGCGGCAGCCACCTCGTCGGTGCGTTCGCCCGCGGGCAGCCAGACGAAGTTCGACTGGGAGTCCGGCACCTCCCACCCCTGTGCACGAAGCCCCTCCACGAGACGGCCGCGGCGTTCGACGATGACGGCGACGCGCTCCAGGAGCTCCGATTCGGCGTCGAGGCTGGCGATCGCGGCGTTCTCGGCAGCGGAGGTGACCGAGAGCGGGATGCCGGTCGTGCGGGCGGCGTCGAGCACCTTCTCGTGCCCGATCGCATAGCCGACGCGCAGCCCGGCGAGACCGTAGGCCTTCGAGAAGGTGCGCAGCACCACCACGTTCGGGTGCTGCTCGAACACGCGCTCCGCCAGACCGTCGACCGCACCCGGCGCCGTGACGAACTCGGCGTAGGCCTCGTCGAGGATGATCAGGATGTCGCCGGGCACCCGCGCGACGAAGGCGGCGAACTCGGCCGAGGTGATGATCGGACCGGTCGGGTTGTTGGGCGTGCACAGGATGATCGCGCGGGTGCGCTCGGTCACCGCATCCGCCATCGCTTCGAGGTCATGGCGGGAGTCGGCGGTGAGCGGCACCTGCACACCGGTCGCTCCGGCGACGAGCGGAAGGCTCGGGTACGCCTCGAAGGAGCGCCACGCGTAGATGACCTCGTCGCCGACCGAGGCGGTGGCCAGGATCAGCTGATGCAGGATCGACACGCTGCCCGAGGCCACGTGCACCTGGTCGGGCTCGACCCCGTAGCGCGCACCGAGACGCGCGCGCAGGCGACCGGCGGTGGCATCCGGGTAGCGGTTGATGGGAGTGGTGCTCTGCAGCGCGTCGAGCACCGACGGCAGCGGGTCGAACGGGTTCTCGTTGCTCGACAGCTTGAACGCATCGGGGCCGGCCTGCTTTCCCTGGCGATACGGAGCGAGAGCGGCGATGGCGGGACGGATGCGGGGCAGGATCGGCTCGGTCACGAGGTCGAGTCTACGAGGGCGGGCGAGCACAGCCCGAGGGGACGGATCGCGCTCGTTCGCCCCCTGTCGCGGCTCGATGCCCGGTGGTACCATTCTGGTATGGCGATGACGGTGCGACTCCCGGAAGAACTCGATGCCCAGCTCGAGGCGATCGCACGCGCCCGACACACGTCGAAGCATGCGGTGATCATCGAGGCGGTGGCGCGATTCGCGAACAGCGAGTCCAAGACCGACCGCGTGCTCGCCATCGCAGACGACGTCGCCGCGCGCTACGCCGAGACGCTCAAGCGGCTCGAAGACGCCTGAGCGATGCCGATCGAGTACATCGAACCGGAGCAGGCCCTCGCCCTGACCGCGAAGCTCGGCCTGCATGTCCGCGATGAGGGCCTGCTGTTCTCCGCACTCGCTCGACCAGCCGCGGGGATGTTCGGAACCGATGCGTACCCGGCCTTCGAGGAGAAAGCCGCGGCTCTGATCAGCTCGGTGGCGCAGAACGATGCACTGTTCGATGGCAACAAGCGGATCTCGCTGTACCTCATTTTCATCTTCATCCGCCTCAACGGATACGAAGTGACATTCACGAACGACGAGGCATTCGACCTCGTTCTCGACGTCGCACAGAGCCGTTTGGATCTGAACCAGATCGCACAGGTCATCGCCGAACACATCGTGGAAGACACCGCACACTGACACGCACGAGAGTCCGTGGGACACTGGTCGGACTATGCGCTTCATCATCCGCGTCGTCGTCAACGCCTTCGCCCTCTGGGTCGTCACGCTGATCCCTGCCCTGCAGGTGACCATCAGGGCCTTCCCGCCCGGCGAGACGCTGCAGCTGGTGCTGACCCTGCTCGCGGTGGCCGCGATCTTCGCACTCGTGAACACGATCATCGGAACGGTCGTGAAGATCGTCGCGTTCCCGCTCTACATCATCACCTTCGGCCTGATCGGCTTCCTGATCAACGGGTTCCTGCTGTGGCTGACCGCCTGGATCACGAGCGGATTCGGCTGGGGTCTCACGGTCGGCGACTTCTGGTGGGGCGTGCTCGCAGCACTGATCATCTCGGTGATCAACGGCATCTTCGGATTCATCCTGCGCCCGCAGAGCAAGAGCCGTCGCGACTGACCCGCTGACACCGCGGTGACAGCCACCACGGTCACCCGCTCCGCTCCGCGCGGTACTCGGTGCGCTCGACCTCGACGGCCCGCCCGAGCTCATCCCAGTACCCGTCGAGAGCCACCGCGCGAGGGTCGGTCGACGCATCCACCATCTCGGCGGTCTCGATGTACGTCTCGAGACCGTGGGTCTTCAACCGCAGGTCCTCGACGCCGTCCCCCGGATCACCGACCCGCGAGGCGGTGAAGCTGTCGGGCGACCCCGTCCCCTCTGCCGACCCGCCCGCGGCGAGCGCCGATACGACATCGTCGGTGTGACGGAGCTGGATCAGCGTCTGCTCCTCCCGGAGTGTCGGTTCGGTGGGGCTCCCCGCCGTGATCTGCATCGACACCTCGTACTCGCTCTCCACGGCGAGTCGCGTGGCGATCATCCCGCCCTGCGAGTGCGCGACCACGTCGACGCGATCGCCCGGTTCGACACCGGCGGCCGCCAGAGCATCGAGAGTCGCCTGGTACGACGCCGACGTAGCGCCCTGATAGAGCTCGATGTTCGAGGTCATGTCCCACGGCTCCGCGCCTTTCTTCAGGGACAGCAGTGAATTCTGGGTACCGGCCACGTAGGCCACATAGCGGGTCGCGCCGCCGACCATCGTGTACTTCTCCACGGCGACCTGGGCTCCCCCGCCCGGGATCCTCCTGAACGCTCCGGCGAGGTCGTCCGGCGCGCGCGGAGTCGACGTCTTCACCGGTGTCACCTGCACCGGATCCACCGGCACGGAGATCGGAGCCTTCACGCCCGGCACCTCGGATCCCGCCACCCCCGGCCGCACCTTCCCATACCCCGAGGCGAGCCCGACCAGCGCCCCGACCAGGAACATCGGCGGCAGCATCCCACCCAGGTCGTACTGATCTCCGAGCCCTTCGAACCTCCGTCGCTCCCAGCCGGCGACCAGCCAGTCCGCCATCCGCCCCACGCGCTCGTCGTCGGCGATCATCTCGTCGGCCCGTGCGCGCACGTCGTTCGCCGCCGCGGCGTCGGTGAGGGCGAGCGCCTCGGCCTGTGCCCGCAGTTCCACCAGCTCGAATGCGTCGGCCATCAACAGCGTTCCCGTGCAGGCGTTCTCGATCTCCGCAGCGAGTGCACCGATCCGCTCGCCGCTGAGTCGCAGAGCGCCGATGTCGACGCGCAGCGCTGGAGCATCGGATGACGAGATCGCCTCCGCAGCGGTGACCACCGAATCCCGAGCCTCTTCGTATCGCGCCGCGACCGTCCGCAGGTGCGCGCCGACCTCGCGCAACTGCTCGGTGTCGATCGCGATCGCGCCGCCGTGGTCGATCTCCAGGCCGCCGGCAACGGAGGCGTCGTGCGCGCGTGCGGCCCCCATCATTCCGATCCCTCCAGCTCCCACTGCCGGATCCGAAGACTCCCGAGCTGCGTTCCGGTGTCATCGCGTACCCGCGCGAGGAGTTCGTGGAGCGCGCGGAACCCCTCCGAGCTCCAGTCCGTCGCGTCGACGAGCGAGACCAGCACCGCTCCCGCCTCCTCCAGCGTCGTGATGGCATCACCGATCCCCCGGTGCGCGAAGGCCTGGCCCCACGACTGCGCGGATCCACCGGACTGCTCGGGTACGAACGAGTACATGGCTCCAGCATTCGGGATCGCGCTCCACGCGGGTCGCCCGGAATACGCAACCCGTGGACAGGTGGTCGCCCGCCCATGGTGTGCAGGGGCCGCGCGAGCAGGTTCGCGCTGTGCAGGACGGCCATGGGCGGGCAGAATGTATCTGTGACATCCCCGGATCCCTTCCGCGTGATCTTCGTCTGCACGGGGAACATCTGCCGCTCTCCCATGGCCGAAGTCGTCTTCCGCGACCTCGCCGAGCGGCAGGGACTCGGCCCGCGCATCGTCTCGCGCAGCGCCGGAACAGGCGACTGGCATCTGGGCGAGCGTGCCGATCACCGTACGATCGACTCGCTGGCGCGTCGCGGCTACGACGGCTCCCAGCACCGCGCCCGTCAGTTCACCGCGGCCGCCTTCGCCGACAACGATCTCGTCGTCGCGCTCGACCGCACGCACGAGCGCATCCTGCGGGAATGGGCCCACGACGAGGACGAGGAGGGGAAGGTCACCCTGCTGCTGGCCTTCGACCCGACGGCGACCACCCACGACGTGCCCGACCCGTACTACGCGGGCGCGGAGATGTTCGATTCCGTGCTCGGTATGATTGAGGCGGCGACTCGGGGCCTGTTCCGCCAGCTCGAACCCGCTCTGCGTCTCCCCCGCACGCCCCGCCTCTGAGGGGCCCGATCAGGAGGACTCCCCTGACTTTCCAGCCTTCGCTCCCGCCCCAGCCCCTGAGCCCCCTCGACGGCCGCTACCGTGGCGCCGTCACCGGTCTCGCCGACTTCCTGTCCGAGGCGGGCCTGAACCGGGCACGCGTCGAGGTCGAGGTCGAGTGGCTGATCGCGCTCACCGACCGTTCGCTGTTCGAGACGAGCCCGCTGTCGGACGAGGACAAGGAGCGCCTGCGTTCGCTCTACCGCGACTTCGGTCAGGCCGAGATCGACTGGCTCGCCGAGAAGGAAGCCGTCACCCAGCACGACGTGAAGGCGATCGAGTACCTCGTGCGCGACCGGCTCTCGACGCTCGGCCTCGACCGCATCTCCGAGCTCACGCACTTCGCCGCGACGAGCGAGGACATCAACTCCGCGTCCTACGCCCTCACCGTCAAGCGCGCGGTCGAGGAGGTCTGGCTCCCGGCCCTCGACACCGTGATCGCGAAGCTGCGCGAGCTCGCGGTCGAGCACGCCGACGCCGCGATGCTCTCGCGCACGCACGGCCAGCCCGCAACGCCCTCGACGATGGGCAAGGAGCTCGCGGTCTTCGCCTGGCGCCTGGAGCGCGTGCGCAGCCAGATCGCCGGTTCCGAGTATCTCGCGAAGTTCTCCGGCGCGACCGGCACCTGGTCCGCCCACCTCGCGGCAGACCCGGACGCCGACTGGCCGACCATCGCCCGCGAGTACATCGAGGGACTGGGCCTGGGCTTCAACATCCTCACGACGCAGATCGAGTCGCACGACTGGCAGGTCGAGCTGTACGACCGCGTGCGTCACGCGGGCGGCATCCTGCACAACCTCGCCACCGACATCTGGACCTACATCTCGCTCGGCTACTTCGCGCAGATCCCGGTCGCGGGTGCCACCGGCTCGTCGACGATGCCGCACAAGATCAACCCGATCCGCTTCGAGAACGCCGAGGCCAACCTCGAGATCTCGGGAGCCCTGCTCGCATCGCTCGGCCAGACGCTCGTCACGAGCCGCCTGCAGCGTGACCTCACCGATTCCACCACGCAGCGCAACATCGGCGTCGCGTTCGGGCACTCGCTGCTCGCGCTCGACAACCTGCGCCGCGGCCTGAACACGATATCGCTGTCGCGCGACGTGCTGCTCGCCGACCTCGACGTGAACTGGGAGGTGCTCGCCGAGGCGATCCAGACGGTCATCCGCGCCGAGGTCGTGGCAGGCCGCTCCTCGATCACCGACCCGTACGCGCTCCTCAAGGAGCTCACCCGTGGTCACCGGGTCGGTGCCGCCGACCTCGCCGAGTTCGTGCAGGGCCTCGAGATCGGCGACGCCGCCAAACAGCGCCTGCTCGCGCTGACCCCGGCCACCTACACGGGCATCGCGGAGCGCCTCGCGCGCTGAACCCGGGAGGAGCTAGGAGCCCGACTCGCCGGAGTGCTCCTCGACGCTGTCCTTCGGCATGAACGACGCCGCCAGGAGAGTGAGAACCGCGGTCACCGCGACGGCGACGAACACCCACACCGACGCGTGGATGATCGTGTCGGGGTCGTCCGCGCCCGCACCCCGCGCGATGGCCGCATTCGAGATCGCGCCGAACACGGCGACGCCCACAGCGCTTCCCGCCGACCGCGCGAAGGCGTTCATCCCCGTCACCGCGCCGCGCTCGCCCCAGCCGACCGAGGCCTGGGCGGCGATCAGCGTCGGGGCCGCACTCCACCCGAGCCCGAAGCCCAGGAGGAACGCGATGCCGGCGATGACGAACGGGTTCGGCCAGGAGGCGACGGCAGCGAGCATGATGGCGGCGAGCGTCGTGATGCTCATGCCGATGAGCGTGGTGCGACGGAAGCCGATGCGCAGGTACAGCCGTCCGGCGTTCGCGGCGGCGAGCGGCCAGCCGAGGGTCAGAGCTGCCACCGCGAGACCCGACAGCAGGGGAGCGATGCCGATGGATCCCTCGAGGTAGGCGGGGGCGAAGCTCGTCACACCGAGCATGAGCGCGCCGATGCCGAGCGAGACCAACGTGGTCGTGAGGATGAGCCGACGCGTCACCAGCCGCAGGTCGACGATCGGCTCGGCGACACGGCGCTCCACGACCCCGAAGGCCAGCAGCGCGACCACGCCGATCCCGAAGCAGAGGACGCTCTGCACGGACAGCCACGCCCAGGCGTTTCCTCCCTCCAGCATGCCGAGGATGAGCGCCGTGAGCCCGATGGTGAGCAGCACCGCTCCCCCGTAGTCGATGCTGTGCTTCTGGGTCTGCTTCTGCTCCTTGTAGTTGCGCAGCAGCATCCACCCGGCGATCAGACACAGGGGCACGTTGATCCAGAAGATCCATCGCCAGGCGTCGAGCTGGGCGAAGATGCCGCCGAGCGCGGGACCCACCACCGAGGAGATGGCCCACACGCTCGCGACGTATCCCTGCACCTTGGCACGTTCGGCGACCGTGTAGATGTCACCGACGATGGTCATCGACATCGGTGCGACGGCACCGGCTCCGATGCCCTGGACGATGCGGAACACGATCAGCGCCGGCATGCTCCAGGCGAACCCGCAGAGGATGGACCCGAGCAGGAACAGGGCGATGCCGAGCAGGATGATCGGCTTGCGGCCCACGGTGTCCGCGAAGCGGGAGTAGATGGGCACGCTCACGGCCTGCGCCAGGAGGTACACCGAGAACAGCCAGGGGAACTGCTGGTAGCTGCCGAGGTCGCGCACGATGCTCGGGACGGCGGTCGCGAGGATCGTGGCGTCGATCGCGATGAGCCCGGTGGCGAGCATGAGCGCGCCGAGGATGGGTCCGCGCTCCGACCGGAGTCCGATGGAGGCGCGGTCGACGGGGGCAGTCACCTCAGGTGCAAGCCGATCCACCCCACCGGTATTCCGGATCGTCGCCGTCCCGCTCGCCGCCCCCGATCAGTGCGCCGGACCGAGGTCGCGCATGGGCTTGCCGTTCTTCGGGTTGCCCGGCTTCACCTTGCGACGTTCCCCGTTGACGACCACGACCACGTTGCTCATGTTCGGTGCGCGGTCGGCGACCACGTCGTAGGACACGACCTTGCCGTCCCGCCAGGTGCAGTCCACGCGATACCCGCCCCGCGCGCGGAACCTGCTCGAGGGGCTATCGGATCAGGAGGAGGCGGAGCGACCGGGCGCCGCGGAATCGGGGTTCTCGCCCTCGGGCTCCGGGTCGTACAGCACGGGACGATCGATCGTCTTCGTCACGTCGGCGGGATCGACGGCGAGGATCAGCATCGCGAGGATCAGCAGCGTCACGATGAACGCGCCGCCGCCCACGACGAGTCCGAGGGCGATCGGGGTCAGCCCCTCGTAGGTGCCGTTGGCGATGGAGGCGTTCACCCGCGCGGTGAAGGCACCGGTGGAGACCAGCGTGACGACCATGGCGAACACACCGCAGCCGAGTGCGATGAGGAGCAGGTGCAGGGGTCGCAGAATGTCCCGGCGGGTGGGCTTCTCGTCGCTCATCGCTCTCCTCCGTGCCCCGCAGGAGCGGTGCTGTCGTTCGAATCGGATGCCGTCGTGACCGCGTCGGCCTGCTTCGGCGTGAGGCCGGCGATGCCGAGGAACACCGCGACGATCGCCGCGTAGCCGCCGAACATGCCGACGCCCAGGATGATGCCGGAGAGCACGAACGTGCCGGCCTCGTCGATCGTGTACTCCTGGAGGAACCCGGACGGGATCAGCAGCAGAGCGATACCGAGCAGCACGCCCAGCGCCCCCACGGAGATCGCGTCGCGGGACAGCATGCCGCCGGCACGACGGGAGCGGATGCCGGCGAGCAGCTCGACGCCGCCGCTGACGATCGCCCAGGAGGAGACGACGACGAAGAACAGATCGTCAGACCGCCAGACGGGGATGCCGCTCACGAGGCCGGCGACCACCCCGACGGCGGCGAGCAGCACGGACGGCCAGCGCGATCCGGCCGGCAGCACCAGCCAGGCGGCGAGCACGTGCACGAGCGCCGTGAGGAACACGAAACCGCTGAAGACGGACAGACCGACGGGTGCGGAGTGATCAGACGAGAACGTGATCATGAGCGCGGCGACGGCGGCGAACAGCGCGCGCAGCAATTGCACGTGGCGCATGGTGAATGCGCGAGCAGGGGCAGACATGACGGTCCTGAGTCCTCCGGGGTGTTGCTCCCAGTCTACGCAAGGCTGCGTGGTCGCGACGCCGGGAGCCGTGCGGGGGGAGGATTCGTGAAGCCCGGCGGATCTCCCCAGATCGATTGCCGGGCTTCACGACATACGCAGCAAGGGGGGCATCACTGCGTCAGGCCGGTCGTTCGCAGGCACGGGCACCCTGCCCGCGAAGACGGCCAAGTGACCCCACATGCCCACCCGGTCCCCTGAGGTACGCGCGTGCGGTCGTATGCTCACTCTAAAGCGCTGATCTTCACATACCGGAGGGGATCTGTGATGAATCTCGAAGATGACGCGCGCAGAGCCGAGCACGATGATTTCGCGAGCGCCCTGCGCGACGCGATAAACGCCAAACCTGTGACCCTGTCCTGGCTGCAGCGGCAGCTCAAGGCGCGGGGCAACCGCGTGTCGATGGCGACCCTGAGCTACTGGCGGTCGGGCGCAAGGCGACCGGAGGGCGCGCAGTCGCTGGCAGCCCTCGCCGACATCGAGGAGCTCCTCGGACTCCGCGTCGGCGCGCTGAGCAGGATGCTCCGCTCGACCAATCGCACGGGCCCCCTCGGGCCGAACCAGTTCCCGATCGACGAGGAGGAGCTCGAGGTGGCCGTGATCGAAGCCTTCCGGGCGCTGGGGGCGGCCTACCCCGACACCTCCCGCGAGCTCACCACCCATTCGGTGACGGATGTCGGGGCCGACGGCAACGTCGCGTACAGCATCACGCGCAGCATCGTGCAGTCGACGGTGGGCACGATCACGGCGATACCGTTCCTGGAGATCACCCCGGGCGTCCGCACGCCGGCGCCGTTGCTCAAGGCCGTGTCAGGGGGGAGGATCGCGGCGCGCTACTCCCACCCGGACGGCGAGGTGCACGGTGTGCTGTTCGAACTCGACGTCCCCCTGACAGCGCCGGAGACCGCGATGGTCGAGTGGTCGGTCGAGTATCCGCCCGACTACCCGGAGACCCACGACACCGGCCACGCGCTGGCGCAGAAGGCCAGGGAGCTGCTGGTGTGGACGCGCTTCCACCCCGACGCGATCCCGGACTGGTGCGAGGAGCACATCGAGACGCCGGACGGGGTCACGATCACCCCCCTCCCGCCGCCTCGCGGGAACTCGGTCCACCTGGTGCGTCGGGCTTTCGGGCCTGGCGCGCTGGGCCTGCAGTGGGGGTACGGCCCCCGCGAGGATCAACCGGGCTGATCGCCGACCGCGACCGGACGCCCCGGGGTGTTCGACCACTGGCTCCACGAACCGGGGAAGACCTTGGCCTCGATGCCGACCTCGTGCAGTACAAGTGCGGTGTGGGCAGCCGTCACACCCGAACCGCAGTACGCGGCAACGGGCGTCCCCGGCGTCACGCCGACCTCGGCGAAGGTCGCGAGGATCGTCTCCCTGTCGAGGATCTTCCCGTCCGCGTCGAAGTGCACGGGTTCGGGAAGATTGCGCGCACCGGGGATGTGACCACCCACGGGATCGAACGGTTCCGAGTCGCCTCGGTACCGATCCGCGGCCCGCGCGTCGATCAGCACCCCGGACGCCGGGAAGGCCGCGGCCTCGTCGATCGACAACGCATCGTCTCCGATCGGGTCGAGCACGACATCGCCGGGCTCCGGACTCACGTCGTCCGTCGCGATGTCGAACCCCTCAGCCCGCCATGCCCTGATGCCGCCGTCGAGCACGCGCACGTCGACGCCGGCCTGCCGCAGGAGCCACCAGGCGCGGGCGGCGGCGATGCCTTTGAAGTCGTCGTAGGCGACGACCGTGTCGCCGGATCGCACCCCCCAGCGACGGGCCGCGTCCTGGAGCGTGGCCGTGGACGGGAGCGGGTGGCGCCCCTCCGCGGCCTCGCCGTGCGTGGCGAGCTCGGTGTCGAGAGCGGCGAACACCGCGCCGGGGATGTGGCCCGATAGGTAGTCGTCGTGTCCGGCGTCGGGACGATCGAGGCGCCAGCGCACGTCGATCACACGCACCGGCGCACCCCCGGTCAGCAGGTCGTTCAGTTCGACGGCACTCACGAAGTCGCTCATGCTGCGAGGCTACCGAGTCCGCAGCGGCATCGGCGCCCGGCCGTCTTCTCCCGTCACTTTCGCATCGCGCAACTGACTCGATCCGACGGCTGTTCGGCACCATCCGCGCGATTCGAACGACGACTGCGGCCCGTTAGGCTCTATCCGGCAACGTCGAGAAAGGGGCAACGATGCCCTCTCGTCTCCGGTGGATGCGTCTGCGCCCCCAGGAAGCCGCGCTCATCGCGATCACCGCGGTCTGGGGCGGCACCTTCCTGCTCGTGCACTGGGCCATGGAGCACTCCGGGCCATGGTTCTTCGTCGGCATCCGCTTCCTCATCGCCGGGCTCATCAGCGTCGTGATCTTCCGACGCGCTCTGCGCGGCATCCGCTGGCGCGACATCGGCGCCGGCATCGCGATCGGCGTCATGATCTACCTCGGCTACGGCCTGCAGACGCTGGGGTTGCAGACCATCGACAGCAGCACCTCGGCGTTCATCACCGCGATGTACGTGCCGATGGTGCCGCTGGCCCAGTGGGCCGTGTTCCGCAAGCGTCCCCCGGCCATGGCGTTCGCGGGTGCGGGACTGGCGTTCGTGGGGCTGCTGTTCATTGCGGGTCCGGATGCCTTCGCCCTGACGCTCGGCACCGGTGAGATCGCGACCATGATCAGCACCCTGCCGATCGCAGCCGAGATCATCCTGATCAGCCTGTTCGCCGGGAGGATCGACCTCGGACGCATCACGATCGTGCAGCTGCTCACGGCCGGCCTGCTGGGACTGCTCACCATGCCGGTGGTCGGTGAGGGGGTTCCCGATTTCTCCTGGATCTGGGTCGGCTGCGCGGTGGGACTGGGGGCGGCGAGCTGTCTGATCCAGCTGACGATGAACTGGGCGCAGAAGTCGGTCTCCCCCACGCGCGCGACCATCATCTACGCGGGAGAGCCGGTGTGGGCGGGGGTCATCGGACGCCTCGCCGGCGAGCGCCTGCCCGCGACCGCGCTCATCGGCGGCGCACTCGTCGTGCTCGGGATCCTCGCGAGCGAGGTGAAGCTCGTGCGACAGCGACAGCGACGACGCCCGCAGGAGCCCACGCCTCCGCACGTCACACCGTGAGCAGCACCTTCGTGGCGCGTCGCTCGTCCATGGCGCGGTAGCCCTCCGCCGCGTCCTCGAGCGGCAGCGTGAGGTCGAACACCTTGCCCGGATCGATCTTCCGGTCCCAGATCAGCTGGATGAGCTCGGGGAGGAAGCGCCGCACGGGAGCAGGGCCGCCGTGCAGATGCACTCCGGAGAAGAAGAGCTCTTCGCCGGGGAGGGCGACATCGTGGGAGACACCGACGTAGCCGACGTGGCCGCCGGGACGGGTGGAGCGGATCGCCTGCATCATCGACTCCTGCGTGCCGACCGCCTCGATCACGGAGTGCGCGCCGAGTCCGTCCGTGAGCTCCTTGATGCGGGCGACCCCCTCGTCCCCCCGCTCCTCGACGATGTCGGTGGCACCGAACTCGCGCGCCAGAGCCTGCCGATCGGCATGGCGACTCATCGCGATGATGCGCTCCGCGCCGAGCTCGCGTGCGGCCAGGACGCCCAGCAGACCCACCGCGCCGTCGCCGACGACCGCGACGGTCTTGCCCGGCCCCACCTCGGCGGCGACCGCGGCGAACCATCCGGTTCCCAGGACGTCGGATGCGGCGAGCAGAGACGGGATGAGGTCGGCGTCCGGCTGTCCTGGAGTGACGACCAGGGTGCCGTCGGCGTGCGGGATGAGCGCGTACTCGGCCTGCGTGCCGTACCTGCCCATCGGGACGACGTGCACGCACCGGGACTGGTATCCCGCTCGGCAGATCTCGCACGTGTTGTCTGATGCCATGAAAGAGCCGACCACGAAGTCGCCGACCTCCAGCGTCTGCACCTCGTCACCGATGGCCTCGACCACGCCGACGTACTCGTGTCCCATCGGATCGTGGTCCACGGGGTTCGCACCGCGATACGACCAGAGGTCGGACCCGCAGATGCAGGTCGCGGCGATACGGATCACGGCATCGGTCGGCCGCGTGATGGTGGGCTTCTCCCTGTCCTCGACCCGGACGTCGCCTGGGGCGTGCATGACTACTCCGCGCATTCGTGATGCTCCTTCTGTCGCGTGACCCCCAGTCAACTCCGATTCCACGGCGGATGGGAGGTACTGAGGGAACCCCTCGGAATCCGCTCCACGGGGAATACTCCGCAGCAGGCCGCGTTGCACCCGGCATGATTGAAAGTTCAACCGTCGCTCCGGTCGCGACGGAACGCACCCGCGTCCGCGTCCCGCTGCGATTCGGCGACGGCTTCTCCACGACCGCCGACGTGGTCACCTTCGACGGGCTGGCCGACGGCCGCGAGCACCTGCTGCTCGGGCTGGGCGACTGGCGGGCGGCGATCGATCGCGCGGAGGACGGCGGCGAGGCCCCGCTCGTGCGCCCGCACAGCGAGTGCCTGACGGGCGACGTGTTCGGGTCGGAACGCTGTGACTGCGGCCCTCAGCTGCGCGAGGCCGTGGAGCGCATCGCGGAGGAGGGCGGCTTCCTGCTCTACCTGCGCCAGGAGGGGCGCGGCATCGGCCTGTACGCCAAGCTCGACGCGTACGCCCTGCAGGATGCCGGCCTCGACACGTACGAGGCGAACGTCGCCCTGGGCCGGGGTGAGGACGAGCGCGACTACACGGTGGCGGCGCAGATGCTGCACGCGCTCGGCGTCGACGGCATCCGCCTGCTGAGCAACAACCCCGACAAGGCGGTGCAGCTCGAAGCCCTCGGGGTCCGTGTGACCGACCGTGTACCCACCCAGGTGCACCTGTCGGAGTCGAACTCCCGCTACCTGCAGGCCAAGCGCGACCACACGGCGCACACCCTCGACCTGTCCGCGGCATGACGGCAGGCGCGACAGCACGGGACGGCACCATGACCTCGGAGGCGGACGGGACGGCGGAGCAGAATCCGCGTCGGCTCGACGACACCGAGATGGATACCTGGCTGCCGGTCATCCGCTTCGTGCAGCTGCTCCCTCAGGTGCTCGACCGCACGCTGAAGGAAGAGGTCGGTCTCAACCACGCCCGCTACGCCATCCTCATCGCCCTGGCCGGCCGGGGTGAGAGCGCCGTGACCATGACCGAGCTCGCCCGCATCGCCGGCCTCAGCCGCTCGCGCCTGAGTCACGCGCTGGACTCGCTCGAGGAGCGCGGCTGGGTCGAGCGCACCTCCTGCGGCTCCGACAAGCGCACCCTTTCGGCCACGCTGACACCGGCCGGGCGGGAGATGCTCCGCACGGCGGCCCCCGTGCACGTCGAGCAGGTGCGGGAACTCGTGCTCGACCCCCTCACCGGCGAGGAACGCGACCAGCTGGGGGCGATCCTCGGAAAGCTGCTCCCCGGCGTGACCGCGGCCCTCTGACGTACGGCCCGGGTCACCGGTACCGCCAGTACCTCCCTGTCCGGTCGTCGAGCGCGTAGCGTCGGATGCATGGACACCCGCAGCGAGGTGCGCGAGTTCCTCTCCACGAGGCGCGCACGCATCACCCCCGATCAGGCCGGACTCCCGGCGTTCGGCGGCAACCGCCGCGTTCCCGGACTGCGCCGCGAGGAGGTCTCGCTGCTCGCGGGGGTCAGCGTCGACTACTACACGCGTCTCGAACGCGGAGACCTGTCCGGGGCATCGGACAGCGTGCTCGATGCGCTGTCCGTGCGCTCCAGCTGGATGAGGCCGAGACCGCGCACCTGTTCGACCTCGCCCGCGCCGCGAACACCTCGCCGGTCGCCCGCGCACCACGGAAGAAGACGACAGAGCTGCGTCCGAGCATCCTGCGCCTCCTCGACGCCATGACCGAAGCTCCGGCGATCGTGCGCAACAACTACTTCGACTACCTGGCGGCGAACGCCCTGGGCCGCGCCCTCTACGCGCCCGTGTTCGCGCAGCCGCAGCCGAACAGCGCGCGCTTCGCCTTCCTCGATCGGACCGCGAAGGAGTTCTACCCCGAGTGGGATCGGAACACGCAGGAGCTCGTGGCCGCGATGCGCGGGGAGGCCGGACGCAACCCGTTCGACCGGAAGCTCACCGACCTGGTGGGCGAGCTCTCGACGCGGAGCGAGCGGTTTCGCACGCTGTGGGCCGCCCACAACGTGCGCTTCCACCGCACCGGGGTCAAGCGCATCGCGCATCCCGTGGTCGGGGAGATCGAGCTCTCCTACGAGGCCTTCGAACTCCCGGCCGATCCCGGGCTGCACCTCTCGACCTACACCGCGGAGCCAGGGACGGCATCGGCCGACAAGTTGAGGATGCTCGCGAGCTGGGCGGCGACGGATGCCGCCGCATCCCCCTCGACCGAAGGCGCCGGCTCCTCGGCTTCCACGGACTCCGCCCCTGATCACGCGGACGCCTGAGCACCCGCTGTTCTGCTCTGAGCAGAACCGCTCGAACCGTCCGGACACCCCGGCCTATCGTGAGGCATGGCCGACCTGATCTCGTTCCCGCACACTCCTCGCTCCGACCGCCCGAAGTCGAACGGCCCCGAGCCGCTGTGGCGTCACCTCCTCGGCGACCAGCTGCGTCGTCGACGCCACGACCGCGAGGAGACGCTCACCGAGACCGCCGAGAAGGCCGGCGTCTCGCCGCAGTACCTCTCCGAGGTGGAACGCGGGTTGAAGGAGCCGTCGAGCGAGATGATCGCCGCGATCGCCGGTGCGCTCGACACGACTCTGATCGAGCTCACCAGCGACGTGGCCGACAGTCTGCGATCGACGGCCCCCTCGCGTGGCGCGTTCGCCCTCGCCGCCTGACCCCGAACCCGTGGTCGCTGACCCGTCATCTGCATGAGCGGCGGACGGATGCATGACCACAGGTCCCGCGTCGGTCATGCAGGCGCCCGTCGCTCATGCATCCGTCCGGCAGCCCGGACGCCGCCTCAGCTCCGCGCGCCGAGCACGGTGTCGATCAGTCCGTAGTCGAGCGCGGCGGGTGCCGTGAACACCCGATCACGGTCTGTGTCGGCTCGGAGTTCGGCGACCGTGCGACCGCTGTGCCTGGCCAGGATCTCCTCCATGTCGGAACGCACCCGCACCACTTCGTCGGCGGCGAGGATGAGGTCGGGGATCGCACCGCGCGACTGCCCTGCGGGCTGATGCAGAACGATGCGCGCGTGGGCGAGGGCCGCCCGCTCCCCCACGTCTCCTGCAGCGACCAGGAGCGCCGCGGGGCCGATGGCCTGGCCGACGCAGGTCGTCGCGACGCGCGGACGGATGTGCTGCATGGTGTCGTAGATCGCCAGCGCGGCCCCTGGATCGCCGCCCTCGCTGTTGATGTAGAACTGGATGCCGGATTCCGGGCTGTCCGCGTCGAGGTGCAGCAGCTGCGCGATGAGGGCGTTCGCGACCCCCGCATCGATGCCGGTGCCGAGGTAGATGACGCGCTCCGCGAGCAGATGCGAGTACACGTCCATGATGCGCTCGCCTCGGGGATGCTGCGCGATGACGTTGGGGATCGAGTAGGTGCTCATGCGTCCACCCCCAGACCGACGCGCGCGCGTCGTCGCGGCATCACTTCGCCGATCGAGGCCACGATCCCGTCGATGAAGCCGTAGTCCTGCGCCTGCGTCGCGGTGTACCAGCGGTCGTGCAGCGAGTCCTCGAAGATGCGCGTGACCGGCTGACCGGTGTCGTCGGCGATCAGTCCGAGCACGGTGTCGCGCATGTGCCGCAGGTCGTCGGCCTGCGTCTCGAGCTCTCCCGCGGAGCCGCCGATGCCCGCGGACCCCTGATGCATGAGGATCCGAGCGTGCGGAAGCGCCCGGCGTTTGCCCGGGGTGCCGGCGGAGAGCAGGAACTGCCCGGCGCTGCACGCGAGACCGAGAGCCAGGGTCGCGACGTCGTTGGGGATCAGCCGCATGATGTCGCGGATCGCGAGCATCGAGGGCACGGACCCGCCCGGCGAGTGGATCCACAAGGCGATGTCTGCCGTGGGGTCCTCTACCGACAGCGCGAGCAGCTGCGTCATCAGCAGCGTGCCGTTGTCGTCGTCGAGGGCGCCGTCGAGCACGAGCACCCGCTCGTGGAACAGCGCGCGCCGGGCTTCGGGACCGAACTGCGGGATGGGGTTGTCTTCGCTCATGCCCCCAGCATCGGCCGCAGCACATCGCGGACGGCGCGAATCCGCCCTGAGCGGCTCTGCCCTGAGCGGATGCCGGTGGGAGACATCCGCTCAGGGCGCTGGGGTGGGCCGGGCGGGGCGGGGGTGGGGCCGGGCGGGGTGGGGCCGGGCGGGGTGGGGCCGGGCGGGGTCGGGGAGTCAGACCGCCAGGGCCAGCGCGCGTCGATGGGAGACGCGGTGACCGACCCAGAAGCCGATCGCGATCAGCCCGGCGAGGGCGATACCGAGGCCCCACGGCGTCATGGACGGGGCAGCCCCGGCCGTCGCGGTGGCGAGCGTGCCGGACCCGTCCGCGATCAGGCCGTTGCCCGCGGCGAGGTCGGCAGCACCGGCCTCGAGCTTGTCGCCGCCGGCCGCGAGCTCGCCCGAGCCGTTCGCGACGGTGGTGGCGCCCGCGGAGAGCTTCTCGATCCCGACGTTCAGGTCGCCCGCGCCGGTCTGCAGCGTCCCGACGCCGGTGGCGAGCGTCGTCGCGCCGTCGTTCAGGCGAGTCGCGCCTGCGCTGAGGTTCGCCGTTCCCGAGTAGAGGGCGGATGCCCCGGTCGAGAGGGTCTGCAGGCCCGCGGCGAGCCTCGATGCGCCTGCCGAGAGCTGCGTCGTGCCGGAGTGCAGAGCCTGGGCGCCGGCGACCAGAGCGGGCACGCCCTGGGGAGCGACGAGTGCTGCGGTGCCTGGCCACTGGCGGGCGGCGTCACCGCTGATGAGCGCATTCACGCCACCCGTCACCTGAGCCGATCCGGCAGCGGCCGCGACGAGTCCCTGCGCGAGGTCGGAGCCCTTGGCCGCGACGGGAGCCATCGCATCGACCTCCTGGTCGACTCCGGCGGCGAGAGCGGCGAGAGCCTTCAGCTGCGGGTTCTCCGGGTCGGCGGCGAGCATCCCCGCGAGGGCGTCGGCGAGCTGCTGCGAGTGGCCGGGCGCCGTGGCCGCGACGCCCTGGAGAAGCGTCTTCGCACCCGGCTGCGCGAGAGCCACCACGTCGGCGTTCACCTTGGTTCCGAGGGTGTCGCTGAGCTGCGTCGCGCCGACGAGCACGCCGTTCGCATACGCATGCGCGCCGTTGACACCGGCGGCGAGGGTGGACATCCCGGAAGAGAGGGTCTGCGCACCGGCATCCGCCTGCGCCATCTTCGTCGCGAGTTCCTGCGCTCCGGCGAGCGCCGTCTGCGCACCTCCGCTGACCTTGCCCGCACCGACCACGGCGGTCGATGCGCCGGCGGCGAGGCTGTTCGCCCCCTCGGCCAGGGTCGTCGCGCCGGTCGCTGCGGTCGTGGCACCGTCGCTCAGCTTCTGCGATCCTTCCTGCGCGCTGGCGGCTCCCGCTGCGAGCTCCTGGGTGCCCTCGGCCAGGCGGGATGCGCCCGTGGAGAGGTCTGCAGCGCCGGCTGCCAGGTCGGCCGAGCCGTCCTTGGCCGATGTCGTGCCGTCGGCGAGTTCGGAGGCACCGGCGGCGATCTTGCCGGTGGTCACCAAGAACAGGACCACCATGGCGGCCAGCAGCAGGCTGAGCACGATGACGGCGATGCGCATGCCGATTCCGTGCGAATGGGGCGTGGTACTCGTCATCGAGGACTCCCGGGGGTCAGTGGCGTCGTTGCCACCGGTGACTGTATGGCTGCGCCGAGGCGCGAGTGACGGATTTGCCGCTCGAAACCAAGTTCCAGCGCTCATGACACTGAGTTTCTTGTGAGGTATGCACAAAGGGACGTGGCCGACGGCCGTGTCCTCCGCGAAAACGGGCCGTAACATCTCCGACTCACGCGCCGCCTAGCCTCGTGCGCATGGCGAAGAAGAAGGCACCGGCGTGGCAGTGGTCGGAGGACGGACTCAACTTCCGCACCCGCAAATGGGTGCGCCCGGAGGACCTGAACGCGAACGGCTCCCTGTTCGGCGGGAGTCTGTTGAAGTGGATAGACGAGGAAGCGGCGATCTACGCGATCGTGCAGCTGGGCAACTATCGCGCCGTCACCAAGCACATCTCGGAGATCAACTTCGAGGCCTCGGCCGTGCAGGGCGACCTGATCGAGATCGGCCTGCAGGCGACGCATTTCGGCACCACGTCGCTGACCATGCGCGCGGTGGCGAGGAACATGATCACGCGCAAGCGCATCCTCACGATCGACAAGATCGTGTTCGTGAGCCTCGACGACGACGGAGTGCCGACCCCGCACGGGTACGACGAGATCACCTACGACCGCGACCGGATGCCGACGGAGCGCCTCGCGACCGGGACGATCCGCCTCCCCTCGCCGTGAGTCACGGCCGATGCGGCGCCGAGCCGACGGGTTCGCGGGCGCTGAGTCACCCCCTCAGGCGCGCACTGCCCCCCGGTGTGCGTCGCGCGAGGAGGTGACCCGGTCGGTGAGCGGCGCTTCATCATCGAAGGCCGGTACGGCCGCAAAGGCCTGGGCGAGATCGGCGATCAGGTCGTCGACGTCCTCCAACCCGATCGACAACCGCAGCACGTCGGCTGCCGGACGGGCCTCCGGCGGCACCGGCCGATGGGTGAGCGCCGCCGGATGCTGGATCAGCGAATCCACACCGCCGAGCGAGACCGCGTGCGTGAACAATGCGGTCGCCGTCGTGACGGCGGAGGCCGCGGCGAACCCGCCACGCATCCGCATCGCGATCATCGCGCCGGTGCCACGCATCTGCCGCTGCAGGATGCCGCGCGGGTCGCCGTCGAGTCCCGGATAGAACACCTCCGCCACCTCGGGCCGGTCGCTCAGCCACTGCACGATCCGACGCGCGCTCTCCTGCTGGTGCCGCACCCGCACCGGCAGCGTGGTGAGACCGCGGTGCAGCAGATAGGCACCGAGCGGATGCAGCAGCCCGCCGGTCACGGCCCGCACGCGGCGAAGCGCCTCCGCGGTCTCCTCGCTGCAGGCGACCACGCCGGCGATCACGTCGCCGTGGCCGCCGAGGTACTTCGTGGCGCTGTGCAGTGACATCGCGGCCCCCAGATCGATGGGGTTCTGCAGCACAGGGGTCGCGAACGTGTTGTCGACCACGACCGGGACCGCGCCCGCCTGCCGCACCACGTCGGCGATGTCGGCGATGTCGAGGGTGGGATTCGCCGGCGTCTCCACCACGACCAGGCCGGTGTCGGGACGCATGGCCGCCGCCACTTCGTCGGGGTGGCAATAGGTGGTCTCGACACCGAGCAGCCCGGAGCCGAGCAGATGGTCGGTGCCGCCGTAGAGCGGACGCACCGCGACGACGTGCCGCGCGCCGGTGGCTCCGGTGTGAGCGAGGATCACCGCCGTCATCGCGGCCATGCCAGAGGCGAAGGCCACGGAGGCGTCGGCGTGCTCGAGCTCGGCGAGCGCCTCTTCGAACCGAGCCACCGTCGGATTCCACAGCCGCGCGTAGACCATGCTGCCGTCGGCCGGAGGACGACCGCCCGTCGCCATGGCCTCGTACGAGTCGCCACCGCGCTCGATGTCGGGCAGCGGATTGGTCGTCGACAGGTCGATCGGCAGCGCATGCACCCCGAGACCCTCCAGATCGGAGCGCCCGCTGTGGACGGCGACGGTATCGGGATGCAGCGGTGCAGTCATGACTCCACGTTGCCGGAATCACGGCAGAAGCGCAGGAATTCGACAGAGGACACCGAATCGAGGAACCGGAACGCTATTGTGTGCAATGTCCCGCAGGCGAGGAGGCCTCACGTTGGCGAAAGCACAACTCGACGAGATCGACCTCGAGCTGCTCGCGGTGCTGACCCGCGACGCCGAGACCACCAACAAGGCGCTCGCGCATCGGCTCGGTCTCGCCGAATCCACGTGCGCGCATCGGGTGCGGGCACTGCGCGAGCGCGGTGTGATCCGCGACACCCGTATCCGCGTCGACGGGGCGGCTCTCGGGTTCCCCCTGCAGGCGATCATCAAGGTGCGCCTCGCCAACCACACCGGAGCCAAGGTCACAGCGCTCTTCGACGCGCTCGCCGGCATCCCTCGTGTCCTGCAGGTGTTCCACGTCGCCGGTGTCGACGACTTCCTGGTGCACGTCGCCGTGCAGGACGCGACGGCACTGCGCGACATCGTGCTCGAGCACATCACGATCCACCCCGTCGTCCGCGGCACCGAGACCCAGCTCGTCTTCGAGCTCCGCGACGGACCGGGGGTCCTCTCCCCCTGACTGCTCTCCTTGGCTGACCGTTCTCCTGGCGCCGGCCCATGGGCCAGGATGGAGTGCACGCCAGCAAGGAGCAAGGGAGCACCATGAGCCGCAGCGCCACCGCCGCCACGCACACCATCCGGGAGATGCGGGACTTCCTCTTCACGAACGCGACCGACTACGCCGCGGCGCGAGAGGGATTCGTCTGGCCCGAGGTCGACGAGTTCAACTTCGCGCTCGAGTGGTTCGACGTCATCGCCGGCGAGAAACCCGACCGACCGGCCGTGCAGATCGTGGAGGCCGATCTGAGCCTGCACTCCTGGACTTACGGGGAGCTCTCGACGCGCTCCGACCAGGTGGCCGCCTGGCTCACCCGCATCGGCATCCGCCGCGGCGACCACGTGATCGTCATGCTGAACAACACGATCGAGCTGTGGGAGGTGATGCTGGCGATCACGAAGGTCGGAGCCGTCTCGATCCCGACATCCACGCTCCTGTCCGCGGCGGATCTCGCCTACCGCGTCGATCACGGGCGCGCACGAGCTGTCGTCACGCTCGGAACGCTCGCCGACCGCCTCACCGGCATCGACCCCGGCATCCTGCGCATCGGCGTGGGCGCTGACCTGCCGTCCGGATGGGCGCCCTTCGACGACGCCGCAGCGGCGCCCAAGAGCTTCGAACCCGACGGCCCCACCCCGTCATCCGACACGGCACTGCTCTACTTCACCTCCGGCACCACCAACCGGCCCAAGCTCGTGCAGCACACGCACGCCTCGTATCCGATCGGACACCTGTCGACCATGTGGTGGCTCGGCGTGCGCCCCGACGACGTGCACCTGAACATCTCGTCGCCTGGGTGGGCCAAGCATGCCTGGTCGAGCTTCTACTCGCCGTTCCTCGCCGAGGCGACCGTCTTCGTCTACAACTACGCCCGCTTCGACGCGAACACCCTCATGCAGGTGATGGACACCCATCACGTGTCGACCTTCTGCGCGCCGCCGACGGTGTGGCGCATGCTGATCCAGGCCGACCTCGCCCGCCTGACGCACCCGCCACGCGAGCTCGTGGGCGCGGGAGAACCCCTGAACCCCGAAGTCATCGACAGGGTGCGGGAAGCCTGGGGCGGAACGATCCGCGACGGTTTCGGACAGACCGAGATGACGGCCTGCATCGGGAACTCCCCCGGGCAGACCGTCAAGGTCGGGTCCATGGGACGACCTCTGCCCGGGTACCCGGTCGTGCTGCTGGACCCCGTCACAGGAGAGGTCGTCGACGGAGAGGGCGAGATCGCGCTCGACCTGGCGCACCCGCCGCTCGGGCTCATGGCCGGGTACTACGACGACCCTGAGAAGACCGCGGAGTCCCGGGCGGGCGGCTACCACCACACCGGCGACATCGCCGTGCGCGACGACGAGGGGTACCTCACCTACGTGGGTCGCTCCGACGACGTGTTCAAGGCCTCGGACTACAAGATCTCGCCCTTCGAGCTCGAGTCGGTGCTGCTCGAGCATGAGCTCGTGGTCGAGGCGGCCGTGATCCCGAGCCCCGATCCCACGCGCCTGGCCGTGCCGAAGGCCTACGTCTGCCTTACTCCGGACTCCACGAACACCGAGACCGAGGCGGCGCGTGCGATCTTCGCGTACGCGCACGAGCGCCTGTCATCGCATCTGTGGGTGCGGATCATCGAGTTCGTGCCCGAGCTGCCGAAGACGATCTCGGGCAAGATCCGCCGTGTGGAGCTGAGGGCGCGCGAAGCGGAGCGGGTGCAGTCGGGCGACGAGAGCGGACAGCACCGCGACCGCGACTACCGCTGAGCGCTCAGCGGACGATGGCGATCGAGGCCGTCGCCGGTCCGGTCTTGGTGAGCACCGGCTTCGACGTCGGAGCGGGGGGAGCCTTCGAGGCCGGGATCGCGGTCGGCAGTGCCTCCTCGACCGTGCGGTCGGTGCGCCCGACACCGCCCGCGTCGACGATGGCACGCACGATGCTCCCGACGATCAGCATCGCCACGAGCGATCCGCCCGCCAGGATCAGCGGCGTCCAGTCGCGCGCGAACGACGCCGCGAAGCTCATCAGCGCTCCCACGATCCACAGTCCCACCGCGCCCCCGGCGAGCCCACCGGCTCCCCGGACGATGGCGACCGCCGCGACGATCGCGAAGATGGCGGCGAGCGCCGCACCCACGTAACCGATCGGCACCATCACCGCAGCCAGATCGCTGGCCACTCTCAATGTCGTCATGACGACCCCCCGTCAGTGGTTACTCCACTCATTCGACATTAGAAGTGTCTCCCGGGGAGGGCATCCGTCTCAAGTGCGATCCGCATCATCCTGGAGAGGGATATCCGTGCACTGCGGACAAAGCGACGAGATCGTCAGCGACGGCGCGGCCAGCGCAGGCGGCGCGCGCGGAGGACGCGGACGGGCTGGGTGACCACGGCGTCCACGACCATCGACCCGTCGGTCGGCCCGACGATCGCGATGGCCGAGGTCTCGGTGGCCTCCGCCGGGTCGATGGGCAGCCGACCGAGGGCGCGGTGCGCGCGGACGTACGCGGGGACGAGCAGGACGATAGCGCCGAGCCAGGCGAGCGGGTTGCTGAGGGCGACTCCGTCGAATCCGATCCACGCGCCCAGCACGATGGCCGCTCCCACGCGCATCACGAGCTCGATCACGCCGGTGACCGTGGGGACGAGCGTGTGACCGAGTCCCTGCAGGGCTCCCCGCAGGACGAACAGCATGCCCAGCGCCCAGTACCCGCATCCGTTGATGATGAGCATCCGATGCGCCTCGTCGACGACGTCGTCCGACCCCTCGCCGATGAACAGACGCACCATCGGCGCACCGAAGGCGATGAGCAGTCCACCGAGTACCAAGCCGGCGACGACGGCCATCCAGGTCGCCTCGACCACACCGCGACGGATGCGGTCGGGACGCCGACCCCCGTGGTTCTGCGCGGCGTACATCGAGACAGCGAGTCCGAGCGATGACAGCAGGGCCACCGCGAGACTGTCGACGCGGGATCCGGTCGTGTAGGCCGCGACCGCATCCGCCCCCAGGGTGTTGAGCGCGACCTGTACGGTCAGTGTGCCGATCGCGATGATCGACGCCTGGAATCCCATGGGCAGACCGAGGCGCAGGTGCTCAGCGACGTCACCGCTGGTGATCCGCCAGTCCGCACGGCGCAGGTGGAGCATGGGCAGCCGACGACGCACGAACTCGAGGCACAGGGCGACCGAGACCGCCTGGGCGACCACGGTCGCGAGTGCGGCTCCGCCCACACCCCACTCCAGCGGCCCGACCATCAGGACGACGAGCCCGACGTTCAGGGCGCACGACACGGTGAGGAACACCAGCGGGGTCTTGGAATCTCCGATCGCACGGATGATCGCGGAGAGGTAGTTGAAGAACATCGTCGCGCTCGCACCGAGGAAGCTGATCTGGGTGAAGATCGTGGCCTCGGCCATCAACTCGGGCGGCGTCTGCAGCAGCGCGAGGATCGGACCGGCGAGGAGGGGCGCTCCGATCGTCAGGATCACACTCGTGATGACGCTCAGCAGAACACCGGTCGCGACCGAACGGCGCACGGCCGCGTCATCCCTCGCGCCGAAGGCCTGGGCGATCGGGATCGCGAAACCGCTCGTCAGTCCCCAGGCGAACCCGAGCAGCAGGAACAGCAGGCTGCCGGTCGCGCCGACCGCCGCGAGGGAGGTGACGCCGAGGTGCCGACCGACGACGATGGCATCGGCGAACTGGTACAGCTGCTGCACCACGTTGCCGAGGAGGAGCGGGATCGAGAAGGCAAGGATGACGCGCCACGGGCGGCCCGTGGTGAGAGAGGTGGCCATGAAGGAGCGGCTCGCAGAACTGGGGGGTTGATCGGGGGTGCGACAAGCCTATCGAATCGATTCGGCGCGACGGAATAGCGGATCTCGATTCCGAGCATCGCGCGGTCGACGGGTACCTTCGGATCGACGCAGTCGACGACGACCGGAGGAAGAAAGTGACCGAGCAGTACACGGGGGAAACCGGACGCGAGCGCGATGTCGCCGCGGACGGAGAGGAACAGCACCTGCGGCGCGCACTGAGCAACCGCCACATCCAACTGCTCGCGATCGGCGGCGCCATCGGCACCGGACTGTTCATGGGCAGCGGCAAGACCATCTCGGTCGCGGGCCCATCCGTGATCTTCGTCTACATGATCATCGGGTTCATGCTCTTCTTCGTGATGCGGGCGATGGGCGAGCTGCTGCTGTCGAACCTGAAGTACAAGTCGTTCAGCGACTTCGCGAGCGATCTGCTCGGCCCGTGGGCGGGGTTCTTCACCGGCTGGACCTATTGGTTCTGCTGGGTGGTCACCGGAGTCGCCGACGTGATCGCGATCGCCGGTTACACGGACGCACTCATCCCCGGAATCCCGCTGTGGATCCCCGGCATCCTCGTGATCGTGGTCCTGCTCGCCCTGAACCTGCCCACCGTCGCCGCGTTCGGCGAGATGGAGTTCTGGTTCGCGCTGATCAAGATCGTCGCGATCGTCGCGCTCATCGTGACCGGACTCGTGATGATCTTCACCGGGTTCCAGCACGACGCCGGCACCGCGAGCTTCTCGAACCTGTGGGACAAGGGCGGCATGTTCCCGCACGGATTCATGGGCTTCGTCGCCGGGTTCCAGATCGCCGTGTTCGCCTTCGTCGGCATCGAGCTCGTGGGAACCGCCGCGGCCGAGACCAAGGACCCGAAGCGCAACCTCCCCAAGGCGATCAACGCGATCCCGATCCGCGTGCTGCTGTTCTACGTGGGCGCGCTCATCGTGCTGATGGCGGTCACCCCGTGGACCGAGTACGTGGCAGGCGAGAGCCCCTTCATCGCGATGTTCGCCCTCGCGGGTCTGGGCATCGCCGCGACCGTCGTGAACCTCGTGGTGCTGACCTCGGCCATGTCGAGCGCCAACTCCGGCATCTACTCGACCTCGCGCATGGTGTTCGGACTCGCACAGGACGGCGACGCCCCGCGCATGTTCGCCCGCCTCTCCCGCCGCCGCGTGCCGCAGAACGCGCTGTTCCTGTCGTGCATCCTGCTGCTCTCCGGTGTGGTGCTGCTGTATGCGGGCAAGGACATCGGCACGGCCTTCGACATGGTGACCACGGTCTCGGCGCTGTGCTTCATGTTCGTGTGGACGATCTTCCTCTGCAGCTACCTCGTGTACCGGCGCACGCGCAAGGACAAGGTCGCCGCATCGACGTTCCGGCTGCCCGGCGGCGTGTCCATGGTCTACGTCGTGCTGGCGTTCTTCGTGTTCATCCTGTGGGCGCTCACGACCCAGCCCGATACGTTGACCGCGCTGCTCGTGACACCGATCTGGTTCGTGGTGCTGTTCGTGGCGTGGCTGTTCGTGCGACGCTCGCCGAATCACCTGGCGCGGCATGCGGCACACATCGCCCACCTGCGCGACGATTCGGTGGAGGCGGACTGACGGTTCCCCGTTTCGAATCAGGCGACGGCCGGCTTCGGGACGAACAGGCGCTTGCGGAGGGCGAGGAACAGCAGGATCATGCCGGCGCTGAGGAGGATGTGGCCGAGGCCTGCGATGCCGGCGATCATGCCGCTCGACTCCTGGCCGAGCACCGTGAGGCTGCCGTGCCAGATCATCGTGGCCGTCGTGAGCACGAGGCCCGCGTTGTACAGCCAGAAGAACCAGCCGAACAGGCGGCTCTCGGACAGCGTGAACGCTTTCTCGAGGAGCAGGACGATCAGCAGGACGACGAAGCCGTGCACGAGCAGGTGCGTGTGCACCAGGCCGAGCTGCGTCGACTCGCCCTCGGGGAAGTCGTTGATCTTGGTGAACTCTCGGTAGAAGAGTCCGGAGGCGACGCCCACGAGCATGTAGGCGAA
The DNA here is from genome assembly GCF_006540085.1 of Microbacterium oxydans. GTDB lineage: Bacteria > Actinomycetota > Actinomycetes > Actinomycetales > Microbacteriaceae > Microbacterium > Microbacterium oxydans. Next base: position 491,753 of record NZ_BJOG01000001.1, on the reverse strand, counting down.
CGCGGCGGAGAAGAGGCGGCGCATCGGAATCCTTTCGGTCTGATCCCAGCCTCGCCGGGGTGACCGTTCCGGGGATCCATCGAACGGTTGAGAACGGGCCCGTCCAGGGCGCAGCCGCGCGAAAGACCCAGCCGCTCAGAGGACCCAGCCGTTCAGAGCAGACAGACGGCTCAGAGCAGACCGGTGTCGTGCGCGATGGCGATGGCGCGTGCACGGCTGTCGGCACCGAGCTTCTCGAACACGTGCACGAGGTGGGTCTTCACGGTGGCCTCCGTGACGAACAGGGTCTTCGCGATCTCGCGGTTGGATGCTCCGGTGTCGAGCAGACGCAGCACCTCGAGCTCCCGGTCGGTCAGGCGCACCCGCGGCGCACGCATCACCCGCACCACCCTCTCGCTGAGCTCGGGGGTGAGCACAAGCGCTCCCGACGCCGCCTGGCGGATCGCGCGCGCGATGTCGTCCGGCGCCACATCCTTGAGGAGGTAGCCCGCGGCTCCCGCCTCGATGGCCCCCAGGATCTCGGCGTCGCGGTCGAACGTCGTCAGGATCAGCACCGCGGGTGCCGGTTCCTGCGCGCGGAGGGCGGCGGTCGTCTGCACGCCGTCCATGCCCTCCCCGAGCCGCAGGTCGCACAGCACGACGTCCGGATGCAGGTGCCGCGCAAGGGCCACGGCCTCCTCACCGGATGCCGCTTCCCCCACCACCTCGACGTCACCGCGATGGTCGAACAGCGAGCGCACGCCGGCCCGGACGATGGGGTGGTCGTCGACGAGCAGCACGCGCACCGCGGTCATCCCTCCCCTCCGTTCCGTCGCCCCTGAGCGGCGCCGCCGAAGGGGATGTGCGCCGAGAGCGCGGTGCCGTCTCCCGGGGCGCTCTCCACGTCGAGCCCTCCGCCGAGTTCTCGCAGGCGCGCGCGCATCGAACGCAAACCGTAGCCACCACCCGTGCTGCCGACGCCACCCTGCGCGTCCCGCTGCCGGTCCCACTGCCGCGCGTCGAAACCGATCCCGTCATCGACGATGTCGAGCCGCACCGCGTCGCCGGCGTCCGCGAGGGTGACCACGACCCTGGTCGCGGATGCGTGGGAGCGGACGTTCGCGAGGGCCGACTGCGCCGTGCGCAACAGGGCGACCTCGGCGTCGATGCCGAGCGACGGCAGGTCGTCGTCGGCGTGCAGCGTCGCCTCGATCCCGGTCTCCTCGGCGAGGCGCTCGAGCATGCGGGCCAGGGCGTCGCCGAGCGCGGTGGATTCGAGCTCGGCCGGCATCAGGGCGTTCACGATGCGCCGCGCATCGGCCATCCCCTCCGCAGCGAGCGCACCGATCTGTTCGAGGGCACGGGTGTGCTGCGCCGGGTCGTCCGCCTCCAGGGCGGACCGCGTGAGCATCCCGATGGACGACAGGCTCTGCGCCACGGTGTCGTGGATGTCGCGCGACACCCTGGTGCGCTCCTCGCTCGCCCCCGACTCGCGCTGGGTGCGAGCCAGCTCGTCCTGCAGCGCGGCCATCTCCTCCTGGGTGGCCACGAGCGAGGCGATCAGTCGGCGTCGCTCCCGTCCATCGCGGACGAGCTCGAGGTATCCGCGGGAGATCCCCAGAGCGAAGACTCCGCCGACGAGAGGCCCGATCACGTTCGCATAGGTCGTGGTGCCGGTGTGCAGCAGCGGAGCGGTCACCACGACGACGAGGACGGCCGCGCTGAGCAGCAGCGCCCAGCGCAGGCGCATCACGAACCCGGCGAGCAACCACAGGGGGAACGCGAGCCAGACGAACTCCGGCGACACCACGACCGCGCCGAGCCAGATGAGTGTGAGTCCGAGCAGCCACCACGTCGCCAGACGGCGGTCGGAGGTGCGCTCGCTGAGCAGCAACCCTCCTCCGTACCAGCCGAGGAAGACGAGCGAGAGGGCGAGCACCCACGGCAGCGGGACGCCGTCCGCCGCAGCGCGCCAGGCTCCGACCACGAGCAGCACCACGGTGATGACGGCCTGGCCGATCCGGATAGACCCCACCAGGCTCGCCCACGTGCGCGGAGCGCGGAAGCCTGCCGCGCGCTCCGGCCGCGACGACTCCGGCCGCGACGACTCAGCTCGCATCTCGGGTGCTGGCGACGGCGGCATGCTCGTATTCTCCCCCGTCCGGCCGTTCTCCGCCTCGATCCGCGCGGGATCGTCTCCGCCCTGCGGTTCCCGGCCACCACATCCGCTCGCCGACGATCGCGAAGATCGCCGGAACCACCAGTGTGCGCACCACGAAGGTGTCGACCAGCACTCCGATGCCGACGATGAGCCCGATCTGCCCGAGCGTGACCAGGGGCAGCAATCCGAGCGCGGCGAACACCGCGGCGAGCACGACGCCCGCACTGGTGATGACGCCACCCGTCGCCGTGAGTGCGCGCACCATCCCCTGACGGGTGCCGACGGTCCGTGCCTCCACGCGAGTCCTGTGGACGAGGAAGATCGTGTAGTCGATCCCCAGCGCCACGAGGAACAGGAACGAGAGCAGCGGCACCTGCAGGTCCAGCGCCTCCCATCCGAACAAGATTCGGCTCAGCCAGGTGCCCGCACCGATCGCGGCGACCGCGCTGAGGATGTTCACCGCGAGCAGCAACACGGGTGCCACCAGGGAGCGCAGGAGCACGATGAGCACGAGCAGACTGACCGCGAGCACGAGGGGAACGATCAGGAGCAGGTCGTGCTGGTTGCCCTCGCGGGCGTCGAGGTCGGCCGCCACCGGGCCACCGACCACGGCGTCACCGGGCACGGCGTGCGCGGCCTCTCGCACTGCCCCGACCAGGTCGAGGCTCTCGGGCGTTCCCGGCGCGGGATGTCCCACGACGAGCAGCCGGACGAGCGCGCCGTCGGTGCTCTCCCCCGTCGTCGACACCCGGAGCACCCCGGGCACATCGCCGATCGCCGCGGTCAGCGCATCGGTGTCCGCCACATCGCCGATCACGATCATCGGCTGGGCCTCTCCCGCGGGGAAGTGCTCGCCGAGCGCTGTGAGACCCGCCGCCGACTCGGAAGCGACACGGAACTTCTCGACTTGCGTGAGCCCGACCGAGGCCCCCGCGAGACCACCCGCGAAGACGCCGAGCAACGCGAGCGCACCGACCAGGGGCACCCACGGGTGCAGGGAGACGCGCTGCGCCACCGCACCCCACACACGACCCGTCACGGCGGCGTCGCCCACCCGCGGCGCGAACGGCCAGAAGAGGCGCCGCCCGCATACGGCGAGCGCGGGTGGCAGCACCAGCAGCACGGCGGCGAGCGCGATCAGGAGTCCCACGGCCGACGCGATACCGAGCCCGCGTGTACCGGGGATCACCGCAAGGGTCAGGGTCGACAGAGCGAGGACCACGGTCACGTTCGAGGCGACGATCGCCGGTGCAGTGGCCCGCCATGCGCCCACGAGGGCACGGCGGTGGTCGGTCTCGCGCGCGAGCTCCTCGCGATAGCGCGAGATCAGCAGGAGGGCGTAGTTCGTGCCGGCGCCGAAGACGAGAACACTCACGATGCCGGAGTCGAACTGCAGTCCGAGACCCGCCCCGACCGCCGCCGTCGCCTTGTTCGCCAGCTGATCGGCGAGCGCGACCACCACCAGGGGGACCATCCACAGCACAGGCGAGCGGTACGTGACGATGAGCAGCAGCGCCACGATCCCGAGGGTCACCATCAACAGCGTGAAGTCGGCTCCGTCGAACGCCGAGGCGACGTCCACACCGAACGCCGGTCCGCCGGTGACCTCTACGCTCACCCCGTCGATCGGATGCTGCGTCACGGTGCCGCGCAGATCGCGCACGGCGTCCGCGGCGGCATCGTCGTCTTCCAGGGTCAGCGTCGCCTGGATCGCCGCGGCCTCTCCGTCGTCGCTGACGATCGGTCCGTGCGGCTCGCGCCCGGTCTCGGCTCGGACGTCCGCCGCGAGATCGGAGAGGGCGTCGAGGTCGGCATCGCCGAGCTGCGCACCGTCGTCTCTGGTCGCGACCAGGAGCACCGTGACCTCGTCCGCATCGTCGAAGCCCGCGGCGAGCACGGCCGCCCGCGCGGATTCGGAGTCCGGCGGAGCCACATCGTTTCCCGCGGGGAGCGATGCCCGACCCAGCGCGCCGAGCAGAGCGGTGAACGCGACGAGCGCGACGAGCAGGGAGATCCACCCGCCGTGCCGCGAGGTGAGCCACAGGGGCAGGGAACGGAGGGTGCGGAGCATGCATCCAGTCCAGCCGCCGCTTCCGTCGCGGGGATCGGACAGGGGGCTGACGCCCCTCTCCACCGTTCGATGGATCCGCCCACACCTGGAAGGGGGTTCCGGTCAGCGGGGTTCCGGTCAGCGGGGTTCTGTCAGGGACTCCCTCGCGATCGTGCCCGCGCGTAACGTCGGGTCCAGCGCCGCCGATCCGTCTGCGACCACGAGGAAAGGACCACCCCATGCACACGCGTACTCTCGGACAGGGCCTGCAGGTCTCGGCGGTCGGCCTCGGCTGCATGGGCATGTCGCAGAGCTACGGACCCAACCCGGGCAGCCGCGACGACATGATCGCCGTGCTGCGGTCGGCACTCGATCACGGCGTCGACTTCTTCGATACGGCCGAGGTGTACGGCCCGTACGTGAACGAAGAGCTGGTGGGCGAGGCGCTCGAACCCCTGCGGGATCGCGTCGTGCTCGCGACCAAGTTCGGGTGGGACATCGAGTCCGGCAAGAGTGTCGGATTGAACAGCCGTCCCGAGCAGATACGGCGGGTGGCCGAGGCCTCGCTGCGGAGTCTGCGCACCGATGTGATCGATCTGTTCTACCAGCACCGCGTCGACCCCGAGGTGCCGATCGAGGACGTGGCCGGGACCGTCGGCGAGCTGATCGCGGAAGGCAAGGTGCGCCACTTCGGGCTCTCCGAGGCGTCGGCGGACACCATCCGCCGCGCCCACGCCGTGCACCCCGTGACCGCACTGCAGAGCGAATACTCGCTGTGGACCCGTGACCCCGAGGCCGAGATCCTGCCGGTGCTCGCCGAACTGGGCATCGGTTTCGTACCCTTCAGCCCGCTCGGCAAGGGATTCCTGACCGGCACCGTCGACACCGCGGCCGACTTCGCCGCCGGGGACATCCGCGCCACGATCCCGCGGTTCACGGCCGAGAACCGGGCGGCGAACCAGGCGCTCGTGGCGCACGTGGCCGAGCTGGCCGCGGCGAAGGAGGCCACCCCCGGGCAGATCGCGCTGGCCTGGCTGCTCGCCCAGCAGCCGTGGATCGTGCCGATCCCCGGCACAAGGCGCACCGCGCGTATCGCGGAGAACGCCGGGAGCACGGCCGTCGCGCTCTCGGCCGACGAGGTCGCCGACCTCTCGACCCTCGCGACGCGCATCGGGGTGAGTGGCGACCGCTACAACCCGCAGCAGATGGCGTTCGTCGACCGTTGACCGACGTGCGGCCTCGGTATCGTGAAGCGGGTGACCTCGGCCCGCAGCTACCCCGCGACCATCGCGACCGCTGTCGAGCACGAGATCGTCATCCGCAAGTCGCGCTTCCTGACCCGCATCGAGCCCGTGGCTTCTGTCGAGCAGGCCGAGGCCGTGATCGCCGGCATCCGCAAGCGGGCGTGGGACGCCAACCACAACTGCACCGCGATGGTGACCGGACTGCTCGGCGATCAGGCGCGGTCCTCTGATGACGGTGAGCCGTCGGGGACCGCGGGCATCCCGATGCTCGAAGTGCTGCGGCGGCGCGACCTGACCGATGTGGTCGCAGTGGTGACCCGCTACTTCGGCGGCGTGAAACTCGGCGCGGGCGGCCTGGTGCGTGCCTACTCCTCCGCCGTGTCCGAGGCGCTCGATCTGGCCTCGCTCGTGCGGCGAGCGGCCCTCCGACAGGTCACGCTCGAGGTGCCGCACGCCGAGGCGGGGCGCTACGACAATCTGCTGCGCGAGTGGGCGACGCATCACGGCGCGACGCTCGGCGACCCCGCATACGCGGCGATGGCCACGCTCGAACTGTGGGCGCCCGAAGAAGAGCTCCCCCGCCTGGCCGATGACCTGGCCGCGGCATCCGCCGGCTCGATCACCCCGGTCCTCGGGGTGGAGCGCATCGTCGACGTGCCCGTCTGAGGCTTGTCGGATCGGCCAACCCACAAGGAGCGGCGGATATCCTGGATGCCGCGGTCGCGGAGGGAGAGCGATGTTCGACAGTCCGCTCTCGGCTTCGGCCTACGAGATCCTCGAAGTCGACCCCACCGTCGATGACGTCGAGTTGCGCCGTGCCTATCGTCTGAGGTTGCGCCAGACGCATCCGGACACCGGCGGCGACGCTGCGGTCTTCATCCAGGTGCAGCGCGCGTGGGAGCTGGTCGGCACCGTCGAGAGCCGCGCCGCCTACGACCGCCGCACCGGCGTACCGACCACGACGCCCGGCGCAGCAGCCGACCCCGCGGCGGAGTGGAGCGGGTGGCGCCCGCCCGCAGCCCGCACCGACACCCGCCCCCGCGCCCGCTCCTACGGCCACCCCGGCGGATGGCGTCGTGAGCGCTACCTCGCACTCATCCGCGAATGGGTCGGCCGCGGCGTCGAGGTGCCCGATCCCTACGACCCCGCCCTCGTGCGCTCGGCTCCGCGCGATCTGCGTCGACTCCTCGCCGACGCCCTGGCAGAAGAGGCCACGGCCCGCACGGTGTCCGACCTCGGCATGGGCTTCACGGTGTGGCACGACGTCGCGGTGGGAGCGGATGCCGACGACAAGCTCGATCACGTGGTGCTCGGCCCATCCGGCCTGTACGGCGTGATGTCGGAGGACTTCGGAGGGGTCGTCGGCTTCCGCCGCGGCGAGATCACCGGCCCGAGCCTGGGAACCCGCGCGCCCGTCACCGCCGCGCTCAGCAGGATGCGCACGATCGCCAAGGCTGCGCGCGTGCGCTTCGGCGGCGCGATCATCGTGCTGCCCGATGACGACCTCGCCCAGGCCGTCACGCCGCTGGGCACGAGCCGCGGAGTCCCGGTCGTCGTGGTACGACGCAGCGCCCTCGCCATGGTGCTGCGCCAGGGCGTCCCGCAGGCGCGAGCGATCGGCGGCAACGAGCTGTTCGACGTGCGCACCCGGCTGCAGCAGACCGTCCGCTTCGTCTGATCCCGCCTCTCGCCATACCTCCGGATGAATCGGAGGGCATCGTTGACTTCCACGATCAAACCGGTTTACACTCGTCAAACCGGTTCACCGATGAGCGCATCGGAGCGTTCGGAATCCACGAGGAGGTGGCATGAGCCGCACGACCATCGCCGATGTCGCTCGCGAAGCAGGCGTCACGAAGGCCACGGTCTCGCATGCCCTCAGCGGCAACCGCCCGATCTCCGACGAGACGAAGGCGAAGGTGCTCGCTGCGGCCGAGAAGCTGAACTGGGCACCGAGCCAGAGCGCGCGAGCCCTCGCCACCCGTCGGGCCAACGCCGTCGCCGTGGTGCTCGCTCGCGACCCCCAGGTCATCGCGAACGACTCCTTCTTCCCCGCGTTCATCGCCGGCGTCGAGTCGGTGCTCGCCGAGACCGAGACGGCACTCCTGCTCCAGGTCGTCCCCGACCGCGACGCCGAAGAGCGCGCCTATCGCACGCTCACCCACGGCCGCGCAGACGGCGCGCTCCTGCTCGATCTGCGCACCGACGATTGGCGCGTCCCGTTCCTCGACGACCTCGGTCTGCCGACCGTGCTGGTGGGCGCCTACGACCAGCCGACCGGATTCTCGTGCGTGCGCACCGATGACACCGCCCCGGTCCGCGAGATCATCGCGCACCTCCGGGCAGCCGGACACGAACGCATCGCCCACGTCTCCGGGCCGCTCGAGTACGTGCACTCGAAGGCGCGTGCCGACGCCTATGTCGCAGCGATCGGCGACGACGAGCTGCTCCGCGAGGGCGACTTCACCGCTGCGAGCGGGCGCACGAGCACCGCCGAGCTCCTCGCTCTGTCCGAACGGCCGACCGCGATCCTCTACTCGAACGACACCATGGCCATCGCCGGGCTCTCGTACGCCCGATCCCAGGGTCTGTCGATCCCACAGGATCTCGCGATCTCGGGCTTCGACGACGATCACCTCTCCGCCCACCTGTCCCCGGCGCTGACCAGCGTCTCATCCGACCCCGCGGCCCGAGGCCGCGCCGCCGCCCGCCTCCTGCGGGCGGACATCCTCGGCGCGCAGCCGCGCACCGAGATCGTCGACTGCAACGTCGTGCACTTCCGGGAGAGCACCAGCTAGTCGGCATCCGCATCACCCGCAGCGTCATCACCCGCAGTGTCAAGGAGGACACCATGAAGAAGCTCCGCGCAATCGCCCTGATCGGCGCCACCGCTCTCATCGCCACCGGATGCTCGGCCGGAGGGGGCGGCGGCGAAGGATCCGCCGACGGCACCGGGCCCATCAGCATCTGGCTCTCCAACAACGAGCAGGAACTCGCCTGGGGTACCGCCGTGGTCGAGGCCTGGAACGCCGAGCACCCCGACGAGAAGGTCAAGGCCCAGGAGATCCCCGCCGGCTCATCGTCGGAAGAGGCGATCACCGCCGCGATCACCGCGGGCACTGCTCCCTGCCTCGTCTACAACGTGGCACCGGCAGCGGTCTCGGGCTGGGTCAAGCAGGGCGGACTCGTCGACCTCAGCAAGATCGACGGCGGCAGCGACTACATCACCGAGCGCGGCGGAGATGTCGACGCCTACGCGAGCGACGGCAGCTTCTACCAGCTCCCGTGGAAGTCGAACCCCGTGATGGTCATGTACAACAAGGCGCTCTTCCAGGCCGCGGGCATCGACCCCGAGAACCCGCAGATGAACACGTACGACTCGTTCCTCGAGGGGTCGCGGGCGATCGTCGCCTCGGGCGTGCAGAGCGCGATCTGGCCGGCACCGACCAGCGAGTTCTACCAGCCGTGGTTCGACTTCTATCCGCTGTACCTGGCCGAGACAGACGGCACGATGCTCGTCGAAGACGGCAAGTCCACCTTCGACTCGGATGCCGGGCGCACCGTCTCCGAGTTCTGGAAGACCTTCTACGACGAGAAGCTGTCGCCGAACGAGGCCTCGACCGATGACGCGATGTCGGCCGGCACCACCGCCATGCAGCTCGCCGGTCCCTGGGCGATCCCCTCCTACGCCGACACGGTCGACGTCGGCTTCATGCCGGTGCCGACCAGCGACGGCCGCGAGGCCCCCACGACGTTCGCCGACTCGAAGAGCGTGTCGATGTTCACGGCGTGCAAGAACCAGGGCACGGCGTGGGAGTTCCTGAAGTTCTCCACCAGCGAGGACAGCGACGGCCAGCTGCTCGAGGCCACGGGGCAGATGCCGATGCGCACCGGCCTCACCGACACCTACGGCGACTACTTCGCCGCGAACCCGAACTACGTGGCGTTCGCCGAGCAGGCCGAGAAGACCGCCGACGTGCCCAGCATCCCGAACTCCGTCGAGGCGTGGCAGGCATTCCGCGACGAGTACTCCTCGGCCGTGATCTTCGACAAGGAGTCGATCGACGACTTCCTCGGGAACGCGGCGAAGAAGATCGACGCGCTCGTCGCCGAGTGACACCATGACCGACAAGAAGAGGTTGCGCACCCGATGGCTGGGTGCGCAACCGATCGGCGGATTGTTCGCGCTGCCCTACTTCGTGTTCGTGATCGCGATCTTCGCCTACCCCCTCGCGTTCGCGGTCTACATCGCCTTCCACGACTACTTTTTCACCGCTCCCGGCACCGAGGTCGACCGCCCGTTCGTGGGCTTCGACAACTTCGTCACGGTGCTCACCGACCCGCGGGTGCTCGGCTCGTTCCGCAACACCCTGATCTTCCTGGTCATCAACGTGCCCCTCACGGCCGTGCTCGCCCTGGTGCTCGCCGCGGCCCTGAACACCGGCATCCGGTGGGTCGCGGCGTACCGAGTCGCGTTCTATGTGCCGTATCTCACGGCGAGCGTCTCGCTGGTCGGCGTGTGGATGCTGCTGTTCTCGGGCAACGGGCTGATCAACACGATCCTCGGCCCGCTCGCTCCCGACCCGTCGTGGCTCGTCAACAGCGGACTCGCGATGCCGATGATCGCGTTCTACGTGACCTGGAAGCAGCTCGGCTTCTACATCCTGCTGTATCTGGCGGCGCTGCAGAACGTGCCGAAGGAGCTGTACGAGTCGGCGGAGACCGACGGTGCCGGGGTGTTCTCGCGCTTCCGGCACGTCACGATCCCCGGAGTGCGCAGCGCCACGACGCTCGTGCTGATCCTGTCGATCATCACCGGAGCCAACCTCTTCACCGAGCCGTATCTGCTCACCAACGGGGGCGGGCCCGACGGCGCGTCGACCACACCGGTGCTGTTGATCTATCAGCTGGGCATCCAGCAGCAGAACCCCGACACCGCAGCGGCCATCGGCATGATCCTCGTGATCCTCGTCGGCATGCTCTCGCTGGCGGCCAACCGCGCGACCAGGGAGCGATGATGAAGCGCACGCGTTCAGTCCCCCGCATCCTGAGCATCGTCCTGCTCACGATCGCGGCCATCGGCTTCGCCTTCCCGTTCTACTTCATGATCGTGGGGGCGTTCCAGGAGAGTCCGACGAACTCCCCCAGCGAGCTGTTCCCGACGAGCGGGTGGACGGTCGACAACTTCGTCGCGATCGACTCGCGCATCGACCTGGTCGGCTCCCTGCTGAACTCGCTGATCTTCACAGCCGGCGTGCTGCTGGGGACCGTCGTGTTCGGCCTGCTCGCCGGCTACGCGATCGCCCGTCTCGACTTCCGTGGGCGCGGCGTGATCTGGGTGCTGATGCTGCTCGTGCAGATGGTGCCGTTCCAGCTGCTGATGATCCCGCTCTACGTGCAGATCACGCGCAACTACGGCCTCGGCGACTCGTACATGGGCATGATCCTGCCGTTCCTGATCAACACCACGGCGGTGTTCATCTTCGTACAGTTCTTCAAGGCGCTGCCGGTGGAGATCTTCGAAGCGGCGCGGATCGACGGTGCGGGCGAGATCCGTCTGCTGACATCCGTCGCGATCCCGCTCATCCGCCCCGTGCTGGTCACGGTCGTGCTGGTCACCTTCATCGGCCCCTGGAACGAGTTCCTCTGGCCCTTCCTCATCACGAAGGATGCGAGCCTGCAGCCGCTGGCCGTGTCACTGGCGAACTACATCTCCAACGTGGCGCAGTCCACGGCCAACCCGAACGGTGCGATCCTCGCCGGCGCCACGGCGCTCGCGTTCCCCGTCGTCATCCTGTTCGTCGTCTTCCAGCGCTTCTTCAAGGCCACCGATCTCGGCGCGGCCGTCAAAGGCTAGCCTCCATCCCCCAGCAAGAAAGGGCCCCCATGTTCTCCGGAGCCTCCTTCCCCCTCGGTCCGTTCACGCCCTACGAGGGCAACCCGATCCTGCGTCCGCGCGGAGACAGCTGGGAGTCGGCCAACCTCTACAACCCGGCGGCCATCGTCGACGGCGACGAGGTCGTGCTGCTCTACCGGGCGCACGCAGACGACATCGTCTCCCACATCGGCATCGCCCGATCGACGGACGGAGTGACGTTCACCCGAGAGGATGCGCCGATCCTCTCCCCCTCCGAGGACTACGAGACCTACGGGTGCGAAGACCCGCGCATCGCGCTGATCGATGGCACGTACTACCTCACCTACACGGGCTGGGACCGCCGGAGTGCACAGCTGTGCCTTGCGACCTCGACCGACCTGCGCACCTGGACCAAGCACGGCCCGCTCTTCGACGACTTCGACACCTTCAAGACCATGGATCCGCGCGGCTTCAACTGGTCCAAGGCCGGGGTCATCGTTCCGCAGCGGATGCACGGCAAGTGGTGGATGTACTTCGGCGAGGGCGCGATCTACTGGGCGACCAGCGACGACCTGATCCACTGGACTCCCGGCACCGCCGACACCGAGCCGATGTACTCGCCGACGCCCGGCACCTGGGACGAGGCGCTGGTCGAAATCGGCACCTCCCCTGTGGTCACCGACAACGGCCTGCTGCTGTTCCTCACGAACGGCGCCACCCGCGTGGTGCACGACGACGGCACCGTCGACGTCGACTACCGCTGCGGGCAGATCGCCATCGACCCGGACGAGCCGACGAAGGTCATCGCCCGCCTGCAGGAGCCGTGGCTGCGCCCGCAGACCTTCGAGGACATGCACGGGCTCGTCTCGAACGTGACCTTCGTGGAGGGGCTCGTGAAGTTCCACGGAAAGTGGTTCGCGTACTACGGGCAATCCGACACGACTCTGGCGGTCGCGATCCACGATCCGGCCGAGTCGTGGGGTCGCGCGCTGCGCGACGGCGGAGAGGCGTGAGGGCATGGACGCCTCTCGACGCACCTTCCTGGCGTTCACGGCGGCGGCCTCCGCGCTCGCCCTCCTCCCCGTCGACGCCGCCAGGGGCGCGACGAACACTGCGACCGGCACCGCAGTGCTGCCGTCCGAGGCTGCGCGTCGACCACGGCTGACGAACCTCGCCCACCTGCGATTCCTCCTCGCCGATGTTCCCGTCGTCGCGAGCGCGACCCACACCACGTTCGGAATCGAGGCGCAACCGGCGGTCCGCGCGCCCTGGACCTACGCCGACGCCGACGGCGCAGGCGGCTATCGCCCGGTCGGCGGTGGCACACGGGATGCGGTGACGGGACACTGGTCGCAGGGCGCGTACAACGCCGACGACATCGCCCGCGCAGCCATCGTGTTCCTGCGCGAATGGAAGGCAGCGGGCGACGCGCAGAGCCGTGACGAGGCCCGCGACGTGCTCCGCTCACTCGCCTTCCTGCAGACCGCCTCCGGTCCGAATGCCGGGCGCGTGGTGCTGTGGCAGCAGGCGGACGGCACCCTGACCCCCAGTGCCGTCCCTGTCGAGCTGCCCGACCCCTCCGACTCGGCGGAGTCGTACTGGCTCGCCCGTTCGGTCTGGGCCTTCGGCGAGGGCTACGCGGCCTTCCGTCGCGACGATCCGGAGTTCGCAGCATTCCTCCTCGCCCGCCTGCACCTGTGCCTCGACGCGCTCGGTCGGGAGTCGCTCTCGCGCGCCGGGCAGTGGGTGCACAGCGACGGACGCCGGCTGCCGGGGTGGCTGATCGCCGGAGGAGCGGATGCCACGGCCGAGGCCATGCTCGGTCTGGTCGCCGCGACCGAGGCCGGTGACTCACGCAGCCGCGCTGCGTTGCAGACCTACGGCGACGGTGTCGCGGCGATGGCGAGCGACCCTTCGCAGGGCTGGCCGTTCGGCGCCGTTCTGCCGTGGACCGGATCGCTCGGGTTCTGGCACGCGTGGGGCGCCGCAGCCCCCGAGGCTCTGGCCCGAGGAGGGGCGCTGCTGCGTCGACGAGCCTGGTCGGAGGCCGCGCTGTCCGATGCCGGACGCTTCACCCCGCAGGTGCTCGCATCGGGCGGGCCGCACAATGCGTGGGCGCCGCTTCCGGCGGAAGCGCAGATCGCCTACGGCGCGCACGGTCGCGTGGCCGGCGCGCTCCAGGCGTCCGCGGTCGGAGGGGAAGGACTCCGCGTGCTCGCAGGACTCGCCGCCGGATGGTTCTTCGGCGCGAACACGGCAGGCGTTCCGGTGTACGACACAGCGACCGGGGTCACCTTCGATGGTGTCGAGACCGACGGGCGGGTGAACCGCAACTCGGGTGCCGAGTCGACGATCCACGGGCTGCTGACCATGCAGCTGCTCGACGCGAACCGGGATGCGGCCGACCTCGCGACATCGATCACCGGGCTGCGGTCGTTCTCGGGGTTGCGGGTGCTGGAGGCGGAGACCGCACGACTCTCGCCCGGCTCAACGGTCGAGCAGCCGGAGGGCGGCGCCTGGATCGGTGAAGGCAACCTCTCCGGCGGCGCATACGTGCGCATCCCTCGCGGCGAATGGGTCGAGTTCGACGTGACCGAGGCGGGCGGGATCCTGCACGGCCTGATCTGGCGGCAGTCCGCCGAGGTCGGCGACGCGGTGTGGGAGGTGTTCCGTGGCCGGAAGCGGCTGTGGCGCTCGACCACGCCCGCCGGCGGCACAGGAGAGCGAGGGTTGACCGAGGCCGACGGGATGCTCGTGCCTCAGCGACTGGGAGGAGATCTGCCGGGCGAGGCCGTGACCGTGCGCTGCACGAGCCGCGGAGACGTGCGTCTCGACGCACTCCTGATCCAACCTGCCGTCGCTTCCGCCGTGTACGCGACCACGAGCGGGACCGCCGTGCTCTACGCCGACGGAACGGGGCGAGACCAGCGCGTCGCGCCCCTGGCTGCGGGGTCGGGACGCGCCTACGAGGCCGATGGCTCGCAGCGCGGGCAGGCTGTCGGTGGGGGAAGGGTGCGCGTCCGCGGAGCCGGCTTCACTGTCACGCGCAGCTAGACCCGCCTTCCCGGGGCGCAGGTCGACGGGTAGCGTGCCCCCATGGCGATCACGGCTCGGACCAAGGACTGGCTGCTCGATTCCGATCCGGCGCTGCGCTGGCAGGTGGAACGCGACCTCCTGGGAGCACCGGAACGGGTGTGGCAGGCGACCCGGCGACGCGTGGCGACCGAGGGACTGGGTGCGGCCCTGCTCGCGCATCAGGACGCCGACGGGCAGTGGGCCGGCGGAGCGCACTTCCCGGGCGGCTACTTCGAGACCGAGGAGGCGCGTCAGCCGATACAGCCCTGGACGGCCACGAGCTGGTCGTTGAATCAGCTTCGGGAATGGGGCGTCGAGGCCGCGGCGCTCGGAGACACAGCCGAGCGCCTTGCGCGCAACTGCCGATGGGAGTACGAGGATCTGCCGTTCTGGGGCGGTGAGGTCGACGTGTGCATCAACGCCTTCACGCTGGCGAACGGCGCCTGGTTGGGAGTCGATGTCTCCGAACTCGCCCGCTGGTTCCCGGCGCACCAGCTCGACGACGGCGGATGGAACTGCGAGGCGGAGGAGGGCGATTCCGTGCGCTCCTCGTTCCACTCGACCCTCAATGCGTTGCGCGGCATGCTGTCGTATGAGCGTCTCACCGGCGACGATTCCCTGCGCGAGGCGAGGCACCGGGGCGAGGAGTATCTGCTGCGCCGCCGACTGCTGTACCGCGAGTCGACGGGCAAGCTCGTGGGCCCGTTCGTCTCGCACTTCGTCTACCCGAGTCGGCACCAGTACAGCGCGCTGACCGCACTCGACCACTTCCGCGACGCCCGCCTGCACGAGGGAGGCGTGTCCGATCCGCGGATCACCGATGCGCTCGATCTCGTGAGGCGGTCACGTCAGGACGACGGCACCTGGCTGCAGGGCGCTGCGCTCCCCGGGCGCACCTGGTTCCCGGTCGATGCCGAGGAGGGAGCGCCGTCGCGATGGCTCACCCTCATCGGCACGCGCGTGCTCGACGGTGCAGACGGCCGCTGAACCGTCCGCACCGACGAGCCGACGTCACGTCGTGCGCCGACGGCGCAGGAGAGCGGCCCCGAGGACGAGCATCAGTCCCCCGACCATGAGAGCGGCCGAGAGAGTGCCTCCCGTGACCGCCAGCGTGGGCGGCGGCGGCGGGAACACCCGCGTGGTCGTCTCCGACGGCGGCGGCACGATCGTTCCGCCGCCGGGCGGGACACCCGTCGCGGTTGCGACGTTGCGCACCTGGCCGCGACCGACGTCGGCGGTGGTGACGGTGTGTGGAGGCACCGTGCAGGTCATCTGCGCTCCCGAGCCGAGGCTCGTGGCGGGACAGGTGACCGGACCAGCCGTGGGGTCGCTGACGACGATGTCGTCGATGGTCTGCGCGCCGGTGTTCGTGACGATGATCGTCCACTCGATACGGTCGCCGGGGTCTATGACACCGTTGCCGTTGACGTCGACCGGGTTCGCTCGCTTCTCGAGGGCGAGCGAGTTGGTCCCGTCGAACGGGACCTCGACCGTCGAAGGCGGCGAGACCGGTGGCTGCCCCGACGGCGGGGTGCCCGTGGCGATGGCGGTGTTCGTCAGGAGACCCGAGTCCACGTCGGCCTGCGTCGTCTGATACTCCGCCGTGCACGTGACGATCTGACCGGGCAGCATGCTCGCAGCCTCCGCCGGGCACACGATCGCGGACAGTGAACCGGAGCCGGAGAACGCCGTCTCGTCGACCGTCACGTCGGTGAGGGTGACGTTTCCGGTGTTGGTCACCACGAACGAGTACGCGAGCGTCTGGCCCACGGCCGTCATCGTCGCAGGAGTCGCCGACTTCACGATGCTGATCGCAGGAGCCGGGACGATGGGGACTTCGGTCTCAGAAGGCGGCGAGACCGGAGGAACGAGACCACCGGGCGGAACCCCTGTCGCCGTCGCGCTGTTCGTGACCTGCCCCGCATTCACATCCGCCTGGGTCAGCACGTACGTGGCGGTGCAGACGATCTGAACGCTCGGAGCGAGGGAAGCCGCGCCTGCCGGGCATTGGATAGGAGACAGCGTTCCCGAACCGGAGAAGTCCTCCTCGTTCACGGTCACGTTGGTGAGAGTGACGTTGCCGGTGTTGGTCACGACGAACGAGTAGGTGATCTCCTGTCCCACCTGATAGGCGTCAGGGGTGTTCGGGCTCGCCGACTTGACGACGCTGATGCCGGGCACGGGGTTAGGGGGGACGACGACGGTCGACGGCGGAGACACCGGAGGCTCACCCGTAGGCGGGGTACCGGTGGTCGTCGCCGTGTTCGTCACGCCGCCCGAGTCGATGTCGGCCTGTGTCACGACGTACGACGCCGTGCAGGTCACGGTCGCCCCTGCCGCGAGCGACGCCGCGCCGGCGGGACACGTGACCACCGGAGGCGTCCCCGTCCCGGAGAACGCCGTCTCGTTCACCGTCACGCCTGTGAGCGTGACGTTGCCGGTGTTCGTCACCAGGAACGAATAGTTGATCGTCTCGCCCGCCGCCGTGAGCTGCGTGCGATCGGCCGTCTTCGCCACGGTCAGCCCCGGTGCCGAGGCGACGGGGATCTCGACGCTCGACGGCGGCGACACCGGCGGCGTGCCCGAGGGCGGGGTGCCGGTCGCGGTGGCCGTGTTGTCGAGGGAGTCGGAGTTGTAGTCGGCGACGGTCGTCGTATAGGTCGCCGTGCACGTGATCTGCGCGCCAGGGATCATCGAGGCGGCTCCCGCCGGGCAGGTGATCACCGGGGGCGTTCCGGTGCCGGAGAACGCCGTCTCATCCACGGTCACGTTCGTGAGCGTCACGTTGCCGGAGTTGGTCACCTGGAACGAGTAGGCGATGGCCTGCCCCGCTGCGGTGATCTCTGCGGTGTCAGCGCTCTTCACGAGGGTGAGCGCGGCCGTGGATGTCGCCGGCACGTTCACGGTCGAGGGTGGGGAGACCGGGGGCACGAGGATGCCCGGCGGGACGCCCGTCGCGGTCGCGGTGTTGGAGAGGGAACCGCTGTCGATGTCGGCCTGTGTGAGCGTATAGCTCGCAGTACAGGTCGCCTGTGCCCCAGGAGCCAGAGGCGTCGTCGGGCAGACCGGGGTCGACATAGTGCCGGAGCCGGTGAAGGCGGTCTCGTCGACGCTGATGTCGGTGAGGGGCACATCGCCCGTGTTCGTGACCACGAACGTGTAGTCGATGACCTGTCCGACCGTGAAGTCATCCGGACCGGACGGCGACGCGGACTTGAACAGCGAGATTCCGGGGTTCGCCGCAGCGATGGTGAGGGCATAGTCCTCCACCTCACCGGGGTCTCCGGTACCCGTGGGCGTAGACGTGGTCAAGCCGGTGCCGTTGGCGATCCGGAACCGCGCGAACGTCGGCCCCGCCACGGTCTGGGAGATGATGCCCGGCCAGGTGAGCGTGACGGAGGAGCCATCGGGAGTTCCTGCCGGCACGACCGTCGACACGCCTTCATTCGCGTCGAAGACGCCGTTCCGGTTGAAGTCGACCCAGCCGACGAGCGTCGCGGCCACACCTTCCACCTTGTTCGAGACCAGCACCGAGACCGAGTAGCTGCCGGTGACCCCTGCCGTGATCGGCCCGAAGGTCGCGACGCCGTTCTCATCGTTGATGAACTGGTTCGGCGCGGTTCCGCCGACCTGGTTGTCGCCGGTCGCGTTCGCGCTGTACTGCATCGCGGTCTCGGCATCGGCCGACCAGCCGAGGTAGGTCGCGGCGTTCAGCTCGTGGGAGACGGAACCGTAGCTGGCTGGCGCGTCGCCGAAGTCGTCGGGGACCGTGGCGCACGAGGGGTTGAACCCGTCGATGCCCTCCCCGCCGCTCTGCGCGCGGTAGCCGCGGACCAGGATGTCGCTGGTGCCGGTCGTGTCTGCGGGGCCGCAGCGCGGGGTCGGCGTGTCGAGGCCCCCGTTCGTGTTGAAGTTCTCACCGATGGTGATGACCGTCGGGGTCGCGGCCAGATCGACGCGGATCGCGCCCGCCGGCGCGAGAGTCATGGGGCGGCAGGTGATCTGCACCGACGACGGCCAACGGCTGCCGTTGTCACCGACGAAAGTCGTGCCGGTGATGCGGTGCACGAAAGTGTTGGCGGGGCAGGTGCCCGTCTGCACGTTGCCGCGGCTCTGATCCCAGGTGGGTCCGGTGATCCAGGTCGGATTCACGGTGCCGGTGACGATCCCGGCGTTGTTCACGGTGATCGTCGAGCATTGGATGCTGAATCGCACCAGGATCGAGTTCGCACTGTTCGTGGGGACGTTCTGCCGGTTCTCCGTCTGCACCCCGGTGAGGACGGAGTTCGACGGACACTCGGTCGGTGCCGTCAGATCCTTGTCCGATCCGACGGTCGGCCCCTCGTAGGACGGGCCCAGGTACAGCTGTGCGGCGTCACCGGGGGCGGCGGTGGCCGTCGTCGCGGGGACGACGAGCCCAGCGAGCACGAGAGTCAGCAGCGCGACGACGGCAAAGGGCTTCCGACGCGCACGGGAGACGCGAAGACGAGCCAGAAACGATCGGCGCTGCTTTTCTCGCGCAGACGACAGGACACCGGGCTGGCTGGTCTGAGACGGCATCGAGGCTCCCTCGGCTTCGCTCGCGCGACCACCACGCCGCCCAAGCTGTGATTTTGCCCAGAGTAGCGGAGGGCTCGCCGGATTCCCAGGACTCTTTTGGGACCTCACCTGGGTTAGATCTCCGGTTCTCCCCGCAGCCGGACGCGGCATGCCGGAATTCTTTCTTTTGAGTTATTCAAAAAACAAGGTAGCCTCGGGGGATGGAGACAGAACTCGACTCGGCGCTTCGCGGCGCTGGGCTTCGGGCGACCGCGGGCCGCGTCGCCGTTCTCGAGGCTCTCGACTCCATGGCCCATACGGATGCGGAGCGGGTCTACCGCGCCGTGTCCGAAGTGCTGCCGACCACGTCGATCCAGTCGGTGCACAACATCCTCGCGGACCTGACGACGGCGGGTCTCATCCGCCGGATCGAACCGGCAGGTTCCGCAGCGCTCTACGAGCGGCGCATCGATGACAACCACCACCACGTCGTCTGCACCTCCTGCGGTGCGATCGGCGATGTGGACTGCGTCGTCGGTGAAGCTCCGTGTCTCACCCCGTCCTCGACGGGGGGATTCACCGTCCAGACAGCCGAAGTCACCTTCTGGGGCCTGTGCCCCAGTTGCCAGAACGCCGCGCAGTAGCAGGGCCGCCGATCGCCCGTCCCCGGATGGGGGTGATCGTCGTGCCCACGCGGAGAAGGAGAACACCATGACGAAACCTGCCACCACCACGCAGGCCGGAGCCCCGATCGCGAGCGACACGCATTCGCTCACCGTCGGTGCCGACGGCCCCACCGTCCTGCACGACCACTACCTGGTCGAGAAGATCGCGGCCTTCAACCGCGAGCGGGTGCCGGAGCGCAACCCGCACGCGAAGGGCGGCGGCGCGTTCGGCGAGTTCGTCGTCACCGAAGACGTGTCCGCCTACACGCGGGCAGCCGTCTTCCAGCCAGGAGCGACGAGCGAGACCCTGATCCGCTTCTCCTCGGTCGCCGGCGAGCAGGGTTCGCCCGACACCTGGCGCGATGTGCGCGGCTTCTCGCTCCGCATGTACTCCGAGGAGGGCAACCTCGACATCGTCGGCAACAACACTCCGACGTTCTTCCTGCGCGACGCGATCAAGTTCCCGGACTTCATCCACTCGCAGAAGCGACTGGCCGACTCGGGCCTGCGCGACCCCGACATGCAGTGGGACTTCTGGACCCTGTCGCCGGAGAGCGCCCACCAGGTCACGTATCTCATGGGAGACCGCGGTCTCCCCCTCAGCTGGCGCCACATGAACGGCTACGGCTCTCACACCTACTCGTGGATCAACGCCGCGGGCGAGGTCTTCTGGGTGAAGTACCACTTCATCTCGCAGCAGGGCGTCGAGGCGATGAGCAACGAAGAGGCCGAGCAGCTCGCCGGGTCGGACGCCGACCACTACCGTCGCGACCTGTTCCGCTCGATCGCCGACGGCGAGTTCCCGAAGTGGGACCTCTACGTGCAGATCATGCCGTACGACGAGGCCAAGGACTACCGGTTCAACCCGTTCGACCTCACCAAGACCATCTCCAAGAAGGACTACCCGCGCATCAAGGTCGGCACCCTGACCCTGAACCGCAACCCGGAGAACTTCTTCGCGCAGATCGAGCAGGCCGCCTTCTCGCCATCGAACCAGGTGCCCGGCACCGGCATCTCCCCCGACAAGATGCTGATGGGGCGCATCTTCGCCTACCCGGATGCCCAGCGTCACCGCATCGGCCCGAACTACAACCAGCTGCCGGTGAACCAGCCGCACGCGAGCGAGGCGCGCAACTACCAGCACGAGGGCTCGATGCGCTACCAGTTCAACGATGCCGCGCACCGCACCTACCAGCCGAACTCCTACGGAGCGGCAGGCGGACCGGAGGCCGACCCGTCGAAGGGCATCGAGGTGAACTGGGAAGCCGACGGCGAGATCCAGCGCTCCGCCGCGACCCTGCACGCCGAGGACGACGACTTCGGCCAGCCGGGCACGCTCTACCGCGACGTGTTCGACGGTGAGCAGCGCGCGCGCTTCCTGGAGACCCTGACCGGTCAGGGGCGTTCGATCACGGTCGACGCCATCCGCGAGCGCTTCTTCCAGTACTGGACGAACGTCGACGCCGAGCTCGGTGCCGCCCTGCGCGATCGGGTCTGACCCTCGCGATCGTCGGAACGAGAAACGGCCCCCGGTGACTTCGGTCCCCGGGGGCCGTTTCTCACAGTGCCCCGTGGCCCGGTGATGCCCGCCCCATCACCCAGACCCGCGAAGGCGTCTGAGCCCCGCGTCCGCGAACAGGGCCAAGATGGAGAGGTGGCCGTCCCTCTCTCCGACCTGACCAGCATGCCCGCACCCCAACACGTGTACGCCGCCGACGGCACCCGGCTGGCGACCTACACCTGGGGTGAGCTCGACGCCCCGGTCGTGGTCATCGTGCACGGCTTCGCATCGAACGCGCGCGACAACTGGGTGCTCACGGGCTGGGTGCGTGAGCTCACGCGTGCGGGCTATCGGGTGCTGGCGCTCGACCAGCGGGGGCACGGCCTCAGCGAGAAGCCGCACGACCCCGACGGCTATCGCATCCGCACCCTGGTCACCGACGTCGAGACCGTGATGGACACGTACCTCGTCGACGACGCGTTCTACGTCGGGTACTCCCTCGGCGCGCGGGTGGGCTGGGAGGTCGTCCGCGAGCTGCCGCATCGCATCGGACGGGCGGTGCTCGGAGGCGTGCCGGACGGCATCCCTCTCGCGCGGCTCGACCTCGATCAGGTGCGGGCCTACATCGCCGATGGCACGCCGGTGGCCGACCGGACGACACAGAACTACATCGCGCTGACCGAGCGGGTGCCCGGCAACGACCTGCAGGCGCTCGTCGCACTCGCCGAGGGCATGCGGGCATCGGGCATGATCGACCCCGACCCCTCGGATGCGCCGACTCGACCGATCCTCTTCGCCACCGGGTCGAAGGACGCGATCATCGAGGGCTCGCGGGCTCTGGCCGCGGCCGCCCCCGACGGTCGGTTCTTCGAGATCCCGAACCGGAACCACTTCAATGCCCCCGGTTCCCGCGACTTCAAGGAAGCGGCCGTGGCCTTCCTCGCAGAGTCCCAGCCCGCCGAGTCCTAGCCCGCCGAGTCCTAGCCCGCAGAGACCCATCCGACACACGTGTGGCCCGGTCGACAGGCGACCGGGCCACACGTCGGGATGCGCTCAGACGGCGGCGGCCTCGTCGCGCTTCGGCAGCACCCATCCCGCACGCGGGAAGTGGCAGGTGTAGCCGTTCGGGTACTTGATCAGGTAGTCCTGGTGCTCCTCCTCGGCCTGCCAGAAGGGACCGGCCGGCTCGATCGTGGTGACGGCCTTCGCGGGCCAGAGACCGGACGCGTCGACGTCGGCGATCGTGTCGCGCGCGACCGTCTCCTGCTCCGGTGTGAGCGGGAAGATCGCGGAACGATAGCTCGATCCGATGTCGTTGCCCTGACGGTCCTTGGTCGACGGGTCATGGATCTGGAAGAAGAACGCGAGGATGTCGCGGTACGTCGTCTTCGTCGGGTCGAACACGATCTCGACCGCCTCGGCATGGCCGGGGTGGTTGCGATAGGTCGCGTGGTCGTTCGAGCCCCCGGTGTAGCCGACGCGGGTGTCGAGCACGCCGGGCTGACGGCGGATCAGGTCTTCCATGCCCCAGAAACAGCCGCCGGCGAGCACGGCCGTCTCGGTTCCAGGGGTGCGGGTGATGTTTCCGTCGTCGGTCATGACTGCTCCTCAGCGGTGTCGGGGGTGTCGGTGGTGGTGGGGCGTGCGAAGAGGACGCTGTAGCGACCGTACCCCTCTTCCTCCAGGCTGTCCGCCGGGATGAAGCGGAGGGCCGCGGAGTTCATGCAGTAGCGCAGACCGCCCTCGGCGCGGGGTCCGTCGTCGAAGACGTGTCCGAGATGGCTGTCCGCACCGGCGGAACGGGCCTCGGTGCGCTTCATCCACAGCGACCGGTCGGTGCGCGTGGTCACCGCGTCGGCGTCGATGGGCTTCGTGAAGCTCGGCCAGCCGGTACCGCTGTCGAACTTGTCGGTCGACGAGAACAGGGGCTCGCCGGACACGACATCGACGTAGATGCCGTCGTCGTGGTTGTTCCAGTAGGCGTTGCGGAACGGCGGCTCTGTGGCGTCCTGCTGCGTCACCTCGTACTGCAGGTGGGTGAGGCCGCTGACGGCCTCGGGGGTCTTGCCGTAGTCGTTCGACATGATCTGGCTCCTTCTCCGACGTCGCTGGCTGCGCCGTCTCAGAGAAGAACCGACGAGCGGCCCGATTTGGTCCCGCAGCCCTGGGAACGGGCTGTGAGTTTTCAGGACGCTCGTCGGCTGCCCCCTCTGCGGAGGAGCGTCAGTCGAGCGTCCGCCACGGGCCGCCGGTCGTCGCAGCTTCCGGCTGCTGGTTGCGGGTCCACCACTTCGCCTCGAAACGCATGCCGTCGTGCACGACAGCATCGCCGGCGGTGAAGACGCGGGTGGCCGTCCACACGGTCGCTCCCTCCGCGTCGGATACGAGCTCCTGCCACGGACCGACGGGGTCGCCTGGGCGCTGGTCGCGCGTCCACCACGACGCCTGCCACAGGCGCCCGTCGAGCGAGACGAGTTGCCCCTCGGCATACACGGTCCCGGTGCTCCATGCGGCGGCGATGGGAAGCACGAGCGGCGAGGCGTCGATCGAAGCGGAGACCTCGAGCGCCCCGTTCACCGCCGCCGCATCGAAGGGGGCCGAATCGATCGACCCGCGCGCGATGTCGTCGGTCGTGAGCCGGACGACGATCGGATCGAGGGTCGTCCTCTCACCGGGGGCGAGCACCCCCACGTCCGCTCCGGCAGCGGTCACGGCATCGAGCGCGACGTTGCCGATGTTCTCGACGGTGCGGGTCCACGTCACGGTGTCGGAGGCATCGGCCACGCCGTTCCCGTTCCCGTCCGCCCACTCACCCACTGCTGCGCCGGACACCCCGGGGGTGCGCACGATCACATCGACCTCGCCGCCCACCACGGCGATGCGTTTCGTCGACTGCCCTGCCGCCTCGACCGTCCACGTCGTGTCGGCGACGAAGAAGCCGCGGTCTATGTCGGCCTGGGTCACCGTGTGGCGCGCGGTCCCGCAGTCGTACCCCGCGCCGACCGGCAGGTCCCGATACCGACAGTTTCCTGCCCCCGGCGGGAGGAAGGGCGAGAAGTCGCCGGATGCGGGAACCACCGAGACCGTGACCGGACTGCGGTTGTCGACCCGGAAGCCGTAGGGCACCTGTTCACCCACCGCGTAGGGGGTCGCCGCCAGGTCTCGCCCGGCATCCGCCCGCGTTCCCGTGATCGTCGCCGCGAGCACGCCGTCGCGCAGCACCACGGGCGCGGCCGCGTGGGTCACGGTGACAGCGGGGGCCGAGCCGTCGACCGGCGCGACGGTGAAGCTGAACTCCGGCGTGTACCAGCCGCGGTCGATGTCGGCCTGCGTGAGCGTACGCCGCGGGGTGCTGCAGTTGTAGGCGTCGTACGCCGGCAGGTTCAGCCACCGGCACGCGGTGGGGGCGAAGCCGGTGGTGAAGGTGTTCGCCGCCGGGGTCACGACCGTGTTCATGCCCGCCGTGCTCACGACCCGCACCTGGAAGCTCAGCTGCTCGCCGACGGTGTACGGATTCGTCACGACGTTCCGCGCCGCCGACGTGTTGGTCGCTGTGAGCGTCGCGCCGAGCACCGACGACTGCGGCAGCGTGAGCGTCGCGGTCGTCTGGCTCAGCCGTCCGTCGGCCGCGGTGAAGGCGGCCTGCAGACGCTGGGCGCCCGCGGCTCCCTGCGGTGCGGTGACCTGCACGTTCACGGTGGCGCTCGCGCCCGGTGCGAGGCCGGTGACCTGCGCCGTGGTCGCCGTCCAGCCGGTCGGAGTGTGGAAGGTGACGGCACCGCTGAGCGCTGTCGATTCCTGGTTCGTGACGGTGACCGGAACCGTGGTGGCCGCACCGGGGGTGAGAGCGGTCTGCGGCACCGACAGCGGGGCGCACACCGCGTTCATCCACGCCTCGTCGAACGAGGAGAACTGCATGGTGTTCGTGTATCCGGCCTCCCACAGCACCCCCACCCTGCCGTCGTCGATCGCCGTGGCGCTGGAGTAGGCGAACGTGCCGGTCTCGAGCGTGCGCAGGCCCGGCCAGGTCTCGCCGTCGTCGCACGAGAGCCGCACCGCCCCGTTCACGCGGTTGCCGTCGGCGCCGTTGTTGGCGTTCGTGAAGACCAGTTTCCTCGCGTCGACGCTGGCCGCAGGGGCGTCCGGGTGCAGGCGCGTGATCGAGGCGTTGTTCGTGGGGTCGGGCAGCTCGGGGTCACGGGTGACCGGCCCGTAGCTGTGGCCGCCGTCCGTCGAGATCGCCACCTTGCGCAGACGGCCGTTGGAGCTGTCGCGCGAGTTGAGCATGACGCGGCCGTCGGAGAGCTCGACGACCTTGTTCTCGTCCATGCCGGTGCCGACATACTCGCCGCGCTCCCAGGTGACACCGCCGTCGTCGGAGTACACCGAGTACGCCTGGATCGCCGTCGATCCGTTCGACTGCCGCACCGTGCCGGCGTACTGCTGGATGAGTCGGCCCGCGTGGGCGCCGTAACGCAGCTGGATGCCCTCGCCCGACGTCGCGAACGTGCCCTTCACGTCCCCCGCCACGGGCGTGTACACGCCTGCGCTGGTGGTGCCGTTCGAGGTCTTGGCGACGTCGGTGATCAGCCGCGGGGCGCTCCATGTCGCACCGCCGTCGTCCGAGTGGATCACCGCGGCGCCCATGACCTGCCGGTTCGCGTCGTCGTCTCCGTAGGCGCTCCCCTGGAATCCCTGGTCCTTGGAGTGCACGAAGAACGCGAAGACGCGGCCGCTCTCCCGGTCGACGACGTAGCTCGGGTCGGAGTAGCCGTACTGGCCGCTTCCGGTCTTCCCTGCCGCGATGATCTGCAGCGGGCCCCAGGTGCGACCGTTGTCGGTCGAACGGCGCTGGATGATCGAGTTCGGGTTGGGGGCGTCGGCCGCGCTCCCCGGTCGGGCATCCCACGACGCGAGGACCACGCCGTCGCCGAGGTGGGCGAGCGCGGGGATGCGGTAGAAGTAGTTCGCGGCGGTACGGTCGGCACCGATGTTCAGCTCGAGGTAGTCGCCCGGATCGGCGTTCGGATCGGTCAGGTACCCGGGGGCGGGGGCCGCCGAAGCTGCGGTGGCGGGGAGGGTGAGGGCGAGGACGAGCGCCGCGATAGTGCCGTATCGCAGCAGCGGGCGACGGCGGCCACGGCCATTCCGAGAGGCGGGCGGGAGAGGAACGTGCATGGACAGACCTTTCTGTTCGTGCGGAAATCAGACGTCTGATGTCTGATTTCAAGTCACTCTAGCGAGAGGTCAGACGTCGAACAAGGGTCGACGCAGCACCTCGAGGTTCCGCGCGACGGTGCGCAGGGCGTCCCGGGCACTGGCGTCGTCAGGGCGTCGGGCCGTCTTCAGCCCCAGCCAGGCGACGTCGCCCGCTGCCGCGAGTGCCGCAGCGACGTGTGCATCATCGAGGAGCGAGGCCGATTCCGGATGCGTCGAGGCGATCGGCAGATGCGCATCCACCCACGGAGGACCGTACGGACTCTGCACGGCCGCAGCGCCGGAGAAGGCGAGGCCGACGAGGAAACCGGAGGCTGCGGCTGCGGCGATCTGCGCGGTCACGGCGTGCGCATCGCGCAGCTCGATCGCCGAGCGACCCCAGTTGAGCCAGAGCCCGACCGATGCCCCGGCCGCCCGGATCGCCGCGATCTCATCGTCGAGGGAGAGGAAACCCTTCTCCGGGATCTGCCCTGGCACCGACGCATCGCAGTGCTCGACGACCAGGCGCGCTCCCGACCAGTCGAGGGCGGCGGCTTCCTGCAGCGAACGCACGAACGGTTCCACGGCTCCCGCCACCCGCGGGGCGGTGTGCAGGGTCACCACGGCCACGGTCGCGCCGCTCTCGCGGTCGATGCGCGCGATGTCGGCGGCGACGCGGCGCAGGTCGTCGACGGCTGCCGCGCGACCCGTTTCATCGGTCGACGCCAGACCGTATCGCGAGTCGCTCCCCAGGCGCCCCATCACGAAGGGGATCGGCGTCACGGCGAGCGGCACGGCGGGCACGTTCGCGAGGAACCAGGCCTCGTCGTGCGGGTGGATGCCTCCCATCCACGGCACTTCGAGCCCGGCGACCCCGGGAAGCGCACACAGCGCGGGCAGCAGCTCCCCTTCGAGCTCCGGGTCCCAGCGCGCGTGCGCCGGAGAGGCCGGATAGGCGCTGACGAGGACGGGCGCAGTCATGCGCGGGCTCGCGCGACCGCATCGGCGAACCACGTCGTGATCGTCGAGGGATGCGTGATGGCGGTGCCGACACAGACGGCGAAGGCACCGGCGGCGATCGCGTCCGCGGCCTGCGCCGGCGTGTGGATGCGCCCTTCGGCGACGATCGGACGACGGCAGCGGGCCGCCATCAGCTCGATGAGCTCGAGATCGGGGCCGGTGGTCTTCGGGCGCTCGCCCGTGTAGCCGGACAGGGTGGTGCCGAGGATGTCGGCGCCCGCTTCCTCTGCGGCGAGCGCATCGTCGAGCGAACCGCAATCGGCCATGATCAGGGCGTCGGTGTGCATGCGAAGACCCTGGATCGTCTCCCCGAGAGTCAACCCGTCCGGACGATCGCGACGGGTCCCGTCGACCGCGATGATGTCGGCTCCCGCGTCGGCGACGGCCCTGGCATGGTCGAGCGTCGGAGTGATGAACACGTCGCGATCGCCGTCCTTCCACAGACCAACGACGGGCACGGGGAGGTGGGCCGTCGCACGGATGTCGCCGATTCCCTGCACCCGGATGCCCGCGGCACCCCCGACGAGGGCAGCCGCGGCCACCTGGGCCATCGTCCGCGGGTCGCGCATCGCCTCACCGGGGTAGGCCTGGCACGAGACGATCAGGCCGCCACGCAGCTGCTCGAGGGGGTCGGCGAGTCTCATGGGTTCCTCCAGACGGATGCCGCAGCTCCCCGCAGCGGGGCGTCGTCGCCGAGAGTACCCGGCAGGATGGGCGTGCTCTGCAGCGCATCGATCGCCTCGGCGTGGAAGGCGTCGCGCATCGGGCGCCACCAGTCCTCACCGATGTTCGGCACGCCGCCGGTGACCACGATGCGCTCGGGATCGAGGATCGTGGCCGCTCCCGCGATGGCGCGTCCGACCGCTGCGGCTGACTCGCCGATGGCGCGGCGGGCGATGGGGTCACCGGCAACGGATTCCGCCGCGATCCCCCGGGCATCGGTGATCCCGGGGTCTCCTCCGAGCGAGAGGAAGTGCCGGTGCATGCCGATGCCGGAGCCGATCGCCTCGAGGTGTCCGGGTCTGCCGCAGGGGCAGCGCAGGTGTGCGGCTCCCGGCACCGGGAGGTGCGCGATCTCCCCCGCGACGTGATGCGCTCCGCGCACGGCATCGTCGCCCAGGATCAGTCCGGCGCCGACACCGGTGCCGACCGCGACGATGAGCGCACTCGCCGCCCCGGCCGCCGCCCCGTGCCGGTACTCTCCCGCCGCGTGCGCATCGACGTCGTTCTGCACCCGCACGGGAGCATCCGTGATCAGGTGCGCCCCCAGCCCGGCGCGCACGAGGGCGGCAAGAGGGGTGCCCGGCCAGTCCGCGAAGGTGTCGGTGGCCGAGACGATCGTCCCGCTCCCGGCATCGACGACCCCGGCGGCGCCGATGCCGACTCCCGACAGGCGCAGCCCGGTGCCGGAAAGCAGCCGCTCGGCGAGGGCGACGACGGTGGCCACGACGGCCGTCGGCCCCTCCGCGGCGGGAGTCGTGGCCACCTCGGTGCGCAGCAGCGTGTCGTGGCGGTCGGCGAGCGCTGCGGCCGTCTTGGTGCCGCCGATGTCGACGGCGAGGACGACCTCGCCCATCAGGCGACGGCGACAGGGAGCAGGTGCAGCTCGTCGAGGATGTCGCGGATCTTGGAGACCGCATCGTCGTCGAGCGCCTGCACGGTGCGAGCCATGGTGGCGTGATCGATGATGCCGCGGGCGTGCATGGCGGCCTTGAACGCGCCGACACCGGTCGCATCCCCCGACAGCCCCTGCGGCTGGAACACGATGTCGAACAGACGGTTCATGCGTTCCTGTTCGGCCCGGGCAGTCACCCAGTCGCCGCTCTTGGCCGCCTCCCACAGCCGCACGTATCCCGCGGCCTCCACATTCGCGAGTCCGGGGACCACGCCGTCGGCACCCGCGAGCGCCATGGCGTCGACGACGACCTCGTGACCGGTGAGCAGCTGCAGCGGACTCCCCGCCGCCCGGTTCGCCGCGATCAGACGGCGGAACGAGACATCGTCGCCCGAGGAGTCCTTCACGCCCTGGATCACGCCCTCGCTGCCGAGCTGCACGAGCAGCTCGATGCCGAGCTTGGAGTGCACGCGGACCGGGACGTCGTAGGCCCACAGCGGGGCGTCGATGGCCGCGGCGATGGTGCGGAAGTGGTCGGCGACCTCGGCGGCGGAGTTCAGCGTGTACAGCGGAGCCGTCGTGACGATCGCCTGCGCGCCGGCGTCGACCAGACGGCGGGCGGTCTCGATGATGCGGGGAGCCGTGAGCTCGATCGCGCCGGCGATGATCGGCACCCGGCCGGCATTCGCCGCGACGATCGTGCGGAGCAGCTCCACGCGCTGGTCGTCGGTGAAGTACGCGGTCTCGCCCGTGGAACCGAGGGCGAAGAGTCCGGAGACACCTTCGTCGACGAGACGGTCGACGAGACGGGAGAGCGAGGCGTGGTCGATCGAGCCGTCCTCGAGCAACGGGGTGGCGACGGGCGGGACGACGCCCGCGAAGACGGGGGCGGAGGGGGCAGCAGACATGTGTGTTCCGGTCGTTTCAGTGGTGGGATTCGAGCAGCGAGGGCGCAGCGCCCAGCAGCGTTCTGGTGTAGTCGTCGGAGGGAGCGTCGAACACACGGGCCGCGTCGCCGAACTCGACGACCCGCCCCTTGTTCATCACGGCGATCTCGTCGGAGAGGTAGCGGACGGTCTGGATGTCGTGGGAGATGAAGACCATGCCGAGGCCGAGCTGCTCCTTCAGGTCGGTCAGCAGGTTCAGGATCTGCGCCCGCACCGAGACGTCGAGCGCCGAGGTGGGCTCGTCGGCGACGATCACCTGCGGGTCGAGCACGAGCGCCCTGGCGATGGCGACACGTTGGCGCTGCCCTCCGGAGAGCTGGCTGGGCAGCGCGTCCAGGGCCGAGGGCGGCAGCCCGACGAGACCCACCAGGTCGCGCACCTTGCGGCTCCGGGTCGCCGCGCTGCCGAGGCGGTGCACCTGCAGCGGATCGAGGAGCGCATCGCGCACCGTCATCCGGGCGTTCAGCGCGGTCGCCGGGTCCTGGAAGACGACGGACAGGATGCGCCCGAGCCGCTTGCGCACGGCGGGCGTGAACGATCGCACCGGCTCGCCGCCGAACACGACCTGCCCGCTCGTGGGCTTCTCGAGGCCGATCAGCACCTTGGCCGAGGTCGACTTGCCCGATCCGGACTCGCCGACGATGCCGAGGGTCTGCCCGCGCTTCACCGTGAGCGAGACGCCCGCGAGCGCATCGACGTACTCGGGACGGAAGAGTGAGGACGCACGGGTCTTGTAGCGGACGTGCACGTCCTTCAGCTCGATGACGGATTCGCTCATCGTCCTGCTCCGATCGCCTCGACGGGCGCATCGTCCGGATGCGCGGAGTAGTAGTGCTCCGTCCCCTCGATGTGTCGGCGCACCGGGGTGGTGCCGGCATACCGCGAGGGGTCGCTGGACCGCGGGGCGAAGCGGTCGCCCGCCGGGAAGTCGCGCGGTGAGGGCACGACTCCCGAGACCTGATGCAGACGGTCGGAGCCGGCCTCGATCGAGAGCACAGCGCCCAGGAGGCCCTGGGTGTACTCGTGCACGGGTTGGGTGAGCACCTCGCGGGTGGTGCCCTGCTCCACGACCTGGCCCGCGTACATCACCGTGATCCGGTGGGTGAGCTCGGCCACCAGGGCGAGGTCGTGCGAGACGAACAGGAGCGCGAAGCCGAGCTCCTGCTGCAGCCGCATGAGCAGCTCCACGACCTGGGCCTGCACCGTGACATCGAGCGCGGTGGTCGGCTCGTCGGCGATCACCAGCCGCGGATCCCGGGTCAGGGCCATCGCGATGAGCACGCGCTGCCGCTGCCCTCCCGAGAGCTCGTGCGGATACGAGGAGAGTGTGCGCTTCGGATCGAGACCGACGAGCGTCAGCAGCTCCTCGGCAGTGCGGGTGCCGCCGCGCGAGGTGAGCTGCTTCATCTGCGAGCGGATGAGCATCGCCGGGTTGAGCGAGCTCAGCGCGTCCTGATAGATCATCGCGATGTCGTGTCCGCGCAGCGCGTTGCGCTCCTTCGGGGCCATCTGCAGCAGGTCCTTGCCGTCGAACAGGATGCGTCCGCGGATGTCGGCCTTCGGGTCGAGCAGGCCCATGATCGCGAGCGAGGTGATCGACTTGCCGCATCCGGACTCCCCCACCAGCGACATGGTCTCGCCGGGGCGCACCGTGAAGCTGACGTGGTCGACCACGTCGACGTCGCCGTGCCGGGGGAACGAGATGCACAGGTCCTGCACCTCGAGCAGCGGCTTCTCGTCGCCCGTGTACTCGAGGCGATCCGTGCGGGTGAGTTCGCGCCGTCGCAGCTCGGCGAGTCTTTCGGCGAGGGGGACGACTTCCGCGCGCGGCACCAGGGTGTCGGGGACGCCGCTCGGCACGGAGAGGTTCACCGCGGTGTCGACGGTGGGGATCACGTGCGTGTCGTCCGGGATCGCTGCGACCTCGAGCTCGTGCGTGGACTCCTCGGTGTTCGCGGCGTCGGCCGTGATCTTGCGCGCCCGCGGCGACACCATGGCGTCGGTCATCCCCTCGGAGAGGATGTTGAGGCACAGCACCGTGATCATGATGAGGATGCCGGGGAAGAAGGTCGCCCACCACGCTCCGCTCATGAGCAGGTTGCGGCCCGCGGCGATGACGTTGCCCCACGACGGCTCGGGATCGGGCACGCCGGCCTGCAGGAACGACAGCGAGGCCTCGAACACGATCGCGTCGGCGACGAGCACGGTCGCGAAGACGAGGACCGGCGCCATCGCGTTGCGCGCCACGTGTCGCACGATGATGCGCGGGGTGCCCGCTCCCATCACACGCACGGCCGAGACGTAGTCCTCCCCGTACTGGTCGAGGATGTTCGCACGGACGATGCGGGTGAGCTGCGGCACGTAGAGGAACGCGATGGTCAGCACCAGCACGGGCAGCGACTTGCCGAACACCGCCACGAACACCGCGGCGAGCGCGATGCCGGGGAACGACATCACGACGTCCATGACGCGCATGAGGGTCTCGGAGATCCACTTCGGGGCGGTGGCGGCGATCGTGCCGAGCACGCAAGCGGCGACCAGGGCGACGAGGGTCGCCCCGATACCGATCACGAGCGAGTAGCGGGCGCCGTAGACGAGGCGCGAGAAGATGTCGCGGCCCTGACGGTCGGTGCCGAACCAGTGCTCCGCTCCCGGCGGCTGCACGGGAGTCCCGGAGGCCAGCGGGTCGAACGGCGCGATGAGAGGCGCGAAGATCGCGGCCAGGGCGATGATCGCCAGCACGGCGATGCAGATGATCGACCCGAGGGACAGGCGGCCCCAGCGGAGGCCCGGGACGGAAAGCCGTTCCGTGAGTTTGCGTCGCATGTCACACCGCCCGGATTCGAGGATTGATGAGCACGTACAGGAGGTCGACGATGATGTTGATCACGACGAAGGCGAGCGCCACCGCGAGCGTCACTCCCTGCACGAGGTTGGGTTCGTTGTTGGTGACGCCGTTGAGGATGAGGGTTCCCATCCCCGGGATGGCGAAGATGATCTCGATCACCACGGCGCCGCCGAGCAGGTAGCCGATGCGCAGCCCCAGCACCGTGACGGGGGTGATGAGGGCGTTGCGCAGCACGTTGCGGCCGACGACGATCGCCCGCGGGATGCCGGCGCCGAGGGCGGTGCGCACGTAGTCGCGGTCGAGCTCCTCGACCATCGAGGTGCGCACGACGCGCGACAGCTGACCGATCACCGGCACCGCGAGCGCGATCGCAGGGAGGGTCATGCGGGCGAGCCAACCGGAGGGATCGGCCCAGAAGTCGGGGAGCGGGCCGGAGGCGGGGAGCAGTCCGAGGCCGAGGGTGAAGACCTGGATGAGCAGGATGGCGAGCCAGAACGACGGGGTGGAGAGCGCCGCGACGCCGAAGACGCGGATCACCTGGTCGGGCCAGCGGTCGCGATAGACGGCGGCGAGGACGCCGATCACGAAGGCCACGATCACGGCGATGATGAGCCCGAGGAAGGTGAGCGCCAGGGTGACCGGGAAGGCACGGGCGACCTCATCGATCACGGGAAGGCTGCGCGCGGAGTAGGTGCCGAGGTCGCCCTGCACGAGTCCGAACAGGAAGTTCACGTAGCGGACGAGCAGGGGGAGGTTGAGGCCGTGGTCCTCGCGGTAGGCCTCGAGGGCTGCGGGCGACGCCGTCTCGCCGAGCGCCGTGCGGGCCGGGTCGACGGGCGAGAAGGACATCACGAAGAACACCAGGAACGTGATGCCGAGGATCATCAGCGGCAACTGCAGCAGTCGCCGGCCGATGAGGCGGAGCGTGTGGGACACGTGCCGCTCCTTCCGAGGGTGAGGGAGGTGCAGGGGGCGCGCTCGTCGGGTGAGCGCGCCCCCTGTTCGGGTGCTGCTTCTGTGCGGGTGCTACTTCGCGGCCACGCCGACGTCGAGGAACGACAGTCCGGTGGTGGGGACGGGCTGGAACCCGACGAGCTCCTGGCTGCTCCAGGCGGTCGGCAGCTTGCGGTGGAACAGCGGGTAGAGCACGGCCTGATCGGAGAGCAGGTCGAACGCCTGGTCCCAGGTCTTCTGCTGCTCGTCGCCTTCCTGCTGGACGGCGGTGTCGAGGAGCGTGCGCAGCTCGGCGTACTCGGGAGAGTCAGCCCAGTTGGTGCGGGTCTGGGTCCAGACGTTCTCGCCGTACCACCAGTTCATGAGCAGGTCGGGGTCGACGCCGAAGACCGAGGGGTCACCGGGGGCGACGGCCACCGTGTAGTCGCCGGAGTCGACCTTCTCGTACATCGACGCGGACTGTCCGATGTCGAGCGTGGTGTCGATGCCGATCGCGTCGAGCGACTCCTTGATCAGCGGGGCGACCTCCTTGACCCATCCGGTGTCGGTCGTCAGCAGCGTGATCGACAGGTCGGAGACGCCGGCATCCGCCAGCAGCTCCTTCGCCTTCTCGGGGTCGTAGGTGTAGACCGTCGAGGCCTCGTGGTAGTTCGGGTACGTCTCGGGCAGGAACGAGGTCGCAGGCGTGGCGTTGCCGAGCATGCCCGTGCCGATGATCTTGTCCATGTCGAGGGCGTAGTGCAGTGCCTGCCGCACACGCACGTCGTCGAACGGCGCCGCCTTGGTGTTGAACATCATGAACAGCAGGCCGAACGACTGCACGCTCTCGACGTCGGCCGACGAGGCGAGGGTGTCGACGTCGATGTACGGCACGTCTTCGATCGCCTGCACGGTGCCGGTGGACATCGCGGTGACGCGGGCCGAGGCGTCGGCGAGCAGGTTCCAGTTCATGCCGGCGGCGAGCGCGGGGCGCGGGCCGTTGTAGTCGTCGTAGCGCTCGAAGACGAGCTTGTCCTCGGGGACCGCGGAGACCAGCGAGTACGGGCCGGAGCCGACCGGGTTGGCGGCGAAGTCCTCGGGATCGGCCTCGACGACCGCCTTCGGGACGATCTTGACGACGCCGAGGCGGTCGTTGATCAGCGAGAAGGGGTAGTCCGTCGTGATGCGCACGGTGTCTTCGTCGACCGCGGTGACGGTGTCGATGAAGTCGACGAACGACAGGAAGAGCGAGTTGTTGTCCGGGTCGAGCACGCGGTCGTAGCTGAAGACGACGTCGTCCGCCGTGACCGGGTCGCCGTTCTGGAAGGTCGCGCCTTCGCGGATGTCGATCTCGTAGGTCGTGTCGTCGATCTTCGTCGGGAGGTCGGCGGCGAGCGCAGGGGCCGGCTTCTGGGTGACCGGGTCGAGGTCGACGAGACCTTCGAAGACATGCCAGTTCGCCGAGACCGTGACGGCGCCGGAGGCGACCATCGGGTCGAAGCTGCCGTTCAGCGTGTACGAGATCCCCGCCTCGATGATGGCGTCCGGGTCGATCTCGCTCGCGGCCGCGCTCTCGTCGGGGGTGGCGGTGGTGCCGGCGCCGCAGCCCGCGAGGGCGACGGATGCGGCGACTGTGCCGGCGACCGCCATCGCGAATCGACCCGCGCGACGGCGGGTGAAGTGTCGGTTCATGTGTGCTCCAGGGTGGTGGGGGGAACATCTTGAGGACATCTGATGTCTGATGTACTCTAAACACAGGTTCGATCAGATCACAAGAGTGAGATGATCGGAGCGTTTCTGCCAGGCACGAGAGGGAGCCCCATGAAGTCCACCACGAGTAGGGCGTCACGCATGCGGCGCTCGACCACGGCGGATCAGATCAAGCAGCTCATCCTGACGCGCGGGCTCACCCCGGGCGACCCGCTGCCTACGGAGGCGGAGCTCTGCGACGAGCTCGACGTCTCGCGATCCTCCGTGCGTGAGGCCATCCGCACCCTCTCGACCCTCGACATCGTCGACGTGCGTCACGGCCACGGCACGTACGTCGGACCGATGTCGCTGGATCCGATGGTGGAGGCCCTCGTCTTCCGCGGGGTGCTGTCGCCGGAGGGGTCGCTGCAGGCGCTGCGCGAGGTCGTCGAGGTGCGCCTGGCGCTGGACCTCTCGATGGCCGAACGCATCGTGGAGGCGGCCAAGGCGGATGATGACCCCGAGCTCGACGCGCTGGTCGCCGACATGGTCGACAAGGCCGAGCGCGGCGAGCATTTCCTCGAGGAGGACCGCGCCTTCCACACCCGCCTGTTCGGCACGATCGGCAACCGCCTGGTCGGGCAGCTCGTCGGCGCCTTCTGGGATGTCCACACGGCGGTGCTCCCCCAGCTGGGGATCCCGCAGCCCGATGACATCCACAAGACGGCGAAGGCGCACGGCGACATGCTCGAAGCGGCGCGTTCCGGCGACGTCGACCGGTATCGCCGGGCTGTCGTCGAGCACTACGAGCCGCTGCAGCGCGTGCTCGCGAGTGCCGCGGGCGACGCTCAGGGCTGAGATCACATGCGGAGCCCCCGCCCGACGCGGTGGAGGCTCTCCTCCTCGATAGAGTTGCCTCCGCACTGCACTCTTCACGAGGGGAACCCACGCATGTCCGTTGGACTTCTGGCCGTCGTCGACGACATCCTGAGCGCCGCGATGAAGGCGTCGGCGAAGGCGGCGGGCGTCGTGATCGACGATGCCGCGGTGACCCCGCAGTACGTGCAGGGACTCACTCCGGCGAGGGAGCTGCCCGTCGTCGGCAAGATCGCCCTGGGCTCGCTGGCGAACAAGTTCCTGATCATCATCCCGGTGGCGTTGCTGCTCACCGCGTTCGCGCCGTGGGTGCTGCCTTATCTGCTGATCCTCGGTGGGGCCTACCTCTGCTTCGAGGGCGCGGAGAAGGTGCTGGAGTGGTTCGGCGTGCAGCACGGCCACGCCGACGAGGGCGCGCGCGACGAGAGGAAGCTCGTGCTGGGCGCCGTGCGCACCGACCTGATCCTCTCCACCGAGATCATGCTCATCTCGCTCGCGAGCCTCGAGAAGGGGCTCGACATCTGGGCGACGCTGGCCATCCTCGCCGTGATCGCCCTCCTCATGACGGGCGTCGTCTACGGTGCGGTCGCGCTGCTCGTGAAGATCGACGACATCGGCTTGAGGATGGCGAAGAATCCGGTGCAGCGCGTGCGCCACACCGGCACCAGGATCGTGCGCTCGATGCCGGCGGTGTTCCGCTTCATCAGTATCCTCGGCACGGTCGCGATGCTCTGGGTCGGCGGCCACCTGGTGCTCGTGAACCTGGGCGAGGTGGGGCTGCACGTCACCACCGACCTGCTGCACGGGATCGAGCACGCCCTGGAGCCGGCCGGCGGATTCGTGGTCTGGCTGGTCGAGACGCTCGTGTCGGCGATCGCGGGCCTCGCACTGGGACTGCTGATCGTCGTGATCGTCCTCGGCATCGCGCGGCTCTTCGGCAAGACGCCCAGCTTCCACGAGGGCGAGACCTCCCCCGCCGACGTGCACGTCTGAGCCGCATCCGCTCCCGAGCCGCTCCCGCTCCCGCTCCCGAGCCGCTCTCGAGCCGCTCTCGAGCCGCACCCTCGTCCTAGTCGAACCCGCGCGCCCGCGCCTCACTCCACGCACACACCCACGCGACACGCAGTCACGCTGCGATGTCGTAGCGCGCTCGACCCCCGAGTCTCGGTCTGCGTTCCGGATCGACGTTGGGCGGTGGGATGAGCCACACCCGTGCCGCGACCCCGACCCCCTCGATCCTGATCTCCCAGTCGTTGTCGTGGATGCGGTGGTGACAGCTCTCGCAGAGCAGCACCCCGTTGTCGAGGTCGGTCGGCCCGGCATCCCGCTGCCACCAACGCAGGTGATGCGCCCTGGTCAGCTGCGGCGCGAGCCCGCACATCACACAGCCGCCGTCACGCTCCACCAGCGCGAGCCGCTGAGCACGGGTGAACAGCCGCTTCTCACGACCCCAGTCGAGGATCTCGCCTCCGCCTCCGAGCACGACGGGGATGATGCCACCGCCCGCCGCCATCCGGCGACAGGCGGCGATGCTGACGGGCTCACCGAGGCCGTCGACCGTCGCGAACCCGGTGCCGCCGGTCAGCTCGTCGAGCCCCACCCGCACGACGACCGTCGCTCCGGACACGGGGAGACCGCCGTTGTCGCATCCGCTCGCGTGTGCGCAGATCTCGACGAACGCATCGGCCTGGAGCATCGCGACCGTGCGTCGATCGGCATCGGGCGCCTCGGGATCGAGCACGTGCGCCCTGGCCTGGAACGTCGCAGTGACGTGGGCCTGGATCGCCGCTTTCACCGGCGCGCCGGAGGCGACATCGGTCTGCAGCGTCAGGTGCAGCGACCCGTCGCGCTCGAACATCGTCAGCGAGCGCCGTGAACGAGCCTCGTCTTCGCGCGGAGCCACACCGTCGGGGTCGAGCCAGGCCTCGGCGTGCACGACCAGCTTGCGCACGTCGTCGAGCGACAGCTCCGCGGCGCGTTCGACGAGCAGTCGCTCGGCCTCGATGATCCGCTCCAGACCGACCTTCAGCCGGGCCCGATCGAGCAGGGTCACGATCGACGCTGCTGCTGCGGCGCTCAGCGCGCCCGCGCCGATCGCCTGTTGCACCGCGGGATAACGCGGCGGCAGCGGTTCGCCCAGGAGGCTCGCCCGGGGAGCCGTAGCCTCCCCCACCTTCACCAGGCGCACCGCATCTCCCGTCGATCCGCCGGTCGTCGCCGCGATCATGGTCGCAGGGCTGCGGAACCCCTGCTCCTTCGCCAGGCTCGCCGCTCCCAGCTCGGGGCGCGACTCCCGCGCGATGCTCGCCGCGATCTCGGCGTGGATGCCGTCGAGTCGACGCCGCACCAGCCCCATCGTGCGATGCGCCTCGAGCAGCTGTGCTCTGGTCAGCTCGGCCGCGTTCGACGCATCCGCCCACACGTCTTCGAGGCACTCCACGGCCTCGAGGAGGGGGCTCAGATGCGGGTTCGTCATGCCCCCAGTTTAGAACATATCTTCGATATATTGGAGGGGTGTGGATAAGTCGATGCGCCGCCGTGCCGTAGTCTCATCGCCATGTCCGCCACCTCGCCGTCGCCGAAGTCCCGCAGCACGAAGCGCGACGCCGACCGCTGGTTCCGCGAGCAGGGGCTTCCGACCTTCGTG
The DNA here is from genome assembly GCF_006540085.1 of Microbacterium oxydans. Classification (GTDB taxonomy): domain Bacteria; phylum Actinomycetota; class Actinomycetes; order Actinomycetales; family Microbacteriaceae; genus Microbacterium; species Microbacterium oxydans. Next base: position 452,911 of record NZ_BJOG01000001.1, on the reverse strand, counting down.
CCGTTGCGGCGCTGGTTCACCGACCTCCCCCGTCGCGTCGCACCGCTCATCGCCTGGGTCGCGGTGGCCGCCTACCTCTTCCAGGACGGGATCGAGGTCGTGTTCGACTTCGCCCTCGACGACGACTCGATCGGGTGGGAGCTTCTGATCGTCCCCCTCGCCCTCACGATCTTCCTGCTGGCGGTGGCGCTCGCCTGGGCCGCCTACTTCCTCGTCCGAGCCCTGCTGCGGCGTCTCCCTGCGGGGATCGGCACGGCGGTCGCCCTCGTCCTGATCGCCGTCAGCCTCGCCTTCACGATCGTCTACGACTACAGCACCCACCCGAATTCAACCGTGGGGCCGGTCCTCCGCACGGCGCTCGTGCTCGCCCTCTGCATCCTGGTGACCGGCATGGGCGGCGGTGCCATGATCTCCTGGGCCTCGCGCCTGGCGGTGCGCAATGCGTCGGCGATCGGGCACATGGCGTCGATCGCGCTGCCCGTGATCCTCATGCTGGTGGTTTTCTCGTTCTTCTCTGCCGAGGTCTGGCAGATGGCCTCCGCGCTGTCATGGGGATCGATCGCCCTCGTCGGCCTCGTCGTCGCGGTGCTCGCCGGCATCGTCGTGCTGCGCGTCAGCGCGTCGGAGATCGATGACCACGCGCACGCGCCGACCGCGGAGCAGCGAGCCGCCCTGCTCGTCGGCACCCCGGCGGAGGGGCGTCCCGCACCCGGGCGACCGGGGCGCCTGCACGCTCCGCAGCGCATCAACATCCTGCTCGCGATGACCGTCGCGCAACTCGTGCAGGCGCTGTTCTTCGCCGGGCTCCTCGCGGCGCTGCTGATCGTGATCGGAGGCATCGCGATCCCCCAGGGCGTCGTCGGCATCTGGCTCGGTCCCGGCAGCGCCGCCCAGCCGCTCGCGGTGCAGCCCCTGGAGTTCTTCGGGGCGAAGCTGCCGCTCACCGTCAACCTGCTCAAGGCCGCCACTCTGCTCGCCGTGATCGCCGCCCTCCCCTTCGTGTTCTCCGCTGTGAGCGAGGCACGCTACCGGGAGCGGTTCTTCGATCCGATCATGGCCGACATGCGGCGAGCGATCCTCGTGCGCGAGGCCGTCAGCACGACACCGGCGCGCCGCTCCTCGTAACTGTTCGGCCGCAGCGCGCCCGCACGACGTCCAGCAGGGATGTCAGCTGCGGAGATTCTCGGCGGGGCGCAGACGCGCGGCGCGGATGGAGGCCAATCCACCTCCTCCGGCACCGACGATCAGGCCGACGGCAATGGCGATGGGAAGCAGCACGATATCGAACACGGGCGCCCATCGTTGGCTCACTGTGACGACGAGGATTGCCGCCATGCCGAGCACGAGACCTGCGGCCCCTCCGACGACACCGACGATTGCGGATTCGAGGGTGATGAGTTCCCCGATCTGTCGGTCTCGGGCTCCGAGCGCTTTGCGCATGCCGATCTCACCCCGGCGTGCGTTGACAGCGAGGAGCGTGGCGTTCATGAGTGCGGCGATCGCGACGATCAGCGCGAGCAGCGTGAACGCGGTGAGGGTGGCCTGCACCCCTTGTTCGACCTGTCCTCTCAATTGTGCAGAATCGGTCGGCGCAGCGACGACGATCCGGTCCGGCTCGTACGGGTTCAGTGCCGAAGGCAACTGCTTGGCGACCTGCTGCGCTGCGCCGGAGGAAGTCACGGCCAACATCGTCACATCGACGGCCCCTTTCGCCGTGATGTCGTCGCGGGGTCCGACGACCACTTCACCGCGGAGCAGGGGGAGGCGCGAGGACGTGGTGATGATGCCGGCGACGACATAGGTGATGCCATCAACCGAGATCGTGGGGGCGCCGTCGATGCTGCTGAGTTGCATGTCCTTCGCGAGAAGATCTCCGACGTAGGCCTCACCGGCAGCCAGAGGTCCCTCATGCCACGGTGCCTCATCGACGGTGAGACGCGCAGCGCCGACGATGTCTCCGATGGCGACGTGCGGCCGGATCTGGCGTGCCTCCGCGAACGTCGAGACCGTGCTGACATTGAGATCGATGACGACCGCGGCCGCATCCACTCCGCTGAGTCGCTCGATCGCCTGCGGAACCTCCTCGGGCGGAAGCGAGTGCTTGGCTCCCGTCGACCACGTCGCCGAGACCTCGCGGTTCAGGTGAGCATCGAACGTGGCGGACACTTGGGCCCGTGCCGATGCCGAAAGCCCGAGGGTGGTGATCGTCAATGCCACGGCAATGGCGACGGCGAGCCCCTGTCCGATCGATTGGTACTTTCTCGACATCACCGACGCCCAGGCGTCGCGCAGTATGTCGGCGAGTCGGATGCGCCCGGTGAGCTGCGCCTGCTCGTCGTCGCCCGGAACAGGGAAGGGCCCCTCGTCGACTGCAGAAGCCAGCGACCTATCCCCGGACTCTTTGGGTGCCGGATCCGCTCCGGTGCCGGGCTGTCGCTCGTCGGACACGATCGCCCCGTCGGCGATGTGGACCACACGACGCGCCCGGGCCGCGACCTCAGCCGAATGAGTGACGACGACGACCGTCGCCCCGTCGCGATTGATGCGTCCAAGCTCGTCCAGAACACGAGCGGCGTTGACCGAGTCGAGGTTTCCGGTCGGCTCGTCGGCAAGGATCAGTTTCGCGTCCCCGGCGATCGCCCGGGCGATCGCGATGCGTTGACGCTGCCCGCCCGACAGCGTCGAGGTGCTCTGGAACGCGCGTTCCGCGAGCCCGACAGAGTCGATGGCGCGGAGGACACTCTCACGCCGCTCGACACGCGGCACGCCCCGGTAGAGCAGGTTCAGCTCGACGCTGTCGACGGCTGGTCTGGCCTCGAGAAGATGGAAGGCCTGGAACACGAATCCGATCGTCCGTGCCCGCACGCTCGCCGCACGGCGGCCGTCGCCGGCACGAGCCTCCTCGCCGTCGAGAACATAGCTGCCCGCCGTCGGGTCGTCGAGGAGACCCAGAATGTTCATCAGTGTCGTCTTGCCACCGCCCGATGGCCCAACGATCGCAACGAACTCCCCCTGGTCGATCTCCAGGTCGATACCGCGCAGTGCATCGACATCGGGCCGACCTGCCGACGAGTACGTCCGACGCACTCCCCGTAACTGAATCAGCGTCACGTCAACCGACTCGAACCAGGTCGCCGGTCTCCAGGGCGCCTTCTTCGAGCGGCTCGACGGCGACCTCGCCCTGCAGTGTGCCCAGGACCGTGACCGGCACCTCGAAGAGCGTTCCGTCCGCCTGCTGCTTTGTCAGAACAGTCTTGTCAGGCCCTCGGTCCGAGACTGCGAGAACCGGGACGATCAAAGCGTCCTCGGCCACGATCTGCTTGACCACTGTCACCCGCGCCCGCCCGGCCGATCCCGGCAGTGCTGCCTTCGGGACCACGGCGAAAGTGACCTCAGGTGCGACCTGTTCCGCGTCCGCGCTTGCGCCCGTTCCCTCTGGGTCTTCGGCCGAGCCGGAGGGGCGGATGTCCCCCACAGTGCCCTCGACCTCAGTGCCACCGATCGAGATCACTGCCGCGTCTCCTGCGACCACATCCCCGAGATCGGTGACGGGAACCGTGATCGTGACCACCAGATCCGCCGACCCGAGGATGAAGTCCGGCACGCCCTCCGCCGCCAGACGCTGTCCGACCTGAACGCCCTGCACGACCTGAGCGGACGCCGAAGGCATCGCCAGAATTTCGGCGACAGGAACATACCCCTCAGCAGTCGGCACCTTCGCGCTCGTCTCCGCCGACTTCTCGCCCTCTCCCGGGCTCGTCTTTTCTGCCGCGGCACTGCGAGTGGGGGCTTCATAGCCGCTGTCCTGATACCAGCGCTTCACCGCCGTGGCCGTCTCGCTTCCGAATCGCCCATCAGCGTTGAGCTGGTACGACCGCGCCACCAGTGCGGCCTGTAATGCTTCGACATCCGGTCCACGATCCCCGACGCCCATGTCGCGATAGAAGGAGAAAGCCGATTGCACACCGAAGAGAGGGCGCCCATTGACCTCGGTGAGAACCTGCCCCGAAGAAGCGGTTGCACCCGTCGCCAATGGGCGTCCGGTGACGACGGTGAGCGACGCATCCGCGACCGGAAGCACCGTCACCGGAGTCTGCGTCGACGGCCCCGCCTGCCCGGTGAAGCCAACCTCTCCGGCCAGCGAACCCTGCGTGACTTCCGCGAAGACCGGCCCGGGGGCGGGCGCCTTGGCATTAGCCTCCTGCTGCGCCGAAGACTGGAACTGCGCAGCAAACCAGAATCCCGCCCCAATCAGCGCCACGATCAGCACCACAGCGATCACGGCCATCCAACGGGACCGTCTCGCCGTCTCCGGCACACCTACTTCATCCATCGGACTTCATCCATCGGACTCTCATCACTCACTGATCGGCCAAGGCTCGTTACCGAGCCAACTCTCGCGCCGCCTCTCTAGGGCGCGGCTGGCGCGTTCTCCGCCACGATCGTCAACAGCTTCTTCTTCCGTTCGATCGCGTCCGCACGGATCCGATCGAGCTTGTCCCTGTTCTCCGCGACGAGCTTCTCCTGCTCCTCCCAATTCCGCTCATACCAGAGCGAGGCCCACCCACTCGACTCCTGGCACTCCGCATCAGCAACAGCCGCAGCAAGCTCCTCCGCCGAAGGCGCGGACGACGACCCGGTCACCGCACCCCACACCTCTGCCACCTCATAAGGAGCTCCTTCCCAAGGTTGCTCCTGAGTCACCGCGTAATCCACCTGTGGGGTCAGACACTCCCGCCAGGCTTTCACCGCCTTGACCACATCCGGATCCTGCTCCACGATGTCCCAAGCCTGGGCGGATAGCTCAGCGTTGTAGTTCAGCCCGTCGGCGGTGGATGCGAAGTCCTTGTCTTTCGCGCGGATCTTGTCAGTGCAGGCCACGAGCGCGTCATCCAGTTCCTGATTCGGAAAGTACGAATCCACTGTCTCTGTGTATGTCAACCACAGCTCAGCGCTCTCCGGATCATCCAGCCGCGCGAAATGGTAACCCCACTTCTTTGCCAGTTCCAGATTGAACAGCCGCAGACCTACCCGGTTGAAGTCTTCCGCACGGGGGAAGTCGGTATCCTGCCACGGCACCGGCCACTCATACCCCTGCGCACCCAGACAATCCGAGATCAACAACTGCTCCGCATAGTTGTCCAGGTCCGGGGAATACACGACGAACTCATCAAGAGGCATCTTCCAAGCCGCTTGATTCCTCACCCCCGCATCCGTCTCACTGTCGGACGCGGTACACCCCACCAGACCCCCGGCAACCGTGACCGCAAGGACGGTCGCCATGACCAGGCGGCCACCTACGCGCGGAGAAGTCACCGGCATAGAGCCGAACCAACGCTACTGAGGGTGCCGCTGAAGTATCCCGACTCGATCTCGTCGTTGTAGCTACCCACATTGCCGAAGCCCTGCCCCCGGAGGATAAGGAGGGCCTTCCCTCCTGTCTGGTTCTGTCCTTTGTAGAGGTAGGAGTTCTGGGAGCGCCCGTTGTTGAAGTACCCGGATGGGCAATCACTCGGCGCGGCTGCGGCAGGGCCCGCCAAGGCGAGAACTCCCACCCCGGACAGGACGAGTGCGATCAGCGCGCTGGCCGCTCTTGTGCGCCAGGTTGCGCGACGCGCGTGTTCCAGCGACATGAGATCCTCCGATGCACCCGCCAACTAAAACAATACGTTCTACACAGTAGACATGATCTTTGCGCGCGTCTGTAGGCCGTTCGGGGGACAAGAGCGACACCCGCACCCCGCCTCTCGTAACTGTTCGGTCGCAGCGCGCCCGAACAGCGCTCCTCCTGCTAGCGTCGGCGATGCGCACCCGAGCGCCGATGAAGGATGCGCACCCGAAGCGCAGAAGAAGAGAGACCGCCCGCCGATGACAGCCGTGCGAATCAGGGATGCCGAGACTGCCGATCTCGAGACGATCACCGCGATCCACAACCATGCCGTGCTGCACACCACCGCGATCTGGAACGAAGAGGCTGTCGACCTCGCCGACCGCACCGCCTGGCTCGCCGATCGCACCGTCCGTGGCTTTCCGGTCATCGTGGCCGTCGACGACACCGGGGTGCTGGGCTACGCGTCGTACGCGCAGTGGCGACCGCACAGCGGCTATCGGCTCACGGTGGAGCACTCGGTCTACGTCCTCGGCGGCCAGCACGGACGCGGCATCGGCACGGCGCTGATGGCCGCGCTCGTCGATCGCGCGCGGGACGCCGGGATGCACGTGATGATCGCCGGCATCGAAAGCGGGAACGCCGCCTCCATCGCCCTGCACGAGCGCCTGGGCTTCGTCGAGGTCGGGCGCATGCCGCAGGTCGGCGCGAAGTTCGGCCGCTGGCTCGATCTGAGCATGCTCCAGCTCGTGCTCGACGATCGCACCGCACCCGACGCGAGAAGCTGACGATGGACCTGCTGCAGTGGTTCGTCGAAGCCTTCAACTCGCAGTGGATCCTGCCGGGCGGGCAGACCCTCCTCGTGCGTGAGGTCGTCGGCAATGCCTTCGGCCTCGCGAGCGCCCTCGGCGGGATGCGCCGCAAGGTGTGGGCGTGGCCGGTCGGCATCATCGGCAACCTGCTGCTTCTCACGGTCTTCCTGGGCTCAGCGCTGAGCCCCGACCCGTCGCTGCCGCACCTGCTCGGGCAGGCCGGTCGGCAGATCATGTTCATCGCCGTGGCCATCTACGGCTGGATCCGCTGGCGGAATCTCGACGGCGGGCGAGTGGTTCCCCGCTGGGCCCCGACGAGCGCACGCATCGGCATGGTGCTCGTGATGATCGTCGGCACGGTCGCCCTGACCCCGCTGTTCCGTCTGCTCGGATCGTGGGAGCCGGTGTGGGCCGATGCCTGGACGTTCGTCGGATCCTTGCTCGCGACCTACGGCATGGCCAAGGGCTGGACCGAGTTCTGGCTGATCTGGATCGCCGTCGACGTGGTCGGCGTGCCGCTGCTGTTCAGCTCCGGCTACTACGCAACCGGCTTCATGTACGTCTTCTACGGCGTCTTCACCGCGGTCGGCTTCGTGATCTGGTGGCGGGCACAGCGCACCGCCGCGCATCCGATCGAGATCCTGCCGCCCGACCCGAGCCCACGACGTCCGGAGGAGGAAGAGCTCGCCTGAGCTCCGCCCTCCCCCGGCCCTTCCGCCTCGCTGTCGCCCCTCCTCGAAACGAGGCAGTCCTCAGGCCCGGCTCTTCCCCTTCACGGTCAGCGCCATGACATCGGCCGCACGCGCCGTGAGCCGTTCGAGCGGACCCTTGCCGACCGTGCGCGTCCAGACGAGTGCGCCGGCCATCATCAGCAGCGACAACGCGATCCTGGGAAGCACCGGGTTCGGGAGCCAGGTCGCCGCACCCGCCAGGATGAGGATCGCCTGGATGACGTAGCCGGTGAGGGGCACAGCACCATAGGCGGCCAGTGGTGCCACCGCCCACCTCGCGTAGCGGGTGACGATCAGGCACAGCCCGAGGATCGCCACCGCGAATCCGCCGGATGCGAGGATCTCGAGCACCCCGCCGGAGTGGGCGGAGAAGTTGGTGACGGCCTCGAGCATCTTCGCCGGCGGGTCCTGCGACGCCACCCGGTCGAAGTACGACTGGCCGTCGACGTCGCCACCGCCGTCGCCACCGAACAGCGAGGCCTTCTCCGGCGCGAAGCAGGCGACGATGCCGTCGCTCGTCTGGCACGTCAGCCCGGAGATGTCGACCTCGTCACCCGGGACCATGCTCATCGAGCCCGGAACTGAACCCGAACTCGAGCCGGAGGCGGAGCTCGACGTCGTGACATCTTGCTGCGGCGGCGTGAGCAGCCCACCCAGCGTGTATCCGCCGATCGCCACCAGCCCACCGCAGACGAGCATGACCACAGCCGTCTTCACGCGGGTCAGATCGAGGCGGCCGATGACCAGACCTGCGCAGAGCAGCGCCGCCCACACCGTGATCGGGTAGGTGCCGAACAGCACCAGCGACAGCCCAGGGCCACCCAGATCCGGCGAGAGCGTGCCGATCAGAGCGAGCAGCGGAGGACCGAGGATGCCGAGCGCCGCCCCCGCGATCACCAGCACCCTGGTGCGCAGGTGCACCGTGAACGCCGCCAGGATGTACAGCACGCTGTACAGCGTGAGGATCACGGCGATCCCGGAGCCCAACAGCTCGACCAGCAGCCCGATCACGAAGATCGCCGCTCCTCGACCGACCAGGCGCAACCGGATCTTCCGCAGCTCGTCCGCAGTCGCGTTCTGCGCACCGCCGGTCATCAGCGCGAGAGATACCCCCGCCAGCAGGGCGAACAGGATCGAGGAGCGCCCGTTGACGATGTCCAGCCACGTCGACGGATCCGAGAGAGTGAAGTCAGGACCGCTTGCGACCATCAGGTGGGCGCCGAACATCCCGACCAGCGCGAGTCCGCGCGCGACATCCACGCCGACGATACGGCGCCTACCCGTGGAGGTGGCTCCTCCGCGTCGCGGACGGTCGCCGGAGTCTGCGACCGAAGCGTCCTCCGTCGGCGCAGAGAATGACGGGATGATGTGGGGCGTGCTCAAAGGAGACCTCTCGAGGATTCAGCGGAGATCTCAAGCTCAATACGAACGCCCGAGGGCACACATCCACCCTCAGTACCGCTTCTATCCGTCGATCGGATGAAGTCGGCGCGTGCGGGTCCTAGCGGGTGTCAGTGCCGCACGCGGGCCAGGAACTCCGCCGTGGCCGGCTGCTGCGGGGCGTCGAACACCTGCGAGGGCGGACCCTGCTCGACGACCACGCCGTGCTCGAGGAACACAATGCGGTCGGCCACCTCGCGGGCGAACGACATCTCGTGGGTGGCCATCACGATCGTGGCGCCCTGGACCTTCAGCTCGCGCACCAGGTCGAGCACCTCGCCGACCAGCTGCGGGTCGAGCGCGCTGGTGATCTCGTCGAGCAGCAGCACCTCGGGCTGCGTGAGGATCGCCCGCACGATCGCGACGCGCTGCTGCTGACCGCCGGAGAGCCGGTCGGGGTACTCGTCGGCCTTGGCGCCGAGCCCGAGCGTCTCGAGCAGCGCGCGCGCCTTCGCCCGCGCCTCGGCCTTGCGCATCCCGTGCACGCGGACCGCGGCGAGCGTGACGTTGTCGAGCACGGTGAGATGCGGGAACAGGTTGAAGTGCTGGAACACGACCCCGATCCGCCCCCGTACGGCGTCGGCATCCACCCGCGGGTCGGTGATGTCCTCGCCGGAGAGGAAGATCTGCCCGTCGTCGATCCCCTCGATGAGGTTCATGGTCTTGAGCAGCGTCGACTTGCCCGAACCCGATGCGCCTATCAGCACGACCACCTCGTGCGTGCCGACCGAGAGGTCGATGCCACGCAGCACGTCGTGGTCGCCGAAGCGCTTGCGCACGCCCTTGGCTTCGATCACCGGCACGCTCATACGACTCCTCCGGCCTGCTCGCGCTTGTTCAGACGTGCCGTGACGACGTCGGTCAGGCGGATCATCGGCCAGCTGAGCACGATGAACATGAGGCCAGCCACGACGTAGGGGGTGAAGTTGTAGGTCTCGGCGACCATCAGCTGCGCGGCCCTGACGGCATCGACCGCACCGAGGACGGAGATCAGACCCACGTCCTTCTGCATCGACACGAAGTCGTTCATGAGTGCGGGCACGACCTTGCGGACGCCCTGCGGGATCACGACGATCCGCAGCGTCTGCCCGTGCGTGAGTCCGAGCGAGCGCGCGGCGATGCGCTGCGAGGGGTGCACCGCCTCCATGCCGGCCCTGAGCACCTCGGCGACGTACGCGGAGTAGGTGAGGACCAGCGCGATTGTGCCCCAGAACATCGCGGGCATGCGCGGGAAGATCCCGAGCGCGGGGATGCCGAAGCCCACCAGGTACAGCACGATCAGCAGCGGGATGCCGCGGAAGAAGTCGGTGTACGCCGCAGCGAGCGCACGCAGCGGGAAGAACACGGGGCCACGCAAAGAGCGCAGGGTGGCCAGGAGCGTGCCGAGGATCGCGACGCAGACCACGGCGATGACGAGCACGAGCAGGTTGACGAGCAGCCCCTGGAAGATCGGACCGATGCTCTCGAGCGCCACCTGGGGGTCGAAGAACGTCTGGCTGACGATCGCCCAACCGGGCGTGTTGACGACGACGACGATCAGCACTACGGCGAGCGCGAGGCTGCTGCCGAAGGCGATCAGGACCGAGCGCGTGGTGGCCCGGCGCCGCAGAGCGCGGCGTGACAGCTCGAGCTCGCTCGGCTGCCACTGCGCGTCGACGGGGGTCGAGGTCATTTCAGGACGGGGACGTCGACCGCGTCGCTGAGCCACTTCTGCTGCAGCTCGTCGAGCGTGCCGTCTTCGCGCAGGGCGTCGACCGCCTTGGTGACGTCGGCCGTGAGGGCGGAGCCCTTGGGCAGCACGATGCCGAAGTCGTCTCCGCCGTTCGCGTCGGCGAACTGTCCGGTGACCACGCCGTCGTCGAGCTGAGCGCCGACGACGTAGAAGGCACCGGGGAGGTCGGTGATCATGGCGTCGATCTGGCCGCCCTTGAGCGCGAGCACGACGTCGTCGACCGAGTTGAAGACGCTGAGGTTGCCTTCGCCGATCTGAGCCTTCGCGACCGTGTAGCTCGTGGTGCCGCTGGCGACGCCGACCTTGGTGGCCTTGAGCTCGTCGATGGTGGTCGCGGATGCGGCGGGCGAATCGCCCACTGCCACGACGGCCTGGGTGGTCGTGTAGTACGGCGACGAGAAGTCGACGGCCTTCTTGCGGTCGTCGGTGATGGAGAACTGCTGCAGATTGATGTCCCAGTCCTTGGGACCGGGAGCGATGGCGCCGTCGAAGGTGGTGCGCACCCAGACGATGTCGCCGGCCGCGTACCCGAGCTGCTCGGCGACCGCGTTCGCGACCGCGCCCTCGAAGCCCTCGCCGTTGGAGGGGTCGTCGTCGACGAACCACGGCTCGTAGTTGGGCTCGCCGGTGGCGATCGTGAGCTTGCCCTCGGTCACGGTCGAGAGGCCCGACCCGTCACCGCTGCCGGAGTCGGAGGACGGCGAGGTGCACGCGGAGAGAGTGAGCGCGATGGCGGCGGCCGCAGCGGTGACGGCGGCTGCGCGGCGGAGGGAGAGGGCGAAGGGCACGATGACTCCAGGGCGAAGAAGGGTAGGGAGGAGAGCGCGGGGCAGGGCGGGTCCGCCAGGTGTCGAGGCGGGTCTGCCTCTACAGAGTAGGCGATGCGGCGAGTCGCCAATCGGCGAAGTCGAAACCTGGCGACACGAAGCACGACACCAGCACCTCGTCGGCGTCGAGCGGCCGCGCGGCCTGCCAGACACCGGCGGGCACGAGCACCTGCGCCGCGTCGTCGGGTCCGAGCACCACCGGGGTCGCCACCCCCGGCTCCGCGCCGTCGCCACCGAGACTCAGTTCGAGCCGCCCCGGGCCGTGCCACAGCCACAGCTCGTCGCTGGTCACGACGTGCCACTCACTCCGTTCCGACGGCAGCAGCAGGTAGTGGATGCAGGTGGCCGCCGGGCGCGGACCGTTCGGCGTCTCGACGGGAAGCGGGCTCGTCCAGGTGCGACGGAACCAGCCGCCCTCGGGGTGCGGGGCGAGGTCGAGCCGTTCGGCGGTCGCGGGGCGCTGTGTCATGCGGGTGCTCCGGTTTCGGGGAAGGAGTCGACGGCGTAGCGGACCTCGCCGGAGATGATGGTGGCGGCCGTGCGGCCCGCCCCGTGCTCGACGAGTTCGACCACGGCATCGGGGCCTGACGGGACGTCGAAGAACGTGAGGTCGGCGAGTGCCCCCACCGCGAGGTACCCGGTGCGGTCGGGACCGACGTCGATGCCCATGGCGTGCGCCCCTCCGAGGGTGGCCGCACCCAGCAGGCGGGCGTGCAGGTCGCGGTCGGTGTACCCCTGCGAGCGGGCGATGCGCGCGAGCTCGGCCACATCGGCCAGCACATCGAGCGAGGGGCTCGACGACAACGAGTCGGTGCCGACGGCGATCGGGCTGCCCTCGCGCAGGTACGCGGCGATCGGGGGTTCCTCGAGCCCGATGACGGCGTTCGATCGCGGGCACAGCGCCACGGTGGTGCGGCGCTCCCGGAGGATGGCACGGTCCCTGGCGCTCATGTACACCCCGTGCGCGATGTGGCAGTCCGGTCCGAGCACGCCGAGCTGATCGACGAACTCGGTGGCGCTGGTGCCGAATCCGGCCTTGCGCAGCTCCTGGAAGCTCGCGAGCCCCGCCGTGTGCCAGGCCTGCGGGTGCTCGTGCGCGAACTCGCTCTCGAAAGCAGCCTCGCCGAGGTGGATGTGGATGCGTCCGCCGCGCTCGCGCACGATGTCGGGGATCTCCAGCAGCGGCTCGATGTCGAGCGAGTAGGGAGCGTGGGGTGAGAGGCCCGTCCCCGGCGGCGTCGGCAGCGCGTCGAGCGCCTGCTCCACCTGCTCGCGCCCGGTGCGAGCCCAGTCGGCGTTGGTCCAGCTCATCACCTCCCAGTAGGTGATGCCGTGCAGGCGGGCGTCGTGCAATGCGGTCGCTGCCGCCCTGTCGGTCACGACATCCGCAACGGCCGTCGTGCCGAAACGCAGTGCCTGTGCGGCACCGTAGGCCGCGTCCGCCGCCCAGTCGCGCCCACCTTCGTAGACCGGATCGAACGCGCGCACCCAGTCGTCGAAGCCGTCGTACTGCCCGCGCCCGACCGAGGCCATGCCCGTGTACTGCAGGTGGGTGTGCGCGTTCACGAGACCGGGGGTGAGCACGCCGTGCCAGTGCACCTCCTCCGCCTCGATCCCGCGTTCCGAGAGCGACCGCAGCACCCACTCGCGTTCGCCCACGTGCATGATCCGTCCGTCGCGCACGGCGACCGCACCGTCGACGATCGGCGGGGCGGTGATCGGCACGACGAGCCCCGCGGAGTAGACGGTCACGGCGGTCATGCGGACTCTCCTCGGAAACGCGGCGAGCGCCATTCGCGCAGCGCGTCGATCTGGGCGGCGCTGCGCTGGTCGATGCGCTCTCCGCGCAGGGCGAGAGCGGCCGTGCCGATGGCGGTGTCGGCCTCGGCGGGAAGGGCATGCACTCCGACGGGCAGCGCGAGCGAGAGCAGGTGCTCGACGGCGTACAACTGCACGGCGAACGACAGATCCATGATCTCGATCGGGTTGCCCTCGCCGGCTGCGAGGTTCACGCATCCGGCCCTCGCGATCACGAGCGCGCCGTCTCCCGCACGCTCGACGAACGGCGATCTCTGCCCGTCCGCTCCCGCGTACGACTGCAGCGTCGACACATCGAGGTCGACCTCGTGCGGAACACCGCCGGCGACCGCGACGATCGCCGCCGTGCGCAGCACCTCGGCATCGACCGTGTGCGGCGCACCGGTGGCCGAGACGACGAGCGCTCCGGGGGCGAGGTCGTGCAGACGCCCGATGCGGTAGCCGTCGTGCGTGGCGCGAAGTGCGCGCACCGGGTCGGTCTCGGTGACGCCGACCTGCACGCCCAGCGCCCGCAGGTGGGCGGCGACGCCCTCTCCTACGGGCCCGTAGCCCACGACCACGGCCGGCTGGTCGCGAAGGTCGATGCCGGCGTCGTCCAGGGCATCGGCGATCGCGAACACGCAGGACTGCCCGGTGCCGTAGCGGTTGTCGAAAGAGGTCTTGGTGAGGGCGTCGTTCACCGCGATGACCGGGATCTCGAGCACTCCTTCGCGCTCCATGAGCCGCAGGGGCGTGAGTCCGCTCGTGGTCTCCTCGGCCGCCCCACGCAGCGCGGCCGCGATCCCCTCCTCGTGCGCGAGACGGATCAGGTGCGAGCCGTCGTCGAGCAGCAGGTCGAAGCCGCGGCGCAGGAAGGCCACGGCGGCGGCGCGCTCCGCAGCTGCCGACAGGGCCGGGTCACCGTCGACGGGGATTCCGCGGGATCGCAGCACCTGGGCGACCTCGACGTCGATCTCATCCGGGTGGGCGTAGACGGCGACCGTCGCTCCGGCATCCCGCAGCAGCAGGGCGAGCTGGGCGGTCTTCGGCTCCAGCACCATCGCGATGCCGATCCGCACACCCTTCACCGTGCCGGCCTCGCGCAGGCGTCGCGCGCGATCGGTGGCGACGGGCATGTGACGTCCGGCCGCATCGACACGGTCGGGAGCCGTCTCACGCGCAGGGAGAGCCTTGCCGTCGAGCAGGATCTCGGGCGTCGCACCGGGTGCGAAGACGACTCCGTGGCCGACCGTGCCAGCGTCGCCGAGATGCGCGCCGAACGCGGGGAGCAGTCGACGCAGCTCGTCGGCCACACCATCCGTCCCGACGACGGAGAAATCCCGACCGGCCACGAGCAGGTTGGTCTCGCGGGCGAAGCGCCGCACCAGACGCTGGGCTGTCGCGGTCTCGTCGGTCACCAGTCAAGGGTAGAGCCCGCCGGGTGTGCCGACTGCCAGAGCGGAGGCTGTCGCACCCGAATGTGTCGGTGCATGTCGGCGACCCTGGATTCCCCGGCGCGGTTCGCCTTTCATGGAGCCCATGACCCGTCAGATCCGCTTCAACGCCTTCGACATGAACTGCGTCGCCCACCAGTCGTCCGGGCTGTGGCGCCACCCCGACGACCGGTCGCGGCAGTACAACACCATCTCGTACTGGACCGACCTGGCGAAGCTGCTGGAGAGTGCGACCTTCGACGGCATCTTCATCGCCGACGTGCTCGGCACCTACGACGTGTACGGCGGCACGAACGAGGCCGCCATCCGCAACGGCGCCCAGGTGCCGGTGAACGACCCGATCCTCCTGGTCAGCGCGATGGCCGCGGTGACCGAGAACCTCGGCTTCGGCATCACGGCCGGCACCGCGTTCGAGCATCCCTACCCGTTCGCTCGACGACTCAGCACGCTCGACCACCTCACGCAGGGCCGCGTCGGCTGGAACGTCGTGACCGGTTACCTGCCCAGCGCCGCACGGAACATGGGCCAGGAGGACCAGCTCGCCCACGACGACCGCTACGACCACGCGGACGAGTACGTCGAGGTGCTCTACAAGCTCTGGGAGGGATCGTGGGAGGACGACGCGGTGGTGGAGGACCGCGAGCGCGGCATCTTCACCGACCCCGGCAAGGTGCACCCGATCGGGCATGAGGGGAAGCACTTCAGCGTTCCCGGCATCCACATCTCCGAGCCGTCACCACAGCGCACACCGGTGATCTACCAGGCCGGCGCGAGCCCGCGCGGGGTGAAGTTCGCCGCCGAGAACGCCGAGGCCATCTTCGTCGCCGCCCCCTCGAAGGAGGTGCTCGCCGGCACGGTGAAGCGCATCCGCGACGCCCTGGAAGCCGCGGGGCGCGACCGCTACGACGCCCGCATCTACACGCTGCTCACCGTGATCACCGCCGCGACGAGCGAAGAGGCCACCGCGAAGCACGCCGAGTACCTCTCCTACGCCAGCCCGGAGGGCGCACTCACCTTCATGTCGGGGTGGATGGGCGTCGACCTGTCCCAGTACGCGGAGGACGAGCCGGTCGGGAACGTCGAGTCGAACGCGATCCAGTCGGTGCTGCAGCACCTGAAGGAAGAGGCCGACCTCGGTCGCGAGTGGACGGTCGGCGACTTCGGGCGCCACAACGCGATCGGCGGCCTCGGCCCCACGATCGTCGGCTCGGGCGAGGAGATCGCCGACGAGCTGCAGTCCTGGGTCGACGAGACCGACATCGACGGCTTCAACCTCGCCTATGCGGTCACCCCCGGCACGTGGCAGGACATCATCGAGCACGTGATCCCGGTGCTGCGCGCGCGTGGCGCCTACCCCGAGGAATATGCGCCCGGCACGCTCCGCAACAAGCTCCACGGCCGCGGCGACCGCGTGCAGGACACGCACCGCGCCGCGAAGTACCGCGTCGGCTCCTTCGCGAAGGCGTAGCCCTCTCGCCTCGAATCGCGCAAACGGGTGCTGTGGACGCCGTTTCCCACCATTTGCGCGATTCGAAGGTCCCCTACACGAAGACCCGGGGAGCCAGGGTCGACAGCAGAGCGAGCTTCTCATAGCTCTCCGACCCCGGGATCGCGGTGTAGACGAGAAGGAACTGCGACTGCTCGGGATCGACGAGGCTCTGACACGTCAGCTCGAGCGGCCCGAGGTCGGGGTGAACGAAGCGCTTCGTCTCGCGGGGCCGGAGGCCGACCTCATGACGGTCCCAGATCTCGCGGAACTCCGCGCTGTGCTCCTGCAGCGCGTCGGCCATGCGGGCAGCGCGCGATGAGGGGCCCCGCCGGGCGATGACCTCCCGCAGACCAGACACCCACAGCCGCGACAGGAACTCGTGCTCGGCGGGGTCGTACAGGTCCCGCGTGGATGGCTCGCGGAACCAGCGATAACCGAGGCTCCGCTCCATGCCCGTGAGGTGTGCCGTGTCGCCGGTGAGCGCTACACCGAGGGGCGTCTGCCGCAGGGTCTCTCCGAGTTCGCTCACGATCTCGGCCGGAGTGTCCTGCAGCCGGTCGAGGATCCGCAGCATCCCCGGTCCGATGTGGTCGCCGACTCCGCCCCGCGCGGGCGGTTGATGTCCGGCGAGGCGGAACAGGTGGTCGCGCTCGTCGATCGTGAGGTGCAGCCCCTGGGCGATCGCGGCGAGCATCTGCTCCGAGGGCAGCGGCCCGTCACCCCGTTCGAGTCGCGCGTAGTAGTCGGCCGACATGTGGCTGAGCGCGGCCACTTCCTCGCGACGGAGCCCCTCGGTGCGCCGTCGCGCCCCCCGCGCCAGACCCACGTCCTCCGGTTGCAGATTGTCTCGCCGCAGTCGCAGGAACCCCGCGAGCGCCGTCCTGTCGATGACCATCCGGCCCTCCTCCCGACGCCCCGATCCTCGCATCCGTCCGTGCCGGTATCCACTGCATGGGGAGTCCTGGTTGCGGCGACGCCCAGCACGCACGCTGGAGGAAGACCCGAAGGAGCACATCATGAGCACGCGCATCCCCGACATCCGCATCCCCTCTCTCGCCGGCCGCCGTGCGATGGTGACGGGAGGGAGCGACGGCATCGGCCTGCACATCGCCACGCGTCTCGCCCGTGCCGGAGCCGAGATCGTGCTCCCCGTGCGCAATCCGCGGAAGGGGGATGCCGCCGCCGCAACCATCAGGGACGCTGCGCCGGATGCGCAGGTGCAGACGTCGCCGCTCGACCTCTCATCGCTCGACTCTGTGGCGGAATTCGGCGAGGCGATGCGGAGGGACGGCAGCCCCGTGCATCTGCTCATCAACAACGCCGGGGTGATGACCCCGCCTGACCGTCAGACGACCGTCGACGGGTTCGAGGTGCAGTACGGGACGAACCATCTCGGGCACTTCGCCCTGGTCGCGCACCTCCTCCCCCTGCTCAGCGCCGGGCAGGCGCGCGTGACCTCCCAGGTGAGCGTGGCCGCGGCCCGCGGAACGATCGACTGGCAGGATCCGAACGGGGAGCAGTCGTACGACGGGATGCGGGCCTACCGGCAGTCGAAGATCGCGTTCGGACTCTTCGGGCTCGAACTCGACCGGCGCAGCCGAGCGCTCGGCTGGGGCATCACGTCGAACCTCTCCCACCCCGGAGTCGCCCCCACGAGCCTGCTCGCCGCCCGTCCGGAACTCGGTCGCGCCGACGACACCGTCGAGGTGAGGGTGATCCGGTGGGCGTCCCAGCGCGGGCTGATCGTCGGCACGGCCGAGAGCGCCGCGTTGCCCGCCCTGTTCGCGGCAGCGTCGTCGTCCGCTCTGCCCGGCCGCCTGTACGGCCCGCGCGGTCCTGGCCACATGGGCGGCGCTCCGGCCGAGCAGGCCCTGTACCGTCCGCTGCGGAGCACGGCGGATGCCGCGCGCAGCTGGGACCTCTCGGAGCAGCTAAGCGGCGTAACCTACCCGCGGTGACGTCTGGTCAGTCGTCGCTGCGGCTGAAGATCCCGCGCAGCACGAGGAAGACCACCACGGCCACGACCGCGACGATCCCGAGCTTGAAGATGAACGCGAGGACCGAGAACAGCGCGCTCACGATCCACCACGCGATCACGACGGCGAGGATGACGCCGAGGATGGTCCAGAGGTTCTTGGTCATGCCTCCAGCCTACGGAGTCGAAGCTGAAGGGATCTCCTCGAGCGACCGATAGACCGGGAGCCCGCGATCGAGCGCGATCTCGACGTCCTTGTCGGCGCCGGACGACTCCCCCGGCAGCCGCAGGACGGCGTCGCAGTGCTGCAGCAGTCGGTGCGCCGTCTCGTACATTACGTCACCGCCCTCGGCGTCGGCGGCATCGAGCGTGCGCAGGATCGGCAGCGCGACCCACTCGCCGATCATCGGCACGTGTCCGAGGCGGAAGATCGGACCCGAAGCCTCCTCGAGACGGGCGAGATTCCGGGAGATGAGGGCTGGATCACCGTTCGTGCCCGAGCGGTACGGGCCGGCGATCAAGATCAGGAGTGGTTTCGTCATGGGGATGACTGTAGTCTTAATCATGCACAATCGTGCAACTTCGTGAGGAAACATATGCTCGCCGCTCAGCGCAAAGACCACCTGCTCGATCTTCTCGTCCGCGACGGGAGGGTCGTCGCGAAGGCGGTGGCCGACGAACTCGGGGTGTCGGAAGATGCCATCCGCCGGGATCTCCGCGAGCTCGCCGACGAAGGGAAGCTCCAGCGCGTATACGGCGGCGCCCTGCCGAACCCCGCCCCCGAACCCCCGGTGCGCGAACGTCACGACGTCGCGACCGAGAGCAAGGAGAGGGTCGCGCGTCAGGCCGTCGCCCGCGTCCGTCCCGGAGCGACGATCGTCGTGGATGCCGGGACCACGACCCTCGCGATGGCTCGACTGCTCCCCTCCGGCGCCGGCATCACGGTCATCACCCCGAGTCCCGCCGTCGCCCTCACCGTGGCCGAGCATTCCGACGCCCGCGTGATCATGATCGGCGGGGAACTCACCCGGCACTCCCTGGTGGCCGGGGGCGGTCTCGCGATGGAGGCGATCCAGCACCTCGCCGCCGACGTGTTCTTCGTCGGCGCGACGGGCGTCGACCCCGTGCACGGGCTCACCACCGGCGAGCTCGACGATGCGGTCACGAAGCGGGCGATCGCCTCGCGATGCGCCGAGACTGTGGTGCTGGCGAGCGAGGAGAAGATCGGTGCCGCCTCGCGCTACCCGGTGCTGCCGTTCGATGCCGTCACCGCGATCATCACCGACCCGCTCGACGAGAATCCGCTGATCGGGGAGGTCATGGCGCTGGTCGGCGGTCGGGCGTGAAGGAATGCCCCTGCTCCCCGAAGCGATCGGCGAGCAGGTCGTGCAGGTGTCCTGCCGCGCCGAGAAGAGCGACGCTACGACGGGTGAGGTCGCCCAGGCGCGCGGTGAGGATGCGCTGCACCTCCCCGGTCCGACCGTGCGCGCGCACCTCATCGAGAATGCGTGAGATGGCGGGGATGCCGTAACCGCCGGAGCGAAGGGCAGCGACGACTCGCGCCTCGGTGATCGCGACCGATCCGTACGAACGGGTCGACGTGTCGCCACGAAGCGGATGCACGAGACCCGCGCGTTCCCAATGGCGCAGTGCCGAGGAGCGCACGCCGAGAGCCTGGGCGAGCTCGCCGATGGTCATCGCGTCATCGGCGGCGAACACGTCGTCGGCTTCCGCCACCGCGATGTCGAGCGCCCTGAGCGCCTCGCGCACCCGGGAACGCTCGTGGGCGAGGTCCGCATGCAGATCGTCGATCCGATCGGCGGCATCCTCGATCGAGCCGCCGATCAATACGGGCATCAACCGGCGAGCAGGCACCGGTCCGAGCGCGGCCGCCATCGCACGATAGGCCCGCAGCGCCGTGGCGTGCTGCATCCGATACCGGCGATAGCCGTTCACGCCACGCTCCGCTGCGGGGATGACGCCGAGACTCTCGAGGTCGCGCACCTGCTGCGTCGAGTATCCGACGAGCATTCCGAGCCGCATCGTCGTGAACGTCATGACTTGAGGGTTCTGCATCCGGTCCCCTGTCTTTTGCGCACCCAAGTCCACATAAGCACTTCCGCCTCACCATTGAAGGATGGAAATGCAGGAGATCATCGAAACGGTCCGTGGACTCGACGGCGTCCTCGTCGTCACACCCGAAGCCGGCAGCGACTTTCCGGAGCTGTCGTGGGGAGACACCTACCTCTACTACGCCCCCGATGGGCGGATGCCGGAGCGCACCCAGCCGTACGGCACGATCATCACGAAGGACTACCCCGATGACACCTCGTCCGCCCTGGATACTCCGGGGCGCTTCCGGGTGAACATCCACATCGGGCGTGAAAGGACGGAGTCGATCGTGGGTGCTGACGTCGATCCGACCGCGGCCGACGTGTTCCACCGGCATCCGCTCTACGGCACTTCCGGCTGGGTGTGCGTGATCAATCCCGCGGAGCGGACGGCGGATGCGGTGCTCAGCCTTCTTCGCGAAGCGCACGAGGCAGCACGCGGCCGCACCGCGCGCCGGGCGAGGTGAGCATGACGACCCCACAGGGCATGACCGAGGCCGACCGCCGGATCGTCGCGGTGTGGGCGGCTGACTGCGCGGAACGCGTACTGCCCTTGTTCGAGGCCGAGGCACCCGATGACGCTCGGGCTCGTGACGCCATCGCCAGGGCACGAGCATTCGCGCGGGGCGAGCTCACGGCTGCGGGCGAGATCCGACGACGCTTCGTCGCTGGACGCGCCGCCCACAGCGCCACCTCCCCCGCCGGCGTCGCCGCGGCCCGTGCGGCAGCCCAGGCCGCAGGAGTCGCACACATGGGTGCTCACGCCCTCGGAGCAGCCGCATACGCCGCGAAAAGCGTCGAGCTGGCGCACCCGAACGAACCCGATGCCCGCGCCGCAGAGGTGCGCTGGCAGCTCGCGCGCCTCTCCCCCGAAGCAGCCGCGGCGCTGCGGCACCTCCCGCCGCTCGGCACCGATACAGCCGGACCCCTCGGGCCCGGGCTCCTCTCCTCCGGAGCCCTCGGCGAAGTGATCCTCGAGATCCAGGCACACCTCTCCACCTGATCCTCGACCGCTTCAGCCCGGATTCAGCGTCGACCGACCACACTGGAGGAATGCGGATCCTGGTGGTTGACGACGAGGTGCGCCTGGCCGAAGGCGTGCGCCGCGGGCTCGAGGCCGAGGGCTTCGCGGTCGACGTCGCGCACAACGGCGTCGACGGACTCTGGCGTGCACGCGAGACGCGGTACGACGCGATCGTGCTCGACCTGATGATGCCGGGCATGAGCGGATGGAAGGTCTGCGAAGCACTGCGCGCCGAGGAGAACTGGACGCCCGTGCTGATGCTCACCGCGAAGGACGGCGAGTGGGACCAGGTCGAGGCACTCGAGACCGGAGCCGACGACTACGTCACCAAGCCGTTCTCGTTCGCGATCCTCGTCGCACGGCTCCGCGCCCTCGTGCGCCGTGGAGCCGTCGCCCGCCCGGCGATCCTGGAGGCGGGCGATCTGCGGCTCGACCCTGCCGCACACCGGGTCTGGCGCGGCGAGACCCCGGTGAGCCTCACCGCTCGGGAGTTCTCCGTGCTCGAGTACCTCATGCGTCATCGCGGGCAGGTGCTGTCGAAGCGCGCCCTCATCGACGGCGTCTGGGACGACGACTTCGACGGCGACCCCAACATCGTCGAGGTCTACGTCGGGCACCTCCGCCGCAAACTCGACAAGCCGTTCGGTCGTGAGGCCATCGAGACCATCCGCGGTGCGGGCTATCGACTGGCGGCCGACGGTGGCTAACCGCAGCTGGCGCACGGTGCGCGGCAGGACCACACTCGGTGCCACCGTCGTCGTCGCCGTCGCCCTGCTGATCGGAGCCTTCTCGTTCTACGGTGTGCTGAGCGCGAGCATCCACAGCAGCACCGAGCGCGCTGCGGAACAGCGGCTCAGCGAGCTCGCCGAACGTGCCGGCGGGCCGGGCGGCAAGGGGGTGGACGCTCTCGAAGACGAGATCCTGCAGATCCTCGGTCCGGACGGCTCGGTACGTGCCGCGAGCGAGGAGGCTCGCGACAAACTGGGTTCGACCCCGCTCCCCGCCGACGACGACCCGCAGACGACCACCGTCGACGGCGACACCGTCCTGGTGGTCTCGGAAGACATCGACGGCGATCAGACGCTCGTGCTCGCGGTCTCGATGGACGACGACGCAGAGACCCTGGCGACGGTCGCGACGTTGCTCGCCATCGCGGTCCCGCTGCTGCTGCTGCTCGTGGCCGTGACCACCTGGCTGGTCGTGGGTCGCGCGCTGCGTCCGGTGGAACGCATCCGCGAAGAGGTCGACGGCATCACTGCCGAACGCCTGCACCAGCGGGTGCCGGTGCCCGAGACGGCGGATGAGATCGCTGCCCTCGCGACCACCATGAACGGCATGCTCAACCGCCTCGATGCCGCAGCCACCGCTCAGCGACGCTTCGTGTCCGACGCCTCGCACGAGCTGCGCTCTCCCCTTGCGACCATCCGTCAGCACGCAGAGCTCGCCCAGGCCCACCCCGAGGTCACCAGCATCGGCGAGCTCGCAGAGGTCGTCTCGGAAGAGGGGCTCCGACTGCAGGGCATCGTCGAATCGCTGCTGCTTCTCGCCCGCCTCGACGAGGGTGCGAGCACGCTCGACGAGGCGGTCGACCTCGACGACATCGCGCTCGGCGAGGTGCGCCGACTCCGCGCGGCGGGGCTCGACGTCGACGGTACCGGCATCCATGCCGCACGGGTGCACGGCGACCCGCGCCTGCTCGGCCAGCTGGTGCGCAACCTCGCAGACAATGCCGCCCGCCACAGTCGAGGTCGGGTGGCGATCGCGGTGATCCCCTCGGACGGATACGTGTTCGTGACGGTGGAAGACGACGGAGCCGGGGTTCTCGCCGAGGAGCGGGAGCGGATCTTCGAGCGCTTCGTCCGGCTCGACGAGGCCCGCAGCCGTGACGCCGGAGGCAGCGGCCTCGGCCTCGCGATCGCCCGAGGAATCGCCGGCTCCGCCCGCGGCACCCTCGTGGTCGACGACTCCCGCTGGGGCGGCGCACGCTTCGTCCTCACCCTGCCCCTCGCCGGCTGAAAGCCTGGAGTATCGGTTCCTGAAGACGTTTTCAGGACGCTTCAGGGAGGCTTCAGCGCCGGCGCGGGACCATCGAGATATGGACGACAAGACACCCACTCCCGACCAGACGCCCGAGAGCACCCCGGACGCGCAGACACTGCCGGTGGCCCCGGCTCCGGGTTCCGCGCCCCAGGCGCCTGACGCCACCGCGTACCCGACCGCTCCGGCGGCGGCTCCTGCCGCACCGGCCGAGCCGAAGCCCGGACGCAAGCGCGCTCTCCTCATCGGAGGCGGCATCGCGGCGGCCGTGGTCCTCGCAGGTGGCGGCATCGCCGTAGGTGCGGCGATCGGCGACGAGTTCGGCGACGACGATCGATCCTCGATCTCCGACGGCCCCCGCCATGACGACGCGGACGACCACGGTCAGCGAGGAGACGACCGCGGCGACGACCGCGGGAACGCCCCCTCGAACGATCGAGGCCCCGTGACCGGCATCGGCAGCGCATCGGCCGACGAGCTGATCAAGATCGCGGCCGCCGCACGCGGGGTCGCCGACGGCGAGGTGACCTCGATCGACGCCAAGCGCGACGGCACGTGGGAGGTGCAGCTGACCACGACCTCCGGCGACGAGACCGAGGTACGCGTCGACAGCAGCCTGGCGGCATCCGTCATCTCGACCGATGTGGCCGACGGCGACGACACGGGTCCCGCACTCGCTCTCGACGACCAGACGATCCGCGCACTGGTCTCCGCCGCACTCGCCGAGGCCGAGGGCATGATCACCGACCTCGACGTGGACGGCGACGACGTGAGCCCCTATGACGCGTCGGTCCTCACGACCGACAACCGCTCGGTGGACATCGACTTCAACGCCGACTTCGCGGTCGTCGGAACCGATATCGACTGAGCCGGCCGGGCCGGGCCGATGAACAGCACCCTCGTTTCGCCGGGGGTGCTGTCGCCGTTCAGATCGTGGCTGTCCGCACCGCGGCGAGCGCGCACGCCCCCACCTCGAAGGCGATTAGCATTCAAGGATGACGAACACCGATCCGATCGACGACATCTCCATCGGCGGTGAGGTGATCCGCCTCGGACAGTTCCTGAAGTTCGCCGGCCTCCTCGACTCGGGCGGCGACGCCAAAGAGGTCATCATCGACGGATACGTGACCGTCAACGACGAGGTGGATCGGCGGCGAGGACGCCAGCTGCGCGACGGCGATCTGGTGTCGTTCGAGGGCCGCACGGTCCGCGTCCGTCCCTGACCGCAGCGGGGCACGGCTGGACCCGAAAGACCGACCGCACCCCACCTGCACGGACTAGTCGACGACGGTGTCGGTGTCGACGATCTGCGAAGACGGCCCGTACATCGTCTGATACACATACGCCTTCGTCGGGAGCTTCGTGCCCGCGGGGACATTGCCGATCTTCGCGTCGATCACGATGGTTCCGGTCTCACCGGGGTCGAGCTCATCGAACGCGACGAACACATGCGTGTTGCTGAGGATCGGCGTGCCGCTGGTGGACTCCGCCGCGGTCGCCGTCACACCTTTGATGCTCGGAACGGCCATGCTGATACCCCGAGCGAACGTCGACGTGTTCGTCGCCGAGACCGTGATGCTGATCGTTTCGCCGGCACGGACCGTATCGACGTTGTCGTCGAGCGTGACCGCGGCGGGTGAGCCGAAGGTCTGGTCGTTCGACATGCCGCCGATCGAGCCGTCAGGCCCTCGGAGCCAGCCGACACCGGCTTGGCCACCCAGTCTCGGGTCGGCGCTCGGCGCGAAGGGGTGGTTCATCTCACCGAGGTGATCGACCTGTGCGCCATCCGCGGCGCTGGCGGCCGGGGCGCCGATGAACGCGACACCCGCGGCCATGACGGCGGTGACGCCCGCCGCGACGATTCGACTCTTCAACTTCATGATTTCCTCCAGACAGTGCGGTACGACCACGATCTGGGCCGCTGTCATCTAACATTTCACTCTTAACGGAGTCGGGAGGCGCTGAGGCTGTAAGTATGCCGATAGATCGGAATGTGTGGGGTTACCCCCTGCAGAGGACCTGGAACCCTGGAATCCGTTCGAAAGGAACTCCATGCGCAAGGCCAACCGCCTGCGTGGACAGATCGCGTTGTCCATGGCCCTCACGCTCGCCGCGCTCACCGGGTGCACCGGGTCCGACGGCGCGAGCAGACCTCCCACACCCAGCACGCCGCCGACCGCGACAGCATCCACCTCGATCGACCTGTCTGCGTCGCTGCAGCGCCTGGAAAAGGACTACTCCGCCCGAATCGGCGTCAGCGCCGTGGACACCGGAACAGGGGAGACCATCTCGTACCGGGCGGATGAGAGATTCGGCTACGCCTCCACCCTCAAAGTCTTCGTCGCCGCGGGATTCCTCTCCGGCGTCCCCGCGAAGGAGCGGGAGACGACGAGGCGGCACGCGCCTACCTCGCAGCCTCTCCGGTCGCAGCGCGATGGGAGGCATCGATGTCGGAGTTCTTCGTCGGGCTCGAAGGCCGCGCCGATCAGGCGGCCACGCCTCTCACCGAGGTGTTCAACCTGCACGACCAGCTCTCGGCATCGGCGGACTGAACGTCAGGACGCCCCTTCACCCACCGATTCTCGCGGTTCGTGCAGGGCGAGCACCGAGCGCACCGTGACCAGTGTCAGAGCGACGAGCAGCCCGACGATGGCCACTTCTGCGGCGATGTACGCATAGTGCGCCCAGTTCGTCCCCGGGGTCTCGGCACCCGCGATCACCAGATCGCTGCGCTGATTGAGCACCGGACGGATGACCGCGACCTCGACGAGGTACACGACCCAGATCGCGGCGAGGATGCCCGGTGCCGCACGGCCGGCCCTCGCCCGCACGGTCACGACGGTGAGCACGAGCAGCACGACACCCACGAGTACGTTCAACGCGGTGAAGACGAGTCGTCCGATACCGAGTCCGATCGGGATCGTGACCCCCGGCGCGAGGAACTTCAACGGCGCCTCGAGGAACGAGATCGCGATGATCGCGCCGAGCAGGAAGGCCGGCAGCAGCAGCCGGAGTGCAGTGGTCGTACGCACCATGGAAGTCACGCAGTCCTCATCTCCCGCCGATCACAGTCCGCCTCTTCGACGCTACCTCGACGGTGCGGGGTTGCGGCGGTCGATGGCCGGTGAAAAGCGCACGGTTCTCACAGCCACTCGAGCACCTGCTCGAGGAGGATCCCCACGCCGATGACGGTCATGGCGATGCCGGCGATCCGGGTGACCACCGAGCTGGCGCGCGGTCGCGTGCGCAGCAGACGACGGGCGAGCAGGCCGACGGTCGTGTACACGATCGCGATGTTGAGGAGGTGCAGTCCACCGAGGGCGAGCATCTGCGTCGTCGACGGCCATCCGCTCGCGCTCGTGAACTGGGGCAGCAGCGCGAGCAGGAGTAGCAGGCCCTTCGGGTTGATGCCGCTCACGCCGGAGCCGCGCAGGAACTGCGCCCATCCGCCCGTGGCGATCGGCTCGCCGCTCTCGGCGATCGGCGCCGGGCGGCTGGCGAGCGTCGTCGCCCCGAGGAAGATCAGGTAGAGCGCGCCGACCACCGTCAGCGTCGTGAGGGTGACGGGATACGTGGTGACCAGCGCGCCGAGGCCGAGCGCGACGGCGACGATCACGACGGTGTAACCCGCGATCATCCCGAGGATCGATGGCGCGATCGAGCGAGCACGCAGGCCGGCGGAGATCGCATAGGCCCAATCAGCGCCCGGCGTCAGCGCGAGCATGACGGCGACCACCCAGAACTGCATGACCAGCGCGATATCCATCGGTTCTCCTCGATTCGAGGAAGAGACTACGAAGGATCACGCGAAAGGTGCTTCGATTCTTCG
Organism: Microbacterium oxydans; assembly: GCF_006540085.1. Classification (GTDB taxonomy): domain Bacteria; phylum Actinomycetota; class Actinomycetes; order Actinomycetales; family Microbacteriaceae; genus Microbacterium; species Microbacterium oxydans. The sequence goes on along the minus strand of NZ_BJOG01000001.1, from coordinate 426,045 downwards.
GACCATCGCCGCCTCGAGCTGCAAGGATTGTCACCATGGATGCACTTGACCGGGAGATTCTCTCTCTTCTCCAGGACGACGGCCGGATGAGCGCGACCCACCTCGCCTCCCAGGTCGGCTTGAGCCTGTCCGCGTGCCATCGTCGCCTCAAGGAGCTGGAGCAGTCCGGAGCCATCGAGAGGTACCGGGCGGTGGTGGCCCCTGCAGCCGTCGGCCTGACTTTCGAGGCCATCGTGTTCGTCACGATCGGACGCACCGACAAGGACACCATCGTCGCCTTCGAAGAGGCGGTGGTGTCCATCCCCGCGGTCGTCGAGGCACAGCGCCTGTTCGGCGACCCCGACTACATGCTGCGCATCCTCACGCGTGACATGGGTTCGTACCAGGAGCTCTACGACAACACCCTCGGAGCCCTGCCGGGCGTGCAGCGATTGACGTCGACGATGGTGATGAAGCGACTCGGCGCGGACCGCGCAGTGCCGATCCCCTGAGCGCGGCTCGAAGGTGGCGGACGTTCTCAGACGAGATGCTGACGGATGCGCTCCACGAGCTCTCCGGCCGTGCCATCCACCGTCACCGTGATCCCGTCCTCGTCCGCCCCGAGCGGCTCCAACGTCTGCAACTGCGACGCCAGCAGCGCGGGTGGCATGAAGTGACCGCGGCGCGCAGTCGCCTGCTCCGTGACCCGCTCCTTCGGTGCGTCGAGGTGCACGAACACCGTGTCAGGGGCCGATGCGCGCAGCCGATCGCGGTATCTCCGCTTCAACGCCGAGCACGCGATGACGACCCCGGGGTCCGCGGCGAGCGCCACCCCGACCCGGTCGAGCCACGGCCACCGGTCATCGTCATCGAGAGGGATCCCTGCCGCCATCTTGGCGACGTTCTCCGAGCCGTGCAGATCGTCCGCATCGATGAACGAGACCCCGAGCCGATGTGCGAGGTCCCGGCCGACCGTCGTCTTGCCCGCCCCGGACACCCCCATGACGACGATCGGCCTGGTCACCAGAGTCACCAGTCGTGCACCGTTCCATCCGCCAGCCGGTTATAGGGCAGGTACGCCCGCTCGTACGGGTACTTGCCCGCCTCATCGACGTCGAGCTCGACGCCCAGGCCCGGCTTGTCGCCGGGGTGCAGCAGTCCGCCACGCCAGGTGAAGGACTGCTGGAACACCTGGTCGGTACGCGAGCCGTGCTGCATGTACTCCTGGATGCCGAAGTTGTGGATCGCGAGGCCGAGGTGCATCGCCGCCGCCATGCCGACCGGCGAGATGTCGGTGGGCCCGTGCATGCCGGACTTGATCTGGTACATCGCCGCGTAGTCGAGTGTCTTCTTCAGCGGACTGATGCCGCCCATGTGGGTCACGGCCCCGCGCACGTAGTCGATGAGCTGGTCGCGGATGATGTCCTTGAAATCCCAGACGGTGTTGAAGATCTCGCCGATCGCGAGGGGCGTGGTCGTGTGCTGGCGCACGAGTCGCAGCGCCTCCTGGTTCTCGGCGGGGGTGCAGTCCTCGAGCCAGAACAGGTCGTACGGCTCGAGAGCCTTGCCGAGCTTCGCCGCCTGGATCGGCGTCATCCGGTGGTGGCCGTCGTGCAGCAGCGGGATGTCGGGGCCGAACTCGTTGCGCACCGCCTCGAAGACGCCGGGCAGGTGGTTCAGGTAGGCGCGGGTATCCCAGTCCTCTTCGACGGGCCTCGCCCCTCGACGTGCCGGCTCATGGTCGTACCGGGCTTCTCCCCCTCCGGTGTCGGCGGCCTGCGAAGCGATGCCGTAGATGGCCTTGAGCCCGGGAACACCGGTCTGGATCCGGATCGCCCGATACCCCTGGTCGAGGTGCGCGCGCACGGAGTCGAACAGTTCAGGCAGCTCCTTGCCCGACGCGTGACCGTAGGCGAGAAGCCCGGTGCGGCTGGCTCCGCCAAGGAGCTGGTAGACGGGCATCCCCGCCTTCTTGCCCTTGATATCCCACAGCGCCATGTCGACCGCCGCGACAGCGGCCATCGTGACGGGTCCCCTGCGCCAGTACGCGCTCCGGTAGAGGAACTGCCAGGTGTCTTCGATGCGGTCCTCGTCGGCGCCGATCAGCAGCGGCACGACGTGCTCGGTGAGGTACGCGACGACGGCGAGCTCACGCCCGTTGAGGGTCGCGTCGCCGAGGCCGGAGATGCCGTCGGCCGTCGTGAGCTTGAGAGTGACGAAGTTCCGGTCGGGGCTGGTGACGATGACCTCAGCCTTGTCGATGCTCATGCGAGGGTCCCTTCGGGAGTGAGGTGGTCGATGACGGTGCGTGCGCGGTCAGCCGCGGGCAGGGCGGAGATGGTGCGGGCGATCAGGGCCGTCGCGGGGTCGGTCGGGTCGAGTTCGACGAGGGAGCGGATCCAGCTCTCCACGGCGTGCAGCTGCGCGTCGTCGGCGGCATCGCCGGCCTCTCGGCGTCTCCGCAGGGGAGCGACGAGGCGCAGCGCCACCTTGATCGGACTGTCCCGACGGATCTGGTCGAGCCGATGGGCGATGCGCGGATTCGAGAAGCGGAGGCGCAGATCGTCGAGCCATCCGTCGAGCTCCGCGACCGGCAGGTCGACCGCGGTGCGCTGCGCAGCCCACAGCGCCTCGGTGTCGGCGCGCAGGTCGGCATCGCCGAACGCCTCTGCGATCGTGTCGTAGCCCCGCAACCGCCCTGCTGCGGCGAGGAAGGTGTGCCCGGCGTTGAGCAGGTAGAGCTTGCGCGCTTCGTACGGCCCGACATCGGCGACGAATCTGGCTCCGACCTGCGCCCAGTCCGGAGAACCCCCGGGGAACTCGCCCGCGAGGATCCATTCCGCGAACGGTTCGGTGACCACCGCGGACGGATCGTCGAGGCCGGTGAGCTTCCGCACGGCGTCGATGTCGGCCGGCGTGACGGCAGGGGTGATCCGGTCCACCACCGTGTCGACGAACGACGCGATGTCTGAGAGTCGCACAGCCTGGGGCCCGGCGGCTTTGCGCACCACGTCCCGCAGCGCCCGACCGTTCTGCGGCAGGTTGTCGCAGCTCACGACCGCGATGGGTCCTGCACCGGCCCGCGCTCGCGCGACGAGGCCGTCGGCGATGCGCCGCGGAACCCCGGAACCGGCCGAGTACCCCGCCTCGGTGACCGTCACGGTCAGAACCGCGACCCGAGGATCGGTGAGAGTGTCGAGCCAGGCCCGCTCATCCGATCCGGGTACCGCCCGCACGATCGACTGCACGGTCGTCGCCCGGTCTCCCTCGGCGGAGCGCTCCAGCACCGTGTACACGCCGTCGTTGCGCGACAGCAGCTCTGCGGCCTCAGGGGCACGCCCGGTGAAAGCGGCGATGCCCCACCCGTCGTCTGCGGTTGCACGCTCGTTCGCCTGCTGGGTGTACCAGGCCTGGTGAGCCCGATGGAAGGCGCCGAGACCCAGATGAGCGGCACGGAGCGGGGGATGCTGCGTGCGCGCAGGCCCGGTCACGATCCGATGCCGGCGGCGCCGGCAGACGCGCGGAGGAAGGCGAGGTCGTCGATCAGGCGCTCCTCCAGCGGAGCATCCGTCGAGAAGTCCTCCAGCGTCACCCAGCCGTCGTAGCCGACCTCGGCGAGGGCGCGGAAATAGTCCGGCACGCTGGCGATGCCCTCGCGAAGCGGAGCCCATGCCGACTCCCAGCGCACATCGCCGTCGAGCCCGGTCTGCCCGGTGCGCTGCCAGACGGCGTTCTTCACATGCACGTGCGCGAGGTACTCCCCCAGGAGTTGCAGGCCGGCGCGAGTGTCCTCCTGCCCTTCGATCACGAGGTTGCCCAGGTCGTGGATCACACCGATGGTGCGCGGGTCGATGCCGTCGACCAGGCGGAGGGCAGCCGACGCCGACGCCGAGATCGTCTGATGGTGCAGCTCGACGAGCACCTTCACGCCGAGTGCCCCCGCCTCGCGGGAGGCCCACTCCAGGTCGTCCCTGGTCTGCGCGAACACCGTGCGATAGTCCTGGGTGTCGTTGAAAGGGATGCGCACGCGCACCTGACGCGCACCGAGTTCTGCGGTGGCCCTGAGCGTCCGCAGCACATCGTCGTGGTCGGGTGCGAGCGCGTAGCCGCCGATGCCGCTGAACTCCAGCCCGGCCTCGCGGGTGATGCGGGCGATCTCGGAGACCGACCCTTCGAGCCCGGCGAGCGGCCAGGTCGCGCGATTCCCGGCCCAGAATCCGGGCGGGTCGGCCTCGTCCTGGTCGGTGATGCGCCACTCGATGCCGTCGTAGCCGATCGCGGCGATGCGGCGAGCCGCCTCCGCCGGCTCCCAGTCGGGGGTCGCCGCCGTGAACACCGAGAACTTCATGCGATGCCTCCCGTCCGTACGTCCGCATCGTCGACGGTGCCGTCGATCAGGTCGGCGACGCGTACCGCAGAGCCGGTGGTCGCCGACACGTAGATGCCGCGCACCACGGCGAGCGCCAGCAGCGCTTCGGGTACGCCGACCCGCGAGGCTCTCTCCTCACGGATGCTCTCGACGATGTCGGCGTACTGGCGGGCGTGACCCTCGGCGAACGCCTGCGGGTCACGGTCGTCGCCGAGCCGATGCCCCTCGGGCACCCAGTCGACGCTGCGGTCGGCGGTGTCGCCGTCCACCCACAACCGCGCGAGCTGGTCGTTCTCGATGATGCCGGTCCCCTGCGCGCCGTGCACGGCCAGCCGCACCGGCTGCTCGGGGAAGGCGGCGGTCGTGGCGTGCAGAACGGCGAGCGCGCCCGACTCGAAACGCACCGTGACGACCGCCACGTCTTCGACCTCGACCCGCTCGTGCGCGAGCAGCGCGGTGTGGGCGAACACGTCGACAGGGGTGCCGAGGAACCACAGCAGCAGGTCGACGGTGTGCACGCCCTGGTTCATCACGGCACCTCCGCCATCGAGCTCCCACGTGCCCCGCCAGGCGCCCGAGTCGTAGTACTCCTGCGAGCGCCACCAGGGCACGGAGGCGACAGCGCTCGTGATCCGCCCCAGGCGTCCGGTGTGGGCGGCCTCAGCGACGGCCACCGCGCCCGGGTCGAAGCGGTGCTGGCTGATCACTGAGATCCGGATGCCGTGCGCCTCGGCGTCCCGTGCGATCGAGGCCAGACGGCGACCGCGCTCCATCGACACGTCGAGGGGCTTCTCGAGCACGACGTGCATCCCCCGCGTGACCGCCCGCTCGGCGAGTTCGACATGGGAACCGCTCGGGGTGCAGATGACGACCACATCGATGTCGTCGGGGATCGACTCGATATCGGCGTGCGTGGATGGGCGCTCTCCGCCCAGTTCTTCGACGATGAGGTCGGCCAGCCGATCGGTCGCGGTCGGCACTTCGTCGACGACCGCGACGATGCGCAGGCCGGCGGTGGCCGCGATCGCTCTGGCGTGGTTGACGCCGATGATGCCGCATCCGACGATGGCGACGTCGAGGATTCCGTCGGTCATGAGAGGGTGACTCCGATCTCGTCTGTGAGTGTGCGAAGGGCTCGTCCGGCACGACCGAAGGCCTCAGGCCCCGAGAAGCCGCCGAGCGCGTTGACGTCGGTGAGGTGGGGTTCGAGCGAGGCGAACCCCGCATAGCCGTCGTCGCGCAGGGCCGTGAGTGTCTCGCGAAGTTCGCCGTCGCCGTCACCCACCGGGACGACCTCACCCGTCGCGGCGAGAGCGTCCTTCAGCTGCAGATACTCGAGGTGCGGCCGCAGCTTGGCGTAGCCGTCGGTGAACGGCCGGACGCCGACCTGGACGAAGTTGGCGTTGTCCCAGGCGACGCGCAGTCGGTCGGAGCCGACCGACTCGATCACGTCGAGCACGCGCGAGGGGATGTCGCCGTAGATGTCCTTCTCGTTCTCGTGCACGAGGGTGACCCCGGCCGCTTCGGCGGTGCGGGCGAGCGCTGTCATGCGCACGAGCACGTCGTCGCGGATGTCGTCCGCTGAGAGGTGCTCCGCACGGAAGAACGAGAAGATGCGTATGTACGGGGTCTCCAGCACCTCGGCCGCACGGATCGCCCGTTGCAGCCGACCGACCTCGTGCTCGACCGGCAGAGACACATCGACCTTGCCGATCGGCGACGCGATCGCCGACACCGCCATGCCGCGCTCGCGCACCACGGCCGCGAGCTGCGCGAGCTGCGACTCGTCGAGATCGACGACGTTCACCCCCCACGCGCTGCGCACCTCGATGTGCCGCGCGCCGAGCGCCTGGAGCACGGCGATCTGCACGGCCGGATCGGGATCGATCTCGTCACCGAATCCTGAGAGCTTCCACGGGGTCATTTCACTCCTCCTGCGGTGAGACCGCCTACGAGATAACGCTGGAACACGAGGTAGAGCACGACGACGGGGATCGCGCAGATGAGCGAGGCCGCCATCATCTGCCCGTACAGGGGCACGGCTCCCGTCTCCTGCGTCGCGCCGAAGATCTGCAGGGCCACCGCGGCGGTGCGGCTGTCGCGGTTGGTCATGACCGAGGCGAACAGCACGTCGTTCCAGCCCTGCAGGAATGCGAAGATCGCGGAGACCACGATCCCCGGCCAGCTCAGCGGCAGCACGATGCGCGTGAGGACCCGGAAGTTCGAGGCACCGTCCATGCGCGCGGCCTCCTCGAGCTCGCGCGGCAGTCCGCGGATGTACGTCACCATCACCCAGGTCGAGAACGGCAGCGCGAAGGTGAGATAAGTGACGAACACCGACCAGTGGGTGCCGATGGTGGGGATGCGCAGCACCGATGAGAGCGTCGAGAACATCACGAACACCGGAAGCAGCATGAGCGTGCCGGGGACCGACTGCAGCCCGAGCAGTCCTCGAAGGATCGTGACGCGTCCGATGAAGGTGAAGCGCACCAACACCCACGCCATCGAGACCGCGACGGCCGCGCAGACGACGGCGACCGCGCCGCAGATCAGGAGGCTGTTGGCCAGCCCTCCCGCGAGATCGACGCTGCGCCACACCTTGACGTAGTTGTCGAGCCGGAGCTCGGTCGGCCAGTACGCGCCGCCGGCGACCGCGACATCCGCATTGATCGAGGCGAACAGCATGTACGAGACAGGCCCGAACACGAGCAGGCACAGGACGATGTTCGCGGCAGCCAGAAGCGGGCGCGGCAGCAGCCGATCCACCTGGCTGTGACCGCCGGGGCGGCTCCGGCGCGGGTTGACCTGCGCGATCGTGGTGGTGGCGCTCATCGCTTCGCGTCCTCTCCGGTGTCCAGGCGCACGGCGCGCAGGTAGATGAACAGGGGGATCGCGACGATCGCGAGCGAGGCCACCGCCATGGCCGCCGAGAGGCCGAACCGGAAGCTCTGGAACGCCGTGACGTAGGTGAGGACCGGCAGCACCTCGACATCGACCGGCGCCGGTATCCCGAAGAGCACGAACGGCATCGTGAAGGCGTTGATGCTGTGCAGGAAGGTGAGGATGAATGCCAGCAGGATCGATCCGCGCAGATACGGGAGGATGACCTTGCGCAGCTTGATGCCCCACCCCGCGCCGTCGAGCGCCGCGGCCTCGTGCACCTCCGCATCCACCGCCTGCAGTCCGGCCAGCGTCAACAGGTACACGAACGGCCAGCTCACCCAGAGCTGCGCGATGACCAGGGTCCAATAGCTCTGCGGCCCGTTGAGCCACAGCCCCGGGTCGACCCCGAACACGCCGAATGCCTCGTCGACCACTCCTTCGGGCTGGAACATCGCCCGAAAGACCGTGGCCACCACGAAGGCGGGGAGGATGTACGGGATCAGGTAGACGGAGCGCACCAGCCCGCGACCGCGGAAGGCGTTCTGCGTGGCCAGCGCCGCCGTGACTCCGATCGGGATCGCCGCCACCGACACGATCAGCGCATAGCTGACGCTCAGCCCGATCCCGCGCAGCAGCGGCGAGGAGGAGAACGCCTCGACGAAGTTGCCCAATCCGACGAACGGCGCCTGCAGCCACTGCCGGATCGTGTACTGGTCCAGGTCGAGCATCGAGATCCAGAAGGCCAGCAGCAGCGGCACCAGGATCAGCAGTGTCATCAGCACCCCGCCGGGCAGCAGCATCCACAGCGGGCGGGGCCGCTCGCTCGGCGGGGTGTCGTCGGTCCGTTTCCGACGCGTGTCGGTGGCGATCGCCATGTGCGTGTCCTCGCGTCGCTACTTGGACTTGTCGAGCGCCGACTGCGCGCTCGCCTGAGCCTCGGCGATCGATGCGGCGATCGCGCTCTGGCTGAGCGATCCCCCCTGCAGGGCGGGCAGCGATTGGACGACCACGTTGGTCAGGGCGAGCTGCGTGTCCCCCCAGGCGCCCGTGAACGGGGTGGCCACCGACTGCGAGGCGGCCTGCACGTTGGCGCTCAGATCGGGGTTGTCCTTCTCGACCTGCGCGGCAGCTTCCACGCCGGTGGGCAGCTCTCCGAAGGTGTCGAAGTAGTCGAGCTGCGACTCGGTGCTGGTGAGCATCTCGATGAACGCGAAGGCGAGGTCCTGGTTCGGCGAATACTGCGCGACGACGAGGTTGTCGCCGGAGAGGATGCTCGCCGCTTCCTCTCCGCCCTTCGGGAGTTCGGTCTCCCCCGGCGGGATGGTCGGCAGGAGCGCGTAAGAGTAGGAGTCCGCGACGGGCGAGCCCGCGAACGTGGGCTTGGAGTTGGCGGAGGTCATCGGCAGGAAGCCGGCCTTTCCGTCGGCGAAGGCGGCGACGGCCTGCGCGTTCTTCCACCCGACAGACGCCGGGTCGACGAGCCCGTCCTGGTACCAGCCGAAGTAGGTGTCATACGCAGCGGCCACGGCTGGGTCGTCGATCTCCGCCTTCTTGGCGTCGACGTCGATCAGCGGATTGCCTGCCTGCACGCTCATCCCCCAGACGAACTTCCAGGGGTCGAAGCTGTCGGCGTAGCCGATCGCGAGGCCGTGCACATCACCGGATTCGATCTTCGCGGCCGCAGCCGTCAGCTCATCCCAGGTCGTCGGCGGCTCCTCGATGCCGGCGGCGGCAAGCAGCTCGGTGTTGTAGGCCATCACGAAGGGACGACTCACGAACGGGATGGCGATCTCGTCGTCCTCGCTCGGGCCGGAGATACCCAGGGTGGATGGCACGAAGCGGTCGCGGCCCCCGACCTTGTCCCAGTCGGCATCGGTGAGCTTCACGAAGGCTCCCGTGGCGTAGGCGGTGGGTGTGAAGGTGGTGCCGAGACCGTAGACGTCGGGGCCCTGTCCGGAGAGCACGGAGGTCTGGATCTTCGTGAGCTCGTCGTTGGCGCTGGCGAAGGTCTCGAACTCGACGGTGGCTCCGGTCTTCTCCTCGAACGCATCGGAGACCTTCCCGAACCATTCCTTCTGCTGCTCGGGGTAGAGGCCGTTCGCGGCCATCATCACGGTGAGCGTCTGGCCTGTCCCATCGACAGCGCCACCGGTGCCGCCGTCATCCGTACCAGCGCCGGATCCCGAGCATGCGGTCAACGCGATCGCTGCTGCGGTCATCGCCCCGAGGGCGATCAGGGGTCGAGACTTCATTGAACTCTCCTTCGAGACAGTGAGTGGACGTGACTGCGTCTCCGCCAAGGTAGGCAAGCGTGGCAATTGTTAGCAATCCATTGCCAGTAATTGCCATCCTGTGATTCTGTTGCCCCATGTCGTCCCTCACACCGCCTCCGCACCGGCCGACCCTCGCAGACGTGGCCGATGCCGCCGGCGTCGCGATCTCCACGGCCTCGCGCGCACTCGCCGTCCCCGGTCGCGGGAACCCCGACACCCGCGAGCGCATCATCCGCATCGCGAAGGACCTCGGTTACACCCCCGTCACCGCGTCGAACGCCTCGGCGACACCATCGACCCGCATGGTCGCCGTGCTCGTATCCGACGTCACCAACCCGTTCTACTTCGGCATCATCCGCGGCACCCAGCAGGCCCTGCGGGTGGCGGGCTACTCCCAGATCCTCGTGCACACCGAGGAGTCGCCGGAGATGGAGGAGAGCACCCTCGAAGAGCTGCGCAGCTCTTACGACGGGGCGATCCTCACCGCGTCCCGCCTGTCCGACGAGCGGCTCGCCGAGCTCAGCGCCGAGCTTCCTCTGGTCGCGCTGAACCGGGCGGTACCAGGAGTGCCGTCGGTGTTCATCGACACACCGCTCGGCTTCGACCAGGCCGTCGAGCACCTCGCCTCGCTGGGCCATCGACGCATCTGCTACGTGGCGGGCCCTCCGACGAGCTGGGCGAGCAACCTGCGCTGGCGGGCCGTGGCGGCCGCGTGCGAGCGGCTCGGCATCGAGTACACGAAGGTGGGGCCGTACCAGCCGCGCACCAAAGCGGGCGCCGCCGCGGCGGATGCGGCACTCAACACCGGAGCAACCGCGTGCGTGGCGTTCAACGACCTCCTCGCGATCGGCATGCTCATCCGGCTCAAGGAACGAGGCGTGCGTGTTCCGGAGGACATGAGCATCGTCGGCTGCGACGACATCTTCGGCGCCGACTTCTGCAACCCGCCGCTGACCACCCTCACCGCTCCGGTCGAACAGGCCGCACGGCTGTCGGTATCGATGCTGCTCGATCGACTGCAGAGCGAGCGCATCGGCGCGAGCGCACTCACCCGCCGCCACATCGCCGCGCTGCCGACCCATCTGACCGTGCGGGAGTCGACCGGCTCCGCACCGCGCCGTACCCCTGGAGGAGAATCATGAGCAGAGAACTCAGCCCGCACGTCGACCGACTCCTCCCCGCCGATCCCGGCGTGCGAGAGCTCGCCAGGAGGCTGTACGACGCCGTCGCCGCGGCGCCGATCCTCTCCCCGCACGGCCATGTCGATGCTGCATTGCTCGCCGACGACAAGCCCTTCCCAGACCCTGCGACACTGCTGATCACGCCCGACCACTACGTGCTGCGTCTGCTCCACGCAGTCGGCGTGCCCCTCGACGCGCTGGGCCGGGGAGCCGCGCCCGCTGATCCGCAAGAGGTATGGCGGGCGTTCTGCGCGAACTGGGACGTCTTCCTCGGAACCCCGGTGCGCTACTGGTTCGAGACCTCGCTGTCCGAGGTGTTCGGGGTGACGGAGCAGCCGAGTGCGGGCAACGCCGACGAGCTCTACGCGCACATCGACGCGCAGCTGCGCACCGCCGAGTTCCACCCACGTGCGTTGTTCGAGCGCTTCCGCATCGAGGTGCTCGCCACGACCGACGACCCCGCAGACGACCTCGCAGCTCACGCACGACTGCGCGACGATCCGTCCTTCCACGGGCATGTGCTCCCGACATTCCGTGCCGACCGTTACATGGACCCATCGGCTGCGGGCTGGACGATCGCGATCGCGGAGCTGTCGGAAGCTGCCGGCACCGATGCCGGGAACTACGCCGGGCTGCTCGAGGCCCTGCGCCGCCGCCGTGCCGCATTCCGGGCAGCGGGCGGCACAGCGACCGACACCGGCGTGCTCGATGCCGGGTCGCAGCCGCTCACGAGCGCCGATGCGGAGCGCATCCATGCCGCCGGGCTCCGGGGCGACGCCACCACGGAAGACGCGACCGCCTACCGTCGCAACATGCTCTACCGGCTGGCCGAGATGTCGTCCGAAGACGGACTCGTGATGCAGCTGCACCCCGGCGTCATCCGCAACCACCACCGTGACACGCTCGCGCGGTTCGGCCCAGACAGCGGGCACGATCTGCCGGACGTCGCCGCCTTCACGCGGCCGCTCACCCCGATCCTCAACGACTTCGGCACGAACGAGACGTTCCGGATGGTGCTGTTCACGGTCGACGAGACAGCGTTCAGCCGTGAGATCGGACCACTCGCGGGCTTCTATCCGTCCGTCTACGCCGGCGCGCCGTGGTGGTTCCTCGACACCCCCGACGCGATCGCCCGCTACCGGCGGTCGGTGACGGACAGTGCCGGGTTCACGAAGACGAGCGGGTTCGTCGACGACACCAGGGCTTTCTGCTCGATCCCCGCCCGGCACGACATGTCCCGACGACTCGACGCCGGCTACCTGGCGGCACTCGTCTCCGAGCACCGGCTCACCGAAGAACAGGCCTTCGCGTTGGCGCACCGTTTCGTGGACGACATCCCGAGGACGACGTTCCGCCTGCCCGGGGGTACCGCCTCAGCTTCATGACGTGGACGCCTTCGTCACCCTGCGGACGACGTACTCGACGACGTCGCTCTCCGGGATCGCGCGGGGCCGGAAGCGCACACCGGTCGACGCCCGTGGAACCATGCGATCGACGCGGAAGATGCGCCAGTCGTCACGATCGAGATCCCACGCGAGCAGGTACCAGACCGAGCCCCAGCTCACCAGGCGCTGCGGTTCGGTGTGCCGCTTCTCTTCGTCTCCGCCGGGTTTCGTGTAGCCGAAGCGAAGCCGTTCATGGGCACGGACGGCCGCGGCGACCGTGCTGAGCGCCGCGAGGTCGAGCGGGGGTTCGGCCCCAGGAACCACACTCGTCGCCTCACGGATCGCGTCGACGCGACGGCGCAGTCGCGAGGGCATGACCTGCTCGAGTTTCGCGAGGGCGGTGAGCGAGGTCTCTTCGACGCCGAGCCGCCAGGTGGCGGCCACCCCCAGCCCGACGGCGACCGCGACCGCCTCGTCGTCGTCGAGCAGCAACGGAGGCATCGCGGTTCCGGCGGCCAGGCGGTATCCGCCCGCGACGCCGGGGCGCGCATCCACCGGATAACCGAGCGAGCGGAGCTTGCCGATGTCGGCGCGCACGGTCCTCGTGCTCACACCCAGTCGGTCGGCGAGTGCGGAACTCGTCCAGTCGCGTCTGAGCTGAAGCAATGACAGCAGTTCCAGCAGACGGGCCGAGGTCTCGAGCATGTCTGATCCTCTCAGCAAATGCGGAAGCTGGTCTTCCGCATTGCCTGAGAGCGTCAACAGCATGACACAGAACACCTCCCTCAGCCCTTTCCGCATCGACATCCCGCAGGATGCCATCGATGACCTGCACGATCGTCTGACCCGCACGCGCTGGCCGCTCCCCGTTCCCGGACGTGACGATCGCACCGACTTCAGCCGCGGGATCCCGCTTCCCTACCTGCAGGAGCTCGCGGATCACTGGCGCGATGGATTCGACTGGCAGGCGCAGGAGAGGGCCCTCAACGCGCATGAGCAGTTCACGACGGTCGTCGACGGTCAGACGTTCCATGTGCTCCATGTGCGCTCGGCGAACCCGGCAGCCACGCCTCTGCTTCTCAGCGACAGCTGGCCGGCGTCGTTCATCGAGTACCAGCGACTGATCCCGCTGCTGACGGACGACTTCCACGTGGTCATCCCGTCCCTGCCCGGACTGGGGTTCTCGAACCCGCTCTCCGGGACCGGGTGGGATCTGGCTCGAACCGCCGACGCCTACGCCGAGATCATGACGCGCTTCGGCTACGACCGGTTCGCGGCGCACGGCACGGACGTCGGCACCGGGATCATCGGCAGACTGGCCGCGCTGCACCCGGAGCACGTCATCGGCACGCACTTCGCCAGCGACCGCGTGTGGCTCGGGCTGGTCGGCACCATGTTCCCCGCCCCCGATGGTCTGTCCGAGGAAGAGCTCGCCCAGCTCGAGGCCGCACATGCTGCGAGCGCTGCGGAACGCGGCTACATCGGCATGCACAACCATCGACCCGACACGGTCGGACCGGCCCTCACCGACTCGCCCGTCGGCCAGCTCGCGTGGATCGTGGAGAAGTTCAAGCGCAGGATCGACGGCGGGTACGGGGCGCCGGATGTCGACCGCGACCAGCTCCTGACGAACGTGAGTCTCTACTGGTTCACCCGCAGCGGTGCTTCAGTCGCGCAGTTCTTCTACGAGTCGGAGCACGCCCAGCTGGACTTCGTCATGCCCTCCGGGGTGCGCGCCGGCTGGGCCGTCTTCGACGCGCATCCCCTGATCCGGCGCACGATGGATCCCGCCGGTGCGATCGACCACTGGAGCGAGTTCGCCGCGGGCGGGCACTTCCCGGCGATGGAGGAGCCGGAGCTGCTGGCCGACGACATCCGCAGGTTCTTCCGCGGTCTCGCCTGATCCGCTCAGGCACCGTGCGCATCGATCAGATCGCGACCGCGCTGATCGATGCGTGCGGGCGCCTTCTCTCCTGCACCCTGGTCTCGCTGTCGAGCACCGAGAAGCCGGCGCGCTCGAGCTGGTTCGACATACCCTGCACCGACCAGTAGTACGCCGTCGTGACGGCGTGCGGGAAAGGCTGCCCGTCCGCCCCGTCGAAGAAGCCGACCAGCAGATGTCCGCCCTCACGGGTCCCGCGGCGAGCGGCCTCGAGCAGATGCGGAAGCCCATCCGGAGTCGCGTGGATCAGCGAGTACCAAGCCAGCACGCCGCCCAAGGAACCGAGCGGGATGTCGGCATCGGCCAGAGACGCCGTCCGATACGAGATGTGGGGGAATCGCGCCGAGGCGCCGGCGATGAAGTCCGGCACCAGGTCGATGCCCTCGGCATCGGCACCGCGCTCGACGAGGAACGCCGTCCAGTGTCCAGGACCGCACCCCACGTCGAGGATGCGTCCGTCGACGCCGTCCGCCCAGCGACCGATGCGCTCCCGGTCGACGTCATCCATCTGCGCGATGTCGCCGAACAACTCCGTGTACTCGACCGCACGCGCCGCATACCCGTCGCGCACGCGCGCATCCTCCGTCTCCTGCTGAGCCATGGCCCTCCCCGCTCTCGCGATGATCGGACTCCACGCTATCGAGGTCTCGCCCACAGATGGATGTAACACCTGTTACAGTTTCGAGTGTGACGAAATCGGATGGCTGGCTCGTGCTCCTGGTGCAGGTACCCGCATCACCCTCGCGGCATCGCGTCGCGGTCTGGCGCGAGCTGCGTCATTTCGGTGCGGTACCCGCAGGGCAGGGCACCTGGGTCACGCCAGATGTGCCTGCGTGCGTCGAGGGGGTCGACCGGGCGCGGGCGCTCGCACAGCGCGGCAACGGCGACATCCTCGTGCTTCGCACCCAGGCCGACGGCGGTGACACCGCCGCCCTTCGGAAGCTCTTCGACGCCGCGAGAGCAGATGACTGGGCGGAGTTCGTCGCCGACTGCGCGAAGTACCGCGCCGAGATCGCGCGTGAGATCGAGAAGAAGAAGTTCACGCTGGCCGAGCTCGAAGAGGAGGAGCAGAGCCTCGACCGACTGCAGCGCTGGCACCGCACGATCCGCGCCCGCGACGTGTTCGACTCCGCCTCGTCCAAGGACGCCGACCGCGAGTTGGCCGCGTGCGTTCAGGATCTCGCCCGGTTCGCCGACCTCGTCTACCAGGCCGTCCACGCGTGAGCCTGCCGACCGCCGCCGCACCGGCGACCCGCCAGGTCGCACCGCTGTATGCAGCCGGCTTCGTGACGGCGTTCGGCGCCCACAGCATCGCCGCAGGCATCGGGGCGACCGGCGGGGACATCGGTCTCGACCTCCTGCGTCTGGGAGCGCTTCTGGCGATCTACGACCTCGCCGAGGTGTTCCTCAAACCCGTCTTCGGCTCGCTGTCCGACCGGATCGGCGCCAAGCCGGTGATCGTGTTCGGGCTTCTGGGCTTCGGCGTCGCATCGCTCGTCGGGGTGTGGTCGTCGAGCACGGCAGCCCTCGCGATCGCACGGCTCGGGCAGGGCGCCGCAGCCTCGGCGTTCTCGCCCGCTTCCTCGGCGACGGTCGCACGGCTCGCTGCCCCGGGCGCGAAGGGGCGATACTTCGGCAGATACGGGTCCTGGAAGGGCCTCGGCTACACACTGGGTCCTCTCCTCGGCGCCGCACTGATCTTCCTGGGCGGCTTCCCCCTCCTCTTCACGTGCCTGAGCGCGCTCGCCGTCCTCACCGCGATCTGGGTGGCGATCTCCCTGCCCCGACTCGAGCCGCTGCCTCGACCCCGGTACACGGTCGCCGACCTGGTCCGTCAGACGACGGAGCGGGGCTTCCTCATCCCGACGCTCGTGCTCGCCGCGTCCACCGGCGCGCTCGGTGCGGCGATCGGCTTCCTCCCCGCTCTCGCCAGCAGTGAAGGTGCTCCCCTCTTCGCGAGCATCGCGATCGCCTCGGTTCTGGCGCTGAGCTCGGCACTCACCCAGCCCTGGGCGGGCAGGCTCCGCGACAGCGGCCGCCTGAGCGATCGGACCGCGATGACACTCGGCCTCGCGGTGATCACGGCCGGCATCCTGGTCGCCGCGTTCGTCCCCGTGCTCCCGTGTCTCTACGTCGCCGCCGCCCTGCTCGGCATCGGGATCGGCGTCTCGACGCCTTTCGCCTTCGCGCATCTCGCCGAGACGACACCACTCGAACGGATGGGGCGCACGATGGGCACGGCCGAACTCGGCCGCGAGCTCGGCGATGCCGGTGGGCGCTGCTGGTCGGAGCCGTCGCGGTGGCGGCGACGCTTCCCTGGGGTCTCGCGGCACTCGCGGTCGTGGTCGCCGCTTCGGGAGCGACCACCCGGGTCCTGCCGCGATCACCGGGAGGAGAGCGGGCGGAGAGCGACACCTGATGCACTTTCGTCGCCGACGCAGGCCGCCCGATGGAACCGGATCTCCGTGCCGAACGAATACCTAGTGTGAGCAACGACAACGACATCATCCGCGAATCGCTCGAGGCCGCGGAACGGTTCTCCGAGATCTTCGAGCGACATATCGGCGCCGTCTCGGCTTACGTCGCCCGCCGCGTCGGACCGGCTGCGAGCGATGACATCGTGAGCGAGACGTTCCTGATCGCGTTCCGCAAGCGGAGGCGCTACGACTTGACGCGGAGTTCCGCGCTGCCCTGGCTGATGGGCATCGCGACGAATGTCCTCGGACAGCACCGAAGGGCCCAGGCGCAACACTGGCGCGCGCTGCAGGCGTCCGTCGGTCAGCACGACCAGGTGGCTGCCGACGATCACGACCGCTCCTCCTCGCAGCTCGATGCAGCAGGCGAGATCGAGCGCCTCTATCCCCGCATCGCCGCGCTGACGGCCCGTGACCGCGAGGTGCTCTTCCTGCACGCCTGGGGCGATCTCACATACGAGCAGATCGCCGCGGCGCTCGCGATCCCGGTCGGTACCGTGCGTTCACGCCTCAGCCGCATCAGGGCGAAGCTCGCCGCTCCTCCCCCGCCGTCGCCGGCTCCACCCCACCGGCCGCGCGCGGCGACCACCCACATCCGACTTGCCGAGAAAGAGACCATCCATGGACATCCTTGACACGGTGCGGGAGATGAAGCCCACCTACCCCACATCGCCGCAGGCACCTCGCCGCGCCCTCCACCAGGCGATCGCGCAGTCGCGACGTCGCCGCCCACTCGGACGGATCATCGGGATCTCCCTCGCGGGCACGGCGGTCGCAGCGGTCGCCGTCGCCGCCTCCGTACTCATCCCGCCGGGAGTCGTCGGCCAACCGCCGGCCGCCTCGGCATCGACCTATCTCAACGAGACCGCGGCCTCCATCCGATCGGCTGCCGCGCAGCCGGTCCAGGTGACCATGGCGACCAGACACCTGCGCCTCGTCGGTGGTCGGAATGAGCAGTCCCCTCCGTTCGGCAGCTTCAGGACGGATGCCACGGGTGCCGTCGTCACCGAATCGGCTGTGACGTATCTCCATGCGGCGGACGGAAGCTCGTCGCAGACGTCGCACACCGAGTTGCACGCCACCGAGACCTACGGCGACGCCACGGCCGTCCACCGCGCCTGGACTTCGTACTACGGGTCATCCTTCCCCATCGGCGCGGAGCCCCTCACGGTGCGCGATGTCGACGTCGACGCGCCTCCCATCGGGGAACTCCCGGTGTCGACCACCGACTTCCCGTCGGACCCCGCGGCCTTCCTCGCCGCATGGACGACCGGCATGGAGGATCAACTGATCGCTGCCAAAGCAGAAGCGGCGAGGATGCCCATGGACGGCGAACCGGAGTCGAACGGACTGTACGCGAGCATCGAGGAACGGCTCGACATCCCCGCCGCGGAGCATATGCTCAACGAACTCGGACATTCAGTGCCCATCCTCTCCGCCTCCCCGGAGTATCGCGCGACGTTCCTGGAGGCACTCGCCCTGGCAGACGGGATGGCCGTTGAGAACGACGCCTCCGCCGACAAGATCCTGGTGTACGAGACCGACGACGCCCGCTTCCGCCTGACGGTCAATCCCCCGACCGGCTCCATCCTCCGGATCGAGAAGTTCCTGCTCCGGGTTCCCCCCGGTCCCGGGAACGTGTCCATCGAAGACACCACTCCCGTCGAGGTCGGCTCCGCATCCTTCCTCCCGAAGGAGGTTCCGGATTTCGCGGTGACCTTCACGACGGAACCGGTGGGCTGAGCCCGGCACTCCGCAGTGCGCCTCCGCATCCTCTCGGGTGCGGAGGCGCACTGTCGCCGGGCTCAGTCCGCCGCCGGCACCGCCGCGATCACCCGGATCTCCCTCGTCGCGGCATCACCGAGGATGCGCAGCGCCTCCTGATAGGCCTCGGAATGGTACGCCGCCACCGCAGCCTCGAGATCCGGGAACTCGATGATCGTCGTGCGCAACGCCGACTCGCCTTCCAGCACTGCGAGAGGCGCACCCCGTGCGAGGAACCTTCCGCCGCCGGCCCGCATCGCGGGACCTGCGCGCTCGACGTACCGCGCAAGCGTCTCGTGATCTCGAATGCTCGTGAACGTGTTCACCCAATAGACAGTCACCGTGATGCTCTCCCGTCGATCTCGGAGAATCCATCCTGAGCGACCGGCGTATGTCCGACCAGGCCGAGAACCGCCGACGATCGACTCGATCCTGCCGATTCCGCTCGAACGCGGGCTCGGCGCCGACTCGGTGTTCGTGCGGGCCAGGACCGGGCTGACCGCTACCGGAGCAGCATCAACGACTACTCTCCGTCGCCAGCGCGAGATCGGCGGATCGGCCGGAGAACTGTTCGGACGATCCCCACCACGACTGCTCCCACGACGCCGCCCACCGTGTTCCAGACGATGTCCTGCACGTCGGGAACGCGACCGGGTATCGAGGCCTGTACGTGTTCGATCGCGAACGACGTACCGAACACCAGCGCGGGCGCGAGTATCCAGAGGCGCCTGCTGAGCGCGAGCGCCACTGCGGCTCCGAGCGGGACGAAGAGCAGAGCATTGAGAGTGCTCTCCAGCTGGAGATAGCTCATCGGTTCGACCAGCGGCGCGGCGAAGACGTGGGCGAAGTCCATCAAGAGCGCGCGGGCAGGACCCGCGAATCGGCGCGGTGTCAGTGTGACGGCGACGACCGCCAGCGCTGCGAGACCCGCGACGAGCAGCCGGGGACCGGAGGATGCGCGAGGGCGAGCAGAGGGGTTCATACGTCCACCCCACCGCATCCGATGTTGCGTGAGCGTATGCGTTTCGGTCGGCAACCTTCAGAGGTGGAACGCGATCAGCGCCGGAATCCCCGGGTCAGTTGAAGTCGCCGCCGGGAGCCATGTCGGCGAAGCGCGAGTAGTGACCCTGGAACGCGACCGTGATCGTCGCGGTCGGACCGTTACGGTGCTTGGCGACGATCAGGTCGGCTTCACCGGGACGCACGTCTTTGTCGTAGACCGAGTCGCGGTGCAGCAGGATGACCATGTCGGCGTCCTGCTCGATCGAGCCGGACTCTCGCAGGTCGCTGATGGCGGGCTTCTTGTCGGTGCGCTGCTCCGGACCACGGTTCAGTTGCGACAGGGCGATGACCGGAACCTGCAACTCCTTGGCGATGAGCTTGAGGCTTCGCGAGAACTCCGAGACCTCCTGCTGACGCGACTCGACGCGCTTGCCCGAGGTCATGAGCTGCAGATAGTCGATGATGACCATGCGCAGACCCTCGCGCTGCTTCAGGCGACGGCACTTCGCGCGGATCTCGACGAGCGTCATGTTGGGGCTGTCGTCGATGTACAGCGGAGCGTCGTTGATGCGCCCTCGCGTCGCGGCGACCGTGGTCCAGTCGCGCGGGTCGAGGTTTCCCTTTCGCATGTTCTGCAAGGGGATGGCACCTTCGGCGCTGAGCAGACGCATGGCGATCTCGCTCTTGCCCATCTCGAGCGAGAAGAAGACGGAGGGGAGGTTGTGACCGATGGACGCCGCGCGCGCGAAGTCGAGCGCGAGCGTGGACTTACCCATGGCGGGTCGAGCGGCGACGACGATCATCTGACCACCGTGCAGGCCGTTGGTGAGCTCGTCGAGCTCCTTGAAGCCGGTCGGCACCCCGGTCATCGACCCGTCGCGACCGCTGGCAGCCTCGATCTCTTCGAGCGCGGCATCGACGGCAATCTGCAGCGGCACGTAGTCTTCGGCTGTCTCGGATCCGGTGATCGAGTAGATCTCGGCCTGCGCGTTGTTGACGATGTCGGTCGCATCGCCCTCACCGGCGTAGCCGAGCTGCACGATGCGGGTGCCGGCGTCGACGAGGCGGCGCAGGATGGCGCGCTCCGAGACGATACCGGCGTAGTAGCCGGCGTTCGCGGCCGTGGGGACGATCGACGTCAGCGTGTGCAGGTAGTCGGCGCCGCCGGCGCGACCGAGCTCGCCGGTCTTGATGAGCTCATCGGTGACGGCGACGACGTCGGTGGGCTCGCCGTGCGAATACAGCGACAGGATCGCTTCGAAGATCAGCTCGTGCTTCGGGATGTAGAAGTCGGCGCCCTTGAGGGTCTCGATGACATCCGCGACCGCGTCCTTCGACAGGAGCATTCCGCCCAGGGCGCTCTGCTCGGCGAGGAGATCGTGGGGAGGCGTGCGCTCCGGCGCGCGCTTCGCGCCCATGCGCTCCTCTGAGATGTCGGCGATCGACACAGTCTTCCCTTCGATGCGACGTTTCCGATGCGATGTCGTGGTGCGACGTCCGGGGGCGGGCCCCTCGGGTCTCGGCGCTCACACCGTCCTGAACAGCAGAACAGAGGCTTCCGACATTCGGTCGCTCGCCCACGCTACGAGCGACTGTTTCCCCATGCAAGACGGCCTGTGGATAACTCTGTGGAGAGCGTGCGAACAAGCCTGGAGTGTCTGTGCACAACGGGTGTGGATAACCCCGTGGAGGAGCGCGTATCCAAACTTTTTTATCGCCTTTGAACAGGCTTTTATCGATTCCCCAGGCTGTGGATGAAAATCAGTTTAAATCGGGCGTTGAAGGTTGCCCTCTGCGCGTTCGGGATGTGTAGAACCTGGGGAAAGTCAAGCCGAGATTTCCTCGGGCGCGTCACGCGCTGACATCCGCAGAAACCCGCGGACAACCCCCTAGACAGATCGCCTGCGCGCGAGTATCGTCACCCGCAATCGACGCACCTGCGTCGACAGGCGTTGCCTTCTGAGGGGGAGGCACACGTGCTTGGCCTTCTGAGGGGGAGGTTGACGTGGACGCTCGAGCCACCCGACGCGGCATATCTGCCGGCGTCTTCTGGGGTGGCATCGGCGTGCTCGCGTTGACGACGCTCGCCGTGCTCTTCGCGGGCGGGTCCGCGCACGCGGACGAACAGGAAGACGGCCCCCTCGACGGACTCACCACACTGGTCAGCGAGACGGTGTCCACCGTCACGACCCCCGTGGCTCCGGTGGTCACGCAGGTGGTCGCTCCCGTGGTCACTCAGGTGGTCGCCCCCGTGCAGCAGGCCGCCCCCGCCGTGGTCGCCGCCGTCACGCAGCCGGTCACGAGTGCACCGGTCGTCGGGCCGACAGTGGCACCCGTCGTGAACGCCGTGACCGAGACGGCGGCCACCGTCGTCGCCCCGGTCACCGATACCCTCACCGGAGCGCCGGTCTCGCAGATCACCGACCCGGTTCTCGAGGCCGTGTCCGGCATCCCCGTCGTCGGCGGACTCGCCTCCGACCTCGGCCTGATCTCGGCGGTCGGCGACGTGGTCGATGTCGTCGACCACACCACGGCCCTCCTCGGGAACGTGACGAACGAGATCGTCCCTCCCGTACTGGAAGCCATCGACCCGACGAATCCTCCGACGACCCAGGAACCGATCCAGGATCCAGGCGAGGTCTCCGGCGTCATCGCCGAACCCGCGGTCGTGGCGGCCGCCGTCCTCGCGACGCAGCCTGCCGCAGCGACACCATCAGGGACACCGACCTCGGGGTCCGCCCCCGTGGCACCTCCATCGACCCTGCGCTCAGCGATCGAGAGCACCACCGCTGCCCTCGACCACACCACTCCTGTGCCCGCGGGGTCTCCGCCCGGAGGCCCGCTCGGCACCGCGGTTCCCGCGTCTTCCTCTGCCGGTTCCGGCGGCGGAAGCGGCACGTCCCCCGCGCGTCTCAGCGACGCGAACGCTTCTCCGCTCCGTGCTGGCGAGCGGACCTCCGGCGCTTCCGACGACGAGGTACCCTCCTCGCCGGTCGCCGACACCGACGTCTCTCCTGACTGACGGATCGTCACGTCGTTCCTTCCGAGGAACGACAGATGCCGTGCTGCACGCGCACTCCGATCGCGTGCACCCATCAGACGATCCACCCAGTCAGGAGAACCATCATGCGTACTTCCTTGAAGCGGGCCCTCTGGGGCACGCTCATCGCCGGGGGCATCACGCTCTTCGGCGCGACGGTCGCGAACGCGGCCGAGACGACCGGAGACGACGGACTGCTCTCCGGAACCCAGGCGGAGACGGCGATCACCGCCCCGGTCTCCGTCGTGAACAACGCCATCTCCGTGGTGAGCGACGCCGTCGTGTCGAGCCCGCCAGCCCCTGCGCCGGCGCCCGCCCCGGCGCCTGCACCCGCTCCGGCACCTGCACCTGCACCCGCTCCGGCACCTGCCGAGACGAGCGGCGAGTCGGGGACGGCGTCCGGTACTCAGGCCGCCGTCACCGTCAACCTTCCCGTGACCGTGTCGAACAACGCCGTGAGCGTGACCGACACGTCGACGACCAGCGCCCCGGCCGGGACTCCCCAGAGCTCGGCTCCCCAGACCGACACATCGGCCGGGGCGCCTCTCGTGACCACGAACGGCGTGGACGGAGTGCTCTCGGGCACCCAGGCACTGCTCGCGGTCAACGCGCCGATCACCGTGACGGGCAACGCCGTGTCGGTTCTCGGCGACACCGAGAGCACGGCTCCGACCGGGCAGGGAGCCGCAGCACCGGCGCCCTCCACCCCGACCGGATCGACGACGTCCGGTGAGGACGGCGTCGGCAGTGGCACACAGGTCATCGCGCCCGTCACGGCACCCGTCACGGTGTCGGGCAACGCGATCTCCCTGCTCGGCGACACGAGCTCGACGGGCGCCGGCACCGCCGGTCCGTCTGGCTCGTCCGCTCCGGCCACGTCGGCGGGCACCTCGGGCGACGACGCGATCCTCGGCGGCACGCAGGCGACCGCGCCCGTCACGGCACCCGTCACGGTGTCGGGCAACGCGATCTCCCTGCTCGGCGACACCTCGTCCACGGGCAGCGGAGCGGCTGCGACCGCATCCCCCGCTCCCGCGACCGGAGGCAACACCACCACCGGAACCGACAGCGTCCTCGGCGGCACCCAGATCACCGCACCCGTCACCGCCCCGATCGGCGTGACCGGCAACGCGATCTCCGTCCTCGATGACGCCACCGTCACCCGCACCGGAACCGGCGGGACCAACACTCCCGCCCCGGCCACCGGAGGCAACACCACCACCGGAACCGACGGCATCCTCGGCGGCACCCAGGTGGCGCTGCCGGTCAACGTGCCGATCACGCTCGGCGGCAACGCCATCTCCGTGATCGGCGAGGCCACGGTGACCGATCCCGGCACGGGAACCAACCCCGGTACGGACCCAGGAACGGACCCAGGCACGGATCCCGGAACGGACCCCGGAACGGATCCCGGCACCAACCCGGGCACCGACCCCGGCACCATCCCGGGCACGAACCCCGCCAGCTCGACCCCCGGCACGTCCGGAGCCGCTTTCGCCTCGGGCGCAGCGACCACCGGCCAGGCCCACGGGCTCGCGATGACGGGTGGAGCGCCCGCTGAAGGACTGATCGTCCTCGCCGCGATCCTGCTTCTCCTCGGAGGCGCTGGACTGCTGCGACGCCGCCGGCTGACGGCGTAGCGATGACGCCGGCGGTGCGCTCGTCCTCGGGGGAGGAGACCCGCACCGCCGGTGCGCCGCTGCGTCCACCCCATACGTCGACGGAGTCGTAGCCCCCAGCTCACACCGTCGTTCGACGCCGGCGCAGAAGGGCGGATGCCCCGTGGAATCCCCACCCACGGGGCATCCGTCGCGCCCGGAAGCTGGTTATCGGCGTGCCGGCCGGGAGTGCGGACGGATGCCCGGGCGGTTCATGCGCTCCCGCGCGATGGTTCAGAGCAAGGCGCCCAGGCGACGAGCGAGGACATCGGCCTGCTGCTCGGCGATCTCGTCTGCACCCGGTTCGTCCGGCTCGAAGCCGCTGATACCCGCATGCATGAGCACTCGCGCCTGGGCAGGGCGCCGGAGCTGATCGAACGACATCGGAAGGGCGGTGCAGCGGGAGTCTCCGCTCAGCAGATGCGCGAGTTCGTGGACGACCACATGCAACCGGTACCAGCGCGGGTCGGAAGCCCGGACGGGGATCCTGGCGCGATCACCCTCCACCAACACGTGCCTGGGCGTCGCCTGCCATTCCGCCTCCCCGAGAACCTGCACTTCGATATCGATCCCCATCATGGCGGAGACCCGATCCGTGACGCATTGCACGCTCGCCCCGCACTCGACCTCCAACTCATCCATAAGCCGATCCGCTGGGCTTCGACCACTCACGATTTCCCTCACCCCTCGCAATGCCCGGCCCCCTTTCGACCGAGCAACCCTCACACCTGAGAGATGGAACGGGAGGTCGGATCATTACGCCGAACCGGGGAGACTTTCGTCCAGTCTTCGACGACCTTCGACCAGCCCCGACGCGCGCTATGGCACCCGCAGCACACCGCCCTCGTCGATGAGCGCCGCCGTGTCGGGGAAGTCACGCCGACTCCGCTCGTTCATCAGGTCGGTCACCCGACCGGTCGAGTCGGGATGCGGCGCGCCACCGTCGAACTCGAACCGCACGGGTCGCACCCGCCCGGCCACAAGGCTGCCGTCCGCTCGCAGCCGGACGGAGAGATAGGCGCCGTAGCGTGTCTCCTCCTCGGCGCCGAACACTCCCCCGCCCCCGAAGTTGCCCAGGCTGTAGGCGATCAGACGCCCGCGGTAGAACTCCGCCCCGCGGAGCACATGCGGGCCATGTCCGATCACCAGATCGGCGCCCGCGTCGACCACTGCGTGCGCGAACGCGATCGGGTCTCCCCTGTTCTCGCCGTACATGAACTCGGTGCCCGGTGTCACCGCGTCGGCGCCGGGGCCCTCCGCCCCCATGTGCGCATGCACGACCACGATGTCGGCCTGCGCCGCAGCAGCGCGCACCAGCTGCCGCACGTGCCGCAGGTCGGTGATGCGGTTGAAGCCGCTGTAGGGCGCGAATCCGACCATCGCCACCGAGGTGCTCCCGACGCGGGTGACGACGATCTCGTCGCGCTCCCCCACGGCGTCGATCCCCACCGCACGCAGGAGCGTCCTCGTCTCGTCGAAACCCGTCCTCCCGTAGTCGTGGCTGTGGTTGTTGGCCTGGTTGAGCAGGACGAAGCCCTGCAGGTGGGCGGCGGCATCGGGATCGCTCCGGAACGCCAGGCAGCTCGCGCTGCGGCCGCACTTGTCGTACCCGGTCTCCGCACTGATCGCCTGTTCGAGGTTCCCCGTGACGATGTCCTCCGTGAACCACGGCCGGACATCGTCGAAGTATGCCCGGCCGCGATCATCCGGCACGGCGTGCTGCACGTCGTAGAGGAGGACGTCCCCGACCGCTCCGATGCTCACCTCCCCCGAGCGCGTCGCAGACGAAGCGCGCGCCTCTGACGTGCGCGCCGGGAACGCCGCCGCCGCGCTCAGCCCGACGGCGATGGCGACCAGCACCAGCACCGCCACCGGAGTGCGCCAGGGGATGCGCGGGCGAGCGGCACCACTCTTCCGGTCGGCCCGCAACCGGGGAAGATCCCAGAGCCAGGACAGCCCATCGCGCTCCGTGAGCCGCGCGAGGAAGACGCAGGCCGCCACGAGTGCACCCGTCAGCAACGGCGGGAGCACCAGCGCGCCCACGAGCTGTGCGGCGCTCCCCGCGTCGGACAGGGGACCCACCAGTGCGGCATCCGCGAGCACCAGGAGCGGCATGTGGAGGAGGTAGACCGGCAGGGTGCGTGCCCCCAGCCATGTCAGCCCTCTCCCCAGCAACGGCACCCCCGGGAGCAGGGTCGCGACGGCGAGACCCATCGTCACTCCGACGAACGACACGATCGGCCAGACGCCGGGCACCTGCTCCGCGCCCGTCACTCGCATCACGGCGTAGGCGGCAAGGTAGGCGAGCAGGAGCACCCCTGCCGCGAGACGCCGCGGCCGTGCCGTGAAACGACCGATCCGCGGCGCGAGATAGGCCCCGACCAGGAAGAACAGCAGGTTGTAGAGGAGCGAGCCTCGATTGCTCACCACGTCGACCACGCCGGCGGCGACTGTGACAGACAGCGCCGATGCGGCGACCAGGAGCGTCCAGCGCGGAAGACGCTGCAGCCCCTTGGCCACGAGGAAGTACAGCGCGAGCGCGTAGAGGTACCAGGTGTTCGGCGGGCTGATCGTCACCCCTTCGACGAACTCGGACACGCTGCGGGGAACGAACGTGGGGAAGTCGGGGAACGCCCACATCGCGAGCATGTGGATGAGGGTCCACACCAGATAGAGGTAGAGGAAGCGCACGACCCGAGGTCGCCACACGGCAGCCCACGGCCGCGCCAGTGCACCGGCGGCGAAGTAGCCGGAGACGAGCAGGAACAACGGCATCAGGAACGGCCAGATGAGATCGCTGGCGAGTCCCCAGACACCGGGGATCGGGATGCCGATGCGCCAATCGACCTGCAGGTACGTCTTCAGCACGACGTGCCAGAAGACCACCAGGACGATCAGCAGCCCCTTCGCGGCATCTCCCCACGCCGCCCGGGGTGGCGACGAGACCACGGTCACGCGCGGAGGCCGGTTCGGCGACGAGACGTGGGGTTCACCAGGAGAGCACTCATGCCTTCGAGCCAAGCGCAGCCGATGTTGCGGGAGTGTATGCAGAACCGCATACGTTCCCGCAACCGTGCTCTTCCCGGCCGATCATCGTCCCGCGGGATGACCGGTATCAGCCCTCGGGGGGATGTCCCGGTGCGGCCGAACCGGCAGGCTCGAAGCATCGACCGTGTCGCCGCTGCGCAGTCGCCTCTCATCGATCTGTGCAGGAACCGGGCGGGAACCGGTACGGCCCGACGACTGGCGGCTGCCCGCCGGCCGCACCCGCCGCGCGTCCGCCTGTCCGTCCGTCGCGCCTCACACGAAAGCACGCCACCGCGCCATGTCGTTCCTCACCCGCAGCAGTCTCAAGAACCGCCTCATCCTCTCGCTCGCGACGCTCGCGATCGTCGCCCTCGGGCTGATATCGATGAACTCGCTCAAGCAGGAGCTGATGCCGTCGCTGCAGGCGCCCATGGCTTTCATCTCGGCGCAGTCGCAGGGTCTTGCCCCCGAGGAGATGGCGAGCACCATCACCGAGCCGCTGGAGCAGGCGGTCCGCGCCGTACCCGGCGTGACCAGCGTCACCTCGACGACGGCGACCGGCGACGCGCAGGTCCTCGTCGAGTGGACCTTCGGCGAAGACGACGAGGAGACGTTGCGCACCATCCGCAGCGCGGCGGAGTCCCTGAAGCCCGGCTTCCCCTCCGGCACCGAGGTGAACGTGGCCTCGGGGGGCGCGGGAGACCTGCCCGCGATGGTGCTGAGCGCGGGGACCAGCGGCGACCAGGAGGCCTTCGGGGACGCCCTGCAGCAGACGGTCGTCCCGGCGCTGAAGACCGTCTCAGGTGTTCGCGACGTCACGCTCGCCGGTCAGGAGACGCAGCGCATCACGATCGACCTCCGCTCCGCAGACGTCACGCGCCTCAAGGTCGAGCCCTCCACACTCGGACCGCTCCTGGAGGCCCACGGAGCGGCGCTCCCCGCCGGTCAGGCGGATTCGGCCGAGGGCCCCCTCTCGATCACGGTCGGATCCCGGCTGGCGACCCTGGAGGACATCCAGACCCTCTCCGTCCCCACCCCCGACGGCGCGGTCGCGGTGGCCGACTTCGCCGACGTCTCGATCGAGACGGTTCCGGCGCAGACCATCTCGCGCGTCAACGGCAAGCCCTCCCTCACGCTCCAGGTCATCCCCTCTCAGGGCGCCAACGTCGTCGACATCTCGCACGGCGTGAACGCCGAGCTCGACCGGCTCGCACCGATCCTGGACGCCGAGTTCGTCACCATCTTCGACCAGGCGCCCTACATCGAGCAGTCGATCCACGACCTCTCCGTGGAAGGCGGTCTCGGCCTGCTCTTCGCGGTGCTCGTGATCCTCGCCTTCCTGCGCTCATGGCGCTCGACGATCATCGCGGCGGTCTCGATCCCGCTGTCGCTGCTCATCACTCTCGTGGGCCTGTGGTGGAGCGGCAACACTCTCAACATCCTGACCCTCGGCGCGCTCACGATCGCGATCGGACGCGTGGTCGACGACTCGATCGTCGTGATCGAGAACATCTCGCGGCGACGCGGCGATGGTCCGCTCACGATCGACGGCATCGTCGCATCCGTGCGGCAGGTCGCCGGCGCCATCACCGCATCGACGCTCACCACCGTCGCGGTGTTCCTTCCGATCGCGTTCGTCTCAGGTATCGCCGGTCAGCTGTTCCGCCCGTTCGCTGTGACCGTCTCGATCGCCCTGCTCGCCTCGCTCGTGGTGTCGCTCACCATCGTGCCCGTGCTCGCCTCGTGGTTCTTGAACAAGGCACCCCGACACCGGACGTCGACCCCCGAGGAGGCGCAGCCCTCGTCGGAGGAGTCGGTCGAGGATGGGAGTACTGCCGCCGCGGCGACGACGACAGCGGTGACGGCAGCGCTCGGGACGGCGTCCGCCTCCGCCGAACCCGCCCGCGAGAGCGACATCCCGTCGGAGCTCGACGAGATCCACTCCGCTCCGGACCGCCTGCAGCGCACGTTCATGCCGGCCCTCAACGCGACCCGTCGGCATCCGGTGATCACACTCGTGGCCTCCGCGCTGCTGCTGGTCGTGACCCTCGGCATGACCCCGTTCATCCAGACGGACTTCCTGGGGTCGTCCGGCCAGGCGAGCCTCCAGGTCGTGCAGACCCCGCCGAAGGAGGCCACGGCCGATCTGGTCGCCGCGGCGGAACCCGTCGAGAAGACGCTCGGGAAGATCGACGGGATCGCCGACATCACCACGTCGATCCCGGTGCCGACCCCCGGCACACCCACCTCGATCACGTACGACCTCCGCGTGGAGGACGGCGCCGAGGTCGCGGATGTCGAAGCACAGGTGCAGAAGGCCCTCGACGGGCTGCCCGACAGCGGAGAGATCGAGCTCGCCGCGCAGGACGCCTCCCTGGCGGGGGCGAGTGACGGCATCGCCCTCCAGATCCAGGGCAACGACCCCACCGCGCTGCGGACGGCGAGCGACCTGCTCGAGAAGCAGCTGGCCGACGCCGACGGAGTGCGCTCCGTGAAGAGCGAGCTGTCCGGTGAACAGCCGGTGCTGCGCGTGAAGGTCGACGAGCCTCTGGCCACGCGCCTCGGATTCGACCGCTCCATGATCGCCAAGGCCGTTCAGGAGGCGCTGTCCGGAACCACGGTCGGCACCCTCATGTACGAGGGCCAGGAGCGCGACATCGTCGTGCGCACGCCGGGATCGGCACGCACGGCCGACAAGCTCGGTGAGATCATGCTTCCGGTCACGCCCCAGCAGACCGCCGAAGCGCAGAAGGCGGCAGCGGACGCCCTCCAGGCCAAGGCCGATGCGAAGGCGAACGAGGCCAAGGTCAAGGCGGAGAACGAACTCAATTCGCAGATCAACACGGCCACGAAGCAGCGCGCGGAGATGGCCGGTCAGATCGGTGCCCTCAACCGTCAACTGGCCGAGCTGTCGGCAGCACCCATCGTTCCGGCGGACCCGCTGAGCCCCGACGACGAGGCCATGCTCAAGGCCCAGACGGAGCGTGCAGAACAGCTGGCCGCACTCCAGAGTGCGATCGACGGCGCGCAGTCCGGGATCACGGCCGCCGACGAGCAGATCAAGGCCCTGCGTCAGAGCCGCTCCGACGCCGCCGCCCAGCAGGCCGAGGCCGAGGCAGCCGAGGCCGAGCAGAAGGCGGCCGCCGAGGTCACCGGCACCGCGATCCCGCTCGCCGCGATCGCCACGGTCGAGGAGGAGCTCACTGCTCCGACCATCACACGCGCCGATGGCGAGCGCCAGGTCACGCTCACGGTGACGCCGGAGAAGGGCGGACTGTCCGCCGCCGGACTGGCCATCGACAAGGCCATCGCCGAGACCGACCTGCCGGCAGGGGTCACCTTCGAACAGGGCGGCGCCTCGGCGCAGCAGGACGAGGCGTTCAGCCAGCTCGGTCTGGCGATGCTCGGCGCCATCGTGCTCGTGCTGCTGGTGATGGTGGCGACGTTCCGCAACTTCCGTGGTCCGCTCGTGCTGCTCATCTCGATCCCGTTCGCGGCGACCGGGGCGATCCTCGGGCTGCTCCTCACTGGCACTCCGATGGGCTTGCCCGCGCTGATCGGACTGCTGATGCTGATCGGCATCGTCGTGACGAACGCGATCGTGCTCATGGACCTGGTGAACCGCCTCCGCGAGGCGGGCGCGAGTCTCGACGACGCCGTGGAGCACGGCACGCGTCTGCGACTCCGTCCGATCCTGATGACGGCGGCCGCCACGGTGTTCGCCCTGATCCCGATGTCCCTCGGGCTGACCGGTGGCGGCGTGTTCATCTCGAAGCCCCTCGCGATCGTGGTGATCGGCGGGCTCGTGTCCTCGACGCTGCTCACGCTCGTGCTCGTGCCGATCCTCTACACACTGGTGGAGCGCCGGCGGGACCGCCGCATCGCGAAGCGCGCGGAGCGACGCGCACGGCGCGAGGAACGGCGTGCCGCGGCAGCCGAGATCCCGACCGACATCTTCGAGGTCGCAGGCGAGCGCGAGTAGCGCTCCGACTCGATCAGCTGGTCCGGGCGGCCGCCGCCCGGACCAGCTCGGCGAGGTCGCCCGGCCGGCTCCACATGGGCCAGTGCCCCGTGGGGAGGTCGATCATGTCGACGTCCATCAGATGGGCGACCTCCGCGAACATCGGATGACCCGCTTGCGCCAGCTCCCGCACCTGCCCGCTCCGGATCGAGCAGCACACCAGGGTGGTGGGTACGGCACGACGGTCGTCGTTCACGAGCTCGACGGACTGGCGCAGCACGGGGCCCGGCTCGGGGACGGCCTGTTCACGGAAGCGGGCGAGCATCTCTGGGCTCAGGCCTTCCAGGCTCGCCTGCTGCCCGAGCACGTCGAAGGGCGGAACGGGAAGCTCGTCCACGTCGTGCGGCAGGTCGGGCGCGAACACACTCCCGGATGCGACCGGTCCCGAATCGACCCAGACGACGCGTGCGACCAGCTCAGGGTGCCGATCGAGGATCAGGCTGACCGGAGCATTCGCACCGCTGTGCGCGACGATCACTGCGCGCCGTTCCGCCGAAGGCCCGAGTCGGGCGAGCTCCTCGCGTATCGCCTCCGTCTGGTCGTCGAGGGTCCTCGCGACGCGGTCGGGGTCGTCCGCGTCGAGGCCGGGCAGCGTCATCGCGGACGCGCGAGTGCCGTCATCGTCCAGGTGCGGGAGGACCTCGTCCCACGCCCACGCCCCCAGCCAATGTCCGGCGATGAGAAGGATGGTCGGGCTGCTCTTCGTGTGTGTCATGCCACCAGCCTGCGCTGCACGGCAGACAGGTGTGTGTCACTATCTATGTCATGAATTCCGTGATGGTCCGCCCGTGAAACGTGCGGAGCGACTGCATGCCCTGTCGGAGATGCTGCGCCGCAGCGGTTCGCGGGGCGTGTCGGCCGAGCGTCTGGCGCGCGAGTTCGAGGTCTCCGTGCGCACCGTCAAGCGCGACCTGGCCGCTCTCGGGCGCAGCGGCGCGCCGCTGTGGTCACGCCCCGGCCCGGGTGGGGGCTACGGGCTGGCGGCGGGCGCATCCCTGCCACCCGTGACGCTCTCGCCCGCGCAGGCCGTAGCCCTGATGGCGGCCGTATCGGCGAGCCCGGATGCCCCGTACGGCGATCTGGCCGCAGCCGCCGTGAGCAAGATCATCGACGTCCTCGACCCGCGCACCCGCGCCGGTGCGGACGAGCTCGCCCACCGCGTCTGGGTCGACGCACCCCCGTCGCCGTCGCGCGCGGTCCGGTCGGCGCTGGAGGAGGCTATGTCGGAGCAGCGCGTCGTGCGCATCCGCTACACATCGGGAGACGGCGTCGCGACCACCCGAGACGTCGAACCCGTGTTGTTCGCCTCCACAGGTGGGCGGTGGTACCTGGTCGGCTGGTGTCGACTGCGCGATGCCATCCGGTGGTTCGCCGTCTCGCGCGTCGAACGAGCCAGCGTGACAGCGGCGGCCTGCACCGGCCACACCGTCGACGAGGTCGGAGATCCCCCGGCGAACGCCAGACCCGTGCACGGCCGCGACCTCTGAGGCGACGTTCCCTCATCCGAGGATGCAGAAAGCCCCCCGTCCCGAAGAACAGGGGGCTTTGCCGCGTGTGCTTACTTGGCGGCGATGACCTGCAGCGTGATGACTGCGGTGACATCGTCGTGCAGACGCACGGTCGCCTCGTGCTCACCGGTCACCTTGATGGGCGACGGGATGTGCACCTTGCGCTTGTCGATCGAACCCAGGCCCGCGGCTGCGACAGCATCCGCGACGTGGTCGGTCTTGACGGAGCCGAAGAGACGACCCTCCTTGCCGGCCTTGACCGTGAGGCGCACCTTGGTGCCCTCGAGAGCGTTCTTCAGTGCGACAGCGTCGTCACGATCGTGGATCGCGCGTGCCTGACGCGCGGCCTGGATCGAAGCGACCTGCTTTTCGCCACCGCGGGTCCACGCCGTAGCGAAGCCCTGCGGGATGAGGAAGTTACGGGCGTACCCGTTCTTGACCTCGACCACGTCACCGGCACTACCGAGCCCGGCGACCTCGTTCGTGAGAATCAGCTTTGCCATCTCGATACCCCTTACCGGCCGGCGCCAGCGTAGGGCAGGAGCGCCATTTCGCGCGCGTTCTTGATCGCCGTGGCGATCAGACGCTGCTCCTGCACCGAGACACCGGTGATACGACGGGCGCGGATCTTGCCGCGCTCCGAGACGAACTTGCGGAGGGTGGCGACATCCTTGTAATCGATGACACCGACCCGGATGGACTTCGCGGGAGCGGTGGGCTTGCCACCCTTCCGCGGCTTGCGGCGGTCGCCGCTCGACTTTCCAGCCATAGTTTTTCCTTAGTGATGAGCGGCCCTTCGACGAGCTCAGGGACCCAGGGGTCCAGCTCAGGGCCAGAGAAGTGTTTTCAGAACGGGGTGTCGTCGCCGAAGCTGCCCGGAGTGCTCCAGGCATCGGCACTGGTCGACGAGCCGGGCGTGGACCACGGCTCCTCCGACACCTGCTGCTGCGCGGGGCGAGACTGTCCACCGCCACCGCCGCCGGCACCGCCGGTCGAGGCCGCACGGGTGACCTGCGCGGTCGCGTACCGGAGCGAGGGGCCGATCTCGTCGACCTCCAGCTCGATCGCGGTGCGCTGGTTGCCCTCGCGGTCCTGGTAGGAGCGCTGACGCAGACGGCCCTGCGCGATGACGCGCATGCCCTTCGTCAGCGAACCTGCCACGTGCTCGGCGA
This sequence comes from Microbacterium oxydans, assembly GCF_006540085.1. Classification (GTDB taxonomy): domain Bacteria; phylum Actinomycetota; class Actinomycetes; order Actinomycetales; family Microbacteriaceae; genus Microbacterium; species Microbacterium oxydans. Next base: position 392,367 of record NZ_BJOG01000001.1, on the reverse strand, counting down.
ACTCGCGCCAGACGGATGCACGGAGGAACAGCGCGTCGCCGTCCTTCCACTCATTCGCGGCACGGTCGAAGTTCCGAGGCGTCGATGCGATGGTGAAGTTCGCCACCGGCAGCCCGTTCTGCGTGTAGCGCAGCTCGGGGTCGGCCGTGAGGTTTCCCACCACGGTGATGACGGTTTCGCCGGCCATGAGACTTAGGCCTTCGCAGCCTTGGCGGCCTTGCGGGCAGCCTTCTCTTCGGAGCGCTTGGCCTCGGAAGCGATCATCGCCTGAGCCTCTTCAGCGCGGAGCACCTTGGTGCGCATGATCTGCTCGTTCAGCTTCAGCTGACGGTCGAGCTCCTGCGTGGCGGCGCTGGTCGCGGTGAAGTTGACGACGGCGTAGATGCCCTCGGTCTTCTTCTGGATCTCGTAGGCGAGACGGCGCTTGCCCCAGATGTCGACGTTCTCGATAGAGCCACCATCGTTGGTGATGACCTTCAGGAACTTGTCGAGCGTAGGTGCGACCTGGCGCTCGTCGATCTCGGGGGTCAGAATGACCATGAGTTCGTACTGGTGCGTCACTTACCCACCTCCTTCGGACTAGAACGGCTCTCGGGAATTTCCCGGGAGCAGGAGGGTGTGTGCACGTGCCCGCCTCTGGAATCCCGAATGGACGCCGCAAGGCAGACAACCTCGACAGTCTAGCGGAAGAGCGGTGCGGGCGCGAACAAGACCCCGACACAGCGGTCGGTGGTGACGGGAACTCCTAGGGTGTTTGGCATGCTGGAAAGAGTGCCCGATGACGGTCATCGGGCGTTCGACCAGAGGGGGAACGCGATGCGCGTCAACAAATGGGGGGTCGGCGTCGTGCTCGCCGCCGCCGTGCTGCTCACCGGATGCACCGGAAGCGGATCGGACTCGACCGCCGAGAAGAAGCCCAGTGCCGGAGCCTCGCAGGAGGCGGAAGCACCGCAGGCGGACTGCCCCGAGTTGAAGGAGGGCACGACCATCGACGGTGCCACTCTCGCGGAGTGCGTCACGGCCGCCATGACCGACACCGCCGGGTTCTCCGCGAAGATGACGACCCTGGGCATGGAGTCGACCACGCGCTACAACCCGGCCGACGACGCGGTCGAGACCACCACCACGTTCGGGTCGGTCATCGTGATCGGCGATGACGCGTGGGTCAAGTCCGCGACGGGCGAGTGGCAGGTCGCCGACGAGAACTCGACCGACCAGGAGATCAGCACGCTCAGCACGGCCGCGAAGGCCGTCGACGCGTCCGACCCGATGGGCGTGGCCGACACGCTGTCCGGCGAGTACACCGTCACCGGCAAGGGCACGCGTCTGGGCCAGGACGTGTTCCTCCTCACCGGCACCTCGGAGGCGCAGGGCACCAGCGTCGCGATGGTCTTCGAGGTCACGAGCGATTACGCGGTGCTCGCCGCCAACGCCTCCACCGAGGTCGAGGGCCAGAAGATCGAGAGCATCCAGGAAGTCACCGAGTGGGACGTGAAGCAGGACATCGTCGCACCACTCTGACATCCGCGCGCTCTGCTTCCGCAGGAGCTGCATCCGCAGGAGCTGCATCCGCAGGGCCGCCGGCGAAAACGGAGACGATCCCTTCTCAGCGCGGAGTGTCGCACCTCGACACTCCGCCCGAGGGAGGGGTCGTCTCCGTTTTCGCAGGAGGCACCGCGGGTCAGTACGCGACCGGGGGAACCTCCGCCCACACGGTGCGGTCGTCGACCGTGGGGGCGGCAGGGATGCGCCCGGCGCCGTCGGGCTCGGGGATCGCCGCCAGGAGCGCCTGCGTATAAGGATGCCTCGGCGCGGCCCAGAGCTGATCCGTCGGACCCGACTCGAGCACGCGACCGCCGAACATCACGAACGTGCGGTCGGCGATGCGGCGCACCACGGCGAGGTCGTGCGAGATGAACAGCATGCCCGCGCCGGACTCGGCCACCAGGTCGCGCATCAGGCCGGCGACACTCGTCTGGGTCGACGCGTCGAGCGCCGAGATCGGCTCATCGGCCACGAGCAGCGAAGGCCGAGCCGCCAGCGCCCTCGCGATCGCGATGCGCTGCTTCTGCCCGCCCGAGAACTGGTGCGGGAAGCGGGTGCTCACATTCGTCGGCAGCCCGACGCGCTCGAGCCACTCCTCGACCGTGGACCCTTCGGCACCCCGCGCCTTGGCGGTGGCGATCCCGTCGGCGATCTGGTCACCGACCCGGCGCCGGGGGTTCAGCGAGGTCGCCGGGTCCTGGAACACCATCTGGATGCCGGTGAGCGCGAGCCCCCGCCGCCGGATGCCGAGCGGGGCGACCGGAGCATCCCGGAAGAGCACGGTCCCCGCGGCGATCTTCTCGATGCCGACCACGGCACGGGCGAGGCTGGACTTGCCGCTGCCGGACTCACCGACGAGCGCGACGGTCTCCCCCGCGGCCACCCGGATCGACACGCCGTTCACGGCGATCACCGGCGGGTTGCCCGGGTAGCGCACGACCACGTCCTGCGCATCGAGGACTGCGACCTCACTCATCTGCGGCCTGCCCTTCCGGTGCCTCATCGATGCGCGAACCCGGGAGGGCCGCGAGCAGCATGCGCGTGTACTCGTGCTGCGGATCGCGGAACAGGGTCTCGCGATCGGCGAGCTCCACGATCCGGCCGTCCTTCATCACGGCCACCGTGTCGGCGATCGCGCTCATCACGCCGAGGTCGTGCGTCACGAGGAGCACTGCCAGGTTCCGCTCCACGGCGAGGTCTCGCAGCAGCTGGAGGATCCCCGCCTGCACGGTCACGTCGAGCGCGGTGGTGGGCTCATCCGCCAGCAGCACCTCGGGGTCACAGGCGAGGGCGCAGGCGATCGCGATGCGCTGACGCTGGCCGCCGGAGAACTGGTGCGGATACCGTTTCAGCGCCTCCGTCGGATTGGGCACCTGCACGGTCTCGAGCAGTTCGACGGCGCGTGCCCGCGCCGCCGCACCCTTGAGCCCGAGATGCACGCGCATGTGGTCGGTGAGTTGACGACCGACGGGCAGCTGCGGGTGCAGCGACGCCGACGGATCCTGAAACACCATGGCGATCCGCTTACCACGCACCGTGTTGAGGGAGCGGCGCTTCAGGCCCACCAGCTCCTCCCCCGCGAGCAGGATCGATCCCCCGACGCGCGCCTGACGCGGCAGCAGCCCGAGCACGGCGAGCGAGGTGAGGGTCTTGCCGGAACCGGACTCCCCGGCGAGGCCGTGGATGCGGCCGGCCTCGAGCTCGAGCGAGACGCCCTTCACGAGCGGGCGCCCGATGTCGATGGTCAGGTCACGGATGCTGAGGGACGAGTTTCCCTGCGCCGAGGTCATGCGGCCACTCCCGTCGCCGACGCCTTGTGCTCCGCCGCCTTCTCGTGCGTGATCTCGGCGGTCGGGTCGAGCACGTCGCGCATCGCATCTCCGAGGAAGTTGAACGCCAGCACCACCGTGAGGATCGCGAGGCCGGGGAAGACTCCGAGCCACCAGGCGTCGAAGTTCTGCATCGCTCCGGAGATCATCGACCCCCACTCGGCCGTCGGCGGTTGGGCGCCGAGGCCCAGGAAGGAGAGTCCCGAGAGGAGTAGGATCGCCGCACCGATGTCGAGCGTCGCGAGCACGAGAACCGGACCGGCGATGTTCGGGAGGATGTCGACGAACAGCGTGCGAGCCGGCGAGTGGCCGAGCAGGCGACCGGCGATCACGTAGTTCTGCCCGCGCAGGCCCAGCACGATGCTGCGGGTGACGCGGGAGTACTGCGGCCACGACACCACGATCGCCGCGATCACGGCGTTGAACAGCGACGGCCCGAGGGAGGCGGCCACCACCATCGCGAGGATCACGGTCGGGAACGCCATGAACAGATCGGTGATGCGCATGAGGGTCTCGTCGACCCAGCCGCCGAAGTATCCGGCGAGCGCGCCGATGAGCGTGCCGATGATCATGGCCGCGATCACGAGCATGAGCGCGAGCGGCAGGCTCACGGTCGCACCGGTCATCAGACGCGAGAAGATGTCGCGGCCGTTGCCGTCGGTGCCGAGAAGCGTGTCGATGCCCGGCGCCTGCAGTCGAGGGAGCACCTGCGCGTTCGGCGGGTACGGCACCCACCACTGCGCGGTGAAGGCGACGATGATCCACGCACCGGCGATCACGGTGCCGATGATGCCGAGCGGGGTGCGCCAGGCACGCGGCCAGCGGAAACGGAAGCGTCCGGCAGGGGTCGCTGCAGCGATGCGGCTCATGCGATCCTCACTCTCGGGTCGAGCACGCCGTAGAGCAGGTCGACGATGAAGTTGATGAGGAGGTAGATGACGCCGACCACGAGACCGACGCCCATGATGCCGGGCAGGTCGAGGTTCGCGGCGGAGTTGTAGGCGTAGGTTCCCAGGCCCGGCCACGCGAAGACCGACTCGACGAGCACCGTGCCGGAGAGCAGGGCACCGAATGCGACGCCGACAACCGTGAGGATCGGCAGCGAGGCTCCGCGCAGCACGTAGTCGAGGATGACGCGCATGGCCGGGAGTCCCTTGGCGCGGGCGGCTCGCACGTAGTCGCTGCCGAGCACCTCGAGCACCGAGGTGCGGATGAAGCGGGTCAGCAGGCCGATGGTCACGAGCGAGAGCACCATGACCGGGAGGGCGAGGTGCGCAAGGGCATCGAAGAAGCCGACCGCGTCGCCGTTCAAGAGGTAGTCGACCGTGTAGAGCCCGGTCACGCGCGGGGGTGGCGTGATCGACGGCGAGATGCGGCCGGAGCCCGGCGCGATGCGCAGCTCGAGGAAGAACACGTAGAAGCTGACGAGCGCCAGCCAGAAGGTCGGGACGCTGAGGCCGACGAGCGTCACGACGCGGATGACCTGGTCGGTGACGAGTCCGCGGCGGTAGGCCGCAAGAGTGCCGAGCACGATGCTGACGGCGAGGCTGACGATGATCGCCCCGATCGCGATCTCGATCGTCGCGGGAACGGCGGTGGCGAGGTCGCTGGTGACCGGGCGTCCGGTCACCAGCGACGTGCCGAGGTCTCCGCGCAGGAGGTTCCCCATATAGATGAAGTACTGCACGAACAGTGGCTGGTCGAGTCCGTTCGCCTTGATGAACGCCTCGCGCGTCGCGGGGTTCTGCGACGCGCCCTCACCGAGCGCTGCCGAGACCGGGTCTCCCGGCACCAGGTTGGTGAGCGCGAAGGTGACGATCGTCACGCCCACCAGCAGGAGCAGGGAGGTGCCGGCCCGCCGCAGCAGGTACCCGACGAGAGGCGAGCGGCGCCGCTGCGCCTGCCTCTGCACGGCCACTGTCGTCATGAGTCGTCCGATCAGCCGGCGGGCGTGATCTCGGCGATGTCCATCTCCCACACGGAGTTGTACACGGCGCCCTTCACGCTGTCGGCAGACGAGATGTTGCGACCGGGGACGATGAGCGGGACGAAGGGACCCTCGGCCTGCATCGCCTCGGCGAACGCGGTGAACGCGGACGTGCGCTGCTCGGAGTCGGTCGCTGCGGCAGCACCGGCGGCGATGCCCGCGATCTCCGGGTTGGCCTCGGCCGCCCAGCCGGCACGGAGGCCGACCTTCAGACCCGGAGCGAAGGGCAGGAAGTTCGCCGAGTCGGCGTAGTCCGGGCCCCAGAACCACAGGCCGAAGCCCTCGGTGCCGTTGACGTAGGCGTCGAGCTCGGTCGCGAACGGCGCGGGGGCGAGGTCGACCGTGATGCCGGCGTCTTCGAGCTGGGCCTGCACGCGCTCGGCGAGGGGGGTGAACTCCACGCCGCCGACCGGGTAGTCGTTCGGGAACTGCAGCTTGAGCGTCTGCCCCGTGTATCCGGCCTCGGCGAGTGCGGCCTTGGCCTTGGTGAGGTCCTGCTTCACACCGCTGTCGAGCGCGCCCTCGAACCCGGGAGGGATGACCCCGGTCGCCTGGACGGAGCCGGCACCGGCCAGCTCCAGCAGTGCGTCGTAGTCGAGTGCGTAGCGGATCGCCTCGGCGATCTTGACGTTCGCCAGGTCGCCGCCGGCGGCACCCTGGTTCAGCAGCAGGAAGATGGTCTGACCGGAAGGAACGGAGTCGACGGTGATGTCGTCGCCGAGACCGGCGACCTGGTCGCCGTTCAGGTCCATCGCGACCATCGAGTCGCCGCCCTTGAGGTTGGCGAGCTGCGTCGCGCTCTCGGAGACGTTGCGCACGACGACGCGCTTGTAGTCCGTCGCCTCGTCGCCGTTGTACTCGTCGTTCTTGGTGAGCACGACCTGCGAGCTGAGGTCGAGGGTGTCGAGCACGAACGGTCCGGAGCCGGCGGATGCGCCGTCGAGGAACTTCTGCGCCGAGTCGGTGCCGTCGGTCGCGCCGCCGTTCTCGATCACGACATCGGAGTTGACGATGCCGAGTGCCGGGTTCGCGAGGATCGCGGGCAGCTGCAGCAGCGGGGTCTCGGACGTGAACTGGATCGTCTTGTCGTCGACCTCGGTGATGGTCAGGCCGCCGAGGAGGAAGTTGGGCTTGGCGTCTTCCATGCCCTGGATGCGCTGCAGCGAGAACACGACGTCCTTCGCCTCGATGGGCGAACCGTCGGAGAAGACGCGGTCACCCTCGAGGGTGAAGGTGAACTCGGTCGCCTCGTCGTTCTGCTCCCACGACGCGAGGCCCGGAACCGGGGTGGAGACGTCGGAGCCCTCGAAGTCGACGAGGGTCTCGTAGAGCGCCTTGGCGATCATGTTGCCGGTCGGGTCGTAGGTGTGACCCGGGTCGGTGGTCTCGATCGAGAACGCGGTGTCGATGACGAGGGAGTCGGAGCTCCCGGAAGACCCGCCGTTGTTCGCCGAGTTCCCTCCCGAGCAACCTGCGAGCGCGAGGAGCGCGACGGCTCCGAGCGCGATGACCGGCGTGATACGGCGTGACGACATGAGGGCCTCCAAGGGCGAGGAGTACATTCGGGTGAGCCGCCACCGATGTGGACGACCGTGGATCAGATTCGCATCATATGCGACGATGTGTCCAGCAAGAGCGGGTCACCTCGGCACGCTCTGTCCAGAACCTCGATTGTGGGTAACAATATGTCCAGCAAGCATGCGGAAGAGTCGAAGCTTTCTGGACGAAGTGCCGCGCCCTTGGACGAGACGGCGTACAGAATCCTCGAAGTGCTCCGTGATAACGGTCGTGTCTCGATCGCCGCCCTCGCCGACAAGGTCGGCATCTCTCGCGCGAACGCCTACACCCGCGTCGAGTCGCTCGTGCACGACGGGGTGATCACCGGCTTCAGTGCCCGCGTGGATCAGGCGAAGGCCGGGCTGTCGATCGGGGCGCTCGTGTTCGTCACGGTGATGCCGCAGGCGTGGGCGTCGTTCCGCGAACGCGTGACGGAGATGCCGGACGTCGAATGGTGCGCCATCACGACGGGCGAGCACGATGCGATGCTCCTCATCCGGGCCGTCGATGTCAGCGGCGTGCACGAGTTCTCCACCGGGGTGATCGCCCAGCTGCCCGAGGTGCGTACGGTGGTCAGCGTCGTCGTGCTCGACGAGGTGATCCGCCGCCCCTACCTGCTGCCGGGCGACCTTCCGGAACGGAGCAGCGTCACCGCACCACTGGGCATGACGCGGTGGACGCCCGCCTCGCCGGGGCGCGACACGCTTCCGCCGCGCTGACCCGCGTCAGGCCGAGATCTCCTCGCACACGCTCAGCTGCGGCAGACCGTGCATCTCGTAGTGCTCGACGAGACGGATGCCGCCGTCGACGGTCAGCTCCAGTTCACTCTCGCCGTCGCCGGTCACGACCGTGCCGTCGCTCTTGAGCACATGGACGAACGACACCCAGATCGTGTCGCCCGTGCGGGTGCCGACGAACTTGCCGAAGGTGACCGTGTCGCCCTCGTACCCGCCCCAGATCGCGCCGTCGCGTTCGAAGTACTCGAAGATGCTCGGGGATTCCGGGTCGACCGCCGAGGTCGTGGACGACACCATCCGGAATCGGCGGCCGTCGAGGGAGGGAAGGGTTGCAGTCGCAGTCACACCCTTGATTATGCCCGTCGGAACTCACCCGCAAAGTCACCCGCCCGGGGTAGTGACACCCCGCACCGCCCTGCTTAGGCTGAGCGCGAAGCGGGCTGCTCTGCTCGCTGAGAGCCGTAGGAGTGAGCATGTCCGAGCCCCAGCGTTCCAGTCTTCCGATCCCCGACCTGGCCTACACGGGCACGGTCACCTACGACGCGACCGACCCGGACACGTCGTTCCCGCCGATCACTCCCGTGCGCCCACCTGCGGGAGCTCCGAACGTGCTCGTGGTGCTCATCGACGACGTCGGCTTCGGCGCATCCAGCGCTTTCGGCGGCCCGATCCACACCCCGAACTTCGAGCGCGTGGCGGCTGCAGGGCTGAAGTACACCCGCTTCCACACCACGGCCCTGTGCTCGCCGACCCGTGCCGCTCTGCTCAGCGGACGCAACCACCACACGGTCGGCATGGGCGGCATCACCGAGATCGCGACGTCGGCCCCCGGGTACAACTCGCTGCGTCCGAACAGCTGCGCTCCGCTCGCCGAGACGCTCAAGCTCAACGGTTACAACACCGCCCAGTTCGGCAAGTGCCACGAGGTCCCGGTGTGGCAGGCGAGCGCGATCGGTCCGTTCGACGGATGGCCCACCCCCGGCAACGGCTTCGAGTACTTCTACGGTTTCATCGGCGGCGAGACCAACCAGTGGTACCCGGCGATCTACGAGAACACGACACCCGTCGAGCCGTGGGGCACACCCGAGCAGGGCTATCACTTCATGGGTGACATGACCGACAAGGCGATCGCCTGGACGCGGGAGCAGAAGATGCTCGCCCCCGACGTGCCCGCCTTCACCTACTTCGCACCGGGCGCGACGCACGCCCCGCACCATGTGCCCGCCGAGTGGGCGGACAAGTACAAGGGGCAGTTCGACCAGGGATGGGACGAGATCCGCAAGGAGACCTTCGCCCGCCAGCTCGAGCTCGGCGTGATCCCGGCCGATGCCGTGCTCACCGAGCGGAGCCCCGGCATCCCCTCGTGGGACGAGATGAGCGACCTCATCAAGCCCGCTCTCGCACGTCAGATGGAGGTCTACGCCGGGTTCCTCGCCTACGCCGACCACCACGTCGGCCGCCTGCTCGACGCCTACGAAGACCTCGGCATCCTCGACGACACCCTCGTCTACGTGATCATCGGCGACAACGGCGCGAGTGCCGAGGGGTCGATGCACGGCACGACGAACGAGGGCTTCACGATCAACCACATGAACGACATCGAGACCGAGCAGTACGTGGCCGACCACATCGACGACATCGGCACCCCGAGCTCGTACAACCACTACGCGGTGGGTTGGGCGCACGCCATGGACACGCCGTACCAGTGGACCAAGCAAGTCGCGAGCCACTGGGGCGGCACCCGCAACGGCACGATCGTCAGCTGGCCGAACGGAGGTGTGGAGAAGGGCGGCATCCGCAACCAGTTCTCGCACGTCATCGATGTCGCACCGACCGTGCTCGAGGCCGCCGGCATCCCCGAGCCGACGAGCGTCAACGGGGTGACCCAGCGCCCCTACGAGGGCACGGCGATGAACTACACCTTCACGGATGCCACGGCAGAGGAACGCCACGTGACGCAGTACTTCGAGATGGTCGGAAATCGCGCGATCTATCACAAGGGCTGGACGGCGGTCGCGAAGCACAAGGATCCCTGGCTCGGCTCCGACCACGGTCTCGACGACGATCGCTGGGAGCTCTACAACGTCGACGAGGATTGGACCCAGTCCCACGACCTCGCCGAGCAGGAGCCGGAGAAGCTCGCCCACCTGCAACAGCTGTTCCTCATCCAGGCGGCCCGGTTCAACGTGCTTCCCCTCGACATCCGCACCGCCGAGCGGTTCAACCCCGACCTCGCTGGCCGGCCGGTCCTCTCGCTCAGCAGCACCCAGAAGTTCTACCCCGGCATGAAGCGCCTCAGCGAGAACACCACCATCAACATCAAGAACAAGTCCTGGACGGTGACCGCACAGGTGTCGGTGCCCGATTCCGGTGTGGACGGCGTGCTCATCGCGCAGGGAGGGGCGTACGGCGGCTGGTCGTTCTATACGAAGGACGGACGCCTCGCGTTCGCCTACAACCTGCTCGGCATCGACGTCGACATCATTCGCTCCGACACCGAGATTCCGGTCGGTGAGCAGGAGGTACGGGCCCACTTCGCTTACGACGGCGGTGGTCTCGCCAAGGGCGGCACGGTCTCGCTCTACGTCGGCGACGACAAGATCGGCGAGGGTCGCGTGCACAAGACGATCCCGTTCCAATTCACCTTCGACGAGACCGTCGACGTCGGCTGCGACCTGGCTTCACCGGTATCGCCCGACTACCAGGCGGTGGGCAACGCTTTCACCGGAACCCTGCACTGGGTGCGCATCGACCTCGGAGACGACGACCACTCCCACCTGATCGACGACAAGCACAAGCTCGCCGTGGCGATGCTCAAGCAGTAGCCGAACCTGATCGAGGGCGGCGTGCGATCACCGATCCCCGCCGCCCTCGATCACCTCAGGGGAGCGCTGCGCGAGCGCCACTCGTCCTCGAGGAGCGCATAGACCAGCAGCGTCGTCCATTCGTCCTTGAACCACTCGCTCTCGACCAGCCGCGCCTCACGCCGGAAGCCGAGCCTCTCGGCGACGCGAGCCGATGACGTGTTGCGCTCGTCGATTCGCGCGACGATCCGGTGCAGACCCAGTCCGTCGAATCCGAGCGCGAGCAGTGCCTCGACGGCCTCCGTCGCATAACCACGGCCGCCGACCCGCGGGTCGAAGATGTACCCGACCTCGCCGGATCGGTCGGTCTCGCTGCGCCAGAACAGCACCACGTCGCCGACCAGGGCACCGGACTCGCGCTCTTCGACGGCGAGGGACACGGCGTCGCCCTCCTTCGCGAAGTGCGTGTTCGACCAGGTCGTCGCGATGCGCTGCTCGACATCGGCGAGCGTCAACGGTGCATACGGCACATACCGCACGGCATCCGGATCCGACTTGTAGAGGTGCATCGCGACGGCATCGGACGCGGCGATCGGACGCAGGAGCAGTCGTTCCGTGCCGATCGGGTACTCGGGGTCGTGCCCTCCCTGCCCTGTCATTCGAGATCCAGGGAGAGGAGGCCCGGCAGGTGCGCCGTCCTCGCACGTACGGCGAGCAGGAGGTCGCCGTAGTCGGGTGTGATCCCCACACGAGAGGAGGCGAGCAGGTGGGTGGTCGTCTTGCCTCCGGCGCGTGCGAGTCGCAGGCGCTTGACCGGATAGGCCGGCGGGGTCAGCCAGATGCGGCTGAGCTACGTGTACGGGTTGTCCACGCCATCGATGCGGATGCCGTGGGTGTCGATCGACACGAGGGCGGGGATCGACCGCACGAGGCGTCGGCGCTGCACAGCCCCGAATCCGAATCCGATGGCCGCGACCGCGGCGAACGGTGCGAGGAGGATCAGCGCCGAGAGCTCGCCCTCGACGAAGCCCGGCACCAGCACGAGCAATCCGACGCCGACGGCGATGACGAGGAACACGACCGCGGCGATCGTGATGCGCGAAGCCAGGCGCCGCTCCCCCGTGGCGTCGACCGTGAACTGCGTCGGAAGCTGCGCTCCGGCCCTCGCGGCCGCGACAGGGTCATCGAACACCGGCTGCGCGATCGGGTTGAGCGTCGCCATCAGCTCGTTGAAAAGCGGCCGCGTGTAGCCGGGCAGCTCGATCGTGATCTCGCGGTCACCGGTGTGCACGACCAGGGCGCGCGTCGTTCCGCTGGGCAGTCCGTTCGTGCGGTGCTCTGTGATCTTCGAGCGGAAGGCCGTCGTCGCCCTCGCGAACGTCTCACGGCTGCCGGGCTTGCCGATCTCGACCTCATGGGGGCGCACCACGATCCGGATGTTGCGGAACCAGAAGAATCCGGCGAACACGGCCACGGTCAGCGCGATCGCGACCACGAGCACCACGACGCCGCGGGTCGAGATCTTCATGGTGCCCGGCAGGAACCTCGGGAGCAGGAAGAGCGTCGCCGCGGAGAGCACTGCCGAGAGCACGACCGCTCCCACTGCCGAGCGGAGCGGATTCCGATGGAAGACCCGCTCACCGGGCACCGCTTCGGCCTGATTCAGCATTCGGACCCTCCCCCACCACCGTCGGCTCGCGTGACGCGGTTCCTACCGTAGTGCCCGGCCCTGGAGAGCACCGCGTCAGATCTGCGCAGCAACCGCCGACCGCGCGTAGAACGATGTGGCGGGTAGCGTGGGGGCATGGAGTGGATGTCCAATCCCTCGGCGGGAGCGTGGCTGCGCGAGCGGCTCGACGCAGACTACGAGACCATGCACGGGACGGTGCCCCGCGGATTCCCCGCGTACGCACGCATCTTCCATCCGGCCATCGCCCGGTCGCTGCGCGGTCGGACGATCCCGACGGCCGACGAGCTGGTGCGCATGCCCGAGCCCGCGCAGCGCGCACTCATGGCTGAGTTCGTCGACGAGCCGGTCTCCTGGGCGCAGACCGCCGCGGTCTTCGGCACGGTCCTGCATCCGCTCGCGCAGTGGCAGCGGATCGTGCGCACCCCGCCCGAGGAGGATTGGGGCGCGCGGATCGCTCCCGACGGTCGCGAGTTCACGGCCCCGATGGAGGGAGAACTCGATCCGCACCTCCTGGCGACCATCGCCGCTCACCTCGTGGACCACACCAAGACCCCCGACTCCGGGTTCGCCGCGCTGTGGGAGGGACGAGGGGGACTGCTCGGTTTCTTCGGGATCACCCCCTCACGATCCTTCCTGACGTTCTCGGACGACCCGAACCATCAGGCGATGCTCGACCGCAGCGCACGCGACCCGTTCAACAACGTCTTCCGCAGGCCCACCTGGCAGGAGGGCATCCTGTCGAGGGAGATCTCCGAAGGCCCGAGGTTCGCACTGCCCGGCCGCGACCACGTGCTGTTCTCCGCACCCCCTCGCGCTTTCGCCGATCCGGAGTGGGTGCTGCAGGTGCCGTGGCGTGATCGCCCTGCCGAGGAGCACGGGTTCCCGCCCTCGGCGCAGAGCCCGAGCCTGCTGTGGCCGGAGGACCGCTCCTGGGTCATGGTCAGCGAGGTCGACTTCGACTCCACGATCGTGGCCGGCTCCCCCGCACTGGTCGAGGCGCTCTGCGCAGACGAGCGGCTGGAAGCCCTCCCCATCCCGGAAGGCGCCGACCTCACCTGGGGCGCCGACACGGTGAACAGCTGAGCGCCCGCCGATGAGCTTCGACGCCCGCCCCCTCACCGACCCCGTCGATCCCGCGAAGGTGCGTGCCTTCGCGGCCGAGCTCCGTTCCCGACCCACCGGGGGACCTTCGGCCTCCACGATCATCGGGATCGTCGCCATCGCGATCGCCGCGGTCGTCCTGATCCCGACCCTCGTCGGCGTGGTGCTGAGCCTGGCGTCGTTCGGCGAGTCTCCCGCCGCCGCGGCGATCCCCCTCGTGCTGATCGCGCTGCTCCTGGCCGCGGTCGGGGTGATGATCTGGATGAGCGTCCGCAACGCGCGGGTGCGGCGGTACCGGCTGCACGGCTTCGCCGAGGCGAACGGCATGACCTATGAGCCGAAGGTCGCCGACCCGCCCCTGCCCGGCATGATCTTCCACCTGGGGCGCGCACGGCAGGCGACCGATCTGATCAGGGGCGCCAGGCCGCGATTCGTCGAGTTCGGCAACTACCAGTACACGGTGCAGTCGGGGAAGAACTCCACGACCTATCGCTGGGGGTACGTGGCCGTGAAGCTCGATGTGCCGCTGCCCAACATCGTGCTCGACGCCAAGGGCAACAACGGATTCGGATCGAATCTGCCGGCGTCGTTCCAGAAGAGCCAACGGCTGTCGCTCGAAGGCGACTTCGACGAGCACTTCACGCTCTACTGCCCCCGCGGATACGAACGCGATGCGTTGTACCTGTTCACGCCCGACATCATGGCGCGGTTCATCGACAACGCCGCAGAGCTCGACGTGGAGATCGTCGACGACTGGCTGTTCCTGTACACGCAGCGCAAGGTCGCGACCCTCGACCCCGCCACCTGGGCCTGGTTGTTCGGCACCGTCGGAGCACTGCTGACGAAGTTCGATCAGTGGGCGCGGTGGCGCGACGAACGCCTCGCGGCCGAGACAGCGGCCACGGCGCTGCCGTCGACGCCCGCACTCCCGTTCGCCCCGCCTGCGGGCATGCTCACCCCACCACCAGGCGTCGCACCGCAGGGTCGTCGCCTGAAGCGGGGAGGGACGTGGATACCCTTCATCGTCCTGGTCGCGATCGTCGGGTTCTGGATCCTGAGCAGACTGAACTGAGCTATCGCGCCGGAGCGGCGGTGGCGGAGAGCCCGAGTGTGGGGGTGGGTGCCGGCTGGGGACCGAGCTCCCACCCCATCCCCCCTCGGGATCGAAAAGAGATCCGCTCTCCCTCCGCATGACGGCTGAGCCGCCCCGCCCACGGTCAGCTGGGGACTGACGCTGCTGGGCGTATGCCCAAATGGTATACCGGCAGAGGTTGCAATATGTTGCGACTGAGACTCGACGTACCTGGCTCCGAGCTAGCGACGATCGTAGGCGGTCAAGAACAGGTCGACGGCCCTGGTCACCGGCTGCGCAGCGCCCTCCCCACCGAGAAGCCCGGCGTTCAGCGGCGCACCGACGACCAGCCAGGTGAACTCGCTCGCGAGGGCTTCCGCATCGTCGACGACCAGTCCGTGCGTATCGGAGAGTTCGGTCATCGCCTCAGCGAGATTGCGGATGTTGGTGTCCCAGCTCTGCGCCAGGTAATCTCGCGCGACCTCGGGATGAGCGGGGGCCTCAGCGACCACGAGGCGACGCATCGCCATGACCGGAGCGCTCAGCATTCCGGCGCGCATGGTCTCACCGAGCGTCACGAGCCCCGCCCGGATGTCGGGGTTCGCCTTCAGCGCTTCGAGAGCGGGTCGCATGGCGTCTCGCCCCGCGAGCGCCCAGTGTCGTACGACAGCCGCGTACAGAGCGGACTTCGAGTCGTGCTCCCGGTACAGCGACGCCTTCGAGATGCGCGCTCGCCTCGCCACCTCGTCCATGGACGCCCCGGCGTACCCGAATTCGAGGAAGACATCGCGGGCGGTGTCGAGCAGGGCATCACCGGTGAGACCGGCGGGGCGCCCTGGGGTTCGCGGCGTCGTAGTCACGCCTGAGAGTTTAGTACTTGACAGTTCCGCGCTGCGGATCTACTTTGAGTACCAGCAAGTACTAAAGGAGTCGACATGATCATTCTGGCCGTCGCCCTCGCCACGCTGGCATTGTTCATCGCGAGCGCCGCGCTGTACGCCCTGCCCCCGGTCTCGGCCGCCATCTCACGGACGAGCACACCCCGACCGGGCCTTCCGGTCGTCGCGCAGATGGCATCCGTCGTGCTTCGCAGCCTCATCGCCTCGTGCCTCGTGGCCGGTCTGATGCTCGCGGCCGGGTGGCACGGCATCGGCACCGGGGCCCTCCTCGGGCTGGCTTTGAGCGCGCTCCCCCTCACCCTGCTCATGGGCGGTGTCGTACACGAGGGCACCGCACCCTCTGCGGCGGGCATCCACCTGCTCGATTGGACCCTCAAACTCGTCATCATCGGGGCGATCGTCGGATCGTTCCTCTGATCCAGAAGGAGACTGCCATGCCCACGCCACTCGACATCACGTTCACCGCCACCCTCGGAAAGGTTCGCGAAGGCGATACCTGGACCTGCGTGCAACTCGGCGACTCCGCGACGATCTTCGGCACGCGCGGACTCGTGAAGGTCGCCGGCACCGTCGACGGCGAGCCTTTCCGGGGAGCTTTCATGGCGCTCGGCGACGGGACGCACAAGCTCCCGATCGCGGCCGCGATCCGCAAGCGCATCGGCAAGAGCGACGGCGACGAGGTGACGGTGCATCTCACCGAGCGCCTCAACGGGTGAGGTCTCTCCACTCGCCTCAGATGGCCAGGGTCGCGCGCGCGTCCTTGACAGGGAGGAAGAGCGTGCGCCGGGCCTCCGGGAATGTCGTGAAGCCGAATCTCTCGTAGAACGGCACGATCTCGTCGTTGATCGCGTGCACGAGGATCGCCCGTACGCCGATCGCCTCCGCGGCCTCGAGCGCCCGCATGGTCGCGTGTTGCAGAAGCGAGGAGCCGAGCCCGCGGCCCGCATACTCGAGGTCTACCGCCAGACGCCCGAGCAGCACGATGGGGATCGACGCGGGCATACCTGCGGCGAGTGGCGGCGGTCCGCCTGCGCGGTCGATGGCACTGGAAGACAGGCAGTAGTAGCCAGCCACTCTCCCTTCCCGCGTAGCGGAGACCATTGTGCGCGATGCCCCGCGCTTCTCGTTCGAGCGCGCCCGGCCCCGCAGCCAGATATCGAGGCTCTCCTCGCCGCAACGGAATTCCGACAGCCGGTCACCGGCAGCGAGTGGTCGCGGAGTCAGGAAGTCAGTCAACGAAGACGGTTTCGCGTCGCAGCAGTTCGCGCAGACCATCGATGGAACGCGCAGGACGCTCCATGACTTCGATGAAGGCCTCGAACCGTACAGCGTCGACCTGCAATCGGCGTTCGCGCTCGATGACCTCCTGCGCGCGCTCCACGAGCGCAGACGCGGAGAAGTCCGTCACCGTGCGACCCTCGATCGCGGCCGCTTCCTCGATCGCCGCTTTCTGATCCGCCGTGACGCGGAATTCCAGCCGGGCGCTCTTGAGCGGAGATGCAGATGCGGTCATGGGATCAGTGTACGGCGGATCTCCGTACACTGGGCATCTCCCGCGACCACACCCGCGTTACCCCGAGTGACGTGCCCGACCCCACCGCGTTCTGCATGCAAGAGAATTGAAAGTGATGTCTGAACGCGAAGATCACACCCACTGGCAGGCCGAGCGCCGCACCGCCGTCACGTCCGCGACCGGCAACCTCGCCCTGGTCGAGACCCGTTGGACCGGGGAGCGCCCCGACCTCGACGCCGAACAGCGCGCCGCGGCCGACACGGTCACCGTGACGCCGATCGAGCGCACGAACATCGAGACCGGCGTGGCCGAGCACGGACTGCGCGTCTGGGACGCCGACTCCCCCGCCATCCGCGCCTTCGACCGCATCGACACCTACGAGTACGACCCGGCATGGGTGCTCGAAGGACACTTCACCCCGGTCTCCGGCGAACGCAGGGTGTCGTTCGAGCACATCCGCGACAACGGCGGCACGCGCGACCTGGTCGTCCCCGGCGACATCCGCCTCGAGCTCGACGGCCACGAGTACACCCTCGCCGCCTTCGACGACGGCGGCACGCTGCTGCTCGTGTTCGGCGACCAGACGAACGGATTGGAGACCTACGGATCCGGGCGCTTCCTGTTCGTCGAGCTGCGTGACGACGAAGGCTCCGTCGTCCTCGACTTCAACCGCGCTTTCGTGCCTCCCTGCGGCTTCAGCGCCCAGTACAACTGCCCGCTCCCGCCGGCATCCAACCGCTTCCCCCTGCCTATCCGAGCAGGCGAGAAGAACGTCGTTTTCCGCGACGGCTTCGACATCTACGCGGCGTGACGCCGCACCCGCTCACCCTGGAGTACTCATGAGAAGAACCCGCATCCTCGGCGCGCTCGGCGCCGTCGCCACGCTCGCCCTCGTGGCCGGCTGCGCGTCCGGCGCGAACGACGACGGCACCGCGAGCGAAGACGCCACGATCATCATCGGTTCGCTGTACGAGCCCACCAACCTCAGCAACACCCAGGGCGGCGGCCAGGGCGTGACCGAAGCGCTGACCGGAAACGTCTACGAAGGCCTGTACCGGCTGACCGACGACGGCGAGGTCGAGCCGCTCCTCGCCGAAGATGCCCAGGTGTCCGACGACGGCCTGACGTACACGATCACGCTGCGCGACGACGTGACCTTCCACTCCGGCGACCCGCTCACCTCCGCAGACGTGAAGTCGAGCATCGAGGCCGTCACCGCCGAGGACTCGGTCTCCGCCCGCAAGTCGAGCTTCAAGACGATCTCCGACATCACGACCCCCGATGACAAGACTGTCGTGTTCACGCTCTCGCAGCGATCGATCTCGTTCCTGTACAACCTCAGCTACGTCTGGATCGTGAACGACGAGGCCGGCGACATCACGAGCACCGAAGACGGCACCGGCCCCTACACGCTCGACGAGTGGAAGAAGGGCTCGACCCTCACCCTCGAGCGCTGGGACGACTACTGGGGCGACCCGGCCAAGAACGCGGAGGTCGTCTACACGTACTTCACCGACGCGACGGCCGAGAACAACGCCCTCGTCACCGGCGAGATCGACGTCATCACCAGCGTGCAGAGCCCCGATTCGCTCACGCAGTTCGACTCCGACGACTACGTCGTCAGCGAGGGCACGTCCACGACCAAGGAGCTGCTCGCCTTCAACGACCGCGTCGCTCCCTTCGACAACACCCTCGTGCGCAAGGCCATCTACTCCGCGATCGACACGAAGAAGCTCCTCGAATCGATCTGGGGCGACTACGGCACGCTGATCGGCTCGATGGTGCCGCCCACCGACCCCTGGTACGAGGACCTCACGCAGGTCAACCCGTACGACGTGGACCTCTCGAAGAAGCTCCTCGCCGAGGCGGGCTACGCCGACGGGTTCACCTTCACCCTCGACACCCCGAGCTACGACCCGCACCCCGCCGTCGCGGAGTTCCTGCAGTCGCAGCTCGCCGAGGTCGGCATCACGGTCGAGATCAACACCATCAGCGCCGACGAGTGGTACACGAAGGTCTTCAAGGAGCAGGACTTCCAGGCGACGCTGCAGGAGCACGTGAACGACCGCGATGTGGTCTGGTACGGCAACCCCGACTTCTATTGGGGCTACAACGACGCCGACGTGCAGAAGTGGGTCGCCGACGCCGAGCAGGCAGCCACGACGGATGAGCAGACCGCCCTGCTCAAGCAGGTCAACGAGAAGATCGCCGCTGATGCCGCGAGCGTATGGTTGTACCTGTACCCGCAGATCGTGGTCGCCTCCAGCGACCTCAGCGGCTACCCCGTCAACGGCCTGAACTCGCAGTTCTTCGCCTACGACATCGTCAAGTCCTGACGTGCGTGGGGGATGCCGCGCGTCGGCATCCCCCACGTCATCCTGAGAAGCCATGCTCGCCTATCTGCTGCGCCGCCTCGCGTTCCTCGCGATCTCGCTCGTCGTCGCGATGATCGCGATCTTCGTGTTGCTGCGCCTGCTCCCCGGTGACCCTGCGAATGCCCTGCTCTCGGTCAATGCGACCCCCGAACAGATCGCGGCCGCGCGAGCCCAGGTCGGCTCCGACCAGCCGCTGCTCCAGCAGTTCACGACGTGGGCGGGCCAACTGCTGCGCTTCGATCTCGGCGAGTCCTTCCTCAGCTCGCGTCCGGTCGGACCGGACATCGCCGATCGCCTTGCCGTGACCCTTCCGCTCACGCTCATCGCCTTCGCGATCGCGCTGCTCGTCTCGCTCGTGATCGGCATCACCGCCGCGGTGAAGTCCGACCGCTGGTACGGCATCGTGCTGTCGGGGTTCGCGCAGCTCGGCGTCGCGGTTCCGGTGTTCTGGGTCGGCGTGGTGCTGGTCTGGGTGTTCGCGCTCGGACTGGGCGTGCTGCCCTCCGGCGGCTTCCCCCGCAAGGACTGGGAGGACCCGGCCGACGCGTTGCGCTCACTCGCGCTGCCGGTGATCACGATCGTGATCGTCATGAGTGCATCCCTCAGCCGCTACGTGCGCTCGGCCACCCTCGATGTGCTCGGCAGCGACTACCTGCGCACCGCCCGAGCCGGAGGTTCCGGCATGGGCGAGGCGCTGCTGCGTCACGGCGTGCGCAACGGCGCGGTGCCGGTCGTCGCGGTGCTCGGCATCGAGCTGTCGACCACCCTGCTGGGCGCGGTGGTCGTCGAGAGCGTCTTCACGCTGCCCGGACTCGGAAGCCTGCTGCTGTCGGCCATCGAGCAGCATGACTTCCAGGTGATCCAGGGTGTCCTCGTCGTCAGCACCCTCTTCGTGCTGCTGGTCGGGTTCGCCGCCGACATCGTGCAGCGCCTGATCGATCCGCGCCTGCGCACGAGCGTCTCGGGGAACCGATGAGCCGCGTCGCCGAACAGCTGGTCACCGCATCCGTACCCGTGCGGCGACGTCCGAAGGCGACGCTGCTGATCGGCATCGTGCTCACGGGTCTCATCGTGCTGATTGCTCTGGTGTCGCTGTTCTGGCTGCCCTATCCGCTCGCCGACACCAGTGGCGGCCGCCTCGAAGGGCCCAGCGCGCTGCACCTGCTCGGCACCGACCGGCTCGGACGCGACCTGTTCTCGCAGCTGATGTGGGGCGCACGCATCGCCCTCATCGTCGGCACCTGTGCCGTCGCGATCGCCGCACTCCTCGGCACGATCATCGGGCTGATCGCCGCCTTCGCCCGCCCCTGGGTCGACGACACGCTCTCGGCGGGACTCGACGTCGTGATCGCCTTCCCCGTGCTGCTGCTCGCGATGCTGGTCGTCGCCGTGCAGGGCGCGTCGCTGTGGTCGGCGGTGCTCGCGATCGGACTCGCGATGTCGGCGGTCGTCGCCCGCCTCACCCGCATCCTGGCGCGCCGCGTGCTGCAGGAGCAGTACATCACCGCCGCGCGCACGAGCGGTACCGGGGTGCTCGGCATCGTGTTCCAGCACGTACTGCCCAACATCGCTCCCACCCTCGCCGTGAGTCTCGCGCTGCAGTTCGGCGCCGCGGTGCTCGCCGAGGCGAGCCTGTCGTACCTGGGCCTCGGTGCCCCGCCGCCCAACGCATCGTGGGGACGGATGCTGCAAGAAGCGCAGGGCACCGTCCTCGTCGCCCCGGTGGGTGCCATCGCTCCCGGTATCGCGATCATCGCGCTGGTGCTCGGTGTGAACTTCCTCGCCGACGGTCTGCGCGACCTCGCCGACCCGACCCGCCGGAGGAGTCGATGAGTATTCTCGACGTCACGGGCCTCACAGTCCGCTCGGGCGCCGGAACCCTCGTGCGCGATTTGTCGTTCTCGCTCGCGGCGGGTGAGCGCCTGGGGCTGATCGGCGAGTCCGGCTCGGGCAAGTCGCTGACCTCGCTCGCGGTGACCGGCCTGCTCCCTGACGCCCTCAGCGCATCGGGCTCGGTGCTGCTCGGCGGGCACCAGGTCGTCGGCGCGCGGGATGCGGAGCTGCGACCGCTGCGCGGTCCCGTCGCTCAGATCGTGTTCCAGGAGCCCCTCACCGCGCTCGATCCGCTGATGCGGGTGGGGCGTCAGATCGCGGAGCCCTTGCGACGCCATCTCGGGCTGCGTGGCGGTGAGCTCGCGAAGGCCGTCGCCACCGCGCTCGGCGAGGTCGCCCTGACCGACACCCGCATCGCCCGCTCCTACCCGCACGAGCTCTCCGGCGGTCAGCGTCAGCGTGTGGCCATCGCCATCGCCCTGGCCGCGCGCCCGCAGCTGCTCATCGCCGACGAGCCGACCACCGCGCTGGATGTGACCGTGCAGGACGGCGTGCTCACGCTGCTCGAACGCCTCGTCGACGAGCGCGGCATGGCGCTGCTGTTCATCAGCCACGATCTGGCCGTGGTGTCTCGCATGGTCGAACGCATCGTCGTGCTGCGCGACGGCCTCGTGGTCGAATCGGGTACGGTCGCGCAGGTGCTGCACGAGCCGGCCGAGCCGTACACGCGGATGCTGGTCGACAGCGCCCGGGCTCTGGACGCATTCCTCGACGCCGAGGAGGGCGGACGATGACGCTCCTCGAACTGCACGGCGCCGGCTTCGCCTACGGATCCCGTCGCGTGCTCGACGACGTCTCTCTGAGCATCGATGAAGGCGACTCGCTCGGCCTGGTCGGTGAGTCGGGTGCGGGAAAGTCCACGATCCTACGACTGCTGCTCGGGCTCGCCACCCCGCTCGGCGGGCAGGTGCTGTTCGAGGGCACCGCCCTGAACCCGCGCGACCGCGCCCAGATGCGTCGCTTCCGCGCGAGCGTGCAACCGATCTTCCAGGACCCGTACTCCTCGCTCGACCCCCGACAGCGCATCGACCGCATCGTCGGCGAACCGCTGCGGTCGCTGGGGCTGGCGTCCGGTGCGGATGCCCAGCGCCGCATCTCTGAGGCCCTCGACGCGGTCGGGCTTCCTGCCGACACCGCACGCCGCTACCCGCACGAGTTCTCGGGAGGCCAGCGTCAGCGCATCGCGATCGCCCGAGCCGTGGTCTCCCGCCCCCGGGTACTGCTCGCCGACGAACCGGTCAGCGCGCTCGATGTGACCACTCGCGTGCAGGTGCTCGAACTGCTCGATCGACTGCGCCGCGAGAACGGCCTCTCGCTCGTGATGGTGTCGCACGACCTCACCGCGATCGCCTCGGCCTGCGACCGGACGGTGGTCTTGAAGGACGGCCGCGTGGTGGAGCAGGGCGCCACGTCCGACGTGCTGCACGCTCCACAGGACCCCTACACGCGGGCACTCGTCGACGC
This sequence comes from Microbacterium oxydans, assembly GCF_006540085.1. GTDB lineage: Bacteria > Actinomycetota > Actinomycetes > Actinomycetales > Microbacteriaceae > Microbacterium > Microbacterium oxydans. The sequence continues at coordinate 369,901 of NZ_BJOG01000001.1, read as the reverse complement.
TGTTCCGCGGCTGCCGCGCTGAGTGCCGCTCCCGTCGCGATATGACAGCTGGATTCGCCGATTCGGCTGTCATATCGCGACCGGAGTAGGTCAGAGCATCCGGGAGCGGATCAGGAACCGCATGCCGGTGGGGCCCTCGACGCTGAAACCCGCACCGCGGCCGGGCACGACGTCGATCGTCAGGTGCGTGTACTTCCAGTACTCGAACTGCGATTCCGACATGTACACCTCGACGGGCCGCTCCAGGCCGACGTCGAGCGCCCCGAGAAGTACGTCGCCCTGCCCGGTGATGAACATGCCGACCGGGTAGCACATGGGTGATGAGCCGTCGCAGCAGCCGCCGGACTGGTGGAACATGAGGGGTCCGTGCTGGGCCGTGAGGTCGCGCACGAGCGATGCCGCTGCTTCCGTCACGGCCACGCGTTCCACGGTCTCGTCGCCGATCACGGTTCATTCCCTTCAGAGAATATGTCCGGGCGGACGCTCGTGCGCCCGCCCGGAGAGGTGACTCAGAAGAAGCCCATCGGGCCTTCGGCGTACGAGACCAGGAGGTTCTTCGTCTGCTGGTAGTGGTCGAGCATCATCTTGTGGTTCTCCCGTCCGACGCCGGACTGCTTGTATCCGCCGAATGCCGCATGCGCCGGGTACTGGTGATACGTGTTGGTCCACACCCGTCCGGCCTCGATCGCCCGTCCCGCGCGGTAGGCCGTGTCGCCGCTGCGGCTCCACACCCCGGCGCCCAGTCCGTACAGGGTGTCGTTGGCGATCGAGATCGCGTCGTCGAAGCCGTCGAACGAGGTGACCGACAGCACCGGGCCGAAGATCTCCTCCTGGAAGATGCGCATGTCGTTCGTGCCCTCGAACACGGTCGGAGCCACGTAGTAGCCCTCGCTGAGATCGCCGCCGAGGTCGACGCGCTCGCCACCGGTCAGCAGCCGCGCACCGCCCTGCTTCCCGATGTCGATGTAGCTGAGGATCTTCTCCAGCTGGTCGTTCGACGCCTGAGCTCCGATCATGGTGGCGGGGTCGAGCGGGTTGCCCTGCACGACCTTGCCCACCCGCTCCAGGCCGTCGGCGAGGAAGCCGTCGTAGATCGAGCGCTGGATGAGGGCGCGAGACGGGCAGGTGCAGACCTCGCCCTGATTGAGCGCGAACATCGTGAACCCCTCGAGCGCCTTGTCGTAGAACGGGTCTTTCGTCGAGCGGGCGACATCTTCGAAGAACACGTTCGGGCTCTTGCCTCCGAGTTCGAGCGTCACCGGGATGAGGTTCTGCGATGCGTACTGCATGATCAGTCGCCCGGTCGTCGTCTCTCCGGTGAAGGCGACCTTGCGGATGCGCTTGTGCTGCGCGAGCGGAGCGCCCGCCTCGATGCCGAACCCGTTGACGATGTTGACGACGCCGGCGGGCAGAAGGTCGCCGATGATGTCGAACAGGAACAGCAGTGAGGCCGGGGTCTGTTCGGCCGGCTTGATCACCACGCAGTTGCCTGCGGCGAGCGCGGGCGCCAGCTTCCACACCGCCATCAGGATCGGGAAGTTCCACGGGATGATCTGTCCGACCACGCCGAGCGGCTCATGGAAGTGGTACGCCACGGTGTTCTCGTCGAGCTGGCTGATGCCGCCCTCCTGAGCCCGAAGCACTCCGGCGAAGTAGCGGAAGTGATCGACCGCGAGAGGGATGTCGGCCGCGAGCGTCTCCCGCACGGGCTTGCCGTTCTCCCACGTCTCGGCGACCGCGATCTCCTCCAGGTGCTGCTCGATGCGGTCGGCGATGCGGTTGAGGATCACCGACCGCTCGGCTGGGCTCGTCTTGCCCCAGCCGGCGAATGCCTGCCAGGCGACCTCGACCGCCCGGTCGATGTCTTCGCTGGTGCCGCGCCCGACCTCGGTGAAGGGCTTGCCGTTGACGGGGCTGACGTTCTCGAAGTACTGGCCCTTGACGGGTTCCACGAACTCGCCACCGATGTAGTGGCCGTAGCGCGCCCGATAGTTCGCGACGGCTCCGGGCTGCCCGGGGGCGGCGTATGCGGTGGACGATGGGGCGACGGACACGTCTTCTTCGACGATGGTCATGGGGGTCTCCTTCGACGGGTGCGCCGCGCTTCGGTGCTGCGGCTCTTCCCCGAAGCTAGGTCGACCGACGTTGCGACCCGATGCGCAACGTTGCGACCGGTTGCAGAGGCTCAGGCCTCGAGACGCTCGATCCGCGCGACCAGTCCCGCGCGCTTCGGCGACCGGGCGGGGAGCATCTCCAGCGCGAGGCGGAGGGCTTCGGCGTCACCCTGGCCCTCGGGGATCTCCGCATAGGAGAGCAGCACGTCGAGACTCGCCTCGGACAGCATCGCCTCCCGCAGCGCCGCGCGCACCGACTCGCGGAATTCCTCCACACCCGGCGACGTCGACTCGGGCAGCACCGGTCCTCGGTAAGCGGTGAGCGCCACCCTGTGGGCACCTCGGTCCAGCAGCGACAGAACGTCGTGCGCGTCGGTGTCGAGGGTGACGGGAAGGCGGTACGGTCGCGACTCCGGCACGAGGTCGGGAGCCGTGCGCTCGAGCACCTTCCGCAGCCGGACCATCTCGGGGCGGAGCGTGTCGGGCGAGACGCCCGGTCCGTACACGAGCTCGCACAGGCGCTCGGCCGAGAGTCCCTGTCGGTGCACGCCGAGCATCAGCAGGATCGCGGCATGACGGGCGCTGAGCTCGATCACGGACTCTTCGTGGTCCGACTCCGTCTCCAATCGGGCACGATCGCGTCCGAGCACGTGAAGTGTCGCCCGCGCCGTTGCCGGCACCCGGGACTTCGCAGCCGACGCACGAGGCCGGTGCGCCTCACTGCGCGCCCGCAGACGCGCCACCATCAGCTCCGACTCCACGGCGCGGGCTGTCGCATCCACGAGCAGCCGTGCCTGCAGCGAGACGACCTCCGCTCCCCCGGTGATGTCGATGACCCCGAGCACGCGGTGCGTCTCCGGGTCGCGGACGGGAGCCGCGGTGCAGGACCAGGGGTGCACGAGACGGTTGTAGTGCTCCGCGCCGCGGATCTGCACGGACTGTCCGAGCACCAGAGCGGTTCCGGGTGCGCTGGTGCCGACGGCATCCTCCGACCAGTTCGCTCCCGCGACGAAGCCCATGTCGTCGGTGAGCGACCGCAGCTGCCTGTCGCCCTCGATCCACAGCAGACGGCCCGCCTGGTCGCCGACGGCGATGACGACGCCGGCATCCTGGGCCTCGCCGGGCAGCAGGAGGGCACGGATCATGTCCATGACGGAGGCGAGCGGATGCGCCAGCCGATAGGCGTCCAGCTCGTCGCTCACGAGATCGAGAGGAGGAGCGCCCTCGGGGCCGACGCGACTGCGCCATGCCCGCTCCCACGACTCCCGGACGAGTGGCCGCACCTCCTGCAGACGCCGGTCTTCGAGGTTCCCGGCGAGCAGCTCCTCGTGCGCACGCTCGATGAGAAGTCGCGATGTCGGGGGAAGCGACTCGCGGGATACCTGCCACGGCGCAGACACAGCGGTCTCCGATCGTCGAGAGCGTGCGTTGCCTCAGTGTACGAGCAGCGCGCCCCCGAGGGAACACCCCGTCGGGTCAGCGGATGAGCCCGGCGACCAGGTCGTCGATGACGTCGTCGGTGGAGGTCTCCTGATCGATGGGCGTCGTGAGCCTGTCGAGCAGGAGTCCATCGATCGCATAGTGGAACAGGGCGATCTCGCGGCGTCCTCCCGGGAGTCCCGCCGCGGTGTTGAAAGCCACGTCGGCGTCGAACCCGGCGCGCTGCCACGCACCGAGGACGGCTGCGACCTCGGGCCGCCGACCGCCCTCGAGCCGCAGCTCGAACAGCGCGAGCGTCACGTCCCGATCGTCGGTCAGGCGTCGCACGATGTCGCGGAGGTAGTCGGCGAAGAGCGCGGGTCCCGGGGCGGCCTTCGACCGGCGTTCGAGATCATCGGCGCTCGGTGCGAGACGCTCCCCGATCCGCTCGACCAGTCCTTCGATCAGGGCGTCCCTGCTGCGGAAGTAGTTCGACGTCGTGCCGATCGGGACCTGAGCGGCGACGTCGACGGCGCGGTGCGTGAGCCCCCGTGATCCTTCGCGTGCGAGCACGGCGAGTCCCGCATCCGCGATGGTCCGTCGTCGCGAGTCGTTCTTCACCATGGAAGGAACCCTAGCGCAATCACTACGCCTGTTGTACTTTAACCGCTACAGATGTAGTGATTGGAGAACCATGCGAGAGCTCGTGTACTACGCCGCCGTCAGCCTCGACGGGTACATCGCCGGTCCGAACGGTGAATTCGACGCGTTCCTCATCGAGGGCGACCACATGGACGGCATCAATGCCCGCTTCGCCGACACGCTGCCGACCGTCGCCGCCGAAGCCCTCGGGGTTCCGCAGCGGCGCGAGATGTTCGACACCGTCCTCATGGGGTGGAACACCTACGCCGTGGGCGGGCTGTCGAGTCCCTATCGACACCTCCGCCAGATCGTGTTCAGCAGTACGAGAACAGCGGACGGCGAGAACCTCGAAGTGACAGCGGAGCACCCGGTGTCGGTGGTGCGACGCCTGAAGCAGGAGGAGGGAGCAGCGATCTGGCTGTGCGGCGGCGGCGCACTCGCGGCAACCCTCGCAGACGAGATCGATCGACTCGTGCTGAAGCGGCAGCCGCTGCTCTTCGGGGCGGGCATCCCGCTCTTCCGTGAGCGCTCTTACCGTCCCGAGCGGTTCGATGCGGTGCAGACGGTCGCCTACGACTCGGGCGTCGTCGTCACGGAACTGCAACGCCGCCCCCACGAGAGCTGACATCCCGACGAGACCTGACGCCCGGACGGCGAGGAGGACGACGCGCCATACCTCCTCCTCGCCGCCCTGGCAACGGTGTTCCCGAAGGGCGGTCTGGTTCCTAGCGTGGGAGCACCCCACGAGTCAGGAGGCGCCATGAACGTCCGAACCCCCACCCCCACTGGCTCTGCCCGCCACGCCTCCGCGCACCCCGCCGACAGCCCGGCTCACCGGCCCGCGGTCGAAGCCGTGTGCGAGCGCGTCGGCTTCGACCGCTACGTCGTCAGCCACGATCGTCCCGTCGGCTACATCGACGTCGTGCCACCGCTTTTCGTCTGCTATCTGGGCCACCCGTATCCCCGCTCGGTGGAGGTCGCGCAGGTCTACGATTTCGAGCGTGCAGTGAGTATCGTCGATGCCATGGCAGCCGGCACCCGCAACCACACCGTCGCCGGATGAGCGGCGAGATCTGGCCCGGAACCGCATATCCGCTCGGGGCGACCTTCGACGGTCAGGGGACGAACTTCGCCCTCTTCAGCGAAGGCGCCGAGCGTGTCGAGCTGTGCCTGTTCGATGAGGACGGCACGGAGACCCGCGTGCCCCTCACCGAGGTGGACGCGTTCGTCTGGCACGGCTACCTTCCCACGGTGCAGCCGGGGCAGCTCTACGGCTACCGCGTGCACGGACCGTACGACCCCGCCCAGGGGCAGCGCTTCAACGCGAACAAGCTGCTGCTCGACCCGTACGCCAAGGCCGTCGCCGGGCGGATGGACTGGGGCCAGCCCCTCTTCGGCTACGACTTCGGCGATCCCGACTCGCGCAACGACGACGACTCCGCGGCCGCGATGGTCAAGAGCGTCGTGGTCAATCCCTTCTTCGAATGGGCGGGTGATCGACCGCTGAAGACCCCCTATGCCGAGACCGTGATCTACGAGGCGCACGTGAAGGGCCTCACCCAGCGGCATCCCGACATCCCCGAAGAGCTCCGAGGCACCTACGCCGGCATCGCCCACCCCGCCGTGGTCGAACACCTCCAGCGCCTCGGCATCACGGCGCTGGAGCTCATGCCCGTGCACCAGTTCGTCGACGACTCCGTGCTCGAGGAGAAGGGGCTGTCGAACTACTGGGGCTACAACACCCTGGGGTTCTTCGCCCCGCACAACACCTACTCCGCGACGGGCGAGCACGGCCAGCAGGTGCAGGAGTTCCGGGCGATGGTGCGCACCCTGCACGAGGCCGGGATCGAGGTCATCCTCGACGTGGTCTACAACCACACCGCGGAGGGCAACCACCTCGGCCCGACGCTCTCGATGCGCGGTATCGACAACGAGGCGTACTACCGACTCGAAGAGGACAAGCGCTACTACACGGACTACACCGGCACGGGCAACAGTCTGAACGCGGGCAACCCGCATGCCCTGCAGCTGCTGATGGACTCGCTGCGCTATTGGGTGACCGAGATGCACGTCGACGGGTTCCGCTTCGACCTCGCGGCGACCCTCGCCCGCGAGTTCTACGACGTCGACCGCCTCGCGGCGTTCTTCGAGCTCGTGCAGCAGGACCCGATCGTCTCGCAGGTGAAGCTCATCGCCGAGCCGTGGGACATCGGCCCCGGGGGCTACCAGGTGGGCAACTTCCCGCCGCAGTGGACGGAGTGGAACGGCAAGTACCGAGACACCGTGCGCGATTTCTGGCGCGGTGAGCCGCAGGCACTCGGCGAGTTCGCCTCCCGCCTCACCGGGTCCGCCGACCTGTACGAGCACTCCGGCCGACGACCCGTCGCCTCGATCAACTTCGTCACTGCGCACGACGGCTTCACCCTGCGCGACCTCGTCTCGTACAACGAGAAGCACAACGAGGCGAACGGCGAGGACAACAACGACGGCGAATCCCACAACCGCTCCGACAACATGGGCGCGGAGGGACCGACCGACGACATCGACATCAACCGGCGCCGCGCGCGTCAGCAGCGGAACTTCCTCGCCACGCTGCTGCTCTCGCAGGGCGTGCCGATGATCTCCCACGGCGACGAGCTCGGCCGCACGCAGCACGGCAACAACAACGGCTACGCGCAGGACAACGAGCTCACCTGGATCGACTGGGAGGCGGCCGACCTGCCCCTCGTCGAGTTCACCGCCGCCGTGGCCCGACTCCGCCGTGAGCATCCCACCTTCCGCCGCAGCCGCTTCTTCGACGGTCGCCCCGGCCGGTCCGACGACGACCGCATCCCCGACGTCGTCTGGCTGCGCCCCGATGGCCGACCGATGGCCCCGGAGGACTGGGATTCCGGATTCGGGCGCTCCGTGGGGATGTTCCTCAACGGACAGGGCATCCGCGAGAACGATTCGCGAGGGCGCCCCGTCACCGACGTGAACTTCCTCGTCTACTTCAACAGCGGCGACGAGCCGATCGACCTCGTCATCCCCGACGAGCGCCACGGTGCGCAATGGCGGATCGTCGTCGACACCGCAGGCGAACTGGCCGCGGATCGCGCGCTGGAGCCCGGGGACGGCATCCCGCTCGACGGCAAGGCGACCCTGGTGCTGCAGGAGATCGACGGAGTGCCGGAGGCCGCCGACGACTCGGTCGACGCCTCCCTCCGCGCCCAGAGCGGGCAGGCGGCGTCGTGACCCTGCGTCCGCTCTCCACCTACCGATTGCAGATCACCGCCGATTTCCCCCTCGACTCCGCGGCAGGGGTGACCGATTACCTCGCCGACCTCGGCGTCTCCTGGGCGTACCTCTCCCCCGTGCTCGCGGCGGTCAGCGGCTCGAACCACGGTTACGACGTGGTCGACCACGGACGCGTCGACCCCGAGCGCGGAGGCGAGGAAGGACTCGAGCGCTTCGCCGCCGCCGCTCGGGCCGCAGGGCTCGGGATCCTCGCCGACATCGTGCCCAACCACATGGGAGTCGGTGCCCCACGCCAGAACGCCTGGTGGTGGGAGGTGCTGCGTCTGGGGAGGGAGACCCGTGTCGCGGCGGCCTTCGACATCGACTGGGCGGCCGGCGGTGGGCGTCTGATCCTGCCGATCCTGGGCTCATCACCGGAACAGGCGATCACCGAGCGCCTCTTCGCCGTCGACACGACCCCGGCACCCGACGCGCCCGACGGGGTGCTGACGTACTTCGAGCACGTGCTGCCGCTCGCCCCCGGCACGGCGCAGCTGGCCGACGACCTTCCCGCACTGCTCGCCGCCCAGCATTACGACCTCCGCTACTGGGAGGAGCAGAACACCAATCTCAACTACAGACGGTTCTTCGCCGTCTCCGAGCTCGCCGGCCTCCGAGTCGAGCTGCCGGACGTCTTCGCGGAGTCGCATCGCGAGATCATCCGATGGATCCGCAGCGGGCTCGCGGACGGATTGCGTGTCGATCACCCCGACGGGCTCGTCGATCCGACCGGATATCTGGAGCGCCTGGCTGACGCGACGGGGCGGGCGTACACGCTGGTCGAGAAGATCCTCGAACCGGGCGAAGCCCTGCCCGCGTGGTGGCGCACCGATGGAACGACCGGATACGACGCTCTCGCCGACATCGATCGGCTCTTCGTCGACCGTGCGGGAGTCGACGCTCTCGACAGTCTCGACGAGAGGCTGCGTGCGGAGACCGGGCTCCCGGCCGCCCCCGCCTGGCCTGACCTGATCCACGACACCAAGCGCATGATCGCCGACGGGCTGCTGCAGGCGGAGGTGCGCCGGCTCGTGCGCACTCTGCCCCACGGGATCGTGCACGCCGATGACGCCCTGGCTGAACTCGTGGCATGCTTCCCGGTCTATCGCTCGTACCTCCCCGAGGGGCGCGAGCATCTGCGCGTCGCGTTCACCGAGGCCCGTCGACGCCGCCCCGACCTCTCGGCGGCCTTCGCCGAGCTCGAGCCGCTGCTGTCCGACCCCCGACTCGAGGTCGCGCAGCGCTTCCCACAGGTAACTGGAGCGGTGATGGCGAAGGGCGTCGAGGACACCGCGTTCTACCGCTTGACCCGACTGGGAACGCTCACCGAGGTGGGCGCCGACCCCGCGATCCCCGCCGTGACGGTCGACGACTTCCATCGGCGGCAGAACGCCAGGCTCGGCGCATGGCCCCACTCGATGACCACGCTGTCGACGCACGACACGAAGCGCTCGGAGGATGTGCGCGCCCGACTGTCGGTCCTCTCCGAGATCCCCGAGCGCTGGGCCGAGGTGCTGGGTGAACTCCGCACCATCGCGACCACCGGCCACGGTCCGCTGGATGCCCTGCTCTGGCAGGCGGCGGTCGGTGCGTGGCCCCTCTCCTCCGAGCGTTTCCTCGCCTATGCGACCAAGGCGGCACGCGAGGCCGCGGAGGCCACGACCTGGCAGCATCCGGATGCGCCGTTCGAGGAGGGCCTCGCGACGATCGCGCAGGCGCTCGAGGGCAAAGCCGCCCCGATCCTGGAACGCTTCGTGGACGAGATCCTGGCGGCCGGCCGCTCCAACTCGCTCTCCGCGAAGCTGCTGCAGCTCACCGCGCCCGGCGTCCCCGACGTGTATCAGGGCACGGAGCTGTGGGACCTCTCCCTCGTCGACCCCGACAACCGTCGACCGGTCGACTTCGAGCTGCGGAGGCGGATGCTCGCGGAGCTCGACGCGGAGGTCGCGCGGGGCATCCTCCCCGCCGTCGACGACTCTGCGCGGGCGAAGCTGCTCGTCACGTCGCGAGCACTGCGGGCCCGTCGAGACAACCCCGAGCTGTTCCGGTTCTACCGTCCCGCTGTCGTCGAGGGCGCGGCAGCCGACCATGCTGTCGCGGCTCATCGCGGAGGGATCACCGTCGTGGCCACCCGTCTTCCGATGGGGCTGGCGCGCCGCGGAGGATGGGGCGACACTGTCATGATGCGCCCCGACCTCCCCGCCACCGACCTGCTGACCGGCCGACGCATCGGACCGGGGCCGGTCCGGCTGGCCGAGCTGCTGGACACGTATCCGGTGGCTCTGCTCGAGCTCGCCCGATGAAATCCGTGTGCTCGATGACGGCACGACGGTGACGGCGGGTATCGATGACGGCGGGGTGTCGATGACGGCGGGGTATCGATGATCGAGGTCTGGGCACCGAAGGCGAGCAGGGTGCGGCTGAGACGAACCTCTCGACACGGCAGCACGACGCAGACCGATCTCGATCCGACGTCAGGCGGATGGTGGCGAGCCGGCGACGAGCTCGAAACCGGCGAACGCTACGGGTTCCTCCTCGACGACGATCCCGAGCTGCGGCCGGATCCGCGCTCTCGCCGACAGCCCGACGGTGTGCACGCGGCATCCGCGGCGTTCGACGTCGGCGACTTCGCCTGGAGCGATGCGGGATGGGCGGGACGGCAGCTCGCCGGAGGCCTGGTCTACGAGCTGCACCTCGGCACGTTCATGCCGGAGGGGACGCTCGACGCCGCGATCACGCGCCTGCCTCACCTGGTGCAGCTGGGGGTCACGCACGTCGAGCTGCTTCCGGTCAACGCCTTCAACGGGCGCTGGAACTGGGGCTACGACGGAGTGCTCTGGTACGCGGTGCACGAGGCGTACGGGGGCCCTGCCGCGTACCAGCGGTTCGTGGATGCCGCGCACGGGCACGGGCTCGCCGTGGTGCAGGACGTGGTCTACAACCACCTCGGTCCGAGCGGCAACTACCTGCCCCTGTTCGGCCCCTACCTGCGCGAGGGCGAGAGCACGGCGTGGGGCGACTCGGTCAACCTCGACGAACCGGCCGTGCGCGACTACATCCTCGACAACGCCCTGATGTGGTTGCAGGACTTCCATGTCGACGGGCTGCGTCTCGATGCGGTGCATGCTCTGCACGATCAGAGCCCTGTGCACATCCTCCGCGAACTCGCCGAACGCGTCGACGCGCTGTCGGTGCAGCTCGATCGTCCGCTCGCCCTGATCGCCGAGTCCGACCTCAACGATCCGACGCTCATCCTGCCCCGTGAGGCCGGTGGCTACGGCCTGACCGCGCAGTGGTCAGACGACTGGCACCACGCCGTCCATGTGGCCCTCACGGGGGAGACCGGCGGCTACTACGCCGACTTCGCCGCAGAGAATGCCCTGGCGAAGGTGACCGAGCACGGGTTCTTCCATGACGGCACGTTCTCGTCCTTCCGCGGACGCCCCCACGGCGCGCCGATCCCACCCGAAGTGCCGACGTGGCGACTCGTGACCTTCGCGCAGGACCACGATCAGGTGGGCAACCGCGCGGCAGGCGACCGCCTCTCCGCCACCCTCTCTCCGGATCGCCTGGCCGTCGCTGCGGTCCTGACCCTCACCGCCCCCGGCACTCCGATGCTCTTCATGGGCGAGGAGTGGGGTGCCTCCACCCCCTGGCAGTTCTTCACCTCGCACCCCGAACCCGAGCTCGGCCGCGCCGTCGCCGAGGGGCGGACCGCCGAGTTCGCCCGCATGGGGTGGGATCCGGATGCGGTGCCCGACCCACAGGACCCCGACACGTTCGCCCGCTCCCACCTCGACTGGAGCGAGCTCGACGATCCGGAGCACGCGCGGATGCTCACCCTGTACCGCGACCTCGTGACGCTGCGAAGAGAGTGGCCCGCCCTCACCGACCCCGACTCCACGCACACCGCGGTGGAGGTCCGAGAGACCGACGGCACGCCCGAACGGCGGGTCTACCGCATCGACCGCGGAGACCTCTCCGTGGTGGTCAACCTCGCATCGACGTCGCAGGCGTTCGACGTGGGAGCCCGCACCAGGGTGCTGCTTTCCACGTCGGGGTTCCGTCGGGAGGACTCGCTCGTGACGCTGCCGCCCGACAGTGCAGCGATCATGACCTCGCCCCTGGTCTGAGCCGCCACAGTTCGGCCACCACAGTGCGGCCACCGAGCGCGGCCACCGAGCGCGGCCACCGAGCGCGGTCACTGTGCGTGGTCACCGTGCGCGGTCAGTCCCGCGCAGCCCACCACTCGCGCAGTCGCTGCTCGGCGACGTCCGCACCGAGCACACCCTCGTCCAGGCGTAGGTCGAGCAGGAACCGATAGGCCTCACCGACCTCGCGGCCCGGTCCGATCCCGAGCACCTGCTGGATGCGGTTGCCATCGAGCTCCGGGCGGATGGCGTCGAGCTCCTCCTGCTCGCGGAGCGCGGCGATGCGCGACTCGATGTCGTCGTACGCGCTCGCGAGACGGCCGGCCTTGCGCTTGTTCCGTGTGGTCACGTCGGCACGGGTGAGGATGTGCAGGCGTTCCAGCAGGTCGCCGGCGTCGCGCACGTAGCGGCGCACGGCTGCGTCCGTCCACGCCCCCTCGGCGTAGCCGAAGAAGCGCAGGTGCAGCTCGATGAGCGTGGCGACGGCGTTCGTGGTCTCGGTGTCGAAACGCAGCGCCTGCAGCCGCTTGCGCGCCATGCGCGAACCCACGACGTCGTGGTGGTGGAACGTGACGACGCCCCCGGCCTCGAGCTTGCGCGTGCGCGGCTTGCCGATATCGTGCAACAGCGCAGCGATGCGCAGCGGCACATCCGGTACGGCTCCGGGATGACGGGAGTGCTCGAGCTCGATGGCCTGGGCGAGCACGGTCAGCGAGTGCTCGTAGACATCCTTGTGGTGGTGGTGCTCGTCGACTTCGAGGCGCAGCTCGGTCACTTCGGGGAGGAACTCGTCGATCAGCCCGGTGTCCACCAGCACGCGGATGCCGCGCACCGGGTCGTCGGTCTGCATGAGGCGCACCAGCTCGGACTGGACGCGCTCGGGGCTGACGATCTTCAGCGTCTCGCGCAGCTCGGTGATCGCCGCGGCCGTCGCCTCCTCGACCTGGAAGCCGAGCTGGGCGCTGAAGCGAGCGGCGCGCAGCATCCGGAGCGGGTCGTCGCCGAACGACACCCGAGGATCCGCCGGCGTGCGCAGGACGCCGGCGATGAGGTCTTCCACCCCGCCGGTCGGGTCGACGAGCTTCACGGACGGCACCTGCAGCGCCATGGCGTTCACGGTGAAGTCGCGGCGCACGAGGTCGCCGTCGATGGTGTCGCCGAACTCCACGGTGGGCTTGCGGGTCACGCCGTCGTAGCTGTCCGCGCGATAGGTCGTGATCTCGACCTGTTCACGCTGCACGCGTGCGCCGATCGTGCCGAACGCGCGACCGATGTCCCACTGCGCGGTGGAGATGGGCGTGACGATGGCCAGGATGTCGTCGGGGGACGCGTTCGTCGTGAAATCGAGATCGTGCGTGTCACGGCCGAGCAGGGCATCACGCACCGGACCGCCGACGACCGCGAGGTCGAAGCCCGCTTTGTCGAAGGCAGTCGCCAGGGTGCGGACGACCGGGTTCTCGGCGAGCGCACCGAGACGAGCGAGGCCGTCAGCCATGTTGAGCATGGGTTCCAGCGTACCGGGGCGAGCCGTCCGCGCCGGGGCCGTCTCCCGCCCCGGCGAAAACCCAGACCATCCGTCCGCGCGCCGGCGCGCCATCCCTCGACACGCCGCTCCCCGCGCAGTCGGTCTCCGTTTCGGCCGGGCGACATCGTGAACGGAGTTCACCTTCCTGTCGCCAGGAGGTCAGCGCCCGGTCATCCCGCTTCGATGGGGTGGAGGGGCCCCGTGCGGCTGAGCACGGAAACCCCACCTCGAAGGACTGACATGACCTCCCCCACCCCTGCGGTGCGGTGGCGGCGTCGCGGACTGACGTCCGTCGCGCTCCTCGCCCTGCTCGGCGGCGCCGTCGTCGCCCCCGCGGCTCTTGCCGCCCCCGACCCCGAAGTGCCGACGGGCTCGCTGATCACCGGCGACACCGCCTGGCACTACCTCGACGACGGATCCGACCCGTCTCCCGCACCCGCAGCCCTCCGCGACTGGACCTTGCCTGCCTACGACGACAGCGCGTGGAAGACGGCTCCGGGCTCGTTCGGCGCCAAGGGCGGGAAGCTCGCACCGGTCGGCCCGCAGACGCCCAAGACCCTGCTCAACCACTACCTCGACGGCACGGCGGCCCCGACCGTGCCGACCTACTTCTTCCGCACGACGTTCGAGCTCGAGGCAGGCGTCGCCGAGCAGGTCGCCGCCCTGCAGAGCACCATCACCTACGACGACGCCATCATCGTGTGGATCAACGGCCAGGAGGTGGCCCGCTACGTCGACGGCAGGATCACCGACACCACCAACGTCGAGTACGCGGGCGATGGCAACGGCGACCCGCTCACGAGCACGTTCAGCGCCGAGGGAACCCTCCTGCACGACGGCACCAACACGATCGCGGTGTCGCTGTTCCAGGACCGCGCAACCAGCTCCGACATCTTCTTCGACATGTCCGCGTTGACCCTCGTGAAGGCCTCCGCACCTGGCACCCCCGTCGTCGCGCCGCCGACGCGCGTCATCCTCACCCCGACCGAACAGCCGGCCGTCTCGCAGTCGTTCTCCTGGCTCGCAGGCGACGCCTCGCACACGGTCGGACAGGTCGAGATCGCCCCGTCCGCCGGCGGAGAGACCCGCACGGTCGACGCGTACGACGCGGGTGTCGTGAACGGCAACCCGAACAAGCACTTCTCGGCGACGGTGACGGGTCTCACCGCTGCCACCGAGTACCGCTACCGCGTCGGCCTGCCCGGAAGCTGGAGCGACTGGTTCACCTTCCGCACCGCGGATCCGTCCGCGACCGACTTCCAGTTCATCTACTACGGCGACGCCCAGATCGGTCTGGACACCACGTGGCCGAGCGTCGTGAAGCAGGCCGAGGCGCAGGCTCCCCGCTCGATCGGCTCCGTGCACGCGGGTGACCTGATCAACACGTCGAGCAACGAGAACGAGTGGGTCAACTGGTTCAAGGGCATGAAGGATTCGGCCGTCCGTACGAACGTGATGGCCGCCCCCGGCAACCACGAGTACTCCGGCGACAAGCTGCTCACGGCGTGGAAGGCGGCGTTCGAGTACCCGCGCAACAACCCGTCGACCAGCTCCATCGGCGAACTGGCGAACCTGGCGAAGGGCGATTCCGAGGTCGCGCAGCAGTACCGCGCGTTCTTCGACCACTGGAGCTCGTTCGCCGCAGAGACCGCGTACTACACCGACTACCAGGGCGTGCGTTTCATCACCCTGAACGCCACTCGCGACACGACGTTCCTCACCCCGGCCGGCCTCCCGTCGTGCACGGGGGCGGAGTGCCCCTCGTCGCAGATCGGCACCCTGTGGACGCGCTTCCAGGGTGCATGGCTCGACCTGCTGCTGCAGAACAGCCCGTCGAAGTGGAACGTCGTCACGTTCCACCAGCCCGTGTTCTCGGCCTCGGCCGGGCGCGATGAGCCCATCCTCCGCGCCGAGTGGCTGCCGGTCTTCCAGCGCAACGACATCGACCTGGTTCTCATGGGACACGACCACACGTACGCCCGCGGATACGTGAACACCGACGCGACCGAGACCCCCGGCCTCACCACGGGCCCGGTCTACGTCGTCTCGAACTCGGGCGCGAAGCACTACGACCTGGAGACGCCGGAGAAGAACGTCTGGACCAACAACGGCGCCACCCAGGTGCTGCGCGGTCAGGGCGTGACGACCTACCAGGTGATCGACGTCTCGAAGAATCAGCTGGTCTACCGGTCGTACCTGGCCGAGAAGCAGACGGACGCCACGACGGACCTCCCCGTCGGTGCCGTCTACGACACGTTCACGGTGACCAAGTCGGATGCGGGCGAGAAGTGGGTGACCGAGGCCGGCGTCACACCTCCGGTCACCCCCGAGCCCGAGGCTCCGGCGAAGGTCGAGCTCGGCGCGGCATCCGTGCAGGCCGGTGGCACGGTCACGGTGACGGGCAGCGGCTTCGCAGAGGGCGCTCAGCTGCGGCTCGAGCTGCGTTCCGACCCGGTGCAGCTGGGCACGGCGACCGCCGGTGCGGACGGCTCGTTCCAGCGCACGGTGACCATTCCGGCGAACACTCCGGCCGGTGCGCACACGCTCGCCGTGATCCAGCCCGACGGCACCGAGGTCACTGCAGCTCTGAGCGTCACGGCCGCGTCCGGTGGCGGAGCGACGACACCGGGTAACGGCGGTTCCGCGGGTAACGGCGGATCCGCAGGTAACGGCGGCTCCACAGGCGGCGACCTCGCCACCACGGGAGCCGACAGCCTTCCCTACATCGCCGCTGCCGTCGTGCTCCTCGCCGCGGGCCTCGGCCTGTTCGCGATGCGCCGCCGTCGCCGGCACGCCACGGTGGACACCACCGAGGCGGAGTAGTCCGAGAGGGGCGTCGCCCGGGCCTCTAGCCCGGGCGACGCCCCTCTCCCAGCCGCTGAAGCCGGCGAAAACCCAGATCCATGGGCTTGCACCCGGCGCGTCGCTCCGCGACACGCCCTGCGCTGCTCGGATCGTCTCCGTTTCCGCCCCAGCCGCCCCAGCCACCCAGCCCTCCCCGCCACGCGACGGCACCGCCGACTGAGATAACCTTCCACCGAGTCCCCGGTGAAGGAGAGCACGTGCCCGCGAACGATGTGATGGCCGACGAGACCGATCGGATCGTCGCCGCGGCTCTGCAGGTGAACGGCCGCGCGTCGTGGGGTGAGATCGCCCGCGTGGTCGACCTGCCCGAGCGCACGGTCGCCCGGCGAGGGCAACGGCTGCTCGACCGCGGACTGGTGCGGGTCTCCACATACGTCGATCCCGCCCGAGTGCTGCATGCTCGCGCAGTGCTCTTCCGCATCACGACGGAACCCCACGCGCTGTGGCAGGTCGCGCGCTCCCTGGCCCGGCGCGCGGATGCCTCCTCGGTCTCGGTGCTCGAGGGCAGCAGCGACATCGCCGGGATGCTGCTCCCTCACGATGACGCCTCGATCCGCGAGCTGCTGTTCACCGACTTCCCCGAGCTCGAGGGCATCGACTCGATCAATGTCACGACGGTGCTGAAGTTCTTCCGGTCGGGGCACGACTGGCGTGCAGGGGTTCTCAGCGACGAGCAGGCCCGCATGCTCGACGAGTCCTCCGGCTCCGAGGTCGATCCCGCCGACTCCCTGAGTGAGGACGAGGAGGCCCTCATCCGACTGCTGCTCAAGGACGGGCGGATGCCGGTGGCTCAGCTCGCCCGCTCCCTGGGGCTGAACGTGACGACCACGCGGCGTCGCATGGAGTCCTTGAGCCGTCGAGGTCTCATGCATCCGCGCACCGAGGTCGTGCCGAGTCTGTTCGGACTGGGCCTCGAGGCGCTCGTGTGGCTTCGGGTGCCGATGGCGCGCCTCGAGAAGGTCGGCACGGCTCTGGCGGCCGCGCCCGAGGTCAAGTTCATCGCCGCCACCACGGGCACTTCACAGCTGCTCGCGAACGTGCTCGTGAAGGACGCCGATGAGTTCTACGACTTCCTCACGGGCCCGGCGGTGGCCGGTCACGAGGGCCTCGAAGTCGTGGAGTCGCTGGTGGTCATCACTCCGGTGCTGCGCGGATCGCTGATCGTCGATGAGGCACCCGAGGCGCTGGCCAACGATATGCCGACCGGCGCGATCCGCTTGTAGTCTGATTCTGTTACTGACATGTAACGAAATGGCGAGATCGTTCTTAACAGCTTGACCTAGTGGCGAAATAGAGCAAGTATCCTCTCCAGGGCCATCACCCCTGGAGAGGATCACCGTGTTCACGGCTACTGGAGACGATTGGGCGGATCGCGTCGCGACCCTGCCCCTGCGCACGCGCATGTTCATCGACGGCGTGTGGGAGGAGGGCTCGGCTGCACCCCTCATCCCGGTGAGCCCCCGTGACGGTCGTGCCCTTCCGCCGATCAGCACCGCATCCGTCGCCGACGTCGACCGCGCCGTCCGGTCGGCTCGCACGGCCTTCGACTCGGGCGCCTGGTCGCGCATCGCCCCCAGGGAGCGCGGCCAGCTGCTGATCGCCTTCGCGCAGAAGATCCACGACAACGCCGAAGAACTCGCCCTCACGATCTCCCTCGAGATGGGCAAGCCCGTGCGCGAGGCGCTGCAGACCGAGCTCCGCGCCGTCGTCAACTGCTTCCGCTGGTACGGCGAGGCGGCAGACAAGGTGCTCGACGAGATGCCCGTCACCGCCCCGAACAGCCTCGCGCTCGTCACCCGCGAACCGGCCGGCGTCGTCGCGGCCGTCGTGCCATGGAACTTCCCCCTGACCATGACCGCCTGGAAGCTCGCCCCGGCACTCGCGGTCGGCAACAGCGTGGTGCTCAAGCCTGCGGAGCACACGACCTTCTCCGCACTCCGGTTGGCCGAGCTCGCCCACGAGGCCGGCATCCCCGCCGGTGTGCTCAACGTCACACCGGGCACCGGGCAGGTCGCCGGTCGCGCACTCGGCGAGCACCACGACGTCGACGTCGTCACCTTCACCGGCTCACCCGAGGTCGGCCGCATGTTCCTCGGCTACTCGGCCGCGTCGAACGGCAAGCGCGTCTGGCCCGAGCTCGGCGGCAAGACCGCGAGCCTGGTGCTGCCGGACGCCGATCTCGAGCGTGCTGTCCGCGCCACCGCGGACGGTTGCTTCTACAACCAGGGCCAGATGTGCACGGCATCCTCTCGGCTGCTCGTACCGCGTTCCGAGCGCGACCTCGCCCTGGAGATCGCCGCCGAGGTCGCCCGCACGAGCCTTCCCGCCGACCCGTTCGACGTGTCCACCTCGATGGGGGCGATCGTGAGCGAGAAGCAGCTCGCGGGCATCGCGGGCTTCGTCGAGCGCGCCCAGGCCGAGGGCGCGGAGCTGGCCGCCGGCAGCGCCGAGCGATTCCAGGCCGTCGACGGCGGCAGCTACTTCGCCCCCGTCGTGCTCGGCGTCACGCCCGCGCACGAGGTGGCCCGGCGCGAGGTCTTCGGACCCGTGCTCTCGGTCATCGCCTACGACGACGTGGAAGACGCGCTCGCCATCGCCAACGGCACCGAGTACGGCCTCGCCGCGGCGCTCTGGAGCAACGATCTGAACGCCGTCCACACCCTCTCTCGGCGGCTCCGGGCTGGCGTGGTCTGGGTCAACTGCTTCGAGGAGGGCGACATGACGATCCCCTTCGGCGGCGTCAAGGGGTCGGGCTTCGGACGGGACAAGAGCCTGCACGCCCTCGAGAAGTTCACCGACCTGAAGACCACGTGGATCGAGCTCTCGTGACCCGCCCGTTGATCGGCATCACCACCTGGCGCCGTTCCATCGACACCGACCTGGGCAGCGGTCGCCCGGCGCACACCCTCGGCACCGAGTACGCCTCTCCCGTCGAGGCGGCCGGCGGTGCGGTCGTGCTGCTGCCTCCCACGGCGGGGGTCGACGAGGTGCTCGACCGCCTCGACGGGCTCGTGCTCTCCGGCGGCGAGGACGTGCACCCCTCCCGCTACGGTGCCGAGCCGCAGGAGGGGAAGAACTACGACCCCTCCCGCGACGGCTATGAGATCGCGCTCGCACTCGGTGCTCGGCGCCGGGGGATCCCCGTCCTGGCGATCTGCCGCGGGCTCCAGGTGAGCAACATCGCCTTCGGGGGCACACTCCTCGTCGACATCCCGGCCACCGAGCACCACGAGCCGGTGCGCGGCGCCGACCAGCAGCTCGCGGCGCGGCACCCGGTCCTCCTCGCCGAGGACAGTCGCCTCGCCTCGCTCTACGGCACCCGACAGCGGACCGTGAACACCATCCACCACCAGTCGATCGACGCCCCCGCACCCGGCCTCCGCCCGGTCGCCTGGGCACCGGACGGGATCGTCGAAGCAGTGGAGGCCGACGGCGACTGGCCGTTCTGGGCTGTGCAGTGGCACCCCGAGAAGATGATCGCCCCCGATGAGGCCGCAGAGGAGATGCCGCTGTTCGCGGCGTTCGTCTCGGCCGCCCGTGAAAGAGCAGCGGAACACCCCGCGGCAGAGAAAGGAACACGATGACCAAGCAGGTCTTCCTCGAGTACGAGAACGGCGTCCGCGCCGTCGCCACCCTGTTCGAGGACCTCGCCCCTCGCACGTGCGAGGCCATGTGGGGTGCGCTGGAGAAGCCGGTCACCATGCAGGCGATGCACGCCATGTACGCGGGCCCCGAGGTCATGGTCGGCCTTCCCGAGGAGGCGCAGAACTTCGACCCCGAGAAGGTACCGTTCGAGAACCAGCAGGTCGTGCCGGCGCCGGGTGACCTGCAGTGGTACTGGCAGCGTCCCATGCAGATGGGCGGCCTGCCGTTCGAGTGGTACGAGATCGGCGTCTTCTACGATCGTGGTGCCCGTACTCTCGGCCCGCTCGGATGGACACCCGTCAACATCTGGGGCGGCATCACCGAAGGACTCGCCGAGTTCGCCAAGGAGAGCGCGGCCATCCGCATCGACGGCGCGAAGCAGCTCACCATCGGACGCCTGGTCTAAGGCGTTCACTCAGTGCTGGACCCATCCCGAAGGAGCAGTGCATGAATACCCGAAGAATCCTCACCGCCGGAGCGCTCGTCGCCACCGGTGCCCTCGTCCTCGCCGGATGCTCGACCGGTGACGACACCGCAGCGTCAGGCGGCGACAAGGAGTTCGCCGGCGAGACGATCGTGGTCACGTCGTTCGGCGGCGACTGGGAGAAGGCCTTCATCGAGGCCGTCGTCGATCCCTTCGAGGAGGAGACCGGCGCCAAGGTCGAGCTGATCACGCTGTACAGCGCCGACGCCCTCGCGCAGGTCACCGCCCAGAAGGCGAGCCCGCAGATCGATGTCGTGCACTTCTCCGGCGGGCAGGAATTCACCGCTGCGGAGCAGGGGCTCATCGCCCCGATCGCCGCGGATGACCTCTCCGAGACCGGCGACCTGATCGACCTGGCGACCGCCGGGCTCGAGCGCGGTGAAGGCCCGGTCATCCAGCTCGCACCGATCGGACTCGTCTACAACACCGAGGCCGACGCTCCTGCGCCCACCTCGTGGCTCGACCTGTTCGACGAGGCCTACGCCGGTCACGTCGCACTCACGGACTTCTCGAACACGTACGGCGTGCTCTCGATGCTCCGTGTCGCGGACGCCCTCGGCGGCGGGATCGACGACACCTCGCAGGCGATCACCGACCTGGGTGCGCTGGCGTCGTCGGGTGACGCGATCGTCGTCCCGACCTCGCCCGATCTGCAGACCGCGTTCGCACAGCGCGACACGTGGCTCGCACCGTACGCGATGGACTACGCCGGCACGCTGCAGGACGCGGGCCTTCCGGTGGAGTTCATCGTCCCGGAAGAGGGCGTCACCGCCTCTCTCATCACGGCGAACGTAGTCGAAGGCCGGGACAACCCCGACCTCGCGAAGCTCTTCATCGATTTCGAACTGCGCCCCGAAGCGCAGGCCGTCTTCGCGGAGAACATGCGGTACTCGCCGGTCAACACCAAGACCGAGCTCTCCGACGAAGCCGCTGACGACGTGCTGACGGGCGACGAGCTCGAGACGGTCGTCGTCTACGCTCCCGGCGATGTCGCGGCTTCGCGACCGGCCTGGACCGATGAGTGGAATGCGCTGATCACCAAATGAGTGTGCGAACCCGTAGGGAGCCCTGGCTCCTGCTCCTGCCGGCGATCGTGCTGCTCGCGCTCGCCTTCGTCACCCCGGTGGCCGGCATGCTCCTCATGAGCGTGCAGTCGTCGGCAGGCGGGTTCACCCTCGACAACTTCACCCGGTTGTTCACGAGTGAATATCACCTCCAGGCGGCGCTCCGTTCGCTCCGCCTGGGGGTGATCCAGACGGTGATCACGCTGATCATCGCCATCCCGCTGTCCTACGTCATGGCACGCGCCGGCTCGAAGGTGCGCTCCTTCCTGCTGATCGTCGTCATCCTGCCCCTCATGACCAGCGTCGTGGTCCGCACGTTCGGCTGGGTGGTCCTGATGGGCCCGTCAGGGCTGCTGATGAAGATCCCCGGGGCCGAGTTCCTCGTGGGGGGCACACAGGGCTTCCTCGGCACCGAGACCGGCGTCGTGATCGCGATGGTCCAGGTGCTCCTGCCGTTCGCGGTGCTCAGCATCCTCGGCGTGATCTCGGGTATCCGCCCGCAGCTCGAAGAAGCCGCACGCACCCTCGGCGCCGGGTTCTGGCGCACGCTGTGGCACGTCGTCCTCCCCCTCGCGATCCCCGGCATCGTGGCCGGCGCCTCGCTCGTGTTCGTCCTCTCGGTGAGCTCGTTCATCACCCCGCGCTTCATCGGCGGAGCGCAGATCCCGGTGTTCGCCCAGACGATCTACATCGATGCGACCACCAACCTCGACTGGTCGTTCGCGGCCGCGCAGGCCGTGCTGCTGTTCGCCGGGGTCATGCTCGTGCTCGCGGCCACGTCCCGACTCGGGAAGCAGAAGGTGTGACCATGGTCCGTTCCGTTCCGATCCTCGGCAGGGTCCTCGCCATCATCCTCGGCGTCGTCGTGACGCTCTACATGCTCGTGCCGCTCATGGTGGTCGCCGGTGCCTCCATCGGAGAGAACCGCTTCCTGACATTCCCCGGTCAGGGCTTCACCCTCGACTGGTACGTCGAGGCGCTCACCTCCGACACCTACCTCGAGCCGTTCCGATTGAGCCTGCTGGTCGGCGTCACGGTCGCGATCGTCGCCGCCTCCATCGGCACCGCGGCTGCGCTCGCGCTCACGCGCTTCAAGGTTCCCGGCGGTGCCGCCATCCAGGGTCTGCTGATGTCGCCGCTGACGATCCCCACGATCATCCTCGCGATCGGGGCGCTGTCCATCTCGTCCCTCACGATCGGGGCGCCGAACGTGGGTGTGCTGATCGCGATCCATGTGGTGATCGCCATCCCCTACGTCATGCGCACTGTGACCGGGGTGATGACCCGCGCCGACCACTTCACGGAAGAGGCGGCGCGCACCCTCGGCGCCAGCACCTGGAATCGCTATCGCCTGGTCGTGCTCCCCATCGCCCGTCCCGGTATCGCGGCCGGCGCCTTCTTCGCCTTCAACATCTCGTTCGACGATGCGGTCATCGCCCTCTTCCTGCGCACCCCGCAGCTGGAGACGCTGCCCATCGCCATCTACGGCCAGCTGGAGTTCAGCACGTCGCCCACCGTGGCGGCCGTCTCGACCCTGATGGTCCTGCTCACCGTCGTCCTCATGATCGTGCTCGAACGCATCATCGGCCTGGGAAGGTTGTTCGTCTGATGACAACACTCACCATCACCTCACTCACCAAGGACTTCAAGGGGACCTCGGTGCTCAAGGGCATCGATCTCTCCATGCAGTCCGGAGAGTTCGTTTCCCTGCTCGGCCCCTCGGGGTGCGGGAAGACGACGCTGCTGCGTTGCATCGCGGGCCTCGAGTCGCCGACGAGCGGCACGATCGAGATCGCGGGGCAGGATGTGACCAAGCTCCCGCCCGAGAAGCGGCACCTCGGCATGATGTTCCAGAGCTATGCGCTCTTCCCGCACATGAGCGTCGCCGAGAACGTGCGCTTCGGCCTGCGGATGTCCGGCGAGAAGTCGAAGGCCGAGCAGAAGGAGCTCGCCGTGCGGGCGCTGGAGCGCGTGCAGATGGGCCACCTCGCCGATCGGATGCCTGCGCAGCTCTCGGGCGGACAGCAGCAGCGCGTGGCTCTGGCCCGTGCCATCGCGTTCGAGCCCCGCGTACTGCTGCTCGACGAGCCGCTGTCGAACCTCGACGCCCGTCTGCGTGAGGACATGCAGGTCGAGCTGAAGGAACTGCACCGCACGCTCGGGCTCACGACCGTGTTCGTCACGCACGACCAGGAGGAGGCGATGAGCCTCTCCGACCGCATCGTGCTCATGAACGCGGGCGTGATCGAGCAGGAGGGCGCACCCGCCGAGCTCTACGGTGCTCCCCGCACCCCCTTCGCCGCGGACTTCATCGGCGCGGCGAACCTGCTTCCGGCGACCCGTTCCGGAGCGGTGGCCACCCTCGACGGCACCACGATCCAGGTGCCGATGACCGGCGCCGGTCCCGATGGAGCGGGAGAAGTGGTGCTCCGCCAGGAGGACCTGCGCCTCTCCCCCGTCGTGGGTGCGGATGCCCCGGTGAGCGTCGAGGTCGTCGCGCACGTCTACCGCGGCGCCGACATCGTCTACATCGTGGAGCTTGCGGGTAAGCGGATGCGCGTCGTCCGCCCGCGGCACGAGGAGCCGATCCCTGAGGGTAGGGCCGGTCTGGGCTGGCGCGACGGCGCCGTGCTCTGGATCGCCGCCGCCTAGTCCTCCCTACGGCAACCGTCCCGCGGTCGTAGGATCGCGACATGGCCGAAGAAGAGTCCCCCTCCCCCGATGCTCCCCGCGATGCTTCCCGCCGGGGATTCTTCAAGGTCGGCGGAGCAGCTCTCGCGGGCGCGGTCGTCGGCGGCGTGGGTGGGGCAGCGATCGGCGCGTCGATCGCCGGCAATGCACGTGACGGCTTCGCGGCCGACGCCGACCCCTTCGCCGCCCTCACTCCGCGCAGCGAGCCGGGGTTCGACCATCTCGTGGTCGTGATGGGCGAGAACCGCTCGTTCGACAACCTGCTCGGCTACCTCTACTCGAAGCAGACCCTGCCGCAGGGTGAGACGTTCGAGGGGCTCGACTTCGGCTCGTACAGCAACACCTCGTCCGATGGCACGGTCGTCGATGCACACGTGTACACCGGTGACACCGACCGGATCATGAGCCTCCCCGACCCGGATCCGGGCGAGGAGTATCCGCACGTCAACACGCAGATCTTCGGCACGGTCGACCCGAAGACCAACGCCGACCTCTTCGTCGACGAGATGACCGCCCCCTTCAACGCCCCAACCCACGGCGAGAAGGCGACGATGTCGGGGTTTCTCGAGGACTACATCATCAACTTCCGGCGTCTACGCAAGGGCGTCGACCCGAAGCCCGAAGAGGCGGCGCACATCATGGGCTCGTTCTCCCCCGAGATGCTGCCCGTCCTGTCCACGCTTGCCGCGGAGTTCGCGGTGTTCGACCACTGGTATGCCGGAGTGCCATCGCAGACGTTCTGCAACCGCTCGTTCTTCCACGCCTCCACGTCTCACGGCTTCGTGACCAATCAGGCCGGCGGCGGCTACCGGAAATGGCTGGATGCACCGGCCGCGCCGACGGTGTTCAACCGGCTCGAGGACGAGAAGGTGAGCTGGAAGATCTACATCGACAAGCTCCAGCTCGTCTCGTTCACGGGGATGCTGCATGCCGCGGTGCTGGAGAAGTACTGGCGTACCGACCATTTCGGCACGATGGAGGACTTCTACGCCGAGGCGAAGGCCGGCACCCTCCCCGCCTACGCCTTCATCGAGCCGCGGATGGTCTACGACCACAACGACTTCCATCCGCCCTTCGGGTCGCCGCGTGAGAGCGAGGTCGACGGTGAGCCCGTGTTCGACAGCGCGATCTCGGATGTGCGGGCGGGCGACAGGCTCATCCACGACATCTACGAGGCGGTGCGCACGAGTGCCTCGCCGAAGGGGTCGAACGCCGTCAACACTCTGCTGCTCATCACCTTCGACGAGCACGGCGGCTGCTACGACCACGTGCCGCCGCCCGCCGTGACGAAGCCCACCCCCGATACCGGGCCGGGCGAGATGGGCTTCACGTTCGATCGACTGGGCTGCCGTGTCCCGGCCATCGCGGTGTCGGCCTACACGAAGCGGGGCAGCATCATCCACGACGAGATGCATCACGGCTCGGTGACCGCCACCCTCTCGCGCCTGCACGGACTCAAGCCGCTCAACGACCGCGACGCGTCGGCGAACACTCTCCTGAACGTGGTGAATCTCGACAAACCCCGGCACCCGTCCGACTGGCCGGTGACCACGCCCGCGTACACGCCTCCGAATCCAGAGGACACGGCACCCCAGCCCGGTGAGAAGGATCAGCTGAAGCCGCTCACTCCGCCCGCACGCGGACTGCTCGGCCTGCTCCTCGCGCGCTACGGGAAACCTGGGGAGCCGGAACCGGAGACCTTCGCCGACGCCTACAAGCTCCTCCACGAGCACGGCGAAGAGCTGTTCGGACCGCCCGAGGGCAGCTGACCACGAAAGCGGGCGCCGCGTTACTTCCGGCCGGCGCGACGGCGGGCGACGACCAGAAGAGTCGCCCCGAGCAGGATCACCGCGGCACCACCTGCCGCCCAGGCGAACGTTTCGGCACCGAGGCCGGTCGCCGGAAGGCGACCACTGCCGTTGCTGTCCGAGCTCCCGGTCGACGGCTCGGGTAACGGCGACGGTGACGGTGGGACGACGGCCGCGGCGAGGGTGAAGTCCTGTCCTTCGACGGACTCGCCGACATCGGAGATCATGACGCTGCGGGTTCCCGCCCCGACGATCGTGGTGCCCTCGGGCGCGCGCACGATCAGCTCATAGTTGCCCGGAGGGAGGCTGCCGAGACTGTAGGTGCCGTCGGCACCCGTCGTGAGCTGTGCCGAGACGGGACCGGAGACATCGATCACCACACCTCCGACGGGTTCACCGCCGTCGGTGCGCACCGTGCCGTCGAGCGCCCCCAGCCGGGCGAGGTCGAAGTCCACGCCTGTGACGTCCATCTCCGCGACCGGTGCTGTGCGGCTGAGCGGAGATGTCGCGGCGTAGCCATCGGGCGTCGTCATCGTGACCGTGTAGTTGCCGGCCGGAAGGCGGGGGAACGTGTAGCCTCCATCCGCGCCTGTCACCGTGGTGAGGGTGCCGCCCCCTTGCTGCACGGCCGTGACTGTGACACCTGGCACACCGCCGCCGTTCCATCGGACGACCCCGCTCAGGCTCGGGTTCGCCTCGATGACGAAGTCGGTGAGTGTGATCAGATCCTCGTTGTCCGCCGGGACCACGAAGCCCGGCGGCGCCGTGTCGACGGCGTACCCGGCTGGAACGGCGATGGTCACCTCCTGCAGCCCATCGAGGACCATGTCGAACAAATATCTGCCGTCGGCGTCGGTGGTCCTGGTCTGTGCGTCGATCGTCACGACGACGCCGGCGATGGGGTTTCCCTCCGTGTCCACCACGCGCCCGGTGACGGGGGACGGCACGATGTCGCGCACCGTGAAGTCGACATCTTCCGCATTGCCGCTGCTGAGGTTCACCGACGTCGTCGTCTCACCGACCGCGATCTTGCCCTGCGGTGCCGTCACACTCACCCGGTAGCCGTCCGTGGCGATGAACCCGGGGAACGAGTAGGTGCCGTCCGGCGCGGTGGTCGTCCTGCCCACGATCGTGCCGTTGCCGTCGGTGAGTGCGAGGGCGACACCGCCCAGCGCCCCGGTGTCCACGTCGACGACCGATCCTCGGATGTCATTCGCAGCCGAGACGAACCACGTCTGGTAGACGGGAAGACCGGATCGCCGGGTGAAGATGAAGCTGAGGGAGCGGATCGGAGTCGACGGCTCGAACCACGCCGCGGATCCGTTGGTGTCGGCAGCTGCCGCGTTCCCGGTGAGGGTGAGGGTCGCGGCATCCCATGTCGGCACGTCGCCGACCGCGCCGGTGCACGCGGGCTTTCCCACGACCCCGGGAGCGCAGTAGTTGAAGAGGTCCCTGAGGCCGATCTCCGCCGCTGTGAGCACGTGCCCGTCAGGAGCGACGGCATGGATCCGCACGCTGTCGGAGTCGATGTCACCCAACGCGAAGGCCCAGCCCGACGTCGGGGTCGGCGCGGCGAACGAATAGGTCGTCGTCGACGGGCTCGTGGCGTTGTCGGCCCTGGGCCGCAAGTTCAGGTACGGCTGATCCCTGCTGGATCCGTACTCGGCTCCGATGGGGGTCCCTTCGGCCAGCCACGTGGATGCACCGGTGATCACGCCGACCTGGCCTGCGCGCGAATCGCTGGTCATGGTGGCGGTGAGTGCAGGGTGGGGTGCCACCTGGACTGTCGTCGTGAAGGCACCTCCAGTGCCCGCGAGCGGTTGCCAAGTGGCCCATGACGTGGTGGCGGCAACAGCGGGGATGGCGCCGACGAGCACGGCGACGAGCCCGATGACTCCGGCGATGATCCCCCTACGACGCAGACGCATGCGGTCAGAGTACTGGTATACCGGATCGTCGAGAAGGGAATTCTCCGCGATCACACGTCGGGGATGAGCCTCTTGCCCAGATCGACGGTGTCATCGATCTCGTAGCCGAGCCTGCGGTAGAAGTCGACCACCTGCGCGTTGCCGGAACGCACCTGCAGGTTCACCTTCGGGCATCCCAGGTCGCGCAGACGGGCCTCAACGTGGGCCACGAGCTCCCTGCCCACTCCGAGTCCTCGCGCGTCGAGCTGCGTGGCGAGGTAGTTCATCCACCCGCGATGCCCGTCGTAGCCCGCCATGACCGAGCCGAGGATGCGCCCCGTCTCGTCCTCCGCCACGACGAACAGCTCGGGCTGCACCGTCAGCTTCCGGGCGATGTCCTTCCGAGGATCGTTCCACGGCCGCGTGAGCCCCGCCGCCTCCCACAGGGCGACGACGGCATCGGTGTCTTCAGGGTGGAAGGGTCGGATGCGCACCGGTCCAGCCTCCCAGACCCGCCCTGCTGCGGGCGTCAATCCTCGCGGGAGAAGGTGATGTGCGTGACGCCCGACTCCGCGACCTCCGAGGCGACGCGGTAACCGGACTCGAGTCCGCGCAGGTCGTCCCAGAGTCGGATCCCGCTGCCGATGAGGATCGGGGTGATGCCGACGTGCAGGTCGTCGACCAGCCCCGCGCGCAGATACTCGCGCACGGTCGTGGGTCCTCCACCGATCCGAACGTCCGCTCCGGCGGCCGCCTCGACCGCTTTCTGCAGCGCCTCCTCGGGAGAAGCCGAGAGGAAGTGGAAGCTCGTGCCGTTGGCGAACTCGATCGAAGGCCGCGGGGTGTGGGTCAGCACGAACACCGGGGCGTGGAACGGCGGCTCCTCGCCCCACCAGCCGCGCCAGTCCGGGTCGTCCGGGTTGGCGTGGAGCCCGAACATCCCGGCGCCCATGATCTCGGCGCCGATGTTCTCGAAGTAGTGCGCGGCGTACTTCTCGTCGACGCCTGTCGTTCCCGTCCCGCTGGTGTCGAGGAAGACACGCTCGTGGAACGTGCGCGTGGCCGTGTACGCCGCCGTCAGCCGGCCCCAGTCCTCACCGAAGGGGTTCTCGGGGGTCTGGTCCGTCGTCGTGGCGAAGCCGTCGAGCGAGATGTTGAGATCGACGCGAACACGGGTCATGGTCTGCCTCCGAAGGCATGAAGGGAGGCTGCGTCGATCGGCGCAGCCTCCCCAGCGTCAGTGCTCCAGCGCTCCGTGTCAAGCGACTCGTGTCAAGAGCGGCGATCCCGCTCAGACCGGATCGCCCTGGACGGGACCCTCCGTGTTCGGCTTCCACCCGAGCGCCGGAGCCACATGCTTCGCGAACGACTCCAGCACGTGCAGGTTGTACTCGGGTCCGAGCTGGTTCGGGATGGTCAGCATCAGCGTGTCGGCCGCCATCACCGCCTCGTCCTGTCGGAGCTGCTCGATCAGCACGTCGGGTTCTGCCGCGTAGGTCTTGCCGAACGTGGAACGGAATCCGTCGATGATGCCGATCTGATCGGCGTTCTCCTCGCTGCGAAGTCCGAAGTAGGCGCGGTCCATGTCGGACACCAGGGGGAACACGCTGCGGCTGACGGAGACGCGCGGCGTGCCCGTGTGCCCTGCTTCCTTGTAGGCCGAGCGGAAGAGGTCGATCTGCTCGCGCTGCAACTCGTGGAAAGGCTGCCCTGTGGCCTCGGTCACCAGGGTCGAACTCATCATGTTGAGTCCCTTGCGGCCGGTCTCGATCGCCGTCGGACGCGAACCTGATCCCCACCAGATGTGGTCGCGCAGGGTCGGGGATTGCGGCTCGATCGCGAGGTAGCGGCCGGCACCCACCATGCGGGGATCTCCGGGGGCGATACCTTCGCCGTCGATCGCACGGAGGAACAGGTCGAACTTCTCCCGAGCGATCACGCTGCCCCGCTCGGTGTCCTCCTCGTCGACGTATCCGAAGGTCTCATAGCCGCGCAGAGCCGTCTCGGGTGAACCGCGGCTCACGCCCAGGGCGATGCGGCCGTCGGAGATCAGGTCGAGAGCGGCGGCCTCCTCGGCGAACTGGAACGGGTTCTCGTAGCGCATGTCGATCACGCCCGTCCCGACCTCGATGCGGTTCGTGCGCGCGGCCATGGCGCTCAGCAGGGGCATCGGCGAGGCGGCCTGACGCGCCCAGTGGTGCACGCGCACGTAGGCGCCGTTCACACCGATCTCGTCTGCGCCCTCGGCGATCTCGATGGTCTGCTTCAGCATGTCGCCCGCGGTGCGGGTGGCTGAGCCGGGCACGTCTGCATAGTGCCCGAAGGAGAGGAATCCGAAAGCCTTCATGATCTATTCCAACGCATGTATCCCTCAGCTATTCCCCCGGTACGAGGATGCCGTCCAGCACGAGCGATCTGATGCGGGGCTCGAGTTCGGCCCACAGGTCTGCGAGGGGAACCTCGAAGAGGTCGGCCAGGGCCGAGACGATCTGCACCACGGTGAGGTCGCCGTCGCAGGCCCCGACGAACCCGGCGAGCGCAGGGTCCACGTTCACGGTGCGCGCGAAACCGCCACCCTGTCGCAGTTCGATGACGCTGGGGTCGTCGTTGCCCGGCAGCAGGTGGCGGGCCTCGGTGACATCGGGCGCCGTCAGCAGTGTCGAGGGGATCCCCTCGGCGAGCGCGTCATGCGCGACAAGCCCGGTTCCGAGCGCGGCACCGACGTTCGACACCTGCTGGGAGATCCGCTCCGTGCGCCGGAGTGGAGGGGACGACAGACCTCGACGCATCAGCACGTAACCGAAGCCGATCGAGGTCACGCCGCGGGCGGCGAAATCATCGAGCCAGGCGGTCAGCAACGGAGTGAATGCCGGGTCACGCGGGGTGGTGCCCCCGTCGCGGATCCACAGCTCGGCATACCCCAACGGCGACAGCTCCTCCCGTTCGACGACCCAGAGGTCGAGCTCGCTCGGCACCCAGGCCTCCAGACGGGCGAGACCGGTGACCCCTGCCCGCGACTCCCAGTTGCCGAGCAGCTGCGCGATTCCGTTCCGCGTCAGATGCGCCGGAGCGCTCCGCACGAACTGCTCGACGAGGGCATCGCCCACCAGTCCGCCGTCGCGGTACTCATACGCGGGGACGCCCTCCACCCGCGGTGTGATGACGAACGGCGGATTGGAGACGATCAGATCGAACGCTTCGCCCGCGACGGGGTCGAACATGCTGCCGTGACGGAACTCGATGTTGGTCACCCCGTTGACCCGCGCGTTGAGCTCGGCGAACGCCAGTGCCCTGACCGAGATGTCGGTCGCGACCACCGTGCCGGCACGACGGGCGACGAGGAGCGCCTGGATCCCGCACCCGGTGCCGAGGTCGAGAGCGCGATCGACCTGGATGGGCACGATCGTCTCGGCGAGGGTGCGCGAGGCTCCACCGACGCCGAGCACATGATCGGCGGGGAGAGGGCCGTCGAGGGCGACCTCGTCGAGGTCGCTGGCGATCCACCACTCGCCGACACCCTCGGCATCCACGAAGGACTGCGGACGCAACAGGGCCGTCGGGGTCACCACCTCGGCATCCGCGGTGGCGAGTCCGAGCGCTTGGAGTCCGTCCACTCCGAGGTTCGGCAGCGCGGCGGCGACCGCCGCACGCGGCTGACTCATGCCGAGTACCAGCAGACGGCCGAGGGTGGCCAGGACTCCGGAGTCCTCGGCGATGGCCCGCAGGATCGGCTCCCGCATCCCCCTGGCGAGGGCGTCGTCCGCCTCCTCGCCCCACAGGCGACGGAGAGGTGCGGACCGGAAGTCGGCGGCATCGAGATCAGCGGCCAGCGCGGAGGTGCGAAGAGGGTCTGGGTGAGGTGTGGGGGTGTCGGACACGGCCGTCACTCTACGCGTGTTCAGGGTTCTCCTTCCCTGTGCCTCCTAGAATCAGGAGGTCAGTACTCACGAGCAGCCCCGTTCCGGGCGTTCGAGGAAGACCCTCATGACCGCCATCACCCCCGAGCACGGCCTCCGTGCGCGCCTGCGAAGGCTCGCCGGCAGGACCGCCGTCCTCGCTATCGTGCTGGGCGCGTGCGCTGTCGTCGCACCGAGCACGGCCGTCGCCGCCGGCGGGTCCGCTTCCAACGAGGAAGCGAGCGTCGCCTTCCACGTCTCCGCGGGTCTGCGCGGCCTCGTCGCCCCCGGCTCCTCCACCACCGCGATGCTCACGGTGCAGAACGAGACGGAATCGAAGCTGTCGAGTGGTCAGGTGCAGGTAGAGCTCAGCAGAACTCCCCTGACGGACGAAGCCTCGGTCACGAACTGGCTCGATGAGGGCGAGGCACCGGGCGATTTCGACACGATCGGCTCCGACACGACGGCCGCGCTCGATGCCGGTGCCTCCGGCATGAACACGGTCTTCGTCCCTGCCGAGACCCTCGGCGCCCTCGCCCCCGGTGTCTACCCGCTGCGGGCGGAGCTCACGGGTGCCAAGACGGTGAACACGCCTGAGGATCGTTCGGCGACGGTCGAGGCCACGGCGACCAGCGTGCTCGTCGTCGCCGATTCCCAGACCGCTCAGGTCGGCGTGATGGTCCCGCTCACGGCGACCCCCGACAACGGCGTGCTGTTGAGCGCGGAGGAACTCAGTACTCTCACCGGACCCGAGGGTGCCCTGACCGCTCAGCTCGACGGTGTGGCCGGCACCACTGCGGTGCTCGCCATCGATCCCGCTATTCTCGCCGCAATCCGCGCTCTGGGTTCCGCGGCTCCGGAGACCGCCCGGGACTGGCTCGACCGACTGGAAGCTCTGCCGAACACGCGGTTCGCACTGCAGTTCGGTGATGCGGATGCGACGGCGCAAGCGCAGGCGGGTCTACCCGCATTGCTGCAGCCGACGACGTTGGCGACGTTCCTGAACCCCGCCGACTTTCCGCAGACGCCTGCCACGTCGTCGCCGACGGCGGACTCGACCGCGACACCGGGCCCGACGCCCAGCCCGACCGGCACTCCTCAGCTGCCCGACGACGCGGAGCTCACGGCGATCGATGGCGCGCTCCCTCAGATCCTCTGGCCGGACGACGAACTGCGAGAAGAGGATCTCGACACCTTCGCGAGCTACCTGGGTGAGGGGACGAGCACCATCGTCTCCTCCGCAGCGCTGGGCGGACAGAGCGCCGCGCACGCCACCGTCGGCGGGCACGACCTCCTGGTCACCGACAGCGGCCTGTCGCAGACTCTTTCCCAGGTCGCCGCGGAGGCCGACTCCGTCGATCGTCAACGGCTCCTGGCCGAAGCCGCCGCGCTCCTGACACTGGCTGAGAGCCGCGTCGCGGGTGCCCCGTTGCTGATCGGGCTCGACCGCGACGAGAACCGCAATGCGGACGCGCTGCGGGACGCGATCTCGACGGCCGATTCGATCGGATTCGAACTCTCGGCACTGCGCGCCACCCCGCCCGCATCGGCCGCGCTCACATCGGAAGCCGATCCCGCGCGTGCGGCAGCGGTGACGACCCTCTTGGCCGACGAGGGAACGCTCACCGCCTTCTCGTCGATCCTCGCTGACCCGCAGGTACTGCTGAGCCCTGAACGCATCAGGATCCTCCGGACGCTGTCCGTCGGATCGTCGGCGAAGGCTTTCGCGAAGAAGGTCGAAGAGCACCAGAAGCGCACCTCGGAGACGCTCGCCGCCGTGAGCATCCCCCCGTCGAGCACGATCCAACTGCTCACCGCCAACGCTGATCTGCCGATCGCCGTGCGCAACGACCTGCCGTGGCCGGTGACGGTGCAGTTGTTCGTCTCCCCCACCGACCCTCGACTCGAGGTGAAGCCGGTGACGGAGACGGTCGTCGAGGCGAACTCCACCAAGCGCGTCAAGGTCCCGGTGTCCGCACGGGTCGGCAGCGGCGAGGTCGACCTGCGCCTCAGCCTCTACAGCCCCACCGGCGTGCAGATCCAGGATCAGCAGAAGATCAGGGTGGCTGTACGAGCGGAGTGGGAGACCATCGGCCTCATCGTCTTCGGGGGCCTCGCCGCACTCCTCATCGTGCTCGGCGTGATCCGCACCGTCCGCCGCAAGCGCCGCGAGGCCGCCGAGGAGGCGGCTGTGGAAGCAGAGATCGAGTCGTTGGAAGAGGACGCCGTGAACGCCCGACCGGATGGGACACCGAGCAACGGCACGTCATCGGCCCACGACACGTCCTCGACCCCGGATACGAATGAGTAGCCTCGGCCGGGCGAGCGCCATCATCGGCGCCGGCACCCTCGTCTCACGCGTCACCGGGCTCCTGCGCAGCATCGTCCTCGTCGGTGTGCTCGGATCTGTCGCATCCGAAGCGGCCGACGCGTTCACCTACGCGAACCAGCTTCCGAACAGCGTGTTCTCCCTGATTTCCGTGGGGATCCTCACGGCCGTGATCGTCCCGCAGATCGTCAAGGCGACGGCGGACGCCGACGGCGGCAACGCCTTCATCTCCAAGTTGTTCACCCTGGGCACGGTCGTTCTGGTCGTGGTGACGGGACTCGCGACGTCAGCAGCTCCATGGCTGGTGCATCTGGTCGCCGGCAAGGCGAACGAGTCCACTCTCGCCCTCGCCACGGCACTCGCCTACTGGTGCCTGCCGCAGATCCTCCTCTACGGCCTCTACGCCATGTTGGGCGAGGCACTCAACGCACGAAAGATCTTCGGTCCGTTCACCTGGGCTCCTGTCGTCAACAACATCGTGTCCATCGCAGGCTTCCTCGCGCTCGGAGCACTGTTCGGTCCCGTGTCCACGAAGGCCTCCGACTGGACGCCGGAGATGATCACCCTGCTCGGCGCCACTGCCACCCTCGGCATCGCGCTCCAGGCGGTCGTCCTCCTCGTCTTCTGGCGTCGCACCGGCCTCGCACTGAAACCCGACTTCCACTGGCGGGGGGTGGGGCTCGGCAACGTCGGTCGCCTGGCGGGCTGGACGTTCCTCATGGCCTTCGCGAGCCTCTCCGCCGGGGTTCTTCAGGGGTACATCGTCAGTGAGGTGGCCGGTCTCGGCGCCTCCGCCACGGTGACAGCGAACGCCTGGCTGATCTTCATGCTGCCGTACTCGGTGATCGTGCTCTCGATCGGGACTCCGTACTTCACCCAGATCAGCGGCCACGCCGCCGCCGGACGCGACGATGAGGTCCGGGCCGACATCGCACGAAGCATTCGAACCCTGTTGTTCTTCATCGTGGCAGCGGCCGCCGCCGTCGCCGCTGCCGCCATCCCCGCATCCCGTGTATTCACTGACTCCGCCGACGACGCTGAGGCGGCTGCTCTGGTGCTCATCGCCTACCTCGTCGGACTCATCCCCCTCACGATCCTCTTCATCGTGCAGCGAACCTTCTACGCCTACGACGACACCCGGACCCCGTTCTGGTTCACGATCATCCAGTGCGTCCTCATCGTCGTCACCGCTCTCGTCGCCCTCGGCATGCGAGAGGCGGGGATCATCCCTCTGACGTCGCTCGCCGCTGCGGTCGCGCTCGGACAGTCGATCGCGAGCATCCTGCAGACGATCCTCGCCACCTGGTTGCTGCATCGAAAGATCGGTGGCCTTCAGGTGGCTTCCTGGATGTCGGCCATCGGCCGGTTCGCGATCGCCGGCATCCCGGCGGGGCTGGCCGGCTGGGGAGCATTCGTCCTGCTCGGCGGTACCTCAGGATGGATGATGGTCGACAAGATCCAGGGCGCCGTAGGTACCGCGATCATCGGCCTCGTCGTGGTGGTCGTCTACGTCGCGATCCTCGCCGTGATGCGCGCCCCCGAGCTCAAGGCCGGCACTGCTCTCGTCCGCCGGTTCCTCCCCGGGCGCTGATCCACCCACCCAGCCCGCTCCGCCGCCTGCGCCCCACCCTGCGCAGGGAATGCCTCGCGGTTACCATGGGTTGAAGCATTCGAAGGTCATTCGACTGCAGTTTCTAAGACGGAGATCACATGCGTCAGGTCATCATCATCGGCTCCGGCCCCGCCGGATTCACGGCTGCCATCTACGCGGCCAGGGCGAACCTCAAGCCGCTGCTCATCGCGAGCTCCGTCGAGGTCGGCGGAGAGCTGATGAACACCACCGAGGTCGAGAACTACCCCGGCTTCCCCGAGGGGATCCAGGGACCTGAGCTCATGGCCAAGTTCCAGGAGCAGGCGGAGAAGTTCGGCACCGAGGTCGTCTACGACGATGTCACCGAACTCCAGCTCGAGGGGCCCGTCAAGAAGGTCATCCTCGGCAGCGGTGCGGAGCACGAGACGCAGTCCCTCATCTACGCGACCGGCTCGGCGTACCGCAAGCTCGACATCGCCGGCGAAGAGCGCCTCTCCGGCTACGGCGTCTCCTGGTGCGCCACGTGCGACGGGTTCTTCTTCCGCGAGAAGACGATCGCCGTCGTCGGCGGTGGCGACTCCGCCATGGAAGAGGCCACGTTCCTCACCCGCTTCGCAGACAAGGTCTACGTGATCCACCGCAAGGACACCCTGCGGGCCTCGAAGATCATGCAGGAGCGCGCCTTCGCGAACGAGAAGATCGAGTTCGTGTGGAACAGCGAGGTCGCCGAGGTCCTCGGAGGCGACTCCGTGACCGGTGTGCAGTTGCGTTCCACGGTCGACGGCACGCTCAGCGACCTCCCGCTCGACGGGCTCTTCATCGCGATCGGCAACGACCCGCGCACGCACCTCGTGCACGACAAGCTCGAGCTCACGCCGGAAGGCACCATCTGGGTCGACGGCCGCTCGTCGAAGACGTCGGTTCCGGGAGTCTTCGCTGCCGGTGACGTGATCGACCCCACCTATCGTCAGGCCATCACGGCGGCCGGCTCCGGCACGGTCGCTGCTCTCGACGCGGAGCATTTCCTGGCCGACCTCGAAGACCCTTCCGTGGAGGTTCCGGCCGCCGAGGCCGCGGAGATCCTCACCGCCACCGCGTAGGGGCGGGAACACTTTTCCCTCGCCCGCTGTTGTAGCAGGCGAACCTCGAATCAAGGAGAACTCTGATGAGTGCAAAGGCTACGAGCCAGGCGACCTGGGAGCAGGACGTTCTGCAGGCCGACGGTCCCGTGCTGGTGGACTTCTGGGCCGAGTGGTGTGGTCCGTGTCGTATGGTCGCACCGGTCCTGGACGAGATCCAGGCGGACAACCCCGACAAGATCACCATCCTCAAGCTCAACGTCGACGAGAACCCTGAGCTGGCGATGAAGTACCAGATCACGTCGATCCCGGCGATGAAGGTCTTCCACGGCGGTGAGGTCAAGACGACCATCATCGGCGCGAAGCCCAAGTTCGCGCTGGAGAAGGACCTGGCCGCGTTCATCGGCTGAGTCCCCCGAGACGAAGGGCCGCACCTCCCGGGGAGGTGCGGCCCTTTCTCGTGTCCGCCCCGAGTCGTCCCGCGGACCGCTCTGGTCAGTCTTTGTCGTACACGGAGACCGACGGCAGCCCGCGAGCAGCACGTGCACGGTCGACGAGGAGCTGAACCACCGCGGTCTTCCCCGCGTTGTACGACTCGTCTCCCCTGCGCGAGGCGTCAACCGCAGCGTGCTTCGCCCGCTCGTAGAGCCGGGCATCCTCCGGGTTCTGCAACAGCCAGTCGCGAAGGATGCGCTGGTTCACCTGATCCCAATCGGCGGCTTCGAAGAAGTGGGCGATTCGCGTGCGTACACCGTTCTCTTCGATGATCATCACCCGATGGCTTCGCACACTGCTCCCGACCGCCCATCCTGCGGCCTCGAGCCCAGGTCGATGCAGCTCGAGGTCTTCGTCATCGGCGATGCGCACCGCGACGTCGATGATCGGCTTGGCGCTCATCCCGGGGATCGCCGTGGATCCGACGTGTTCGACGCGCCAGTCCGGATTCCCATGCCTGCGCAGTTCCGCCGCGACACGTGCGAAGGTCTCCGACCACGTCGGGTCATGCGGGACGAGCACGACCTCCACGTCAGGAGGCGTCGGCGACGGTCGGGTCCCAGCGGCGATGGCGCTGCTTCTCGTCGAGGAGGCCCCAGACGGCCGAGGTCAGCTCCGGGTACTCCAGGGCGATCTGCCGCAGCACCCGGTAGTGCCTGGCCGCGTTGGGGCGCACACCGTCGTTCGCATTGATGTTGTCGGCGCGCAACAGGTAGACGACGAGTTCGTCGACGCTCGGGAGCTCCTCCATGAACTCCCACGGATCCTCTCCGCCGAGAAGCCGCTCCTGGATGAGGACCGCGAGTTCGTCCGACGCTTCGGCGCGCAACACTTCCAGGCTGGCGCGGCGCTGTACGGACTCGGTCATACTCCCAGCCTACGTCGGCTGCGGACCCCGCCGGCGCTCCACCTTCATGTTCTCCGTCATGTCCTCGAGCTCCTTGCCCTTGGTCTCCGGCACCTTGAAGAACACGAAGAAGAACGACAGGAGCGCGAAGAACGCGTAGAACCCGTAGGCGAACGTGAGGCCGATCTCGGCGAAGGCCGGGAAGGTGGTGGAGATGAAGAAGTTGGCGACCCACTGTGCCGCTGCGGCCACCGCGAGGGCTCCGGCTCTGATGGAGTTCGGGAAGATCTCGCCGAGCAGAACCCAGACCAGCGGCCCCCAGCTCGCACCGAAGAACACCACGAATCCGTTCGCACAGACCAGGGCGATCGTGGCCCACGGGTCGGGGAGCGTCGCCGTCCCCTGCGCATCCAGTGTGCCGAACGAGAAGGCCACTGCCATGAGGCCGAGCGTCACGGTCATGCCGACCGAGCCCACCAGCAGCATGATCCGGCGACCGACCTTGTCGACGAGCAGGATCGCCACGATCGTGACCACGATGTTCGTGACCGAGGTGATGACGGAGGTCAGGAGAGCACTGGACTCATCGAAGCCCACCGACTGCCAGAGCGTCGTCGAGTAGTAGAAGATGACGTTGATACCGACGAACTGCTGGAAAACGGACAGCAGGATGCCGATCCAGACGATGGGCTTCAGCCCCAGGCGACTACCACGCAGATCACGCAACGATTCCGAGCGCTCTGTGTTGATCGTGCCGGTGATCTCGTCGATCTTGCCCTGGACATCGACCGTGCCGGTGACGGTCTCCAGCACGTCTGCCGCCCGTTTCAGCTCGCCCTTGCGCACCAGATAGCGCGGAGATTCCGGGAGTCGCAGCGAGACCAGTCCGTAGACCAGCGCAGGGATCGCGGCGACCATGAACATCCAGCGCCAGGCGGTGAGTCCCCACAGCGGCTGGTCCGCCGCGCCGGCGATGCCTGCGAGCAGCGCATCGGAGAGCAGCGCGGCGAAGATACCGGTGACGATCGCCAGCTGCTGTAGCGAGCCCAGGCGACCTCTGATCGCTGCGGGTGACACCTCGGCGATGTACGCGGGCGCGATCACGGAGGCGGCACCGACACCCAGTCCCCCGATCACTCGCCAGATGATGAGGTCGACGACGCTGAAGGCGAGACCGGATCCGATCGCGGAGATGAAGAACATCGTGGCCGCGACCACCATCACGGGGATGCGTCCGTACTTGTTGGAGACGGGGCCGGCGAACCACGCGCCCACGGCACAGCCGATGAGGGCCGACGACACGGCGAATCCCTTGAGCGCAGTACCGAGGTCGAATCCGGAGACGTCGCCCGCGAGCGCGTCGACCGCCCCGTTGATCACTGCGGTGTCGAATCCGAAGAGGAATCCACCCAACGCGGCGGCGATGCTCACCGCGATCACACGGCGCTTGATGGCTGCTGGACCGGCTGTTCTCGACATGACATCCCCCTCGTCGTCACGATGACGCGAGTCTAGGCTAGCGCTGCCGCTGGCGGGACCTCACTTCGACGAGCCGTAACCGCCTTCTCCGAGCTCCTCGAGAATCCGATTGAGATCCTGGATGGAAGCGAAATCGATAGTGACCTGCCCTTTTCGCGCTCCCAGTGCGATCTTCACACGCGTGTTGAGACGGTCGCCGAGCTTGCCGGCCACCTCATCCAGATACGCGCGTCGCGCACCCGGGGTCGGCTTCGCGGACGACCCGGCACGGGGCTGTGCCTTCGCCGCTTCCTCCGTCGCGCGCACCGAGAGGTCTTCATTCACGACCTTGTCCGCAAGGCGCTGCATCGACTCCGGTGTCTCGAGACTCAGGATCGCTCGCGCGTGCCCGGCAGTGAGCACTCCGGCAGCCACCCGCTGCTGCACCGGGACGGGGAGCTTCAGCAGTCGAATCGTGTTGCTGATCTGCGGGCGGGAACGGCCGATGCGCGTGGCCAGTTCCTCCTGGGTGATTCCGAAGTCGTCGAGCAGCTGCTGGTATGCAGAGGCCTCTTCGAGCGGGTTCAGCTCTGAACGGTGGAGGTTCTCCAGCAGGGCGTCGCGCAGCAGATCCTCGTCTGCGGTGTCACGGACGATCGCGGGGATGACGTCGAGGCCGGCCTCGCGCGCGGCGCGCGTGCGGCGCTCCCCCATGATGAGCTCGTACTCGCCATCGGCGTTCTTTCGAACCACGACGGGCTGCAGCACCCCGAACTCGCGGACGCTGTGCACCAGCTCTGCGAGATCCTCGGGGTCGAAGTGCGTCCGAGGCTGACGCGGATTCGCGACGATGCTGTTCGGGTCGACCTGGACCAGATGAATGCCGGGGACATTCTCGAGCTCCGGCGCCTCGGCATCGGCCACGGGAGCCGCCTCGGTGCTCGTCTGTCGCAGGCTCGCGCCCGGGAAGAAGACATCGACGGGACGTTCCGACTGATCCGCCGTGGGGATGAGGGCACCGATGCCCCGGCCCAGTCCAGTGCGCTTCGCCATCATTTCTCCTTGCTCTGCGTCGCTCTGCGCGACGCGATCTCAACAGCGGCCTCACGGTATGCGATCGCGCCGGCGGATTGGGCGTCGTAGGCGATCACGGTCTGGCCGAAACTCGGGGCCTCGGATACCCGTACGGATCGAGGGATCACGGTCTCCAGCACCTGCTCGGGGAAGTGCGTCCGCACTTCCTCCGCGACCTGTTGTGCCAGACGGGTACGCCCATCAAACATCGTCAGCAGGATCGTCGAGAGGTGGAGCACCGGGTTCAGGTGCTTCTGGATCATCTGAATGCTGCCGAGCAGTTGGCTCAATCCTTCCAGTGCGTAGTACTCGCACTGGATGGGGATGAAAACCTCTGTCGCGGCGGTGAAGGCGTTGATCGTGAGCAGGCCCAGGGAGGGTGGGCAGTCGATGATGACGAAGTCCATCGGGTGCTCTGCGAGGTACACGTCGAGCGCGCGACGAAGACGATGCTCTCGAGCGACCTGCGCGACCAGCTCGATCTCCGCCCCCGCGAGGTGGATCGTGCTCGGTGCGCAGAAGAGGTTGGGATCCTCCGGGCTCTGCTGCACGATGTCTGCCAGCGGAAGCTCGTCGATCAGCACGTCGTAGACACTGGAGACCTCAGCACTGTGGGGTACTCCCAGGGCTGTGGATGCGTTTCCCTGCGGGTCGAGGTCGATGACCAGCACATTCCCGCCCATCCCTGCCAGTGCGGAAGCGATGTTCACGGCGGTGGTGGTCTTTCCCACTCCACCCTTCTGGTTCGACACCGTGAGAACGCGGGTTTCGCCGGTGAACTCCACGGCAACCCCTTCGAGTGCGCGCCTGCGGGCGGAGAGGTCAGCGAGTTCCCGCGCAAGCGGCGTGTCCATCCCGAACGATTCGCTCGAGGATGTCTTCTCGGATGGTTTCACGTGAAACATCCACTCCTTTCGGGGCCGCGTTCCACTCTAATCGCAAGCAGAGACGTTAGATGACGAGAGCACTGTCGCAGCTCGAGCGAAGCACGTCGGGGTCCTCGTTCCCGCGGCCAGTCTCCGCCATACCGGCTTCTCCCGCTCCGCTTCATGCGCCGCACGGCGGATGTTTCACGTGAAACAGTGCGCACTGTGGCGATGATGACGACAGCTAGCGTGCCGGGCTGCCCTCTCCCGTGCTGGCGGGTACAGCGCACCCCACTTGCAGGAGTCTCCACAGTAGACGGAGTGTGCCGGGGCCGCCTGATGGTATCGCCGACAGAGTGACGAGCTTCGCTGCGCTCGGCACCGTCGCGCCGGTCATATTTCGGTGTCACCACCCACTGACTCAGACGGGAGTGGTCCTCACGCCTCTGACCGGCCACGGCGAGGAACTCCGCCCCTGCGTTGCGCCACGCGTGTGGTTTCAGATGTCCCTGTGTCGGCAGAGCCGGCGGGCGCCATCCGACTCGCAGCCACCAACAACTTCTATCCCCCGGGTGCCTGCGACACTCCGTCTATCCTCAGGCGCTTCCGGCGCACGTCGAGATCTGTTCTCTACCGCACAGAGGATGACTCAGCCCACTCTCTTCGACCAAAGGGCCGTCCGAGGCGGTCTGGTCTGCATGTTTCACGTGAAACACCGTCGACCGGCGAAACCACGAAGCCGTCGTATGCCATCCGCCGGGCAGCAACCAGGAGCTTCTCACCGCCGGCTGCCTGCGACACTCCGTCTGTTGTCAGGGACCGGACGCGCGACAGAGGATGACTCAGCCCACTCTCCTCGACCAGAGGGCCGGCATAGGTGGTCCGGTCTGCATGTTTCACGTGAAACACCGTCGAGAGGCAAGACCATGAAGCCGTCGTAGGCCATCCACCGAGCAGCCACCAGGAGCTTCTCACCGCCGGCTGCCTGCGACACTCCGTCTAGTCTCAGGGACTTGGGCGCGCGACAGATCTGTTCTCTACCGCGCAGAGCAAGCCCCCTCCTCGACGGAGAGGGCTTCATCAGCGGTCCGATCTGCATGTTTCACGTGAAACACGGTAGAAGAGCAACATTATGAAGCCGCCACCCTTCGATGTCGGGATTCACTTGAACCTAGTCCGGACGATTCCCGGCCACCGAGCTCTCACGTGGACCGCCCCATCATGCGGGGCTGGCGCAACACGAACGCCCCGGGTCTATGCCAGAGCTTCACGTCAGGGGTGTTGTGCCGCGAATGTCGCACCCCGGATGTCACGGGGCTATACGCCGGATGTCCGAGTCGACAACCCTCCTCCCAGATCGGCACGCGCCCGGAACGCCACCTCTTTGGCGTACCCGTTTCACGTGAAACACCGCGTACGCGGACGGCACCAGAGCCATCACGACGCAGCGCACGAGTATGCCTGGCTAGTGGTGCTCACGAGACGTAGTGCACAACGATTCCGAGCTTCTCCCAGCGATGCAGAACCATTCGAGCGACATGATGCCGATGGTGATGGCGATGGTGAGGTGTCCTAACTGGGGAGCTGCGGCGATAGGGCCTCCTCTCCCGGCGAACATCGCGCTGCGTGCGGCGCGCGAATCCGCTTTCAGATGGGCAGTCGGTCTCGTCGAGGTCGTGATAGCCCTGGTTGGTCGCGCGCGGAGCGAGGCATTACGGGCGCGAAAGCACGGAGACGGTGATGCCCGAGCGATGAGATCCTGCCGATGAACACGAAGGGGGATGTTTCACGTGAAACATCCCCCTTCGATGAAGACGTGACTAGCGGACGCGCGCGCGAATCACCCGAGTCGTCTCGGGGATGACTCCCTCACCCAGCACCTCGACGCGAACGTCCGAGAGGCGGAACTTCTTGATCTGCTTCTGTGCGGCATCGATCTCGTTCGCTGCATTCATGCCTTTGAGCAGAGTGAGCTCGCCACCGTCACGAACCAGCGGTGCGGTCAGCGGGATCAAGGTACGGAGCGCACTCACCGCACGAGCAGTGACGACATCGAAGCCCTCCGGAGGACGTACGTCCTCCGCGCGAGCTCGCAGCACCACGACGTTGGACAGATCCAGCGCCTCCACCTGCTCGTTGAGCCAAGTGACGCGTCGTTCCATCGGCTCGATCAGCGTCCACTGCACATCAGGACGCGCGATCGCGAGCACGA
The DNA here is from genome assembly GCF_006540085.1 of Microbacterium oxydans. Taxonomy (GTDB): domain Bacteria; phylum Actinomycetota; class Actinomycetes; order Actinomycetales; family Microbacteriaceae; genus Microbacterium; species Microbacterium oxydans. The sequence goes on along the minus strand of NZ_BJOG01000001.1, from coordinate 326,463 downwards.
GCCCCGGTAGGCCGGCCCCCGAACCGATATCCGCCACCGAACCGTGGAACAGCGGAGCGGCGATCGCACTGTTGAGGATGTGTCTCGTCCACAGGCGCGGGAGCTCGAGGGGGCCGATGAGGCCGCGCTCCTCCCCCTCGCGGGAAAGAGCAGCCGTGAAGGCACGCGCCACGTCGATACGATCCCCGAAGAGACCTGCAGCGGAAGAGGGCTCCTGCTCGAGATCACTCATGATCGTCCCCGTTCGACCGATGTTTCACGTGAAACGTCAGCGTCGGCGCAGGACCGTGTGACGGTCAGCACCCTCGCCGTAGGACTCGGAGACAAGGCCCCGGTCGGCGGCGATGTCATGGACGAGCTTGCGCTCATAGCTCGACATCGAGGGCAGAGATGCCTGGGAGGAACCCTCGTCGAGTTTGGCGGCCGCGGCGTCGACCAGGGTCTCCAGCTGACGACGACGCGTGTCGCGCGAGCCTGCGATGTCGAGGATCAGTCGTGAGAAGGAACCGGTCTTGCTCTGCACCGCGAGACGAGTCAGCTCCTGCAGAGCCTGCACGGTCTCCGGAGCGGAGAGCAACGCCAGCGCATCGCCCTCAGCCTCGACGGAGACGTATGCCCGGCCCTGCCGCACATCCAGGTTCAGATCACCGTCGATGTCCGCGATGTCGAGAAGCTCCTCGAGGTAGTCCGCCGCGACGTCTCCCTCGTTCTCGAGCTGGGCCACAGTCGGCTCGGTGTTGTCGGTCATGGTCTCGCTCATGAACCGCTCCCCTTCTTCTTCGCACGCTTCTTGCCGACCGGCTGCTGACGCTTCGGTGCTTCTGCCTTCGCCTTCTCGGCCTCTTCGAGCAGACGCTGCTGCTCAGCCTCGTAGGCGGCCATCGGAACGACCTTGCCGGAGGAATCGATCGCCTTGCCCTTGCGTGCAAGACGCTCCTCGCGTGCCTTGGCAGCTTCGGAACCGGGAGTGGGCATCTCGCGGATGACGAGGAACTGCTGACCCATGGTCCAGAGGTTCGAGATGAACCAGTACACGACGACGCCGAGCGGGAAGAAGACACCCGAGAAGATGAAGCCCAGCGGCAACACGTACAGCATGATCTTCTGCATCTGGTACGCCTGGCCGGTCTTGGCCTCGGGCGACAGGTTCTTGGAGATGATCTGCAGCTGCGTGAAGAACTGCGACCCGATCATGAGCACCACGAGTGTGACCAGGATGATGATGGCCGTCGTGTTCTGCGCATCGATCGCGTTACCCAGCGTCTCGTGCAGCGACGCCACGCCGAACAGCTTCGCGTCGTAGAACTCCTTCGTCAGCTCCGGGCTGAGGAGACCGACACCACCGATGTTGTCTCGAGCGTGCTTGCTGACATCGCTCAGCACGCTGTAGAGCGAGAAGAAGATCGGCATCTGCACCAGAAGCGGCAGACAGCTCGACATCGGTGTCGTACCGTGCTTCTTGTACAGCGCCATGGTCTCGCGGCTCATGGCCTCACGAGAGAGCTGATCCTTCTTGCCGCGGTACTTCTCCTGAACTTTTCGCAGTTCAGGAGCGATTTCCATCATCTTGCGCTGGCTCTTGATCTGCTTGACGAACAGCGGAATGAGAGCAGCGCGGACGACGATCACGAGTCCGACGATCGACAGCACCCAGGTGATGCCGGAGGCCGCGGGCAGACCGACAGCCGTCAGCAGCCAGTGCCAGGCGACGAGGATCAGCTCGACCACCCACTTGAGCGGCCACAGGATGGTGCCGATCAGATCGAAGCCACCCCCCGCCGGTTGAGGGCTGGGAGTCGCGCTGGCGAGCAGAAGGTCAAGACCCACCGATCAGTCCTTTCGGGAAGGGACGACGAAACCGTGTGCGGTCAGGTCGTAACGGAAGTGTTCGTGCGGACGGACGTCATCGACGCCGCCGGTGGTCCAGGGGTTGCAGCGGAGGATGCGCCATGCGGAGAGCGCCGCCCCCTTCACTGCGCCGTGCTGCTGCACCGCACCTACAGCGTAGGCGGAACAGCTGGGGTAGTACGCACAGACATCTCCATACATCGGCGAGATGACCTTGCGGTAGGCGGTGAGGAACCCCAGCACGAGATTCCGCGGGATCACCGGAATGCTCCGCACCAGGTCCTGCGCATGCAGATGTGCGGTCCCGACGGACGACCCCGGAAGGGCGGTCATGCCGACACCGCGGAAGCCGCCGGCTCCAGGCGGCGGAGGCACCGATCGACATCGGCTCGAAGCTCCGCGTAAGAGGCGGTCGCAGACGCAGGAAGGGCACGGATGACGACATCCGTGCCCTCAGGAACCCGTGGAAGCGCCTCCGCGCACACCGCCTTGAGCCGACGACGCACGGAGTTGCGCACCACTGCGGTGCCCACCTGCTTGCTGATGATGAATCCGAACCTCGCGGCTCTGTTCTCGCCCGTGGTCAACACCGAGGTGATGACACGCGCCCCGCCACAACGGGATCCGCGACGAACGACCAGACGATAGTCGCTCCCGCGAGTCAGCCGATACGGGCGGGCGAGCACAGCGGACTACGCAGAGAGCTCGGTGCGGCCCTTCGCGCGGCGGGCGGCGAGGATGCCACGGCCGGCACGCGTACGCATGCGGGCGCGGAAGCCGTGCTTCTTGGCGCGACGACGGTTGTTGGGCTGGAAGGTGCGCTTGCTCATGGAATCACTCCGGGAATGCTGCCACCGGGTTCACTTCGACCGGAGACATGGGGTACTGCCAAAAATGGCATAAGTCAACCAACTAAGGGTACGTCTTACCGGCGCACAGAGCAAATCTGGGCTCTCACGGAGCCGTCGCGCGGTACCGGGTGCACAGCCATTATCCACAACCTCCGGACCTCGCGTCGACGCAACACGCCCGCGTGATTCCAAGGGCAGGTTGCCGTTCACAGCCGGGATGACTACCGTGGCATCCTAAGTTATCCACAGGGGACACGGCACGTAGACCCCGCCTCGATCACCCGTCCGGAGCGTCATGTCCTCACCTGCCCAGCCCGATGTCCCCATCTGGACCACGGTGCAGGAGCTTCTGGTCGACGACGACCGGGTGACACCCCAACTGCAGGGCTTCCTCAGCCTGGCCGTCCCGGCCGGAGTGATGTCGGCCACGCTCTATCTCGAGGTTCCGAACGATCTCACGGCCGCGCAGATCAACAAGCGTCTGCGTCTCCCGATCATGGAGGCCCTCTCGCACATCGGCGAGGAGGTCACCTCCTACCGCGTCGTGGTCAACCACGAGCTCGCCGAGCAGCAGACCGCGCCGATCGCCGTCGGCGACTTCGGTCGTCAGGAGCAGACGCGCAGCGAATCCCCCATGGAGCCTGCGCCCACCCCGATGCGCCACGAGTCGCGCCTCAACCCGAAGTACACCTTCGACAACTTCGTGATCGGACAATCCAACCGCTTCGCCCACGCAGCCGCCGTCGCGGTCGCCGAAGCACCGGCCAAGGCGTACAACCCCCTCTTCATCTACGGCGACTCCGGACTGGGCAAGACCCACCTCCTCCACGCCATCGGCGATTACGCGCAGTCCCTCTACGCGGGGGTGAAGGTCAGATACGTCTCCAGCGAGGAGTTCACGAACGACTTCATCAACTCCATCGCCAACAACCGGGGTGCTGCCTTCCAGGCGCGATACCGGGAAGTCGACATCCTCCTCATCGACGACATCCAGTTCCTGCAGGGGCGGGCCGAGACCCAGGAAGCCTTCTTCCACACGTTCAACACCCTGCACGACCACAACAAGCAGGTAGTCATCACCAGCGACGTGGCTCCCAAGCTCCTCACCGGCTTCGAGGACAGGATGCGCAGCCGCTTCGAGTGGGGTCTCATCACCGACGTCCAGGCGCCCGACCTGGAGACCCGCATCGCCATTCTCCGCAAGAAGGCCCAGAGCGAGTCTCTGCACATCCCCGACGAGGTGCTCGAGTACATCGCCACGGTGGTGTCATCCAACATCCGCGAGCTGGAGGGTGCACTGATCCGCGTCTCCGCGTTCGCGAGCCTCAATCGATCGCCTCTCGACATCGCGCTCGCCCAGACCGTGCTGCGCGACATCATCGACACGGCAGAGGACAACATCATCTCGCCGACCGACATCATCACGGCGACCGCGCAGTACTTCAAGCTCACCGTCGACGACCTGTACGGGTCCAGCCGCTCGCAGCAGATCGCCACCGCTCGACAGATCGCCATGTACCTCTGCCGGGAACGGACGAACCTCTCCCTCCCCAAGATCGGGCAGCTGTTCGGCAACCGCGACCATACGACCGTCATGTACGCGTACAAGAAGATCAGCGAGCTCATGAAGGAGCGTCGCTCCATCTACAACCAGGTCACCGAGATCACGACCCAGCTGGGACGGCGCTGACACGCCGCGTCTCGGAAAAAGGGGAGGTCCGCACCTGATCGGGTGCGGACCTCCCCTTTTTTGTCACCCGGACTGGGGTTCTGATCTCTCGATTGATACCTCTATGCACATGTGGATAACTTGTGGATGACCGTGGATTCGATCGGGACGAATGTGGGTCGATCACCCAAACCTGTGGATAACTCCGGGAGGGGCTTCGAGCACCTCACCCCCGCCAACCCGCGGATTCCTCAGGGTTTCCACAACTGACAACTGTGTAGTTCCCTACTCGCTCTTGCTATCCACCGACTTATCCACAGTATCCACAGCTGTTAACACCGTTAAGGAGTTAAGTCATTCAGGGCGCGATCCGATCACCAGACGGTGTGGAGAGCCGACCGTCGAATGACAGGAACCTCGGCGTAGGGATACGCCGGACTGTGGGGCTAGCATGGGAAGCCCTGCACCGGCAGGGCCGACGACAACGCGTCACAGTTCGACGACAAGGGAGCACCCGTGAGGTTTCAGGTCAACCGCGATGTCTTCAGCGAGGCTGTCTCGTTCGTCGTCAAGCTCCTGCCGCAGCGCAACCCACAGCCGATCCTCGCGGGAGTGCTGATCGAGGCGGACGGTTCCGGCCTCACGCTCTCGGCATTCGACTACGAGGCCTCCGCTCGAACCACGATCGAGGCCACGGTGGAGACCCCGGGCACGATCCTGGTCCACGGTCGACTTCTCTCAGACATCGCCAGCCGCCTCCCGAACGCTCCGATCGAGATCGCGGTCGAGGAAGACGGCGGCATCGCGGTGACCTGTGGCTCCGCGCGGTTCACCCTCGCAGCCATGCCGGTCGAGGAATACCCGTCCATCCCCGAGGTCACCGGCTCGTCGGGAGTCGTTCCCGCCGACGACTTCGGCACCGCCATCGCGCAGGTCGGATTCGCGGCTTCACGCGATGACGTCACGCCGGTCCTCACGGGTGTGCAGCTCGAGGTCTCCGGCCAGACCCTGAGTCTTGTCGCCACCGACCGCTACCGCGTCTCGCTCCGAGACGTGCCGTGGGACGGTGAAGCGGTCGAGGCCACCGCGCTGGTTCCCGCGCGCACGCTGCTGGAGGTCGGGAAGACCTTCGGACACGCCGGAACGATCCAGGTAGCGTTCTCCGGAGCCGGCGACCGCGAGATCATCGCGTTCACCGCAGGAAACAAGACCGTCACCTCGCTCCTGATCAAGGGCAACTTCCCGCCGGTGCGTCGTCTGTTCCCCGAGCAGACGGACCACTACGCGGTCGTGAACACCGCCGACCTGGTCGAAGCGGTCCGCCGCGTATCGCTCGTCCTCGATCGCGCCGCTCCGCTGCGTTTCACGTTCTCGAACGACAGCGTCACCATGGACGCCTCCGGCGGAGACCACGCGCGCGCTTCCGAGTCGGTCGACGCGATCCTCTCCGGCGGTGACGAGGTCACGCTCGGACTGAATCCGCAGTACCTGATCGAGGCTCTCGGCGCCGTGAAGAGCGAGTTCGTGCGCGTCACCTTCACATCGAGCGACAACGCCAACAAGCTCAGCCCGGTCCTCATCACGAGTCAGACCTCGGTCGATCAGGCCGGCCTCGACTCGTTCAAGTACCTGCTGCAGCCCAACCTCCTCCTGCGCTGACCCCGCTCGGCGAGAGCAGGGAGCTTAACGCCTCCCCATCCCCGAGATTCACCGACACTGAATCAGGTGTCGGACACCGAAGGTAGGCTGACTCCGTGATTGTGGAGCACCTGAGTCTGGTCGATTTCCGCAATTACGCGACCGCCGAGCTCGCTCTCCACCGCGGTCCGAACGTCCTCGTGGGCAGGAACGGCCAGGGCAAGACGAACCTCGCCGAAGCGGTCGTGTTCCTGGCGACTCTGGGGTCCCATCGTGTCTCCTCGGACGCACCGATGGTCCGCGACGGACAGGAGTTCGCCGTCATCAGGGCTCGCCTCTCTCACGGGGAGCGCCGTGTCCTCGCCGAGGTGCAGGTCAACCGGCAGGGATCGAACAAGGCGCGCATCAACGGGTCGCCGTCGAAGCCGAACGAGCTCCCCCGGTATGCACACGTCGTGCTGTTCGCTCCGGAGGACCTGCAGATCGTGAGAGGCGATCCCTCGGCTCGTCGTCGGTTCACCGATCAGCTCCTCATCCAGCGCACTCCGAGACTCGCCGCCGTCCTCGCCGACTACGACCGTGTGCTCAAGCAACGGAACGCGCTCCTGAAGTCGGCCAGGGCCAGGGGAATCCGCGGCGAGGCGCTGAGCACTCTCGATGTGTGGGACGACAAGCTCGTCTCCCTCGGTTCGGAGATCATCACCGCTCGACAGCGGCTGGCCGTGGATCTGCAGCAGCCGGTCGCCGATGCGTACGAGGCGATCGCCGGGGCCGACCACCGCCCGCAGCTGGAATGGGCCCTCTCGGTCGGCGGAGGAGATCCCGAAGAGGGCGAAGATGCCGCGGACGGAGGAAACGCCGGATCATCGGTCGACCGGCTCGGAGATCCCGGGCACATCGCCGAGTTGTTCCGCGCCTCGCTCGCGGCGAAGCGGTCGAACGAACTCGACCGCGGACTCACCCTCACCGGTCCGCATCGCGATGACCTCGTGCTGCGTGTTCGCGACCTCCCTGTGAAGGGCTATGCATCGCATGGCGAGTCGTGGTCTGTCGCCCTCGCGCTGAGGCTGGCCTCGGCCGAGCTGTTGCGCAGCGAGTCCCCGGCCGGAGATCCCGTCCTCATCCTCGACGACGTCTTCGCGGAACTCGATGCCGATCGTCGACAGCGCCTCGCCGCCCTGACGGCAGGATACGAACAGGTGGTGGTGACGGCAGCGGTGGAGGAGGATATCCCCGAGGTGCTGCACGCGCACGTGGTGCGGATCAGCGCTGGAACGATCAGCGACGAGAGGGGGACGGATGACTGACGCGGCATCGACTCCCCCGGTCTCCACTCCGCCGGCTGACGTCCCGGAGACGATCGGCACGTACCTGCGACTGCGCGGCCTGCAGCCGAGCTCGAAGAGCTGGAAGCGCAAGCGGCGCATCACCACGGACGACGACAACGCTCCGTTCACGCCGGGGCGCGATCCCGGCGCGCTCGGCGCCGTGCTCGACAAGCTGAGTCGGGACTCGGGATGGCAGATCACCCTCGCGCGGGAAGACCTCGTTCGGCAGTGGGCCGACCTCGCTGGGGCCGACACCGCGAAGCACTCGGAGCCGGTGTCTCTGGAGCGCGGTCTGCTCACCGTCAAGTGCGATTCGACGGCGTGGGCGAAGAACCTGCAGTTCATGCGGGCGACGATCCTCACGGAGATCGGTCGACGGTATCCGGATGCGGGCGTGGAGAACCTCCGGTTCATCGGACCGGACGTCCCCTCGTGGAAATGGGGTCCCAGAGCCGTTCCAGGACGGGGCCCACGCGATACCTACGGGTAGGGCACCATCCGAGGGGGTCGAAACGCTCAGAGGCCCACACACGGCCGTTGAGCGGCATTTCTCGACGAAACTCCGCTAGAATGGGAGTTCGTGATATCGATGTGGAGAATGCCCTCTGATGACGCCTGAATCCCCTGCTGACGAGACGGAATCGAACACCGGGGGAACCCCCGCCCCTTCGACTGGCTCAGGGACCCAGACTCCACAGCCCGCACCCAAGGCGAAGCAGCCCGGAGAGTACGGCGCGGATTCGATCCAGATCCTCGAGGGCCTCGAGGCTGTGCGCAAGCGCCCCGGCATGTACATCGGGTCGACCGGTCCCCGAGGCCTGCACCACCTGGTCTACGAGATCGTCGACAACTCGGTCGATGAGGCGCTGGCCGGCTACGCCGACACGATCCTGGTGACGATGCTCGCCGACGGCGGCGTGCGCGTCGTCGACAACGGCCGAGGAATCCCGGTCGACCCGCACTCGTCGGACCCGAACAAGTCGACGGTCGAGGTCGTCCTCACGATCCTGCACGCCGGCGGAAAGTTCGGCGGCGGCGCGTACGCCGTCTCCGGTGGACTGCACGGCGTCGGCTCCTCCGTCGTGAACGCCCTTTCGACGCGGTTCGACGTGGAGGTCAAGCAGAAGGGCTTCGTCTGGCGGCACAGCTTCGCCGACGGCGGTGTCCCCCAGCAGAAGCTCGAGAAGGGCGAGGCGACCGACGAGACCGGGACGAGCATCACGTTCTGGCCCGACGCGGAGATCTTCCAGGAGACGACCGAGTTCGACTACGACACCCTCCGCACGCGGTTCCAGCAGATGGCGTTCCTCAACAAGGGGCTGCGCATCGAGCTGCGCGACGAGCGCGAGTCGTCGGCCTACGAGGTCGAGGAGGACGGCGCGACCGTCACCAAGCAGCCCGGCGATGTGTTCTTCTACGAGCGCGGTCTGGTGGACTACGTCGAGTACCTCAACAAGGTGCGCCACGCCGAAGTGGTCAACGACGAGATCATCGCCTTCGAGTCGGAGGACACCGAGCGCAAGATCTCGCTCGAGGTCGCGATGCAGTGGACGACCTCGTACACCGAGAACGTGTTCACCTATGCCAACACCATCAACACCCACGAGGGTGGAACGCACGAGGAAGGCTTCCGTGCGGCACTGACGACCCTGGTCAACAAGTACGCGCGAGCGAACAACCTCCTCAAGGAGAAGGACGACAACCTCTCCGGCGACGACGTGCGCGAGGGACTGACCGCAGTCATCTCGATCAAGCTCGGCGAGCCGCAGTTCGAGGGGCAGACCAAGACGAAGCTCGGCAACACCGAGGCGAAGGCGTTCGTGCAGAAAGTGGTCGGCGATCAGCTCGGCGACTGGTTGGAGCGCAACCCGAACCAGGCGAAGAACATCATCCGCAAGGCGATCGATGCGGCCACGGCTCGTCTCGCCGCGCGGAAGGCCCGTGAAACGGCGCGTCGCAAGAGCGTCTTCGAGTCGGCGGCCATGCCGGACAAGCTCAAGGACTGCACGAGCAAGGATCCGTCGATCAGCGAGATCTTCCTCGTCGAGGGTGACTCGGCAGGTGGTTCCGCCGTGCAGGGTCGAGACCCTCACACCCAGGCGATCCTGGCCCTCCGAGGAAAGATCCTCAACGTGGAGCGCGCGCGTCTCGACAAGGCGCTCGGCAACAAGGAAGTCCAGGCGATGATCCAGGCCTTCGGCACCGGCATCGGCGAAGAGTTCGACATCGAGAAGGCGCGCTATCACAAGATCGTGCTGATGGCCGATGCCGACGTGGACGGTCAGCACATCACCACCCTGCTGCTGACGCTCCTCTTCCGCTACATGCGCGGGCTCATCGAGGCCGGTTTCGTGTACCTCGCCATGCCGCCGCTCTACCGGCTCAAGTGGTCGAACTCGGCTCACGAGTACGTGTTCAGCGACGCCGAGCGCGACGCCCTGCTGAAGCACGGCATCGAGAACGGCAAGCGCATCCCGAAGGATGCCGGCATCCAGCGCTACAAGGGTCTCGGTGAGATGAACCCGAAGGAGCTGTGGGAGACGACGATGGATCACACCACTCGCACCCTGCAGCAGATCACCATCGAAGACGCGGCCGCGGCCGACGAGATCTTCAGTGTGCTGATGGGCGAAGACGTCGAGTCCCGACGCAGCTTCATCCAGCGCAACGCCAAGGACGTCCGCTTCCTCGACATCTGATGCCCGCGGGCTCAGACCAGATGTGTGACAGAGAGATTGATTGATGACTGACGAAGAACGCACCGAGCCGGAACACGACCACGGCAAGATCGATCAGGTCGACCTGCAGTCGGAGATGCAGCGCAGCTACCTCGACTACGCCATGGCCGTCATCGTGGGGCGTGCGCTCCCCGATGTGCGCGACGGCCTCAAGCCGGTGCACCGCCGTGTCATCTACGGCATGTACGACGGTGGATTCCGTCCTGACAAGTCGTTCTCGAAGTGCGCCCGTGTGGTCGGCGAGGTCATGGGTCAGTACCACCCGCACGGTGACTCGGCGATCTACGACGCCCTCGTGCGACTGGTGCAGCCGTGGTCTCTGCGGTATCCGCTGGCCCTCGGGCAGGGCAACTTCGGCTCCCCCGGCAACATGGGTGCCGCGGCTCCGCGATACACCGAGACCAAGATGGCTCCGCTCGCGCTCGAGATGGTGCGCGACATCGAAGAAGACACCGTCGACTTCACCGACAACTACGACGGCCAGACGCAGGAGCCGACGGTCCTGCCCGCCCGTTTCCCGAACCTGCTCGTCAACGGCTCGGTCGGCATCGCGGTCGGAATGGCCACCAACATCCCGCCGCACAACCTGCGCGAGGTGTCCGACGCGGCGCTCTGGGCACTCGACAACCCCGGCATCTCCCGCGAGGAACTGCTCGAAGGCCTGATCCAACGCATCCCGGGCCCGGACTTCCCGACCGGCGCGCAGATCCTCGGCACCAAGGGCATCCACGAGGCGTACCGCACCGGCCGCGGCTCGATCACCATGCGCGCGGTCGTCAATGTGGAGGAGATCCAGGGTCGCACCTGCCTCGTCATCACCGAGCTGCCGTACCAGGTCAACCCGGACAACGTGGCGGTGAAGATCGGCGACCTCGCCCGTGACGGCAAGATCACCGGCATCGCCGACATCCGTGACGAGTCGTCGGACCGCACGGGTCAGCGCCTGGTCGTGGTGCTCAAGCGCGACGCGGTCGCCAAGGTCGTGCTGAACAACCTGTACAAGCACACGCAGCTGCAGGAGAACTTCGGCGCGAACATGCTCGCGATCGTCGACGGCGTCCCCCGGACGCTCGCGATCGACGGGTTCATCTCGAACTGGATCTCCCATCAGATCGACGTGATCGTGCGACGGACCGAGTTCCGCCTTCGCGAGGCCGAGAAGCGCATGCACATCCTGCGCGGGTACCTGAAGGCGCTCGATGCGCTCGACGAGGTCATCGCGCTGATCCGTCGTTCGCAGACAACAGCCGACGCCAACGAGGGCCTGCAGAAGCTTCTCGACATCGACGAGATCCAGGCCGATGCGATCCTGCAGATGCAGCTGCGCCGGCTCGCAGCCCTCGAGCGTCAGAAGATCATCGATCAGGCGAACGAGCTCGAGGCGCAGATCACCGACTACAAGGCGATCCTGGCCGACGAGGGCCGTCAGCGGACCATCATCCGGGAAGAGCTGACCGGCATCGTCGAGCGTTTCGGCGACGAGCGCCGCACCCACATCCTGCACGGCTTCGACGGCGACGTCTCGATGGAGGACCTCATCGCCGAAGAGGAGATGGTGGTCACCGTCACGCGCGAGGGCTACATCAAGCGCACGCGCAGCGACAACTACCGTTCGCAGCACCGCGGCGGCAAGGGCGTCAAGGGTGCCCAGCTGCGGGCGAACGACATCGTCGAGCACTTCTTCGTGACGACCACGCACCACTGGCTGCTGTTCTTCACCGACAAGGGTCGCGTCTATCGCGCGAAGACGTACGAGGTGCCGGAGGCCGGTCGCGACGCCAAGGGCATGCACGTGGCGAACCTGCTCGCCCTGCAGCCCGACGAGAACATCGCCCAGGTGCTCGACATCCGCGACTACCAGGTGGCGGACTATCTGGTGCTCGCGACGCGTGACGGACTGGTCAAGAAGACCCGTCTCGACAACTACGACACCAACCGTCAGGGCGGTGTCATCGCGATCCGTCTGAACGAGGAGGACGAGCTCGTCAGCGCGCTGCTCGTGAACGCCGAGGACGACATCCTCCTCATCAGCCGTCGAGGCATGTCGGTGCGCTTCGAGGCGACAGATGAAGCCCTGCGCCCGATGGGCCGGGCGACGGCCGGTGTCCGCGGAATGAAGTTCAAGATCGATGAGGACTGCCTGCTCTCGGCATCCGTCGCCGCGCCGGGGAAGTTCGTCTTCGTGGTCACCGACGGCGGCTATGCGAAGCGCACCGCGGTGGAGGAGTACCGGGTTCAGGGTCGCGGCGGAACGGGCATCAAGGTCGCCAAACTCAACGATGATCGGGGCACTCTCGCGGGTGGTCTGATCGTCTCCGAGGACGACGAGGTCTTGGTGGTTCTGTCCAGCGGCAAGGTGGTACGCTCTGCCGTGGCCGAGGTCCCCGCCAAGGGTCGAGACACCATGGGAGTGGTGTTCGCCCGTACGACGGAGGCCGACCGCATCCTCGCCATCGCCCGTAACGGTGAGCGCGGCCTCGCCGAAGAAGAGGCCGATGCGGAGGACGCAGAGACCCAGGCCCCCGAGACGACCCAGACCCCTGAGGATACAGACGCATGAGCACAGTGGCCGACAAGCTGGCGAAGAAGTCGACCCGCAAGACCAGCGGAAAGCAGGTACGCCTCCGACTGGTCTACGTGGACTTCTGGTCGGCCGTGAAGCTCTCGTTCCTCGGAGCCGTGGCCCTCGCGGTCGTCACGATGGTCTCGTTCTTCCTCATCTTCCTCGTGTTCCAGGCGACGGGGATCATGACGACGGCGGAGAGCTTCCTGCTCGGCATCACCGACAACACGTTCGTGCTGTCCGAGGTCGTGGGACTGCCGCAGGTGATGGCCTTCGCCGCCGTGGTGGCGATCCTGAACCTGATCGTCTTCACGGTGCTCGGCGCCGTGGTCGCCGGAATCTACAACCTCGCGGTGAAGGTGACCGGCGGACTGCTGGTCGGCTTCATGTCGAACTGATCCTCGGTACGGATCCACGGAGGGCGGGTGCTGCGGCACCCGCCCTTCGTCGTTGCTCGGCGCGGGATCGCTAGACCACGCCGGTCGTACCGAGGAGGGTGCCGATGAGCCAAGTCGCCGCCAGTGCGAGTCCGCCGCCGACGACCAGCCGTATGGATGCGCGCATCGGAGCGGAGCCGCCGATCTTCGCCGACAGGGTTCCCGTCACCGCGAGCGCGAGAAGCACTGCGACGAACGTCACGGGCACGCGCCATTCCGGAGGGGGAAGGAGGATGGCCAGCAACGGCAGCAGTGCTCCGAGAGTGAACGCCACCGCGGAGGAGAGCGCCGCGTGCCACGGGTTCACGAGGTCATCCTGATCGATGCCCAGTTCCACTTCCAGATGGGCGGAGAGGGCGTCGTGCGCGGTGAGCTCCTCGGCCACCTGGCGCGCTGTCTCCGGCGAGAGCCCGCGGTCGCGATAAAGCTGGGTGAGTTCGTCGAGCTCCACGGCCGGCATCGTACGGAGCTCCTCGCGCTCCTTCGCGATCAGTGCCCTCTCACTGTCACGCTGACTGCTCACCGACACGTACTCGCCGAGGGCCATCGAGATCGCGCCTCCGACGAGGCCGGCGATTCCCGCTGTGAGAAGTGCGGCGTTGTCGGTCGTGGCGCCGGCCACCCCGACGACGAGTGAGGCGACCGAGACGATGCCGTCGTTCGCGCCGAGCACTCCTGCGCGCAGCCAGTTCAGCCGCTGACCGAGACCGGTGCCGTGCGGTTCCCCCTCATGCGTACTCATGCCCCCAGTGAAGCAGAACCGTCGTGGTCGAACCGCGACGACCACGGGAACTCTTACGGAAAACCCGAATCGGAGTGTCCGGTTGGCTCGCTGTCGTGGCCTCCCCCACCGCCGTACCTTGGAACCATGACCACTCAGACTGCGACCCCGGCTTCCGCAACAGCGGTGAAGCCGCCGTTGCGCATCTTCCTCACGATCCTGCATCTGGCAGGCGTCGGCGTCCTGGGCGGCGCCATCTTCGGCACGCTCGGAGGCCTCCTCGGTACCGGACTCGGACTCCTCTTCGTCGCCGGTATCGGTCTGGTCCTGCTCGTCGGCTTGGTCTATGCCCTCTACGGTCTCGGCTGGTTCGAGATCGCTCGGGTCGGGTCGCTGTACCGGACTCCGGTCGGCCCCCTGCGGCTGCAGCCACGCGACCGCCCCGGCTTCGTCGGATGGCTGCGCGCATTGGGCCGGCAGGCGATCGATGGACGCATGTGGCGCGCTGTCGCCAACTTCGCCATCTCCGCCGTGCTCGGGTGGGTCGTGCTTCGGCTGTTCTGGGGCCTGATCTGGTCGATCGTCGTCTCGTTCGCACCGCTCACCGGAGTCGACTCCGTGATGGGACCGTTCGGCGGCGGGGGCATTCCTGCCGAGTGGGCCCCGCTCATCGGGATCCTGGGCATCGCAGCCTGCGTCGTCGGGATCATCGGCCTCGCACTGCTGCATCGCACCCTGTCGCTCGCGATCGTCATCCGCAGCAGGGAGACGGAGCTCACCGAGCGTGTGCGCACCTCGACGGCCCAGCGCGAGGGGGCCGTGCGCGCCGCCGATGTCGAGCGCACCCGCATCGAGCGCGATCTGCACGACGGCGTCCAGCCCCGTCTCGTCTCCGTGGGGATGACGCTCGGGCTCGCTCAGCAAAAGATCGACAGCGATCCCGGTGCGGCGAAGGAACTCATCAACGAGGCTCACACCTCGACGAAGGCGGCCATCACCGAGCTGCGTCAGCTCGCACGCGGCATACATGCCTCTGTGCTGGACGACCGGGGGCTCGACGCCGCACTGTCGGCACTCGCGGGACGCTCCCACATCCCCGTGCACCTCGACGTGCGGATGGACGGTCGGTGCAGTCGCGAGGCCGAGGCCGCCGTGTACTTCTCGATCGCCGAGTCCCTGACCAACGCGGCGAAGCACTCCCGAGCCAGCGAGGCCCGTGTGGTCGTGCGGCTGCGTGACGGAAACACGCTGTGGGCGCGGGTCGAGGACAACGGCATCGGAGGAGCGCAGGTGCAGCCGGGCGGCGGCCTCGACGGCATCGCGAACCGCATCCTCGCCGCCGGCGGAACCTTCCGCCTCGACAGTCCGCAGGGCGGCCCGACCAGCCTGGAGGTGAGCGTCCCGTGCGCATCCTGATCTGCGAGGACTCGGTCCTGCTGCGCGAGGGCCTGGTCCGTCTGCTCGAAGACGCCGGTCACCAGGTGGTCGCCGCTCTTCCCGACATCGAGGGTCTCGACCAGGCCGTCGTCACGGAGGCACCCGATCTGTGCATCCTGGATGTGCGTCTCCCTCCGACCTTCACAGACGAGGGGATCCGGGCCGCTCTCGGTCTGCGGTCGACCCACCCGTCGCTCGCGATCCTCGTGCTCTCCCAGTACGTCGAGGAGCGTTACGCCTCCGACCTGATCGCGGCGCAGGGTGGCCCTCTCGGCTACCTGTTGAAGGATCGGGTCGCCGACGTCTCGGAGTTCCTCGCCTCCGTGCAGCGGATATCCGAGGGAGCCACCGTGCTCGACCCCGAGGTCGTCGCCCAGCTGCTGACACGGCGTAACCGTGATGATCGGATGCTGCGGCTCACCGAGCGCGAGCGCACCGTGCTCGCACTGATCGCCGAGGGCAAGTCGAATCAGGCGATCGCCGGACTGCTGTTCCTCTCCGAAGCCAGCGTCGAGAAGCACATCACCTCCATCTTCCAGAAACTGGGCTTCGAACAGGACGAGTCGGGCAACCGCCGTGTGCTCGCCGCCCTCGCCCACATCGAGAACACCGGTGGCACGACGCCGCCGACCGGCCAGACAGGAGTGGCACGATGACCACCGACAACAACGGGGACCAGGGCGGACACACCCCGCTCACCCCGCCACCCGCCTCCGTTCCGCAGTCTGACGCTCCGCACGCGGCTCCGACCCCTCCTCCCGCCGGCCGCTCGTCCGGTGCGACCGCGGTCATGGTCGTGACGGCGGTGGTCGGTGGGCTCGCACTTCTCGGCGCCGGCGGAACAGCAGCCGCGGCAGCCGTCGGCACCATCGCCACTTCGAACCGTGCCGACTCCGTGCAGAGCGTGGGTGTCGCCGGGCTGGAGAGCATCGACCTCTCCGCCGACGCCAGCAGCATGCGGGTCGAGTTCGGCGACGTCGACGAGGCCACACTCGCCATCACGAACGGACGCGGTACCCCGTGGAGATTCGAACGTGACGGCGACGAGCTGGTCGTGCGGAGCCCGCAGGGGGTCTTCGGATGGTGGATCGGCGGCTGGTTCGGTGAGGAGGAGGTCGCTGTGCTCACGCTCCCGGAGAGCCTTCGCGACGCGGGACTCGATGCCGACCTGAACCTCAATGCGGGCAGCCTCGATGTGGCCGGAGACTTCGGGATCCTCGATGTCAGTGTGAACGCGGGTGCTCTCGACATCCAAGGAGCCGCGAAAGAGCTCGACGTGCAGATGAGCGCCGGTCGTGCCGACATCCTGCTCGACGGCATCGCCCAGGCCGACCTCGGTGTCTCCGCGGGTGATCTCACCGTGGAGCTGACGGGAACGCCTCCCGCGCTGACATCCATCGACGTCAGTGCCGGCACTCTCGATCTGACCGTTCCCGACGTCGAGTACGCGATCTCCCAGGAGATCAGCGCGGGCACGCTGAACGCCGAAGTGGATGAGGCGTCGAGCTCGCGGAGGACGATCGACGTCTCCCTCTCGGCCGGCACCGCGACCATCCGACCGGGTCGCTGAAGACGATCGAGGGGGAGACACTCCCGGGCGCTCCCCCTCGATTCGGATTTTCCGTCTTTCTCCGGTAAAGTCTTGGAGGTTGACGGGGCTATAGCTCAGGCGGTTAGAGCGCTTCACTGATAATGAAGAGGTCCCAGGTTCAAGTCCTGGTAGCCCCACTCCTTAACTCAAGAAATCCCTCACGGGGCCTTAGCTCAGTTGGTAGAGCGCCTGCTTTGCAAGCAGGATGTCAGGAGTTCGAATCTCCTAGGCTCCACAGGATGAAGAAGCCCCTGGCACCTGCCGGGGGCTTCTTTCATTCGGTCACCGTTTCAGTCGAGATCGATCTCGTAGTGGATCATGCCCGACCGCGACGCGACACGATCGTAGAGGCCCCGCGCCGTGGTGTTCGACTCCGCTGTGAGCCAGTAGAGCTTGGACGACCCGTGCTGCTCCGCCCATGCGCGCACGTGAGTGATCAGCGCCCTGCCGACACCACCGCCGCGCACGTCTGGCGCGACGAAGAGATCTTCCAGATAGCAGTAGTCCGTGATCGTCCAGGTGCCGGCGTGCGTCAGCCAGTGGACGATGCCGACCGCGACGCCGTTGTCATCGCGGGCGATCGCACCACGGATCCCCGATCCGCGGTCGACGAGTCTCCTGAAGGTCGCCGCCGTGGTCGCGTCATCGAGGTCGGTCTCATAGAAGGACAGGTACCCCTTCCAGAGCACCTCCCATTCGGGGCGGTCCTCGGCAGTGATCGCAGCGATCGTCGTCATGAGTCGAGAGTAGCGAGTGCGCACACCGGCTTCATTCGGCGGGCCGAAGCCCCCGGAGGATCGTGGCGTGCCGCACGAGGAATGTCCTTTCGTCGAGCTTCTTGCGGCGCAGCCAGCCCGTGACCTCGTCATTGTGCTTGCTCGCATTGCAGGAGGCGCACGCCGGAACCACGTTCTCGAGCGTGTAGCGGCCGCCGCGGGACACGGGTTGGATGCAGTCGCGCTGCAGAGCGGCGCCGTCTCCCCCGCAGTACGCGCACCCGCCCCAGGCGTCCATCAGGGCGTACCACTGCTCATCGGTGAGGTCGTTGTCCACGCGCGCGAGGCGATTCTGTCGACGTCGGGCGTAGCGCGCGCGGGTCGCCGGCGACGCATTGGCGGACGATACCTTGCGACGGCGCTGCATATCCGGGTGCGTCTCAGTCGGAGCCGACCGAAGTCAGCCCGTGCGGTGCGACGTTCAGTCGCTGGCCACCCTCGGCCGTCACGACGACGATGTCCTCGATGCGGGCACCCCATTCGCCGGC
The DNA here is from genome assembly GCF_006540085.1 of Microbacterium oxydans. Taxonomy (GTDB): domain Bacteria; phylum Actinomycetota; class Actinomycetes; order Actinomycetales; family Microbacteriaceae; genus Microbacterium; species Microbacterium oxydans. The sequence continues at coordinate 308,378 of NZ_BJOG01000001.1, read as the reverse complement.
GAAGTAGATACCAGGTTCGATGCTGAAGGCCATGCCCTCGCGGAGCACCAGATCGTTGCCAGGGGCGATGTACGGCTCTTCGTGCACCGAGACTCCGATTCCGTGGCCGGTGCGGTGCAGGAACGCCTCCCCGAGGCCCGCCTCGTCGAGAACGGTTCGCGCTGCGGCATCCACTTCGGAGGCGGTGGCTCCGGGGCGCACGGCATCGACCGCAGCCTGCTGCGCGCGCACCAGCACTCCGATGCGCTCAGCTGCGGCGGGGTCGGGGGTTCCGACCACGTATGTCCTGGTGCTGTCGGAGTTGTAGCCGCTCGGGACAGCCCCACCGATGTCGACCACGACCACGTCGCCTTCTTCGATCACGCGGTCCGAGACCTCGTGGTGAGGGTCCGCACCATTCGGGCCCGATCCGACGATCACGAACTCCACCGTGCGGTGCCCTTCGGCGACGATCGCCTCGGCGATGTCGGCAGCCACCTCGCGTTCGGTGCGTCCGGCACGAAGCCACTCAGGCACGCGCCGGTGCACCGCGTCGATGGCGTCTCCGGCACGGCGCAGCTCTCTGATCTCCTCGGCATCCTTGATCATGCGGCTCTCGCGCAGCACCGGTGTGGCGAGCTCGAGGCGCACACCCAGGCGCTCACCGATCGGGATGACGTGCAGGGCGGGGAGGGCGTCGGACACACCGACGCGTGCCACCGCACCCGCTGCCTCGCCGACCAGCGCGTAGGGATCCTCTCCGTCCACCCAGTCCGCGACGCGGATGCCGAGCTCACCGGCGGCCGTGGTTCGCAGCTTGGCGAGTTCCATCCGCGGCACCACCACCGTGGGCGTGACTCCGGGACCGAGAACGAGTGCGGTGAGCCGCTCGATGGTGTCGCCCTCCACGCCCAGCAGGTACTGCAGGTCGGGTCCGGGACCCACGATGACGGCATCGATTCCCGCTTCAGCCGCGAGCGTTGCGGCGTCGGCGAGGCGGGCGGCGTACACGGATGCGGGGAAGGGCAGAGTGCTCACGGCTCAACGGTACTGCCCGAGCGGCCTCGGGGCAGCAGGGTGTCGTCAGCTGATCGCCTGTCGGATGCGTTCGCCCAGGAACTCGAGGTCGGCCTTCGTGAGGTCGGTCACGGCATAGGCGGTCGGCCACACGGTTCCGTCGTCGAGGTTCGAGATCGGTTCGAACCCGAACGTTCCGTAGCGGACCTTGAACTTGCTGGCCGGCTGGAAGAAGCAGAGCACCTTGCCGTCGCGACCCCACGCCGGCATCCCGTAGTAGGTGCGGGGGACCAGGTCGGGGGCGACCTCGGAGACCAGGTCATGCAGCTTCTTCGCCAGGGCCTGGTCTTCGGGTGTGAGCTTCTCGATCGCCTCCTTGATGTCGGCCTCCCCCGCGGCGCGGAGCTCCTCCGGGGACTTCTTCGCCCTGGAGCGGCGCGTGCGGGCTTCCTTCGCGGCAGCCTGCATGGCCTCGCGTTCCTCGGCGCTGAAGTTCTTCTCTTTCTCGGCCATGATCGGTCCTCTCCTGGTGCTGTCCGTTGTGGAGATCACATTACGGAGGCCGGAGGACCGAGCGCTTCTCGATTCCTGATCGATCGGAGCGGACCGTCGGGTTCCGGAGCGTGACGCACGGTCATTGACCGCCTTCGCTGACGGATAGTGTGTGTCCATGGACCTGCGTGTCGCGGCGTACGCGGTCGTCACCGATGACGACGGACGGCTGCTGTTGGCGCGCTGGACGGAGGGTCGTCGCGTCGCGTGGACGATGCCCGGGGGTGGGCTCGAGCCGGGTGAATCTCCGGAAGACGCCGTACGTCGAGAGCTCCGCGAGGAGACCGGCTACACGGTCAAGGTCGGCGAGCTCCTCGGCATCCATTCCCGTGTGATTCCCGCGGGGCGTCGAGTGCAGAAGGCAGCAGAACCGCTGCACACGCTGCGCATCGTATACCGAGCCGAGGTCACCGGTGGCAAGCTGCGCTTCGAGACCGGCGGTTCGACCGACATGGCCGAGTGGTTTCCGGTGAAGGCGGTGGCCGAGTTGCAGCGGGTGCGGCTGGTCGACATCGCCATGCGGATGGCCGGGATCCTCTGAACCGACCGAGCCCCGGCCGGGGTCAGCGCTCTTCGGGAACGGAGATGTCTGCGACGGTCGCCCCGTAGGCGGCGATCAGGTCGTCTGCGTCGACGAACAGACTGTATCCGTGGGCCCCCGCACCCATGGCGATGCGCTGACCGACGATGGACTCGTCGGCGTAGATCGGCCAGTCGGTGGTGCTGCCGATCGGGACGATGGTGCCGCGCTCGTAGCCTGTCGCCGCGAGAGCCAACTCCGCTTCCGGAAGCCGAAGCTTGTTCACTCCGACCAGGGCGCGGAGCTTCGGCCAGGAGATCGAGCGTCCGCCCGGTATCAGCGCGAACAGGAACGTGTCGTCGGAGCGCTTCACGACGAGTGTCTTGACGATGCCCGACGGCGGGATGCCGAGGAGCTCGGCTGCCTCGAACAGGCTGCCTGCCGCCGGGCGCTCACGGATCTCGATCTCGAGACCGCGGGCTGCGGCCGCTTCACGCACCCGCGCATGCCGATCGCCTCCGTCACCCGGGGCGACGGAGGCGATATCGGACGGGGTCACGCGTCGGGTGCGGCGAGCGGGTCGTCCGCGACCCAGAGCTCGTCGTCGGCGCGCAGTGCCTGCCAAGCGGCGTAGAGAACGCCGACGGCCGCGGCCGCGCCGAGGACGATAGCGATGACGGAGCCGAGACCCGGGCCCGACTTCTGCTTCTTCCCGAAAGCACCGCGGGGTGCCGGGACGGCCACACCGTGACGCTTCGCGTTGGCGACATCCCACGCGGTGAGGGCGGAACCGACGACTCCGCCCACGATCGGGACGACCTTGTCGTCGACGACGTGCTTGCCGATCTTTACGCCACGGTCGACGACCGGGGCGACGCGACGGTTGTACGTGTCCTGGATGACCGGGACGACCTGCTCACGATTGAGGCTGCCGAGCTGACGTCCGGCCTCCCGGGCGACATCGGCGGCGTGACCGACGAGCACCTGCTGGTTCTCCCAGAGCTGGTTCGCTTCCTTCTGAAGACGACGCAGTTCCTTCTTCCGCTTGCGGCTGAGGCTCACGATGCTCTCCTGTCCATTGGAGTACGGGTTCCCCATCTTGCCACGACAGGCTGGAAGCCGGGAGGGAATCGCCCGACCCTTGCTTCTTCGCCTGATCAGGGGTACAGGCCTCGGCCAACTCACCGGAAGCTCTGCGAGAATGAAGGCATGGCTCACGCTTCTCATGTCGCAACCCTGCACACCAACCACGGTGACATCGTCATCAACCTCTTCGGCGATCACGCACCGAAGACGGTCAAGAACTTCGTCGGCCTCGCCGACGGCACCCAGGAGTGGACCGACCCCGCCACCGGCAAGCCCGGCGACGGACCCCTCTACAAGGACGTCATCTTCCACCGCATCATCCCGAACTTCATGATCCAGGGCGGCGACCCGCTCGGACAGGGCGTCGGCGGCCCCGGCTACAACTTCGACGACGAGATCAACATGGAGCTCGACTTCAACAAGCCGTACATCCTCGCGATGGCCAACGCCGGCCTGCGTCGCAACGCCATCACCGGCAAGCCCGAGGGCACCAACGGTTCGCAGTTCTTCATCACGACGGACCCCACCCCGTGGCTGCAGGGCAAGCACACGATCTTCGGCGAGGTCGCCGATGACGCTTCCCGCGCAGTCGTCGACGCGATCGGCGCCGTGCAGACCGGCCCGGGCGACCGTCCGGTCGAGCCCGTCGTGCTGCAGTCGATCGACATCGTCGCGGCCTGACGACAGCTGCGGCCGATCCGGATGACCACGCCAGAGTTCACGAGCAATCGCGACAACTTCTGTTACCGCCATCCGGATCGGCAGAGCTTCGTGCTCTGCCAGCGGTGCATGCGCACCATCTGCCCCGAGTGCCAGACGCAGGCGGCTGTCGGCGTCATCTGTCCCGAGTGCATGAACGCGGACAAGAAGAACCGCACCCCCGCTCAGAAGAAGGCGGCCCGGCGCTGGGGCGGCAACGGCGCGACCATGGCGATGGCCCGCAGCGGCAAGCCGGTCGTCACCTACGCTCTCCTCGCCGTCACGTCGTTCATCGGACTGGTTCAGCTGATCCCCGGCATCGGCGAGCAGATCACCGGGCAGATGCTCTTCGCGGCCCCGTATCTGTACCCGAACCTCTCGCCGCTGCCATTCGAGCCCTGGCGACTGCTCACCGCCGTCTTCGCCCACGGCAGCTTCATCCATCTCGCCCTCAACATGCTCGCGTTGTGGATGCTCGGACAGAGCCTCGAGCCCATGCTCGGCCGCGTCCGGTTCCTCGCCCTCTACCTCATCAGCGGTCTCGGCGGCTCGGTCATGGTGGCGGTGCTCGCCCCGCTGACCTCCACGGTCGGGGCCTCGGGAGCGATCTTCGGCATGATGGCCGCTCTGCTCATCGTCGGCCGGCACCTCGGCGCCAATGTCACCGGGCTTCTCGTCATCCTCGGCATCAACTTCGTCTACGGCCTGGTCTTCGGGGGTGGACGGATCTCCTGGCAGGCGCACCTCGGCGGAGTCGTCATCGGCGCGCTGGTGGCCTTCATCTATGTCAAGACGAAGCGTCGAGACCAGCGAACCCTGCAGATCGTTCTGCTGTCCGCGCTGGTCGTCCTGTTGATCGTCGTCGTCGCCTTCGTGCCGCCGCTCATCCTTTTGTCCTGATCCCGAGTTGTTAACAGGGTTGTTAACCCCTGTGAATAACACCGGTGTAATTCTCCCCAGGCTGTGGATGGACCTGTGGATAACTTTCGCTCTGGCTGGACTTGTGGGCGGGCATCTCCGGGGGACGGTCGTAGGCGGATTCCCTTCGTTCGCAGAACGGGCTCCCTCCCGCTTCGCGGGTCCCTCCCGATGCTCGCTCCGGGAACCCGCCTACGACCTTCGGTGGCGTTGCCGCTGTACACCGGAGCGGATTGGAATCCGGGATGGGTATGAGAAAGGCCCCCTCGCGATGCGAGGGGGCCTTTCTGGAAGAGGTGGAGGCGTCAGCGCCAGCGAGTGGTCATCAGGAAGCCGATCAGCGCGATGCCGAGGCCGATCGCCAGGTTCCAGTTCGACAGCCCCGGGATCGGGTACTGCATGCCGGAGATGTAGAAGACAAGGATCCACACGAGCCCCAGGAGCATGAAGCCGATCATCACCGGCTTGAACCACACGGCGTTGGGAGCGGCGTCGCCTTCGGCGCGCTCGACGGCGGGTTCTTCAGTCTTGCGGTCACGTGCCATTCCGTCATTGTACCCATGAGACCTGTCCTCCGCCGAGGCCAGGATGCCGCCGCAGACGGAGAGGCCACGGCGCGCGCTCAGCGTTCCCGGATATGATCACCGCATGACTGCATCCGTCGTGCCTGGGGGGCGGCGTCCGCGGCGACAGCGGCCGCGCTCGCGCGCGACGTTCGCGAGCGTGCTCGGAGAGCTGCTCCTCACCGCCGGCGTGATCGTCCTGCTCTTCGTCGCGTGGCAGATGTGGATCGGCGACATCATCATCAGCGCCCAGAAGAACGACGAGGGTGCAGCCGTGTCTCAGGCGCTGGCACAGGCCGAGCCCCCGGCGCTCCCGCCCGTCGTCGAGGAAGACGACGGAACCACGGCATACGTGCCCCCCGTGCCCGCGGCCCCAGCCGATGCGCAGTGGTTCGGACAGATGCACATCCCGCGTTTCGGCGCGGACTACAACTTCGGGATCTTCGGCGGGACGAGCCGTGCCCGCACGCTCGACCAGCAGGGGATCGGGGTCTACACCAACTCGAAGATGCCGGGCGAGGTCGGCAACTTCTCGCTGGCCGGGCATCGGACCACGTGGGGAAAGCCGTTCAACCAGCTCGACAAGCTGCAGTTGAACGACGCGATCGTCGTGGAGACACCTGACGGCTGGTACACCTACCGGTTCCGCACGCTCGAGTACGTGAAGCCCAGCCAGACCGATGTGCTCGCCGACGTGCCGCAGATGCCCGAGCAGCAGACCGGGGAGCAGTACATCACGCTCACGGCCTGCTCTCCGCTGTACTCCTTGGCCGAGCGCATCGTCGCCTACGGGGTGTTCGAGAGCTTCCAGCCACGCGCCGAGGGTCCGCCGACCGCTCTGACCGATCCGCCGCCTCCGCCGGCCGCACCCTCGGTGTGATCATGGACATCCGAAAGGGAGAAGCCTGATGTACGCCGCCCTCTGGCGCCTGCTGCCCGGCCCGTGGTGGCTGCGAGTCCTCATCCTCGTGATCGTCATCGCCGCCGTGCTCTACGGACTGTTCTGGTACGTGTTCCCCTGGGTGAGCCCGATCATCGCCCCCGGCGAGGTCGACGTCGAATGACGCGAGTGCTCGTGGTCGACAACCACGACAGCTTCGTGCACACCCTGGTCGGATACCTGCAGGAGCTCGGCGCAGACGCCGACATGATCGAAGCGGATGCGACGGATGCCGCCCGACTCGAGAAGCTGGTGCCGGCGTACGACGCGGTGATGCTCTCTCCGGGCCCAGGTGCACCTGCCGATGCTGGAGCGTCGATCGATGCCGTGCGCGTCGCCACGCGGCTGCGGGTGCCGACGCTCGGTGTGTGTCTCGGACACCAGGCGATCGGAGAGGCCTTCGGGACTCCCGTCACCGCGGCGCCCGAACTCATGCACGGGATGGTCTCGTCGGTCACGCACGACGCTTCTCCCCTGTTCGCAGGAATCCCCTCGCCGTTCGATGCAGGGCGGTATCACTCGCTCGCGCTCGCGGCCTCCGACCTGCCACCCGAGGTCATGGTGACGGCCTGGACAGAGGAGGGGACGGTCATGGCGCTGGCCCACCGCGACCTGCCGGTGTGGGGCGTGCAGTTCCACCCGGAGAGCGTGCTCACAGAGGGAGGCTACCGACTCCTGGCGAACTGGCTGGAACTGTGCGGCGACGACGGAGCGGTCGCGCGCGCCGAGACGCTGCACCCCCTGTCACGCTGAAGGTACGGTCCGGCTCACCGGGACCTGCGCGTCAACCGGTGCAGAAGAAGATCTGGACGGACGAGCCGACCGGGACGTCACCGGGTGCGACCGACATGGAGTGCACGGTCGGCGGCTCCGTGGCCGGGCACTCCGCCGTCTCCGTCGGCACGGCCACCAGGCCGAGATCGGTGAGGTTGGCCGTGGCGGCGTCGACGGTCCAGCCGGCGAGGTCGGTGAGCGTCACCGTGCCGCTGGCCACGACCAGGTTGACGACGGTACCCGGATCGAGCTCGGCGTCGGCCTTCTCACTGGCGGAGATGACCGTGTTCGCGGCCAACGCCTTGTCGTTGCGTTGGATGACCGTTCCGAGTTCGAGTCCGGCCGCCTTCAGCGCGTTCGTGGCGTCGTCGAGTGCCATGCCCTCGATCTTGGGCATCACGACCGTCTCCTCGCCCTTGGAGACGTACAGCGTGACCGTGGAGCCCTCCTCGACCGACACCCCCGCCTCGGGGTCGGTGCGGATCACGTTTCCCTCGGAGACCTCGGAGCTCGTCTCGATCACGATCTTCGACGAGAGGTCGAGGTTCGCGAGGTCGTCCTGTGCGCGCTCGGATGACACGTTGACGAGGTTCGGGATCGTTCGCGACGTGCTCGACACCTCGGGAGGGCGCATGCTGATCGTGACGACCCAGAACAGCACCGATGCCAGCAGCACCGCGAGCAGTGCCACTCCGGCCCAGATCCAGGCGACCGGTGGTCCGGACTGGGTTCGGGTCATGGTGGTGTCCGCACTCAACTGCCGCAGCGACCGCGCGGTCTCCTGCGCCTGCCGCGGGCTCGCGCCGTACAGCTCGCTGGTCAGTGCTCCCAGTTCCTTGCGCGTCGGGGCATTGCCGGTCATGGCGGAATCCAGGGCGGCGCGGAAGTGAGCGGCGTCCGGATACCGCTGGTAGGGATCCTTCGCGAGTGCGCGCAGCACGATCGGGTCGAGCGTTGGAGGAGCGTCCTCGTTGACCTCGGTCGGAGGGACCGGTGTCTCACTCACATGCTGGTAGGCGACAGCCACCGGCGACTCGCCACGGAACGGCTGGCGTCCGGTGAGCAGCTCGTACAGGACGACACCCGTGGAGTAGAGGTCGGCTCGCGCATCGACGGGTTCGCCCTTGGCCTGTTCCGGCGAGAAGTAGGCGGCGGTGCCGATGATCTGAGTGGTCTCAGCCACCGTGGAGGACGAGTCGGAGACGGCACGGGCGATGCCGAAGTCCATCACCTTGACCTGACCCTTGTCGGTCACCATCACGTTGCCCGGCTTGATGTCGCGGTGCACGACGCCTGCGCGGTGCGAGTAGTCGAGCGCCTCGAGGATGCCGTCGACATAGCGCACGGCGTCGGCCGCCGGCACCGGTCCCGCCGCGATGATGTCCTTGAGGAGGGTGCCCTTGACGAGCTCCATCACGATATAGGGCGGCTCGTCGGAACCGATGTCGCTCGTCGAGGGGTCGCCGGCATCGAACACGCGGACGATCGAAGGGTGAGACATCCGTGACGCGGCCTGGGCCTCGAGCCGGAATCGATTGCGGAACGTGGTGTCCCGTGCCAGATCGGCGTCGAGGATCTTGATCGCGACGTCTCGACCGAGCGTCAGATCGTACCCGCGGTAGACCTTCGCCATACCGCCATGCCCGATGAGCTCGTCGACGCGGTACCGGCCCGCGACGATTCGTGGCTCTGTGGACACGGATGACCCCCCTGGAAAACTACGCTTGCTGAACTGAACTACAGGTTACCCGTCGGTGTCGGTGTCCCCGTCGCCGGGGGCCGCCGTGATCGTCACCGAGAGCGGGGGCGATGCCGCGGAAGTGCGCTGATCGCCACCGGAGCACATGCCCTGGTATGTGACGATGAGCTGCTGCCCCTCGGCGTCGGCGATCTTCACCTGCGTGTTGCGCTGCGTCGGCTGGAAGTTCGGCCCACCGGAGACGAAGCTGCCGTTCTGCACCGACACGACGTAGCCGGAAAGCGTCGTTCCGCTCGGGCACGTGAATCCGGTTCCCCAGGAGATGGTCACCATCGAACCCGCGACTGGGTTTCCGGTGATCGTCGGCGCGTCGGTCGGCGTCGGGATGCCCGCACGAGCCGCGTAGACCGTGAGAGTCATGGCCTGCGTCGTCTCGACGTTGCCGGTCGGTGCGACGCGGTAGACCTTGCCGACGTCCGCATCGGTCGGCGCAGGATCGCCGTCGACGCAGGTGATCTCGCTGTTGAAGCCCGCCTCCTTGAGAGTGGAGGTGGCGGCGCCGCAGTCCATGCCGTTCAGGTTCAGGGCTGTCACGTCCACACGCGTCACTTCCGGCGTCGGAGTGGTCGGCGGCGGTGTCGTCTGCGTCTGGGTCTGGGGCGGCGTGTTGCTCGGCGAACCCGTGGGATCGGCATCGCCGCCCTGGTTCGCCAGCATCGCCCACAACGTGCCGCCGAGCACGATCACCAGCAGAGCGATCAGAGCGATCAGCGGCCAGGTCCAGGGGCTGCGCTTCTTCTTCTCCTTCTCCTCCTCGGCTGCAGCCTCGGTGGGAAGCTGAGCCGTGGTGGGAAGGATGCGCGTGGTGCCGTCGTCTCCCGATGCCGTCAGGATCCGTGTCGCGTCGTCTCCGCCGGCGATGCCGCCGGTCGCGATCGCGGGCACGGCGATGGCCGCGGAGTTGAGGTCGCCTCGGCGAAGAGCCTGAGCCGCGCGCGCCACCGTCGCAGAAGACGAGGGGCGATCGCTGGGCTTCTTGGCGATCATCGCCATGACGAGGTTCTGGACGGGGATCGGCACGGTCGGGGGCAGCGGCGGGGGCTGCTCGTTGATCTGCGCCATGGCGATGGCCACCTGCGACTCACCCGTGAACGGACGCTTGCCCGCCAGGCATTCGTAGGCGACGATGCCGAGCGAGTAGGTGTCGGTGGCGGGGGAGGCCGGGTGACCGGACGCCTGCTCGGGCGACAGGTACTGCACCGTGCCCATGACCTGGCCGGTCGCGGTGAGCGGTACCTGGTCGGCGATGCGGGCGATGCCGAAATCGGTGATCTTGACGCGGCCGTCGGGCGTGATCAGCAGGTTTCCCGGCTTGATGTCGCGGTGCACGAGACCCGCCGCGTGAGCGGCCTGCAGAGCGGACGCGGTCTGGGCGACGATGTCGAGGGTCTTGTCGGCGCTGAGTGCTCCATCGCGCTCGAGCACGGTCGAGAGAGCCTCGCCGGGCACCAGCTCCATGACGAGGTAGGCGCTGCCGTTCTCCTCGCCATAGTCGAAGACACTGGCGATGCCCTCATGGTTGACGAGTGCGGCGTGCCGAGCCTCGGCTCGGAAGCGCTCGAGGAACCCGGGGTCCCCCATGTACTCGTCCTTGAGGATCTTGATGGCGACGGTACGTCCGATGACGTGATCCGTCGCTTCCCACACCTCGCCCATGCCACCGATCGCGATACGCGACTGCAGCTCGTAACGACCACCGAACGACACACCCTGCGTCGGCCTCATCTGCCCAGCACCGCCTCTATGACCTTCTTCGCAATCGGAGCGGCGATGGTGTCGCCGCTGCCTGATTGTCCCTGTCCGCCGCCGTCTTCGACGACGACCGCTACTGCGACCGCTGGATCGTTCGCCGGCGCGAAGCCGGTGAACCACAATGTATGCGGCCTGTTTCCGTTCTCTGCGGTGCCCGTCTTACCGGCCACGTCGATCCCGTCTATTCTTGCACCCTGGGCCGCTCCCGTTGCGACGCTCGCGACCATCGCGGCGGTCACGTCGTTCGCCACATCGGACTCCATCGCACGTCCGAACTCGCTGTCCTGGAACGCCTTGATGACCGAGAGGTCATTGCCGATCACGGCGTCGACCATCCGCGGATTCATCACGACGCCGTCGTTCGCGAGTCCGGCGGAGACCATGGCCATCTGCAGCGGAGTGGCGGTGACCTTTCCCTGGCCGAAACCGGTCAGAGCGGTCTGTGCGTCGTCGAGGGCCCGCGGGTAGCTGGAGGGAGTCGACGTCAGGGGCGTGTCGAACGATCGGTTGAACCCGAGCTTGTCGGCCATCTCGCGGATCGCGTCGTCGCCGAGTTCGACCGCGAGCTCGGCCATGGGGATGTTGCAGCTGAGGCGGATCGCCTCGGCGATCGTGGCGGTCTCTCCGGGGCCGCAGGTGCCGCCCCACGCGTTGGAGACGCGGTTGGACGACCCGGGAAGGGTGTAGACGGCCGGGTTGGGCAGCGTCGACTCCGGGGTCCACTTGCCGCTCGCATAGGCCGCAGCGGCGACCACGACCTTGAACGTGGAACCGGGAGGATTCAGGTCGCCGGCGATGGCGCGGTTGGACAGCGGCTTGTTGGCGTCGGCGACGAGCTGGTCGTAGGTGGCGTTCGCGGCATCGGCATCGTGCGTGGCCATCAGGTTCGTGTCGAAGCCGGGCGTGGAGACCATGGCCAGGATCCGTCCGGTCTTCGGATCCATCGCCACGACAGCACCCTTGAGGCCGCCGAGGGCCTCGTAGGCCGCTCGCTGCGCCGCGGTGTTCAGTGAGAGCTCGACGCTGTACCCGCGCTGCGGTTGGCCTGAGAGGATGCGCTCGACCTCGCCGAGGAAGGCATTCGACCCCGTGCCGGATAGCTCAGCGTTCATGGCCTTCTCGATGCCCGTGCTCGAGCCCAGAGCCGGGTTGAAGTATCCCGTCACCGGTTCCCAGATGGGAGCATCCGCGTAGGTGCGCTGGAACTGGTAGCGGTCATCACTCGGCACCGAGCTCGCGATCGCGACGCCGTCGACGATGATCGATCCGCGCTGGATCTCATAGCTGTCGAGCCGGGTGCGCTTGTTGTTGCTGTTCTGGGCCAGCGCATCCGCTTCGACGACCTGGATCCAACTGGTCGCGGCGAACAGCGCGATGAACATGAACAGCATGATGATGCTGAGGCGGCGGAGTTCCTTCGTCATGTCAGCCGATCACCACCCGGGGTTGGCGCCGCACACCGTCGGAGATGCGCAGCAGGAGAGCCACGATGAGCCAGTTGGCCACGAGGGAGGATCCACCTGCCGCGAGGAACGGGGTGGTCAGACCGGTCAGCGGGATGAGGCGCGTGACACCGCCGACCATGATGAACACCTGCAGGGCGATCGTGAACGAGAGACCCGTCGCGAGCAGCTTGCCGAAGTCGTCCTGACCGGCGAGGCCGATGCGCATGCCGCGGCTGATGAACACCATGTAGAGGCAGAGGATCGCGAACAGTCCGATCAGCCCGAGTTCTTCGCCGAGGCTGGTGATGATGTAGTCGCTGTGGGCCAGCGGAGTGACCTCGGGGCGTCCCTGGCCCCAACCCGTGCCCATCAGACCGCCGCGGGCGAGGCCGAAGAGCCCTTGCATGGGCTGGTACCCGGCGCCGTCCGGGTCGACCTGGTTGGCGTCGAAGAGGAAGAGCCAGTTGATGAAGCGACCCTGCACGTAGCTGAGGATCTGCGTCGCGAGCGCGACGCCGGCGACCACGAGGGTCAGGCCGATGAGCACCCAGCTGGTCTTCCCCGTCGCGACGTAGAGCATCGCGACGAACATCCCGAAGATCAGGGTTCCGGTTCCGAGGTCGCGCTGGAAGACGATGATCCCGAGCGAGATCAGCCAGACGACCAGCACGGGTCCGAGCTCGCGCATGCGTGGCCAGGTGATGCCAAGGACCCGCTTGCCGACCGACGTCAGGCTCTCACGGGTGCGCACGAGGTATCCCGCGAAGAAGATGGCCAGGCAGATCTTGGCGAGCTCGCCCGGCTGGAACGCGAAGGCCCCGCCGAGCGACACCCACACCGCAGCGTTCGCGTCGGGGATGCGCAGCCCGGGGACGAAGGGCAGCAGCAGGAGCAGGATTCCGGCGAGTCCGAAGATGTAGGTGTATCGGAAGAGGATCCGGTAGTTGCGCAGCAGGATCACGACCACGATCGCACCGGCCAGCGAGATCGCGGTCCACGCGAGCTGCTTGGTCGAGTAGGCGTTCCAGCCGGTGTTCTTGAAGGCGATGTCGATGCGGTAGATCATCGCGATGCCGAGTCCGGTGAGCAGGGTCGCGATCGGTACGACGAACGGGTCGGCGTCGGATGCCACGAAGCGCAACACGATGTGCAGCGCGAACGCGAGGGCGGCGAGGCCACCGCCGATCGCCAGGATCATCGGGTCGATCACCCCGAGCGCGCCCAGCTGGACGAGCGTGAGCGCGGCACCGCTGATCGCACACGCGAAGAGCAGCAGCCAGAACTCGCGGTTGCGCTGGCTCTGGGGCATGCGGATGCGCTTGAGGGCCTTGATGACGCTGGTGTCGGCTGTGACGTCGGTGGTCATCCGTCACCCCCGGCCGGAGTCTCGACAGGGGTCGGCATGGGCGTGGGCAGCGGCGTCTGCTCGATCGTGTTCGCGTCGGCACCCGCCTTGAGCCGGTCCACGATCGCCATCGCGTCGGACAGCGAGCGCGCGGTGATCGTGCGCTCGACCGATGCCCGCTGATACGGAGGCAGGTTCGCGAGGAGGATGTCGGTGTCCTGGATCGGGGTGGACAGCGTGATCGGACCGATGTTCTGCTGCACGCCCTGGAAGATCACGACGCTGTCCTCATCGGCGCCGATGAAGTACCGGGTCTGGGTCCAGCTGTAGGCAGCGAAGGCCGCGACGCCGAGCATCACGATCACCACGAGAGCGCCGGCGATCCACCCGAGGCGCCGGCGCTTGGCGCGACGACGGTCCTCTTCGATGAGCTCCTCGAGGTACTCGGGCGCCGGCTCGAAGTGGCTGGGCTCGTTCGCGGCCTGTCGCACCGGGTGCAGCCAGTTGCCGCGGGGAGCCCGCACGGGAGGAACGTACACGCCGTCGGGGTTCGACGCTGAGCCGACGATCGTGGGGGTTCCCGAATGGATCGGGTGCTGTCCGCCGACGTCGACCAGGACCATCGTGACGTTGTCGGGCGCGCCGCCGTCGAGTGCCTGCTTGAGCAGGATGTCGGCCGTACGTCCGGGGGCGAGACCGAGCTGCATGGCCTTGAGGATGTGCGGCTCGTCGACCACGCCGGAGAGTCCGTCGGAGCAGAGCAGCCAGCGGTCGCCGGGCTGCGTGTGCATGACGAACATGTCGAGCTCGGGGTCGGAGTCCATGTCGCTGAGCACACGCATCAGCACGGATCGGCGCGGGTGGTAGCGCGCCTCCTCCGGGGTGATGCGGCCAGAGTCGACCAGACGCTGCACGAACGTGTGGTCGGCGGTGATCTGCGTCAGGGCGTCGTCGCGATAGAGGTAGATGCGCGAGTCGCCGATGTGGCCGATGACCGCGTACTCGTCGACCATGATGATCGCGCTGAGGGTGGTGCCGAGACCCGCCAGCTCTGGACGGTCCTTCGCGGCACGGATGAGGTCGCCCGCGGCCGTGGTTGCCGCCGCCTGCAGCGAGGCCTGTGCGTCTTCCGTCGTCGCATACGCCTGATCGAGCGGCTCGAGGCGCTGGATCGCGATGCTGGATGCGACGTCACCGCCGGCGTGACCGCCCATGCCGTCGGCGACGACGAAGAGGTTCGCTCCGGAGTAGCCGGAATCCTGGTTGTTGGAGCGGACCTTCCCGGTGTGGGAGATCGCGACGCTCGAGCCCTCGAAGACCATGCCGGCGTCAGGCTCGCAGCTCGAAGGTCGTGGCGCCCACCTTGATGGGGGTGCCGAGCGAGAGGGCGACCGGCGAGCCGGAGACGCGCTGGCCTGCGACGAAGGTGCCGTTGGTGGAGTCGAGGTCCTGGATCGCCCAGGCGTCGCCGCGCAGCATCAGGCGCGCATGGTGGCTGGACGTGTAGTCGTCGCGGATCACGAGAGCGGATTCGCTGGAGCGGCCGATCGTGAGGGAGTCGGCGCTGAGCGGCAGCTCCAGGCCTGCCTTCGGGCCGGAGGTGATCACGAGCCGCTTGGCTGTCGCGACCGTCGCCGGGCCCGTGGAGGGGCGGGCGGAAGCCGGCTTCGCGACGGGTGCCGCGGGCGCAGCCGCCTGTGCGGGGGCTCCGGCGGTCGCCTCGGCGGGCAGCTTGCGCACGCGCACTCCGAACAGGTCTGCCCGGAGCGAGTACACCACCCCGAACACGAAGAACCACATCAGGAGAAGGAACCCGATGCGGAGCAGAAGGAGGATCAGTTCACTCACCCGAGGGCTCCGAACGCTCGGGTGGCGTCGTCGCCTCTGGACGTCGGCCGCGAGGGGGCGGCCACGGGGACGATGCGGAACACCAGGTCGGTGCGTCCGATCGTGATCGTGGTGTCGGTGGGGAGCGCGGCTTCGCGTAGCTTCTGGCCATTCACCTTCGTGCCGTTGGTGGATCCCAGGTCGCGCATCATGGCGCGCTCGCCGTCCCACAGGATCTCGACATGCTTGCGGCTCGAACCGGCGTCGGCGATCGTGATGTCGGCATCCGAACCGCGTCCGATCACCGTGCGAGCGCGCGAGATCGAGTGGCGGCGGCCGTCGACGTCGACCACGGCCTGCCAGCTGACGCGGCCCTCGACCGTTCCGGAGCTGACGCGCACCGTGCCGGTGGCGACCTTCTCGTCGGCCTCGAGGGTGATCGAGAGCGGGCCGGCGAAGCTGTACCCCTGCGACGTGGCGTGCTTGGTGAGGAGGGCATGCAGCTCATCGGTGAGAGCGCCACCGAGCCCGCGCATCCGCTCGGCATCGTCGTCGCTGAGGCGAACGATGTAGCTGTTGGGCGCGATGATGCGGTCGCGGCTCACGACAGCGGCCTTCGTGTCGGCTTCGCGCCGCAGCGCCGAAGCGATCTCCACGGGCTGGATGCCGCTGCGGAAGGTCTTGGCGAACGCGCTGTTCACTGCGCGCTCGAGACCTTTCTCAAAGCTGTCAAGTAGTCCCACTGGGCTCCTCTGGCATGCCGGCTGGTAGGGACATCGTAGCCAGGTGTCCTGGGGGAACGCCGCCGAAGACCCCCGTCGAGTGTGCAACGAGCCCGAAAACGCATGATATCTTTGGGAAGTTGAGTTCTTCGGAACGAGACCACTCGCGCGAGTGGCGGAATGGTAGACGCGCTGGCTTCAGGTGCCAGTGTCCGTAAGGACGTGGGGGTTCAAGTCCCCCCTCGCGCACGAATGGAAAATGGTCTCTGATTAGGAGTTTTATACTCCGGGTCGGGGGCCATTTTCGTTGGAAGTGCTAGAAAAAGTGCTAAGCCTCTGTATGATGTGCCCCGTGCGGGGCCTTGCAACCTCCGGGGATGACTCTCGGCTGCCCGGCGCGGCCTGAGAAGATAGGGGCATGACCGAGGCAGCAACCCGAGCGATCGAGATGGCCGATGCAGGTGAAGTGTTGACTCTGCAGCGGGCCGCTTACGCGACCGAGGCGCAGTTGTACGGCGACCCGTTTCTGCCTCCACTTGTCCAGTCGCTTGAAGAGCTTCGAGACGAACTCACGAGCAGTGACGGACTGGTCGGGGTTGCGAGCGGTCGGATTGTGGCGTCTGTGCGGTGGGTGGTCGACAGCGATGTCGTGCGTATCGGCCGGTTGATCGTCGCGCCCGACCAGCAACGTCAGGGGTGGGGCACCCGGCTGCTGAACCTTGCTGAGCGTGAGGCCGGTGCGAGGACTGCGGAACTGTTCACCGGGCATCTGAGCGAGGGGAACATCCGTCTCTACCAGCGTGAGGGGTATGTCGAGTCTCGCCGCGAGAGGATCAACGACGATCTTGAGTTCGTCTATCTGACGAAACCGCTCCGGTAGCTCTGGGGTCACGTTCCTCGGAGATGGTTGGCGAAGCGGTCTACGGCCGACCTCTGCATGGTCGGGGTGACGTGGGAGTAGATGTTCATCGTCGTGGTGATCGTTGAGTGCCCCAAGCGCTCTTGCACGACTTTGGGGTGCTCGCCGAGTTCGAGCAGCAGGGTCGCGTGGGTGTGACGGAGCCCTTTGATGGTGACGCGGTTCATGGTGTCGTACTTCTTGGTGAGCCAGTTCATGCGGCGATCCCAGCGGCTGGTCATCGCGTCGGGTGAGCGGAGCTTGCCGTCGTCGTCGCCGAAGATGTAGGCGTCGGCCTTGGCGAGTGTGAACGAGAGTTCCGCGCGGGCGACCTTGTAGGAGGCGAGCACTTTCAGGGTGTCTTCGTCCACGTCGATCACGCGCGCGTTGCCGGTCTTCGTGGTCTTGGTCTTCGTCCAGTCGTCGGTATCGACCGCGCGGCGGATGCTGACCCGCATCGTCTTGGTGTTGAGGTCGCTCCATTTCAGGGCGAGGGCTTCGCTTCTGCGCATGCCCGTGTAGGCGATGAGGCGCCACAGCGGGAACAGTTCGTCTTCTCGCTCGTCGCGGTTCCAGGTGAGGAACAGGGTGAGCTGGTCGGCGCTCCAGGTGACGATCTCGGGTTTCTGCGCCCGTACCTCGCTCGTGGTCGGCGGCTTGACGGTGCGCTTCTTCTTCGCCGGGTTCACCTTCAGGTGTCCGTCGTCGATCGCGGCATCGAGGATCGCACCGAGCACGACATGCACCTTGTGCACCGAGTTGGCCGACAAGGGCTTGCCCTTGCCGTATTCGTCTTTGCGGCCGTGGTCTTCGAGGTCGCGGTAGTGGCGGGCGATCCTGGTGGCGGTGAGCTTGTCGAGCCGGATCGTGCCGAGCTGGGGCTTGATGTGGTTGCGGATGATCTTCTTGTAGCCCTTGATCGTGGACGCCGCGAGCTTCAAGCCCGCCACCCACTCATCCGCGTACGCGCCCAGGGCGGGCACCTTGTTTCCGAACTTCTCGTTCTGCTTGCGCTGCTTCAACGCCTCCTGCAAGGCGTCGTTAGCCTCGTCGGTGCTCGTGAACCCGGAACGGGTGAGACGGCGCGATCCCATCTCGGGGTACTCGGGGTCTTTCAGGACGTAGATCTGGAACCGCCACCGCTTGCCATTGTCCGTCTGGTACTCCTGGATCGAGCCGGGCTGCCGGGAACGCGAACGACGCTGCTGCTTCTCACCTCCGCCGTTCTGCTCGGGGGCGGATGGTTTCTTGACGGTCATGACAGGCTACTCCTTGCTGTTGTCGTGCCGGGCTGGTGGGTGTCGGCGTAGTTGTCGATGTAGTCGGCGGCGTTGAACACGCGCCCCTCCGGGTCGAGTTGCACACCCCGCTCCCGGATCACCCGCGCACGGGCTCGCGCCGTATCCAGGCGCTCCTGGTACGCGGCGATGGTCTTCGGGTGCGCGCTGGGCTTCTCGGGATCGTCGGGGCTCGGCGCGGTCATGCCCGCGAGGGTGGTTTCGAGGTGGTGGATACGGTCGGTGCAGATCACCCATTCCTGCTGCCAGTAGTTGAACAGCCCCTCATCGGTGAGGACGAGTTCGCCGCGCATCCACCGGTCGATCTCTTCCGACTCGTACTCGTCGGGCACCCCGGTGAGGGTCGTCTGTCCCTCGGGTGGTGTGAGGAGGGCGGCGGGGGTGGTGCGCAGCAGGTAGGCGATGACGGTGAGGTCGTCCACGTCTACCCGGCGATCCCCGGCCTCCAGTTTGCTGATCCCCGACGGGGAGAGCTTGCGGCCCGCGGCGGCGATCCCGTCGGAAAGCGTGCGCAAGTCCATGCCGATCGCCTGCCTGGCGGCGCGGATGTTGTTGGCGACGTGCGTGTTCGTGAGTCCTGCGGGGTTGCCCCGCACCCGTACTGTTTCCATACAAGAAATCTACACTGCGATACTTGACAGCGCAAGACCCGTGGATCTATTCTGGTGGGCACCTTCTCGCGCGTGGATTGGAACGGATGGTGTGATGATGCGGCAGAGCACTCTCGATATGGAAGACCTGCGCAAGCGGCGCAGCCTGGTCATCACCCGCAAGGAAGCCGCCGAAGCGCTCGGCGTCGATCCGCGCACGATCACCACGAGCATCAACGAGGGTACGATCCCGTCGGTGAGGCTTGGCCGTCGGGTCGTGATCCCGCGCGAGAAGTTCCTCGCCCTGTTCGCCGACGACACCCCGGGCCGCGAGTCCTGAACGCCCCCCGGGTGCGGGTGTGCCGATTCGGCACCGCCGTGCCCTGGGCACGGTCAGGGTGCCGCGGTAGACTAAGAGTTCAGGAACGGAGGAACAGCCGATGAGCCAGACCATCCTGACTGCCCCTGCCCCGCAGGCCCGGCCGGACTACACGGGAATCTCCGATGCCATGCTCTACGACATCGCCCGCCACAACGCCTCGGTACTGTCCGCAGGACTGCTGAACCTGGCCCGCAACGCCAAGGACGATGAGGACCGTGGCCACTGGGTTGCCAGGCGTCGCCTCGTAAAGCAGCAGGCGCGCGTGCTGAACCCGGAGGATCGGGCCGAGATCATCGCGCAGAACGAGGTGTGGCGACTCGAGAACCTCGCCCTCCCCGCCGCTGCATGACCGAAACGGTCGGCAGCAGTGCCTGGTTGCGCCGGGTCTTCGAGGAGGAGGCCCGGGATGACCTGTTCGCAGGTCACGCCCCGCAAGAGCAGCCGGTGCTCGTGCTCCTGGGTGGGCAGCCCGCAGCGGGCAAGACCCGCGCCCAGCACGCGATCCTCGCCGAGCACGTCGCGGATGATCTGGTCGAGATCACGGGAGACGACCTCCGCGAGTACCATCCCGACTTTCGGCGGCTCGCGACCCGGGCCCCGTTCGAGATGCCCGCGGCGACCGCTCCCGTCTCCGGCGGCCTGGTGAAGCTCGCTCTGGATCACGCCCTGGAGCGGCGGTACTCGGTGTTGTTGGAAGGCACCTTCCGCGACCCGGGCATGGTCACCGGCACCGCGACCCGGTTCGCGGAAGCCGGATACCGGGTCGGGTCTGATGTCGGTTTGGTTGACTCTTGTCCGCCAGTTCTTCGGGGCTGGCAGGGAGGATGTACATCATGGCGAAATACTCGGAAGAGTTCAAACAAGACGCGGTCGCGTTAGTGCGGCAGGGCGCAACACAACGAGAAGTGGGACGCGACCTTGGCGTCTCGAAATCGGCGCTGTCGAAATGGGTGGCTGACGCTGACCGGCGAGATGCTGGCCTCCCCGTAACGAAAGACGTGTCCCCGGCAGAGGATGCGCAGATCCGTGAGTTGATGCGCCGTAACAGGCTCCTCGAACAAGAGAACGAAGTGCTCAGGCGTGCGGCCGCATATTTGTCACAGATCCACATCACGCCCCCAAAATAGTGTTCCCGCTCGTCCAAGAAATGGCCGCGAAAGATGCCCCGGTGCGGGTGCCTATCGTGGTGGCGTGCCGGGTGCTCGGTTTCTCAAAACAGGCGTACTACCAGTGGGTGAAACAGCCAGTGTCGAAACGCGAAGCTGATGATCAGCAGCTCATCGGGGTGCTGCGTAAGCTCCATACTGAGGACCCCGAGTTCGGGTACCGATTCCTCACTGACGAGATGCAGGACCTCGGCTACGCCGTCACCGAGCGGCGCGTATGGCGGCTGTGCAACCAAGCAGGTATTCGTTCAGTGATCACCAAACGCAGGCGCCGTAACCTCAAGACGGGTGAGCCGGTTGGTGATGATCTGGTTGAGCGTGAGTTCACCGCAGACGGCCCGAACCGGTTGTGGCTGACCGATATTACGGAGCAATGGACGAACGAAGGTCGTTTGTATATGTGCGCGGTGAAAGACGTCTGGTCGAACCGGATCGTGGGCTACTCGATCGGTGATCGTATGCAGGCATCGCTTGCGGTGACGGCGCTTGAGAACGCAGTCACACAGCGCGATAGTCCGGTCGGGACGGTGGTGCACTCCGACAGGGGCGGCCAATTTCGTTCCCAAAACTTCCAAGGTGCGCTACGTCGGCATCAGTTACAGGGGTCGATGGGGCGTGTGGGTGCTGCCGGGGATAACGCGGCGATGGAGAGCTTCTTCTCGTTACTGCAGAAGAACGTGCTTGATCGGACGGTGTGGGCGACCAGAGAAGAACTTCGTTTAGCGATCGTTTCCTGGGTCGAGGGGAAGTATCACCGTAAACGTCGCCAGCGTCGATTGGGCAGACTGACGCCAGTGGAGTTTGAAGTTGTTAATGTAGGCAGCGTCGCACTCGCGGCGTGAAGAGAAACCCGAGTCAACACAACCGACATCAGACCCTGATGCGCCGCGACTTCAATTGCGACACCCAGCATCGTGGTCTTGCCTGCGCCTGCTGCGCCCTCCACGATCACGAGCGGATCGGGAGATGCGACGGCGGCAGCAGCTTGCTGCTGCCCCGCATCGATACCGCGCGCCTGCGCCGCCTCGCGCACGTCGGGGTGCCGCGGCTCGCGCTTCGGCACTCGTGCGGCGATCAGGTCGCGCAGCTCGGCCTCGGCCTGCACGACGCGCACAGAGGTGAGATGCGCCACATGCTCGGGTGTCGCAGCGCCAGGGGCGAGCACGGAGAAACAATCTTCCAGCGCCAGCCACGTCGCAACGGTGATGAGGTCGCGCAACTCCTGACCGGTTGCGCGCACCCGGGCCTCGGTGATGATCTGCGTGGCGTGCTCCTGCACGGTGTGCCGCGTCCACGCCGAGCTGCCTGCCGCGCAACGGTCAAGTGCGCGCGATGCGATCTGCTGCACCGACAGCTCATCCAGCGCAACCGGCTCGCGGGGCGTGGCCCGTCGCAGGGTCGCGGGGTCGTAGCCGGCCTCTCGGAGTTCGGTGAGCCAGGCTTCTTCTTCGCGCAGGGTCGTGGGCTTCTTCGCAGGCCGCTCGTGCGCCCATGCCTGCGCCATCAACCGCGACGAGACGACCGGCCCCATCGTCTCGCCGGGATGCGCGGCCTCCCATTCGGCTTCGAGGCGTTCCAGGTTCCGGCGCACCTGCTCGCCGCGCTTACTCATCAGGTGGTTATACGGCTCCAGTTCGACCACTTCACCGGTGACGGGATCGAGGGTGAGGCCGTGCCGATCCAGCACCTCCGCAAGCTCAGGATGCGCCGCGATCACCGCGGTGCCGAGGGCTCGGATCGCGCCCTGCTGGCGGAAGACCGCGGCGGTATCGAGCGCCCGCCACTTCCCGGCAGCCCACACCCTCGTCCCGATCTGCATGTGGATGTGCCGGTGCGGGTCACCGGCCCGGGAGGTGCGGTGCGTGATGCCGACCACCTGCATATGCTCGACCGGCATCACCTCCTGCTTGCCGCGTGGGCCGACCCGCGTCACCGAATGCAGCGCCAACCACCGCCGAATCTCCGCCAGCGCATCCTGCTGCGCACGGTCCAACGCCTCAGATACCTCGGGGTGCAGCGCTGCGGCGATCGACAGTGATTTCGGGCCATTGATCGTCATCTCCGCGAATCTGGGCGACCCCAAGCGATCCTGCCCGGCGAGACGTGGTGTGCCCATCCGCTCACCCGTATCCGGGTGGATCCAGTCCACCCACCCGGCGTACTCCTCGTTCGACAGCGGCCGAACCTTCACCGCCGTTCCGCTCGCGTCGAGCACGGCGTACGCGATGCCTGCTCCGTCGCTGAGGTAGTAGTCATCGGCGCGGCTGCGGTCGGCCTCGACATAGCGCATCGCGTCGGCTCCGGTGCCCCGGAACAAGATCACGCCGCCATGCATGAAGCTCACCACCTGATGTTTCTACTATAGAAACTAGTGTATCTACCATGGTAGCATACGTTCATTCAGAAGGAACATTCAGAATGAAACCAGGGGTTCATTCAGAAGGAAACCGGGTGTTCGGAGTCGTGGTGTCGGAGGGTTAGGTCAGTTGCAGGGTGGTGATGCAGGTCGGGTCGTCACTGTTCATCGTGGAGATGTCTGCCGTTCCCGCCTGGCCGTCGTATTCCACGGTGAGGGTCGCCGTTGTGCCGCGGGGTACCCAGATGCCGATGAAGCCATTGTCGTAGGTCTGCCGCACCTCGTCGACGAGCACTTCACCGTCATCGCCGGTGAGCGTGACCTGAACCTCAGCATTGGCGAGCTCACCGAGGCAGGTGGTCAGGCTGTGGAAGTAGCAGTCGTGGGTTTGATCTCGGTAGGGGGCGATCGAGATGTATACCTCGTCATCGGGCATCGGCAGCTGTGTTTCGCGTTCTTGGTCATCGGTGAGGACGAGTGCATCCGGCTGCACGGACGCGATCAGATCGGCGGGGCGGTCAGCGACGGGCATCGTGTCGAGCCGTTCGATGACCTGCGCGGCATCGAGGCCGTCCAGGTCGTGTGCCGCCAGGAAGTCGTTGTCGACTGATTGAGTGCCCGCCGAGGGCGAATCAGATTCGGGTGAAGACGTCGTCGTGGAGCATGCGGTGAGAACGAGACCGGAGACGAGCATGACGGTCGCGGCGACAATCAGCTTCCGTCGTCGCGGAGTGGTGAGGTGAGACATGGCGTGATCCTTCGAAGAGTGATGGGGGTTGGCGCCGGGGCTGTCGCCCCGGCGCCAACCGGGATGACCGGTCGATCAGAGGGTGGCGAGGAGGTCTTGCATCTGCTGGATCTCGGTGGTCTGGGCGTCGATGATCGTCTGCGCGAGCTCGACGGCGTCAGGGTTGCTGCCGTCGTCGACTTGCGTCTGGGCCATCTCGACCGCTCCCTCGTGATGGCCGATCATCTGCTCCAGGAACAGCTTCGACGCCTCGGTACCCTCAGCTGATTCGAGGGCGGCGAGATCATCCTCGGTCATCATGCCGTCTCCGTGATCCATCCCGTCCGTCTGGTGCTCTTCGGGGTTCACGCCCCAGGCGTTCAGCCAGCCCTGGAGCTGTTCGATCTCGGGACCCTGGGCGGCTTTGATCGCCTCGGCCAGTTCGACCACCTCGGGGTAGACGCCGTCCTTGGCGAGGACGATGTCGCTCATCTCGATGGCCTGCTCGTGGTGGACGATCATCATCGAGGCGAACATCACGTCCGCATCGTTGACGTCCGCCGCCTGTTCGGACGAGCCGTGATCCATGCCCGGCATCGAGTCTTCCCCGCTTCCAGTCGAGCATCCAGCCAACGTGAGGGCAGCGGAGAGGGCGAGTGCTGCGGTCGCCGCAGTACGAAACTTCATGAGTGTTCTCCAGTATCTACAGTCGCTTCGGTGACGCGGCGCCCGCAAGGGTCGCCGCGTTAGTGAGTGAGTGAGTGAACCGGTAGCTCTGGTGTGCGCCGGTTCATCTCTCGATCACGTGCGACTGATACAGAGAACGTGTAACAACGGCGCCCTGCTCACCTGCCTGTCGATGCCGCGCCACACGAGCAACGGTCGGGGCACGGTACGCATCCACCCCGGAAGGAGCCGCGGCGGCAGCAGGACCAGGAGGACCAGCAGCAGCGCAAGCACGCATGCCATCGCCATACCGAGATGATCGCCAGCACCGCAGTCCGCGCATGAGGCACCGGGATCGCCGAGCGCACCATTGGGCTCGTGATCACCGACCGCGCCGTGATGGGCTGCGCCTGCATCGACGACAGAAGCCGATACGACGGCCGGCGCGTGGGCGGCAGGGGTTCCGTGCAGGTTCAGCGTGTGCATCGCTAGCAGTCCGAAGATGATGGTCGCTACCAGCAGACCTCCGAGCACCACGCACTGGAAGAAGCCCCGGAGGCCCTTCCTGCCGCGCGCTGCTGCCACTGATGCCACGCACCCCAGTTTACGGGCTCCGTGTGGATCGAGTCTGCGCCGGAGCGGTCGGGAGCGACCGAGGCTGCTGGACCCGCGGGGTACTGGACGGGTGGCTGGGCTACCAGACTCAACCCGAGTGGAATACCCCAGGGGGGGTATATGGTTGGAGGTGCAGAAGTGGTTGAGACCGTCAGGAGGACCCGATGCGTTTGTTTGCGATCCGCGACTTCCGGCATCTGTTCAGCGCGCAGATCATCGCATTGTTCGGTACCGGGTTGGCGACCGTCGCTCTCGGCCTGCTGTCCTACGAACTCGCCGGCGCGAGCGCGGGGGCGGTGCTCGCGACGGCGCTGACGATCAAGATGGTCATGTACGTCCTGATCGCTCCGCTGGCGGCGGCCTATGCCGACCGCCTCCCGAGACGGATGTTCCTGACCCTGCTCGATGTGGTGCGCGCGATGGTGGTGCTCGCGTTGCCGTTCGTCACGGAGATCTGGCAGATCTACGTCCTCATCGGTGTCTTGCAAGCAGCCTCCGCGGCATTCACGCCGACATTCCAGGCAGTCATCCCCGATATCGTGCCCGAGGAGTCCGACTACACCCGGGCGCTGTCCGCGTCGCAGGTGGCATACACGATGGAGAGCCTGCTCAGCCCGGTTCTGGCTGCGGTGGCCCTGACGTTCATGACGTTCAACTGGCTATTCGTGGGCACCTCGGTGGGCTTCGTGCTCTCCGCCATCCTGGTGCTCTCCACTCGCATCCCTAACGCTGCCCCGAGTGGGCAGGCGGGCGCCTGGAACCGCGTCACCTCGGGCATGAAGGTCTTCTTCTCCACTCCGCGCCTGCGCGGCGTCATGGCCCTGAATCTGGTGGTCGCCGCAGCCGGATCGATCGTCGTCGTCAACACGGTCAACTACGTTCGAGATCAGCTCGGCGGCACGCAGGCCGACGTCGCCTGGATGCTCGCAGCCTCCGGCGGCGGCACACTGCTGGTCGCGCTGTTCCTGCCACGCGTGCTCGATCGGATCGCCGAGCGGGTCGTCATGATGACCGGTGCCGTCGTGCTGCTTGCCGGCGTGTTGGCTGCCGTAGCGATGACCGCCGCCCAGGCGATCTCCTGGACGATCACGGCACCCATCTGGGTCGCCATCGGAGGCGGCATGGCCTTGATCGTCACGCCCACCGGACGGGTGATTCGCGGCTCGGCTCCCAAGCTCGAACTCCCTGCAGCCTTCGCAGCACAGTTCTCACTGTCCCACCTGGCTTGGCTCGTAACCTACCCGATTGCCGGATGGGTCGGCACAGCGTCCGGATTCACTCTCGCATGGTCGATCCTTGCGGCTCTCGCCATCACCGGCGCCATCGCGGCGCAGATGCTCTGGCCCCGCGAGAAGGGAACGAAGGCCATCGTCGCCGGCACTGACGCAGAAACGGCGACGGGCGACCCGGCGCTCCGTGAGGAGACCGAAGCCGCCGAAGGCACCCTCGCGGCATCCCAGTGCTCCTGCGTGCGCACCGCGTGAGCACGGAGCTGGCGGAAGGGGCATTGGTTCCGGGGATCGCGGCATGATGCTCGATGTGGTGCGGCAATCCGGCCTGTGGATCAGGTGCGGGTCGGCGCGGAAAGCACCTTCACGCTCGACGCGGCGATCGCGGAAAGTGAGGGGTAGCCGTTGATCTCGCACTGCGGGCACGGCGGGAACGACAACAGGCGCGGGGCGCGGGTCCCGCCGGTCTAGGCCGCGGCCGCCTCCGCATACTCCCGAACTCCGAGGCACTGGAGACCCTCGCCTACCGCTTCGCGATACTCGGATTCATCTTCTGTACGTTCACCCTTATCGCCGGGGTGATCTGGGCGAACGAGCCGTGGGGACGCTACTGGGGCTTCGGTTGGCGCCGCACGAAGTCCGCCGGGCTGTCGCTGATCGAGTTCGCCGCGGTGCTGTTCACCTTCGCGATCGTCAACCTCTTCTTCAAAGGCCTGCACGCCTACTCCGGCATCAGCTAAACACCGGGCGACACACCCACATCGAGCCGCCAACGGAGCTGCGCGGTGCTGGCCACGACCAGTTACTGGACCGATGCAAGCGGCAATCCGCGCGCCGCTGCTCGAATCGGCGAATTGTCAGTATGTCAGCGTTTACTGTATAGTTCAGTGCATGCTGACTATTGCTTCACGCCTCGACGTCATGAACCGGCTCGGCCGGGCCATGGCAGATCCGACGCGCTCCAAGATTCTAATGACTCTGCTCGACGCCCCGAGTTATCCGGGTGTGCTCTCCCGCGAACTGGAGTTGACGCGCTCGAACGTGTCCAACCATCTTACGTGCCTGCGTGACTGCGGGATCGTGGTCGCGGAGCCTGAGGGGCGACAGACGCGGTATGCGATCGCGGATCCGCACCTTGCCGCGGCACTCGTCGCGCTGGTGGATGTGACGCTGGCTGTCGATGAGCATGCGCCGTGCGTGGACTCGTCGTGCACGGTGCCGGGCTGCTGCGGTACAGGGGCGGACGCGTGAGTGCGGCGTGTGGCTGCGAGCACGAGCCTGCCGTTGCGGCGGATGAGCCCGAAGAGGTGGAGCGGCCCTGGTGGCGGGACCGCGGGATCATGGTGCCGGTCTTCTCCGGTGTTGCGTTCCTGACAGGTCTGGTCTTCGAGTGGTCCGTTCTCGAGATCCCGGCGCTCGTGCTGTTCTGGGCCGGCCTGTTGCTGGGCGCGTCGACGTTCACGCCCGGCGCGATTCGCAAGCTGTTCAAGGGCAAACTCGGCATCGGGCTGCTGATGACGATCAGCGCGATCGGCGCGGTCATCCTCGGCTACGTCGAAGAGGCCGCGGCGCTGGCGTTCCTGTACTCAATCGCAGAGGCCCTCGAGGACAAGGCGATGGACCGCGCCCGTGGCGGACTGCGGGCGCTGCTGAAGCTCGTGCCGGAGACGGCGACAGTGCTGCGCGACGGGGTGTCCGTGCAGGTTCAGGCGAAAGAGCTGACGGTCGGCCAGGTCATGGTGGTCCGTCCGGGTGAGCGGATCGCGACCGACGGGATTGTCCGTGCGGGGCGTTCCAGCCTGGACACCTCGGCGATCACCGGAGAGTCGATCCCGGTTGAGGTCGAGCCCGGCGCTGCGGTGTCGGCCGGCGCGATCAACAGCGCCGGCGCGCTGGAGGTCGAGACGACCGCGGCGGGCACCGACAACTCGCTCACCACGATCGTCGAGCTGGTGGAGCAGGCGCAGACCGAGAAGGGCGAGCGGGCGCGTCTCGCCGACCGGATCGCGCGGCCGCTGGTCCCGGGTGTGCTGATCCTCGCCGCCCTCGTCGCGATCATCGGGTCGCTGCTGGGCGACCCGGAGGTATGGATCACCCGCGCGCTCGTGGTGCTGGTCGCCGCCTCTCCGTGCGCGCTGGCGATCTCGGTGCCGCTGACGGTCGTGGCCGCGATCGGCGCGGCGAGCAAGTTCGGCGTGATCATCAAATCCGGCGCGGTGTTCGAGCGCTTCGGAACGGTCCGGCACGTCGCGGTCGACAAGACCGGCACCCTGACCCGCAACGAGCCGACGGTCACCGCCGTCCTCACCGCGGACGGCGTGACCGAGACGCAGGCACTGGCCTGGGCGGCGGCGCTGGAGCAGCACAGCACGCACCCCCTCGCCTCCGCGATCACCGCCGCCGCCCCGGGCGTTCCCGCGGCCGCGGACGTGACCGAGCAGGCCGGACACGGCATCGAAGGCACCGTCGACGGCGTGACGATCACCGTCGGCAGCCCCCGCTGGCTCGACGCCGGCGAGCTCGGCGACCGGGTCGCGCTTCTTGAGGAACAGGGCATGACCGTCGTGATCGTCCACCGCGGTGGAGTGGCGGTCGCCGCGATCGGTGTCCGCGACGAGCTGCGCCCCGAAGTCCCCGAAGTCGTCCGCACGCTCGCGGATCAGGGTATCGGCGTGACGATGCTCACCGGGGACAACGCCCGCACTGCTCGTGCGCTGGCTGCGCAGGCGGGGATCGGTGACGTGCGCGCGGAGCTGCGTCCCGAGGACAAGGCGGCCGCGATCGGCGAGTTGTCGAAGGCGGGATCGGTCGCGATGATCGGCGACGGCATCAACGACGCCCCGGCCCTGGCGTCCGCGGACATCGGCATCGCGATGGGGGCGACCGGCTCCGATGCAGCGATCGAGTCCGCGGACGTGGCCTTCACCGGCCATGACCTGCGTCTCATCCCGCGGGCGTTCGACCACGCCCGGCGGGGCCGGCGGATCATCAACCAGAACATCATCCTGTCGCTGCTGATCATCACCGCACTGCTCCCGCTGGCGCTGTTCGGTGTGCTGGGACTTGCGGCTGTCGTCCTGGTCCACGAGGTCGCGGAGGTCATCGTGATCCTCAACGGCCTGCGCGCCGCACGCACCCGCACACCACGGTTGGCGAGCTGATGCTCGCGACCATCGGCTCAGCGATCGGCCTGTTCGCTGCGACCAACATCGACGACATCGTCGTGCTCACGGTGCTGTTCCTTGCCTCCAGCCGGGGGAAGCCACGGCCGTGGCAGATCATTGCTGGCCAGTATCTCGGGTTCATCACCCTCGTCGTGATCAGCGTGATCGCCGCGCTCGGTCTCACGATCGTCCCGGACGAATGGGTGGGCTTCCTCGGTCTCATCCCGCTCGGCATCGGCATCTGGACCCTAGTGCGCGGCCTGCGCCGCAACGGCGACGATGATGACGACGACGTCAAGATCAGCGCAGTAGGCCTGTGGGGCGTCGCGGGGATCACGATCGCCAACGGGGCGGACAACATCTCCCTCTACACGCCGATCTTCCGCACCAGCACTCCCGGCGACGTCGTGATCATGATCGTCGTGTTCCTGATCCTCGTCGCCGTCTGGTGTGCCGCCGGACGCCTGATCGGCACGCACAAGGCGGTCACCGAGACGCTCGAGCGCGTCGAGCACTGGCTCGTCCCGGTCGTGTTCATCGGCCTGGGCCTGTTCATCCTGATCGAGTCCGGCGTCATCGTCCGTCTCTTCGAGGTCCTCGCATGACTCCGGACACGAACGCAGACGTTGAGTCGGCATCGGAACAGCGGCCGCAGAGGGGGCGCTGGCGGCTCACTGCCTGGGCACTCCTGATCGCCGTGGTCGTCGTCTTCATCGATCAGGGGACGAAGGCATGGGCCGAGGCCACTCTGTCGGAGCACGAGCGCATCCCGCTGATCGGCGACCTGCTCGGCCTGCAACTCGCCTACAACCCCGGCGCGGCATTCTCCTTCGGCGAGGGCTCCACCTGGGTGTTCGCTCTCATCGCCGTCGCGGCCACGGTCACCGCGATCGTGTTCGCCTTCCGAGTCCGACGCCCCGGATGGGCGATCGTGATCGGTGCGCTCGGCGGGGCCGCAGCCTCGCACGCCGGCGACCGGCTTTTCCGCCAACCAGGATTCGCGCAGGGGCACGTCGTGGACTTCCTCGCCTACGGCAACTGGTTCATCGGGAACGTCGCCGACATCGTCATCGTCATCGCCGCGATCGCCGGAGCGCTCCTGATGCTCCGCAGCGCCGAGAACTGAGAGGACCATCATGGAGATCACACTGCAATACTTCGACGGCTGCCCGAACTGGGAGGTACTCGACCACAGGATCGCCGAAGCACTCCACGGGCGCACCGATGCAAGCATCATCCGTCAACGAGTCGGGACCACGGAGGAAGCAGTTCGTCTCGGGTTTCACGGTTCCCCGACGATCCTCATCGACGGCATCGACCCGTTCGCCGAACCAAGCGCGCCCGTCGGACTCGCCTGCCGCGTCTTCCGGACACCGAACGGGCTTGCCGGGTCACCGACCCTCGAACAGCTACATGCGGTGTTCTCTGAAGCGCGTAGCTGAGCATCGCGAGTTCCCGGGCCCGCGCAGCTCGGCGTGCGCCCGAAAAAGTGCTAGCGAAAGTGCTAAGCAACCTGTAGCTCGGGGTAGCTCGGTGGAGTTATCCACAGTTCACGTGCTGTAGATCGTTGACTTTATGCGGCAGAACGTCATACCGAGATTCGCGGCGCGAGGGGGTCGAGATCAGTTCAAGTCCCCCCTCGCGCACAGTTCAAGATGGCCCGGTTCCTTTCGAGGAAGCCGGGCCTTCTTCTTTCCGGCTCCACGACGGGACCTCCTCTCCCGGGTCAGCTTCGTTTCATTGAGGAGTACGACAGCCCGATTCGTGATCCGGAGCCTCCCGTCACCGCACCGGCAGGTACCGACTCAGGTGCTCGAACGGCGGCTGCGACGAGAGGTGCGACACGGCCGCAGACCCCACGGCGCACGCGGCTTCGAGAGCGTCGGCGGGTGCGTGCCCTGTGCGCAGCGCGAGCACGAGTGCCGCGCAGAACGCATCGCCCGCGCCGACCGTGTTCACGGCCTCGGCGGGGATGCCGTCGGCCCGGGTGATCTCCTCGCCACGGCGATACAGGGCGGCGCCGGCCGCGCCGTAGGTGACCGCGACGAGTTCGGCCTCAGCGAGCTCGGGCATGAGCTCGCGCTCGGTCTCGTTCACGATGAACAGATCGACGCGACTCAGCAGCGCTTCGGGTAGCGGCTGGGCGGGAGCGGCGTTGACGGCGATGAAGCCGGGCGCCCTCGCAGCGACCTCTTCGACGATGCTGAGCGCGATCTCCAGTTGCATGAGCACCGCCTCCTCCTCTCGGAAGGTCACGCCGTCGAGACTCACCCGATCATTCGCTCCCGGGCACACCGCGATCTGGTTCTCGGCGTCGGAATCCACGACGATCAGTGCCGTTCCGGTCGGGGCATCGACGGTGCGGAGGTCGGTGGTGTCCACCCCGGCCCGATCCATCTCGTCTCGGGTCCAGGCCCCGTCGGCGTCATCCCCGACGGCGCCGATCATGCGGACTCTCCCGCCGAGCTTGGCGGCGGCGACGGCCTGATTCGCGCCCTTCCCTCCCAGGTCTCGGGACAGCCTTCCGCCGGCGACGGTCTCACCTGCGGTGGGGAGGCGATCGACGAACGCGGTGACGTCGACGTTCGCGCTGCCGACGACGACGAGTGAGGGAGAGACAGGGGTGGTCATGGCGGCGGCTTTCGGATCGTGGGATGGGGTAGGCAACGACGACGGTGCACCCGACTTGACGTTCCTGCAAGAAAGTGTAAACGTTTACGCACGAACATCTGCAAAGGAGCACCATGACCACTCCCGTCCTTCTCGACTGCGATCCGGGCCACGACGACGTCTTCGCGATCTGGCTCGCGGCCGGAAACGACGCCATCGACCTGCGCGGTGTGACGACCGTCGGCGGCAACGGCTACCTCGAGCACACGACCCGCAACGCGCGGATCGCCCTCACGGTCGCCGGGGTCACGGACGTGCCGGTCGCCGCCGGTGCCGACAAGCCCCTCACGCGTGAACTGACCCCCGGGGCGTGGATCCACGGCGAGAACGCGCTGGGCGGTCCGGTGCTCCCCGAACCCACGGTGCCGCTCGACCCCCGCCACGCCGTCGACTTCCTCGCCGACACGCTCGCCGCTTCGTCGGAGCCGATCACGCTGATCCCGACCGGTCCGCTGACGAACATCGCGCTCCTGCTGCAGCAGCGCCCCGAGGTCACGTCGCAGATCAAGGAGATCATCTGGATGGGCGGCTCGACCGGGCGCGGCAACGTGGGCGCGTACCCGGAGTTCAATGCCTGGGCCGACCCCGAAGCCGCAGCCGTCGTGTTCGCCTCCGGACTGCCGCTGACGATGGTCGGGCTCAACATCTCCCACCAGGCCCTCATCACCGAAGAGGTCATCCAGCGCATCGGGGCGGTGGGCAACGACACCGCAGCCTTCGGGGTCGAGCTGCTCCGGTTCTTCTGCAGCACCTACGAGAAGGCGGAGGGCATGCCCGAGGGCCCTCTGCACGACCCCATCACCGTGGCCATCGCGATCGACCGCGCCGTCGCCTCCGTGCAGCGCTGCCATGTGGACATCGAGACCACGGGCGAGTTCACAGCCGGTGCGACCTGCGTCGATCTCCACGACATGCTCGGCAAGGAGCCGAACACCGACGTCGCGATCACCCTCGACGTGCCGAAGTTCTGGAACCTGGTCACCGACGCCGTCGGCGCGCTGGCATGAGGTTCAGTGCGTAGCGGCGGGCGTCGTCGACTCGGCCACGCGCAGACTCGGCGCGAGGCGACGGAGCACGTACGGGGCCTCGGGGTCTTCCATCCGTCGCACCAGGGCCTCGGTCGCCTCCTGGGCGAGCCCGTCGAACGGCTGCACGACGGTCGTCAGCCGCGGTTCGCAGACGTCGGCGAGCATCGTCCCGTCGAAGCCCGTCACCTGCACATCGGAGGGAACGCTCCTGCCCGCGCGCTTCAACGCCGCGATGGCGCCGGCCGCGACGAGGTCGTCTCCGGCGATGATCGCGTCGGGAAGAGGCCCGCGGGCGAGCAGCTCTTCCGCGGCCCGCTCTCCGAAGGCGAGCAGGTACTCGCCGAAGATGTTGTCCTCGCGGGACAGCGACCGGGTGCGGACCGTGGCCTCGAACGCGGCCCGTCGCTCACGGCCCACCGAGGTGACGTCGTTGCCCGAGACGAGCACGACCCGACGCGCTCCGCGGGAGGTGACGTGGTCGACGGCGAGATCGATGCCGGCGTCATTGTCCACTCCAACGAAGTCGGCGGACAGGTCGATCACGCGGCGGTCGAGCTGCACCAGCGGCACTCTGCGGGCGGTGTCCGCGACGGCGTCGTACGAGAGCTCGGCATCGGACGGCACGACGAAGATCCCCTCGACGCGACGTTCGACCAGCATGCGGAGACGTTCGCGTTCGCGGTCGACCTCGCCGTGCGAGTCGGCGATGACGAGATCGAAGCCGCGGCGCTGCAGATGGTCTTCGAGGCGGTGGATGAGCTCGCCGTAGAAAGGGTTGCTGATCACCGGGACCACGACGCCGATCGTGGCACCGCTGCCCGCCCGCAGTCCGCGACCGATGAGATTGACGCGATAGCCGAGACGCTCGGCGACCTCGGCCACGTGCTCGGCGGTGCGGCCGGAGACGCGGTCCTTCCCGTTGAGGGCCCGCGAGACGGTCGCGATGGACACCCCGGCGGCTGCCGCCACCTCGTGCAGCGTGACCGACGCCTTCTTCACCACGACCCGACCCCCCATCGGTGCCGCCGTCGACACCATCAGTCAAAGATATGGCGTGCGTAAAGGATTACGCACGCGATCAGCCCCTGATCAACCACCGACAAGCCCCCCCACCAGACACGAAGAAGTGAGCAATGACCAACCACACAGAAGCTGTTCGCACCCGGACGAACGTGGTGGCGCTGATGATCGCCCTCCTCGCCGCCTGCCTCGCGTTCCAGCTCAACGCCAGCATGCTGAGCCCCGCGCTGGTGACGATGGAGCGCGAACTCGACGCCACCTCCACCGAGATCGCCGCGACCCAGACGGTGTTCTTCACAGCTGCCGCGCTGTTCACCCTGTTCCTCCCCCGCCTGGGTGATCTGATCGGACGTCGACGGGTTCTCGTCGGCATGCTCGTGGTGATGGCCGTGGGCTGCGTCGTGGCGGCGCTGGCCACGAACGTCCCGATGCTGTTCGTCGGCCGGCTGATCCAGGGCGTGTCGGGACCGGTCGTTCCGCTCTGCCTGATCATGCTGCGAGCCGCGGTGAAGGATCCGAAGGCGTACGGCACCCTCCTCGGTGTCGTCACCGCCGTCAACGGAGGGATCGCCGGAGGTGACGCTCTGCTCGGCGGATATCTGGCGACGAACCACGGCTTCGCGTCGATCTTCTGGACCATGGCGGGTGTGGCGATCGTCGCCGCCCTGACCGTGCGCCTGCTCGCTCCGGAGACCATGGCCGATGACCGTCCCCGCATGGACTGGTGGGGGTCGCTGCTGCTCGTCGTCTCGGTGGGATCGATGCTCGTCGCGCTCAACGAGCTCGGCAAGCTCGCCGGCGCGGACCTGCTGCTCGTCGTCGTCCTCGGCATCGTCGCGGTTGCATCCTTCGCCGCCTTCTGGAAGCTCGAGGGACGGATCGCGGATCCGCTCGTGTCGATCCCCCAGCTGAAGCAGAGGGCTACCTGGGCACTGAGCGCGACCTCGCTCCTGACCCTGTCGGGGATCTTCGCGATCATGAACGGCGTGGTCCCCGCACTCGCGCAGGACACCGCGATGAACCTCTCGATGAGTGCGGAGGAGGTGTCGCTGTGGATCCTGATGCCCTACGCCCTCGCCGGGCTCCTCATGGGTCCGCTCAGCGGTCGGCTCGCAGCCACGGTCGGATACCGCACGATGCTGCGCATCGGGCTGGGCGGAACCGTGCTCGTGCTCGGACTCATGGTCGCCAACGTGGAGACCTCATCGCGATTCGTGCTGCTCCTCCTCTCGATCGCGGTCGGGATCACCTACGCGGGAATCGGCAACATCATGCTCAACGGTCTGGGTGTCGTGCTCTCGCCGAAGGATCGCCCCGGTTCACTCCCCGGCCTGAACACCGGCGCCATCAATCTCGGCGCCGGGCTGAGCTTCGTCGTCATCTATGCGGCGCAGACCTCCTTCGCCTCGAGCGAGGTGCCGGCGGGCGGGTATGTCGCGGCGCTGATCACCGGGGCCGTCATCCTCGTCGGCGCGCTGGTGTTCTCGATGTTCATCCCGAAGCCGGTGAGCGCGGAACTGGTGCGCCGGTAGGTTGCGTAGCGCTCGGACCCCTGCCCTTATCCGGGCGGGGGTCCGAGGTGGTTCCGAGGGGTGGGTCGTGAAACATCCGTCTGCAGGACGACATCGTCCCTACCCTCGGCGGATGCCGTACGCCGTCGTCGGCGCGACGATGGAAGTTCCCGTCCTCAGGGAAGGCATCCCGTGACCTCACGCACCCCCAGTCCTCGCTTCGCTCTCGCGCTCGCCGCCGTCGGACTCAGCACCTCGGCGCTCGAACTCGCGGCCTGCGCTTCACTCGCCCCCTCTACGACGTCCTCCACGAGCATGGGGTCCCTCCCCGACGACACCGATGCCGATGCCGATGCCGATGCCGATGCCGAGGCCGAGGCCGACACCGTCGCCTGACCGAGGGCACCGGAACCACGCGGAGAATCGACCCGGCATGCGGGAGCGAGTCGTCAGCCCAGCGGACCTTCGAGAACCGTGAGGACGTCGACCTCGGTGAAGCCGACCGATCGGTTGAGGGCGAGCATCGGCGCATTCGTCGGCGCCGTGTAGGTCTGCAGGAATCGTGACGCCGAGCTCTCCGGGAGGGTCATGAGCAGTCGCAGATTGGCGACCTTCAGGGCCCGGCCGATGCCGCGACCTCGCACCCGCTCCTCGACGAAGGTGTCGTCCTGCAGCACGATCGTCGGGTCGGGCCGGGACAGCAGGATCTCCGTGTAGCCGACGGCGTTCCCCTCGATTCGTGCGACGCTCCGCACGAGCGCATAGCCCTGCTCCGACATGCGCTGCTCGTTCCGGCGAACCGCTGCGACGTCGGCAGCTGCTGCAGTTCGGGTGAGGTCGCCCATCGGCACGTCGTCCGACATGTGCGTGCGAAGCCGCGCCCAGTCGGCGAGCAGCGCGTCCGGACACGCGCCGACCCACGAGACGACCTCGATGTCCGGGTGCGCAGCGGGCAGGCTTTCGAGCGTTCCCGCCGGCAGGGGCAGGTCGACCACCTGCCGGCTCTCGCGTATACCGACCCGCAGCCCCTCCGACTGCGCGAACGAGACCCCCGCTTCGGAGTACGTCTCGGTGCGCACGAGTGTGGCGGTGCCGCGCACTGCGTCGCGGACAGCGCGGAGCAGGGCGCGGGCGATCCCGCGGCGACGGAAGCGATCGAGAACGGCGATCTCGACGTCGGCCGGATCTCCGGGGTGCACGTGGGCCTCTGCGGCACCCACCGGCACTCCGCCGATCTCCGCGAGCAACAGCACTGACCTGCGGGTCGGATGCGGGTTCTGGAACTGCCGACGCGTCGCCTCATCGCTGCGAGACCACACCTTCCGGCGTCCGGCCGCGTATCCGCCGCTGAGGATGCCGTTCCACTGGTTCAGCAGCGCGGTGTTCTGCGGGTCGACATGCGTGATGCGGATATCCATCGAAGGTCGTGACGCTCTCGGCTCGGGGTCGGACGGTGCCTCATCCAGGTTGCCACGCGGTTGGGCCGATCGCTCGACTCGTGGGTTCCCCGCGGCATCTGACAGGGTGGGTGCAGGACCTGTCCCCGACGATGAAGTGGTGAGCGATGAGTGGATCTGAGACCTCGGGGGTGACGGTCGAGGGCGTGTCATCGCGGTGGTCGCCCTGGTGGCTGACATCCGGCGGGCTGTTCGTCGTCTCAGCTCTGCTGGCAGCTTTCCGCAGTCTTCCCGGGTCCCTCGATGTCGAGGCTCTCGTCGGGATGTCGACAGCGGCCACCCTCGCCTTCAGCCTCGCGCTCGTCGCCGCCGGGATCGGAGCTGCGCGCCGTGACGACACCCCGCGGTTGCCGAGGGGTGCGGTCGTCTCCCTCTTTCTTCTCGCGGGCTGGCTGCCCATCGGTCCGCTGTTGCTGACGGCATCGTTCGACTTCAGCTCCGCCGTGCCGATCTACGTGAACGCCCTCGTGGAACTGGCGCTGTCGGGGACGATCGTCGCCGGAGTCCTGCGCAGCACGCTGGTGACACCCTGGAGGCTCATCCCGGCGATCGCGCTCGCCGCGGTGGTGCTGGGCTCGCTGATGGAGTTCGCCGTCATGTCGGGCGGCGTATCCGACCAGAACGCTATGATCACGGTCTCCAACGTGCTGATCTTGACGCGCATCCTCGCCACCGGAGCCCTGGCCGCCGTGGCGCTCCGGGCCGCGCGTGCTCGGCCCGGAGCGGTGGTCGTGTTCGGCGGTTGACCCGTCAGGCGGTGATCGTCACGCAGCGATCGTCAGGCAGCCGAGACGTACCCCTTCGAGGAGTCGTCGTCGACCAGTACGTAGGTGAGCACGCCTGCCGCATCGCCGCCCGTGTGTCTCCACACCCTTTCGTGTGCTCCGGTGGCGTAGTCGAGCACGATCCAATCCGGGGCGTGCGGGTCGCGACGTCCGACCACATAGGACGTGCTGCCGAGACCGACGGACCCGAGTCGGGCGATGAACTGGTCCCCGCTCAGTGTTTCGGGTGGAGTGCGGCACAGCTCGGTCGGGCGGATGCGCATCGTCAGGTCGGCCTTGCCAGCCCTCCCCCTCATGCGACGTCTCCGGCGCGGACACCGAACTCGCTGGTGTCGTCGAGACCGTGCGCGTCGAGATAGGCGCGGATCGTGTCATGGACGATGTGGATCTGGGCCTCGTTCCCCATCGCGGCCTGCATCGTTCCCATCGTGGGGGCGGGCTTGCCGTTGACCCGGTCGAGAGCCTCCCAGACGATGTCTTCGCGGGAGCCTCGGCCCATCGAATGCGGCATCGAACTGAACACCGGGTTCGGCTTCCAGCGGTCTCGGGTCTCCTTCATCAGTGCTTCCTCTCGTCTCGCCGGGCGCCGTCGGATGCGGGCGCGCTCGGTCCTGTGCGCGGGCGCGCCGAAGCCACCCTGGGGCGATGCGCCCCCGATGGACGGCATGCTCGTCCTGCGGCCAGGTGCCTTCCCGAAGAGCTGTCGGATGTCGATGAAGGGAAAGACGATCTGGCCGTCCGGTTCCCTCCGACAATATCACGTTATTTTTAGTCATTCAAAATAACCGCGGGGGACGCCGCGTGATGGATACGACGAGAAGGCCCGATCCGTGAACCGGATCGGGCCTTCTCGTCTGGCAGGGATCAGTCGCGCGGTGCGTCGTTCCAGGACCAGATGTCGTCGCCGCGCAGCACGGCATCGGCGCCGCCGTCGCAGTAGATGGTCTGGCCCGCCATGTGGGTGTTGGCCGGGCTCGTCAGCCACACGAGCAGCTCGGCGATCGAGGATGCGGGCTGGTGGTAGTTCAGCGGCATCGGCACGGCGGCGTCGACCTGCGCCAGTCCCTCAGGGCTCGCGAGCAATCCGGCGGTCATCGCCGTGATGACGGTTCCCGGTGCGACGGCGTTCAGGGGGATGCCGGCGCCCGCCCATTCCTCCGAGACGGACGCGCGGCGGACCCACCGCGACAGTGCGCGCTTGCTCGAGGAGTAGTTCAGGAACCCGCCCTCCGCCGTGGCGGCGAGCTGGTCCCCGATCTCGAGCGCGCGGTTCTCGTCGCCGCTCAGTGCTGCATCGACGAGATCAGCCGAGACGGGCTGCAACGAGGCCATCGAGGAGACCACCGCGGCACGAGGCTGGTCCGCCAGGCTCAGGCTCGGCAGCAGGGCAGTCAGGAACTCGGTCACGCCGAAGTAGTTGATGGCCATGGTCTTGGCGATGGGCGCCGAAATCCCGGCGCATGCGATGACCGCGTCGATGCCTCCGTCGGCAGCCGCGATCACCGCGTCCGCGGCGGCGAGGCGGCCTGCGGGCGTCGACAGGTCGCCCGTGACCTCCACTCCGGCCAGATCGACGCCGATGACGGAGTGTCCCTGCGTGCGCAGCAACTCGGCGGTGGCGGCGCCCATACCGGATGCGGCGCCGGTGATGACATACGTGCGGGTCATTTTTCCTCCAGGGGTGATGGGACGAGATCGGACGACCGGGATGTGGTCGCGAGCGTCGCCCCGGGGAGGGCGGCGACGAATCGGCTGAGGTGAGCCTGGAACTGGGTGATCTCCTGCACGGACCACCCTGCGAGAGCTCCGCCGACCATCTGCTGCCCGGCGTCGACGAGGCGCGCATACGCCACCTGGCCGGCATCCGTCAGCCGTACATCGACCGTGCGTCCTGATCGGATCCGGTCGAAGAATCCTCGAGCCGACATGCGCGAGACCAGCTTCGAGGTGGTGGGACGTGACAGTGCCGCCCGATCGGCCAGGCGGCCGAATCCGAGGGAGCCTCCGCTCATGCCGACCAGATACAGGGCCCGCACCTCGAGAGCGTCGAGGGAGTCGTCGACGCTCTCGGCGATCCGCACCTGCAGTTCGCTCTGCGTCCACTCCGCGACCACTCGGACCAGCGCGTCACGGATGTCATCGAGCTCGTCGTGGACAGCCATGTCTCAATGGTAACAGCTCAGTTGCGTGCGGCAACTATTGGCTTCCGTGGCCTCAGGTCCTCACCCCGGCAGGGTGAGGACCTGAAGAATCCCCCTAGAACGACGCGGACTCGCGCTCCTATACTCGCCAGAACATGAACACGTGGTCTCCGACCCGGCCTCATCACTGATCCATCGACCTGTCGGCGGCCTGCACTCCTTCGTTGCCCTTGTGGCTTCCCCACGAAACGAGCACCATGTCGACGACGTCACAGCCCATTGAGGGTCGACTGCGGAAATTCCTCCTCTCCCTCGTCGCGGTCTTCGCCCTGGTCGGCGCGGGCCTCGTCGTTCCCCTCGCAGCCCAGGCGGCCGAGTCCTCGCTCCGCATCGACAAGCGCGTCGACGGGCTGGATACGCAGGACACCCTCGGCCCTGGAGATGAGTTCACCTACACGGTCGACCTGGTCTGCGACGACGTCGACTGTCTCAACGTCGTGCTCACCGACACGCTCCCGGAGGAGTTCGCGGGGTTCCAGTTCGTCGGATCCTCCTATACGCCGTCTGACCTGCCGCTCACCGCGACCACCACGGGGTGCGTCGAGGAGAACGGCGTCCCCGTCGAGGTCAGCGACGACTGCACCGTCCGCGTGGTCTTCCAGCAGCCGGTCGATGGCGGCATCGGGCTGGAAGCGGGCGGGACCCTCAAACTCAGCGTGGTGCTCCGGGCACCCCTCGATCTGCCCGCGGACTGGCAGCACAACGGCGACACCGTCACGAACACGGCATCGGCCGACTGGGACAACGGTCCAGGCGACCTGCCGGCGACGATCACGGACTCCGCGGATGCGGTCGTCACGGTCGACACCGTCATCGGGGTCGAGGCGAGCAAGAGCTGGACGCCCGCGTCCCAGCAATTCGATCCGGGCGAGACGTCGGAGATCACGCTCGGCGCGCAGAACCAGTCGAACATCGGCGCGGAGACGCTCGTCATCCAGGAGCCGACGACGGCAGCCGACGGCGCGACGACGCTGGCGTCCGACAACCCGTTCCGCGTCGTCGACTTCCAGGGATTCGGGGCGACGACCCTGCCTCCGGCAGCGACAGCCGTGCAGGTCGACGCCTATGTCTACGACGAGGGATCCGGCACATGGAGCTGGCAGGCGGGCACGCCAGGGGCCACCCCGGCTCTTCCCACCGGTGTCGACCCGGCAGACGTCGGGGGCATCCGGCTGACGTACTCGGGCGGCACGATCGGCTCCGATGCGACCGCGTCCACGGCGTTCTCCGTCGGTCAACGCGCCACGGATCGCAACGACGGCAGCACGCTCGCGACCGGCGACTCCGTCACCAACAGCATCACCTCGACCGTCAACGCCCCGGGCGGAGCGACGGCGAGCGACGACGCCACCGCGCCCTACGAGATCGGACCGCTGACGATCGGGGTGCTCGCGGGCAAGACGATCACCCCCGCCGAGCTCGCGGCAGGGGGCGAGGCGACCGCCGAGCTCACGGCGACCAACACCTCGAACGGTCCCGTGGACAGCCTCACCATCTCGGATCTGGGCTTCTTCGACGCGGACATGGTGTTCGGCGGATTCCCGTCCGGCATCGACTATCCCGCGGGAGCGACAGCGGGAACCATCACCTGGTACATCGACGGAGTCGCCCAGGCGCCTGTGCCGTTCGCCGACTCCGCGTCTCCGGCTCCGCCGTCGGGGACCGTCACCGGGTTCGTCATCGAGTTCACGGGGGAGATCCCCGCGAACGCGGCCGCCACGATCGACGTCGCGATCGACCCTTCCCTCTCGTTGGTGAGTACCGAGGCGCCGACCCATCAGCGCACGAACACGATCGACGTCACGGCTACGAACGACGTGGGAACGGCAGATGACTCCGCCTCCGCCGACATCGCGGTCTACTTCCCGCAGATCGATGTCGCGCTCGACAAGCGGATCAGCCCGAGGGGTGCGGTCGAGCCGGGGAACAGCGTCGTCGCAAGTCTGACCGCCACGACGGCGACAGGTGTGGCGCAGGTCGATCCGACGCAGATCGTCGTCGAAGACACCTGGCGTGAAGACCAGGTCGACGACTTCTGGAACGCGTTCGACCTCGTGGGCATCGCCCCGACACAGGTGCCGCCGAACACCACGGCGACCGCCGAGTACCAGCGCCCGGACGGCACTTGGGTCACGCTCGCCACGGTGAGCACCGGAGCGACGGCGCAGACATTCCAGATGAGCCGCGCGGAGTTCGCAGCCGCCCTCACACCTCCGGACACGCCCGCAGACGTCACCGGCGTCCGCTTCACGTTCGACAATCCGGACGGCTTCGCCCAGGGCTTCAGCGTCGAGCCGAACCTCGTCTTCGAGGCGCGGACGGACCTGCGCGACGGATCGGGCCCCACCGACCCGCGTGACGATCCCGAAGACGAGCAGTCGGCGCAGCGACCCACCGTGTACGAGAACGAGGCCACGGCGCAGAGCCACGGCGATGTCGACGGCCTCCCCGACGGCATCGACAGCGCCGTGGTCACCGATCAGGACACGATCGGCGTCCAGACGCCGGCGACCGGCGAGGGCGCGGGAGTCGACGCCGAGAAGCGCTGGGTCGAGACCGGAGACAAGACCACCGACGTCGACTTCGTCGATGCGCAGTCCGGCGCCATCGTGTCCACCCGCAACGAGTGGCGGACGGGGACCCCGGGGATCGACGTCCTCAACCTGACGGATCCCGCGACCGCCCTGGACACCGATCCCGCCGGCGCGGCGACGACTGTCTTCCAGGCGTTCGATCTGCTGAGCATCGACCCCGTCACCCTCGCCGACGATCCGCTGCTGGCCTGGGACGACATCACCGAGGTCTGGCTGTTCGTCGACGGCGCGTGGACACCCATCTCTGCGCCCGGCGGTTCGTGGATGGGAGCGGACGGGTTCATCGGCTACACCCTCACCCCGGAGCAGACCGCCGGAACCACCGGTGTGCGGCTCGTCTACCGTCCGGATGACGCCGCCCGCACCGCCAGCTCCGACCCGACCAGGCCGGAACCCGGCTCCGGGCTCGCCACCTCCGCCGTCGGACAGTACCGACCGACATTCCTCACGTGGGAGCTGCGCAACGTCGTTCGTGACGACAGTGCCACCGCCGACCGCTGGGTGAGCGCCGACCAGACCTTCAACGACGCCGACCCCGGAGTCGTGTGGAACACGCTGCGCGGGGATTGGACCTCGGCGGCAGGGAACGGCAGCGACACGGAGCGCGACAACATCACGCTGATCGATCAGCCGCCGCTCGTGTCCGTCGACAAGACCGTCACGCCGGCGACCGTGACGATCCCGGAGTCGGCTGATGTGGACCCCGCGAACTATCCGACCGTGATGTTCGACATCGCCGCCAGGAACGACAGCACAGCCCGCGCATCGTACGTGCGCGTGACCGATCCGATCCCGTGCACGCCCGGAGCGGCGGACCAGTGTGTGAGCGCAGCCGATGCCTGGGCGGATGACCCCTTCGACGGGGCCGACTACGACGCGGGGACGAACCCCTACGAACGGCTCGACGTGCTGTCGCTCGCGTTCAGCTACCCTGCCGATCAGGTCGACCCGGCGACCTCCACCGTCACGCTGTGGGATCGCGCCGACGGCACCCTGAGCACGCGCACGATGTCCGTCACGGCAGCGTCAGCGCTCGCCGAAGCCGACCTCGCGACCGTGGTCGGTGTCAGTGTCGTCTTCCACGGCATCCACCCCGAGACCGACGGTGGAAGCATCCGTGCCGGAGAGGCTCTCGAGGTGCAGATCGAGACGCGCGTGCGACAGTACGAGCGCTCGGATGCCGGCCAGCTCGTGGAGCCGGGCGCTGTCGCCAATGACGTGATCGCCCAGTCCTATGATCCGGTGCTCACCCCGTCCGGCTCTGCGTCCAGGCCCAACGACACGGCCAGGGACACGGTCGAGTTGATCGGTGCGCTCCTCGATGTGACTCTCGCGAAGACCATCACCCCGGACGCGATCCTCGAGACCGAGTTGGCGAACCCGGTCACCGTGACGCTCGATGCGACGGACGGCGTCTCGACGGCCGCCACGCAGCAGGTCACGATCACCGATGCGGACGCCGACTTCTGGAACACCGTGCGCCTCGCCCCCGATCCGGCACTGAGCGTGGTCCTCCCCGCCGGCGCCGATCAGGTGCGCATCGACGTCCTCGTCGGGACGACCTGGGCGGAGGGAGTCTTCGCTGCGACGGCCGCTTTCCCCGCCGGAATCGATCCGGCGACGGTGGTCGGGGTGAGGGCTGTGTTCCGCAACGCCGCGGGCGACGTGTTCTCCCGCAACGCGCCACCGGACGACTGGACTGCTCAGCTCTCCTTCGACGTCGTGGTGCTCACCACGCAGCGAGACGGTTCGCCCCTGGTGCTGCCCGCCACCGTCCCGAACGCGGCGACCGCGGAGAGCGCGAGACTCGACGGCCTCTACCCTGCGGCAGAAGACCAAGGCGACGCCGAGCTCGCCATCGACCCGGGGACCCACCAGCTCGACGTCGTGAAGTCGCAGCCGGGAACGAGTCATGTGGTGTCCATCGGCGCGAGCCTGCCCTGGACGCTGCAGTTCACCAACACGGGAACGGGCTTCGTCACGATCGACCAGCTCACCGATCAGCTGCCGGAGTACCTCGACTGGGACTTCTCACCGCCCACCTATCAGACCTCTGCGGGAGGAACGCTCTCCACCGACGTGTCGGCTCTGATCGACGACACGGGCAAGAACGTGACGTTCACCTGGCCCGAGGGCGGTGACCGCATGTCTCCCGGCGAGGTCTTCACGATCACGGTGAACCTGGTGCTGGCTCCGGGGCTCGCTCTCGATCAGTTCACGACCAACAGCTTCGTCGTCACCACCGCTGAGGACCTCGACTCCTGCACCAATGCCTCCGGCAACGGCGAGGGCACGGTTCCGGATCTCGCCGCCGACCAGTGCGGGACGACGAACTACGTGCAGCCATCGCCCGGTGGCGCGCTCGCCGCATACAAGTACGTCAAGGGTGAGATCGACGGCGATCTGGTCGATGGGCAGGTCAACCTGAACAATCCGGACGCTGCCTGCCCGCTCGACCCCGATGGGTACACGCGCACCCCCTGCGCCGCGTACACGGCCGTGGGTGCGACCGACGACTGGCGGCTGTCCGTCGTGAACGGGGGCACCGTCGGGTTCCCGACCGTGTCGATCGTGGATCCCCTGCCGAGGATCGGTGATCGTCTGCTCGCGACCGGCACGGCG
This sequence comes from Microbacterium oxydans, assembly GCF_006540085.1. Classification (GTDB taxonomy): domain Bacteria; phylum Actinomycetota; class Actinomycetes; order Actinomycetales; family Microbacteriaceae; genus Microbacterium; species Microbacterium oxydans. The sequence continues at coordinate 263,501 of NZ_BJOG01000001.1, read as the reverse complement.
CGCAACAGCACCTACGCGCCGGTGCTCCTGCCCGACTCGCTCACCGCGAACGTGCTGCCCAGCGGTGCGGTGTTCACTCTCGACGTCACCACCTCCGCTTCCCCGTGTGTGGGCACCGGACCCACCTCTGCGTGGTTCGACGACCTGCTCTGCGACACCACGGCAACCTGGACTCCGGCCGACTCCTACGGCGGAGCGTGGGAGGACGTCACCGGCATCCGCGTCATGATCGACTTCACGGGTACCGCCACCGGTTCGTTCGGCCCCGGCGACGTGCTGTCTTTGCACTACGAGACGCAGAACGTGCCCGAGTCCACCACCTACCCCGACCTCGCCCCGATCGCCGTCCCCGACGCGGGCGGCATCGCATGGAACCAGATGGGCGCCGTGGGGACCGACGCCGGGGGCCGGGAGTACTCGGTGGCCCCTGTGCAGGCCGGGGTCCTGCTGCAGGACGGCGATCTCGCGGTGCAGAAGGTCGTGGTCGGCGACACAGGGCGGGCGCCCACCACCTTCGACTTCCGACTCGAATGCTCGGTCGCGGGAGTTCCCTTGGCGCTCCCCGCCGGCGGGATCATCACCGTCTCGGAGCAGAGCCAGCTGAAGGGGCGGCTCGACGCTCTGCCACTGGGCTCGACCTGTGTGGTCTCGGAGGTCGGAGACGTCGGAGCCCACGGCGAGCAGTCCCGACTCGGAGACGGTCAGACCGTGACGATCACGACACCCTCGGTGGCGGACGCAGAGCCGCCGACGACCCAGACGGCGTCCATCACCAATGTGTACCCGATCCTGCCCCCCGAACCGGTCGTGCCCCCCGGCCCGCTACCGGACGGTGGCGGCGGGCTCCCGACGACAGGGGTGGACGGAGCCTCCGCGTCGCTGCTGGCCGGTATCGGGGTGCTGCTGCTCCTCGCGGGAGCGGTCCTGATCCGTCGTCGGCGAGGTGCCGTGAGCTAGCCCTGGGCGTCAGGTGCACGAACCGTCGACGTCGCAGGACTCCCCGGTCCGCTCCGCCCCGCCGGAGATCGACGGGGCGGAGTATGGAGTCTGCTCGGCGAGGAGTCGCCCCAGATACGTCCCGAGCGCCAGCTCGTCCACGGCGCCGAACGCGATCTGCCGCACGCGCCCCTCCCTGTCGACGATCATCATCGACGGCGTTCCTCTGAGGCCGTAGTGCTGCATGGTGGCGGGGATGGCCTGACCGTCGATCGGGCGGTCGATCGCCACGGGGAACTCGATACGGTACTCCGACAGGAACACCTCGAGCGCCTCCCTTCCCATGACCTCGTGATGCTCGAACACGGTGTGAAGCCCCAGGACCACGAGCTCGCTGCGGTCGAACATGCCGTGGAGGCGCTGAGCGAGGGGAAGTCCGTGGCTCACGCATCCGGGACACAGCATCTGGAAGGCCTCGACCACCACCACCCGTCCGTGGAGCGATTCCGGGCTGACCGGAGCGCTGTTCACCCATTCCGACACGTCGAGGGTGAACGCCGCCGTGTCGACGGTCGACTCAGGCACGCGCGTCCTCCTCGCGTGCCGGCAGCCGCTCGGCGACATACTCGGTGAGGTCTGCCAGGCGGTTCGAGTACCCCCACTCGTTGTCGTACCAGGCCGAGACCTTCACCTGATCGCCGATGACCCGGATGAGTCCGGCGTCGAGGATCGACGAGTGCGGGTCGGCGACGATGTCGGCGGAGACGATCTCCTCCTCGGTGTAACGGAGGATCCCTTTGAGCGGGCCTTCGGCGGCGGCGCGGTACGCGGCCTTCACCTCATCCACAGTCACGGGCCGCGAGGCGGTGACCGTGAGGTCGGTGATGGATCCCGTGAGCACCGGCACCCGCAGCGCGAAGCCGTCGAGCTTGCCCTCCAACTCGGGGATGACACGGCCGATCGCCTTGGCCGCCCCTGTGCTGGTCGGCACGATGTTGACACCGGCTGCGCGCGCGCGCCGCAGGTCGGAGTGCGGGCCGTCCTGAAGGTTCTGGTCGGCGGTGTACGCGTGCACGGTCGTCATCAGTCCGGCCTCGATCCCGAACGCTTCGTGGAACACCTTGGCCACAGGGGCGAGGCAGTTCGTCGTGCAGGAGGCGTTCGAGATGATGTGGTGCCGTTCGGGATCGTAGGTGTGTTCGTTCACGCCCAGGACGAAGGTTCCGTCGTCACCGTTGGCCGGGGCCGAGATGATCACCTTCCGGGCTCCTGCCGCCACGTGCTTCGCGGCGAGTTCCGCTTTCGTGAAGAGCCCGGTGGACTCGATCACGATGTCGACACCGAGCTCGGCCCAGGGCAGGCGGAGCGGATCGCGCTCCGAGAACACGCGGATCGCCTGTCCGTTGACGAAGAGGTGCGCCTCATCATGCTGCACGGGTCCGGCCAGGGTGCCGTTCGCCGCGTCGTACTTGAGCAGGTGCGCGAGCGTGCGCGTGTCGGTGAGGTCGTTGACGGCGACCACCTCGAGATCCGATCGCTTCGCGAGCAGGGCTCGAAAGTAGTTCCGTCCGATGCGACCGAAGCCGTTGATGGCGATCTTCGTGGACATAGTGCTCCCTCCTGTGCCGATTCCGGCGTGATGATATTTTTGGCCTATGCCAAAAATATCACGGCCGGAAGACGTCGGCACGGATCCGTGCACTCGCGAGCGGAGACGACCGCGAGATCCAATGCCGGAATACCGAGGGGTGGGGACGATCCGAGAGCCGATGATGATGATCGATCGTCAGAGCAGGGGAAAGGGACGTTCATGACCAGGAGCCGAGGTTCCATCGACAGCATCGTGCGCTATCCGGTGAAGGGACTCTCCGGCGTGCCGGCACGCGACCCCGTTCGTCTCGATCCCGGTCGTGGTCTGCGCGGGGACCGGGCATTCGCGATAGCCCGCCGCGACTCGACTCCGAGCTCCACGGGATGGCTCTCTCGCGAGCACTTCTTCCACCTCGCCCGCCACGAGCACCTCGCCCGCATCTCACTCGGCCTCGTCGAGGACGGCTCCGACTCCCCCGCCCTGGTCGTCGAGACAGCGGAGGGTATGGCGCGAGGAAAGCGAGGGTCGTCGCTCGCCGGCGAGGTCGAGGCGTTCGATTCGGCCGCCATCGACGACCTCCTGCGTCGAACCCTCGGAGCGGATCATGGCGAGCCCCGCCTGGTCGAGGCCGCCTCCGATGGACTCTGGGATTGGGAGGACGCGCATCTGTCGATCATCAACCTCGCGACCCTCGAGGAGCTGGAGAGGGAGACCGGTGTTCCCGTCGATCGTCGCCGCTTCCGGGCCAACCTCTACCTCACCGGGCTGGCCCCGTTCGAGGAGTTCGAGCTCGTGGGAGCGCGCATCCGCGTCGGGGAGGCCGAGCTCGAGGTGTTCCAGCCGACCGACCGCTGTCGCGCCACCACCATCCGCCCGGTCGAAGGGGTGTCCGACCTCAATGTGCCCGCGCTGCTGGCCAGCCGCTACGGCTACGCATTCTGCGGCGTCTACGCGCGGGTCATCGGCGGAGGCACCGTGCGTGTGGGTGACGCGGTCCGCGAGGAGCCCGGGGCCGTCGCACGTCTGGAGGGCAAGCCCGGGTGGCCGCGCGCTGCCCGGGTGCTGGCCAGAGAGCACGAGTCCGACGACGTCGTCAGCCTCTGGCTTTCGGACCCCCTCGACCTGCTCACGACCGCTCCTCCGGGAACCCACGTGCGGGTGCACCTTCCGGACGCTCCGACTCCCAACTGGCGGTCGTACACGATCTCAGGAACCGCACCGGGGCGGTTCCGCATCAGCGTGAAGCGGGACGGGCGCGTTTCGACGATGCTGCACGATGTCCGTGAGGTCGGCGAGACGATACTCGTCTCGGGGCCCCACGGCGTCGGGGGCGACGATGCATCGAGAGATCTCCTGCTGATCAGCGGAGGAATCGGTATCACTCCCAGCGTGGCTCTGCTGCGCTCGCGCGTCGCGCGACGCGGAGCAGGACGAATACGAGTCGTGCACAGCGCGCGTAGTTCGACGTCCCTGCCGTTGTGGGCGGAGGCATGCAGGGCGGTCGCCGAGCTCACGGACGCTACGGCACAGCTCCATGTCACCGACACGCCGGCGCCGGAGAGCTGCGAGGGTTTCACGGCCATCGAGGGGCTGATCGATGCCACGGCCCTGGCGTCCATCGTGGCCGACCTGGATCTCGAGCAAGCGGATGCCTCGGTATGCGGTCCGCCGACTTTCGCTGCCGCCATGCGCGCCCTGCTCGTGCAGTCGGGGTTCGCTCCCGAGCGTGTCCACGTCGACCTCTTCTCCTCTCCGGCGAGTTCGGAGTGGGGGCCGCCGCGCGTGCCTCGCGCCGACGTCCCGTTGCGCGTCGATTCGGCTGCGGGCTCCTTCGTGTGGGAGCCCGCGGCGGGAAGCCTGTTGAACGCCGCCGAGAGTGCGGGTCTCGACTGGCCGAGCGAATGCCGTGTCGGAGTGTGCGGTACTTGCGTGCGTACCGTCACACACGGTGAGTTCGAGTATCTCAACGAGCCGTTGTGCGAGCCGGGGCCAGGGCGCGTCGCCGTCTGCAGTGCCGCGCCGCTGACCCCTCTGCGCCTGGACGGCGCGGCTCCCGGAACGTGACTCCGGGGCACTCCGCTTCGGAGGTCAGCGGAAGAGGACCACGAGGTAGACCCCGAAGGTCACCAGGTGTGCGGCGCCGTGCATCGCCGTCACGCGCTTCGCGGCGAAGGTCGTCACCGACAGCAGCAGTGTGACGCCGAGCATCAAGAGGTTCGCCGGAGACTCCGCGAGCACGACCGTCTGGCCGGTGAACATGCCGATGATCAGCACGGCGGGGATCGTGAGTCCGACCGTCGAGACGAGCGCACCGTGGCAGAGGTTGTTGACGCGCTGAGCTTCTCCGCCCAGAGCGGCGCGGACCGCGGTGATCGACTCGGGAAGGAACACGATGCCCGCGATGAGCACGCCGGCGAGGGCGACCGGAGCGCCGAGGCGGCCCAGCCCGTCGTCGAGCAGTGCCGCCATGTCATGCGACAGGAGCACGATCGGGATGACGGTGACCACCAGCAGGGCGAGCCGCACGAGGACCTCCGTGCGATGCTCGGCGAGAACCTCACGGATCCCGCTGTTCCCCTCCGTGTTCTCCTGGCGTTGCGGGTTCTGCAGCAGGCGCGGGTCGACTTCGGTGAAATCGCCTGCCTGCGCGCCCATCTGCCGATAGAGGAAGAACGCGTAGAGCGCGAGGGTGAGCACGATGATCGGGATCTCCTGCGCCACCGTGTAGGACCCGTCCGTGCCGATCAGAGCGGGGAGGCCGAAGGCGAGCGCGACGAGCACGACCAGCATGGACAGGTACGCGGAGGTGCCGGTGCGGTTGTGGGCCATGCCGCGGTGGCGGAGTCCGCCGACGAGGAGGGCGAGCCCGATCACGAGGTTGAGGATGATCATGGCGACGGCCATGACCGAGTCGCGGGCGATGGTCGCGTGCTCGCCTGGTCCGAGCATGACGGCCGAGATCAGGATCACCTCGATCATGACGATCGAGAGCGTGAGGACCAGCGAGCCGTAAGGGTCTCCGAGGCGATGCGCGAGGGCTTCCGCCTGCTTCACGACGCCGAACGCGCAGACGAGGATCACCGCGATGATGACCGCGAGCGCGATGACGAGCACCGGGGTGGGCACGGGAGGCTCCAGTACCGGGTGGAGGAGAAGGAGGGCGGCGAAGGCTCCCCATCCCAGGACGACGCGGACGATATCCGTCGGGCCGATCAACGTCTTCAGTTCCGTGCGTGACATCGCCGGACTCCTTCGAGGTGGGGTCGTCCCCGTCGAGTCCCACAGTCGGAGGTCGTCCTCCGTGGTTGTTCTCAGGCGTTCAGTCTATCAAAAATTTCCCGGTCAAAAGGAAATTTGACTTCCTCCGGGTTCTCACTATGGTCGGAGGTTACGCCAGCCACTGAAGGGGAAGCGAGACACCATGTCCGGAAAGACCAAGAAGGCACCGCAGCTCACACTCAAGGAGAAGCGAGCCGCGAAGCGCGAGAAGAACGCGCCGGCCGAGTTCATCAAGCCCCGCAAGGGTGCGAAGGGCTGAGTGGACTCGACCCGGTGGGCGCATCGGCGAGTTCTGCGCGATGCGCCCACCCGGGGTTTCAGCGGAACACGCGCGTGATGCCGCTCTCGGTCTGGGTGAGCTGGAAGTAGGTGAGGACGTGCGCGACCGGCCGCCGGACGGGGCGGAGCACGCGACGTCGGATGCTGTGCAGAATTCCTCGTCGGGGTCCCCTGACCTCCCACGTGAGCGTCACCTGGATCTGTATTCCCCCAGCGGCATGTTCGAGCGCGAATGCGAGCACCCGTGACGTGTCGACACTCGCGTCCGGATAGGTGAAGCGCCAGGTTACGAATGCGCGGTCCTCGAACCGGTCCAGGAAGATCCGCTGACGTACGTAGGTGTCTTTGACGGACACGTTCTTGCCGTTGCGGACGGTGATCGTCCGTGCCTCCCAAGGGCCGGTGGGTGCGATCGCTGAGCCCACCTCGCCCACCCCGTGATCCCACTCGGGAATGCGGGAGGCCGACGACAGCAACTCCCACACGTCATCGATGGGGGCGGGGACGAAGATCGAACGGCTAGCCGAGAAGCTGTTGTCGTCGATCCGGTCTGTTCGCGCGGGATCGAAGACACGCGTGTCGTCGAGGCGCGATCTCAGCGTGTCCGGGTCGACATCGAGTCGTCGCAGGATCTCTTCGACGAGACCGCTCGGCTCATCCACGAGCGCGCGCAGCACCGCCGCGGAGTCGCCGCGGCGGCCGCCACTCGACGCCGCGGTCCACACCGCGAGCGCCCGGTCCGTCCACTCGTACCCCGAAGTCTCGTGGAAGACGATGCGGCCGGGCTCCTCCACACCTGTCGCGACGCCCACGGATTCGAGCTGAGCGGCGTGCTGAGCCGCGACGGCCGCGCGGGCCGTGTCGAGCCCGGCACCCATTCCGCGCAGGATCTGACCCCCGGTGTCGGGGTCGATCGTCAGAGCGAGCAGAAGATGATCGATGTCGGTATCACGCACCCCGAAACGCGAGGCCTCTTCCATGGCGGCCAGCGACAAGGTGTGCATCGTGCCAGCAGCCTGCACCAATCGGCTCATCATCCCCTCCGCGGAATGTCGATGGACGGATCGATCCGCTTCGAGTGCTTCTTGTGCACGGCCTGGCGGGTCACTCCCAGGGCGTCGGCGATGGACTGCCAGCTCATGCCGGACCGCAGCGCGGCTTCGACTTGCCGCAGTTCGAGCGCATCCGCGAGTCGGCGCAGAGATGCGACCGCGCGCAGCCCTGCTCGGGGATCGGTGGTGTCTGCAGCGATCTGTGCGACCTCGAGGGATTCCATGCTGTCAACCTACGTTGCTCATCCCCGCGCTGTCAACCAAGGTTGCTCACGTTTTCCGTGTTCGGGATTAGTCGCCCGTCGTCCGGGTGTCAACGGTCCTGCGGACCCGCGGATTCCGTTCCACCCTGGTCCTCCCGACGAGAGGAGTGCAGGATGTCGAATCCCGACGTGTATCCCACCGAAGGCGAGCAGCCGGAGACGCAGGGCGAAGACCCGATCGAGGCGGAGCTGGGCGAAGAGGGCCAGGGTGACCTCACTCCGGAAGACGAGGGCGCGGGCCACAGCGGTGACGCTCCCACCGACCTCAGGGACGGCACCGAATGAGCGGGAGCGAGGGAACGCGTCCGGAGGCGGCGACCTCGCCGGTCGAGGGCGACGCCGAATCCCGGATCGCCCAGCACCTCGCCGAGCGCGGGGGCGACCGGCCAGCGGACCCGGGTGACGTACCGGCCGGAGGAGCGGGTGCCGACTCCGGTGCCGCGTCGGTGGTCGGGGTCGAACCCGGATCCCGCTCGACGGTGCCTGACGAGTCGACACACAACGACGACCCGGGTATCGGCACCCGTCGACCCGATGTCGACGAGGGGAATCGCGAAGACGGAGACCCCAGCCGCCGGGCCTGAGGTCTCCGTCCCACGATTGACAGCCGCGTCTGTCAATCGCGGCTGTCAGGCTCGCGTCACACCGTCGACGGGCGCAGCACCACCTTGATGCAGCCGTCTTCCTTCTTCTGGAAGGTGCGGTACAGCTCAGGCGCGTCGTCGAGGGGCGCACTGTGCGTGGTGAGGTCCATCACACCGAGCGGGTCGGCGATGTCCTCGACCAGGGGCACCAGCTCATCCACCCAGTTCTTCACGTTGCACTGCCCCATGCGCAGGGTGATCTGCTTGTCGAACAGCGTCTTCATCGGCATGATGTCGGCGTCGCCCGCGTACACCCCGCTCAGCGATACGGTCCCTCCGCGGCGAACGGTGTCGATGGAGGCGTAGACGGCGGCCAGACGATCGACACCCGCCTTGTCGAGCAGCTGTCGTGCCGCCGGATCCGGGAGTACGCCCACCGCCTTCTGCACGAACTCGACGCCCGCGTTGCCGTGAGCCTCGAGCCCGACGGCATCCACCACCGAATCGGCGCCGCGCCCGTCGGTCAGGTCCCGCAGCTCATCCACGATCGTGTCGGTGAGGTCGAACGTCTCGATGCCGTGGCGTTCCGCCATGGCGCGACGCTCCGGCACCGGATCGACCGCGAGCACCCGGTGCCCCCGGTGCCGTCCGATGCGGGAGACGAACTGTCCGACCGGACCGAGCCCCATCACCACGAGGGTTCCGTCGTCCGGCACCTGTGCATACTCCACTCCCTGCCACGCCGTGGGAAGGATGTCGCTGAGGAACAGATACCGCTCATCGGGCAGGTCGCTCGCGATGGGGATGTGGTTGTAGTCGGCGAGGGGCACCCGCAGATACTCCGCCTGTCCGCCGGGGACCTGCCCGTACAGCTTCGTGTACCCGAAGAGGGCGGCTCCGCTGCCGTACTCGCGCACCTGGGTGGTCTCGCACTGCGACTGGAAGCCGCGTCGACACAGGTAGCATTCTCCGCACGCGATGTTGAACGGGATGACGACACGGTCTCCCACGGCGAGCGTCTTCACGTCCGCACCCACCTCGACGACGACTCCCATCGGCTCGTGGCCCAGGATGTCGCCGCGATCGAGGAACGGGCCCAGCAGCTCGTACAGATGCAGGTCGGAACCGCAGATCGCCGAGGACGTGACCCGGATGATCGCATCCTCCGGCTGCTGGATGACCGGATCGGGAACCTCCTCCACCGTCACCGTGCGCTTGCCCTGCCAGGTCAATGCCTTCATGATGTCCTCCGATCCTTGGTCTTCGTCGTCCGCGCCACGCTCGTCGCTCCCAGGGCGACCGGCCACCGGGTTGACAGCTGCCTCTTGACGTGCGGACGCGCGTCTCAGTGGAACGGACAGCCGCGGGTCGATCCGCTCTTGCGCACCGCTCCGCCCGATGCGGGTCTGGTCGGCAGTCGTCGCCGGTTCACCTCGAGTCCGGTGTCGAGGATGTCGAGACGCGGATCACTCAGCACGGCGATCGCCGCAGAGAGGCCGGCGATCACGAGCTTCTCGCCGGGGCAGCGGTGCCCGGTGGCGACGTCGGCACCGCCCTGCGGGATGAAGGTGCGGATCGACTCGTGATTTTCGACGTCGGTGAACCGCTCGGGTGCGAATCGATGCGGGTGGGCCCACGATTGCTCGTCGGTGTCGGTGCCGAGGATGTCGAGCACCACGCGCCCGCCTGCCGGCACCCGCACGTCGCCGATCTCGATGTCGACGATCGCGCGCCCGGGCAGCATGGGCACGAACAGAGCGGTGCGCCGCACCTCCTGCGCGAACATCACGGCCAGAGGCCCGCTCACCAGCGCATTCCGTTCGACGGTCTCGGCGGCGATCCGCTCGCGCCATTCGGGCCTGTCGTGCAGTTCCTTGACCGCGAAGGCCACGAAACGCGCCGCGGCGATCATCGGGCGGATGCTGTTCTGCAGTTCGATGCCGGCGAGGCGGGCAGGGAGCAACGAGCCGTCCTGATCGCGGTGGTCGGCCCACTCGGCCAGGGCTGTGCCTTCTTCGGCGTGCAGTGAGCCAGATCGGACGGCATCGATGAGTCGCTCCGCATGCCGATCGGACCACATCCTGTTCACGAAGGCGGCCACGTACTCGGGTGAGTAGGGAACACCGAAGTCGTCGACGATCTGCGCCAGCCGAGCCGCCCATCGGGTCTTCGCTGCCGGTGTACCCGGCAGCCCGGCCCAGCCCATGATCGCGCGGCCGAAGGCGCCGACCGCCGCGTCGTACGCACTGCGGGTTCCCCCATCGAGCCAGGCGTCCTCCTCCACTCTCCACTCGCGCTCCAGCCAGGGAGTCAGGCGCGCGACCTGCGCATCCTCATAGGCCACCTCCACGAACGTCGCTTTGCGGTGTCGGTGCGCCGACCCGTCCAGGCTGTGCACGGACCCGTGTCCGAACAGCGTCTCCTGGACGATTTTCGGCATGGCGCCGTGGCGGGCGATGCGCGACTCGTCATAGAACAGGTCGATGCCCTCGACTCCCCGCACGAACACCGCGTCGTCTCCGAGCAGTCGCATCGGAGCGGACCGTGCACCGGGCTCCGCACGCCGCCAGATGCGTGCGCCGAAGTCGTAGCCCCGGGTGAGGAGCGAGGGCGAATCGTCGTGGACGACCGCGGTGACGGCCTGCACCACGCGTGAGCTCAGTCTTTGCAACATGCTCCGACGGTGCCAGGCGCCGCCTGATCCCTCCAGGGGGGAGCGCTCCGGATCGGAGTGTGCTATCTCCGTCGGATCCGCGATGTCAAGCGGGTCCCCTTGGCGCCTGGATGCCGCGCAGGATGACTCCGCAGGAGCAGACGGCGCTGCAAACAGACGGTGCTGCAAATGGACGGCGCTGCAAGGAGGAGACATGGCGACGAACACCCGTGACCTGGCGTGCACGACGGATGACGTGTTCCGCGTGCTCGCGAACGGCTGGCTCTACCCCGCATGGGTGGTCGGAGCTTCCCGCATGAGAGACGTCGACGAGACCTGGCCGGCGGTGGCGGCGCAGTTGCATCACTCCGTAGGGGTCTGGCCCGTGCTGCTCGACGACACGACCGAGGTGCGCGAGTGGGATCCGCCGCGGCGGGTCGTGCTCAGGGCGCGCGGCTGGCCGATGGGCGAGGCGACGGTCACGCTGCGAGCACGCACGACCCCCTCCGGTTGTCAGGTGCGCATCGACGAGGAGCCCGTCGCAGGGCCCGCGGCGCTGATCCCGCGGTTCCTGACCGCCCCGATCCTGCGCTGGCGCAATGCCGAGACGCTCCACCGCCTGTCATACCTCGCGGAGGGGCAAACCGACTGAGTCCGCTCGATCGGCCGCGGTGTCTCCGCCGAGAGCGAGGGCGACCGCGGCATCCACATGCAGCGCCGTCGTCGGGAACACGGGCACCGGTGCATCGTCGGAGGAGATGAGCAGCTCTATCTCGGTGCAGCCGAGGACGATCCCCTCTGCGCCGTCGCCCACCAGGCGCTCGATCACCTCCGTGTAACGTCGACGGGACTCGTCGCGGATGACACCGTGCACGAGCTCGTCGTAGATGACGGCGTGCACAAGCGCGCGATCGTCGGCGCCGGGGACGAGTGTGCGGACCCCGTGCCGCGCGAGCCGTTCCGCGTAGAACGGCTGCTCCATCGTGAACGCCGTGCCCAGAAGCCCGACGGTCTGCAGACCTGCGGCCGTGATCGCCTCACCTGCGGGATCGGCGATGTGCAGGAACGGGATCCCGACTGCCGCTCCGATGCGGTCGGCGATCAGGTGCATCGTGTTGGTGGCGAGCACGAGAAGCTCTGCACCGGCACCCTCCAGCGCCGCGGCGCGCGACGCCAGCAGATCACCCGCGGCGTCCCAGTCGCCACGCGCCTGCATCGCCTCGATCTCCGCGAAGTCGAGCGAGTCCAACAGGATGCGAGCGGAGTGGTGGCCACCGCGCTGCGCGCGCACCCGTTCGTTCGCCAGCCGGTACCACTCCAGTGACGACTCCCAGCTCATGCCGCCCAGGACACCGATCGTCTTCATCGACGCACCACTCCCCTCTTCGCCGTCAGGCGTTCCCTGCGCGCATGAACTCCTCGGCATCGCGCACCTGCTCGGCGGACGGTCGGATGCCGGTGTAGAGCACGAACTGCTCCAATGCCTGCAGTGTCGCGACCTCTGCTCCTGTGATCAGGGTCTTCCCCGCTGTGCGAGCCGCGGCGATCAGCGGAGTCTCGGCGGGAAGCGCGACCACGTCGAAGACCACGGACGCGCGTGCGATCGTCTCCTCGGGGAACGCGAGCGCGTGCTCCTCCGCGCCCCCGGCCATGCCGATCGGGGTCACGTTGACCAACACGTCGGCCGTGGCATCGCCGACCTCCGCCGACCAGTCGAATCCGTACAGGTCCGCCAGCGCACGTCCGCTCTCCTCGTTCCTGGCGACGATGGTCACGCGTGAGAGGCCGGCGTCCCGGAATGCTGCCGCGGTCGCCTTGGCCATGCCGCCCGACCCACGCAGCAGCACCGAGCTCGCAGGATCCAGGTGCTCGCGTTCGATGAGCTGCGCGATCGCGGAGTAGTCGGTGTTGTGGGCGGTGAGCACACCGTCGTCGTTGACGATGGTGTTGACCGAGTCGATCGCGCTCGCCGAGGGATCCATCCGGTCGACCAGGGCGATGACGTCTTCCTTGTAGGGCATCGAGACGGCGCAGCCGCGGATCCCGAGCCCGCGGACGCCCGCGATGGCCTGGCCGAGATCGGTGGGGGCGAACGCCTTGTAGATCCAGTTGAGCCCGAGCGCCTCATAGAGGTGGTTGTGGAAGCGCGTGCCGTTGTTGCTGGGCCGTGCGGAGAGCGAGATGCACAGCGTCATGTCCTTGTTGAGCAGAGTCACCGCATCAGGCTACTCGCGAGTGACGGAGCCCGCGGATCCGGGGGAGAGAGGACGACGGAGGTGCCTCCGTGCTGTGCGTCCCGTCTCCGCCCGAAACCTGCGATCCCTGCGGGATCAGTACCCCGACCTTCTCCGATATCGCGCGGACGAGAGTCCGTGGCGACATCGTGCATCCTCCCCTATGGTGAAGGTGCATGCACACGGGGATTGATCGTCTCCGTCTCTCCCCAGGAGACGGCGGCCCTCCCCAGGGGCAGACGATCCGTGCATGCGATTGGGCCCTCTCGAGTAGTTCAGTCCCCAATGGGCTACTCGAGGGGGCCGCTATCGTCCAGTCTCGCACCGAAGTTCAGATTTGTCCCCCAAAAGGGGGACAAGGGCGTCGAAAAGGAGCTAAGCTGTTCCTGACGCACCCTCCGGTCGTCTTCGGCCCTCATCGCTCCCCCCGCGGTGAGGGCCACACCATTTTCGGGGCGCCTCAGGCGCCGTGCGGGTCGCGAAGCGACGCATGACGGGCGGATGCCGCTCGTGCAACATTTGGATTACCTTCTTGCAGCGGCTATTCCGCTCGGGGCCTCCTCCACTAGCGTTAGCGATGTCGGGGCATCCCTGCGTCGGCTTCTTCATCAGCAGAACAGGCAGTACATGAGCACCCAGGGCACGGTCAAGTGGTTCAACTCGGAGAAGGGCTTCGGCTTCATCTCCCCCGACGACGGAGGCGCTGACGTCTTCGCGCACTACTCCGCCATCCAGTCATCCGGCTACCGGTCTCTCGAAGAGAACCAGCGAGTCGAGTTCGATGTGGCGCAGGGTCCGAAGGGCCTGCAGGCAGAGAACATCCGCCCCGTCTGAGACGGGCGCGACACAGAACTCCCCACCGGATAGCGTCCCCGATGCGTCATCCGGCGGGGAGTTCTGTGCTTTCTGAGGTTCTCAGCGCCGCTTCGGCTGATACCCGTCAGCGGGAGGAGGCGGGGTCAGCTCAGCAGCAGCGCGCGCAATTCTGCGACCGAGGCCGCTCGGAACGCGGCGTCATCGCCTTCGTGCCTGTCGCTGAAGCCCCACTCGACGAAGATGACGGGGACGTCGTTGGCGTTCCCGCCTTCCACGTCGTGATGGCGGTCACCGACCAGAACCGGTCGTGACGTGTCGGCGCCGAGCGCGCGCAGCCGACGAAGCGCCTCGGCGACGATGTCGGTCTTCGAGGCGAGAGTCGACTCGTCGGGGGTCGCGCCGACTGTGGTCAGGAACGCGGGGCGCAGGCCGAAGTGATCGACGAGGGCATCGACCTGGTTCTCGGGCTTCGAGCTGGCGGTCGCCTGCGGCACCCCGGCGGCGTGCAGCTCGTTGATGAGCTCGACGACGCCCGGATAGGTCGCGACATCGGTCGTGTAGCCGTCGGCCTTCCCGAGCGTGCGGTAGAAGGCCACGGCCTCGGCGGACTGCTCCGGGGTCATTCCCGCCTGGTCCTGGAAGGACTGGAACATGGGCGGACCGATCCAGTGCACCAGCTGCTCGCGCGTGGGCGCGGGGTGGCCGAAGTGCGTGAGCGCGATGTCGAGCCGGCGAAGGATGCCGACGGACGCGTCGACGATGGTGCCGTCGACGTCCCACAGCACGCAGGAGTAAGGGGAGTGAGGCACCCCTCCACCCTATGGCCCGGAAGAGGACGGTCGCCTTTCCTGCACAGGTGTGCACGAACAGGGCTTATCCACGTCTCATGTGAGCACTCTATGTCCCCATATAAGGTCGTGACAACGGCGGATGTGCGAGTCAGAATGGGGGTATGTACGTGTCGGTGGAGATCATCACGATGTTGGCCACGGCCGCGACGCTGCTGGTGGCGATCATCGGCGGATTCGGCTGGACGATCAACCGGATGGATGCGCGTTTCGCGGCGCAGGACGCCCGGCTCGACGCGCGTTTCGCGGCGCAGGACGCACGGCTCGACGCACGGTTCGATGCGCAGGACGCGAAGCTCGATGCGCGTTTCGCGGCGCAGGACGCGAAGTTCGACGCGCAGGACGCGAAGCAGGACGCGCAGGACGCGAAGCTCGATGCGCAGGATGCGAAGTTCAGCGCACGGTTCGCGAGTCTCGAATCGCGATTCGACCGCGTGGATGCGCGATTCGATCGAGTCGAGCAGGAGATCTTCGAGGTGAAGATCGCGATCGCGCGTCTGGAGGGGCCGACGCCGCGGCTCATCCCCGTCCGTTGAGACCGTCTGCTCAGAACAGGCGGGGGATGCCCGACTCGATTCCCTTCATGTCGTCGTAGTCGAGCACCAGACAGCGGATGCCCCGATCCTCGGCGAGTACACGCGCCTGCGGCTTGATCTCCTGGGCGGCGAAGACACCCTGGACGGGGGAGAGATGTGGATCGCGGCCGAGCAGCTCGAGGTAGCGGGTCAGCTGCTCCACGCCGTCGATGTCGCCGCGGCGCTTGATCTCGACGGCGATCGCCGCGCCGTCGGCATCGCGCACCAGCAGGTCGACCGGCCCGATCGCCGTCGGGTACTCGCGGCGCACGAGCGTCGCACCCTCGGAGATGCGCTCGACCTGCTCCGCGAGAAGTCGCTGAAGGTCTGCCTCGACGCCGTCCTTCTGCAGTCCGGGATCGATGCCCAACTCGTGCGAGGTGTCATGGATGATCTCGTAGATCTGCACGCGCAACGCGTCACCGGTCTTCTTGTGGGTCACCCGCCAGACCTCGACGACGCCGGCGCTCGCCTCTTCCTCACCCGGAGTCTCGTTCGAGAGAGAACACGGGGGACTCATCCAGTTCAGCGGCTTGTAGCTGCCGCCGTCGGAGTGCACGAGCAGACTCCCGTCGCCCTTGTGCACGAGCAGACGCGTGGCGAGCGGAAGATGGGCATTGAGCCGACCGGTGTAGTCGACCGAGCAGCGGGCGATGACGAGACGCACCCGTCGAGCCTACTTCGTCGGGAGCGCTGCGCGGTCGCACCCGGAGGGTGTGCCGGTCACCGGTCGAGGAACGAACCGATCGCCTCGAAGAGGCCGAGTTCGGTGGCGGCAGAACGGGCGATGAGGAACCCGATGATGCCGATGATCCAGGCGGTGTTCTCCGCCCCGGTGCGCTCCATCCAGGCGGCGAAGCGTTCGAGCGGCCGTTGCACGAGTGGAGCGGCCACCATCCGCAGCACGAGCAGCACGACCGCGGGCAGGATCATCAGCGCACAGTATCCCGCGAGCGAGAGCACACGCAGCGGCGTGTCGATGCCGGCATCCGCGAGCATGGTCATCGCCACGATGTACGGCAGCATGGTGGCGATCTCGACGAGCCCTGCGGCGATGGCGACGGCCATCACTGCGGTGCCGCGGGTGCGCGGGTCGAGGAGCCGCTCCCGCCACCGCGTGATGCGTCCGGGACGAGGAGCAGGATCGGTCGCGATCGCGGACGCGGCATCCGGGGGAGCCAGGCGGGAGCCGTTCGCATCCTGCGCGCCCGGTGTCCCTCCCCGAAGCGGCACCGGAGGCGCGGATGCTGTCTGCGGTGCGGGCGCCGGTGCGTTCTTCTTGTTCTTGCCGCCGGTCGGCATCGCGAATGCCGTGATGAGGAGCGCTGCTCCGACGACGAGCCGGACGATCAGTCCCGCGGGCGACGCGAGGAAGTCGGACGCGACGTCGACGAGGTTCACCAGGCCCCACAGGAACAGGAGGCCGACGACCAGATAGAACGCGGCGATGGTTCCCAGATACAGCAGGATCCGCCCGGCGCGCACCCGCCCCGGGTGCAGCAGCAGGAAGACCGGGATGAGGAGTGTGCCGACGCTCAGCCCGTCGATCAGCGCCAGGAGCGCGAGCGACAGGGGGAGCGGCAGTCCGCCGAAGAGTTCCATGCCTCCACGTTCACGGACGCCCCACGGATCCCGGATCGGGCGAAAGTATCGTCTCCGCAGAGCCACTCATCCCTTCGTCGGATGCGCGGCGGCGGCCGTCGTGGTTGCATGAGGGCATGCACGAGCAGGTCGAAGGCGGATTCGGCGCCTGGTACCGCCGGCACCGTTGGTGGGCGGACCCGCTGGGCATGGCGATCTTCGCCGTGGTGATGGCGGCCTTCGGATTCCGGGGTATCTGGGGGCCGTTCTCGCTCCTGCAGGAGCCCCTGTCCCCATGGTGGGCGCTGGTGCTCGCCCTTCCCGCCTGTGCGATCGCCCTCTTCAAGCGGCGCCTGCCGGTGACCGTGCTCGTGCTCGTCTCCCTGCTGTTCGTCGCTGACCTGCTCACCGTGGGGGGCCTCGGGACCCTCGTGGTGCTCCTGGACGTCCTGTGGACGGCCGCTTTCCTGGCGGATTCCCGCGGGCGAAGGATGCTGCTGGCGCTGCTGGGGGCGGCGACGGTCGTCCTCTTCCTCTGCGCCTGGCTGCTCACCGATGTGTCGTTCCCGGTCGCGTTCCTCATCGGAGTGCAGTTCGGAGCGATCTTCGGCACCGACTACTGGTGGGCCGTGGCGGTATCCCAAGCGCACGAGCTCGCGGAGCTGCACCGTCAGCGGGCGGAGCATGCCGCAGCCGTCGCCGAGCGCGACCGAGTGGAGGCGGTGCAACGGGAGCGCGAGACCATGGCGCGCGAGCTGCACGACGTGGTGGCCGGCCATGTGATGGCGATGGCGATCCGCGCGGAGGCCGCCCTGTCGACCCCGCCCGATCATCCGCGGGACCGCGAAGCGCTGCAGGCCGTGCGTGATGCAGGTCTCGATGCCCATGCGGCGCTGCGATCGATGATCTCCGTGCTCCGTCGCGGTGAGGGTAGTCCCGCGTCGTCGCCGCGGTGGGGGGACCTCGAGGGGATCGTGCAGGAGGCGGAACGCGCGGGACTCACGGTGCGACTCGTCGCCGATCACGTGGGTGATGTCGGTTCCGCGCTCGAGCAGGCCGTCATCCGCATCGTGCGGGAGGCACTGAACAACTGCATCCGTCACGCCAGCGGCGCCGAGGTCGACGTCATCATCCGCAGGAGCGGACCCGAGGTGCGGGTCGAGGTGCGTTCGAGGGGTGGCTCGCCGAGCGGGGCGTCCACGTCCGCGGATGGGGGCTGGGGGTTGCAGATGCTCAGGGAACGGGTCGCCGCGCTGGGGGGCGCCTTCATTGCCGGGCCGGTCGCCGGCGGATGGTCGGTGGAAGGTCGCATCCCGACGGAGGCAGCGGCATGAGCGAGCCGACGGTGCTGCTGGCGGACGACCACGGCGCGATCAGGGCGGGGCTGCGCATCATGCTCGAGGCGCAGGGGATCACGGTGGTCGGGGAAGCGGCGGACGGCGATGTCGCCGTCCGCAACGCCGCGGCGCTGCGTCCCGACGTGGTCCTGATGGATCTGCGGATGCCGGGACGCGACGGGATATCGGCGACGGCGGAGATCGTCGAGCGCCACTTGAGCGACGTGCTGGTCCTCACGAGCTTCGACGAGGATGACCTGGTGTTCGGGGCGATCCGCGCAGGCGCCGTCGGCTTCCTCCTCAAGACGGTGGACGCTCCCACGCTCGGCGGGGCCGTGCGGGCGATCGCGGCGGGCGAAGGCGCGCTCGATCCGCGGGTGACGCGCCGAGCGCTCGCCGCCGTCGCCGAGAGCGCCGCCGTGCCGGCACCGGTCAGGCGCCGCGAGGGGATGGTCGAGCTGACGGCCAGGGAGCAGGACGTGCTCGACGGGATCCTGCAGGGGTGGTCGAACGCCCAGCTCGCCGCCCGGCTGCGCATCTCGGTCCCCACGGTGAAGACGCATGTCTCCAACGTGCTCACCAAGCTCGGCGCACGCAGTCGGTCGCATGCGGCCGCACTCGTACGCGGCCGCGACGACTGACGCTCAGCCCTGTGCGACCGTCGCGACCGAGCTCTTCTCGTCGTCGCGGAGCGGACGCGCAGCACCCGAGAACAGCCCGGACATCACGACCAGCGCGACCAGGATGAACAGCGTGTTGAGCAGACCGATGTGCTCGCTGATGATTCCGAGCACCGGCGGGCCGCCGAGGAAGGCGATGTAGCCGATCGTGGCGGCCGCGCTCACCCTGGCCGCGGCCTTGGCGGGGTCGTCTGCCGCCGCCGACATGCCCAGCGGGAAGCCGAGCGATGCGCCGATTCCCCACAGCGCGGCTCCGACCAGCACGAGCGGGAAGGTGGGGGCGAGGATGAACAGCAGGATGCCCGACGCTGCGGTCGCTGCGAGGATGCGCAGGACCAGGACGCGGCCGAAGCGATCCACGAGGGGACCGCCGAACAGGCGCACGACGGTCATGCCGACCGAGAACACGGCCAGGGATACGGCTCCGGTGCCCTCGGCGAAGCCGTGACCCTGTTCGGTGCCCAGGGCGATCCAGTCGTTGGCCCCGCCCTCGGCGAAAGACATGCCGAGCATGACCACACCGATGAGGTAGGTGCGGGGCTCGCGCCACGCTTCGAGCGCCGTGTGCATGCGGACGCGGAAGGCCGGCTTCTCATGCGCCGCGGGATCGAGGGCGGCCTCGCGCACCGGGACCTGGAAGAAGCAGACGATCGCGATCACGGCGATCAGCCCGCCCATGATCGCGGCGTGGGTCGCGACGTCGACGGCGAGCTGCGCGGCGAGAGCGCCGATCCCCGCACCGATGACGGTGCCGAAGCTGAAGAAGGCATGGAAGACCGGCAGGATCGTCTTGCCCATCTGCTGTTCGATCGCGGTCGCCTCGACGTTCATCATCACGTCGACCGACCCGTTGCCGAAGCCGAACAGCACCATGCCCACGATGACGACGGGGACGGAACCGAACACGTTCGCGCCCAGGCCGACCAGCACGATGCCGAGCGCGAACGTCAGCATCGTGAGGAGCATCCCGCGCCGGGCGCCCAGACGTGCCATCACCGCGGGGCCTGTCGAGATGCCGAGGATGGACGAGATGCCCATGCCGAGCAGGATCAGACCGACCTGCGCGTTGTCGAGTCCCAGCGCCTCCTTGATCCCGGGCACGCGCGACGCCCAGGTCGCGATCGAGAGGCCGCTGGCGAGGAAGATGGCGAAGATCGCCGCGCGCCAGCGCACGAACTGCGAACGAGAGAGGGCTGTTTCCATGCCGGACAGCCTATCGAATCGATTCGACCGTAGGGAAGCGCGGGGAGCTATCCTCGAAGTATGAGCAGCCAGGAGACGCCGCGTCGGCCCACGATCGCCGACGTCGCACGTGAGGCGGGCGTGGCGACCTCCACCGCATCCGTCGTCTTCAGCGGCAAGGCGAACGTGGCCGCCGCCACGAGGGAGCGCGTCCTCGCCGCCGCAGCCGATCTCGGCTATGCGGGGCCGGACCCTCGTGCGGCCTCGCTGCGACGTGGACGCAGTGGCATCGTCGCCGTGGTGCTCGAAGGGCATCTGCGTGCAGCATTCCTCGATCCCGTGACGACCGCCATGATGGACGGCCTCACCGACGGGCTCGCCGACCTGAGCGCCGGCATCCTCCTCATGCGCGACGAGCCGGGGGAGGAGGGTGCAGCCATCACCAACGCCCCCGTCGACGCCTTCGTGCTCATCGGCTGTTCCGGGCGCACGAAGGCCTCGCTCGAAGTGGTCCTCGGCCGCGGACTGCCCGTGGTCGTCATCGAAGGCGACGCCGGAGAGGGCATCCCGCGCATCACCCTCGACAACGTCGCAGCCTCCGCTGACGTCGCCCAGCACGTCTACGACCTCGGGCACCGCGACGTGGCGCTGGTCACCCTCTCGCTCGACAGCGAGCGCGAGCGCGCGCTGGTGACGCCCGAACGGGTCGAGAAAGCGACCGTCGACGTCTCAGTGCACCGTCTCGAGGGGATGCGCCAGGTCTTCCCGGACGCGCCGGCGATCTCGGCGTCCGGCAGCTTCATCGATGAGGGCGTGCTGGTCGGCCGCATGCTCCTGACCGACCCGGCCACTCGACCGACGGCCGTGCTCGCGCAGAGCGATCTGCTTGCGGTCGGCGTCATCCGCGCAGCCGAGGAGCTGGGTCTCCGCGTGCCCGAAGATCTCTCCGTCGCGGGCTTCGACGGCATCGAGGTCGACGGGCTCGGCGATCTCACGCTCACGACCAGCGTGCAGCCCGCGGTCGAGAAGGGGCGCGCTGCCGGGGAGCAGATCGCCCGCATGCTGCGTGGCGAACCCGGGATCACGCAGCACCTCACCTGCGTGTTCCGAGCCGGCACCACGACGGGCCCCGTCCCGCGCTAGCGGTGTCCTCGCCGAGTGCTCAGCTGTGCTGTGAGCCGAGCGGCAGAACGCGTTCGCCGAAGTCGAGGATGCGATATCGCCCGCACTCGACGACATCGTCGGGTATCGCCGGTGTGGAGAGCTGCCACGCGACGGTCTGGGAGTCCTCGACGAGGAACGAGACTCCGTCGACGTCGAAGTCCTCGCGGTTCACCAACCATGCGTACGCGTTGAGCTCGTGATCGACCTGCACGAGGTGGCGGGGATCGGCGACATGCAGCTTCGGCAGCCGCACGGTCCAGAACTGTCCGCCGCCGATGCGGCCCGAGGCATCGACCCAGTCGGTCACGCAGGTGAGATCGGGGTCGGGCGTCGTGCTCGCCGCGACGAGCCGAGGCACACTCAGCGCCCCGCCCACGAGCAGGAGCACGGCCGCGGTGGCCGTGAGGGCATGGGGTGCCCGGGCGGGCATCCGCGGGATATGGGGAGCGGCCACGATCACGAGCACGGGTCCGAACGCGAGCGGCTGCAGGTAACGGGCGGCGTGGGTCCCGAGGGCGATCGCCCCGACCAGGACGAGAGCGGGCATGGCCCACGCGACCGTGGCGACGAAACGGGAGCCGGTGTCTCCGACGCGTGCCGTGTTCGCGATCGCCCAGCCGACCAGAGCCACCACGACCACGACTCCGAAGATCCCTGCGGGCGTCGCAAGGCGGTCGAGGAGAAGGCCCCCGTAGTAGCCCGCGGATTCCGTCCAGAGTTCGGGCTGGATGTAGCCGGCACCGGTGTTGGCGATCCATGCCCGAAGCGGAATGCGTCCGAGGAAGCCCAGCGCGGTGCCGATGACCAGCACGACGAGGATCGTTGCGGTGCGTGTTCGTCGTGGCGGGCGAAGGAGCATCACGAGGAGCAGCAGCGAGAGCGGAACCGTGGCCCAGGCGGCGAAGAGGGGATTCGAGAGCGTCGACACGGCGGCGATCGCCCCGAGCGCGATCAGTGCGCCGATACCTCCTGCGCTTCGGTCGAGCACACGACGGACCAGTCCCACACAGAGGACGACGGCGACCACGGTGGCGGCGTAGTACGTGGTCGTCAGCAGCAGCGAGGCCAGCTCCAGGGCGTCTCGGGACCCCGAGAGATCGGTCATGGCGAGGATCGCGAAGGTGCCCATCCCGAGCAGCGCCCATGCGACGGGGGCTGTCCTGTCCCGCCGACGCCCTACGGCGACGCGGAGTGCACCGTAGAGGGCCAGCATGTTGACCACGGCATTCACCGTGAGCAATCCGTTCACATCGAGCCCGAGCGCGGCGTCCAGCCCGGAGAACACCGCGGACTCGGGCAGGAACAGTACGCTCGACATCGCCCAGTCGAGGGGTGCGCCGGAGAGCAGCGACCGAGCGAACATGCCCACGACCAGGGAATCTCCGTCTCGGAACAGCAGCTCAGCGCGGGCGGATGAAGCCACCTGAGCGACGGTGATGACCGCCACGGCCAGTGCTCCCGACCAGCCCGCGAGCTCTCGCACCCAGACCCGCCGCATGGGCCAACTCTCGCACGATCGTGCAACTGTGGACCGCAGGAACCTCTCGCGCCGGTAAACTGGTCTGACACCCGCCCGCCTGTGCCGAAATGGCCGACGAGCCCTGAGGGAGCCGCGTATATGCTGATGCTCCTCGCTGTGTTCCTCCTCGGGTCGCTGCTGATGCCCGTTCTGGTGCGCTGGCTCGGAGCTCAGGCCTTCGCCATCGCCGCCCTCGTTCCGGCAGCCGCCTTCGTGCACGCGCTCGTCATGACGCCGCGGGTGCTCGACGGCCCCGTCCCGTTCGAATCGGTCGAGTGGATCCCGCAGCTGGGACTCAACCTCTCCATGAACATGGACGTGCTCGGCTGGGTGCTCACGCTGATCGTCACCGGCGTCGGCGCGCTCGTGCTTCTCTACTGCCGCTGGTACTTCTACGAGGACTCCGCGGGGGTCGGCCAGTTCGCCGGTGTCCTGCTCGGCTTCGCCGGGGCGATGTACGGGCTCGTGCTCACCGACGACCTCGTGATGCTCGTCATGTTCTGGGAAGTCACGAGCATCCTCTCCTACCTCCTCATCGGCCATTACCGTCGGCGCGCTGCCAGCCGTCGTGCCGCACTGCAGGCGCTACTCGTGACCACGCTCGGCGGTCTCGTGATGTTCGTCGGCGTCGTGCTGCTCGTCGTCGACACGGGCACCTCGAGCATCCGCGAGATCCTCGAGCTCGCGCCCAGTGGGCCGCTCATCGACGCCGCGATCGTGATGCTCCTGATCGGGGCCATCAGCAAATCGGCGCTGTTCCCCTTCCACTTCTGGCTTCCGGGTGCCATGGCGGCACCCACCCCGGTCAGCGCCTACCTGCATGCGGCCGCGATGGTGAAAGCCGGCATCTACCTGATCGCCCGCTTCGCCCCGATCTTCGCGTTCAGCACGACATGGCGACCGATCGTCATCACGCTCGGCATCGTCACGATGCTGCTCGGCGGAATCCAGGCGCTTCGGGAGACCGACCTCAAGCGCATCCTCGCCTTCGGCACCGTGAGCCAGCTCGGCTTCTTCGCGATCGTCGTCGGCTACGGCACGCAGGCGACCGCCCTCGCCGGTCTCGCCCTGGTCATCGGCCACGCGCTGTTCAAGTCGGCGCTGTTCCTCATAGTCGGTGTGATCGACCGCCAACTGTCGACCCGTGACATCAACGAGCTCTCCGGTGTCGGTCGGCAGGCGCCCGTCATGGCCACAGCGGCATTCATCTCCGTCGCCTCCATGGCGGGTATCGCCCCGACCATCGGCTTCGTCGCCAAGGAATCGACGCTCACCGCGCTCCTCGACGACGCGCAGGGCGGCTCCGCCTGGGGTCTCGTCGCGCTGATCGGGATCGTCCTCGGTTCCATGCTGACTGCGGCATATGGCGTGCGCTTCCTCTGGGGTGCGTTCTGGAAGAAGCGCGACGACCAGGGCCAGCAGCTTCCCGACACCGCATGGCCCGATCCGCCGGTGGGCTTCCTGTCCGCGCCGATCATCCTCGCGGGGGTCACCCTCGCCACCGGCATCGGCGCTCCCGCCCTGGACACCGCTCTGCAGGGATACGCCCTCACGGCGACCCCCGGCCTCGATCACTCCGGGGAAGCCGTCGAGGGCCCTGGCCACTTGGCGCTCTGGCACGGCTTCGAACCGGCGCTGGGCATCTCGATCCTGTCGATCCTGCTCGGCATCGGGCTGTTCCTGCTCACCCGCAGGACCGCCTGGGACCGCAAGGCTCGCATCCTGCGCTTCACCGCGGCCGACGTGTACTACTTCGTCATGCGCGGCGTCGACCGTCTCTCGGTGCTCAGCACGACGCTCACGCAGCGCGGCTCGCTGCCCGTGTACGTCGGCACCATCTTCGTGGTGTTCGTCGCCGCCGAGGTCACGGCGCTGATCGCGAGCGACATCGATCGGTACAACCTGTCCCTCTGGCACACCCCGGCGCAGATCGCCGTCGCGCCGATCATGGCGATCGCCGGCATCTTCGCGGTCCGTGCGCGCAAGCGCTACACCGGCGTGGTGCTGGTCTCGGTCACTGGACTCGGAATGGTCGTGCTCTTCGCGACGAGCGGCGCCCCCGACCTCGCGCTCACGCAGATCCTGGTCGAGACGGTCACGATGGTCACCTTCGCCCTCGTGCTGCGTCGTCTTCCCGCGCGCATGGGCGAGCACAACGCCTCGGTCGGGCGCATCCCCCGCGCCCTGCTGGCCATCGGCGTGGGCGTCACGATGGCCTTCGTGGCCGTCGTCGCCACCCAGTCCCGCGTCGCCGACCCGATCTCGGAGGCGTTCCCGAAGCTCGCGTACGAGATCGGCCACGGCAAGAACGTCGTCAACGTGGCGCTCGTCGACCTGCGTGGCTGGGACACCATGGGCGAGCTCTCGGTGCTCGTGCTCGCCGCGACGGGCGTCGCCTCCCTCGTATTCGTCACGCACCGCGCCGATCTGCTGGCCGCCACCAAGAACCTGCCGCGAGCCACGCGCAAGGCCGCGCGCAGCCGCCCCCTCGTCGAGACGACCGAGGGCATCCGCTTCCAGACGTCCGAGAACGAGAGCAGCCCGCGGGCATGGCTCGTCGGCGGCCAGAAGATGAAGCCCGAGAACAGGTCGATCCTGCTCGAGGTGATCGTCCGCATTCTGTTCCACACGATCATCGTGGTGTCGATCTTCCTGCTGTTCTCCGGGCACAACCTGCCGGGTGGCGGGTTCGCCGGCGGTCTCGTCGCGGGTATGGCGCTGGTGATGCGCTACATCGCCGGCGGTCGCTGGGAGCTGGGAGCCGCGGCCCCGACGGACGCGGGACGCCTCCTCGGCACCGGCCTCATCCTGGCCGTCGGCACGGCCGTGGTGCCCCTGTTCTTCGGCCTCGCCCCCTTGACCAGCACGTTCTGGGAGTGGGAGATCCCGCTCATCGGACACATGGAGTTCGTCACGTCGACCATCTTCGATGTGGGCGTCTATCTCGTCGTGATCGGACTCGTGCTCGACGTGCTCCGCAGCCTCGGGGCCGAGGTCGACCGTCAGGCCGCCCTGCGCACCACGCCCGGTCCTGAAGGATTCCTCTCGCGGGGCGGGAGGAGCAGCTGATGGATGTCTCCCTCACCCTGATCGTCATCATGGCCATCCTCTTCGCATGCGGTGTCTACGCGATGCTGGAGCGCAGCCTGACCCGCGTGCTGATCGGCTTCCTGCTGCTCGGCAACGCCACCAATCTGCTGCTGCTGATCGTGATGGGCGTGCCGGGCAACGCCCCGTTCTTCGGTACCGAGGGTGAGATGAGCGACCCCCTCCCGCAGGCGCTCACCCTCACGGCCATCGTGATCACGTTCGCGGTCTCGGCCTTCCTCCTCGCACTGATCTATCGCTCCTGGCAGCTCGGACAGGCCGACACGGTCGAGGACGACGAGGCAGACATCGCCCTTCGCGAGCGCACCGATGCCGACGAAGACCTCATGGACGACGAATCCGAGACGGACGACGACGAGGCGACCACGGACTTCGTCGGCGTGCAGACCGCGCCGATCACGGTGCTGCACATGCGGGACCACCCCTCCATCCACGACGATGCGCCGTATGACGCTCCGACCGGTTGGGGGAGCGAACCCTCTGCTGCGGACGAGGGTCGAGAACCGCGCCCCGACGAACCCGATGACCACGACGAGAACGAGGAGGGCAGGCCATGACCGCCCTCGTCCCCCTCCTCGTCGCACTGCCACTGCTCGGTGCCGCCGTCACTCTCGTTTTCGGCCGGAACGCGCGCCTCCAGGTCGTCGTCACCGTCGCCACCCTCGCCGCCGTCTCGATCATCGCCGCCGTGCTCCTGGTCGTCGTCGATTCGGGTGCTCCGCTCGCGGTGTCGGTCGGCGGATGGCCCGTTCCGTTCGGCATCGTGCTCTATGTCGACCGGCTCGCCGCGCTCCTGGTGCTGATCTCCAGCATCGTGCTGCTCGCGGTGCTGCTCTTCTCCATCGGCCAAGGTGCGGCGGACGGCACCGACGAGACGCCGATCTCCATCTTCAACCCGTCGTACCTGATCCTCGCGGCCGGTATCTTCAACGCCTTCATCGCCGGGGACCTGTTCAACCTGTACGTCGGATTCGAGATCCTGCTCGTCGCCTCCTACGTGCTGATCACGCTGGGCAGCACCGAGTCCCGTATCCGCACCGGCGCGGTCTACATCGTCGTCTCGCTGGTCTCGTCGATCCTGTTCCTCGCCTCGATCGCCATGATCTACGGCGCGCTCGGCACGGTCAACATGGCCCAGATCGCCGAGCGGATGTCGGAGCTCCCCCAGGAGACGCAGCTGGTGCTGCACCTGATGCTCGTGGTGGCCTTCGGCATCAAGGCTGCCATCTTCCCGGTGTCGTTCTGGTTGCCCGACTCGTACCCGACCGCTCCGGCCCCGGTCACCGCCGTGTTCGCCGGCTTGCTGACGAAGGTCGGCGTGTATGCGCTGATCCGCACCGAGACGCAGCTCTTCGCCTCGAACAGCATCGACACCCTGCTGCTGATCATCGCGCTCGCGACCATGATCGTCGGAGTGCTCGGCGCCGTGGCGCAGGCAGAGCTCAAACGAATCCTGTCGTTCACGCTGGTCAGCCACGTGGGCTACATGATCTTCGGGCTCGCGATAGCGACGCCCGCCGCTATCGGCGCGACGGTGTACTACATCGTTCACCACATCGTCGTGCAGACGACGCTGTTCCTCGCCGTCGGGCTCGTGGAACGCCGAGCGGGAAGCACGTCGATCCTGCGGGTCAAGGGGCTGCTGAAGGTCGCCCCGGTCATCGCGGTGCTGTACTTCGTTCCCGCGATCAACCTCGGCGGCCTGCCACCCTTCTCGGGGTTCATCGGCAAGTTCGCGCTGTTCGAAGCTGCGGCCTCCGTCGGGACTCCGATCATGATCGTGCTGATCTTCGGCGGTATCATCACCTCGCTGCTGACGCTGTACGCGCTGATGCGCGCCTGGAACCTCGCCTTCTGGCGCGAGGAGGAGGACTCCACCGAGACCGAGGGCCGCATCTCCTACCTGGGTAACGCCCCCGCCGCCGACGAGCAGCAGGAGCGTCGCCGCATCCCGAAGATCATGACCCTCGCGACCGGAGGCATGGTCGCTGTGACCCTCGCTCTGACCGTGTTCGCCGGTCCCCTGTACGCCCTCTGCGACCGCATCGGCGCCGGACTGCTGCAGCCCGTGAGCCTCGTGCAACTGGAAGACGAGGTGGGCTGATGGCGCGTGACACCCGGCGTCACCTGTGGCGCGACATCCGCGTGCAGCTGCCGTTCCTCGCGTGGCTCGTCGTGCTCTGGATGCTGTTGTGGGCGCAGTTCACGGTGCTGTCGTTCCTCACGGGACTCGTCGTCGCGATCTTCGTCACCCGCGTGTTCCGCCTGCCGACCGTCGCGCTCTCCGGCCGGATCAACCTCTGGTACGCGGCACTCTTCGTGGTGCAGTTCCTGTTCGCCGTGCTGAGCGGCGCCCTCTCGGTCACCGTGCAGGTCTTCGACTTCCGCCGACAGCCGGGGACGGCCATCATCGCGGTGCCGCTGCGCTACGCGGACGACCTCGTCATGACGCACGTCGCTGTCGTGTCGTCGCTGATCCCCGGGTCGCTGGTCGTGGAGACCGACCGCGACCGCCGGATCCTGTACCTGCACGTGATCGGCGTCAGGAACCTCGACGACGTGGAGAAGCAGCGTGCGGGCGTGCTGCGCTGGGAGCAGCGGGTCGTGCGTGCGCTCGGAGACCCCGCTCAGTATCGTGCCCTCAAGGCCGACGAGCGTGCGGGCCTCGGACTGACGAAGGGCGGTGCCCGATGAACATCCTCCTGCTGCTGATCATGGTGGTGTTCGGCATTGCCGCCGTGCTCGCCCTGATCCGGGTCGTGCGCGGGCCGTCGATCCTCGACAGGGCCGTGGCCTCCGACGTGCTCCTCACCGAGGTGATGTGCGTGATCGGTGCGGAGATGGCCATCAACGGTCACACCCGCAACATCCCGGTGCTCCTGATCATCGCGGCCATCGGGGTGTTCGGCTCGATCGCCGTCGCCCGCTTCGTCGCGAGAAGGGACAACACGACACCATGAACGTGTTCGGTCTCATGATCCCCGACGCCGTCATCGACGTGGCGGTGCTCGTGCTCATCCTGCTCGGCGCCGTGCTGTGCCTGTCGGCTGCGGTCGGGCTGCTGCACTTCCGCGATGTGCCTTCGCGACTGCACGCGGCGACCAAGCCGCAGGTTCTCGGTCTGCTCCTCATCTGCATCGCCATCGCGCTGTCGCAGCGCTCGATCGGCGGCATCCTGCTCGGGTTCGTGCTGGTCGCCCCGGTGGTGCTCATGCAGTTCGCGACCGCTCCGCTCTCGGCGCACATGGTCGGACGGCAGGCGTATCGCAACGGCACCATCGAGCAGCGCGGTCTCGTGGTCGACGAACTCGCCGAGTCGAAGCAGACCCCGCCCGCCGCCGGCTGACCTCGAGGTCTGATCCCGGGAGCCGCTCGACGGAGAGCCCGCGGGCGTCAGATGCGGGCGGCGAACTCGTGGATCAGGCGTGCCGCGGGCTCGGAGTCGCTGATCAGGGTGCCGTGACCATGGTCGGGGATCACCTCGAGGTCGGCTCCGGGGATCGCGTCGATGATCTCGCGGCACCAGCTCATCGGTGCCAGCGGGTCGCTCTCTCCGCGCAGCACCAGCACCGGGCACTCGATGCGCGCGAAGGCGTCTTCCGGCTCGTGCACGATCGTTGCGCGCATCTTGCGGAAGAGGTGTGGTCCGCCGCGGAGGTACTCGCGGGCTCCCCGCCAGATGACCAGCGGCCGCTCGCCGATGAGGTCGGTCAGCAGGTAGCGGGCCTGCGCTCCGATGTTGCGTGCCGCCTTGTTCACGGTGGGACCGGCGAGCACCACTCCTTCGACGAGGGACGGATGGCGTGCGGCGAGCTCGGCAGCGATCTGGCTCCCCATGGAGTGGCCGATCACGAGAACGGGGCCGGAGTCCACGTGCTGGAGGTAGGCCGCGACCAGGTCGGCGTGCCGCTCCATCGTGAGGGTGCGCGTGGGCTCTGGCGCCTCCCCGAGGCCCGGCAGATCGACCGCGATGACTCGTCCATCGAGCCGCTGCACGACGTCGAGGTAGACGCTGCGCCCCATGCCGATACCGTGCAGGAGCAGGTAGGTGTGCGGTCCTTCTCCGAACGTCTCGGCGATGAGGGTCGCACCTCCGTGCTCGAACTCCAGGAGCGTGACGGGGGTGCCCTTGGGGGCGAGGTAGCTGGTTGGCACCCATCCACGCTAGCCGAGCATCCTGGGGCAGTGCTCGGATACTCCGACCCTCGGGTTCAGTCGGCCGGGCTGAGCACCAGCGTGTCGACGGCTGCGGACTTCACCGCCTTCGTCGAGTACGCCCACGGCTTCTGGGCGCCTGCCGCCCAGTCGGCGGTCTGATCGGTGTAGTGCTCGTGGAACGCGTGTCCGGAGGCACCGGTCAGGTGGTTCCAGGTCGAGGCGTCGAAGTCGGAGAGATCGACCACCATCCGCATCGACGGCACCGTCGTCGTCGCATACGAGACGCCGAGCTCCCATCCGGTCGCGTTCACGACGGACGCTCCTCCGCTCACGGGGAACGGCCCGCGGTTGAACAGTGCTTCGATCGGGGCGATCCCCGACGAGCCGAGCGTGTCGCTGGTGAGGGTGATCGCGTGCAGGTCACCCCAGTTCCATCGCGAGATCGTGGTCCCCTGCAGGGCTGCGAGCTCGTCGTAGGCCTCCTCCGCCGACAGCGCGAGCATCTGCTCCATCCCGTCGACGTCGAGCTGCTCGTTGGTCCAGAGCGGGTCGGACGGATCGGTCAGCATGGCGGAGACGACCGTGAACAGGCGCCCCTGACCATCGATCGGGAGGGGCTGCTCGCGCTCGGTGAAGATGTTCTGCACCAGGTTCGACCACAGCACGTTCGCATAGGCGGCGGCCGCCGACGATGCGCTGTTCTGACCGTCCCAGGCCTCCAAGAGGTCGACGGCATCGGACGCGCCTGCCCCGGAGACGTCGACCTCGGCCATGGCGGTCGCCAGCTGCGTTCCGATCCACATCTCGTTGTCCATCTGGATGTCGCGCATGTCGTCGGCGGTCAGTGGGGCGACCGCCGCCCGCCGTTCGATGAGGTGGGCGATCCGCGCCGCCCGGTAGCCGTAGTCCCAGTCGCGGGAGAGGAAGTAGGCGTAGTCGTCCGTCACGATCGCGTTGTTCGCGGTGACGATGTACCCCGAGTTCGGGTTGTACGACACCGGCAGCTCCTCGAACGGGATGAAGCCCGTCCAGTCGTAGCTGCTGTCCCATCCGGGCTGGGGCATCCATCCGTCGCCAGCACCGCGGATGGGGAGGCGGCCGGGGGCCTGGTATCCGATGTTGCCCTCGGTGTCGGCGTAGATGAGGTTCTGCGCCGGCACGTCGAAGAGCGACGCGGCGTAGCGGAAGTCATCGAAATCCTGCGCGGTGGAGAGGGCGAAGATCGCCGTCGCGGCCGTCCCGGGATCGAGCGCCGTCCACCGCAGGCTCACGGCGTACTCGGCGTCCTCCGACCCGGGGACGGGAGTGGTCGGTGCGGAGGCCTCGACGCCCAGCGCGGGCTCTGGGTCATCGGCGATCTCCGTGAAGTCGTCCGTGAGTCCGGAGATGATCGGGCCGTGCATGGTGGAGCGGATGGTCAGATCGATGTCATCGCCGCCGGCGACCTTGATCGTCTCCGTGCTCTCCTCCAGCGGCACCAGGGCTCCGTCGCGCCAGTACTGGTCGCCCTCGACCCGCTCGACGTAGAGGTCGGTGACGTCGGTGGTGAGGTTCGTGAACCCCCACGCGACCTTCTGGTTGTGGCCGATCACGATGCCGGGCAGCCCGGAGAACGAGAAGCCGCCCACATCGAACGGGCACTCCTCGTCCACGGTCGAGCACTTCAATTGCACCTGGTACCAGACCGAGGGGAGGGAGGCTCCGAGGTGCGGGTCGTTCGCGAGCAGCGGCATCCCCGTCTCGGTGAGGTCTCCGGAGACGACCCACGAGTTCGAGCCGATGCCCTCGCCCACGTCGCCGACCAGCACGCTGGCGGCCTCGATGACGTTCGAGGTCTCCTCCCAGTCGATGGTGGTCGACGCCTGCTGCGCCTCACCCTCGGTCTCGCCGGGGGTGAAGGCTGCGGGTTCCGCTCCCGTGCCGAGCGCCGGAACGGTCGAGATCTTCGGGACGATCACGGGGTTCTCAGCGAACGGGTACTCGGGGTAGAGCTTCGCCAGCATGTCCGCGGTGGTCGCGGCATCCGGGGCATTGCCGTCGGTAGCGGTGCTCAGCTCGGCGGCGAGGAGCGATCGCTCGGTCTCGTCCTCGATGTTGCCGCGGAGATCCCAGGCCATGGCCTTGAGCCAGGCCACGGAATCGGCAGGTTCCCAGGGCTCTGGGGCGTAGTCGGGGTTCTGCAGTCCGATCACAGCGTACTCGAGCGAGAGCTCGGCACCCGAACGCGAGGCCAGGTAGGCATTCACCCCATCCGCATACGCCTCGTAGTAGCCGCGGGTGGTGTCGTCCATGGCCTCGACCTCGGCCTCGGCGACCTTGCGCCAGCCGAGGGTGCGGAGGAAGGCGTCGGTTCCGGCCTGCGACTCCCCGAACATCTCGGCGACCCGTCCGGACGTCACGTGGCGGCGGAAGTCCATCTCGAAGAAGCGGTCCTGCGCGTGCACGAAGCCCTGGGCGTAGAACAGATCGTCCGTGGAGTCGGCGGTGATCGTCGGGATGCCGCGGTCGTCGCGCTGCACGGTGACCTCGGCCTGGAGGCCGTCGAGCTCGATGGATCCGTCGGTCTGCGGGAAGGAGCGCTGGATCGTCCAGGTCACGAAGAACGCCGCAGCCACGGCCACCACGACGATCGCGGCCACAACGAGGAACGCGACGCGTCCGATGCGGACACCCAACGAGGGGCGTGAGGGTGCGGCGGACTCCTGCGAATCGGTCATCATCGTCGAGAACTCTTTCGGGTAGACAGGTGGAACTCAGTCCCACCGAGCTCCGGTGCGCGTGTCAGGGTCGCGCCTTCGCATCATATCCACCTCCGCGCTCGCCGCGAGGTGTTCCGCCGCGAGCGCCCGACCGATCACCCGATCAGGCTCGGCTGCAGATCCCGCAGCGTGCGGCGGTGCGTCATCCGGGTCACCCCGATCATCGCGAGCAGCAGCGCACCGACGAGCCAGACTCCGAGCACTGCCAGATCCCACCCGGCCCGCGCGTAGTCGCCGCCGTACATCAGCTGGCGCATCGCATCGACCACGTATCCCAGCGGCAGCACATGATGAAGGGCGGCGAGTGGTGCCGGCAGCGTCTGCCAGGGGAAGGTCCCACCGGCCGTGACGAGCTGCAGCACCATGAGCACCAGCCCGAGGAACTGTCCGACCGAGCCGAGCCACACGTTCAACGCGAGGATGATCGCCGCGAAGGTGGCCGACGCGAAGATCATCACACCGAGGGTTCCGAGCGGGTGGTCGAACGTGAAGCCGAGCGTGACGGCGAGGATTCCCATGAGCCCGAGCATCTGCACCGCGCCGAGCATCGCAGGGGTGAGCCAGCCGGCGAGCGTGATGCGGACGGGGGAATGGAGGGCCGTGATGGCCCGCCGTGAGATCGGCTTGACGATCAGGAAGAGCGCGTAGATGCCGATCCACGCCGACAGTGCGGCGAAGAACGGGGCGAGCCCGGCGCCGTAGTCCTCCGCGGAGGCGACCTTGTCGCTCGACACCTTCACGGGATCGGCGATCGTGTCGGCCTGGCGGGAGCGCAGGTCGGGTGTCGAGGCGGGGATCGCGTCCACCCCCTGGGCGAGCCCGTCGCGCAGTTCGGCCGTACCGGAGGCGAGCGCGGCCAGTCCGTCGCGCAGCTGCGTCGCGCCGTCGTTCGCCGCGGAGGCGCCGGTGGCGACCGTGCCGGCGCCGGAGGCGAGCTCGTTCGCACCCGCGGCGAGGGATGCGGCGCCGGCAGCGAGCTGATCGACCTTGCCGACCGCGGCCTGCACCTGCGTGTTCCCCTCCTGCAGACGCGCGCCCAGCGGATCGAGCCTGGCGAGCACCTGGTCGATCTCTTCGGGGGTGAGGCCCTGCTGCGCCAGCGCGTTCGCGATGTCGGAGCGCACCTGCGGCAAGGCGTTCGCGGCCTGTTGCACCGCTGACCCCGCGCGGTCGGCGACGTCGGCGAGCTGTCGGTTGCCCGCGCTCACCTGCTGGGCTCCGCTCGCGAGGCTCTGCGCCCCGGTCGCGAGTTGCGCCGTGCCGTCGGCCAGCTGCGCGGTGCCCTCCGCCAGAGTTATGCTCCCGGTCGCCGCCGTGCCGGCGCCGTCGGCGAGCCTGGTGGCGCCGTCCGTCGCCGTGATGAGCTTGTCGCGCACGTCGCTCAGGCCCGTGAGCAGGCGCTCTGCGGCCTGGCTGCCCACCATCTCGGCGACCGAGCTGCGGATCTTCTCGACCGCCTGCGTGCCCATCGACGATGCGAGGTAGTTGTTCGCGTCATTGGTCTCGAGATCGATGCGCGCCTGGTGCGGGTCGGTTCCCGCCGCCGAGGTGAGGGCCGAGGAGAAGTCGCTGGGAATCGTCACCGTGAAGTCGACCGTGCCGTGGCGCAGTGCTTCCGAGGCTTCGTCCGCCGACATCAGCTGCCAGTCGAACGCGTTGCCCTTGATCAGGTTCTCCGCCACGTCTTCGCCGTAGTTGACGGTCTCGCCCGTCGCGGGTTCCGTGCCGGTCGTGGGTGCGGGCGCGCCCTCGTCGTCCACCACGAGGGCGACGGGAACCTCGGGGAACTTGGCGTACGGGTCCTGGTTCGCCCAGAGGTACAGACCGCCGTAGAGGATCGGCACGCAGATCAGCGCGACCAGGGCGATGATGCCCATCCTGCTCGCTGTCAGTCGTCGGAGCTCGGCGGCGATCATGGCGGGAACCTTCATCGCGTGCCTCCGTTCTCGTCTGCGGGGGTGTCCGCGATGTCGGGGACGGCATCGTCCGCCGGTTCGTCCCACACGAGCGGCTCGACCGGTCCGGAGGCATTGATCGCGTCGAACTCGTGCATCCGCTCCAGGGCCACGGCAGCGGATCCGCCGACGATCACGAGCATCGCGTAACCGCGGTCGGCGAACTCCGTGGCGATGCGCCACCATCCATCGGGGCTGCCGCCGTGACGGTCGGGCGACACGAGCACGATGCCCTCGACGCCGGAGCGGAGCACGGCCAGCTCGCACAGGATGCGCACGCGTGCCGCCGGATCGACGGTGCCGATGGGGGCGGCGGCGAGCTCGCTGTACCCCAGACGAGCGAGCCAGCGCCGGGCGTGGAGCGGGGTGGCGCCGAGGCCCGCGAACATGAGCTCCTCCTCGACGACGCCGACCAGGGCGACGTCGGGATGAGGGTCGCTGACATCCGGAGCGTCGACCAGGGCCACGCGTCGACGCAGGGACTTCGCGTCGACCGCGTCGTCGATGCTCACGCGCCCGGATTCCGGACGCATGCGGCCGCTCGCGATCAAGCCGAGCACGGTCGGTCGCTGTTCGGTCTCGGCGATCGCGAAACGCACTGCTCCGGTGTGGAACTCGAGCGACATGGGGGGCAGCGCCTGGCCGTTGCGGCCCTTGCTCACATCGCGCAGCGAGATCTTCATGCACGGTCCTCCGGATCGATGGGGGAGTCTGTGGGAGCGGCGGCCGCGGCGATGTCGGGGTGCGAGGCGAGCAGCTCGTCAGCTTCGCGCCAGGAGAGGCCGGCGATGCTCAACACGGTCCGCACGGCGACGTCAGCCGCACCCGTGCTGGTCGCGTCCGTGCGCGAGATCACGGTGCGGGCCATCTCCTCGATGAGGCGCGCGAGGGTGGGGGCGGCGAGGTCCGTGCGGAAGCTGCCGTCGTCCTGACCGCGTCGCACGAGTGCCGACACCGTGCGGCGCAACGGGGCCAGCGCGGCCGCCGTGTGCTCGACGTGCACTTCATCGAGAGCGAGAGCCGCGGCCACCTGCACGTGCGCGGCCTCGTGCCAGAGCAGAGCGGCGAGGCGGGCGAGGGCGAGACGGGCGTCGATGTCGTCGATCGAGGTGGCGATGGCGTTGAATCGCTGAGTGCCGCTGGAGATGAGCTCCCGGATGAGGGCGTCACGGTCCTCGAAGTGTCCGTAGAGGGTGCGACGCGAGAGCCCGGCACGACGAGCGATGACGTCGATGGAGGCGTGCGGATGGACGGCCAGGGTCGAGCGCGCGGCGGAGAGGATGCCGGCGCGGTTCTCGACGGCGTCGCGACGAGGTGCACGAGTGGTCATGACCTCATGCTACGGATCATGCACATAGCTGTGCAAGATTATTCTTCACATTCGGAGAGCGTCCTCAGGCGCCGCTTCCGCGCAGCCGTCACGGAGCCGAGCGTGTTATGTTACGCGTTGCGCGTGGGCGCGCACGGGGGATGGCGCCGGTCTCGGACGCGTGAGCGTCCGGTACGCGAGTGTCGACCGTTTTCAAGTGGTGGGGGACCGCTGTGGTCGAGGGGGAGTGTGCTTTGGCAGGCATCGATGTCGTGCGGGAACGCCGAACGAAGAGCGATGATGTCTATCGCCGGTTGCGGGATGCGATCGTCGACGGTGAGCTGCGGCCGGGGCAGCGCCTTCGCGACGCGGAGCTGGCGGAGAGCCTGGGGGCCTCCGCCACGCCCGTCAGACATGCCCTGGCGCGCCTGGCGGAACAAGGGCTCGTCGAGATGCACCGCAACGGCGCCACCCGCGTGGCGCCGCTCGATCTCGACCACATCCGCGATGCCATCGCCCTCTTCGGCGACAGCTGGATCGGCTCGGTGCGCCATGCGATGCCGCACGTCCAGGAGGATGACGTCGCCTATCTCGTGGAGCTGACCGACGATATGTCCGCCGCGGGACGAGCGCGCGATGTCCTGGCCTACGGAGTCGCGCTGCGCGCCATCGCCATCGGCTTCGCCCGTCTCGAGGGGAATGCCCTGCGCGAGTCCGTGATCGAACTGCTCGGGCCGCAGATCCGGCGCTTCACGCAGCGCTCTGCGGGGTCGTTCGACTGGGCGGCGAACGAGAGGTCCACGCGCGAGATCCGCGAGGCGATCGTCCGTCGTGATGCCGTGCAGACCCGGGCGGCCCTGGTGATCCTCTTCGACGATGTGCTGCCGGGTGTCGTCGACCGCACCGCGGCGCGAGCGCGCTGATCCCGAGCCGCACCTCTGAAAGCACGATGCGCCGGCACCCCGAGGGCGCCGGCGCATCGGTGGATCCGTCGTCGTGTCAGTCGGTGCCGGAGTCGAAGGCTGCGCCCTCGGAGGCCGAGTCGACGGCGTCGGCCAACGTCTCGTCGGCTTCGGAGATCGAGCCCTGGACGGACTCGGTGATCTCGCTGGACTCCCCGGCGGTCACGCGGCCGACCAGTTCGCCGGTCGCACCTCCGACGAGGCCGAGTCCCGCGTACTGCTCGAGGCGTGCACGCGAGTCGGCGATGTCGAGGTTGCGCATGGTCAGCTGGCCGATGCGGTCGACCGGCCCGAAGGCGGCATCGCCGACACGCTCCATCGACAGCTTCTCGGGGCCATACGAGAGGTTCGGGGAGACGGTGTCGAGGATGGTCCAGTCGTCGCCGCGGCGCAGGCGGATCGTGACGGTTCCGGAGATGGTGAGGCCGACCCAGCGCTGGATCGACTCGCGCAGCATGAGCGACTGCGGCTCGAGCCAGCGTCCCTCGTACATGAGGCGACCGAGGCGTCGACCCTGCTCGTGGTAGGTGGCGAGGGTGTCTTCGTTGAGGATGCCGTTGACCAGGCGCTCGTAGGCGATGAACAGCAGCGACATGGCGGGTGCCTCGTAGATGCCGCGCGACTTCGCCTCGATGATGCGGTTCTCGATCTGGTCGCTCATGCCGAGGCCGTGGCGTCCGCCGATCGTGTTCGCCTCCATGACCAGGGCGACCGGGTCGGAGTATTCCACGCCGTTGATCGCGACCGGGCGTCCCGCCTCGAACGTGACGGTGACGTCTTCGGTCTCGATCGCGACCGAGGGGTCCCAGAACTTCGCGCCCATGATCGGGTCGACGGTCTCGAGCGAGACATCGAGGTGCTCGAGCGTCTTCGCCTCGTGCGTCGCGCCCCAGATGTTCGCGTCGGTCGAGTATGCCTTCTCGGCGGAGTCGCGGTACGGGAAGTCGCGGGCGACGAGCCAGTCGCTCATCTCCTTGCGGCCGCCGAGCTCGGTGACGAAGTCGGCGTCGAGCCACGGCTTGTAGATGCGCAGGCGCGGGTTGGCGAGCAGGCCGTAGCGGTAGAACCGCTCGATGTCGTTGCCCTTGTAGGTGGACCCGTCGCCCCAGATGTCGACGCCGTCCTCCTTCATGGCGCGCACCAGCATCGTGCCGGTGACGGCGCGGCCGAGGGGCGTCGTGTTGAAGTATGTCTTTCCGCCGGAGCGGATGTGGAACGCGCCGCAGGAGAGGGCGACGAAGCCCTCTTCGACCAGGGCGGTCTTGCAGTCGATCAGGCGCGACGCCTCGGCGCCGTACTCGAGAGCGCGGCCGGGGATCGATGCGATGTCGTCTTCGTCGTACTGACCGAGGTCGCCGGTGTACGTGAAGGGGACGGCACCCTTCTCGCGCATCCACGCGACGGCGACGGAGGTGTCGAGTCCTCCGGAGAAGGCGATGCCGACGCGCTCGCCGACGGGCAGTGACTGGAGGACCTTGGACATGGCTCCCAGTCTATCCGCGGCGGCGTGTCGCCCCGTCTCGCCTCAGCTGGCTCGTCTGGTCTCGTTTGGTCTGGCTTCGTCTGGTGTGGCCTCCGGCGAAAACGGAGGAGCACCGGCTGCGGCACGGTGTGTCGTGGTGAGGCACGCCGAGGCACGCCGGACACGTCTCCGTTTTCGCCGGGCACGGCCCGGTGAGCTGCGACGAAGCTACCCCGACTGAGCGGAATCCTCGTGGCGTGCGGTGCGCAGCGGCGAGAACAGGACGATCATCGCCGCCACGAGGAAGACGACCACGCTGACCGCGATCGTCACGCGATAGCCGTACGCCGTCGCCAGACCGCCGGCGATCAGGGCCCCGACGAGGAAGGTGACGCGGTTCACGGTGCGAATCGATGCGTTCAGCCGTCCCTGCATCTGGTCGGGGGCGACCGCCTGGCGGTATCCCATCTCGTTCGGATCCTCCACCCCCATCCCGAGGCCGAACAGGAATTGCCCCACGCCCAGGGGGATGGCGACGACGAGGAGCGTCGTGTTCTCGGCGTGCGGGATGACGAGAACCGTCGTCCACGCGAGTGCCGAGAGCAGGCGCCCCGCGAGGACCGCGCCGCCGACTCCGAACCGGCGACCCGCCGTGGGGGCGAGGAGTGCCCCGATCAGGCCGCCGAGCCCACCCATCGCGAGCACGACGCCGAACAGCAGTGCGCCGACGCCGAGCTCTCGCAGCGCGTACGGCGCGAATGCCGTCAGCGCGATGCTGTTGCCCAGGAACCAGACGTTCACCGACACGGCCATGGGCGCAAGCGTTCGGTGGGAGTAGGTCCAGCGCAGGCCTTCCATGATGTCGTGCCCTAGGTGCCGGCCGTCGGTGCGGCGTGACGCTTTCACCTCCTCGACACGGATGCGGCTCAGGAGAACGGCGTTGACGACGTACGCGACGGCATCGATCAGGATGGCGAACGGTGCCCCCAGCCAGCCGACGAGTGCGCCGCCGAAGGCCTGCCCCGTCGTCTGGGCGACGGTGCCTGCTTGACCGAGTCTCGCGTTCGCCGCCAACAGCTGATCGCGGCCGACGAGGCGGGGCAGCATCGGCTGCGCAGCGGAATCGGCGATGAGCGTGAGCGCGCCGTAGAGCAGGAGCAGGGCGCCGAACGACCACACGGACAGAGTCCCCGTGAACCACAGCACCGGCACGAGACCCAGCGTGAGCGCGCGGCCGATGCTCGCGATGACCATGGCGGGCTTGCGCCGCCAGCGGTCCATCAGGGCGCCGACGATGAGCCCGAACAGCAGGTACGGCACGACGTTCGCGGCGTTGAGCAGACCGATCTCGAACGCAGAGGCCCCCAGTGTCGTGACGATCAGGACCTGGAAGGAGACGGCGGTCACGGAGCCGGTGAACGCGCCGAGAGTCGACGACGACCAGAAGAGGGCGAACGCCGGAACGCGCAGCACCTCGGTCGGTCTGTCGTGCATCTCCGCCTCGCTCCCGTTCCCGTCATCCTATGCATCGGCGGTGCGCGCGCCATGCGAAAACGGAGGAGCATCGCCCGCGACACGGTGTGTCATGGTGCGGCTCGCCGCGGTACGCGCGACACGTCTCCGTTTTCGCCGAGGCTGGGCCGGCGGAGGCGCGATGAAGTGGGAGAGTAGGCGCACGGAGGTCGGACATGGGCGCAGCAATCCTGTGGGGCGCGGTGGCAGCAGCACCGCTGTTCGTCGGTGCAGTGCTCGCACTGCTGCGTACGTGGCCGCCGAAGTGGCTCGGCATCGTGTTGGGCTTCGGCGCCGGCGCTCTCATGGCATCGATCGCCTTCGAGCTGTGGGAGGAAGGGCTCGACCTCGCCGGTCCCATCCCCCTCGTGGTGGGTGTCGCGGCGGGAGCGATCAGCTACTACATCGCCGACCGCATCCTCGATGCCCGAGCGGCGAAGACCAAGGAGCAGGCCGGCGGAGGACAGCTCGCGGTGGGCGCCCTGCTCGACGGCATCCCGGAGCAGCTCGTGCTCGGCATCGGACTCGCATCCGGTGAGCCGGTCAGCATCGCGCTCGTGGTCGCCATCCTGGTCTCGAACCTGCCGGAGTCGATCGGCTCGGCTGCCGACCTGCTCGAAGGCGGCATGGCGAAGTCGCGGGTGCTGCTGCTGTGGGCGGGCGTGGCCGTGGTCTGCGCGCTCGCGACCGTCGCGGGGTTCGGCCTCGCGAGCATCACGGGCGACGACTTCCGCTCGGCGGCGAGCGGTTTCGCAGCCGGGGCGCTGCTGGTGATGCTGGTCGACTCGATGGTCCCCGAGGCGCAGTCCAAGGCCAAGGAATCCACGGGACTCGCGACCGTGCTGGGCTTCGCGCTCGCCGCGGGGCTGGCGCTCGCTTCCTGATCACGCGTTCAGCAGGAGGACGTCACAGCGGTCGGCTCAGATCTTCCCCCGCGTGGATTCGCGGCGCACGCTGCGTCCGGCGATGCTCTCGATCTGGAGGGCGAGGGGAAGATCGCGATCCTCTCCCGCCCACGGATTGACGCGCGCGGCGACGCCGGCGACGTCGTCGTCCGCCACCCGAGACAGCGTGCCGTGCACCAGCACGCTCCATGCCGTGCTGCCGAGCGGGTCGTGGTAGTCCACCTCGAACGCGGCCGGCGTGGCGGCTTCTCGCGTGAGATCGGCGAGGACGCCCTCGGGCGATGTGCGCAGCACCAGATCGCGCCCTGACAGCGCGAAGTTCACCGGATAGATCTGCACCCGCTCCTCGTGGACGAAGCCGATCCTCCCGATCGTGGTCGTGGTCAGCAGCTCATAGGCCTGCTGTTCGTCGAGTACTCGAATCATGCGTGCACTCCTTCCCTGTGGCGCCAGGCTAGCCAGGGCGTCGATGCCCTTCAAGGGAGTCCTCACCCTCGGCGCAGGAGAACCCGCCACTCGGCGGACGCACGGCGCA
This sequence comes from Microbacterium oxydans, assembly GCF_006540085.1. Classification (GTDB taxonomy): domain Bacteria; phylum Actinomycetota; class Actinomycetes; order Actinomycetales; family Microbacteriaceae; genus Microbacterium; species Microbacterium oxydans. Next base: position 222,263 of record NZ_BJOG01000001.1, on the reverse strand, counting down.
GGATCGGCCTCGGCTGGCGGGTTACCCTCGGGTGCGGTGTGCACGAGGCTGGCGGGAAGCCGCTGCGATGGCGGCCGAGGACAAAGGAGTTCTGATGACCGACACCACCCTGGCGCGACCGCCGTTCGACCCGGAGCTCGAGGCCGCTCTCGCCCTCGTCGCCGACCAGCTGCCGCCGACCCTGACGGCAGAGATGATCCCGCTGCTGCGCCAGTCGCCGGTGAGCGGGGAGGACGAGATCTTCGCGGTGCTCGCCGACCGCGGCTTCACCCGACGGGACGTCTCGATCGCGGGTCATGGTGGCGACGAGATCGTCGTCTCCGTGATCGAGAAGGAGGGCAGGACCGGCACCGGCCCCGGATTCTTCCACACGCACGGCGGCGGCATGATCATCGGCAACCGCTGGCTCGGCGTGGCCGGCTTCCTCGACTGGGCGGAGCGCTTCAACGGCGTGATCGTCACCGTCGAGTATCGGCTCGCCCCCGAGTTCCCGGATCCGTACCCGGTGGAGGACTGCTACGCGGGCCTGCTGTGGACCGCGGAGCACGCCGAGGAGCTCGGCATCGACCTCTCCCGGCTGTTGATCGGCGGAGGCAGTGCCGGGGGTGGGCTGGCCGCGGGCACCGCCCTTCTCGCCCGCGATCGGAAGGGCCCCGAACTGATCGGCCAGCTGCTCATCTACCCGATGCTCGACGACCGAGACGAGTCCGTGTCGACGCACCAGATCGACGGGATCGGCGTCTGGGACCGCGGCTCGAACGTGACGGGGTGGACCGCGCTCCTGGGCGACCGCGTCGGGACGGACGACGTCTCCGTGTACGCCGCCCCGGCGCGCGCGACCGACCTGAGCGGGTTGCCGCCCGCCTTCATCGACTGCGGCAGCGCGGAGGTGTTCCGCGATGAGGACGTCGCCTACGCCACGAAGCTCTGGGAGGCCGGGGTGCAGGCGGAACTGCACGTCTGGGCAGGGGGGTTCCACGGCTTCGACATGTTCGCTCCGCACACGGCAGTCGCGCAGGCCATGCTCGCCGCCCGCGACGACTGGGTGAACCGGCTGCTCTCCTGAGCCCGCGTCGACCGGAAGAGGGAACTCCCACCCCATAGGGTGGAATCCCCGTGCGATGGAGCCCGACATGCAAGATCTGCTGGGGCGTCTCACCGCCCTCGACCCGGATGCGAGCGAGACGCTCAAGGTCGTCACCTACTTCGACGCCCTGGTCGCCCGCTCCGTGGGTGTCGAGAGCATGCTGCGAGGTGCGGCGGTGCTGAGCGGCGCGACCGTCGGACAGCGTGACGGCAGACAGATCATGCGTGTGCGGGCCGACGGGGTGCGCATCGATCCCGTCGAGCCGTCTCACTCCTGGCCGGTACGGGAGAGCGGACCGGATGCGGTCGCCTGGATCGAGCGCGAAGGCGATGCGCACACGAACGACGCGATGATCCTGGAACGGCTCAGTCTTGCCCTCGGGATCATCAGGGCGCGCCGATCGGTCGGCCCCGAGAGCGCGGTCGAACTCGCCATCAGCTCCTATGCCGGTGCGGAGGAGAGGGCAGCGGCACTGCCTCGACTCCGCATCGCTGCGGACTCCCTGCGGCTCGTCGCCTCTCCTCCCGACCCCGCTCCGCTGCCGGTGCATCCCTCGGCTGTCGTCGCCACCCGGCACGGCCTGACGCGAGCGACGATCCTCGACGCCGAGATGCAGCCCGTCGATGCCTGGCCGCACCGTGTCGACCTGCGGTTGGGGCTCGGCATCGTCGGCCCGGCGGAGGGTCTTCCCGCGTCGTGGGCGTCGGCGCTCGTGGCCGTGCGACTGACCAGCCCGGAGGAGCCGGTGGTCGATGCCGCCGACCTCGGTGGTCTGCTGCTCGTCGCCGAGGCTGCGGGGCGGGGGCCCCTCCACCCTGATGCGGCGGCACTCGCGGCACTCGATGAGCGCAGTCGGGAGCTTCTCGACGCCGTCAGCGAGGAACGGAGCGTGCGCGCCGCAGCCGCGCGGCTCGGGCGGCACCACTCCAGCGTGCAGGAACGCCTGAGCGTGCTCGTCGATGCGCTCGGGTATGACCCGCGCACGTCCCGCGGCCACGCCAGGTACGTGGTGGCGCGGATGCTCTTGACCCTCGGCTCCTGAACGGCCGTCGAGCGCTTCACTCGAAGCCGGGGTAGTCCTTCAGCTTCTCCTGGAACTCGGCACGATCCGCCTCGCTGAGCACCCCGCTCGCGATCGCCGTCAGCTGGAGCCCTTCCAGCGGCTCGCCGGTGCGCGCGTTCTGCGCCTCCCGTGCCGTGCGGAAGCCGCCGTCCGAATCGTTCGAGAGGTCATTGATCGTGGCGTAGAAGCGGAGAGGGTCGGGGAAGTTCTCGGTGTAGTACTCCCACGTGGTCTGCGTGCGCGGGTCGTCGCTGCCGTACAGCTTCGCGATCATCGCGGGGTCGATGCCCGACACCGCGGGATCATTGAACGAGTACAGGTCCCACAGCCCGTGGTCGACGACCACCTCACTGATCACGGCCATCACGGCGCGCTTTCGGTCGTAGCCCTGGACAGGCTCGTTGGTCGCCCAGGCGGCGGAGGTGAACTCGACCAGCATCGACTCCCCGCCGTAGCCGTTGCGCTCCGGGCGCAGGTCTTCATCGCCCACCTGCGTCCAGGTGAAGCCGAACTCGTCGGTGAGTCGCGCCCGGATGTCGGCGAACAGCGTCTCGGTCTGCGCACGCACCTCGTCGAGCGACTGCTGAGACAACGCCTTCTGCGGATCGGTGCCCTTGATCCCGGGATAGGCTTCCGCGTGCCTCTGGGCGGCCGTCTTCGTGCCCTCGTAGTTGCCCGAGGCCGAGGTCTGCAGTGCGCTCATGCCGCCGACCGTCGCGACGTTGAACAGGATCGCGATGACCAGGCCGATCGCCCCGAGCTTCCGTCCGCGCACGGAGAAAAGCGCCGCGATGATCACGCCGGCGACCACGAGCTGCAGTGCGAGCATCGTGACCCCGTAGAGGAGGTCGGTGCCGCCGGCGACGAAGGTGCCGAGCAGGATGAGCGCGAAGAGGATGGATGCGGTGAGGGCGATCCAGCCGAGGGCGTTCGCGGGCTGTTTCGGCTCCTCCGCAGGCATGGAAACCGCCACGGGCGGGGCGGGCGTCGATCCCCAGGCCTCACGACGCGCCCCGCGATACCCCCCGGGCGGAGGAACGGGGGGAGCGCCCTCGGTGCCCGAGAGGTAGCGAGCGCGCTGCCTCTCGTGGTCGCTCACCACGGCTTCTCCGTCCCCGAGCCACCGGGGTCGTCGCCCTGCTGCTGGTCACGCTCCTGCGTGCCCTGCTCGAGCTTGTCCTGGAGGCCCTTCAGCTTGTCCTCGGAGGGCTGCTCCTTCTCGCCGGTCTGTGGCTGCGGTTGGGGCTGCTGCTCCTCCTGCTGCTTCTGCTTCAGCCGGTCCGCCGTGCCGTCGAGGGAGTCGGACATGTCGCGCTGCGGGTCGGGGGACTGCTGCTGTGCCTCGTCGCTGCGGCATTCCTCCGGGGTGTCGGCGGTGATTCCGAGCGCCTCGCCGTAGAGCGCCGCTGCGCCCGTGCCGTCGCCGTCCGCACGGGCCGCATCGCCCATGCGTTCGATGATCAGCGCGAGGTTGATCCGCACCGCGCACACTTCGAGGCCGGTCGCGAGGTCGAGCGCCTCTTCGAGCTGGACACGGGCTTCGGGGAGTTGCTCGGCCGCACCGAGTGCCGTGCCGATGTTGAAGGGCGCCTTGTACGGCTCGAACCAGTTGAGGAAGTCCTGTCCACGCGCGGAGGCCTCAGCGCCGGCGAAGTCGTCGACGACGTAGGCGGTGATGGCCTGGTGCGCGAAGGCGTACATGCTCAGCAGCTTGCCCACGAAGAGAAGCGCGGCGAGTGTGAGCGGAATCGTCCCGATCGCCACCCAGCGGCGGACGCGGCGACGGTGGCGGTTGGACCGGAGAAGGGCGGCGGCGCGGTCGGCCGCCCGGGCGGTGGTGGTCGAGGGTCCGACCTCGGTCGTCGAGGGTGCCGACGGATCTGTCACGCCCAACCCCCTTACCGATCGACGACTGCTCAGCGCGAGGATTCTGGTCCCCGAAGCGGCAGGACGAAGCGCTGAACATCCTATCCGGGGATCCTCAGGATGCGATTCAGCCGACCTCGGGTGCCGAGGCCGGCTGAATCATGAGGAGGGACGATGCCCGTCCCCGAGCGCTACTCGGCCGCGGTGACGCGGAAGGAATCGAAGGACACGATTGCCGCGGCAGTCGAGCTACCGGAGCGGTTGCCGCTCAGGCCAACCCCACCCCCGGGCTGCAGAGGCGTGTTGTCGGTCGCCTTGAGCTGCCAGTCGGTCGGCTCTGTCGTTCCGGTCGCCCAGATCTTCGCCTTGATCGACGCCTGTGCTGTGCCCGTCACCGTGACCTTGAGCGTGTACGAGGTGTTCGCCGCGAAGGCGAGCCCGGACACGGCCTGGGTGGCGAGCACGGTGCCGTCGCGGTGCGCGACGAGCCAGATCGTTCCGTCGGGGCGGAGCCACGCGCGAACGAGGTACTTCCCGGCGGTCGAGTCCCGTGCGATGACGCCGATGTAGGCACCACCCGCGGCGGGAGCCTGGTCGAGGCGGAAGGTCGTCTCCAGAGCCGGGCTCGGAATCGACGGCGTGTTCAGCGTCGCGTGCCGGGTGTCGCCTGCGGCCAGATTCAGCTTCCCGAAACCGTCGGCGACTGTGGTCGTCGTCGTCGTTCCACCTGCGATCTTCCAGGCGCCGCCCACGATGGCATTACCCCAGCCGCGAGTGGAAGGGTGCTCGAACTCATCGCTCGCGAGCGGTGCAGGCGCCGTCACGACGGCCTCCCTGGTGGTGGTTGTCACGCCGCCCAGGTCGTCGGTCACGGTGAGGGTGACGGTGCGCGTGCCTGCCGTCGCGTAGGTGTGGTTCGCCTTCGCGCCTTCGCCGGTCGTGCCGTCGCCCCAGTTCCAGCTGTAGTTGCTGATCGTGCCATCGGGGTCGGACGATGCCGAGGCGTCGGCCGTGATGGTCAGCCCCGACGCGGAGAGTGTGAACGATGCGGTGGGCGCCACGTTGGCTCCTTGGATGAGAACCGGCTTCTTGATGGATCCCACGAGTCCCTGGCTGTCGGTGACCGTCAGCTTGACCTCAAAGGTTCCGGGCGCCGCATAAGTGTGCGCCGCAGTCTTGCCGGCCGCGGTCGAACCGTCACCGAAGTCCCATCGGTACTCCGCGATCGTCGTAGAGCCAGGGGGTACTGAGGAGCTCGCGTCGAAGGTCGCGTCGAGCCCGGTCGCCGTTGCCGTATAGGCGGCGACGGGGGCTGTGGAGCCGTTTCCGACGCTGTAGTGGGTCTTGATCTGTCCCGCGGTCAGGCCATACGGGTAGACCGCGAACTCATCGACGTTGCCGAGGAGGGGAGTCGTCTTCGGTGCGTTCGCCCAGCCGGTCAGGTTGCCGTTGCCGATCTTCCAGAAGCCGTTGTAGTCCTGCGCCTTGGTCACTCCGGGGAGGTGTCCGTCGAGCTTTCCCGTCGATGAAGAGCTTCATTCCGTCGGGGCTCACCGACGCGACGACATGATGCCAGCGGTTGTCGTTGTATGCCGTCGCGGTCGTGAGAACCTTCGTGCCGTCGTTGTAGACCCCGAAGTTCAGGCGCCCGTCGTCTGACATGTAGACGGTTCGGTCGAAGTTCTTCGAGAGCACGGTGGCCGAGCTCTGGAAGTCGAACAACAACCCGCCGCTGGTCGTCGAGGTCTGGAACCACAGCTCGGCCGAGAACGACGAGGGCGCCGCGACCTTCGTGGTCGTGTCGACTCGCCCGGTCACTGTGCCGTCGAGAGCTGTCGCACCGGCTACGCCCTTCGGCACACCTGACGACTGAGGAGTTGCTCCTGAGCGGAGGATCGGACTGTTCGTTCCCGCCACATCCTGTGCGACGGTTCCCAATGGGTAGTACAACTCGGGGCCGTCAGCGAGCACGGCGTTGGAGTACGCCGGAGTGGACTCGGCCACCGTGGCAGTCGTCGTCCTGCTCGCGACCGTGTGGCCGTTGCTGTCCGTGGCCGTGAACGTGTATTGCTGCTGTGAACCTGCCGGCGCTGTCGTGTCTTCGAAGGTCACCGCTGGCAGGTTCCACCAGGTGGAGTCCATCTTCGTGGTGAACAACGGCGTGGTCGAGCCGGCGCGGCGCAGCTCGTATGTGAGCGTGAGGTCGTCACGGTCCCAGTTGGCGGGAATCGTGACCTTCACGCGGCCGGGGACGAGCGAAGTCGCGGTCGGCACCCACTTCTCGCCGGAGAGGCGGGGTCCGTCCTTCGGGCCCTCGGGAGGCGTGGTCGAGAAGCGGACGAGCCCTTCGAACTGTCCGTTGTTGACGGAGCGGAACTCGCCGCCGATGGAGATCATGTTGCCCGTGCCGGTGATCGACAACCCGGCCTGGCCGAGTCCGGTCGTGGTACCGACAGCCCAGTCGGGCGTCCACACGTAGGGAGAGGGCGCGGGCGTTCCGGCCCAGTCCTTGTACTGGGGCGTCGCCGGCTGAGTGCCGAGCGTCCCGCGCGCATCGGCGGTGAAGGCCTCGGAGTAGCGGTGTGTGCGCGGCGACTGCTCCGGGTGCAGGCCCATGGTGCTGCAGGCGTGAGTGTGGCTGGTGGTGTAGATGACCTTGCCGGTGGAGTAGACGCCGTAGTGGTCACCGAGGCAGTCCGCGATCCAGCGGACCTTGCCCGTCCCGGCTTCAGCAGCGAACGTCCCTTCGAGGTTGGCGACATCGGCGTTCGCGTACGCCCAGCCTGTGCCGTAGACCCCGGTGGCATCGGTCGCGAGGCCGAAGATTCCGGACTTTCCCGCGGAAGGGCCCGTGCCCACACCGTTCTTGACCGTGTCGGGAAGCTCCCATGCGGTGTCGACTGCGCCGGTGACCTTGTCGACGGCACCGATGCCGCGCAGCCCCGTGTCGCCGTTGATCTGCGAGAAGCGTCCGCCGATGATCGTGTCGATCCCGGCCGGGTCCATCACGAGGGCGTCGACCTGCTGATCGGTCTGAGGTGCCCAGGGGAGGAGTGCTCCGTTGGCGGTGTTGAACGCGCTGAGGTTCTTCCGCGCGGTGCCGTTGGCCTGCGAGAACAGACCGCCGGCGTAGACGCTCGTGCCCGAAGTCGCCAGCGCGTAGACGCCTGATCCGCCGATGGAGGGGATGAAGCCGGGCACGAGCTCGCCGGTCTTCGCGTCGATGGCTGCGATGTTCCACCGGTCTTTGCCGTTGACCTTGTTGAACGAGCCGCCGATGTAGATGCGGCTGCCGTCGGGGGAGGCGGCGACGGCCTTGATCACCCCGTTGACCGTGGGGGCGAACGGAAGGAGCGCGCCGGTGTTGATGTCGTACGCGAGCACGTTCGACCGTGCTGTGAGCGCGGTGCCGGGCTTCGCCTTCGGCTCGCGGGCGTTGTCGAACTTGCCGACGGCGTACACGGTCGAGCCGATGGTCGTCTGCGCCCAGACGTACCCGTTGTCGATCTGCACCGTCGGAATCGGATCCGACGTGACGACGTTGTCATCACGCTGCAGCAGCGGTGGCAACGTCGGCGGTGCGTCGGCAGCCACGGCGGCTCCACCACCGAACGACACGAGCCCGCTGACGACCAAGGCTCCGACGACCGTCGCGATGACGGTCTTTCGGGCGCGCTTCAGAACACGCTTGTTCCCCATGTTTTGCTTCCCCAGTGATCTGATGCCGACGTGAGAGTCGACATGACATCGCAGCGTGAAACGACCGCGGGAGCTTCCCCAAGCTCATGTGACTCCGCGGTCGGATCGCATCTGCGAACCCCCGTCGCGTCCGAGATAGTCCGCGACGTGTAAAACAATAGCATCCGATATCCGGAGGTTGCTGAGTGTCAGCTTCCAGATGGAAGGGCTGCTCGCTATCGCGCTGCTGCGTCGGACCGAGGAGCACGGAGATGCCGCAGTCGCGCGATCAGCAGGGTCGCCCGCCCGAGCTCCACGCCCAGGATGGCCAGGGCGACGAGCGCGGCGATCCAGTACAGCTCGATGACGTTGCCGACCTCGCCCGAATCGGCGTAGTCGGTGGTGGTGGACGGGGCAGCGGGAAGCACGGGCGCGGTGTCCGCCGTCCGATGCGAGTACTCCACACCGAGGTCGTCGGCGATCGTCTCGAGGGTCGACTCGTCGATCACCGAGAGCGCATCGGCGCCCTGGTACTGGATGTAGTCGCCTCCCTGATCCGAGACGCCGCCCGTGGTGATGCGCATCGGCCCGCCCTCGGCTGTGCCGTAGCCGAACACGGCTCCCGAATCGGTGTACTTCTCGCTTGCGCTGAACGACTCCGGCGGCGTGTCGACCGTCTGCTCTCCGTCGCCGAAGTAGAACACCATGCGCGAGCGGTCGGGAGACGACTCGGCCGCCGACGCGAGCGTCTCGGAAAGCAGCGGAGCGGCGATGCCGATCGAGCTTCCGCGTGACTGGCTGGTGACCTCGGGGCGCAGCACCTGCAGCGAACCCAAGAGCGCGGTGGTGTCCGTGGTCAGGGGAACCCGCAGCTGGGCGGCGGCATCCGAGGTGATGAGCGCGAAGCGTGCCCCCGGGTACTCCTCCACGAGCGCGCGCACGTCCTCGCGGATGCCGTCGAGCCGCGGTTCCCCGTCGCCCCAGTCCTCGGCCACGATGCTCGCCGTGGTGTCGACCACCAACACGATGTCGGTGTCGGTCGCGAGGGTCTGCGTGGCTCCGCCGGGAATGCCGGGACGAAGCAGGAGCGCGACGCAGGCGAGCACCAGCAGCAGCCGCATGGCCCACAGCGCACGATGCCCGGCGAGTGCGCGCCCGTCCGCGATCGGCACGCCGCCCGATTTCGGCGCACGGACAAGCACCCAGACGGCGACGGCGAGGACCGGTGCGCACAGCAGCGCGATCAGCAGTGGGTTGAGCACGGGTTGGAAGATCACAGTCGCACCCTCCACAGCACCACGACGAACCCGAGCACGCTGAGGCAGAGCACCACGATCCACAGGTTCGGGGTGTCGGTCCAGACCACCTGCGCCTCTCCGCGCAGCTCGGTCGCCTCCTGCTCCTGCACCTGGTCCACGATGTCGGAGACGGTGGTCGTGTCGCGCAGCCCGAATGCGGCGCCCCCCGTCGCCTCTGCTGCCGCGCTGAGCTCGGCGCTCACATCGGCGTCCTTGCCCTGGACGGGGTTCAGTGCGAAGACGCGCACGTCCTTCGAGGCGGCGTAGGCGGCGGCTTCCTCCAGCGTCACGATCGAGGCGCCGTTGACCTCGTTGTCGGTGGCGAAGATCACCGAGCGCGAACGCTCATCGTCCGGGTGGTCGAAGCCCATCGCGCACGCCGCGAGGCCGTCGCCGATCAGGGAGGCGCCGTTGCCGTTGAGCGTGCCGATCCAGTGCTCCGGAACCTGGTCGACGAAGTCGAAGCTCTCGGTCATGCTGGCCAGGTGCTCGCGGACGAAGTCGTAGTCGTCGGTGAGGGGGAAGATCTGCACGGGCGAGCTGTTGAAGATCGTCAGGCCGATGCGCTCCCCCTCGAAGCTGTCCAACAGCTCGTCGAAGACGTTCAGCACCTCGACGTCGACCTCGGTCATGGAGCCGGAGACGTCGAGGCACAGCATGATGTCGCGGCTCGTGTTGACGGGCTGCACGGTCTGCGCCGACATCGGCCGCGCGGCAACCACCCCCGACACGATCGCGGCTGCCGCGCCGAGCGCGAGGACGCCGGACAACGCGAGTGCCCTTCGCGTCAGGGCACGGCGGAACGAGGGCAGTGTGCGCAGGCGTTCGGCGCGGGCGACGCGGGCGGCCTCTCCGGCCCCGGCACGCCCCTCCCGTCGGAGTCCGAGGACGAGCCCGATCGCGAGCGCCACCAGCACGACGGCGACCGCGCCCACCAGCATCCAGATGTTCGCTAGTGCCATGTGCGCACCACCGTCCTCGCCGCTTCGGCGCCGGCCACGGGGTCGATCACCGGGCCGGGTCGGAAGATGCTCGGATAGTAGTGCCTGCCCAGCGCATCGATGAGAGCCGGGTGGACGCCGCGTGCCACCAGGTCGTCGAGCGCGAGAACCGGCGCCTCCAGACCGCTGTACTCGTTCACGAAGGCGCGCACGACCCTGCTCAACTCGGCGTTCGCCTGCCGCGCCGACAGGCGCCGTTCCCGGTAGTCCGTCTCGATCTGCTGGATTCGGGCCAGGTACTCGGTGCGCAGCTGCGACAGCACGTCGATGATGAGCGGAGCCTGCCCGGCATTCGGGTCCGCGGTGGCGAGGGTGCGACGGGGTCGCGTGAGCGCGATCAACAGCCACGCACCGAGCACCAGCAGCGCGAGGATGCCGATCGCGAGCAGGAGCCACCCCCAGCCATACTGGGCCGGCGGGTAGAGGTCGTCAGAGCCGGGCATTCGACCTCCGGTTCAGCAACGTCAGCAGCTGGGCGACGGCATGGTCCTGCCCGTCCAGCGTGGAGTGGCTGATCTCCATGCGGGTGAGCAGATCGTCGAGGTGCGCGGCTTCGGCCTCGCGCTGGGCGGTCAGCTCCTGCACGATCTCGCGGTCGCCCTGCACGAAACCCGGCACCTGCCATCGGCTGTCGACGTCCCTGCGGATGCGCCCCGTGGCGTGATCGAGCACGGGCTCGGCATCGCGCAGCGTGAGCCACAGCACGTCGTGCTGCACTCGAAGTCGGCGCAGCATCCGCTCGGTCTCGCTCGTGAGGGGAGCCTCGTCGGTGATCACCACCACGATCATGCGGCGGGCGATCGTGCGTGTGACGAAGGAGAGCAGGGCATCGCGATCGCTCGGGGCGCTGCTCTCGTCCACAGCCCTGTCGATCGTGCGCAGCGCGTGTTCGAGAGCGCCCTCGCTGCGTCCCGGTGCGAGGCGGCGCACCTTCGCGGAGTCGCCGTAGACAGTGGTGAAGTCGTCGCCGTGACGCAGCGTCAGCACGCCGAGCACACCCGTCGCGAGGATCGCGAGCTGCTTCTTCGACTGCTCGTCCGCCGCGAGGGCCGACATCGAGCGCCCGGTGTCGACCACGAACAGCACGGTGTGCATGCGGGTGGCGCGCGAGCGCTTCACGAGGGGCGTCCCCAGCCGGGCGGTCGCACGCCAGTCGATGTCGCGCACCTGATCGCCGTACTCGTACTTGCGCAGGTCTTCGAAGTCGAGGCTCCGTCCGCGCAGCAACGACGCGTAGGCGCCGTCGAGCGCGTGCAGCGACTTGCGCGTCGAATGGATGAAGAGCTTGCTCTTCACCTGCGTGATCAGGCTGGGCATGTGGCGATGAGTCCCGAGGCGCCGGGTCAGGGGGTCGGGACCGAGGCGAAGATCTGGTCGATGATCTCCTCGCTGCGGATGCCCTCGGCGTCGGCCTCGAACGTCAGCAGCACGCGGTGCCGGAGGATCAGGTGCCGCAGTTCGCGGATGTCTTCGGGCAGCACGTGCGCGCGTCCCTTGAGCAGCGCCAGCGCGCGCGAGGCCTGCAGGAAGGCGATGCTCGCGCGCGGACTCGCGCCGTACTTGATGAAGCGGGCGCGCTCCTCGCCGATGTACGGCGCGGGATTGCGGGTGACGTAGGCGATCGACACGATGTAGTTGCGGATCGCGGGGTCGACGTAGATGCGGCTCGCGACATCCTGCAGCAGGTGCACATCGTCGAGGCTGACGGCGCTGGTCACGTGCCGGTCGGGGTCGAGCACGCCGGAGTCGATGCGGCTGAGCACTTCGAGCTCCTCGGTGGGGCTCGGGTACTCGACGATCTCCTTGAGCAGGAAGCGGTCCATCTGCGCCTCGGGCAGCTCATACGTGCCCTCCTGCTCGATCGGGTTCTGCGTCGCGATCACCAGGAACGGCTTGGGCAGGTGGTGGATCTCTCCGCCGATCGTGGTCTGATGCTCCTGCATCGCCTCGAGCATGGCGCTCTGCGTCTTGGCGCTGGAGCGGTTGATCTCGTCGAGCAGCACGAAGTTCGCATGCACGGGGCCGAGCACCGTGCGGAACGAGCCGGTCGCCGCATCGTAGATCTGGTTGCCCGTGATGTCGCTCGGCAGCAGGTCGGGGGTGCACTGGATGCGCTTGAACTGCGCCTTCACGGTGTCGGCGAGGGTGCTCGCCGCGGTGGTCTTGGCGAGTCCCGGCACGCTCTCGAGCAGGATGTGTCCGCCCGCGATGAGGGCGACGAGCAGGCTGGTGCGAAGACGGTCCTGGCCGACCATCTTCGCGGAGTACGAGGTGGAGATGACTCGCAGTACCTCGGAGGCCCTGGACATCTCGGCGTCCGTGGGCGCGGCGTTGGTGGGTGCGGCGGGAGGTGTCGGCGGGTGCGTCTGCGCGGGGCCGGGCGGAGGCGGCGGTGCGGAGATCGTCCGCAGGTCCGGCGTGGAGGACTCGGTCATCGGTAGGCTCCCTCGTTCGGGGACCCGCGTCGCGGCTGTCCCCCGCGGACCAGCGTAATCGCAACGACGGAGCGGCCGGCTGTGCGCGGTCTGACGATCACGCTCCGCTCACCTGCATGAACCGATCGCGGATGCAGGAGGTTTCGTCGTGCAGACCCCCTGCATCCGTCGATGGATCATGCATGCGGCGGACGTCACTGGCCGAACATCGTCGCGACGGCCGCGACCCCTCCGAATGCGAGGACGACGACGAGCGTGATGACCCAGAGGCTCATGGCGATCGCGTTGAGGGCGACTCCCCAGCCGGCCCTGGTGCGTGCCTGCGGCTCGTGACGCAGCGAGAGGATGCCGAAGATGAGTCCGATGACCGGCGCGAAGAAGGTCCAGCCGGCGAAGAGAGAGCAGATCCCGAGAACGAGACTGACCGTCCCTTTCGCGGTCGAGGTCGCAGGGGCGGACAGGGCTGAAGGGGAGACGGTGGTTGACATGTCTTCCACGCTAGGACGGGGCCGCAGCACAGGGCATCGGCCCTGAGTGCCGGCGTCGTACATCCAGCGGATGATCTCGTCTACTCCCGTGCTCGACCATCGTGTCGGGTCCGCGCATCCTCGAGAAGTCGCTTCCGGAAGTCCGCGAGCATCTCGGCCGGCGTCGCCGACGCGACCACCGTGGCGCCGAGCTCGCCGGTCGCTCGCCGCTCAGCGAGCAGATCGTCGAAGCGTGCGTCGAGGAGTGCCTTCAGCTGATCGCCGTTGGACCAGCGTCCATCGTGTCCTCCCGCACCATCTCGGAGGGCCCGTTCTCCCGTGTCCAGAACCAGATACAGAAACGCCGCGGAACGAGGAATTCTCGTGAGCTGGTGACGGTATTCGGACTGCCATCGGCCGAACTCCTCCGGTGACAGAAGATCGACGTCGAACATGATCTCCGTGTACATCTTCACGCGCATCGGCGAGGCATCGGTCACGACGTAATCGAACGGGCCGCTGAGTCGTTCGACGCAGACGAGAGTGTCGACGGTCTTGCGCAGTGCTTCCATTTGGTTTGCGAAGGCGTAACGCCCGGGGTCGGTGAGGAAGCTCTCCCAGGTTTCCCACTCGTGGCACGCGATGCCGACCACCGAATACTCGCCGTGCCCGGAGGCGAGAGGGCCCAGCTCGGCGCAGCGATCGAGGATGACCGACTTACCCGCTCCACTCGAGCCGAGGATGCTGACCGAAGGCAACTCAGCTGCTTTCGTGAAGCAGGGCAAGCGCCTCATCCCGTATGCGAACGGCGTTGAGGCTCGCCTCGAGCACGCGGTGAGCCTCGGCGGTGGCTTTGCGGTCTCCGGCCGAGAGCCCGAGAAGCACGTTCCAGGCTTCGAACATGCCACTGGGTGCGGGAGAGCGCAATGGCACCGAGTCGCCGTCGACATCGAGGAAGTCGTTGTAGACGCTCCTGCCCAGCTGAGCTGCCGTTTCGAAGTCATGGACATGCTCGATGACGACCTCGCCGCGTTCGCCGCGGAAGACGTATCTGTCTCGCGACCAGGCGTCGGTGATGACACTTCGAATCGTGCCGTTCCATTCGCCGGACACGAGGTGCATGTCGACGATCTGTCCGATCTCGATGTCACGAATGACCCGGGCAGATCGCACATGTGCGTCGAGCACCGGCTGGCCCAGCCTGTGCAGCGCCGCCAGGGGGTGGACGATATGCTCCTTGAAGAGATCCATGTCGGACCGGAAGCGGACCCGATCTCCCCTTCTCAGATAATCGACGATATCGGCCGAGGTGCTTTCCGGGAGCCATGCGGCGTGCGTGTGACCGATGGCCGCGACGAACCTCTCCTGGAAATAGAAGTTGTCGCCGACCACCATTCGATCCCGGGCGCCCTCCAATGCGGTGATGCGCAGGGCATCGGCGTAGGACGCGCCCAGAGGCTTCTCCAGGTAGACCAGCTTGCCGGCTCGGAGCGCCACTTCCGCCGATGACAGGAGATCCGACGCGGGGGTCGCGATCAGCACGGCATCGATGTCGGGGTGGCCTGCGAGCGCGGAGAGGGACCCCACGCGGGTCATGTCTCCACGGTAGGTCTCCATCGCACGATAGAAGCGCGCGCTGTCCCGCGTCGCGATGTGGGTGACGGAGATCTCCGGGATAGCGCGTAGCTCATCGAGGTGCCTCTCCAACACGACCTGACCGAGACCATAGATTCCCAGACGCACGATCTATCCCCACTTCTTCGGATTAGACAACAATTGAGATCGACTTCCGTATGAAATCCGCGACCGTCCTCGACGGGCTCCACCGGAAATCGTCCATGACGTTCATCGGGTCCCCCACCGACACTCGCAACGCTGCCGGAGTGCTGGGCGCCGTCACGGTGGGGATGGCGGCATCTCGCCGGGCGAGGGTGACGACATCATTGACGCTCAACACGTCGGGTCCAGCGACGTTGTAGATCCGCAGCTCCTCAGCGGTGCGCGTCGCGTCAGCCGTGACCACGGAGACGAGCAGATCCATGAGGTCGTCGACATGCAGGAACGTTCTCGTCTGCTCGCCGTCCCCGGACAGCGCGAGCGACTCGCCGGTCGCGGCCGCGTGGACGACGGACGGCAACAGCCGATTGTGCTGTTGCCCCGGCCCATAGATGTTGTAGAGCCGCATGATGGTCGCCGCGTAGGCGCCCCCGGAGGCGATGTGGTGGGCACGAAGCACCAGCTCCTGAGCCGCCTTGCTCGCGGCGTAGGGGCTCTTCGGCACCAGCGGTGCCTTCGTCGATGGTCTCGTGGCGTCTCCGTACACCTCGCACGACGAGAAATGCAGGAGCTTCCCGCGGAATCCGCCCGTGCTCAGAGCGTCCAGGAGGTTCTGGGTGGCGAGGACATTGTTCGTCAGGTACCGACGAGGCTCGGTGAAACTCGACGGAACGAAAGAGAGAGCGGCGAAGTTGAGCACCCAGTCGTAGTCCGCGCTGTCTCTCAGGGCATCGATGGTTGCTCGGTCGTCGGTCAGGTCGACGCGGATGTCGGTGTTCTGACTTTCCTCGCGATCGAGCACAGTGATCACGGACTCGGGGAAATCTCGGCCCAGACGTTTCGCGCTATGGCTCCCGAGGAAACCGGCCCCGCCGGCCACGAGCACGCGAGGAGCTGCGCCGTCGTTCATCCGGCCACCCCGGTCTCGACGCGGTGAACCTGCATGCCGACCTTGGCAGCGATCGCGCAGACGTCCGCGCTGTCGTCGTAAACGCGGAGTGTGTCGGAGGGGCGATTCAGGATCGCTCCCAGCCGTCGCCAGAAGTCCTCGGTCTCCTTGGCCAAGCCGAGGTCGAGGCGACTGAAGATGGACGCGGCAGAGAGCGAGGGCAGCCACGCATCCAGATACTCGCGGACGTTGGCAGAGAGGTTGTTCGTGGCGATCACGATGTCCTTCGTGGGGAAACGCGCGATCAAGGAGAGGGCTTCCGGTCGCGGGGGCGTCTGCATGATGAGGGCCTGGATGCGTGCGTAGGTCTGTTGCCTCGGCGCGCCCTCTCGATGCGAGCGTTCCGTCTCTCGTCGCCGAATCGGCTCGGAATCGACGATGACCCCGTCGAAATCGATGACGAGGGTGCTGCGGGAGTCAATGACCACTCGCACCGGAACCGTCTGCGTTCTGCGCGAGGCGGATCCACTCGGCGATCGCGTTCGAGCACGCGATACCGTGATCGTCCGAGGTGTTCATGAACGTGCGCGATGTATCGATCCCCTCCGACTTCTTCCTGATGAGGTGTCGTATGCGTGAGACGAAGTCGACGAACTCATCGGGGTCGACGGAATTGCGTCCGTCCCTGCCGATGACGATGTCACGCCGCTCCTCCGGGAGTTGCT
Source organism: Microbacterium oxydans (assembly GCF_006540085.1). Classification (GTDB taxonomy): domain Bacteria; phylum Actinomycetota; class Actinomycetes; order Actinomycetales; family Microbacteriaceae; genus Microbacterium; species Microbacterium oxydans. Next base: position 205,978 of record NZ_BJOG01000001.1, on the reverse strand, counting down.
CGTAACGTGCGCGCACAGTCGAGTCGTCGAGTTCGAGGACGGCGGTGTAGACGGTGAGATCCGGCCACGTGCGCCAGTAGGCCAGATCGTCGATCCAGCCGGCGATCCGGTGGATGCGGCTCTGCTCATAGCCGAGATTCTCCGCTTCGATCACGAAACGGCACGACGTCTTCAACCACCACGAGTCCAGAACCGCGACCCCACCTGCGCGCACGTGGGGGAGGACCTGACTCTCGAGGATGGCCGCGTCTTGAGTGATGGCGGCAAGGGCGAGCACCTCCAACGCCGGTACATCGTCCAGCGATTCACCGAAGAAGGTGCCGACGCTTCGGGTCAGGCGGTCGAGCGACGTGTCCGCGTTTGCCGTGACGCGCGAGAAGACCGTCCCGCCGAGCTCCGAGGCCAGCGAGCCGGCGACGGTCGATTTCCCTGTGCCGTCCGTGCCTTCGAGTTCGACGATGTATCCGCTCACGCTTTTATCCCTCTTGTTGTTCGGCGTTCAGATGAACGATTTCCCGAGCGCCGTCTAGATGCGCTCGATCACTCCGGCAGCCTCAAGCTGCGGTCTGATGAGATCGACGTCCGCAGGAGGAAGGGACGCTTCGTCGCCGGTGATCAGCGCCTGCCAGACCTTCGCGGCGACGACGGAGAGCAGCACATGGTTCTTCCCCTCCTCATTCAGGAGAACTCCGTCCGCGATCTGAATCGGCATGTGATTCGAGCGGAAGCTCGGAGTCGTGGTCGATCGGTCGACCGGGAATCGGTTGGACAGGATCTGGCTGGCGATGAGGAAATCCTGCAGGAACGTCTGGAGTTCCATGAACCGCGGATCCGATTCACGAATCCACTCGTACTGACCGAATCTTCGCGCGCGCGCCAACTGCTCCGAGGGCATACCCTGCCGAACTGCCTGGGTGAAGGCGTACTTGTCGACGAAGTACACATCGCCGGTCGCTGCCACCCACGACTTCACGGCGAAGTTGGTGGCCCGAGAGGCGGAGAATCCAAGACCGTCCCGGTTCCCGGCCTCCGCGAAACCTTCGGCATCCTCCAGCGTTGCGGCGGCCTCGAGAGCGAATCGTGCAGACAGCACCTGCTCGTACTCTCCCTCTCGGGGGAGGTTCGCGCTCACCCACGACGAGTAGAAGCCTTCGCCGATCACAGGGACAGCGGAGACCACGCGACTGAGGAAGTCGAAATCGGGTGATCTCATCTCCCCCAGCGCGTGCACTCGCGATTGCCCGACGCGGAGAGCATCGACAATACGCGCAACGGTTCGGCCAAACTCTCCGATCGTCCAGGTCTCGATATCGACGCGCTTGTCCCCGATGGTGAATTGATTCGCATACAATTCACCCCCAGCGGCTCCGCCGGGGTTGTCGAGGGTGACGAGGAAGACGTCGATGTCGCTCTTGCTGTTGGCGAGACCCGTAGGGACGCTGCCGACGAGGAGCGCGAATGCAGGATTCACACCTTCGCGAATCGAGTACTCGGTGACGGCTTCGTTCGCGGCCGACAGTGCCTGCGTCAGTGCCGTGGAGCTGGGGGCGGTTAACACCGGAGGGACGAGCTTGACGATTGCTTACGGAATGATCTTCCGGTCGGCGAGCGTGGTGACGTGCTGGCCGTTCGTCACCGTCGGACCGACGGAGGACGTGCCGGACGTCTGCCCTGCCCGGTTGGCCGCGCTGGGGACATCAGAGGAATTGACCACGGCCTGCACCGTGATCGGAACAGCCGAGAGTGCGAGCGCGCCGGCAGCGACAGCGGTGGTTCCGAGGGTTTTCGAGATCGTCTTCATGATGCGTACCTTTCAAACTCTTATAGCAACAGCTGGTCAACGCCTGCGACGCTACCACAGCGGATGTCGATCGCAATGGGGTCGAAAGTAGAGGATGCTCTTGCGAAAGGTCACCCGATTACAGTCTCTTCTGAAATGCAAGCGCGATCACGTCTGCATCATTGGGATTCAGGTGATCTCCGGCAGAGCTTGTCTCGGTGAGCAGGGACTGGTCGCTGACAGGTGTTCTTGGCGGCAGCGATGCGATAAAGAAATGCTGCTTCGAGACGTACATTCGTCCATCGGAATCGTCGAAGAACCAATCGAGATGCACGAGCAGCTTTCTCAGCTCGCCCGCGATCGTGACGCCCGTTTCCTCGAAAGTCTCACGCAGGGCCGCATCCCGGATCGACTCCCTTGCGTCCCGTCCGCCTCCGGGGATCTCCAGCCCTGCACCGTCGTCTCGTGGTGCGAGCAGCACATGCGACCCGTCGGCGGTGAACGCGATCACGTAGGCGGATTCGCGCAGCTGCGCCGCCTTCAATGGTGCGAATCTGGCGGTTCCCGTAGGCGATCGGAAGCGAACGTGACTGCTCCGGAAGAGGAGCCGGAGCAGATGCATCCGCAACATGCGGCTAGGGGGTCTCCGTCGACATGCTCTCGAACGCCTCCAGAATCGTTCGCGAGTGCTGGGAGGTGAACCCCCAGTGGAAGGGGAGGTTGAGGAGGCGGCGTCGCCAGTCGTCCGCCCGGGGGAACGTCGCGATCGGTCCCTCGACCGCAGCGCGTATCGCGGGGTCATCATGGGCCGCGTACAACCACATCGCGCGTGCCTGGATGCCCCGAGAGCGCAGGGTGCGCAGCACGTGATCCCGCTGGCTCTCGTTCTCCATGAGAAGCGACACCGGACCGAAGTCGGCATCGGTCGACCGGAGGACGGTCGTCGCAGGGAACGACTCGTCGAGCACCGCACCGAGTGCGGAGATGAAGTCCTTTCGCAAGGACACCAAGTCGGGAAGATGGCGTTGCGCCCGTGCGAGCGAAGCGGCACCCAGAACGGCGTTGAGCTCGCTGATGTTGGCGTTGAGCGACTGGGAGCTTCCCACCTTGTACGTGGTGGACTCGATGAGACCGTTTCTCTGCACGATCCGCCGTAGGGCATCCGCTTCCTGGCGGTCGTCGACGAAGATCGCCCCGCCCTCGCCGGCCGCGATCGGTTTGCTCGCGTGCAGGCTGATGACAGACATGTCTCCGAGAGTCCCTGCACGACGATCGCGGTCCTGGACGAGCAGACTTGCTGCCGAATCCTCGATCAGCAGACGCTTCTTCGTTCGCAGATCTCCGAGCGACGAGCTGAACAGGATGTCCATGTAGTGCATGCCCACGGTGATGGGGGCGTTCAGGCTCAGGGCGGCTGCGGCGTCGATCGTCGGCGTATCGGCCGAGGAATCCAGAAGATGGAGCGTCGAGCCGGACAGGGCCGCCGCCCGCGCAGCAGCGTGATAGCCGAAGTCGGGCACCGCCACTCTCCTGGCTCCGCGATCGGCCGCGTGGAACAGGCTGGCCATCAGCGCAGAGGTGCCGGAGGAGGTCAGCACGCAGTACCGCCCGACGGCATCCCCTAGGCGGTCTTCGAGGATGCGGGTGTACATCCCCCTGGTCCACTGGTCACCCTCGACCACGCTCTGCAGGTCTCCCTTGACATCGTCGAACCGGAGCCTCGGTGCGGCCCACGGCACGCCGGCTTCCTGTGCAAGGGAGTCTTCGATCATCGGTTGTTCACATTCCTCTCGATACCGGCGCTGATGAGGTACTCATCCGCATTCCAATTGATCTCGGCAGAGCCGTCGGCGGGGGTGGAGAGTGCCTGCAGCTCGGCGTCGATGACGCGTTCCGGGGCGAGCACGCTGATGCCGTAGTAGCTGGTGAGATTCTGCGAGGCGTCCTGCTGAGCGTTCAGGAAGGAGGCAAGTCTGTCCGAGTGGGAGGAACTCCACATCTCGCGCACCGAGGATGTGTAATGGTTCCCGAGCACCTGACTCTTGCCGATGATGCGGTTCGACGTCGTCGTACCGCTCAGACGGAAGACGATCTGAGTTCCGGGATACATGTCCTGGACGATGTGGATCGGGGCGGGCTCGCCGTCCCACTGCCCGACTCGCGTCGAACCCAGGTTGAGCCTGACGCTGGTCGACTTCTCGGGGAGATCATCCTGATAGGCGCGGAAACCCGATTCCAACCACTGCAGATCCTGAAGGTCGAGGGCGGCACTGTCCAACGACTGTGCTCTCCCCAGCTGGCACATCGGGCTGAGATCGATCGACGACGCGCCGAGCGCTTTCATGTCCGTCACGAAGCTCCGCCACTCACGGAAGTTGTCTTTCGTCAGGACGGAGATGATGTTCACCGTGATGCCGGACTCGATCGCCGCCCGCATTCCTCGGACGGCGCGGGTCCATGATCCTTGGCCCCGGTGCTTGTCGTTCGCCGCCTCTGCGCCGTCGAGGGAGAGCGAGATGCGCCTGACCCCTGAGCCGACGATGTGGTTCAACATCTTCGGCATCAGGAGCGTGCCGTTGGTGATGATCTGAAACGTCAGGTGCGGATAATCGGCCACGATGTCGAGGTATTCGTGGAAATCCTTCATCGTCGTCACTTCGCCGCCGGTGAGCGTGACTTCGAAAGTGCCCATCTCGCTGAGCTCATCAAGAATGGAGCGGAAGTGCGCCTGAGGCAGCGTCGGGCCGACGCCGTCTTTCGGAATGAACCCCGCGTTGACGTGGCAATAGTCGCACTTCAGATTGCATGTTTCGTTGAGGTCGATCACTGCGCGTAGCGGGCCGCGTGTGTATAAAGACGCCTCAATCGGATTCACGCGACCGAATCTAGCACTTCATCCACACGGAGCAACCCGCCGATCTGAAGCGTTCGATATGCGAGATCCAGATGGTCCAGATCGACAGGAGGTCCTCTTGCCTCGACGGGAGAGGACTAGTCGGACCGGTGATCGAAGTCGCTTCCGGGGCCGATCACCGGCCCTGCTAACGTCGAAGAGCAGCCGCTTTCCGGGTCGGTCGAGCTTTCCGCTCCCACCGGGACAGACCTGTTCCTCGCTCGGATGCGGCCGCTCATCGATATATGACGCAAGTGTGAGGACGATACGTGACGAGCAGAGAACGAGTAGCGATCATCGGCGCCGGCCCCTCGGGCATGGCACAGCTGCGGGCCTTCGAATCCGCAGCCCGCGCGGGGGCGGAGATCCCCGAGCTGGTCTGCTTCGAGAAGCAGGCCGACTGGGGCGGACAGTGGAACTACACCTGGCGCACAGGACTCGATGAGTTCGGGGAACCCGTGCATTCGAGCATGTACCGGAACCTGTGGTCGAACGGCCCGAAGGAGGCGCTGGAGTTCGCCGACTACAGCTTCGACGCGCACTTCGGCCGTCCCATCTCCTCGTACCCGCCGCGCCCCGTGCTGTGGGACTACATCGCCGGACGCCTGGAGAAGAGCGATGTGCGGGAGCTGATCCGCTTCCAGACCGTGGTGCGCTGGATCGAGTTCGACGAGGAGCGCGCGGTCTTCACGCTCACCAGTGAGGATCTGCCGAGCGGCCGGTCGCATGTCGAGGAGTTCGATCGCGTCATCGTGGCCACCGGGCACTTCTCCTTCCCGAATGTGCCGGACTTCCCCGGGATCGAGACCTTCCCCGGCTACATCAGCCATGCCCACGACTTCCGAGGCGCAGAGGCCTTCGCAGATCGCGACGTGCTCGTGATCGGGTCGAGCTACTCGGCGGAGGACATCGGCAGCCAGGCGTTCAAGATGGGTGCCCGTTCGGTCACGACGAGCTTCCGTTCGGCACCGATGGGATACGACTGGCCCGAAGGCATCGAGGAGCGTCCGGTCGTCGAGCGCTTCGAGGGCAGCACGGCATTCTTCGCCGACGGGACCTCGAAGCATGTCGACGCGGTCATCCTGTGTACCGGATATCTGCACAAGTACCCGTTCCTGCCCGATGACCTGGCCCTGTCGTCGCCCAACAACGTCTACCCGGAAGGCCTGTACCGGGGCGTCGTGTGGCAGGGCAATCCGCGCCTGACCTACCTGGGCGCGCAGGACCAGTGGTTCACGTTCAACATGTTCGACGTGCAGGCCTGGTACGTGCGCGACCTCATCCTCGGCCGTCTCGAACTGCCCGACGAGCAGGAGCGCGCGGCCTCCATCGCCGAGTGGCGCGCCCGTTTCGACCGCATCGACTCGGCCGCGGCGGAGATCCGCTTCCAGGCCGACTACATCCGTGATCTCCTCCAGCTCACCGACTACCCGGAGTTCGACATCGACCGGGTCGTGGAGATCTTCCTCGCGTGGAAGCACGACAAGAAGGAAGACATCATGGGCTATCGCGACCGCACTTACGAGTCGGTCATGACGGGCACGATCGCCGTCGTGCACCATACGCCGTGGCTCGAAGAGCTCGACGATTCGCTCGAGCGCTATCTCGACGTCGATCCGGACGCCACCGAGACGACACGGATCATCGCGGGTCAGCCGCGTGATGATGACCGCGAGGCGCTCGCCGCAGTCTGAGCCTCTCGGCCGATGCCCCTTCCCTCCGCCTGTGGAGGGGAGGGGCATCGTCACGCGGTGTCGCGGGTGCCCCGAAACCGGCCGACCCAGACCACGAAGGCGGCGGTGGCGATGATGATCGCCGCGATCAGCAGCACCCAGAGCGCCACGCCCCCGTAGCCGCCGTTGAGGTGGGGATTCAGGAACGGATACGGATACCACCATGGTTCGCCTGTCGCGGGCGCGATCACGAGGTTCGCCCGGATCAGCGTGTAGGCGACCCACACGATCGGGAAGATCGCAGTGATCCCGACCGCACTCCAGCCGAGCGCCCGACGGCGAGGCGCGAAGAGCAGGTCGACGAGCATGATGAGCGGGATTACCACGTGCAGCACCTCGTTCGACCAGAGGACGGTCGAGCCCTGCGGCAGCTCGATCCCGCGCAGCAGCGTGTTGTAGACGACGCCGGTGACGATCATGTAGGTGCTGGCGCACACCAGGAGCACCGCCAGCCACCGCGGTTCGGCCGACGTGGTCTTCCGGTTCGCGAGAGCCCAGATGCCGCCGATGGCGAGGACCACGGCCGCCAGCACGTTGGAGAGGATCGTGAAGAAGCTGAAGAAGTTCGCCACGACCGTGGGCAGATGCGAGCCCCACGCAGTCTCCGAGCTGAGGGCGATCTCGAGAGTGCGCACCAGCTGGGCGACGATCGCCGCCACGGCCAGAACCGATGCTGCCAGTCGTACGTAGGGCCACCAGGTCGTCATTTCGCCTCCGTCGCACACTGTAGCGCCACGCCGTAGACCGCAGTACCGGTATATCGCTAGGGTCGGTCGCAGTGAGCAGCACCCGGAACGCACGCGCATGGCGGAGGGGCATATGAGCGACAGCGGCACAGGCACGGTCGAAGCGGGCGGAACCAAGAAGAGGCGGTTCCGGCGAGCCGGTCTCAGCATCCAGTCCAAACTCCTCATCATGTTGCTCGGGGTGAGCCTGGTCTCCTCGGTGATCGTCGGCGCCATCGGTTTCGTCAACGGGCGTCAGTCGCTGCATGATTCCGCGGTCGATCAGCTCATCACGATCCGCTCGATGCGGGCAGCCGAGGTCACCACCTTCATGGAGAGCGTCCGGCGGGATGCCTCGTTGAACTCCCGCAACCTCAGCGCGCAGAGCATGTCGACGGCGGTCAACGGCGGGTTCGCCGACCTCGCAGATGTCGAGATCGATGACGCTCGCCGGTCCTCCCTCGAGCAGTACTACACGACCACGTTCATCCCGGAGCTCGAATCCCGCTCGGGGGAGGAGTACGGCGACACCGCGTTCATCCCCGCATCCCCCGCAGGCCAGTACGTGCAGAGCGAGTACGCGCTCGGCAATCAAGACTTCGACGCCGACTACGACGCGCAGCTGGAGCTGAACGACAGTGGAGACGGCACGAGCTACTCCATCGCGACCGAGCGCTACGGCGACTACTTCACCCGCCTCGTGAAGGAGGCAGGCTACGAGGATGCGCTGCTGCTCAACCTCGACGGCGATGTGACGTTCTCCGCATACAAGGGAATCGAGATCGGCACGAACCTGTCCACCGGCCCGTATCGCGAGTCGGCGCTGGCCAAGGCATACGCCGAGGCGGTGGCGACGAACTCGGTGAACACCGTGGTGCTCACCGACTTCGACCGCTGGATCCCCTCGCTCAACATCCCGGCCATGTGGGTGGTCTCGCCCGTGGGCAATGACAGTGGCATCACCGGTGTGATGGCGTTCCAGATCTCGATCGACACGATCAACGATGTGATGACCGGTGGGGAGAACTGGAAGGAACAGGGCCTCGGTGACACTGGAGAGGTCTATCTCGTCGGCCGCGACGACCTCATGCGCAGCACCGCACGTCGTCTGGTGGAGGACCCGGCCGACTACGTGAAGCGCCTCATCAACGGCGGCATGGCCCCGACCATCGTCGATCGCATCGGGCAGATCAAGGGCACGGTGCTGTTGCAGCCCGTCGACACGAAGGCCGTGGAGGATGCCCAGGCGGGGCGCAGCGGCACGACCGTCGGGCGCGACTTCATCGGCGGTGACAGCGTCACCGCCTACGCCCCGCTCGAGATCGAGGGTCTCGACTGGGTCGTGATCGCGCGCATCGACACCGCGGAGGCTTTCGAGCCCGTCAACGTCTTCACCCGCAACGTGCTGCTCTCGCTGCTCGGCATCCTGCTCGGAGTCTCTCTGCTCTCGCTTCTGCTCGCGCAGGTCTTCACCCGCCCGATCCACCGTCTCGTCGGCGCCGTGCACCGCGTCGCGGAGGGAGACCTCGACGTGCAGGTTCCGCAGGGCTCGCGCGACGAGTTCGGTGACCTCGGCAGCGCCTTCAACGACATGGCATCCAGCCTGCGGATCAAGCAGGATCTGATCGAAGAGCAGCAGAAGGAGAACGAGAAGCTACTGCACACTCTCATGCCCGAGAGCGTCGCCACGAAGTACAAACAGGGCGAGGAGGCGATCACGGAGGCGCACGAGAACGTGTCGGTCGTGTTCGCCGAGCTGGTCGGGTTCGACGACCTCACCCGCGACATGACTGCAGAAGAGGAGATCGGCCTCCTGAACACGCTCATGCGCGGATTCGATGAGGCCGCCGAGAAAGCGGGGGTCGAGAAGGTGCGCACCCTGCGCGGCGGCTACCTGGCCTCGTCGGGACTGATCGTGCCGCGGGTCGACAACATTCGGCGCACGGTCGAGTTCGCCCGGAGTCTGCTCGGTGTGCTGGAGCGGTTCAACGCGCAGAACGGCACACAGATCTCGCTGCGAGCCGGTGTCGACACGGGCACGGTCACGAGCGGCCTCGTCGCGCGGACGAGCCTCGCCTACGACCTCTGGGGCGACGCGGTCAGCCTCGCCTACCGGGTGCGCTCGGTTACGGGCGAGCCGGGTATCTACGTGAGCCAGACGGTGCGCGATCGCACGCAGGAGATCGTCACCTATGTGGAAGCCGGAACGGTGGAGACGCAGGGCAGGACCGAGACCGTGTGGAAGGTGGTCTGATCATGGGCGACGTGTTCACGGGCGGCTGGGTCTGGTGGATCGTGGGCCTCGCGGTGGGCGTGCCCGTCGTCCTGGTCGTGCTCACCGAGCTCATCGGTGCGCTGACTCGGCGCAATAGCCCGGTGGCGAAGCCGTTGCGCATGCTGCGCAACTGGGTCATCCCCGTCGGCGCGCTGTTCGCGCTGTTGGTGTTCGCGATCCAGTCGCCCGCCGATCAGGTGTGGACGCGCGTGGTGGCGACCGTGTTCGGGTTCCTCGTCATCTTGCTGGTGCTGTCGGCGTTCAACGTGGCGCTGTTCGCCAACGCCAAGCCAGGCTCGTGGCGAGAGCGGATCCCGTCGATCTTCGTCGAGATCGGTCGGCTCGTTCTGGTGGGGGTCGGCCTGGCTCTGCTGTTCTCCTGGGTGTGGGACGCCGACGTCGGCGGACTCTTCACTGCCCTCGGTGTCGGGTCGATCGTGATCGGCCTCGCTCTGCAGAACGCGGTGGGTGGGGTGATCTCTGGTCTGCTGCTGCTGTTCGAGCAGCCGTTCAAGATCGGCGACTGGCTCGACGCCGCCGGCGTGAAGGGGCGTGTCGTCGAAGTTAACTGGAGGGCTGTGCACATCGACACCGGCTCCGGCATCCAGATCGTGCCGAACTCGTCGCTCTCGGGGGCTTCGTTCACGAACCTGAGCGAGCCCGAGGGGCCCTACTCGGCAGAGACGGGCGTGAAGTTCTCGACCGACGATCCACCGCACGAGGTGATCGCCCTCCTCATCGAGGTGGCCGATTCGCTTCCCATGCGACTACAGCGCGAGAGGGCGACCGTCGACTATTCGGGGGCGGGCGCGTATTCGGTGTCGATTCCGGTGGCGGGTCCGGCGGACGCATCACGGGCTCTCTCGATGTACCTCTCCTGGCTCTGGTATGCGGCACGGCGGCGTGGCTTCGCTCTCGATGGTGATTCCACGGACCCGCTCGCCGAGCCGCAGCGTCTGGTCGAGGCGATGCACGAGATCGCGCCGACCCTGCACCTGCGCGACGATGACATCGAGGCAGTGCTCACCCACGCCCGGCTGGAGCGCTACGGCGTCGGCGAGATCGTGCTGCCCAGCGGAGTCGTCCCCGACGAGGTGCGCGTGGTGCTCTCGGGCAGGGCTGTGCTCGCACTCGACGTCGAAGGCGGCCGTGTTGAGTTCGCCGCAGCCGAGAAAGGAGACCTCATCGGACAGACCGCTCTCACCCGTGAGCGCACGCAGGCGGTGACCGTGGCCGGGGAGATCCTGACGGTGGTGGTGCTGCCGCTCGCCACGATCGATGCCTTGATCCGCACGCGACCCCGCCTGGCCGCCGAGATCGGGGAGTCGCTCGAACTCAAGCGCACGCTCGCCGCGGCCCGGCTCGCGGAGCTGGGGTTCGCACGAGGGGTGATCACCGGGCGGTGAACGGCATCACGCCCGTCGCCGCCACCGCAGTCGGGTGATGAGCACGCCCAGCAGACAGAGCGCGCCGCCGAGGAACATCAGCGGCGTCGGCACCTCACCCAGGATCGCCCACGACATCAGGATCGCGATTGCCGGCACCACATAGGTGGTGGCCGACGTCTGCCCCGCAGTGCTGCGCTGCAGAACGTACGCCCACGTCGTGAAAGCGATCGCCGTGGGGAAGATGCCGAGGTAGACGACCCAGAGCGTCGCATCGAGCGGTGCCGTCTGGAGCGAGCCGATGAGGTTGCCGATCCAGGGCAGCAGTGCGACGGTGCCGACCCCCGCGCCGAGCCACGTGAGGGTGGTGGCGTCGACACCCGAGGTGAGCAGACGCTTCTGCACGAGCGTGCAGCCTGCGTACATGACAGCGGCGAGGAGGGCGAGCAGGAGTCCCGTGATGTCGGGGCCGGCGCCGGAGGTGGAGTTCATGCCGATGAGCACGACCCCGAGGAAGGCGATGGGTGCGCCGATCACGAGCGGCTTCGGGAATCCCTCACGCAGGAACAGTCCGCTGAACACCACGACCATGAGGGGTGCGAGGTTCACGACCATCGCAGCGGTGCCGGCATCGAGGGTCAGTTCCGCGCTGTTGAGCGCGAGGTTGTAGACGCAGAACCAGCCGATTCCCCACACCGCGATGAGCAGCCAGTGGCGTCGCGCGGGGATGCGGATGCCGTGCCGTAGCGCGATGATCGTCAGCACGGCCGAGCCGACGGCCATGCGGAGCAGCGCCAGAGCGCCCGGGTCGTAGTGCGGACCCGCTCCGCGGATGCCGATGAACGCCGACGCCCACAGCACCACTGTGACCAGTGCGGCGATGAGGACGAGCGCACCCTGCTTCTTCGGCGTCCCGGGGTTCGCGGGCATCCGGGGCTTCTCGGGTGCTCCGTCGTCGGCACGGATCCCGTCGGAGGTGATCTCGGGGTCGCCGGATGCGGCTGCTGGCATCCTCCGATCCTGGCAGGGGTGTCCGACATCGAGCGAGCCGCGCGAGTGCCATCCCCCGTCGTATTTCGGACGACGACCGCTCCGGTCGCGATATTCCATCTTCAACGGCCGCTGAGGCCGTCATATCGCGACCGGAGCGGTCGAGCCACCGGAGGGTCGTCGAGGAACCCTTCGATAGGATGGGACGGCCCGAAGAGGGCCAGCTCATCGGCCGGTGCAAACCCGGCGAAAGCCAGGGGGTTACCCATGCCAGGAATCGTTATCGTCGGCGTGCAGTGGGGCGACGAAGGAAAGGGCAAGGCCACCGATCTGCTCGGTGAGCGCACCGACTGGGTGGTGAAGTTCAACGGCGGCAACAACGCCGGACACACCGTCGTCGTCGGCGACGAGAAGTACGCGCTGCACCTGCTGCCCTCCGGCATCCTGTCTCCCGGCGTCACGCCGGTGATCGGCAACGGCGTGGTCATCGACCTCGAGGTGCTGTTCTCCGAGCTGGAGGCGCTCGCCGCCCGCGGCATCGACGTCTCGCGGCTGAAGGTCAGCGCCAACGCGCACATCATCACGCAGTACCACCGCACGCTCGACAAGGTGACGGAGCGGTTCCTCGGCAAGCGCAACATCGGCACGACCGGCCGCGGCATCGGCCCGGCGTACGCCGACAAGATCAACCGTGTCGGCATCCGGGTGCAGGATCTGTTCGACGAGAACATCCTGCGCCAGAAGGTCGAGGGCGCTCTCGACCAGAAGAACCACCTGCTGGTGAAGGTCTTCAACCGCCGCGCTGTCACCTGCGACGAGATCGTGGAAGACCTGCTCTCCTACGCCGAGCGGCTGCGGCCGATGGTCGCCGACACGGGCTACCTGATCGCCGAGGCGCTCGACCGCGATGAGGTCGTGGTGTTCGAGGGTGGTCAGGCCACGATGCTCGACATCGACCACGGCACCTACCCGTTCGTGACCTCGTCTTCGGCGACAGCCGGAGGAGCGGCGACGGGCTCCGGCGTCGGTCCCGGTGCGCTCGACCGCATCGTCGGCATCGTCAAGGCCTACACGACCCGCGTGGGCTCGGGTCCGTTCCCGACCGAGCTGTTCGACGAGCAGGGCGAGTGGCTGCGCAAGCAGGGCTTCGAGTTCGGCACCACGACCGGCCGCCCGCGCCGGGTGGGCTGGTACGACGCCCCCATCACGCGCTACGCCACGCGCATCAACGGCATCACCGACCTCGTGCTCACGAAGCTCGACATCCTCACGGGCCTGGAGCAGATCCCCGTGTGCGTCGCCTACGACGTCGATGGCGAGCGATTCGACGAGGTGCCGGTCAACCAGACCGACTTCCACCACGCGAAGCCGATCCTGGAGTCCTTCCCCGGCTGGAGTGAGGACATCTCGGTCGCTCGGACCTTCGAGGACCTGCCGCAGACGGCGCAGGACTACGTGTTGGCGCTCGAGAAGATGAGCAACACGCGCATCTCGGTGATCGGTGTCGGCCCGGAGCGCGACCAGGTCATCGTCCGTCACGACCTGCTCGACTGATCCGCACCCGATGACGCGCTTCTGGCTCGGCGGCTACGGCCCCGCGATGGACGGTTCGGCCGAGGGCATCGGCCTGCTCGCGGGGGACGAGGGCCGCGAGGCATCCACCCTCGCCTACCGTGGCACTGCGGTGGAGGTTCCTTCGCCGTCCTGGCTGGCGCAGCATCCGACCCTCGACATCGTCTACGCGGCACTGGAGGGTGACTCCGCGGTGCAGGCGTTCGTCCGTGCGGGTGAGGGTGTGCTGGCTCCGCTGGGTGCGCCCGCGCCGGTCGGCCAGTACGTGTGTCATGTGGCGGTCGCCCCGAACGGCTCGGCGCTGATCGCCAGCTGCTACGGCGACGGTCGTGTCGTGAGAGTCGGGCTGGACGCGGAAGGGCGCATCGTCCCCGCGAAGGCGGATGCGGCGGCGGCACTCCGCGCGGCCCTGTTCGGGGACGACGCGGATCCCGATGCTCCCGCTCCCACCCCTCCCGGAGACGGCGTCGCGGCGGTGGACCCGTACGGCATGGGCGGCGACCGTGTCTCGCATGCGCACGCCGCGGTGTTCCTCCCCGACGGACGCGTCGCCACCACTGACCTCGGGTTCGACCTCGTGCGGTTCTGGCGGCAGAGCGGCAGCGGGCTGGTGCTCGACCACGAGGTGGTTCTGCCTCTCGGCACCGGACCGCGGCACATGGTGCTGCACCCCAGCGGGCACCTGCACGTGGTCACCGAGTACTCGTGCGAGGTGTTCACGCTCGCGCGCGCGGCCGACGGCACCTGGAGCGTCGTGTCGGTGACGCTGACGAGCCCGATCGCCGAAGTGGGCACAGACTTCCCCGCCGAGCTCGCCCGCACTCGCGACGGGCAGTTCCTCTACACGGCTCTGCGTGGAAGCAACACGATCGCGGCGTTGCGGGTGCGCGGCGGAGGCGAGGCCTTGGAGTCGGTGGCACTCGCCGATTCGGGCGTCGACTGGCCGCGTCACCACCTCGTCCACGAGGGCAAGATGCTCGTCGCGGGGCAGCGCTCCGACACCATCACTCTGATCGACCTCGACGAGCGCACGGGCGCGCCGCTCGGTATCCGCCACGAAGCGCAGGTCCCGACGCCGACGCACTTCCTTCCGGTGCGCTGAGGCATCGCGAGATCCGTTCTTGACCTCAACCTCACTTGAGGTTCTACTGTCGTCATCATGACTTCGGAGACCGAGCAGGCGGCGACGCCGGATGCGGCCGCAGCTCGCATCATGAGCAGCCAATACGTGTGGATCACGATCGGCGCGTGCGCGCTCGTGTTCCTGGGGGCGTTCGAGTCCCTGGCGGTCACGACGGTGATGCCGACCGTGAGTGCCGACCTCGGCGGCGAACGGCTATACGCGCTGGCGTTCGCCGGTCCTCTCGCCACCGGGGTCATCGGCATGGTGATCGCGGGAAACTGGGCCGATCGTCGGGGGCCGGTCGCCCCGCTGTACACCGCGGTCGCGATGTTCATCGTGGGGCTGCTCATCGCCGGTCTCGCCCCGAGCATGGAGGTCCTCGTCGCCGGCCGGTTCGCGCAGGGTCTCGGCAGCGGCGGCCTGATGGTGGCACTGTACGTCGTCGTCGCCCGGGTCTACCCGCAGGAGCTGCACCCCGCGATCTTCGCCGGATTCGCGGCTGCGTGGGTCATCCCCTCGCTGATCGGACCAACGGTCGCGGGAGCCGTGACCGAGCTCTGGAGCTGGCACTGGGTCTTCCTCGGTGTGGTGATCCTGGTGCTCGTGGCGCTGCTGATGGTGATTCCAGCCCTTCGCGGTCTCTCGAGCGACGGCGATGCGACGACACCGTGGGCATACGGCCGCCTCGGTTGGTCGATTCTGGCGGCGGCCGCGGTGCTGACGCTGAACCTGGTCGGCGACATCCCCGGTGTCGGCCCGGTGCTGGCGGTCGTCGCTGTGATCGTCGCCCTGATCGCGGTTCGCCCGCTGGTTCCCCGCGGAACCTTCCGCGCGCAGCGGGGGCTGCCCTCGGTCATCCTCGTCCGCGGGCTCGCAGCTGCCGCGTTCTTCGGCGCGCAGATCTACCTGCCGTACCTGCTCACCGATCGCTATGACCTGTCGCCGACCCTCGCGGGGCTCGCCCTGACCGGAGGTGCGCTCTCGTGGTCGGTCGCGGCGACGGTCCAGGGGCGGATGGGCGTTCGCCTCTCGAGCGTGACGGCGGTGCGCATCGGCACGATCCTGGTCTTCGTCGGCATCGTGCTGACCGTCGCGATCACAGCCATCAGGGCGGACGCCGCACTGCTCGCCGTCGCCTGGATCGTGGCGGGTCTGGGGATGGGGCTCATGAGCCCACGTACCAGCGCGCTGACGCTCGCGATGTCGACACCGGAGAATCAAGGCTTCAACAGCGGCGCGATGACGGTCGCCGATTCGTTCGGCAGTGCCATGGCGCTCGCCATCACGGGGACGCTGTTCACGGCGTTGGCCACCGCGGACCCGTTCCTGGGAGTGTTCGCCCTGGCTGCGGTGATCGCGATCGCGGCGGCGGTGCTCGCTCCACGGGTGAGCGCGGCCGTTGAACGGCGCGGGACACGGCCGGGGGGAGAAGCGTGAGCGGGGAAGCGGGCAGCGCGGAGGCGACGGAGCGGGGCACCATGCTCGCGATCGTGCAGCGCGACTTCGGAGAGGCCGGGGTGCTGAGAGCCGAGGAGGTGGCCGTGCCCACTCCCGCCGAGGGCGAGGTGCGGATCCGGGTCGCCGCGGCGGGTGTGCATGCCGTCGACACCGACATCCGTCGAGGCACCGCACCGGCGTCGATGCCGAAGCCGACACTTCCGATGACGCCGGGGCGCGAGGTCGCCGGGTTCGTCGACGCCGTAGGGTCCGGTGTCGACGCGGCCCTCCTCGGAACGCGCGTGGTCGCCCACCTCGGCTTCCGCAGCGGCGGATACGCCGAGTTCGCGCTCGCGTCCGCGCAGTCTCTGCACTCTGTCGACGCCGGAGCATCCTTCTCCCAAGCGGTCGCGACCATCGGTACCGGTCGAACGGCCCAGCTCGTCTGGGAATCCGCGAACATCCGCCCAGACGACGTCGTCCTCATCCCCGGTGCATCGGGCGGCCTGGGAAGTCAGCTCGTCCAGCTGGCGCTTTCGGTCGGGGCGACTGTCGTCGCCCTCTACGGCGGCGAGGTGAAGCGCCCTGTGGTGGAGCGGCTCGCGCACGGTGAGAGGTTCGCCGACGGCCGGCTGCTGCCGCTCGACGTGACGGTCGAGACGTGGCCGGAGCAGATGGCCGAACGTCTCGACGGCGCGCAGCCGTCGGTTCTGATCGATGGGGTCGGAGGTGCGACGGGCCGGACGGCACTCGAGACTCTCGCCAGCGGTGCCCGCGTCGTGATCATCGGATGGTCGAGTGGAGAGGCGCTCCGGCTCGACACCGACGACATCCTGCAGCGCTCCCTCACGGTCGCCGTCCCGCTCGGGCGGTCCATCGCCGACCTGCGTGCTCTCGAGTCCAGAGCGCTCGCCGCGCTGGCGGAAGGCCGCACGGCTCCGCCTGTGGACGAGTATCGCCTCGAGGATGCCGCCGCCGCCCACGAAGCCATCGAACAGCGCCGGCAGCGAGGGAAGGTCGTGCTGGTGCCGTCTCCGCGGTGACCTCGCCGCGGGGGAGAGGCGAACGGAGCCGCACGGGCGCAGTTCACCTCGGAAGCCTGAGCAGCAGCGCCGCGTTGTGACCCCCGAAGCCGAACGATGTCGACAGCACTGTGCGGACCGGATGCCGTCGCTCCTGGTCGCGCACGAAGTCCCAGCCCTCCGCGTCGGGGTCGGTCAGGTTGATCGTCGGAGGCAGCACCTGGTCGCGCAGGGTCATCGCAGCGACCACTGTCTCGACGACGCCGGCTGCGCCGAGCAGATGCCCGGTGGTGGATTTCGTCGCCGTGAGCGGAACCGACGGTGCCCTCGCTCCCAGCGCCTGCTCGAGTGCGATGAGCTCGGCCGCGTCGCCGAGCACCGTGCCCGTGCCGTGGGTGTTGACATGATCGACTGCGGATGCGGTCGCGCGGGCATCGGCGAGACAGGCGTTGATCGCCCTGGTCGCTCCCGCGGCGGCCGGATCCGGTGCCGTGGCGTGGTGGGCGTCGCTGGTCGCACCGAACCCGGCGACCGTCGCGAGAGGGCGTGCGCCGCGTTCGCTGGCGAGGTCGGCAGCCTCGAGCAGAACCGCGGCGGCGCCCTGGGCCATGACGAAACCGCTCCGCGCACGGTCGAAGGGGCGGGAGGCCGATGAGGGGTCATCGCCGAATCCGGTGACGACCGAGCGCAGGTTCGCATGCGCCGCGAGATGCAGCGGACCGAGGCAGTCGTCCATCCCGACGACCAGCACCGCATCGGCGTATCCGTGACGGATGCGACGCAGGCCTTCGCCGATCGCGATGGCGCCGCTCGCGCATGCCGCTGTGATGGCCTGGGTCTGTCCGAGGAATCCGTATCGACGGCTGAGGATCCCGGCGACGGCATCCGCGGTTCCATAGACGGCGAGGCTCGGCGGCACCCGGCGCCGACCGGCCTCTCGCAACGTGCCGGCTGCCTCCGTCACCGCGTCCACCGGCCCTGATCCCGTGGCGATGATCACCTGAGCGGCATCCGCGTTCCACGGCAGGTCACCTGTGCCCGCATCATCCATCGCCTCATCAGCGGCGGTGATCGCCCACTGCTGCATCGGAGTGAGGTGGCGGACGAGTGGTGTCGGCAGGTCGGCGGGGGCGGTGAACCCGCCGACGACTCCGCCGACCTGCACCGGCCCGGAACCTTCGAGCTCAGGCGGAAGCCGCGTGATGCCGCTTCGTCCGGCGCGGACTGACGCCCACATGCTCGGCGCGGTGAGACCACTCGGGGTGATGGCGCCGATCCCGGTGACGACGACAGACCTCTCGACGCTCACGATGGCCTCCGCCCGAACGCCACGAGATCGGCGACCGCGGTGCGACGAATCTTGCCGCCGGAGGTTCGTGGGAACTCCGGTAGGCGGTGCCAGCGGCGTGGCACGGATGCCGGAGGGAGTCGGTCCCTCGCCCACGTGCGCAATGTCGCTGCCGGTGGCGCATCGCCTTCGACGACCAGGGTGATCCGCGTGCCGAGGTGATCGTCACTCTCGGCGATCACGCAGATGTCGCCGAGGCCCGGCATCCCGTCGAATGCACGTTCCACTTCGTCGAGGGCGACGGTGTGCCCGCCGGTGGTGACGACATCTCCGCTTCTGCCGGCGAACGAGAAGTCCCGGCCACGCAGCCGCCCCTGATCGTGCACGCTCGCCCAGCCGTCGGCATCCGTCAACGACGCGGAAGTCGTTCCCGGCAGGTAGCCGGTCGAGCACGAGGGGGAGCGCACCCAGAGCGTGCCGAGCTCGCCGGGTGCCAGATCATCGCCGTCGTCGTCGCGCACCCGGGCTTCCACCTGCGGGTAGAGCCGGATGCGTCCGTCGCCGGCGCGGTCGTCGCCGATGAAGCCGAGTTCGCCGGTGCCGAAGTAACTGAGCGTCCGGGTGCGGGGGAGCGCGTCGGACACTCTGGCTCGAGCCGACGCCGAGAGCGCGGCACCTCCCGTGACGATCAGCTCGATGCCGTCGTACCTTCCCGGGTTGCGCCTCGCGGCGTCGGCGAGGGCGGCAGCTGCAGCCGGAACAGTGACCACTCGCGTGATGCGTTCGTCCCGCGCGCGGGGGGTGAGCCACAGGTCGTCGAGACGGTCGGCGACGTGCAGCTCGCCGCCGGAGCCGAGAACCTCGAACAGTGTGTAGAGAGTCAGGCTGTACGACATCGGGCCCGGTGCGAAGGTCGCGACGCGGTTGCTCGCACCCAGATATGTGCGCGAGACGTCGATGTTCGCGGTGTACTGCGCGCGGGTCTTGAGGAAGGGCTTCGGTCGTCCTGTCGTACCGGATGAGGTGAGCAGCAGGAACGGGGCATCGTCGGCAGGATCATCGGGGTCGACGAGGGTGCACGATCCCGGGTTCTCGAGGTCAGCGAGCCCGAGGATCAGGCCCGGCCAGCCGCTCGCATCCAGCGCGGTTCGCAGCGCAGCGACATCAGTGATCACCGCCACCGCGCCGGTGGATGTGATCAGCTGCGTCTGCAGCGACACCGGCCAGTGCGCATCCACGACGCTGAGGATGCGATCCCCCGCCTCCATCCCGACGACGGTGCGTGCGGTGTCGAAAGCCCGGCTCAGACAGATGGCGACGACGGGCGGCGGCGTCGAAAGACCGGGTGAATCCGCCCGCGCCGAGTGGGCTGTGAGCAGGCGCTCGAGAGACGCCGAAATCCGCCGCGACTCGGTGTGGAGCTCGCCATAGGTCACGCCGGCGTCGTGGTCGACGATGGCCGGCCGAGCGGGGTCTTCGACGGCGACACGGCGCAGCATCGGGGAGAAGGACGTGATGGCTCCTGGGGCGGGTTTGCGTGGAGAGGATGGCGTCCCTATTCTAATGAACACCGTTCAAGTGAACGGTGTTCAGGAGGATTCATGACAACGTCGCGCGCCACAGACGCCAGCGCATCGCTCGGACGCATCGCGGTGTTCGCCGCCCTGATCATCGTGCTCGGCGCGGTGATCGTGCCCCTGCCCGCCGGCGTGCCCATCACCGCGCAGACCCTCGGTGTCATGCTCGCAGGGCTCGTGCTGGGTCCGCGCCTCGCGCCTCTCGCCATCCTCCTCGTGCTCGTGCTCGCCGCCGTCGGGCTGCCCGTGTTGGCGGGCGGTCGTGGAGGACTCGGAGTGTTCGTCGGCCCGAGCGCCGGGTACCTCATCGGTTGGATCGCCGGCGTCGTCGTGATCGGCCTGCTCATGCGCACGGGGCGCTTCACCTGGTGGCGCTCCGCGATCGCGGCACTGGTCGGCGGTGTGTTCGTCGTCTACGCGTTCGGCATCCCCGTGCAGGCTCTCGTTACCGGCGTGCCCCTCGGACCCACGGCGCTGTCGAGCCTCGCGTTCCTGCCCGGCGATCTGATCAAGGTGACCGCGGCCACGCTCGTCGTCGTCGCGCTCCGGCGCGCCTACCCGCGGGCCTTCGCCGACGGTGTGCGGGTGCGGGAGCCTGCGAGGGCGGTGGCGTAGGCGTCACCGCCGCGTACCGGCCGCTCGCGGGGTGAGACTCCGAATTGATGGAGCGCCTCCCGCCCGTATGGACCGTTCTTCTCGCGAAGTTACATACTCGTGATGTCGGAAGACTCGCGGTGGATCCTCAGCATCCGCTATGAGTTATCTGTGCGGCATTGAGGCCGCGACTCCGTGAAAGGAACCGCGGTCTTGCGCAGACTCTCCGCTGCAGGTCTTGCCTGCCTTCTCGTCAGCGTGCTGGCGATCCTCACCCCCGAATCGATGGCCGTCGGTGACGTCCTCGTCACGACGGCGAACGCAACCAGTGCCGCCGCGATGGACGCGCGACAGATTCCTGACAACGGCGAACTCGCCGAAGAGGACATCGAGCGCCTCGGCGGCACTCCGGAGGCGGCTCCGGAGCCGGTCTCCGAGATGCCGGAAGGCGACTTCTCCATGGCGCTGGAGGAGCAGCCCATCGCCTCCGTCGTGCCGCTCGAGCCGTCTCGGCGCGCGGGACTCACTCTGGGAGGCAAAGACGACGACAAGCTCGCGGAAGAGGCGAAAGACCTCCCGATCGTTGCCCAGGATGCGTTCTCGACGACCTACGAGCGTGCGGACGGGTCGAGGATTCTCAAGCAGTCCACCGAGATCCTCAACATGGAGACCGCTGAGGGTTGGGAAGCCATCTCCACCGAGCTCACCCCCACCAAGGGTGGCTGGGAGGCGGTCGCGCACCCTTTGGCCCCGGAGTTCTCCGAAGACGCGACGGACTCTGCCGCCGTCACGGTCACCGCGGACGGGCATGAGCTCGACTTCGCGTTGACGAGCGCAGACGTCGGCACGGCGGAGGTGAGGTCGTCGACGGAGGCAACCCCTGACGACCTGCTCGTCTACGAAGACGTGGACTGGCGAACGGACCTCGAGTACCGAGTCGAAGCCAACGGTGTCAAGGAGACCCTCGTCCTGAGTGGTGTCCCTGGGCGCTCGTCGTGGTCATGGTCGGTGGATGCCGGAGGACTGACCCCGATCGTCGGAGACGGCGGAGCGGTCGAGTTCGTCGACGCTGACGGCCTCGCGGTGATGCACATCCCCGCTCCGGTCGTGTGGGACTCGTCCGGCGTCGAGGGCGCCTCGGAGAGCGCAACCATCAATCCGACGATGACGCTCACGCCCATCGATGACAAGACGTGGAACTACACGCTCAGCGTGGACCGCAAATGGCTTGTCGATGCCGCGCGCGAGTACCCGGTGTACGTCGATCCGACTATCAACTACGGACCGAACTACAGCTACTCGATCAAGACCGACGGCACGGTAGACGGAAACCTGTACGTCGGGAACAACCGACAGAACAACCGCGACATGTATTGGCGTGCGTTCACCAGTTTCGACTACGGGAGCGTTCCGGGGAACTTCATCAACGATGCCCGGATCGCCGTGGCGTACGCCGGCACAGGCGCCACCACCTACCACGGGGGGCTACTCAGCCACGCGAGCTGCATCGGGTATCAGGACGGGTGCATCGGTCCGGAGCTGGCGTGGTTCGGAATCAGCAATGACACGTACTGGATGACGGACACGGCGATCGCGCAACGACTCGCATGGGCTTTCTCGCAAGGCGATCGCGGAGTCGCGTTCATGATCCGCATGGGCGAGACGCCGGGGGCGTACACGTTCAAGCGCATCAACACGGCGATCTATACGGAGTACTGGGCGTACCCGACCGTGTCGCAGTCTTCTCCGGCGAGCGGTTCGACGGGTGTGTCTCTCACCCCCACCCTCGTCGCGAGCGGACAGACGTATTCGCCGTACTCGAATGCGGCGTTCACCTTCCAGGTGTCGCAGAACGCCGATATGAGCAATCCGGTCTGGGATTCCGGGTGGACGCTGAGCAAGCAGGTCACCGTTCCCGAGGGCAAGCTGCAGCCGGGGACCACCTACTACTGGCGGACGGGAATCAAGGACGGCCACGACGGGCAGGCCGGGCAGTCCACGGTGCGGTGGACCGGAGCGAGGACTCTGAAGACTCAGCTCGTGCCCCCCACGCCGCCGGAGGCGACCGCGACGCCGGGCAACGCGACGGGAGCGCCGCAGACGATCGTCACACTCACTCCCACGCTGCAGGTCGACGCCGTGACGGATCCCGACAACAACCCGGCGGGGGCTCAGGTCAAGTACGAGTTCAAGATCGCCACGGGAGCTGACGCCAAGTCCGGCGCCGTGTACACGTCGGGTCTCATCGCGGCCGGTGCCGACGGCAAGGTGCGGTGGACTGTGCCTGAGGGGACCCTGCGCGACGGCAACATCTACTCCTGGATCGTGCAGCCGACCGACGGGCTCGGCAAGAACACGACTCCCGCGTGGGTGAAGAGGATCAAAGTCGATATGAGGCTCGGATCTTCGGGCCCTTCTCCGTTCGACACGACAGGTCCGGTGTCGGTGAACCTCGCGAACGGCAACGCGAATCTGTCGTTCTCCTCGCCGCTCGTGAACACGCTCGGCGGACCGATCGGCATGTCCTTCAGCTACAACTCGCTCTCGGCCGGCGTCTCGAACCGAGGACTGACGGGTTCGTACTACGACGGGCGAGACGCCAACGGCAACGTTCCCACCTCTCCCGCGGGTTACACGTTCACGGGAAAGACGCCTCTGATGGTCCGAACCGACTCGGCGATCTCCTTCGACTGGCCCACGGGCTCCCCTGGGCCCGCATTGGCGAACGACTACTTCATGGCGCAGTGGTCCGGATTCGTCCGCGTCCCCTATGCCTCCTCGCAGTGGCGCTTCGGTGTGCGGCACGATGACGGCGTGCGGTTGCGCGTCAACAACACCACGGTGCTCGACCGTTGGACCAACGGAGCGACCGGAGTCGAATGGACGGGGAATCTCAACCTCGCCACGGCGGAGACACCGATTCAACTCGACTACTACGAGTCTCATGCCGGTGCTTACGTCGAGTTGTGGGCTGATGACCTCGCCGACAACGAAGGACCGGTGATCGTGCCCGCGTCGTGGTTCACCACGCAGCGGACACCGATGCGAGAAGGATGGTCTGCGTCGACGCCGGTCGCCGGTGAAGCCAGCTCGTGGGCGCGCGCATCGATCGAGCCCCAGGCCATCGTCCTGACCGACGCCACCGGTGGCGCGCACACGTACACGCGAACATCGTCCGGAGGCTACACGCCGCCTGCGGGAGAGTACGGCGTCGTCTCGCTCGACAACGCGGGCCGGGTGGTCTTCACAGACGAGGGCGGAACCGTCTATCAGTTCACGGCGAGCGGGACCGTCGAGTCGGCGACCTCGGTGGCCGATGGGCAGAAACCTGCGGCACCGATCATGATCTACAACGCGGATGGCACGGTCAAAGAGATCGTGGATCCTCTCTCACGAGAGGGGACGACCTATCACCGCAAGGTCTCGTTCGTGTACCAGGATGCGGCGCAGACCGTCTGCCCCACTCTCCCGCCCAACTACTATCCGGCTCGGGCCGGGTCGCTGTGCAAGATCATCTATCCCGAGCTCGTCTCGGGCGAAGTCGAGGAGACGAGGCTCTACTACGCCGGCGGGCAGCTGTGGATCATCGAAGACCCCGGCTATGAACGGACGATCTTCGGATATGACAGCAACAACGTGCTGACGTCTATCCGCGACTCCGCGGGCAGCGACTATCTCCTGGTGCAGCCGGTCCCGCCACCCGGGGACTTTCCCGACACCACGATCACCTATGCGGGTGGGCGTGTCGAATCCGTGCAGCTGCCAGCGACTGAACCCGAGATGCCGGACGCATCGCGAATGACGAAGTCGTATTCGTATGACCTCGCCAACCGGCGCAGCACGGTCGCGGTCGTCGGTGTCCCTCAGTCGACCAGCACGGTCACGTACGACGCGGCGTGGCGTCAGGTGGCGGCGACGTCGCCGATGGGCGTCACCGCCACGCAGGAATGGCATCCGACAAAGGACCTCGTGCTCTCTGCGACGAGTTCGCTGGGACAGAAGTCCACGACCATCTACGATCCCGCAACAGACCGGTCGACGGATACGTATGGCCCCGCTCCCGCGGCATGCTTCCAGACCAACGGTCGTCCGGTGTCGAACCCGACGGCGGTGAGCGGATGTGGCATCCTTCCGGCGCATTCGTCGACGACATATGACGGTGGCCTGCAGGGGCTGCAGGCCACGTACTACCCCAATCCGCACTTGGCGGGGAAGCCCGCGCTGATCGGCTTCGGGATCGGTGGTGCTGGCGGCGCGGTCGATCGCGACTGGGCAGCCGGGTCGCCCGGCGCGGGGATCGGCGTCGACAACTGGTCGTTGCGTCTGACGGGTCTGGTGACATTCCCTCAGGCCGGCCAGTACACGTTCGGCACCTTCAGCGACGACGGCGCCCGCGTGTGGGTGGGCGACACATTGGTGTCCGACAAGTGGGAGGGCGGGCCCGCGGAGCGTTTCGGCGCTCCGATCACGGTAGCTGCGGGTGAGTCGCGTCGCATCCGGGTGGAGTACCGCGACGACCTCTCGACCGCGACGTTGCAGCTCAAGTGGAAGACGCCCTCCTCGCCGTCCACCGGGGTCATCGTGCCGGGCTCGGCGCTTCGCCCCGACTACGGTCTCGTCACGCGCACGACCGCGGACGACTCGACGACGGCTTCGGGGGCCGTGGCGCCATCCACGACCACGGCGATGACGTATCAGCATCCGTGGCTCGGTCAGGCGACGGCAGGAACCGTCGACCCCGACGGCCTCGCGCTGACGACGTCGACGACATTCGAGCAGCCCGGTGCGGCAGGGTGGCTCAGGCGTCTGACCCGCACGCTCCCCGCCGGTGGGGCAGCAGGCGCACCGGCGACAGCCAAGACCACCAGCACCTACTACGGCGATATCAACAGCGCCCCGGCGGTGTGCGGCCTTCCGGCGGGGACCAAACAGTTCGGTCTCCTCAAGTCCACGACAGGGCCGACCCCGGCAACGGGCACGCCGATCACCACGGAGTACGCGTATGACGCGTGGGGTCGCACGGTGGGGACGAAGACCAGCGGCGACACAGCGTGGTCGTGCACCGGGTACGACGGCCGAGGCAAGGTGATCTCCACGACGGTCGCCGGTCCTTCGGGCGTGGCGACGATCTCGAGCACGACAACGGAGTCGACACGAGTGACGAACGGTGGATACACCACCGTCACGAGCGGGGTAGCGGTCGCAGGGTCGCCGAACGGCTCGACCATCACGACCGTCTCCGACCTGCTCGGTCGGGTCGTGAGTTACACGGATGTATGGGGCACGGTGACCACGCCCACATACGACCCCGCATCCGGGCGTGTGACAAAGATATCGACGACTCCGGCCAGTGGTGCGGCGTCGGTGACGGCGTACACGTATGACGCCGACGGCAAGGTGAAGACGGTCACGGTCGATGGGCAACAGCTCGCGTCGGTGACGTACGACGCTTTGCAGCGGTTGAAGCAGATCGCGTATCCGGATGGTTCGGCGTTGAACAGCGTGAGCCGTGATGCGGCGGAGCGGGTGATCGGCCAGGAGTGGCTGGTCGGCGGTCAGGTCGTGTCGGATGCTGTCGTGCGTTCGCAGTCGGGCCGTGTGGTGAAGCAGCAGTCGTCGACGGGATCGACGTCGTACTCGTCGACGTACGGGTATGACACCGCGGGGCGGCTGGTGTCGGCGACGATTCCCGGGCACAAGCTCACCTATGAGTTCGGGTCATCGGGTGGGTGCGGTCCGAATGCGGCCGCGGGCATGTCCGGCAACCGGACGGGTTCGACGGATGTGTGGACGGCGCCAGGTCAGGCGGCGGTCACCACGACGACGAAGTCCTGTTTCGACTGGGCGGACAGGCTGTTGTCCTCGACAGTCACGGGGGCGGTCCCGGGTGCGACGACTGTCGCGGATGGTCTGTCGGCGTCGGAGATCGTGTACGACGGGCGGGGGAACACGGTTCGCCTCGGTGACATGCAGTTCTCGTACGATGCGGCGAACCGGCACATCGGGACGACGTATGACGATGGGACGACGGTGCGGATCGTGCGGGACGCGACCGGGCGCATGGCATCGCGGACGATCGATCCGGCGGGTGCGGAGCCGGCGGTCACGACGAGCTACCTGTATGCGGCGGGTGGTGATGCGGCGTGGGGGCAGCGGTCCGGTGCAGGTTTGACGCGGACCGTCGGGCTGCCGGGTGGCGTGTCGTGGGCGAACCAGGCGGGGGAGGTGACGTGGTCGTTCCCCGGGTTGGGTGGGCACGGCTTGGTGACCCGCACCGGCACGACGACAAGCGGGTTGTTGTTGTGGGATCCGTTCGGTCAGCCGGTGGACCCGGTGACGTTCGCGATCGGGACGGTCGCGTCGGATGACACCGGGCAGGTCGCGGGGAACACCCTCTGGCATCAGGGGGCGTTGAAGCCCGCGGAGTCGGCGGGTTCGGCTCTGGTGGTGGAGATGGGGGTGCGGTTGTATGTCCCCGCCCTCGGACGGTTCCTGCAAGTCGATCCCATCGAAGGTGGTGGGGCGAACGACTACTCCTGGCCTACCGACCCCATCAACGGACACGACCTGACGGGAGAGAAGTGGTCCATCGCTCCACGAGTCGACGGGGGAAAGAAGTCGGCACCGACAACCGTCAAACGCCAACTGAGCTATTTTAAGAAAATCGAGCTAAGTGCTGAACGATCACGGAAGGCGCTCTGGAACAATCAGCAGGGTCGCGAGTGGGACACGCTCGTTAGCAATATTTCAAAGAATTCGACGAAGGGTTTCGCATTTACTGGTTGCGCCTTGGGGTGCCTTGAGATTGGAAATGATCATATAGGTATCGGTCTCGGCCCGAAAGTCTCCGTAGATCTGTCGGGATCAGCCGGCGTTGCCTTCAATGCCCCGACAATCAGAACCACGGGAATAACAGGCAGTTGCAGCGCTGCATTCGGAGTTGGAGGATACATGGAAGGTACGGCCTATGGGACCGGACCTGGCGGAGTAAATACGGCCTTTTCTCCAGGGTTTGGCGGTATCATTGGTGGCGGTGTGGGTTGCTCCGTGATGCTCAACTACTATTGGGGGGATTGAGGTGAAGTCGAGTTGTATTGCTGCCGGGTTCTCGTACCTTTTGGGTTTCGGGATGGGGGCGGCCGCAATTGTGCTCAGTTCTTGGCTAATACTCTACATGCGCGCTGTCTATAGGGAGGGTGGTGGGTTCCGGAGTGGCTTTGCTAACGCTATGCCGCTTTGGGTGCCGGGGGTTACGGGCGTTCTGGCAATTTTCGTCATTACGGATTGGCTGGTGGTGTGGGCGAGCGCCTGTCTTCCCCCTGATGGATGGAGAGGACTGGGAGTGTTCTTCGTCGGGCTCGGTCTTGCTACGGCTCTGACCGCGATTGGTCGTCTGATCTACAACCGCGTCCGCGTGGGAGCGACCGGTGAACCGGTCGACAACGGAGATGAGAACAGTCCTCAGCCTTCCTCCCCCGCAGAGGCCTCCATTGCAAAACGTCCACAGAACTTGCCCGTGGAGCGTCGGCGGGTGATCGTCGAGTTCGCCGTCACCTACGGACTCGCGGCCCTTGTCATTGTCATCGGTGCCGGGCTGGCATGGAATTGAGCGGGTGCTGTAAAAAATCGGGCCGGGTGTAGTCAAATGGATGCCTGGAGACCTGGGAATGAAGAGCGGAGCAATTGAACGACTTCACTATGAGGTCGGGCTTGCGTCTGGGGTGAGGTGACACTACTGCTTGCTCAGCCTGGTGTAGATCGGCCGGTGGTCGTTCGATCGTTCGTGATTGACGTTGGAAGTTCATTCCACACCGAGTCGCAGGGTAGTGGATGACGACGTCACGATACATTTGAGTATGAATGAAGCGCTCGTATTCTTCGACTGGTCGGCAAGCGCGATCCAGCGTATTCGGAACAGGTCGATAAAACTCGATATGAGGTCGAGCGCCCCTTCGGACTGATTCAGTAGAGGGCGATGAATCAGTCGGAGATCGGGTCGACGTCGTTTTCGTCGGCTGCGGTATATGACGGGCTGGACAGTTGTGCTGGCGGTGATTGCGGGACACGAGCTATCGCCTCTGTGCGGTTCGTCGGGTGAATGCCGCCGCGGGGATGTCGGGAAATCGGATGGGTGTGACGGCGGTGTGGGCGGCAAGGTGGCGACGTCGACACCGGACTGCTATGAGTGGGCGGACCGGTTGTTGTAGTCGTCGGTAACGTGTTTGATTCCCGGTGCGACGACCATCGCGGGGCTACCGCTGTTGTGGGCGCTGGATGACACCTTGTGTGATTCCACGGACGATGAAGAAGGCCATGAAAGCGGCGGCGATGAGGAACGCCTCGCCTACGATGCTGGACCACATCGTGGCGCGGATCTGCTCCAGTGCTTCGGTTCGCGAGTCGATCTGGGTCGACCATTTGAACGAGATGAAGCTGGCGATCCAGAGAAGCCACCACACGATCAGCCAGCGCGGGGGCGTGCGGCCGATCGCCCGCCAGAGGTCAGAGATGTCCTGGAAGGGGCGCCAGAGGGCGAGGATGGGGAGGAACCAGTTTCCGGCGTGCCAGCCGGCGGCGCGACGGGTGAGCCCGCGGACCTGAACGGCGACACGGTACTGCCAGGTAGCCCACAGTGCGGCGGCGGCGGTCATGGACAGGGTCGCCAGTGCGTTACCGACAATCCAGGTCCAGTCATACAGGTGGAGAGTCTCGACGGCCGAGGTGTTCCCATCGAGGTAGCTGGTGAGCGCCGTGATACCCATGGCCTCGACGCCAACGAGCACGAGTGCCAGAACACCGCAGACGATGACCATGACCTGGGTCGCAGTGGCGAGCTTGGTGATCGTCCGCAAAGCGGCCTGTTCGCTCCATGGTGGCAACCAGCTGGCGCCAGTCCACCACCATGTGGCCTCGGTGCCATCCGGTGCCGGATACCAACCAGGCGGCGGGGGCGTGATCGCAGTGCTCATCGGCGGGCATCCTCGGAGATCGTGCGGCTAACAGCGCGCGAAGCGGACCTGCGCGCGGGGCGTCCGCCGCCGATCGAAACGACGAACCACACTCTATGGCCTGCCGCAGCCCCTCCTCGCGCCACGCCGAAGGGAACAACTCACCCGTGACTCGGCGTTGCTCATGAGCGAGACTGGGCCACGTAACCGGCTCACGGAGAGGTGCGACGCATGAACGCTGCGGAGAAGACCGACGAGTACGACCTGATCGTGTTGGGCGGTGGTCCGGTGGGCGAGAACGTCGCCGACCGAGCCGTGCAGGGCGGGCTCACCGCGATCATCGTGGAGAGCGAGCTCGTCGGGGGTGAATGCTCCTACTGGGCGTGTATGCCGTCGAAGGCATTGTTGCGTTCGGCGCAGGCGCTCCGGGCCGCGCAGCACGTGGGCGGGTCTTCGCAGGCGGTGACCGGAAAGCTCGACGTGCGCGCCGTGTTCGACCGCCGCGACTCGTTCACCAGCAACTGGTCGGACGACGGCCAGGTGAAGTGGCTCGACTCCGCCGGCATCGACCTCGCTCGGGGCCACGGCCGCATCACGGGTAAGCGCGAAGTGACGGTGACGGATGCCGATGGCGCGGAGCGCGTGCTCACGGCGCGGCACGCTGTCGCCATCAGCACCGGATCGGATGCCGTCATCCCGCCTATCGATGGTCTCCGCGATGCCACACCGTGGACGAGCCGGGAGGCCACCAGCGCCGAGGAGCTGCCCGACAGCCTGGCGGTGATCGGCGGAGGGGTCGTGGCCGTCGAGATGGCGACCGCCTATGCCGCACTCGGCTCGAAGGTCACGGTGATCGCCCGCAGCGGTCTGCTCGGCGGGATGGAGCCCTTCGCGGGCGAACGTGTCGCCGCGGGCCTCAAGGAGCTCGGTGTCGACGTGCGCACCGGCACGGGCACCACATCCGTGCGCCGCGGCGCGGACGGCGTGACCATCACCCTCGACGGCGGCGAGGAGATCACCGCGACCGAGGTGCTGGCCGCGACGGGTCGCTCGCCCCGAAGCGGTGACATCGGCCTCGACGTCGTGGGCCTGGAACCCGGTCGCTGGATCGACGTCGACGACACGCTCCGCGTCCCCGGATCCGAGTGGCTCTACGCGGTCGGCGACGTCAACGGCCGCGTGCTGCTCACCCACCAGGGCAAGTACCAGGCGCGCGCTGCCGGCGATGTGATCGTCGCCCGTGCCAAGGGCGAAGATGTCGACGACGCCCCGTGGGGTCGTCACGTCGCGACCGCCGACCAGGCCGCCGTCCCGCAGGTCACGTTCTCGATCCCCGAGGTCGGATCGGTGGGGCTCACCGAGGCTCAGGCGACGAAGGCCGGCATCGCGGTGAAGGCCGTCGACTACGACCTGGGCTGGGTCGCCGGCGCGAGCCTCTACGAAGACGGATTCGAAGGCCAGGCGCGACTCGTGGTCGACACCGACCGCGACGTCGTGATCGGTGCGACGTTCGTCGGACCCGAGGTGGCGGAACTGGTGCACGCGGCGACCGTGGCGATCGTCGGCGAGGTGCCGATCGCCCGCCTCTGGCACGCGGTGCCGTCGTACCCCACGATCAGCGAGATCTGGCTACGACTGCTGGAGGGGTACGGTCGCGACTCCGCCTGATGGACGTCAGGGCTTGATCTCGCGATCAGGGGCAATCCGTTCGCGTGATCGCGTCGAACAGGATCCGGATTGTTTCTCATATTGACGAGCGCGGCGCAACCCTCACCCACGATGTCGCACCCGTCTTATACGCTCATACCCACATCCGAGGAGGCAGGACCATGAAGGCTGTACTCGCAGGAACCGTCATCGCCGAAGCTGACGAGAGCGATCTCGCCCGCATCGAGGGGAACTGGTACTTCCCACCGGCGTCCATCACGCCCGGCGTGCTCGTCGAGAGCCCCACGCCCTACACCTGTCCCTGGAAGGGGGCTGCTCAGTACTACTCGGTGCAGACCGACGGCGAGCTCCACACCGACTACGCCTGGTCGTATCCGACCCCCTACCCCTCGGCGTTCGATCGGGTGGGCAAGGACTTCTCCGGGTTCGTGGCCTTCGATCCGCGCGTCGAGGTCGGCCCGTAGAGATCTGAAGAGCCCCGTAGGAATCTGAAGAGCCCCGTAAGTATCAGAAGAGCACAGACTCGTCTGCTCGCACATCGATCGACCGACTGGAGACCAGCCCATGATCGAGTTCCGCAACGTCACCAAGCGCTTCCCCGGCGGCGCCCTCGCCGTCGACGACTTCAGCCTCGTGCTGCCCTCGCGCAAGACCACGGTGTTCGTCGGCTCGTCCGGCTGTGGCAAGACCACTCTGCTCCGCATGATCAACCGCATGGTCGAGCCGACTTCCGGCGAGGTCGAGATCGACGGCGAGAGCGTGCTCCAGGGCGACCCGGTGGCCCTGCGCCGACGCATCGGCTACGTGATGCAGAACTCCGGGCTCATGCCGCACTTCACCGTCATCGACAACGTGGCCACCGTGCTGCGGTTGACCGGGGTGAAGAAGGGCCCGGCGCACAAGCGCGCACGGGAACTGCTCGACACGGTCGGCCTCGACCAGGCGCTCGCCGACCGCTACCCGAGCCAGCTCTCTGGCGGCCAGCAGCAGCGCGTCGGCGTGGCCCGCGGCCTCGCCGCCGACCCGAACATCCTGCTCATGGACGAGCCCTTCGGCGCGGTCGACCCCATCGTGCGAGCCGACCTGCAGCAGGAGACCCTGCGGCTGCAGCGAGAGCTCGACAAGACGGTCGTGTTCGTCACGCACGACATCGACGAGGCGTTCCTGCTCGGCGACCAGGTCGTCATCCTCGACAAGGGCGCCCGCATCGTGCAGGTCGGCAGCCCGAGCGAGATCATCGAGAACCCGGCAGACGATTTCGTCTCGGCGTTCATCGGCGCCGAACGCGGACGCCGTGCTCTGCATCTCAAGCAGACGCCGCACGGCACCGTGGTGGTCGACGGCGAAGGCCGCACGCAGGGGTCGATCATCGATGTGCCTGATGCTGTGACCGACGCCCTCCTGAGCGAGGAGAGCGCGACGAAGGGCGCTCCGTGAACTGGATCGTCGACAATCTCGGCCTCATCCTCGAGCTGACCGCGATCCACCTGCAGCAGAGTGCGATCGCGATCGTGCTCGGCTTCGTGCTGTCGCTGCCGCTCGGGTGGCTCGCCTGGCGCTACCAGCTGGTGAAGGGACCGGTCATCGTCCTCACCGGGCTGCTCTACACGATCCCGTCGCTCGCACTGCTGATCCTCCTCCCGTCCGTCGCCGGGTATCCCGCTCGCAGCCCGATCAACCTCATCATCGGCCTCACCATCTATGCGGTCGCGATCCTGGTGCGGGCCGTGTCCGACGGCCTCGACTCGGTCGACCCCGCCATCCGCCAGTCGGCCACCGCGATGGGATACGGCGGCTTCCGCCGATTCTGGACCGTCGACTTCCCCCTCGCCGGTCCCGTGGTGCTCGCCGGTCTCCGCGTGGCAGCCGTGAGCACCATCTCCCTCGCCACGGTCGGCATCCTCGTCGGAGTGACCAACCTCGGCTACCTCTTCACCAACGGTCTGCAGCGACGCATCCTCGCCGAGGTCTTCGCCGGAGTGATCGCCGTCGTCGTGATCGCCCTCCTCATCGATCTGCTGCTCATGCTCCTGGGCCGCGCCCTCATGCCCTGGACCCGCGCCGCCAAGACGCCGTCCGCGGCGAAGCAGACCGCCGCACTGGGGGCCGCCGCATGAACGTCTTCACGGAAGCCTTCGCCTGGCTCTTCTCCCCCGACCGGTGGGTGGGCACCTACTCGCTGCCGGTCCTGTTCGGCCAGCACATGTACTACACGCTGATCTCGGTGCTGATCGCCGGCGTCATCGCGATACCGCTCGGGTGGCTCATCGGCCACACCGGCAAGGGCCGCGAGATCGCCGTCGCCGTGTCGGGTGCGGCGCGCGCCATCCCGTCGTTCGGCCTGATGGTGCTGCTCGTGCTGATCCTGGGTGTGCTGCGGGTGCCCGAGGCCGCGATCATCACGTTCGTGCTCCTCGCGATCCCCTCCCTCCTCGCCGGGGCCTACACCGGGCTCGAGGCCATCGACCGTCGCGTGCTCGACTCCGCGCGCTCGATGGGCATGACCGAGTGGCAGGTGTTCTGGAAGGTCGAGGTGCCCCTCGGGCTCCCGCTGCTGGTCGGTGGCATCCGCGCGGCCCTGCTGCAGGTGATCGCCACGGTCACCATCGCCGCGTACGTGAACCTCGGCGGTCTCGGCTGGCCGATCATCCAAGGCATTCCCCTGCGCAAGTTCGACCAGGTGCTCGGCGGCGCGATCCTCGTGGCCGTGCTCGCGCTGGTCGTCGACCTGATCTTCGCCCTCCTCCAGCACGCCGCCGTTCCCGCGGGCTTGCGCGCGCCGACCACGAAGCGCCGCTCCCGCGCGGCCGCCGGCACACCGGCACCGGCCACCGCCTGAAACACACCACAGCCGAAACACGTTCCACAGCCTCACCCCCGTTGTCCCAGAGAAGAGGAAGTCCCCATGTTCACAGCACGTAAGTCACGACTCGCCCTTGCCGGTGGTGCCGCGCTCGCCGCGGTGCTCGTCCTCGGTGGCTGCGCGAACAGCAATCCGCTCGACGCTCCGAGCGAAGGCTCGAGCTCCGGCGACGACACGATCGTCATCGGCTCGCAGGCCTACTACTCGAACGAGATCATCGCCACGATCTACTCCCAGGCTCTCCAGGCCGCGGGCTTTAAGGTCGACGAGCAGTTCAACATCGGCCAGCGTGACGCCTACATGCCCGACGTCGAGTCCGGTGCGATCGACCTGTTCCCGGAGTACACGGGCAACCTGCTCGAGTACCTCGACAAGGACGCGACCGCCACGAGCCCGGACGACGTGTACGCGGCCCTGAAGGACGCGCTGCCCGACGGCCTGACCGCTCTCGACTACGCCGAAGCCTCCGACCAGGACACCTACACGGTGCTCAAGAGCTTCGCCGAGGAGAACGGCCTCACCACGATCGGCGACCTCTCCAAGGTGACCACCCCGGTCACGATCGGCGCCGCACCGGAGTTCGAGCAGCGCCCCTACGGCCCCGCGAAGGCCAAGGAGGTGTACGGCGTCGACCTCGGCTTCTCCGCGACCGGCCCGACCACGCTGGAGTCCCTGCTCGCCGGTGAGATCCAGGTGGCGGACATCTACTCGGCCGACCCGGCGTTCCAGACCGAGGACATCGTCGCGCTCGAAGACCCGGAGAACATCATCCTGGCCTCGAACGTCGTGCCGA
Organism: Microbacterium oxydans; assembly: GCF_006540085.1. Lineage (GTDB taxonomy): Bacteria > Actinomycetota > Actinomycetes > Actinomycetales > Microbacteriaceae > Microbacterium > Microbacterium oxydans. Next base: position 171,312 of record NZ_BJOG01000001.1, on the reverse strand, counting down.
TCGCCTCGAGCGACGTCGCCGACGAGATCTCCGACGTGATCAACGCGGTCAGCAAGAAGCTCACCGCAGAAGAGCTCGTCGCCCTCAACGTGCAGAGCACGGTGGACCAGAAGTCGGCGGAGGACATCGCCAAGAAGTGGCTGTCCGACAACGACCTCAGCTGAGTAGCACAGACAGAAGCGCCCGGACCCGCACAGGGTCCGGGCGCTTCGTCGTTCGCGCTGGGTCAGATCCGGGCGTCCTGTTTCGGCACGAGGACCTGTTTGATGATGATGAGGATCGACGCGGTCACCGGCACCGCCACCAGGGCACCGAGCAGACCGAGCAGGGTGCCTCCGGCCAGGGCACCGATCACGACCAGCGAACCGGGGACCGACACCGCCTTGTTCATCACGCGCGGGGTGATCACGTACGCCTCGATCTGCATGTAGACGAGGTAGATCGCCGCGAAGACCAGGGCGGCGATCGGGTTGGTGAACAGCGCGAGGCAGGTGCCGAGGATCCAGAACAGCACGGAGCCGACCAGAGGGATCAGCGTGATGCAGAAGGCGATCGCCGCCATCAGCGGCGGGAACGGCAGTCCGAGGAACAGGTACAGGAGGAAGGCCAGCGTCGCGTTGCAGAACGCCAGGATCACCATCCCCATCACATAACCGCCCACCGAGTCGGTGATCTGGTCGGCGATGTCTCCGGCGCGAGCCCGGTCGCGGGCCGGGGCGAGACGCAGCATCCCCTGCTTCATGGTGGGGAGCGATGCGAGGAAGTACAGCGTGAGGACGAGCACGACGATGGCGCCGGAGATGCTGGTGGCGATCGAGGCACCGACGGCGAGGGCGCCGCCGCCGATCGTGGCCAGGTTGCCGAAGTCGGTCAGGAACGACTGCACCTGGGCGACGAGGTCCTGGAACTGATCGCCGAACTGCGCTTCCAGGGTCGCGTAGATGTCGCTGTGGGTGAAGTCCTTGATCATGCCGGGCACGGACTGCACGAAGCTCACGATCTGATCGATCACCACGGGGACGATCATCCAGATCACCAGGGCGAACACGACGATGAGCGCGAGGATCGTGATGACGACCGAGATCACGCGGGAGAGACCGCGGCGCTCCAGGAAACGCACGGCGGGGTCGAGTCCGAGCGCACCGAACAGCGCCAGTGCGATGTAGATCAGCACCGTGGACAGGTTCGACAGCGCGAGACCGATCACGATCGCGCCCAGGCCGCCGAGAGTCACCAGGAACCCGAACACGAACGGACGATCGATGCGCGTCCAGAAGGAGCGGCTCGGTGTCGTCGGCTCGATCACGACCGGACGAGGCGAGTCGGCCGCCGACGCGATCACCGCGGTGGCGGGGTCGGATGCGGAGTGCCGACGGCGCCCGGGGGTCGGTGCGGCGGGAGCGGTGGCGGGTGCGTCCTCGTCGTGCGGCGCGGTTTCCGGCGACTCTTCGTTGCTCATGTGCTCACGATAGCGGTGGCCCGGATCGAAACCAGGTTGTCACGCGGCTCTAGAGTAGGGGGCATGACCGCCGCCGAAGACCCGAAGGCCGAACTGCTCCGTCTGCGTGCCACCATCGACAACATCGACGCCGCACTCATCTTCATGCTGGCGGAGCGCTTCCGCGCCACCCAGCAGGTCGGGCATCTGAAAGCGGAGCACGAGATGCCGGCGTCGGACCCGAACCGGGAGGAGCAGCAGGTCGCACGACTGCGTGCCCTCGCCGAGGAGGCGCACCTGGATCCGGAGTTCGCGGAGAAGTGGTTCAACTTCGTTGTCGCGGAGGTCATCCGCCACCACACCGAAGCGGCCGAGAGCCGCTGAGAAGGAGGTGCCGGACGGGCGACGGTGTGTGCAGCACTCGCCCGTCCGGAGCTTGAGGTTCATTGACCAACTAAGTTCAATGAATAAACTTAGGGAGAGACTACGGATCGCGCGGCGATCTGTCAACAGCTCGCAAGGAGCGAGCCTCGGAAACGGGAACACATGCTGAGCACGGATGACGGCCTCGACACCCAGGCGTCCGTTCGGCGTGCGAACCTGCGGCGGGCACTGCAGCTGGTCTTCCGGAACCCGGGAACGCAGACGCGCGCGGGCATCGCGCGCTCGACCGGTCTGACGGCCGCCACCGCGTCCTCACTGGTGGCCGAGCTCATCGAGAACCGGCTGATCGTGGAGGGGGAGCAGGCGGCGAGCACCGGCGGCAAGCGGGCGACCACCCTGAGCGTCGACGCGGATCACCACGTGATCCTGGTGCTGGTGATCCAGCCTCGTCATGCCGACATCGCCCTCGTCGCGCTCGACGGCACCGAGGTGGACGGCCGACGCGTGAACTACTCCGTGGAGAACCGCGACCGCACCCTCGACGATGCCGTCGCCACCGTGGCAGCGGAGTTCGGCGGTCGACTCCTCGCCGCCGGTGTGCAGCTGCCGGGCACCACCGACGGACGTGTGGTGCTCGAGAGCGTGCAGCTGAAGTGGCAGAACGTGCCCCTCGCGGAGCGGTTCGAGCGGGCGCTCGGTGCGCCGGTGCTGCTGATCAACGACGTCGACGCTGAGGCCATCGCCGAAGCCGGCATGGAGGAGTCGCCGTCCGGCTACCGGCTCTTCATCCACCTCGGTGGCGGCGTCGGTGCGGCCGTCACCCTCGACGGCGAGCTGGCACCGGGGCCCCGCGACCGTGCGGGGGAGATCGGGCACGTGCAGGTCGTGTTCGGCGAGGCGGCCCGTGCGTGCCGATGCGGTCAGCGCGGATGCCTCGAGTCGGCCGCCGCCCTGGGTGCGATGCTGGGCGAGGAGTTCTCCGACGCCATGGACGCGTCCGAGATCCGCGCGCTCGCCGCGCAGGCCGACGAAGAGCAGCTCGACGAGGGCGCACGTGCACTGGCCAGGGCTGTCAAGCTCATCAGCGCTCTGCTCGATCCGATCGAGGTGGTCATCGGGGGACCCGCGACCGAGCTCGGACCGCGCTTCCTCGACAGGGTGCGGGAAGAGACCGAGTACCCCGCTCGCGGGACCGCCCAGGTGCCGGTGCGCTACGCCGATCCTCGCGTGTCGCTCGCGGCCGGGGCGGCGCAGGCCGCCCTGACCTCGGCCTTGGGTGTGCGGTGGAACCCGGAGCAGCTGCGCGCCGCATCCCCCGCGAACCCCTGACATCCGGCGCCTTCTCGCGCGGATGTCAGGAGTTCGGAGAGTTTTCTACTTCACGCTGCCGGCGGTCAGTCCGCCGACGAGGCGCTTCTCGATGAGCATGAACAGGATGACCACCGGCAGGATCGCGACGATCGAGACGCCGAACACGTACTGCCAGCTGGTCTCGTACTGACCGACGAACTTGGTCAGGGCGACCGACAACGGCTGGTTCTTGTCGGTCGACAGGATCACCAGCGAGGCGGCGAACTCGTTCCAGCACGCGACGAACGTGAAGACGATCGCGGTGACGATGCCCGGCCACACCAGCGGCAGGTTGATCTTGAACAGCACGGTGAAGCGTCCGGCTCCGTCGATCTGCGCGGCCTCGTCGACCTCCTTGGGGATGCCCGCGAAGAAGGAGTGCATGATCCACACCGCGAACGACAGGTTGAACGCCGCGTTGATGAAGATCATCGCCATCCAGGTGTCGCCGAGTCCGAGAACGGTGAACTGGCGGAACAGGCCGGAGGTCAGCACGGCCGGCTGCAGCATCTGTGTGACGATCACGAGGAACAGGAACACCATGCGGCCGGGGAACTTGAAGCGTGCCGTGTAGTACGCCGCCGGAAGTGACACCAGCAGCACGAGCAGCGTCGCGAACACGGCGATGACGATGGTCGAGATCAGGTTGTACGGCAGGGGCGTCTCGGGGGTGGACCACATCGAGATGTAGTTCTCCCAGTGCCACTCGGTCGGGAGGTAGGTGGGATCGACGGACCGGATCTGCGCCTTGGTCTTCACCGAGCCGAAGAACATGATCAGGTACGGCAGCACGAAGATCGCGAGCACCAGGAACCCGGCGACGGTGCGCAGGATCACGCGGGGCAGCGTCACCTGGTCTTCGGTGTAGCGGCGCTTGCGTCCGGGGGTCGGAGGGGTGGTGCGGCGGCCGCGGCCTCCCGCGGTGGTCACGAGCTCGGTCTCGGTCACGGTCATGATCAGACCTCCTTCATGGGCTTGACGATCTTCACGTACGCCGCGACGATCACGATGACGATGAGGAACGCCACCACAGAGAGGGCGCTCGCGACGTCGACCTTCTTCTGCAGCTCGATGTACTTGAAGATCAGGGTCATGATCGTGTCGGCGCCGTAACCCGGGATCGAGCCGGTCATCACCTTCAGGATCGGCAGCGAGTTGAACACGTTGATGATGTTGATGAGGATCGCCACGGCCAGGGCGCTGCGCAGTTGGGGCAGCACGATCGACCAGTAGGTGCGCGCGGGGCCGGCGCCGTCCATCTTCGCGGCTTCGATCGCATCGGCCGGGACCGACTGGAGCCCGGCGAGGATCGTGTACGTGGTGAAGGGAAGCGACACGAAGATCGCGATCACGATCGACCAGGTGAAGGCCGTCGCAGGGTTCTTCGTCCAGCCGTAGCCCACCGCGTCGTCGGAGAGCCCGATGTCGTAGAGGAACTTGTTGAAGATGCCGAAGTACGGTTCGAGGCTGTAGTAGAACACCATGGTCGTCATCACGACGGAGGCGGCCCACGGCACGATCACGGCCATGCGCACGAGCTGACGCCCGGGGAAGGCCTTGTTCAGGATCTGCGCCAGACCGAGCGAGATCACCACCGTGAGGGTCACCACCGCGACCACCCACACGATCGTGCGGAAGAAGATCGGCCAGAACTCGGTGAAGGTGAAGACCGTCACGAAGTTGTCGAAGCCCACCGAGCCCTTGTCGAGGCCGGACAGGGAGATGTCGCGCGTGGAGTTGAAGAACATCACCCCGGCGGGGAACAGCACCACGCCGAAGATGAGAAGCAGCGCCGGTGCGATCCAGGGCAGCGCCTGGAGGAGGTCCTTTCCGCCCGGCCGGCCGCGCGTGGCATCCGGGGTCTTCGGAGTGCGGGGGCGGCTGCTCGCCGCCCCCGCGAGGTTCGAGGACTCTGTCTTCTGGCTCATTCGGGTACCCGAACCTCTCCGATCAGCGGGCTCAGCCCGCGTCGACCTGTGCCTGGATCTCGGTCAGCACGTCCTGCGCCGGCTTCGACTGCAGCTGGCCGAACAGCGACTTGAACGCACCGTCGGCGGCGGACCACTTCGGGTTCGTCGACGGGTAGAACTGCGCGTCGGGCAGCACGTCGAGGAACGGCTTGAGGGCCTCCTCGCCGGAGAGCTGCTCGGCGCCGGACTTGGTGACGGGGAGGAAGCCCTCGGCCTGCACCCACGGCACGTACACGTCTGCCGAGTAGTAGTAGTCGAAGAACTTGGTGATCGCTTCCTTCTTGTCGTCGTCGTTCTGGAACGCCATCAGCTGGTCCATGACGCCGAGCGTGAACGGCGAGCCGTCCTTCGTCGGGATCGGGACGATGGAGTAGTCCAGGTCGGGGTTGTTCTCCTCGATCTGGCCGACCGTCGGCGGGAGGCCGACCTGCATGCCGATCTTGCCCTGGATGAAGATGTCCATCAGCGGGGAGCGCTGGGTGGAGCCGGGGTCGGCCTGGGTCGCGCCGGCGTCGATCATCTTCTTGATCTGCTCGGCTCCGACCAGGTTCTCCGGGGTGTCGATCGTGATCTCCGACGCGTCGCCGAACGATCCGCCGCCGCCCCACAGCCACACGGCGGCCTCGGCCTGAGCCTCTTCCGATCCGAGCGGCATGCCGTATCCGGCGACTCCGCCCCCGAGCGCGGAGACCTTGGTCGCGGCGTCGAGCAGCGAGTCCCAGTCGGTCGGCGCCTCGACACCGGCCTGGGAGAGGAGCGCGTTGTTGACGAACAGGGCGCGAGCCGAGGCGATCAGCGGCAGGGCGTACGCGGTGCCGTCGACCTCGGCGTTCTTGAGGAACGACTCCTGGAAGTCCGAGTAGGTGTCGTCCGAGACGACGTCCTTCGTCGGGTAGAGCAGCTCATCGCCGACGAAACCCGCGAAAGGCCCGCCGTTGTAGATGTCCGGTGCCTCGCCGGCCTGGATCTTGGTGGAGACGACCTTCTCGAGGTTGTCCCACGACTGCACCTCGAGCTTGACCTTGATGTCGGGGTTGGCCTTCTCGAACCCGTCGATCACGGTCTCCCAGTTGGCCTTGGTGCCGTCGGAGTAGCTCGGGACGAGGAGGTCGAGCGTGGTGGATCCTTCCGCGTCGCCGCTGTCGCCGGAAGAACCGCCGAACCCGCACGAAGCGAGCGAGAGCGTGGCGACGGCCGCAATGGCGGCGGCGCCGAACCGCAGTGACTTCTTCATGTGTATTGCATTCCTCACTGTGATGTCCGAACCCTCGGCGGCGGGGCCGCGTCGGGAGGGGGGTATGGTGCACAGTCGCAAGCACATCACGCGACAGTGCGTGGGTGACCGCTTCGCCGGGAGGCAACCGCGATCGTTCAAGCCGGGGCTCGGGTGGAACTTGTCCGATTATTTGTCAGGAGAACAAACAAATCAAGGTAAAGCTGTTGACGACTCGATTCGACGCCATACTATGATCGAATCAACCGTGAAACGATCACAAGTATGCAACATATCGCCAGAAAGGCACCTCGATGACTGAATCGCTGCCCGGCGCACACATGCGCGAAGAGCTCAACTCCCAGCCCGAGATGTGGACTCGGGCCGCAGACCTGAAGGCCGAGCAGGCGCTGCTCCCCGCTTCCGGTGCCCGGATCGCCGTCGTGGGCTGCGGTACCTCGTGGTTCATGGCGCAGTCGTACGCGGCGCTGCGCGAGTCCGCCGGCCACGGCGAGACCGACGCGTACGCGGCATCCGAGGCCTTCCTCGACCGCGGGTATGACGCCGTCGTCGCCCTGACCCGCTCAGGGACCACCAGCGAGGTGCTCGAGCTCGTCGAGCGCATCAAGGGGCGCATCCCCACGGTCGGCGTGATCGGAGACCCGGACTCGCCGCTGGTCTCGCTGGTCGACGACGCCGTGCTGCTGCCGTTCGCCGACGAGAAGTCGGTGGTGCAGACCCGTTTCGCCACCACGGCCCTCGCCCTCTTCCGCGCCTCGCTCGGTGAGGACCTCTCCGGCGCCATCGCCGACGCCGAGGCCGTGCTCGCCGAGGACGGCGACGACGAGCTGCGCGACGCGGAGCAGTACACGTTCCTCGGTCGCGGCTGGACCATCGGCCTCGCCCACGAGGCCGCGCTGAAGCTGCGCGAGTCGTCGCAGTCATGGACGGAGGCGTACCCGTCGATGGACTACCGCCACGGTCCGATCGCGATCGCGGCCCCGGGCCGCGTCACCTGGCAGTTCGGCGAGGCGCCCGACGGCCTCTCGGCGCAGGTCGAGGCCACCGGTGCCCGGTTCGAGCAGCGGGCGATCGACCCGCTCGCCGACCTCGTGCGCCTGCACCGCACCGCACTCGACCGGGCCGTCGCCCGAGGCCTCGACCCCGATCAGCCCCGCAACCTCACGCGATCCGTCATCCTGGATGCATGACGCAACCCGCCGCCGGAGCCGACCATGACCCGAGCTGACGGGACGACCGACGTCCCCGACGTCGAGCGGGATGCCGCAGGGGAGAAGCTCGCCGCCGTGCGGACTCTCGGCGGCGGCGCGCCCGTGCTGGCGTTCGACGTGGGCGGCACCGACATCAAGTCGGCCCTGTTCGATGCCGACGGCACGGCTCTCGGGCTGCGCCGCACGCCCACGCCGATCGCCGAGGGCGATCGCACGCAGGTGCTCCTCGACCGCCTCGAGGTGCTGGCGGGAGAGCTCCGCGCCGCGCACCCCGACGTCGTGCCGCAGGCCGTGGGGCTCGTCGTCCCGGGGATCGTCGACGCGGATGCCGGGCTGGGGGTGTTCGCGAGCAATCTCGGATGGCACGACTCTCCGTTGCGCGATCTGGCCGCAGAGCGTCTCGGGCTCCCCGTGGCGTTCGATCACGACGTGCGTGCGGCGAGCTGGGCGGAGCGACGACTCGGCGGTGCGCGTGACTACGCCGATGCGGTGGTGCTCGTGATCGGAACCGGGATCGCGGGCGCCCTGCTCGTCGGGGGTGTCCCGTACACCGCGGGAGGATATGCGGGCGAGATCGGGCACTCCCCGATCGCGGACGGGCCGATCTGCGCGTGCGGCGCTCGCGGCTGCCTGGAAGCCGTCGCCTCGGCCGGAGCCATCGCCCGTCGCTATCAGGAGGCGACGGGAATCTCCCCCGAGGGGGCGAAGGACGTGATCGCGCGCGCGGCGGCGGGCGATGAGACCGCTGCGGAGATCTGGAACTCGGCACTCGACGCTCTGACGATGTCGCTGGCTCAGCTCACCGCCGTCGTGGCGCCGGAGGCCGTGGTGATCGGAGGCGGGCTGTCGCGTGCCGGTGGTGCGCTCTTCGACGAGCTGCGCACGCGCTTGGCCGCGCGGCTCAGCTTCCACCGCATCCCCGCTCTGGTCCCGGCCGAGCTCTCCGGCAACGCGGGTCTGCTGGGTGCCGCGCTTCGAGCTCGGGAGCTCACGTGATCCTCACCGTCACCCCCAACCCCGCACTCGATCTCACCTGGCGCGTCGACCGACTCGTCGAAGGGGGAACGCACCGCGCGGACCCCGGAGCGGCGCGCGCGGGTGGCAAGGGGCTCAACGTCGCCCGCGTGGCCCATGCCGAAGGGACCGAGGTGCTCGCGGTCACCACCGTGGGCGGTCGGGTCGGCGAGGAGTTCGCGGAGGAGCTGCGGGCGAGCGGCGTGCCGCACGCCCTGGTGCCGGTCGCCGCCGAGACCCGTCGCAGCATCGCGGTGGTCGATGCGGCACTCGGAGACACCACGATCATCAACGAACGCGGCGTGAATCCGACCGACGTGGAGTGGGCGGCACTGCTTGCCGAGGTGGTCGAACGGCTCGCGGGCACCCGGGTGCTCGTCGTTTCCGGCAGTCTGCCGCCCGGTCCGCCCGAGTCGTTGATCCCCATGCTCATCGCGGTGGGAAGGGATGCCGGCGTGCCGGTGATCGTCGATACCTCCGGCCCTGCTCTGCTGCTCGCCGCCGACGCCGGAGCACGCGTGCTCAAGCCGAATGCGGCCGAGCTGGTCGAGGCCACCGGCATCGCCGACCCGGTCGACGGAGCCCGATCCCTCATCGCCAGGGGCGCGGAGCTCGTGCTGCTCTCGCTCGGCGCCGAGGGCATGCTCGCCGTGACCGGGACCGAGCTCGTGCACGCGCGCCTGGACGAGCCGCTCTCCGGCAACCCGACGGGTGCGGGCGATGCCGGTGTCGCAGCGTGCGCCGTGTTGTACGCCGCCGGGGTGCGCGACCCCGAGCAGATCCTCCGCCGTGCAACGGCATGGTCCGCCGCCGCGGTGCTCACGCCACTCGCGGGCGACATCTCCTCACGCTGGACCGAGCTCGAACAGCACTTGCGCATCTCGCGCCCCGACCCTGAATCCTTCCGGAAGGACCCCTCGTGACCCTCGTCTCCGCTCGCGACCTCGTCTCCGCGGCATCTGCTGCCGGCACGGGCATCGGCGCTTTCAACGTGATCCATCTCGAGACGGCGGAGGGCTTGGTTCGGGCAGCCGCGCTCGCACAGCTCCCCGTCATCCTGCAGATCTCCCAGAACTGCGCCGACTATCACGGTGGGCTCGAACCCATCGCCCTGGCGACTCTCGCGGTGGCACGGCGCGCGCAGACCCCCGTGGCTGTGCACCTCGACCACGCCGAGCGGCCGGAGCTCGTCGACGAGGCCATCGCGCTGGGCTTCGGCTCGGTCATGTTCGACGGCGGGGCGCTGCCCTACGACGACAACGTGGCGCTCACGGCGGCGGTCGCGGCGCGTGCGCACGAGGCCGGCGTGTACGTCGAGGGTGAGCTCGGCGAGGTTGGGGGCAAGGACGGAGCCCATGCGCCCGGTGTGCGCACCGACCCCGACGAGGCGCGGGCATTCGTGGCAGCGACGGGAGTGGATGCTCTCGCGGTCGCGGTGGGCTCTTCGCACGCGATGACCGACCGCACCGCCTCTCTCGACCTCGACCTGATCGGGCGCCTTCACGAGGCTCTCCCCGTGCCGCTGGTGCTGCACGGATCGTCCGGTGTCGCGGATGCCGTGATCGCCGATGCCGTGCGAGCCGGCATGACCAAGATCAACGTCTCCACGCACCTGAACGGCTACTTCACGCGCGCCGTCCGCGAGAAGCTCGACGCGGACGAGCGCCTGGTCGACTCCCGCAAGTACCTCGCGCCGGCCCGCGATGCCCTCGCGGACGAAGCCGCGCGCATGCTCCGGCTGTTCGCGTTGCAGACGACGGAAGCCGTGGCCTGATGAAGCGGGCCGCCCGGCTGAACGCGATCCTCGACCTGCTGGCTGCGAAGGGCGAGGTGACGGTCGAAGAGCTCGTCGAGGAGTTCGAGGCTTCGTCGGCGACCACGCGTCGCGACCTCGACACGCTCGCCGAGCAGCGCCTGCTCACCCGGACGCATGGCGGTGCGGTAGCGCAGACGGTCGCCTATGAACTGCCCATCCGCTACAAGAGCCACCTGCGCACGCATGAGAAGGCCAGCATCGCGCAGACCGCCGCCGGCCTGGTCGCACCCGGCATGGTGGTCGGGCTCTCCGGCGGCACGACCACGACCGCGATCGCCGCTGCCTTGGCCGCACGGGACGACCTCGCGGGGAGCGGTGGCATCACCGTGGTGACGAATGCCGTGAACATCGCTGCCCAGCTCGCCACGCGCCCCGACATCAAGGTGGTCGTCACCGGTGGCGTCATCCACTCGCGCAGCTACGAACTGGTCGGTCCGTTCGTGGAGCAGCTGCTGCGCGGAGTGCGGCTCGACATCGCCTTCATCGGTGTGAACGGGATGGACGCCGTCGCCGGTGCGACCACACAGGACGAGCGCGAGGCCGCGGTGAACCGGATGATGGCCGAACGCGCGCGCCGAGCGGTCGTGGTGACCGACGGCAGCAAGCTCGGCGTCGAGGCGTTCTCGACCGTCGGCGGCGTCGAGCTCTTCCCGACCGTGATCACCGACGCCGGGGCTGACACCGAGGTGCTCGCAGCGCTCCGCGCGGCTGGATACGCGGTGCTGGTCGCCTGACGCCGCCGCACGGAGCGCGGTCATACTCAAAGTATGACTACGACGATCAAGGTGAGCGACGACCTGCGACCGGCTGAAGGAGCAGGCCGCGCGTGACGGTCTCACTCTCGGTGCGCATCTCGCTCACCTTGCCGACGCGGAGGACCGCCGTCGGAGACTGCAGTCGCTGAAGCATGCGATCGAACGGACGGCTGCGGCCGACAAGCAATCGCATGCTGCAGAAGCCGTGGCCTCGGCTGGATACTTGGATGCCGTGACCACGCTGGCCATCGTGCTGCCGATCACGACGACCGACCGGGGCTGGCCGAATCACGTCGTCGTGGACGGGCCGAGCGGACTGGACCGGCCGTCGTGGATCATGACCGAGCAACCTCGCACGCTTTCCCGCGACCGCCTCACGGGGACGGCAGGTGAGGTCACGGAGGAATGCATGGCCTCGGTACGCGTCTGGCTCGGCGACTTCCTCGAGCTCTGAGGAGCGTCGCTCCCCCGGCACACCCCAAGGGCCCCGACGTCCCCAGATCGTCGAGGCCCTCTGAGGGTGCCGCGGCGGCCTGCCGCATCATCCTCGAGCAGATGGTGTCCGTGTCGTGTTCGCGCTCCCCAGTGCGCATGATCCCCAGATCCGACTGCGCCTCCCTCGCGCCTCTCCCTTCGAGGCCCTTCGCATGGCACCTTCCGAAGAACAGGAGCGAGCGGCCTCCCTTCTGATACATCGAATGGAGGAAAAGTTTCAGAATCCGCTGCCGTGGCACTGGAACGGGGCGCTCAGGCCGGTCTCGGCCGATGCCCGCGCGAGCGCGACGGCCGGTGCGGCACCTTCGGACAGGCCGGTGTGCACGGCGCTGAGGAGCTCGGCCGCGACGTCATCCGGAACGGCGACGGGGGCGGCGATCACGCAGTCGGCACCCGCGTGCAACCACACCCGCGTCATGCCCAACGCCTCTTCGCCCCACCGCACCGAGGAGCGCCCGAGCTCGCACGCCGACAGGATCACGGTCGACGGGACCTTCGGGATCAGGTCGACGTCGTAGCCGAACAGCACGCCGTCCGCGAGCTCGAAACCGGAGAACAGCGGGTTGTCCACCGCGTGCCTGCCGTGAGCCGCGATGTGGAGCACGTCGGTGGCCGCTGCGAGCTCGGTGACGGCGGCGACCGTCGCGTCCGAAGGCACCAGGATTCGCGGAGTGCGGCCGGTTCCCCGCCAGGTCGCCGCCGCGCGCTCGATCTCGTCGGCGGCGCGCGCTACCCGGGGCCCGGCGGCGAAGCCGATCATCGACGGTGCCGTCGTCGTGCGAGAGGGGACGCCCAGCAGGCGGGAGGCCGACGTCGCGAGGGTGAAGGGGACGCCGGAGATTCCGGGGAGCATCGCCCAGGGAACGCCGCCGAGCACACCGGGCACCGTGATCGCGAAGCGCGCTGCGGACGGCGCGGCGGACCTCACCGGGTCGAGCAGCTCCGCGTCGAGGACCGCCAGCCGTGAGGTGAGCGCCCGCTCGGTGACCGCGCCCATCAGTCCCCCGCGCGTCAGCGCGGCCATATCGAGATCGGCGCGGAGGCCGTCGAGCGCCGTCTGCACCCGCCGCCACGACAGGTCGACGATGGTCGCGCCGGCCGATGTCGCGACCACGGCCTGCAGGTCGGATCCGGTGAAGATGTATGACAGGACCGCCAGGTCGGGGGCGAGCAGCGCCGTTGCCTCCGCGAGCCCGAGCCGCTCTCTGGTGCCGCCGGAGCCCGTCGCCGCCCACTGCCGCTCGCGTACCCTGTCGCGCAGTTCCCGCACTCTGGCATCCGTCGTCCAGTCGCCCCCGGCCAGCTCGGCGCGCAGCATCCGCAGCTCGGCCAGGTCCACCGCGAGCGACTCATCGTGTGGGGGTCGCACCGGGGCGACCTGCTGGCTGAGGTGGCGCGCACGCTCGGACCACTCGAACAGCGTGGCGGGGTCGCGCAATCGCGCCGCAGCGGAGAGCCCCGCGAACATCAGATCGCTGCCGTGCATCGCGACGGAGGCCTGGAGGTCGAGGGCGCCGAACGCCTGCTGCCAGGCGGTGAGCAGCTCGAGGCCGTCGGCGGCGGCGCGCAGGGCGTCGCGGTCACGGCCGGCAGCCGCGGCGCGCGCGGCACGCACCTCCTGGGCGCGGATGCGCAGCGGTGTCGGGGCGGTGTCGGCGATTCGCGGCAGGCGGCCGGAGCCATCACGGCGTGCACTCAGCCGCAGCCCCGTGGCCTCGGTGTGGAAGCCGCTCCGTTCGAGGGCTTTCGCCGTCCGCGCGAACGCCGCGTCGTCGATGCGGAGATGCGGCTTCGCTCGCTGCTGCGCCTCCAGCCGCACCGCCTCTGCCCGGGCCGCCCACCCGTCGTTCGCGAGCGCGGTGAAGCGTCGCGCCGCGGTGCGTGCTGCGCGTTCGGCTGCGGCAAAATCATGACGCAGGAGAGAGCGAGCCAGATGAAACTCCGACTCGCCTCTGGCCTGTCGCATCCGTTGGGTACCGAACTGGGCGGCGACCTGCTCGAGGAGTGCTTCGGCCTCGGTCGTGAGTCCCGCGTCGCGCAGCACCTCCGCGCGATCGAGGTCGCTGATGGCTGCAGCGAGATCGCTGATCGCGGCGAGCGTCGGGCGGGAACGTGTCATGAGCGTGAGCGCGGTGACGAGGTCTCCTCCGAGCAGGGCCGCGTACCCGAGGTTGTGCCTGGCCTCGGCGAGTGGCTCCTCGTCGTCGTTCGCCTCGTACACGGCCACCGCACGCTGCAGATCCTCGATGCAGGTCTCGAGTTCGCGCTGCTGCATCCGCACCACCGAGCGGTTCATCAGGCAGTTGGCGAGCTCGGTGGTCTCGTCTCCGATCGCGCTGATCGTGTCGATCGCACGGCTGAGTTCGATCTCCGCCTCGGCCAGCCGACCACCGTGCATGAGCAGTGTGCCGAGCTGTCCGCTGAGCACCGCGATGGTCTCGCTCCGCAGACCGGGCCGGCCGAGCGCTTCGCGGCACAGCTGTTCGGCGGCTGCCGGCTCCCCCGTCTGCGCGAGGACGTAGGCGACCGTGCCGTCGATGCGTGCGCGGAGATCGGGGTCGTCGGCGCGGACGGACGCCGCGCCGAGGGCGCGCCGCGCCTGCGCGAACCGCCGGGCGTTCGCCGCCTCGACTCCGCGCCGGTGCAGCTCGATCGCGGACAGGGGCATCCCTCCAGGATGCCGTGCTCCAGGGCTGCGGGGAAGAGCGCGGATCGAGCGCGACACTCGCCGGGAGAAAGTTCATTCGTCGGATGACGCGCCGCGTCCTGATCCGGCATTCGTGCATTCGTCCTGCAGGTGCACCGCCGGGCGCCCCGGGCAGCCGCCTGGCACCAGGACGAGCCGCCCGCATCGGTACGGACGGCTCGTCCCGGGGTGCGTCAGACGGGATCGATCGGGCTCGGCAGCGACTTCAGGACGGCGGCGACCGCCTTCGCCGCAGCGCTGGGGGTCGCTCCGCCGACCGGCACCGTACCGAGCTGCGCGGCGACCCGCGCCGCGACATACGGTGCCGAGAACGACGTACCGCTCCACACCGCGAAGCCCCCGCGGTAATCGTCGGGGTCGATCGTCTCACGGCGCAGACCTTCGACGTCGGCCCTCGTCGCCGCCTGGGCGCCTCCCACGAACGCGGGCGAGGTGCTCACCACCGCCGCTCCGGGTGCGTAGGCCTGCACCCACGGACCGATGTTCGAGAACAGGGCGACCGACTGGCCGGAAGGATTCAACGCTCCGACGGAGACGAGCGGCGCGTCCTTGTCCCGGCGGATGCCGTTGTCCGCGCCCGGCCATGGCCACAGGGATGCCGGGAAGGAGGGGCGATCGATCGCGTCGTTCCCCGCGGAGCACACCACGACGCAGCCGAGTTCGCGTGCCTTGGCGAGCAGCTGGTAGAGCGTGAGGCTGAACAGTCCGTCGGTCGGCGTCTCGTGGTAGTAGCTGAGCGACAGGTTCAGCACATCGATCGGGAAGCCCGTCTTCGGGTTCTCGCGGTGGCGCACCAGCAGCGTCACGACCTGGGCGACCGTCTCGAGGAGCGTGCTCTCGTCCACGACGCCGAGCGCCCCCGCGACCCGGATCGAGAGGACGTCGGCGTCCGGAGCCGCCTGTCGGACGATGCCCGCGATGAAGGTGCCGTGTCCCGCGACCGCGTCGATCTCCCCGTCGAGCTGCCCGTACAGGTCGGGGTAGCGCTCCGGATCGGCGTCATCGGTCAGCCCGACCGGCACGCCGTCGAGGTCGACGGTGCGGGTGACGATGTCAGCGGGAAGCCAGGCGTGCTCGCCGCAGCCGGTGTCGAGTACAGCGACGACGGGTCGTCGTCCGCGCTTGGGGCTGGGACCGCGCACGGGCGCAGGCCCCACCCAGGTCACCGGCTGTCGTGCTCCGCGTCCGGGCTCGAGGTAGTCGTCGCTGCCGCCGGCGCCACCCGCACCGCGCACCGGGTTGGTGCGGGTGAACGGATTGGTGCGGGTGAACGGGTTCGTCCTGGTGAACGGATTGAGCCCGACCGGATCGATGGAGAGCACGTGGTCGAGGCTCGTGCGCGGCATCGTCGAGCGGGACATGCGGCGTGCGCGCTGGAGCACGCGCCAGGCATCCGGTGCGACGGGCGATTCACCGCGCACCGGCTCGTCCGGCGTGCGCAGCCGAGCGCGCAGGAAACCGGGAACTCCCGGCACGAGTTCGCCGTCGACCGCTGAGCGGGTGTCGTCCTCGATCTCGAGCTGCCAGCCGAACGTGTCCGCCGCGTCGCGGAGCGTGCGCACCTCCCGGTCGTAGGCCTCCTCATCGCCGAGAGCGCGGGTGATCAGCAGGCGTTCAGGCAGGTACGCCGTCGGAAACGCACGGATACCGTCCACCGGCTCCGTGCTCGGGTCGAGCGCCGTGCCCCGTCGGATCGATCCCTCCGCGCGGTCCTGCCAGGTCCATCCCTTGGGCTGATCCATGCGTCATCCTCTTCCTGCGGGTGGACCCGCGTCTTCATCGACGGGCGGCGCCCGTGGTCACAGCTCGAACTGCGGGGTCGCCAGTGTGCGCGTCTCGTCCCCGATCACGGTGGTCAGCTGAACGCGCGTGAGGCCGGGCGGGACGTCGTCGAACACGAAGCGTCCGGTCTCCTCCGGCGTGATCGACCTGGTCTTCTCGCCCTGGGTCAGGACGATCTCGGCGGCTGCGGTGTCGACCCAGCCGTCGACGCGGCGGCGTCCGGAAGCCGTCGTCGTCACGTGCAGCAGGATGCTCGTCGATCCGTCGCTGAACTGCAGGGTGAGCGCGTCGGCCTCGCCCCGCACCGCGCCCAACTGTCCTTCGACCAGCGTGAGCAGCGCGTATTCACGGTTCAGGCCGTCGGCGGCGACTGCGGCGACCATGCGGTCGATGAGGCCGGCGGGCATCGGATCGACCTCGCTCCACAGGGAGCGGAGCCGGGCGAACATCTGGGCGTCCTCGTTCTCGGTCATGCGAATCCCCCTGCCTGCGCTGTCGGTGGCGCGTCCAGCAGGGCGCGTAGTTTGGCGAGGCACCGGTTCCGAGTGGGGCCGATGCTGCCGACGGGCATGGCGAGGTCGCTGGCGATGCGGGCGTAGTCCGGACGATCCTCGAAGGCGATCACTCGCAGCAGCTTCTGGCAGCGCTCGTTCAGACGGCGCACGGCCGCCCACAGTCGCCGGTTCTCGTCGCCGAGGGTGGCGTGCTCTTCGGCCGACGCCTGTTCGGGCAGCAGCGTGTCGAGGTCATCCGCTTCGGTCGTGTCGACCTTGCCGTGCGCTTTCGCGACTTTCCAGGCCTCCCGGCGGGCGGTGGTCGTGAGCCAGGCCGATACGGCCCGTGAGTCGCTGATCGAGTCGTGGCCGCGGACGAGTCGCAGCCAGGTGGTCTGCACGACGTCTTCGGCGAGCGTGCGCTCCAGCCCATAGGCGCGCACGACGTGCCAGAGCACGGGCGTCATCAGCCGTACGAGCTCGTCCATCGCGCGGCTGTCGCTCTCGCGCCATGCGTCGAACAGATCCGCGGCGCGCTCCCAGCGTGCGCGCCCGTCGTCCGAGGCAGGATCGTGAGCGGTGCCGGGTGCACCGTCGATCATGAAGCCCATTGTGATCACACCTACCAGGAGCGCGGCAAGGGCTTTCTGATACATGTCTGCATCCAAGAATCCGCGCGGATGATCGTGCGGGGAGGCCCATAGACGAAGTCGATACCGTTGAGGGGTGATCCCCCTCGCCATCGTGCTGTTCCTCAACGCCGCCTTCAACGTTCTGGTCTGGCCGCAGTTCTACAAGCGCGTGTCCAAAGACCCCCGCGCGCGGGACGAGAACGGCAAGGCCACGGCGTTCCTCAAGGTGCATGCCGTCCTCATCGCGGTCGCGCTCGTGCTGGCTCTCGTGTCCCTGTTGGCGGGGATCGCCGCGCTGACCGGAGCGCTCTAGCGCCGACCGCCTTCTCCCGGGAGCTCAGGCCCTCTCGTACTGCTTCGCGTGCTCGGCCCAGCGGGACTCGACGGGCAGAGCGCGCAGCGCCCGGTTGCCGAGGGCCATCGCCACGGCGACGAGGCAGAGCGCTGCGCACACCAGGATGGTCCACTCCCGGCCGATCCAGGCGAGGCCGAAGCCGGCGATGAGTGGTGCCAGCGGCATCGCGCCCATGCCGAGAACACCGGCAGCGCTGTTGGCACGCCCCAGCAGGTGGCTCGGGGTCGCGACCATGAAGTAGCCCATCATGCCGGCATTGAGCGCCGGGACCAGCAGTACCGAGACGCCGAGCACCACGGCGATGATCAGCGGGTCGGTGACCACCGACAGCACGATGGCACCTGCCGAGATCACGGAGAGCCCCGCGATCGCCAGGATTCCGGCCTTGATGCGCGGGATGAGCAGAGGGGCCACCACGGCTCCCGCGAGCATCACGGCGCCGATCGACGCGCTCAGGGCGCCGATGAGAAGCTCCGAATGTCCTTCCTGTTGGAGGGCGTAGATGATGGTGGTGATCGTGGCGTTGAAGCCGAGGTTGATGACCGTCGTGATGAGCAGCACCCCGCCGAGGTCGGGACGGGAGAGCAGCCACCCGAACCCCTCGCGGAGCTCCTTCCACGCGTCGGGCTTCGCCGCGGGCGGGGTCGTCGAGGTGCCGAAACCCAGACCATCCGCCGTGTCCGCGGCGTGTTCGGGCTCGACGCGCCGCGCAGCACGCAGGTGGTCTGGGTTTTCGCCCGCATCGACCACTCCGGCGCGACGCGCCTGACGCCCCAGCATCCACGCGGTCAGGGCCGCGATCACGTGGCACAGGGTCATGACCACGCCGACGAGCCAGCCGCCGACGCCGAGGAGCAGACCACCGAGCGGACCACCCGCCAGTTGGAGAGCGGCATCGCGCCCCTGATTCGCGGCCTGTGCGCGCCCCATCGCGTCGTCGGGAACGATCTCCTTGATGGCGCTCTCGCCCGCAACGTCGAAGAGTCCGCTGCGTGCGGCGAGCAGCACGTCGACCACGAGCAACGACCCGAAGGTCAGGGCGTCCCCCAGGGCGAGAAGCGTGAAGCCGCCAGCCAGCACGATGCCGATGAGCGAGCCGAGGAGCATCAGCGCGATACGGCGATGGCGGTCGGCCAGCACGCCGCCCGCAAGGGTCGTGAGGAGTCGGGCCGCCATCCCGACCCCGCCGATGATGCCCGCCTGAGCGGGGTCGTTCGTCACGATCAGAGCGAGCAGGGGGATCGCGAAGGCGAAGAGCGCGCCGGCGAGCCCCTTGCTCGTATCGCTCACCAACCAGGTGAGGTAGCGCGTGTTCCGCCACAGGCGATGAGGCTCGGTGAGGGTGGTCATGCGTCGAGATTAGATGCGCAAGAAGTATTGCGCAAGGCTTATTGCGCAATTGGAAGTGCGGGTAGGATCGGGGGATGACGGAGGATCGCACGAAAAGCGCGCGCGATGACCCCGCCTGGATGACATCGGCCATGCTGAAGGCCTACTCGCACCCGCTTCGGCGCCGGATGATCCGCCTCTTCGCCCGGCGGGACTTCCTCCGCGCAGCCGACATCGCCGCGGAACTGGGCGTGCCGGCGAACAGTGCCAGCTTCCACCTGCGCGCCCTCGCCGATGCCGGGCTGATCGAAGAGGCACCGGAGAAGGCCCGCGATCGGCGCGACCGCGTCTGGACGGGGCACAAGGGTCCCCTCAATGTGGGCGGCCCGGAGAGTCCGGTCGCCGACGAGGAGCTCGGCAGCGCCGTGATCGCCGCGCTGGTCGAGGATCACCACGACCTGATGCGCCGCGTGACCGCCTGGACTCCCGAATACGTCGCCGGTCGCACGGCAGAGGTGCACGCCGCCTTCACCCAGCGCACGATGCGGCTGACCGAGGCCGAGTTCGACGACCTGATGGTGAAGATCAACGACGTGATGAGCGCTGCCGACGATGCGCACGATGACACCGACCCCGATGGCCGCTATTGGCAGGTGGATGTGATCGCCGCCGACGACACCATCTGACGCGGCTACTCGACCTCCTCTTCCCTCTTCTCGGAGGGGGAGCCTGTACCGCTCAGGATCAGGATGCGTCGCAGGTGCATCGCGGTGAGCACTCCCGGACCCATCGATCGTCGGACGTCGACCGTGCGGTCGTCGACGGTCTCGAGGAGCAGCCGGATCGCCCGCGCCGCCTCGGCGCGCACGCGGTGATCCTCGCTCGAGGAGGCATCGCCGTGCGCGATCACCTCGGCCACCGCATGGCACGCGGCCGACAGCGGACCCGGGAGGGCGGGGTCGAGCGCGAGCCCTGCCGGCCGCTCCCAGATGGTGTCGGCGATCTCGTCGGCGATGTCGCGGATGAGGTGGCCGATGCGATCGAGGGCGGCGAGCTCATCGTGGCTCTGCTGGATCCATGAGCGGTGTCCCTTGGCGCGAGGATTGCCGCGGCGACTCTCCTCCGCTTCGGTCAGGGCCGCCCTCAACTCCGAGGAGGTATCGGCCAGCGAGGCCGCGTCATCAGCCCACTGCTCGTGCTCGGGAGGCCACGACTCCGAGACCGCCGAGCCGATGTCGTGCAGATGCGCGGCCAGCTGCTCGCGGAAGTCGGCCACCCGTCCGGCCGCTGCCAAGGTGAGCGGCGCCGGCGCGATGACCAGGTTCACCACCAGGCCGACGACCACCCCGACCGCCATCTGCGTCAGATACCCGAGCGAGTAGTCGTCGGCTTTCTGCCCGCCGATGATCAGCACGAAGAGGGCGGCCATCGGCACGTACTCGCGACCGACGCCGAACCATCCCGTTCCCGAGACGAGCACGCCGAGCCCGACGACGAGAGGGATCGACCACCACGTCGGGCCCACGGTGATCACGATGAGGGTCGCCAGGCCGATTCCGGTGGCCAGCCCGAGCAAGGTCTGCAGACTCGATCTCGCCGAGCCCATCAAGGTCGGATACATGCTCACCAGCGCGCCGAGCGGAGCGTAGTAGGGGTACTCGTCGGTGACACCGGGCATGTGCGGTGCGATCGCCCAGGCCAGCCCGACCGCGAGCATCGTCTTCGCGACGAGCAGGAGCCGCGCGGGGAGCACTGCTTCATGCAGCGAGCGGGCGACACCCGAACGGCGGGCCCGCAGACGGGGAGGGATCTTCACGCGCACCGAGCGTAGTGACCGTCGCGGCTCTTCGGCACCCGGTTGCTTCCGCCGTGCTCCGAGGCTAGGGGGATCCGCTGACGAAAGCCACGATGCCGCGACCGCACGGGGAGTGCGGTCGCGGCATTCGTGTTCTCTCGCGGAGGATCAGGGGATGGTCCTGCGGAACGCGAGGAACGACACTCCCGTGAAGACCGCGGTGAGCACGAGACCCCACAGCGCCAGTCCCACCGCCCCGAGGTCCATGATCGCGGCGCCGACGTGGTTCCACAGGTCGAGCCGGGTCGCCAGGAAGACGAGGCCGATGAGCACCAGCGCCAGCCCGATGCCCACGATGAGCAGGACCAGCTGCCCCCAGCTCTTGTAGATCGTCGCGCCCGTGAACCCGAGCACGAAGAAGAACAGGGCGAGTGTGAAGTAGACGACGAAGGCGCCGAGGGGCCCGGCGTCCCACAGCCACGGCAGGTAGAAGACGTAGCCGTTCACGCCGTAGCCGTTCGTGGCGACCTCGATGCCGCCGCCGATCAGGAACAGGATTCCCATGAGGGCGCTGCCGAGGACTGCCGTGAGCATCGTGCCGAAGAAGAACTCCCTGCGGGTGATGCTCATGGCCTGCGAGAACGGGAAGGTCAGGGTCATCGCCGACATGCCGATCGCGAAGAAGTACCAGAGGGGCGCTTGGCCTCCGCCGCCGTACTTGGGGGTGTCGACCGGGATCATCGCGTAGATGATGATCGAGATCACGACGGCAGCCGCGAGGATGATCAGCGGGTACCAGACGAAGGTGCCCTTGTTGATCAGCTGCAGGCGGACGACGTTGAATGTGCGTCGCATCAGCGCACCTCCTCTTTCGCTGCGTTCTCTCTCGTGGAATCGGTCGCGACCTTCTGCGTGAGCCGCACGACCAGCTGCTGCAGCGAGACGGGTGCGAGGTCGAGTCCTGACGCGGTGATCTCGGCGCGATCCTCCGACGACACGGCACCGAGGACGGTGACCGACGCGACCCGGCCGAGCGACTCCCGGTGCAGCACTTCCCGCGCACCCACCCAGGCATCGACCTTGGCGGCGTCGCCCACCACGGTCACGGCGCGTTCGCGGACCGCATCCGTGTCTTCGTTGAGCAGGATGCGCCCATCGTCGATCACGATGACCTTCTCGATGAGGTTCGACACCTCGTCGATCAGGTGCGAGGACAGGATGATCGTGCGCGGATGCTCCGCATAGTCCTCCACCAGTCGGTCGTAGAAGATCTGTCTGGCGACCGCGTCGAGACCGAGATACGGCTCGTCGAAGAAGGTGATCTCGGCGCGCGAGGCGAGACCGATGATGACCCCGACCGCGGACAGCTGGCCGCGCGAGAGCTTCTTGATCGTCTGCTTCATCGGCAGCTGGAACTCGGCGATGAGCTCGTCGGCGAGCGCCTGGTCCCAGTTCGGGAAGAACAGGCTCGCAGCCTTGAAAGCGTGCTTGGGGTACGCGTCGTCCGGATACTTCTGGCTCTCGCGGACGAAGCAGATCCGACTGAGCACGTGCGCGTTCTCGTACGGGTGCTCGCCGAAGACCTTGATGGTTCCGGATGATTCGAAGTTCTGCGCGGTGAGGATGGACATGAGCGTGGTCTTGCCTGCACCGTTCCGGCCGAGGAGGCCGTAGATCGCGTCTCCCTCGATGGCGAGCGACACGTTGTCGAGTGCTCGCTTCTCCTTGTAGCGCTTGGTGAGGTTCTGCACCTCGATGACGGCGGTCATGCGGGGGTCTTCCCTTCTGCGTCGATGGTCAGTGCGGCGCGCTGCCTGAGCAGTGCCGCGAGATCTTCCGCGCCCAGCCCGAGCGTGCGGGCTTCGGCGAGGAGCGGGTCGATGTAGCGATCGGCGAACGCGGCGCGGCGCTCGCCGAGGAGCAGCTCCCTGGCACCGTCGGCGACGAACATGCCGATGCCTCGGCGCTTGTAGAGCACTCCCTTGTCGGTGAGCATGGCGACTCCCTTCGCTGCGGTGGCGGGATTGATCCGGTAGAACGCGGCGAGCTCGTTGGTGGAAGGAGCCTGCGCCTCCTCGCTGAGTGTGCCGTCGACGATCGAGTCCTCGATCTGCTCGGCGATCTGGAGGAAGAGCGGCTTGCCTTCTTCGATCACGAGTCCTCCGCGTGGTTCGTGGGTTAGTTACTTGACTAAGTAACCATATAACTCACGCGGGTGTCAAGGGGCTCGTCGCTGGTGCCAAAACCCAGACCATCCGGTGCCCGCTCGGCGCGTTGGTATCCGCCTCCGGGGAGACACGCCGGGCGCGGACGAATGGTCTCCGTTTTGGCAGGAGTGCGCGGGCGCGGGTGCGGGTGTGCGTGTGGGTGTGGGTGTGGGTGTGGGTGTGGGTGTGGGTGGGGGAGTGGGACGAGGGTCAGGAGTCGCGGCGGAGGGCGCGCCAGTCCTCGACGATCTGCAGCATGCGGGTGGAGAGGAAGCGGAAGAACTCGGCGAGCTCGATCGCGCGGTCGTGGGCGCCCTGATCGTCGTCGTGCTCCGCGGCGATCTCGTCGATGTACTCGGAAAGGCGCGAGTACACCGGCATGTTCCCGACGATCGAGCTGTAGAACGGATCGTGCACGAACTCGTAGCGGTCGCGCCGGTCGCCGGGGCGCGATCGACGCTGGATGAAGTGCAGCTGCTGCAGGTAGCGCACCGCGCCGGAGACGGCAGCGGCCGAGACGCCCAGACGCTCGCCGAGCTGCGCGGCCGTGTACCCGCCCCCGGGAGCGGCGATCAGCGCCATCATCACGCGCGCAGGCATCCGCGGCATCCCGGCGGCGGTCATCATGGCGGCGGCCTGCTCGGCGGGTTCCGTCCCGCGGTGGGAGTCGGGCGAGGGTGCGTCGCGGTCGTCAGGCATCGTGCTCCTCCTAGGCTCCGGGGGCGAGCTCACGGCGTCGCATCAGGGTCAGGGCTCCTGCGCCTCCCGCGACCAGGGCGAGCACGAGCCACCACAGGCCGCGCACATCCACGCCGCTGCCGTCCACCACCGGGGTCACCCCGAAGGGCGAGAGGTTCATCGTCCATTCCGGCAGTCCGAACAACGGACCGAACATCCCGAACAGGGTCGCCAGCAGGACGAGGCTCCACGATACGGCCGTCGTCGCGCGGGGGAGCAGCACGAAGACGAGCGCGGTGAGGACGGCGAAGACCGATGCGGCGAACGCCTGGCCGAGCCCCGCCACCGCCACGATGCGGTACAGCGATTCAGCGCCGCCGTTCACCCGGATGCCGACCCACCCGGCGAGCACCGCGGCGGCGACCACGATCAGCACCGCGACCACGCCGACGATCACGTAGTCGGCGAGCCAGCGCACACGACCGACCGGGGTCGCCAGCACGGCCTCGGCTGTGCCGTGCGCCTCCTCCTGCCGTGCGCGCACCACGATCTGCACGGCGCAGCACGCGGCGAGGATGCCGAGAAGGGTGAAGAACACGGTGACCACGACCTCGTCGAGCCCGCCTGTCGCTCCGCCGATCTTGGTCAGGATGTCGGCCACGGCCGGGTTCTCGCCCGAGATCCGGTCGACCAGTCCGCTCAGGGTGGTGGCGAGGATGCCGGTGATCGCTCCGCCGACCGCCCACCCCACGATCGCCCTGGACGTGAGCCGCCACACCAGGGCATGCGGCGAGGCGAGCGCGGGCCGTGCCGAGACCCTGCCGGGGCGCTCCGCGACGAAACTCGCATCGAAGTCTCGCATCGACTGCAGAGCGACGGATGCGCCGGCGAGCACGAGTCCGAAGGCTAGGCCGAGCAGCACCGGCCAGACCAGGTCGGAGTCGTAGGGGCGGGACTGCTCCACCCACCCGAAGGGGGACAGCCACGCCGGCCACGCGCTCGTCATGCGGGTGAGATCGTCGCTCGGGGTGCCCGCCGCGTTGCCGATGCCGCGGATCAGGAACATCGCCACGAGCGCCCAGACCGTCAGGGAGTTCGCGCCTCGAGAGGTGCGCAGAAGCTGCGCCGCGAGGAGGCCGACGCCGAGGAACGCGATGCCGCAGGACGCCGCTGCGGCCCCCGCCAGGACCGATCCTGCGAGCGGAAGGCCGGTGGCGACCAGCGCGAGCACCGTGAGCAGGGCCAGGGCGACGTTCGCGAGGACCCCGTGCGCGATCGTCGCGACCGTCGGAAGGCGGCGCCCGGCGGGGGTGGCCCAGACGAGCTCAGCCCGTCCCGCCTCCTCGTCGCCCCGGGTGTGCCGCACGGCGAGGAATGTGCTCATGAGGGCGGCGAGGAACGCCAGCCACGGCAGCACCTCGAAAGCCAGGAACGCCCCTTCGGACGTGCCGGACGGCAGCCCGCGGAACATCAGGATCACCGGATTCGCGAGCGCGGCGGCGAGGATGTTCTGCCGGTCGGCAAGAGTCGAGTACGACTGGCTGACACCGGCGTATCCGGCGAAGGCCATCAGGGCCGTACCGACGATCCACAGCGCGAGCTGCAGCCGATCGCGGCGCAGTCGCTGTCTCAGCAGCACGCCGAACGTGGTCATCACGCACGGTCCTTCAGCGCGCGGCGGGTGGAAGGCACTTCGTGCTCCGCCTCGCCGTCTTCGGCCGCTTCGAGGCCGGCGAGGTCATCGCCGTAGTGGCGCAGGAACAGCTCCTCGAGCGAGGGCGGGGCGACGCGGAGGTCGCTGATGCCGAGGGTGGCGAGTGCGGGGAGAACCGTCGCCGTGCGATCGCTGTCGACGGAGAGGCGGATGCGGTCGCCCTGCTGCACGGGGTCGTGCACGTCCGGGATGCGGCCGACCTGTTCGAGGGTGGCGCCGGCGGAGGCGAACGACACGTCGCTGCGGGTGAGGTGACGCAGCTCCGCCAGGGTTCCCGCCTCCACGACGCGGCCCGCGCGGATGATCGACACCCGGTCGCACAGCTGCTCGACCTCGCTCATGATGTGGCTCGACAGCAGCACGGTCGCGCCGTTCGCGTGGGCGCGGGCCACTTCACGCTGGAAGATGACCGCCATCAGGGGATCGAGTCCGCTGGTCGGCTCATCGAGGATGTAGAGGTCGGCAGGCACGGCGAACGCCGCGATCAGAGCGACCTTCTGCCGATTGCCCTTCGAGTAGGCGCGGCCCTTCTTGCGCGGGTCGAACTGGAACGCGTCCATCAGGCGCTTCTTCTCGTGCTGGTAGGCGGCGTCCTTCGCGCGGGCGCCGCGCAGTCGTGCGAGCAGGTCGACGGCCTCGCCCCCGGACAGGTTCGGCCAGACGCTGACGTCTCCTGGCACGTAGGCGATGCGTCGATGCAGGTCGACGGCGCGATCCCAGGGGTCTTCGCCGAAGACCTCGACCTCACCCCCGGTGCGCCGCGCGAGGCCGAGGAGGATGCGGATGGTGGTCGACTTGCCCGCGCCGTTCGGGCCGAGGAACCCGTGCACCTGGCCCTGCTCGACGGTGAGATCGAGGCCGTCGAGTGCGTGCGTGTGGCCGTAGTGCTTCGTGAGATTGCGGGTGGCGATGACGGTGGTCATGCGCGGGAGCGTACGCCCGATTCACAAAGTCGTGAATCGGGCGAAAACAACACATGCGAAATCCTTACGACGCCCGCGTACAGTGGGCTGGTGCCGGAGTTCCCCTACAGTCGCCTGCGCCGCTGGCCCGACGTCGAGGCGGACAACCTGCAGGCATATGACGCGACCGACCTGCTGCTCGTGGAACGGGCGCTCGCGCTCGACGTGGACGGCTCCGAGACGGTCGTCATCGGCGACGAGTACGGCGCGATCACGCTCGCTCTTGCCGCGGGAGGGCGCCACGGCATCCGGGTGCATCAGGACCTCGCGACCGGTCGCCTGGCACTGCAGCGCAATGCGGAAGAGCTCGGGCTTGCGGGTGCTTCCGGCCGAAACGGAGACGACCTCAATGGGGCAGGGCACGTCGCGGGGCAACCCGCCGAGCGTGAGACGGATGGTCTGGGTTTCGGCCGACTGTTCCACCCGCACGAGCTCGATGCCGACCTGCTCACCGGCGCGAAACTGGTGCTGCTGCAGCTGCCGAAGTCGCTCGCGGAACTCGAGGAGATCGCCGACGCCGTGGCCCGCTGGGCTGCTCCCGACGTGGTGCTCGTCGCCGGAGGCCGCGTGAAGCACATGTCCCTCGGCCAGAACGAGGTGCTGGGGCGGAGCTTCGCGCACGTGCAGGCCCAACGCGCCGAGCGGAAGTCGCGACTGATCGTGGCCGCGGAGCCGCGCCCCGCCGCCGCGGACCGGCCGTTCCCGGTGGCGGCGCAGCACGAGGGGCTGACGCTGGTCGCCCACGGAGGCGCGTTCGCGGGGCCGCGCCTCGACATCGGAACCCGAGTGCTGCTGGAGGTGCTCGGCCTGACCGGTGCGCAACTCGGCAAGAATGCCCCGGATCGGCGCGATTCGCACCGGAGCGGGCCGGAAGATGGACGTCCTTCCGGAGTCGTTCACGACACTGCGTCCCGACGTGTGCTCGACCTCGGCTGCGGCACCGGTGCGCTCGCCGTGTCCTATGCCCTCGCGCACCCCGAAGCGCAGGTGACGGCCACCGACCGGTCTGCCGCTGCAGTGGCATCCGCCCGCGCGACGGCGGCTGCGAACGGAGTCGCCGACAGGGTCACGGTCACCCACGACGACGCCGGCTCCGCGCTTCCCGATGCCTCCTTCGACGTGGTGCTCCTGAACCCGCCGTTCCACCTCGGCGCGAGCGTGCACACGGGAGCGGCGACGCGGCTGTTCGAGGCCGCGGCGCGTGTGCTCCGGCCCGGCGGAGAACTCTTCACGGTGTACAACTCCTCCCTCGCCTATCGCCCTGAACTCACCCGGCTGGTGGGGTCGACCGAGCAGGTCGAACGCACCCCGAAATTCACCGTCACACGCAGCATCCGGAGCGCGCAGACCTCGGATTCCTGACCGCGGAACCACCGTGGGAGGGATTGTTGAATACCCGTGCAATCCCCCGGTCAGCCACCGAAACGAGGCCACCCCGCGCGACCGGGATTTGCCCCTGATCGGCCATTTCGTTACGTTGGTCTGTGGGCCTGACGGCCCGAAGACCAGTCCGCGACCACGTCCTTCTTTCGATGAGCTGTGCTGCGAAGAGGCGTGGACGTACGGTCGATGCTCTATCGCGGTGGATCCGAAATCCGCCGTCCGTGCCGCCACAGCAGACATGTCGAACGGCCTTGAGGGGATCACCCGGGCGTAACCGAAGCAGGCTCAGCCACCCGAAGGCGAGCCGCAGGGGAAACGTGTCCGAAATCGCTCTCGAAGCGCGCAATCTGTACAAGGTTTTCGGTAAGAATCCGAACGCCGCCGTCCGTCGGCTGAAGGCCGGTGAGAGCCGAACCGCCGTCGCGGATGCCGGCACCGCCGCGGTCATCGACGCCAGCTTCTCCGTGAACCGCGGGGAGATCTTCGTCATCATGGGCCTGTCGGGATCCGGCAAGTCCACCATCATCCGCATGCTCAACGGGCTGCATGACGTCACCGACGGCACCGTCACCGTGAACGGCGACCCCATCACCGGTATCCCGTCGTCGCGACTCCGTGAGATCCGTCGCGACCGCATCTCGATGGTATTCCAGCACTTCGCCCTGCTGCCGCACCGTACGGTCGCCGCGAACGTCGCCTACCCGCTCGAGCTCAAGGGCACCCCGAAGGCCGATCGCCTGGCGAAGGCGGAGGAGATCCTCTCGCTGGTCGGACTCGAGGGACAGGGCGAGAAGCTCCCGTCCGAGCTCTCCGGCGGTATGCAGCAGCGCGTCGGCATCGCCCGCGCGCTCGCCGCCGACAGCGACATCCTGCTGATGGACGAGGCGTTCAGCGCGCTCGACCCCCTGATCCGGCGCGAGATGCAGGAACAGCTGCTCGAACTGCAGCAGAAGCTCCAGAAGACCATCGTGTTCATCACGCACGACCTGAACGAGGCCATGTTCCTCGGTGACCGCATCGCCGTGATGCGCGACGGCCGCATCGTGCAGATCGGCACACCGGAAGACATCCTGATGGACCCGGCCAACGACTACGTCGAGCAGTTCGTGCAGGACGTCGACCGTGCCCGCGTGCTCACCGCGGCCAACGTGATGGAGCGCCCGCGCCCCGTCGTGCCGCACACCGCGGGACCCCGCACCGCCCTGCGTCAGATGCGCGACGCCTACATGTCGGCCACGTACGTGGTCGGCAAGGACCGGCAGCTCATCGGTGTCGTCACCGACCGTGACGCGGTGAAGCTCGTGCGCAACGGAGCGACCACGCTCGACTCGATCATCAAGCCCGTGCTGCAGAGCGTGCGGGAGGACGACGTGCTGATGAACCTGTTCGTGCCGGCCGTCGAGTCTCCCCTGCCGCTCGCGGTCACGGATGCCGAAGGCCGTCTGGTCGGGGTGATCCCGCGCGTGACGCTGCTCGCCGCCCTCGGTCCCGGACCCGGCGCGACCGAGGAGATCACGCTTCCGCTGATGCCGATGCCGCAGGCCGAGATCGATGCGGTGCTCGATGACGGGTGGACCGCCGACCCGGGCCCCTCGACAAGCTCAGGAGCCCAGGTCGAGACGGAGGAGGTGCGCTGATGGATGGCTTCCGCATCCCCGTGGGAACCTGGATCGAGTCCGTCGTCGACTGGGTCAAGGACAACCTCGACGGTCTGCTCGACGTGATCTCGTTCGTGATGAGCTTCCTCGTCGACGGCCTCACGAGCATCCTGCTCGCCCCGAACTTCGTGGTCATCATCGTGATCGCCGCGCTCATCGCCTGGGTCGTGCGCTCGTGGCAGCTCGCGATCGGCACGGTCGTGTCGTTCGGACTGATCGTCGGGATGGACCTGTGGGTTCCCGCGATGCAGACCCTGGCGCTCGTGCTCGTCGCCGCCATCATCGCGGTGCTGATCGCCGTGCCGCTGGGCATCTGGTCGGCGCGCAACGCCACCGTCCGCGCCGTGCTCAAGCCCGTGCTCGACTTCATGCAGACCATGCCGGCCTTCGTGTACCTGATCCCGGCGATCGTGTTCTTCGGCATCGGCGTGGTGCCCGGCCTCGTGGCGACCGTGATCTTCGCCCTGCCCCCAGGTGTGCGTCTGACCGAGCTGGGCATCCGCGGTGTCGACTCCGAGACCGTCGAGGCCGGTCAGGCGTTCGGCGCGAAGCCGGGCCAGATCCTCCGCGGCATCCAGCTCCCGCTCGCGATGCCGACCATCATGGCCGGCGTCAACCAGGTCATCATGCTCGCCCTGTCGATGGCGGTCATCGCCGGAATGGCGGGAGCTGACGGCCTCGGGAAGATGGTGGTCGAGGCGATCTCGACCATCAACATCCCCAAGGGCGTCGAGGCCGGCCTCGGTGTCGTGTTGATCGCGGTCTTCCTCGACCGGGTCACCGCGGCGCTGGGAGCTCCGGGCGAGAACCGCTCGTCGCTGCTCGGCATGCTCGCGCGGCGTCGCACCCCGCGCGGAAACGGTGGCGGAACAGCATCCGCTCCTACTCCTGAGGTCTCGGAGCAGCAGGACGCCGCAGCTGCGGCGGAACGCGCCGAGGTCGCGCCGCGACGCAACGCCGTCGGCGGCGGAGTGCGCTGAAAGCTCCACCCCTACGGAACAACACCCATACGGAACGCAAGAGAGAGAAATCACATGAAGAAGAAGATCCTCGCAATCACCGCACTCGGCGCCGCAGCGGCGCTCACCCTCGCGGGCTGCAGCAGCGACGGCGCCGGTGGCACGGGCGGCGGCGACGGCAGCGGCGACGACAAGGGCACCATCACGCTGGGCTTCCTGCCCTCGTGGACCGATGGGCTGAGCACCGCCTACCTGCTGCAGGACCAGCTCGAGAAGATCGGCTACACGGTCGAGATGAAGACGCTCACCGAGGCAGGCCCGCTCTACACCGGGCTCGCCCAGGGCGACGTCGACATCTATCCTTCGGCGTGGCCGGAACTCACCCACGCTTCCTACATGGAGAAGTACGGTGACGACATCGAAGACCTCGGCAAGTACTACGAGAACGCCAAGCTCACCCTCGCGGTTCCGGAGTACTCCGAGCTGAACTCGATCGAAGACCTCGTGGGCAAGGGCGGCGAGTTCGACGGCAAGATCTACGGCATCGAGCCCGGCGCGGGCCTCACCGCCCAGACGCAGAAGATGATGCCCGAGTACGGTCTCGACGGCGAGTACGAGCTCGTCACCTCGTCGACCGCGGCGATGCTCACCGAGCTGAAGACCGCGACCGACAAGCAGGAGGACATCGTCGTGACGCTGTGGCGTCCGTTCTGGGCCAACGACGCCTTCCCCGTGAAGGACCTCGAGGACCCGAAGGGTGCGATGGGCAAGGCCGAGGGCCTGCACTTCCTGGGCACCGATGGCTTCGCCGAGGAGTTCCCCGAGGCCGCCGAGCTGATCGAGAAGATCAAGCTCGACGACGAGCAGTACGGTGCGCTCGAAGACCTCGTGGTCAACGAGTACGGCGAGGGCAAGGAAGCCGACGCGGTCGACGAGTGGCTGAAGCAGTACGGCGACCAGTTCGACTGGACCGTCACCAGCTGACACCGCTCCCGCTTCACGAAGGAGGGCCTCCCGCGCCGGGAGGCCCTCCTTCGCGCTTGCGTCACCCCCCTTACGCTGGGCGACCACGAGTGCGACCATGGCCGTTCGAGGACCCGACCGGGCCCCGGAACGGAGAGGGAACGATGTGCACAGGACTGAGCTTCACCACCGTCGACCACTACTTCGGGAGAAATCTCGATCTCGAGTTCTCGTACAACGAGACGGTCACCATCACGCCGAGGAACTTCTCGTTCCCGTTCCGCCGACTCGCGTCCATGCCTACGCATCACGCGATCATCGGCATCGCGACGATCTCGGACGGGTACCCGCTGTACTACGACGCGGTCAATGAGAAGGGGCTCGGTATGGCCGGGCTCAACTTCCCCGACAACGCGTACTACCCGGCGGAGGATTCCGAGGCGACCAACGTCACGCCCTTCGAGTTCATCCCGTGGGTCTTGGGGCAGTTCGACTCCGTGGCGCAGGTGAAGGAAGCGCTGGAGACCGTGAACCTCGCCGACATCTCGTTCAGCGCGCAGTTCCCGCTGTCGCCGCTGCACTGGATCATCTCGGACGGTGCGGCCTCGATCACGGTGGAGAGCGTCCATGACGGCCTGAAGGTGTACGACAATCCCTGGGGCGTTCTCACCAACAATCCCACGTTCGACATCCAGAGCTTCCGGCTGAACGACTACATGCATCTGTCGACCCGGCAGCCGCAGAACACGTTCGCCCCTGACGTGCCTCTGGATACCTACAGCCGGGGGATGGGCGGGATGGGTCTCCCCGGGGACCTGTCGTCGTCATCACGATTCGTGAAGGCGGTGTTCACGCGGATGAACTCCGTTTCGGGGAGCTCCGAGTCGGAGTCGATCAGCCAGTTCTTCCAGATCCTCGGCTCCGTCGCCCAGCAGCGCGGATGCGTGCAAGTGGGCGACGAGGAGAAGTACGAGATCACCATCTACTCGTCATGCTGCAACGCCGACAAGGGGATCTACTACTACACGACCTATGAGAACAGCCAGATCACCGGGGTCGACATGCACCGTGAGGACCTCGATGGCTCCGAGTTGGTCGCCTACCCGCTCGTCGAAGGGCAGCAGATCTCCATGCAGAACTGACGTATGACCGGAGCCGTGTGAGAGGGGGGCAGCGGCCGGGGGCTCAGTAACCCAGTCGTGCCCGAACGTCGTTGAGCAGCTGCGAAGAGCGCAATGCCGCATCGGGCGCGACAGCGGAGATGCCCTGGACCAGTACGTCTGAGATGAGGATCGCCGAGAGGCTCTCGGAAGTCAGTCCTGTGGGGGTGTGGGGTGCGGTCAGGATCGCGTCGACACGGGAGGAGAGCCTCTCGTGGAGCTCGTCGGTCACGAGGATGACGCCGGCGCCCATCAACTGTGCGTGGTCCAGGAGTACATCGATGTCGCGGGTGACCCGTCCAGGCGCGAAGATGACGAGGACGTCCTTCGCCTCGAGGTTCAGGACCTCGTCTGCGAGACGGAATCCGTCGGTGCTGAGCCGCCGAGTGGAGAGTCCCGTCCGTCGTAGGCGCAGTGCGAGGTTGTCAGCGGCGATCCCGGAGGCGCCGAGGCCGTAGCAGTAGATGCTCTCGGCGCGCATGAGCAGCGTGATGGCGGCGGAATACGCAGCGTCGTCGTTCGAGCTGCGTGCGAGTTCGATGAGCGACGCCGCCTCATCCCAGGTCTCCTGCTGGATGCGGGCGAGGTCCTGGCCGATGTGCTCGATGCGGGTCCTGAGGCGCACCTCGGGCGAGACGCTGCTCGAGAACGGAGCGGCCACCTCCTGCTTCAGATGTGAGAGCCCCGAGTATCCAAGCTTCTGCAGGGTGCGCACGACGGAGGCGTTCGAGGTGCCGCTCTGGGTGCCCAGTTCGGCGGCGCTCGCATAGAGGATGTGCTCAGTTGACGTCGATGAGAGCACGCGACAGACGGCACGTTCGGATTTCGAGAGGTCGTTCCACGTCCTGGCGATGCGCGCGCGGAGGCCGGAGAGCGCAGGGTTCTCTGTATCGCTTGTTACAAACGGTTCCATTGCTGTATCATTCTGTTCGAGAGGCGCATCATCCGTAACGGATGATTCAATCATCCCGGGTGCAACCTCATTGCGCAACAGGCGCACCTGACAGGGAGGTCAAATGGCGGTCATGACACCGATCCGCACGATCGAGATCAGTGGGGCGCCCCGCGAGCGCGGGCGCCGATACGGCGAGGCCGCCGCCGACCTCATCGCCGGCTCGATCGAGTACTACACGGAAGCGCTGACCCAACAGACCGGCATGAGCTGGGCCGGGATCACGGATTCCGTCTCGCGATGGGTTCCGATCAGCGAGCAGATCGCGCCGCACCTCGTCGAGGAGATGCGGGGGATCGCGGAGGGGGCGGGTGTCGCCTTCGCCGAGATCGTCACGCTGAACGTGCGCGGTGAGTTCGTCTACGACCACCAGGGACCGTCGCGAGTCACGAGGACCGCGGCCCGTGCCGCCGACGACGAGCGCGACGACGCCGTCGACGGCTGCACGTCGTTCTTCCTGACAGGTGAGGGCAGCGGCACCGGGCACACGCTCGTCGGGCAGAACTGGGACTGGCGCACGCGCACCGCGGGAACGACCCTCATCGTCCGCGTCGTGCAGGATCCGCTTCCCACGGTGATCATGCAGGTGGAAGCCGGGCAGGTGGGACGCCACGGTGCCAACTCCGCCGGTATCTCGCTGAACGCCAACGGCCTCGGGGGGAGCTTCGGGGCGGCGGTCGGCGTGCCGCAGACCCTGATCCGCCGGCTCGTGCTCGATCAGGGCGATATCGCGAGCGCGCTCAGGATGCTGGTCAAGACCCGTCCCCATATCGCGAGCAATGCGCTCCTCGCCGACCGCAGCGGATTCGGCATCGACCTCGAGACCACGCCGAGCGGCGTGGACTGGATCTATCCCGAACGCGGCGTGATCGCGCACACCAACCACTTCCAGGCTTCCGTGCCGCCGCAGCTCGCCGGGTCCTACCTTCCGGTGGCAGCGGATTCGCTGCTTCGTCTGCCGCGTGTCCAGGCCGGGCTGGCGGCGGTCGCTCGTGCGGAGAACCCCGAACACAGCTACGCGCTCGTGCGTGAGGCGATGTCGGATCACCTCGGCTTCCCCGAGGGCGTCTGCACACATCCGCATCCCGACTCCCCCTCGGTGAAGCAGTGGTCGACGCTCCTCTCGAGCTGTGTCGACCTCACCACCGGCGAATACCGCGTCGCGAACGGATTCCCCTGCGAAACCGAGTACGAGGTGCTGCCCTGGAATCTCTACGACGGC
The DNA here is from genome assembly GCF_006540085.1 of Microbacterium oxydans. Classification (GTDB taxonomy): domain Bacteria; phylum Actinomycetota; class Actinomycetes; order Actinomycetales; family Microbacteriaceae; genus Microbacterium; species Microbacterium oxydans. The sequence continues at coordinate 136,693 of NZ_BJOG01000001.1, read as the reverse complement.
CCGCACGACGAACTCCCCTCCCCCTGACCGACAGATTGAGAACCCGAGGAGATAGCGTTCAATGAAGAAGCAGCATCACCCCATCACCGTGACGATCGGCGTGCTCGCCGCCTCGGCATTCGTGCTCGCCGGCTGCAGTTCGGGGTCGAAGGGCGAAGACGGCGACGCCGCCCTCGACGTGCCTTTCGGTGCGACGACACCCGCCGCCTCCGGTCCGCTCGAGAGCGTGACGTGGATGCTCGGCGGCGAGCCGACGACACTCGATGCCGACATCGATGCCACCACCGCCGATGACACGGTTCTCGCGAACGTCTGCGACCGGCTCATGCAGGTGCAGCCCGACCTGACCCTCGGTCCCGGGCTGGCATCGGACGCCGAGTGGACCGACGACACCCATCTCGTCTTCACCATCAGGCAGGGGGCGCTGTTCCACGACGGCAGCCCCGTGAGCACGGCGGACGTCGTGTGGAGCATGCAGCGCCACTCCGAGGACGGTGCCGCCGAATCCGACGAGTACCGGAACGTGGTCTCGATCGAGCAGACCGGCACCGACCAGATCACTGTCACGACATCGCAGCCGGATGCGATTCTGCTCCAGGCGATGGCGGGCGACGGCGGTATCGTCTGGAACCCGCGCGTCATCGAAGCCGAAGGGGAGGGCTTCGGCAGCCCCGGCTCCGCCTCCGCGTGCAGCGGGCCGTACCAGGTGACGTCGTGGGACGCGGGGTCGCAGCTCACCATCACCAGGTTCCCCGAGTACTGGAACTCCGACGTCGATGCCCTCACGGACGAGGTCGTCTTCCGATGGGCCGACGAGACCGCGATAGCCAACTCGGTCACGACGGGCGAGGCCCAGGGGTCGTTCCTCGAGAACGCCGGCGCCGCCCGGAGTTTCATCGGGAGCGCCGATGTGTCCGTGTATCAAGGACCCTCGACGAACGCATGGGTGCTCGAGACGACCGATCGCGGCGCACTGACGGATGAGCGCATCCGGCAGGCCCTCTCGCTCGCCCTCGACCGGACCGGCGTCGCCACGGCTGCCTTCGGCGGTCTCGCCCAGCCGTGGAAGACACCCGTCGGTTCGGGAGCCTGGGGATACGAGGCCGACACCTTCGAGCAGGCCTACGACGTTCTCGAGGGCGCGCCCGCGAAGCCGAGCGAGTCCGATCTCGCGGCGGCCAAGGACCTGATCGCCGAGGCCGGCGCCCCTTCCGCCCCGATCGTCGTCGCCTCGAACGGCTCGTCGACGCACAACGTGATCGCGAATGCGCTGGTCGCCGCGGCGCAATCGATCGGGCTCGAGGCGGAGATCACCGTGATCCCGCAGGTGCAGTACGGTGACTTCTACTCCGACCCCGACCTCCGAGGCCAGGCCGATCTGTGGCCCGACGAGTACTACATCTCGAAGAACGACCCCCTCGGCTTCTACAAGAACGGCGCGTCCGATGCGAGCGTGAACTTCGGCGTCTTCTCCGACCCGGAATACGATGCGCTCGTCGACGAGGGCTACGCCGCGACGGATGACGTCGAGCGCGCCGAGATCACGACAGAGCTGCAGAAGCGCTGGGTGGAGCACGCGGTGTGGATCCCGGTCGTCGCGACGCCGTCGACGCTCATCATGTCGAAGGCGGTCACGGGTGTCCCCGCCTCTGCAGCGTTCATCTACTACCCGTGGGCCGTCGATCTCGGCAGCGCGAAGGGGTAGTCACGATGCCATTCGCGCTCCGCAAGCTCGCAGGCATGGTCTTCACGCTGGTGATCGCCTCCTTCATCATCTTCGCTGCGATGTACGCAGCGCCGGGTGACCCGGTCACGTTCCTCATCGGCAACCCCGAGAACCTGACCCCGGAGCGGATCGCGAGCGTCCGGGCCCAGTACCACCTGGACGAGCCGATGCTCGTCCAGTACTGGCACTGGGCCTCCGGAGTCCTCACCGGCGACTTCGGACAGTCGTTCCAGTACCACCAGCCCGTGAGCGCGCTCCTGGCGGCGAGGGTTCCCATCACCCTGTCGCTCGTCGCCTACGCGGCCGTCGTGCTCACGGTCGTCGGCATCGGCCTCGGCATCGTCGCGGCCGTGCGCCGAGGAAAGGCGGCCGATACCGCCATCATCGGATTCACGACTCTCGCAGCGAGCATCCCCTCCTTCGTGCTGGGAATCGCCTTCGTCGCGTTCTTTGCCGTGGAACTGCGATGGTTCCCCGTGGCAGGTGCGGGTTCCGCTGGACTCGATCGTCTGTATGCGCTCACGCTCCCGGCGCTCACCCTCGCCATCACCGCGCTCGCCATCGTGAGCCGCGTGACACGACAGTCCATGATCGAGCAGTTCTCCTCGGAACACGTCGAGGCCGCCCGCGCCTCGGGTCTCCGCGAGCGGTACATCGTGCGCGATCATGTCCTGCGCGGGGCCTGGGGCCCCATCATCACCATGGTCGCGCTCGTCATCGCGAGCATGATCGCCGGAACGGTCGCGGTCGAGACGGTGTTCGGGATCTCCGGCGTCGGCTCGCTCCTCGTCGACGCGATCAACACGCACGACTTCCCGGTGGTGCAGGCGGTGCTCCTGTTCATGGTCGTCGCCTACATGATCGTCACGACGATCGTCGATCTGCTCCTTCCCGTGCTCGACCCCCGTATCCGACGAAGGACGGTGTCCGCATGACCTCCGTGCTCCTCCCACGGGTGCGCCGCCGTCGGCGCTCCGGATCCGACGTCGGGTTCTGGATCTCCTGCGGCCTCCTCGCGCTCATCGCGGTCGCGGCAGCTTTCGCCCCGCTCCTCGCCCCCTACGGGGCCGACAGCGTCGACTTCGGAGCGATCTGGGAAGGGCCGAGCGCACAGCACCTGCTCGGCACGGACCAGCTCGGGCGCGACCTCTTCTCCCGGCTTCTCATCGGAGCGGGTGAGACACTCGTCGGACCGGTCGTGCTGCTCGCGCTCGCCACCGTGCTCGGGGTGGCGATCGGTGTCCTGGCGGCGTGGCGAGGCGGATGGATCGATACGGTCCTGGCCCGCGTGACCGACGTCATGTTCGCGTTCCCCGGACTGCTCTTCGTCGTGCTCGTCATCGCCGTGTTCGGCAAGGGACCGGCCACGGCGATCGTGGCGCTCGCGCTCGCATACGCGCCGGTCATCGCGAAGTACACGCGCAGCCTGGCTCTGAGCGAGATGACGCGGCCCTACATCGACGCGTACCGGGTTCAGGGGCTCGGCGGCCTGACGATCTGCGTGCGCGGAGTCATCCCGAATCTGCTCCCTCCGCTCGTCGGGTATCTCGTCGTCCTCTTCGGCGAAGCCCTCATGAGTCTCGCGACGCTCAGCTTTCTCGGGTTCGGGGCGCAGCCTCCGAGCTCGGAGTGGGGCCTGATGGTCCAGGAGGGGCAACCCGGAATCATCCAGGGGGAGTTCCTTCCCACGCTCGTCCCCGGTGCCGCCATCGCCATCGTCGTCATCGCGGTGAACGTCGCCGGGGTGCGCGTGGCCGACCGACTGCTTGCGAAGGGATGAATGATGCTCCTCGACATACAGGACCTTGATCTGGCGTTCGGCGAAGGCGACGACGCGGTTCGGATCCTCACCGGCGTCAGCCTCGTGGTGGACCGCGGCGAGCTCGTCGGGCTCGTCGGGGAGTCGGGCTCGGGCAAGTCGACGACGGCGCGCGCGGCCCTCGCCCTCTACGGCGATGAGGCGACGATCGCGGGGAGCATCCGCGTCGACGGGACCCAGATGGTGGCGGCCGATGAGAGGACCCGGCGGCGCGTGCGCTCCGAATCCGTCTCGCTGGTGCAGCAGGATCCGCGTTCCGCGCTCAACCCCGTGCGTCGCATCGGGGATTCACTCGCCGAACGACTCGTCCGCGTGCACGGCTGGCGACGAGGCCGCGCCGAGGCGCATATCGTCCAGCTCCTCGCCGCGGTGGGACTCACCCACCCGGAGCGGCGAATGCGACAGTACCCGCATGAACTCTCGGGCGGCATGCTCCAGCGCGTGGTCATCGCTTCCGCGCTGAGCACGGATCCCGCCCTCCTTCTCGCCGATGAGGCGACGAGTGCGCTCGACGTGACGACGCAGGCCGAGATCATCGCCATCTTCCAACGCCAGATCAGAGAACGTGGTCTCGGCATGCTCTTCATCACCCACGACCTGGCTCTGGCCGGCGCGATCTGCGATCGGATCCATGTCCTGCGCCAGGGCGAGATCGTCGAGACGCTGACGACGCCGGGGCTCTTCGCGGACGCCGTCCATCCGTACACGCTCGCGCTGATCGCCGCGGCCCCTGTACTCGACACGAAGGAGGCGTCATGAGTCTGGTGGAGGTCTCCGAGCTGTATCGGGCCTTTCGGATGGGTCCGGGATCCGAGCGCGTCGTCGCGGTGAACAACGTGAGCTTCGCCATCGAGTCGGGTGAGGCGCTCGGCCTCGTCGGTGAGTCGGGCTCGGGCAAATCGACGATCGCTCGGATCCTCGTGGGTCTGGAACGCGCCGACGCGGGGTCCGCGGTGATCGACGGCATCGACCGCCTCAGTCGACCGCGCGGCAGAGCCGAGCGTCTTGCGAGGGCTCGTGCGGTGCAGATGGTGTTCCAGGACCCGAACGGTTCTCTCGATCGCCGGCTGACCGTGCGCGAGGCGTTGCGGCGCACCCTGCGTCTGCGGGAACAGGGGGCGGGCGCGCACATCGACCGCACGATCGGAGAGCTGCTGGAACGCGTGCGGCTCACCGAGCGGCACGCCGACGCGAAGCCGCACGAGCTGTCGGGCGGTCAGCGGCAGCGCGTCGCGATCGCGCGCGCGCTGGCGGTGTCTCCGCGCCTCGTCGTGCTCGACGAGGCGGTGTCCGCACTCGATGTCTCCGTGCAGGCGCAGGTGCTCGAGCTCCTCGCCGAGATCCAGCGGGAGTCGGGGGTGAGCTATCTGTTCGTCAGCCACGACCTCGCCGTCATCCGCGAGCTCTGCTCCCGTGTGCTCGTGCTGTTCCGCGGCACGGTCGTCGAACAGGGGGAGACCGGCCACGTGCTGCGGAACCCGCAGCACCCGTACTCGCAGCTCCTCATCGCCTCGACGCCCGGTCCGGGGTGGGACCCGGAGCGGGTCGTCCAGGACCGGATGACGTTTACGCAGCGCATGGAGGTCGTCGGTCGGGGCGACCGGAAGTAGGCCGGGTCAGAGCGGGAGGACGATCGCGGCGATCAGGCCGCCGCCTTTACGGGCGCGCAGGCGCACCTCGCCGCCATGGGTCTTGGCGATGCTCTGCACGATCGCGAGTCCCAGCCCGGTGCCGTCCGGGCCGGCCGAGGTGCGACTCGCATCGCCGCGGTAGAACGGCTCGGTGAGCAGCTGCACGGTGGCAGGGGTGATCTGCGCCCCGGTGTTCTCGATCTCGATGACGGCTCGTCCGCGTTCCCGTCGGGAGCGCACCCACAGCTCACCGCCGGGCACGTTGTGGCGGATGCCGTTCTCGAGCAGGTTGCGCACGGCCCTGGCCAGCAGCACCGCATCGCCCTCGACCGTGAGGTCGCGCAGGTTCGTGTGCACCTCGATCTCCTGGGCGTCGAGGTCGTCGACCTGGTCTTCGATGAGCGTGCGCAGCTCGACGGGTTCGACCTCTTCCAGGCCGGTGCGGGCACGCGCGAGGGCGAGCAGCGCCGTGATGAGCCGCTCACTCTGCTCGGTCGCCCGCAGTGCCCGCTGCATGTTGGCCTGCAGGTCCGCCGGCACCGCTCCCTGTTCGAGGGGGATCTCCAACGCAGTGCGCGTCGTCGTCAGCGGGGTGCGCAGTTCGTGCGAGGCGTTCGCCACGAAGCGGTCCTGGGCGGTGAACGCCGACTGCAGCCGGTCGAGCATCCCGTCGATCGTGTCGCCCAGCTCCTTGATCTCGTCGTCGGGCCCCGGCAGAGCGAGGCGTCGGCCGAGGTCGCGTTCGGAGATGTCGCGCGCGGCGGCCGTGACCTCTCCGATGCGGTCCAGCGAGCGGCGCGCGAGCCAGAACGCGATCGCGGCGGCCACCCCGGTGAAGGCCACGAGCACGACCACCGACCACAGCAGCAGCCCGTTGCCCACCTCGTCGGCGAGGAAGCTCGACTGCTGCAGCACCGCGCCTTCCACGGCGTCGAAGGTCAGGGTCTGGGACGGCACCGCGAGCTGCGCGTCGATGGATCCGGCGTAGTACCCGCAGCCGGTGCTGGCCTGGCCCCAGAGGAGGCTGCTGCCGTCGGGGAGCGGAGTCACCTCGCTGACGTCGGATCCATCGGTCGCGCTCGACCCCTCGCCGACCTGCAGGACCGCCGCCATCGGGAGGCAACTGGCCTCGGTGGTGGTGATGGCCGTGGAGAACAGCTGTTGCACCACGAGGTACTGCACGGTGAGCAGGGCGGCACCGGCCGCGATGAAGACCGCGGTGATGATGATCACCAGTCGGGTGCGAAAGCTCATACGTCTCATGCGGTCGTCCCCACTCGATAGCCGTGTCCTGCCGCGGAGTGGATCACCTCGGGCGAGCCGAGTTTGCGTCGGAGCGTGTGCACCACGATCTTGACCACACCGCGTGTGCGCTCCTGCGGTTCGTCCCACACCTCGTCGAGGAGGTCGTCCGCGCTGACGTAGCCGCCCTCCGCGGCGAGAAGCGTCTCGAGCACCCCGAATTCCTTGAGCGTCAGCCGGATCGGGCTGCCGTCGCGCTCCACGATGCGTCGAGCGCTGTCGAGGCGCACTCCGGCGAACTCCTGCACGGCACTCGTCCGCGCAGATCCGCCACGACGGCCGAGCGCTCGGATGCGGGCCAGCAGCTCCACGTACGCGAACGGCTTGGCGAGGTAGTCGTCGGCGCCGAGGTCGAGGCCCTCGACACGGTCGTTCAGGGTCCCTGCGGCCGTGAGCATCAGGATGCGTGCCGGATACTCCTGCGCGACCAGAGTGCGGCACACCGCGTCGCCGCTCAGCACCGGCAGGTCGCGGTCGAGCACGATCACGTCGACGTCGTTCGAGGCCGCGGAGGTCAGGGCTGCGGCTCCGTCGCGGGCGACCTCCACCAGGTAGCCCTCGCGGCGCAGGCCGTCGGCGAGCGTGTCGGCCAGGTCGGCCTCGTCTTCCACCAGCAGCAGTCGCATGGCACCTCCGTCATCCGAGGGTGCGTGTGCCGCGGTTAGTTTCCGGTTAGGCGCCGTCATACCGACAGCAAACCACCGCCTCCGTAGAACTGACTGCACGTCGCGGATGAGCTGCGACCGCGAGAAAGGGAACCTCATGTTCGATTCGAGAGCAGTCCGATCGTGGGCGGCGATCCCCGCTGTCTTCGCACTCTTCACGCTCGCCGCGTGCAGCGCACCATCGGGAGACGACAAGGCGAAGGACGGGGCCAACGATGCGGCGGCCGCCCGGTTCGTGACCTGCCTCACCGAGGAGGGGCAGACCGCGAAGATCGTCGAGGGGGGACAGGTGGGGATGCTGATGCCCGACGGTCCCGCGAGCGGCACCTCGACGGGCGGCATGATGTCGGTCGAAGCGGGCTCGGGCGACGACGAGGACCTCGCCATGACGATGGTCTTCTCGGACGACGACGGTACGTGGCTCGCATCGACTGCGGCATCGGGCTACCCGGAGGAGGGCGGGCAGCGCGCCGCGTGGGAGACCTGTGAAGAGAAGGTCCCCGAGTTCACGCAGCCGAAGCCCGACATCTCGGACTCCGGAGCGCAGACGCAGATGATCTCGCCGGAGGAGATCATCGAGTCCGGTCTCGCCTTCGCCTCCTGCGCCAGAAAGAACGGCTTCGCCGACTTCGCCGACCCCGATGCTGACGGCATGCTCACCCTGCCGAAGGGGATCAGTGAAGACGAGGCGCGCACGCTTCTCGAAGCCTGCGCGGACACCACGGGCGACATGCCCCCGATGTTCACACATGAGAGCATCGAAGCCGTCGACTTCGACTGGTTCGCGGTGATGAGCGAGTACTTCGAGGGCATGGTCTCCGCCGCCACCGTCCTTCCGTCGAAGGACGACGAATGAGCCGCCGGCTGACCAAGGTGCTCGTCCCGGTCGGAGTGCTGCTCGTGGCGGCCGCCGTGACCGTGGCCGTGCTGCAGCCCTGGAGCTCGGTGGCCGAGTCACCGGATGAGGAGAAGGCGCCGGTGACGGTCGAGGCGGAGCTCACCACGCTCACCTCCGATCTGCGCCTCAACGGAACCCTGAGCTACGGGGCGTCGGTCGCCCTGCCGGGCCGTGCCGGCACGATCACCCGCCTGCCGGCGGCGGGGGAGCAGATCGGTGTCGGGCAGGCGATCTACGAAGTGGACGGGAAGCCGGTGATCGCGATGCGCGGCGATCGTCCGTTCTGGCGCGACCTCGGCGTCGGCGTCGAGAAGGGCCCGGACGTCCGTCAACTGGAACAGGCTCTCGCCGATCTCGGATTCGGCAAGAACATGACGATCGACGACGAGTTCACCGCGGTCACCGAGACCAACGTCAAGGCCTGGCAGAAGTCGCTCGGGGTGCCGCAGGACGGCATCGTGAAGCTGGGTGACATCGTCGCGATCAGCGCCGCATCCGTGCGGGTGGAGTCGGTCACGGCGAAGCTGGGAGACCCGGCGGGGTCGAGTCCGCTCAGTTACACGAGCACGACGCTGCGCGTGGTCGCCAAGCTGACGGATGCACAGGCGCGCGAGATCCTGCCTGCCACGAAGGTGACCGTGATCCTGCCCGATGGGACGGAGGCGCCGGCGACCGTGACCGCCGTCGACCCCGGCGGGCAGCCGACCGAGAAGGAGGGCGAGACCACTCCGCCCACCGCAGACGTCGAGTTCGACGACCCGGCCGTCGCCGAGGGCATCGGGCTGCGCGCGGTCAAGGTCGTGTTCGCGACGTCGGAGGTGAAGGATGCTCTGGTCGTGCCGGTCACAGCCCTGGTGGCGACGACCGACGGCGGCTACGCGGTCGACGTGCTGCGCAAGGGCGGAAAGGTCGAACGCGTCGCCGTCGAGGTCGGACTGATCGCCGACACCAAGGTGCAGGTCACGGGCGGAGAACTCGCCGCCGGCGATGCCGTGGTGGTGGCGCAATGAGCCCGGACACGGTGGTCGAGCTCGTCGACGTGATCAAGGAGTACCCGGGCAACCCGCCGCTGCGCGTGCTGCATGGCATGAGCCTCGCGATCGAGAGCGGTGAGCTGGTGGCCGTGGTCGGAGCCTCGGGATCGGGCAAGAGCACGATGCTCTCGATCATGGGCACCCTCGACGACCCCACGAGCGGCACCGTGCTGATCGATGGGACCGACGCCGCGGCTCTGCCCGAACGCGAGCGTGCCGTGCTGCGCGCTCGCCGCATCGGCTTCGTGTTCCAGCAGTTCTTCCTCCTGCCCGCACTGAGCGCGCTCGACAACGTCGCGCTCGGTCTGCTCTACTCCGGCGTGCCGTCGGCGGAGCGTTCCACCCGGGCGGCCGCAGCGCTGGAGCGGGTGGGCCTCGGCGCGCGCATGAAGCACAGACCCGGTCAGCTGTCCGGCGGTGAGCAGCAGCGCGTGGCGATAGCCAGGGCGATCGTCGGCGCTCCGTCGGTGCTGTTCGCCGATGAGCCGACAGGTGCGCTCGACTCGACGACGGGCGATCGCATTCTCGAACTGCTCACCTCGATCGCCGATTCCGGCACGGCCGTCGTGATCATCACGCACGATCCGCACATCGCCGAGCGCACGCAGCGGCAGGTCGGCATCCACGATGGCCGGATCGTGAGCGACACCGGCTCGCGCGTGAAGGAAGAGGTCGCCGCATGAGACGCAGAGGGGAGCGGATGCCGCGACTCAGTGTCGCTGACAGCATCCGCACGGCACTCATCGGTCCCCGCAGTCGCAAGATGCGCACGGCGCTGTCAGCGCTCGGCGTGGCGGTGGGCATCGCGGCGCTCACCGCGATCACGGGCATCGCCGCCTCGAACCAGGCCCAGCTGCTGGCCGAACTCGACTCCCTCGGCGCGAACATGATCGTCGTGCAGCCGGGCTACGGGCCCGACAACAAGCCGGTCGAGCTGCCGGAGACGGCCGCCGGGATGATCGAGCGGGTGGACGGGGTCGAACGGATCGGGGTGCTCGAGAAGGTGCCGGACGACACGGGTGTTTACCGCAACGACCTCATGCCGAAGAGTCAGGGCAACGGACTGACCGCCTATGCGGCGAGTCCCGACTTCCTGTCGTCGGTGGAGGGATCCGTGGCGAAGGGTTCGTGGTTCGACGAGACGGATCGCTCGCTGCCGGTGACCGTGCTGGGCGCGGCGGCTGCGGCGCGCATGGGCATCACGGAGCCGGGCGTGCGGGTATGGATCGGCGAGCAGTGGTACACCGTGATCGGGATCCTCGACGCAGCGGGCCTCGCCGAATCCATCGACGCGAGTGCGTTCCTCGGCGACCGGTGGGCGGCCGAGCACGTGGCGAAGAAGAGCGACGGCAGGATCGCCGCGATCTACGTGCGCATGGCCGACGGTGCGACGGGGGAGAAGGTCCGCGATGCGATCGCCCGCGCAGCGAACCCCTCGTCCCCGTATGTGCAGGTGAACGGGCTCGGCGACCTCGCCGGTGCGCGGGACACCGCGGATGACTCGCTGTCCGGCCTCGCGGTCGGACTCGCGGCGATCGCTCTGCTGGTCGGAGGGATCGGCATCGCGAACACCATGGTGGTGGCGGTGTTGGAGCGGCGCGGCGAGATCGGTCTTCGACGTGCGCTCGGCGCGCGCTCGGGGCAGATCGCGGGTCAGTTCGTGGCGGAGGCGATCGTGCTCGGCGGGCTGGGGGGTCTCGCCGGAGCCGCGGTCGGCGCGCTCGGGGTCGTCGTCTACGCCTCGATCCAGGGGCAGGCGGTGACGATCCCTGCGGTCGTGCTGTTCGGTGGCCCGGTCGTGGCGCTGGTGGTCGGCGTGATCGCCGGGCTCTACCCCGCGATCAGCGCCGCGCGCCTGTCGCCCACGGCGGCACTCCGCACGGTCTGAGGCCCTGGGTCCGAAGGTGCCGCCGAGCGCGGCGAAACGCCCCGGCCGGGGAGAATTCCCCGGTCGGAGCGTCCCGTCTCGCTTGGCGTCGATCAGCTGACCTTCTTCCGGTAGGAGATGATCGCGAACACGTAGGCGACCACGAGGATCCCGACGCACCAGGCGAGGGCGACCCAGATCTCGGACCCGACCGGCTCCTGCGCGAACAGCGCCTGGATGGTGTTGACGATCGAGGTGACGGGCTGGTTGTCTGCGAACCACTGCACCGGTGCCGGCATGGTGTCGGTGGGCACGAACGCCGAGCTGATGAACGGCAGGAAGATCAGCGGGTACGAGAAGGCACTCGCGCCGTCGACCGTCTTGGCGTTCAGGCCCGCGATGATCGCCAGCCAGGTGAGTGCCAGCGTGAACAGCATCAGGATGCCGACGACTCCGAGCCAGGCCCAGAAGCTCGCCCCGGTGCGGAAGCCCATGAGGAATCCGACGCCGAAGATGATCGCCAGGGTGATGGCGTTCGCCGTGAGGGACGTGAGCACATGGGCCCACAACACGCTCGATCGGGCGATCGGCATGGAGTGGAACCGCTCGAAGATGCCGCTCTGCATGTCGGTGAACAGCCGGAACGCCGTGTAGGCGATGCCCGACGCGATCGCGATGAGCAGGATGCCGGGGAGCAGGTAGTTCACGTAGTTGTCGACGCCGGTGCTCTGCTGGAGGGCGCCGCCGAAGACGTACACGAACAGGAGCATCAGGGCGATCGGGGTGACTGCCGTGGTGATGATCGTGTCGGGGCTGCGGAAGATGTGCCGCATGGAGCGGCCGGTGAGTGTCGCCGTGTCGGCGGCGAAGTGCGTGGTCATGCTGCCTTCTCCTTTCCGGATGAGGGGCCGATGAGGGTGAGGAAGATCTCCTCGAGGGTGGGCTGCTTCTCGACGTACTCGACCTTCGCGGCCGGAAGCAGGCGCTTGAGTCCGGCGAGGGTGTCGTTCGCGATGATGCGGCCCTCGTGCAGGATCGCGATGCGGTCGGCCAGCTGCTCGGCCTCGTCGAGGTACTGCGTGGTGAGCAGCACCGTGGTGCCGGTGTTCGCGAGTTCCTTGACCACGTCCCACACCTCGATGCGGGCTTCGGGGTCAAGGCCGGTGGTCGGCTCGTCGAGGTAGATGACCTCGGGGTGTCCGACCAGACTCATCGCGATGTCGAGACGGCGACGCATGCCGCCCGAGTAGGTGCCGACCTTGCGCCCGCCGGCATCCGTCAGACGGAACGTGGCGAGCAGGTCGTCGGCGACCTTCCCGGCGTCGGGCAGATGCCGCAGCTTCGCGACGAGCACGAGGTTCTCGCGTCCGGTGAGGATCTCGTCGACCGCGGCGAACTGTCCGGTGAGGCTGATGCGCTCGCGCACTCCGACCGGGTCTGCGGCCACATCCACGCCCTGCACCGTCGCGGTTCCGGCATCCGACTTCAGCAGGGTGGAGAGGATGCGCACCATGGTGGTCTTACCGGCGCCGTTCGAGCCGAGGAGGGCGAAGATGCTGCCCTTCTCGACCTCGAAGTCGACGCCGCGCAGCACGTGCAGATCTTTGTAGGACTTCTCGATGCCGTGCACCGAGATGGCGGGGTTCGTCATGATTCCTCCTTCTTCTTCGCGTCGTCGAACGCCTTGATGAGGCGTGCGCGCTCCTTGTCGATCCACTGGCGTCCGCCGTACGCCGCGGCGTAGTTCTCGGCGAACTCGACCGGGTCGTCGCCGACGATGGCGCTGACCGGGGTGCCGTCGAGTGCGGCGCGCTCCCACATGTCTGCGATGTCGAGGAACATCTTCACGATGGTGTCGCCGTCGGTGACGCCGCCGTAATACATGTTGTAGCGCTGCTGGGCCTTCGCCATCTCCCGGTACGGCTCGGGCAGTGCGTTGATGCGGGCTTGCGCCTGCTTGTACAGCTTCTTCTCTTCGAGCGATCCGGTGATCGCTTCGATCCACTTCGCGGCCATGTCAGTTCTCCTTGTTCGTGGTGTCGGTGTTCGTGCTGTTCAGCTGTTCGATGTGCGTCTTGAGGAAATCCCAGGTCTTCCAGAACTCCTCGAGCTCCTGCCGGCCCTGCGCGTTGAGGGTGTACACCTTGCGGGGCGGACCCTTCTCGCTCGGGACCTTCTCGACGTCGACGAGGCTCTTCTGCTCGATGCGCACGAGGAGTGCGTAGATCGTGCCCTCGGCGATGTCGGTGAATCCGTGGTCGCGGATGCGTGTGGTGATCTCGTACCCGTATGCCGGCTGCTCGGCGAGGAGGGCCAGAACGATGCCCTCCAGAGTGCCCTTGAGCATCTCGGTCATCTGCTTGCCCATCAGGTCCTCCTCTCCTTCTCGGTTCAGTACTCAGTGTTGCTGGGTACCGGTACAAAGTAACACTGAGTACCGGTACTTAGCAACACTAAATACCAAGTTTCTCCCCGCGCTCGACGCCGAGACCCATCGCCTGCGCCGAGACCCATGCCTGCACGCGCCTAGAGCCGTGGGTCTCGGCGGCAAGAGTGGGTCTCAGCGCCGAGAGGGAGAGGAGGAGGGGGGAGAGGGAGAGGGAGGTGGGGGGGGCTAGGAGCGGAGGTAGGCCAGGACGGCGAGCACGCGGCGGTGGCCGCTGTCGCTCGAGGCGAGGCCGAGCTTGGCGAAGATGTTGCCGATGTGCTTGCTCACCGCGGTCTCGGTCACGAAGAGCCGGTCGGCGATCGTGCCGTTGTCGAGGCCTTCCGCCATAAGGCCGAGCACCTCGCGCTCGCGCGGAGTCAGCGTCTGCACCGGGTCGTCGGCGCGACGACGGCTCATCAACTGCGAGATCACCTCGGGATCCATCACCGTGCCCCCGGCGGCCACGCGGTGCAGGGCGTCGACGAACGCCGCGACCTTGCCGACGCGTTCCTTGAGCAGGTAGCCGAGACCGTCGGCTCCTGCCGCCAGCAGCTCACCGGCATAGCGATCCTCGACGTACGCCGAGAGCACCAGCACGGGGAAGCCGGGGCGACGGGCACGGGCCTCGGCGGCGGCCTTCAAGCCCTCGCTGGTGAACGTCGGCGGCATCCGCACGTCGACCACCGCGGCATCCGCCTCATCCAGTCGGTCGAGGAAATCGTCGGCGTTGTCGACGGCGGCGACCACATCGAACCCCTCGCTGCGCAGCAGCAGAGCCAGCCCTTCGCGCAGCAGGGTGTCGTCTTCGGCGATCACGATCCGCATGGCAGCTCCGCTCTCAGGGTGGTGGGGCCTCCAGCCGGACTCGTCAGGTCCAGAGCGCCCTCGAAGGCTTCGATGCGGCGCCGGATGCCGGCAACACCGCCACCCGGCCGTTCGACCGCTCCGCCCACGCCGTCGTCTTCGACCGTGATGACCAGAAGCTCGCCGTCGCGCTCGACCCGCACCGCGGCCCGGGTCGCCTCGCTGTACTTGCTGACGTTCGTGAGCGCCTCCGCCACGACGAAGTAGCTGGCCGACTCCACCGCCGCCGGCACACGTCCGATCTGGTCCGTCTCGACCGTGCACGGGACGACGCTGCGTCCGGCGAGCGACGCCAGGGCACCCTCCAGCCCCAGCTCGTCGAGGATCGGCGGGTAGATGTCGTGCACCGTGCGGCGGAGCCCTGCGAGCGCCTCGGTTGCGGCATCCTGCGCTCGCCGCAGCGGCTCGAGCACGTCGCCGCCGATCTCCTGCGCGCGCTCGGCGATCCCGAGCATCATCACCACGTTGACCAGGCGGTTCTGCGCACCGTCGTGCAGATCGCGTTCGATCCGGCGCAGCTCGGCCGCGTGGGCGTCGAGCGCGGCAGCACGGCTGAGGGTCAGGGCGTCGACACGGGCCGCGAGGCGCGACTTCTCCGGCGTCGCGAGCAGCTTCGCCGACACGAACGACACCAGACGGGCGACGGCCGGGATCAGGAAGACCGCGAGGAGCGCATACGCCACCGCGAGCAGCGGCATCGTGGCCGCGAGCTCCCAGGATGTGACGGGGTAGACCGAGCCGACCGGGTCGTCGGCGGGGGCGAACTGCCAGTAGTAGGTGATGGCGAGGGTGTTGATCGCCGCGACGGGGAGCGAGATTGTCAGAAGAGAGACGAACAGCACCGGAATCCCCTGCACCGCCAGCCACAGCACGTCTCGGCCGGTGGCGCGCGAGAACGCGGAGCGCAGACGATCGTCGCGCGTTGAGCCCGGCGGGAGCACGTGGCCGATCGGCGTCAGCTCCTCGCCCCGGTAGGCGCCCACACGTCGACGGTTCAGGTCTGTCCAGCGGTGCAGGCTCTGCACGGTCTCGGGCATGAGCAGCACGCCGCCCGTGAGGATCATGAAGGGGAGCAGCACGATGCCCAGGCAGAGGAACACCACGGATGCGATCGAGACCGCGGCCTCGACGGCCAGGTATCCCCACGCTCGCAGCCAGCGGCGCATCCATCGGTCCTTCACTCTCACAGTCTGCCCGAGCGATCGCGACGGCACGGTATAGCCAGCCCCACCATCGAAGCGGCAGCGGGCGGGATGGGATGCCGCCCGGCCCGTCCCTAGCGTCGAATCATGACCTCCACACCACTCGCCTCGGCCGTGAACACGCGGCCCTCCGAAGCTCTCCGGTTGCAGTCCGTCGTCAAGACCTACGGTTCCGGCGCCAGCCGCGTCACCGCCCTGCGCGGCGTGGATCTCGCCATCGCGAAGGGCACGTTCACCGCGATCATGGGCCCGTCCGGCTCGGGCAAGAGCACCCTGCTGCACAGCGCTGCGGGACTCGACCGGCCGAGCAGCGGCACCGTGCACCTCGGCGGGACCGAGATCTCGGGGCTGAAGGCGCGCCAGCTCACGGCGTTCCGTCGTGATCACGTGGGATTCGTCTTCCAGGCGTACAACCTGCTGCCGGCTCTGAACGTCGAGGACAACATCACGCTGCCGCTGCGGCTCGGCGGCCGTCGTCTCGAAACGCAGTGGCTCGACTTCCTGCTCCACGCCGTGGGGCTCACCGAGTTCCGCCGTCGCCGCCCGTCCGAGCTCTCCGGCGGTCAGCAGCAGCGGGTGGCGATCGCCCGCGCGCTCATCACCCGGCCCCATGTGGTGTTCGGCGACGAGCCGACCGGCGCCCTCGACTCCCGTTCGGGCAAGCAGGTGCTCGATCTGCTCGCGCACACGGCACGAGAGCTGAATCAGACCGTCGTGGTCGTGACCCACGACCCCGTGGTGGCCGCGCACGCGGATCGCACCATCTTCCTCGCCGACGGAGCCTTCGCGGGATACCTCGACGGTGCCGACCCTGCGCAGATCAACGCCCGCATGAGCGCATTGGGCGAGTGGTGATGTCGGGGTCGCTGGGTCTGGGGCGACTTGTCGGAGCCGACCTTCGCCATCACCGCGGAAGCTTCGTCGGCGTGGCGGTCGCGGTGTTCGTCGCGAGCGCACTGGTGACGGGCCTCGGCGTGCTCGTCGAATCCGGCATGCGCGGAGGGCTGGCGCCCGAGCGCTACTCCGCGGTCGACATCGTGGTCGGTGCGCCACAGCAGGTGGATGTGCCGGAGGACCTGCCGGTTCCCCTCCGGGAGCGCGCGCCGCTGCCGGTCGACGCGGTGCGCGACATCGCCGCCCTTCCGGGAGTCGACCGCGTCGTCGCCGACGTCACGGTTCCTCTCGTCCTGCAGGAAGCGGATGCGGCCGGTGACGTCGTGGTCGAGGCGCACCCCTGGCCCGCCACCGCTCTGACCGGCTTCGAGCTGCATGAGGGGCAGGAACCCGCGGCGGCGGATGAGGTCGTCGTCACCGTCGGCAGCGGTCGTGCCGTGGGCGACACGGTCGTCCTTGCCCACGGCGGCGTGCCGTCGGAGTACCGCGTCGTCGGCGAGGTCGCCGCTCCGGTCGCACCCGAACGCGGCGCACATGTCTTCCTGAGCGAGCGCCGCATCGACCAGCTCGACCCGCACGGGGGTGCCCCGCAGGCGCTCGGCGTGTTCGTTTCCGGGGCGGATCCCGAGCAGACGGCGAGCGCGATCCACGAGGCCGACCCCGGCCTGGTCGCCCGCACGGGTGACGCCCGCGGCGACGTGGAGTTCCTCGACTCGGGTGCGGCGCGGTCCACGCTCGTGGCCATCGGCAGCGCGTTCGTCGGCACCTGCATCCTCGTGGCGATGTTCATCGTGGCAGGCACGCTGTCGCTGTCGGTGCAGTCGCGCCGTCGTGACTATGCCCTGCTGCGCGCGGTCGGTGCGAGCCCTTCCCAGGTGCACGCGCTCGTCGCCCGTGAGGTGCTGTGGGTGTCGGCGGTCGCCGTTCTGCTCGCCATCGTGCCGGGATACCTGCTGTCGACCGTGCTGCAGTCGGCCTTCGTCGCCGGGGGTGTGATCCCGGGCGACTTCGCCCTGGCATTCAGTCCGCTTCCCGCGGTCGGAGCGGTGCTGCTCGTGCTCGCCTCCGCCTGGGGTGCCGCGCGCATCGCGGCGGCTCGGGTCGCGAAACTCGATCCGGTGGAGGCTCTGCGCGAGTCGGCGACGGGTGCCCCCGTCATCGGACTGCCTCGCATCATCACGGGCATCGTGCTCGCCGCTGCGGGCATCTCGGTCTCGACCGTGCCGCTGGTGGTGCGCGGGCAGATCGCGGCCGGTGCGGCGGCCGGCGCAGCCATGCTGCTGATCATCGCGTTGGCGGTGCTCGGCCCGTGGCTGGTCTCGCTGAGCGTCCGCCTGATCGGAGCGGTGCTGCATCGGCTCTCATCCGCCGGCTTCCTCGCTTCGGCGAACGCCGCGGCCAACAGCAGGCGCCTCGCCTCCGCGATCCTGCCGATCGCCCTCGGCATCGGTCTGGGACTCGTGCAGATCGGGGCGCCGTCGATCATCGCGGCCGAGGCGGCGACGCAGGCCAGTGCCGGCGTCATCGCCGACCTGCGCGTGACGGCCCCGGCGGGTCTCTCGCCCGACATGATCGACACCATCCGTGAGACACCAGGGGTGGCCGAGGTCTCGGGGGTCGCCCTCAGCGCGGCGGTGGTGGACTCCTTCGATTTCGAAGGCAAGCTCCAACGAGACGAGCACGTGCTGCAGGGCATCGATCCGACGAACATCGCGAACAGCCTCGATCTGCGGGTGCGGGAGGGGGCGCTCGCGCAGCTCGACGGCACCACCACGGTCGCGGTGAGCACGGACGCCGCGCAGGCGCTGGGGCTGAACATCGGCGGAACGGTCGTCGGGTACCTGGGCGACGGCTCGCCC
This sequence comes from Microbacterium oxydans, assembly GCF_006540085.1. Lineage (GTDB taxonomy): Bacteria > Actinomycetota > Actinomycetes > Actinomycetales > Microbacteriaceae > Microbacterium > Microbacterium oxydans. Next base: position 118,504 of record NZ_BJOG01000001.1, on the reverse strand, counting down.
TTCGAGGCCGCGGTCGTCGCGGTGTACGAGCGGGGTCTCGGCTTCGGCGACCTCACCATGGCCGCCGATGCGGTCAGTGCCCACACCACGGCAGGTCTCGATGCCTTCGCGCTCGTGGCGGTCGACGCGGGCGCAACGGATGAGGTCCGTGCAGCGTTGGGCGCGAGCGGTCTGACCGTGACCGACGGATCGGGGCTGCGGGCTGCGGGTGCGGGAGCGCAGGCCCAGCAGGGGTGGACGAACCTCATTGCTCTGCTGGTGATCCTCGGCTACATCGCGATCGCGGTGGTGAACACGCTCGTGATGGCGACGGGGGAGCGTTCGCGCGAACTGGCTCTGCTGCAGCTGATCGGCGCGTCCCGCAGGCAGGTGCGCGCCATGATGCGCGTCGAGGCGATGCTGGTGGCGGTGATCGCGATGGTGTTCGGTGTCGTGGTCGCGATCCCTCCGCTCATCGGGGTGAGCATGGGGATCTCGGGCCAGCCGGTACCCGCCCTCCCGGTGCTCGGTTCGCTGGCGATCGTCGGTGTCATGGGCGCGCTGGCGCTCGTGGCGATGTGGATCGGCACCGTCTCGTCGATGCGCACGCCTCCGATCGACGAGATCGGGTCGCGACAGTAGCGCCCCGCACCCGAGCAGGCGCACCGGTCTCCACGGTGCGCCTGCTCGGCGTCTCCCCCGCGCGCGGCGGTCCCCCTCGCGCGTCGGGGAGGTGGCACGGGAGGGAGGGGTGAAAAGGCGGGGTGAAAAACCTGCGCCCGCCCGGAACGGACCTCGCGCCCACGCCAGGCTGGCGGTGGCCCGGACCGAGTCCACCATGCCCGAATGGTGCTCGGCGGTCGCCTGAGGGGGCGGGGGCTTCCGTGCGCGAACGCGCAGCGGCGAAGCGATGAATGGGGAGACAGTCATGGGATTCCGTGTTGCCCGCAAGGACCGCACATCCGATGGCCTTCCGTCTGAGCGGCTCAGCCGCTGGCGGGGCCGCGCGAAGAAACTGATCGGGGGCGCCGTCAGCACGGCGCTCGTCGCCTCGTCGATGGTCTTCATCGGTGGAACGCTGACCGCCGCTCCCGCGGCCGCGGCCGACCCGTTCCTCTGCACGCCGGGAGCGGTGTACGTGCAGAGCGCCACCGAGGTGCGCGAGTTCGTCGTGAACGAGCAGGGCACGCCCGGCAACGGTGGAACGCTCGGTGCCAGCACGCTCGGCGTCGACCACTCCAACAACGCCCTCGGCATCTCCTCGAACGGCCGCTACGCGTACACCGTCACCAACGCCGCCGGCACCAAGACCCTCGCCAAGCACGATCGCGTGACCGACACCACGACCCGCACCACGTTCTCGCTGAACTCGTCCGTGCTCCGCGGCGCCGTCCACCCGGTCACGGGTGTCTACTACTTCGCCAGCGGCACGGTGAACGGCGCCATCAACCTCTACGCGTGGGAAGAGAACGTCACCCCGCAGACCTTCGTCCAGGTCGGAACGCTCCGCCCGACCGCGGGCAGCAGTGCCTTCGGCGCGAACGGGGACATGGCGTTCAGCGCCTCGGGTCAGCTCGTGCTCGTGGCAGACAACTTCATCTACTCCTCCGACCTGCCCACCTCGCTCACCCCGAGCACCGCCACGATCGACGCCAAGCAGGTGCATGACATGGGCGCCGGCGTCCAGGGCAACGGCATCGCGTTCGGAAACCTCGGCCACATCTTCGTCTCGGTCTCGGGCGGCGGAAACCGCATCATCGAGGTCGACCTGCCCCGTGGCGAGACGGTCAACACGACGTCGCTCGGAACGTTCCAGCCCACCGACATGGCGAGCTGCACGTTCCCGAACACGCTCACGCTGAAGAAGGACCTCCCGGAGGGGCGCCACCTCGCCACGGATCAGTTCGCCCTGCGCGTGCAGTCGCCCGCCGGGTACCAGGTCCCCCAGACCGACGCCGTCACGCGCGGTGAGCGCACCGGACTGCAGCCCGACTACGCGGGCCCCGTGTTCACCAACCAGGGCGACGTGTTCCGACTGAGCGAGGCGGCATCCGGCACGACGGATCGCACGAGATACGCCGAATCCCTCGACTGCGTGCAGGTCAATCCCGACGGTTCGACGGTGCCGGTCGCCGTGACGGCCGACGGTCAGGTGACTCAGCCCGCCGGATCGCTCGGCACCGACGTCACGTGCACGTTCACCAACGTGCGCCTCGCTCCGGATCTGGCACTGCGCAAGACCTCCGACCCCGCCCCGGGGGCGGCCGTGCACGCCGGCCAGCGCATCACCTACACGGTCGAGGCGGAGAACACCGGCAACACGCGTCTCGACCCCGTGCAGGTGGCCGACGACCTCTCCGGTGTGTTCACGTCTGCGACCTACCAGGGCGACATCGCCACGAAGATCGACGGAACGACCGTCACCTCCGGCGCCGCGACCGTCACCGGCGACGACCTCGCCTGGACCGGCGTGCTCGAGCCCGGCCAGGTGGTCACCATCACCTATTCGGTGATCGTCGACGAGGGCGCAGAGGGAGAGCGGATCGCCAACAGCGTCACCGCCTCCGGCACCCCGCCGGGCACCCTTCCCCCGCCCACTCCGCCGACCGTCACGACTGAGCACCCCGTGGCGGGGTACACGGTGGTCAAGACGGCCGACCCGGCATCGGGCACCGTCGTGGAGCCCGGTCAGGTCATCACCTACACGGTCACCGGAACCAACACCGGCGCCACCGTCCTGAACCCGGCATCGATCGCCGACGACCTGTCGGGTGTGCTGGCTCACGCCGCCTACAACTCCGACATCGCGACCACCGTCGGCGGTGCCCCCGTGACCTCTGGGGCGGCGACGATCAACGGGAACGCCCTCTCCTGGACCGGCGCGCTGCAGCCGGGACAGGCCGTGACCATCACGTACTCCGTGACCGTCGGACCGGAGACCTCCGGCAAGATCCTGAAGAACACCGTCAGCGGCACGGCGACGCCGACCACCCCGAAGCCCGGTGACCCCGAGGGCCCGCAGGTGCCGGGAGAGCCGATCGTCCCGCCGACGACGACCACCGAGCACCCGGTCGTCGGCTCCGGCTTCACGATCAGCAAGTCCGCCGACCCCGCGTCGGGCACGGCCGTGTCCGCGGGCGACACCATCACCTACACCATCACCGGTACCAACACGGGTGACACCGACCTCGACCCGGCGAAGATCGTCGACGACCTGTCCGGTGTGCTCGACAGCGCCGCCTACAACGACGACGTCACCGCCGACCGCGGTTCCGTCGCCGTGTCCGGCACCACGCTCACCTGGACCGGCGCCGTTCCGCGCGGCGAGTCCGTCGTCATCCGCTACACCGTCACGGTCGACGCCGATGTCCAGAAGGCGCTGCTTCACAACACCGCCACCGGCACGGCCACGCCGCGCATCCCGGTCGACCCGAGCGACCCCGACAGTCCCACGACTCCTGGCACGCCGATCGTCCCTCCCGCCGTGGAGACGAACCACCCGGTGGTGGACACCGGCTTCGAGGTGACGAAGTCCGCCGATCCCGCCTCCGGCACCGCCGTGCGCGCGGGTGACACCATCACCTACACGATCTCCGGTGTCAACACGGGCAACACCGCACTCGACCCCGCGACGATCGTCGACGACCTGTCCGCCGTCCTGGCGCACGCACAGTACAACGGCGATGTGACGGCCTCCGCCGGCGTGGTCGCCGTCGTCGGCACGACGCTCACCTGGAACGGAGCGCTCGCACCCGGCACTCGCGTCGACATCACCTACACGGTGACGGTCGATGCCGATGCGACCGGCGTGCTGCTGCGCAACACCGTCACGGGTGAGGGCACCCCTCTCATCCCGACCGACCCGACCGACCCCGAGAGCCCGACCACGCCGGGCACCCCGGTGACGCCCCCGCCCTCCACCACGGAGCACCCGGTCGCCACCCCCGGTTTCACGGTGTCGAAGTCGGCCGACCCGGCGACGGGCACGCGTGTCGACCCTGGCAGCGTGATCACCTACACCGTCACGGGCACGAACACGGGCGACACCGTCCTCGATCCCGTCTCGATCGCCGATGACCTGCGCCCCGCGCTGGCTCACGCGGCCTACAACGACGACGTCTCGGCCAGCCGTGGCGACGCCCGCGTGGCCGACGGGGCGCTGTCCTGGAGCGGCACGCTGCTCCCCGGACAGAACGTGGTCATCACCTACTCGGTGACTGTCGACGCGAATGCGGGTGGCGAGACGATCGCCAACACCGTGACCGGCACGGCGACACCGCTGATCCCCACGGATCCGAGCGACCCGGAGAGCCCGACCACCCCTGGCACGCCGATTACGCCCCCGCCGGCGACCACCGAGCACCCGGTCAACCAGCCCGGATTCACGTTCGCCAAGACGGCCGACCCCGTCGCGGGAACGGCAGTGGACCCCGGCGACGTGATCACCTACACGCTGACCGGCGTGAACACCGGTCAGACGGTGCTCGACCCGGTCGCGATCGCGGACGACCTGTCCAAGGTGCTGCCCTACGCGTCCTACAACGAGGATGCCGCCGCGGTCGTCGCCGGAGCACCGGCAGGAGCAGTGGCGTTCGACGCCGCGAAGCTCAGCTGGTCGGGCGCCCTCGCGGTCGGTCAGACCGTCACCGTCACCTATTCCGTGACAGTGAAGGCCGAAGGCGTCGGCTCCGTGATCGAGAACAGTGCGACGGCGACGGCGACCCCGCCGGGAGGCGAGGAGATCACCCCGCCGCCCGGCACCACGACGAACGCCGTGAACGTGCCCGGATTCTCGGTGTCGAAGAGCGCCGACCCGGCAGCGGGCACGGCGGTCGACCCCGGCAGCGTCATCACGTACACCGTGACGGGCGTGAACACCGGCGAGACCGTGCTCGACCCCGTCGCCATCACGGACGACCTCTCCGGTGTGCTCGCGCACGCCGACTACAACGGCGATGCGACGGCCAGGATCGGGAACACGGAGGCGACGGCACCCGCCGTCACCGGTGAGCGTCTGTCCTGGACGGGCGCGCTCCAGATCGGCGAGACCGTCACGCTCACCTACACGGTGACCGTGAAGGCGGACGCCGGCGGCACCATCATCGAGAACTCGGCATCAGGCTCGGCGACCCCGCCGGGCGGCGTGCCGCCGATCGAGACGCCCCCGGCGACGACGGAGCACCCGGTCAACGAGCCCGGCTTCGAGCTGCGCAAGTCGGCCGATCCCGCCTCGGGCACCAGGGTCGACCCCGGCAGCGTCATCACCTACACGGTGACCGGCGTGAACACCGGTGAGACGGCGCTGGATCCCGTGCGCATCAGCGACGACCTGTCCGGCGTGCTCGACCACGCCGCCTACAACGGCGACGCGACGGCGACCGTGGTCGACGGATCCGCACCCGCTCCTGTCGTGAACGGCGACGAGCTCACCTGGACGGGTGCCCTCGCCATCGGGCAGCGCGTCACGATCACCTACTCGGTGACCGTGAACGGCGACGCGGGCGGTGCGACGATCGCGAACAAGGTCGCAGGTACCGCCACCCCGCCTGGCGGCGGCGAGCTCACGCCTCCGCCCGTGACGACCGAGAACCCTGTCGGCACCCCCGGCTTCGCGTTCCTCAAGACCGCGAACCCGGGATCGGGCACGGCGGTCGCCACGGGAAGCACCGTCATGTACACGCTCGTCGGCACCAACACGGGTGAGACGGGGCTGGACGACGTCGTCATCACAGACGACCTCTCCGGAGTGCTGTCGCACGCCGATCTGAAGCCCGGTGCGACCGCGGTCGTCGGCGAGCGGACGGTGGCAGCACCCGTGGTCGACGGTACGCAGCTGCGCTGGACGGGCAGCCTCGCCGAGGGTGAGAGCGTGACGATCACCTACTCCGTGACCGTGCATGCGAACGCGGCGGGTGCGACTCTCCGCAACGCGGCTGTGGGCACGGCCACCCCTCCCGGCGGTGGGACGATCACGCCGCCGCCCAGCACGACCGAGAACCCGGTGCTGACGCCGCTCGCGCTCACCGGTGGAATCCTCGCGCCCTGGGTGCTGGGTCTTGCGATCGCTCTGCTGCTCGGCGGTGCCGTGCTGCTGATCCTGCGTCGACGCCGCTCCCAGGCCTGACGGTCATGAAAGAAGGCCCCGCCCGTCGAACTCGACGGGCGGGGCCTTCCGTGTCTTCCCCGGAAGGGTCTGCGCTTACTCCGGCAGGAGACCGTGACGCGCCGCCTGCTCCACCGCTTCGGTGCGGTTGTGCGCGCCGAGCTTGCGGTAAATGCTGCGGAGCTGTGTCTTGAGGGTGTTCTGCGAGACGCGCAGCTCCAGGGCGATCGCAGGAAGAGATGCGCCGGAGGTGAGGGCGCGCAGCACGACCTGCTCGCGTGACGACAGGCGGGGTCGGGCCGCGAATGACGGCAGCGCGGATCGCAGCGGGAACGTCCCACGGCCGGTCGGGTCGAGGTCGGCTCGCACCGTGCCGAAGTCCTCCGCGCTCAGCAGCACGAGGGGAGTGGTGAGGCCCCGATCGGCGAGTTGGGCGTTCAGCGCCTCGCTCGACGGTTGCGCGGCCGCCGGCGACACCCGGTGCAGGGCGGCGCTCTGCACCGCCGAGGCCTCTGCGCGTTCCCTGGCGTTCGTGGGGCGCAGGCGGGTCTGTCCCAGAAGCCGGACCACGTCGGCCGCCTTGCCGTCGATGAGGGCCAGGCGTGCCCGCTTCAGGACGGTCGCGAAGCGGTCGGGGATCGCATCCCGCTGCACCACGGCCTTGGCCGCGTTCACGTCGCCGAGGGCGAGATGGAGGAGGATCCGGGGGCGCGACTGTGCCTGGCGCACGTGCGGTGCACCGGCCTCCTTGCCCCGCAGACGCGCGAACGACTCCAGGCGCTCCAATCCCGCGGCGGCGTCGCCCTCGTGCAGAGCGATCCATGCCTCGACGGAGGCCATCGTCGTCCAGTGCTCGCTGGTCGCGCGGTACGGCTCGAAGTACCTGATGTGCTGCTTCGCGGCAGCGAGATCGCCGTCCTCCACCGCCAGCATGGCCTCGGCCACACGGTAGAACGTGCCGCGGTAGCTGTCGAGCAGCGCCGCGTCCCAGCCGCCGTCTCTGATCAGGGAGACGTAGTGCCTGGCCTCGGGGAGGTCTCCGTTCAAGGCGTGCACGCCGGCGAGGAGGCAGATGCCGTGGAAGGCGTTGCTGCCCCCGTGCGCGGCGGCGAGGGCGGTGGCCTGCTCCCAGAGGTGGATGGCCTCCTCCTGCTGCCCGCCGTAGTAGAGGGAGATGCCGAGGTGCGTGCACAGCAGCGGCATGTCGCGGGCGTACTGCTGCCACTGCGATTCCGGGGTCTCGTTGAACAGGGTCAGAGATCGGGCTGCCACCTGTGCGGCGCGCTCCGGTCGTCCGATGGCGCGCAGCGACGCACTCTCGGCCGCCCAGATGAAGATCCGCTCCGTGGCCGAGAGCGTGGTCCGGCGGGCGTTCGCGGCCGCCACCGCGATGCGCAGCAGCTGGAGTCCGCGCTGGCGCCGCAGGCGGCTGGGCTTCAGGCACATCCCGAGCAGCATGGCCACCAGCGGCTCCTGCTTCAGCCGTGCCACCGGTACGTCGCCGAGCAGTTCGACGACACCGTTCCGATCTCGGTGCAGCAGTCGGTTCCACCCCGACATCGTGACGTGGGTCGCCAGACGCAGGTCGTCGCCCTCCACGGCGAGCCGCAGTCCTTCGAGGGGCAGGTCACGGCGCACGGCACCCTCTGCGGCGATGCGCCTCAGCCCGGGGACCTCGTCCGCGAGGGCTGCGCGGAGCTCGCGGCGCAGCATCCCGCGCGTCAGGGGCGTGAGCTCGAACGAGCTGCGGCCGTCGGCAGCCCAGCGGCCGAAACCGAACATCTCAGCCTGGTCCAGCGCCCTCACGATGTCCGGATCGCCGGTGAGCGCCGTGGCGAGCGGAACGTCGACGGAATCGGTGACGCTGATCCGGAGCATGCCTCGAAGCGCCTGCGGGTCGAAGCCGCACTCGGCGAGCCTGTCCTGCAGGTAGTCCTCGATCACCGTGGTGGCGGCTCGCAAGGACGCGGCATCCATGCCGGTCCCCCGCAGCGCCAGGGCGCGGATGAGCGCGGGGAATCCTCCTGTCGCCTCTCGTGTCGCAGCCGCCGTGTCCTCGTCGACGTCGAGCGCGCGACGGATCTCCTCATCATCGAACATGAGGTCTTCGGGAGCGACGAGCGTCGTGTCGATCAAGAGGTCGAGGCCCTCGCTGTCGAAGGGGCTCGGGCGATTCGTTGCGACGATCAGACGGGTGCGGGCAGCGGCACCGACGGCGCGACACAGCGCGAACGCGCCATCGCGCTCGACGGCGGCAGCATCGTCGAGCACCACGACCAGGTGGCCCTCCGCCTCGTGCAGACGCGCGGCCACGGCGGCCCAGCCCTCGTCGCCGTCGTCCCGCCGGTCGGCTCCGGGCAGGACGCGCAGCAGCGCTCCGGCGAGTGCCTCACTCCTCGTGATCGCCGGCGTCACGGTCAGCCACACGACGTGGGCGGATGTGGTGGCCGCCCAGTCCACCAGGGCCGTGGTCTTGCCGGAGCCGGACGCCGAGCGGATGAGTGTGAGGGGCGTCTCGGTCTCGAACTCGGCGCTCAGTCGCGGACGCCTGATGGCGTGCGCCGATACTCGCGGTATATGTCCGTCCCCCTGCGCGACAAATGCCGACACCCCGTACCTCCCCAGGTCCCCTCCCTCTACGATATGCCGAAATCCTGCACGGACAAGCGACGCCCGCCGGGACATCGACGAACGCAGAGACGAGCGATGCCGGGCGAGCGGAGCGTGTCCGTGACCGTCAGCGGTGACCGTTCCGGCGCCAGGGCGCCGTGATCCGCGACCACAGGTTCGGAGCAGGGGCGCTCTCGTCCGAGGCGGGGGGAAGGGCGACGGCGAACTGCACGATCTCCTCGGCGCCGTGGTGCACGACGCGGTACAGCGCGGTGCCGATGAGCACGCCGAGCGCGATCGACATGACCGAGACCAGCGCCGTGGTGAAGTCGGAGAGTCCGCCGTCGGTCGCGACCGCCTCCGTGAGCCCGACGAGCCCGGCGGCCCCGGGGACCAGCAGCCAGAAGGCCGGGAGGAAGGTGAGCTGCGACGGTGCTCCGTGGCGGAGGGTCGCGATCCACAGCACGACGGGGGTCATCGCGACGGCACCGACGAACCCGCCGACCGTCGCGCCCACGAACTCGGTGCCGGCCCATTGGCCCGTGTAGGCGACGACGAGTGCGAGAAGCACCCACCCGAAGGTCGACGGTGGCGCGGAGAAATGCAGATAGTTCCCGAGCGCGAACACGAGGATCCCGATGAGCGCCACCCACCACGGGAGCGGCGAGCCCCCGTCGAGGGCTTCGTACGAGGACGAGTCGACCCCCACGACGGTGCCGGCGGCGAGGATGCCGAACGCCAGCAGCGCCAGCTGCACGAAGCCGTAGACCAGACGGGAGGCGCCGGAGATCATCTGCCCTGCTGCGAGCTCCACGGTGGCGCTCGTCAGCACGCCGCCGGGCAGGAAGGTGACGAGCGGGGCGATGAGCAGGCGGATCGGATCGCCGATCTCGATCACCTCGGCCAGGAGGAAGACCGCGGTGGCGCACACGAACGCCGCGACCACCGGCATGATCAGCTGCAGCGTCGGAGAGCGGACCAGCTTCAGCAATCCGATCAGCGCTCCGAGCACGAACGCGACGATCACGCCCTGCCACGTGGGGGCGAGCAGGAGAGAGAGCCCTGTCGTCAGCACCGCATGCCCGAACGTGCGGGTGATCCAGCCGAGCCGCGGGCGCATCGCGCCGATCTCGTTCAGGCGTCTGATGCCGTCGAGCGGGGTGACCGAGCCGGTCTTCGCCTGGGCGATCAGCTCGTACAGGGCGGCGATCTGATCGAAACGGAACGAGGCGTTCGTCGCCGAGCGGATCGCGACGCGGGACTCATCGGACTCGCCGCTCTCGATGAGGATGATCGTCGGCAGCACCACGAAGTCGGCGTCGTCGCCCCCATAGGCCCTCGCCACCTCTGCGATGACGTCACGGATGCGGTCGACCGACTCGGCGGAGGCGTTCATGCCCTGCGCCAGCCCCAGCAGGAACTGCCGGAGCGTCGCCCGGTCGAGGCCGTCGGTCATGTCGTGGCCGGCCGCTCGGCTCAGGTGAACAGGAACGAGAGCGGCACGCCGACGATGATCGCCACAGCCACGTAGATGAGGTTCGGCAGCTGGAACGAGTGGTCGAAGACGAACTTGCCCATCTTGGTCGTGCCCGTCTGGTCGAACGCGACGGTGGCCACCTGGCTGCCGTTGGCCGGCAGCGTGTAGATGCCCATCGCCGCCGGCCACAGGCCCACCAGGAGGGAGGCGGGGAGGCCGATCGTGATGCCGATCGGCACAATCGCGTTCGTCGCGCTCGACTGGCTCGTCGTGAGCATGGCGACCGCGAAGAGGGCCAGCGCGAACAGCAACGCGCCGAGGAACGCCGAGGAGCCGGAGACCACGGAGCCGAGGCCGTCGACGATGAGGGTCTGGTTCGCGGCGACGAAGGTGTTCGCCAGCCAGGCGATGCCGAACAGGGCGATGGCTCCGACGATACCGGCGGGGAACGTCGGCTGCTTGGGCACATCTGCGGCCTTGACCTTGCAGAAGACGAAGATCAGGGCGGCGATGATGCCCATCACGACCTCGATGATGACCGTGACGCTGAGGCGCACCGGGTCGCCGGCGTCATCGGTCCCGATGACCGGACGCAGGTTCTCGAACAGGCCGAAGAGCACGATCACAGCGACGCCGGCGAGGAACAGCGAGGCCGAGAGCACCGCGGTGGGAGGCAGCTTCTTCTCGTGCGCGTCGGTCTCCGGCGGCTTGATCTGGTGATCGGCGAGGCGCTTCTGGAACTCGGGGTCGTCTTCCAGATCTTTGCCATGGCGCATCATCACGAGTGCCGCCACGAAGAGGCCGACGATGGAGGCAGGCCACATGATCAGCAGCAGTCCGCCGAGGTCGACGCCCTGCGGGGCGAGCAGCACCACCATCGAGGCGGTCGCGGCGGACACAGGAGAGCACAGGATGCCGACCTGCGAGGCCACGGCCGACACCGAGAGCGCACGCTCCGGTCGGATCTTCTGCTGGTACGAGACGTCGTAGATGACGGGCAGCAGCGGGTAGAAGATGTTGCCCGTTCCTGCGCCGACGGTGAACAGGAACGACATCGCCGGGGCGAGGAAGACCACCGATCGGGGTCGGCGTCTGATCACCTTCGCCGCGACCGACACCATCCAGTCGATGCCGCCGGCCGCCTGCATGGTCGATGCCGCCGTGATGACCGTGATGACGATGAAGACCGCGTCGACCGGGGCGTTGCCCGGCGCTTCGCCGAAGACGAAGACGAGCACGGCGACGCCGACGAGCCCCCAGACGCCCAGACCGATCCCGCTCGTGCGGGTCCCCATGAAGATCGCGAGGATGACGACGATGAGTTCGGCGACGAGGATCCACACGTTGTCGTTCATGACGACGGTCCCTTCACGATGGGCGCAGCGCCTCTGAGCACCTCGGTGGGCAGCTCGGTCTCGACGATCTTCCCGCCTATGGCCTCCACGCGAAGGGCGAGGGCATCGTCGACCGGGCTCACCGCGGTGACGAACTCGGAGTTCTCGAAGTGCAGCGACTGCAGGTTGCCGACCGCGTACCCCGTCGAGAGCTCTCCGCTGAGCAGGGACGCGTGGAAGAGGGGACGCCGCTGGTCCTCGGCATCGTAGTGCGGGCAGAAGCTGCCGTGCAGGAAGCCGAGTCCCTCCGGCAGCACCTGCAGGGTCGGTCCGTAGCTGTCGGTGGTCCCGCCCTCGAACCAGCAGATGCCTCCTGCACTGCCGCCCGTGAACACCACGTTCGAGTCGGGGTCCTCCCACATCTCGCGCATGATCTCGTCGAGGCCCTGGCGCTTCCAGACGTCGAGCATGTTGGCGGTGTTGCCGCCGCCGACGTGGATCACGTCGAAGCCCTTCACGAAAATGGCCAGGTCGTCGACCGCACGGTGGAACAGGGGGAGGTGGTGCGGCGCGCACCTGTCGGAGTCATACGTGGAGTAGAAGCTCACGATGTAGGCGGCGTCGTCGCCGGTGGCCGTGCCGACGAAGAGGACCCGCGGTCTCTCCTTGCCGGTGAGGCCGAGGATGTAGTCGTGCGTCGGGTCGTTCCGACGCTCCATCATGGCCTTGCCGGCCCCTGTTGCCACCACGTGAGACATGCCCCCACCTCTCCGACTGCGAATGCGCTCAACCTAGTGCGGTGCCGAGCGTCGCGTCCAGAGGTCTTTCGTCCACCGCGGGTGAGGGCGTCCGCGAGGTCTAACCGCTCAGTCGAGCGGTGGCGACGAGTCCCTCGAGGAGTGCGAAGGTGCGTGCGCGCGGCCCTTCAGGGCGGATCCCGAGGCCGCGCGCGAGTTCCAGGGCGAGAGCCGCGTGACCCTCCGTGTTCGGGTGGAACGGGTCGTTCATCAGCCCCCAGGGCACGGAGTCGGCGCCGAGCTCGGCGAAGCGGGCGTACTGGTCGATGAGGATCACGTCCTCACTAACGGCGACCTGGCGTACAGCTTCGGCGAATTCCCCGATGCGCGCCCGTTCCGGAGCGTTGCGGATGTCGATCGCCGGCGGTGTCTGCAGGACGGGAACGGCGCCGAGAGCACGCACGCGGGTGACGAAGTCGCGCAAGGACGCCGCGTAGTCGTCTGCCGTGATGACCTCGCGCGGCCCGCCGTCGGAGGCGTCGTTCGTGCCGATCATGAGGGTGACGACATCGGGCCGCCACGACGCGATGCGACGATCCCAGTCATCGAGCAGGTCGACGATGCGATTGCCGCTGATCGCGGTGTTGATCACCACATCGCGCACACGCTCCAGCTCGCCACGGATCAGCTCGTGCAAGTGCTCCGGATAGCTGCGGCCGCCCTGCGTGTGCACCAGGCCGTGCGTGATCGAGTCGCCGGTGATCACCCAGTTCAGGGGCTGTGGGCCCTCGAGCGCCGCGGCGATGCGGAGGAGATCGGAGGCGGCGGATGCGGGGGCGGAGGGCTCGACGTTCGGCACGGCACCGAGCCTATCGGCAGGGCGGTGCGGGTGATCGGCCTGACCCCCCGGGACCGCGTCGACGAGAAATGACGGCCATCGCGCGTAATGGATCGACAGGTGTGCCGTCGTAGCTTCGAGGGTTCGATGGGGCGCTTCTCACGGAATACTCCGTCCGCCCCGACGGCGGTTCCCCAAAATCGTCGATGCTTCCCCAGAGGTCGGCCCTCCGTGCGGCGGGTTCTCCCCGGACCCGCCGCGCATTCTTCATTGGACGACTGGGCGGCGGCACGAATGCCAGCACATCGATATGTCACGAACGTTCACGGCTTGTCGCTTCGTGTCCGCTCGGTGACTGCTGTCATCCTCGGTGCTGCGCTCTGGGTCGCAAGCCTCGAATCCATGGCGGCGAACGGCGAGAGCCGGCTCGGTTTAGAGCAAAGGTGCAACGACGTTATCGGTCACCTCCAAATGGCCGGGACGGCCGTTATCGGAACATGCATCCCCTGTCTTATCCGGCATGGCGTGCTGCGCACCTGCTCGCCATTCGACAACCGGAGGAACCCTGTGAACCATCAGCCAGTCGCCCGTGGGCATTCACCGTCCCGTTCTCGCCGAATGATGCGAATCGGCGCCGCTGCCGTGGTACTCGTCGCCGCGGCGGCGGGTGCGATCGCCGCTCCGGTCGCCGCGTCGGCCGCACCTCCTTATGCGACAGAGGCGAAGGTCGACTCGGTGGCGTTCACGGAGAGCGCGGTCACGAGCGGGACGAAGGCGGAGTTGACCGGTCGATGGTCTCTCCCGGACAACCCGGTGAGTCCCGCTGGTTTCGTGGTCGACCTCCCGGACGACCTGCGCGGGTTGCCGGATGCCTTCCCCCTGCTCGACGCCGATGGAACCGCGGCGGGGAATTGTGTGACCACAGCCACCCAGTTGGTGTGCGACTTCGACAGCACCTACCTCAGTACGCATCCACGGGGTCTGTCCGGCGGCTTCTCTTTCTGGGTGACGGTCACGACGGAGGTGACCGAGCAGAAGACCGTGACCTATGACTTCGGCGACGCGAAGGCAACGGTCGACGTGCGGCCTGACCCGTTCATCTGCAAGGAGGACTGCGACTTCACCGGTCGCTGGAACTTCAAGAGCGGCGAGTACCAGAACGGGACCGACACCATCTTCTGGGACGTCGCGGTCGCTGCCGGGGCGAAAGGGATGATCGGTGGGCAGGAGGTCGTCGTCACCGACGTCATCGGCGCGAACCAAGAGCTCATCGCCCAGTCGGCCACCGGCGAGCACTACCCCAGCCTGTGGGCGGCCAATGAGCTGCAGACGCTTCCGAGCGGACTGGTGGTCCCCGGGCCGTTCACCGAAGTGGCGTCGACGGACTACACCGTCTCCGCTGACGGGACCACCGTCACGTTCACCGCACGCGAAGGCTACTTCTACAACGTGCACTACCTCTCGAAGGTGACCGACGGCGGTGCGGCAGGCGTCTACAAGAACGACGCGACGATCCGCATCGGCACGGAGAGCACGGGCACGACCACCGCTGAGGTCACGCGTCACGGAGGGTCGGGCACGGGAACCGGCACCAGGGTCGGAACCTTCACGATCGACAAGAAGGTGCTCGGTGACACGGCGAACCTCGGCGACGTGACGTATCGCGGCGGGTACATCGCCACGGACCCCCAGGGCGTCGTCACGTCGGGCGAGTTCGCGGTGCAGGCCGGCACGCCGTGGGTGAGCCCGTCGTTCGCCGAAGGCACCACGATCGCACTCACGGAGTCACTCGAGGGTCTTCCGTGGAATCTGGAGTGGGCGGCTCCGGTGTTCTCGCCGCAGACGCTGCAGATCAAGGGCGAGGCGACGATCGATGTCGCACTCACGAACACGGCGACGTTGCGCACCCTGCCCTTCTCGGCGGTGAAGTCGCTCGACGGTGCGGCCGCGGCCACCTCGCTCGTCCCGGCGGACACCGAGTACGTGCTCGAGTACTCGTACCCGGCCGGTCCGGGGTTCGAAGCGGGCTCGGGGGAGCTCGCTCTCAAAGTGGGAACCCCTGTCTCGAGCTCTGCGCTCCCGGTCGGGGCCGACGTCACCGTGCGGGAGCGGGCTCCGAAGCCGATCGAGGGAATCACGTGGGGCAAGCCCGTGATCTCGCCGGCACACTTCACGGTCGGGGGTGAGACGGTCACGGTCTCGGTCACCAACCCGCTGACGAAGACCGTCACGCCGCCGCCGACGCCCACGGCCGGCGTTCCTGAGGTGATGACCCTGGCGGCCACCGGCATGCAAGCCGCCACCTCGACTCTGCTGCTCGCGGGCCTGCTGCTGATCGGAGGTACGCGTCTCGTGATGCGACGACGACTCAACCGTTCTCGTTGAATCCATCGCCCGAGTGGGCCGGTGCACCCGGCCCACTCGGGCATGACTCGTGAAGGACGGCGTCTCCATCCCGTCCTGAGATCCCTTGGGGGAAAGGGAGAATCCATGAACAGAGACGAAGACATCACCCAGCCAGGGGATCGAGACTCCGATCTCCTGGCTCGTGTGCGTACCGGCGACCAACGCGCTTACGCTGAGCTCTGGGCGCGCTACTCACAGGTCGCCAGGGCGGTCGCTCGTACCTACTGGTGGTCGGCCGACTCCGACGACCTCGTGGCGGAGTCGTTCACGCGGATCTACCAGGCCATCCAGACGGGGAAGGGGCCGACCACCGCCTTCAAGCCCTACCTCTTCGCCACGATGCGCAATCTCGCGATCAGCTGGGGACGTTCCCGACGCGAGGTGCCCATCGAGTACATCGAAGCCGTCGAGGATCCGGCCTCGACGGACCAGGCGGCGGATTCCGATTTCGATGCCGCGCTCGTCTCGAAGGCGATCCTCACGCTGCCCACGCGCTGGCAGGACGTGCTGTGGCTCGCCGAGGTCGAGGACCTGTCGATGCTCGAGATCGGCAGGCGCTTGGAGATCAGCGAACGCGCGGCGGCAGTGCTTGCGTTCCGTGCCAGAGAGGGGCTCCGTCAGGCCTGGATCTCGGCTCACCTGACGTCGAGACCGCCGGCCTCCAAGGAGTGTCGGTGGACGCTCAGCAAGCTGGGCGCCCATGCCCGTCGACGTCTCACCACGCGTGATGATCGCCGGGTGCGAGCACATCTCGCGATGTGCGCCGACTGCAGCGCAAAAGCTGAGGAGGCGCGTCGGGCGAGTTCGCGGATCCTCACTGTGCTGTTCCCCGCCGGCATCGGCGTCGGCACGGGTCTTCAGCTGTGGCAGACGCTCACGACGTCCGGGGTATCGGCCAGCGCGTCGTCCATGCCGGCGACGATCACTCTGCCTGCTGTCGGGCTCGTGGCGACCAAGACGAGCATCCTCATGACGGCGGCCGTCGCGGTCGTGACGCTGTCCGCGGGAATCACCTCGACGGTGACGAGCGACGTCGAGACGGTCGAGACGAGTGCAGCCGCCGAAAGACTCGATGTGGTGGAGTCGGACCGGCTGCCGACGCTGCTGCCGACTGCCATCCCCAGTGAAGCGAGCCCGCCCCCGCCCCCGCAAGATGTCCCCGTCCCCGTCCCGGAGACCTCTACTCCCGCCCAGGCACCGCAACCGCCTCCTGCTGCGCCCGCTCCACCCGTGGCGCAGACGCCCGGCCCTCCGGTGATCCTGTCCATCCCCTCCCAGGTCTCACGGACGCAGGTGGTCTCGGCGAGCATCCGCTGCGAGGCCGGTGCCGATGTCACCGTCTCGGCTTTCGGGGTCACGGCCGCGGTCGGCACCTGCTTGAGTAGCGGCACCTGGCAGGCGAGCGTCGATGTCGGTTCCTATCCGGTGGCGGCCGGAACCGTGATCACGTTCGACTTCGTGCAGTCGAACATCGCCGGGGTTTCCGGGAGCGCCTCGGCCCAGGTGACCATCCTCGATTGATTTCGTGCGCACGCGTAATGGATGTGTTTCACAACCGTCCAGTATCTGTCCGGCACTCTGACGAGTGCGCGATCGGACGACCGGGAATCAGATTGGAACCAAACCGCATGTGGAAAAGATCGGGCACGCTCATGCTCGGACTCCTGCTCGCACTGGGCGCCGTCGCGACGACGGCACTCCCCGCCGCAGCCGCAGGATCCGCCAGCGTCAAAGACGCCAAGACCGCGACCTTCACCCTCGCCGATGGCACCGTGGCGACTGCCACGATCTCCGGTGGGGGTGATCGTGTGTTCGCCGATGACGGCAAGTCCCTCAGCGCGTGGAGCGGAACCGATGCGATGTACGCCGAGGGAGTGTCGACGAAGGATCTTCCTGTCGTCGGTATCCACTCGAAGAACGACTGCGGCTCGTCGAAGCGGTGTGGGGAAGGTCAGATCACCGTCCGCTTCGACCGACCGGTCGACGACCCGGCCATCCACATCGCCGAGTTCGGTGCCGGAACTGCATCCGCGAACCCACTCGATGGCGGGTTTGCGGCCGCCGATGGCATCCGTTTCTCCTCCGCTGACGGCGGCGCATCGAGTGCCGCCGTCTCTCGCGGAGCGACATTCACCGATGGAGGGGACGGCTACTACCGGGGAGACGCCGCGATCAAGTGCACTGCGGCGAGCAAGCCCGGTGGGTGCGGAAGCTTCACGGTGACGGGAAAGCAGATCACCGAGATCGTGTTCGACGTCGCGCGCTTCGCACTCGGTGGCACTCAGTCCGGATTCACCGACGGGTACGCCTTCGGTGTCACCGCGACCGCGACTCCCACGCCGACCCCGACTCCTACCCCTGAGCCGACGTACGCTGCGCTGTCCGTGTCCAAGATCGTGGACAAGGGTGCTGCGGTGCCGGGTGAGCAGCTCGAGTACACCGTGACCGTCAAGAACACCGGTGATGCCGAGGCTCGCCAGGTTCCCGTCACGGACGTGCTTCCGAGTGGCCTCACCACCGTGTCGGCCGACCAGGGCGGCACGATCGAGGGCTCCACGATCGCATGGACGATCGACAGGATCGCGGCGGGCGGCGAGAGCCGGCTGCATGTCACGGGAACCGTCGATCCCTCCAGTGCGGGCGCCACCCTCGTGAACCGCGCCGGGGTGGAGAACCCCGTCGACTCGCCTGCGGGCACCCCGGCTCCGACGAGCACCACCCCGTGCACCGACGATCCATCCGCGGCATGTGCCACCACCGTCGTGGCCGCGCTGCCGGCGCTCTCGCTCTCGAAAGTCGTCGACAAGCAGGTCGCCGGCCACGGTGAAGCCCTCACCTACACGGTCGTGGTCGCGAATTCGGGCGTCGCCCCCGCCAAGGATGTGCCGGTGGTCGATCAGCTTCCGGCCGTGCTGACAGAGGTCTCCGCCGACCAGGGCGGTGTGATCGAGGACGACACCGTCCGCTGGACGGTGGCCGAGGTGCCGGCAGGAGGCCAGGTCGAGCTGCACGTCGTCGGGACCACCCCGGGCGGACTCGACGAGGTGCAGCTGGTGAACAGGGCCACGGTGCAGAACCCGGCGGGAGTCCCGGCGGGCACGCCCGATCCGACGATCCTCACGCCCTGCGTCGACGACGTCGCGCAGGCATGTGCGGTGACGGCGGTCCCCGCGCTCGCTTCTCTGGAGATCAGCAAGACGGTGGCGCAGGCCGCCGCGCAGTCCGGCGCGATCCTCGACTACACGATCACGGTCGTGAACACCGGTCCTGGCACCGCGACGCAGATCCCGGTCGTCGACGACCTCCCGGAGGGGACGCGGTTCATCTCCGCCTCGACGGGCGGCGTCGCCGTCAAGGACCGCGTCGGGTGGATGGTGGAGGAGATCCTTCCTGGCCAGTCGGCGACGATGAGCCTCCGGGCTCAGGTTCCGGCAACCCAGAACGGGAAGATCGTCAACCGCGCCACGGTCGCCTACGACGAGGTCATGAACGAATCCCTCCGCAGCGCGGCGAGGCAGGCGGGCATGCCTGTTCCTGAGAATGCCGACCTGTCCGAGCTGCCGGCACTGCCTCCGCTGACCGCAGTGCATGCGTGTGCGGATGACCCCTCGTGGTCGTGCGCCGTCACCACGGTCACTCCGGCTCCGGCCGCTCTTGCCCAGACCGGTGCGACCTTCGCGCTGGCCGTCCCTGCGATCATCCTCCTCGCCGGTGGGGCGTTCCTCATCGTCGTCGGTGTGCGCCGCAGGTCCAACCGCTAGATCCCCTCACACACGTCGTCCCCGGGAAATCCCCGGGGGCTGATCGGAGTACCCAGAAATGACATCCTCTTCCTTCCTTTCGTCCGCTGAGCTTCCGAAATCCTCGGTGATGGTCGTGTTCGGCACCCGTCCTGAGATCGTGAAGCTCGCCCCTCTGGTGCGAAGCCTCGGCGACGCCGCCTACATCGTCCACACCGGCCAGCACTACGACCCCGGCATGTCCCGTGTCTTCCTGCAGGCGTGCGGTATCAAGCGCGTCGATCTCCAGCTGCATGTCGGCGGACTCCCACGCGCTGCGCAGATCGGCCGAGCAGCCGAGCAGATCGCACAGGCGATCACCCAGCTCGACCCGAAATACGTCGTCGTCCAGGGCGACACGAACGCGACCTTCGCCGCCGCGCTCGCCGCGAACGCGGCGGGAGTGCGACTGGGGCACGTGGAGGCCGGCCTCCGGGCGCGGGATCGTCGCATGCCGGAGGAGCACAACAGGGTGATGGTCGACCACATCTCCGATGACCTCTTCGCCGCGACCGAGACCAACCGGGCCAATCTCCTCGAGGAGGGAATCGAGGACGAGCGCATCCTCGTCACCGGCAACCCCGTGGTCGAGGCGGTTCGCATGCAGCGTTCCGACGTCGCCGCGGACGTCGACGAACTCGTCAGGCTCGGGGTCCACCCCGACCGCTACGTGCTCGCGACCCTGCATCGTCAGGAGAACGTGGACACCCCGGCCAACCTCATCTCGACCCTGCACGCGTTCAACGAGATCGCCGCTTCCGGGTGGCCCGTCGTCTTCCCCGTGCATCCTCGAACGCGGGCGATGCTCACCTCACTGGACGCGGAGCATCTCCTCGACGCCCTGATCGCCGAGGAGCCGTACAGCTATGAGCGCTTCCTCGCCCTCGCCGCACACGCGGCAGTGCTGGTATCCGACTCCGGCGGCATCCAGGAGGAGGCCACGGTGCTCGGGCGACCGGTGCTCGTCGTGCGCGATTCGACGGAACGCCCTGAGGCGCTGGGATCGTTCACGAAGCTCGTCAGACCTCAGACGCTCGCGAGCGAGGCGGCGGCTGTGCTCGCCGATGTCGAGGGGACCCTGGAGAAGCTGAGCGCCCTGCCGTCGCCGTTCGGTGATGGCAAGGCCACGGCACGCATCGCCACGCACATCCATTCCGTCGTCCGCCTCGCCGCAGAGGAGTCCTGATGTACAGCAGCGATCTCACCACGCCTCTCGCCGCCGTCGGCCTCCTCGCGATGACCGGTCCGGATTCGGTGCTCACCTGGGTCATCGTGGGTGCGGCAGCCATGGGAGCTGGAGCGTTGCTCACCATCCGTCGGCGCGTGCTGCGCAGGGCCGCCCCCGTCGGGCGGGATCGACGCCGGGCATGCCGTTGAGGCGTTTCCCGTGCGGGCGTAATCGAACGTTCGATCCGCGGTCCTATCGGCGGCGATGCACTCTGCGCGTCACTCAAATGGAAGGAAGGGGCTCGAGATGAAGAGCATCCTCAAGACTGCCTGCACCGCCGGCATCGGCCTGCTGATCGTGGGAGGCACAGTGCTCGGTGGGCAGGTGGCCATGGCCGACGACCAGCCGGTCACGCCGGATTCGTCGACGACGACCACCAGCACCAGCGGAACGGAAAGGGTCAGCTCTCCCCAGCTGGTCCGCGGCTACCTCGGTCGTGCCACACAGACGGCTGCCACCGGGGTGACTCCCGGGTCGGAGATCAAGGAAGGTGCCGTCGTGCAGCTCGTCAACGACGAGCAGATCGACGGCGTCTACAAGGTGATCCTTCCGGTGCCGGCGAACACCACGTTCGCCTCGGCGACCGAGGGCGGTGCGCTGGTCGGTTCCAACGTCGTGTGGACCTTCAACGTGGCGCATGACGGTGGCACGCGGATCGTGCAGCCGATGGCGTCGTTCACGGTGGCCGACGACTACTGGGGGCCGACGATCACCAACAGCGCCAAAGTCGTCTACACCGGCGGAGTGTTCACGGACGACGTCCGTTTCACCTACAACTATGCGCACCAGTTCGCGCAGCGCCCTCCGGTGCCGGTGATCGATGCCGGTGTCGGACTCGCCAGCGCCGGTGTGATCGGGGTCGGCGCGCTCGGCGCGCTCGCTCTGCGCCGTCGTTCCACGGCCACCGACTGACCGCGCTCGGCTCACTCAAGAGGAAGAAACCACAGTGAAAAAGAAATCCATCCTCCGGGGTGCGCTGGCCGGGGGGTTGCTCGCCGCTTTGGCGGTGGGCGCCCTCGCGGCGGCCCCGGCTGCCACGGCCGCAGACGTCAACGGCTGGACCGGTTCGGGCGACACCCGCACCGCATCCGCGGCCGGCGCCACTGCCAAGATCACCACCACCGACAAGATCCAGGTGAAGAGCTCCGGTGATGTCGTCAACCTCGCCACCGTCCGCGACGGCGGTGAGCTGGGGCTGAACGTGATCGGTTTCCACGAGGACTTTCCCTGCAAGAACGGCATCGAGTGCGTCCGCGGCAACGTCGTGGTCGACTTCGGTCAGCAGGTGACGAACCCGAAGATCAAGCTCGACAAGCTCGGTGGCGACGTCTACGCCCTCGGCGGTGTCGTGAACAGCTCCGCCAAGTACACGCTGACGACCTCCGGCGTGACACTGAGCTCGACGTCCGGAGACCTCGACGTCACCTCGAACACCATCACGTCCACCAACTTCGCGTCGAAGAGCGGAACCGTGCGGGTCAATGGCACGGTCTCCAGGGTCGTGTTCCAGGTCACGATGCGGTCGAAGGGTGCCTTCCTCGGCCTGATCCCCACGTGGACCAAGGTGCCGAGCGACCTGCACAGCATCGACATCGATGTGGACAAGCCCACCAAGCCCGTGCTGACCGTCGACAAGAACGACCACCGCGACGCGGCTGTCATCGGCGACCAGCTCTCCTACGACATCGTCGTCAAGAACTCCGGCGATGCGGCGGCGACGAACGTCGCCATCAGCGACGATCTGCCCGCCGGTCTGACCGGTATCACCGCGTCCTACACGGCGGGTACCTCGGGTCAGGTCACGGTCTCCGGACAGCAGGTGCGCGGCACGATCCCGTCGCTCGCTCCCGGAGCCTCGTCGACTCTGACGGTGAAGGCGACGGTCGGGACGTCGACTCCGCTCGGCAACCTGCGCAACAACGCCTGTGCCGTCGCGACCTCGTCCAACCAGGCGTGCGACTGGGACGACACGACCATCGACAAGCAGACCAAGCCCGTCTTGACGATCACCAAGGACGACCAGCAGGGTGACGTCAAGCTGGGTCAGAACCTGACGTACGACATCGTGGTGCGGAACACCGGTGACGGTGCTGCCAAGAGCGTCGTGGTCAGCGATCCGCTCCCGGCCGGTCTCGACTTCGTGTCGGGCAGCGGTCCTGCCGGCATCACGGTCACGGCTTCCGGGCGCAACGTGACCGCCGACCTCGGCGACCTCGCCGCAGGGCAGTCGGTCACGCTCAAGGTGAACGCCAAGGTCAACCAGTCGGCAGCGCCGGGTGCATTGTCCAACCAGGCGTGCGCCGTCGCGTCGAACGCAGCGAACGTCTGCGCAACCGACACCGACACCGTCAAGCGCGAGTTCTTCCAGTACACGTTCAACTCGAACCCGACCGACCCGCAGCCGGGTCAGGCGGTCACGTACCGGATGGAGTTCGGCAACAACGGCAACGTCGACTCGGCGAATGCGGAGATCGAGTACGCCCTCGCCGGCGTGCTGGATGATTCCACCTGGAACCCGTCCAGCGTCACGGCCAACAGCGGCACCGTCGTGGTCAGTGGCAACACCATCGACTGGAAGGGTCCGCTGGCGTCCGGCCAGACCGTCGTGATCACCTTCACCGGTGTCTGGAACGGCAACGGAGACGGCGTCGCCTTCCCCGGTGTCACCTATTACGGGAGCGCCCGCTAAGGCGCGCCCCGGCGAACAGGAGAGGGCCGTCCTTCCAGGGCGGTCCTCTCCTCGCCCCGTTTTGCACCACCCGCAGTGAGAGGTAGTCATGGCCAGCAGCACGATCGTCGAAGACCCGCGAAGAGAACTCCGACCTCCTGTGCGGTTCGCGCTCGGGGGGCCGAAGGGGGACCGCGCCGCTCGAATCCTCGCGGCGTTGCTGTTGATCCTCGCGGTGCTGGCCCTCGTCTGGGTCAACGAGGCGTTCCGCTCTTTCGAAGCCGCTGCTGCGACCTGGGCTCTCTCCCCCTTCGTCGAGGGTCAGCGTCTTCCCATCGTCGAGCACTACTTCGTGCGGACGCCCGAGCATGAGCTCATCGCCCTTCGCGTCACCGTCGAGTGCACCACGCTGCTGATCGGCGTTCCCCTGACGGTCGTCGGCGCGGTCATCCTCGCCAGCACGCGAGTGCCATGGAGTCGCAGTGTGCTCGGGATCCTGGCGATGTGGGCCATCATCTTCGTCGTCAACCTCCTCCGGCTCGTGATCATCGGATGGTCGACGCAGACCTGGGGTCTCGACCCCGGTTATGAGATCAGCCATGTCTTCGTCGGTTCCGTCGTCGGCATCATCGGCTATGCGCTCGGGCTCGCCGCCCTGTTGCTCATCGTCGGCGTGCGGCCGCGTCGCCGTCGCCGCGTCGTGCCGGAAGAGACCGAGGGGCCTCGCTACCACCGAAACGGCGCGCTCTGACGCGAACCTGAAAGGCCGTTCCATGCTCTCCATACTCAACGCCTTCACGATTCTTCTCGGCGTCGCCTTCGTCACCTACGTCGTCTTCATCCTCGTTCCGTACCTCCGGTACCCGAAGGCGGTCCCGGGGGACCCCGCCGACTTCGAATGGCACTTCTTCATCCCGTGCCGCGACGAGGAGGCGGTCATCGACACCACCATCTCGCGCGCCCGTCGGGACTTCCCCGGTGCGCACACCTGGGTGATCGACGACGACAGCGAAGACGCCACCTCGGCGATCGTCTCGCGGTGGGCCGCAGAGGACTCGCACGTGCACCTGGTGCAGCGCCGCCGTCCGCAAGCCCGCACCGGCAAAGGCGACGCCCTCAATGCGGCCTACCACCAGCTGCTGAGCTGGCTGCCCGAAGACGCCGACCATGAACGGATCGTCGTCGTCGTGATCGATGCCGACGGCGAGATGGAGCCCAACGCCCTGGAGATCTGCTCGGCGGAGGACACCTTCGGCGATCCCGCGGTCGGTGCGGCGCAGATCGCGGTGTGGATGAAGAACCGCGACGACACGAAGCCCTACCCGAACAGGGGCCGGTTCGCGAACACCTTCGCCCGTTTCCTGCTGCGCATGCAGGACCTCGAATTCCGCACGACCATCGCAGCGATGCAGTCGCTGCGCGCGAAGACGGGAACCGTGGGGCTCGGTGGGAACGGACAGTTCACGCGGCTGTCGGTTCTCGACGCGATCGGCGAGAAGTTCGGCGAACCATGGCACGGAGCTCTCCTGGAGGATTACGAGTTGGGCGTGCACGTCGTGCTCGCCGGTTTCCAGGTCAAGCACGTCTACGACACCCATGTGAACCAGGAGGCGCTCCCGTCCATCCGCCGCCTCCTCACACAGCGCACGCGCTGGGCGCAGGGCAACATCCAGTGCGTGAAGTACATCGGCGAAGTGGTGAAGTCTCCTCATGTCGACAGCGCGGGTGTGATCGAGACCAGCTACTACCTCGTCCTCCCGTTCCTGCAGATGCTCGGCGCGCTGTCGTTCACGATCCTGGTGGGTGCGCAGGTGTCGCTGTTGATCCAGGATCCCGCTCAGGTGCAGCTCGCGCTCGGCAGCGTCCTGGGCCTCGTCGGACTTCTCTCGGTGTTCTCGATCGCCCCCTTTGCTGTCTGGGGCTTCGTCTACAAGGTGCGCTGCGAGCCGCAGGCCAGCTGGTTCACGGCCCTGATGTGGGGGCTGGGTGTCTGGCTCTACGTCTATTACATGTACATCTGCATCGCGCGGGCCTTCCTGCGCATCATGCGCCGGAAGAACGGCTGGGCGAAGACGCGACGTAATGCGGAAGCGCACGTCGTCGTCGGGGGCTCGGTCGCCGTCGAGGTGTGATGCGGGGGACGCCCGTTCCGGCGAACTCACGGCTCGCAGCCCCCGCACGAGCGAGATGCGAAAGACTGGAGGCATGACTTCGCCTGCACTCGACACCCTCCTGGCCCGCATCGTCGAGAGCGGACTGCTCGAGGATCCGATCGCCGAGAACGGGCTGGTGTACGGGCGCGCGATCATCGACGCCGCCGGTACGACCGTCAACGTGAACGTCGATCCGGAGCTGGAGGACGTCCAGAGCGATGACGTGGATCATGAGGCGCTGGTCGCGGCAGTCGCCCGCACCCTCTCGGTCGGGGAGTCTCGGTGGCGCTCGGTGATCGACGAGATCGTCGCCGACATCGAGGATGCCGTCGACGACGAGCCCGTCGCGGAACAGATCGACCTGCGCGATGATCTCGAGGCCACCTCGGTCGTCGTGTTCGCCGACGCGGTGCTTCTCGCCTTCCTCGCGCCGAAGCAGTTCCCCGAGTCGCGCATCCTCGTGCAACTCGACGAGGACTTCGAGGTCGACGGCGTCGAGGTGCGCGACCTCGACGGCTCGGAGACGATCGACTTCGACACCCTCGACGACCTGCTCGACGAGATCAGCCGCTCCGACAGCTGATCTGCTGAGTGCCGACCTCCTGCTGATGACCGCGGATCCTCGTTCTGCTGCGTCTTCTCCGTATCGTGTCGGGGGAGCAGCACGCGTGGTGCTGTCCGTGCTGGGCGCGATCGTTGCGGGGTTCGCCGTCGCCTGGTGGGTGACCACGGTCCAGCGGATCCCCGTGAGGTCCGACGCCGACCTCACATCCGTCCCCTTCGGCTTCCCTCTTCCGTGGGTCTCGCAGGACCATTCGTCCAACCCTTTCGCCTCCTATCCGGCAGAGGTGGTTCTGCGCCTGACCGGTCGAACGGGCATCGCCTACCCGACCGACTACGAGTGGTTGCCGTTCATCGCCGATGGTGTGATCTGGGGTGCGGCGTTCTGGCTGGTGGGCATGGTCGCTCTACCCGCATTGATCGGGATGTTCCGCCGGGAGTAGGACTCACCGCCCGCAGGTGGAACGCGCCGATCGCCACCGGATCGCGTAATCGTGCCTCGACCTTTCACTCCTGTACGCAGGAGAGTCCTCGACTCGGCGGTGCTCCGTCGAGCGTTGCGGAAAGGCAGACCTGAATGACCAGCCGCATGATCGTCCGCAGAAGCTGTGCAGTCCTCGCCGTCGGCGCGGCGCTCGCGATGAGCGTCCCGCTGACGGCCACCGTGCCCGTCGCCGCAGCAGCGGAGCAGTCCGCACTGAATTGGGTGGTGAACACGAGACCAGAAGCGCCGAGCGCGGATGTGCTGCGGTCGGCCATCGAAGGAGCCGGCGGGGAGCTGTTGATCACCTATCCCGAGATCGGGGTGACGGTCGCCCGCGCACCCGACGGCGACTTCCCCACTCAGCTCGAGAGTCTCGCCTGGGTCCAGTCCGTTGGCCCGACCCGAACATCGACCGATCCGGACACGCCGACCGCACCCGGGCCACCGATCGCCGGCGACACGACGGAGCCGACGACGATGCCGGCCGAGGGCACCGCGTGGAACACCGTCGCCATCGGGGCGACGTCACCGTCGGGGAAGGGAGTGGTGGTAGGCATCGCCGACAGCGGCACCGATACCGGACATCCGGACCTCGCCGGCCAGATCGACCCGGCGTTGTCCGTCGGCTGCACCGTCAACGGCGTACCGGACACGAGACCCGAGGCGTGGCAGCCGGGAACCGACGGCGCGAGCGCGCACGGCACGCACGTGGCCGGCAGCGTGGCGGGAGCGGCGAACGGCACCGGCATAGTCGGCGTCGCCCCTGACGCGCGCGTCGCCTCGATCAAGGTCGTCAACGACGACGGCCACATCTACCCGGAGGCCAGCATCTGCGCGACCATGTGGGCTGCTGACCACGACATCCCGATCGTGAACCACAGCTACTACGTCGACCCCTGGTACCTCTGGTGCGCTGATGTCGACTCACAGGGTGCGGCTCTCGAAGCGCTCCGTCGCGCGTACGCCTACTCCCACGACCAGGGCGTGCTGAACGTCGCCGCGGTCGGTAATGAGGGTCAGGACCTCGCCACCATGAGCACGGATGAGATGAGTCCGAACGACGGGACGCTCGAGCCTCGGCCGGTGAACTCCTCCTGTCTTCAGGCACCTGGCGCGCTGCCGGGTGTCATCGCCGTCGCTGCCGCGGATCAGGACGAGGCGACGGGCGCGATCGTGCGTGCGGGATTCTCGAACTACGGTGCGGGCAAGGTCACGGTGACCGCGCCCGGTGTCCTCTGGTCGGCTGTGCCACGCCAGGAGGACGGCACCGTCTACGCACTGTTTCCTGGGACCTCGATGGCGTCCCCGCACGTGGCCGGGGTCGCCGCCCGCATCGTCTCGGAGACTCCAGGTCTCACGCCGGACCAGTTGACCCAGCGCATCACGGACACGGCGGATCCGCTCGCTGGGCTCAGCGCGGACCGGGTCGGGGCAGGACTCGTCGACGCCGGAGCAAGCTCGATTCCGGCGGTCGGCGTCTACTCGAAGGTCGCCCTCACCGGGCAGCCGTTCCGCGTCAACGGCAGCGGATACCCGGCGAACATCACCGTCGACCTGAAGATCGGCGACGCTGTCGAGCAGGTGCGTACCGACGGTGCCGGTCGCTTCGCCACCGTCTTCGACGTTCCCGCGGACGCACCCCTGGGGGAGGCCACCCTCACGGGCGGAAGCGCATCCGCCCCGGTCATCATCCGCGAATCCCCAGCGGCTCCGACTGTGGTCACTCCCGTCGCCGGATCGACGGTCTACGCCAAGAGCACGAACATCACGGGCACGGGAGTCCCCGGCTCTCTGGTGCGTGTGCACGTCTTCGTCGGCGAGCTCACGCCGTTCGTCCGGTTCGTGCAGGTAGGCATGGACGGTCGGTGGTCGACCACTGCATCACTTCCGCAAGGGGACTATGAGCTGACCGCGCGCACGTTCGTCGGATCGGACATGTCGGCCGTGACAGCCCCAACGAAGTTCTCCGTCCATACAGCGTCGGCGATGTCGTACTCGGTGCAGATCGCCCCGCAGGTGGGCGCTGAGGACAGCCTGATCCTCCTGGACCTCACGAACGCAGGTGCGTCGAGAGGGGAGGCCGTGGTGGACATCGACCTCGCCGAGTACGACGGCTTCGAGGTCCCGGTGCCCCCGACAGGCGAGGTCGAGCGCACCGACAGGGGCCTGCGTTGGAAGCTCACGCTCGATTCGGCGCAGAAGGTTCAGCTGCAGATCCCGGTGAGTGCCGGCGCCGGTGACCTGTCGTTCCCGGTGATCGTCGTGAAGTAGCGCGTGCACGGGGAAAGACCAGTCCGCTATCCGCATATCCCTGTGCGATCGGCTTCGCCCCCTCCCCGTGGAGAGTGCGGCTGCGACGGGTCCGGGAAGATCCCCGCCGCAGCCGCGTGCTTGATTGCGGACCAGATGGTGAGCCGGGTGGCTTCACCGTCCGCCTGCGTGACGGATCCCCATCCTGTCGACGCGCCGAGCAAGCGTGGCACGAGCAAGACGACGAACGGGTGAAGTTCTTACGGTCGGTCGTCGGACCTCGCCCGCACCCGCCGCCAACGATGAGCGATGCCCGTGTCAGAGCCACTTCTTGTACTTGAACACCCCGAACAGGCCGACCGCGAAGGCGAGCATCGCGCCGATGGCCATCGGGTAGCCGAAGGCCCAGTGCAGCTCGGGCATCACGTCGAAGTTCATCCCGTACACGGTGCCGACCAGCGTCGGGGCGAAGATGATCGCCGCCCAGGAGGAGATCTTCTTGATCTCGTCGTTCTGCGCCAACCCGGCCTCGGTCTGACGCCGGGCGACCAGTGCGGAGTGCACGGTCAGCGCGTTCTCCAGGATCGCCCGGAACGAGTCGATCTTCTCGTTGACACGGATCGTGTGGTCGAGCACATCGCGTAGGGAGCGCTGCAGCTCCTCGTCGATGCGGTACTTCGCAGAGCCCCGACGCAGCCACTCCAGCATGCCGTTCAGCGGATGCACCGCCCGCTGGAAGTTGATCACCTCGCGGGACAGCTCGTAGATGCGGCGGGAGAGCGCGCTGTCGTCGTCGCCGTCGCCGAAGAGCTGGTCCTCGATCTCGTCGATGTCGTTCAGCAGCCCTGCCACGATCGGCTCGTACCCGTCGACGACCTCGTCGAGGATCGCGTAGAGCACGGCCTCCGGTCCCATCGCGAGCAGCTCGGGGTTCGCCTCCATGCGGGCGCGCACGGCGGCGAGGTTCGGGGATTCGGCGTGCCGGATCGTCACCACGAAATCGGGGCCCACGAACAGGTGCAGCTCGCCGAACTCGATCGACTCCTCCTTGTCGCGGTACCGGGCGGGGCGGAGGACGGCGAACAGGGTGTCGCCGTAGCGCTCCACCTTCGACCGCTGGTGGCCGGACAGGGCGTCCTCGACGGCCAGCGGATGCAGGTCGAACTCGCGAGCGACGGACGCCACTTCCTCCGGGCTGGGTCGGTACAGGCCGATCCACGCGATGCCTCCGGCGGCGTCCAGCATCCGGTAGGTCTCGTCCAGGTTCTTGGGGGTCTCCACGCGACGTCCGTGGACGTACACGCCGTTGTCGATGAGGGCCATGATCGGCTCCGTTCTCGCAGGCGCACGGCAGCGGAGAGCTCCGGGCGCGGTTCGTCAGGGGGCGGATGACGCCGCCGACGGCTGCGGGGAAGGACGTGCGAAAGCGGACCAGAGGGTCAACGCGCTAGCGCAGGGAGTCTCGACGCAGCGAAGGCGGCGTCGTAACTATCACCGGACATCGCCATCACCACCTTTCGGGACTCGTCGGGCCGAACGACCCAAGGGGTCAGCATACTCCTCGATGCTGAGCGCCGGCCCCGCTGGGGCTGCCTCGACCCGCCGGCTATCAGGATCCGCCTTCGTTCGGGTCGAAGGCGGATCCTGATCTGCCGACTCGCGGCGCCCCGACCGCAGTCGGGTGATCGGGCGTGCGGCCCGGTTCAGTCAACACCGTATAGCGACCTTTGTCCAGGGTCGATGGACGATGGTCGGAGCTTCGGTGGATCAGACGAGCGTGACGACCTCGCCGCCGCGAGCTGCCGAAGCCTGGGCGGCCTTGGCGATCTCGACGGTACGGATGCCCACGCCGGCGTCGGGCTGCGGCTGGCGTCCCTGGCGCACGGCGTGCACGAACTCGTCGAGCAGGAGCGCGTCGAGGTCGGCGCCCACAGGGTTCCATGTCTCGCCGTGCGCATCGTGCCCGGCGACGCCCTTGGCGAAGGGACTGACGGTCACGGTGCCGCGCTCGGCGATCACCTGCAGGGTGAGTCCACCCCAGGTGGCCGAGCTCATCGGCCAGCTCCAGGAGCAGTCGATCGTGGCGATGACCCCACTCGGGTACTGGATCGTCACCAGGCCGCCGGTCTCGACCTCGAGGTCGCGCTCCGCATGCAGGATCCCGTTCGACACGGCGCGGACGGACTGGGCACGCTCGCCGAGCAGCTCGTCGAGCAGGTCGGCGCAGTGCACGACATGGTCGACGAGTGCGCCGCCTCCCGCCAGCTCCGGATCCGTGAACCAGGCCCGGTCCTGCGGCAGCTTGCCGTTGTTGATCCCGGTGACGCCCAGCACCGTGCCGAGGCGTCCGCTGCGCAGCTCGGCGATCGCGTCGCGCACGCTCGGGGCGAACCGCACCGGATAGGCGACCATCAGGATCACGCCGGCACGCTCGCACGCCTCGCGCATCGCGATCGCATCCTCGACCGTCGTGGCCAGGGGCTTCTCGCACAGCACGTGCACCCCGGCGGCGGCCGCGCGCTCGACGAGGGCGCGGTGTCGGGAGTTCTCCGCGGCGATCACGACCGCATCGGGTTTCCAGGCGAAGGCCTCGTCGTAGGTCTCGACGTAGGCGACACCGAGCTCCGCCGCCAGTGTCGCTCCTCGGGGTGCGTCGTCGGGTGCCGTGGCACCGTCGGGGTCGGCGGCGATCAGCTCGACGCCGGGCATCGCGTTGAGCGCGTGGACGTAGCTCAGAGCGTGCGTGTGCGCGAACGAGAGGACGGCGATCCGCAGCGGGGTGGTGGCGGTCATCGAGTGGCCTCCTCGGCCGTGCGTGCAGATGATGTGAGAGTGGTGACGGTCAGAGCGACCGGGGCGCCGGAGGCGATCGAGGCGTACGCGCCCTCGGCGACGGCGACGGCCTCGATTCCGTCCGCCGGGCTGACCCTGGCGTCGCGCCCCTCGCGCAGGGCGGCCACGAAGTCGGCGATCTCGGCGAAGTACGGGCTCTCCTGCGGCGACATCGGCGGTAGGTAGTCGGTGTCGGCTTCGGGAAGCACGGCGTCGGTGCGCAGCGCGTTGTCCTCGGCGCTGTCGTAGCGCAGGCGACCCTCCGACCCCGCGACCTCGACGCTCGTGCGGAACGGCATACCCGGCGCGACCCAGCTGCCGTGGATGTGACTGATGACGCCGCTGCGGTGCGTGAGCACGACGTGTGCAGTGACCGGTGCGGGCACGCGGTCGTCGACGGTCGGCGGGTTCTGCACCGCGTAGACCGACTCGACGGGTCCGGCGAACCAGACCGCCTGGTCGATGTCGTGGATCATCAGGTCGCGGATGACACCGCCGCCCGCGCGCTCCGAGAAGAACCACGGGGTCTGCGGGGCGGAGCCTGCCCGACTGAACCGCTGCACGGCGAGCGTGCCGATCCGACCGGCGTCGATGCCCGCCTTGATCTGGGCGTACTCGCCCATGTACCGAACGACATGGGCGGGGAACAAGCGCACGCCCGCTTCCTCGGCGGCGCGGGCGACGGTCGCTGCGATCTCAGCCGTCTCCGCGAGCGGCTTCTCGCAGATCACGTCGAGCCCGCGGGCGATGGCGCGCAGAGCGAAGTCGGCATGCGTGCTGCTCGGGGTCACGATGTCGACGATGTCGACCAGGCCGATGAGGGTGTCGACATCGTCGACGAGCTCGAACCCGTACTCCGCGGCGATCTCCTCTGCTCCGACGAGCGAGGTGACGTAGCCTTCCACCCCGAGCGCCCGCCAGGCGTCGGCGTGCACGCGGGAGATCCCGCCCGCGCCGATGAGTCCGACCTTCAACGTGCTCACTTCTTCTCCTCGGTTGTCTCGTCGGTCGGGTCAGCGGCTACCGAAGGTGCGACCCGCAGGGGGGTGATCGGCGGAGCCGGCATGTCCTCGATGCCGTAGATCTCGGCGGCGAGCCGCTGGAACGCGTGCACGACCGCTCCGTGGGCGGCGGCTTCGGCGCCCAGGCGCGCTTCCGCGATCGGCACCTGGAACGGCAGGCCGAGGTGGCCGGGCAGTGCCGCGCGCAGGGGGTCGAGCAGCTGCTCATGGGCGGCCGAGAGTCCACCGCCGATCACGATCATGGCCGGGTCGACCGTCATGATCAGGGTCGCGATGCCATGGGCGAGCTCGCCGATGAATCCGTCGAGCTCCTGCTGTGCGGCCGCGTCACCGCCGCGCGCCTTCGCGAAGACCTCGGCAGCGGTCGGGGCGGTGCGCCACGTGATCTGGCCCGTCTCGGTGTTCAGTCCCCGGAAGGCGAGGCGGCCGATGTCGCCCGCAGCGTTGTGGATTCCGCGGCGCGGGCGTCCGCCGAGGATCAGTCCCATCGCGATGCGATTGCCGACCGACAGGTAGATGACGTCGTCGACGAGCTGCGCGACGCCGAGGTGATGCTCGGCGACGGCCGCGAGACGAACGCCGTTGTCCACCGCGACGGGGCAGCCGAACGCCTGGCGCAGCTGGGAGCCGATGTCGATGCCCGACCACTCGGGGATGACGACCGAGGTGGTGACGCGCCCCGTGTCGTCGACGATGCCGGGAAGCGAGACGCCGACCGCGCGGACCTTCGATCCCGGGATCGAGACCGCGGAGAGCGTACCCCGCACGTCCTCGATCACGGCAGCCAGCTTGGACGCGCCATCGGGCCGCTCGGCCACGCCGGGGAAGCTGCGCTGCGCGATCACGTGTCCGGCCAGGTCGGCCAGCACGACCCGCACGCTCGCGACGCCGATGTCGACGCCGACGACGGTTCCGGCGGCGGCGTGGAACGAGTAGCGGCGGGCCGGCCGACCCGCGCCGCCGGCGTTCTGCGCGGGGGCGTCGACGATCAGACCGGAGTCGGTCAGGGCAGTCACGGCATTCTCGACGGAGGTGCGCGAGATCTCGAGGGAACGAGACAGATCGTTGACGGTGGCGGGGCCGGAATCACGCAGCTGCAGTGCGGATCGAGCAACGATCGAAAGCGGACCTGTCACGGCCATGTGCTGCCCCCTCTTCTCCGGCTTCGTTGCGATCAACGTCGGGTGCGATCAAATTAGCACACCGAATTCTCAGATCAAGCTTTGTTGTTCTCGAACCGGAAACACCGCTGAAACACGGGCCTGAGAACTTGTACTTGACGAATTATCCCATTGCAGTGTCATAATGAACCGTACTCAGCACGGTATAAGCAAAGGAGCACCATGCGCGTCAGCAAGATCACCGGCGTCGTCGCGGGATTCGCGGCCGCCACCCTGTTGGCCGGATGTTCGGCCGGCGGAGGCAACACCGCAGAGGGTGAGCAGGACATCACGGTCTGGCTCTACCCGGTCATCGCCGACGAGGCGGTGCACAAGGACTTCTGGGACTCGACCATCGCCGACTTCGAGAAGCAGAACGAGAACGTCAACGTGAAGTACGAGATCTTCCCGTGGGCCAACCGCGACGAGGCGCTGCAGACGGCGATCGCCGCAGGCAAGGGGCCCGACGTCGTCTACCTGATCCCCGACCAGCTCGCGGCGTACCAGAAGTCGATCGCTCCGCTCAACGATCTGCTGAGCCAGGAGCGACAGGACGACCTGCTGCCGAACGTGAAGAAGTCGGTCACGCTCGACGGCGACATCCTCGGCGCGCCCATCCTCACCAGCGCCCAGCCCCTCATCTGCAACACCGCCGCCTTCGAGGCCGCCGGTGTCACGGAGTACCCCGAGACCTGGGACGACATCACCGCGATGGCGCCGAAGTTCACGGAGAAGGGCATGTACGCCCTGAACTACCCGGCATCGGCCGAGAACACCCTGAACCTCACGTACTACCCGCTGCTGTGGCAGGCCGGTGGCGAGGTCTACACCAAGGACGGCGACGTCGGCTTCGACAGCAAGGAGGGCGTGCAGGCGCTCACCTTCCTCACCGACCTGGCAGAGGCTGGTGCGCTCGACCCCGAGGCGCTCACCACGAACGTGCCGCTGGAGCAGACCGCGGTCGCTCAGGGCAAGGTCGCCTGCACCTGGAACAACGCGGTCAACGAGGTCGTGCCGTTCTGGGGCGAGGAGAACGTCAAGGTGCTGGCGCCGCTGACCGAGAAGGAGTCCGTGGCCTACGGCACAGTCGGCTCGCTCTCGGTGCTCAAGGGCTCCAAGGCGCAGGACGCGGCGGCAAAGTTCGTCGAGTACGCCACCGGTGCGGACGTCGTCGAGCCCTACCTCAAGGCAGCCGGCTACTTCTCGGCGCTCAGCACCACCGAGCCTCTGTACGCGGATGACCCGCTGCTCGGCGAGGTGGAGAAGTATGTCCCGGACACCACCGTGGGTGAGCTCAACGCCTCGTCCCGCGCGCTGATGGGTGTGCTCGCCCCCGAGATCCAGGCCGCCCTCCTCGGCGACAAGTCTCCCGAGGACGCACTGAAGGATGCCGCGACGGCTGCGGCTCCTCTGATCAAGAAGTAGTCGATCGAGAAAGTAGTCGACCGGGGGCATGCGGAACCCGAACTCCGCATGCCCCCGCACCCTGTCCCTCTCCCCACGTGAGGTAGCACTGATGACCACGGCAACCACGGCGAAGAAGCCCGCAGGGCGGGTGACGAGGCTGATCGCACGACGCGAGGCGCGGATCGCGTTCCTGTTCGTGCTCCCCGCCTTCCTCCTGTTCATCGCCTTCCGCTTCGGCCCCAGCATCGCCGGTGTGGCACTGAGCTTCTTCGACTACGACATCACCGGCGAGATCTCCTGGCGGGGTCTCGACCACTTCCAGCGCATGATCGCCGACCCGCTGTTCTGGCGGGCCATGGGTACGACACTGATCTATACGGTGTTCGCCGTGCCGATCGCGCTCGTGCTCTCGACCGTCATGGCCCTCGGCGTGCGTCGGGCCTTCCGGGGCGCGCGCTTCTTCCGCTCGATCTTCTTCCTCCCCGTCATCACCTCGCTCGTGCTCGCCGGGTCGATCTTCGTCTGGATCTTCTCCGCCAACGGGCCGTGGTCCGCGCTGATGACTCCGCTGGGGCTCGGCGGCTCCTGGCTCGGCAGCACCGTGCTCGTGATCCCCGCCATCGTCGTCGTCGGCGTCTGGTCGCGGTTCGGCTACGGGATGATGATCCTCATCGCCGCGCTGCAGGACGTGCCGCGCGAGCTCGAGGAAGCCGCTCTGATGGACGGCGCGAACGCCTGGCAGCGCTTCCGCTACGTGATCCTTCCGGTGCTGCGGCCGACCTTCTTCTTCCTCGCGGTGATCGAGACGACCGCCGCCTTCCAGGTGTTCGACGTCATCTACGTGATGACTCAGGGCGGGCCGGCGAACGCCAGCTACTCGCTCGTTTACATGCTCTACGACCAGGGCTTCCGCTACTTCGACTACGGCTACGCGGCCGCGATCGGCGTGGCCTTGTTCATCATGACCCTCGTCGTCGCGCTCATCCAGCGCCTGGTGATCGGAAAGCAGAAATGACCGCTCTGATGCAGCCGCCGACGCCGACCGAGACGTCCACGACCCCGAAGCCGGCCAAGACGTCGTCGAAGCAGCGCCGGGCGTATCGTGCGCTCCAGCCGACGGGGTGGGGGATCGTCGGACGATGGATCTGGCTGAGCCTGGCGGGGATCCTCAGCTTCTTCCCGTTCTACGCCATGGTCGTGCTGAGCCTGAAGCCCGGCATGGTGGTCGAGCTCCCCGGTTCGCTGCTGCCCTTCCAGGACATCTCGTTCGACGCCTACGAGCAGGTGCTCGCGGGGCAGAACATCCTCGGATGGCTCGGCAACACCCTCATCTACTCCCTTGTCTCGGTCGTCGCGGTGCTGTTCCTGTCGGCGCTCGCCGGCTACGCCTTCGCCAAGAAGCGGTTCCGCGGCAAGGAGGTGATGTTCTGGTCGTTCCTCGCCATGGTGATGGTGCCGTTCCACGTGACCCTCATCCCGACGTTCATCCTGATGGCGAACCTCGGCGGTGTCGACACCTACTGGGGCCTCATCCTGCCCTCGCTCGCCAACGCGCAGGCCGTGTTCCTGATGCGGCAGTTCATCTCGGGGCTCCCGGACGAGCTGTTCGAGGCCGCCCGCATCGACGGCGCCGGCGAGTTCCGCATCTTCCTGCGGATCGTGCTGCCGCTGTGCAAGCCGATCCTCGCGACGCTCGGCATCTTCGTCTTCCTGTGGCACTGGAACGACTTCCTGTGGCCGCTCATCATCGCGAAGTCCAACGCGATGTTCACACTCACCGTCGGCATCTCGTCGCTGCAGCAGCAGAACGTTCCGCTGAGCACCATGCTCGCCGGTTCGGTCGTGGCGCTGCTGCCCATCTTCCTCGCGTACCTCATCGCTCAGCGGTACGTGCAGGAGGGCGTGGCCGGTACGGGCATCAAGGGCTGAGAAGAAGGGAAAGCACCACATGACTCAGCACACTTTCTCATCCGAGGCGGAGCTCGAGGAGGCGCTCGCGACACCGAGTGCCGGCCTGATCGCCGACCTCGCGCGCGGGGCGGGCGACCTCGTGATCCTGGGGGCGGGCGGCAAGATGGGCCCGACTCTGGCCATGCTCGCTCGCCGCGGGATGGATGCCGCCGGACGGAAGGGCGACGCGGTCTACGCGGTCTCCCGCTTCGGCGATGCCGCGATCCGCGAGCGCCTGGAGACCGCGGGAGTGAAGGTCGTCTCGTTCGACCTGATCGAGAACGATGACTTCTCCTCCCTGCCGGACGCCCCCAACGTGGTGTTCATGGTCGGTGCGAAGTTCGGTGCAGCGACCAACGCCTCCTGGGCATGGGAGGTCAACGCCGCCCTGCCCGACCGCGTCGCCCGCCGCTATCGCGACAGCGCGATCTCGGTGCTCTCCACCGGCAACGTCTACCCGTTCCTGCCGGCGTCGTCCGGCGGAGCATCCGAAGAGGTGCAGCCCGCACCGATCGGCGAGTACGCACAGTCGTGCCTCGGCCGTGAGCGCGTGTTCGAGTTCGGAGCGCAGGAGCGCGGCACCAAGGTCGCGATCATCCGCCTGAACTACGCGGTCGACCTGCGTTACGGGGTGCTCGCCGACATCGGCAGTGCCGTGCACGCCGGGCAGCCGGTCTCGGTGGCCACCGCGAACGTCAACGTGATCTGGCAGGGCTACGCGAACGAGGTCGTGCTGCGCAGCCTCGTGCACGCGTCGACCGCGCCGTTCACGATCAACCTCACCGGCCCGGAGCTGCTGAGCGTCGAGTCGATCGCCCGCCGTTTCGGCACGCTGTTCGACCGCGAGGTCGAGATCGTGGACGACCCCCAGTCGACCGCGCTGCTCAGCGACGCGCGCCGGTGCATGGCCCTGTTCGGCTACCCGGCCGTGTCCGCCGAGACGCTGATCGGGATGCAGGCCGACTGGATCGAGAAGGGCCTGCCGATGATCGCCAAGCCGACCAAGTGGGCCGTGCGGGACGGGAAGTTCTGATGGCCGGTTCTGCCGAACGCACCGCGACCGTGCCGTCGCTGCGCCCCGAGGCCGCGGCGACCCTCGCCCGCGGTGCGGTGATCCCCGCGCACCCGCTGGCGCTCACGGCTGATCGCGCCCTCGACGAGCAGCGTCAGCGGGCGCTCTCGCGCTACTACCTCGATGCGGGAGCCGGTGGTCTCGCGGTCGGCGTGCACACGACGCAGTTCGAGATCCGCGACCCGGAGCACGCGCTCTTCGAGCCCGTGCTCGAGCTGGCCGCGGAGGAGATGGACGCCCGAGACGATGCGACCCTCGTCCGCATCGCCGGGGTGGCCGGCGACACCGCCCAGGCGGTGGCCGAGGCGGAGCTGGCGCGATCGCTCGGCTACGACGCCGTGCTGGTGAGCCCGCGCGTCGCCGGGGCCGACGAGCGCGCACTGCTCGAGCGCGCCCGCGCTGTCGGCGAGGTGCTGCCGCTGGTCGGCTTCTACCTGCAGACCGCGATCGGCGGCCCGGTGCTCGACCGCGACTTCTGGTGCGAGTTCGCCGCGATCCCCTCGGTGGTGGCGGTCAAGGCCGCCCCGTTCGATCGCTACCGCACGCTCGAGCTCGTGCGCGGGGTGGCTGCCTCCGGCCGTGCCGACGAGATCGCGCTCTACACCGGCAACGACGACGCCATCGTGGCGGATCTGCTCTCCGAGTTCCACGTGGACTCGCCCGACGGACCCCGCACCCTGCGGTTCGTCGGCGGGCTTCTGGGCCAGTGGGCGGTCGGCACGCGGGCGGCGGTCGCGCTGCTCGACCGTGCGCAGCGGGCCATGGCCGGCGACGCCGAGGCCTATCGCGAGCTCGGGCTCGTCGCCTCCGACATGGTCGACGTGAATCAGGCGGTGTTCGATCCGGGCAACGACTTCCACGGCGTGATCGCGGGCGTGCACGAGATGCTGCGTCAGCAGGGGCTGCTCGAGGGGATCTGGTGCCTCGACCCCGCCGAGGGGCTCTCGCCGGGGCAGGCCGAGGAGATCGCCCGCGTGCGTCGGGCATACCCGGCCCTGAACGACGACGCCTTCATCGCCGAGAACCTCGAGGACTGGCTGCGATGAACGCCGCGGCGAGCGCACCGGCCGTGGTCGCGGTCGTCTCGGAAGAACTCTTCGCGGAGTTCTTCTCGTCGGCGGATGCCGAGCGTCTGGGCGCGGTCGCCGCTCGTCTCGGTGGTTCTCTCGTGCGCGTCGATCGTCTCGCCGAGGCCGAACTCGACGATGCACGCATCGTGATCACGAGCTGGGGTGTCGGGCCCTTCGACGCCGCAGTGCTCTCGGCGCTGCCGAAGCTCGAACTGATCGCGCACACGGGGGCCACGATCAAGCCCTTCGCGACCGATGAGCTGTTCGACCGCGGTGTCGTGGTGACGCAGGCCGGCGCGGGGATGGCGCGACCGGTGGCCGAGGTGTCGCTCACCTTCACGCTCGCGCTGCTGCACCGCGTGCCCGAGATGCACAACGCCCTGCGCGCCGGCGACGGTTGGTACGACGCGGCGGCGGTCGGGGTGCAGCGCGAGATCCTCGGCACGCCCATCGCGGTCATCGGGGCTTCGCGTACCGGGCGGGCCTACCTCGAACTCATCCGCGCGCTCGGGGCCGAACCGCTGCTGGTCGACCCGACGCTCGCCGCTTCGGAGGCTGCTGCTCTCGGCGCAGAGCTCGTGCCGCTCGACGATGCCCTGCGCCGCGCGCAGATCGTCGCCGTGCACGCCCCGACGCTGCCGGAGACCCACCACATGATCGGTCGCCGCGAGCTGGCGTCGATGCGCGACGGCGCGGGGCTGGTCAACACCGCGCGCTCCTGGCTGGTCGACGAGACCGCGCTGCTCGACGAGCTCCGACGCGGGCGGCTCAGCGCGGCGATCGACGTGTTCGACGAGGAGCCGTTCGCCGCGGACAGCCCGTTCCGGACGCTGCCCGGGGTGCTGGTCACCCCGCATCGCGCGGCGGGCACGCACCAGGGGCGGCTGCGTCAGGGACGGATCGTCGTCGACGAGGTCGAGGCCTTCGCCGCGGGGCGTCCCCTCGCGCACACCATCACCCGCGACCAGCTGTCTTCGATGGCATGAGCGGCACGCCGCTGCGTGTGGCCTTCGCCGGACTCGCGCATTCGCACCCGTACACCGACGCCGCCAACGTGCGAGCGCTCGGGGCCGAGGTGGTCGGCGTGCACGATGCGGACACCGCTGCCGCAGGAGAGTTCGCGGCGCGGTTCGGTGGGGTGGTGGTGGTCTCGCTCGAGGAGCTGGCGGTGCTGCGACCGGACCTCGTCATCGCGACGCCGCGCCCGCATGAGGTCGCGCCTTTCCTGCAGTCTCTCGGCGGCGGGGTCGCTCCGGTGTTCGCGAACAAGGTGATCGCGGCGACGGAGGCTCAGCTCGCCGAGGTCGACCGTGCTCTCGCGGCATCGTCCGTCGCGGTGGGCACCAGCTCGGTGCTGCGCTTCGCCCCCGCGCTCTCCGCCCTTGCCGCGGAGGTCGCGCCCTTCCTGCAGACGCTCGACGACGTGCTCGCGCTCCGTGTGCACGCCCAGCACGACAACGCGGGCTTCCGGGTGCCCGCCCGCTCCTGGCAGGACGATCCGCAGCAGGGTGGGGGTACCGCGGTGACGGTCGGCGTGCATGCCTGGGAGATGGTCGACGTGCTGCTGCCGGGGGCGACCCTGGTGTCGGGATCCGGGTGGACGCGTGTTCGGCGGGGATCGAGCACGGTGTCGGAGGATGCGGCAGGCATCGACGGCCTGCTGCGGGTTCCCGGTGCGCAGCGTGACGTGCCGGTGCAGGTGCTCGTCACCGGGACTCCCGGGCCGGACGCCTACACGCTGGAGGTCGTGACCGCCGACGGGATCCGCGCGCTCGCGCTCGACGTCGACGACGCGAACACGGAGCTCGGGTTCCACGGCCTGATCCGGGCGCTGCTCGACGCGGCCGCACACGGTGCGACAGTCGCTCCCTGGACCGGCGCGCGGGCGGTCGTGGCGAACACGATCCACGCCGCCGACATCGCGAGAGGTCAGGCATGAGCGCCCAGAGGATCCGCGCCGCCTGCGCAGAGGACCAGCCCGCCCTGACGGCGCTGTGGGCGACCGTGTTCACACCGCCGCTGGCGCCCGACCAGTGGCTGATCGATGATGATCGGCTGGCGCACACCCTCGTGGCCGAGGACGATCGAGGGGTCTGCGGATCCATCTACGGTCTGCCCAAGCGGCTGCGGGAGGACGACGGCGGTGTGGCGCA
This sequence comes from Microbacterium oxydans, assembly GCF_006540085.1. Lineage (GTDB taxonomy): Bacteria > Actinomycetota > Actinomycetes > Actinomycetales > Microbacteriaceae > Microbacterium > Microbacterium oxydans. The sequence goes on along the minus strand of NZ_BJOG01000001.1, from coordinate 77,231 downwards.
CGTGCACGCGATCGGCAGTGTCGCGGTCGCCGGGCGTGCCAGAGGGCAGGGGCTCGCGCGCCGTCTCGTGGCCGCGACGCTGGAGACCGCGGGCGATGCCGAGTGGGCGCTGCTCTTCACGGGTACCCCGGAGGTGTATCGCTCCAGCGGCTTCGAGACGTTCGCCATGGCACGGACCCTGACCGGTCCCTGGAGTGCCCCCATGCCCCGCAAGCACGAGGAAAGCGTCGAGGGGCGCGTCGAGCGCGAGACGGTCGGACTCGGGAGCCTCCGTTCGCTGCGTGACGTCTACGAGCGCTCGCGTGCCGGGCGGGTGGTCCTCGCGCCGGTGCGCAGCGACCGCGACGCGGCGATGGCGGAGGTGCGGATGCGGGGTGCGACGCTGTATCGCCGCGTCGAGGGTTCGACCGTGCTCGGCTACGTGATCGCCGAGCATCGAGGGGGCGTCGGCGTCCTGCTGGAGAGTGCTGTGCTTCCGGATTCCGAGCGTGTGCGCGGCGACCTGCTCTCCGCTGTTGCCGCGGACTGGGCGCTCGCCGGGGTGTCGTCGTGTGACCTCGCCGTCCCTGCGCTGCCCGAAGAGGAGTCCGCGCTCCGCGCCTTCGCACCGCAGGCCGTGCGGCAGGACGACCGCACCGGCATGATCCGTCCGCTGCGACGCACGGCCCGGCTGGACGGCATCCGTCACTTCACGGCGGGCGACTACTTCTGAGCGACCCGCTCGGAGACGGCACTGGGGGACTGGGGATCGATCGGATGATGCGGCCCGGCAATCAGCCGGACGCCTGACCGCGGTGATGACGCCGCAAGGAGGATGAGCATGGCCCAGAAATTGAGCAAGGCCCCGCAGGAAATCGACTCGCAGGAGAGGAACGAGACCGCTGCTCTGCGCAGCAGACGCATGCTGCTCGCCGGGTTCGGTGCTGCGGCGATCGGCGGCGTGGCCGCGGTCAGCACCCAGACCCCCGCGCAGGCCGCCGGGCCCATCGTGGCGCAGGGCAGTTCGGGATCGTCGTCGGTGGCCAACGCGGGCACGGCGACCGACCTTGTGAAGCGCAAGGGCAAGGACGGCGACCTCGCCCGCACGACCGGATACGCGACGGCAGGCGACGGCGGTGCGGGGCTGTACCGCTTCGTGAAGAAGGACGCTCCGGCGGCGAACGGCGGCACCGTTCTCGCCGCTCCCAAGGGTGGTGCCTGGCTGCTCGTGCACGGCGGGGTCGTCGACTTCCGGATGTTCGGGATCATGGATGCGAGCGTCAACGCCGACGACGCCCTCGACGCCATGGTGAACGACGCGAGCATCCATCGCGTCGAGGGGCACAGCCCCCTCAACTTCGTTCGTCGCCACAAGTTCTCCCGATCGAACATCGCCTTCGATTTCGGCGGACACCTCATGACCACCGTCGGCATCGAGAACGCCGGCAAGGACGATCCGTTCGCCGCGGTCATGTTCTTCCGCGGCGAGGTGACCGATGCCGTGCAGGAGGCCAAGCTCGGCGAGGTCGTGCCCGACCTCGGTGACATCTTCCCGGTCGCCGACTCCTCGTTCTTCGCGGTCGGGGACTGGTATGCCGCCGAGGTGAACGCGCTGTCGGGTCGCTGGGAGCGCGAGCTGCAGCGGATGGTGCAGGTGACGCAGATCGTCGACGGCACGCACATCCGCATCAACTACAAGAACGGCTGGCCGCTCGGTAAGGATCGCACGATGACCTGGCGACGGGTCGTGCCGGTGCAGGACGTGACGGTTTCGAACCTGAAGTTCCTCGGCACCGGCACCGACGAGTACACCGGCTCGCACCCGCTGGCGTTCGAGTACGCGGTGCGCTGCGACGTCGACCACATCGACGGCACGGGCACGTTCTGGCCGCTCATCCAGCGGCGCTGGAACACGTACTACTCGACCGTGAGCTGCACGCTGAAGAACCCGACCTCGGTCACCTGGGGCGGAGCGGGCTACCTGACGCAGCAGATCTACTGCCTCTACGGATACGTCGCCAACTGCCACACCGCGAACGCCCGGCACCTGAACGACTTCACCGCGAGCGCCTACTGCCTGGTCGAGAACTGCCACGGCGACGGTGATGACCAGGGCCCGTTCGTCACGCACGGCCAGTACGAGCACGACCTCACCTACACCGGCAACTCGGGCCTCATGACCTTCGCGAACTCCGGTGCAGCCTGGGGTTCTGCGGCCAAGCGCATCACCGTGCGCAAGCACGTGTGCTCGTGGTTCGTGGCGCGCGTGCGCATCACCGACCTCACCCTGGAAGACGTCCAGGTGATCGGAAAGCCGTCGCTCGCGGGCTCCGGGATGCTGTGGATCAACGCCGACGGCGCGCAGCTGCGGGGGTGCACCGCGTCTGACACGCTCATCATCACGCAGGCCTCGGACAACTCGGCACGGCCGACGACCATCACGGATTCGCACTTCACGTTCGTTGCCCCCGGCGAGCTCACCAACGCCACGGTGAAGACGCCGGTCACGTTCGTCGACACCGTGCTCGATCGGGTCGGCGGCATGAAGATCGCGGGTGCAGGTGCGGTCACGTTCCGCGGCTCGACACTCACGGCGGCCGACGATGCCGCGCCGATCGCGTCGTCGTCGGAGCGCCTGCGCTTCGAGGGAGCGACGCTCCGCAACGTGCGTATCGCGGCAGCGAGGGCAGAGCGTCAGGCGGTCGAGATCGCGGGATCGGAGGTCGCGAACAAGGGCGGCATCGGTGTCGCACGCACCGGCGACGGCGAGCTGCACCTGACGCTGAGCGACAGCACCTTCCGCGCGGAGGGGGCCGCGACGCACGTCTCGGTCACGAAGGGCGCGACCCACTACCGAGCAGTCGGCAGCCGCTTCGAGGGCGGCGCACTGGAGTTGGCGGACGCGGCGTTCGGGGGCTCGTCCACGCTGCTTCACACCGGCAACGTCGAGTCGGGTGTGACTCGCACTGCCTTCCCCACGGAGGGCCCGCGCGTGGTGGACACGGCCAACCTCGTGGTCTGACCCGGACCCGCGACCTGCCCCCTGCGACCTGCCCCGCGACCCAGCGCTGAGCGCACCGGATGTTGCCGAGTGCACGGCTTCTCGACGTGAAGGAGCCGTGCACTCGGCGAGAACCCGTGCACTCGGCGGGCCGCGGATGCCTGCGGCGCGGGGGAGCGGGTCAGAGGCCGGTGAGTACGACGAGCTTGCCGACGGCGGTGCCCTGTTCCATCGCGGTGTGCGCCTCGGCGATCTGGTCGAACGCGTAGACCCGGTCGATCGGCACGGTGGCCTCGCCGGCCGCGACCGCGTCGAGGAAGCCCTGGAGCACGGTCGGCGGCAGGTCGGCCGCGCCTCCGCCGTAGGCGCTGAGGCGCACGCCGCGGGGAATGTACTCGATCGGGTAGAAGTCCTTCACGGTCCACTGGTTCGAGAGCATCCCGGTGAAGCAGACGACGCCGTGTACGCGGGTCGAGCGGAGCGTGTCCGGCAGGGTGGGTGTTCCGACGAGCTCGAGGGCCGTATCGACGCCGTCGGGCAGGATCGCTCTGACCTGCGCCTGCACGTCGCCGTCGTCGATCAGCACATGGTCGACGCCGATGCGGGTGAGGGCGTCGGCCCTGTTCGGGTTGCGTGTGGTCGAGAAGACCGTCATTCCGCGCTGCTTCGCGAGCACCGCGGTCGCCATCCCGATCGACGAGGTGCCGCCGCGGATCAGGATCGACTGGCCGGGCTGGGCATCGAGCCCCACGGTGAGCGATCCATAGGAGGTCTGCAGCATCTCCGGAACGGCGCCGAGGGTGCCCCAGTCGAGGTTGCTCTGGAAAGCGATGACCTGGGTCGCGGGGACGCAGGTGTACTCGGCGTATCCGCCGTCGTAGGTGCGTCCCATCCCGCCCATCACCGCCACGACCTGTTGCCCGGGGGTGAATTCGCCACCGGGTGCGTCGATGACGACGCCCGTTGCCTCGATGCCGAGCACGCGGGGGAAGGTGACGCCCTCCGCGAGGCCGAGCCGGGTGTGCAGCTCGGAGCGGTTCAGGCCGAACGCCTTCACCTGGATCAGCACCCAGCCCTCGCTCGGTGTCGGAATCGGCAGCTCTCGGATCGTGAGCGCCTCCGCGGGGCCCGGTGTGTCGAGCACGATCGCGCGCATCATCTCGGTCATGGGGTGACTCCTGTCGTCGGTACGGGCTTGCGCACCCGAAGGGTGGCGAGCGTGGTGGCGAAGTGCTCAAGGTCGGCGGCGAAGACGCTCTGGAACCACGGCTCCAGCTCTCTGCCGAAGGTCTCGGTCGCGATCGTCAACATGTCCTTGCCCGCCGGCGTGAGCGTGATGAACGAGGCCCGTCGGTCGTCGGGGTTCGGTGTGCGCTCGCAGTAGCCCGCTGCTTCGATGCGAGCGACCAGCTTGCTGGTACCGCCCTCGGTGATCGAGAGCTCGGTCGCGATGTCGGAGGCCCGGCAGTTCTCGATCCTGTCGATGGCCCGCATGGGCTCGAACCAGCTCAGCGGCAGGGAATGCTCGGCGCGGAGACGTCGGTCGACCGCCTCCCAGATCTCCATCTCGAAGCGGATCACATCATCGAAGAGTCGATGCAGGTCCACGGCGCATCCTTTCCACGACCACTGGCTTACTTTCCATGGCAAGTATATGGCGATTCCGTGGACCAGGGTGCGAGAAGGGTGATTCCCGCCCGCGGGGCGAGGGGGCGGGCCTAAGCGGCGGGGAGGCCGACGAGCTCGGCGCTGCGCTGCCAGAGCGCCTCGGCGAGAGCCGCGTCGTTCACCTGCGGATTGACCTTCGCGGTCAGCTGACGCTCGTCGTAGTAGGCGCCGGAGAACCACGTTTCATCGGGGGTTCCCTCGATGAACCAGCGCAGGGTCGCGCCGCCCTTGTCCGCGCCGATGAGCACGAGATGTCTGAGCGGCGTGCGGTAGAGCAGCCGCATCACGCTCGAAGAGTCCGCCGCGAAGTTCGTCTGCACGGTGCCGGGGTGGAACGCCACGGCGCTCAGTCCGTCGGCGTGGAACTTCGTGTGCAGACTCTTGGCGAACAGCACGTTCGCGAGCTTCGCATCCCCGTAAGCCTTGTTCGGACTGAACCGGCGGGTGTTGTCGAGGTCGTCGACATCGAGGTGCCCGAACAGGCGATGGGCGATGCTCGACGTGTTGATGACCGCACCTCCGGCCCGCAGCAGCCGCGGAAGCAGCAGGTTCGTGAGCAGGAACGGTGCCAGGTGGTTGACCTGCATGGTCTTCTCGAAGCCGTCGACGGTCGGAGTGCGATCGCCGAAGATGCCGCCCGCGTTGTTGGCCAGCACGTCGATGCCGGTGTCCCCCACGGCGGCGGCGATCTTCCCGGCCAGCGCCCGCACGTCGTCGAGCCGGGCGAAGTCGGCGGTGAACCACTCGGCTCCGGTCTCCTCGGCGACGGCACGGGTCTTCTCGGCGGAGCGGCCGACCAGGATGAGGCGGTGGGCAGGTCCTGCGAGCTGTCGTGCGGCGGCGGCGCCGATGCCGTCGGAGGCTCCGGTGAGGACGATGGTCTTCGGTGTCATGGTGCGGCTCACTCGGCCGAGACGGACGGCGTGATGCGCTGCACGGCCCTGGTGACATGCTCGGCGATCACGGTGCGTGCCCGTTCGGGGTCGCCGCTCGCGATCGCATCGACGATCTGCTGGTGGCTGCGCACATGCTCCTCCTGCTCGGCGGGATCGAGCGCGGAGTTGGCCGCCTGGATGAAGCCCGTGATGCGACCGCGCAGCTGGCCGCTCACCTCGTCGAGGAATCGGTGCTCGGCGAGGTCGGCGAGCGTCTCGTGAAAGAGGCGATCCTGGCGCAGCACCTCGGCGATGTCGCCAGGGGCGGCGTCGGCCATGGACTGGATGATGGCCCCGAGCCGCGCAGCGGATTCCTGGTTCCACCGTTCCTGCACGCGGATGGCCATGAACTGCTCGAGCACGATCCGCAGGCTGGAGATCTCCTCGAGGTCCTGTGCGCTGAGCTGAGCGACGCGTGCACCGCGGCGGGGTTCCCGTGTGATGAGGCGCTCTTCCGCCAGCCGGGTCAGGGCCTCGCGCACGGGGATGTGGCTGACACCGAGTCGATCGGCGAGCTTGCGTTCGACCAGCCGCTCGCCGGGGGCGAGTTCTCCCGAATGGATGGCCGTGCGCAGTTCGTCTGCCACCTGTTCGGCGATGTTCTGATCCGAGACGCTGCGCATTCGGTTGCCCTTCTCGATGCACGGTGCCGTCTGGTCGAGCGGGCGCGCAATCGTTCGATCGATGCTATGGCATTTCGTCGATGGGTGGACACGGCGCCGGATTTGCTAGATGCTATAGCAAGCCTATCCACCGATGACGAAGGAGTTGTCATGTCCGGGACCCGAACCGCCCCCGATACGCGCACACCCGCGGAGGTCGGAGCCTCCGCCATGAAGAAGGCCATCTGGCGCCTCGGCCCGTTCCTCGGGCTGCTGTACCTCGTGGCCTACATGGACCGCAACAACGCGGGGTTCGCCAAGCTCGAGATGACGGCCGCGCTGCAGATCACCGAGGCCGCCTTCGGGTTCGCCGCCGGCATCTTCTTCATCGGCTATCTGCTCTTCGAGGTGCCGAGCAACCTCCTGCTCGAGCGGTTCGGCGCCCGCAAGTGGATCGCCCGCATCATGGTCTCCTGGGGGCTCGTCGCCGCCCTCACCGCGTTCGTGCAGGATGCGACGCAGTTCGCGATCGCGCGGTTCATCCTGGGCATCGCCGAGGCCGGGTTCTTCCCCGGGGTGCTCCTCTACCTCACGCTCTGGTTCCCCCGGCAATACCGCACCCAGGTGCTGGTCGTGTTCGTGCTGTCGAACCCGATCGCGAACGCCGTCGCCGCACCGCTGTCGGGTTGGATGCTCGAACTCCACGGGATGTGGGGGCTCGACGGCTGGCAGCTGGTCTTCCTGCTGCAGGGCATCCCCGCCGTGCTCCTCGCCTTCGTGGTCTTCTTCTGGCTGCCCGATCGCCCGCAGGACGCGCGCTGGCTCGACAAGACGGAGCAGCGCTGGATCACCGACACCCTGGCTGTCGAGACCGCGGCGACCGAGCAGAAGCACGGGCGCCTGCGCCTGCGCGAGGTGTTCAGCAACGGGCGTCTGTGGACCCTGATCGTGCTGTTCTTCGGTGTCGTGTTCGGTGCGTACGGGCTGGGCATGTGGCTGCCGACGATCGTCAAGAGCATGGGCGACTTCTCCAACACCACGACGGGCTGGCTCGTCGCGCTGCCGAACCTGTGCGCGGCGCTGGTCATGCTGCCGTGGGAACGTGCCGCCAGGAAGCAGGGCAACATCCCGCTGCAGATCGGCATCACGCTGTCGATCACCGCTCTCTCGCTCATGGCCGCGGTCGCGGCGCAGGGCACACCGGTGCTCGCGCTCGCCGCCCTGTGCGTCGGCATGTCGGCGCTGTTCTCGACGACACCGCTGTTCTGGAGCCTGCCGCCCATGGTGCTCACGGGAACGGCGGCCGCGGCCGGACTCGCGTTCATCAACTCCGTCGGCAACCTCGCCGGTTTCGCGGGGCCGTATGCGATCGGGTGGATCAGTGAGACCACGGGATCCGCGATCTGGGGGCTGCTGCTGATCTCCGCACTCACGTTGCTCGGGGCGACCATCGCGTTCGTGCTGAGCCGGCGAGCGGACTTCACGGTTCCCGCCGAGGTGCTGCTGGCCGAGAAGAAGCTCTCATGACCGCGCGGACTCCCCTGGTGCCGGAGGAGACCGTGCGCTCCTCGAGTCGCCGTGCCCTCATGGCAGGACTCGGTGCGGTCGCACTCGGTGCGGCCGGCTCCCTCGCCGTGACGGCGCCCGCACAGGCGGCTCCCGTCGTGGCAGGTGCGAAAGATCTCACACGAGCGGAGTCCGTCGCCGAGCTGTCCCGCCTCCGAGCTCGCGACGGTGAGGTCGCGATCGTCGCGGGGTACCGCACGCCGGGCGACGCCGGGCTGCTCGTCTACGTCGGCGCCGAGAACGCGAAGATCGAAGCGAACGGCGGTACGGTCATCGCCGGCAAGCGGGGAAGCCGCTGGCTGCTGCAGCACGACGGCACCGTCGACTTCCGGGTCTTCGGCATCGCGGGACCGGAGACCACGGCCGACGATGCGCTCGCGGCGATGGTGAACGATCCCCGCATCCGCCGGATCGAGGCGAGCACCGACCTGCTGTTCCAGCGGCGGCACCGGTTCAGCCGGTCGTACCTCGAGATCGACTTCGGCGGACACGTCATCACGACCGACGGCATCGAGCCGAACAGTCACGACAACCCGTTCGGCGCTGTGATGTTCTTCACCGGGGTGTCGAAGGACGTCGTGGTCGAGCATGCGCTGGCCGACGCCTGGCCCGAGCTGACCGACGCGGTCACCGTGCCCGATGCGTCCCGGTTCCCCGTCGACTCCTGGTGGGCGCTGCAGTGCGATCCCGTCGCCGGCGGAGGGGCGGACGAGCGCGAACTCCAGCGCTTCGTGCAGGTGACACAGCAGATCGACGGCACCCATATCCGCATCGACTACCTCAACGGCTGGCCGCTCGACAAGGGTCGGAAGCTCATCTGGCGGCAGATGGAACCGGTCGCTGGCGTGCGCATCGCGAACATGCGGTTCCTCGGCGCCGGACCCTTCGACGGCCCCACCGACGGCTCCTTCCCCGACTCTCGGGAGCTCACCGGCTCCCACCCGATCGCCTTCGAGTACGCGATCCACTGCGACGTCGCCGACGTGCACGCGAGCCGCACCTGGTGGCCCGTGATCATGCGGCGCTGGAACACGCACTTCACCACGGAACGCTGCTCGGTGGAGAACCCGCCGACCGTGTTCTACGGTGGCGCGGGCTACCTCACGCAGCAGATCTACAGCCTCTACGGACGGGTCAGCGACTGCACGTCGTCGAACGCCCGGCACCTGAACGACCTCACCGCCAGCGCCTACTGCATCGTCGAGAACTGCCACGGCGACGGTGACGACCAGGGCGGCAACCCGTTCACCACGCACGGGCAGTACGAGCACGACCTCACCTTCATCGGCAACTCGGGTCTGATGGACATCGCGAACTCCGGCGCGCAGTGGGGCACCGCCGCCAAGCGCATCACGGTGCGCGACCACGTCTGCTCCTGGTTCGTCGCCGGCACCAAGATCAGCGATCTGACGCTGGAGAACGTGCGCGTGATCGGCCGCTCCACCTTCGATCCGCAGGCGTCCATGACCATCAACGCAGACGGCGCCCAGGTGCGAGGGTGCACTGCGGGACTTCTGGCGATCGGACAACGGTCGCAGCGCTCGTCGCGACCGACCGTGATCTCGGACTCCACCTTCGCGCTGCCGAAGGACCAGGTGCTCGTGCAGACCCCGGTCACGGCTCCCGTCCGCTTCGTGGACTGCACGATCACCGGGATCGACGGGGTCAAGGCTCGCGGGTCGGGTCCGGTCGAGTTCGTGGACTGCCGCCTCAGCGGCCCGGCGCCGGGTGCGCCCTTCGAGCTCGGCGCCGCCAAGGTCACCATCCGCGGCGGATCCGTGCGCGTCGTGCGCCTGAGCGCGACCGCCGTGCGCGACCAGCTCATCGCCCTGGACGGGGTCGAGCTCTCCACGGAGCGCACGGACGGGGCTCTGCTGGGCAGGGCCGCCGGTGCCGGCGTCGTCACCTGGCGGGTGAGCGGGGTCACCTCGACGGTGCCGAAGGGCGCGGCGCACCTCGACATCGGCACCGGCGTCAACCACGCCCGCGTCACCGGCAGCCAGTTCGTCGGCGGACGACTACGGCTGGCGGACGGATTCGCCGAGCCGTCGACGCTGCTCTACAGCGACACCGTCGAGCGCGGCGTCGAGACGTCGCTACCGGAGGCCGGACCGCGCGTCGTCATCGCAGACGTGCTGACGAGCGCGTGACGGACGGCATCATGGACATCAGGGAGGACCACGCGTGAACGACACGGCAGCTGCGACGCACCTCGGAGACCGCATCCGCATCCCGCGCACGCAGGCGGGCATCGGCGTCGCCCGGCGCGACATCACGCCGCCCGTCGGCATCCGCGCCAAGAACTGGGGCCCGGCCGACTGGGAGCGCTCCGAGGGGGCGCACCGGCCGTTCGAGCTGACCGCGCTCGCGGTGGTGGCCGCGGACGGACGCCCCCGGGTGCTCCTCGCCGTCGACGGCACGTGGTGGCGCCGAGTCGCCGACGAGCAGGGCGTGCGCGGCGCCATCCTCGACGGTCTGGGCTTCGAACCCGATCAGCTCATGCTCTCGCTCTCGCACACCCACGCCGGGGCCGTGCTGTGCGCCGCGGACGCGCATCTGCCGGGCGGGGAGCTCATCCCGGGGTACCTGGAGGCGCTGTCCGCCGCGGGAATCGCCGCCGGGCGGGAGGCGCTGGAGGCTGCGCGATCGGGGCTCATCGAGTGGACCACGGGCACCTGCACCCTCGCGGCGGAGCGCGAGCTCGACCTCGAAGGCCGCGCGCTCGTCGGCTACAACCCCCAGGGCACCGCCGACGACACGGTGACCATCGGCCGGATCAGCATCGACGGGGAGGTGCGGGCGACGCTGGTGAACTACGCCTGTCATCCGACGACCCTGGCCTGGCAGAACCGCGAGGTGTCGCCGGACTACGTCGGCGCGATGCGCGAGATCGTGGAGGCCGCGACCGGTGCACCGTGCCTGTTCGTGCAGGGGGCGTCGGGCGAGCTGGCCCCGCGGGAGCAGTACACCGGCGACGCGGCGGTGGCCGACCGGCACGGACGCGCGCTCGGGCACGCGGTGCTCTCGGCGTTGGACGGCTTGCCTGTGCCCGGCGAGGAGCTGACGTTGGACGGTGTCGTGGAGTCGGGTGCTCCGCTCGCGATCTGGACAGGGACCCCGGCGGACGGCGGCGAGGAGGCGGCGGGAGTCGTCTCGGCCGTCGAGCTGCCGCTGCGCGACCTGCCCACCCTGGACGAACTCGCCGAGGAGTGGAAGGACATCGACCCGCGCTCGCGGGAGGAGCGCCTCGGACGAGCGCGGAACCTCCGCGACGGTTACATCGAGGGGCCGACCGTGTCGCATCCGGTGTGGGCCTGGCGGCTCGGGGACGCCGTGATCGTGGGGCATCCGGGTGAGGCCTATTCGCGGCTGCAGACGACCCTGCGGGAGCGGTTCCCCCAGACGCCGATCGTGGTGATGAACCTGACGAACGGCCCGGGGTTCGTGTACCTCCCGACCCGCGAGGCGTACGACCGCGGCGCCTATCAGTCCTGGCAGACGCCCTTGGCTCCCGGCGCCCTCGAGCTCTTGGAGTCCCACGCCGTGTCGGTGGTGGCCGGGTTGTTGGCCTAGCTCCGGTCGCGATATTCCACCTACTTCGAGGCTTTCGGCTGGAACATCGCGACGAGAGCGGCCGTAGACTGCTATAGCAAACGTATGACTGAGGAGAAGCACGCATGAGTCAGGCACCCGTCGCCATCGTCACCGGAGGATCCGCCGGCATCGGCTGGGAGATCGGCCAGCGACTCTCCGCGGACGGCTACCTCGTCGTCGCGACCGACCGCGTCCCCGGGCTGACCGCGGGCGAGAACCCCGCCGGGATCCTGTGGCGGGAGCTCGATGTCACCGACCACGCCGGGGTCGACCGGGTCTTCGGTGAGATCGAGGCGGAGCTCGGGCCCATCGAGGTGCTCGTGAACAACGCCGGGATCCAGCGGCACCGTGGCATCGAAGACCTCACGTGGGATGAGTGGTCCGCGGTCGTCGACGTGAACCTGCACGGGGTGTTCTCCGCGCTCCAGGCCGCAGGGAAGCGCATGCTCGACCGTGGTGAGGGCCGCATCGTCAACATCTCCTCCATCTCCTCGCGCGGCTCCGCGGGGCGGGCACCCTACGCCACGACCAAGGCCGCCGTCATCGGACTCACCTCCACGGCGGGGGCGGAGTGGGCGTCGCGCGGTGTGCGGGTCAACGCTGTCGCGCCCGGTTACGTCGACACGGGCGTCTTCCGGCAGGGCGTCGAGCAGGGGACGCTGAGCCTGGACACGATCCTGTCGCGTATCCCCGCGAAGCGCCTGGCGGAGGCAAGTGAGATCGCGGCCGCGGTCAGCTTCCTCGTCTCCGACCAGTCGCGCTACATGAACGGGCAGACGCTGTATGTCGACGGTGGCTTCATGGTGGACTACGGCGTGCCCCTGGCGAAGAAGCCCGAATGACCACGATCGCCCGCATCGACACGGCCACCGCCGTACTGCCGCTCCCTGCGCCACTGCAGCTCGGCGCGATGACAGTCGTGCGGCGAGAGTACTCCGCCGTGCAGGTGACAGCCGATGACGGAACGACCGGGATGGCGTACTGCCTTTCGCGGGAGGCGCCGATGGCCGAGATCGTCGGCCGTCTCGTCGCCCCGCACGCGGTGGGTGCGGATGCCGACGACCCTGCGGCGGCGTGGGAGCGGATGCTGCGCGGCAGTGCCATCGTCGGCCGGGTGGGCTTGGTGCGGCGCGCCATGGGGCTGGTCGACATCGCCCTCTGGGACATCGCCGCCCGGCGCGCGGGCATGCCGCTGTGGAAGCTGCTCGGCACCGGTGATGCTCCCCGGGAGTCGATGCTGGTCGCCGCTTACCCGTCTGCGGACCGGGCTCCGCGGGAGGTCGCCGACGAGGTTCTCGCGCAGGCTGCTGGATGGACGAACGTGAAGATCTCGCGCATTCCGGATCCGGCATACATGCACGAACTCCTGGCGACTCTGAACGCAGAGCTGCCCGCTGACACAGGGCTGGTCGTCGATGTGGGTTTCGGCTGGCCGGATGCTGACACCGCGCTCGCGGAGATCGCGCAGTGGGGCGACCCGCAGCTCGCGTGGCTCGAAGACCCGCTGCTGCCGGAAGACGCAGCAGGTGTCGCGCGCATCCGCCGGGAATCGGGCCTGGCGGTCGCCGTCGGCGATGAGGTCACCGATCCCGCGGTGCTGAAGGCGCTGGTCGAGGTCGGTGGTGTCGAGGCGCTGCGCCTCGACGTCGTGGCGATCGGTGGTGTGACGCCCGCCCGCGAGATGATCGCATGGGCGACCGAGCGCGGTGTCCCGGTCTCCGGGCACGTGTATCCCGAGGTCACCGCGCACCTCGGGATCGGCGTGGAGACGTTCGCGCGAGGAATCAACCCGTACGACCCTGCTCCGTCGTTCATCCTCGGTGGTCCGTCGTTCGAGGGTCTGGTGCGCCCGACGGATGCCACGGGACTCGGCTTCGCTCTCGATCCCGCCGTCTTCCGATTCGAGAGGGACTGACATGACGGAATCTGCACGCAGCGTCGTCGTGACGGGCAGCGGCAAGGGCATCGGCCGTGCCATCGCAGAGCGCCTCACGGCTGACGGATGGATCGTGGTCGGGCTCGAGCGCTCTGCCGGCTCGGGCACGGTCGAAGACGGCATCGTGGCCGAGGTGGTGCTCGGTGACGCGTCGGATCGCTCGACGCACGAGCGCGCGGCTGCTGCTGCCCGCGCCAGAGCCCCACTCGCCGGCTGGGTCAACAACGCCGGCATCACGAAACGGACGCCCCTGCACGAGCTCGACGAGTCCGTGGTGCGCGAGGTGCTCGACATCAACGGCTTCGGCTACATCTGGGGCTGTTCGACGGCCGTCTCCGCATTCGTCGACCAGGGTGTGGCGGGCGCCATCGTCAACATCGGTTCGATCCACGGACGCTCCAGCTTCACCGACCACGCCGCGTATGAGTTCACCAAGGGCGGCATCGACGCGCTCACCCGCAGCGTGGCCGTGTCGTATGGCGCTCTGGGCATACGAGCCAATACGGTCGCTCCCGGTGGCGTGCGCACCCCGCATCTGGAGGCGCAGATCGCCCGGGCTGCCGATCCCGCCGCCGAGGAACGTGCCCTCGCCGAGGGGCCGCCCATGGGCCGGATCGCCCGGGCGGAAGAGGTGGCCGCGCTCACGGCGTTCCTTCTCTCCGACGAGGCGCCGTACCTGTCGGGGCAGTCCATCGCGGTCGACGGCGCGTGGACGGCATCCTTCGGCGACATCGCCCTCGACCCGGGTCTGCGGGAGCGTTTCGAGGGCTGACGGGGCACCTACCGGAGATACGCGTCCACCATCAGCGCCCCGCGAATCACCCGCAGCTCGTCGATGATCCGGGCGATGCTCTTCGCTCCGACGGAGGGCAGCGCCAGGTCGTGCGGACCGAGCGGTTCGAGCTTCCCGGTGCGGATGCGGATCACCTCCCACCCCACAGCACGCAGGGCGCGGTCCTTGCGCAGATCCGCGTCCTGCCGCTTGCCGACATGCTCCAGGCCGTGTCGGCCGACCGTGTCGTACTCGATCGCGATGCGCAGCTCCGGCAACACGATGTCCGGCCAGACCTCGGTGTGGCGGAAGAACGGGCGCGAGACCTTGACGGCGTTCACGGTGGTGTCGAACTCGATCGCGACCCCGAGTCCCGCCCGCAGACGTCCCTCCGCGGCAGAGGCGGGCTTCGGCGCGCACTCACTTGCGAACGCGGTCCCCGAGGGCAGGTCGGGCGTCTTGGTGCAGAGTGCAGGCGCGGGGCGACGGGGCTTACGGGGGATGGCGCGAGCTTCCCCGAGCACGACCGGCTGCGGGCGGGCGAGCGCGGAGCAGTCCGGACACCACGCGGAGCGGCGCCGGACGCGTCCTGGACGTTCGCGCTGCTCGGTCGGTGTGGCGGCGAACCGATGGCCGACCGGGCACTCCCAACACACGAGCACGTCGGCGGCGAGAGGGATCTGCGACAGCGCGATGCCGTGATTCAGCTCGGGGTGGTACTGGCGGATCAGCTCCGGGTACGCGGCCCACCCGGCGCGATAAGTTCCCACGTCATACGGAATCGCGCGACCGCGGGAGAACTGCCGTCGCGCCCACCACTGCATCACCGGTTCCGGCACGCGCCGAACCTACCTGTGAGGACCGACACCGGGTGCGGGCCGGGCGCGACGTCCACGGATGTCCCCGGTCCATGCGACGATCCGCTCGTCGACAGGAGAGCAGGATGCGTGGGGAAGCGACCGTGCTGCACGCCGACCTCGATGCGTTCTACGCGTCGGTCGAGCAGCGCGACGCCCCGGAATTGCGCGGGCGACCCGTGATCGTGGGCGGCGGGGTCGTGCTGGCGGCGAGCTACGAGGCGAAGGCGCGCGGGGTGCGCACGGCGATGGGAGGCCGGCAGGCGCGCGAGCTCTGCCCCGATGCTGTCGTCGTCCCTCCGCGCATGGAGGCGTACTCCGCCGCGAGCAAGGACGTGTTCGCGATCTTCCGCGACACCACCCCGCTCGTCGAGGGGCTGTCGATCGACGAGGCGTTCCTCGAGGTCGGCGGTTTGCGACGCCTCGCGGGCAGTCCCGAGCAGATCGCGACGCGGCTGCGCGAGCGCGTGCGGGCGGAGGCGGGGCTGGCCATCTCGGTGGGCGTCGCGCGCACCAAGTTCCTCGCCAAGGTCGCGAGTGCCGTGAGCAAGCCCGACGGTCTGCTGGTCGTCGAGCCCGACCGCGAAGAGGAGTTCCTGCTTCCGCTCCCGGTCGAGCGGTTGTGGGGTGTGGGCGCCGTCACGGCCGAGAAGCTGCACCGGTACGGCATCCGCACCGTCGGACAGCTCGCCGAGCTGGAGACCGCGACCGCCGAGAGGATGCTGGGCAAAGCGACGGGTGCGCACGTGCATGCGTTGGCCCGGCTGCGCGACCCGCGGCCGGTCGACACCACGCGGCGTCGGGGATCGATCGGCTCGCAGCGTGCGTTGGGCACTCGTCCGCGCTCGGCCGAGGAACTCGACCTCATCCTCACGCAGATCATCGACCGTCTCGGCAGGCGACTCCGCGACGGGGATCGCGTGTGCCGGACGGTCGTGCTGCGTCTGCGCTTCGGCGACTTCACGAAGGCCACCCGCTCCCGTTCGCTCCGGGCTCCGACCGATCGCACCGCCGTGCTGCTCACCCTCGCTCGCGCGCTGCTCGCCGCCGCGCAGCCCGAGATTTCTGCGGGCGGCATCACCCTGATCGGCATCTCACTGTCGCAGCTCGACCGTGCAGGGAACGTGGCGCCCGAGCTGCCGATCGACTGGGGCGACGAAGCGCGCCTCGACACGGTGCTCGACACCCTGCGCGGCCGCTTCGGTGCGGACTCCGTGTCGCGGGCGGCACAGCTGGGTCGTGATCGGGGTTGGTCGTCGCCGGTCCTGCCCGAGCACGAGTGACCGGCCGACAGCCAGTGGTCACAGCTATCCGCTCTCGATGGCCAGAGGTCTGGCTATTCCAAGGCCAAAGTTTGGGCTAGTATGAAGGACATGCAGACGGTGCCTTTAAGTGAAGCAAAGGATCAGTTGTCCCGGCTCGTTGATCAGGTGGAGCGAGAGCACGAGACGATCGAGATCACGCGCCATGGCCGCGGCGCTGCCGTGCTGATCAGCAGGGACGCGTTGGAGTCGCTTTACGAGACGTTGTTCTGGCTGTCGGAGCCGGGAACGCGCGACGATGTCGAAAGCGCCCGCCAGCAGGCTGCTGATGGAAACCTGCGCAGTGCCGATGAGACGATCGCGCGCTACGGGGTTCGGCGCCCGTGACGAGGGTCACTTCGTTCGCCGACTCTGCCTGGCGGGACCTGGATCGGCTGCCGCAGAAGATTGCTCAGGCGATCGTGGAATTCGCCGTCTACACGCTGCCCGAGAACCCTGAGCGGATGAGCAAACCGCTGCAAGACGAGTTCGAGGGGCTGCGCTCGGCCCGTCGCGGCGACTACCGCGTGCTCTTCTTCCTCGAAGCGCCGGAGACGCTGGCCGTGGTTCGCGCCCGCCATCGCCGTGACGCGTATCGACCGCCCGCGCCGAACTGGGACTGATTGTCACACTGCTCGTAACCGCGCATCGGAGATAGCGCCGCTCTCGTCTGTGGTCCGCTACGTTCAATACGGCACAGCTGACCAGGAAGGGGGAATCCGTCGATGAACGCACTCAGTAGAACGGGATGGCTCCTCGTGTTGTTGGTGCGCGGCCTCGCGCTCTGGATCCTGATCCCGTTCGCGTCTCTCGCTTGGCTCTTCCTGCACTCCTGGATTCAAAAGGCTTCTCCGAGGCAGGCGCTGTGCTGGTACGACACGCAACTGACCCTGGGGCTCGCGAGAGGGCCCTTCCGTCTGATGATCGCTCCCGAGCACCGACCACTCAAGCCCGTTCCACGAATGGCTTCGATCGAATCTCCCAAGACCAGCCTGTTCGGAATGGATGTGATCGAGCTCGCCGGCTAGGCCGACCCCACCTCGAGACCCGACGACCTCCGCCTCCTTAGGCCTTGAGCATCGACGCCCTGGCGATCAGTCCGTCCACCACATCGAAGGTCGCGATGGTCTCGGTGGCGACGTCGGCGTTGATCACCTGTTCCTGTGCGACAACCCACCGGGTGCCGAAGAGCACGCTGGTCTCGATGACGCACGACAGCTCGGGGTTCTGCAGTCGAGGTTCGTAGAACGCACGGATCGCGGCGGAACCGACCACGGGTTCGGCGGCGACACCGGTGATGACGGCGTCCTCGGCGTAGGTGGCCACGAACGCGTCGAGGTCGTGTGCGTTGAACGCATCGAGCTGCGCCTGCACGGTTTCGAGGGCGGAGCGGTCCAGGGGGGTGCGGTCAGTCAATGCGAACTCCTCCGTTGACGTCGTAGGTGGCGCCGGTGATGAAGCGTGCTCGCTCTGAGGCGAGGGATGCGATGATCCAGGCCACGTCTTCCGGCTGCCCGAACGCGCCGAGGGGGATGCCCGACTCGAGCTTCTCGCGCCCCGCCCCCTGCAGCTGGTCCGTGATGGCGCTCGCGACCGGGCCAGGGGTCACGGCGTTGACGCGGATGCCCTCCGAGGCGAGGTGCCGGGCGAAACTGCGCGTGATGGCCAGGATCGCGCCCTTGCTCGCGGCGTAGTGGATGCCGGTCTGCAGCGCGCCGACCTGGCCGGCGATCGAAGCGATGTTGATCACCGAGCGATCCCCCTCCGCGGCCCGGAGCAGGGGGAGCGCGCCGCGGGTCAGGAAGAAGGTGCCGCGGGCGTTGGTCTCGAGCACCATGTCCCACTCGTCGAACTCGATGTCTTCGTAAGGCGTGTAGGGACAGACTCCGCCGTTGTTGACGAGCACGTGGAGCGATCCCCATGCGTCCGTGATCTCACCGACGAGCGCGTCGATCGACTCGCGATCCCGCAGGTCGAGGCGCGACACGTGAACCTCGGGTGACCCTGCCGCCCGGCACTCCTCCGCTATGCGCAGCGCTTCGGCCTCCCGTCCGGCATACGTGATCCAGAGGGCAGCACCCTCGCGGGCGAGTTCGAGGGCGGCGGCGGTCCCGATGCCGGAACTCGCCCCCGTGATCAGAACGCGGCGCATAGTCATCCCTAAACGCTATAGCAAAAGGGCGGTCATCCGCGACCTCCGGCGCCGTCAGCGGATCCGCCCGCGGTCATCGCCGGCGAAGGCTGCGATCGACGGAACGGCGCGGCGAGGGTGGGCAGGATGTGCCGACGGTGGACGATCAAAAACCCGGCGGCGATGATCAGCTGCAGAGCGGAGAGCACGTAGCGGCCGCCGGTGTCGGTCACGAAGAACTGCACGAGGAAGATCGCCGCCAGGGCGATGGCCGATCCCAGGTGGAATCGGAGGGCGAGGAGGATCGCGACACCCATCACGGTCTGGGTGCCGGTGAGCACGAACTCCTCGATCTGCCGGGCATCGAGCGGCAGATCGGACCCTCCGCCACCGAAGAAGTGCGCGAGGGGGAGCGAGCCGACCAGGAGGCTCCACTGGTTGACCTTCGACGCGATGAGGGTGGCGATCGCGGCTGCCCCCATTCCCCGGACGGCGAAGAGCACCGCGATGATGAACTCGGGCGCCTCGGAGGCGAGGGGTGCGAGCCACTGCACGAGGAAGAAGCTGTCGATCCCGAGCGCGGTTCCCGAGTCGACGAGACCGGTCGCGAAAGGCTCGGCGCACGCGAGGATGATGCCCGCCGAGACGATGAACAACGAGATCACGGTGATCCGCCGGGCGCGGGTCGGCATGCCCGCGATGTGCGCGGCGGCGCCGACGAACTCGTCGTGGCTTTCGCTCTCCGCGCGGCCTGCCCGCCACAGGTAGGTGACGAATGCCCCGATGAGCACCAGGCCGAACCAGATCGGGATGTTCCCGAGCAGTGGGATGGCGAACGCGAGGATCGCCAGCACCGCGAGGAAGCCGACGTCCAGGCGTGCGGTGACGGGGAGCTCGAGGGCGAGGCGCCGGGCTTCGCCGCGTCGTGCCCGGTTCGCGATCACGAGGGCGACGATCACGACGAGTGGCCACCCGAAGCCCAGGAGCAGTCGGTTCGATCCCGTCATGTTCGCGGCGGCGTACTGCGCGTACTCGGGGTCGGAGCCGGAGCGGAACGCGTAGTACAGGTCGACGGCGTACTCGGGCAGCACGGCGATGAGGGCGAGGATGGCGATCGCGAGGGCGCCGGAGATGTCCTTCTGCGCGGCCTCGGCGGCCCAGGCGAGCACGAAGCTCGCCGCCACGACCGCCGCCCCGAAGACGACGAGGTCGAGCACGGGATTCGGGTGGAAGCCCAGTGTGCGGAACACCAAGGCGAGGGCGGCGATCAGGAGGCACAGGGCGAGACGGCCGATCAATGCGCGTGGCATGGGGAACGGTCCTTTCGGTCGGGCGCGACCGAGGGAGGACAAGACAGAACTCCGGCCGCGCGTGGGCCGAAGGTCTCGTTCATCCGGGAGACAGGGGCACCGGACGATCATCGTGAACGTCAGTATGTCGATGCGGCCTCAGGCTCTCGCGAGCCCGGAACTACTCCCCTTCGATCTCCCCAGTCTGGCGAACACGGGGGGCGATCCCCCTGCTCAGACGGAGATTCGGAGGGTTTCGGCACCCCTCACGCGTGAACTCGCTGGCGCCCGCGCAGGCGGCCCAGGATTTCGGAACAACGAAAGGGCCGAACATCGGTATCGCGATGCGCAGGTCTGCTAGATGCTATAGCATCGCATCCATGACCGAGCCATTCATCCTCGTCAGCGACTGCGACCTGCCGGGAACCGTCATCGAAGACACGCTCCGACAGGCAGGACTGCGCGCCGATCGCGCCGCATCCGGAAGCCCGGACGACATCGCCGCCCTCAGTGCCGACGCCGAAGGGCTGGTCGTGCAGTGGGCGCAGATCACGGGTGATGTGATGGACCGGATGCCGAACCTCCGCATCATCAGCCGTGTCGGCATCGGGTACGACATGGTCGATGTCGAGGCTGCGACCGTTCGCGGCATCGCCGTCGCGAACACCCCGAGCTACTGCATCGAAGAGGTGGCAGCGCACACCATCGCCATGATCATGTCCCAGGCGCGAGGCCTGTCCGCCTACGACCGCGCCGTGCGTGCCGGGACCTGGAAGGCCGTCGACGCACGACCGCTCGCCGTGCGCCCCTCAGCCACCACGGTGTCGGTGCTCGGCTTCGGACGCATCGGCTCGATGGTCGCTCGCGGTTGTCGCGCGCTGGGCTTCCGCGTCCTCGTCGCCGACCCCTTCGCCCCCGCCGACGCCGTGCGCGAAGCCGGTTGCGAGCCCGTGGAGATCGCGGAGGCCGTCGCGCGTGCCGACATCCTGACCCTGCACGTGCCGCTCACCGACGACACCCGGCACCTGATCGACGCAGCCGCCCTCGCGACCATGAAGCCGGGAGCGGTCGTGGTGAACACCTGTCGCGGTCCGCTCATCGACGAGGAGGCGCTCGCCGCCTCGCTGCGGGCGGGACACATCGGTGCCGCGGCCCTCGACGTGTTCGCGGGAGAGCCGCTCGCCGCCGACTCGCCGCTGCGTGACCTCGATCAGGTGCTGCTCACACCGCACGCCGCCTGGTACTCGCCCGAGGCGCTGGCCGACCTGCCGGTGCACGCGGCCGAGAACGTCATCCGCTACCTGGCCGGCGAGTCCGTGCCGATCGTCAACCCGTCCTTCGCCACCGCGCGCTGACCTGGAAGGCCCCATGGAGCTCCTGCGACTCGGCCCCGTCGGCCGCGAACGTCCCTATGTGCGAGAGGCGGGCGTCGTGTACGACCTGTCCCCCCTCACCGCCGAGATCGACGGCGACTTCCTCGCCGCCGACGGCATCGGCCGCGTGCGCTCCGCGCTCGGCCGGGGTGAACTGGTCGCCGCCGACGTCGACGGGCTGCGCATCGGCGCCCCTGTCGCTCGTCCGACAGCAGTGATCTGCATCGGACAGAACTACGCAGCTCACGCTGCCGAATCCGGATCGGAGCCCCCCGAGCATCCGGTCGTCTTCTTCAAGCACCCCAACACGGTGGTCGGACCGGACGATGTCGTGCTGCTGCCGCCCAGAGCCGAGAAGGTCGACTGGGAGGTGGAGCTGGCGATCGTGATCGGCAAGCCCGCCCGCTACCTGTCGTCTCCTGATGCCGCGCGAGAGGTCATCGCCGGCTACACGATCTCGAACGACGTCTCGGAGCGCGCGTATCAACTCGACGTCTCGGGCGGGCAGTGGTCGAAGGGCAAGTGCTCCGAGACGTTCAACCCGCTCGGGCCCGCACTCGTCCCCGCCGACGAGGTCGACCCTCAGGCGCTGCGACTGCGGTCGTTCGTGAACGGCGAGCCGCGGCAGGACTCGTCGACCGCGGACATGATCTTCTCCGTGCTGCAGATCGTGCACGAGCTGAGTCAGTATCTGGTGCTCGAGCCCGGCGACGTGATCAACACCGGTACCCCGCAGGGTGTCGCGCTCTCCGGCCGGTTCCCCTATCTGCAGGACGGCGATGAGATGACGATCGAGATCGAGGGTCTCGGACGTCAGCGCCAGCGCACCGAGCGGGTGCACCTGGGCTGACTCGGCTCTCCCCGGCGGCCTGTGCCCGGGGCACGGTTCCTTTCGCTGAGTGCACCGTGCTCCGGGTAGAGGTCGTCGGGTGCGTCAGCCCGCGAAGGGGATGACAGGAAGGCCCCGCACACCGGGTCGCACGGCGAAGAGCGAGCCCGCCTCGGTGCCGTGGCCGGGTTCGAGGCCCTGCGCCGAGGTCGTGATGTACAGCGTGCCGAGGTCGTCGTCGCCGAAGGTGCAGGCGCTGACCTGGGGCACCGGGAGCTCGATCGTCGCGATGCGCTGCCCTGCGGCGTCGTAGCCGTGCACTGCGCTGCCGCCCCACAGGGCCACCCAGATACTGCCGTCAGCGGCGATGCACAATCCGTCGGGGGAACCCTGCTCCTCGGGGATCGCGACGAAGGCGCGACGGCCCCGCAGCTCGCCCTCGCTGACGTCGAACACGTCGATGCGGTGCGTCGCGGTGTCGACGTAGTAGGCGCGTCGGCCGTCCGGCGAGAAGCCGATGCCGTTCGAGATCGTCGCCCGCGGAAGAACGGTGCTCGTCGTCAGGTCGGCGTCGACGCGCAGCACGGCTCCGGCATCGGGCGCCGCGTCGTAGGCCATCGACCCCGCGAGCAGGCGTCCCCGAGGGTCGCAGCATCCGTCGTTCATGCGCACACCGGGGTCGTCGCCCAGCGGGGCGACAGCCCGGATTTGTCCGTCGACGCCATCCGCGAGGTAGAGCGTGCGGGCGCCGACCGCCACCAGACCTCCACCGGAGCGCGGGCGGGCGAAGGCCAGGTACTCGTCGTCGATGTGCTGGCGGGACACGCCATCCGGTCGCAGCGACAGAAGATCGCCGGCGTCCCCGTCGACCCAGCGCAATCCGCCCCAGCCCGACCACCAGACGGGCGCCTCGGCGTGGTGCGCCATCGGGCCGGTGACGTTCTCCGGAGTCATGCGTCGTCGCGCGGGAGGGTCCGCGGGGCTGTGCGGTGCAGCGGGTCGGCGACAGGCATAGGCTCCGGCACGCGCTCCGCCTCCTGCTCGGCTGCGGGTGCGGCGGGCGGGGTCGCGGTGGCAGCGCTCGCCTGCGCGGGAAGCTCCTTCGCCACCTGCTTCTCCAGCACGGTGACCGCGTCGTCGGAGAGCAGGATGAGGCCGTCGAGCTCCTCGCGCACGCGCTTGTAGGCGACGTTGCGCTCGGCCTGCGTGGCGGATTCGTCGACCGCGACCTTCAGCAGCTGCTGTGCGCGTTCGAGACGCTTGCGCTCCGGCTCGGTGAAGGTCGAATCGCGCAGGCGTCTGGCATCCTTTTCGGCGATCTCGAAAGCGACCGCGTAGTCGCCGACGGCCTGGAGGTACTCGGTGACCTGCTGTTCCGACACCCTGGCGTCGGCGGAGGCGGGGCGCAGGGCATCGGCCGTCTTCTTGGCGCGCAGGAACGCGGCGGTCAGCGGCTGGCGCCCATCGCTCATGGCGGGGAAGGCGATCAGCTTGGCGACGTCGAGCTCGTAGTCGAGCCAGCGTGCCGTGATCTCGTCATGCTCGGCGAACAGGCGCGCGACCAGATCGCTCGGTGCCACGGACGCTGTGGTGTCGACGACAGAGGGTCCGCGGCGCTTGGCCTGCTGGGTGAGCGCGCGCGCCTCGATCTCGGCGGTCTTCAGCTGCGCCTTCATGCGAAGGGTCTCCAGGCGGCGCTCGTGTCGTCGCTTGGAGCTGCGCTCCCACGTCTTCGCGATACCACCGGCCATTCCCATGATCGGGAAGATGAGCCACCAGTAGTGCTGCGCGAAGGTCCAGAAGCCCTGGATGAACTCGTCCATGATGCGTTCAGCCTACTTCTCGGCGGGCTCTTGCCGCCCGTGCTGTTGCGGCGGCAAGGCAGGAACCTCCGGGGACACAGCTGGCCCGCTCCGCCCGCAGCGTCGATACCGTCCGTTCACGCAGCGTTCCATTCGGAGTACGGCAGTCTCGTAATTGCGTGTCACCTTCAGGGGTTGGAATACCGATGTTCTCGGAATGCCGAGACGTCTCCTCCCGAAAGGTCATCATGCGCCGCTTCACCCTGCCCGTCGTCGGCCTCCTGGGCGTGGCCGCCCTCTCTCTCACCGCTTGCCAGAGCCCGACCGCCGAGGCTGCTCCGGCCGATCCGGACGCTCCTCTCACGATCGCCACGATCCCCGTCGGCGACGACCCCACCGCCGAGAACCCGATCGAGGTGTTCGCCGACCTGCTGGAGAAGGCGACGGGCCGCGACGTCGAGATCACTGATGTGCCCGACTACCTCAGTGTCGTCGAGGCCATCCGTGCCGACCACGTCGACATCGGCATCATGAGCGGCTTCCCGTCGGCCCTCGCCGTCAACACCGGCGAGGTGGATGCGCTGGTCGCCTTCCAGGGCGACGGCAAGCCGGTCTCGACCTGCGTCGTGCTCGACGAATCGCCCATCCAGAAGGTCGAGGACCTCGAGGGCAAGACGGTCGCGTTCGCCGATCAGGCCTCCAGCTCCGGGTACTTCATGCCCGTGTACATGCTGCACGAGGCCGGTCTCGAGCAGGGGACCGACTACGAGGCCATCTTCGCCGGTGGACACGAGGGCAGCTTCGCCGCGCTGCAGCAGGGACAGGTGGACGCAGCCTGCACGGCCGTCATGCTCACGGAGCTCGGCGCCCCGATGTTCCCCTTTGCGGATGGAGAGTGGCGCGCGGTGGGGGAGAGCCCCGCGATGGACATCCAGGGCGCGGTCCTCGGCCGTCAGTCGCTGGACGCCGAGACCCGCAAGGTGATCCAGGACGGCATCGCCGAGGTGTTCTCGCCCGCGAACGCTGAGCGTCTCGGCGCTTACGGTGCGTTCGCAGCGGCCCCGCAGACGGTCGACCCGAAGAGCGCCGACTTCCAGTCCTTCGCCGAGATCGCGGCCGTGGCCGGGGTCAAGCTCGAGGACCTCAAGTGACTCTTCCCGCTCTGCGTCTCGCGCCGGCGGCCGCTGTTTCCGCACCCGGCCGAAACGGAGATGATTCGTCGTCGTCAGGGCGCGTCGCAGACCGACACGCCGGAGCGCCAACCGATGCTCTGGGTTTCGGCCCCGCCGAGGGTGCAGTGCGCACCCCCACGGCCGAGCTCCGCCAGGCGCTTCCCCTCGTCACGGTCCGCGGACTGCAGGTCGCGTACGGGGAGAACGCGGTGCTCGACGGGGTCGACCTCGACCTCTTCCCCGGCGAGATGGTCGCCCTGCTCGGAGCCTCGGGCTCGGGGAAGTCCACGCTGATGCGCAGCCTGACCGGGTTCGCGCCGATCATCTCAGGCACGGTCCGCGTGGCCGGGCACGACGTCACGAACCTCGGCCGCGGCGAGCTGCGAACCCTCCGCTCCGGGGTCGGACAGGTGTTCCAGCAGTTCAACCTGATCCCACGCCTCAGCGTCATGACCAATGTGCTCACCGGCGCCCTGCACGGCGCCGGGCCGATCAACATCGCGGGAGGCTTCTCGAACGCGCACCGCCGTCGGGCGCTCGAACTGCTCGATCGGGTCGGGATCGCGCACAAGGCATCCGCTCCCGCACGCTCCCTCTCGGGGGGACAGCAGCAGCGTGTGGCGATCGCGCGGGCGCTCATGCAGCAGCCGAAGGTGATCCTGGCCGACGAGCCGGTCGCATCACTCGATCCGAAGCTCGCGGGATCCGTGCTCGGCCTGTTGCGCGAGATCGCCACGCAGGACGGCATCCCTGTGCTGGTGAGCCTGCATGTGCTGTCGCTCGCTCTCGCGCACAGCGACCGCATCGTCGGGCTTCGCCACGGCGAGATGCTCGTCTCCGGCGTGACCTCGCAGTTGGATGCCGCCGCGCTGGAAAACCTCTACGACGACGAGGAGCACGGTGATGACGACGACCACTGAGCCGCGCGCAGACAGGACCACCCGCCCGACTCTCGACCCCGCGGAGCGCGCCCGGCTCGAGAGCGCCTTCCGCGTGCCGCGTGCCCGCTTCCTGATCGGACTGCCGGTCGCGGCCCTGGTGCTGATCTGGTCGTTCAACGGCGCCCAGTTCAACTTCGTGAAGCTCGGCGAGGGCGCGATCAACATGGGTGAGTTCCTGTCGCGCCTGTTCCCGCCCGACTTCTCGAAGATCGGCACCATCCTGGCACTGCTGCTGGAGACGTTTCAGATGGCCGTCGTCGGTACGGTCCTCGGCGCCGTCCTCTCCCTGATCGTCGCCTTCGGAGCCACCTCCACCCTCGCGCCGAAGTGGCTGTACTACCCGACGCGCTGGGTCATGAACATCATCCGCTCCGTGCCCGACCTGGTGTTCGCGCTCATGTTCGTCTCGGCTGTCGGGCTCGGCCCGTTCGCCGGCATCCTGGCCATGACGCTCGGCTCCATCGGCTCGATCGGCAAGATCTTCGCCGAGGCGATGGAGCAGGTCGACCGAGGGCCCGTCGTCGCGATGGAGGCGGTCGGCGCCTCGAAGCGGCAGATCATCCAGTACGGGATCCTCCCGCAGGCCGCACCGCTGCTGACCTCGTACACGCTGCTGCTGTTCGAGGGCAACGTGCGCGGCGCGACCATCCTCGGTCTCGTCGGCGCCGGCGGCATCGGCCTCGAGCTGACCACCGCGATGCGCATGTACGACTACGGCCACCTCAGCGCCATCATCATCTGCATCATCGTGCTCGTCACGGTGATCGACCAGGGCAGCGCCCTCATCCGAAGGAGAATCACATGAGCATCATCGATACCGGACTCGTCCTCAGCGCGCCGGTAAACCTGCGCGACCTCGGCGGCATCATGATCGATGGCGGTGTGCTGCGTGAAGGCCTCGCCATCCGCACGGACGACCTGGCCTATGTGACCTCGGAGGTGGCCGATGAACTCGTCGCGGGTGGACTCAGTGCCATCATCGATCTGCGCTCGCCGCTCGAGGTCTCGGTCACGGGACGTGGGCCTCTCGGCGCGCACCCGGTCGGCTACCATCACCTGCCGCTCATCGCGGATGTGGGGGCATCGATGGGAGACAAGGCCCCGGAGCTGAGCCACGAGGCCATGGGCCTGATGTACCGGCGCATGGTCGAGGGCGCGGCGCCGCAGCTCGTCATCGCACTCAACGTGATCGCGCACACTCCCGGCACGGCGGCCTTCCACTGCGCCGCCGGTCGCGACCGCACCGGTGTGCTCGCCGCCATGCTGTTGCTCGCATTGGGGGCCACCGACGACGACATCGTCACCGACTACGCCCGCACCGGCGACAACATGGTCGCGGTCATGGCGCGCACGGCTCCGGTCATGGGAGCGATGTGGAGAGCTCTGGGCTTCGACGCCGCCGCTCTGGAGAACGGCTCGTCGCTTCTGGAGGGCTCGATGGATGTGTCCATGCGCAGCCTTCTCGACACGCTCCGCGCGGAGCACGGGGACCCGCTGACGCCGTTGCGCGCTGCGGGGCTCTCGAACGCCACGATCGCCCGACTGCGCGAGCGGGCGCTGGCCGCGTGACGATGCCGATGACGGATGCCGGGGCCGCGGTTCGCCGCCGCCCCGGGCGTCCGCGCGATGAGGAGATCGACGGACTGATCGTCGATGCGACGCTGGGGATCATCGATGCTGGCGAGGAGGTCACGGTGTCGCGCGTCGTCGCGTGCAGCGGAGTGAGCCGCGCGGCTCTGTATCGGCGCTGGCCGTCGCTGACGCTGCTGATCGCCGCCGCGCTCGACGTCGGGCGCGAGGTGCCACCGGACTATCCCGCGGATGCCGACCTTCACGAGGTGCTGCTCGCAGGGCTCGGACTCGGCGCGGACGGCGTCGCACCCTCGGCGCCCGGTTACTCCGAGGAGCGGTTCCGGCAGCGCATCCGCCTCGTCATGGCAGATCGCGCCCTGCAGAAGACGTACTGGGAGTCGCACGTGTCCCGGCGACGGGTTCCCCTGCAGAATGCGCTCCGCATCGGGATCGCGCGGGGCGAGCTGCGGGCCGACCTCGACGTCGAGGCGTGCTTCGACGCCGTCGCGGGTGTCGCTTACTACCAGCTCGTCGTGCGCGGTGACAGGATCAGCGACCCCGCCGTCGTGGCACGGCTGCGTGCGGCGATCGAGGTGATCTGGCGCGGGATGGTCAGCTCTTCGTGAGGTCCTGCGCGAACATCACGAGGATGCCGCTCGGGCCGCGCAGATAGGTGAGCTTGTACACGTCCTGGTAGTTCGCGACTCCGCGCAACGGGTGGTAACCGTGTCGGGCCGCGATCGCCAGCGACGCGTCGATGTCGTCGACGGAGAACGCGATGCGGTGCATGCCGATCTCGTTGGGCAGGGTGGGCTCGGTCTCGATCGCGTCCGGATGGATGTACTCGAACAGCTCGATCTGGCCGTGCCCGTCTGGTGTCTGCAGCACGGCGATCTTCGCGTGGTTGCCGTCGAGGCCGACCGCGGTCGACGCCCACTCTCCGCTGACCTCGTCTCGACCGAGCACGGTGAGGCCGAGGTCGGTGAAGAACGAGATGGTGGTTTCCAGATCGCGCACCGCGATGCCGACGTTCTCGAGCGTGATGGGCATGGGGGAATGCTACTCGTGCCCGTCGCCACTGTCAGGGCTATCTGCCGAGCTTTTCGGCGCAGACGACGCAGTACTCGGCGAACGGCCGTGCCTCCAGGCGTCCGGCGGGGATCGGGCGGCCGCAGTTCGCGCAGATGCCGTAGGTGCCGGCTTCCACTCGGGCGAGCGCGTCATCGACCTGCTGCAGCTCGGATGCCGCGGCGTCGGCGAGACCCGTCAGCCGGGACCACTCCGACGACAGGGTCACGCCCTCGGGGTCGTGTTCGTCGTCGTCGTTCGAGCCCGCGCGGTCGTGGGTGAGCTCGTCGAGCATCGCCGCGGTCGCCTGCACGCGGGCTTCGGCCTGCATGCGCAGTGCGAGCAGGCGTTCGCGGGCATCGGCGGTCATCTGCCCACTCTAGGCACCTTCACCGACACCCGATCCCTGGGTCGTCGTCAGTCGGAGGTACGGGTCGTCGGCACCGAGTCGGTCGTCGTCGGCACGGCCACGGACTTCATTCCGGGGTGGTCGCGTTCGAGGGCTGCGCCCTCCATGTCGACGTTGGGCAGGATGCGGTCGAGCCAGCGCGGCAGCCACCAGGCCGAGCGTCCGAGCAGGTGCATGAGCGCGGGCATCAGCAGCATCCGCACCACGAACGCGTCGAGCAGCACGCCGAACGCGAGCCCGAATCCGATCGAGCGGATGATCGTCGACTCCGAGAAGATGAACCCGCCGAAGACCGACACCATGATGAGGGCCGCGGCGATCACGACCGAGCGTCCGGCGCGGAAGCCCTGGGCGACGGCATCGCGAGCGGAGGCGCCGTGCACGAACGCCTCCCTCATGCCGGAGGCGAGGAACAGCTGGTAGTCCATCGCGAGCCCGAACAGGATGCCGACGAGGATCACGGGCAGGAAGCTCAGGATGGGTCCTGTGCTGTGCAACCCGATGATCTCGGCACCCCAGCCGAACTGGAACACCGCCACGATCAGCCCGTAGGTCGCGAACAGCGACAGCACGAAGCCACCTGTCGCGATGATCGGCACGAGCAGCGACCGGAACACCACGATCATGATGAGCAGCGACAGGCCGACCACGACCACGAGGTACAGCGGCAGCACTCCGGCCAACGCTTCGGAGATGTCGATGTTGATCGCGGCCTGACCCGCGACGCCGAGGGTGATCCCCTCCGCGACGGGAGGCATGGAGCGGAGGTCCTGCACGAGCCTCTCGGTCGACGCGCTGTTCGGGCCTTCCTTCGGCACGACCTGGAACGCGAGCAGCGTGTTGTCGTCGGAGGTGGCGATCGGGGCGACCGCAGCCACGTCGTCCTGGTCGGCGATGGCCTGCGCGATCGTCACCTGCGTGGAGAGCAGGTCGTCGTCGCTGACCGCTTCGTCGAGGGTCGCGGTCACGAGCAGCGGGCCGTTCGCGCCCTCGCCGAACTGCTCGTCGACGGTCTGGAAGGCGCGGTAGCTGGTCGAGTCGCTCGGTTCGCTCGATCCGTCGGGCAGTCCGAGTCGCATCGACATGGCGGGGATCGCGATGATCAGCAGGGCGACGACGCTCACGAGCGCGGTGACGACGGCGCGGAGGGTCGACATGCGCTTCACCGGCTTGCCCGCGGCGTGCTCCTCGCCGATCGTGGTGCGCGCGCGACGGCTGAGCAGGCGCGTGCCGACGAGTCCGAGGATGGCGGGCGCGAGGGTGATGGCGACGAGCACGGCCACGGCGACGCACACCGCGCCGACCGTGCCCATGAGGCCGAGGAAGGGCACACCGGTCACGTTGAGGGCGAGGAGGGCGACGATCACGGTCGTGCCGGCGAACACCACGGCCGTGCCGGAAGTGCCGGTCGCGAGGCCGATGGATTCCCGCACCGGAACTCCGGCGAGCAGTTGCTTGCGGTGCCGGTTGACGATGAACAGCGAGTAGTCGATGCCGACCGCGAGACCGAGCATGACACCCAGCACGGGAGTGACCGACGCCATGTTCACGATGCCCGAGAAGGCGAGGGAGGCCGTGACGCCGACGCCGACGCCGACGATGGCGGTGACGATCGGGAGGGCGGCGGCGATGAGGGAGCCGAGCATCACGATGAGGACGATCGCGGCGAACGCGAGGCCGACCGCCTCGCCGACACCGAAGATCTCCGGCACGCCCTGCGCGATGTCGGTGCCGAAGTCGACCTCGACGCCGTCGATGGGTGAGGACTCGAAGTGGTCGATCGCGCCCTGCTTCACCTCTTCGGAGAGCTCGAGGCGCGGGTCGACGAACGAGATGTTGACGATGGCGGTCGAGCCGTCGTCGGAGACCACGCCGATGCCGTCGGCCAGGTCGAGCAGGGTCGAGCCCAGCTGCACCTGGTCGGCGTTGTCGTCGAGGGTGATGCGGGACTGGTCGAGCTGTGCGTTCTGGGCCGCGACCTGAGCCAGCTGCGCGTTCACGGCAGCGATCTGGGCATCGAGGGCGGCGAGCTGTGCGGATCCGGCACCGGCCTGCTCCGCCTGCGTGCGCGCGGCCGTGAGCTGCGTGAGTCCGGCTTCGAGCTGCGCACGGCCGTCGTCGAGCTGCGTCTGGGCGGCATCCAGCTGCGTGCGACCGTCGGCGACCTGCGTCTGGCCGTCGGCGAGCTTCTGCGCCTGCTCTTCCTGCTGCTTCTGCGCGTCGAACGGATCGATCACGCGCGCGACGCCGTCGAGGTCTTCGGCGCTGACGGCGAGGTCGGAGATCGCCTGCTTCTGCTCGTCGGTGAACGGCGACCCGTCCTTCGTGCTGTAGACGACCGTGCCGGTGCCGCCGGCGGTGTCCGGAAGCTTGTCGGCGAGCTCATCGGTCACGGCGCCGGATGCAGTGCCGGGGATGTCGAAGCTGTTGCTCAGCGTGCCGCCCAAAGTGAGGAAGGCACCGATGCCGAGGCCGAGGATCAGCACCCACGACACGATCACCGTCCACGCCTTGCGCGCAGCGAACGAACCCAGACGGTAGAGCAGTGATGCCACAGTGGTCTCCTTCAGACTCGAAGATCATACGGCACGTCTCGTCTAGCGATCTGTGGCTATCCTGAACGCATGGCGAACGAGCATCGAAGCGGCCCCGTGCGCAGCACGGCGGCACGCGAGGCGATCCTCGATGCGACCTCTCGGTTGTTCCATGCGCAGGGCTATGACCGGCTCACGATCGAGGGCATCGCCAAGGAAGCCGGGGTGGGCAAGCAGACCATCTACCGCTGGTGGTCGTCCCGCGGGGCCCTGATCGCCGACTGTCTCGTGGACGGGCGGCTCATCCCCGTCGACTTCGTCGTGCCCGACACGGGTGATCTGTTCGCCGACGTCGAGACCTGGCTGCAGTCGGTGTTGTCGATCCTCGCCTCCGCGCAGGGTCAGGCGCTGCTGCAGT
The DNA here is from genome assembly GCF_006540085.1 of Microbacterium oxydans. Taxonomy (GTDB): domain Bacteria; phylum Actinomycetota; class Actinomycetes; order Actinomycetales; family Microbacteriaceae; genus Microbacterium; species Microbacterium oxydans. The sequence goes on along the minus strand of NZ_BJOG01000001.1, from coordinate 45,482 downwards.
CGCTCGTCGCCGCTGCTGCCGAAGACGCGGCGGTCGGCGCGCATCTCGGGAGCAGTCTCGGGGTGGAGCAGCATCTGTCCGAACGGCTGCGAGGGGGGATCCGCGACGGCCAGCTGCCGGAGGATGCCCCGGTCGCGCAGATCGGGCGCGCCATCCTGGGCGCGATCATCGTGGACTCGCTCGGGCGGGAGAGCCGCGGTCCCGACGGCATCATCGACCTGGCGCGGTACCTCTTCACGCGCTGAGGTCCGCGCCACTCGACGGCGACTACTCGAGCCACTCCGTGACGGAGCGGTCGTTCGCGTAGCTATGTGTCGTCTTGAGGCCTTCGTCGCTGGCGGTGTCCGTGGGCTGGATCGTTACGAAGTCTCCAGATCTAGCAGCTCAGGGGTTCGCAAACTGACGACCGATTGTCTCCCAAATTGACGACTGATAGTCATCTCCAGCTGACGACTCGCTGCCGGATGCGCACTGGGCCGGAGTCGGATTGAAGCTCGGCACCGCATCAGAGACCGTGGATGCAGCCGCAGCATCGCTGGAGTTCGCGGCGAACGTCTGGCTCTCCGACATCCTCTACGAGACCTGCTCCTGGCCGGACCTCGACGAGCTCGAGGAGCAGCTCATCCGACTCGTGAGGTGCGCCTGCCACCGCCGCGACACGCACACCACCCGCCGATCCCGCCCCGAGCGCTGCATCCGCCGGGGTGACGCGGCGTGCTCATCGGCTGGATCGACGGACCCGACGGCCAGGCGCTGCTCCCCAAGGCCTGCATCATCTGCCGCGCCAACTAGACACCCGCGGCCGCTGCCGCGCCCACAGACACAGTCGACGATGACAAGTAGCTCACTTCGTCGGCGGCCGTGTCTGAGCTGCAGCGCGCTCCTCCCACAACACGAATGGCCGCTCGTCAAAGGCCCCCGGGTTGTTGACCCATCGAGCCACGACGACCGGCACCATCGACCTGATATGAATGGCATTGATATCCCGGTGGTTCGGGTCGCCGTCATTCGTCGCGTGGTCGATCGTTCCGGTAACCCAGCCGAGAAGCTTGTCGCTATTCGGCTCAGCCACCTCAGCCGCGACTGCATCTGCATTCTCGGTCCAATGAGGCTGATTCCAGTTCTTTCCGGTCCGGACGTCGTCATGGCGAGACTCGTAGTAGGCGATCACCGCATCTCCGAACCGCCGCCGCTCTGCACGAAGGGCGAGGTCCGTGTTCTGTTTGGCGATCTGATTGGCGGCTCGAGCAGCAGCTACGGCCGCCCATCCGAGAAAGACTGTCGCTGCGATTCCCAGCACTGGAATGAGATAGTCACGCCAAAGATCTGTGCGCGCGATCTGCTCAAGCCAGTAAGTCACATCATTGAAGCAAAAGTGCATATCTGCACAGTAACGATCCAAGGGCTGCTTCCGTGAACATGCTCACCTATCGCGAAGCCGCCACCCGAGTGCGATGATCTCGCCGCACCATTTGCTACTGGAAGCTGCAGGGCATGCGCATGGGGCGGGAGCGGCGCGATGGACAGCTCGTGCGGGTCGTCGAAGAGGACGTGCTGCTCGCCTGGTGGCGTGACCGGATGGAAAACAACCCCGTCTCGCAGAACCGGATCCGTTCGAAGAAGCGCGAGCCATCCGCTCAGCTCACTCCGGGCAGCTAACTACCGAATGATCGCGACCTCAGACCCATCGACCTCGTCAACACCCCGGCAAAACATCGGCTCGGCTTTCCTCAGGCTCTACAGATCACCGCGGCTTTGTGCCCGCAACCTTCGACGCGCGAATGAACTTTTTTCCATCCACACCCTGTGTACACCATTTTGCCCCGGAATTACGCGGATGTAGTTCGAAATCCACAGCCTGTGAACAACCTTTTCCACAGCACTTATACACAGTAATGCTGGCATCTTTCGCGCTTTGTCCACACCCTTATCCACAGGCGACGTTGCGGTGCCCTCAGGAAGTGTGGATTCTTGATCACGCCCCGAGTGACAGGGGCACCTATTAAAACGAAGGAGCGGCTCCGAGACGCCAATCACGGGAGCCGCTCCATCACCCACCAGCCTGAGGAGGCAACGATGAGCGGTCTACAGCCTAACCATGGATCGGACGGCGCGAATCAAATCGCAGAGGCGATCCGACGAGAAGCACGTAGGTCGAGAGTCAGCCAGGCGCGCTACGCACAGCTGGTTTTTGACCGCTATCGCTGGGAGCCGGACCATATCGCCGAAGCCCTCGAGATCACCACATCCCTGGTGGTGCGGTTGCTCGCCACGGACGGCGTCGCGAGGTGCGTCGAATGCTCCTTCGGCCTCCACAGTTCTTGCATGGGCGAACTCAACTTCGACCTTGAAGGGATGTCGGCTCCGTGCTGCTGCGGGTGCCGACACGCCGATCCCAAATCCGAATGTTGACACGACTCCGTTTGCCGCCCCTACATTGATGGTTGTACAGGTGGGCGAATGTCGACGGAACCCGAGCCGATTCGCCGGCACTCACGGTCATCACCGGCACCGGTCCGTCGTATCGGCGTGCGGACGGAGTGAACGTCGTGGCCCTGCCATCGCTCGGCATGTGACCGCGATCGAATCGTGTCCACGTTTCCCTGCACGCTTGGACGGCGGGCGACGGCCGTTCGTCACGCAAGCCCGCCTGCCGGCGACGGCCCAGATCCCGACTCAGCCGAGGAGCAGCGTCAGCACCGTCGCGCCGCCACCGCCGAGGATCAGCGCGATGATGACGGTCCACGCGACGATGCGCATGCGCCGATTGCGCTTCTCGCCGAGGTCGCCGTAGTCCTCGCTGAGACCGTCGTTGCTCATGCGCTGACCGCCTCGGTGACGGTCGGGCCGAAGTACGACGGCAGTGTGGCCTGCGAGCGCTCGCACAGTTCGGCGGCCGTCACGGTGAAGACGTCCTGCACCTCGAGCTTCGCGCCCTCACTGTCGGTCACGCCGATGCGCATCACCGGGTAGTCGCGTCCCTCGCAGAGTCCGCGGAACTTCACGTCGTCCTCGCGGGGAACGGTCACGATCACGCGGCCGGTCGACTCGGAGAACAGGGCCGTCGCGGCATCCACGCCGTCACGCTCGATGATCTCGTTGAGCCAGACGCGGGCGCCGACACCGAAGCGCATCACACCCTCGGCCAGGGCCTGCGCGAGGCCACCCTCGGAGAGGTCGTGCGCCGAGGAGATCAGCCACTCGTCGCGGGCCGCGGCGAGCAGGCCGGCGAGGCGCTTCTCCCCGGCGAGGTCGACCTTCGGGGGCAGGCCGCCGAGGTGCTGGTGCACGACGTCTGCCCAGGCCGAACCCGAGAGCTCGGTCGAGGTGGTGCCGAGCAGGTAGATGTTCTGTCCCTCGTCCTGCCAGCCGGACGGGATGCGGCGGGAGACGTCGTCGATGATGCCGAGCACGCCGACGAGCGGGGTCGGGTGGATCGGCACGTCGCCGGTCTGGTTGTAGAACGAGACGTTGCCGCCGGTGACCGGGGTGCCCAGTTCGTAGCAGCCGTCTGCGAGGCCGTCGACGGTCTGGCCGAACTGCCACATGACCTCGGGGTTCTCGGGAGAGCCGAAGTTGAGGCAGTCGGTGATGGCGGTCGGCACGGCACCGGTCACGGCGACGTTGCGGTACGCCTCGGCGAGGGCCAGCTGCGCGCCGGCGTACGGGTCGAGCTGGCAGTAGCGGCCGTTGGCGTCGGTCGCGACGGAGAAGCCGAGGCCGGACTCCTCGTCTACGCGGATCATGCCGGCGTCGTCGGGGAAGCTCAGGGCTGTGTTGCCGAGCACGTAGTAGTCGTACTGGTTCGTGATCCAGCTCGTGTCGGCCAGGTTCGGGGAGGCGACGAGGGCGAGGAACTGCTCGCGCAGCGTCTCGGGGTCGTTCGCGCGCGGAAGCTTCTCTGCGGCATCTGCCTGGAGCGCGTCGATCCACGTCGGGTACGCGACCGGACGGTCGTAGACAGGGCCGTCGACCGCGACGGTCGAGGGGTCGACGTCGACGATGCGCTCGCCCTGCCAGTCGATGATGAGGCGTCCGTCGCCGGTGACCTCGCCGAGCACGGAGGTCTCGACCTCCCACTTGTTCACGACGGCCAGGAAGGCGTCGAGCTTCTCGGGGGCCACGATCGCCATCATGCGCTCCTGCGACTCCGACATGAGGATCTCCTCTGCCGTGAGCGTGGGGTCGCGCAGCAGCACGTTGTCGAGAGAGACCTTCATGCCGCTGTTGCCGTTGGCCGCGAGCTCGCTGGTCGCGCACGAGATGCCGGCTGCGCCCAGGTCCTGGATCGCCTCGACGAGCTCGCCGCGGTACAGCTCCAGGCAGCACTCGATGAGCACCTTCTCGGCGAAGGGGTCGCCCACCTGCACCGCGGGGCGCTTGGTGGGGCCACCGTCGGCGAACGTGTCGGAGGCCAGGATGCTCGCGCCGCCGATGCCGTCGCCACCCGTGCGGGCTCCGAACAGGACCACCTTGTTGCCGACACCGGTGGCGTTCGCGAGCTTGAGGTCTTCGTGGCGCAGCACGCCCACCGCGAGCGCGTTGACGAGCGGGTTGGCCTGGTAGACGCTGTCGAAGACGGTCTCGCCACCGATGTTCGGAAGGCCCAGGCAGTTGCCGTAGAAGCTGATGCCGCTGGTCACACCGTGCACGACGCGGGCGGTGTCGGGGTGGTCGATCGCACCGAAGCGCAGCGCATCCATGACCGCGACAGGACGCGCGCCCATCGAGATGATGTCGCGGACGATGCCGCCGACGCCGGTGGCCGCGCCCTGGAACGGCTCGATGAAGGAGGGGTGGTTGTGGGACTCGGCCTTGAAGGTGACGGCCCAGCCCTCGCCGACGTCGACGACGCCCGCGTTCTGGCCCATGCCCACCATGAGGCGTTCCTTCATCTCATCGGAGACCTTCTGGCCGAAGCGGCGCAGGTAGTTCTTGCTCGACTTGTAGGAGCAGTGCTCCGACCACATCACCGAGTACATCGCCAGCTCGCCCGAGGTGGGTCGGCGGCCGAGGATCTCCTTGATGCGCGCGTACTCGTCGTCCTTGAGTCCGAGGGCGCCGTACGGCTGCTCCTTCTCGGGGGTCGCGATCGCGTTCTCGACGGAGTCGGGGACGTGCTGGGGGGAAGGTGCAGGGGCGGTGGTCACGCGCACTCCAAAGGAAGGGGCCGGCGGGGCAGGTTCAGTCTACCGGCGCGGGTGGGGCGGCTCTCCCGCGGGCTGCGGACTCAGAGTCGGTCGCGGAGGACGGCGGCGATGTCTCGCCGCGTGTGGAGCACGCGGTGCACTCGCACAGCATCAGGGTCGTGGGTGTAGATGATGAGGTACGGGTGGCTCCGAAGAGGGAAGGCGCGGATCTCGGGAATCTCGGTCACCGGTTCGAAGCGCGCCGACTCGAGAGAGGGATGCGCAGCGAGCCGACCCATCGCGTGCTGGAGATCATCGATGAACGCGATCGCGACGTGTGGCCCTGCTTCGCTGAGATAGTGGGTGACTGCGCCACCGATTTCGCCCCGTCCCGGCCTCGTTCCACAAAATGGGGAAAGGGCGTGAAACTCGACGATTCAGGAGGACGAGTCGCACGCCGCGGCGAAACGCTGCGCCAGGATTCCCGCCGCCTCCCGCAGCGCCGGAGGGCCGATGACGGTGAAAGCCGCATCGAAACGCGCGACCGAGGCGAGCACCCCCGTCCACGACCACGATCCGATCGTCACACGGCACGACCCGTCAGCGAGTTCCTCCAGCTCCCCGTCGCCGACCCAGGGTGCGATGTCGCGGGCGGGGAGCGCGATCACGACCTCACCCACGCAGGGCCAGCGGTCCTCGGTCGTCGACCCCTTGGCCCGGGCCGCGAGATACGTCTGCGCATCCACGGCGGGCAGCGGGCGCGTGGCGAACGACGGTCCGGTCGGGATGTGGGGTCGCATCCGATCCAGGCGGAACGTGCGCCAGTCGTCAGCCTCCAGATCCCACGCCAGCAGGTACCAGCGCCCCTCTCGCGCCACCACCGCGTGCGGTTCGGTGCGTCGGGCCGGGCGGTCCTGGGTGGAGGCGTAGTCGAAGCGGAGCACCTGCCGGTCGCGGACGGCGGCGCTCGCCGCCTCGAGTACCGTCGGATTGACCCTGGTCGCGTTCTCGGTGCCGGTGAAGCGGATGCCGTCCACTCGATGTCGTAGCCGGGACGGCATCACCTGGCGCACGGTGGCCAGGGCTCTGGCGGCACCTTCATCGATGTCGATCCCCGTCGCCGAAACGCTCTGGAGGGCGACGGCGATCGCGACCGCCTGATCATCGTCGAACAGCAGCGGCGGGAGCTCCGATCCTGCGGCGAGACGATAGCCGCCGTCCGGTCCCTTGATCGCACCGATCCGGTAGCCCAGCGCGCGCAGCCGGTCGACGTCGCGGCGCACCGTGCGGGGGCTGACCTCCAGCCGTTCCGCCAGTACGGACCCCGGCCAATCGCGCGGGGTCTGCAGCAGCGACAGCAGCGCGAGCATGCGTGAAGAACTCCCGGTCATGCGATTCAGTCTGCCCGAAGTAGAGGACGGAAACTGACCTCTACCTCTGTGATCGTTGTCGTCAGAGGTCCCGAACGGCGGGGCTCGCGACGAGGAGAAGAGCATGACCATCACCACCACGACCCACCTGAACTTCCGCGGCACGGCCCGGCAGGCGCTCGACTTCTATCAGTCCGTGTTCGGCGGCGAGGTGACCGCGGCGACCTATGGACAGTTCGGCATGCCCGAGGGCGTTCCGGGCTTCGACAAGATCGTGTTCGGCCAGTTGGACGGTGTCGTGCGCCTGATGGCGTACGACATCCCTGGTGAGGACGACTCGAACCCGGCGGCGACCGCGGGCAGCACGCACCGGGAGAACGGAGCGACCCTCACCGACCGCACGTTCTTTCAGTCGCTGCGCGCCGATTCGCTCGATGAGCTCCAGCGCTACTGGAACGGGCTCGTCGAGGGCGCGACCGTGATCGAGTCACTGGCAGCATCGGCGTGGTCGGCCGGTTTCGGCATGCTCACCGACCGTTTCGGCGTGACCTGGGTGCTCGACGTCGCGGCCTGAGCCCGATGGCCCGTTCTTCCCGACCGGATGCATGAGGATCGGACGGATGCAGGAGGAATCACTGCGAGTGATCCTGCATCCGTCCGATCCTCCGACAGACGTGTCGCCCCAGGACGCCGGTCAGACCGGCGGCCAGTGCGGATGCCGTGCCACGGCCACCCGCGCCTGCAGGTCCGTGACCACCCGGGACCCCTCGGCGTCCAGCCCGAGCGCCCCGGCCAGGCCGAGCGCGAGCAGGGCATGACCTGAGGCGCTCGGGTGGAATGCGTCGTCGAGCAACCCCCACGGTGTGCCCTCGTTGCCCGGCCCCGTGCCCGCGGAGAACACGGCGAACGCCTCGTGCTGGTCGACGAGGATCGCTTCCTCGGCGGCGGCCACGTCGCGGATCGCCTGCGCGAACTCGCCGATGCGCGCGCGGTCGGGAGCGTGAGACAGGTCGGCGGGCGGCGGTGTCTGCAGCACCGGAACCGCGCCGAGCTCCCGCACCCGTCGCACGAACCCCGCGACCGAGTCGGCGAACTCGGACACCTCGATCACGGGATCGAGCCACTCGGTGGTGCAGTCGTTCGTGCCGATCAGCAGCGTCACGACGTCGGGGCGCCAGCATGCCACGCGCCCCTCGAAGTCCGCCAGGATCAGGTCGGCGCGCCACCCCGTGATCGCGGTGTTGATCACCGTGTCGTGCACCCGACCCAGGTCGCCGCGGATCAGCTCGTGCAGATGGTCGACGTAGTTGCGGGCACCGCGGGTATGGATGAGTCCGTGCGTGATGGAGTCGCCCGTGAGCACCCAGGTGAGCGGCGCTCCGGAGGCGAGGAGCCCCCGGAGTGCCGCGCGGTCGTCGGTCACCCGGTGGCCTTCAGCTGCACGTCGATGAACCGCGGACGGTAGATCGAGGCGTCGTCGTACACGTCGCCCACGTTGTCGAAGGTGTTGACGTTGTAGGAGACGAGGATGCGGTTGCCCTGGCGCAGCTGCGGGTGCTCGTGCGCGTTGTAGGCGAACACATCGGGGTCGCCGTAGCTGCCCAGTGCCCCGGTCTCGGGAGTGCGGTACAGCTCGACCGGATCGGTGAACGGGCCGGTGGGCGAGCACGAGGTGCGGGCGACGATGCGGGTGCTGAACAGCTCCGACGTGTCCTGCGTGACGAGCAGGTAGCCGTCGCGGAAGGGGGCGATGCTGAACTCGTTCGCCACGTACGGCACGACAGGGACGGCATCGGTCTCGGCAGCTGACCATCCGGTGCCGTTCCAGTACGTCCACGCGCCCTTGACGCCGTCGCGGTCCTGCGCGCGGGCGACGTAGGCCGAGCGCACTCCACCCGGATCCGCGATGCCGTAGATGTACGTGGTGCCGCGTTCCTCCAGCGTCCACGACCCCCAGTTGATCCCGGTCGCCGAAGGCAGGTCGGTGATGGACTCCAGTTGCAGGGTCTGGCCGTCGAGGGTGGCAAGGCGGTTCGCGGTCCACGCGAAGTCCCACTGGCCGCTGCCCGTGCGCACGAACTGCAGCAGCGGCACCTGCACCGTGCCGTCGCGTCCGGGCGTGGGGTCGCCGATCCAGTACCACTTGCCGTCGGGCTCGGGCGGGATGATGGCGGCAGGCTCCTCCGGGGTGCCTCCCGTGATGGTCGTCAACCCGCCGCGGCGGTCCTGCACCACGACGGAGTTGTTCACGAACGGGGAGTCGGTGGGCCGTGAACCGTCGGCGTTCACGGTGCCGAGGAACGTGTCGGAGAAGAACCATCCGGTCTTCCCCTTCCCGAGCGGCAGGGAGAACGTGCTGTCGCCGCCGGTCCACGCGCCGCCGGTGTTCCCGTAGGCGGTGAACTGCTCGGTCAGGCCCTGATCCACGTTCGCCGTGGCGGTGAGCGTCTTGTCGACCAGCGAGCACTGGCCGGGTCCGTGTCCTCCGCCGCCGTGGTTCCCTCCGGTCGCGACTGCTGCGGTGGCCGGGGCGGCGAACAGCGCGCCGGCGCAGAGGGATGCCGCGGCGAGGGTCGCCGCGATGGTGCGTCTTCTCATATCGATCACTCCTTCGTGTTCGGGTGGTGCTCTCGTGTTCGGTTGATGCTCGGGTCGTGCAGGTCAGCGGCCTGGGGCGGGGGTGATTCCTCCGGAGGCGTCGATGTCGTAGGTGCGGGTGCCGACGCGCAGGCCGCGCAGGGTCGCGCCCGGGTCGAGGGCGGCGACGCATCCGGCCGCCCGCACAGTGCCGCCGGCGGCGACCGAGACACCGAACAGGGCTTCGATCACGAGCTCGATCCAGGCCCCGGACGAGGAACACGACCAGTCGATGATGTACGGCAGCTGCGGCGGAGCTTTGCGGGCTCCGCCGTTGATGCCGGGCACGGCCTCCTCCACGAAGTGCGCCTGCCCCATCGGCCCTTGGTTCGCCGTGCGGGAGAGTCCTTCGATCCAGCTGGTCAGCACTTCGGGAGCTCCGAGTGCGGCGAGCGCACGTCCCGCGTCGGCGGGCCAGGCGGGATAGGCGCCGTTCCACTGGTGGTCCGGCCGCGGGCTGTAGCTGGCGTCGGGGTCCCACGGTGAGAGCGCACGCATCCAGTTGTCGGTCTGCAGCTCGCGCCGGAAGAACCCGACCATCTCGTCGCGGACTCTCGGAGCGAGGTCGTCGGCGATGGTGGTACCGACCACGCTGAAGTCGTAGCAGTGCCGCACGGGCAGCTGCGTGCCGTCGGGCTGTCCTGCCGCGAAGACACCGGTGCCGGGAAGATAGCGTTCGATCACGGCCGGGAGCAGCGCCTCGGCGTCGGCGCGCAGCGCGCTCGCCGCGGTCTCGTCGCCCCGCAGGTCGGCCAGGTCGGCGGCGGTGCGCATGCTCCACACGTTCGCGGCGTTGAGGCTCGCCACCTCGTGCGTGTACGAGCTCACGCACTCCAGCAGGTTGTCGATCTCGCCGTAGTCGGCCAGGGGTGTATCGCGGCGCAGTTCCTGCCACGCGGTCGCCCACTGCCGCACCGACGCGGCAACGGTGTGGTCGCCGACGAGCTCGTCGAGGAAGGCGACGTCGCCCGTGAAGCGCACGTAGTCGTGCACGAGGCGGGTCATGGCGTAGTCGTTCACGGAGTACCAGCGGCCGACCGGGCCTCCGGTGAGGGACGAGGTGCCGAAGTGCGAGTGGATGTCGAGGGAGATCCAGTGCCGCACCTGGTTCCGCATCTCGTCGGGGTCGAGCAGGGCGTGGCTCACCGAGCTGAGGCTGTAGTCCCAGATGAACGTGGTCGTGCCCCAGTAGTTGGGCATGAGAGTGTCGTACGAACGCCCGAGCACGTTGCCGGCGAAGTCGCGGCGGAACCAGATCACGCCCAGCACCGCCCACCAGTACAGGCGGCGCAGGGGTGCGGAGGCGGTGTCGAGCACGGGTAGTGCGCCGGAGAACTCGGTGTCGCTGGGGTCGAACGCGGCGCGGAGCTGTCGGTTCCAGAACTCTTCGGCTGAGGCGACGGCACCGGGGATGTCACCGGCGACGTCAGCCCAGGTGGCCTTCGCGTCGGACTCGTCGAGGCCGATCGCCTGCACGAAGCCGGTGCGCGCGGTTCCGCCGGCGGGCACGGTCAGCGTGGTCGCGAGCTCGCCGCCGCGGCCGTTGCCGCCGATCCCGGTGTCGAATGCATCGGGCAGGTCGGCCACACCGCTGAGGGTCGCGGTCCCGCCGATCAGGCCCTGCACGCTCCACGCCGCGGCATCGGTCGAACCGAACACGAGGCACCCGCCGTCGACGGTCGCGGTGTCGCGTTCCGACGGTGATTCCGCGTCGAGCCAGGCCTCGGTCGACCGGGTCACGCGGGCCGCAGACGACAGGCCGATCCGCACCTCACGCTCGCCCGCACCGGAGTTGCGCACCGCGATGTCGATCGCCACCGCTGTCTTCCCCGGCACGCACACGGTCGTGGTCTCGATCTCGAGCTCACCCACGCTCGCGCGCCGCACCACCCCGTCGGGCCGCCACTCGTGCGTGACGGGCACGCCGTATGACGCGAACAGGCGGCCGTCGACGAACAGCACGGCGGTCTGCGTGAGTCCTTGCGACACCGGTGGGAACTGCACGGCGCTGAGCGCGGTCAGGTCGTGGTCCACGCGCACGGTGCCGAGCATGTTCGTGAGGCCCGTGGGCGCGATCATGTCGTCGTAGTGATGGGTGACCGCATCGGCGACCAGATCCTCGACGGTGGGGATGAGGGGATTCATGATGCCTTTCGAGGCAGGTTGGGGGTCAGTACTGTCCGAGCGCGAGGCCCTTGGCGAAGAACCGCTGTGTGCACAGGAACAGCACCACGGTGGGGAGCGAGACGAGCACGGCCGCGGCCAGCACGACCGACATCTGCGCGCCGCCGTAGGTGCTCTGCATTCCCGACAGCGTGGTGATGATGGGGCGGATGTCGTCGGACTGGCTGAGCGTGAGGCCGAGCAGCAGGTCGTTCCACACGAACGTGGCCTGCAGGATGAAGATCGCGACCAGCGCGCTCGACGCCATCGGCAGGTACAGACGCACGAAGATGCGCCAGGTCGTGGCACCGTCGAGCACCGCGGCCTCGAACACGTTGTGCGCGACGCCGGTGAAGAAGTTGCGCATCACGAACGCCGAGAACGGGATCGAGATCACCGTGTAGATCATGATCATGCCGACGCGGGTGTCGAACAGCCCGGTGCGCGAGTAGGCGTCGAACAGGGGCAGCAGCACCATCTGCAGCGGGAAGACCGTGCCGCCGAAGATCACGACGAACCATAGGAATCCGCGCTTGAGGCGCAGGGCCACGATCGCGAAGCCGGCCGCGGCGCCCACGAGCACGGCGATGGTCGGCGACACGATCGAATAGATGAGCGTGCTGACGATGCTGTCGCCGATGCCGGAGAGCTCGAGCGCCTGACCGAAGTTCTCGAACAGGTGGAAGTCGGTGGGGATCCACGACTCCTTCGAGGTGAAGGTGGTCGGGTCCTTCATCGCGTTCACGACGAGCAGGTAGGCGGGCAGGAGCCACACGATCCCGAGGACGACGAGCACGGTGGTGCGGATGATCTTCGACATCACATCTCCTTCTTCGGGGAGAGCTGCTGGCGCAGGTACAGGACCGAGGCGACGAGGGTGATCACGGTGAGGAACACCGCGATCGCGGAGCCGAGCCCGTAGTCGCTGTTCACGAACGTCTCCTTGTACATGGTCAGCGCGAGGGTCTCCGAGACGGTGCCCGGTCCGCCCTTGGTCATGCCCCATACGATGTCGAAGGTCTTGAGGCTCGCGACGATCGAGAGCCCGACGACCACGGCGGTGAGCGGCCGCAGCATGGGCCACAGGATGCTGGTGAACAGACGCACCCCGCCTGCGCCGTCGATGCGCGCGGCCTCGAGCGGCTCCTTGGGGATGGCCTGCAGGCCGATCGTGAACAGCAGTGCGTTCACGCCGACGCCCTGCCACGACGACGCGATGATCATCACGACCGTGTTGAGCGGAGCGTCGAGGAGCCAGCGCGGTGGGTCGGTGATGCCGAACGCGGCGAGGGCCTGATCGAGCGCTCCGCCCGAGGAGAGGATGAACGACCAGACCACGCCGACGCCGATGCCGGAGAGGGCGTAGGGGATGAGGAACGGAAGGCGCAGCCAGATGCCACCCCCGAGGTTCCAGGTGAGCAGCGCGATCGCCAGGCCGATGCCGACCGGGATGATCAGGGTGCCGATCACCCAGAGCACGGTGTTCATCGCCGAGCCCACGAAGTCGCCGTCGGTGAACATCTCGACGTAGTTGTCGAGCCCGATCCACTTCGGGCTGCCGAGGCCGTTGTACTTCGTGAAGCTGAGGAACACCGTCCACAGCAGCGGGAGGTAGAGCAGGACCGCGACCAGGATCACGCCCGGGGCGATGAAGCCCCGGGCGGACCACTGGTAGGGCGTCTTCTGATGCGTCATCCGCCCGCTTACTCCTGCTCTGCCCAGTACTTGTCAGCCGTGGCCTGGATCTTCTCCAGGAACGGCATCGGGTCGCCGGGGTTGGCGTTGAATGCGCCGAACTGCTCGATCGCGGTGGTCACGATCTCGGTGGGCATCGCCTCGAAGAACCGGTCGTAGAGCATGTAGTCGTCGCCGGCGATCTGCTCGCCGATCTCAGCCAGTGCGGGGTCGGAGACCTTCGCCTTCGGGTTGAACGCGACGTCACCGTGTGCGTCGTTCCACGCGGTCTGTGCGTCGGGCGACATCCACCATTCGGCGTAGGCCAGGCCGAGGTCGCGCTGCTTCGAGTTCTCGGCGGTGCAGATCGGGCCCGACTCCACGGCCACCGGTGTGGCATCGAGGTCGTCGCTGACCGCGGGGATCGCGAACATGCCGTAGTCATCGGTGGTCATGCCGGCGCCTTCGAGGTTGCCGGCGAAGAACGTGCCGAAGTTGATCATGGCGTAGTCGCCCTGCTTGAGGCCGACCGCGGGATCGGTCGTGCTGCCCGCGTCGCTGAACCAGCCCGCCTTCTGCTCGTCGAGCCAGACGTTCATGATGTCGACGATCTCGGGGTCGGTGTACTTCACGTCGCCCGTGGTGAGTCCGGCGTACAGGTCGGGGTCGGTGGAGGCGACCAGGTGCTGGAACCACTGGAAGGTGAACAGCACGCTGGTCTGGTAGTACGGGGTGACCCCTGCATCCTTCAGCGTCTCGGCGGCGGTGTTCAGCTCGTCCCAGGTCGTCGGCACCTCGATGCCGTTGTCGGCGAAGGCGGCCTTGTTGTAGAACATGATCCAGTAGGCGATGTTCATCGGCACGCAGTACTGCTTACCGTCGAAGGTATAGCTGTCACGCAGGTCTTCGCTCACCCAGCCCTCGTCGACCGCCTTGGACCAGATGTCGGTGGTCTCGGCGACCAGACCCTCGTCCACGAGCTGCTTGAGCGACTCGCCGGTGTGCCAGGTGAACAGTCCCGGCGACTTGTCGGTGCGGAACGACTGCTTGATGAAGGCGTCGTACTGGTTGGCGTCGGAGTAGCCCGTGGTCTTCAGGGTGATGTCGACGGCATCGCCACTGACCTCGTTGAGCGACTCGAAATCGGGCTTCCACGCCGCCTTGTCGGTGTAGAAATCGAGCGTGCCGGTGACCTCGCCCTCCCCGCCGGATCCGGAGTCGCCGGAGCATCCGGCCAGCGCCAGGGTGCCGAGGAGGAGACCGGCCGCGGCGGCGGCGATCGTGCGTCGCGAAATCATTCTGAACTCCCTTGTTCGTATTTCTCGGGTGTGCGGTGTGTGTCGGGTGTGCGGTTTCTCGGGTGCGGTGCTCGTCGGGTGCGGCGTCTTCAGCTGTCGCTCGAGCGCGAGCCGCGCACGTAGGCCTTGACGGTCGCGAAGCGCGGACTGCGCGAGTTCTCGGTGCGCCGGATGAGGTAGGCCCCGACGGCGGCCGGGACGATGAACGTCTCGGCGTAATGGATCACGAAGGGAGCGAAGGCGTCGGTGGGGCTGACCACCTCGACCTCATCGCCCTCCACGAGGTTGAGCACGTTCACGGTGCCCTCGGTGTCATGGTCGGCCGTCTGGGTGAACCAGTGTCGACGCACCTCGATGAACTCGAGCTCGTGCAGGCCCGTGCTCTCCTCGATCACGTCGCCGTCGGTGCGGATGGTCTCGACCTGGTCGATGAGGTTGTCGCCGACCCAGGTGGTGTCGCGGTCCCACTGGATGTTGTTGGCGCCGTGGTCGAGGTGCACGGGGCGGGGGATCCCGTCGAGTCCCACCCGGCCCCAGTCCCAGAGCTTGAAGGTGAAGATGAACGGCGTCGCCGAGATCTCCAGCACCATCGAGTTCGCGCCGGAGCAGTGCACGGTTCCGGCGGGGATGGCGAAGTGGTCGTGCTTGCGGGCCGGGAACGAGTTGACGTACTTCTCGGCGGGGAACGGGTGCTCGCCGTCCTGGGCCGTCGCCAGCTCCTGGAGCATCTCGGCGGGATCGATGCCCTCCTTCGTCCCGAGGTACACCACCGCGTCGTCGCCGACATCGAGCATGTAGTAGCTCTCGTCCTGCGTGTAGTGCATGCCGAACGTGTTCTGGATGTAATCGGTGAGCGGGTGCACCTGCAGGCTGAGGTTGCCGCCGTCCATGGTGTCGAGGAAGTCGAAGCGGATCGGGAACTCGGCGCCGAATCGCGAGAACGTCTTCGCGCCCAGCAGGTCGACAGGGCGGCTGAAGACGAGGTCCAGGGCGGGGATCTCGATCACGCCGCCTTCGCCCTCCAGCAGCAGCGAGTTCTCCTCGGGGACGCAGTCGAAGCACCAGGCGTAGTTGTCCTTCGAGGGGTCGAGGCCGATGAGGTTCTTCATCCACTGCCCGCCCCACACGCCGGGGTCGAAGAACGGGACGACGCGGAACGGGCGACGCGCGGCGTCCTTCAGGGCCTGACGGAAGGCGGCTCCCGTGATCATCCCAGCCTCCGGCGAATCCGGATGCCGCTCGGCCGGCGAGATCGCATTGCCGTCGAGCACGAAGTCGACCGTGTCGAACAGGGCGCGCTTGTGACGGTCGGCGGTGCGCCATTCCACGAAGAAGCCGCGCTTGTACTTGCGGAGGTTGTCTTCCGAGGCGTTGTCGGCGCGCCAGTTGGTCGCGCCCTTGCGCTGGCGCAGCTGGATCTCCCAGCGGGCCATGTCGACGAGCACCGTCACGGCGTCGCCCGTCAGGCGCGGGGAGAGCAGGGCCGCGCCCCAGCCGATCACCACGGTGGGGTTCTCGACGACCGTGTCTGCCAGGGCGTCGAGCTTCGCGGTGTCGTAGAAGTCGGTGAGGGCGAAGTGGCTCATGACACCGAAGACGCGGTCGTCGGTGAGGCTCGGGGCGATCAACTGTTCGACCTCGGCGACCGGCCGCGCGGCGGCCTCGACGTCGACGACCGCCCACTCCGGCAGCGACTGGCGCACCTGGGTGGTGAGGGCCTCGACGTCCACTCCGGGGTAGGTGTCGATCAGCAGCACGGGGGCGGTGCCGGTCACCCGGGCGCAGGCTTCGGCGAGCTCGGCCGCCGCCGTCCAACCGTGCGCGCCGCGGAGGATGCGCTCCCCGGCGGGCAGTGCCACGGTGGGCTGGGTGTCGTAGCGACCTCGGGTGGTGTGCCCTTCATGCATGTCGCTGATCGGCGTGGTCACTGTTCCTCCTGCGGGATGGCGGTGTGGGTGGTGGCGGTGTGGGTGGTATGGATCAGGGTGCTGAGCCCGCGGACGACGGAGAGTTCGGGCTCGGGCGGGACGACGAAGTGCGGCGGGGTCAGCGATGGCCATAGGTGCTCGCGCACGAAGTCCTCGATCGGTGCGCTCACGGCGTCGCCCGCGCGCAGGATGCCGCCGGAGAGGATCACGACGGCGGGGTCGTAGGAGTGCACGAGCGACGTGACGACGGCGCCCCAGACGTGCAGGAAGCGGTCGCGCAGGTCGGGGTGCGCGTCCGTGGTGAAGACCTGCGTCATGGAGACGTGCTCGGGGAGTGCCCTGGTGCTCGCCAGTGCTTCGCCGCAGCCGATGTTCCCGCACGGGCAGGTGGGGCCGTCGATGTCGACGGTGAGGTGTCCGCCCAGGATCCCGGCGTGGCCGGTGCGTCCGCGCAGGGGCGATCCGTCGATCATCGCCGCGGTCCCGATGCCGGTGCCGAGGGTGACGAGCACAGCGTCGCGTTCACCGGCCGCGCTGCCCGAGGAGGTCTCGCCGATCAGCGCCGCGCGCGCATCGTTCTCGACCACGGACGGCAGGTCGAACTCGGTGTGCGCCCAGGCGTGCAGGTCGATGTCTTCGAGGAAGTCGTACTTGGCGTTGGCGTGCAGCATCCGGTCGCTGCGGGGGTCGACGACGCCAGGGACCGCGATGCCCACGGCGTCGGCTGCGCGGCCGGTCTGATCGAGGAGTGCGCGGGCATGAGCGGCGGCCTTGTCGAGGTCGGTGGGGGTGCCTTCGACCGGGATGCTGCGCGAGCCGACGACATGGCTGCCGTCGGTGAGGGCGATCTTGATCTCGGTGCCTCCGAAATCGATGCACAGCTCCATCCGGCCTCCTCGTCGATGATTGGTAACGTTATCAATGCGGAGGTGAGGTGTCAACACGTTGCGTACGCCCCGCCCAGGCCGCTTCACTTGCATGATCGGCGGACGGATGCATGAGCCGCGGCGCGGAATGGTTCATGCATTCGGGGGTGGGTCATGCATGTGAGCCGGGAAGCAGCAGTGCGGTGGGGAACCGCGCCCGTGCGCGTCAGCGCACGCCGCGCAGTGACACGGGCAGTTCGAGCTCGCGGTGCTCCCTGTCGCGCTCGCCGCCGTCCAGGCGGTCCAGCAGCAGGCGCGTGGCGGTGCGGCCGAGCTCGCGGGGGTCGTGGTCGATCACGCTGATCGGCACGGGGGAGAGCTCGGCGAGCTCGAAGTCGTCGAAGCTCACGATCTCGGGGAACTCCGACGCGGGGCGCGACCCGGCGTTGAGCTGGCCGTTGATCTCCTTGAGCGCACCGATCGCGTTGCGGTTGTTGGCGCAGAAGATCGCGGTGGGCGGATGCGACGCGGCGAGGAGCGTTCGCGTCGCCTCGCGCGCCTGATCGACGGTCTGCTGGTTCGTGGCGACGAGCTGCGGGTCGACCGTGAGGCCCCGCTCCTGCATGGCGCGGACGAAGCCCGCGTAGCGGCGCTCGCCGGTGAAGATCGACAGCGCATTGCCGAGGTAGCCGATCCGGGTATGTCCGCGATCGATGAGCGCCGTCGTCCCGCGGTGGGCGCCTTCGTCGTCGGCGAGCACGACGCTGTCCACGGCGAGTCCTTCGATGCGTCGAGAGGCGAGCACGACGGGGACACCCTGGTTCTGCGAATGGGCGAGGTGCGCGGAGGTCGTGCCGGCGGGGACGACGATCAGCCCGTCGACGCGGCGGCCGAGGAAGTCGCCGACGAGGTCGGCTTCGCGCGCAGGGTCCTCCGAGGTGTTGCCGAGCAGGATGCGGCGACCGGTGAGGGCGGCCTCCTCTTCGACGCCGAGCGCGAAGGTGGAGTAGTAGGGGTTCGCGATGTTCGTGATCGCGACGCCGATGAGGCCGCTCGAGTGTCCTGGACGGATGCTGCGTGCGTTCTCGTTGCGGTGGTAGCCGAGCTCGGCCACGGCCTCCATCACGCGCTGCTGCACGTCGGGTTTGACGTTGAGTCCGCCGGAGAGCGTGCGGGAGACGGTCATGGGGCTGACGCCGGCTCTGGTCGCGACTTCCTTGACGGTCGGGCGGCGCGCTGGTTCGCTCATCACTGCCCTCCGAATGTGGTGCCGTCGATCAAGGGAACGTTACCAGCGCCCCTCCGGTTCTGCGGAGGCATCGACCGCCGTCACGGTGGGAAACCCGAGATGCGAGGGAGCGGGGCCGTCCGTAGATTGGACTGGTCCCGCTGCGAATGGAGTTCCCCGTGTCCGAGATCCGCGTCCTGCGTCTTTCCTGTATCGACGCCGCCGACTGACTCGGCGGGACCCAGACCATGACCTCCGCCTCCCCCGTGCATCCGTTCGATGCCCGCAACCGTCTGTTCCTCGACCGGCCGCAGAGCCGCAAGTGGAGTCTGCACCCCGGACACATCGGCGCCTGGGTGGCGGAGATGGACTTCGGGGTCGCGCCCGAGATCGCGGAGGCGCTGCATCGCGCGATCGACGACGAGAACCTGGGATACCTCTCCCCTCCGCAGGCCGCGGAGCTCGGTGAGGCCTCATCTGAGTGGATGCGCGACGAGTACGACTGGGCGGTCGATCCCGAGCGTGTGCATCCGGTCTCGGACGTGATGGCGGCCCTCGGCGTCGCGGTGCAGGAGTATGCGCCAGCGGGTTCGCCCGTGATCGTGCCCACCCCCGCGTACATGCCGTTCCTGACCTACCTGCCGGCGATCGGACATCCGGTGATCGAGGTCCCCGGCGTCGAGGTCGACGGGCGCTGGCAGCACGATCTGCAGCGCATCGATGAGGCGTTCGCTGCCGGCGCGAGGACGCTCGTGCTCTGCAACCCGCACAACCCGACCGGCACGATCGTCGGGCGTGATGAGCTGGAGGCGATCGCAGAGATCGTCGAGCGGCACGGCGGGCGGGTGTTCGCGGATGAGATCCACGCCCCGCTGCGCTATGAGGGTGCGTCGTTCGTGCCGTACGCGTCGGTGTCGGAGGTGACGGCCGCGCATACGGTGACGGGAACGAGCGCCTCGAAGGCCTGGAACATCCCTGGGTTGAAGACGGCGCAGCTGATCACCTCGAACGAAGCCGACCAGCAGCTGTACAAGCGGTTCGGTTTCGCGGTGCAGCACGGTGCGGCCACGCTCGGGGTGGTGGCCTCGACGGCGGCATACCGGTCGGGCAAGCCCTGGCTGACGGAGGTGACCGACTACCTCGACGGTTCCCGGCGGCAGCTGGCGACGCTGGTGGAGGAGCACCTGCCCGGAGCCGTGTATCACGTGCCCGAGGCGACATACATCGGGTGGATCGACACGGCGGCGCTCGGGATTCCGGGGCCGCCCGCCGAGTTCTTCCGCGAGCAGGCGGGGGTCGTGCTGACCGAGGGACGGCTGCTCGGGCGTGGCGCCGAGGGTCACGTGCGGGTGGTCTTCGCGACACCCCGTCCGATCCTGGAAGAGGCGTTCGCGGCGATGGGCGATGCCGTGCGTCGGGCGGGTCTTCTGGTCTGAACCGGTCTCGCTCGGGCGATGGGGCGGAGGCTGTCAAGCCCCTCCGTCGTGTCGGTGGTCTGACGTAGAAAGGGATGCGAGAGAAGGGATCCCGCCATGGCTGCAGGCGACATCGAGACGTTCCACCGCAACGGCATCTGGTTCAACCGCATCGAGGGGGAATCGCAGACGTTGGGGAGCAGCTTCATGAGCGAGGCCGAGGCGGTCAAGGTCGGCCGCAGCGCGGCGGTGGCGCGTCAGGTCGAGCACACGGTGCGCGCCGAAGAGGGCCCGTCGACCGACTCCTCTCCCTATGACCTGCACCCCCGCGAGCTGATCGGCCGATGACCGCGCCGGACTCGGACCCGCCCGCCCGGCCTCCGCGTCGGATGCTGTTGCAGGCATGCGTGAACGGCGCTCGTGATGCGGTCGAGCACCCGTGGTTGAGTGCGGATGCGTCGGTCGTCGCCGACGATGCCGCGCGTGCTGTGGTGGCGGGAGCGCACGAGGTGCATGTGCACCCGAAAGACGAGGCGGGTCGCGACAGTCTCGCCGCCGACGATGTCGCCCGATGGGTGGCCGCGGTGCGCTCCGCGAGCCCCGGTGTGCCGGTCGGCGTGACGACGGGAGCGTGGGCCGCGTCCGACGTCGAGCGCCGCCTTGCCGCCATCGAGGCGTGGACGGAGCTACCCGATCACGCGTCGGTCAACTGGCACGAGGCCGGCGCCGATGAGGTGGCCGCGCTGCTGCTTAGGCGCGGCGTCGCGGTCGAGGCCGGGTTGTGGGACGCGGCCGGCTTCGAGGTGTGGAAGCGGTCGCCCGTTCGCGGGCAGTGCCTGCGGGTGCTGATCGAGCTCCCCGACGAACCGACCGATGTGCTGCGTGATCACGCTGAAGGGATGATCGCCCACGTGCAGCTCGAGGAACCCGACCTCCCGATCCTGTTGCACGGCGAGGAGGGCTCGACGTGGCCGGTGTTCGACCTTGCCGTCGAGTTCGGGCTGGCGTCGCGCATCGGCCTGGAAGACACGCTGCTGCTCCTCGATGGCACGACTGCTCCGGGGAACGCGGCTCTGGTTCGGGCGGCCGTGGCGCGGATGCGGGGAGTCTGACCGGGCGGGTGTGCGGGGTGCGGCATCCTGGGGCGATGTTCTCTGGCTCTTTTCTTCTCGTCCTTCTCGCGAATCTCGCGTACGTCTTCATCGGGATCGCTGTCGTGTGGCTGGTGATCTACTCGGCCGTGCGCGCGGCTCTCGCGTCGCACCGGCAGGCGACGGCCCGAGAACGACGGCCCGGCCCGGAGTGACGGCCTACGCGCAGTCTCGGAACCGAGACTCCCGGTATGCCGTTCTCTGAGTACGTCCGATCGATCCGCGCGCGGATCGGTCATGACCTCATCCGCATCACCGGTATCGTCGGCGCTTTCGGTGGCGAATCGCTCGTCGTGACGTATCCGAACGGGGATCGTGTGTCGTACGTGTCGACCGCGTTCGCGTGCGAACTGCTCGATCCGCCGGTGCCTGATCAGGACGAGGTCGTCGAGGTCGGGTGGTTCACGCGTGCCGAGATCGCCACGCTGCCGCATCCGGTGTGGGTGGATCGGATGTTGGCCGACGTCGGCTAATCCTCACTCTCCGCTTGCGCCGTCCCACCCCGACCAGTCGGGACGGTCGACGATGCAGAAGCGGTTGCCCTCCGGGTCTTCCATGATCACGTAGTCGGCGTCGGACGGGCGTCCGTCCCAGTGCACCTCGCGCGCACCCAGAGCGAGGAGCCGCTGCACCTCGGCGGCCTGATCCTCGGCGTAGATGTCGAGGTGGATGCGCGGAGGCAGTATGCGCTCGGAGTGGTGGGCGTCGAGGGCGATGCAGGGAGCGTCGGCATCGCGCGGTTTCAACACGACCCAGTCGTCGTCCGCGGGGTCGCGTTCGACGTAGTCGAGAGCTGCCTTCCAGAACGTGGACTGCGCGGGGAGGTCCGTCACGCGGATCACGATCGACACGAGCTTCAGCATGGAGCGAGTGTATGACCGCTGAAGGGTCTCGGATAGTCGGAATATCGGCATGCGATGATCCGTATGAATGCTTTATGCCGTCAAATGTGCAATTCTCCCCGTATGTCGCCGCTGGGTGACGTCACGATCGGAGAAATACGATGATTCGCGCGAAAAGGTGTCTGACGGCGGCGAGTATGGTGACGCTGGCTGTATGGGGGATCGCATCGTTCGCGGTGCCCGCGGCCGCTGATGACACGTTATCGCCAGGCGACGCGTCGCCGGATGAGGTCTCGGCATTGGTCGCCGAAGCAGCACAGTCCGCAGGAGCTCCCGCCGCGGTCGCGGCTGAGGGCTCTGCCGTGGTGAACGTCCCGCAGGAGGCATCCGAAGGCGTCGTTGTTCAGGCGGATGACGGGACGACCTTCACGGTGTCTGCGCCGGTCGGAGTGTCGACCGGCACCGGGGCGACGGCGGCGGATGGCTCGACCGTGTACCGCGGCGAACAAGGCGGACCAGATGTGACGGTCACTCCCGTGCAAGATGGCGTGCGGATCTCGACCGTGCTCTGGGACGAGTCCGATCCCGCAAGCTTCAGCTACCCGCTGCCGGACGGCGTCGATGCCGAAGTGCAGCCAGACGGCGGTGTGATGCTCACTCGCGCGGTCGGGGGCTCTGCAGGTGTCGCCGAGGTGATCGGTGAGGTGGAACCCGCGTGGGCGGTCGATGCCGACGGAGTCGCGGTGCCCACGGCATACGTCATCGCAGACGGGATGCTGACGCAGGAAGTGGATACGACGGACGCAGCCTTCCCTGTCGTCGCCGATCCGACCTGGGGATTCATGAGCGCGCTTCAGATCCGCGTGCGATGGAACCGGGCGGAGACTGCGACGATTGCAGGCGGTGGGTGGGGAAGTGCCGGTATGGCGGCAATCTGCGGACCCGCGGGACATGCCGTCGCGGGCCCCGCCGGGGCTGCCGCTTTCGCAGCGGGGTGCTTTGCGACTTCCGCGCCCGCCATCTACACCGCAGGCGTTGCTCAGAACTCGAAGCCCAAGCGCTGCCTCGAAGGGTTTCTCACTTACGTTCCCGGCGTCAGCCTCATCGTTCCTTGGTACGGAACCTACTCATGTCGCTGAACCCGGAGTCGTATGTCAATTCGTTCCGCAAGCGAGTCCGGATTCTCTTCTCTCCCCTGCGCTTGACGCTCTCTATAGTCGCAATCATCTTCTGGGTGATCAGTAACGGGATTGTCATGAGCAACGGCGGCGAACCTGCGTGGCTCGGGCCGCTGTCAGTGATTCCGCTCTTCGCCTTCTGGGGCTGGACGGCGGTGACGGATGCGAAGATGCGCGAGCTGGACCGAGGGGGTGTCGAGGAAGGCGCCGATGTGTCGACCAGCCCTGACCTCGACGTTCGATAGTCGAGCTGCCCCCCGTCCCCTCGGGCATACGAAACGCCCCCGCCGTTCGGGTCGGCGGGGGGCGTCGGCTTCGCGGTCGGGCTTACTGCACGGACCATCCGCCGTCGGAGGCGAGGATGGCGCCGTTGATGTTCACGGCGTCGTCCGACAGCAGGAACGTGATCGAGGCGGCCAGGTGCTCGGCGGTCGCGACGGTCGGGATCGCCTGCTGGAACGGGGCGAGGCGGCCGGAGCCGTACTCCGACATGTTCGGGGGCATCGGGATGCCGGTGGCGACGCCGCCAGGGGCGACGGAGTTCACGCGGATGCCCTTCGGCCCGTACATGAAGGCGGCCGACTTCGTGACCCCGATGATGCCGTGCTTGCTGGCCGTGTAGGCGTTGCCCGAGGCGTTGCCGCGCAGGCCCGCCTCGCTCGAGACGTTGAGGATCGCACCTCGACCGGCAGCTTCCATGACGGGGATGACCGCGCGCATGAGCTTGAACGGAGCAGTCAGGTTGATCGCGATCACGCGGTCCCAGACGGCATCGGGTGTCTCACCGGCGGGGGAGAAGTCGTCGTTGATGCCGGCGACGTTCGCGAGGCCGTCGATGCGGTCGCCCGCGGCGGCGAGCACGGCGTCGATAGCGTCCTGCGTGGTGAGGTCGCCCGCGACCGTGACGATGTCGGCATCCGGGAGCTCGGCCTTGAGGGCGTCGAGCTTCTCGGCGGCGATGTCGCTCGCGATCACGCGTCCGCCTTCCCGGGCGATGCGCGAGGCGGTGGCCTTGCCGATGCCGGAGGCGGCGCCCGTGACGATGACGGTCTTGCCTGCGAAGCGGCCGGAGGTGACTTTCTCGGTCCAGCCCTCGGAGTCGTCGGCTTCGGGGATCTCGCCGTCGTTGGCCGCGCGCACGAGGTCGTCGACGACCGACTGGGGAAGTTGGCCCTGGCTCATCGCGACCAGCTGCTGAAGCGGAAGGCCCAGCACGGGTGTGAGGAGCTCGGGGTCGGCGCCCGTCTGCTCGAAGAGTCCGCGGATGAGGGGGCCGCCGGTCGGGTCGTTCATCCAGTCGCCGATGGTGGAGTGTGCGGTGAGGGCCATGCTCGTTCTCCTTGCTCGGGTGCCGTTGTAGTTTCGCAACGGTGCGTCTACTTATATTCCAGTGTACGCCTGAGTACGGTGGACGGGTGCCTCGTCCTCGCAGTGAGAAAGCCCGCCAGTCCGTGCTGGACGCGATGCGGCGCGCGCTCGCCGCAGACGGATACGACGCCGTGACGATCGAGGGCCTCGCGGCTGAGGCGGAGGTGTCGAAGCAGACGATCTACCGGTGGTGGCCGTCGAAGGCCGCGATCCTCGGAGAGGCGCTGCTCGAGGGGACGGTCCCTGGTTCGGATGTCGTCGTGCCGATGACGGGCGACCTCGGCGCGGACCTGCGCGCATGGTTCACGGCGGTGTCCGCGGGGCTGGCTCGACCCGAGGGGGTATCGCTGGCGAGGGCGCTGATCGAGGTGACGGCGGCTGATCCGGAGTTGGGGCTCGTGCTGAACGAGAGGCTGGCGGCGCCTATTCGGGAATGGGTGTCGGAGCGAGTGGCGCGCGGACGGACCGCGGGGGATGTGCGGGCGGACGTGGATGCGGGCGCGATCGCGGATCAGTTCATCGCCATGGCGTCGTACTCCGCGCTGATCGGGCAGCCGTTGAGTGCGGAGCGGGTGGAGGAGACCGTGGTGCGGTTGCTGCGGGGGATCGCGGCGTCTGGTCTCTGAGGCGCCGCGCTCATCGGCCTGCCCGACGAGGTGTGAGGTGCTCGCGGGCACGTGACGGGCGGCTTGGGGCGGACGCAGAATATCAATAGCGTCCTCATTTGTGTGCTTTCATTGCTCATGTGGCCTCACCCGGCAGTGAGGCCAACTATCGGCGGGCCGCTACCAGTGAATGGACCACAGAGATGTTGCAAAGAAGGCGCGAACTCATCGTCGCGATAGCCGCCACCCTTGCCCTCACGGCAACGATGGCTTCACCAGCTCATGCATCCGACAGCGACGTTGATGACGTGGAGTCTGTTTCGGCCACCATTGAGGCGGCGACCCCGACAACGACTCTGTCTGAGCCGGGGGTGGTACAGGGTGGCCAGTTGAGCACGACGGTGGGGGAGATCTCAGCAGCAGTACCCCTTTCGGCTGAAGAGAACGTTGTTGTGAGTGTGCCGATCGATGGAGGCACCCAGGCGGAGAGTCGGGCCATCGAGCTGCCCGACGAAATCCCCATCAGCGATGGCGTGGTGGCTGAGGATGGCACTGTCGTCTTCACTGCCGACGACCGTTCGGGTGATGCAGTTGCTGTGCAGACGCTCGCCGACGGATCGACGCGCATCCAGACCGTGTTGGGCGGTGCCGAGAGCCCACACGAATTCGGATACCGCATGGATGGCTATCAGCCGTACCAGAGTGACACGGGTGAAGTGATCTTCTTGGGCGAGTCCGGAGATTATGTGCCCGTTGCGGCTCCGTGGGCGACTGACGCGAATGGTGCCGCGGTGGAAACGCGGTATGAGGTGCGAGGGGATGAGCTGTTCCAGGTTGTGACCCCGAGCGCCACAACCGCGTATCCGGTAGTGGCTGATCCGAGCTGGATCTGGAACGGCCCGATCTGGGGAATGAAGCTCACGCGTGCTGAAACCTCGCGGGTCCGGGACTACACGGCTGCGGTCGGGATGTGCGGAATCTTCGGAAAGGCGCTGCCGAGGGTGTTCCAGGCGTGCGCCGTCTTTGGCTCATACATTGTGGCTCAGGCGCATATCGCTCAGGGAGACAACCCTAAGACCTGCTTGTTCTTCACTGCCGCGCCGGTGCCAGGGGTCATCATGAGAGTGACGTGCTGACGAAGGAGCGATGGCAATGATCTTGGAAATCGGCGGCGAGCTCGCTGTCTACCTTGTCGTCTGCGCTCTGGGGGTCAGCATCGGTATCAGTTCCGGGATGACCCTCCCCCGAGGTCTGGGAGTAGTCGTAGCGATCGTCAACGTGGTCATCGTGGGCGGCGTTGTCGCTGGGGGATTCCTGTTCGGATCGGAGGCGCCATGGATTGGACCCATCTTTGTGTTCGCGGCTCTCGTAATGAGGGTGGTGACGGGGGCATTGGAGCTGGCTCGTTTACCTGCATTGAGTGAGGAATCATTCGTACAACGAGCCGTGTTGGTGTTCTCCCCTCGACGAATTCGCATCATTGAGAATGCGAACGCGCAGGATCCCGCGAGCTCGCTTGCCGACTGCGAAGGACGGACAACATGGTCTACACCGCCATCGGGATAGCACTCCTCCTCTGGGGTGCCTTGGTCGGGCGAGTGGGTCGGAATTTGGGCACTCTTCTCGCCACCGTCCCCGTCCTGTTGTGGGTCGGGGTTCTCGCGTGGTTCACCTGGTCGGGTGCCTCCGATCCCTCCTCTGGAGACGCTCTTCCTGCCTACCTCTTGGTCGGGCTGTTCGCGTTTCTCATTGGAGTGAACTTCACCACTCGACGCGAGCCTTCACGTCGTGCTCAGCAAAGGTAGCGATCTGGTGGCTGTGCGAGGAGACGCCGGAACGGACGTCTCCTGCGGTCCGGATGATCGGTCAAGGTCGGGGGTGAGTGAGGATGAGGATATGCGAGTCTGGATCGTGTTCAACGATGAGGAGCGAGACCTCGACATCTACGGCGTCTTCGACAACGCTGACGACGCGGAACGCTACGCCGAAGAGGCCAAGCATCTGGTTCCGAATGGGCTCAAGTATGCGGAGTACCCGGTGCCCTGGCGGTTGACCGACGGATCAACGACGACCGCGATCTGAGCCATGCGCGGAGGGCTGGAATCGTGGAGCTCTTGCGGAGTTGCGGCGTAACTAGTCCGTGGCAGGGGTGAACCGGAGCACGTTCGTCTCACGCCTGTGGAACCCGACAGACTCGTACAACCGCAGTGCGGATTCTCGGGATGGGCGGGATGTGAGGTCGAGCGTCCGGAGTCCGCGCTGTCGCGCGAGCTGCGTCATGTGCTCCAGGAGGAGCCGCGCGATGCCGCGCCCGCGTGCCGCCTCGTCGACCACGACGTCTTCGACATGGCCGCGCAGTCCGGTCAGGGATGGTGCGGTCACGAGAGTCGCGGTGCCGACGATGCGCCCAGAGTCACGTGCAACCAAGAGCTCCGTCGCCTCGTGTGCGATGACCGCTTCGGTTCGAGCGCGATCGAATGCTGCGGATGAGGAGAGCTGCACCAGGAGCGATGCGATTGCCTCGGCGTCCGCGTCCGTGAGTTCGCGCAGCGATTCGATGGTCAGGGGCGACTCGTCCATCTGGGTACCGTAGCCCGATTCGGGGCGGATCGCCGCGCCACGAACGGTGCGCGGGCAGGGGATGGCCCCGCCACCCTGACGGGTAGCGGGGCCGAACGAGCTGAGCTTTAGTCCCCTAGTCACTCTTTTCGGAAGAGAATGCTCCCGAAGCCGACGAGCATGAGACATGCGCCAAACAGGCCAGTCATAGCAGCAGGTGCGAGGTTCCCCGTCGTGTGCTCCGCGTCTGAGATGTAGCCCTCAGCAATCGCCATGACGATGGCGAGGATGATGACGCCGGCGCCGACGAATCCAATGCTGGCCATTGCTCGTCTCGTTCGTTGCTTCATAATCGCTCCTAGGGGTTGCATCCTGCGGCCAAGACGTCGCTGTACGTTACGTCAGGCCGCCGAGCGTCGAGTCGCTGGAGTGTGAGCGGCAGCCCGACAAGTCGGGCTGCCGCTCAGTGAATCACTCCTCCGGTGGAACGACATCTTCGTCACCACGCGCAGCTCGCCACCGCTTCATCATGTGGGCGTACCAAGTGGCGGCGAGGAGTCCTGTCGCAATGAAGAGCCAGGAGCCGATCTCGGGGAAGCGGACAGACAATACCGTGGACGCCACGATCAGCAAGCCCATGGCGACCGTCATCGTTAGCTGGCGGCCGGGTTCCGTGATCACGCCGAACCAGGTCCGAGGTTCGCTTCTCATCTACAGGGTCCTCCGCTGTACGTGTCGACCCACCACAGAACACCGGGGTAGATGTAAGGCTGTGTTGCCGTGACCTGCACACAGCGCTTCGGGCTCGAATTCTGGGCGACACTCGCGTTCCACCAGACCGAGCCGCCGGCCACGACACACACGGGCGCCATCACGCCGCAGCCTACTGAGGCGATGATGCCCGCCCCTCCTGACGCGATGGTCGCCGTTTCCGCTCGGTTGAATCGCAACCGGTATTGGAAGACGTTTGGCCGATCGAGCGTCGGATCGGCGACGATCGGGTAGGCATAGTTGCTGTCCTGATGGTCGACGAACTGAGTTAGCTGCGACCCGGACGCCTCGTAGTAGGTCGGAATCTCGACACCGTTGGCGTCCTTGGCCCAGGGGGCATCGATGTTGGCGATGATCTTCTCGGTCGCGGCCGCACCTCCCGTCGCCGGGTCTGTGGTGGATTCGACGACGTACGCGATTGCACTGCCGTCGTCTTGGATCTCGACAGTCGCGTCGGGTCCGAAGTCGTAGTCGAACCGATCAGCCTGGGCAGCGTTGTCGATGACGACACTGACACGGATCGATTCAGCCCCGGTCATCAGATTGATCGACGGCGTCGTCGCATCGCCCGCGTAGTTCAGCGATCCGTCACCGGCGACAGCAGCGTCGTCGAGCCCGGATGCGCCGGGCAGGGAGAAGGACATCGAGTCCGTGTCATCGGCGGAGGTTATGCGGACGCCCCGGGCGGGGTCCATCGCCAGGATCGCCTCGCCGCCACCGTCGAGAGTCGCCGTGGCTTCTGCTGGGCTCGTCTCGAGCTCTATGCCGCCGTTCATGAAGGGGGCTGCCTCCGTAACTACGGCAGCGATGTCATCGGCCTGGTCACTACCGCTGCCTGTGTCTGCGATGGCAGCGGAGGCTGCTGTGAACGACATGGCGCTGATAGCAGCGAGAGCGACTAGTGCGGTGGTTCGATGATGTCTCACGAGGAGTCCTCCTGGATGTCAGAATTGACCCGCCTGTCCCATGGAAGAACACATATGAGGACAAAAGCAATATTCTTGAGAGGGCGTCGCGCAACCTCGTTGCCGACTTCTCGTCATCGGTGCCGCGACGGAGAGCCATCGCTGTGGCGATCAAAGCCCTCAAGGAGCCGGAGGGCGCAGGTCAGGTCGATGCCGAGGCGATGTCGTCAGCGTGCTGGGTGTATGACCGTCGCTCGCGTTCCGTCGGGGCGGCGCGTGCGGCATCGCGAAAGGCAGACCTCGCTTCTTCGACGCGCCTGAGGCGCTGCAGGAGATCTCCCCGAACCGCCGAGTAGAGGTGGTGTCCTCCCAGTGAGCTCTCGAGCGCCTCCGTCAGCGCGAGGGCTTCGGCCGGTCGCCCCGCGTTCGCCACGGCGACCGCACGGTTCAGGCGGACGAACGGCGATGCATCCACCTGCTCCAGCACCCCGTAGATATCGGCGATGCGGGCGTGGTCGATCTCCGTCCCCGGGCTGGGGCGGACGTACTCGGCCGCGACGGTGGCGCGGATGAGGTGGCGTCCGCCGTGGATGCCCGCCCGTGCCGCCTCCTCGACGGCGTCATCGAGAAGCCGTAGCCCCTCCTCGATCTCGGAGACATCCCACAGCTCGCGATCCTGTTCGTCGAACGGCACGGACAGGCCGTCGGGCGTCGTGCGTGCCGCGCGGCGGGAGTGCTGAAGGAGCAGGAGGGCGAGAAGACCCGTGAACTCGAGTCGAGCCGGGGAATCCGAGGGGAGCAGCTGCCGGCACAGCCGAGCAAGTCGAATGGCCTCGGCGCCGGGATCGGGCTGGAGTGTCGGATCGGAGTAGCCGATGGTGAACAGGGCGGACAGGACCTCGCAGACGCTGGCACTTCGACTGTCGAGCTGCGCGGCATCTGGAACCCGGTACGGGATGTTCGCGTGCGCGATCTTGGCCCGCGCCCGCACGAGCCTCTTCTCCATCGCCGCGGGTGCGACCGCGAAGATCCCGGCGAGCTGTTCGATCGACACGTTCAGGACGGTGCGGAGCGTCAACGCCGCGCGGGCTTCCAAGGTCAGCGCGGGATGGCAGGCGGTGAAGATCAGCTTCAGCCTCTCGTCCCCGTGCGGGAACGCGTCGTGGTCGTAGGCTTCCTGGGCGATGTCGGTGCTTTCGTGCGGCTCGTGCTCGAGACGAGCCACCGCCCGGCGCTCGGCGTCAGCGTGACGGACGCGGTCGATCGCGCGGCGGCGGGCGACGGTCGTGACCCAGGCGGCGGGGTTCGCCGGAACCCCGTCGCCTGGCCACCGCTCGACCGCTCGCGCCAGAGCGTCCTGCACGGCGTCTTCGGCAAGGGTCCAGTCGTGGACTGTGCCGATCACGCTCGCGACAACACCGCCGTACTCGATCGATGCCACGTGCCGTACGGCGGCCATGGCATCCGGAAGCGTGCCCGCCGGCTCCTCCGGTGTGGTCACATCGTCACCCGAGCGGCCACACGGGGCGCACTTCGACCAGGCCGAACCGAGCCATCGGGTGTGCAGCGGCGATCTCGATCGCGGCGTCGAGGTCGTCGGCGTCGATCACGTCGAACCCGGCGATCCATTCGCGGCTCTCGGTGAACGGTCCGTCGGCCACGATCCGCTCGCCGGCTCGGACGCGCACGGTCGTGGCGTCTTCGACAGGCCGCAGACGGTCGCCCAAGACGTAGGAGCCGCTGTCCTGCAGCGACGCCACCCACTCCCCGGCGTTGTCTTCGGCCTCGACATAAGGCTCGGCGGTCGGGTCGGTGCAGATGAAAAGTACGTAGCGCATGTGTGTTCTCCTCCAGGTCTTTCTGCATCTACTTACCCAGACGACGGACGACCACCAGCCCGCAGGACGCAGATCCGGAAAAAGGATGGACCGCACCGAGGTCGCTGAACGCGGACGGGTGCGCCTCAGAAGTCCCCTTCGGCCACATGGAAGCAGACCAGCCCGCGAGACCGCCACATCTCGACCACGCTGCGGCGGTCGTCGACGACGCCGATGACGGAGAAGTGCGGTTCGATGTGGGCGTCGTAGATCTCGGCCTTGACGATGTTGTCTGCGCGCTGGTCGCCGGTGCGGCGGAGCAGCAGGTGGTCGAACGGGATCTCGTTGAACGTCAGCCAGGCTTCGGTGGCGCGACGGGCTGTCTCGTCGCGGCCCGAGACCACGATGAGCGCGTCGACGTCGGGGTGTGCGGCGAAGGCTTGGGCGGCGACCACGACAGGGTGGTTCGGGGTGTCGATCGACACGTTGCGCATGTCGTACGGGGAACGGTCGCCGATGAGGGCGAGGGTGCCGTCGACGTCGAAGATCCAGGCGCGGGGGCGATCGGTGGGCATGGTGTGAGGGTAGTGGGTTCCGCGGTGCGACCGGTCGCTAGGGGAGGGTTACTGCGCAGGCTCGGAGGTCGGCGCTCCCGTCCGCCCATCCGCGAACCGTGCCTGCGCTCGGTCGTGACGCTTGCCGACGGGCACGAGTTCCGTGGCCTTGGGCAGCCCCATCGGCTTCGTCGAGACGTACACGCTCTCGGCGGTGTCGACGCGGAAGGTCTCGTGCCAGATGCCGACCGCTCCCGGAGCCTTGCGGGCTGCGCGGTTGAAGGCGGTCCAGGCGGGACGGTGCTGCTGGTTCGGGCTGGACGCGTAGGTGTAGAGCTTGTCGACGGATGACCAGTACTGCACGACGTAGGGTCCGCCCGAGCCGAAGAGCAGGTGGTAGCCGAGCATGCCCGAGTCGGGGTCGGTGCTGAGTTCGCGCAGCATCCCCGGCATGGCGAAGAACGCCGGCATCCACAGGTCGGGGCGCCACCAGCGGTTGATCTGCATCCCGATGTGGAACACGACGAGCTCGCCGTCGTGGCGGTGGGTCATGCGGCCCGTGATGACTTTCGACATGATGACTCCTTGTTTGGATAGTGTCACTATCCATAATGGATAGCGCTACTATCGATGTCAAGAGGTGGCCATGAGAATTTCCGAACTGTCAGCCCAGACCGGCGTGACCGTGCCGACGATCAAGTACTACCTGCGCGAGGGGCTGCTGCCCGAGGGTGAGCGGTCGTCTGCGACGCAGGCCGCGTACGGCGAGAAGCACGTGGAGCGGCTGCGGGTGATCCGGGCGCTGCTCGACGCGGGGGTGAGCATCGCCGAGACGCGGCGGGTGCTGGGGGCGCTGGATGATCCGCCGGCGAGTGCGCACGAGCTGCTGGGGGCGGCACATGCGGCGATCACTCCGCCGGCGGATGAGTCGCTGGACCTGACGGACGCGGAGGCTCTTGTCGCGCGGCTCGGGTGGAAGCCGGGGATGTGCGACGAGGCGGTGCTGCACGCGGTCGCGCGGGCGCTGCAGGGGTTGGAGCGCGTCGGGTTCACCGTGCCGGATGCGGCGATGGCGGAGTACCTCGCAAGTGCGCGGCGGATTGCGGAAGCGGAGATCGCGGGGGTGCCGGAGGAGTCTGCGGAAGCTGCGGTGCGGTACGTGGTGCTGGGGTCGGTGCTGGTGGAGCCGTTGTTGTTGGCGTTGCGGCGGGTGGCGCAGCAGGTGAAGTCGGGGGAGCGGTTCTTTTTTTTTGCGGGGGAGGACTAGTGTATGAACGCGGTCGCTAGACGCGCGTCGGAGCTGCCGGCCGACGTCGTCGCCTCATTTTCGGCGCGCTGCTGGTCGCTCTATCCGGCGGTCGCCGTCCTGACGGCTGTGTTACTGATCGGTACGTCGATCCGATCGCGGGCGACGACAATCCCATGTTTGACGACGTAGCACTCAACCACGTGCTCGCCCTTGAATTCTGAGTGTTCAGTGCGGGCACCGGGACTACTCGAATCAACGATCTGGCCACGGATCATGTTTCGACGTTCGGCCTCTGCGCCGCGGTTGAGCACCTTCCATTTCAGTTCGTACGGCTCAGCCGCCGTGCAGCTGACGACTCGGAACGTCAAGCTCTTGTCGGCCCTGAGTAGCGCACCCGTGCGAAGCATCTCCCGTAGCCTGGTGGGCCTCCAGCCGTCCTGCGTCACCTCGCAGTCGATGGTGACCGTCTCGGTGATGTCGACGGGGTACTTGCTTTCGATGAACTGCTCGGTGTCTCTGAAGGACTGCGACAGGTTACTGGTGCTCGCGGTCAGCGGGATGGACGTACCGAAGACCTCCCGCCACTTCTTGTTCGCGGACGACTTGCCCGCGTCATCGATTGCTTCGAGGCAGCGGTTGTAGGCCTTCTTGGCCTTGGGCTGAAATCGCGCCTTCACCTTCACTCGCTGGTTGCTGCCGAGCGCCAGGTAATAGTCCTTGTCCGGCTCTTCTTTGAGGAACTCGAAGAAGTCTCGCGCCATCAGATCGAACGTGTCAGTGCTTGCCGAGTCGTAATCGGTGGTCTGCGAGAAGAAGCGATGCACGAGGGTGTCGATGAGCAGCCCACCCATGTTGACGCCGTTTTGGTTCTTCCACGCCCTTGCCATCCGGGCGAGGTGCCGCATGTTCTTCGAGGTGCGATCATTGCACTCTTTGGTGGCGGCGATCTCCTCGCGAGGTTTGGTGGTCTTCCATCCTTCAGCCTTCGTGTCGGGGTAGTCGAAGGTGCCGTCCTCGTTCTCGAACGCGGGTTGGACCTCGAACTTGAAAGCGTTGGAAGTGAACTGCACCCGCACCACGCACTGATCGACGCGGATGTCTGTGTTGGGGTACCGCGACTTCAGGTCATCGCGGACGCGTTCGAGTATCCGTCTCGGCCCGGTGTCTCCGTCGTAGCTCGACCGAATCCCAGGCGGCAGGATGAAGATCATGTCGAGGTCGGAGACGCCCTTGATAGCAGTGTGCCGGCCGAACGATCCGACCATGAGCTTGTAGTCCGTGCAACCGTCCTTGGAGCGGAAGTCTTTGTTCAGCGCCTTCGTGATCTCGTCCCGGCGTGATGCGATGATGCCGGCCTGCTCACCGACCTTGAGGTTCTCGAGTAACGCGTCGAAGATCTCTGAAGTCTCCACGGTCATGCCTCCGGTTCTTCGAGACGGAGAGCTTCGGGGAGCAATAGGTCGATCTCGCGTGGCGTGAAGGTCATCTCTTCGTTGTTCTTCAGCCCATCCTGAGCGCGCGCGAAGGCCTTCGAGCTTGTCCTCGGTGCGACTGCGTACGCTTCGTGAGTGGACTCCTGGAGCTCGTCACGGCGCTCTCGGCCCTCGGCGTCGGAGACCGTTCCGGACATGAGGTCAGTGATTAGCGAGATGTACGACTCACGGACATCCCAAAGCTTCGAAGCGATTCCGCGATGCGCATCCGACTCATCCGCAAATCTGAAGGTCTTCGCGCCCAGGCTGCTCCAGGTAACCAGCAGGGCGATGGAGGAAGTCGCGAGGCTCGTCAGGACGGGGTCACCGAGAAGACCGACCACAGCAACGAGGAACGTGCCGGAGCTGACAGCTGTCAGACCGATGAGAAAGCCCTGCTGCCAGCGGTGCTTGGTGAAGCAGAGGTCGGCCTGCTTCTCATGAGTCTTGTGGCTGTACACCACTCGTCCAAACGACTCGCGCACCTGCGCGAGCAGGAACGGATCCCCGGCAGGTGAACCCACAACTTCGCTCGCCATTGCTCTCCGATCACTTCTACTCAGGCCAGTTTTCTCACATTGGGCGTTGCGGCGCGCGCCTTAGCGAACCAAGCTTCCGATCGCCGTATACCTCGAGTATGGTCAGGGGCACCGACATTCGAGGCGGTGCAGAGGCCTGGCGAATGTCACGGCTCGTCGTTGGTATCCCCTCGCGGCACACGCGGGAGAATGTACGGTTCGCCTGTGAACTCCTTCGGCACCCCTTGTAACGACATCGTCACCGGTGACGGCCCGCGCAGATTGGACGGGACGAACCGGGCATCGTCGGGATGGTGGAACAGGCGCATGCTGGCGCTGGCGGCGGTGTGCTCGTTGAAGAGCTTCTCCATGGCAGTGTTACCGGTCTGCCTGAAATCGAAGCGTCCCGCGCGAGTGTCTTCCACTGGAACACCGTTGTCGATGAGATACGTCGGGTCGTTCATCAGCAGCCCCAGCTTCCGGGTGAGCGGGAACGTGATACCCCACGCCGTGAGTATGCCAACGCCCGTCCAACACTGATCATTGTCGGTCTGACGAATCAGGCCGACCGGAACGTCGGAGAGGATGAGCGACCGCTTGTCGAAGGACATCAGCGTCCACGGACGACCGGACATGTACTTGTGTAGAGAGTCCGCCAGTTCGAGGGTCTGTTCGATATGCGCGGCCTGCGAGATGTGGATGGGCGGACCATCAGGTTGCATCGCGTCGTCCCACAACTTCGCGGCCGTCGCATCGTCCACGTCAAGACCCAGGTTCTTCTTAACCCAGCCCTTCATGCCGGCGCGACCGCCGTAGCCGATTTCCATGCGGGTGACTTGGCGAGCGAAATTCTCCATATTGCGTTTCTGCTCAGGGCCACGGGCAATCTGGAGTGCCACGTAGTAGGCGAGCTTGCCGCGCTCATCTTCGCCCAGAGGCCAGGTACCGGAGCCGATGTCCGCGAAGATGCTCGCCACGTCGCCCTCTAACTGCGAGAGCGCCTTCTCGAAGATGTCCGCACCGTCCTGGTGATCCGGCAAGGAGTACAGATGGTTCTCGGCAGCGGCCTTGCGAACGGGCTGGCGGTATGAACGGTCACCGGGTAGCTCAACCGTGGTGATGGTCTCGCCGTCAGCGAATCCTCGAAGGTGGAACTGCGGCAGGTAGTGATGCCGCTTCGCGGCAGGCGTCGTCCCCATGACCCGACGATATCGCCACGCAGCTCATGGGTCCCCACAGCGACCGGCAATGCGGTGGTGTACTGAGAAACCCGATGCCGCGTCCCATCACTTTGCTCCGTCTTTCACACAACGATTCGCGTAGCGACGGGTGGGTGGCGAGATCTCACCGCGCACGAGGCGAGGAGTCGGTGGTCAGCTGAAGTAGTCCTCGTCGACCTCGACGGCGCTGAAGTGCTTCTCCTCCTGAACACCGACGCGGTACGCGATCATGAGCTCTACGAGCCGGGAGCCGTCGATCAGGATGATCCGCGAGGGCACCTTGTTCGCGTACTCGATTGCACCACTAGTGAAAGCGCTGGTTGTGAGGAACACCCCGCGAGAAGCCCCGAAACCGTGCAACGCACCGACGAACGCCTGGATCGCCTCGCGCCCGACACTGTTGCCTTCTTTGTAGCGCTTGGCCTGGATGTAGACCTGATCAATGCCGAGCGCGTCTTGGTCGATGAGCCCGTCGACCCCCTCATCATTGGGGCCGCCGATGCGCTTGCCCCGCTGGGCCGCACCGCCGTATCCCATCTTTAGCAGCAGATCGACGACCGCTTGCTCGAAGAAATCTGGATGGCTGTCGCGCAACCGGTCGAGGAGCTCGCCACCGACGCGCGCCTCGATGCGAGCGATCGCGTCCTCGATCACCTCCACAGGGTCAGAGACCTCGTCCGATTCTGGTGACGTGGTCGCGTGCGTCGAGTCGACCTTCGTCTTATCTGGCCAGAACGGTGCGAACACCACCTTAGCCAGGCCATAATCGAATCCGTCGGGGTACTGAGCCAGAGCAGCTCGACCGGCGTCGGTGATCAGATATCGCCCGCGTTCAGGTCGGTCAACCCACTGCGCCTTGTTCAGGTTGCTCAGCACCCAGCCCATGCGCTGCTTGAAGCGGGTACCCCCGGACTTTAGAGTCTCGGCGCGCGCCACGTCTCCCACGTTCGCATATTCCGCGACGGCATCGAAGACCTCGCGACGATGACGGCTCTGCCCATCCGAGAGAATCTGCAACGTAGGGACGACGAGCGTCGGCCAGCTGGGAACGAGTGATTCTTCAGACATACGGTTCTCCCTTGAGCTTCGCGGCCTGCGCCGCCTCAGATTCCGAGGTCGGGCAGACCGTCGACGATCTTCATCGTGTCGAGGCTCATCCGGGTGATGCGGCCAATGAGGTCGATGATGTATCTAGGCTGCTCGTGCTCGCGTGACCAGTCGTTGGGATCGTTGACGATGCCGGAGGGTTTATCGGTCTTAACCTGGTAACGCTCGATGATCCAGTCGAGCGCCGACCGACTACCGAGCATGTAGCGCTGGGCGTCTTCAGGGATGCCGTCGATGTCGATGAACGCGTTGTAAGCGATGCGGGTCTTGTCCCACGCACCGGCCTTTCCGGCATACTTCATTTTTTGGACCGCGAACCGCTCGAACTCATCCTCCGGTGCGCCCAGGCGAATGGACTCGGTGAGCGGATACGGCTCTACCGTTTCATACCCGATGTGCAGCTCCGACAGCGTCCGCCCAGCGTCGACGA
The DNA here is from genome assembly GCF_006540085.1 of Microbacterium oxydans. Lineage (GTDB taxonomy): Bacteria > Actinomycetota > Actinomycetes > Actinomycetales > Microbacteriaceae > Microbacterium > Microbacterium oxydans. Next base: position 8,028 of record NZ_BJOG01000001.1, on the reverse strand, counting down.
ACGCCTCGAACCGATCCCGACCCGGCACCATCGGGATGCGTGGCAGCTGTTTCTTCAGGTCGACGGCGTAGCGGTCGCGGTACTCGGGTGAGTGCAGCAGCCCGTAGACATAGAAGAAGATGTCATCCTTCGTGACCTGAACACCGTACTCGTGCTGGTACTCGCCGAGTGCCCAGTCGGTGATGTTGTCGCGGCGTTCCGGCTCAGCGAGGAGCTGATTGGCGTCGGGCCGGGAGAAGGAATAGCGGGCAAATACTTGCCCGGAGTCAAGCAGATGAAGGTCGGGGATGTTGCGATTCATCAGCGCAGCGAAGTCAGGAAAGTGCGTAGAGGGGGACGTGAGGTAGATCGAGAGAGTGACGTCGGTCCTTTCCGGAAAGTAACGCTCGATCGCTGCGGGCCGCTCGAGGATCTGAGAGTGCACGAACACGTATTGGCGATTGAAAGGGCGATAGTCAGCGATCCGGATGCTCCCCAAACTGGGATCAATCGCCTGCCCCTGCAAGAGTCTATTCTTGAGGCCAACTGACCAGCTGATCTTGCGCTTGTCACTTGTGATCATACGTTCAAGCGGCTCAGCGTTATCGGAATCGACCCATGCAAGTTGTTCAGCGTTGAAAACTCCAATGAATTCATCGGCTCGGGCGGCAAGTTCGCGTGAATTCGCCCCGTACACCCAAGCGTCCCTGCTTGTAGCGACCCCCGTGCCGAAACGTTCGAATAGTTTCTCCTCGGTCTTGTCGCGACTCCCGATGGTGGGATAGGCGTCGTAGCTCGGATCACGCTGGTTAATCCAGTCACCCTCGACATTCGGGGTGATCGTCTGCCAGTCGAGTGTGCCGATGGATGCGCCGTCGACCGTGGTGAGTTTCTCGTCACGGGTGAGGTAGTCGCCTATGTCCTTGTAATGCAGAGTGCTGTCGGTGACCGTTCCGGGGCGCTTGATGAGCAACAGGATCGCGACGGTGTTCCGCGATCCCGAATCGAAGATCTTGCCGCCTTCTTTGCGACTCTGTTCACCCGCAGTGCGTTGGTTACCACGGAGGTTGTAGACATAGATGTCGTGGAACTCGCGGCTGAGGGTCTTGCGAAGCCCATCCGCCGAATTCGAATCGATGTAGCCACCGTTCGAGACGTATCCGATGATGCCACCCTGGTCGGATCTCAGCACGCGGTTGGAAGCCCAGCGAATAGCTCTGACGTAGGAGTCGTAGAGATTCCTCTTCAATGACGCGACCGATCGCTCCGCGTAGGTCTCTTCGATTGCGCGATCTAAGGTCGGGTATTTCAGATTAGCGTTGTTGTCGTTGCCGCTGGTCTGTCCGACCGAGTAGGGCGGGTTGCCGACGATTACGCGGATGTCGAGCGCGTTCTGTTCGACGACGCGGTCGCTGTTCGAGGTAAACATGCGCTCGTCGAGCGCGTCGCCGTCTTCGGTCATCTGGAACGTGTCGGTGAGCACGATCCCGCCGAACGACTCATAACCGACAGCATCCGCATCCTCGTCGCACTCACGTGCCTGATCCTGCTGGAGGGCGTGGAAGGTCGCTTCGATGTTGATCGCGGCGATGTAGTACGCCATGAGTAGGATCTCGTTTGCGTGCAGCTCCTTCGTGTACTTGCGCAGCAGATCTGCCTGGTCGATCAGCCCGGACTGCAACAACCGCACGATGAATGTGCCGGTGCCGGTGAAGGGGTCGAGCACGTGTACACCCTCGTCGCTGATGCTCGCGCCGAAGTGCTCGCCAAGAGCATCATTGACGGCACGCAGGATGAAGTCGACGACTTCCATAGGTGTGTAGACGATGCCGAGGCTCTCGGCGACGCGCGGGAAGGCGAGCTTGAAAAACCGCTCATAGAGCTCGGTGATGATCTTCTGTTTGCCCGCCGCGCTCGTAATGCCCTCCGCGCGTACCCGGACCGAGCGGTAGAAGTTCTCGAGCTGTGCCGTCTCGGAGTCGAGATTGTACCCATCGAGCACGGTGAGCATGCCGTCCATCACCTGGGAAACCGGGTTGTGCTCGCTGAACGCATAGTCCTCAAACAGCGCATCAAACACCGGCTTGGTGATGAGGTGCTGCACGAGCATGTCGACGGCGTCACGGCTGGTGATGCCGTCATTGAGGTTCGCCTGCAGCGCTTCGTGGAAGCCGGCGAACTCAGTCTGCGCCTCGGACACGGTGTCGAGGATCGTCTGGATGCGAGTAACCTGCCGGTCGGCGATGTCTTTGACGTCGCCGGCCCAGTCTTCCCAGTACCGGCGGTCGCCGACCTTCTTCACCATCCGGGCAAAGATTGCGTCTTGCCACTCGGCGGCGTTCGCCATTGAGAACAGGGCTGCGCTCGCGTCAGCATCGGATGATGCCGTACCGGGGTCGCGGTCGCTGCCGGCTCCGCCGATGCCGATGACATCGATCCGGTTATTGGCTTTCTTGTCGAGGTCGATCTTGTTGATCATCGCCTCAAAGCGGTCATCGTGCGCACGCAGGGCCTGAAGCACGTCCCAGACGACCTTGTACTTCTTGTTGTCGTTCAGTGCTGTCCCGGGGTCGTGCGATGCAGGCACCGCGATCGGCAGGATGATGTACCCATACTCTTTGCCCTCAGCGCGGCGCATCACCCGACCAACAGCCTGGACCACATCGACCTGCGAGTTGCGGGGGTTCAGAAAGAGCACGGCGTCGAGACTCGGAACGTCCACGCCCTCAGTTAGGCATTTCGCGTTCGTGAGAATGCGGCATTCATCCGCCGCCTCTCCCGCCTGCAACCAATCCAACCTGGCCGAGCGTTCTAGTACGTTGAACGTGCCGTCGACGTGTTTGGCCTGCAACTCGAGAGCGGAGTCGCCATTGCGGGCGTTCATGAGCAGTTCGCGTCCGATGACGTTCATCTGGTTCGCGATTGCCTTGGACTCCTTGATGTTCCGCGCGAACGCGACCGCGCGCTGCATCGGCGCGTCATCCGTGATCGAGAGGCGCTCGCCATTCACACCGCGCTTTGAGAGCCCGTTCCAGCACCCGACGATGCGGGCGACGTCATCGAGGTTCATGTCGCCCTCGCGTGCGAGGAGGTCTTGGAAGCTAGTCGCGACAGATTCTTCATCGACGGCGAGGATGAGCACCTTGTAGTCAGAGAGGTGTCCCATCTCGACGGCGCGCCCGAAACCGAGGTGATGGAATTCCGGGCCGAAGGTGTGCTCGTCATCCATCGAGTAGGTGACGACGCCGTCCTTCGCAGCCTTCGCCTTCGAGTCCTCGACGTACACGCGTGGGGTGGCCGTCATGTACAGGCGCTTCTTCGCCGCGAGGAACTCGGTGTTATGCACGCGGACGAACGCGCTGTCGTCACTACCGGGCTGAGAGATGCCGGTAGTGCGATGCGCCTCGTCACAGATCACCAGGTCGAACTCTGGAAGGCCTAGCTGCTGTGCCTTATGGATCACATCGATCGACTGGTAAGTGGAGAATACGACCGAGATCGTGTTCTCGCCTGTGGAGATCTGGAAACGATGGAACAGCTTCGCCGGGTCGGTTGTCGCGGGGAACCCAAGATCGTGCGCGGAGACGTCCTCGTTCTCCTTACGCCCCACCGAGGAATCCGAACACACAGCGAACGGCCGGATCGGCACATCGGCCTGCGCAGTCCATTCGTTTAGTGTCTGCTGCAGCAGCGCGATCGATGGCACGAGGAACAGCACCGAGCCATCAACGGGCACGTACTCCTCCACGAGCTTCAGCGACGTGAACGTCTTGCCCGTACCGCACGCCATAATCAGCTTGCCGCGATCGTGCGTCTCGAACCCGGCGATCACATCGTCGATCGCCTCGCGCTGATACTTGCGTGGAGCCTTACCCGGCCCCTTGTACAGAACCTCTGGTGTGCGCGGGTCGAACAGTGACCAATCGATCCGGGAATCGGCAAGGTTGTTCAGATCGACCCGCTGCACAGGTTTGGACTGATCATTCAGCGCCGCCTCAGCGTGCTTCGACCAGTTCCGTGCCGTCGTGACGATCATCCCGCTCGTGAACGGAGCCTTGCCCAGCTCGGTGAAAAACGAATCGATCTCCTGCTTCGGGAGCGACCGGGCCGGATCGTAGAACTTCGCTTGAATGGCGGTGAGCTCGCCGGTGTACCGATCCTGCGCGACCAGATCGATACCCGTATCTGGTCGTCCGGCACGACCCGGCCACTCCTGCCACATCCACACATCCGAGAACAGGTCGACATACTTCGGCTCGGTCTGCAAGTAGCTTTTGAGGAACCGCTCGAACTTCGAGCCCTTGTCTCGCTCGTTCATCGCCGAGCGGTACATGTCATCCAACAGGTCCCAGAGTGTCACCTGCGGATTCGTCGGCCTCAGCGAACGCCGCAGCAGCCCCGACGTCCCCTCGCTGTCGGGCGTCGTTGCATCCGGCGTCGATGTAAAAGAGACAGACATACGCCTATGCTCTCGCATACTCGACTCCGCATGTTGAGACGGATCGACGCGTGTCTGCTCTTGATGCGTCGTCGCGAGCTATGAGCCGCAAGATCGGCTCGACGGACGCACGCTGTGCCAGCAGTCGAAAGCCCCTATCCCTGCCAAGATCATCATGGCCACCAGCGCCGCCATGGGGATCGTCCCGACGGAGTCCCTGAACACCACGACCAGCAAGAACAGAAGATCCCGGTGCAGAACGTCGAGATACGGGTCTGCGCTCCGGAGGCCTTCCCGTTGATCATTGTCTGACCGATCACCGCGCACTCGCCCATGGCGCCGAAGATCCCGGAGCGCACGTTCGCCACGCCCTGTTCCCACGATTCGCGCGTCTTATTTGATTGGTGTCGGTGGGAAAGGCGCCTCGATAGTGACGGATAAGCCCCAGCGCAGAACGATCGAGCGCCAGATCTACCCCGGGTAGATCACGCCGAAAGCGGCCGAGCTCCGTTCAGCCCCGCCCGCCGCTCACCTTCTTGAACCACACGCCGACCTGCGTCTGGAACAGCTCGCGCACCAGTTTGCTGTCCAGCGCACCGTCGACGCCGCGCAGTCGACCCTGCGTGAGCTCTCCGCAGACGACAGCCCACGCGTAGCCGATCGCCAGGGTGAAGGTGCTGGCGACGGTGCCCGAGATCACGCCGCCCACCACTGTTCCCGCTCCAGGGATGAACTTCAGGAGTCCTGCGACGGCGCTTCGTCCCGCGGCAGAGACGGCGACTGTCGCTGCGGTCGCCGCGATCGTGGCGGTCTCGACCCTGACGCCGTAGATCGCCGCGACCCTCGCCATCATCCCGAGCTGAATGGGGACGAGCACCCCTGCGTCCGCGACGGGGATCGGGATCGCTCCGACGGTCAACGCCGCCGTGGCAGCCGCGCGGACAACTGTTTGAGCTTGCTTGCGCTTTCTTGCCAGATCGACCTTCTGGGCGGCTGCGAACGCTGCTTCAACACCCTCGGGAGCTGCGCGAAACGTGGCATCGACGAGCTCCGTGAGCCCGTGCTGAACCTGGCCCGTGAACTCGTCCGCCGTCGACATCACCAGGATCGGGCGGCCGCCCACGATCGGCAGGTCGAGCCCCGCGATGTGGTCAGCCAGGGTCAGAGCGTCGGCGTGGTACTCGCCGTTCCGCGACGGCACCTGCGTCAGGACGGCGACGACGGGCAGGCCGAGCTCGTGCAGGCGACGGATGAACTCCGCCTCGGTGTCCTCGAACCGCCGGTCCGTCGCCCGGACGCAGTACCAGGCGACATGGATCTGCTCGGAGAGCGGCCGCTGGCGCATCTTCTTCAAGTAGTCGCCGAGTTCGCGGATCAGCTCATCGGTGTCCTTGCCGATCTCGAGGCCACGAGTGTCGAGCAGGCCGAGGAAGCCGGAACGATGGATGTAGAGATGCTCGTCCATCGTGACGGGCTCGCCGACGCCGGTGGGAGCGACCTCCTCGCCGAAGATCGCGTTGATCAGCGTCGACTTTCCGACACCTGTCTTGCCGAAGATGGCGAGGTTGAAGCGGCCGATCTCGTCCGCCTGCTCTTTCCACTGGCTGCGGAACTCGTCTTCAGAGAAGGTCTCACCCGTCATTGCGCACTCTCTCTGAGGCCGTAGCCTCGGTCCCTGAGGCGTCGCGCCCCCAATGCTGACGACTAGCGTATCGACGGCTGGTGGCTCGGCCCCGTCTCAGTCGCAGGCGATCCCGTCACCGTCGCGGTCGAGGTCGTACACATCCGGCCCGACGACCTGCAGCGGCCCGCGGACATATGCCGGTCCGTTTCCGCTCCCGCCCGCGCAGTCCACGTCCGACGCGATCGGCACGCACACTCCGGCATAGCTCGAGTGGCATTCGGCCGCAGGCTGCACCAGAGGCACCGGTGCCGGCGCAGGCTGTCGCGTTCCGTTCGACGTCACCTCGTTCACCGGCGCAACGGTGACGACTTCGCCGATGACTTCGCGCGACACTTCCACACCATCGACGTAGGTCACGCGGTACGTGGTGACCTTGGTTCCGTCGACACCGGCTGTCGTGATGGCGGTCTGTCCGACGTCGAGCTGCGGATCGTCGGCCGTCGTCCGCTCGAAAGGAACGACCGTCGACTCTTCGACCTCCTCGAAGGTGGTGGGCTTGGGAGAGGGGGTCGGCTTCTCTGTCTGCGCGGAGGCGAACGGCTTGGCATCCGACGACGACCCCGAGCTCGTGGTGTCGGAACCCGGTCCGCCGAGGGCGGCGTTCGCTCCAGACCCCGCGAACATCAGAACGAACGCGATCCCCAGAGCTGCCCAAGCCGCCCCGCGCGAGCGCACGCGAAAGAGCTTCGCCGAGCCACGCACGATCCCGTAGATGGCGACGAAGAAGAGGACCAGCCCGGCGAGCACCATGATCACACCCAGGCTGCGGGTGAGTAGGAGGATTGCGAGCACCACCGCTCCCACGATGAGGACGACCTTCATCCGAGAGGACTTCACCTGGGCGGGAGCGGCATCGACGGGGGTCACGGCGACAGCCACATTCGGTGCTTGCCCCAGGGGCGCGGTGTGCATCGTCCACTGGGTGCCGTCCCACCAGCGCTGCTGCTGTGCGGGGTGCTCGGGGTCGGCGTACCAACCTTGAGGTGCTGCGGGCATCGTTGCCGTCCTTCTGCTCAGGCTCTGGCCGAACACTACCGATATTCCAGCGAGCAAGGGAGAGTCCTGTCTCGGGGGCCAGCAGACGCACCCTTCCCTCTCTCCACTGCCTGCGCCATCATGAGACGACCAGCCACCCAGGAGGCCCTCTTGTCGCTCGCACCGACCACTCCGGAAACCGTCGCCGGCTCGAGCCTCCCCGGCGTCGCGATCATCGCGGAGATCCGACGCGTCCTGATCACGACCCTGGTCGCCGTCTTCGTGTACTCCTCACTCATGGTCGCCAGCCGGAGCTACTGCCCCGGCGGCGTCGACGGGAGCGGCGGCTTCATCGGTGCGTCAGGACAGCCGACCGACCAAGCGCCCGTTTGCATCGACCTGACGCTCCGGCCCAGCCCTCTGGTCTACATCGGCATCGCTGCGATCGTCCTGATCACTCTCGGACGCGTGATGAAGGCGAGCGACGAACGGGCAGCCCTCAGGGCACTGAACCGCGCGGCCATCGGAATCGCGGCACTCGTGGCCGTCGCGATCGTCGTCTCCCTCGTCTGGTTCTTCCTGATCCCCATGGAGGGATTCACCTCCGACTCATGGACGGTCTTCAGCCCGTTCCCCTTCGGAAACATCGACGTCACGACTACGCCAATGACCGTCGAGTGACCCGCGAGGAGAGCAGGGAGGAGAAGCGGATCTGTGGCGCAGGTGCGCGACACGCCCGGCGGTCAGCCCTGATTTGCCCGATCCCCGGGATCCGCGTAACTTATTACTTGTTCGCCCCAAACGGTTGAGCGGAGGTCCTCGGACCGGCTCCCGTCAAGCAGCTAACACCTCCCGAATCCCAGACACTCACTGAGTGAACAGGACGAAGGTGCTGATCCGTTCCCACGGTCAGGCCGAAGAAATTCGGACTTGACAACGGAAACGAGATCGG